>NZ_CM137003.1:0-2542408 GCF_054478435.1 Corynebacterium sp. CQ3829_602738
TTGGCGGACCAACACCTCGAGGACCTGTGGCGCGGCGTCGTCGACGAACTGCTGCGCCTCTCGGAGCAGGCCACCTCGTCCGTACCCACGCTGACCCCCCAGCAGCGCGCATACCTGAGACTGATGAAGCCGGTCGTGCTTGTCGACGGCTACGCCTTACTCTCCGCACCCCACCAAGCCGCCAAAAATGTCATTGAGGAGTCCCTGTCTCCCCACATCACGGCACTGTTGTCCTCCCACACCGGCCAGCCCTACGCCCTGGCCGTCTCCGTCGCCGCACCTGAACCGGAGCCGGAGCCCGAACCTGTTCAGCAGCCGGCGCCGACGCCGGAACCCAGCTGGCAGCCCACCCAATCCCACGTTGAAGCGCCGGCGGCGGGGGAGCAGATCCCCATGGGCCTGGACGAATTGGCGCAGATGCATGCTGCCCAGGTGGCAGGGAGCCGTCGAGAAGCAAATGCGCACCCCACCGTGGACCGCCGCATCCCCCGCGAAAAACCCGCGCACGACCCCGACCGCGAAGCCAGCCTGAACCCGAAGTACACCTTCGAAAACTTCGTCATTGGCTCGTCCAACCGCTTCGCCAACGGCGCCGCCGTCGCCGTCGCCGAAAACCCCGCCAAGGCCTACAACCCCCTGTTCATCTGGGGCGGCTCCGGCCTGGGCAAAACCCACCTCCTGCACGCCGCCGGCAACTACGCGCGCGTGCTGCAGCCGGGACTGCGCATCAAATACGTCTCCTCCGAGGAATTCACCAACGACTACATCAACTCCGTGCGCGACGACCGCCAAGAATCCTTCAAGCGGCGCTACCGCAACCTGGACATCCTGATGGTCGACGACATCCAGTTCCTCGAAGGCAAAGAAGGCACCCAGGAAGAGTTCTTCCACACCTTCAACGCCCTGCACCAGGCAAACAAGCAGATCATCCTGTCTTCCGACCGGCCACCCAAGCAGCTGACCACGCTCGAAGACCGCTTGAGGACGCGCTTCGAAGGCGGCCTGATCACCGACGTGCAGCCGCCGGACCTGGAAACCCGCATCGCCATCCTTATGAAGAAGGCGGCCGCCGACGGCACCCAGGTCGACCACTCCGTGCTAGAGCTCATTGCCTCCCAGTTCGAGTCCTCCATCCGCGAGCTCGAGGGCGCGCTGATCCGCGTGTCGGCCTACTCGTCGCTGATCAACGAGCCGATCACCATGGAAGTCGCCCAGGTCGCACTGCGCGACATCCTTCCCGACGAAGGCGACGTCAACATCACGGCCGACGCCATCAAGGACGCCGCCGCGGAGTACTTCCAGGTCTCCCTGGACCAGCTCGTCGGCGCCGGAAAGACCAGGCAGGTCGCCCACGCGCGCCAGATCGCCATGTATCTGTGCCGCGAATTGACCGAACTGTCCCTGCCCAAGATCGGCGACGAGTTCGGCGGCAAGGACCACACCACCGTCATGTACGCCGACCGCAAGATCCGCAAGGAGATGACGGAAAACCGCGGCACCTACGACGAGATCCAGGAGCTCACGCAGGTGATCAAGAACCGCGCCCGCACCCGCGCGCGGTAGGTCGGGGTCGGGATTCGGGGGTTTCCGGGGCCTTTCCGCCGCGCGGCCGCGGTTTCGTCCTCCCGCCCGGGTTTCCAGCTACAAGGATCCAGCTAATCGCCTTCTGGGGGGATGCGGACAAATTTTTGGAGTGCGTTTGGGGGACTTTGTCTCGTTGTTATGCACTCAGTGCTTGTCGGTGTTCGGCGATGGTGGTGTAGCCGTCGCCGAGTGTCGACTTCAATCGTCTGTGGATGTAGAAGTCGATGTAGGTGTCAATATAGTCGCGCATCTGCGCCACCGTCATCGTTGACACCACAGGCCTGCCTTTGAGCAGTTCTTGTTTCATCGTGCCGAAGAAGCCTTCGGTGCGCGCGTTGTCGCCGCTGGTGGCCTTGCGTGACAGTGACGGGATGTAGCGCCACCGGTTGCCGCACCATGTATCGGCCTCGCAGTCGGGGCAATCCAAGATGTTGTGGGTGTGGTCGGTAATCAGACTGACCCAGCGTTCACTGCGGTAGAGCCCACCACGATCGGAATGGATAATCGGTTGCGCACCGTCTGGTTTGACCTCGTCGATTCGCGCGATCATTTCAGCGACCAGGTCGTGATTCGGCGACGTCGACATGGTGACCGCAATCGGCATCCCGTCGTAGAAATCGATCGCTGCCGACAGGAATAGTTTGCCGTCTGGGCAGTGGATTTCGGTGACGTCGGTGCCGATTTTCTCCCACGGGGCATCCGCGTGGAAATCGTGGGTCAGCCCCTGAGCGTCGGCGTGGTCGATGAAGTACTGCGACGGTGCAACAACCGGCCGGGCCACATCCACATCCGCATCCCCGTCATCGTCGCTGTTGCTGGTTGGGGTGATCAGCAGCAGGTTTGCCGGTTTGTGGTCGGTTTCACCGGTGTAGGAGGAGTATTTGCCCGACGCTTTCGCCGGCGGGCGGCACCCAAGCTCTTGCATGAGAGTGCGCACGATCTTTTCCGACACCGTATGCCCCATGATCTTCAGCCAGGCGTGGATGCGCCGGTAGCCGTAGCTTTGCCCGGATTCGGCTGCCGCCTGCAAGATCAACGGTTTGAGTGCAGCGCGGCGCTGTTCGCGCTGGTGCACCACCTTGGTGTGGGTGTGTCGGTGGTAGTAAAACGTCGACTGCGCAATCCCGACAACCGCGCATGCTTTGGCGATGGAAAACCCGTGGGCGTCCGTGAGGGCAACCACCACAGCGGCTTTCGCCGCGGTGGACAGCTCCCCGTCACGGACGTCGTCTTTTCCCCGCGACTCACCGTCGCGGACGTTGCCTTTTCCCCGTGGCTCACCGTCGCTCATGAGCACTTGGATAATGGCGTCTTTGACCGTTTCCCGGTCGCGCATCTCAACAACGAGCTTTTTCAGCTCGTCCATGTCACTGGGTAAATCAGCGATATCGTCTATCGGCCCAGGCCCTGGCAGCCACTCGTTGACCGGCCGGGGTGGCCTTTTCGCATCGGCTGCCTCATCGACTCGCTGCTGCTGATGGTTGCGTTGGACTTTGCGGTGTTTGCTCACACGCTCCATTGTCACCGCAAACGCCTCGTCGAACGTCATCGACGCTGCCGAATCACGTTCGTCATCGTCTGGCCAATACCGCTTCGTCCAGGTCAGCGCCGCGGTGTCGTTGACATCGAACTCCACGGCAATATCACGCACCGTCGCCTGCGAGGTCAACCTGCGTGCGACAACCTTCGCGATGGTCTCAGCGTCGTAGGCGCGTCGCGTGCCATCAAACAACTGGCCGCGACGTCTGGCTGCAACCCAGTTGCCGACCGTGGCCACCGACGGTCGGCGACCACATACGTCTTCAGCCCAGTCGCAGACCTCACGGGCAGACGACCCAGCCAAAAACCTCTCAACCGCACCATCGCGGATATCAGATGGAAACCCTGCGGGCATCGGAATACCTTCCAGCCCCCAACACTCCAACTTTTTGTCCGCGCTCCCTGGGGGCGATAATCGAGGTGCTACTAGCTGGATCCGTGGATTGGGGGCTCCAAGGGGCCGCAGAGGAGGGGAAGAACGGTCCCGGGACCCACATTTTCGCCAGACCCTGGGATCCAGAGCCTGGGAATGCGCCAAAATCGCAGGCGGGATCAAGCGGTTAATGCGCCACGTTTGAATATTTGCTCGAGTATTTCACGTGGTGTTGCTCCGCCGAGGACTTGTCGTGGTGTGTCGTTGAGTTCGTTTTGTACCCAGGCGACGTGCTCGGGGGTTACTTCGGCGAAGTCGGTGCCTTTCTTGTAGAACCGGCGGCGGATCTCACCGTTGGTGTTTTCGTTGGTGGGCCGCTGCCACGGCGAGTGCGGGTCGCAAAAGTACACCTCGCAGCCGTCTTTGATGCGCACACGTGCGGTTTCAGCCATTTCCACGCCTTGGTCCCAGGTGATGGTCTTGAGCTGTTCGGCGTTGAGGTCTTTGACCATCTGCTGGATCGTTGCAATCACCGTCATCGATGTGTGTTCGGTGGGCAGATGTCCAAGCAGGGTGTAGCGGCTGGTGCGCTCAACTAGGGTGATCAGCGCGCTTTTGCCGCCTTTGCCGATGACAAGATCGCCTTCCCAGTGCCCGGGGATTGCCCGGTCGTCGGCTTCTGGGCTGCGCTTGGTGATTTCAGCGCCTTTGATCCACGGCTTGCCGGTGAGCAGACCTGCATTGCGGGGCCGGGTTTTTCGGCGTTTCCCGCCGCGGATGAGCACATCTTGGGTCTTCATCACCGCTTCAAGCTCGGCGCGCAGGCTGCCTTTGCCCTGGATGTATAAGGCGCTGTAGATCGCTTCGTGGGAAATACGCATGCTTTCATCATCGGCGAAAGCATGCTGAAGCCACACACTGATGCGCCCGGGTGACCACCGGCGGGCAAGACATTCCACCACCACAGCGCGAAGCACCGGGTTGTCATCAAGCTTGCGCACCTTCGGCCGGCACGCACGCGCCTGAGCACCCGTGTGGGCACGCCGGGCGTTGTAGAACACCTTGACCTCACCGCTGTCATCGTCGATGATTTCCCATCCGTTGCGGGCAATCTCCCGGCTGATCACGCTGTGGTGGCGCCCCAGAAGTGTGGCGATCTGTCTGGCTGACAATCCCTGGCTGCACCCATGTTGGATCGTCAGGCGGTCTTCAAACGACAGTTGGACCCCGCGGCCGACGTTCACACGGTCCTCGGCATGGTCGGCAGGCGCGTGGCCTGCCTGTGTTTTCATTGGTGCTGGCACGGAATCAACTTTGCTGTGCGCAGGTGGTTTTACCGTGCAAGCCTCCGGCGTGTCCGCGCGCTGTGGCGTATCAACGTGTTTCGCCGCTTTCTCCTGGCGTGCTTGCTGCACCCAGCGATACACCGAATTAGTCGACATGCCATATGCATCAGCAACGCGTTTCACCGGCTCACCATCCAACACCCGTGCGACCGCGTCTTCCTTTTGCTGCGGGGTGATGCGCGGCTTTTTCTGCAGTTCGGTCAGCACACCGACTTTCGCCAACCTCGGGTACAACACCCCTGGTGACGTGCCCAACGTCGCAGCCACATCCGGTACCGACATCCCTGACATCACCAACGCCACCGCATCGCCGATAAGTTGGTCGCGTGCACGCGCCAACGCCATCTTCGGCGAAAGCGCGCCAGCTTGCTTGACCCATTCATAAACCGTGGCCTCTGCCACTCCGGCATCACGAGCAATCTCGCCGACATCATCGCCTGCAACAAGCCGCGCCACAGAAGCAGCCTTCACATCCTTCGGAGTCCAACGACCAGCCACAACAACCTCCAAGTCGAGGTGGCGCATTCACCCACTGACAACTCCGCACGATCCCAGGCTTTGGGTCCCAGGGTTTGTGGTTTTGGCACGTGGACAAGCAACAACCACTTCTGTACCACTCTCCACAGCCCTATCCACACCTGTGTAATTACACCGATGTAGGTTGGCCAGGTGGATCACAGTGTGAACGGAGTCACACGCACTGAAGCTGGGGATAGAGTGTGCATAACTGGTGGAAGAACGCGGTTCCGTTTGTGTAATTTCAACGGCCCCGAGAATCTATCCACAGGCGAATCGACCTATCCACAAGTTATCCACACCCCGAATCACAGCCGCGACACGCCGTGCGACCGGCGCAGAGACAGCCCGATCCACAGTTTCCCCAACACCTACTGTTGTTCCCCTCTTTACTTCTTGTAATTCAATCTGGAGAAAGAGAGGGTGTGCAATCTCGGCGCGGCCTCAAGCGCAGCCCCGAGCCCGGCCCGAAATGACGGCGGCGATCCGGGAGGTGAACGTCGATAGGCAGAGTGCGCGCGGGGGAATGACAAATGTAGAGTGGTGTCCGATCTGGCTCTGCCCGAAATGCCGAAAATGCCAAAGGAGACTGCGCAGTCATGGACAACAATGTGTCGTTTCGCGTCCATAAGGATGAGCTCGCGGACGCCGCTGCGTGGGTCGCGCGCAGCCTGCCCACCAAGTCGACGCAGCCGGTGCTGCGCGCGGTTGTGATTACGGCCGACGACAACGGCCTGGAATTCGCGGGCTTCGACTACGAGGTCTCCACGCGCGTGCGCATCGGCGCCGAGGTGAACGAGCCGGGCCGCGTCGCGGTGGCCGGCAAGCTGCTCGCGGACATCGTGGGCACCATGCCTAACGACGCCATCGAGGTCTCCACCGACTCCAAGGTGATGACGCTGAAGGCGCGTTCCTCCCGCTTCGAACTGCCGCTCATTGCGCTGGACGATTACCCGCAGCTGCCGCACCTGCCGGAGGTCACGGGCCGCATCTCCCCGGCGGCGCTCACGGGCGCGGTGACCCAGGTGGCCTCCGCCGCTGGCCGCGACGACACGCTGCCGATGCTCACCGGTATCCACGTGGAGATCGACGGCGAGAATGTCACCCTCACCGCCACGGACCGCTTCCGCCTGGCGCAGCGCCACCTGACCTGGGAGCCGACCAGCCCGGACGTCAAGGCCGACCTGCTCGTCCCGGCGAAGACGCTGCTGGATAACGCGCGCACGCTGGACACGTCCATCGACGACCCCGTGGAGCTCGCGGCGGGCACGGCCGACAACATCGGCGGCGACGGCCTGTTCGGCCTGCACACTGGCAACCGCGAAACCACCACCCGCATGCTCGACGCCGATTTCCCGAACGTCGCGCCGCTGCTGCCGAAGACGCACACGGCCATCGCGTCGGTGGAGGTCGCGCCGCTTTTGGAGTCCATCCGCCGCGTGAGCCTGGTCGCGGACCGCAACGCGCAGCTGCGCATGCACTTCAAGGAGGGCGAGCTGACGCTGTTCTCCTCCGGCGCGGATTCGGGCGCCGCCCAGGAGACGCTGCAGGCCGCGTTCACGGGCGTGGACGAGCTGCTCATCGCGTTCAACGCGGGCTATCTTCGCGACGGCCTGTCGGTCATCGGCACCGACCGCGTTGTCTTCGGCTTCACGGAGGCCTCCCGCCCGGCGATCAT
This sequence comes from Corynebacterium sp. CQ3829_602738, assembly GCF_054478435.1. Lineage (NCBI taxonomy): Bacteria > Bacillati > Actinomycetota > Actinomycetes > Mycobacteriales > Corynebacteriaceae > Corynebacterium > Corynebacterium sp. CQ3829_602738. The sequence continues at coordinate 7,037 of NZ_CM137003.1, forward strand.
GATCCCGCAGCCGGAGGAGCTGCCGGAGCGCGGCGAGGACGGCACGTTCCCGACCCCGGACACGCACTTCACTTACCTGCTCATGCCGGTTCGCCTGCCGGGCTAGCCCATGCACGTCCGCGAGCTCGATCTGCGTGATTTCCGCTCGTGGCCCGAGCTGAATCTCAAGCTTGAGCCGGGCGTGACCGTTTTCGCGGGCCGCAACGGCCACGGCAAGACCAATATCGTCGAGGCGGTCCACTATTCGTCGAAGCTATCGAGCCACCGCGTATCGACGGATGCTCCGCTCATCCACGCCAGCGCCGAAAACGCCCGCGTGTCCGCCACCACCGTCAACGACGGCCGCGCGCTGACCACCCATCTGCTGATCAAGGCGCACGGCGCGAACCAGGCCCAGATCAACCGCACCCGGCTCAAATCCGCCCGCGAGCTGTTGGGCGTGCTGCGCGTGGTGATGTTTTCCCCGGAGGACCTGCGGTTGATCACGGGCGAGCCGGCGGAGCGCCGGAAGTTCCTGGACGACCTCGCGGCACTCAGAACACCCCGCCTCGGCGGCGCCCGCGCGGATTACGAGAAGGTGCTACGGCAGCGAAACGCGCTGCTGAAGAGCTCGAACATGGCGTTGCGCCGCGGCTACCAGGACGAGGACGGCGCCAGCGCGCTGAGCACGCTGGACGTTTGGGACGGCCAGCTCGCGGCGCTCGGCGCGCAGGTGGTGGCGGGAAGGCTCAGCCTCGTCGACGAGCTGGCCGAGCGCATCACCGAGGCGTACCAGTCCGTCGCCCCTGAGTCTCGCCCTGCGTCGGTGGAGTACAGCTCCACGCTGGACCGGGCGGTCACCGAGCTCAACGGCGGGCCGACAAGAGACCCGGCGGTGTTCGAGGCCGCCATGCTCGCTGAGCTGGGACGTCGCCGCAAGGACGAGATCGACCGCGGCGCCACCCTCGTCGGCCCCCACCGCGACGACCTGGCGCTCAAGCTCGGCGACCAACCCGCGAAGGGCTACGCCTCCCACGGCGAAACCTGGTCCTACGCGCTGTCGCTCCACCTCGCCGAATACCAGCTTTTGGTCAGCGACGGCACCGACCCGGTGCTGATCCTCGACGACGTCTTCGCCGAGCTCGACGCCAAGCGCCGCGAGCGTCTCGTGCACGTCGCCGCCGACGCGGAGCAGGTCCTGGTCACCGCCGCGGTGGGCGACGACCTGCCCGGCAACCTCGACGACGCCGTCGCCGCGCGCTTCGCTGTGACCATGCAGGACGGGGTGAGCGCCATTGAGCGATCTGATTAAGCGCAGCTTCGACACCGTCCGCGCCACCGCCCGCAAACGCGGCCGCCCGCTGCCGGACCTCACCCGCCAGGGCACCAGCACCATCCCCAGGCGCAATAAGCCATCGCTTCACGACGGACCAAAGGCGGGCATCACCGTGCCTGGTCTGGATGTGCCGGAGGAACGTCGCAAAGCAAATGTGCGAGGCATCCCCACGGGCCTGGACGGGCGCGCATTGCCGCGCAGCTACAAAGTTTCCTCTTTCTCCAACCTGCTGGGCACCGAAATCCGCAAACGCGACTGGACCGAGAAGATGGCGCACGGCTGGGTCATGGGGCACTGGGCCGAGCTGGTGGGCGAGAAGATCGGCCAACACACACGCGTGGAGATGATCAAGGGCGGCGAAGTGCACGTCACCTGCGATTCCACCGCTTGGGCCACGCAGATGAAGTACATGCAGCGCGAAGTCCTCGCGGCGATTGCGGCGAAGGTCGGGCCGGACGTGGTGACCAAGCTGCACGTGTACGGGCCGAAGACGAAGAGCTGGCGGTACGGGCCCCTGCACGTGAAGGGCCGCGGCCCGCGCGACACGTACGGGTAGGGGCAGGCGAAAAACGCGCGTGAAACGCCCTCTCGCGCGTTGGACACCTCCCCGTTATGGCCCCCTCACCGTGTAATATGGGACAGGTTCAACGGGCCTGAATTACACATTCGGCCCACATTCACGCATGGAGGAGCTTCCCGAAAGTGGCAGAGCAGCAACCCCATTACGACGCGTCATCGATCACCATCCTCGAGGGCCTCGAGGCGGTGCGCAAGCGCCCGGGCATGTACATCGGCTCGACCGGTGTGCGCGGCCTGCACCACCTGGTGTGGGAGGTCGTGGACAACTCGGTCGATGAGGCGATGGCAGGCTACGCCGACCGCGTCGACGTCACCCTGCTGGAGGACGGCGGTGTCGAGGTCGTGGACAACGGCCGCGGCATCCCGGTGGAGATGCACCCGTCCGGCGCCCCGACGGTGCAGGTGGTCATGACCCAGTTGCACGCCGGCGGCAAGTTCGACTCGGAGTCCTACGCGGTCTCCGGCGGCCTGCACGGCGTGGGCATTTCCGTGGTCAACGCGCTATCCACCCGTGTTGAGGCGGACATCAAGCGCGACGGCAAGCACTGGTACCAGCGCTTCAAGATGGCCGTGCCGGAGAAGCTGGAGGAGGGCGGCAACGCCCGCGGCACGGGCACCACCATCCGGTTCTGGCCGGACGCGGAGATCTTCGAGACCGTCGACTTCAACTACGACACCATCTCGCGCCGCCTGCAGGAGATGGCCTTCCTGAACAAGGGCCTGACCATCACGCTGACGGACCAGCGCGTCACGGACGAGGAGTTGGAGCTCGAGGCGATCGCCGAGGAGGGCGACACCGCGGCGGCTATCGACGGCGACTCGTTCGACGACACCACCGAGACCGTCGACGCTTCCGAGGTGGACCAGGACGGCGACGGCGACACGGTGGAGCCGGGCGACGAAGTCGCGCCGGACGTGAAGAAGAAGCGCGAGAAGAAGGTCACCTTCTACTACCCGGACGGCCTGGTCGACTACGTCAAGCACCTGAACAAGTCGAAGACGGCCATCCACCCGACCATCATCGGCTTCGACCAGAAGGGCGACGGCCTGGAGGCCGAGGTGGCGATGCAGTGGAACGGCTCCTTCAAGGAGTCCGTGCACACCTTCGCCAACACGATTAACACCCACGAGGGCGGCACCCACGAGGAGGGCTTCCGCGCCGCGCTGACCAGCTTGATGAACCGCTACGCGCGCGACCACAAGCTGCTCAAGGACAAGGAGCCCAACCTTACTGGCGACGACTGCCGCGAGGGCCTCGCCGCCGTCGTCTCCGTGCGCGTGGCCGACCCGCAGTTTGAGGGCCAGACTAAGACCAAGCTGGGCAACACCGAGGTCAAGGGCTTTGTCCAGCGCGCGGTGAACGAGAACATCTCCGACTGGTTCGACGCCAACCCGGCCGAGGCCAAGGTCATCGTGAACAAGGCGGTGTCTTCCTCCCAGGCCCGCCAGGCGGCCCGCAAGGCCCGCGACCTGGTGCGCCGCAAGTCCGCCACCGACCTGGGCGGCCTGCCCGGCAAGCTCGCGGACTGCCGTTCCAAGGACCCGACAAAATCCGAGCTGTTCATCGTGGAGGGCGACTCTGCGGGCGGCTCCGCCAAGGGCGGCCGCGACTCCATGCACCAGGCGATCCTTCCGCTGCGCGGCAAGATCCTGAACGTGGAGAAGGCCCGCATGGACCGCGTGCTGAAGAACGCCGAGGTCCAGGCCATCATCACCGCGCTGGGCACGGGCATTAACGACGAGTTCGACATCGCCAAGCTGCGCTACCACAAGATCGTGCTCATGGCCGATGCGGATGTGGACGGCCAGCACATTGCCACCCTGCTTCTGACCCTGCTGTTCCGCTTCATGCCGGAGCTGGTGGAAAACGGCCACGTCTACCTGGCTAACCCGCCGCTGTACAAGCTGAAGTGGGGCAAGGGCGAGCCGGGCTACGCCTTCTCTGACCGCGAGCGCGACGCGCTGCTGGCGGAGGGCCTGGAGGCCGGCCGCAAGATCAACACCGACGACGGCATCCAGCGCTACAAGGGCCTCGGCGAGATGAACGCCAAGGAGCTGTGGGAGACCACGCTCGACCCGGAGACCCGCATTCTGCGCCGCGTGGATATCGAGGACGCCCAACGCGCCGACGAGCTGTTCTCCATCCTCATGGGGGACGACGTTGCGGCCCGCCGCAGCTTCATCACCCGCAAGGCCAAAGACGTGCGCTTCCTGGACGTGTAAGCGCCAAACAATCAACGCCCCGGCGAATGGTTTCGCTGGGGCGTTGGTGACTTTAGACGTCGTTAAGCAAAACGCTCCACGATCTCACCGAGCTGCGGCAACGACGGCCCCACGATCTTCGCGGCCTTGCCGCGCAGGGTCGAGTACACCTTCTTGATGGCGCCGGGCATGGAATCCGCCTGCTTGTCGCCTGCGTCGAGCATTGCCTTGACGACGTCATCCTCACGGCCCGCCAAGAACTGGCCGAAGTCCTGCTCGCCACTGTTCTTGTAATCGGACCAGTGCGGGTTCAGCTCGTCCACGATCTGCGGGAGGAACTTGTTCACGCCCTTGGAGATTGCGTCGGCGTCGGCCTTCTTGCCCGCGGCGACGGCGGACTTCAGGGCCATGCCGGTGAGGCCGGACTGGCGGGCAACGGTGTCGTCGACAAGAGTGGTGATCTCCTGGACGACCTGGGGGCGCTTGGCTGCGTCGAGCAGCTGGGAAAGATCAGTCATGCCGGCCAGTTTAACGGGAAAAACGGCCGGTGCGGGACCGGCCGTTTTCGGTTGCAGCTCTTCCACCGCAGCACCTCTATTGCCACATCAGTCACATGGCTCTCGTGGGTTCACTGCAACCACAACGCGCACAACCGTAACACAGGCTGTGTGGCGGAGCTAACGCTGGGGGAGGTACTGGTCCACGTAGGACTGCACGAACGCCGTGATCTCCTTCGCCGGAATCAGGCGGTTGCCTTCCGACGAGCCCGGCACCTGCGTCAGATTAAACTGCTCCGCCAGGTTGTCCACCGCCTCGCGCGCCTGCGGCACGAAATCCACGATGAGCTGCACGGCAACCGCCGTCGCGGCCAGCGCGATCGCCAGCGAAATCGGCGCCGAACCCGTGTAGGACCCCTCCAGCGGGCGCTTCTCGGGCGCGGTCACGTCCTTGTCGTAGTCCGGGTAGTAGTTCGGCTTGGACGAACCCTTCGAACTCGTCGAGGACAGCTGCGAAATGGCGGTGTCCTGCGCAAAGGCAGGGGAGGGGGCGGCGAGCAGGGCGGCGGCCGCCAGCGCCGCAACAGTTTTCTTCATGGGGAACATGTTAGGCGGTGGGGGTTTGCACGGGCCTTGTACCGGGGGATTTTTGTAAAACTCGTCCGTTCTCCGGGCGGTCAGGTACATAATGCCTGGTCGGGGGAGGGTCGCTCGCCGACTTTTGCAAAACTGGCGAAAACTTTCCCCATCCAGGGATCCAAACCGCCATTTTCACCGTCCAAAAGGCATGGGCCTTTACAACGGTATGAACATCACATTTGGGCACGCGATCATGCGGGACCCTCTGCCTGGGATGCCGACACACCCCGTCAACCAGCATTTTTCCGTGCCAACAGACATGCTCATTCCGGGCCCCATTGCCACAGCGGCAGCGTTTTCCCATCCCAGGCGCGTGGTCTACCGTGTGCCTGCGAGTTGCCGCGCCGCCGCGCACGCACTGTCTCACCCGGGGACAACGCTCTCCGGTTTCGGGGCGCTGGCGCTGTACGGCCTTCCAACCTTGGTTGATACGTGCGACACCGTTCTGATCAACCCCAAGGTCGGCCGAAAAGTCCTGGGCACCAGCACAAGGCCGGGGATGGTTCGCGGCAGCCCCAAACCCCAAGACGTTTGGCGGGTGTTCTTCAACGGCGAGGTGGTGCAGCTGGCCACACCCCCTTTGGCGACTATCCAGGCGCTGAAGGCGATCCGCCGTGGTGAAGCTGTGTGGGAGGTCGAAACGGTCGAGGACGACCCTGTCTTTGTCAGGGCCGTGCAGCTCGTGGACGGCGTCCGTCGGTTTCTTGCCATCTCTCCAGAGTCGCTGATTCTTGCAGGCCACAAGCTTATCGACGACCGATGGTTAGCCTCCGTCATCAGCACCTCAAGCGCCCTGGCAGACTCCCCGAAAGAAACAGAGATGCGCCTGATACTGAAGAGGCTCGCGGACAAACACGGCCTCACTTTCCGGGAGCAGTTGCCGGTACGCCGAGGAAACAGGCTTGTCACCACCCTGGACGCCGTACTTCTGGAGCCCCGCTATGGGTTCATGTACGACGGCATCCACCATTGGACAAAGCAGCAGCGGGTCAAGGATGCCGAGATCAACATCGAACTCCAGTTGTTGCAGATCCGTCCGCTGCGCTTCGCCACCGGCACGCTGTGTTCAATCCCGGCGGTGACGGAAGACCTACTTCGGCGGGACGGCTTCATCTGATTGTGTAAAACTCGGCGAAGCGCCTAGGCGCGACCTGCAGGTATCGACATCGGCGCACCCCGATCGGCCGACTTTTACAAATCCTCACTCAGCCCAGCGCCGGTACACCTCGCCGGCGACGTCCGAGAATCCGGTGTTGGACCCGGACAGAGGCTCGAGTGCCCGGATGGTCTCGGCCAGCGCAGCGGCGGCCGCCTCCACGCTGTCGAACACCGGCACGCCGTGGAGCCGTGCGCCGGGCACGGCGGCGCTGGCCGCCAGGGCTGCGAAGGAACGGACGTGGCAGCCGTGGAACGCGCAGTACTCGTCGGCGACGGCGAGGAGCTGCTCGCCGGAAAAACCCCTCATGACCGGGCCTGACGGATCCGGGATTCCATGCTGGCGTAGGTGGGGACGAGGGTGCGGGCGAGGTCGGTGACGTGGGCGTCGTCAAGCAATCGCGATGCTGCGGTAACCACCGCACGGCGCGCCGCCTCCTGCTTCGAGCACCCCCATGCTGAAGCCAAAAGCACAAGCGCCTTGTCCTCGTCTGCGGTCAAGCGGAGCGTCATAGCCATACCACTTTGATACCACGCCGCAACCGGGAAAACCCGGAGAAGCCCGCTAGACTCATCTACATGGCTGATGACACCACTGGCGGCTTGGACCGCATTCAACCAATCGACATCAACGAGGAGATGCAGACCAGCTACATCGATTACGCCATGAGCGTGATCGTGGGTCGCGCGCTCCCGGATGTGCGCGACGGCATGAAGCCCGTGCACCGCCGCATCATCTACGCGATGTACGACAACGGCTACCGCCCCGAGCGCTCCTACGTGAAGAGCGCGAAGCCGGTCGCGGACACCATGGGTAACTACCACCCGCACGGCGACATCGCCATCTACGACACCTTGGTGCGCATGGCGCAGCCGTGGGCCATGCGCTACCCGCTTGTGGACGGCCAGGGCAACTTCGGCTCCCCGGGCAACGACGGCCCGGCCGCCATGCGTTACACGGAGTGCAAGATGACTCCGCTGGCTATGGAGATGGTCCGGGACATCCGCGAAAACTCCGTGGACTTCACGCCCAACTACGACGGCAAGACCCAGGAGCCGACCGTCCTGCCGTCGCGTGTGCCGAACCTGCTCATGAACGGCTCCAACGGCATCGCCGTCGGCATGGCCACCAACATCCCGCCGCACAACCTGAACGAGCTGGCGGAGGCGATCTACTGGATCCTGGAGAACCACGACGCCGAGGAGAAGGAAACCCTCGACGCCGTGATGGAGCGAGTGAAGGGCCCGGACTTCCCCACGGCGGGCCTGATCGTGGGCGACCAGGGCATCAAGGACGCCTACACCACCGGCCGCGGCTCCATCCGCATGCGCGGGGTGACCGAGATCGAGGAGATTGGCAACCGCCAGGTCATCACGATCACCGAGCTGCCCTACCAGGTCAACCCGGACAACTTCATCCACAACATCGCCGAGCAGGTCACCGCCGGCAAGATGGTAGGCATCTCCAAGATTGAGGACGAGTCCTCCGACCGCGTGGGCATGCGAATCGTCGTCACGCTGAAGCGCGACGCTGTGCCGCGCGTGGTGCTGAACAACCTGTACAAGCACTCGGCGCTGGAGACGAACTTCTCCGCCAACATGCTCAGCATTGTCGACGGCGTCCCGCGCACCCTGCGCCTGGACCAGATGCTGCGCTTCTACGTCAAGCACCAGATCGAAGTCATCGTCCGTCGCACCCAGTACCGCCTGGACGAGGCCGAAAAGCGCGCCCACATCCTCCGCGGCCTGGTCAAGGCGCTGGACATGTTGGACGAGGTCATCTCCCTGATCCGCCGCTCGCCGACTGTGGACGACGCCCGCGCCGGCCTGATCGACCTGCTCGACGTCGACGAGATCCAGGCCAACGAGATCCTGGCCATGCAGCTGCGCCGCCTGGCGGCCCTGGAGCGCCAGAAGATCATCGACGACCTGGCCGCCATCGAAGAACAGATCGCGGACTACAAGGACATCCTGGCCAAGCCGGAGCGCCAGCGTGCAATTGTCGGCGACGAGCTCAAGGAGATCGTCGATAAGTATGGCGATGAGCGCCGCACCCGCATCGTCGCCGCCACCGGCGACGTCACCGAGGAAGACCTCATCGCCCGCGAAAACGTGGTGGTCACCATCACCTCCACCGGCTACGCCAAGCGCACCAAGGTCGACGCCTACAAGAGCCAGAAACGCGGCGGCAAGGGCGTGCGCGGCGCCGAGCTGAAGCAGGACGACGTGGTGAAGAACTTCTTCATCTGCTCCACCCACGACTGGATCCTGTTCTTCACCAACTTCGGCCGCGTCTACCGCCTCAAGGCCTACGAGCTGCCGGAGGCGGGCCGCACCGCCCGCGGCCAGCACGTGGCCAACCTGCTGGAGTTCCAGCCGGAGGAGAAGATCGCCCAGATCATCCAGATCCAGACCTACGAGGACGCCCCGTACCTGGTCCTGGCCACCCGCGACGGCCGCGTGAAGAAGTCCCGCCTCACCGACTACGAGTCCGCTCGCTCCGCCGGCCTGATCGCCATCAACCTCAACGAAGGCGACGCGCTCATCGGCGCCTCCCTTGTCGGCGAGGACGACGACCTGCTGCTGGTGTCCGAACAGGGCCAGTCCATCCGCTTCTCCGCCGACGACGAGCAGCTGCGCCCGATGGGCCGCGCCACCGCCGGCGTGAAAGGCATGCGCTTCAAGGGCGACGACCAGCTGCTCGCCATGACCGTGGCCAAGGACGGCGAATACCTGCTCGTGGCCACCTCCGGCGGCTACGGCAAGCGCACCGCCATCGAGGAGTACAACGCGCAGGGCCGCGGCGGCATGGGCGTGATGACCTTCAAGTACAGCCCGAAGCGCGGCAAACTCATCGGCGCGCTCTCTGTCGCGGAGGACGACCAGATCTTCGCCATCACCTCCGCCGGCGGCGTGATCCGCACCGAGGTCGACCAGATCCGCCCGTCCTCGCGCGCGACCATGGGCGTGCGCCTGGTAGACCTCGCCGACGGCGTCGAGCTGCTCGCCATCGACCGCAACGTCGAGGACGAAGGCGAGGAGGAAGCCACCGCAGTCGCCACCGGGCAGAAGACCCTCGAGCAAGCGCTTAGCGACGACAGCTCCGCCGGTTCCTCTGATTCCCAGGCCGACGAGGACAAGGAGTAGCCCGTGGCTGTCCGCAAAGTGACCGTGCGCCACATCGGCGCTGGCTCCACCTTCAAAGTGGCAACGCTGCTGGCCTTTCTGGGCTTCATCGCCTGGATGGCCGCCTGCCTGCTGGTCTACTACGGGCTGGAGCGCGCCGGGGTGGTGGATTCAGTGAATTCGCTGATCGGAGGCGTCGGCGGCGACCAGGTGGTGGACATGAAACTGGCCATGTCCGCCGCGGGCCTGTTCGGCCTGGTGGGCTTCCTGTTCCAGGTGATCATGGCCCCGCTGACGGTGATCATGTACAACGCCATCGCGGACCTGGTCGGCGGCATCAACTTCACCATGTCCAACCGAGCCAAGTAGGGGCTAGTCTCTGGGCCGGGCCCCTCAAAACCCCATGTCGATACCTCGATGTCGATAGTTCCTGGTCACAGGTTTGAGCCCTATTCCGGCGGCTTTTCGTCGAAAGGCCCTGACCTGCAACTATCGACCTCAAGGTATCGACTTCGCCATTCCCGCCTTCATCGCTCGCGGACTCCGCATTGCGGACAACCCCGGCGACCCCAACTATTGGCCAGCACCCACGAAAAAAGCCCCGGCGGAACCGGGGCGTTGGGCTAGAAGGGGAGCAGGCCGTTCATGGCGGCGAAACCTGCACCCGCGATGCCCAGGACGGCCAGGGCCGCAACCACGGAGCCGACGATCGCGGCGACGTTCACGTCTGCGGCCTTGGCCGGAGCGGCCTCGGCGGGCGAGTCTTTAGCGGGCGTGGCCGTGGCCGCCTGAGAAGCCTGCGCCTGTGAAGCCGCAACCGCCGGCGCTGCGCCGTGGGAGACGGTGCGGGCGCCGAGCTCGAGGGCGTCGTGGCCGATGCGCGGGGTGTCCAGGACCAGGGAGTCCCAGTCGGCGGGCACCTCGACGGGGCCGTTCGGGCCCTCGGCGATGTAGGCCTCCTCGGAGTAGTTGAAGTGGGTGAACTCGTGGTCGTAGTTCATCACGGAGAGGTATTCGGCCGGGGTGGCCTGACTGCGCGGCAGCTTGCGGGTGACGTCCGCGGATCCGCTGTGGCGCAGGCCGAGGGTGTGGCCGAACTCGTGGAGGATGGCGTTGCGGAGCTGCTCGTCGGTGGTGATTTGGCCGTTGTTGGCCACGAAGAAGGCGCTGTCGCCGACGAGGGCGACGCCGGTGGTGTAGTCGCCGGGGGCGATCTGGTCGCCGATGATGCCCAGGCGGAAGACGTTGGAGCGGTCGCCGAGGTGGGTGTCGATGTCCTGGAGAAGGCGCACGCCGGTGATCTGGTCAGCGAAGTAGTACTGGGAGTAGCCCACGGTCTCGCCGCCGTGGAACTCGGTGTAGTTGGGGATGTTGGTGTAGGTTTCGCCGGCGTCGATGTGGAGGGCGATGCCGTGGTCGTCGAAAAGCTTGACGATGTCCTGCAGCGCCTGCGCGGACGGCGCGAAGGACCTGCCGTTGTGGTCTTCCATCCAGTTGAGCTGGAGGAACAGGTCGGGGCGGTGGGGGTCGACGCCCCATTCGGGGAGGGCGAGCTCGGTGCCGTCGGGAAACACGACGCCCTCGGTCTCCCAGTCGTCGGGGAGGCCGTCGTTGTCGGAGTCGATGGCGTATTCGGCTTCCTCGAGGCCAACGAGTGCGGAGGCATCCGCGGCGGCGGCCGGCTGGAGGCCGGTGAAGGCCAGTGCTGCTGCGAGCGCGGCGGCGAGGGCCTTGGTCTGTGCGCGCATCTCGTTGCTCCTTTGTGCGTTGTGGTGGACATGGGCTGCTTCGATGTCCATGATTTTATGCAAGGAGTTTGCGCAGGTAAACCGGGGTAAGATCGTTCAACACTTGGTTCGGATTGTTCAACGTTTGCGGCCCGCACGGGCGCGGATTGTTCACCAATCAGCCCCTGCCAAAACACCCCACGAACCCGAGGGCAGCCCCCTCACCTGCAAAGACGCACAAAACCCCAGGACAGCGCGGATTGTTCACCACTTATCGCAACGCCTACCCCCGCCTATTACCCCTGCTTACCGGGAGGGTGGAACGTCGATAAGCAAATGCCTCTTTTATGGGCCGTACGCTGGCGATTTGGAGCTGTTATGGGTGCTCTGTAATATTCCTATTCGTTCCAAGGGCCTATAGCTCAGTCGGTTAGAGCGCATCGCTGATAACGATGAGGTCGCAAGTTCGATTCTTGCTAGGCCCACGGTACCCTTGGGTACGCGGGGCATTAGCTCAGTTGGTAGAGCACCTGCTTTGCAAGCAGGATGTCAGGAGTTCGATTCTCCTATGCTCCACAGATTGCTCCCTCCGGTTGTGGAGGGAGCTTTTTGCTTTGCGACGGTTGCTCTGTGGCAGCACTTTCACACTTTCAACCCCCACACTGCGAATCAAACTGTGAAACCGCAGGTAGACAAAGTGCGAAAGTGAGAATACACTCACAACCATGACTTGGACTGAGGGGCAGTTGCGCGAGACGCTCTCCCAGTTGCGTGCGTTTGGAGATGACACCACGCTGGTTGAGTGCAAAACCGCAGGTGGGGGAGTCCCAGAAAGCATTGGGGAAACGCTGTGCGCGTTTGCCAACATGCCGCAATCGGGCGCAATTCTCCTCGGGGTGAGCGAGCGCAGGGGCTTTGAGGTCACCGGGGTTGACCACCCAGCGCAGATGGAAAAGAAGGTGACCAGCGTGAACCGGGCGGCGGTCAAACCCGCGCCACAGTTGGAGTTCACGCACCTGTCCTTGGAGGGGAAGAACGTGGTGGTCGTTGAAGTCACGCCACTGTTGCCCTCCGAGAAGCCTGCGAACTACGACGGCAAACCGTATCTGCGGCAGGCAGACGGCGATTACGTGATGAACTCCAACGACCTGAAGATGCTGGAGCTCTCGGCGCTGGCCGAAAGGCAGCAGTCGCACTTCGATTTCGAGTCCGTGCCGGGAACTGATGCTGGAGTCCTGGACAATGAGGTGCTCACGGGGTTTTTGAAGGCTGTGCGGGGCTCTCGCTCTCGCATCTCCAAAATCGACGACGATGCTCAGCTGCTGCAGGTCACCAACGTCACCGACAGTGAGGGCAACGTCCGCTTCGGCGGCCTGTACGCACTGGGGTACTTGCCACAGTCTGTTGAGCCGGCACTCGGCGCCACGGCTGCGGTGCGCCTTTCCCGCGGTGAGGGCGTGGGCCGGAACAGGAATCTCACAGAGATAGAAGGGCCTTTGCCGGTGATGCTGACGGAGGCTATGGAGTGGATTCGGCAGAATTCAGACACCGTCAGCCGGTACACGAGCAGCGGGCACCTGGTGGACGAACCAGAGTTTCCTCCCAGTGCGATCCGCGAGGTGTTGGCGAATGCCCTGGTGCACCGGGACTTGGGTCCTTCGGTGGATGTGGGCAAGAAGGTTGAAATTCGCATCACGGAGCGGATGCTCATCGTGGTCAGCCCGGGTGGGCTGCGCGGACTGTCTGTGTCACAGCTAGAGAGCCCCGCTCTGACAAAATCGCCGGTGAACAAGAGGCTGTACGAGATAGCGCGCTACCTCCGAACAGAAGATGGTGAGCGCGTCATCGAAGGCGAGGGCGGCGGCATCCAGGAAATCTTGGCTGCGACGCGGGAAGCTCGCCTGCCAAAGCCGCGTTTCATTGACAACGGCGTGGAGTTCAAAGTGCTCTTCCCACGCGGTTCGCGTTTCACGGAAGAGCAAAACTCCTGGCTGGAAGGGTTGCAAAGCATTGGCGAACATTTCACGCCGACAGAAGAGGATTTGCTTGTAGAGCTGCAGAATCATGGAGCCGCCTCTTTCCAAGCAATAACGCAGCGCTACTCGCCACTTGGAGCGCAGTCCTGCAGAAACATGCTGCGAAAACTTGTAGGCGCTGGCGCCATCGTGGAGTCGGACGGGGTGTTCTCCTTGCCCGGGCAGTCCACGGGAGAGCACTCGGATTTCACCGTCCGGGCAGAGAGCCTCGCTGCGCTGGGTAAGAATGTTCCTGCCGTGTACCAGGCGATTCCGCCCGCCGGCGCTGTCACACTCAAGGAACTGCAAGCCACCACGGGTCTGTCGCCGGCTCAGCTGCGTTACGCGTTGGAGCCTTTGTTAGACCACGCCCACGTGGTCATGCTCGGTGGCCAGGGACAGCGCAGTACCACCTACCGGCGCACCTGATTCGCACTTTCAACCCCCACACTGCGAATCAAACTGCGAAACCGCTGGTAGAACAAGTGCGAAAGTGAGAATCGGCATGCGGCCAATCTCGCCCGCCGCCCACGGTAAGCTGCCAAGGCGTGAACACCTACCTCTCCCGCTTCGACGCCATGGCGGACAAGGCGGCGGCGCAGGTGATCGCGCAGTATTCCACGAGTTTTTCCCTGGCCGTGCGCACGCTGCCGAAGCCGGAGCGCACCCACATCCGGAACCTGTACGCGGTGGTGCGCATCGCGGACGAGATCGTGGACGGCACCACCGCCCAGGCCAACGAATGCCCGGAAACGGCCCTTGAACTGTACGAAGAGCAGGTCCTGCACGCCCCACACCACCGCTTCCACACTGATCCGGTGTTGCACGCGTGGGCGCGTACGTTCAGCGAGTGCCGCCTCAACGAAGACCACGTGCGCGCCTTCTTTGCCTCCATGCGTGCGGATCTGACCCAGACCACGTTCACGCAAAAAGAGCTGGATACCTATATATATGGCAGCGCCGAGGTGATCGGCTTGATGTGCCTGGACATTTTCCTGCGCGGCCGCGACACCCCGCACCGCCGCGAGCTGGAGGACGGCGCCCGCGCGCTCGGCAGCGCGTTTCAGAAGGTCAACTTCCTGCGCGACCTCGGGGAGGACAGCCGTGCGCTCGGCCGCGCGTACTTCGGCGCCAAGCTTGACGACGATCTAAAGTCCACCCTCACCAGCCAAATCACCGATGAGCTCGACCGCGCCCACACGGCCATCCCGCTGCTGCCGCCCGCAGCCCGCGGGGGAGTGGCCGCCGCCGAGGCGCTGTTTCGGGAGCTCAACGCCCGCATCGCCGCCACCCCGGCGGCCGAGCTGCGCACCACCCGCGTCAGCGTGCCCAACCACAGAAAGCTCGCGCTCACGGCACGAGCACTCGCAAACGCAAGGAACCAATGAAACCGCAACCGAAGTCAGCCATCGTGATCGGCGCCGGCGTGGCCGGCATGGCCACCGCAGCGTTGTTGGCCCGCGAGGGCATCGACACCACCGTGGTGGAGAAGCTGCCCACCCACGGCGGCCGCGCCGGCAACGAGACCGTCGACGGCTTCCGTTTCGACACCGGCCCGAGTTGGTATTTGATGCCGGATGCGTTCGACCACTTCTTCAGCCTTTTTGGCAAGCGCACCGAGGACCTTCTCAACCTGAAGCCCCTCGCCCCCGCCTACCGCCTCTTCCCGGAGTCGGGCGAGCCCATCGACGTCCACTCCGGCCGCGACAACGCCGCGAAGCTTTTCGAAAGCATCGAACCCGGCGCCGGCGCGAAGCTGATGGAGTACCTGGACAGCGCTGAGGAAACCTACGACCTGGCCATCCAGAACTTCCTGTACACCAACTTCCGCTCGCTTGAGCCCCTGAAGCGCATCCGCGGCCAGTACACCCGCCTGGCGCGCTACCTCACCGAACCCTTGGACAGGTTCGTGGCAAAGCGTTTCACGGACACGCGCCTGCGCCAGATGCTCACGTATCCGTCCGTGTTCCTCTCCTCGCACCCCAGCCGCACGCCGAGCATGTATCACCTGCTCAGCCACACCGACCTGACCCAGGGCGTGTTGTATCCGCAGGGCGGTTTCGCAGCGGTGATGGACGCGCTTTACGCCCTCGCCGTCGAGCAGGGCGCACAGTTCCGCTTCAACTCCGAGGTCGCCGCCATCGAAGACAAGGGCGTTGTGCTTATCGACGGCCAAAGGCTCCCCGCCGACCTCACCATCTCCGCTGCGGACCTCCACCACACCGAAACCCGCCTGCTGCCGAAGAGTAAGCGCACCTACGACGAGTCCTGGTTCGCCCCGCGCGACCCGGGCTTGGGCACCGTGCTGGTCATGCTGGGCGTTCAAGGCGAGATCCCGGAGCTTGCCCACCACAACTTCCTGTTCAGCGACGACTGGTCCGACGACTTCGATGCTGTATTTAATGGACCGGTTTCTGGGCGCCCGCTGGGGGCGTCGCAGTCCATCTACGTGTCCAAGCCGTCGGCGACGGATCCGTCTGTGGCGCCTGCCGGCCACGAGAACCTGTTCGTGCTGGTGCCGGTGCCCGCGGATCCGTCGGTGGGCCACGGCGACATGTACCGCGGCGAAGCCTCGGAGCAGGTGCAGCGGATCGCGGACGCGGCGATCGAGCAGATTGCGTCACGGTGTGGGGTTGCGGGGCTGGGCCGGAGGATCGTCGTAAAGCAAACGCTCGGGCCTGCGGACTTTGCCGAGCGCTACCACGCCTGGTCCGGCGGGTCCATCGGGCCCGCGCACACGCTGCGGCAGTCCGCGTTCTTGCGCGGCTCCAACACAAGCCGGAAGGTGGAGTCGCTGATGTACGCTGGAGCGACCACGACGCCTGGGGTGGGCGTACCCATGTGCTTGATATCCGCTGAGAATGTGCTCAAGCGGGTCCGCGGCGACAGAAGCTCGGCTCCGCTGGACCGCTGACCGTCGGTTTGTTGAACAATTGCGGGTTTTGTGGTGAAGATCACTCGATTTTTTTGTGTGGAAAAGTTGGACAAAGGTCGAGGTCAGCGGGGTGGAGTTATGAGTTTTGTCTTAATATCTGGACTTTTATGGCTTTCAGTGGGGTTAAGGACTTCTTTTCGTCGGTTCATTGCGATTGAATAGGGGTCTGTCAGTTTTGGGGTCCGTGTTCAGGAACTCTCCAGGCTGCTTCGAATATCTCCCTAGACGTTGAAGGACTATGACGTTGCATAACGCAAACCTGAAAAAGCGCATCATGGCCACCCTGGTCTCCGGTGCAGTTGCATTCGGTGGTGCAGCCGTTGTCGCTCCCGCCGCAGACGCAGACTCGCGTATTACTAGCCAGTACTCCGCCCTCGACTCCTCCGTTGAGCAGGTCGCTGTCGACTACAACTTGAAGCAGGAGTGGAACCGGGACTCGGGCCAGTACTGGACCCCGCTCGGCCCGGGCTGGTGCATCGACCGCCACCTCGATGTCCCGCGCACTAACACTGCATATGAGGTGCGCAAGCTCGACGGCACCTCCGGCTTCTACGGCTTTAACGGCGACATGGGCGGCAACCTCAAGATCGACGAGGATATTGAGCGCGCCGCTATTAACCTGACCAAGCTCATGCTTACGGACGTGAAGCAGGGCAAGAACGCCGATGCAATGTCCAAGAACGTGGCACTGCAGGCGCTGCTGTCCAACAACAAGGAGACCCTGAACCTCCTGCGCGGCTGGGTTGCTGGCTCCCGCAACGTCCAGGTTCCGGGCGTGAAGCCGATCTCCGCACAGCAGTTCCTGCAGTGGACCGGTTTTGAGGTGCGCAAGAGCTACTTCGAGCAGAGCGGCCAGGCCAACTACTACCTCGCACTGAACGACGCTGCTTCCTCCCGCCTGAACGTCAAGGATGGCGAGTACGTCACCATCCTGCTGCCGCGTTCCTACAACGTGTACGAGGACCTGTCCAAGGAGCCGACCAACCAGCGCATCATCACCATTGCGCAGCCGGGCCTCGAGGGCTTCGAGCCGGGCGTCAAGGAAGGCCAGACGGTCAAGACCGAGTGGGTGACCGCACCGGCCACGACCAAGACTGTCACCGAGCGCCCGACCGTGACCAAGACGGTTGAGGTCGGCTCCCCGGACTACATCAAGGAAGAAACCGCCCAGCCGACGGTGACTAAGACGCAGTACGTCCAGCCGGTGCAGGAAGAGATCGCCACCGTCACCCAGGCGGAGAAGACGGTCACCACCACCCGCCGCCCGGAGGTCTCCACCGTCACTGAGACCAAGAAGGAGTCCGCACCGGACGTCACCATCACCAAGACCGCCCCGGCCCGGACCGTGACCCAGACCGTCGTGGGCGAGCCGGAGTACGTCACCGAGACCAAGACCGTCACCCCGACGACCACCGTCACCGGCGCGAAGCAGACCGAGTACGCCACCCGCACCCTCGAGCCGAAGGTTGAGACGGTTACGGAGACCAAGCCGGCCGTGACCTCCACCGCTACCGTCACCGCTGCGCCGGAGACGAAGTACGTGGCTACCACTGTCACCAGCACCCAGCGCGAAGAGAAGACCACCACCAAGGAGGTCGAGCGCTACTTCCGCCACTACGACTACGCCTTCGACTTCCGCACCGGCGAGAAGACCGAGGAGATCGAGGTCAAGAACCTCGGCTCCTGGGACATCGACTTCGTCGACGATTCCAACGGTCTGGTCGAGGTGACCAAGGAGGTCCGCGAGGACGGCACCGCCATCCTCAAGATCACCCCGAAGAAGGAAGGCCGCGGCAAGGTCCGCATCGTTGTCGTGGACAACGAGGGCAACCGCCACGAGTACGTCATCGACGTGGTCAACGATTCCACCACTGTGGAAACCACCGGCGAGGTCACCGTGAACAACCACTACTTCAACGTGGGTGTTTCCGGTGTGAACCAGAACATCGACATCCCGGCCGGCTGGGACTACGAGATCGTCGAGGGCAATGGCCTGGTCACCACCGAGGAGAAGGACGGCAAGCTCAACGTCAAGATCAACGACGGCGTGCTGAGGGGCGATGTCGAGATCGAGGTGTTCGAGAAGAACGACAAGGGCGAAAAGACCGGCAACAAGAACGTCTACAAGTTCATCATCGATGCCGCCTCCGACAAGTACACGCAGACCCGCGTGATCGGTAACGCCAACTCCTACAAGCTGGATATCGAGGCTGACATCCCGAACAAGCCGGAGATCGTCTCCGGCGAGGACCTCATCGAGTCCATTGAGAAGCGCGACGGCTTTTGGATCATCACCCCGAAGCCGAACGCCGAGGGCAAGGTTGTGCTCAAGGCTGTGGACGCTGAGGGCAAGACCTACACCTACACCCTGGACATCCGGCCGGGCACCAACGTCCTGGTCGACGTTGAAACCCACTTCATCCAAGAGGGCACGGATGTCGACATCAAGACCTCCGGCGACGGCTGGAAGCTGATCCAGACCGGCGGCGACGAGAACCAATGGAAGATCGAGGAAACCGATAGCGGCTTCAAGATCCACAACAAGGTCAACGGCACCGGCATCTTCAACCTGTACGCTCCGGACGAGAACGCCAAGGACGGCCGCGTCCTGGTCGGCGTCTACACCATCTCGGCGAAGCCGGAGGAGCAAATTGAGTACGAGGTCCCGAAGTTCACGCAGGATATCGTCGACCGCAACACCGCCGAATTCAAGCCGGGTAATGAGGGCAACACCTTCGAAATCATTGAGGGCAAGGACAACGCCACCCTGGTCAAGACCAAGGACGGCAAGTTCCGCGTAATGCCGAACCCGGGCTTCGAGGGCAAGATCGTCGTCGCCGAGAAGTCCCCCAACGGCAAGACCGTCGCCGAGTGGACCCTTAACGTCACCAAGGGTGAGGTCGAGGAGAGCACGTTGAAGACTGAGTCCAAGAAAGTACTCAACATCTCGGTCAAGAACCAGCGCATTGTCAAGGGCGAACACCTCATCGACCGCCTCGAGGACGGAAAGGTCTACTTCAAGGAAGGCGCTGAGGGTCAGGTCATCATTGAGAACCTGAACTCCCGTGATCTACCGTTCGCGCGCTGGATTATTGATGTCACTCCGTCCGCGCCACGCGAGGAGAACGTCCGCCTTACCTCGACCGGGAAGCTGACCCTCGAGATCCCGGAGGGCACCGAGTACGAGGTCACTGACGAGTCCCTGGTTGACGTGAAGAAAGATGGCAACACCATCATCGTCACCCCGGTAGATGGTGCTGAAGGCAAGACCCAGCTCAAGGTAAAGATGAACGGTCGCACCTTCGTCATCTACAACATCGAAGTGGTCCCGGGTAAGAACGGTAAGGGTGGTAACTCCCAGTCCCGCGAGCAGAACTTCAAGATCACCGAGGACGGCAGCTTCACTATCACCCGCATCAACAAGAACGAGATTCGCGTTGATGAGGGCGAGGAGTACGTTAACGTTAAGTTCGACGAGAAGACCGGTAAGTGGATCCTGACCCCGAAGGACAAGGACTCCATCGACAAGACCGTCACCGTCGTCGAGGTGGACAAGAACGGCAAGGTAGTCAAGCGCCACACGATTGAGATCGTGGAGCAGCCGACCCCGCTGAAGTTCGTCGAGGAGCGCGTTGTCTACAAGCGCGAGTTCAACGACAAGATCATTCCGGGCAAGGGCAACACTCTGCACGTGGTCCGTGGCAAGGACCTGATCACCAACGCGGCGCCGGACTCCAAGGGTCAGCTGTTCATCCAGCCGACTGAGAACAAGTCTGGTTCCATCCTTGTCGAGGAGCGTGATTCCGAGGGCAACCCGGTCCGCCTCGTCGAGATGGAGATCCCGGGTACGGCTGAGGGTCTTACCCCGCCGGACGTCAACGCTAATGGTTCCCGCGACAAGGGCTTTGACATCAACGTCAAGGGTGGCGAGAACTCGGTCGAGGTCTACGTCTGCTACAACGACGACTGCTCCAAGAAGAAGCGCCTTGAGCCGGGCAAGGAGATTGAGGTCTCCGAGGGCGGCAAGCTGCATGTCCTGCCGGGTGCTCACCTGGACGGCGGCGTCAAGCTCATGGTGGTTCCGGTTGAGAACGGCAAGCTCAACGACAAGGAAAAGGTGATCATCAACATCACCCAGCAGAACACGACGGTCCAGGAGAAGGGCTCCTCCAGCGAGCTTGACGGCAAGTGCATTGCTTCCCTGGTTGGCCTGTCCGCTCCGCTGCTGCTGGCTATCCCGGTCGGCATCCTGTCTCAGGTCCAGATCCCGGGCCTGGAGGGTGTCTCCGCGCAGATCAACGGCGCTATCCAGGATGCGAACAACCGCATCCAGCAGGGCCTGGGCATCTACAACGAGGATCGTGCACAGCGCGCCGCTGACCTCCAGGGTGCGTTCCAGGGCGTGAACACCGAGCAGCTCGGCATGGCTGTCGGCGCACTCGGAGCGATCACCGTCGGTCTGCTCATCGTTGATCAGGTCATGCGTGCCTGCGGCAAGGAGGAAGTGACCTCCTCCTACCAGCTTGGTAAGGCAACTGACAGCGAGTTCCTGATGTACGGCTCCTCTGGCAAGCCGTCCCAGGCTGAGGCTGATAAGGGCGAGGGCGAAAGCTCTTCCTCTTCCTCCTCTGAGAAGCAGGATTCCTCCAAGTAAGAACCGCCTTTAACCTGTGAAACCCGGTGCCAGTACGGCACCGGGTTTTCGGCGTTTCAATGCCGGTTTGTTGAACAATTGCGGGTTTTGTGGTGAAGATCACTCGATTTTTTTGTGTGGAAAAGCTGGACAAAGGTCGAGGTCAGCGGGGTGGAGTTATGAGTTTTGTCTTAATATCTGGACTTTTATGGCTTTCAGTGAGGTTAAGGACTTCTTTTCGTCGGTTCATTGCGATTGAATAGGGGTCTGTCAGTTTTGGGGTCCGTGTTCAGGAACTCTCCAGGCTGCTTCGAATATCTCCCTAGACGTTGAAGGACTATGACGTTGCATAACGCAAACCTGAAAAAGCGCATCATGACCGCAATGGTCACTGGTGTTATGGCTACGGGCGCGGTCGTATCCGCTCCGCTCGCAGAAGCCGCAAACGAGAACACTTCCAGCCAGCAGATCGTCGGTGCTTACGAGAAGCTCAGCGGCGCAGACCTGGCTCGCTACGACCAGATGTTGAAGCAGGCCCCGAAGGACGACCAGTCCATCGACCTGCTGCCGTCCAGCGCTGGCCCGGGCTGGTGCATCGACTGGGGTCTCGGTAACCCGTGGGATACCGGCAACTACCAGGTCCGCAAGCTCACCGGTGCTTCCGGTCGCGTCGGCAACGGCGATGCCATTAGCGAGGATGTCCGTATCGCGGCCATCAACGTGGTCAAGGAACTGCAGAAGGACTACAAGGCCTACGCAAACGGCGATCAGTCCAAGGCTGGCGCCATTTTGACCAAGAACGGCATTCTGCGCGCGCTGCTGTCCAACCAGCTGGGTTACCTGAACCAGGCTCGCGAGGATGTCGTCAACGGCAAGGTGAGCCAGTCCGCGTTTGAGAACCTGACCGGTTTCCGCATTCTGCACCATCAGGCACCGAAGGGTCAGCCGAGCTACTACCTGTCCAAGCTCCCCCGCCACGACGAGATTGCAAAGACTGTGAAGCCGGGCGAGTACGTCACCGTCCTGGTGCCGCTCGAGTACGACTACAACATCGTGCCGCGTAAGTCCTTCCAGCGTCTGATCCCGGTCCCGCAGCCGGGTCTGGATCCGAACCCGCCGAAGACCCCGCCGAGCATCGTGGAGACGATCCCCACCACGCCCGAGGTGACCACCACGGTGACCCGCCCGCAGGAGATCACCACCACGAAGACTCTGCCGAACACGACCTACACCACGACGCGGACCAAACCGGCCACTACCGTGACCGAGCGCTCCACGCTGCCGACGGCGTACACCACCGTGAGCACCCGTGAGGTACCAGGCAAGGTTGTCACTACGACCGTCACCCCGGAGCCGCACGTCACCACCGTCAACGAGACCGACTCCAACCCGCCGAAGGTTGTCACCAAGACTGTAACCCCGGAGCCGCACGTCACCACCGTGACTGAGCCGGGCAACTCTGAGGTTGTCACCGAAACTGTCACCGACACCCCGATTGTCACCACCAAGCCAGGCGAGGTTGTCACCGAGACCGTCACCACGCAGCCGGTCACCACCGTCACCTCCACCAACCCGGCAGTGACTGAGACGGTCACGAGCACCGTGAAGCAGCCGGAGACCACCGTGACCACCACGGTCACCGACGTGGAGAAGTACTTCGTTGAGAAGTACTACGAGCGCGTGAAGGAAGTTTCGGAGTACTACTACTTCGCAGGCTTCACCTACGGCGAGAAGTCCAAGGTCATCGAGCTGCCGGAGAAGATCGGCAACAAGTGGACCTTCGAGATCATCAAGGGCTCCGACATCGTGGTCGTCGAGCGCTCTGAGGACGGCAAGCTTGTCATCACCCCGCGCGAGGACTTCGAGGGCGAGGGTGAGGTTGAGATCCTCATCACCGACGACAAGGGCAACCAGCACATCTACCGCGTCAAGGTCACCGATACCGTGGCTGTGAAGGATTCCGTCAACGTCAAGGTGAACAACTTCTTCTACACCTTGAACGCTGGTAGCGAAGACCGCATCACGACCATCCCGTGGAAGCCGGGCGAGGAGATCGACTGGGGCCTGGGCTACGACAAGAACGGCAAGCTCATCAAGCCGGAGCACGGCGAGGTTGAGATCCTCAAGGACGAGGAAAAGGGCACCGTCACCGTCAAGGCTGGCGAGGACTACACCGGTAACGTCATCGTCCGTATCACCGAGGACAGCGGCGAGGTTCGCGAGAACATCGTCACCGTGGAGAACAAGACCTCCAAGTTCGACGTCACCCGCGAGATCCTGAACACCTCCACCGCGAAGATTGAGTACCGCGGTGGCGACTACAAGATCCTGGGCGACGGCGACAAGAAGGTCACCATCGAGCGTGACGGTGACGTCTGGGTAGTCACCCCGAAGGAGAACGCAACTGGCGACGTTGAGATCGTCTTCACTGACGAGAACGGCTTCGAGTACAAGTACACCCTGAAGCTGATCGAGGATAAGAACGCAGGCCCGACTGTCACCCAGCGCGACCTGGAGTACAAGTCCGAGACTCCGGACACCCTCGAGATCAAGTACATCGAGAACCACACTGCTGAGATCGTCGCGGGTGACGACGTCGCGAAGATTGAGAAGAAGGGCGACAACTGGGTCGTCACCCCGACCAACCCGGAGGGCGGTCAGGCGACCGTCCACATCAAGGACGAGAAGGGCCGTCTGGTGGCCGTCTGGGTCGTCGACGTTTCCAAGCGTGATGTCGAAGAGGTGGAGAACCAGAAGGTCGAGCGCGAAGCTAATGACCGTGCGACAGTTGAGATCTCCCGCGGCACGAAGGACTTTAACTGGTTGGAGGTTGTCGAGGGTGACGAGTACCTTGATAAAGACTCCGAGATCAGCAAGGACGCGAATTTCAGGCTGAAGTTTAAGCCGGTTCCGGAAGGCGAGACTCGCACCGTCAAAGTCGTTGAGAAGACCAAGATCATGGTCGACAAGCTCGACGAGAACAAGCAGCCGGAGCTTGATGACGAGGGCAACCCGGTGCAGGTTGAACAAGAGGTCACGGTCAAGACCTACACCTACACCGTCAAGCCGTCCCCGGTCCGCGAGATGAACTACACCATCACCGCGGATAACGAGCTGAAGCTCTACGGCACCAAGTTCCGCGTTGCCAAGGGCGGTGACCTGCTGGCTGAGGAGCCGGCGAAGGACGCCTCCGAGATCAAGGTGACCCCGAAGCGCGACGCCAAGGGCACCCTGGTCATTGAGAACGTTTCCGAGGACGGCTACGTCTTCGAGCGCTACACCTTCGAGATCACCCCGGGCCGCAGCGCTGAGCTGTCCCCGGAAAAGACCACCATGGGCTGGAACCAGCCCGCGACTATCGAGTCCGAGGACGGCGAGAAGGTCGAGGTCCTCGAGGGCGAGGAGTTCGTCGACGTCAAGCGCGAGGGCGACAAGCTCATCGTCACCGGCAAGGAGAAGGCTGGCAAGGCTCTGATCCAGGTCAGCGACGATCGTGGTGCGTACGCGCAGTACGAGATCACCCTGACCGAGCCGAAGCGCAGCGGTCTGTACACCTACAAGATCTCCACCTCCACTGAGTTCCAAGCGACCCTGGTCAACGAGGAGAACAGCTTCCGCGTGGTCAAGGGCGCTGACGCGTTCGAGGCTCCGGAGGAGAGGAACGGCCAGTGGGTCCTGCGTCCCAAGGCTGACAAGGTTGGCGAGACCGGCATTGTTGCGGAGTTCAACAAGAACGGTCAGGAGATCAACCGCTACAAGCTGGAGATCGTCGAGTCCAAGACCACCGGCGCACGTCAGCAGACCGACTTCCTCATCGAGGGCGACGCCAAGGAGCTGAAGAAGCTGGACGAGGGCAACAAGGTTGTCGTCGTCAGCGGCAATGACCTGGTTGACCTCAAGGACAACGGCGGCTCCGTCGAGCTCACCGCGAAGAAGGGCTCCGCCAACAAGGTGGTCCGCGTCGAGGAGCGCAACTCCAACGGCGACCTGGTCCGCGTCATCGCCTACGGCATCTACCCGGAGGGCACCCGCACCGCCGAGGGCAATGTGATCAGCGAGAACCACGATCTGCCGGTCGTGATCGACACCAGCATCAACAACCACTCCCCGGTCAACGTGACCTTCCCGGACAACGTGAACGACATCATCTTTACCAAGGGCAAGGAGTACTTCGAAGAGGTCAAGAAGACCGACGAGGGCGTCACCCTGGTCCCGCGCAAGGATCTGAAGCCGGGCACCTACAAGGCGACCTACCTCCTGGTCGGCCCGGATGGACAGTCCTACGGCGAGCGCGAGATCGAGATCAACGTCAACGTTGAGAACAACACCCGCACCGAGCAGAAGGGCTCCTCTGGCGAGCTCGACGGCAAGTGCATCGCCGGCATCGTGGGCCTGACCGCTCCGCTGCTGCTGGCTATCCCGCTGGGTATCCTCTCCCAGGTCCAGATTCCGGGCCTGGAGGGTGTGTCCGCGCAGATCAACGGCGCTATCCAGGATGCGAACACCCGTATCCAGCAGGGCCTGGGCATCTACAACGACGATCGTGCGCAGCGCGCAGCTGGCATCCAGGGCGCGTTCTCCATCGAGAACCCGGAGATGATCGGCATGGCAGCTGGTGCCCTGGGCGCTATCTCCCTGGGTCTGCTGGCAGTCGACGGCGTCATGCGCGCCTGCGGTGCGGAGGAGTACACTTCCTCCTACATGATCGGCAAGGCCACCGGCAGCGAGACGCTGATGAACGGTTCCTCCGGCAAGTCGGACAACAAGGACAACAAGTCCACCGACAAGGCTGAGGGTTCGTCCAAGGCTGAAGGCTCCTCCGACAAGGAGAAGTAAGCCCCCGAAGAGCTAATGCCCACCAGGTCCACCCTGGTGGGCATTTCTCTTGCCTACTTCCCGGCAACCCCCTCGACCACCTCGCCGAGCCAGCCCAGCGCGTAGTCGTAGCCGGTGCGACCCTCCACCGCGTACCCGCCGGGGATGTCGGTGTAGCCCAGTTTGTAGTACGACATGTGCCGCGGTCCGAAGTCGCCCGCCAACTTCGCGGATGCCACCAGGTTTGCGTTGGCGGGGTGGTCGTAGGCGGCGCGCAGCCCAGCGGCGTCGATAGCCTGGGCACTCAGCTTTGCGACGAGCTCCCGCACCACCACCTGCCTTCCCTCCGTCCCCGTGGGCGTCCGGGGGACCACGCCGAAGCGCTCCAACCACCAGTACATCTGCTCCGCAGCCTGGATCGCCCGGAACACCTCGAGCAAGGCGTCGAACCAGGCGGCGGCCGGCGAATCACCCATCGCGCCGCGCAGGCCGTTGAGCCCCTGCAGCATCCAGGTCCAGGTCACGCCCTCCTTCGCCAGCTCCGGCGCTGCGGCCGCCAGCGCGATGGCGGCCTGCTGCTCCACAGGCGTGGGGCTCGCGGTATCCGCGTGGCGGCTGGCGGCGGAGAGGATCAGGTGGAGTTCGTAGAGGATTTGGGGGGCCACGGTGGCGTCGAGAAGCGAAAGCCCCGACTCCTTGACCGCCTCGCGCGGGGGCATGCCCGCGGCCCGCAGCTGCTGGAAGCGCGCTACGCGCATGCCGGTGAAGGCGTTGAACGGGCCGACCAACACGTCGCGGCCGGCCACGTCCGCGACTGCGCGCAGCACGGAGTCCGGGTCCGTCGCGCACGCCATGTCGGCGCCGTTGCACAGGGAGAGCATGCCCTCGAGTCCGTTGAAACTGGCGCGGCGGGTGCCGGCCAGGCCGACGCGGGTGGGGTCGAGGGTGGTGCCGCCGGTCTGTACTGTCTCAAAGTTGGCGCCCCGCAGGCCCTGAGGCGCGGGTGCGTAGAGACGCGAGTGGCGCGCGGGCTCGGCGGGATCGCGCACGGGGGCGCGGGCGGGGTCGGCGAACAGCAGCACCGCGGCGATGTCATCCGCACCCACTCCGCGCACGCGCCCGGCGGCGGCCTCCGCGGCGGCGTCGCCGATCAGGTGCGCGCCCTGGGAGTAGCCGATGAGGATGAAGCGGGTGCCGGGGCAGTGCCGGGCCACCGTCTCCATCTCCAGGGTGGCGACGTCGCGGCCGTAGCGCACGGACTCGCCGTAGGTGGCGGCCTCCGTGCCCTCCAGGCCGTTGCCGGCGCTGCCCAGCGCGCTGAACCTGCCCAGCGAGGCCGGATACTTCACGGTGTAGGTGGACACGGTGCGGGCGCCGAAGCGGCGCTGGAGGTCGTCGGCGGGGGAGGACGCGTCGTCGAAAAGCGTCTCGCGCGCGGACGGATCCCAAGAATGCGAAAACCCCGTGCCAGCCGCCTGGATGACGTGCACGGGGTGGCAGCGCAGCCTCACCGCCTCCGCCTTCGGCGCGGCCACCGCCGCCGGGATCAGCGCGGCGGCGAGCGTGAGGGCGAGGGCGCGCTTCACGGCTACTTACGCGGCAGGGCAGCCAGCGCGAGGCCGATGCCCACGAGCCAGGAGTCCTTCGCAATGGCAAGGCCTGCGCTGGACGGGCGGATGCCGTCGTCCTCGGTGTACTGGTCGCCGCCGAAGTACATGGTGAGCAGGCCAGCGCCGAACGCGGTCAAGCCCAGGCCGGCGAGGCGGTTCGGGATCAGCGGGCACAGAAGCGCCGCACCCAGGGCGGTTTCGGCGGAGGCGAGGCCGGTGGCGAACGTCTCGGCGTCGACCTGGCCGAGCTGCGGGATGCCGTCGGTGGCCATGTCGCGCAGGCCCTCGGCGCCTTCCTTGTCCACCTGGAACTTGCCCAGGCCGGAGTTCAGGATCAGGGCGCCGGTGGGGATGCGCAGCGCCGCAGACGGCAGACGCAGGTTGATCTTGTCCTTGTTGGATTTCTTGAAAAACATGGGCGGGGTCCTTCGATCTATCGGGGAAATGTTGTGCCCCGCCCATGGTAGGGCTAAACCGTCAGCTCGGGGTGGAGATCCTTCATCCGCCAGGTTCGGCGGGCGTACAGAGCCGCGCACGAGATGGCTACGGACATCGCGCCGACGAACAGCAGCACGGTCACGGCGGTCCACATGCGCGGGTCGTACGACTGTGTGCCAAACAGTGCGTAGCGCACTAAATCCACCGAGTAGTGGGCATCGCCACCCTCTACCGTCACTTTCCCACCCGCGCCGCGCTCTACGACGCCTGCGCGATCGTCTTCCTCGAACGCATCGAAGCACTCCTCGACGACACTCTCGACGGCTTCGAGGACAACCCCGTCGAGCACTTCGAATCCTTCGTCTGGGCGCTCGTCGAATCGGGCGTGGGCATCCTCGCCGCGACGTCTTCATGGGCAAGGTGCAATTGCTTATCGACGCCGCCGCCCCCCACGGCATCATCGCCCCCGGCCAGTCACCCATGCAGCTGGCAACCGAGCTCGTCGTGGCGACGCGGCCGCTCGCCGGCATTCTCCCGGACGTGCGCGACCGCCTGGTGCGCCACCTCATGGCGGGCTGGCGCACCACGGCGTGATTTAGTCCTCGCGCAGCTCGTGGCGGCCACCGTCGATGTCGTCCTCCGCGGAGTGCTGGGGGTTGGTGGCCTTGCGCTGGTCGTCCGCCAGGGTGTCCAGGGTGGTCAGGCCCTCCCCGCCGAGGTCCTGGGAGCCGGTGGCGTCGGTAAGCAGCTGCTCCTCGCCCGGCTCATTCGGGAACACGCCGCCCTCGACGCCCTCCTCACGACGGGTGCGATCCCGGTCGTCCTCCGTACGCGTCGAGTACACGATGGTGGAGGAACCGCGCGTATCCGTCTCCGTGCGGGTCGGCGCCGGGCGGTACGTCTTCGCCGGCTCATCCTCGCCCGCGAGCTTGTCCTTGAGGAAGAACTCCCAGGCCGCCCACGCGCCGCCCGCGAGCGCCGCGGTGGCCAGGGTGGTGCCGATGACCTTGCCAACGCCGCCCTTCTTCTTTTTCTTCGCGCTCTTCTTTGCGTTCTTCGCGTGCTTCTCCAGGAACTCCTGGCGCTCCTTGCGGCTCGGGGCGGCGGCCTCGAACTGCTTGCGGCGGCGGTCCAGCCGGTCGTGCGCGTCGCGAGTGATCTCGCCAGCCTGCGCGCGGGCGGCGCCGTACAGCTCCTCCAGCTCGTCGATGTCGAACTTGTCGTGGATATCGTCCAGCTTGCCGTCCTTCAGGTTGTCCAGCAGGGACTGGTAGATGTCGCGCTCGCGCTTGTCGTTCTGGTCGCGCAGGTACTTCCACGCCTGGTTGGCAAAAGCGGCGGCGAAGCCGATGTTCTTGAGGTTCATGGGTGTCTCCTTGTGTTGCGTTTGTGAGTTTCGGGTGGTTACGCGGCCCAGGGTAGCGAAATCCGCGGGGCTCGCCGTTTCCGCCGCCGCGCCACCCACACGCGTACCAAGCGTTACGCAAAAGTGAACAGCTTGGTTCATTTTGCGCGATTAACATTCACGCAGAAAAACCGCGTGCGCAGCGCAAACATTGCGCAAAACTGGCAACGCATTGTGGCGGTTACGTGGCGTCAATAAGTTTCAAGGCACCGTTTAACCACGGTGCAACGAAACACATCAACCCAGCCGAGAAAGGTCCTGCCATGTTCGAAGCCTCTCCTTCGACCAGGCTTTCCGCCTCGGCACCGCTGGACCGCGAGGGCGCGCCGCTGATCCGCCGCCCCCGCCCAAAACGCCAGCGCACCGCCTTAAGCTTCGAGATCATCCCGCCGCGCCCCACGGACGACGCGGAGAAGATCGACCGGCTCATCGCGGGCCTGGCCGAGTACAAGCCGGACTACGTCTCCGTGACCAGCTCGCGCCGCAGCGAGTGGCTGGAGGGCACCGCCGCCGTGATCTCCCGCATCGCGGAGACCACTGACCTGCGCACCATCGCGCATCTCGCCTGCACCGCGGGCACGCGCGATGAGATGGCGGAGTGGGTGCGGGTGCTTATCGACGCCGGCGTCCGCGGGTTCCTCGCCCTGCGCGGGGACCTGCCGGAAGACGGCCTGCCAGCGGACCACCTCCAGTACGCCACGGATCTGCTCAACCTGATCCAGGACGTGCAGGAGGAAGAGGCGTTCCGCCTCGCCGCCGGCAAGCTCGCGCTTTCGGTGGCCTGCTACCCCAAGGGCCACGCGGAGTCGCGCAACTTCGACCACGACCTGGACGTGCTGCTAGCCAAGCAGCGCCTGGGCGCGGATTTCGCCATCACCCAGCTGTTCTTCGAGGCCCAGGATTTCCTGGAGTTCGTCGAGGTGGCGCGGCTGGCGGGTGTGCGTATCCCGCTCATCCCTGGCATCATGCCGATGACCTCGCTGAAAAGGGTCCGACGCATGGGGGAATTGTCGGGGCTGGAGGTGCCGGTAGGCGTCGAGAAGCAATTGCTCGAAGCTGACGACGAGTACGAGGCCGGCATGCAGCTCACCGCCAACCTGGCGCGCGAGATTTTGGATGCCGGCGCGGGCGGGCTCCACGTGTACACGCACAACAACCTGGACGTCACGCGGGACTTTCTGGACCGCATCGGAATAGATAAAGGACAACAATGACCACCTTCCCCAAGGCCACCATCGAGGGCTACCCCCGCATCGGCGCGAACCGCGAGCTCAAGCGCGCGCTGGAGAGCTACTGGGCGGGCCGCATCGACGCTGAGACGTTCCGCTCCACCGCACGCGCCCTGCGCGTGAACAACTACAACCACCTGCGCGACCTCGGCCTGACCGAGGATTACGCCATCCCGGCGGACGTCGCGCTCTACGACCAGGTGCTCGACACCGCTCTGACCGTGGGCCTCGTGCCGGGCGGCGTTGACCTAGACGAGGAGTTCGCGCTCGCCCGCGGCAACGACACCCGCGTGCCGCTGGAGATGACCAAGTGGTTCGACACCAACTACCACTACCTCGTGCCGGAGATCGAGGCTGGTCAGGTGATCAAGGCGGTGCCGGAGCGCATCCTGCGCATCGTGGAGGAGGCCGCCGAGGCCGGCCACAAGGTCCGCCCGTTTTTGGTCGGCCCGGTCACGCTGATCGCGCTGTCGAAGCCGGCGGAGTGGTCGCTGCTGCCGTCGTTGGTGGAGGCGTACGCCGAGGTCTTCGCCGCGCTGAAGGAAGCCGGCGTGGAGTGGATCCAGATCTCCGAGCCCGCCGTGGTGGCCGACCTGTCCACCCCGGACGCGGAGATCGCTTCCTACCTGCGTGAGGCCTGGACCGCGCTTTTGGGCCGCGAGACCCGCCCGAACGTGTACCTGACCACCCCGTACGGCTCCGCCCGCGAGGCCCTGCCGGTGCTCGGCGAGCTGGGCGTGGAGGCGCTGCACGTGGACCTGTCCCCGTGGACGCTTGAGGCAGACGCCGGCTACCCGGAGCGCGTGCGCGCCGCCGTGCCTGACTCCACCCACCTGGTGGCAGGACTTATCGACGGCCGCAACGTCTGGACCGCCAACCTGCGCGAGCGCACCGACGTGCTCAACTCCCTCGGCCGCGGCGCCGACGCCGTGTCCGTGTCCACCTCCACCTCCCTGCAGCACGTGCCGCACACCCTGAAGGCCGAGCGCAACATCCCGGTCGAGGTCGCCCCGTGGCTGGCGTTCGCCGACGAGAAGCTCGCCGAGATCCAGGCGCTTGTCGTCGGCTCGGACGAGGCCGTCGAGGCGTTCGCCCAGTCCGACCGCGCCGTGCGCACCCGCGCAGAGTCCACCACCATCCACAACTCCGCCGTCGTGGACCGCGTCGCGGCCCTGCCGGAGGGCGTCGTCAAGCGCGAGCCCGCGTTCGAAGAGCGCAACAAGGTCCAGCGTGAAGAGCTCGGCCTGCCGACGCTGCCGATCACCACAATCGGCTCCTTCCCGCAGACCACCGAGATCCGCAAGGCCCGCGCGGACCACCGCGAGGGCAACCTTACCGACGCCGAGTACACCGAGGCGCTGAAGGCCGAGATCAAGCACGTCATCGACCTGCAGGAGGAGATCGGCCTGGACGTCCTCGTCCACGGCGAGGCGGAGCGCAACGACATGGTGCAGTACTTCGCCGAGCTTCTCGACGGCTTCGTGGTCACCGAAAACGGCTGGGTCCAGTCGTACGGCTCCCGCTGCACCCGCCCGCCGATCGTGGTCGGCGACGTCTCCCGCCCGGAGGCCATGTCCGTGGAGTGGTCGGCCTACGCCCAGTCCCTGTCGGACAAGCCGGTCAAGGGCATGCTCACCGGCCCGGTGACCATCCTGGCCTGGTCCTTCAAGCGCGACGACGTGCCGCTTTCGGTCTCCGCGGATCAGATCGGCGTCGCGCTTGCCGACGAGGTCGCGGACCTGGAGAAGGCCGGCATCAAGGTCATCCAGATCGACGAGCCGGCCCTGCGCGAGCTGCTCCCGCTGCGCGAGGACAACCGCGCCGCCTACCTGGAGTGGGCCCAGCGCGCGTTCCGCCTGGTCTCCCTGGAGGCGCAGCCTTCGACCCAGATCCACACGCACCTGTGCTACTCCGAGTTCGGCCAGATCATCGACGCCGTCGCAGGCCTCGACGCGGATGTCACCTCCATCGAGGCAGCCCGTTCCAAGATGGAGCTGCTCGAGGACATCGACGAGACCTTCCACTCCGAGATCGGCCCCGGCGTGTGGGACATCCACTCCCCGCGCGTGCCTTCGGCCGAGGAGATCGCTGGCCTGCTGCGCGCGGCACTGAACCACGTGCCCACCGAGCGCCTCTGGGTCAACCCGGACTGCGGCCTGAAGACCCGCGGGTACGCCGAGGTCGACCCCTCCCTGCGCAACCTGGTCGCCGCGCGCGACGAGGTCGTCGAAGGGCTCTAGCGCGCCGGGCGGAGCTGACGTCGTAAAGCAATCGCCCCCGGCCCCGCCCTGCTCGCCCCTGCCCTCCTCGCCCCGCGAAAGTCGAGTACGGGAGGTCGAGTACGCCCTCTATTTGGGCCGGACTCGACCTCCGCCGCTCGACTTTTGGCGGGGCTCTTTCGTTCTCGCGAGTAGCCGGGTACTCTGAACGAAACAAACAAACATCGGGGGGATCATGGACAGGAGAAAGCTAGCGCAGCTGCTGGTCAGGCCGGGGCAGGCGGACCGTCAAACGTGCATCAAGTTATCCGCGAACAAATTCATCGCCCAGGCAGAATGGTCGCGGCTGAAACACCACGAGCGGGAATTTCTCAGCAGCTATGCCGTCGGCGCCGCGAGCCGGAAAGCGGTGCTGGTGGGGCGCTCCGCCGCAGTCGTGCACGGCCTGTGGACGCTGCCCGCTCCAAACGGGCCCGTCTTGCTGGCCATCCCAGGACAAAAACCGCCCGCCAGGGCAAGCTGGCCGAACGGAGTCGAGTACCGCAGCCTGCGCATCCCTGAAGAAGATGTGCTGGTCATCGAGTGCGCGACGCCTGGCGACGTCCTCCGGTTAACCAGCCCCGTCCGCACAGCCGTCGACGTCGCGCGCCTGCACGGGGTAAGAGCAGGCGTGGTCGCGATGGATTCCCTATTTGTGGGCAAGCCACCGCTGGAGCAGGAACGCATCCAGGCCGAACTCCACGCGACGATCAAGCGGCTGGCAGGCAAGAAGGGGATCGGGCGGGCACGGCAGGCGTTGCGCTGGTCGTCGACCAAGTCCGAGTCGCCGTACGAGTCTCTCCTGCGCGTGATCCTGCGCGAACGCGACATCGTCGTCCGCGAGCAGATGTGGATTGGCCGTTACGTGCGCCCGGACCTGCTGTGGGGGCAGGTGGCGATCGAGATCGACGGGCGGGTCAAGACGGCGAAGAAAGACGAGGAATTGGCGAAGAAGGTGTCGCGCGACCAGCTCCTGCGTGAAAACTGGTTACGGAAGCAGATCTACGAGGTCGCCCGCTTCGAGCCGTCGGAGATTCTCCGTGACGAGGAGGCCTGCGTCCGGGAGATCCTGGAGCTAAAAGCCCGGTCCGGTCTCCTCGGCGAGCCGAAAGTACCGGCCACGGTGTTCAGACCGGTGCACGGGGAACACTGGCGGAGGTAGGGGCGCTATACGCCGCCGAAAGTCGAGCGGCGGAGGTCGAGTACGGCACCGAAACCGGGCGTACTCGACCTCCCGGACTCGACCTTTAGGGCCGTGAGCCCAACCCCGCACCCGCCCGCACCCCGCGCGCCGGAACCCGCGTACCCTAGAGCGCATGACTCAGAAGACTCAGACCATGACTCTGCACACGAATCACGGCGACATCGTGATCGACCTGTTCGGCAACCACGCGCCGAAGACGGTCGAGACGATTACGGGCCTGGCACAGGGCACCACCGATTACTCCGCCAAGAACGCCAAGGGCACCACCGAGGGCCCGTTCTACGACGGCGCGATTTTCCACCGCATCATCCCGGGGTTCATGATCCAGGGCGGCGACCCGACCGGCACCGGCACCGGCGGCCCGGGCTTCCAGTTCGCCGACGAGTTCCATCCGGAGCTGCAGTTCGACCGTCCGTACCTGCTGGCCATGGCTAACGCCGGCCCGGGCACGAACGGTTCCCAGTTCTTCATCACCGTCGACGCGACCCCGTGGCTGAACAACCGCCACACCATCTTCGGCGAGGTCACCGACGAGGCGTCGAAGAAGGTCGTCGACGAGATCGCGAATGTGAAGACCGGTCGCATGGACCGCCCGGTCGAGGACGTCGTGATCGAGTCCATCGACATCGCGTAAGCCACAAAGCGCCACACACGCGCCGCGCCCCCGCCACCGTGCGGGGGCTTTTTCGTACCCTGATCCCATGCCCACTCTCCGCAACCTGCCCCGCACCGCCCCCGCCACCACGGCGATTACGGCGATCTGCACGCTCGTCTTTTTCGTCGCCGCGCTCCAGGCCCGTTCGGTCACGGACGTGGTGTGGGATTCGCCGGTGGGCACCCACACCATCCTGTACGGCCCCGAGGTTTACGGCGCGGGCTACCTCCGCGCGCTCACGGCCGGCTTCATGCACTTGGACATCACGCACCTCTTCCTCAACATGTTCATGCTGGTCCTGGTGGGTGCGGAGGTGGAGCGCTTCCTTGGCTCTGGCCCGTTTGTGGTGGCGTGGGTCGCGGGGGTCCTTTGGGCGTCGGCAAGTGTGCTCGCATTTAGCTTCACGACGCCCACCGCCGGCGCTTCCGGCGCCCTCTACATGCTGATGGCGCTTCTGATCGCCATTGCTTTTCGACGTTCCACGGACCTGCGCGCGCCACTCGCCCTGGTGGCTGTGAACGTGGCGTACACGCTGCTCAGCCCGGGTGTGTCGCTGTGGGGGCACCTCGGCGGCCTGGCGGCGGGGGCGGTGATGGCGTGGCCGTTGACCTCGGAAAACGTGCGCACCCGCTGGATCACAGCGGGGGTCGCGGCCGCGGCGGCGTGCGTGGCCATCTGGGCGCTGACGATTCCGTCGACGGTGCCGGTGTACTAGGGACGGCGCTCAAAGGGGAGGGCTAGATCTGCCAGACGGTGCGGGGTAGTCTTTCTCTCGCAGAGCCGCGGAGGATCGTGGGCGTCTAGCCTCCCTCTCGGACGATTGATTGAGACCCTAGCCAGCGAAAGCCCGGCTAGGGTCTTCTTTTTGGGTTTACACGCGGGCTGAGTGATCAAGCTCTACCAGATCGCCGCCGCAAACCGAGAATTTACAGTCCGAAAGGAAGGCGGAAATTCCCGAACCATATATTTTCCTGAAACGCCGAGGTCAAGCCCCAGAAATCGCCGATTCCAGACACACTTTTTGACCTTTAACCAGACCTTTCAAGTTATCCACAGCGGTTGTCCACAGTGTGGATAACTACACGCGTGTAACTCGTCGAACGACACGTCGAACAGCGAAAATGACACGCCGAAGGAACGTGGCGTTTTCGAAAGCAAACCAGCACATTCCACTGCCCTGTGGAGTTGTGCACAGAGTTATCCACAGGTGTGGATAGATATCGTTCGAACAACGGCGAGTTGGTGTCGAGCTCGTTAACCAAGATCAAGGCCAAAGAAAGGAAGGTGAGTCTGATGAAGCTTCAGGTGCGCCGCTTTACCAATACGGAGCTGCGAGAGCGTCGACGCAGCTTGCGTGCACAGTTGGCGGAATCCTTGGGAATGGAGGAGCCAACTGATGATGCGTTGAAAGAGCTGGCCTGGTCCGGTGGTTTCACCTATGACCAGCGGGACGTTTACGACGAATTGCGCAGGGTGGAGTCACTTCTCGGGGAGCGGTAGGTGTGGATAGATCCTGGAAACTCGCGCGCCCGCGGAAATCTCTACTGTGGGAAGCGAACCATCAGCAAAGATCCAAGGAGTGAGTAATGGCTGATCAGAGCAAGGCGGAAGAGATCGTCTCCAGGGGCGAGCGCCCCGCGGGCAAGGGCCGCACCACTGAGCTGGGCGGGCAGCCGGTCGCCTCGGAGCACATTTCGGTCACTCAGGGGCGCCAGGGAGCCAATGTGCTTAACGACGTCCACATGATGGAAAAACTGGCGCACTTCAACAGGGAGAACGTGCCTGAGCGCATCCCGCACGCGAAGGGCCACGGCGCCTTCGGCGAGCTGCACATCACGGAGGACGTGTCCAAGTACACGAAGGCGAAGCTGTTCCAGCCGGGCACCGTCACCCCGATGGCGGCGCGTTTTTCCACCGTGGCGGGCGAGGCTGGTTCCCCGGATACGTGGCGCGACGTGCACGGTTTCGCGCTGCGTTTTTACACGGAGGACGGCAACTACGACATCGTGGGTAACAACACCCCGACGTTCTTCCTGCGCGACGGCATTAAGTTCCCGGACTTCATCCACTCCCAGAAGCGCCAGCCCAACTCGGGCCTGCGCGATGACGAGATGCAGTGGGATTTCTGGACCCGCACGCCGGAGTCCGCGCACCAGGTGACCTACCTGATGGGCGACCGTGGCACCCCGAAGACGTCGCGCCACCAGGACGGTTTCGGCTCCCACACTTTCCAGTGGATCAACGAGGAGGGCACTCCGGTGTGGGTGAAGTACCACTTCAAGACCCGCCAGGGCTGGGAGTGCTTCACCGATGAGGAGGCCACCGAGAAGGCCGGCACCGACCCGGACTTCCAGCGTGCGGATCTGTTCAACGCCATCGCGGACGGCGACTACCCGATTTGGGACGTCAAGGTGCAGATCATGCCGTTCGAGGAGGCGAAAGATTACCGCTTCAACCCGTTCGACCTGACCAAGACGTGGTCGCAGAAGGACTACCCGCTGATCCCGGTGGGCTACTTCGTGCTCAACCGCAACCCGAAGAACTACCACGCGCAGATTGAGCAGCTCGCGCTCGATCCGGCCAACCTGGTGCCGGGCGTGGGCCTGTCGCCGGACCGCATGCTGCAGGCCCGCGTGTTCGCGTACTCGGACCAGCAGCGCCACCGCATCGGTGCGAACTACAAGGACCTGCCGGTCAACCGCCCGCTCAACGACGTGAACACCTACTCCGAGCGTGGCAACATGGCCTACTTCTTCAACGAGGAGAACGAGCCGAACTACGTGCCCAACCGCACCGAGAAGGGCGCCGGCTACCTGGACAACAACGAGGATTCCTCCTCCAACTTCACCGACTACGGCCAGGCGGAGAACCTCTACGTCAACCCGGATCCGGAGGGCACTGACCTGGTGCGCGAGGCGTACGTCAAGCACGCCGAGGACGACGACTTCGGCCAGGCTGGCACGCTCTACCGCGACGTGTTCGACGACGCGGAGAAGGAGCGCTTCGTCCACAACATCACCAACAAGATGATGGCGATTAAGCACAAGGACGTCGAGGAGCGCGTCTACGAGTACTGGGGCAAGGTCGACGCCGACCTGGAGACGAAGGTACGCGAGTCTTTCGCCAAGAAGCGCGCTGAGCAGGACAACTAGTCCCCGCACATAAAAAAGCCCGTTGAGTCCGCAACAGACTCAACGGGTTTTCGCGCTATTCAGCAGTGTTTTAGAACACGCCGCGGATCTTCTTGCCGAAGTCGGAGACGGTCACGTCGCGGGAGTCCACGTCCTGGTCGTTGTAGAACGAGGTGTCGCCTGCGAGGCGGCCGGTCTGGGTGACTTTCATGTAGTTGTACAGGCGGCCTTCCTTGGTCTTGCCGTCGCCGAAGGAGAATGCGCCCAGCAGCATCTCGTCGCCGGCGAGGATCGGGTTGGACAGGGTGACCTCGAAGGTGCGGATGCCGCGGTCGAAGTCGTAGCCCAGGTCGCGGATGTGGGTGCCGTTGTACTGGGTGGTGGTGATCAGGCGGTCAACGCCCTCCGGGCCTGCCTCGGTGCCGACCTCGACGCGGAAGGTCAGGGCCGGGAATTCGCCCCAGTAGCGCTTCGCGCCGGTGTTCTTCACGCGCAGTGCGACGGAGCCAGCGGCGCCCGGCACCTTCCAGGAGGAGGTGGTGAAGTACGGCTGGAGGTCCAGGTCGCGCTGGGCATCTGCCTGCTTATCGACGACTTCGTTGACCTCGTCAGCAGCCTTTTCCTCGACCTCGTTGATGACCTCTGCGCCCTCGTTCGCGATGTCGTTGTTGGTCACGTCGGTGGCTTCGTCGTTGTCGACCACGGTGACGTCGTCAAGGTTTGCACCCGTCTCGATCTTCTTGACGTCCTCGTTGTACGCCGGGTTCGGGTTCTCCACGGTGTCGGTGACCTGTGCGCCCTTGTTCGGCGCCCAGGAGCCGGCCGGGGTGGAGTAGTTCTTGACGCGGACCTCGTTCTTGATCGGCATGTTGGCGATCCAGGCGGTCGGGGTAGCCCAGGTGCCGTTCGGGCGGCAGCGCTGCTGGGTGCCGGTCATGGTGACGGTGCGGAAGCCGTAGGTGGCCTCGCCGGTGTTGCCGGCCGGCACGTCGTACGGGCCGATCTTCTGGCCGACGGACCAGGACAGGGAGCCGGAGACGTCCCAGCCCAGGGACTTGGCCAGGGAGTAGCCGATGTTGCCCTGAAGGCCGTCCTTCGAGCCGGAGCCGCCGAGCGTCAGAGTCTCGGTCTTGGAGCCGTTGACGGAGGCGGAGATGGTCTGGGTGCGGGACAGGTCCTGGGACAGCGGGATGGCACTGTCGGACAGGTTGGTGGTGGAGATGGTGCCCACCGGCAGGAAGTTGTCCTTCACCTTGTACACGATGGTGCGGTAGTCCTCGGTGGAGTTGCACACCGGGCGCGGGTTGAGGATGTTCGCCTTCAGGTGATCCGAGCCGCGGTAGGTGTGGATGATCGGCAGCGCGGAGTTGGTTGCCGGGGTCTCCGGGTAGGACTCTTCGAAGGTCTGGGCGGTGGCGGTGATGCCGGAGCCTGCGATTGCGACAGCGGCGACGGCTGCGATCGCGGCCTTGGCGGCACCAGCGATGCGGAATGCGCGCATTTGGCGTTCCTTTCGGGGAAACAATTGTGGATTCTTCAGGGGACGGGCTTCTCAACCTCTCAGCGAGGAGCTCTCATATAAGACCTAGTCACTTGCCAAGGAACCGTCATAATATTGTTGAACAATCCACCCAATCCGGGGTCAAACTAAAGTAATTGACATGTCGCAAAAACCAGCTCACCAGTATTAATACTGTTATTTGTGGGTAAAACCCCGGTGCAATCTATCGCGCTATTTAAATGCAGTCATGTGTCGCCTAAATCGGCGTCCTCATCCCGCTCTTGGCTTTTGCTCAGCCCGCCGAACCTCCACCAACGCAAAAATCGGATTGTGGCAAATATTTGCCACAATCCGATTTCACACAACCCCCAACTCAAAACCCCCGAAGAAGAACTACCGCCAACCCATGGTCATCAGCAGACCGAGGATCATGCCCGAAAAGCCGATGGCGTAGTTCCACGGCCCGAGCTGCCCGAGCCACGCAAGCTGGTCGCCAGCGAGGTAGTAGAGGATCAGCCAGGCCAAGCCGAAGATCATCAGCCCGAACATGATCACCTTGTACCAGATCGGGGTGCCGCCGGTGTTGACCTTCACCGGCGTGCGCGTGGTGCCGGCGGAGGTGCTGCTAGCTGGGCGGATGGGGTCTTTGGTTACTTTTGCTTTAGGCATGTGCGCTCCCTTGGTGTGTGCGGGCCAATGCGTCGTGCTTATCGACGTCTAAAGCCCGAGCCCGCGCTGCACATTCCGCAGCGCGTTGTTCGCGTTCTGGGGTTGAACTGTATCAGCCTGCGGCGCGGCCGCGTTATTCTGCGGGATGAGTTTGCCAGCGTCGAACTTCCACAGGTTGTAGCCGATGGCTTGGTCCTTGCGGATGGTTTCGCCGGCGGCGACTTCCTGGTGGCCGATCAGGCCGTCGTCCACAAGCGCGCCGGTGGGCACCGTCGGGCCGGGTACGAAGCGGCCGTTCCAGCCGGCGTCGCGGAGCGCCTTCTCGGCTTCCTCGGGGCTTTGGCGGGTGATTTCCGGCATGTTCATGAGCATGCCGTTGGACACGCGCAGCTCGATGGTGGTGCCGGATTCCACGTCGGTGTTTTCGCCCGCGACGGCGAGCACCTGCCCCTCTGGCTTGATCGAGTCCACGCTGGTGACCGTGGAGCGCAGCTGCAGGGAGGACAGGGTTGCGGTGGCCTGCTCGACGTTGAGGCCCACCAGGGACGGCACCTGCACCATTTCCGGCCCGGAGGAGACGGTGATGGCGATGCGCGAGCCCTTGGCAATCTGGGTGCCGCCGGCGGGCTGCTGCGACAGGATGACGCCTTCTTCGATGCTGTCGGAGGATTCGCGGCGCACGTTGGGGTTGAGTTCCAGCCCGGCCTTCTTCAGCTCTTCGATGGCTTCTTCGGCCGTCAGGTTGGTCACGTCCGGCACGTCCGTCATTTCCTTGCCGGAGGAGACGGTCAGCGTGATCTGGGTGCCGCGCTTGAGTTCGGAGCCCGCGGCGGGGTTGGTGGAGATGACGTTGCCGCGTTTGATCTCGGGGCTGGGCTCTTCCATCACGGAGACTTCGAAGCCGAGGCGCTCGAGTTCGCGGACGGCGTCGTTGCGCGGCATGTCCACGAGTTCGGGCACGGGCACCATTTCCTCTTTGACCACCTCAGCGCTGTCGTTGTTCGCGGAGAAGTAGTCGTAGACGAACCAGGACACGGCCACCGCGAGCAGCAGGCCGAGCAGCGCGGAGAGCCACTTGAGCCAGTTGGAGGAGGTTTTCTCGTTGGCGGCGCGGTGGTCGGCGTAGCGCGTGTGCCCGGAGGCGGATGCTTCTCTGCGCACCACGGGTTCGCGCACCACGTCCCCAACCACAACGGTGTGGTCCTGGGACGGCGAGTCCACGGCGTGGGAGCCTGCGTCTTGTTCGGCGGCGGCGAGGTGGTTGCGGGCGGCGGTGGTGACGTTGCCGCGCTCTAGAAGCGCGAGGTCAGCGCCCATTTCGTCGGCGGTCTGGTACCTGTCGGCGGGGTGTTTCGCCATCGCGGTGAGGATGACGGAGTCGACGTTGACCGCCTCGTTGTCCGACAGCGGCGCGGCGATGCGCTCGGACGGCGGCACCGGGTCTTCCTGCACGTGCTGGTAGGCCACGGCGAAGGGGGATTCGCCCTCAAACGGCGGCACGCCGGTGACGGATTCGTACATCACGCAGCCAAGTGCGTAGACGTCGCTGCGCGCGTCGGCGGCTTTGCCGCGGGCCTGCTCGGGGGAAAGGTACTGCGCGGTGCCGATGACGGCGGAGGTTTGCGTCATGGCGGAGGTGGAATCATCCAACGCGCGCGCGATGCCGAAGTCCATCACCTTCACGGCACCGGTGTTGGTGACCATGATGTTGGCGGGTTTGATGTCGCGGTGGATGATGCCGGCGTCGTGGCTGGCCTGCAGCGCCCGGGTGACCGGCAGCAGCAGCTTCGCGGCGCGCTCGGGGGAAAGCGGCCCTTCGTTGCGCACGATGTCGCGCAGGTTCATGCCGTGGACGAGCTCCATCACGATGTAGGGCACGTCCACGCCGGAGGTTTCCACGGAGCCGGTGTCGTAGACCGAGACGATGTTGGGGTGGTTCAGGCGCGCGGAGTTTTGCGCTTCGCGGCGGAAGCGTTCGCGGAAGTTTTCGTCGCGCGCCATGTCGATCTTCAACATCTTCACGGCGACTTCGCGCCCGAGGGACACATCGGTGGCGGCATACACGTCCGACATGCCGCCGGTGCCGATGATGTCGCCGAGTTCGTACCGGTCCGCGATCAGCATTTACCTGCCACCTCCGAGCAAGCTATCAAGGTTGGGCAATTCTACCGCAGGGGCCGGTGAGTTCGTGTCCTCGGGCTGATTGCCTATCGACGTCTCACCCTCCGGCGCCCCACCCTGCTGCGTAGGAGTCGCCGCGGACGGCTGTGCCGGCGCGGAAGTTTCGGGGGCGGGCGCCTCAGCGGACGGTTCCGCCGGGGCCGGGGCGTTGTCGGCCTCGGACTCCTCGAAGCGCAGGGTGCCCGGGTTGCGCGGCTCCGTGACCGTGGTGCGCTCGCGCTCCGTGGTGGTCTCGGTGACCGGCTCTTCTGTCTCTTCCTCCGGCGTCGGCGTGGTCGCGCTCATGGTCGGCCGCGGGGTGGTGGGGGTGCCGCCGCCGGTGAAGCGGCCGAACACGCCCTCGGTGTACGCCCAGGCGGCGCCGCCGGCCAACAGCGCGAGCAGCAGGATTACCGAGATGATCGGCCCTGCCTTGGAGGACTTCTTCTCCGGTTCGTGTTCGCGCGGCGCTGGTGTCGCGGCGCGAGAGGGGGCGGGGGGAGCCGGAGGACGTCGAGAAGCAACGGCTCTTGCTGCGGATGGCGGGTAGGCGCCCTCCGGGCGGGAGGTGCGCTCCTCGGCGACGCTGGCGAGCATCTGGGTGGACGCGGTCGCGGACGGCTCGGTGGCCACCACCTGGGTGTGGCCGCCCGGCTGGGCGGGGCGCAGGCCCTGGCGGACCTGGGAGATGGCCAGCTGGAACTCGTTGCCGTCGCGGAAGCGCTGGCCGGGGTCCTTGCGCAGGGCGATCTCGATGAGCTCGCGCGCCGGGGCCGAGACGCTAATGGGCAGCGCGGGCGGCTCGGCGGACACATGCGCGAGCGCCACGGACACCGACGAGTCGCCGGTGAAGGGGCGCTTGCCGGAGAGCAGCTCGTAGCCCACCACGCCGAGCGAGTAGACGTCGGAAGCCGCGGTGACCTTCATGCCCTGGGCCTGCTCGGGGGAGACGTACTGGGCGGTGCCCACCACCATGCCGGTGCGGGTCAGGGGCACGGCCGCGGCGGCCTTGGCGATGCCGAAGTCCGTGATTTTCACCTGCCCGTGCTGGGTGAGCATGAGGTTGCCCGGCTTGATGTCGCGGTGCACCAGCCCCATGCGGTGGATCACGGCGAGGCCGTGGGCGGCCTGCTCCAGGACGTCGAGAGCCAGTGCCTCGTCCAGCTGGCCCTCGCGGGCGATGAGGTCCGCCAGCGACTCGCCGCGGATGTACTCCATGATGATGTAGCAGACGGTGAAGCCCGCGTCGGTGTCCGCTTCGCGGTAGTCGTAGGGGGCCACCACGTTGTCGGAGTTGATGCCCTGGGCACTCAGCGCCTCGTTGCGGAAGCGGGCTAGGAACTCCGCGTTGGAGCTGAACTCGGGGCGCAGCACCTTGATGGCCACCTCGCGCTCGTTGGCCAGGTCGTCTGCCAGCCACACGGTGGACATGCCGCCGTGGCCGATGATCCACTGCAGCTGGTAGCCGTCGCCGACGAGCTGTTGCAGGTCCTCGCGGTTTTCGGTGTTCATCTACTGTGCTCCTTCCACGGGTGCGGGGGCGGCGGGTGCTGCGCGCAGCACGGCGCGTCCGATCGGCCCGGCGACTTGGCCGCCGTAGGCTGCCTCGCCCATGTTGCCACCGTTTTTCACCACCACGGCAACGGCGACGTCCTTGGCCGGGTCGAAGGCGACGTACCACACGTGCGGGGCGGCGCCTTCGGCGTGCTCGGCCGTGCCGGTCTTGGAGGCGAATCCGTTGCCGTCGTAGCCGAAGGTCCACCGCTCGGACGCGAACATCAAGTCCGTGATCGTCGCGGCTTCCTCTTCCGTTACGGCCTCGTTGAGTTCCACCGGCTCGGTTTCGTGCAGGACCTTGCCGTCGGCGTTGCGCACTTGCCGCACCACGTGCGGTTCCATGCGCTTGCCCTTATTTGCGATGGTCGCAGACATCATCGCCGCCTGCAGCGCGGTCATGGTCACGTCGCGCTGACCGATGGTGGACTGCGCCAGCTCGGCGCCGCCGGGCAGATCGCCCAGCGAGCCGGCGGCATTCGGCAGGCCCAGGTTGTAGCGCTCGCCCACGCCGAAGCGGGCGGCGGCGTCGCGCAGCGCATCCGGGCCCATGGCGAGGCCCATCTGCACGAACGCGGTGTTGCAGGACAGGGCGAACGCGGTGCGCAGCGGCACCTGCCCGCCGCCGGCGCAGGGCTGGCCGCCGTCGTTGGTCAGCGGGATGTTGTCCGTGCCCGGCAGGATCGTCTGCGCCTCGCCGGTCAGCGGCGATTCCGGCGTGAAGCCGTTTCGCAGGCCCGCGGCGGTGGTGATGATCTTGAAGATCGAGCCCGGCGGCAGCTGCTCCTGCGCCGCGTGGTTCAGCAGCGGGTTCGCCGGGTTGCCGGTGGCCTCGGCCCAGGCGTCCTCGGCAGTGGCCGGGTCCGCGATGCCGTTGGGGTCGTAGCTGGGGGTCGAGGCCATGGAAAGCACCTCGCCTGTCGACGGCCTCACGGCCACCACCGCACCATCAAAACCCGGCTTGGCCAGCTGGTCGTACGAGAAGGCCTGCAGGTTCGGGTCCAGCGTCAGGTCGACGGTGTCGCCCTTCTTGCCGTCCTCGAGCCCGGTGCGCAGGAAGCGCGAGGCGGTGCCGGAGTCGCCGGTGAGGTCGCCGTTGTGGGTGGCCTCCAGCTGGGAGGTGCCGAACTGGTCGGAGACAAACCCCACGATGGGAGCAAACGACCACGGCATATTCGGGTACGAGCGCTGGTAGAAGCCGGTGTCGTCGTTGCGGTGGCTTTGCGCCAGCACGGTCTCGCCCGCGACGATGTCGCCGCGGTTGGTGCGCTTGAGGTCCATGAGGATGCGCGAGTTGTGCTGGTTCTGCGCGTACTCGTCTTCGCGCAGGCCCTGGACCACGGTGAAGTTGACTAGAAGCG
This sequence comes from Corynebacterium sp. CQ3829_602738, assembly GCF_054478435.1. Lineage (NCBI taxonomy): Bacteria > Bacillati > Actinomycetota > Actinomycetes > Mycobacteriales > Corynebacteriaceae > Corynebacterium > Corynebacterium sp. CQ3829_602738. Next base: position 51,850 of record NZ_CM137003.1, read on the forward strand.
CCGCGATCATCAGCAGCGCGACCACGGCGCCGTAGCGGATGGACTTGTTCATCGGGCGCCCACCACCTCAGGGCGCGCGGTGCCCGCGGCGACGGCGTCGTAGTCCGCGGGGCGGTTCGCGCTGTTGGAGATGCGCAGCAGCAGCCCCAGCAGGATGTAGTTGGCCATCACGGACGAGCCGCCGGCGGACATGAACGGCGTGGTCAGGCCCGTCATGGGCATCATCGCGGACACTCCACCGGCGACCACGAAGATCTGGATCACGATCGTCAGCGCCAACCCGGAGGCGAGCAGCTTGCCGTAGGAGTCGCGCGCCTGCATGGCGGTGCGGAACCCGCGGGTGATAAACACCGCGAACAGGCACAGCACCGCGGCGATGCCCACAAACCCCAGCTCCTCGCCGAGGGCGGCCAGGATGTAGTCGGAGTGCGCCACCGGCACCAGCTCCGGGTGGCCGTAGCCCAAGCCGGTGCCGGTGATGCCGCCCCAGCTCAGGCCGATCAGCGCGTTGGCGGGCTGGTTGCCAATGCCGTCGAAGTCCGCGAACGGGTCGATGAAGTTGGACACGCGCTCCTGGATCTTGGAGCTGACCTGGTAGACGGCGTAGCCGCCGACGGCCACCAGGCCGACGCCGATGAACAGCCAGGAGGCGCGGCTGGTGGCGAAGTAGACCATGCCCAGCACGGTGGCGAACAGCAACAGCGCCGGGCCGAAGTCGTTGGAGATGCCCATGATCAAAATGGCGATGGCCCACACCATGAGGATCGGCGCGAGGTCGCGCAGGCGGGGGAAGGTCATGCCCAAGAAGCGCTTGCCGGCGACGGTGAACAGGGCGCGCTTCTGGGCCAGCAGCTGGGCGAAGAAGATCAACAGCAGGATCTTGGAAAACTCGCCGGGCTGGATGGAAAACGGCCCGAGCCACAGCCAGATGCGCGCTTCCTCGTAGCCCGGGGGCTGCGGCCAGACCAAGGGCAGGGCCAACAGGATCAGGCCCACCAGGCCCAGCAGGTAGGAGTAGCGCGACAGGGACTTGTGGTCGCGGATGACAATGAGCGTGAGCACCATCAGGCCCACGCCGACTAAGGACCACAGCATCTGGCGCTCCGCCAGCGGCCCGTAGCCGGGGCGTTCAGCCAGGTCGAGGCGGTAGATCACCACCAGGCCCACGGCGTTGAGCAGCGCCACCACGGGCAGCATCACCTGGTCCGCGTGCGGTGCCAAGAACGCGATGGCTACGTGTGCGATGGCGTAGACGCCCATGAACCCGCCGATGATGTAGAGCATCTCGGTGGACAGGGTGCGCCCTTGGCTCGTCTCTAAGCCAAAGAGCATGAGGGCTAGCAGGCCTGTGGTGAACAGCAGGAGGAGCAGCTCGCGGCTGCGGGATACTAGGCGGCTCATCGCACCTCCCGGCACTTGCCCTCGTCGGCGCTCTTCTTGTCCGTGCAGGCCGGCAGCGCCTGGTCCGCCAACTCATTCAGCTTGGCTAATACGTCGTCGTAGGAGCCGGTGACGTCTTCGACCTCGCGCTTGTCCTTGGGCAGGTCGGAGGTGGTGAAGATGCTGCAATCGCCCGGCTTGCTGTCCTTGGAAATCACGCGCAGGTCGCCCTTGGTGTTCAGGCAGGCGCGCTGGATGTCCTCGGTTTTCGCGTCCGCGAACAGGTTGTCGCGGGTGGTGTGCTGCACCACGAACTCGCCGGAGTCCTGCACCTTCAGCGTGTACTCGTCGGTGGCGCGGGACTGCGACCAAATCACACCTGCCACCGCGAGCACCAGCAGAAGCACCAGCGTTGCGACGACCCAAGGCCACACCGACGACGGCTGCTTCTTCCCGGCGGCGCTAGTGTGGCCCTCCTCGTCGTCAGAAGCGTCCGCGTCTTGGAGCTTCGCCCGGTTGTGGTCCGGGGTGATGGTCTCGGACTTGCGCAACAGCGCTGCGGCGCGGGAGGCGGCCGAGTCCGGGTGGGAGGACTCGTAGCCCGGGTCCAGCGCGCCGGCCCTGACCACGGCGCGGGTTTCCCGGGCGTTGTTCTCCGCAGCCTCGACGACCTCCGCCACCACGACGGTGACGTTGTCGGGCCCGCCGGAGCGCAGCGCCAGCTCGATCAGGCGGTTCGCCGCCATCTCCGGGGTGCCGTCGCCGAGCGCGAGTTGGATGGTCTGCTGGGTCACCGGGTCGCTCAACCCGTCGGAGCACAGCAGGATCCGATCGCCCGGCTGGACCTGGATCAGCTCCAGGTGCGGCTCCACGGCCCGGCCGGTGTACGCCTTCAAAATCAGGGACTTCTGCGGGTGCGACGAGACGTCCTCGGGTGCGAGTTTGCCGTCGTTGACCAGCGACTGGACGAAGGTGTCGTCGACGGTGAGCTGGCGGAGCTCGCCGTCGCGAAGCAAATAGCCCCGGGAGTCGCCCACATGGATCAGGCCGAGCTCGCGGCCGTTGAACATCGTCGCGGTCAGGGTGGTGCCCATGCCGGCCTGCTCGGGGTGCTCGGCCACGGACGCCTCGATGGAGGCGTTGCCGTCCTCGGCCGCCGCGCCCAAAAGAGCGAGCATGTCCGCGTCCTCGGGGTCGCGGTCCAGGTGCTCGAGGTGCTCGACCATGAGCTGGCTGGCCACCTCGCCGGCGGCGTGGCCGCCCATGCCGTCCGCAAGCACCAGCAGGTTGGGGCCTGCGTAGGCGGAGTCCTCGTTGTTGGCGCGGACCAGGCCGCGGTCGGACACGGCCACGAAATCTAGCGCGAGCTTCACGGCATCAGCCTCACAATCGTGCGTCCCATCTTCATGTCCGTGCCCACGGTCACCCGCTCAGGCTGATCAATACGCACCCCGTTGACGAAGGTGCCGTTGCGCGAATCCAAGTCCTCCACGAACCAGTCGCTGCCCCTGCGGAACAGGCGCGCGTGGCGCGAGGAGGCGAAGTCGTCGCCCAGCTGGAAATCGTTGTCTCCAGCTCTACCGACAGTCAAGTCTTCTAAGCTGGCAATTTCCATGTGGGAGCCTTTCAGCGGCCCCTCAACTACCGCAAGGGTGCGCGCTTTCTCCCTGGGGGCAGGAGCAGACGCACTTGCCTTACGACGCATCGTGCCGCCCGCCGACACCACATCCTTCCTCTGCGTCCACATCACCAGGAAAATGAACACCCAGAGCAAGGCCAGAAGGCCAAAGCGGGCGCTGAGGATCATGGTCGAATCCATGGCAAACCCCTCTTACGGGCGGAAGTATTCGGTGCTGGGGTGCGCCACCGAGTCCGTGAACTCCGGCTGGTTGGCGCTGGCCTGCGGCTTGTCCTCGCCGCCGACGATGCGCACCTCAATATTGGAGTGCCCCAGCGTGATCACGTCGCCGTCCGCCAGCATCCAGTTCTCCACCGGCTCGTCGTTGACCGTAGTGCCGTTGGTGGACTGCAAATCCACCAGCACCGCCACCTGGCCATCCCACGTGATCTCCGCGTGCTGGCGGGACACGCCGGTGTCCGGCAGGCGGAAGTCCGAATCGTTGGAGCGGCCCAGGATGTTGGAGCCCTCGTGGACCAGGTACGTGCGCGACGAGCCGTCCTGAAGCAGCAGGCTCACCGTGGTTGCCTCAGGGTTGGCGGCAGCCTGCGGGTCCTGCGGCTGGTTGGCGTTAGGTTCGGACATTGCATCCTCCTTCAATTGCGAGCGCGAGGCCTTGCGCTTCTTCGGCTCCGCCACAATGGCGTCGAAGCCGCTGACCACATCCGGCATGGTGTCGATGTATGAAGACACCCGGAGCTGGCCAGTGCGCAGACCCGACTCCTCCGCGATACGCACAACAACAGGGCCATCCAAAAACCATTGTTTGTTGCGCACGTAGCGCATGAGTTGATCGGCGAGGTCCACAGGAAGATCGCGGTTCTGCGACAGGTTCTCCAAGTCCTTCGAAGACACACCCACCGCGTACACGTTCGGGGCGACGTACTCGTCCTTATCCGTGACCACCAGCGAGTCCTGGGCTTCCTGCTTGACCAGCTCCTCAATTTCTTCAGGCACAACCTTGCCGCCGAACAGCGCCGCCATGGAATTGTCCAAGCCGCGCTGCAGAGAACTGTCCAGCTTTGCCAGCCTGTCCATCACTGCCATTTCCTGCGTACCTCCTTTCTTCACATCAGAATTTAAGTAACCCGGACAGTATAGGTGCCGCACCCGACACCACCTATCCGCGCAGCGTGTCGGCCCCGTTGCAGACGCGGGGTAAAAGGCGGTGTGCGCTGGCGATTTGTAGTTTTTGTGAGCTGCGTTCTATATTAATCAAGTCGCCCGCCCGGGTGGCGGAATTGGCAGACGCGCTGGCTTCAGGTGCCAGTGTTCGCAAGAACGTGGGGGTTCAAGTCCCCCCCCGGGCACAATGTGTTGTCTCGAGGCACCGTTCCTACGGTGTCTCGAGATTTTTCTTTTGTGGTGTGGGACGGGGTGGGGTGTTTTCGGGTTAAACGACAAAATGTGTGTCTGGCTCCGGCGTGTCGCGGGGTTAGATGTGGCCTTTTTGGATGCCGATTGAGTGTGTGTAGTCGGTGTCGATAGCGTTGTCGTAGAGGGCTGGGCGTCCAGTTTCGTGGTCGGCTTGGTTCTCGTTTCGGGTCAGGGTGGATACTTTGGCGAGTTGGCCCTGGCCCCAGTCGGACTGCCTGGCGATTCGTATTGAATCGTCAGGCAGCTCCGTTTTGAGGTAGAGCCACCAATCCAGCATGCGGCGTTGTCGTTCGCCGGATCTGCCGCGGTGGGTTCTGGCGAGCAGTTTGAGCTGGGCGTTGATGCCGCCTTCCAGGCTGTTGGTGGTGGATTTGATCCGGTCAGGCTGAAGGACTGCTGCTGGTGGGGTGAGGTAGACAAACAGCATCTCGGACCGGAAGAGGTGGTTGAGGCTGTTGTAGGCCTTGCGCACGTTGTGGTGTGTCCACACGCGGGTGAGCGCACCGGTTTTGGGGTCTTTGATCAGGGTTTTCTCGTCCATCCATGACCGGTAGATCGTGGAGAATTCGTGCAGTTGCGCACCCCATGCGGCTGCTTCGTCCAGGGTGGTGATCCGGGTCAGTTTCAGCGCAAGTCGGTAGATGGTGCGCCCGGCATCGGTGCGTGGGTTGCTGGTGGTGTAGCGGCGCACCACGCGTTGGGCGTGGACGAGGCAGCGTTGGATTTTCGTGGTGGGCCAGCACTTTTTGATCGCGCTGTAGGCTCCCTGGCCGCCGTCGATGACGGCGATAAGTGGGGCTTCGATGCGTTCAAGCAACAGTTGGTAGTCGCGGGTAGTTTCGTGTGTGCACCAGTGCCAAGCGATGACGTGGTCGATGGTCGCTGCGACGATCAAGCAGCCGCCGGCGGTGTAGGTGCCGTCAAGGAAGATCTGGTCGTAGACCCGTTTGTCGTGGCCGACGGTGGGGTCAGGCACATCAACGAGCCAGAACGGTTCGAAGCGGCGCTGCAGCGTGCGTGGTGAGCATCCCACACGGCGGGCGACAGTATCGAGGCTGGCACCGGTGGTGAGGTGGTCGATGAAGACGGTGAACGCCGCCGCGTTGGTGATGTCGCTTCGGCGTTTCACGCTGGAGGCGCCGCATTGTTTGCAGCGCCATCTGGTGGTGCCTTTGCTAGTGGTGCCGTTGCGTTTCATTTCACCGCCGCAGTAGCAGCGAGGTTGGTTCTTTGACATTGCGACACCACACCACGCCGCGCATAGCACACCAACGCTGCCACACCGAGGATTGAACGCTCGAGACCCAGATATATGCCCCGGGAGCATATACTTTCCTGAAACCTACAGGTCAATCCCTAAAAATCCGCGATTCTGGACACACTTTTTGACCCTTAACCCGCTTTTGCTTCTCGACGACCTCCGGTCCGCGCCGGCAGCCTCCACATCACACCCAGTAGACGACCACTCTGCCGTCATGGGGCGCCGGGCCCTGCTGGAGGCCATCGATGTTTTTCAGGGCTCGGTACACCTGGCTTTCGCTTAGCCCGGTAGATAAAGCCAGCTCGCGTCTGCTCAGAGGGTGGCCAGTCTGCTGTAACGAGTCGAGCACTCGCTGTTCGTTCGTTGCAGTTTCGCCGACAGCACGGACCGGCAGTTCCGCTTGGCCGCTCCCACTCTGGCGGTACGCGGTCCCTCTTCCGGTCCCAACCTGCTCGGCTAACCCAAAGCGGACCAGCTCCTGGAGTTCGTCCCGGGCCTGAACCGAATCCATCGGGAACTCATTGCGGTAAGCGGAGTTCGTCAGTTCCGCACCGTGCCGCATTGCTACAAGCGCGTGTTTCTGCGCGACAGACATCACGTTGGCTCCAGGCTGCTGGGAAAGCCAGTTCCTATCTTCCTCTGACAGCATGCTCGACGAGGTCAGCAGCACCTTGAACTTGATTACTTCGTCTTTGAAATAGGGTGCCGGAAGGAAAGCGTCGCGGAGGCTTCGCCGCACTTCGGGAATCCCGGTGGCATGTCCTTCAATGACTCGCTTGCCGTCCTCGGTCCTGATTGCGGAACACATGCGGTACAGCACTGCGTTTTTCGCCCGCGGGCTTGTCTTGCCAAGCTCGCGTTCTGTCAGGCCCCACAACCCACCGGGATTCTCAACGATAAACTTCATCGGCAGTTTGACCAGCATCGGGTAGCTGCCGAAGCTGGCAACGGAAAGGTCGCGGTGAACGAGCGCGTTGGCGATAACTTCTCTCAGCGCGACGGCCGGGATTTCGGGAGCGTCGAACCCGTGGCCATCGCGAAACGCGACCCCGCGCATCAGGTGCTTGCGGGCCCATGACTCGGCTGATTCGAGGAGATCGGGAATAGGGCCGGTGAACTCATCGTGGTCGGTGAGACGCAGGCCGGTGTTCTGCCCGTCACCTCTCGCGTGCGCCTTCACGGCCGTGTGCGGGAGGAACTGCTGCGGGTGGAGCCCCATCGCGTACACCGCAGCAACCGTCGGTAGACCAGTCTCGTGGTCGACGACGTTTGTACGCACGAGCAGTTCGTCACGGCTCATCCCCTGGAGGCGGCGCGAACTTCGCTGCTCTGCACTCAGGTACTGTTCCAGCAGCTCCGGCACCAGGTCGCGGTCCACGTCCGCTCCTTCGACCGGTTGCCGGTCGTGGGTTGGCTGGCTGCGCTGGGAGGTGAGGTAGAGCTCCTCCTCTCGGCTCAATTCGTGATCGCCATCGCTCGATCGTGTGAAGGCAGGACCATTGGCCCCGACCCGAAATGGTCGGCGCTCGGGTGGTTGCGGAGGAATTACGCAACCTACAACTTGCTTCCCGTCGATGGTGGCGATTTGCACGGCCCCAAGCTGCACTGGAGGGTGAATGCGCTCGCGCGCCTTGGTGCCAAGCCCGGCTGCCAGGTCCTTCGCATTTGCAACCCCGCGGACGCGCATCTGCCCGTCTTCTTCGGCGAGGCCGAGGACGATGACACCGCCATCGGGCATATTCGCGAACGCACTGAGGGTCTCATCAAGTGAGGTCGGCAGCCCACCGGAGGCATCCTTGGCCTCGATATTCCAGGTATCGGTGCCGATGCTGAGCAGCAGGTCGATCAAAGCCGCGAGGTCAAGTTCGGACATGAACCGAACTGTAACGCATTTGCGTTACGCGTAATGAAAATGCAATGCAGATTCTGTTACGTGTAACGAACTTTTTATTAGATTGCGGGACAAACGGTTGTCGGCGGTTCTCCACTGAAATACAATCACTTTTGTCCTCTACTGTTTGCTTGTTCATAGCTCGGAGCCACTGGATGCCCACTCAAAAAACATCTCCTCTGCCCAATTCTCGTCCACGAAAAAACTCAAGCCTTTTGGCCACCGCCATGGCGGTGTCCCTCACGTTTGGATCTGTGGCTGTCCCGCAGATTGCAGGAAACACCGCCTCAGTGGCTTTTGCGGCCGGCGTCCGCGGTCTCGCCTTTAAGAAATGGGACGATGACGATGGTGTCCGGATGATCACGAACACCCAAGGCAGCGCCAATTCCCAACCTGCTTTGACAGGTAACCGGCTGATTCTCCGCACGGGCGGTGTCGGTGGGAAGGCCACTCAGTTCCCTGCGGGCGAATACACCATTTCCGTGAACGGTGTTGTGCACGAAACCGTGCAAGGTCAGCCTCGGATCGAGACCAATGCTGACGGTCAGACCAACGCAGTCCTCATCTTGGATCTCAAGAAACGTCTGAATGTCGCTGAGAATGTGCCAGTCGTAATTGAAACGACGGCGCCCGCAGCCGGTTCCAAACCGACCACGGGCACAATCAAGGCCGAGGATGTCGCTGTTGACACCGTCGATCTCCAAGCCAACCCGGGTCTCCGCGACCCGCTCAAGGCGTCAGAAAACACTGACGCGTGCATCGTCGAGGTGACGAAGCGGGATATCGGTGTCTCGACTTGGATCGCCGAAAGTTTCTACATGAACCCGGATGGTTCCCGTCCGAGGAACGTGAAGCGCAACTACACAGTTCTTCAGTACCGGGTTGATGGAGTGCAAGGCGATAATGCCTTCAAGCCGGTGAACGGTAATGGCGTGAGCCCGTGGGTCTACAACGCTCTCGCGTATAACCCGGCCGATGGATATCTGTACGCAGTCTCGCAGGACAGGCCGCAGAACGGTGCCGATTCCGGCCTTTCTAACAACAACCCTGATCCCCAGTACCCAGCAGGCCACCTACTTCGAATCAGTCCCGTGACTGGAAAGGCGGAGAGCATCGGACGGGTCGACGGCCTGGTTGATGTCGATGTTCGCTCCGGTATCACAAACGGTGCGTTTGACCTGAATGGCAACTACGTCTTTTCCAACAATTCCGGTAACGGCACCGGCGACATCTACCGTGTCAAGTTCAACGGCGGGAGCAAGACAGAATTCTCCATTCCTGAGGTGACAGCGGCAGGAAATCGCGTGAAGTCGACTAGGCAGAAGCTCGGGGATGCAAGGCCAACGAGTGCGAACGACTGGGCTTACGTAGGCTTCGACAAGAGCCCGTACGCGTGGTCCATCAACTCAGAGAACGGCCACCGCTACCTTTACCGCACGAACGTGCTTGACGGCTCCATGATCTACTGGCAGGTGGATGATCTCTCTACACCTACCGATCAGAAGCTCGTGGACGGGATCTACGGCAACGCATGGACGTATGCCAATGGCAACCTCGGATTCAGCGTCAACGGCACAGGCGACGCCTACCAGATCTCGGTGGAGAACCCGAACGCGACGAACAAAGATGACATCAAAATCGGTTTGGTGTCCGTTGAGAAGGTCCCGGCATCGTACAACAACGACGCGACGACTAATGCGATCACGGTGCAGGAGTACCGGAAGGCTGATGTAGATCTGTCTATCGCCAAGAAGCTGGAGATGATCGACGGGCAGCCACAGTGGACCGTCACCGTCACCAATAACTCCGGGTGCTCTTCGTCTGGGTTCACTGTCCGCGATCTCATTTCAAGCGGCCTCTCGGACGTTCGGGTGGAACCACAAACCCAGGGTTGGCTCACACAAAGCAGGTCGACTAACGGATCGATCAACTGGACCCACGGGCCGTTGGGGGCGGGTCAGTCTGCAACGTTGAAGGTGAACGCGAGAGTTGCAGACGGCAAGTGCGCAATCAACAAGGTTGCGGTGATCGGCAACGAGATCGACCCAACCCCGGCGAACGATGTTGTGGCGGCCGGTGACTGTGATCCGAAACTCGAGATCAAAAAGTACATCAACGGTCAGGACGCTCAGGACACCGATCCGAGTGACTGGCCTGAGCTTGCCGTCAACGGGAAAATCACCATCCGGTACGACATAAAGAACACGGGGCGCGGCAAGGTCACTGGCATTAAGCTGCAAGACGCTGTGACAGCAGGAGAGCGTTCAACGGAGCTTCAAAACGCCATCAACGTCGAACTGGCGAAAGTTCCAGAGTTCGATCTCGACGGGGGTGCAGAAACGTCTGAGACAATCACCGTCGATGTTCCCCTAAAGACCCAGCCAGAGAACGATTACAAGCACCGAAATTCCGCTTTCGCACAAGGCACCTTTGACCCGAACAATCAGGGCTTCCCGACGTTCAACGGTGGAATTCAAGATGGTTTCACCTACGACCCGTTCCCACAGAATCTCCAAATGGTGTCTGTCCGGTCGAACGATGATGAGGCAAACGCCGTCATTCCAGCCAAACCACCAGTCGTCCAGAACCCGAAGTTTGCCGTGGAGAAAATCGGCCTCCAGGCCGGCGGCGTCCAGCTGCAGCGCCGCAGCGAAGGAGGCTACGCCTATAGCGCTGAGTACATCGTGCGGGTGCGCAATACCGGCGATGCCGAGGGTCAGTTCGCCGAGGTGTGGGACGCCCCGTTGAAGGGTGCTGGGTTCAACATCACCCAGTTCACCGTAGATGGCAACCAGGTCCAGCCAACTAATGGCCGGTACAAGGTCAGCGACCCGGCCACTCTGGCGGCGGGTGCGACGAGGGACTTCAAGGTTGTCGTCACCGGCACGCTCACCGACAAGGCTGCGGACGCGCTTCCGGCAGCTGTCGGCCAGTGCGACGCCGTCACCCCGCAGAACCCGGGTGCCGGTTCCGGCCTGGTCAACATGGTCACCATGGAAGGTGACTCCGACGGCCCAGAGAACAACATCGTTTGCCAGCCCGTCGAGCTGCGTCGCCTCACGGTGCAAAAGCGGATCAACGGCTACGAAGACACCGCGCTCACCGCTGGTGAAGCGACCGAGCTGTGGTACCGCGTGATCAACACCGGCAACACCACGCTCACCGGCATCACGGTCGCAGACACGATCAAGGAAGGCAACCAGGCGCTCCAGGCACAGATCGACACCGAGCTCCAGAAGATCAACGCGTTCGACCTCGCGCCGGGCGCTATCCGCGACATCAAGATCACCGTGGAGGCCCCCGAGGGCTACCACGCCGACGAGGGACGAGCTGAGGTCCCGCCGACCACGATTACCGGCACCACCAACGCGAGCTCCACAGTTCCGGGCACCACACTGCCGGGCATCACCGCCACGGCCACGGCGACGGCGAACACGCCTGGCATCAGCATCCAGAAGCTGATCAACGGCTTCGACAAGAACGCCCTAGTGGTCCCGGGTCAGCCGATGACCATCACCTACCGCGTGGCCAACACCGGCGGCGTGCCGCTCAAGGGCATCTCGCTTATCGACGAGGTGCAGTCCGCCACCACCGAACCCCTCACCGCACTCCAGCAGGAGATCAACGCCAAGCTCCAGGGCATCAGGCTCGACCTGCAGCCGGGCCAGGTGGTGGAGCGCTCCATCACGGTGACGGCGCCGGTGGACGGGCACGTGAACGTCGCAAAGCCAACTGTGCCACCGGTGACCATCCCTGCAACGACGATCCCGGGCACCACGATCCCGAACGTGACCACCGTTCCGGAGACAACAGTGCCGGAGCGTGTGGTCACGCCGACGACCACGCCGTCCGATGATGCGTCGTCGACCCCGGTGAACCTCAGCATCCTCAAGGAGATCCGCGCGAAGGACACCGATCCGTGGCTCGACGCGGAGGCCGGCCAGCCGGCAGCCGTGGTCACCCCGGGCCAGGACATGCAGATCCGCTACACGGTGACCAACACCGGCAAGGTGAAGCTGACCGGCATCGACATTGTCGATCAGGTCACAAGCATCGAGGGCAGCACCACGGCTGAGCGCCAGGCGCTTACCGACGCCCTGAACGAGGCACTCGTGACAGAGGGCCGCGGCTTTGAGCTTGCACCGGGTGAAGAGAAGGAAGTCATCGTCACTGTGAAGGCGCCGAAGGGTGCCCACGTGAACGTGGCTAAGGCGACCGCGCCTGAGGTCCCAGTGACGGAGACCGTTACCAAGACGGTTCCGGGCACCACTAACGCCACCACGACGGTGCAGCCCCAGACGGAGACCACGGTCGTCCAGACCACGGTCACCCCACCGACCCCTACGAACGAGGCACGCTCTACGCCAACAACCTCCGAAGTGCCGCCCGCCGTCGTTCCGGACCCGCAGTTCGCAGTAGAGAAGCTCAACAACCAGACCGGCATCAGCCTGGATCGCAGCGAGAACGGCCAGTACGGCTACTCCGCCGAGTACACCATCCGTGTTCGCAACACCGGCCCGATTGCTGGACAGCACGCGAAGGTGTGGGACGTGCCGGTGCGGGGCGTCGGTTTCGACATCACCTCCGTCACCGTTGACGACGCCGAGGTCAAGCCGGATTCCGGCCGCTACCTCATTTCCAACGAGGCTGAGCTGGCCGTGGGTGAGTACAAGGACTACCGCGTGGTGGTCAACGGCACCGTCACCGATCAGGCAGCGAACGCGCTGCCGGCAGCTGTCGGCCAGTGCGACGCCGTCACTCCGCAGAACCCGGGCGCAGGCTCCGGCCTGGTCAACGTGGTCACCATGGAGGGCGACTCCGACGGCCGCGAGAACAACATCGTTTGTGAGCCGGTTGAGCTGCGCCGCCTGAACATTGAAAAGCGCATCGACGGTCGCGAGAACGCCCCGGTCACCCCGGGCGAGCCGATGGAGATCTGGTACCGCGTGTCCAACACGGGCAACGTCACGCTGTCCGGCATCACGCTGGCAGACCAGATCACGGAAGACAACAAGGAGCTCCAGGCGGAGATTGACGCTGAGATCGCCAAGATCGAGGCCTTCGACCTCGCGCCGGGCGAAGTCAAGGACATCACGTTCCCGGTCACCGCGTACGAGGGCGAGCACACCAACGAGGTGCGCGCCCAGGTGCCGGAGACCACCGTGCCGGGCACGACCCGCCCGGAGACCTCCATCCCGGAGACCACCGTCCCGCCGGTGACCGTCCCGGGCACCACCAACCCGGAGACCACGGTGCCGGGCACCACCATCCCGGGCTCGACCGTCCCGGCGACGACCATCCCGGGCACCACGGTGCCGGAGCGTCCGGTGCCGCCGACCACGGTCACCGCCACCGCGCACGCGGGCTCCCCGTCGCTCGAGGTGAAGAAGTACATCAACGGCCGCGACGAGCACGCCATGGTCGTCGCTGGCGAGGACATGGACATCACCTACCGCCTCACCAACACGGGCGCCGTGCGTATCGACGGCATCCGCCTCAACGACGCGGTGAAGGAAGAAAACCCCGCCCTGCAGCAGTCCATCGACGCGCAGCTGGGCAAGGTGGCCCCGATCTCGCTTGAGCCGGGTGAGTCCACCGACGTGACCGTCACTGTCAAGGCGCCGGCTGGTCGCCACGACAACGAGGTCAACGTGACTGTTCCACCGGTCACGGTTCCGGGCACCACCATCCCGGAAACCACCGCGCCGCCGCGCACGACCGTCACCACCGTTGACGGCACCCCGACTACGTCGACCATCCCGGGCACCCCGGTTCCGGGCACGACCGTGCCGCCGACTGTGGTGACCGTGACCGCACCGCCGGATGACGCCGCTTCCGACACCGTGTCTCTTGAGATCCTCAAGGAGATCAAGCGCGCAACTGACGGTGAGGATGCTTGGCGCGACGCCGAGACACCGGCAGATGCTCTCCCGGTCGTGCCGGGTGAGGACATCCAGCTTCGCTACACCATCACCAACACCGGTTCGGTCCCGTTGAACAACGTGGCCCTGATCGATGAGGTGACGGAGCTCGCGGAGGAGAAGGACAAGTTCCAGGAAGCGATCAACAAGGCAATCGAGGCGAAGCTGGCTGAGGAGTTCCCGGACGGCATCAACCTCGAGCCGGGCGCCGAAAACGCTGCAACCGTCGAGATCACGGTGAAGGCGCCGAAGGACTACCACGTCAACGTGGCGAAGGTGACTGCTCCGCCGGTGGTGACGGAGGAGACCGTTGTGTCCTCTATCCCGGGTACGACGGAGCCGGGTACCACGAACCCGGATACCACTGTCCCGGGGACTACGGTTCCGGGCACCGTGACCACGGAGACCACCCAGGTCACCATCACTCCGAACACGCCGACCAACAAGGCGCAGTCCACTCCGATTCCGCCGGACGCCCCGCAGTTCGCTGTGGAGAAGTTCAACGCGGGCAACCCGGGCGTCACCCTGGAGCGCAATGACAAGGGTGTGTACGCCTACAAGGCTGAGTACACCATCCGCGTGCGCAACACGGGCCTGGTCAACGGCGAGCACGCGAAGGTGTGGGACGTGCCGGTCCGCGGTGTCGGCTTCGCCATCGACGAAGTCACCGTCGACGGCACCAAGGTCGACGCGGATAACGGCCGCTACCTCATCTCCGACGTCGCCGAGCTGGACGCGGGCCAGTACAAGGACTACCGCGTGGTGGTCGACGGCACCGTCACCGACGAGGCTGCAGCTGCGCTGCCGGCTGCCGTCGGCCAGTGCAAGGCCGTCAAGCCGCAGAACCCGGGCGCAGGCTCCGGCCTGGTCAACGTGGTCACCATGGAAGGTGACGGCGATGGCATCGACAACAACATCGTCTGCGAGCCGGTTGAGCTGCGCCGCCTCAACATCGAGAAGCGCATCAACGGCCGCGTGGATGCCCCGGTCACCCCGGGCGAGCCGATGGAGATCTGGTACCGCGTCCGCAACACCGGCAACGTGACCCTGACGGACATCACGCTGGCGGACCAGATCAAGGAAGACAACCCGGATCTGCAGAAGCAGATCAACGAGAAGCTCGCGACTGAGCTTGCGAAGCCGGAGTACAACCCGTTCAACCTGGAACCGGGCGAGTACAAGGACGTGAAGTTCCCGGTCAAGGCACCTGAGGGCGAGCACAACAACGAGGTCACGGCTGAGGTTCCGCCGAAGACGGTTCCGGAGACCACCCGTCCGGGCACCACGGTCCCGGGCACCACTGGTCCGTCCACGACGATTCCGCCGGTAACCATCCCGGAGAGCACGATCCCGGGCACCACTGAGCCGGGTATCACGGTGTCCACCACGGCACGCGCGTCCTCGCCGAAGCTGTCGGTGAAGAAGTTCATCAACGGCCGCGACGTGCACGCTGTGGTCGTCCCGGGTGAGGACATGAAGATCACCTACCGCCTCACCAACGAGGGCCCGGTGCGTATCGACGGCATCCGCCTCACCGACAAGATCGAAGAGGCCAACGAGGACCTGCAGCGCCGCATCGACGCGCAGTTGGGCAAGTTCGCCCCGATCTCGCTCGAGCCGGGCCAGTCCCACGACGTGACCATCACTGTGCCGGCCCCGGCCGGCAAGCACCGCAACGAGGTCAACGTCGATGTCCCGCCGGTGACCGTTCCGGGCACCACGCTCCCGGGCACCACCGTGCCGGCGACCGTGGTCACGGTGACCGCGCCGCCGGATGACGCAGCGACCGACTCGGTTGAGCTGAAGATCAAGAAGTACATCCGCGGCGTCGACGGCGTATGGCGCGATGCTGAGGAAGCGCAGGACGCCGCACCGGTGAACGCCGACGGCACCATGGACCTGCGCTACGTGATCACCAACACCGGCTCGCTGCCGCTCAACGGCGTGGTCCTGACGGACACCGTCGAAGAGATGGAAGGCCAGCAGGAGCTGCAGGACGCGATCAACGCGGCCCTGGAGGCGAAACTGGCTGAGGAGCACCCGGACGGCATCAACCTCGAGCCGGAGCAGGAGATCACCATCGAGCTCGAGGGTGTGAAGGCGCCGAAGGTCGCTCACACCAACGTGGCGAAGGTGAGCGCTCCGCCGGTGGTGACCGAAGAGACCGTCGTGTCCTCCATCCCGGGCACGACTGAGCCGGGCACGACTAGCCCGGACACCACGGTCCCGGGGACCACGGTTCCGGGCACGGTGACCACGGAGACCACCCAGGTCACCATCACCCCGAACGAGCCGGAAGATAAGGCACAGTCCACGCCGACGACGCGTCAGACTCCGCCGCCGCCGGTCACGGAGACGACGACTGCGCCGGCGCCTGAGCGGCCGCAGTTTGCCGTCGAGAAGCTTGCTGCTCGTGCGGGCAACGTCGAGCTGACCCGCAACGACGAGGGCAGCTACAACTACTCCAACGAGTACGTCATCCGCGTTCGCAACTCCGGTCTGGTCGCCGGCGAGCACGCCACCATCTGGGACGTGCCGCTGCGCGGCGCCGGCTTCACGGTCAACGAAGTGACCGTCGATGAGAAGGCTGTGGACGTGAAGAACGGCCGCTACAAGGTCGCCGACGCTGCTGAGCTGAAGCCGGGCAAGTACAAGGACTACAAGGTCACCGTCACCGGCACCCTGGCTGAGGCCGCGGCGAACAACCTGCCGGAGGCTGTCGGCCAGTGCACCGCCGAGGGCGCGAACCCGGGTGCGGATTCCGGCCTGGTCAACGTGGTCAACATGGACGGCGACACCGACGGCCCGGGCAACAACGTTGTCTGCACGCCGGTTGAGCTGCGCCGCCTGAACATTGAAAAGCGCATCAACGGCCGCGAGGACGCCTCCGTCACTCCGGGCCAGAAGATGGAGATCTGGTACCGCGTCCGCAACACCGGCAACGTGGAACTGACCGACATCGCGGTCGCGGACCAGATCCGCGAGGACAACCAGGAGCTGCAGGACGAGATCAACGCGGAGCTGGCCAAGAAGGCTGAGCCGTTCAACCTCGCGCCGGGCGCCTTCCAGGACATCCGCATCGAGGTCACCGCGCCTAAGGGCGAGCACGTCAACGAAGCTCGCGCCGAGGTGCCGGAGACCACGGTTCCGGGCACCACCCGTCCGGGCACCACGATCCCGGGCACCACTGGCCCGTCCACGACGGTTCCGCCGGTGACCATCCCGGAGACCACCTTGCCGGGCCGCAATGTGCCGGGCACGACGGTCTCCACCACCGCGCGTGCGAACTCGCCGCTGCTTGAGGTGAAGAAGTTCATCAACGGCCGCGACGAGCACGCCCTGGTCACCGCCGGCGAGGACATGGACATCACCTACCGCGTGACCAACAAGGGCACTCTGCCTATCGACGGCATCCGCCTCACCGACGAGGTGAAGGAGGACAACGCCGAGCTGCAGCAGGCCATCGACGCCCAGCTGGGCAAGGTCGCTCCGTTCGCGCTCGAGCCGGGCGAGTCCATGGACGTGACCGTGACGGTGAAGGCCCCGGCCGGCCGCCACGACAACGTCGCGGGCGTGACCGTGCCGCCGGTGACCATCCCGGCCACCACGATCCCGGGCACCACGAACCCGCACACGACTGTGCCGGGCACCACGGTGCCGTCGACAGTGGTGACCGTGACCGCGCCGCCGGATGACGCCTCCTCCGACTCCCCGCAGCTGGAAATCCTCAAGGAGATCAAGCGCGCGGACGAAGGCGACGACGCATGGCGCGACGCCGAGACCGAGGGCGACGCCCTGCCGATCGGCGAGGGCGAGACGATGGAGCTGCGCTACACGGTGACCAACACCGGTTCCGTGAAGCTGGACGGCGTCGACATCGTGGACAACGTCACCCGCCTGGACGGCGGCGACGCCGACGAGTTCACCGCCGAGATCAACAAGGCGCTGGAGTCTGCAGGCCGCGGCCTGTCCCTGGAGCCGGGCGAGTCCGTGGAGATCGTGATCGAGGTCTCCGCGCCGGCGGGCTACCACGTCAACGAGGCGATCGCGACCGCACCGCCGGTCACCGCCACCGAGACCGTGGTGTCCTCCGTGCCGGGCACGACCAACGAGACGACGACGGTTCCGGGCAGCTTCGTCACCGAGACCACGGTGGTGGAGCGCACCCCGAACACGCCGACGAACAAGGCGCAGTCCACCCCGACCACGGGTGTGGCACCGTGCGACTGCGAGGTCAAGACCACCACGATCATCCCGGCGCCGGTGACCACCACCGTGTCCGGCGAGGTCACCACGGTCACGCCGGACCCGGTCACCTCCGAGGTCACCATCACGGAGACTCCGGAGCCGGTCACCTCTGAGGTCACCACTACGGAGACCCCGGAGCCGATCGTCACCACTGTGGTGCAGACGCAGGATCCGATCACGGTCACTCGCACCACGCCGGTCACCACCGTGCAGACGGTGACGCCGGAGCCGCAGACGGTGGTCACCACCGTTGAGGGTCCGGAAGTGACCACCACGCCGGATGTTCCGGGCCAGGTGGTTGTGGTTGTGGACGACTCCGGCAAGACCGTCACCGAGGTCGCACCGACCCCGGTGGATGGCTACACCCCGCCGGTGACCGCGACGGCAACGTACACGCTGCCGCCGGTGGTCACGGAGACGCTGCCGCAGATCACGGTCACCGAAGTGCCGACCACCCTGGTCACCACCAAGGCCACCGTGGATGAAGGCACCGACATCCTCGGCCGTTGTGTCGCCAACGCGGTGCGCTCGCCGATCCTGTACATGGTGCCGCTGCTGCTGGCGGGCCAGGTGCTGGGAGAGGTCGCTGCCCCGTACGTCAACGCGGTGAACGAGCAGTTCAACCAGATCTCCGCGGAGATCCAGGATGAGATCCGCCGCAAGACGCCGAACTTCGGTTACGGCCGCCGCGGCCAGGAGAACGAGCAGGTCGCCGAGCTGCGCGCGAAGGCCGAGGCCGCGAACCGCATGCTGCAGGAGCTGGCAATGCGTCCGGACGTGCAGCAGTACGGCCAGTGGGCAGCTATCGCCGCCGGCGTGGTTGTCGCGGGCTCCGTCCTCTACGACTGGTGCTCCAACGAGGCCGGCGAGGCGTTCACCGCCATCGGCCCGAAGAAGTCGACCTCCGTCGACGAGGTGCGCGTGGGCGGTTCCTCCCTCGGGGGTGACCGCGTGACGACGGTCGTCCCGCCCGTCACCAACACCCCCGGCCGCGACGAAACCGCCGAGGACGCAGGCGAGGCCGCTGGTGAGGCTGGCTCCGAGGCCGGCTCCGCTGACGGCTCCTCCGCGGGTTCCTCGGAGGGCAGCTCGAACTAACGCTCCTCTGAGCTAGGCGCGAAACCCCGGCAGGCTGGAACCCCAGCCCGCCGGGGTTTTCCGCTGCGCGGCCAGTCGAAAAAGTTTAAGCCCCGGGCGCATGCTTTCGCAGAGGCGACACCGAGGCGTACGGCTCCCTAGTGTACTCGCAACCTCGACGGCAAGGCGTATCTCTCGGAGATGGGAGCGTCTCACCTTTTAGCGACTCGACTGGCGGGCGTCGGGACATACCCCGAGTAACAAACCCCTATTAAGGCCCAAAAATGGCCATACTAGGGAGGGCTTACTAGGGGTTTGTGGAGATGGGGGACAGGGCAGGCAAAACCAGCCGCCAAAACCACCCACCCAGAACCAGCCACGCCCCGTTAGGGTGGTGGTGTGTTTAGGGAACGTGAGATCGTCGTAAGGCAAACGAAGGCCCTGGGCCGCGACACGTTCGCGATCGAGGGCCCGGGCGGGGAGCTGCTGGGCACGGCCAGGCAGACGCTGAAGATGAGCGACCTGGTCAAGGCGTCGCGCGGGGTGGAGGTGTTCGACGCGGCCGGCGCGCACGTGCTGAGCATCGAGGACCCGGTGAACTTCATCCGCGACAAGTACGTCGTGCACCAGGTCAACCCGCCGCTGGAGCTCGCGCGGCTGACGCAGCGGTTCGCCTGGATCGGCGCGAAGTTCGACGTGCAGGTCGCGGGCTTTCCGGACGTGCAGATCCAGGGCCAGGCGTTCCAGCTGAACTACACGCTGACCAGCCAGGGCCGCCCGCTCGCGACCGTGGACGCGGAGTATTCCGGCATGGGGCGGATGCTGATGGGCAAGTCCAGCTACCGCGTGCGCATCGAGCCCGGCCTGGACGAACGCCAGCACGCGGCGGTGATCGGCATCGCGTTGGCCATTGATATGCGCCGCGCGAAGATGCGCAGGAATTCGGGTTAGAGGGGGCTTTTTGCTTTGCGACGGCCCCTTGCCGCCGCAGCGGGGGTAAAAAACGGGGGTAGAGGGGGTTTCCGGATTGCTGAACAATCCGCGGATCTTTGAACAATCCAGGGGGTTTCGGGGGTTCCTGAGGGAAAACCCGTCAAAACTAAGAACGCATGAATTGTGCAATCAACCCAAACATGCAGGTAAACGAGAAATCGGCTCAAATCATGCAGGAAAACACCTTAAGGTGCATAACATGCGGTGATAGTGGATTGTTGAACCATCTACGACCATTGCCGGATTGATCGTTGAACAATACTGACGAAACCCCGGACCGCGCCCCCGGATTGATGAACAATCCGCAGGCCAAAACGGGTGGAAACGTTGAACAATCCGGAAAGAATGTTCAACGATTTACGGAATTTTTCAGCCTCCGGCGAAGCGTTTTACCTGCGCATATTCGGTGCATAAACTCAGGGTTGTCACAAAGAGAAAAACACACACCAAGGAGTCACCGAGATGCGAGCAGCATTCCGAAACACCATCGCCGCAGCAGTTGCCGCCGCCATCGCGGTTTCCGGCGCAGACGTCGCACACGCCGCCCAAGAGATCGAGCTCGCACCGGTGCTGACCAACACCGCCACCCTCGTTGACTCCGACGGCGACGGCCTGCCCGACATCTGGGAAGAACAAGGCGTCGTCCTCGCCGACGGCACCGAGATCCCCCTGCCGGACTGGGGAGCAGACCCCAACCGCCCGGATGTCTTCCTCCAGCTGAACTGGATGGCATCCGAATACGACACCCTCGGCTGCGACACGTCTGCTGCCCGCGAGTGCGCCAACGCGAACCGCACCTCTTACGCCCCGTCGAAGCAGAGCCTGGATGATTTAGTGGACCTGTTTGCCGACCACGGCATTAGCCTGCACATCGACGCCGGCGAGCACTACACCAACATTCCCAACTACACCGACCGCTTCGGCGGCGAGACGCTCGACTACCGCGACTACTACTTCGACGCGAACCGTCACGAAGCGTTCCAGCTCATCGACACCATCAACAACCTTGGTGACCGCGCCAACATCTTCCGCCCCGGTGTACTCGGTGATCGCATGCGTGCAGGTTCCAACGCCACGGGCCTGTCGCTGGTGGGCGATAACTCCTTCTACGTTGCTAACCCCGGCGGGCGTGCGAACGAGGAGCAGGTGCGAAATTCCATCCTCCACGAGTTCGGCCACACCCTGGGGCTGCGCCACTGGGGTGCTGCCAAATACGTCGAGGACATCGCTGAAGGCTCGCCCATGCAAGACGGCTACCACTCGGTGATGAACTACAACCACCAGTTCAACTACTTCAACTACTCCGAAAAGCCCTACTTCGCCGACACCCCAGCCGGCAAGGTCCTCGTCCCCGCCGACTGGGACAGCCTGGTACTCGACAACCCGCGCATCGGTGCCTACGCCGAATCCATCGGCGCCCGCGCAAAGGCTGAGGTCGAGGAGATCGAGCAGCCGGAGGAGGTCGTCGAGGTGGAACAGCCGGAGCCCGTCGAGGTCGCCGAAGAGCACCCCCTGACCGCGCTCGTGCCGGCGGAAGAAATCCCCGCCCAGCCGGGTGAAGTCCCCGCCGAGCAGCCCAAGGCTGAGCAGAAGGTGGAAGCCAAGGCCAAGGCCGAGGCCCCGAAGCAGGCTAACAACCAGATCAACATCGCAGCCATCATCGGCGGCGTCGTCGCAGCCCTGGCAGCCCTCGGCATCGGCGCAGCATTCCTCGCAATGCGCTAAGCCCGCCAACTAAACACAGTGCGTCCCGCAACCGGGGCGCACTTTTTGCGCGCGGTACCATCTGCCCATGACTAAGGCGCAGCGCTGGGGATTTTTCGCGGTGGTCTCGCTCGGGCTACTTATGATCGGCCTGGACAACTCCATCCTGTACACCGCGCTGCCGGCGCTGGAGCACAGCTATAACGCCACCCCGGAGCAGGGCCTGTGGATCATCAACGCGTACCCGCTGGTGCTCTCCGGCCTGCTGCTCGGCACCGGCGCGCTGGGCGACAGGGTGGGCCACCGCCTGATGTTCATCGTGGGCCTGGCCATCTTCGGCCTGGCGTCGCTGGGCGCGGCGTTCGCGCCCGGCCCCTTAGAGCTGATCCTGGCGCGCGGCATGCTCGGTATGGGTGCTGCGGTGATGATGCCGGCCACGCTCGCGCTGATCCGCTTGACGTTTCCGGACGAGCGCGAGCGCAACACCGCCATCGGCATCTGGGGCTCGGTGGCGGTTGCGGGCGGCGCGCTGGGTCCTGTGGTCGGCGGCGCGCTGATCCAGCACTTCTGGGTCGGCTCCGTCTTCCTCATCAACGTGCCCATCGTCATCGTCGCCCTCGTGCTCACCATCGCGCTCGCGCCGGAGAACCTGCCTAACCTGGACAAACAGTGGGACGTCGTCTCCTCGCTCTACGCCCTGGTCGCGCTGTCTGGCCTGACCATGGCCATCAAGCAAGCGGCCCACAGCCCCGCCATCACCCTCGCAGCGCTTGTCGCCACCGCCGTCGGTTCCTGGCTGTTCGTGCGCCGCCAGAACCGCCTGGACGACCCGCTGCTCACCTTCGACATTTTCCGCTCCCGCCTGTTCACCGGCGGCGTCCTCGCGGCGGCCGGCGGCATGTTCGTCCTCGCCGGCGCCGAACTCATGACCACGCAGAAGCTGCAGCTTGTCGACGAGCTCACGCCCCTTCACGCCGGCGCCACCGTCGCCGTGATGGCCCTGTGTGCGATCCCGGCCTCCACGCTCGGCGGGGCATATCTGCACAAGGTCGGCTTCCTGCCGTTGATCGCCGGCGGGTTCCTCGGCGCGGTAGTGGGGGCGGTGGCGTTGGCGGCCGGATGGACGTCGATAGGCATGGTGCTTCTGGGCCTGTCCGCGGGTTCGGTGATGAGTGTCTCCTCGATCGCCATCATCGGCTCGGCGCCGATGCACCGCTCCGGGATGGCCGCGGGTGTGGAGGAGGTGTCCTACGAGCTTGGCACGCTGGTTACCGTGGCGCTGACGGGGTCGCTGCTGCAGGCGGGGCTGGACCGCGGGGTGGACTACACGGGCGCCTACAACGGTGTCATCGGCGTGCTGGCCGCGGGTGCGGCGTGCTTTGCTGCGGCTACCTGGTGGTGTTTCCGCGACAACCCGAAGTCTGGAGGAGTCAATGCCTGACATGAACCCCCGCGCGTGGCACCGCAAAGCCTCGCGCCCGGTGAGCATCTGGATGGCGGTGTTTATCCTGGTCGGCCTTGCGCACCCGTTCATCCCGGACGGGTCCTGGCTGCTCATCCACATTTTCACGCTGGGGATTTTGACCAACTCGATCATGTTGTGGTCCCAAAACCTCACCGAGCGCTTCTTGGGGCACAAGCTTGACGACGCCTCCCGGCCCGCCCAACTTTCCCGCACCTACCTCCTCAACGCCGGCACCGTCGCCGTGCTGGCCGGGCAGCTGATCCGGTGGTACTGGCTGACGTGGGCGGGCGCGCTGGTGGTCGCGGTGGCGCTGGCGTGGCACGCGGCGGTGCTCTTTAAACAGGTGCGCTCGGCGCCGCGCCGTCATGCCGGGGTAATCGGCTTTTTCGCCTCCGCGTGCTGCCTGCCCGTGGGCGCGCTGTTCGGCGCGGCGCTGTCTGCAGGCCTGCCGGGGCAGTGGCACGGCGCGGTGCGCCAGGCCCACATGTTCACCAACGTGGGCGGGTTTGTCGGGTTCGCGGCGATGGGCGCGCTGAGCGTGCTGTTCCCGGCGATGTGGCGCACCCGCGGCCAGGACCGCGTCGGCGTGGCGCTCGCGCTGGCCGGCACTGGTGTTGTAGTGGCGGTGGCGGGGTCGCTCATGCGCCTGCCCGTGGTGGTGGGCGCGGGCACCGTGGTCATCCTGGCGGGCTGGGTGTGGCTGTACCAGGGGTTTTTGGCCAGCGCGCTAACCGTGCTGAAGGATCCCCGCGGGCGCGTGACCTACCCAGCGCTGTCCGCGCTGTTCGCGGTGACCTGGCTCATCGGCGGGCTGACCTGGTACGCGGTGCGGATGTTCGGCGGGGCAGGCGAGATCCCCACCCTGCCGCTGCTGCTCGGGTTTGCGGGCCAGCTGCTCATCGGCACCATGAGCTACCTCATGCCCACCACCATGGGCGGCGGCCCGGCGGCGGTCAAGGCGGGACTGCGTGAGCTCAACCGGGCCGCCTACCTGCGCGCCGGCCTGTTCAACGCGGCGCTTTTGGCCTGGCTGGTGGTGGGCAACTCCTACGCCCGCATCGTGCTGTCCTTTGTCGCGTTCGGCGTGCTGGTGGCGTTTTTGCCCCTGATGGCGCGTGCGGTGAAGGCGCAGGTGGCGGTGATCAAGACACGTCGACAGTAAAGGTCATGCCCATCGTCTTGTGCCCGGCGATGGTGCACCAGCCGCGGGTGTCCTTGTTGAACTCCCCGAAGTAGGTGGTGCTGGACTCGCCGGGGGAGAGCCGGCCGGAATTGGCCTCCCCGATCTTCAGGTCGTGCTCTTTGTCGCCGTCGTTGACCAGGTTGACCACCAGTTTTGTGCCGCGCGGCACCTCGATCCGGTCGGGGACGTAGCGCATGCGCTCGATGCGCACGTCCGCGGTGACCACGTCGTCGCCGGTGGGCAGGTCGCCCTCGCGCGACTGCGTGACCGCCGCCGTGGTGGCGACGGCCGCCACACCCGCGGCGACAACCGCCCACGCTGCAACATCTACCGCACGTGGCATGTGGCCAACACCTCCAAAAACCAAGTTGTCCTACATCTTAGGTTGGAATATACTCTTGATGTAACATCAAAACGCCTCCAGGAGAACGCGCATGGAACGGAATCACGCGCCCCGTCCCGCCGGTGAATTGCTCAACGCGGTCGGCCACCTCAGCCTAAAGCAGCTCGAGGTGTTTCACGTGATCCAGGAAAACCCGGACGGCATCCAGGTCGCCGAGATCGGCAAAGCGCTGGGCATGCACCCGAACACCGTGCGCGGCCACCTGGAGGAGCTGATGTCCGCGGGTGTGGTCTCCCGCCGCGTCGCCCCCGGCACCGGCCGCGGCCGCCCCTCGCACATCTACACCGCCCGCGTGGCGCGCACGAACCTGGCCTCCCACTCCATGATCGCCCTGGTGGAGGTGCTGGCCAGCACCCTGGCCGACCAGGACACTGACAGCGCCAAGCGCCTCGGCCGCCAGTGGGCGGAGCGGGTGAACACCCGCCGCCACGAAAACCTGCGCGTGGACTTGGACACCGCGGAGCGCCACACATGCCAGACCCTGCGCGAGATGGGCTTTGACCCGGCGCCGCGCCCAGACGCCGCCACCGCCAAGGTGCGCGAGATCGGCCTCAACGCCTGCCCCTTCATCGCCGAGGAGGGCGTCCGCCCCGCCCCGGTGGTGTGCGCACTGCACGAGGGCTTCTTGGACCGGGGCGCCGGCGACGTGAAGGTGCAGCTCATCCCGCACGACCGCCCCGGCCAGTGCGGGGCGCGCCTGACCAAGCAGGAGGGTTAGGCAACCAGCCAGTCGTTCGGGCTGAACAGCTCGTAGTACACGTTGGCTGGGGCCTTGTCGGCGGGCAGCTGCGCGAGGTCGTCGCGCAGGGACTGGAGAAAGCCGGTGCCGCCGCAGAGGTACACATCCGCGCCGGCGACATCGAGCTCGCCGACGTTGACGCGCTGGTCATCGCCGCGGAAGTAGGTCTTCAGCGCCCCGTCGCCCAGCTTCTCCACCAGCTCGCGCGTTTCCTGCGCCTGCGCCCAGGAGCCCTCGGAGGCGTCGGAGTGCACGTACGTCACGCGGCGGGGATCATTGTTCTGCGCCAGGTGGCGGAGAATGCCGGTCAGGGGAGTAGAGCCGATGCCGGAGGAGATCAGCACGATCGGGCGCTCGCCCGGCTGCAGCACCAGGTCACCCGCGGCCAAGGTGACGTCCACGGTGTCGCCGACGTCGATACGCTCCTGCAAGAAGGAGGAGACCTCGCCGTCTTTCTGCACCGCGATGCGGTAGCGCGACGCGTCGCCTTCAATGATGGAGTATTGGCGCAGCTGCCGTGCGCCGTCGTCAAGCTTGACGCCTATGGACGTGTACTGCCCCGGCCTCGGCTGCGTGAACTCGCCCTCGACGGTAAACGCCGTCACTGCGTCGGAAAGCTCATGCTTCTCCACGACCTTGCCGCGGCGGAACACGTCGCCGTCCGCCACGCCGTCGGAGGCGTAGAGGTCCTTCTCAGCCTTGATCAGCACGTCCGCCATAAGCCAGTACACCGCGCTCCATGCCTCGGCCACCTCGGGCGTGACGGCGTCGCCGAGCACCTCGGCGATCGCGGCCATCAAGTTCTCGTAGACGATCTTGTACTGCGCCTCGGTCACGCCGAGGGAGACGTGCTTGTGCGCGATGCGGTTGAGCATGATCACCGGGTCGGGCGCGGAGTCGTCCACAAGATGCGACGCGAACTTCACCACAGAGGCCGCGAGCGCCTTCTGCTGCGCCTGCTGCTTCTGGTTACCGCGGTTGAACAGGTCGGAGATGAGCTCGGGGTGGGCGGCGAACATCTTGGAGTAGAAGGTGTTCGCGATGGTCTGGATGTTCTCGCCCACCGGCCCGAGCGTCGCCTTGACGGTCTCGGCGTGGGCGTCGGAGAGGTGGGTGTTCTTGGAATCGGGGAGCGTGTCGTTGTACATAAATCCGATTATATCCGGTGTAAATGGCTTCGCAGCGCACACCTCTACACTGGCACCATGCTCTCGTCAGTGACCGAACACCTCCAAGCCATCGTGGACGACGTCCGCGACCAAGACAGCGGCGAACTCGCCGACTACATCGACGTGCTCAAAAACGCCGACCCGGACAAACTCGCCCTGGCCATGTGCACCACCGACGGCCACCTCTACACCGTCGGCGACGCAGACTACGAGTTTTCCATCCAATCCATCTCCAAGCCCTTCGTCTACGCGCTCGCACTGGACATGTACGGCCCCGACGAGGTGCACAAACACGTGGGCGTGGAGCCTTCCGGCGAGGCATTCAATGAGCTTTCGCTTGACGACGACGGCCGCCCCGCCAACCCCCTGATCAACGCCGGCGCCATCACGGTGAACCAACTCATCGGCGGCCCCGACATCCCGGTGGAGCAGCGCAGCGAGAAACTGCGCGACTACTTCTCCCGCCTGGCCGGCCGCGACCTTGCCGTGGACCAGCGCGTGCTGGATTCCGAACTCGACAGCGCCGACCGCAACAAGGCGCTCGCCCACATGCTTCGCGACGGCGGCATGATCACCGACGACGCCCACGACGCCGTGGCCAGCTACATCGCCCAGTGCGCAGTGCTGGTCACCGTCGGCGACCTCGCCGCCATGGCCGCCACCCTGGCCAACGGCGGCACCCAACCCGTCACCGGCGAGAAGGTGCTCTCCACGGAAGCCGCCCGCCTCGCCCAGGCCGTGATGGTCTCCTCCGGCATGTACGACGCCTCCGGCCAGTGGATGGTCAACGTGGGCATCCCCGCCAAGTCCGGTGTAGCCGGCGGGCTGATTGGAACGCTGCCCGGGCAGCTCGGGATCGCGTCGCTAAGCCCCCGCTTGAACAAACAAGGCAACTCCGTGCGCGGCGTGAAAATCTTCCGCGAACTTTCCAGCTCGCTGGGGCTGAACCTGCTGTCCTCCAACTTCTACATCGCGCCGGGCATCAAGTCCGTGCAGCGGCGCGAGGGCGCGGACGTGGTGGAGCTGCAGGGCATGATCAACTTCACCGCCGCCGAGAAGATCCTGCGCGGGCTGGCGCAGCGCCGGCTGCACGGCGACAAGCTGATCTTCGACGTCTCCGGCGTGACCGGCTTCAACAAGGCCGGCCGCGACCTGATCAAGGACGGGCTGATGAAGTACAAGGACGACGGCGTCGAGGTGGCCATTTACGACCCGGACCACACCCTGTCCGACTGGACCTTCGCCGACGGCACCACCGCCCAAGCCATCCGCGACTTCACCGCCTCCTTCTCCGTGCCCGCCACCCGCGAGGAGGTCTACCGCGCGATCACCAAACCCAACAGCTGGTGGGACCAGAAAGCGGAAGGCAACGCCAGCGAGAAGGGCGGCGAATTCCACGTGGAGGACCGCGACTTCTCCGTGCGCGAAGCCGACGACGGCAAGCGCGTGGTCTGGAACGTCGAACCCACCGACGACAACGACCACGAATGGGACGACACCTCCCTGATCTTCGACATCTCCGAGGACGACGACGGCGAAACCAAGGTCAACTTCACCCACCGCGGCATCCGCCCGCACGACCGCGGTTACGACGAGATCGCCAAGACCTGGAAGGACCGCATCGCCAAGGGCTTGCAGCCTTTGATCAACCGTGCGGAAAATTCGTAGCGTTCAGGACGGAAAATTCGACCGATAGGGAACGTTTTCGCAGCTAGGAGGTAGGCTCGGGCGCATGCTGGACCGCACAATCTGGTGGCACGTTTACCCGCTGGCCGCGCTCGGCGCGCCGATCCGCGGGGAACACGACACCGCCCACCGCCTCCGCGCCCTCGAGCCGTGGCTGGACTACCTGGTCGAACTCGGCTGCAACGGCCTTTTGCTCGGCCCCATCTTCGCCTCCGCCACCCACGGCTACGACACCCTCGACCACTTCCGCATCGACCCCCGCCTCGGCGATGAGGAGGACTTCGCTTGGCTTATCGACGAATGCTCTGCCCGCGGCATCCACATCATGTTGGATGGGGTCTTCAACCACGTCGCCCGCACGCACCCGTGGGTTGAGCAGGGGCTTGCCGGCGACACGGACTGGGAGGGCCACGGTGAGCTGGCCACCCTGCACCACGCGGATCCGGCTGTCCGCGACGCGGTGGTGGAGATTATGCTGCACTGGCTGCGACGCGGCATCGCGGGCTGGCGCCTCGACGTCGCATACGCCGTGCCCGCCGACTTCTGGGCCGACGTGCTCGCCCGCGTGCGTTCGGAGTTTCCAGACGCGATGTTTTTGGGGGAGGTCATCCACGGGGACTACTCGTCGATAGGCAAGGCGGGCTCCCTGGACGCCGTGACGCAGTACGAGCTGTGGAAGGCGACCTGGTCCTCGCTGGTGGACGTGAACTTTTGGGAGCTCGCCCACGCGCTCGAGCGGCATCCTGCTGATGTTTTGCCCAACACGTTTGTGGGCAACCACGACGTGGACCGCATCGCCTCCAAGGTGGGGCCGGAGAAAGCCGTCCTGGCCGCGGCGGTGCTGATGACGGTGCCGGGCATGCCGTCGATCTACTACGGCGACGAGCAGGGGTTTACCGGCGTGCGCGGCGAAAGCTGGTCCGCCGACGACGCCGTGCGCCCCGCTCTGCCCGCATCGCCGGCGGAGCTGTCGCCTCTAGGTAGTTGGCTGTTCACCGAGTACCAGCGGCTGATCGGGGTGCGCCGCCGTGACGCGTGGCTCACCCGCGCGACGGTTGAAGTGCTGGACAAGACCAACGAGACCATCTCGTTTCTGTGCAGCGACGGCGAGCACTCGCTGCAGACCGATATGTGGCTCACGCCCACCCCCGGCGTGCGCATCCACGCCAGCGGGGAAGAGCTCTACAGCTGGATGTTGAAGTAAGCCAGGATCTGCGCCAGCGCCTGCTGGATCATCTTGATGATGTCCGGCAGCTGCAGCGTGGTGATATTCGCCACCGGCACGTCGAAGCTCGGCGCACCCGCCGGGGCGAGTTTGATCCGCTCCGGGAACTGCGGGCGGACGTTCAAGTTCTGGGGGTTCTGGTTGTTCTGCTTCGGCTGCTGGTTCTGTGCTGGCTGGTTCTGCTTCGGCTGCTGCTGGGGCTGCTGCTGGTTCTGCTTCGGCTGGTTGTTCTGCGCAGGCTTCGCGCCGCCTTGGGTGCCCTTCAGGCCGCAGCGGTTCGCGGCTTCGTCGACACGCGACAGCGCGTCCAGGATCTGCGGGCCGCGGCGGTCGAACGCGGCGATTGCGCGCGCCTGGCGGACTTTCTGCTGGTAGTCGGCGTCGTTGGTCCAGTAGCGGGAGGCCTGGTCGCAGGAGATCGGGCCGGACGGCAGCTTGGCCAGGGCGTCGTCGATGGCGTCGGCGCCGGCGGTCGGCGCAAGCGCGACGGTGCCGGCGAGGGTGGCGGTCATTGCAAGGGTGCGGATCTTCATGCAGGCCAGTATGTCACGGATGGGGCAAATGTGGCAGAAGTGACGACCCCCTGAGGCAAACCCTGGGATCCAGACCCTGGGATCGCGCCCGGCCGATCCCAGGCTTTGGATCCCAGGGTCTGCGGAAGGGGAGCGCCTAAGCCCCGACGAAGCGGCGGATCAGGGAGCGGTACGCGCGCACGGTGAGGTCCACGTCCTCCACGGCGACGGATTCGTCGTGGCTGTGCAGCTGGCCCAGCACGGACCCGAGCGTCTCCTCGCGCGCGTGCAGGGCGAACCCGTAGCCGACACCTCCCTTACGGCGCGCAAAGCGCAGGTCCGACCCGCCGGCCGCGATGGTGGGCACGACTGGGACGCCGGGGAAGAATTCGTCGAAGGTCTGGCAGATGGCATCAAAAAGCGGGCCGGAGGTGGGGGAGACCGTGCCGTCTTCGGTGATGAGGTGGGTGATCTCCACCTCGTCGGCGAGGTCCCCCAGCGCGTCACGCAACAACGAGTCGATCTCCTCCTGCGTCTGGCCGGGCAGAGGGCGGATGTCCAGCTCCAGCCACGCCTCGGACGGCAGGACGTTGATGCCGTTGCCGGCGCGCAGCACGGTCGGGGAGATGGTCAGGTGGCTCATGGCGTGGGAGTAGCTCTCCAGCCGGCCGAAGGCCTCGTAGCCCTCGCCGCGCAGCAGCGCCTCCTCGGTCGCGGGGTCGAACTTCCAGGCGCGGACGTAGCCTTCCCAGATCTCGTCCGCGCGCACCTCGGGCTCAATGGCGGCCACGCGCCGGGCCACCTCCGCGATCTTCGCCACGGCCAGGTCGCGGCCAAAAGGCGCGGAGCCGTGGCCGGCGTCGCCGTGCACCGTCAGCCGCCGCTGGCCCGCGCCCTTTTCGCCGACGACGACTACCAGCGCGTCGGAGCCGTCAGCAGCGGGAATGTGTGAGCCGCCCTCCTCGGACAGGCAGTTCTTCCAGGAGAACTTCCCGTGCTCGGCAAGCCACTTCGCGCCGAGCCCTCCGCGGGCCTCTTCGTCGGCGCAGCCCACGAAGGTTAGGGTGCCGCGCGGCCGCTCCCCGCGGGCCACGTCGCGCACGCACGCCGCCATCGCCGCGGTGATGTAGAGCATGTCGGTGGCGCCGCGGCCGAACACGCGCCCGTCGATAAGCTCGCCCCCGAATGGGGCGGTGGTCCACTTGTCCTCGTCCACGGGCACGACGTCGGTGTGGCCGAGGAGCGTCAGCGGCTCGGCGGAGGGGTCGGTGCCCTCCACGGTGAAGCTGATGGACACGCGTCCAGGGTGCGGCTCATAGCGCTCCACTAATACGTCCGTACCTGCGAAGAAGGCCTCCAACGTGTCGGCGTTTGTTACCTCCTGCCCAGAATCTGCCGAGAAATAGTTGACGCATCCATTCCGGATGAGACTCTGCAATAATGAGATGGTGTCATCAGATAGGCTCATAGCAGAAAAGCCTAACGTCCAAGTTTTTGGAGATCCCAGGATGAATTACGACCTGCCTGGTCGCCGGTCTGACAGCACGGACCCGCGCGCCCTTCGTACTCGCAATGCACTTGTCCAGGCAGTGCTTCGCCTCCTCAACGACTATGAGGTGGCCGACCTCAATGTTTCGCAAATTGTGAAAGAAGCCGGCGTGAGCCGCCAGGTGTTCTACCAGCACTTCGCGGACCGCGACGCGCTTATCCTCGCCGCCGCCATGGACTGGGTGCTGGACGCCTACGAGCACTTCGCGGACCGTTTCAAGATCGACAAAAACTTCGAGGCATCCGTCGTCGAGCTGGCCAGCGTCGTCGACGGCAAGAACGAGGCCGCCGTGCGCCTGATCGATTCCCCGGTGCACTCCGTATTCGACCACGAGGTGCAGCGGGTCATGCGGGACACGATGCGTGAGCAGCTGCTGCCGCGCTCGAAGGAGTGGGGAGACGCGGACGCAGAGCTCATCGACGACATGTCCCGCGTCTACGTCGCCGGCATGCAACGCCTCATTGAGCAGTGCGTCCGCGAGGGCTGCACCGCGGAGGAAATCGGTCGACGCGCCGAAGCCGTGCGCCGTGTGCTCATTCGTGAGTAGCCTGGCTGCATGTGTGAGGTACCGGAGGCCGTCGCAAAGCTCAAAGCCCTCTACGAGCAGTCGTGCGAAATCGCGCGCTCGGGGGAGTTCGACCGTTACGGGGAGGTGCGGTACCCCAAACTCACGGTGGAGGTGGAGCGGTGGCGGCCAATCGACCGCTCCGAGCCCTTCGGCTACGTCGACGAGGCCGGCACCTACTCCGCCGTCATCTCGCGCCCGGACCTCATGGAGCCGTACCTGACGGCCCAACTTGAGGCGCTGACCTCCAACTATCCATGTTCGGTGGATGTCGGGTACTCCGATGTGGCGATCCCGCCCGCCTACATCAAGGGCATGCCGCCTATCGACGAAACCGCGAACCTGCCCCGCCCCACCCTGGATGAGGTGCACGACGCGATTGTCGACGGTCACTGGGACGCGTTCAACGGCGCCGAGAAGCCGTTGTTCCACTTCGGGCCGCAGCGCTTCGACCTCGCGCTGGCCCGGCTGGAGCACTACACCGGCATCGAAGCCGACTCGCTGCAGCGCTTCATCCTGTTCACGAACTACGCCATGCATGTGACCGAGTTTGTGAAGTTCGGGCTGCGCGAGCTGTCTGATCCTGACTCGCGCTACACGCGCCTGGTGCTGCCGAGCGGGGAGACCGTCTCCGACACGGTCGCGCTGGAGGACCTGGAGCTGGGCTCGAAGTTCCAGATGCCGCGCTACGACCTGGTCACCGAAAACGGCGACGGCATCACCATGATCAACATCGGTGTCGGGCCGTCCAACGCCAAGACCATCACCGACTCGCTGGCGGTGCTGCGCCCGGAGGCGTGGATCATGATCGGCCACTGCGCCGGCCTGGACGCCCGCATGCGCATCGGCGACCTGATTCTGGGCAACGCGTACGAGCGCCACGACCACGTTTTGGACGACTACCTGCGCCGCGAGCTGCCCATCCCCGCCGTGCCGGAGATCCAGCGCACCCTGGAAAAGGCGGTGTCCAAGGTCTACGGCTCGGATGCGTCGCTGATGCGCACCGGCACTGTGCTGTCAACGGGCGACCGGAACTGGGAGTGGAAGGACCCGCGCGATTTGTGGGAGTGGCTGCGCGGCTCCACCGCGGCGGCCGTGGACATGGAGTCCTGCACCATCGCCGCGAACGGCTACCGCTACCGCGTTCCTTACGGCACCCTGCTGGCGGTGTCCGACCTGCCGCTGCACGCCGTGCCGAAACTGCCCGCCGGCGCCCAGGCGTTCTACTCCAACTCGAAGGAAGCCCACGTCATGTGCGCCGTGAGGGCCGTGGAGAAGCTCGCGCGGCACCCGGAGAGACTGCGCACGCGCAAACTGCGCCGCGCGATCGGCGAGGTGCCGTTTAGGTAGTCGGCGATAGGTTCGTCGCGAGTGTGCTGACCTGCGGGTTTCCGGGTCGATACCTCGAAGTCGATAGGCCTATGTCGATAATTGCAGGTCA
This sequence comes from Corynebacterium sp. CQ3829_602738, assembly GCF_054478435.1. Classification (NCBI taxonomy): domain Bacteria; kingdom Bacillati; phylum Actinomycetota; class Actinomycetes; order Mycobacteriales; family Corynebacteriaceae; genus Corynebacterium; species Corynebacterium sp. CQ3829_602738. The sequence goes on from NZ_CM137003.1 coordinate 85,317, forward strand.
GCGACTTCTGGTACACGTGACTGAGAAATTGTATCCAACGCTGTGACCAGGAACTATCGACATAGAGGTATCGACATGGGCATATCGACCCGCTAGAATCCCTTCGCCAGCCACTTCCGCACGGTGGCAATGAACTTGTCCGGGTGCTCTTCGAGGTAGCGGGGTGAGAAGCGGAGTACCTTGAACTGGTCGTTTTCGATCTCGTTTTGGCGCTGCTTCTCCTTCATGAGCTGCTCGTCGGTCTTGCCGTACGTTTCACCGTCGTATTTGATCCAGCCGTCGATCTCGATGACCAGCCACCCGTTGATAAGCAGGTCCACCCGGTACTTCCCGCCCAGCACCCACACGTTGACCTGCACGTTGGTAATGCCAGCAGCGAGGAGTAGCCCGCGCGCGTACGACTCGGGCGCGGAATCCGGACGGGTCGACACGTGCTGTGCGGCGAAGCGGGCAGCAACCTTCCCGGGGAATGTCGGTTGGATTTCCACCAGAGTTCGCAACCGGTCCGGGGTGCACCCGCCGTGTTTGACCAGCCAGTCGGCGACAACTAGGGCGTGGGCGAAGCCGTCGAAACGTGCAACGTCGAAGAATGTGCGTAGCGGGGAAGTCGTGGACATCGCCGTCCCCCGCACCAGGTCGCGCTCCGCGAGCCGCCCCTTGACGTACTGCACCCCATCCGGCCACTGTGAGCGCGGCGGGACGTGCCGGGCGACCAGTGCGACCCGATCTAGCGGCGTATTGGCCACCCACATGTCGTTCAAGTACGCCGACGCGCGTCCGGTGATCACCGCCTGCCGCACGGACAACCCTACGCAGTAGGCCCGTGCCCAGTGCTGTTGGTTTCGTTGTAGCTCTGTGTATGTGGTGCGGCTCAGGGCGTGGGTCGTCGATAGGCGAATGAGCTCATTGTTGAGGAGCGCTAAGCGTTGCGAAGAGTCCGCCCCCCGAACGTCCACCAACTGGCTGCGAATATCCGTTTTCCAATCCCCCATGAGCGCAATACTCGCAAACCGGCGGGGGTGTGTCAACCCCCTACCAGCGGGACTCGTCGAGGATCTTCTCGCGCTTCGCCACCACCGTGGCCACCACGGACTGGCCGGTGACGTTGACGGCGGTGCGGCCCATGTCCACGATCGGGTCCACCGCGAGCAGCAGGCCCACGCCGGCGAGCGGCAGGCCCAGGGTGGACAGGGTCAGGGTGAGCATGACGGTCGCGCCGGTGGTGCCGGCGGTGGCCGCGGACCCCAGCACGGACACGATCACGATGAGCACGTAGTCCGAGATGGACAGGTCAATGCCGTAGAACTGCGCCACGAACAGGGCGGCGATGGCGGGGTAGATGGAGGCGCAACCGTCCATCTTGGTGGTGGCGCCGAGCGGGATGGCAAACGACGCGTACTCGCTGGGCACGCCCATGGATTCCTCGGTGGTGCGCTGGGTTACCGGCATCACGCCCATAGAAGAACGCGTGGCAAAGCCCAGCGTGGTCACCGGCCACACGCGGCGGAAGAACTCCAGCACCGGGATGCGGTGTGCGGCCAAAACAACGGGGTAGAGCACGAAGATGACCAGCGCCAGGCCAATGTAGATGGCCAGCACGAACTTGCCCAGCGAGCCGAGCGCGTCCCAGCCGTAGGACGCCACCGCGTTGCCGATCAGGGCGGCGGTGCCGATCGGGGCGAGGCGGATGATCCACCACAGCACCTCCTGGACCACCTTGAGTAGGGAGCCGGAGAACTCGATGAACGGCTCGGCGGCCTTGCCCACGCGCACCGCGGCGATGCCGAGCAGCAGCGAGACCACCAGGATCTGCAGGACGTTGAACTTCACTGACTCGCCGGATACCCCCAGGCCGAGGATGTTGGCGGGCACCACGGAGTTCAAAAAGCCCATCCACGAGCCTGTCGACGTGGGCTCCGCCGCGGTCGCCGCATCCACCGAGGTGTTCGCGCCGGGCTTGATCACCAGGCCGACGAGGATGCCAATGACCACCGAGAAGAACGCGGTGATGGCGAACCACACCAGGGTCTGCACGGCCAATCGGGCGGCGTTGGTGACCTGGCGCAGGTTGGCGATGGAGGTGACCACCGCGGTGAACACCAGCGGCGGGATCAGCAGTTTGAGCAGTTTGACGTAGGTGGATCCCACCCAGTCCAGGGTGTCGGCCAGGGGTTGAACGTCCACGGCGATAAACCCGAGGATGAGGCCGATGATCAGGCCGTAGATGACCTGCGCGCCGAAGCTTGTTGCCCACTTAGGCATGAGCGGCTCCTTCTAGACAGAATTGTTCACTTGTGTAGTAAAGACGTGGATAAACTACTCCTTCGGCCTGAAAACGCAAACCGTATATATAGACAACACGGTCTGTTGTGGCGCTAGGGGATACACTTCCGGTTTAATGGAACCCCACTTCGACGACCCCGCAATCGCCATGGCGCACCGCTCCGCCGTGCGCTCCATCGAGCGGGTCGTCACCGAAACCACCCCTCCCACGCCAGACGCAAAAGAGAAAATCCTCGAGCAACTAGGAAACCCGAAAACGCTCATCATCACCGGCGCGGGCATCTCCACCGATTCGGGGATTCCGGATTACCGCAGCAAAAACGGCCGCCTGACCAAGGGCCGCCCGATGACGTTCCAGGAGTTCGCGCATTCGCCGAGACAGGTGCACCGCTACTGGGCCCGCGCATTCGTGGGCATGCGCTACATGCGCCAGGCGCAGCCCAACCGCGCGCATTTCGCGCTCGTCGAGCTGGAACGCGCGGGCCTGATCCGCGGCATCATCACGCAAAACGTTGACGGGCTGCACACCCAGGCCGGCTCCGACAACGTCATTGCGCTGCACGGGGACATGGAGCATGTCGTCTGCCTCGACTGCAAGACGCTGCACGAGCGTTCACTTATCGACGCCCTCCTCACCGCCGCCAACCCCACCTACTTCGACTCCGTGGAAGTGGAGGGCTCCATGTTGAACCCGGACGGCGACGTGGAGCTCAAACCCGACGACGTCGCACGTTTCCGCATGATCGCCTGTCCGACCTGCGGCAGCCACCGGCTCAAACCGCATGTGGTGTACTTCGGCGAGGGGGTGCCGAGAAAACGCAGACAAGCTGCGGATGCCTGGCTGAAGGAATCGGAGAGCGTGATCGCGATCGGCACCTCGCTGGCGGTGATGAGCGGCTACAAGTTCATCCTCGACGCGAAAAAGCAGGGCAAACCCACCGCCGTGATCAACGGCGGGCCGGGCCGCGCCGACGCCAAAGTGGACACGCTCTGGCGCGCACAGGTCGCCGACGCGCTCGACGAGATCCTGGACGGGCTCGACCTGTGATCGGCCTCATTCTCCTGCTGGCGTTTGCAATCTGGCGCTACATCGACACCGGGCTGCCCAACGCGTTCACCACCGCCTTCCCCAGCGACCTCAAGGTCTACCTCCTGGGCGGCGAGAAGGTCGCCACACACCAGCCGCTCTACGACGCCGACCTGCTTCCCGGCCTGCCGTTTACCTACCCGCCGTTCGCCGGCGTGGTGTTTTCGTGGCTGACGGAAAGTGAAACCCTCGGGGTGGTGTGGAAACTGGCCTCCGTGCTGGTGGTCCTGCTCGTGGTGCGGGCGTCCACAAGCAAACATGCCCTCCTGCTCACCGCCGTGTTCGTGCTGTGGCTTTCGCCGGTGCAGGGCACGCTGTTTTTCGGCCAGATCAACCTGCTACTCATGGGGCTGGTGTGCCTGGATTTCCTGCCGCGCCACAAACTCCCCGGGATCGGCATCGGGCTCGCCGCGGGCATCAAGCTCACGCCGGCGTTCTTCGTCCTCCTGCTCATCCAGCAGCGCCGCTGGGGCGCGGTGTTCATCGCCGCGTTCACGTTCCTGTGCACCGTCGCCACCGGATTTTCCGAGGTCACAGACGCGAAAAGCTTCTGGAACGACGCCATTTTCACCACCACCCGCATCGGCGCCGATGACAACCCGGGCGCGCAGTCCATTCGCCAGGTCCTCGCCCGCGCCGGCCACGACGAGCTGTGGCTCTGGCTTATCCTCTGCGCCCTGGTCACCGCCCTTGCGCTTTTAGCTTCTCGACGAGCTCCCGCCCCACTCGCCGCCTCCTTCATCGGCATGACGGCCTGCCTGGTCAGCCCGTTTTCCTGGTACCACCACTGGGTGTGGGTCCTGCCGATGCTGGCATACGTCTACAACCGCTGGGGCGCGATCGTGCTCGCGCTGTTTCTGGTGCCGTTCGCGTCGGTGAACATCTCGTTCGGTTTGTTCCACGTCCCGGAGCTGCTGTTCACCCTGGTCCCAGTCGGCTTTATGCTCTGGTACACGCTACGCTCAGGTTATGCGTACCCGTTTACTCGCCGCGACGACCGCGGCCGCCACAGCTCTCACCCTCGCCCCGTTCGCCGCCGCTGACCCGGCACCCGTCACCGGGGTAGAGCTGAACCAGCCCGCCGACCAGGTCATCGCCGTGGAGGCGAAGTTCAACCTCACCTCCGACCAGGAGATCGCCATGCGCGAGCTGCGCAAGCTGCGCGCGGACATGTGGGACCGCAACGTGCCTTTCGACGGCACCACCCTGCGCCAGGCCGCCGCCAAGCACGGCCTGACCACCCGCGATGCCTATGTGGGCGCAGCCAAGTACGACGCGGGCCTGTCCCGCATCGCGCTGCAGCGCGGCGCCGAGGCGGCGAAGTTCTTCCGCCACGAGCGCCCGTACAACTCCACCTGCACGAACAACTGCGGCGACATCAAAACCGCCACGTACAAGGGCAAGGCCGCGCCGGGGGAGAACCTGCACTCCACCGCCAGCATGGACAAGGCGATGCAGGGCTGGGGCTACGACGAGGTCAACGACCTCGTCCGGGCGAACGGTCACTTCAACAACAGCAACGGTCACCTGCACAACCTGCTGGACCCGCGCATGCGCTACTACGGGTTCGCCAGCGTGGTCACCGCTGAGGGTGAGGCCAGCGTGACCTCCACCTGCGGCGTCGGCGCCGGCAACGAGGGCATCGAGGGCGCGCAGAACACCGTCCTGCACCGCCCGGCCAACGGCAGGGAAAAGCCCAGCACCACCCCGAAGAAGCTCATCTTCGGCGGCGCAGGCTCGTCCTCCTCGCCCAAGGAGATCCTCGGCATCATCGCCACCGTGCTGACGGTGCTGTCAGTGCTGCAGACCCTGTACAAGTTCGTCGAGCCGCAGCTTCAGCAGCTCCGCGACCTTGTCTAAGGCGTCCATGGTGTCGTCGTAGCTGCCGTCCTCGCTGCGAGCGCCGATGGCCACCCCGTAGCCGTCGAACCAGCCGAACTGGCGGGTGTGCCAGGAGCCGTCGGTCTCGTCGTCGGACCAGCCGCCCTTGAACGGCACGGTTTCCAGCGTGCCCAGCCCGTAGGACTGGTCTTCGGCGATGTGGTGCATCTCCATGATCACCGGGTCGTCCTCGTCCTGCTGGCTTAAGTAGTAGGCGTAGCGCGCCTGCCCGGGGAAGGACCAGCTCGTGGTGCCGAAGGCTCCTTCCACCTTCACCTGGGAGCCGGACTTGGCAATCTCCTCGCGGACCATTTCGCCGGCCTGTTCGTCGCTGCCCATGCAGTCCCACAGGGCGCGGGCGGAGTCGTTGTCGGACCACTCGATGGAGGCCTGCGTCAGCTCCTCGACGTAGTCCGCGCCGTAGTCGCAGTGCTCCACCGCCGCGCGGGCGATGGGGATCTTGATGGTGGACCAGGCCGGCAGCGCGTAGAGGGAGCCGGATTGCGTCATCTCGGAGCCGTCGAAAAGCGCGACGCCCACCTCAGTGCCTGTTTCCTTCTCAATCGCGGCCACCGCCTCGTCCAGACCCTCGAAGGGGTCGGGCGCGGGCTGGGTGGTCACCTCGGTGTGCAACGGCTCGGCCTCCTCCTGGGCGGCGCAACCGGCCAGGAGCAGCACACAAGCCCAAGCGGCGCGCTTCATCTACGACCCCGCCACCTGGAGAGGCTCGCGCAGCACGTGGTCCAGGGCCACGGCGCGGGCGATGTCGCGCACCACCTCGCGGTGGGTGGGAATCAGGCGCAGCTCCGGGCTGCAGTTCGCCTCCGAGCGCACGGTGCGGGCGAACGGGGCGGAGGCCAGCGGATCGTCGATGAACGCGCTGCCCGCCACCACCACCGTGGCTGGGGAGTAGTTACTGCACAGCCCCGCCACCAACGCACCCAAGCCGCGGGCGCGGCGGTCCAGCGCGTAGCGGGTGTCCTCACGCGAATCGGTCACCGCGTCCTTGAGCGTGCGGATATTCTCCACGCCGATGGCGTTGATCAGGCCCTGGGTGGTCAGCTCGCCCTGCTCCACCTCGATCGGCTCCACCCCGTCCGGGTGGGAGATGGCGCAGGCGATGGAGTCGTCGGCGAACAGCGCCATCACCGACGGGTTGTTCAGCGAGGCGGCGGACTGCATCTCCGAGCCCACGATCGCGCTGGAGATGGAGGAGACCTCCACCGGCACCGAGAACTGCTCGCGCAGCTGGTCGCCGATGTCCACGCCGTCCCAGCCCAGGTTCGGCGCGAAGACCTTGCCGCGGTCGCGCACAGTGCCGGAGGTGGTCACGCCGACGGTGCGGATGGGGCGCTCCAGCTTGGTGGTCATCTGGTTCAGCTCCGCCATCATGGACTGGATGAAGTCGTCCTCGCTGACGTTTTTCACCGTGATGCCCATGTCGCGGCACAGTAGCGTACGGCCCTTCAGGTCGAACAGCGCCACGTAGGTGGACTCAGTGCCCACCGCGACGCCCGCGTGCACCCCTGGGGTGTCCGCCAGTTCTAGCGGGATGGTGGGCCGCCCGCGCCCCTTCGACTGCGTCAGGTCGTTGCGCTCTGTGACGTAGCCGGCGTCCACCAGCGCGGAAATGGCGCGGGTGACGGTGGGTTGGGACAGCCCGGTTGCCTTCACAAGATCGCTTCTCGACGTCGTTTCTTGCAGCCGTATCAGGTGCAGACACTTGGCTGCCGGTGTGCGTGGACGCGAGAAGATCATATGAATATATTTACCTGGCCCTTGATAGAATTGTCCATTTGGCCAGGTCGGATACAATCGTTCGGCATGACCAACGAACGCTGGCGCGAGCCGTCCCTTTTGGACGCTACCTGTGAGGATTTCGTCTACGACCTCGCGGAGATCAGCCCCACCCTGGCCACCCAAATCGGCATCGACGGCCACGACGGGGAACTGCAGGATTTCTCGCCGGATTACTGGGGACGCCTGGCCGACAGGATGCGCGACTTGGTCGCGGACGTGGACGCGCTCAACGACTCCACCGACGCCTCCGACGACGAGGACGACTTCGACGACGTGGACAACCTCACCGCCGCGATCCTGCGCGACCGCATGAGCGCGGAGCTGGAGTTCCACCACCGCGGCGAGCTGTTGTGCCGGCTGAACAACATCGATTCGCCGGTGCAGACCATCCGCGATTCCTTCGCCCTGATGCCGAAGGTGACGGAGGAGGACTTCGACAACATCGCCTCGCGCATGTCCCGCATCCCGAGTGCGTTGGCGGGCTACCGGGAGTCGCTGAGCGAAGCAGCGTCGACAGGCGACGTCGCCTCCCACCGCCAGATCGACGCGGTGATCAACCAGTGCGAACTGTTGGGCGACACCGAATCCCAGCTGGACCACCTGGGCCTGTCGCCCGATTCGCACGTGGTGGGCCACGCCAAGGAGGCCTTTTTGGAGATGGCGGACTGGCTGTCCACCGAACTGTCGCCGCAGGCCTCCCACAACGACGGCGTGGGCCGCGAGCGCTACCAGCTGTTCGCCGAGTTCTTCCACGGCCGCGAGGTGGACTTGGACGCCAGCTACGAGTGGGCACAGGAGGAACTGGCCAAGACTGTGGAGGAGCAGCGCGCCATCGCGCACGAGCTCTACGGCGACGTGTCCGTGGCGGGCGCCTACCGCAACCTGAACCAGGACGAGCGCTACATCCTCCGCGGCACGGACGCGCTGATCGAGTGGATGTCCGAGCTCAACGACAAGGCCGCCGACGCCTTCCACGTGCCGGAGGGCCTGCACACGGTGGAGTGCGACATCGACCGCGCCGGATCCGGCGGCATCTTCTACACCCCGCCCAGCGACGACATGATCCGCCCCGGCACCATGTGGTGGTCCGTGCCGGAGGGCCAGGAGACGTTCCACACCTGGCAGGAGATGTCCACCGTCTTCCACGAAGGCGTGCCGGGCCACCACCTGCAGCACGGCTACGCCCTGCTCAACCGCAGCGAACTGAACCTGTGGCGCCGGTCTGTGTGCTGGAACTCCGCCCACGGCGAGGGCTGGGCGCTCTACGCCGAGCACCTCATGGAGGACCACGGCTTCTTCGAAGACCCCGGCTACCGCATGGGCCTGCTCGACTCACGACGTCTCCGCCTCGCCCGCGTGATGGTGGACATTGGCGTCCACCTAGGCAAGACCACCCCGGAGGGCACCGGCACCTGGGACGCCCAATACGCAAAGGCCTTCCTGCGCGACAACACCGCCATGCCGGAGGCGAACCTCGCCTTCGAGCTGGACCGCTACATGGGCTGGCCGGGCCAGGCGCCGTCGTACGCACTGGGCTACAAGGACTGGGTCGACCTGCGCCGCCAGGCGCTCGCCCAGGGAATGAGCGAGCACGAGTTCCACGTCAAGGCGCTCAAGCTCGGCTCCATGCCTATGGACATGCTCACCAACGAGGTGCTGCACCACTAGAGGCGCTTGAGGATTCTGGGCAGCCACCCGGCGAACAGGATCACCATGATCAGCCGGATCACCTGCAGCGCCACCACGGCCGGGCTGGTCGCCAGCACCAGCACGGTCTCCAGCGCGCCGGGGCTGGTGGCGAGGTAGCCCTCGTAGAAGCTCAAGCCCAGCCATTTGGCCATGAGCCACCCCATGCCGGCGCACGCCAGCATCAGCCCGGCGATGTACGCCAGGGTGGCGGGCAGCAGGCGGGAGAACCGGCGCAGCGCGGGCACGTTCAGCCCGCCGCCGCACATCCATCCGATAGCCAAAAAGCCCACGATGGACAGCAGCCGCGGCGGCACGATGGTCACGTCAACCAGCACGCCCACCAGCACCGTCAACGCCATCGGGCCAAACACTGAGGGGTTGGGGAACTTCAACAGCTTGCCCGCGAACACCCCGCCGACGATCAGCGCCGGGACCAGCAGCCACATCCACCAGTAGGGATCCAACTCAGTGCGGGTCACTGAAGTAAACTGCGACGCCACCAGCGGCAACGTCAACGACACGATGAGCAGCCGCAGGTACTGGCTGAGGCTGACGTAGCGGATGTCCGCGCCCACGTCGCGCGCGATCGCAGGCATCAGCGACGCCCCGCCGGGCAACAGCGACAGCACGCCCGTTTCCCGTGAAACGCCGTGGTTGGCCAGAATTAGGCCACCAACAAACCCCATGCCGATCACCACCGCGCCCGCCACCACGCCCGGCAGTAGGTAGGGCAGCGGGTTCATCCCCACCAGCGGCAGCGCCGCAAACACGCCGACGGTGCCACGGGCGAAGGTGAACAGGTGCTCATTGACGGGCAGGTCTTCCTCCGTCACCAGCGCCACCGACCCGGCCCCCAGAATCCCGGCCAGGATCCACGCCGCCGGAACCCCCAGAAAAGAAAACAGCAGCCCGAGCGCCACCGAGAGAGGTGCAGCGACAAGCCAACGGTTCATGTGGGGCATAGTAGTCCCGTGATCGTTTTCCTCCTCGCCGCGTCCGCGTTCGCCGGCTGGATCGACGCGGTGATCGGCGGCGGCGGGCTCGTGCTCATCCCGGTGCTGATGTCGGCCACGTCGATGCCGGCGGCGTCCGTGCTGGCGACGAACAAGGTCGCGGCGATTTCGGGCACCGCGTCCGCCGCCGCCACCCTCGTGCGCCGCGTCGGGGTGCCGCGCATCACGTGGGTCTACGCGTTCATCGCGGGGGTCGCGGCAGCGCTCGGCGCCAGGGCGGTCTCGCTTATCGACGACTCCGTGGCCACCCCCATCATCCTCATCCTGCTCGTCGGAGTTGGCATCTTCGTGGCGCTGAACCCGAAGTTTGGGCAGGAAGGCGCCGGGGTGTTTTCCGGCAATCGCCTCGCGCTCGCCGCGCTTGTTGTTGCCCTGATCGGCGGCTACGACGGCGTGTTCGGCCCCGGCACCGGCATGTTCCTCATCATGGCGTTCACCGCAGTGTTCACCCAGGGGTTCGTGCGTTCGGCGGCAATGGCGAAGGTGGTCAACACCGCCACGAACTTAGGCGCGCTATTCGTGTTCGGGCTCGGCGGCTTCATCAACTGGAAGCTCGCGCTCGCGCTCGCAGTCGCCAACGTCGTAGGTGCGCAGTTGGGTGCGCGGACGGTGCTCAAGGGTGGGTCGACGCTGGTGCGCGTGGCGCTCCTTGGGCTCGTCGTCACGCTATGTGCGAAGTTGGGCTGGGAGTTACTCCAAAGTTAGCGACCCGTTGAGCAACCCAAAGATGGCAATCACCGCCGCGACCAGCACCACCGTCACCACGACCCACTCGAAGGCGTTGAAGAGCTTGTCGCCGTGCTTGCGGCGCGTCCAGATGTAGGGCACCAGGCCCGGCACCACGGCGAGCGCGCCGAGCAGCACGTACACCGGGTCCGCGGCGTAGATCAGCCACAGCGAGTACACGGAGCCGATCAGGCCCACGAAGAGGTGCTTGCGGTTGTCGCGGCGGGAAACTTCGGGCCCGGAGTCATCGAAACGCGTGCCGGCGTGCGGGTGGGTCAGGCCCTTGCCCCGGATCGCCAGCAGCACCAGGTAGATGGAGGAGAAGATGTAGGGCAGCAGGTACATGATGGTGGCCAGCTGCACCATGGCGTTGTAGGACGCGGAGGAGAGGAAGAACACCACCACGAAGAACTGGATCGCCAGCGTCGATAGAAGCTGCGCGCGCACTGGGGAACCGTTTTCGTTGTGGCTGCCCATGGAGTGCGGCAGCAGCCCGTCCTGCGCCATCAGCACGATCGGCTCGGCGCACAGCATCTGCCACGAAACATATGCGCCAAGCACCGACAGGCACAGGCCGACGGAGATCAGCACGCCGCCCCACGGACCCACAACCTGCTCCAGCACCGCGCCCATGGAGTTGTCCGGCAGCGCCGCCAGCTCCTCCTGACTGAGCACGCCGTAGGACAGGGTGGACACCGCCACCAGCAGGCCCAAAACAGAAAGGAAGCCGATGATCGTGGCCTTGCCCACGTCGCTACGCACGCGCGCCTGCTTCGAGTACACCGAGGCACCCTCGATGCCGATGAACACCCAGACGGTGTAGAGCATGATGCCTTTGAGCTGGTCCGTGAAGGGGATGTGCGAACCCCAGAAGTCCATGGTGAAGCGGTCCCAGGAGAAGCCGAGGAACGCCACCAGCACAATGAACGCCAGGATGGGCAGCAGTTTTGCCACGGTCGTGACCGCGTTCATCACCGCCGCCTGCCTCAGGCCCCGCGTCAGGCCGAAGAAGATCAGCCAGCTCAGCGCACTCACTGAGATAGCCAGCACCCAGCGGTTGGAAAAGGCCGGGAAGTAGTAGCCGAGGGTGTTGAAGAACAGTGTGGCGTACCCCACCTGGGCCATCACCGAGCCGAGCCAGTAGCCCATGCCGGAGGTAAACCCGATGAAGTCGCCCAGCCCCGCCCGGACGTAGGAGTAGACGCCGGAATCAAGATGCGGTTTCCTCACCGCCAGGATTTGGAAGACGAAGGCGACGGAGAGCATTCCCACGCCCGCGATGGCCCAGCCGGTGAGCATGGCGCCCGGGCTGGCCACAGATCCGATGTTTTGGGGCAGCGCGAAAATGCCGGACCCGATGGTGGATCCGATAATGAGTGAGACCAAGGTCCACACGGAGACAGTGCGCTTTGACATGGCGAGTAACACTACATCAGGAGTTGTCTACTACAATCATCCATTATTCAAAGCCATATAAACATCTACAACTGAGGGAACCGTAGAAATGCGCACCAAACTTATTGCACTCACGAGCGCGATCGCGCTCGTCTGCGCGTCCGTTTCCCCAGCTCAGGCCGAGGATGGGTACGAGCCCACCACCGTGGTTCCGGGGCTGACCGCCACCGTCGAGCCCCCGCTGCCGCGCGGCGCGGCGTGGTACGAGGCGGACTCCATGCCTAGCTGGGCGATGATCACACCAGACGGCACCATCCGCCTCGAACCGGGGGAGGACATTACCCCCGGTGTGTACGAGTGGCCGGTGACCGCGACGTTTTCGGACGAGACCACCCAGGTCTTCCCCGTCCACGTCACCGTGGGAACTGAGACCGAGGATGAGGCGTCCCAGGAAGGCGCCGTCATCGACGCGTTTGTCCAGTACGCCCCGGAGGTCTCCCACCGCTGCTCCGCCACCGCCCTCGGCGTCGGCCTGCCGCTGCTGGTGCTGCTGCCGCTCGGGTTCGCGTCCCAGATGAGCATCCCGTTCGTGGCGCGCCAGAACCACCTGCAGCTGCAGGTGGACGGCATTCCGTTCCAGTTAGACGTGAAGCTCCGCGACCTCAACTCCAGGGACGTGGACATGGGCATCGCCGCCATTCTCGCCGCCGCGGGTCTCGCCGGTGCCGGCGCCATCATTTCCCAGTGCCAGTAGGGTCCTCCGGCCACGCGTGCTTGGGGTAGCGGCCCCGCATCTCCTTGCGCACCTGCTGGTACGGCCCTTCCCAGAAGCTATCCAGGTCGTCCGTCACCGCGAGCGGGCGCCCGGCGGGGGAGAGCAGGTGGTACAACACCTTCACGCCCGAGACCGTCTGCCCCCTTTGGCCGAACATGTGCTGCAGCTTCACGCGCTTCACCGGCCTGCCACTGTCGTACTGGTACTCCTTCGGCGCCGCCGCATCCAGCTCCGCCACCTGCTGCCAATCCAGTTGGCGCAGCATCGCCTGCCTCATGTCGCAACTGCCTATCGACGCACCTTCGGCCACCCCACGCACCTCCGGCGAATAATCGCCCTGGCTGACATCCGGCCAACCCAGAGTCTCGTGCAGGAAGTCCAGCCGCTCTTTTAGGTGCTGCTCCTCCTTGGTCAGCGGGAAGCTGGCGAAGTCCACGTCCGTCAGCGCCTCCGCCGCCTCGTCCGGGGTGAGTTTGACCGGCGTGGAGCTGAGCTCGATCGCACCAATTCTGGCCACCTTCCTGCCCCTGACCTTGCCGTCCTCCAGGTAGGCCACCTTTTCCTCCACCACGCGGTGCTCCGGGAACGCGATCGGCTCCGCCTCCCGAATAGTCGCGCCACTGTTCGTCCGTTGCACCTCCGCGGCCGCGATCCACTCGGCGTTCGAGTTGAACTTCGCCCTTGTGCCGGACGCCAGCTGGTATTCCTCGCCCACCTTCTTGGCTATCCACTGCGGGAAAGCACTCGCGATCACCTCGCCCGGGTCTACCGGTCCCTTGTCCGGCACCAGCCTGCGCAGCTTTTTTGCGTGCGTCTCTCCCGCAAGTCGTGCCACGGTCGGCGCCGCTTGGGCTCCCCACTCCAAAAGCGCCGCGCCGAGTCTTGGGTCCAGGGGCAGGCTCGCCAGTTTCTTGCCGAAGTCCGTGATTGTGCCGTTTCGTGTCGCCCCGAGCTGCTCGAGGTTGGTTTCGGCTTCGGTGAGGTCCTTTGGTTCGTCGATAAGCGGTAAGTCCGGCGACCCCCACGCCTTCATGGTCAGCAGCGCGCTGGTGAGGTCCGCGGTGAGGATTTCCGGGGTGATGTCCGGCTGCATTTTCGCGTATTCGTCGCGGGAGAAGACGCGCACCACCTCGCCGGGGCCCTCGCGGCCCGCGCGGCCCGCCCGCTGGTCGGCGCTGGTCTTCGCCTCCGAGACCGTGACCAGGCCCGTCATGCCCCTGTTGTCGCGCTTGGGCACCCTGGACAGCCCGGCGTCCACCACCTTGCGCACACCCGGCACAGTTATCGACGACTCCGCCACCGACGTCGCCAGCACCACCCGGTTGTCGCCCCTCAAGGCTTCGTCCTGCTCCTTGCTGGTCTGGCGGCCGTGGAGCGGCTTCGCGTCATCCAGGAACCCGCACACCAGGTCCACCTCGCGCACCCCGGGCACGAACACGAGCGTCCGGTGCTCGCTGTCGGTCTGGGCCGCGACGTGACGATAAAACTCCCTCGTCCCCTGAATCCTTTCCGCGTGCGGGGCGTACTGGATGTCCAGCGGGTGCGTCACCGCCTCCGTGGAGAGGATCTGCGCACCCATGTGGTCGGCGAACTTTTTGGCGTCGAGGGTGGCAGACATGGCGGCGAGGTACAGGTCATCGCGCAACAGGGCGACCTCCATGCACATCGCCAACACCAGGTCGGTGTCCAGCTGGCGCTCGTGCACCTCGTCGATCACCACCGCGTTGACGCCCTCGAGGCCGGGGTCCTTGAGCAAGCGGTTCAGCAGCACACCCGGCGTGACAAATTCGACCAGCTCGCCGTCCTTGTGCTCGCCGCGGATGCTGTAGCCGACCTTGGCGCTGTCGCTGAGCTGCGCGAGCCTGTGCGCCGCGGACCGCACCGCCACCCTCCTGGGGGCCGTGACCAGCGTTTTTCCCACCTTGTTCGCGATCGCCGGCGGCACCAGCGTGGTCTTGCCCGTGCCGGGCGGCGCCTCCACCACCAGGGGGCCTGTGTCCGGCAGCTGGTCGATGACGCGCGACACAGGCAAATCCCGTCCGATTTTCGCGAGGTCAAACATGGCAATTAAGGGTAGCGTGTGGGCCATGAGACGCCTCTTCGCAGCGATCGTCCCTCCGGCCGATGTTCGCGAACACCTCATCACCGCCCTGCGGCCCATCCGCGACTTCTCGGGCACAGAAGTGCGCTGGGCCGACCCCGACAACTGGCACATTACGGTCGCCTTCTACGGGTCACAGCCCAACGACGCCGCCGCGGTCACCGACCACCTGGCCCAAGCCACCGCCTTCACCCGGCCCCTGAGGTTGCACCTCCGAGGAGCCGGGTGTTTTGATCGGCGCACCATGTGGATCGGGGTCGGCGGCGACAAGGCACCGCTGAAAGACCTGATGGCGGACTGCCAGCTCGACCCGGACATGCGCCGTCGCCAGCGCGCGCACCTCACCGTCGCGCGGACCGGCACTCGCACAAGGGACCCATGGCTTCTCGACGATCACGCCCACGCCCTCGCCATCTACACCGGCCCCGAATTCGCGGCCGATGAAGTGCTGCTGCTGGAGTCGCACCTGGGCAAGGGCCGAAGTGGCGGCCCGAAGTACGAGGTGGTGGACAAGTTCTACCTGCGTTAGTGGTCCTCCTCCGGGTCGGGGAATGGGGCGTCAACCGGTTCTTCGGGCAAGGGTTCCACGTACGGCATCTCTGGGGTGAACCCGAACTTCATGCCGTATTCCTGCTCCAGGTCCTCGATCGCGGCGGTGGCCTGTTCGAGGTCCAAGTCCTGGTCGAAGGTGTCCAGGATTTTGTGGCCTTTGGCGAAGAACTCCGCTGCCTTGGCCCGGTTCTTGCGAACGGCGGACATGCTGGACTGCCACCGCGGGTTAAACGGTGTGATCTGGTCGCGCAACAGGCCTTCTTCGGCGGTGACGACATAGGTGCCGTCGGCGAATAGCCAGATGATGTCGCCGGAGTAGGGGTCGGGGATGTAGAAAATCCGGCGGTCGGTCTTCATGTTGTGGTGGTGCTGGCACAGGGGGAACAGGTTGTCCACCTCGGTGCGGCCGCCCTCCTCGTAGGGGATGCGGTGGTCCAGCTGGCACTGCTCGGCGGGACGGTTGCACTCCGGGTAGATGCAGGTGCGGTTGCGGGCGTACACGGCGTGGCGCATGCCCTCGCCGGGGCCGTAGCCCTGCAGCACCTTTTCGCCCTCTTTCTCCAGATCGCGCGTGACGGGGAACGTTTTTGCCAACCAGTCTTCGAACGCGGAGGTGGCCTCCGGCGTCGTCCAACCGCTGCCGGGGAGGTAGACTGGGCCGCTGATCGCGCGGTTCTTCGGGGCGTAGATGTTCAGCACCGGAGTCACCTCGATGCCGATCGCCTCGCCGGACAGCAGCTTGATTGCCGCGTCGGCCGTGCTGATGCCGAGCTCGCGCGCGACTTCGGCGACGTTCGCCTGGATCCTCCGGCCGTCCAGGGAATTGGTGTCCAGCTGCACGATCGCCCGGTCGCGGTACTCGTGGACGCCGAACGTCTCCGCGTCGTCCTGTTCGCGGTCTTCGCGCTTCCGCTTGTCGTAGGCGCGGCTCTTATCCATTCGTTTGATCGCGGCACGGATGCGGTCCGTGACGGTCTTGCGCTGGGGAACTGCCTGGTCGTGGCGGGTTGGGGTGAAGGTGTCGAACAGGATGCCGTCGATATGCAAGAGTGCTTCCTTGTCCACATCCGGACCCAGCTCCTCGATCGCGGTGTAGACCGCGGTCAAGTGCCCCACATCCATCACGCGCGTTTCCTGCTGCAGCTCGCGCAGGCGCGGGAGGTCCTGCAGCACGGCGTGCCCGAGGATCGCGTTCTTGACAAACCCCTTGTTCCAACCGGTGGCGAGCTGCAGTTGGGTCACTGTGGCGTCGAAATCATCGACGTCGAAACCGGGGTACGAGTAGTGCCCAAACATGGTCCAATACGTGTCCCGGATGGCCTGGGCGCATTCGCTATCCGGGTCGTGTTCTCGCTGGTTACGGAATTTTTTCGGTGCTGTGGTGGCGGTTCTCACTGTCGCCCCTCTCGTCGTGGTACGCTCCAGAATATAGCACACACGAACGACTGTCAAGGGGTGTGCCAGGAAAAAGAAAATAAAAAACACTCACCTATTCGAACGCGTCGCGCGGATGCGCTACATTATTCCCGTGCTCGTCATTCCGCGGCCGCCCGCCCGCATCATCCCTGGTGCGGTCCATTTGCCTGCCTTTTTCACGCCGGCCGAGCAGGAGGAACTGGTCAACCAAGCGCGCGAGCTGGCCAGGAAGGCGGCGGGGACGCCAGTTGCTATGCGGCGTCCAAAGGTCGGCCACGGCCAAATGGATGCCTGGCTGCTCTCGCTGGGCTGGTTCTGGGCAACGAACCCGTACCGCCTGGTCAGGGAGGTCGACGGCCACCCGGTGCCGCAGATCCCGGAGAACTTCCAGGTCATCGCGGATAACGTCATGGCGAAGGCGCGGGAAATAGACCCGCTTGTCGGTCCGACCCCGAGGATCGAGACGGCGCTGGTGAACTTCTACCCGCCGGGTAAGGGCATGGGGCAGCACGTGGACGCGGAGGAAGATTCCGAAAACGCGGTGGTCAGCCTGTCATTCGGCCAGGACACGATCTTCCGCATTGCAGGGCGCGATACGCTGCTGCTGTCCGGCGACGTGGTAGTCTTTGGCGGTCCAGCCAGGAGGGCGAAACACGGCGTGCTCGGCGCAAGAAGAGGCACGTCCGACCTGCTCGAAGGCCGGCTGAACATCACCATGCGGCAAATGGAGGCGACATGATTGCGCTACTCGGCGTGTGGCTGGCGGCGATCGCGAGCCCCGGCCCGGACCTCGTGCAGATCATCCGCGTGGGGTCAAAGGACCGTAGAGCCGGCGTGATGTGCGCGCTAGGCATCATGCTCGGCAACACCATCTGGATTGTGGCGTCCCTGGCGGGGTTAAGCGCGCTGATCCAGGCGTTTCCGCAGGTCCTGTCAGTGCTGCAGATCGTGGGCGGCGCCTACCTGCTGTGGATGGGCATCGGCGCCATCCGCGCCTCCGACCCGGAAATCCCCGCCACGCAACAGGTGCCAAGGCCGCTGCTCACGGGCCTGCTCACCAACCTGTCCAACCCGAAGGCGATCCTCTTCTTCGGCGCCATCTTCGCCCAGTTCGCGCACCTCGGGTGGGTCGCAGCACCGGTCATGGTCGTCACCGGCACCATCTGGTTCGTGGGCTTTGCGCTGGCAGTCCAAGCAATGTCGCAGCTGATCACCAGGTACAGCAAGCTTATCGACGTCATCACGGGCAGCATCTTCATCGCATTAGCATCTGGATGCTGTGGGAGGGCCTACACTTCGGCTCATGAGCGAGCAGAAGGTAGCAGTAGTCACTGGCGGATCGGCAGGCATCGGGGAAGCGACCTGCAGGGCGCTGGCCAAGGACGGCTGGAAGGTCGTGGTGGCGGCGCGGCGCCTGGAGAAGTGCCAGCAAATCGCGGACGAAATCGGTGGGGTGGCGATGGAGTTGGACGTGGTCGACCGGGAGAGCGTCGAGAAGCTTGCAGCTCTTGAACGCGTGGACCTGCTGGTCAACAACGCCGGCGGCGCGAAGGAGCTGGACTTTCTGCGCGACGCGGACGACGCGGACTGGGAGTGGATGTTCCAGACCAACGTGATGGGCACGATGCGCGTCACCCGCGCGCTGTACCCGCAGCTCAAAGCGTCGAAAGGCCTGGTGGTCAACATCGGTTCGGTGGCTGGCACGGACGCGTACAAGGGCGGCTCCGGCTACAACGCGGCCAAGCACGGACTCCGTGGTGTGACCAGGGCTTTTCGGCGCGAGGAGGCGGAGAACGACATCCGCGTGTGCGAGATCGACCCCGGCCGGGTGAAGACGGACTTCTCACTGAACAGATTCAAAGGCGACGAGGAGCGCGCGAGCAAGGTCTACGAGGGCAAACAGAACCTCACCGCGGACGACATCGCCGAAGCGGTGCGGTGGGTGGCAAGCCTGCCGGCGCACGTGAACATCGACACGATGAGCATCATGCCGGTGGACCAGGCGGAACGCTAGAGGTAGTCCACGACCTCGACGTTGAGGCGTTCGCGCAGGTCCGCCATCCATTTATGAACATCCAGGTAGTCGGCGGCCTCCACGAGCGGGATGACGTGGTGGTCGTAGCTGATCGGCGGGCCGACGGTGTAGGTGGGCATGAACCGGGCGCCGCTAAACGTGAACTCGCCGATTCCGCCGACCTTGGTCGGCTCCTCCCACTGGCCGTGCAGGAAGTTGCCGTGGGAGTACCAGACGGGCCCGGCAAACGGCTCCACCACGTGCGGGTGCCCGCCGAGCACCAGGTCAGCGCCGGCGTCCAAAGCAGTCGCGGCAGTCTCCTCCTGGAACTCATTGGGCAGGGGCGCATATTCGTCGCCCATGTGCAGCATCACCACCGCGACGTCGACCTGTGAATCGAGGGCGGCGACTTGGGCGGCCAGGGTGTCGTCGATAAGCGATGCAAAATGCTCCTGCTCAACCGGCAGGCCGTTGGTGCCGTAAGTGAAGCCGAGGAAGCCGACGGTGATGCCGTTGACCTCGATGATGCGGGGGACGGATTTGTCCTGCTCAGAGGCGTAACTGCCGGTATACAGCATGCCGCGCTCGCGCATGTTGCCTGTCGACGCCACCACGCCCCCGTCACCCCTGTCCATCGAGTGGTTCGTAGCGTTGTTGACGATGTCCACGCCTGCTCCGGCGAGTGCATCGATGATCTCGGGCGGGGCGTTGAATTGGGGGTATCCGGACAGCCCGAACTCCTCGCCGGCGACCGGGACCTCCATGTTTGCGGTGGTGATGTCCGCGTCCTGCATGTATACCCTGACCGGGTCGAACATGCCCGAGAAGTCGAAGCCGGTGTCCGTGCGCGCGGTGGTGTACACGTCGGAGTGGACCAGGATGTCGCCGACGGAACGGATGGTCACGGTGGACTCTTCTTCGACGACTTCCGGCTCCTCCTGTACACAGCCAACAAGCAGGAGAGGCAGGGTAAACGCCCAGATTCTTCGCATGCCTTAGACTAACCGCTATGCATATCGACGTGCCCATTTCCGGCGACACGATCAAACTCGGACAATTTCTCAAACTGGCCAACCTCGCAGAATCCGGCGGCCACGCCAAGGAGGCCATCAGCGCTGGCGAGGTCACCGTCAACAACGAGGTGGTCACCTCGAGGGGGCACTCGCTTATCGACGGCGATACCGTCGGCCTTGGCGCAGATTCAGCCACGGTAGTAGTCGACGGCGACGACGGCGACTACTTCGACGAACGCACCGCCAACGACGACTTCGACCCCGAGAAGTGGAGGAACCTGTAATGCCCGCATTCGAAGGCAGGGAAGGCATGCCGTTCTGGCAGGACCTGGTCACCCAGAACCAGCTCAAGTCCACCCACTTCTACTCCCAGCTTCTGGGCTGGGAGATCGTGGACGGCACTGCCCGCAAGGAGGGCCTGCCGGTGGCCGGCATCGTGCCGGCGCAGATGGACATGTGGGTGACGTCGTTCATCGGCAGCCCGGAGAACGTGGAGAAGCTGGGCGGCAAGGTGCTCAGCTCGGACGAGACCGTGACCCTGTGCCAGGACCCGGCCGGCGGCCTGTTCGGGCTGAAGGATCCGGAGGAGCGCTTCCTCGCCGCAGGTGAGCCGGGTGTGCCGGTGTGGTACGAGTACTCCGCGCCGAGCATGGACGCCATCGACTTCTACGGAGAACTCTTCGACTGGGAGATCCGCGAGGAAGACGGCTACTTCATCGCGGTGGAGGACGGCGCGCCGTTTTTGGGCATGTACGTCGGCGAGCACGCCCAGTGGTTCAGCTACTTCGGCGTGCGCGACGTGGACGCGGCCTGCACACAGGTGGAAAACCTCGGCGGCGGGGTCGAGTTCGGGCCTGAAAATGGGACTGCCGGCGTGCACGACGCCAACGGCGCCCAGTTCTTCCTCTCCGAGGTTGACGACCCCACCTTCGACGAGGTCGACGAAGCCGACTCCGTGCTGGGCTAGAGGGCGTCGGCGGCGTCCTTGACCCGGCGGCGGATCTCCGCCGGCGTGGAGATGAACCCGTCGGCGTGGTACTCGGTGCCCTCGAGGTTTGAGCTGGCCCTGACCTGGATCAACCCGTCCACTGAGGGCTGAGTGGTGGGGAAGGTGACGATGTAGCGGTCTGCCTGCGGCAACGCTACGTCTCCAAGCGCCCACACCACTTCGGCGCCGACCAATTCAACTGCCTTCGCAGCATCTGCCACTGAGTCCACGTCCAAGATCGTGGTGCCGGACAGCTCCGCGGCGGCGGCGACGTCCGGGCGCCAGAGCATGTCTTTGGCGTTGGCGGGGCCGTCCCAAAGCGAGACTGCCCACCTGCCGTTCGGCTCCGACGGGCGGAACACAGTGCCCAGCTCGTGGGACTCCACCGTGACCCCGTCGGCCCACTTCGTGGCTGGTAGGGCGTGGTCGACGGCGGATCCGAGCATGAGCATCGCGGCGTGCGTGATGCGGTCCGGCAGCAGGGCCAGATAGTTCGGCCCGTCCTCGTACGTGGCGTGCATGTAGGACGCCAGCTGCTCCAGCTGCAGCTCCGGCGGCATGTCGCGTTTGATGCCGCCGACGTTGAAGTTCGGGTCGCCCTGCTCGTTGATGTGCTCTACCAAATCGTCACCCTGTCCTCGGGGTCGATCCACATCGTGGAGCCCTGCTCCACCTCGAACGCCTCGTAGAACTCGGCGATGTTCGCGGCGATGACGTTGCAGCGGAACTCGTTCGGCGCGTGCGGGTCGATGGCGAGCAGCTGCGAGGCCATCTCCGGGCGAGCCTTGGAGCGCCACACCCGCGCCCACGCCAGGAACAGGCGCTGGAAGCCGGTGTACTCAGAGTTTAGGTCGCCGAACTGCTGGGGTTTTTCGTCGTCGATGCCGTTGTCCTCCAGGTACTTCTTGTACGCCACCACGGCGATGCCCAGGCCGCCGAGGTCGCCGATGTTCTCGCCCAGGGTGAACTCGCCGTTGACGCCCTTCGTCTTCGTGCCCTCCAGCACCGACGGCACCAGGCCGTTGAACTGGCCGACCAGCTTGGCGGTCAGGGCCTCAAAGTTGGCGCGGTCCTCGTCGGTCCACCAGGAGTTGAGGTTGCCCAGCCCGTCGTAACGCGAGCCCTGGTCGTCGAAGCCGTGGCCGATCTCGTGGCCGATTACCGCGCCGATCGCGCCGAAGTTCTCCGCGGCGTCAGCGTCCGGGTCGAAGAACGGCGGCTGCAGGATCGCGGCGGGGAAGGTGATGTCGTTGACCACCGGGTTGTAAAACGCGTTGACCGTCTGCGGGGAAGACACCCATTCCTGCCGGTCGGAGGCCTTGCCGATCTTGGACAGCTGGTAGTCGTGCTCGAACGCGGCGCCGCGGCGGACATTCTCCACCAGGTCCTCGCCGAACTCCAGGCCCGCGTAGTTGCGCCACTTCTCCGGGTAGCCGATCTTGGCGTTGAACTGCGCGAGCTTCTCCAGCGCGCGCTGCTTCGTCGGCTCGCTCATCCACTCCAGCTGCTGGATGCGGGAGCGGTATGCGGCGATCAGGTATTCGACCAGCTCCAGCATCTTCTCCTTGGACGAGGGCGGGAAATGCTTATCGACGTAGCTCCGCCCAATATCCTCGC
The DNA here is from genome assembly GCF_054478435.1 of Corynebacterium sp. CQ3829_602738. NCBI lineage: Bacteria > Bacillati > Actinomycetota > Actinomycetes > Mycobacteriales > Corynebacteriaceae > Corynebacterium > Corynebacterium sp. CQ3829_602738. The sequence goes on from NZ_CM137003.1 coordinate 107,667, forward strand.
CTACCAGGCTCTCCGCGAGTCCCACCCCACGCTTCCAGCGGTCGCGCTGCTCGGTAGCGCCGCTTAACTTTTTTCCATAAAACTCGAAGTTGGCCTTGCCGATCTCCTCGGAGAGCACGCCGGCGCGGGAGCGCAGGATGTTCCACGCGGCCCACAGCTGCCAGTCCGCCAGTGTTTCCCGGCGCAGCATGCCGTCCAGGTCCTCAGTAAACGACGGCATCATGTTGACGACCTTTCCGGAAAGACCGGAGGCGTCGAGAAGCGTGCGCACCAAAGGCGGCAACTCCTCAAGGTCGGTGGGGTTATAGGTGGCCACCGCGTCGCGCGCCTTGACCACGTCCCAGTGGCTCGCCGCCAGCTGGGTCTCCAGGTTGACGATGCGCTCGGCGGCGATCTCAGGAGTCAGGCCCTGCAGGTACTTCGGCTCGAGGAAGCCGAGCATCTTCGCCACGTGCGCCTTGTAGGCGGCGAGGGTCTCCGCGTGGTCCTCGTCGCGGTAGTAGGCCTCGTCCGGCAGCCCCAGGCCGGACTGGAAGATGTAGGCGACGGAGTTCTCGCCCTGCGAGTCCTTCTCCACCCAGTAGCTCACCGGCCCGCCGACGCCGACGCGCTCCAGCTCGCCCAGGCCGCGCACGAACTCGTCGACGTCCGCGACCTCGATCTTGGCCAGGTCCGGGTCGAGGGAGCTGATGTCGCCGGGGTTGTCCATGAAGGACCTAAACAGGGCGCCGCCCAAACCGGCGCCGTCTTCCAAGATCGCCCGGACATCTTCTTCGGATTTGTCGCGCAGCATGTAGAACGCGCCGTCGATGCCCCGGTCAGCGGGGATGTCGTGGGTTTTCGCCCACGTGCCGTTTACAAGCTCAAAGAGGTCATTCATGCCCCAACTCTACCGCCGGAACGGGAATTTGGATGGGGGCTTGGGACTGCTCGATGATCCAGTTGGAGGCCTCGCGCTGCTGCGCCAAGGTGTAGCCGCCGTGGGAGCCGATGTCGGAGAAAATGCCCAGCGACTTCAAACCCATCGCGCGGAACAGCACGTTGAACTCGGCGAGCGGCACGCGGCCGGCCGCCAGGTTGGTGCGCATGGCGGGGGCGACCAGGCCGCGGTGGGATTCCTGCATGGAGCACACCAGGTCGTCGACGCGGCAGATCTCCAGCACGCGCGGGCCGAGCACGCCGTAGCCGCCCGGCAGCGAGCCCAGCGAGCCGCGCGAGTGCGGGGACGTGCCGGCGGAGAGCACCGCGCCGTTGCCGCCCTGGTGCGGGTTGGCAAACAGCGCCACGCCGGAGACGCGCTCCGGCTCGATCGGGCCGCGGCCGTTGGCGATGTCGCTGGTGATGGTGGCAGCGATGTCCGCGCCGAGGGAGTAGCCGGTGAAGCTGAACTTCGCGTCCGGGCAGGCGCGCGCAAGCTTATTGACGGTGGCGCGTGCGCGCTTGAGCCCGCCCGCCTTGGACTTCTCGTACTCCGAGGTGGCAAACGGGGTGGACCGGTAGGACACCCACAGCGGCTGGATCTCCCCGCCGGTGCCCAGGCGGGTGAGCACGCCGGTCATGAACACGTTGCCGCCGTGCGGCACATAGTCCGGGATGCCCTCTGCCGTGTTGGCGCCGCCCGGCACCGCGACCAGGTAATGCGCGGCGCAGCTCTGCTGTGCCTGGGCCTGGGCGGGGGTGGCTACCAGGGACAACAGCAGGGCAGCGGCGGCGGCGATTTTCGGCAGTTTCATAGCGAGGGGATTGTACCTTCTATTCCTCCGGGTCGCGCACCTTCATCGGGCCGGGGGTGTACAGGCCCCACCTGGTGGTTTCGGCCAGGTCCACCTGCGCCAGCGCCGGCGCCTCGCCGGCGGAGTTGGTGCGGCGGTGGTACTTGGCCACGGAGCCCCAGTCGCGCTGCCAGTCGCCCTTGAGGTAGCCCGGCACCTCGTAGGAGGTGTTCACGGCCTCCACCGGGGCGAGCGAGCCGCCGCCGAGGAAGTCCATGAAGCCGGACAGCTTCGCCTTGCCCGGGGCATCCGGCATGATGCGGTACTCCGGGATCTCGTCCACGCCGGCGTGGTGGTAGAAGGGGCGCTGGCAGGGGTACTGGAACGCCACGGTCCAGTCCAACAACCCCGGGGTTTCGGAGTCGAACATGGTGTTCAGCTCCACCAGCTTCGGGTTGCGCAGCGGGGTCACCGCCACCCAGTCCTTCTCCGCCAGGGAGGTGTCCTTGGCCACCAGGCGCACCACGTCGGCCTCCTCGGGCAGGTCAGCGATGGGGTAGCGCAGGTTGCGCCACTGCGGGGTCGGGCCCTGGTCCAGCATCTCCACCGCGCCGAGCTTCTGTACGCCGCCGGAAGTCTTGCGGCCGTACTGCAGCTCCAACTCGCTGCCCTCCTGCTCGATGCCGTTGATGTCGTGGTGCTTGATGCGGCCGGCCACGGACGCCACCAGCAGCGGACGCTCCTCGGAAACCTCAGGCAGGTCGAACCAGGAGGTCTCCAGCTCGGCGGATTGCGTCGGCTCGTCCTCGAACGTGCCCAGCACCGGCACGCGGGTGTAGTCCAAGCCGAACGGCAGGCGCACCGTCGAGCCGTTCACGCCGCGCATGGAGCGCGGGCGGTTGCCCTGCGTGTTCACGCGGGAGGTGGACTGCGCCTCGTCGGAGCCCGGGTCCACGTCGGCGGTGTCGTCGGACTGCACCTGCTGGTTGCTCGAGTCCGACGTGTCGGCGTTTTCGCTGGCGATAAAGGCGGGCACTCCGTCGGGGTGGAACCCGTGGTTGTCGCCGGAATCTAAGGAGCGGCCGAGCGGGACGCCGTCGATAGGCGAAAGGAATGCGTCGTTGGTGTCCTCCTCCAGCAGGACGTCCGCGCCCTGGGCGCAACGCTCGCCCGCGAAGGTGCGCACGTTGCCCATGCCCACGGAGTAGTCCGGAGCCTGGGAGACGAAAGATTTCACAAACGTCAGGCAGGACAGCGCCACTATCAGCGCCGCCGCCACGGCGATGGGGGCGGACATGACGCCGGCCCAGCGTGAGGCGTCCACAGGCTTCGGCGGGCGCATGGACTGCACCACGCCCACCACGAACACCACGAGCGCGATGGCCAGGACGATGGTGTTGAACTCCACGGCCTTCAGCTGCGGGGTGCGGTCCCACCACGGCACCGCGTAGGAGGACACGTACCACCAGCCGTTCCAGCCCGCCAGCGTCAGGGCCAGCAGGAACAGCACCGCAGCCGTGGCAAAGGAGCGGTTGCGCTTGGACTGCAGCGCGATCCGCGAGAGCACCACCGAGCCGTACGCCGCGATCGCCGCGCCGAGGCCCGCGTAGATGCCGAAGTGGTGCGTCCACTTCGTCGGCGTGAACATGAGGAAGAAGGTGGACAAGCCGATGATCAGCATCATGCGCTGCGCGGTTCGAGTTTTTTCGCCGCCGCGGGCGAACCACCACAGGGTCAGGCCGATGCATAGCAAGAGCACGAACATGGGGAAGCGGCGCGCCAGCGAGCCGTCCACCGTCTGCTCGAACAGCACGGAGTAGCGGCTCCACTCCTCGAACCAGTGCATCGCCGGGCCCACCTCGGAGCGCACCGCGGTCGCCTCCAGCACGCTCGCCAGCGTCTGGTCCTTGAACACCGGCGCCATCACAGCCATGCCCGCGCCCATAAACGGCGCGATAGAAGCGAGCTTTGCCTCTCGACGCCCAATGGTCCCCAACACCCAGGGCAAAGAAATCAGGAACACGCCCACCGCGGCGAGACCGGTCGGGCCGCACGCCAGGGTCAGCGCCGCCACGACGGTGCCCCACGCGGCGGGGACCAGGCGGTCGGTTTCCATGGCGCGCTCGAACAGCGCCCACGTGGCCATCAGGCCGAACGCGATGATCGGCTCCGGGCGGGTGCCGTTGTTGTACGGCAGCCAGAACGCCAGGAACACCAGCGCGGCGGTCCAGTGGGCGACGCGCCTGTTAGCGATGGCGGGGCCGAGCTTCGGCAGGATCTCGCGCGAGAGCAGCCACCACGTGCCCAGACCCGCAAACAGCGCGGGCAGGCGCATCCACATCGACGCCGTGGTCACCTGCGACAGCAGCGCGAGCAGGTCGTAGAACGGGGAGCCAAACGGGGCCTCCGGCACGCCGTACCAGCGGTAGTAGTTGGCCATGTAGTCCGTGTTGGCTGCCACGCGGGCCATGGTGAGCAGGTAGCCGTCGTCGGACGTGTTGGCGCCGAAGACGTGCCAGAAGCCGAGGACGGCGGCCACCAGGCCGTCGAGAGGCTTGAGCCCCTGGCGGCGCAGACGCGGGGCTGGTCTATCTAGCTTCCGCAGCGCGGCCAGGGAGATCAGGGCGCTGATCAGGCCGAGCACCATCGCCAGCGTCTTGATCAGTGTCGGCTGGGAAGTGAAGCGGGAGTTGATGTCGACGTGGGCGGACAGGCCTGCGTCGATAAGCTGCTGCTCATCCTTGAGCTCGGTGTAGATGCCGGTGAGCTGCGGGCGGTAATCCTCCTCGTCGTCCTCCTCGGCGTAGTCAGTGCCCGGGATCTCCACGGTGGTTAAGTCGTGCGCGAGGTGGGCCTCGAGCTTCGCATCGTCGGGCAGCTTGGCCACCTGCGCCGGGGTGAGCTGCAGCAGCACCTCGTTCAGGGAGCTGACCACCAGGCCACCGTCGGGGGAGGTGACAAAGAAGCCGCGGTCGCTGGCCTTCGGGGAGCCCTCAGGCAGCGTGCCCAGAAGCAGCGACTGGCCCTCGCGGAGCTCGTCGATAGCCGAAAGCGGCACGGTGACATCGAGCTGCTGCGGCGCCAGCGAAATCAGCGGCGCGTTCACGGACGCCACCGAGCCGTTCTGCGGCCACGACACCGAGGATTCCGTCTGCTTGACCGGCAGGAACGGCACGAGCAACAGCAGGACAAACGCGATCAAACCCGCGACAGTCGCGGTGGTCTGGACTCTTTTCACAGCGGACACCTTACTTCCTCACCGCCACAGCGAACGGGCCGAACTGCTCGAGGTCCCAGTCCTTCTCGAATGCGTCTGGGTTGAAGAACAGGCCCTCGTAGCGCACGTTCGGCTGGCTCGGGTAAATGTCGTGCGCAATGTGGGTCTTCAGCCCGTCCTTACCGTTGTCGCGGAACACGAACGCGACAGGCGGCTCCCACTGCGAGTTGTCCACCGCCTCGGTGAACTTCTCCGGATCCTCGTAGGAGAGCTCCGCCCACTGCTTCAGCTCGTCGTTGCGGTGCTCGAACTCGCCCAGCGGGTTGGCGTAGTGGCTGGTGTAGGCGTTGAACGCGTAGAAGGGCTGGAAGGCCATGAAGTTGATCTCGTCGGTGTAGATCACCGCGTCGTTCTTCATGTGGCCGTGCTCTTCGATGAAGTCGGCCATCTCCTGGTAGTAGCGGCCCGCGTCCGGCGGGAAGCGGTCCGCGCGCTCGCCGTTGCCGTCAGTGTCGGCGTAGGCCTGGTCGATGTAGTCCTCGTTTTCCACCGGGATGTTCTGCACCATCTGCAGCGCGCCCACCGCGAGGACCGCGGCGACGGCGGTGGTGTACTTGTTCAGCCCGAACTCGGAGATCGCAATCACGCCGAGGGTGGCAAACAGCGCCACAATCAGCACCTCGAGGCGGAAGCCCAAAAGGGAGGTGCCCAGCAGGGTGACCGCCATCGAGGCCAGCGCCCACAGGTAGCACACGCCTATCGACGCACCAAGGGCCGCCACCTCAGGCTCCTTGATCCTGTAAATCAGGTAGATCAAGCCGATCATGGACAAAAGACCGATCAGCGAGAACGACAGGAACGGTAGCGGGAAGTACGTGCCCTCGATGGGCAGGAAGTGGTTCGCGGTGGACTCCAGCGGTTCGTCGCCGGTGATGACCCGCCAGATGTACGGGCCCCAGGAGATCGCGGCGATGGCCATCGACCCCAGGCCCGTGACCAGCAGGTGCACCAGCGGTTGGACCGAGCGCTTGGTGAAGGTGTGGATGATGGCCAGCACCACCATGGTCAGCGCGGCAATGGCGGTGAACAGGGTGTAGAAGCTGGCGGAAATGCCCAGGTAGACAGCCAGCGCGATGGTGGACGCCCACGAGCCGTTGACCGCGCGGTACGACATCACGGCCGCCGCCGGCACGAACATGGCCACCACTGCCGCATACGGCTCCTCCGGCACCTCCGTGAGCACAACCGCGGTGGTCACGGTGGCGATGGCGAGCGCGGTGGGCAGCGAGCCGGTGAGCCTGCGCCACACCGGGGTGAGCATCGCCGCTGCCGCCGCCAGCGTGGCGATCGCGAACGGCTGGTACACCTCCCAGCCCTGCATGCCCAGCACGTTGGCGGTGCGCCCGCCCAGCCAGAACCAGCCCATGGGGTAGAAGGTGGGCAGATCCTTATACGCCATGTCCGCGTGGCCGAGGTTCTCCGTCATGCGCGACAGGAACTGGGTGCGGAAGCCTTGGTCCACCTGGATGCCATCCAGGTAGAGCCGGGTCGCGCCCAGCGGTATGCCGATGGAGGACACCACCAGCCCCGCCGGCACCAACGTCATCACGGCCGCGGAAATCCAGGGCTTCTTGCCCTTGGTCCACAGCACGGCCAAAACGACGCCGACGCCGATGCAGACGAAGGACGCGGCGGTGGCCAAAGACCTGGTCACCATCGACGTGTTGAACGCCGGCAGCGAGATCTTGTGCAGCACGAACCAGGCGGCTAGGGCGATCACGCCGCCGGCGAGCCCGGCCGCGACAGTCCGGGCAGCGGTTTGCCCAACCGACTGCTCGTCGGGGTGGTAAGCGGTAGTCATACGTAACAGTTTCGCATACGCTACCCAACTCCACGTTCTGCCAGGTACATCAGGATCGCGCGTACTCGACGGTTGTCCTCGTCGGGGGTGAGCCCCAGTTTGGAGAAGATGCTGGAGACGTGCTTCGCCACCGCAGCGCCGGAGAGGTAGAGCTGCTCGGAGATCTGCGCGTTGGACAGGCCCTCCGCCATGTGTTCGAGTACTTCCATCTCGCGCGGCGTGAGCGTGGTTAGCCAGCGCGAGCTCGCGGCCATGAGCGCGCTGGCCACGTCCGGGTCGATGACCACCCCGCCGGACGCCACGGTTTCGCACGCCTGGATGAAGTCTTTCACCTCGGCGACGCGGTCTTTCAGCAGGTAGCCGGTGCCGCCGTCGCCGCCGGAGAACAGTTCCCGCGCGTAGGCGGGCGCGACGTACTGCGACAACACCAGCACGTTGACCGGGCCCCGGTGGCGCAGCTCCAGTGCTGCTTGCAGGCCGTCGTCGCGCATGTTCGGCGGCATGCGCACGTCCGTGATCACCAGGTCGGGCGCATGCGTATCGACGACCCCCTGCACCCGATCCGCACTATCCACCTGCGCCACAACCTCGTGGCCGCGCCGGGTGAGTAGGCCGGCGACGCCTTCCCGCAGCAGTGCGGAGTCGTCCGCGATAACAATTCTCATGGCGCAATCCCACTTTCTCCCCGGAACAACAGCAACGGAATACGGGCGGTGACGGTGGTTGGCCCGCCGTCGGGCGAGTGGAGTTCCAGCTCGCCGCCGAACGCCGCGACTCGTTCCTGCATCCCGTCGAGCCCACCGCCGGGGGTGATGCGCGCGTTGCCGCCGCCCTGGTCGGTGACCGAGATGTTCAGGGTGTGGTCACAGGTCACGAGCACGCTGACAGGTTCTTGGGGTGCGTGCTTCGCGGCGTTGGTGAGCGCTTCGGCGGTGAAGAAGTAGGCGGCGGCGGTGACGGAGCCGTCGATACGCGGCAGCTCGTGCGGCGCACGGACCGTGACGTGCGGGCCGTACTGGGCGGCGGCCGTCTCGATTGCGGCGATGAGTCCGTGATCCGACAACTCCCGCGGGTGGATGCCGCGCACGGTTCTCCTGAGTGCGTCGAGGCCGTTGTGGAGGTCGCGGGCGGCGTCGTCGAGAAGCGGCGAATCGACATCCAGCCTGGCCTCGCCAAGTTTCATCGCCGCGGCCACGAAGTACTGCTGCGCACCGTCGTGCAGGTCGCGCTCGATGCGCAGGCGTTCCACCTCGTAGGCCTCCGCAATCTTGCGTCGCGACGCGGTGAGCTGGTGGATCTTCGCCGCCGCCCGCTGCTCGTGGTTTCTTCTTCGCCGCATGTCCGAAAGCGTAGCGGGGTAGAGCTAGCACTACCCATATTCGGGAGTCAGGACCATAGTGCTTAGCCGCGACCACCTGTGAAATAGAAACCATGCTTGAACTCAGAGACATCACAAAGTCATTCCCCCAGCAGCGGGTCCTCGAAGGCATCAGCCTTTCGGTGAGCAACGGCGAATCCGTGGCCATCATGGGGCCCTCGGGCTCCGGCAAGTCGACCCTGCTGCACTGCATGTCCGGCGTGCTCGTGCCCGACCAGGGCGAGGTGCTTTTCGACGGCCACGATGTGGCCGCAATGAGCGACGCCGAACGCTCGCGCCTGCGCCTGGAGCACTTCGGCTTCATCTTCCAAGACGGCCAGTTGCTGCCGGAGCTGACCGCCACCGAAAACGTCGCCCTGCCGCAGATCATGCGCGGGGTGCCGCGGTCGCAAGCACACGACGAAGCCATTGACATGCTCACACGCCTGGGCTTGGGTGCCTATGTGGACCGGTACCCGGGGCAGCTTTCCGGCGGCCAAGGGCAGCGCGTAGCCATCGCGCGTGCTTTGGCCGGGCCGCCGTCTGTGGTCTTCGCTGACGAGCCGACGGCGGCGTTGGACCAGGCCACCGGCCACGAAGTCATGCAGCAGATCGTGGCCGTGTGCCAAAAGTTCGGCGTGACACTCGTCGTGGTCACGCACGACCCGAAGATCGCTGACTGGTGCAGCCGGCGCGTTGAAATCCGCGACGGCCTGATCCACTCGGAGGTGGCGCGATGAGCGCAGTGACGTTGATGCGGTCGGCGGTGTCGCAGACAAGCGAAGGGCGCTCGCAGCGGCAGATCGGCGAGCGCTGGGTTCGTGCGCTGTCGCTGGTTGCGGTGACGGTGGCGACCTGGATGCTGTGCACCCTTATGGGCGGCACCTGGATGTTCGTGGCGCGCGACAGACACCCGCACGAGGCGCTCGTGGAAGTCTCGAAAGACCTGGGCGGGCCGATCTCCATCACGTATATCTTCCTCGCGCTATTCGCGTGCGTGCTGCTCGTGCCGAGCCTGTTGGGTCTGCTCACCCAGGCCGCGCGCGCGAACCTGGGCGGGCGCGAGGAGCACCTGGCGGTGCTTCGCCTCATCGGCGCGACCGCCGGCGAGGTACGCGGGATGATGATCCTGGAATCGCTGCGCCAGGCGCTTGTCGGGTTGGTGCTGGGCTCGGTGCTGTACATAGTTACGTGCCCGGCGTGGAGTTTGCTGACGTTCCAGGAAAAGCGCGTCGACACCTGGGAAATGCTCACCTGGTGGGTCATCCCCATCGCCTGGATCGTCGTGCTGGTGTTGGCTGCGTGCTCAGTGTGGCTTGCTTTGCGACGAGTCTCCGTCACCCCACTCGGCGTCACCAAGAAAATCCCACCAAAGGGACAGAACATGATCACGCTGGTGCTCTCACTGGTTGGTGCGGTGGTGCTGTACCGCTACCTAAGCTCGCTGAGCATCGCTCCGAAGGCAGACGCGTTGGAGTTCGTGGTGGTGCTGGTCGTAGCCGGCGGCATTCTCAACGTCAACGCACTGATCGCCGTCGGCGTGATCCAACTCCTCGCACGCCTGAGCTACCGGGTCCCCGGGGCCGCAAACTACGTTGCCACGCGTCGGGTCGGCCGAGGCGCGAAAACCACCTGGAAGCGAGTGACCGCCCTGTACTTCGTGGCGTTCATTGGCGGTATTGGCGCCTGGATCTCCGCAGTACCGGAAGTCGAGGAAGAGCCCGTCCTGAAAATGATCACGGGTGATACTCCCCCCGGTGTGGCTATCACCGCCGTCTTCGCGGCGGTCTTGCTGGTGTCATCCACCCTGCTCACTCAGGCACTGGCCGTGGTGGAGCAGAAGCAACTGACCAAATCGCTCTACTTCATTGGCGCGCCGGCCGCGTTCCACACCAAGGTGGCCGTGCGCGAGGTTGGGGTTCCAATGCTGGTGGTGTCGCTGCTCGGGTTCGGCATGGGCAGCCTGATGGGCACCATCATGGTCATGATCCACGTCAACGTGCTGGACAAGGTGGCCCTGTTCGGCGGGCTTGTTGCGGTCGCGCTGGTTGGCTGTGTCCTGGCGGTGGTGGGGACCGGTCGGCTTCGCGAGCAGGTGCTGCTCGGCATGGGCCGCGCCAAGGACTAGGTGGTCCTGATACTTTCAGACAGAAAAGTCAGGGTCCTGGGGATATAGGGCCGGTCTGACAAATTCAGCCGCGATCCGTCAGCGGGGACGGATCGCGGCTGAATTATGCGGGCAGTACTAGAAGTTCAGCTTGCTCATGATCGGCGCCGGGATGGCCTTCAGCACCAGGGAGATGGGGCCGAAGAGCTTGTGCACGAACACGGAGGACTTGCCGGCCAGGGCGGCCTCGACGGCGGCCTCGGCGACATCTTCCTTGTTCACGGTGAGCGGGGCTTCATCCAAGCCGTCGGTCATCTTGGTGCGCACCTGGCCCGGGCGCACGACGGTGACGGTGACGCCGTCGTCCTTCAGGGCCTCGCCGAGCTGCAGGTAGAACCCGTCGATGCCCGCCTTGGAGGCGCCGTAGACGAAGTTGGAGCGGCGCACGCGCTGGCCCGCCACGGACGACAGGGCGATGATCGTGCCGTGGCCCTGGCGCTTCATGTGCTGGCCCAAAAGCACGCCCACGGACATCGGGGCGGTGAAGTTGGTCTGCGCGGATGCCACTGCCGCCGCCTGGTCCTGCCAGAGCTGCTCCTGGTCACCGAGGGTGCCAAAGGCGACCACGGCAACGTCGACGTCGCCGTCTGCAAACGCGGCGTCGATGACGGCCGGGTGGGCGGCGAAATCGAGCGCGTCGAAGTCGATCAGGCGCACGTGGCCTGCGCCGGCTTGTTGGACGGCCGAGATCGCGCCGTCGATACGCGGGGAGTCCTTGCGCGCACACAGGGTGACGGTGGGGTTGCCGCCGCGGGAGGCGAGCTCGGCGACGATGGCGAGGCCGATCTCGCTGGTGCCGCCAAGGAGCAGGATGTGCTGGGCTTGGCCTACTGCATTCAACATGGTCGGTTCTCCTTAGTTCAGCTCGAGTCGGCGGGACATGTCGGACGCGAACACGCCGGTCGGGTCGATGTCGCGGCGGGTCTTCAGCCAGCCGGGCAGCTCCGGGTACATCTTGTGGAACTTCTCGGCGGAGGTGCGGGACTCCTTAGCCAGGTAGAGGCGGCCGCCGAACTGCATGACCTGGTCGTCCAGGCGGTCCAGGAACTCGTTGAGGCCCGGGCGGATCGGGAAGTCCACGCACACGTTCCAGCCCTTCATCGGGTAGGACAGCGGCGCCTGGTTGCCCTCGCCGAACAGCTTGAACACGTTCAGGGCGGTGTAGTGGCCGGAAGACTGGATGTCGTAGATGATGTCCTTGAACGGCTCCACGGCGTCGGTGGGCACGACGAACTGGTACTGCAGGAAGCCGGCCTTGCCGTAGCCGCGGTTCCACTCGCCGATGAGATCCAGCGGCTGGTAGAACTGCGTGAGGTTTTTCACGTCGTTGCGGGAAGGCGAACCCATCAGGTAGTACGCCTCGCCGATGGCCATCAGCGACAGCTTGTTCATGGTCCAGGACGGGAAGATGTCCGGCACCGTCATCAGCTGCGGGGCGTTGAACTTCAGCGGGTCCTTGGCCAGCTTCGGCGCGAACTCCTTGAGCTGGTCCAGGGTGGCCAAAGAGCCGCGGGAGATGGTGGAGCGGCCGGTCTTCGGCGGGGCGGAGATCGCGTCGAACCAGGCCGAGGAGTAGGTGTAATTCACCTCGGAGCCGTCGGAGTGGGCCGCGATCGTCTCGTCGAGGGTGTCGGTGCGGTCGGTGTCCGCGATGAAGTAGGCGGTCTCCGTGAACGTCATCTGGATGCGGGCGCGCAGGATGATGCCGGTCAGGCCCATGCCGCCGACGGTGGCCCAGAACAGCTCGGCAGTTTCGCCCGTCGGCTCCAGGTGCAGCACGCGGCCGTCCGCGACCAAAAGCTCCATAGAGAGCACGTGGTTGCCGAAGGAGCCTGCGGAGTGGTGGTTTTTGCCGTGGATGTCCGGGCCGATGGCGCCGCCGATGGTCACCTGGCGGGTGCCGGGCAGCACCGGGACCCACAGGCCGTAGGGCAGCGCGGCCTTCATCAGCTGGTCGAGGGTGACGCCGGCGTCCACGTCGACGATGCCGGTGTCAGGGTCGATGGAGTGGATGCGGTTCAGCGGGGTCATGTCGACGACGAGGCCGCCGCCGTTTTGGGCGGGGTCGCCGTAGGAGCGGCCCATGCCGCGGGCGATGATGCCGCGGCGCTTGTGTTCTGGAAGCTCGGAGTTTTCGTCTGCCACCTGCTTGACTGCCTGGGCGATGGTGTCAACGTCTGCGGTGGAGAGGACCTGCGCGGTTGAGGGGGCGGTGCGGCCCCATCCGTAGAGGGATTGGGTTGTCAGTTCCATGCCCTCAACCATAGTCATACTAAAGGTCCATAATCGCGCGAATCTCCGCGGGCAGCTCCTCCTGACTGGAAATCACAGGTTTGCCGGCTGCCTTGTGCTCGCGCAGGATCTCGTAGATCCGGGTGCGGCCTTTGGAGTCCACGAAGGGCAGTTCTTCTGCCATGAGGCGGACCATGAAGTCGGACAACGGGGCGTCGATACGCTGTGCTGCCTCGTGGATCGCGTGGGGGTCGTTGCCTTTGTAATGCTTCCTCATGGAAAGAAAGCCTATATTGGGCGCCATGTCCAGCACCCTCTACCGCTCAGACCACCTCGCGCCGGTGATCCGCCTCACCGAGCGCCGGGCTGGTGCGACGCTGCTTGTGCGCGTCGGCCTGGTGTCGGATGAGGTTGTGTACCGGTGGGTGGGCATCGACGAGGACGCGACCATCGCGGACTGCTGCGAGATCGTGGGGGAGGTGTTCGGCGTCGAGGAGGTGGGTGCGGATGCGCCCCAGGAGCGTTTGCTTTGCGACGTCCTAAAGTCCCCCGGCGATTCCACCCACTTTTCCCACGGCCTGTGGTCCTTCGAGATGCAGTTGGCCAACGTGTATCCGCGCGACGAGTCCACGCCGCCGTCCGTGTGCGTGGCGGGTTCGGGAGCGTTCGGGCCCCACGGGTTCGATATTGGGAAGGTCAACGCCCGGCTGATGGGGGAGGTCGAGGTGCCGGGGCTGCGCGCCGAGGTGCGCGAATTCATGGCGCGGGCGCGCGGCCACGACTTCGCCCCGCTGCTGCAGGCCCTGGATGTCGGTGCGGGGGAGCGGATCGAGGCGCTGCCGGTGGAGACCGGGCGCGTAGGGAGGGACGCCTTCTGGTCCCTGGTCTTCGCGCTGACCTGCTGCGCGGGCGCGGAGACCGCGCACATCGCGGAGAGCATCTTCGCCTCCCTGGGGCACGGCGAGTTGCCGATCGGGGAGATCCGGGAGCTGTGCGCCAAGTCGCTCGCTGAGCTGGATGAGATCGGCGGCGAACGGAGCGCGGCGGAGATGTTGGATATCTACCGCCAGCTCATCCGCGGGTAGGGTATTCGCCCGTGGCCTCAAGTTCTACCCTGAAACAGCAGCTCATCCCGTTCCTTGTTATCGGCGTGGGCTGCGCAGTCATCGACTTCGGCATCACCCACAGCCTCATCGAGTTCATGGGGGTGCAGCGCGACCTTGCCAAGGCGGTGGGCTGGGTCTTCGGCACGCTCGCCGCGTACGTGCTCAACTCCAAGTTCTCCTTCGACGCCAAAATCAACGCGAAGAAGGCCAGCGCCGTGTTCGTGCTCTACGCCGTGACGTTTGCGGTGCAGATGGTGCTGTGGCGCATCACGGACTCGCCGCTGACCAACCTGGGGCTGGTCAACCCGTGGAAGAACCTGGTCTCGTTCGTGATTGCCCAGGGCGTGGCCACCGTGACCAACTTCGAGCTGCAGCGGCACCTGATCTTCCGCGAAGCCAAGAAAACTATGGCCGCCTAAAGTCCTCTTTGGCTCCCCGCCGAAGTAGCTTCAGCCACTCGATGAACGCCTTCGGGTCCTTCTTCTCCAGCAGGAAGAACCAGCCGAAGCGCACCACCTCCTGCAGCTGCATCTTCTTCATGCCGCGCTGGTTAATGATGTAGCCGCGGTTCCGGTACGTGAAATACCGCTTGGTGGGGTTGTCCGGGAACTGGGCGTGGGCGCGGCCGCCCATGATCGGGTGGAACTCGCCCGAGCCGTCCGGGTGCAGGTAGAACGTGGTCAGCGCCGTGCCGTAGGGAAGTCCGGATTGTGCCAGACGACGGTGGTACTCCACCTCGTCGCCCCGGATAAACAGACGGTAATCCGGCACGCCGATGCGCTCCATCGCCTTTGCCGAGATCAGCGCGCCGTTGAACAGGCTGGCGTACTGAGGCAAAAAATCGCCTTCGAGCTCATCTACGCGGCGGTGCCAGGTCGTTCCCTGGCGTAGCGGGAACGCCAGCTTCTCAGGGTCGTCGATGTTCGCCACCACCGGGGAGACCTCCGCCAACTGGTGCTTTTCTGCGACCCGATACAGCTCTTTGAGCACGTGCTCATCCTTGGGGCGGCCGTCGTCGTCCGCGCACCAGATCGCGTCCGCGCCCAGGGCAAGCGCGTGCAGGAATCCGTAGGCGAACCCGCCCGCTCCGCCCAGGTTGGTTTTGGATGGGAGGTAGACGGCGCGGTCGGCCGCGAGGTCGTCGAGAAGCTCCTGCACCTCTTGTTGCGCCCCGTTGTCCACCACAATCACCCAATCCACCGGATGCGTCTGGTTGACAACCTGCTCAAGCGAATGTTTCAGCAGGTCAACGCGGCGGTGGGTGACAATCACGGCGGCGGTCGTGCCGTTCGGATTCAACGCAGTCATGCCTTTTATTGTGCCCGAGGGATCCAAACGCGCATTCTTCACGTCTAAGTAGGCATGGTGAATTTGTATGACGGGATGAATGTCGGTCCAGAGAACAGCCTGCTCCCCGCCGGGAACCTGCCCCAGGGGATGCAAACGGTGCAGGTGAGCGCGCGATTCCACATGCTCGCGCGGGAACAGAGATCCTACGAGCTAGCCCGGGCGGACTCGCGAAGCCACCCGCGGGGAGTGATCTACCAAGTCCCCGCCGCGTACCGTGCCGCCGCCTTCGGGATAGAGAACCCCTCCAACGTGGTCCTCGCCCATGGCGCGCTTGCGCTGTACGGGCTCAAGTACCGAGTCGAGGGCAAAGACACCGTGCTCATGGACCCATCGGCGGAACGCAACTCACACGGCAACATCTACAAGCCGTCGATCGTGCGCCGCGGATGCAAGCCTGAGCACGTTTGGCAGGTCCGGCACTACGGGCATGCGTTTCAGGTTGCTAGCCCGGCGGCGGCGACGGCGCAGGTGCTGAGGGAGATCCGGAGGACGTCGCAAAGCAATGGCGCCACCTTCGCCGGCCACAGCATGGACCTTGTGGAAGCGGTCACGCTCATCGACTGCGTGCGGCGCCACCTGGGCATTGACCCGGTGGACATCCTGCAAGCGAGCTCAGGGACGGTGTGCCAGCGGTGGCTCACCCGCGCGCTTGCGAAGTCGAGCAAGCTGGCGGACTCGCCGAAAGAGACCGAAATGCGCCTGCTCGCCCAGATGGTGTGCGACAAGTTTGGGTTGCGGCTGGAGGAGCAGGTCGTTGTCCGGGACGGCGGCAAGATCGTGACCACGTTTGACCTGGCCATTCCGGAGCTCGGGATCGGGATCATGTACGACGGTGCCCACCACGGCGAGGCGAAGCAGTGGCACAAAGACACGGAGATCAACACCGACCTCACCATTTGTGGGTGGCGGGTGCTGCGCTTCACCTCGGCGTCGTTGCACAAGTTTGTGGAGAAGCTCGTGGCGCTGATCCACAAGCTCCAGTCCTGACAGATTACGGCGGCCGTTTGTGCCGACCTGGGGGGTTAGGTCCGGCCTGACAGATTCAGCCGCGATGTGTCGGGAGGGGAGGGGGCTAGGGCTTTTCGACGTCAGCGTCGCCGTGGAAGCGCTCGACCAGCTCCGCGACGTACTCGCCGGTCTCGGGGCCCTCGTAGGCGCCCACGACGTCGGCGACCAGGCCGGCCTCTCTAATTTCGCCCTTGTCCACCCACAGGGCGGTGTTGCAGAGCTGTGCCAAGAAGTCGTTGGAGTGGGAGGCGAAGACCAGGATGCCGGAGCGCTCCACCATCTCGGCGAGCCTCACGCGGGCTTTGGCCATGAAGGCGGCGTCGACGGCGCCGATGCCCTCGTCGAGCAGCAGGATCTCCGGCTCGATGGAGGTGACCACGCCGAGTGCCAACCTGACTCGCATGCCGGTGGAGTAGGTGCGAAGGGGCATGCTGAGGTAGTCGCCGAGCTCGGAAAACTCGGCGATCTCGTCCATCTTCGCCTTCATCTGTTTGCGGGTCTGGCCCAAGAACAGGCCGCGGATGATGATGTTTTCGTAGCCGGAGATCTCCGGGTCCATGCCCACACCCAGGTCGAATACGGGGGCGACGCGGCCGCGGACGTCGGCGACGCCGCGGGTCGGCTCGTAAATGCCCGAGAGCAGGCGCAGCAGGGTGGACTTGCCGGCGCCGTTGTGGCCGACCAGGCCGACGCGGTCGCCTTCCCGCAGGTGCAGGTTGATGTCGCGCAGCGCCTCCACGACCACGGTGTTGGAGGCGTTCTGGCCGATCTTGCCGCCGGCGGACGACATCACGGCCTTCTTCAGGGAGCGGGACTTGGCGTCGAAGATGGGGAAGTCGACGCAGGCGTTGTAGGTGTCGATGGAAACCATGTGAAACTCCTAAACTCCTAAACCCAGTACGGCACGCGGAAGCGCCAGCGCTTCATGGCAAGCAGGGTGATCAGGACGCCGGCGACGGTGCAGGCAAGGACGATGCCCCAGTGGTAGGCGGCCAACGGTTCGTCGATAAGCGGGGCCCTCACGATCTCGAGGTAGTGGTAGAGGGGATTGACCTCGGCGAGCATGGCGCGCTGCGCGATCTCGCCGCCCTGGTCCTTGAGGGTGCGGGTGGTCCAGACGATCGGGGTGACGTAGAAGAGCAGCTGCACCAGCGCTTCCAGCAGCGGGGCGACGTCGCGGAAGCGGGTGGCCACCATGCCGAAGAACATGGCCACCCACACGCCGTTGACCACGAGCAGCGCCAGGCCGGGGATGAACAGCAGGGTGTGCAGGGTCAGCGGGATGCGGAAAATCAGCACCAGCAAAAGCCAGATCACCATGTTGTGGGCCAAAAACAGTAGTTGGCGCCACACCAGGCGGTACACGTGCACCGACAGAGCAGATGGGAGCTGCTTGATCAGGCCTTCGTTTTCGATGAAGACGTTCGCGCCGTCCTTGATGCAGCCGGAGATGAAGCCCCAGACGATGAAGCCGACGGTGACGTGCGGGAGGAACTCCGCGACGTCGATTTGGAACAGCATGGAGTAGAGCAGGCCCAGCGCCAGCGACATCACGCCGGTGGCGATGGTGATCCACAGCGGGCCGAGGGTGGACCTCCGGTACCGCTGTTTGATGTCCTGCCATCCCAGTTGCAGCCAGAGCTCGTGCTGGCCCCAGCCGCGGATGAGGTCGTCGAACGCGCGCCGGAAGGTCTTGGACTTCGACGGCGGCGTGTCTTCGCCCGGTGGGCTGGTCATGCGGGCGACGTCTTGGCGCAGCTGTTCTACGTTGTGCACGCAGATCACCCTAGTGCACTGTATTTGCGCACCCGAGCTGGCGGTGTGCGCCGTGTCGGACGGGCGTGCATAATTAGGACATTCTTGCCTGAAGGGAGGTCGGCCGTGGCATATGACGTGTGGGGAGTGCGTGGACTCTACACATCGCTCGGTAGCGGCTGGACGTACCTGAACGCCCACACGCAGCCGCAGGTGCCGGAGAAGGTGGCCACGGCGGTCTCGAGAAGTTTCCGCAGCGCGGCGCTGGTGCCGCCGCCGGAGCCGGTGCTGGGCTCGCACTCCAAGGAGGCGCTGGGCCAGCCGGAGGGCGTGCAGTACCCGGAGGCGGCGCGGGTGGCCATCGCGGACCTGACCGGGGTGGCGGCGGACCAGGTGGTGCTGGGCCCGAGCGTGCCTGCGTTGTATTCGGCGCTGGTCAACGCGATGAAGCCGATGCTGCGCCGCAACTCCTCTGTGGTGCTGAACCCGCTGGACCGCCCGCACCTGACTAAGCGCCTGCAGCGCGCCGGGCTGGATGAGGTCTGGGCGCAGGCGGACCTGGCCACCGGCGACCTGCCGGCGTGGCAGTACAGCGAGATCGCGGATGGCTCGACCCGCCTGGTGTCCGTGCCGGCGGCGCACGCGGAGCTGGGCAACGTGGTGCGGGTGGCCGACATCGCGGAGGCTGTGCGCGCGAAGTCGAGGGCGTGGGTGCTTGTGGACGCCACCGCGTACGCCCCCTACCGGCCCGTAGACCTGGAGGCCTGGGGCGCGGACGTGGCCGCGGTGGACATCGCCCAGCTGGGCGGGCCGGACATCGCCGCGCTGATCTTCCGCGATTCCGCCATGTTCAAGCGCCTGGACATGGAGGCGCTGGACCTGGAGGTTTCCCAGGGGCTGGCGGGTGCGGTGCCGGCGGTGGTGGACCACTACGCCTCCCTGGTCGAGGGCTTTACCGGCCGCGCTACCCGCCGCAACCGCCTGAAGTACTCCCTGGACGCGACCACCGCCTACCTCAACGGCCTGCGGGATGACCTGCACACGTTCTTGGGCACCCTGCCCGCCGTGCACATCGTCGGCGTCAGCGGCGAGGCGGCCGAGGACGCGCGCGTGGAGCGCATCCCGCGCCTGGCGTTCGGCGTGACCGGCGTGCCGTCCGAAACCGTGCTGCGCCGCCTGTTGGCCAACGGCATCGTGGCCACCCAGACGTGCGCCACACCGCTTCTCGACGACATGGGCGTCGCCGACATGGGCGGCGCCGTGACCATCGCCATGTCGCCGTTCAACACCCAGAACGACATCGAGCAGCTGGTGCGCACCGTGGCGTCGCTGGCTTAAACCACCAAAAGGATCTTCCCGGTGTTGTCGCCGGAATCCAGGTGCTCGTGGGCCTTCTTGGCGTCTGCGAGCGGGAAGCGCGCGGAGATGTTCGGGGCGATCTTGCCGGACTCGATCAGCGGCCACACATTTTCCACCGTGGAGGCGACAATCGCCGCCTTCATCGGCCGGGGGCGTGCGCGCAGGGTGGTGGCGGTGACGGACAGGCGCCGCGGCATCATCCGGCCCAGCGACAGGGTGCCCTTCGGCCCGCCCTGCACCGCGATGACGATGAGGTGCCCGTCCGTGTTCAGCGTCTTGATGTTCTGCTCCAGGTACGGCCCGCCAACCACGTCCAGGATCGCGTCCGCCCACCCGGGCAGCTCCTCGGCGAAGTTCTGCTCCTTGTAGTTGATCAGGATGTCCGCGCCGAGCTCGCGGCAGTACTCGAGCTTCTCCTGGCTTCCGGCGGTCACCGCCACCTCGCAGCCGAGCGCCTTGCACATCTGGATGGCGAAGGAGCCGATGCCGCCCGCGCCGCCGTGGATGAGCACTTTGTCGCCCTCAGAGATCCCGGCGATCATGCCCAGGTTCGACCACACCGTGCACGCCACCTCGACCACGCCCGCGGTCTCCTCCACGGTCAGGCCCGACGGGATCGGCGTGAGCTGGCCTTCCGGCACCGCCACGTACTCCGCGTAGCCGCCGCCGGCGAGCAGGCAGCCGACCTCATCGCCCTCCTTGCGGCCAGTCGTGCCCGGATCCACGATCACCCCCGCGCACTCCAGCCCCATAATCTCGGACTCGCCCTTCGGCGGCGGGTACTTCCCGGCGGCCTGCATCAGGTCGCCTCGGTTCACGCCGGCGGCCACAACCTTGACCAGGACTTCGCCGTCTTGCGGGGTGGGCCTTTGGGCGTCGTAAAGCATGAGCTCATCATTGATTGCTTTCATGCGGCAAGGCTACGTTAGACTGCTCTGAGTTGGAGACGTGGCAGAGCGGCCGAATGCACCGGTCTTGAAAACCGGCGAGGTTAATCCCTCCAGGGGTTCAAATCCCCTCGTCTCCGCCAACTTCTTTTCGGGGGCATTTGCTTATCGACGCCTCCGGTTTCCCTCCCTTCCTTTAAATCTCGGTGAATTTATTGGGAGGGGGTTTGGGCTGGGTCGTGAGGCGGCGTAACAGCTAGGTGACACACGAAAAACCGGTCAGGTTATCCATCTGGTCGGTTTTGCGTTGCGGATGTCGTACGGCCGATTTCTGATAAGTCCAAACAGCTGCTGAAACTTTGGTAAATAAATCAAAAACTCTGACAGCAAGCTTATTGACGCGTGTAGTGTGCGAACCATCCCTGCCGTCTGTCGATTCGGGGTAGTTGGTACCGCGAGTCCGCGTAGTTGGTACCGGTGTTCCACGTACCCGGTACTGCAAGGGGTTTTCTTTCATAGTTGATGTTGGCGACACCACAATCCGGTGGTGTCGCGTCAACATCTACTTGGAAGGAGCCGGTCCTTGTGGCTAACTTCAAACAGATCATCGCGATGTGCCTTGACGGTGCAAGCTACGCGCAGATCACACACGCATTGGGATGTTCACGACGAGAAGTATCCCGCGCAAAGAAAGTCATCGCTGATGAGGCACTAACGCCAGAGCGTTTCCGCCAACTCCCACCGGGATGGTTCGATGATCGATTCAGCGACGGCCGGAGTAAGCGGACGATGTCCTACGACCAGCCTGATTTTCAAGCCCTTGCACGCAAGCTCCAAAGCAAAAAGCACGTGACCAGGCACAAGCTGTGGATGGACTACTTGTCGCAGCCGTGTCCGACGGACAAGACAAAGTACCAGTACTCCCAGTTTTGCAGTGGGCTCAATGAATTTCTCCGTGCTCATGATCTTGTCGAAGTCGTCACCCATGAGCCGGGGCAAGAGCTTTACGTCGACTGGGCTGGCGACAAAGTGCCGGTGGTGGATCAGGCCAGTGGTGATACCGCATTCAAGGCGTCGCTGTTTGTCGCGGTATGCCCGTACTCAGGGCTGATGTACGTCACTGCTGCTGCGAATGAGAAGATGCCGGCTTGGATTGCATGCCACGTCAAAGCGTTGAACTATCTTGGCAAATTACCGGCGGTCATCGTGCCGGATAATGCCTCTACGGCGACCTACCGGCCGAGGAAGCATTCAGGCTACCGGATGGTCACTGACCGCTACGCAGCGTTTGCCGACTACTACGGGGTCACGATTGTGCCGACAAGACCTGGCAGGCCACGCGACAAAGCGGCAGTAGAACGTGCTGTGAAAATCGCCTACACCAAAATACTCGGGTATTTCAGCGACGAGGTCTTCTACAATCTCGATGAACTCAATGAGGCAATCGCTGACCGGCTTGCCGATATCAACAGCGCAATGACACGGGCTGATGGCACAACACGGCGCATGCGCTTTGAGCAAGAAGAAGCACCAGTGATGCGCGATCTGCCGCCGACACCGTTTACGGAAGTGTCATACAAGCGGCTCAAAGTCGACCGTAATTGGCACATCACCTGTGACTACCAGTACTATTCTGTGCCATTTCAGCTGGTAGGAGAGGCAGTGACGGTCAGGCTCACCCCGCAACTGGTGAGCATCTTCAACGGTGATCAACTAGTTGCTGAACACACACGCCTTCACGGATTCAAATACCGGTACTCCACTGATCCCAACCATGGGCCAAGCAGCGATGACGAAGGCCACAAGGCGCTCACCCGCGACGAACTCTTGGCTTGGGCCTCGTCGTTCGGTTCTGCAACGCACACAGTCATAGCGATGATCCTCGATCGTAATAGTGCCGCCGTCCCCCGCGGACTTCTTCAAGCTCGCAACGTGCTGGCCAACCTGGGCAAAAAGCACAGCAAAGCCACCCTCGAGCCGGCGTGCCAGCAGGTCTTAGAAAAGAAGCTGGCTCCAACTATGGCTGTGATCAAGCGCATCCAGACTGACATTGCGCACGCTCAGCAGCCCCCTGCTGCACCAGGGCGAAAGACACAGCCCGCGACGAAGAACCAACAACGCCCAAGCGCCCCGCTTACCAGCGACGCAGCTGACGCCGTCTTCATCCGTCCTGCTGACCACTACGAAAACTAGAAGGAGCGTGAACCATGAGCAACATCAATGACGAAACAGTACGGGCAAAAATGCGAAAGCTTCGCGTATCGACCTTCGCTGATGTCTTCTACGAGATTGTCAACGACGAGGCCTACGCGGATGCGCTACCAGAGGACATCTTCCTCGCAGCAGTCGAAGAGGCCTACACACAGCGGCAACAACGCAACATCGCCAAAGCCATCACCCAGGCACAATTCCGATACCCGGACGCGAGCCTTGCTGAAGTCACCCGAGCAGAACAACGCGGCATCAACATGCGCCAACTGAAACGAATCGCGGCGACCAACTGGCGGGAAAACCCGACCAACATTCACATCCTCGCACCGACCGGAACAGGGAAAACATACATAGTCTGCGCCATCGGCGTCGCCGCATGCCAAGCCGGATACTCCGTGGCCTACTACCGGCTAGACCAACTCGTAGACATGTTGGCGGTCTTCTCACCGACTGACCAAAACTACCTCGATAAGATGCGGAAACTGATCAATGTCGATGTCCTTATCATCGACGATTTTATGACCATGAGCATCAACCAGCGCGGGCAAGAAGACCTGAGCAAGATCATATTCGACCGCGACGGTCGGCTCCCAACACTGATCTCCTCCCAATCGGCCGCCGCCTATTGGGTCGAAGCCCTCCCCGACAGAGTCGGAGCCGATTCACTCGTTAGCCGCCTCAACAACGGCCACCGAATCCGCATCGGAGACTTCGACATGCGCAAGGCCACCGCCCCAATAGAACCGGACGAATAAGACAAACAGCCGGGCCAACTCCGTCGGCCCGGCCCCGGTACCAACTACCCGGAACACAGCAGTACCGGGTCTCCGGAACACCGGTACCAAAAACCCGCATCTGACACCGTCGTAGCGTTGCTTTTCCTGGATGCTGAAGGCGGGATTTCCCTTTATCAACGCTCTCCACGCGGAGGTACATATGAGCGAAAATTTGACCAGGAAAAACAGTTTGCGCCGCAACATTGCGGCGGTTATTGGAGCAGTATCGCTAGCGTGCGGGAGCGTCGCGGTGCCAGTGGTGGCACCGGAGTACGCGCCGGTGGCGCGTGCGGCTGATACGAGTGTGAATTGGGATTCGGTCGAGGCCCCGAGCTACAACCCGAAGATTGAAGTAACCGTCGATGAAACAAATCCAACTGGGGATTTTAATTACCTGTTAACTTTCGACGCTGTTCCGCCGAGGCCCACATCGCGCCCCGGCGAAGCAGGGCAGTCCAATCTTCGCAACCTTAAGGTCTGGGTTATTCCCGATGACGGGAAGACGGAACTGAGGCGAGATCCAGAACCGACGGACTTCAAATGGGCGAGCAGGCAAACACACCCTATCTACGACATCCAACACATAGGTAAGGAAACGCTGATCCTTTTCGGTGAGCCCGCCGGAGTAGATGGAGATGGGAATACCATCCTGGAGATTCCAGATGGTGATTACCCGATTAGCGCAAAACTGCCTGCGCGAGTTTCGGAGGGCAGTTCCGTGCCTTTCCACGCGTTCGCTGGAATGTATGCGCAGCTTCGACCGAAGGTGGGTTGGCAAAAAGACTTTACTTACCTGCTCCGAGAGCCGGAGAAAGACTCCCAGTTCCACACTTACCCGGATGCCTGCAGGTCGGAAAACTGGAGCAAGTATACGCTCCACGGTGACGGTTACGGTCAGCAGTTGGTCCAGTTATATGTGGGTACAGAATTGCCGTGGATGGCTCTAGGGGCAGAGCAGACGAACCTTGCCGCAGATAAAAGGCAAGAGCTCGAGCAGCAAGGATTCTTTTTTGGGCCTGGCTACAGTATCCGAATTACGGATCCGAACGGAAATGTCATCACTGAAGAGGTGATGGATAAAGCTTCCGCCGGCGATCCCAAAGGTCAAGTCCTGTGTAGTGGTGTAGCCGTTTGTGCTTTCGGCTCGGTATGAAGTTCGGGGTTTTTGTTAGGCGGTTAGCTGGTGGTGGTTGCCATGATCACCTCCTGTTTGGTGCATGAGGTGTTTGGTCTGTTCGAGTGCGGACAGTGACATGTAGCGTTTTTGCTGGATCCAATCGTCGTGCTGCTCTGCGAGGACCGCGCCGACAAGCCGGATGATCGATTCGCGGTTCGGGAAGATACCCACGACATCGGTGCGCCGGCGGATTTCCCGGTTTAGCCGCTCGGTGGGGTTGTTTGACCACACCTTCGTCCAGACTGGTTTCGGGGCTGCGGTAAACGCCAACACCTCATCGAGCGATTCCTCCAGATAGGCCGCAACCTGGGGGAACTTCGGCTCCAACAGGTCAACGACTTCGCGGGCTTGAGCCCAAGTGGATTGGGCGTCGGGTTGTTGGAAGATCGTCTGGAACATCGCAGAGACCATCGGCCACTGGGTTTTCGGGACTTTTTCGTAGAGGTTTTTCGCGAAGTGGGTGCGGCACCGCTGCCACGACGCGTCAGGCAGCACCTCGGAAATTGCGTGCTGGATGCCCTCATGGGCGTCACTGGTGATCAGGAAGACCCCGCGAAGCCCGCGGGCTTTTAGGTCTTGGAAGAAGCCTTTCCACGATGCGTTGGATTCCGCGGTGGCGACGTGCATGCCGAGCATTTCGCGGTACCCGTCGGCGTTGACCCCGGTGGCAAGCAGCACGGAGCATTTGACCACCCGGCCGCCTTCGCGCACTTTGATTGTCAACGCGTCGCATGACAGGTAGGCGTACCCGCCGGGGTCGAGTGGGCGGTTTCTGAAGTCGGCGACCATCTCGTCGAGTTCTTCCGACATGCGCGAGACTTGGGATTTCGACAGGTTGGAAATGCCAAGGGTTGCCACCAGATCGTTCATCCTGCGGGTGGAGACCCCTTTGAGATAGCACGTCGCGATCACAGTCGATAGTGCCCGTTCAGCCCGTGAGCGGCGCTCTAGCAGCCAGTCTGGGAAGAACGCGCCGTGGCGCAGCTTTGGCACTGCCACGTCGATGGTGCCGACACGGGTGTCGAGGTCGCGGTGGCGATACCCGTTGCGGTGGTTGACCCGCTCGGTGGAAGCGACGCCGTATTCGGCGCCGCAGACGGTGTCGGCCTGGGCGGAGAGGATCTGGTTGATAAACCCTTGCAGCATCTGGCGCATCAGATCAGGGGAGGCTTGGGCGAGCAGATCATCCAGATAGGTTGTCGGGTCGATAGAATGCGGTGCAGCGGTCATCGTCATGTGCCTTTCGGTGAGATGTGGTAGTTGAGTCGAAAGGTTACTGGCGGTGGCCGCCCCTACATTTTCCAGGGCCCACCATCAGCAAGCGTTACACCACACTAAGGGACGCAACCATCCCAAACAAGATCCACGGGACCCTTACCCCTATTCCGTCAACCAGAACTGGTTGCAGGCATGGGAGTGGAATTTTAATGCGACAAGCATCGCGGACTCCGATCAGATCGATGAAAGCGAAGTTTGGCTCCGTTCTGGAACTACGATCGAGTTCCACCAACTCAACCTGATCCAACCGGATGAAAACGGCGAATGCAGCCTGGGCAGCAAGGACGAAGCGCAGGCATGGGCCAACCGCTCACTCACGCACATCGTCAGCTATCGCAAAGATGTGGAGCGAGAAATTGAGGACGAAATTCAATTTGGTTCCCCGTTCATCGGCGACCGCGTCTGGGTCGACACCAACGGCGACGGCATTCAAAACGAGGATGAGACCACCGGCGTCCCCAATGTCAAGGTGATCGTTTCTCGCGAGGGCGAACCGGATCGCACCGCTACCACGGACGCTGATGGCAAATGGCTTGTGCAGGACTTGACTCCTGACGCCCAGTACAACGTGCGTTTCGTCTTGCCTGCAGGTGGTGACTACAAGGATTACTTGGTCACCAAGACTGGTACGGGTGACGGTGACGTCGACTCGAATGGCTTGAGCTTTACGACGGATCCGGTGCCCGCGACAGGCGATCTCACCTACGACCTCGGCATTACGCCGCCGGCCTCGGTTGGTGATTTCGTGTGGGAGGACACCAACGGCAACGGTATCCAGGACGATGGTGAGCCGCCGGTGCCGAACACAACCGTTCGAGTGAATGGTCCGAACGGTGAGGAGCACACGACCTCGACTGACGAGGACGGTAAGTGGAGTGTGGACGGGTTGACTCCGGGTGTGGAGTACACCGTGGAGTTCACCCCGCCGGCTGGGTACCAGGTGACTAAGACTGAGCAAGGTGAGGATCGCGGCAAGGACTCGAACCCGCAGTCTTCGAAGGTCACGTTGGAACCGGGCGAGAACAACACCAGCTACGACCTCGGACTTGTGAAGGCAGCGTCTGTTGGCGATCGGGTGTGGCTCGATTCGAACAATAACGGTGTACAGGACGAGGGCGAGACGAACGTCGCTGGAGTGACCGTGACGGTGACCGGCAATGGAGAAACTCACACTGCCACAACGGATTCCAACGGCCAGTGGCGTGTTGATGGTCTGACTCCGGGGGTGGAATACACCGTGGAGTTCACCCCTCCGGCTGGGTACCAGGTCACGAAGACGGGGCAGGGCGATGAGGCTACGGACTCCAACCCGCTTTCGTCCACAGTGACTCTGACGACTGGGGAGTACAACGAGACGTATGACCTTGGGCTCGTCGGAAAGCCCGCTTCTGTTGGTGATCGCGTATGGATCGATGCGAACCGCAATGGTGTGCAGGATGAGGGCGAGGAGAATCTCGCTGGTGTGACTGTCACCGTCACCCCGCCTGCTGGTTCGGACGAGCAGCCGCGTACTGCGACGACGGATGCGGACGGCAAGTGGCGCATTGACGAACTGACTCCGGGTGTGGAGTACACTGTTTCGTTCGAATTGCCCGAGGGGTACAAGGCCACGGATGCGTTGGTTGGCGAAGACCGCGGGGTTGATTCCAACGGTTTGCGTTCGACGGTGACGCTCAAGCCGGGTGAGTACAACGACACCTACGACTTGGGTGTTTACCAACCAGCATCGATTGGTGACTTCGTGTGGGAGGACACCAACGGCGACGGCATCCAGGATGAAGGCGAACCGCCGGTGCCGAACACTATCGTTCGAGTGACTGGCCCGAATGGTGAGACGCACACGACCGCGACCGACAAGGACGGTAAGTGGAGTGTTGATGGGTTGACTCCGGGTGTGGAGTACACCGTGGAGTTCACCCCGCCGGCTGGGTACAAGGTCACGAAGGCGGAGCAGGGTGAGGATCGCGGCAAGGACTCGAACCCGCTGAGTTCGACGGTTTCGCTGAAGCCGGGCGAGAACAACACCACCTATGATCTCGGGCTCATCAAGCCTGCCTCCGTCGGCGACCGCGTCTGGGTCGACGAAAACGCAGACGGTATCCAAGACGAGAATGAAAAGAACGGCGTGCCGAACGCCAAGGTCACGGTGACCGCGCCGGAGGGCGTCGATGAGCAACCGCGCACAACCACCACGGATGACAAGGGTAACTGGCGTATCGACGGGCTGACACCGGGTGTCGAGTACACAGTCACGTTCGAGCTCCCCGAGGGCGTATCGGCCACCAAGTCACTGGTTGGCGATGATCGCGGCGTGGATTCCAACGAGCTTTCGACCAAGATCACCCTCGAGTCTGGCCAGCACGACCCGACCATCGACCTCGGTGTGGTCCCCGCATCGATCGGCGACCGCGTGTGGCTGGATGAAGGCGACGAAGAAAAGGTCGGCAGAGCCGACGGCATCCAGGATGACGGCGAGGGCGGCATTCCAGATGTCGTAGTGCGAGTCTCCCGCCCGGGTGAGGAAGTCCGCGAGACGAAGACCGGCGCAGGCGGTACATGGAAGATCGAGGGCCTTACACCTGGAGTGGATGACTACCGCGTGGAGTTTGATGCTCCAGACGGTTTCCGCATTTCGCCGACGAAGGCGGGCGACGCCGCTGTGGACTCCAACGGTCTGTCCGACAAGGTTGCAGCTCTGAAGTCCGGTGAATTCAACGACACGTACGACCTCGGGCTGTTCATTGAAGTACCAGAGACGACGACCGTGACAACCCCGGTTCCCACAGTGGAGACGACTACGGTGCCAACTCCGTGTGATTGCTCGCCGACGACGGTGCCGAAAACGGTGACTTCCAAGGTGCCTGTGCCGACGACGAAGACCCAGTCGGTGCCGACGACACTGACGACTGAGGTTCCGGTGCCGACCACGGTGCCGACGACCACTACCCAGGTCATGTCGACGACGAAGACCCAGCCGGTGCCGACGACACTGACGACTCAGGTTCCGGTGCCGACCACGAAGACCCAGGCAGTGCCGACGACGCTGACGACTCAGGTTCCCGTGCCGACCACGCTGACAACTGAGGTTCCGGTGCCGACGACAGTGACTTCCGAGGTTCCGGTCCCGACCACGGTGCCGACGACCACTACCCAGGCAGTGCCGACGACGGTTGAGAAGCCGGTGCCGGTTCCGACTACGGTCCACTCCACGACCACTGCTGAGGCGCCGAAGCGCGGGACCGTCGGTGACAAGGTCTGGGAGGACACCAACGGTGATGGCAAGGAAGATCCGGACGAGAAGACTGGTATTCCGAATGTGCCGGTGGTGATCGTCGATAAGGATGGCAACGAGGTCACCCGAACTGTCACGGATAAGGACGGCAACTGGAAGGTTGACGTTGAGCCGGGCGAGTACACCGTCCGCTACGAGCCGGGCGATCATATTCCAAGTGATCCGGAGCTGGTCGAGCGCACGATCGTCATTGAGCCTGGCGAGGACAACTTCGATGTTGACCTCGGTGTTCTGCCGTCTGGTTCTGTCGGCGATCGTGTGTGGAACGACGAGGACGGCGACGGTAAGCAGGGTGAGAACGAGAAGGGCCTCGAGAATGTCGTGGTCCTGGTGTCCCGTGAGGGTGAGCCGACGCGTTCTGCAGTGACCGACGAGAACGGCGACTGGAAGATTGAGGGTCTGACCCCGGACGCTGAGTATGACATCCGCTTTATCAAGCCTGAGGGCTGGGATGTCACCGGTAAGGTTCCGGGTTCGGATGAGTCTGGTCGGGTCTCGAAGGTGACGGTGAAGCCGAACGAGTACAACGACTCCTACGACCTGGGTCTGAAGAAGGTTGATCCGGGTTGCGACTGCGACCCGGTCAAGCCGGGTCGCATCGGCGACCGTGTGTGGATCGACCTCAACGGCAACGGCAAGCAGGACCCGAACGAGACTGAGGGCGTGCCTGACGTCACCGTGATCGTCCGTGACAAGGATGGCAATGAAGTCACCCGCACTGTCACCGACGAGGACGGCAACTGGAAGGTCAACGTCGAGCCGGGCGACTACGAGATTGAGTACCGTCCGCGCGACTGGAAGCCGACCGATCCGAAGCGCGTGACCCAGAAGGTCACGGTGGAAGAGGGCAAGGAGTACCTGGACCTCGACCTCGGCGTGCAGAAGCCGAAGCCGGGTGAGCCGACCCCGCCGACCGGTGAGCCGGAGCCGGATCCGGAGAAGGGCTCGTCGACTGAGACCCTGGATCGCTGTGTGGCTAACGCGGTGCGTTCGCCGCTGCTGTACTTGGTGCCGGTGGCGCTGTTGGGTGCCTTCGGCGGTGAGATTGCCCGTCCGTACATGGGCGCGATCAACGAGCAGGTCAACCAGATCAACACGCAGTTCCAGGAGGCCATGCGCCGCAACAGCCCGGACTGGGGCCATGGCGGCCGTGGCGGTCGCGACAATGACCAGTTCGCTGAGCTGCGTGGCCAGATCGATGCGGCGAACCGTCGTATCGCGGAGCTTGGTCAGGACCCGAACGTCCAGCGCTTCGGCACCGTCGCCGCTGGCATCATCGGGCTGATCGCCGCGGGCGGCGTGCTCTACGACTGGTGCTCCAACGAGAAGGGCGAGGCTTTCACCTCCATCGGTGGCTCCTCCGCCAAGGAGTCCGATGCGGAAGGCCGCCAGTCCTCCAACGAGGAGACGGCGTAACCGCTAAGTAACAGCGAAAACCGGCCAGGCTACCCGCCTGGCCGGTTTTTCTATTGCTGATGTCGGCTAGACGATCTCGTCCGGGAAAAGCTCTGGCATGGTGTGGAATTGGCGGGTGCCGGGGAAGTCCGAAGGGACGTCGATAAGCAAATCCTTCGCTCGCTTCGTATCCGGGCGATTCTGGCCGGCGACGACCTGCACCTTCTCAATCGGGAACTCGCCGCGCAGCTGCACCACCGCGGAACCGTCGTTGCGGTACGCGAAGTTCTCGCCGAGCAGGCCGGCGACCTCCGAGACGGACTCGGTGGAGCTGCCCAGATTGTCCGCGCGCCACGAGCCCTCGAGATCGCCGAGGGGGACGCCGAGAAGGACAATGCCGTCCGCGGTCTTAGCCAGCGCGGAGGTCTTCGGGGTGAAATAGAACGGCACGGACGCGCTCTCGCCGGCCAACGGGCCAACAGTGAGCGAATCCAGCTTGGCAGGGAACCAAACTAAGTAATCAGACGGGTCATTTGAAGTGTCGCGGGCGGCGAGGCCGGAGGTGAGCCAAGTGTGGATTTTCATACGGCCGAGTATACGGATTTCACGCAGGGCGATCCGGGGTGTATTTGGACGCGCGGGGCCGACAGAGTAATGTGGAGCAAGGTCTGGAGATGTGCCAGAGTGGCCGAATGGGGCTCCCTGCTAAGGAGTTGCCCCCTTGACGGGGGCCGCAGGTTCAAATCCTGTCATCTCCGCCACCGCGCCCGTAGCTCAACGGATAGAGCATCTGACTACGGATCAGAAGGTTGGGGGTTCGAATCCCTCCGGGCGCACTCGTGTCATGAGTCGCGTCATGCTTGACGCATGAGTCGCGACATGCTGGACGGACCGGCATCCCAGTTGTTTTTATTCTGGGGTGCCGGTTTTGTTCATTTGGGGCGAAGTGGTGGGTCGCCGTGTTTCCAGTAGGCCTTTTGGTAGTCGCGGGCGTGAGGGGCACGCGATTTCGGTGCGATTGCCTCGGCGCCGCCTGCGTCGTAGGCGTTGAGGATCTGATGGACGCGTTGCCGTGAGATGCCAAAGCGCTTGGCGACGTTGGTGGGTGTGCCGCCTTGGTCTCTGACGGCTCTGTCGATGGCGAGGTTGCGGTTGGGACTGTTCATGGTGTCAAACATGTCCCGACTCATCAGTCAAGCGTCACCGACACGGCTGAGGTAACCCTAAGTGTCAACAATGACGCGACTCACCTGTCAAGGATCACAACGCCTTCCGCAGGCACACCCCGTCAAATATGTCGTGACCTCAGGCACCTCCGGGCGCACTCGTGTTTTTCGTGCGGAAACCCCTGCTTGGCGGGGGTTTTCGGCGTTTGTGGGGTTTGGGGGCGGTTCCTGACAGATCACGGCGGGCGTTTGCGTCGACCTGGGGCGATAGGGGCGCTCTGACAGATTCCGCCGCGATGTGTCGGAATGTAAACAGAAAGCCCCGCAGGCGAGGGCGGGGCTGGGGGTGCGACCGTGCTAGCTCTGGCGGGTTTCCACCACCGGGGCCGCGACGGTCTCGGCCGGCTTGTCGTTGCCGTTGCTGCTGCCGCCGACGCTGACATCGACGCCGTTGACGCGCGGGATGCAGGTGCGGACGGCTGCGGTGACAAGCAGGGCAGCGACGACGCCTACGGCCGCGCCACCAGCGGCGGTGAGCTGTGCGGGCTCGACGTTGAACTGACGGGCAGCGTCGTTGAATGCGCGCTCAGCCCGCTTGGCAGTGTCGTTGAGGACCGGGACGTTAACCTGGCCTGCCAGCGCAAGCGGGATCATCGCGATCAGCGGGAGACCAAGGCCCACCAGGGAAGCGATGCAGCGCGGGTCGGAGGAACCGCCGTCAACGCCGACGTTCGCGTCGATGAGGTGATCGCCGTTTTCGTCCTGGCCCTTGCGAGAGGAGCCGAAGCCCACCAAGCCGCCGTTGGCGTTGCCAGTGACGAGCACCTCCGGATTTGCGTTGCCGGTTGCGACCACGCTGTTGTTCGACCCGTTGTTGTTGCCGATGTTCGACGGGTTCGCATTGTCAGTGATGACCACAGTCGGGTTGGCGTTGTTGGTGACGACGGCGCTGTTGTTGGAGCCGTTGTCGTTGGCGTTGCCGGTGACGACCACAGTCGGGTTGGCGTTGTTGGTGACGACGGCGCTGTTGTTCGAGCCGTTGTCGTTGGCGTTGCCGGTGACAACCACCGTCGGGTTGGCGTTGTTGGTCACCACGGCGCTGTTGTTCGACCCGTTGTTGTTGCCGATGTTCGACGGGTTCGCATTGTCAGTGATGACCACGGTCGGGTTGGCGTTGTTGGTGACGACGGCGCTGTTGTTGGAGCCGTTGTCGTTCGCGTTGCCAGTGATGACCACAGTCGGGTTGGCGTTGTCGGTGACGACGGCGCTGTTGTTGGACCCGTTGTCGTTCGCGTTGCCAGTGATGACCGGGTTCGCATTGCCGGTGACGACGGCGCTGTTGTTGGACCCGTTGTCGTTCGCGTTGCCAGTGATGACCACAGTCGGGTTGGCGTTGTCGGTGACGACGGCGGAGTTGTTAGACCCGTTGTCGTTCGCGTTACCGGTGACGACAGGGTTCGCGTTGCCGGTAATGACCGGGTTCGCGTTGCCCGTGATGACCGGATTGGCGTTACCCGTGACAACAGGGTTCGCGTTGTCAGTCACCACAACGGAGTTGTTGGAACCGTTCTCGCGCAGGTTGTCGTTCACGTTGCCCGTGATGACTACGGACGGGTTGGCATTGCCAGTGATCACCGGGTTGGCATTGCCGGTGATGACCACCGTCGGGTTGGCGTTGTTGGACAGGTTGTCCTTGATCTCAACCGTCGGGTTGGCGTTGTTTGTGATCACCACGGACGGGTTGCCGTTGTTGGACAGGTTGTCCCGCGGGTTGACGTTGTCGGTGATGACCACGTTCGGGCTGCCGTTGTTGTTGCCGATGTTGGACGGGTTCGCGTTGTTGGTGATCACAACGTTGATCAAGCGTCCGGCACCGCCGCCGCTGATTCCACCCTCACCGCCGCTGGTTCCACCCTCACCGCCGCCGGTTCCGCCCTCGCTACCGCCGGTTCCGCCGCCAGTGAGGCCACCGATGATGTCGCCCAGGCCGCCGAGCAGGGAGCCACCGGTACCGGCACCGATCAGGCTGCCCAGGATTGGCCCGAGGATGCTAGCGACGGTGCCTGCAGTTTCTGCAGGTGTCTTTGACGGGTTCTTAGCCGCAATCTTCAGGGTGGTCTTGAACGTGTCAGTTCCGTCGTTCACCTCAATTGGAAGGTCGAAGTCGCCCTCCTTGAACGTGGTCGGCGGGGTGACGCGGATGGTGGCGCCGTCGTTGGAGACGGTCCAGCCAGTCGGCAGCGCGGCTCCGTTCTTGGACACGGTGACGCCTTCCGGCAGGGTGATTCCCTCGACGGACTGCGCGGACGTGGACTTTCCAAAGTCCATCGGGTAGCGGGAATCCAGCTGCTTTTCCCATTCGGCGCCCGGACGCTCGTCGATGATGTTGACGCGCAGCGTCGTCTCAAAGGTCTTGCCCGCGGCGGTGGTCACGCGCACCGGGATGTCCTTCTTACCTGTGCCAAAGGCGGCGGCGGACTTCGGGCGGATCAGGGTCAGCGTGCCGTCGTCGTTGCGGAAGTTCCAGTTGAAGATGGTTTTCGCGCGCGGGGCGACGGTGTCGCCGGGCTGAAGCTGCAGCCCTTCAACTACAGCTTCATCGGTGTTCCAGAAGTTTGCGGTGTCGAAGCGCGGCTCGAATGTGGCGGCTGTGGTGCCTTCGCTTGTCGACGGCTGCTCCGCCGGTTCCGGTTCAGCTTCACTCGTCGGCGTGGTGGTCTCCTGGGCCTGAACCGGGGAGATGAACGGGGCCACGAGGGCAAGGGATAGGGCGCCCGCCGCGATGGCGGTGCGGCGGGAACGAACGGACTTTGCCATGGTGGCTCCTTTTAGGATTCAGCGGATTGTCAGCGATGTATGACATCTATCGCAGAATACGCGTAGATCTTTACATACAACCGCCAAGAATCTGCCCTTTCTCGCGCAAAAATTTTCAGCCTGGGTACGCTCGCCGTGTGACTACGGCCAACGCGGCGGCGATCGCGCACCTGGAAAAGCAACTGAACCGGCACCGGTTGGACTCCGGCGACCTAGACGGGCTCCACGAGGAGCTGGCAGAAATCCCGTTGCACGATGTGGTGCATGTGATGGAGCGGCAGCCGTCGAAACGCGGTGCTGTGCTGATCCGCCTGCTGCCGCCGGAGCGCGCGGCCGCGGCGTTCGACGCGCTGGATCCCGCCCACCAGGCGGAGATTGTGGAGGCGCTCGGGCGCGAGGACGTCGCCGGCCTGTTCAGTGCACTGGGTGCCGAGGACCGCGTGCGCATGCTGGACAACCTGCCCGCGGAGATCGCGGAGCGGTTCCTGGGGGATCTGGACGAGGACGCCCGCGCGGACACCGACCTCATCCTCGGCTACGAGAAGGGGTCGGTCGGCCGCGCGATGAGCCCCAATGTGGCGGTGGTTGGTCCTGGTGAGGGGGTGCGGGAGGTCGTCGAGAAGCTTCGTGCGAATGCGGACCGCTTTGAGACGGTGTACACCATTGCCGTGGTGGACCCGGAGCGCACGCTGTGCGGCGTGGTGGGGCTTCGCGACCTGTTCAAGGCGGCGCCGGACGCGCGCGTCGTCGACGTGATGCGCGAGCGCCCGTCGGTGCAAGTCAGCGACGATGCCGAGGACGCCGCGCGCCGCCTGCTCTCCTCTGGTCTGCTGGCGTTTCCGGTGGTCGACGACGGCAATCGCGTAGTGGGCATCTTCACTTACGACGAGGCCGCCGACATTGTCGAGCACGCCGACAGCGAGGACACCGCGCGTCAGGGCGGCTCCGAGTCGCTGAAGCAGCCGTACCTGTCCACCCCGGTGCTGAAGCTGGTGCGCTCGCGCATCGTGTGGCTGCTGGTCCTGGCGCTCTCCGCGATCCTGACCGTGCAGGTCCTCGGGGTGTTCGAAGGCACGCTCGCGCAGGTGACCGTGTTGTCGCTGTTCATTCCGCTGCTCACCGGCACCGGCGGCAACACCGGCAACCAGGCGGCAACGACGGTGACAAGGGCACTTGCGCTTCACGACGTCACCAAAGGCGACATCCTGAAAGTCATGTGGCGCGAACTGCGCGTCGGCGCGACCCTCGGAGCAGTGCTGGGCGTGCTCGGATTGGCCATCGCGTGGGCCGTTTTCGGCCAAGACATCGGAATAGTGATAGGAAGCACACTATTTTGTGTCTGCGCCATGTCCGCGACCGTTGGCGGCATGATGCCGATCGTCGCGAAGACCGTCGGCGCGGACCCCGCCGTGTTTTCCAACCCGTTCATCTCAACCTTCTGCGACGCGACCGGTCTGGTGATTTACTTCGCCATTGCCAAGGCGGTACTCGGCTTGTAGGTGGGATGTAGTTCGCCGGTTTGACCTGCGGTTTTGGTGGTGAGTTCACCCGGGTGTAATGTTCTTCTTCGTTGTCCGCACGGCAACGAACTGAATACGCGCCCGTAGCTCAACGGATAGAGCATCTGACTACGGATCAGAAGGTTGGGGGTTCGAATCCCTCCGGGCGCACCAATTTTTTAACACCCCGAGCATGCCGCTCGGGGTGTTTTCATTTCTCTCAGGTTTAGGCGGGGGTTAAACGACAAAAAGTGTGTCTGGCTCGGCGTGTCGTGGGGGTTAGATTTGGCCTTTTTGGATGCCGATTGAGTGGGTGTAGTCGGTGTCGATAGCGTTGTCGTAGAGGGCTGGTCGTCCTGTTTCGTGGTCGGCTTGGTTCTCGTTTCGGGTCAGGGTGGATACTTTGGCGAGTTGGCCCTGGCCCCAGTTGGACTGCCTGGCGATTCGTACTGGATCGTCAGGCAGTTCCGTTTTTAAGTAGAGCCACCAATCCAGCATGCGGCGTTGTCGTTCGCCTGATCTGCCGCGGTGGGTTCTGGCGAGCAGTTTGAGCTGGGCGTTGATGCCGCCTTCCAGGCTGTTGGTGGTGGATTTGATCCGCTCGGGCGCAAGGACTCCTGCTGGCGGGTTGAGGTAGACAAACAGCATCTCGGACCGCCAAAGATGGTTGAGGCTGTTGTAGGCCTTGCGCACGTTGTGGTGTGTCCACACCCGTGTCCATGCACCGGTTTTGGGGTCCTTGATCAGGGTTTTCTCGTCCATCCATGACCGGTAGATCGTGGAGAACTCGTGCAGCTGCGCACCCCATGCGGCGGCTTCATCCAGCGTGGTGATCCGGGTCAGTTTCAGCGCAAGTCGGTAGATGGTGCGCCCGGCATCCGTACGCGGGTTGCTGGTGGTGTAGCGGCGCACCACCCGTTGGGCGTGGACGAGGCAGCGTTGGATTTTCGTGGTCGGCCAGCACTTTTTGATTGCGCTGTATGCGCCTTGGCCGCCGTCGATGACGGCGATGAGTGGGGCTTCGATGCGTTCAAGCAGGAGTTGGTAGTCGCGGGTGGTTTCGTGTTTGCACCAGTGCCAGGCGATCACGTGGTCGATTGTCGCCGCGATGATCAGGCAGCCGCCGGCGGTGTAGGTGCCGTCGAGGAAGATCTGGTCGTAGGCCCGCTTGTCGTGGCCTGCGGTGGGGTCTGGCACATCAACGAGCCAGAATGGTTCGAATCGACGTTGCAGCGTGCGCGGCGAGCACCCCACGCGGCGGGCAACAGTATCGAGGCTGGCGCCGGTGGTGAGGTGGTCGATGAAGGCGGTGAACGCCGCCGCGTTGGTGATGTCGCTTCGGCGTTTCACGCTGGAGGCGCCGCATTGTTTGCAGCGCCATCTGGTGGTGCCTTTGCTGGTGGTGCCGTTGCGTTTCATTTCACCGCCGCAGTAGCAGCGTGGTTGGTTCTTTGACATTGCGACACCACACCACGCCGCACATAGCACACCACGGCAGCCACACCGAGGATTGAACGCTCGAGACCCAGATATATGCCCCCGGAGCATATATTTCCCTGAAACCTACAGGTCAAGCCTCAGAAATCGCCGATTCCGGACACACTTTTTGTCGTTTAACCCTTAGGCCTGAGTGTTCTTTGTTAGGAACTTTAGAAAACCGTTTAAAGCTGAAAAAGCCCTGATTAACTGCCCTTTCAGGGTTGACGCTTGCTTGAAAGCGCCTGTCCAAGTTGGTAGGTTCTACGGAAGTTCCGCGGGAGAAGTGTGTTCTATGTACTTCTTCCTCGAATTTCTCCCATTAACAAAACCAACCATTGGAGCCATCTTGAAGAACGCTTCCTCCCCGTTCGAGTTCAACTCGGACGCTGCCGCCCAGGGACCTTCGAACCCTGCGCGCTACAACGCAATGTCCTCCGCGGGCCACACCCCGCGCCGCCACTCCGGCAAGCGCTCCGTCATCGCCGGCATGACGTCTGTCTCCCTGGCGCTGGCCGGGCTGACGGTGCCGAGCGTTGTTGGGCCCGAAAGTTCGGTAAACCCGGTGCCTCTTGCGTCGGCAGCAGAGGGCGACGCGCTGCGTTTCTGGTCGGGCGTGGATGACGAAATGACCGAAGATGATACCTGGCTAGCTCAGATGCAGGGGGCGCTCGTGCCGGGAGGGTCTACGGCTGAGGTCAAAATGAGCGAAA
This sequence comes from Corynebacterium sp. CQ3829_602738, assembly GCF_054478435.1. NCBI lineage: Bacteria > Bacillati > Actinomycetota > Actinomycetes > Mycobacteriales > Corynebacteriaceae > Corynebacterium > Corynebacterium sp. CQ3829_602738. The sequence goes on from NZ_CM137003.1 coordinate 145,478, forward strand.
TGAAGTTCGTTCAGATCGACGGTGATGACTTGGAGTACACGAACTTCCCTGCCGAGGAAACCGACTTGACCGGCAAGGTTGTTCTGAACGGCAAGACGCTAGAGAAAATCAACGCCCGGATTGTTGATAACCCTGACGAAGCCAAACCCTCAGCAACGATTCGATTTTACGATGAAAACTGGCAACCCGCGCAGGTTACGATTCCCTCAAACGCGCAGCTTCTTGTGACCGCGGCAAACGGAATCGGTACTGATTGGCCGAGGAGTGGTGGCCCCGAGTCAGTGAAATTGAACAGTGCCCAGATTACAAGGGAAGAGGCTTCACCCCTGACTGTCTCGGCAAGCGGACGGGTACAGTTTGCTGAGGAGAACAACGCGCCCGCAGGTGGGGTGCACGTGCGACTGCTCGACGGGGATACAGCCGTCGATACCACTGAGACTTCTGCTGAAGGAACGTTCTCATTTTCAAACGTTCCCACTGGTAAGAACTACACAGTAGAAGTTGTCCATCCATCCGGTTTTGTCACTCCCCACCGCAATACTGATAGTTGGGACACAAACGCTGACGGCGAATTCACCTTCAACCTTGTTCCTATCAGGGCTACTGGCCAAGTGGTGGATGAAAGCGGGAAGGGCGTTGCCAACGCGAAAGTTCAGGTCGATGGTGTCAGTGCTACCACCGACGACAAAGGCTACTTCGAACTCGTTGGTGTCCCGGCTGGTAGGCAGTCACTCACGATTCAGGAAACTGCGCGAACCGAAGCTCAGCAGAATATTTCTGTAGAGATTTCAGAGAGCCCGCGACAGGATCTGGGTGCATTCAAGGTTGTTGAGCTGCCGGGTTCTGTGTCTGGTTCGGTGAAGGATCAGGATGGCGATCCGGTTAAGGGTGCCAAGGTTGTTATTGATGACGGTAAGGGCAACCGTGTCGAGACGACGACCGATGACAACGGCAAAGTGAATGTGGACAAGCTTCCGGCTGGTGACTACACCGTGACTGTCGAGGCTGATGGTTACTCCAAGGGTGAGTCGAAGGTCAGGGTGAAGCCGGGTAAGTCTGCTTCGTTCCCGGATGTTCAGGTTGTTGAGCTGCCGGGTTCTGTGTCTGGTTCGGTGAAGGATCAGGATGGCGATCCGGTTAAGGGTGCCAAGGTTGTTATTGATGACGGTAAGGGCAACCGTGTCGAGACGACGACCGATGACAACGGCAAAGTGAATGTGGACAAGCTTCCGGCTGGTGACTACACCGTGACTGTCGAGGCTGATGGTTACTCCAAGGGTGAGTCGAAGGTCAGGGTGAAGCCGGGTAAGTCTGCTTCGTTCCCGGATGTTCAGGTTGTTGAGCTGCCGGGTTCTGTGTCTGGTTCGGTGAAGGATCAGGATGGCGATCCGGTTAAGGGTGCCAAGGTTGTTATTGATGACGGTAAGGGCAACCGTGTCGAGACGACGACCGATGACAACGGCAAAGTGAATGTGGACAAGCTTCCGGCTGGTGACTACACCGTGACTGTCGAGGCTGATGGTTACTCCAAGGGTGAGTCGAAGGTCAGGGTGAAGCCGGGTGAGTCTGCATCGTTCCCGGAAATCTCGCTGACGCCGATTCCTAAACCGGAGCCACAACCGGAACCGAAGCCGACGACTACTTCGCCGGCCACCACGTCCGCGAAGCCGTCTACTCCGAAGCCGACCACCACGGCGACGAAGCCGACGACCACGTCCGCGAAGCCGTCTACTCCGAAGCCGACGACGTCTACCACCAAGACGACCACGACGAAGCCGGCCACCTCGACGTCGACCAAGGTGAACCCGACGACTAGGACGCAGCCGTCTACCACGACGACTACGACGAAGCCGACCACTTCGACGTCGACCAAGGCGACTACGACGCAGAAGATCACGTCCACCTCGGCGACCAAGCCGACTGCCGCGCCGGCAACGACCACCGCGCCGTCGTCTACCTCCAAGCCGGAGCCGAAGAAGCCGAGCATCGTCGGCACCATCACCGACCCGGAGGGCAACCCGCTCCCGCCGGTGAAGGATAAGGACGGCAAGCCGCAGCCGCCGACGGTGACCATCAAGGACCAGGACGGCAACCAGATCGGCGATCCGATCGAGGTGGACGAGAACGGCAACTTCGAGGTGCCGGAGCTGCCGAAGGACGGCGACTACGTGGTAATCGTCGACGCGCCGGACGGCTTCAACGATCCGAAGCCGCAGGTTGTGCCGGTAAAGAAGGGCGAGACCTCCAAGCTGCCGCCGATCGAGGTGACCAAGCCGAACGCTGATCTGGATAAGAACAAGCCGGCTGCGAAGCCGGGCTCTGTCCACGGCTGGTTGGTCGATGAGTCCAACCGTCCTATCACTGGCTCTGACATCAAGCTGGTGAAGAAGGGCGTTACCGACCCGGAGACCGGTGAGACGTTCGATTACGAGGTCCCGATCGAGGTCGACGCGGATGGCTACTTTGTCACCCCGCCGATCGACTTCAAGTACTTCCCGGAGGGTGTCGCCGACTTCGATCTTGAGGTCACCCTGCCTGAGGGCTGGCCGGATGTCGACATCAAGGGCGACAAGATCAACCGCACCGTGACTGTCAAGCAAGGCGAGTCCACCCCGGTTGAGATCAAGGTTGAGGCACCGAAGACGCAGTCCATCGTCGGCCGCATCGACGACGGCAACGGCAAGGCTGTGCCGGGTACCACCGTTGTGGTGACCGATCCGCGCGGCAACTCCCGCGTCATTCCGGTCGAGGATGACGGCTCCTTCGCGATCGACGACGTCATTCCGGGTGTCCACGAAGTGGAGATCCTCACCCCGGGTCGCGGCAACGATGTTGATCCGATCAAGGTGCCGGTCCGCGCTGGCGAGGATGTCGAGCTGCCGGAGATCCACCTGACCCAGAACAAGTCCCTGAAGCTTGAGAAGCGAGTTTGGGGCCGTGACGCCGACAACAACGGCAAGGTCAAGAACAAGGACGGCGAGCTCGTCGACGATGTGATGACCGTCAAGGACGGTGAGGACCTCCTCTATGCCCTGATCGTCACCAACGATGGCGACGAGCCGATCAAGAACATCACGTTCGACGATCCGGAGCTGGATAAGCGCAACATCGAGCTGACCATGCCGGAAGGCTGGACCGCTGAGTCTGAGCTGGCCCCGGGTGACTCGAAGGTCTTCAATGCCAAGATGAAGGCGCCGGAGGACGCGTTCGACTTCAACAACGTCGCAACCGCAAGTGGTGTCACCTCCAAGGGTGAGAAGGTCAGCTCCCTGCCGGATTCCGCCTACACCAAGTTCCTGCGTGGCGCTGTGGAGAAGAAGGTCAATGCCCGCTTCGCCACCAATAAGGACAAGCCGGTGAAGGCATCGGCGAACTCCCCGCTGGGCTTCACCTACGAGGTGAAGAACACTGGTTCCACGCCGATGGTCAACGTCAAGCTCACCGACATCGTCTACGAGGACGGCGTGGATGAGGACAACTGCAAGCCGGTCAAGGCGTCCGAAAAGGCAGAGGACGGCCAGTGCTACCAGCTCGACGTGAAGGAGCCGGAAGGCTTCACCGGCACGCTGCTGCCGGGCGAGCGCGTCGTCTTCAGCGCTGAGTTGCCGGAGGGCCTCAACCCGGGTGCGAAGCACCACAACGCCGCTGAGGCTCGTGGCGAGCTGCCGGCACGTCCGGGCCGCGGCGACGGCTACACGGGTGAGCCGGAGTACGGCGAGGATCCGTCGTCCGTGCTGATCATCTCTCCGAAGGACAACATCAAGGGCAACGCCCACGTTGTGGTCTCCGAGGGTGCAGAGCTGGACGCTAGCGATGTCCAGGTGGTTGCTTGGGTCGACGAGAACGGCAACGGCAAGCAGGACCCGGACGAGGGCCTGTCTGGCCTGAAGATCTCGCTGGCACCGACCGACGGCACCCCGTCCTTCGCCGGTGAGTCCAATGAGGACGGCAATGTCCTGTTCGAAGGCTCGCCGTACGGCAAGTACACGCTGAAGATTGACAGCCCGGGCAACCTGCGCCTGGTCGATCCGAAGGATCCGGAGAACAACTCCTTCGATCCGGGTGCGGTCCTCGAGTCCAAGGAATTCGAGGTCAACAAGGCCGAGCAGGTGATCAACCTGCAGCTTGAGACCCCGCGCACCGCTGGTATCTCCGAGGGCGGCGCTCAGGGCGAAGAGGAAGACAGCTCCCTGGGCAAGTGCCTGGCGTCTGCGTCCTCCGTGTCCAACCCGGTGGCGTGGTTGGTCCCGCTCGGCCTGCTTGGTGCCGTCATGGGCGGCATCGGTGTGATGTTCGAGGACGAGCTGAACCAGATTTCCGCTCAGGCCAACGCGGCAATCCGCGAGGCTATGCCGAACGTCGACCTTGGCATCGGCTTCCAGCAGCCGGAGTGGGTCACTGAGATCCAGGGCCAGTGGCAGGCGCAGATCGACCAGGTGAACCGTCAGCTGGCACAGATCAACCCCGCAGCCCCGGCTGCTGCGGGCGGCGTCGCTCTGCTGGCTATTGCTGGTTTGCTTACCGGTATCTTCTACGCCGGCTGTGAGGCTGGCTGGTTCGAGCCGAGCGAGGAGGGCAGCTCCGCTGGTAGCTCCTCCAAGGCAGACGCTGAGGGCACTGAAGATGTTGCTGGCTCCAGCAGCTCCAGCTCCGAGGGTGGCAGCTCCAAGAAGAATGAGGCTGACTCTGAGCCCCAGCCGGAGGCAAAGCCGGAAGATGCCGCCAACTAAGGCCCCGAGGGCTCTAGTCCATGGCTGAGTTCTAGAACGTGCCCCGGTCTCGTCGATAGGCATCGGCGAGACCGGGGCGCTGTGTTTCTACAGGCAATAAATATTGAGACAGCGCGATGAAACGTATACATTCGTAGGTGCTTTTTGGGCTTTCGCGCGCTTTTTCACATTCGAGAGGTAATAATGGCTGCAAACTCCAAGGTCAACCGCATCGCCGGGCTGTCGCTCGCCGCTGCTGTCGCGGGCACGCTGACGCTCGTGCCCGTTGCGAAGGCGGAAACCACGTCTCCGTCCTCGGAGTCCACGACGTCGAAGGCTCCGGTCGTCTCCACGGAGGACACCAGCTCCGCCGCCCCGGCATCATCCTCCGCTGCCGCGCCGGTAACGACGTCAGTGAAGTCGGTTGAGGGGACACCGAAGGCGTCGACAAGCAATGTTGCCCCCACGACCAAGGCTGACAAGTCTGAGGAGTGGGCCGACATCCTCAAGGGCTTCGCCTCCCTGATCGTCTCGGCGACGGCCGCCGGCTCTGGCACCTCGGGTGTGCAGCTCACCTCTGACAACCACACCTACAGCGCCATGGCCAGCAACCCGACCAACGGCCGTCTTTACGCCGTGTCCGACGAGGGCCACCTGCTGCGCATCCACCCGCAGACCGGCAACCTGAAGGACCTGGGCGAGATCCCGGGCGTCGAGGCGAAGGAGATCACCTCCGCAGCCTTTACTCAGGACGGCACGCTCGTGCTTTTCGACGGCGAAACCGTCTACGCCAAAGACCTCGCCGACGACGAAACCGGTCCGAAGAGCAAACCGGAAAACCTCGAATTTGTGAAGAAGCCCGTCGAGGGCGTGCGTGACCTGCCGGAGCTTGCGTGGGCTCCGACCGATAACGACGGCGAGCTGGTCGCCCTGGCCACCAAGGACGGCAAGGCGACGCGCTACACCCTGAACGTGAAGGACGCGAAGGTCGCTGAGGCTCCGGCGGAGGTGAGCAAGGGCGTCGACCTGGCCGACGTCGCCGCGTTCGAGTACGCCTACCTCGCCGACGACGCCACCTTCTTCGCTGACGGCGAAGGCAACGCTGTCAAGCTTGTCGACGGCAAGATCGTCGACGTTGAGACCGACCGCACCGAAGAGGACAACTACAAGGCCGTAGCCGGCCTGGAGGCGAAGCCGGAATCCGCCGCTGGCGAGACCCCGGCCTCCGGCGAGCCGACCACTACGGCCGCTGATGCTCCTGCTGGCGCTAATTCCGCGACCGTTTCCCCGACCACCACCGCTGAGCCGACCCCGTCCAAGAAGGCCCCGAGCGTTGGTCAGCGGGACGCTGAGGTCGTCGAGCTTGACGTGGAGGTTGTCACCGCGGATGGCGGCCTGGTGCGGGACGCCAGCTTTGTGAGCGCAGACGGCACCGTCGACGGCGCGACCGACGAGTCCGGCAAGGGCAAGGTTTCCCTGAAGCTGGACGAGGCGTCCCGCGGCAAGGACACCTTCAACCTGGCGATCGACCAGGCGCCGGAAAACTGGGGCGTGGCTGTCGCTGAGGTGCAGCGCGGCGCCAAGTCCGTGAAGTTTGTCCTCCCGGAGGGCAAGGACGCTTCCACGACCACCACCGTTGCTGCGCCGAAGAACACGCCGTCCTCGACCACTACGAAGACCGCTGCGCAGGGCGATGACGGCCTCATCGAGGTGGACGTCCTGGTCAAGACCGCCGACGACAAGCTCGTCGAGGGCGCCGAGTTCAAGAGCGAGGACGGCCGTGTCTTCGGCACCACCGACGCGAACGGCCGCGGCAAGGTCACTATCGACCCGAAGAAGGACAACGCGAAGCTCGTCCAGCTCACGCTGAAGGAAGCTCCGAAGGGCTACAAGAACGCTGACGTGGTTATCCGCCGCGGCGACACTGAGGCCGAGCTCGTCCTCCCGCGCGACCCGAACGCGACCCCGTCCTCCACGCTGAGCAAGCCGGATCAGGTGCTGAAGGTCCTCGACCAGGTGCGTCCGGTGGCGTCGTCTTTCCTCGCCCCGGCGGCCGCGCTGGCCGGCGCTGGCGGACTGGCGGGTGCCGCGGGCGCGGGCGGCTCGAAGAGCACCAAGAGCACCAACACCACGTTCGGCGGTACGAAGGTCACTTCCAGCAGCACCACGGGTCGTTCCACGGGCCGCTCCACCAGCGTGACCCCGTCCGCGAAGGTGGTCACCCGCAACGGCAACTCCACCAAGGTGGCCAAGGCGAACACGTCTACTCGCGCTACCTCCTCCGACAAGGACACGGAGCGCGACGGTGATCTCGCGGATACCGGTACCCCGATGCGCGCAATCATCGCGCTGGGTGTGCTGTCCGTGCTCATCGGTGGCGCCTACCTGGCCCTGGGCCGCCGCCGCGAGAACCAGTAAGCCCGCGTAGAACACAAAAGGCGGTTCCCAGCCTCGGGAGCCGCCTTTTGTCATCCCGGAAAGCTAGAACACTTCGACGCGCCCGCCCACGGACTCGATCTGCACCAGCTGTTTCTCCCAGCCCGGGGTGCCCGGGTGGACGCGCATGATCGGGCGTGAAGAGATCTCCACGGGCGAGACGGACTCGCGCCGCGCCCCCTTGCGCGCCGCCATGCGCAGGTGGGCGCGGTGGCCAGACTTGGTCAGGTCCTCGAGCGACGGGCGCTCGCCGGACAGGGAGTCGCGGGCGCCTTGGAGGAGGTTGATGAACTCGTCGAGCACCGGCACCAGGGATTCCGCGTTGGTCTCGCACATGTTGCGCACGAGCTCCGGGTCGGTGCTGGCCACGCGTGTGGCACCGCGGAAGGAGCCGGCGGACAGGGACTGCGCCAGGGTGCCGCCCCGGTCGCCGACCAGCGCGAGTGCTGCGGCGATCACGTGCGGCAGGTGGGACACGCGGGCGACGGCTTCGTCGTGGCGTTCCACGGACACCGGCACCGCCTCAGCGCCCACCACGGCGGCCATGCGGCAGACCACGGTGAACAGCTCGGCCCACGCGGGGTCGCCGGGGTGCTCGCGGGCGTAGTCGAAGGTCACGGCCCATGCGGCGCTGGTGAACAGGCCCTCCTGGGAGGCGGTCCAGCCGGAAAACTCGGTGCCGGCCATGGGGTGCCCGCCCACGTAGCGCGACTCCAGCCCGCGTTCGACCACCAGGTCGTAGACCGGCTTTTTCACGCTGACCACGTCGGTGATGCCGCACGACGGCGCGAACTCGGCCACCTGGTCCAGCACCGAGGCCACGGCACGCATCGGCACCGCCACGACCACCAGGGCGCCGTCATCCTCGGCGCGGCGCAGCACTTCTTCCACGGAGTCGGACACGTCGAAGCCGTCCCTGCGCGCGGCACCCGCGCCGTGCAGCGTGAACCCGTAGACGCGCTCGCCGCGCGACTGTAAGTCGCGCATGAGCGATCCGCCGATGAGTCCGAGGCCGACGATGCACACTGGGGGCAGTTGAGGGGAAGTCACCGCACACAGTCTAGTGACACCTCCGCGCCCGCGGACTACGCTTCGACACCATGAGCCAGGATTTCCCGGACGGGTACGCAGTCACCGTCGAGCGCACCGGCGGCACGTGGCGTGTGCGCGAGTTCGACGACGACTTTTCGGACCTTTCCACCTCCGTCACCGCGGTGCGCAACCTGCGCGCGGAGGGGCCGGCGTTCGCGCTGCTCAATGTGGAGGAGGATTACCTGGTCATCGTGCGCCCGGGGCCGTCGCAAACCCGCGTGCTCATCTCGGATGCGACGATGGCGGTGGACGACGATTTCGCCGCCGACATCCTCGACGAGGCGGGCACCGAGATCCCGGACATCGACCCGGACGAGCTGGACAATGTGGATGCGTGGGCGGACGGGGACTTCGACATCCTCGCAGATCTCGGCCTGTCCGAGGAGCAGATGAGCATTTTGCTTGACGACGACGCGGATCCGGCCGACCTCGCCCAGGCAATCGCCGACGAACTCGGCTTCGGCGACGAGTTGGACGACGTTGTCGGCTAGCCTGCGGCGCGCCGAGGAGCGCATGCGCGTCGCGCTCGAGACCGCCAAACAGACTCCCGCCGGTGACGTGCCGGTGGGCGCTGTCGTGTTTGATGCTGACGGGGTGGTGGGCAGGGGCGTGAACCGTCGAGAAGCGAACTGCGATCCCACAGCCCACGCCGAGGTGGAAGCGATCCGCGACGCCGCGCGGACGTTGGGGACGTGGCGGTTGGACGGCTGCGAGCTGGTGGTGACGCTGGAGCCGTGCACGATGTGCGCCGGCGCGATCCTGGGCGCGCGGGTGTCCTCGCTGGTCTTCGGCGCGTGGGAGCCGAAGACGGGCGCAGTGGGCAGTGTGCTGGACGCGATCCGCGACCCGCGCCACCTGCACACCCCGGAGGTGCGCGCGGGTGTGCTGGAGGCGGAAGCTGCCAGAATGCTGAGCGAGTTCTTCGAAGATCTGAGGAGTAATTGAATCGTTACCCACGGCGGGCCGTTTTGGGCCTACAGTGGGGAACCTAGCTGATCCCAACGAACAAAGGAGTAAGACAATGGGTATTGAGGACAAGGCAGACCAGCTCAAGGGCGGCGCTAAGGAAGCTCTGGGCAACCTCACCGACAACGAGAACCTCGCCAACGAGGGCAAGGCTGACCAGCTCATCGGCTCCGCCAAGGAGAAGCTCTCCGAGGCTGGCGACGCTATCAAGGACAAGGCCAACGAGGTCGCGGCAAAGGTCGAGGACAAGCGCGACGAGGCTGAGAACGAGGCTGACCGCTAATTTGGTTATCCGGCAGCGCTGCCGTTAATCTGTTCGGTGGTAGCGTGTCCGAGCGGCCGAAGGTACTCGCCTCGAAAGCGAGTGTGGGTAAAACCACCGCGGGTTCAAATCCCGCCGCTACCGCCAAAGTGTCAAGCCCCCGGAAACGGGGGCTTTTCGCATGTCGGGGGTGCCCACTAGGATGGGCCGGGTTACGCTCGCGCGGCCGCGGGCGGGAAGGAACGGGTCTTTTACGTGGCGAAACTGCTGTACAAACTCGGGCGCTGGTCGTACCTGCACAAGTGGCGGGTGATCGTCGCCTGGCTGCTGCTGCTCGGGGCGACGGCCGCCGGCGCGTTGTCGCTGATGAGGCCGTTCACGGACGAGTTCGCCATCGAGAACACCCCGGCCATTGACGCGCTGGACACCATGGCGGAGAACTTCCCCGACGCGGGCAACGTGGCCACCGCGCCGAGCGTGAACCTGGTCTTCGCCGCGCCGGAAGGGCAGCGGCTGGACACCCCGGAGCACATGGCGGCGATGGACAAAACCGTCGACTACATCCGCGACCACCTGGGCGTGGAGGGGCAGCGCTTCGGCAACCCGGTGCAGGTCAACGATGAGTTGCAGCGCACCATCATCGACCAGATGTCGCAGATGGGCATGCCGCCCGAGCGCGCTGAGGCCGATGCGCACAACATGCGGATGCTTTCCGACGACGCACGCATCGGCTACACCACCTTCGACTTCGATGCCCCGTCTTCGATGTCCGTGGACCAAGCGGACCGCGACGTGGTGACAGAGGCCATGCAGCTGGGCCGCGACGCCGGGCTGCAGGTGGAGGCCGGCGGCGCCGGCTTCGGCGACCCGATCGCGGTGAAGACCACCTCCGAGCTGGTGGGCCTGGGCGTGGCGTTTGTGGTGCTGGTGGTCACGTTCGGCTCGCTTGCCGCGTCCGTGATCCCGCTGATCTCCGCCGTAGTGGGCGTGGGCATCGGCGCACTTTTGGTGCTGTTGACCACGCACTGGGTGGAGCTGAACAACGTCACCCCGGTGCTGGCCGTGATGATCGGCCTGGCCGTGGGCATCGACTACGCCCTGTTCATCCTCTCCCGCTACCGCCAAGAATCGCGGGACCTGCCGCCGGACGAGGCCGCGGGCATGGCGGTGGGCACCGCCGGTTCCTCGGTGGTCTTCGCCGGCACGACCGTGTTTACGGCGTTGGTTGCGCTGGCGCTGGCGGGCATCGAGTTCCTCACCTGGATGGGCCTGGCGGCCGCGGCCACCGTCGCGATCTCGGTGCTGGTGGCGCTCACCCTCGTGCCGGCGCTGCTGGGCCTGTGGGGCTCGAAGGCGTTCGCCGGCAAGATCCCGGGACTTGCCGGCAATCCCGGGCCCGGCAAGCGCCCGGGCAAGGACCTGGACGAAAACTCCCTGGGCCGGCGCTGGGTCCGCTTCGTGGAAAAGGCCCCCGGCCTGGTCATGGCCGTGGTGGTGCTGGGCCTCAGCGCCCTGAGTATCCCGGTGCTGAACCTGGAGATGGCGCTGCCGTCTGACACCACCTCCAACCTGGACACCACCCAGCGCAAGTCCGCCGACCTGATGGCGGAGGGCTTCGGCCCCGGCGTCAACGCCCCGCTGCTGTTGGTGGTGGACGCACACAGCGTCAACCCGGATTCGGAGATCCTGCAGCCGTACATGGACGCCATCCCGGACGAGGCCGGCGGCGACGCCGAGAAGGCCGCGATGGCCAGCTTCATCTACACCGTGGGCGAGGTCGGTGCCGTCGGCGGCATCACCCACGCCCAACTCATCGGCGCCAACGATGACCTCACCGCCGCGCAGATCCTGGCTACCCCGGACGGCGGCCCCGAGGAGCAGCGCACCCTCGCCGTCGCCCACGGCGTGCGCGACGTGGTCGGCCAGGTGGAGGATGCCACCGGCACCGACATCGGCCTGACCGGCCTGACCGCGGTGCAAATGGACATCACCGAAGAGCTCGCCGAGGCTATGCCGCTGTACTTGACCATCGTGGTGGGCCTGGCCATCGTGCTGCTGATGGTGGTGTTCCGCTCCATCCTCGTGCCGCTCGTGGCAGGCTTGGGCTTTTTGCTCTCGGTCGGCGCCGCGTTCGGCGTGACCGTCCTGGTCTTCCAGGAGGGCCTGTTCGGCCTGGTCAACACCCCGGGACCCATCCTGTCGTTCCTGCCCATCTTCATGATCGGCGTGACCTTCGGCCTGGCCATGGACTACCAGGTCTTCCTGGTCACTCGCATTCGTGAGGCGTATCTGAAACGTGGAAACGTCGATAAGCTTCGCGCAGTCCACGAATCCACCGTCGAAGGCTTCGCGCAGGGCGCACGCGTGGTCACCGCCGCCGCGATCATCATGATCGCCGTGTTCATCGCGTTTTTGGACCAGCCGCTGCCGTTCATCCAGATCTTCGGCTTCGCCCTCGGCGTCGCCGTGCTTTTCGACGCCTTCTTCATCCGCATGGCGCTCGTCCCCGCCACCATGTACATCCTGGGCCGCTCCACCTGGTGGATGCCAAAATGGCTCGACCGCCTCCTGCCCGAAGTGGACGTCGAGGGCACCGAACTAGAAAAGGAACACGCATGACCGACGTGACGTTTGAGGCCCGCACCCAACTCGAGCCCGCGCCGGGCCGCCACGGCCGCACCGGCGTGATCCACACCCCGCACGGTTCGATCCAAACTCCGGCGTTCATCCCCGTGGCCACCAAGGCAACGGTGAAAACGCTCACGCCGGAGCAGATCCGACAGACCGGCGCGCAGGCGATCCTGTCCAACGCGTACCACCTGTACCTCCAGCCCGGCCCCGACATCGTGGACGAGGCCGGGGGCGTGGCCGCTTTTGAAAACTGGCACGGGCCCACCTACACCGACTCCGGCGGCTTCCAGGTGATGAGCCTCGGCGTCGGCTTCAAGAAGGTCCTGGCCATGGACACCGCCGGGCTGACCGACGCCGACATCCGCGCCGCCAACAAAGACCGCATGGCACGTGTCGACGACGACGGCGTGGACTTCAAATCCGTCATCGACGGCTCCTCACACCGCTTCACCCCCGAGGTGTCCATGCAGATCCAGCACCAGCTCGGCGCCGACATCATGTTCGCGTTCGACGAGCTGACCACCCTCGTGGACACCCGCGCCTACCAGGAACATTCCGTCGAGCGCACCCGCCGCTGGGCCCGCAGGTGCTTGCTGGAGCATGACCGCTTAACGACGGCACGTTCCAGCAAACCCCTCCAATCCCTCTGGGGCGTGGTCCAAGGTGCCCAATACGAGGACCTGCGCCGATCCGCCGTACGGGGTCTGTTGGACCTGGATAAGGAAGCCCGCGACGAGGGACGCCGGGGCTTCGGCGGCTTCGGCATCGGCGGCGCGCTGGAGAAGGAAAACCTGGGCACCATCGTCGGCTGGGTCACCGACGAGCTGCCGGTTTCGATGCCCCGGCACCTGCTTGGCATCTCCGAACCCGACGACATCTTCACCGCCGTCGAAGCCGGCGCCGACACCTTCGACTGCGTCGCGCCCACCCGCCTGGGCCGCCGCGGCGGGGTGTACACCCTGGACGGACGGTTGAACCTCGCTGGCGCCCGGTTCAAGCGCGACTTCGCCGGGGTGGACGAGGAGTTCGGCGGCTACGTCTCCGAAAACTATTCCCGCGCTTACATCCACCACCTGTTCAAAGCCAAGGAGTATTTGGCCGGCACGCTGTGTACCATGCACAACCTGGAGTTCATGATCCGGCTGGTGGACAACATCCGCGCCGCCATCGACGCCGGCGACTACGAGGCCTACCGTGACGAGTTCCTTGGCCGCTACTACGCGGGGAAGTAGCAGACACAAAAGCGGGCCCTTCCCATTTCGGGAAGGGCCCGCTTGTTGGTTTTCTACCTACCGGCCAGCCTTACTCTTAGCGCATTGCGAGGAATGCTGCGCCGATGCCCAGGGCTGCCAGGGCTGCGACGACACCGCCGATGATGGCCGCGATGTTGACCTGGCTGTCAGCCTGCTTGGGAGCCTCAGCCTTGGCGGGCTTGACCTCAACCTTGACCTTGGCCTCGGCTTTCGTTTCGACCTTCGGCTCGTCCTTCACCGGCTGCTCCGCCTTGGCGGGGACGACACCCGGCTGAGCCTCGACCTCGGCAGCCGGCTCGTCGGCGATTTCTTCTGCCGGCACGAGCGCGGTCAGGGGGTGCTCTTCGGCGACCTCGACGGGCTCCGGCTGTTCCACCTCGACGACCTCCTCCGGCTGCTCGATCTCCTCGACTTCAGCCTTTGCGCGGGCGCCGATGGACTCGGCGTAGGCGCCGATGCGCGGGTTGTCGAGTACCAGGGAGTCCCAGTCGGCGGGGACGAGTACCTTGCCCGCCGGGGTGTCGGCGAAGTACGGCTTTTCGGAGTAGTTGAAGTAGTCGAACTGGCGGTCGTAGTTCATCACCGAGTGGTAGCCGGCCTGCATCGGGGAGCCTTCAGCGATGTCCTCGACGTATTTGGCGGCGCCCCAGTGGCGCAGACCCAGGGTGTGGCCGAACTCGTGCAGGATGGAGTTTCGCACCTGCTCGTCGTTGGCGCGGCCGCCCGGGTTAGCCACGTAGAAGGAGTTATCGCCCACCAGCGACAGGCCCGTGGCGTTGGAGCCGGCGCGCATCCGGTCACCCAGCACGCCGGGGCGGAAGATGTTGGCGCGGTCACCAAGGTTGTTGATGGTGTCGATGAGCTGGAACGCTTCGTGGCGGTTCGCGTCGAAGTACACGTCGCGGTAGTCGAGCGTCTCGCCGCCGAAGTGCTCGGTGTAGTTGGCGATGTTGGTGTAGTGCTCGCCGGCGTCGATGTGCAGGCTAATGCCGTGGTCGGCAAACAGGTCCACTAAATCGTCCAGGCTCTGCGTCGACGGGGCGTAAGAAGTGCGGTTGGCGTTGGCGCACTCGCGGGCAGCAGACGTGTCGCAGCCGAGGGTGTCGTATTCGGATGCCATCCAGTTCAGCTGGAGGAAGACATCCGGGCGGTTGGGGTCTGCTCCCCAGTCCGGCAGGGGGATTTCCGTGCCGTCTGCGAGGACGACGCCTTGTTCTTCCCAGATGTCCGGCAGGCCGTCGCCGTCGGAGTCAACGAGGGTGGCGGTGTTGGTCAGCACCGGTGCGAGCTCGATCTCTTGGGCGGCGTGTGCGACGTCGGCGCCGGAGATGGCGATGGCGGCGGCAACTGCTGCGGCGATGGTGTTTCGGAATGCTGCTCGCATCTCGGTGACTCCTTGGTGTGCGTTTTTCTCTTTGTGACAACCCTGAGTTTATGCACCGAATATGCGCAGGTAAAACGCTTTGGCCCAGGCTGAAAAACACCCTAAATCGTTGAACATTCCGTCCGGATTATTCAACGTTTCCACCCGTTCCTAGCTGCGGATTGTTCATCAATCCGGGGGCGCGGTCCGGGGTTTCGTCAGCATTGTTCAACGATCAATCCGGCAACGCTCGCGGATGGTTGAACAATCCACTATCACCGCATGTTATGCACCTTAAGGTGTTTTCCAGCATGGATTTCGGCAATTCCGCATCTACCTGCATGTTCCGGTTAACCATACAATTCATACACTCTCAGATTCGGTGGTTTTCCCTCAGGAACCCCCGAAACTCCCTGGATTGTTCAAAGATCCACAGATTGTTCAGCAATCCGGAAACCCCCACTACCCCCGTTTTTTACCCCCGCTGCGGCGGCAGGACGCCGTCGCAAAGCAAAAAGCCCGCAACCACAACGGCTGCGGGCGGAAGAAGCCTGGTTTAAACGGACGCCTCCGCGCGGCGTACTGCCGCGATGGTCGGGTAGGTCACCGGCAGGAGGAGCACTTCCATCAGCGTCTTCCACAGGAAGCCGACCGCCACGTAGTTTACGAACGCGCCGGCGGAGTCGACGCCGATGACGCTGGCCGCGATCGAGCAGAACAATAAGGTGTCCGCGAACTCGCCCACGATGGTGGAGCCGATCAGGCGCGCCCATAGGCGGTCGGCGCCAAATCGGTCCTTCATCTTCTGCAGCACCCACGCGTTGAGCAGTTGCCCCACCACGTAGCCGGTCAGCGAGGCCACCACGATCCGCGGAAGCAGGCCGAGGACGGCAGCGAAGGTGTCGTTCATGTCGTAGAAATCCGCGGCCGGCAGCCAGATCGCTATATAGAAGGACAACACTGCAATGACGGCGATGGCGAAGCCGGTGAACACGGCGCGCCTCGCCGCGCGAAACCCGTAGAC
This sequence comes from Corynebacterium sp. CQ3829_602738, assembly GCF_054478435.1. Classification (NCBI taxonomy): domain Bacteria; kingdom Bacillati; phylum Actinomycetota; class Actinomycetes; order Mycobacteriales; family Corynebacteriaceae; genus Corynebacterium; species Corynebacterium sp. CQ3829_602738. The sequence continues at coordinate 161,214 of NZ_CM137003.1, forward strand.
CTCCGCGATCACGTCGCCGATGACGTAGGAGATGGGGAAGAGGAAGAACGCGCCGTCGGTGATCAGCGGCCCGAGCGCGACGCCTTTTTGCGCGGTGATGTTGGAGATCAAAAACACTGCGCAAAACAGGGCGAGCAGGTAGGGGTACGGGGAGCGGGAAACGTGGGGTGACATGCGCTTTATCATGGCACACATGCCTGATTTTCAAGCTCCCGCCGGCCGCTACGCCCCGAGCCCCAGCGGCGATCTGCACTTCGGCAACCTCCGCACCGCGGTGTTGGCGTGGTTGTTCGCGCGGCAGACGGGCCGCAACTTCTACCTGCGCGTGGAGGACATCGATTCGGAGCGCTCGTCCGCGGAGTCCGCGCAGCGCCAGATCGAGGATCTGCAGATGCTCGGCCTCGACTTCGATCCGCCGGTGATGTACCAGCACGACCGCGGCGACGCGTACGCCGATGCGCTGTCCCGCCTGGATACCTACGAGTGTTACTGCACGCGCCGCGACATCCGCGATGCCGCTTCCGCGCCCCACGCCCAGCCCGGCATGTACCCGGGCACCTGCCGCGATCTCACAGAGGAACAGCGAGCTTTTCGACGCTCCGAGCTCCACGCCGAAGGCCGCCTCCCGGCAATCAGGCTGCGCGCGCACGTGAAAGAGTGGACGGTGCGCGACTTCTACCAGGGCGAATACACCGGTCCGGTGGACGACGTGATCCTGAAGCGGGGTGGGCGCATCGACCAGGCGCAGGCGGGGGACTGGGCGTACAACCTGGCCGTGGTGGTCGACGACGGCTACCAGGGCGTGGACCAGGTGGTGCGCGGAGACGATCTGCTGTTTTCGGCGCCGGCTCAGGCGTACTTAGCCGACCGCTTAGGGCTCACAACTCCCTCGTATGTTCATGTTCCGCTCGTGGTGGGGCCGGAGGGGCGTCGATTAGCAAAGCGCGATGGGGCGGTGACGTTGCGGGAGATGCTGCGCGAAAACAGTGCGGAAGAAGTGGTGGCGCACATCGCGGAATCGCTCGGCTGCGCGGGCGTTTCGAGCGTCCAAGAGTTACTGGAGGAATTTGATCCGGCGCAGCTTTCGCGCGAGCCATGGTTGTGGACACCTCAACAACCTGAGGGTTTCTAATATATAACCTGACAATTATATCAAAAAATGTTGCAGAATGCCTGAAGTTTCTTCATATTGGGCGACACCCTTTAGTTAGCCTTTTTGAGGAGTTTTCAATGAACGCGAAGAAGATCGCCGCGAGCGCCGTCGCGCTGGCTCTCGGCACCTCTGCCATCGTCGCGCCCCAGGCGACCGCACTGCCGGAAGATTTTGTCAGCCCGCCGGGCGCCCTGGGCAACCCTGAGCAGGAAGACTGCCAGATCATCATGGAGGACAACGTTTCCACCTCCCAGCCGGGCGAAGCCAGGCAAGCAGACCAGAACGGCGTTGCCGCTGGTGTCGCGCTCAACGAGGCCAACACCGAGTACCTGGCGTGGGTCACGCTGGACAGCAAGGGCGAGCGCATCTTTGAGCGTGCCGTGGCGAACGCCGAGATCGCGAACAATGCGACCAAGGACGTCACGCAATCGTTCACGGTGAAGGAGCAGCAGTCGGGCACGCTCGCGTTCGATGCGGAACTCAAGGACAAGAAAGTCAACCTCGACGTTACCGACATTGTCCCGGTGAATAACGACAGCTTCTCGGTGAAGCCCGGCGATGAGCAGAAAGTGTCCGCGAAGCTCGGTCTGAACAATTCCCTGGATAAGCAGACGTGGGCGTGGAAGATCAACCAGCCCACCTCCTCTGGTCAGTCGGTCACCCGTGTGAACACCTGGGCGACCGTCGACGTTGCGCCGTGGCCGATTGAGACGGACAACTGCCTGCCGATTACGGCGTCGTCCACCAAGTCCAAGGCGATCATCGCCGACGGCAACGAGTACGACACCGGCATCACCGTCGCCAACGCCGAGAACGACTTCGAGCGTCTGACCGGCAACGTCACCGTGGGCGGTAAGGCTGTCGCCGACGCGAAGGTGCGCGTGGACGCCGACGGCAAGGTCTACGTCACCTTGCCGAAGAACGCGACCGGCGGCGTCGATAACGACAAGCCTGCCAAGGTCGACGTGCAGCTGCTCGCCCAGCCTCGCGAGGAGACCAAGGACTCCAAGTTCGAGGCCTACAATTCGCCGCAGGTGCTGCGCGTGGTGGACGACCTCGGCCGCGTTACCCAGGATTCGCCGGAGTTCACCGGCGAGGTCCCGGTGCAGAAGTTCGCGCCGGAGTACAAGTCCCCGGCGACCGTGAAGCCGGGCAAGACCGTCAACGTTGCGCTGAAGACCCAGCCGGGCGACGTGCGCGGCAAGGCCGTGGACGCCACCTACACCGTCAAGAACGCCCCGGAGGGCTGGACCGCCGAGCCGGCCAAGGACGGCACCCTGAAGGTCACCGCACCGAAGGGCGCGAAGGGTGGCGACACCGCTGAGTTCACTGTTGAGGTGGCGTACCCGGACGGTTCCGTCGATACGCTTAAGCCCGTTGTCAACGTCAAGGACTTCGACACCACCGGCGCCACGCCGGGCTACGGCGAGGAGAAGGGCAAGCGCGGCACCGAGGTCACCCTGACCCAGAACGAGAAGCTGCCGAAGGGCTCCACCTTCACCATCACCGAGGACCAGGACCTGGGCGACTGGAAGCCGCAGGTTGACCCGAACACCGGCGAGATCACCGTCACCATCCCAAAGTCCGCGAACCCGGGCGACGAAAAGACCATCCTGGTCGATGTGAAGTACCCGGACGGCTCCACTGACAAGAAGGTCCCTGCCAAGGTCATCGTGCTCAACGAGCCGGGCTACGGCGAGGTCACCGACAAGCCGGGCGAGAAGGTCGAGCTGCCGCAGACCGGCGACGTCGTCGACGGCTCCACCTTCACCATCAACCCGAAGCAGGACCTGGGCGACTGGAAGCCGGTTGTGGACGAGAAGACCGGCAAGGTCACCGTCACCATCCCGGAGAACGCGAAGCCTGGCGACGAGAAGGAAATCCTCGTCGACGTCAAGGACCCGAAGTCCGGCAAGACCGACACCGTCCCGGCGAAGGTCATCGTCCACGGCGCACCGGAGTACCCGGCAGTGGAGAAGACCCCGGGCGACAAGGTGACCCTGCCGCCGAAGACCGACGGCGTGCCGCCGAAGTCCACCTACGAGATCACCCCGGACCAGGACCTGGGCGACTGGAAGCCGGAGATCGACCCGAAGACCGGCGAGATCACCGTCACCGTGCCCGAGACCGCCAAGGACGGCGACAAGAAGACCATCGACGTCACCGTCACCTACCCGGGCGGCAAGACCGACAAGGTCCCGGCCGAAATCACCGTGAAGGATCCGAAGACCCCGGGCAAGGACGACGAGCCGGGCACCCCGGGCACCGAGACCCCGGGCACCCCGGAGAACCCGGACAACAAGGGCCCGAAGGTCATCGTCATTCCGGGTGAGACCAAGGAACTGAATCCGGAGGTCATCGGCGACAAGAACGGCGACCCGACCTACAAGATCCCGGACGGCTGGAAGATTCCGGACGGCTGGAAGATCACCGTCGACCCGAAGACCGGCGACGTCAACATCACCGCACCGAAGGACGCCACCCCGGGCACCAAGATCGAGGTCCCGGTGGAGATCACCTTCCCGGACGGCGAAAAGAAGACCCAGGAGATCCCGGTCGAGGTCGGCGAGACCTCCGAGGGCACCATCCCGTACGTCCCGGGCCAGAAGAACCCGCTGGTGATCTTCGTGCCGAAGGACGCGGACAAGGGCACCGACCCGAAGCTGCCTGAGGGCTGGACCATCGTCGAGCGCGGCGACGACTCCTTCACCGTCGAGGTGCCGGAGGGCACCAAGCCGGGCGTTTACGAGGTCGTTTTCCCGGGCAAGAACGGCGAGGTCAAGGTGCTGGTCGAGGTCAAGCAGGCCGTGACCGAGCAGGGTTCCTCCGAGAACCTGCAGAAGTGCTTCGCCAACATGTCGTCCGAATCCAACCCGCTGCTGTGGCTGGTCCCGGTCGGCCTGCTCATCGCCATCGGCGCGCCGATGGCTGGCCCGCTCGGCCAGGAGCTGGGCAAGGCTGCCGCGAACGTGTCGGCGCAGATGAACATCCCGAACCCGCTCGAGCAGTTCGGCATCGGCGGCAACATCAACCGCCGCCCGCAGCCGGAGTGGGTGACCCAGCTGCAGGTTGAGGCCAACCGCATCCAGGCGCAGTTCGGCCCGCAGGTCACCCAGGCCGCCGCAATCGGCCTGTCCCTGGCCGGCCTCGCAGCAAGCCTGGGCATCCTGGCCGCGCTGTGCAAGGACGGCGAGCTGCCGGAGTGGGCGGCTTCCTCCGCCAACGTCGAAGGCTCGTCCGCGAAGAAGGACGGCGAGGGTTCCTCCAAGGAGGACAAGCCCGCAGAGGACAAGCCGGCTGAGGAGAAGTAACTCCCACCGCTAGAACACCCAGCCGCCCCCGTGAGACCAACCGGGGGCGGCTGGTTTTTCGTCGATAAGCTATTGCCCGAAGCCCTCACCCTTGCGCCACGTCAGGGCTGCGCCGGGGGAGACGGGCGAGGCCGGGTCGAGGATGTTGTGGACGCGAAGCCACTGCGTGTCCACCTGCTCGGGCGTGATGTCCACGATCGTGTAGCCGTGCGTGTCCAGCGCCACGTGGTGCAGGCTGGGGTTCGCGGTGCGCAGGTAGCCGCACGCCGCGCCGAAGATGGGGTGGCCGGCGCGGATCTTCGTCGACTCCGCCACGTTCGGCGCGGTGATGGACGAGCAGACGATCTCGCAGCCGATCTCCTCGCCGCCGTGAATGATGGTGTGCGCCCACTCCGAGTGGATGTCGCCGGTGAGGAAAATCGGGTTCTTGCCCAGGCGGCCCAGGGCGTTGATCAGGCGGCGGCGCTCGAAGTCGTAGCCGTCCCACTGGTCGCCGTTGAGTGGCATGTCGTTGAGCTCGGGAATCGGCGCCTGCGCCGGCACGATGTTCGCGCTGAGCGACTTAGCGACGGGGCGCGTGGCCGCATGGTTAAACGCCGCGCCGATGTGCAGCGGGGAGAACATCACCGAGTTGCCCAGCGCGTTCCACGTCGCGGTGGAGCGCTCGAGGGTGTCGATGAGCCAGTCGTACTGCTCGGAACCGAGCATGGTGCGCGCATCGCCGGTCTGGCGGGCGCCGCCGCGCCAGAACTCCTTGTCGCGGTAGGTGCGCAGGTCCATGATGGTCAGCTCAACCAGGTCGCCGAATTGCAGGGAGCGGTAGATGTGGCCCTCGTCGGAGGTTGCGGTCAGGCGCACCGGCATCCACTCGTAGTAGGCGCGCATGGCGGCGTCGCGGCGTGTGTGGAAGTCGCCCTCGTCCGCGTTGTGGTTTTCGGCGCCGTCGCGCCAGTTGTTGTTGGCGAACTCGTGGTCGTCCCACACCACCACCCACGGCAGGGCGGCATGCGCGTCGCGCAGGTTGGGGTCGGTGCGGTAGCGGCCGTAGCGGGTGCGGTAGTCCGCCAGGGTGACAATTTCGTGGGCGGGCTGGTGCAGGCGCACGGGCCCGTAGCCGGCGTATTCGTACTGGGCGTATTCGTAGATGTAGTCGCCGAGGAACACGGTCAGGTCCAGCTCGCCGTCCCAGCCGCGCGCCGCCATGTCCATGTAGGCGGGGAAGAAGCCGGATTCCCAGTTGGCGCAGGAGGCGACGGCCCAGCGCTGCCGGTCCACGTGGCCAGTGGGCGCGGTTTTGGTGCGGCCGAGCGGGGAGGCGGCGCCTTCGTGCGGGCCGTCTGCCACGGTGAACGCGTAGTAGTAGACGGTGTCCGGCTCCAGGCCGGTGACGTCGACGTGGATGGTGTGGTCGCGCTCCACCAGGCTTTCGGTCTCGCCTTCGGCGATAACGTCGCGAAGCTGGGCGTCGCGGGCGACCTGCCAGCGCACCCGGGTGTTGGCGCCGCCGCCGGAGCCGGGCATCGCGTGCTCGTCGGGGGTGATGCGCGTCCAGATCACCACTGCGTCCGGCTGCGGGTCGCCGGAGGCCACGCCGTGCACGAACGGCAGCGGCGGCAGCTCCATCTCCACGGGCACCGGCTTCGTGGGCAGCGTGCTCTGTGACTGCGCACTCGGCACCGCCACCGCCGCACCCGCCGCCGACGTCGCCACAGCGGCGGTGCGCAGGAAGTTGCGGCGGGAGACTGTGTGCGGCGAGTTCACGCCCATATCTTGGGCCGTGGATGGCAGTCCCGCGACCCGAGTGGCGCGATTTTGCGGGGATTTCAGCTCGAATTTTCGCGCTGTTTACCCTTTACGCGGATGGGGTCGCGATGTCGCGGTTGCCCAGCCGGGCGTCGATACGCAGAAGGCCCGAGCCGTCATCGCCGACGAGGTTGAGCTGGTCGAGGATCTCACCGACGGTGGCCTCCTCCTCGACCTGCTCGTTGAGGAACCAGTTGAGCAGGGCGCGGGACTCGAGGTCACCGACTTCGTCGGCAAGCCGGGTGATGGTGCGGATCTGCTCGGAGACCTTCCGTTCGTGGGCGAGCGCGGCCTCGAATGCCTGGCGCGGCGTGTTGATCTCCGGCGCGTTGATCTCGATGGTCTTCGGCACGACGCGCTCACCGCGGTCGATGAGGTGCTGGGCGAACTTCAGTGCGTGCTCGCACTCCTCCTTTGCTTGGGCGACGAACCACTGGCACAGGCCCGGGAAGGACAGTGCGTCCATCTCGTTGGCCAGGTGGCGGTAGGTGTAGGCGGCTGCGTACTCTTCGGTGACTTGCTGGTTGATGGCGTCTTTGAGCTGTTGGTCGATCATGGTGCGCAATCGTACGCGAAATTTTGTAGCTAGGTAAGCCTTGCCTAAAAATTTTTAGGAGGAGCCCTATGGCGGTGAGTGGGTGTGTTGCAACGGCATTGATGACAGATCTGTCGTTTAACCCCAATTCCCCCACGCGTATATGCGAAAACCGGCACCCACGCAGGGCACCGGTTTCGGATTTTGCGGAGGATGTGGGATTTGAACCCACGAGGGTCGTGAAACCCGCACGCGTTCCAGGCGTGTGACATAGGCCGCTAGTCGAATCCTCCAGCGACACTCGAAAGCGTCTTGCGATATATTAGACCACCCGGCGCCCAAGGCCAAAACCGCAGCGCATCCGGCTTATGCGTCCTTGGCTTGTTTCTGGAGGGGCAACATGGCTACAGTATCGGGCAGGATCCCACGCGGTGTTATCTTGTGAACTCCCCCAGGGCGGGAACGCAGCAAGGGTCAGCGAGCTCTGGCAGGTGCGTGGGGTCCCCTTTTATTGCGCTGTACGATGTAACCCATGTCTCTTTCGGATCTCGATCCCGCACAGTTCTCCGAGCTGGCCCAGCGCACCCGTCAGCAGTATGACGAGCTCAAGGCCCGCAACCTCAACCTGGACCTCACTCGCGGCAAGCCGTCGAGCGAGCAGCTCGATTTCTCCAACACCCTGCTCTCCCTGCCGGGGGAGGGCGATTACACCGACAACACTGGCGCGGACGTGCGCAACTACGGGGGTCTGACCGGCATCCCCGACATCCGCGAACTGTGGGCCGAGGTGCTGGGTATCGACCCGGACAACCTCATCGCCGGCGATTCTTCCAGCCTGAACATCATGTTCGACTTGATCTCCTGGGCGTATATCTGGGGCACCAACGACTCGCCGCGCCCGTGGAAGGACGAGGAGCGCGTCAAGTGGATCTGCCCGGTGCCGGGCTACGACCGCCACTTCGCCATCACCGAGCACTTCGGTTTCGAGATGGTCCAGGTGCCCATGACCCCGACCGGCCCGGACATGGACGCCGTCGAGGAACTGGTGAAAGACCCGCAGGTCAAGGGCATGTGGACGGTGCCGATTTACGGTAACCCGACGGGGGTGACGTTCGCGCCGGAGGTCGTCGAGAAGCTTGCCGCGATGGAAACCGCGGCCGAAGACTTCCGCATCATCTGGGACAACGCCTACGCCATCCACACGCTTACCGGCGCGCTGCCGGACAACCCCGACGTGATCGCACTGGCGGAAAAGCACGGCAACCCGAACCGCTTCTGGTACATGTCGTCCACCTCCAAGATCACCCTCGCCGGCTCCGGCGTGGCATTCTTCGCCTCCTCGAAGGCGAACCTGGAGTGGTACGCCTCCCACGCCTCCATCCGCGGCATCGGCCCCAACAAGGTCAACCAGCTTGCACATGCGCGTTTGCTTGGCGACGTCCAAGGGTTGCACACGCTCATGAAACAGCACGCCAACTCGCTGGCGCCGAAGTTCGAGGCCGTCGTCGGGATTTTGCAGGACCGCCTCGGCGAGTTTGGGGTGGCCGAGTGGACCGAACCGGAAGGCGGCTACTTCATCTCCCTCGACGTGCTGGACGGCTCCGCCACCCGCGTGTGGGAGCTGGCCAAGGACGCCGGCATCACCCTGACCAAGGCCGGCGCCTCCTTCCCTGGTGGCGTGGACGAAAAGGACCAGAACATCCGCCTCGCGCCGTCGCTGCCGCCTCTCGACGAAGTGCGCACCGCGATGGACGGCGTAGCCACCTGCGTGCTGCTCGCCTGCGTGGAAGCTGCGGAGTCCAACGCGGGCTAGACTTGCCCGCGTGGCTCTGTACAGGAAATACCGCCCCGCAACGTTCGGCGAGGTCATCGGCCAGGAGCAGGTGACCCGCCCACTTTCGACCGCCCTGGACAACGGGCGGATCTCGCACGCCTACCTCTTTTCCGGCCCGCGCGGCTGCGGAAAGACGTCCTCGGCGCGCATCCTGGCGCGCTCCCTGAACTGCGCCGAGGGGCCGACTTCCACCCCGTGCGGCGTGTGCGAATCCTGCGTTGCGCTCGCGCCGGGCGGGTCCGGCAACCTGGACGTGATGGAGCTCGACGCCGCTTCCCACGGCGGCGTGGAGGACATGCGCGAGCTGCGCGAGCGTGCGCTGTTCGCGCCGGCGGAGTCGCGCTACCGCGTCTTCATCATCGACGAGGCCCACATGATCACCAAGGAGGGCAACAACGCTCTGCTGAAGATCGTGGAGGAGCCGCCGGCCCACCTGATTTTCATCTTCGCCACCACTGAGCCGGAGAAGATGCTGGGCACCATCCGCTCGCGCACCCACAACTACCCGTTCCGGCTGCTGGCCCCGCAGGCGATGCGCGAGCTGGTGCAGCACGTGGTGGAGGAGGAAGGCGTCCACGTCGACGAGAACGTCTACCCGCTGGTCATCCGCGCCGGCGGCGGTTCGCCGCGCGACACCCTGTCGATTCTGGACCAGATGCTCTCCGGCGCCGGCGAGGACGGCCTGACCTACGAGCTGGCGCTGCCGCTGCTCGGCGTGACGGACCTGACGCTTCTCGACGCCGCCGTCGACGCCCTTGCCGACCGCGACGCTAGCGCGATGTACCGCACCATCGACCAGGTCATCGAATCCGGCCACGAGCCCCGTCGCTTCGCCCTCGACCTGCTCGACCGCATGCGCGACCTGCTGCTGATCCGCACCGTCCCGGACGCCTTCGGGCAAGGGCTTGTCGACGCACCTTCGGACCGCGCCGACATCCTCACCCAAGAAGCCCACCAGTTCTTCCCGCAGCACCTGGCGTTGTTGGCGTCCGAGGTCAACGACCGCATCGCGAGCCTGCGCGGCGCGACCTCGCCCCGCCTGCTGCTGGAGATCATGGCCGCCCACCTGCTGACGTTGCAGCCGGGCGGCGGGGCCGCCCTGCCCACCCCGGCCGCCGGTGCTGGCGCTGCGCCTTCCCCGCAGCAGCCCCAGCCCACGCCTTCATCTGCGCCGTCACCGCAGCAGCCCCAGACGTCGCAACAACCCAGCTCTGCTCCCGCGGGTGGTGGCGCGGCCGCGGCGGCCGCCGCAGCAGCCGCAGCCGCGAGCTCGCGCAACCGCCAGCAGGAGGCGCCTGCGCAGCCCGAGCCCAAGCCGCAACCCGCGCAACCGGAGCCGCAGCCGGCAGAACCCCAGCAGCCTGAACCCAAGCCTGAGCCCCAGCCGGATACGGACGAGCTGTTCGAGCGCATCGACAAGGACTGGACGCGGCTGCGTCAGTCCGTCGGCGAGCGCAACAAGGTCGCCGAGATCATGCTCACCGAGGCGAAACCGCTCGGCTTCGACGGCGACGTCCTCGTGGTCGGCCACCACACCGGCGCGCTGGCCGAGCGCATCAACGCCGAGAAGAACAACACGGACATCGCCACCGTGCTCTCCGAGAAGCTCGGGGCGAAGATCCAGGTCCGCTGCGTCATCGGCACCGACCCGTCCACCACGAACCTGCGCCGCCCCGCCAAGCGCGAGGTGTGGAACCCGGGCGCTGAAACCAGCAGCGAGGACGGCTCGAGTTCCGACAGCGCCGAATCCGACGACCCTGCGCCTGCCAGCGGCTGGGACGCGCCCGCCCAGATCGGCGGGCCCGCCGCGGAGCAACCCGCCCCGTCGCAACCACAGGCACAGCAGCAGCCGCAGCAGCAAGCCCCGGCGCAGCCAACGCCCGCCAAGCGCGAGGACGACTGGCGCAGCGCCGCCCTTGCCGCCAGCCAGAAGGCCGCCGAGAAAGCCAAGCGCGAACGCGACGAAATTCCGCCGCCGCCCGAGCCGTATGACTATGACGAGGGGGAGCCGGAGGCGTCGATAGGCAATGTGCCCGAATACACCCGCGAGGACGAAGAACGCGACATGGCTGACCAGGCGCGCGACGAAGCCGGCACCGCCGACCGCCGCGACGCCACCGAAGTCGCGATGGACCTGCTCGCCGCCGAGCTCGGCGCGAAGCCGTTGTAGACTGGCGCGAGAACTATTAGCGAACGAAAGGGGACAACCATGACCCAGCCGCAAGACATGCAGGAACTCATCCGCCAGGCCGCCGAGGTGCAGGCCGCCCTCCAGCAGGCGCAGATGGAGCTGCTGCAGACCGAGGTCACCGGCACCGCCGGCGGCGAACTCGTCACCGTCACCATGACCGGCGGCGCCGAGATCACCGACATCAAGATCAAGCCGGAGGCCGTCGACACCGACGACATCGAGTCGCTGCAGGACCTCATCCTCGCCGCGTACCGCGACGCCCACAACCAGGCCGGCAAGCTCGCCGAAGAGAAGATCGCCCCGCTGACCGGCGGCGCGATGGGCGGCGGCGCACCGCAGGGTGGCGCGCCGCAGGCAGGCCCGGGCGAGATCCCGTTCGGCGGCATCATCTAACACCCGCTTAACCGCGTCCGGCCCCTTGCGCGGTCGGGCGCGTTTTCTTTTGTGAAAGGACGCCGTGTTCGAAGGACCACTGCAGGACCTTATCGACGAGCTATCGCGCCTCCCCGGCGTCGGACCGAAATCCGCGCAACGGATTGCGTTTCACCTTTTGAAGGAGGAACCGGAGGACGTCGATAGGCTGCGCGCCGCATTGGCCGCCGTGCGCGACGGGGTGACGTTCTGCCGCATCTGCAACAACGTCTCGCGCGAGGACGTGTGTCGCATCTGCGCCGACTCGGGGCGCGACAAGGCGCTCGTGTGCGTGGTGGAAGACGCGAAAGACATCCAGGTCATCGAGCGCACCGGCGAATACTCCGGCCGCTACCACGTGCTGGGCGGGGCGCTGGACCCGCTGGCCAACGTCGGGCCGAAGGACCTGGCGATCGCGCCGCTGTTGCAGCGCATCGGCGGGGTGCTGCCGGACCTGGAGGGCGCCGAGGCGCCGGCGGTGTCCGAGGTCATCCTGGCCACCGACCCCGACACCGAGGGCGAGGCGACCGCGTCGTACCTGGTGCGGCTTTTGAAGGACTTTCCGGACCTGACCATTTCGCGTTTGGCGTCCGGTATGCCGTTGGGCGGGGACTTGGAGTTTGTCGACGAGCTCACGCTTTCCCGCGCACTGACCGGCAGACTGCGGTTGTAGCGCCGCGGTTCCAGGGTGGGGGCGGCTGTGGACAACTTTGGGGCTGGTGTGGCGAGTTATCCACAGATTTCGTTTCGGGGGTTGTGCGGGGTTGTGTGCTGTTTAGTGTTCGTGGCATGAACCCGTTCGACGCGTTTATCGAGGCGATGGCCGCAGCATCCATGGAGACGCTGCGGCACTTCGACCTGTCGGTTGCGCTTTCGGCTGGGATGGCGCCGGATCGGGCGCGCGCGTGGGACGGGATGCAGAAGGTGTACTACGGGCCGACGAAATTCACCCGAAAGCAAGCGTTGGCAGTACAGAAAGCCCGCGGGTTCTCCCTGGACGAGCTCGCGTTGATCGAACGCCGCGTCGGCGGCGTGAAAGACGCCGGCGAGCGGTGGCGGCTTCGCCTGGCCTTGTTGGATGTCACCGGCGGGTACCGCGCGATCGAGCGCGCCGCCCGCGAACTGGTGCCCCGCGCGGATAACGCTCCGAAGAAGAAACAGGTCGCCTTCTCCGCGCCGAAAAACGGGCGGGCGCGCATCACCATCGACACCACCGACCGCAAAGCAGCCGACTTAGAGCACCGCCTCAAGCAAGACATCGACACCACACAGCCCGCGGCAGCCCAGATGGAGGAAGCGTTCTGGCGCATCGTCGAAGGCAAAACCGGCGGGGTCGTCGCTGCCGCACCCAGGCCCATCGTGATGGTGCCGATCACCGAACACGCACGCATTATGGCCGGCGACGGCGACGACGTCATCCTCACCTTGACTGACGGCACCACCATGACCGGGGCGGAGTACATGCAGCAAGAGTTCGGCGAGGTGTTGGAGGTTGCAGCGTTCCACCCGGAGGAAGGGGCGGTGAACCTGTACGACACCGAGCGTTTCGCCAACCAGAAGCAGCGAGACATGGCCTGCATGGTCTCACCCGTGTGCGCCTTCCCAGGGTGCAGGCACGGGGCGTTGGGCTCCGAGATCCACCACGTGGATGCGTGGAAACACGGCGGCTACACCAACATGAACAACCTCGTGCCGCTGTGCCGCTACCACAACCGGGTCAACGACGACGACCCCTGGCGCAAGAGCCGCGGCCGCATCACCATGATCAGAGGCGCACCCTGGTGGATCTCACCGCGGGGATACCACCTGAGAAACACCGACCGCGGAGCACTCGACCAACTCTTCGGACCCCGAAGCACACCCCTGCCCTAACAACGCGAAACGCCGCCGCCCAACAACGGACGACGGCGCTCACGCATGCCGTTTTAACGTAGGCGCTCTTCGCGCAGCTTGGTCACCGCGTCGAGCTCAAGCGGCTCCAGCTCCGCGAGCGGGATGTCAAGGGCCCGGGCGATGAGCAGGTCCGCCAGCTGCGGGTTGCGGGCGAGCGCCGGGCCGTGCATGTAAGTGGCGATGACGCTGCCCTGCACGACGCCGTCGACTTTCTCGCCGTCGGCGCCGTTGCCCACGCCGCGGGTCACGCGCCCCAGCGCGGTAGCGTCCGGGCCCAAGACGGTTGCGCCCATGTGGTTCTCAAAGCCGGTCAGTGGCTCGGAAAGTTCGGCGGTGATGCCGGCGCGGGTGGGCTCGGAGGCGAGTTCGCCGGTGGCGCGGCGGGTCAGCGGGGCGGTGGTGACGTCGAGAAGCCCGACGCCCTCGACCTCGTTGCCGTGGGCGCGGAAGGTATGGCCGAGCACCTGCAGCCCGGCGCACACGGCGAAGATGGGCCGGCCGTCGGCGGCCGCGGCCTGCAGCCCGGGGGATGCGCTCAGCCGCGCCGCGGCGAGCAGCTGGGCGGAGTCTTCGCCGCCGCCGAGGGTGTAGAGATCGTGGGAGGGCGGGACGTCGTCGTGAAGCATGATGCGCTCGATGGACGCGTCGATGCCGCGGCGGCGCGCACGCTCGCGCAGCACGAGGGCGTTGCCGTCGTCGCCGTAGGTGCCCAGCACGTCGGGCAGGACGAGGCCGATGGTGAGTTTAGGCACGGTAGTCCTCCTCCTTGGTCAGCGCGCGGCGCAGGTTGAGTAGCGCAGTGTAGTTGGCCAGCACCTCGACGCGCCCGGGCGGGCAGGCTCGGATGGCGGCGATGGGGTCGTGGACAGTGTCGTGGCCGATGCCGCCGTAGGTCAGGCGCACGGCGAGGTCGGTGGCGCGCTCGCCGGCGGCGACGACGTGGGTGTCGCCGAAGTCCTCGAACTTCACGTCCCACAGCCAGGAGACGTCCTCGCCGTCGCCTTGTTGGGCGTTGACGGCGATGACCACGCCGTCGGCGTCGCGGTCGACCATGGACAGCGCCTCTTGCCAGCCGGCGGGGTTTTTGGCCAGGAGGAGGTGGACGTCGTGGTCGCCGAGGTGGACGGTGGTGTAGCGGCCGGCGACGTTGTCCACGTCGGCGGCGGCGCGCACGGCGGCGTCGAGGGGGACGTCGAACGCTTCGACAGCGGCAGCGATGGCTTGGGCGGCGTTGCCCCGGTTGGCGCGGCCGGGGAGTTTGAGCTCAAGCTTTGCGACGCCCTCCGGTCCCACCAACGTCTCCCCCTCGACCTTGTACGTGGGGGTGGGGCGGCGGAATTCGCGGCCGTCGGGGAGCGGTTCGACGGCGTACCAGTCCGCTTCCCCCTCGTGCGTGACGGAGGAACGCACGACGTGCCCGCCGGAGCGGGGGTTGGTCACGGAGTCGCCGGTCCAGCCGGCGCCGGCGGATACCCAGACGACGTTGGGGTGGTCGTAGGCGACGGAGGTGATCAGCACGTCGTCGCAGTTGGCGACGACGGTGGCGTCCGGGTGGGCCATGACGGCGGCGCGGAGGGCGCGTTCGATGGAGTTGATTTCGCCGACGCGGTCGAGCTGGTCGCGGGTGAGGTTGAGCAGCACGAACGCTGCCGGCTGCAGGCGTTCGGCGACTTTGGGCACGTGCAGCTCGTCGCATTCTAAGACGATCGCGTCGGCGTCTTTGCCGGCGAGGAGGGCGGAGATGATGCCGGCGTCCATGTTGTCGCCGCCGTCGTTGGTGGCCACTTTGTGCTTGGCGCCGACGGCTCCGGCGAGCATGCGGGTGGTGGTGGATTTGCCGTTGGTGCCGGTGACCAGGACGGTGGGGCGGCCGCCGCCGAGGGAGGCCATGATGTTCGGGTCGATCGCCGCGGCGACGAGGCCGCCGATCATGCCGCCGGCACCGCGGCCGGTGGCCCGCGAGGCGGCCGTGGCCAGGTTGGCGGCGGTGGCGGCTACCGCGGTGCGGAAGCGGGAGATGGGTCCTTGCATGCGGACAAGGCTACTCCGCGGATTCCATCTGTCCGACTAGCCGCGCGAATTCGTCGCCGGAGACGATGGGGATGTCTTTGCGGTGCGCGTGCATGGCTTTGCCTCGCAGGTCGGCGCCGCGTTGAATGGCGTCGGTGACGGTGACGGACGTTTCGCGGGTGACTTTTTCGCGGTAGGTCAGGCCGGCGCGCACGCCGGCGTCGATGAGCTCGTCGGGGTTGAGGGCGATGTCGTCGGAGACGACGAATTCCATGCCGCGCAGAAGCCCGCCTTTGCCGAGGTGACCGGGGTTCGCGCTGACTGCGGGGGCTTTTTCCGCATCTACGCGTATCGACGAGCGCTGCAACCCGAACGCGTCCGGCGCCAGGTCCTCGGGGTTGAGCTCGACCAGCCCGCCGGGGGCGATCTGCAGGTACATGGCGACGAGTTTCAGGGTTTGGCCGCGCGAGAAGTCGGCTTCGGCCTCGCCGATGCGCTCGGTGGAGGCGGTCGGCGGGGTAGACGCCACGCCGACGAGGTTGGCTACGGCGTTGATGCGGGTGTCCACCGGGATGTGGCCCTGCCTGCGCGCACTAGCCAAAAGGTCCACGATCGCAGTTGGCTTAGGGACGTGGCCGACCCTCTGGCGGCGCCTGTTGCCGCGGCCGCGGCGCGAACGGTTCGCCCGGGCCGCGGCGTTCATGGCTCGGCGCGCCTCGGAGACGAGGAAACCCCAGGTGGTGGGGGAGTCGTGGGTGACGAGCACGCGGCCGTCGAGAAGCTTGTCCAGCGTGCGCAAAAAGCGCGAGAACCGCGGGGCTTGGGCGAAGTCGTGCGGGGTCAGGCCGTGGGTGTGGGCGGGGCCGGGGTCGGTGCCGGGGTTGACCACGGCGTGGAACTCCTCGCCCACGCGCCCGGCGGCGTCGAACGTGACCGCGTCGATGGTGAGCAGACGCCCTGTCGACGGGTGAATCCCCGTGGCCTGGGTAAACAGCGCCACGTAGGGGTAGTCGTTCTCAGTCATCGTTCCAACGTAGCTTACGGCTCGGCCACCTCGTACAGCGGCTGATCCAGCCTGGTGTTGGAGCGCACCTTCAGCCCGCCGATGGAGTACTCGTACGGCTGCTGCTGCGGCGCCGGTGCCGGGGCTGGCGCGGGCGCGGGCGCGGGCGCGGGCGCGGGAGCAGGGGCTGGTGCCGGGGCCGGCGCGGGGGCCTGCTGTCGCGGCGCCGGTGCGGGCGCGGGTGCAGGGGCCGGGGCGGGTGCACGCTGGACCGGGGCCTGCTGCGGCGGGGCAGGGGCGGGCTGCTGGACCTCCACCACCGGCTCCGGGGCCTCTTCCGGCAGCTCGGTGCTGAACTGCGAGGGCGACTCGGTCGGTTCGGTCGGCTCCGTCGACGTGGCGGACGTAGTGGATTCGGTGGAGCTGCTCGGCTGCGAGACCTCCGCGGTTTCCTGGTACGCCGAGGTGGAGTCGCGCTCCAGGCCCGACGGCGTGCTCATCACCACGGTGCCCACACCAGCCAGCACGAGTGCCGCGACCGCCGCGGCGGCGGCGATCAATGGCCCGCGGGCTTTGCCCGGCTCGCGTGCGCCGTCGTCCGGGTGCTCCTGCGTGTCCGCCTCACGTGCCGCGGCCTCCGCGTCCACTGTGGCGAAGAAGTTCGTGGCCGGGTGCGCAACCTCCACTTCGCGCACGATCGGCGGCAGCGGGGAGATCGCGATATCGTCGCTCGGGATCGGGCCTGCGATCACGGCCAGCGACGTGCCGCCCTCCACCGCGGTGGTGTAACCGCGCGCCACGGCGATCAGCCCGCGGTCCTCCAAGCGCCGCAGCGTCGGGGTCAGCGCCTCGCCGGCGGCCGGGTCCAGCTCGCCGATGACGTCGCCGTCGACGCACAGCACGATCTCGCCGGCATCGTCGAAACCCAGCGACACCAGCACCTGCGCCGGCGCCTCCACCGGCAGCGCACCGGTCAGGTCCGCCACGTAGCGCTCGCCCGCGGGCAGCAGGGCCCACGGCTCGCGAGGCGGAGTGTTCACCGGCAGCACCTGGCCCGCCGGCGGCAGCACAACCGCACCGCCGTCGGCGGCCACCACCGGGGTCACGCCAGCGGCGGCCAGCTGGGCCAGCTCCGCGTCCTCCACCGAACCGACGGTCTCGCCGTCCACCACGACGTCGAGGTCCGGGGTGAGGGTGGCCGAAGGAACGTCGATAGGCAAATGCTCCACGGGGAGGCGACGGGGGCCCGAAGGCACCTCGTACATGGCCATCGCGAACCTCCCGCTGAAATGTGTGGTTAAGCCACGCAAGTATAGCGCGCGGGCGCTAATTCGCGGCAGTCGAGCGGTTGACCGCCGAGACGATCGCCTCCAGCGACGCGCGCGTGGTCGACCCGGCGATACCCACACCCCACGCCGAGGTGCCGTCGACGTCCGCGTGGATGTAGCAGACCGCGTCCGCGTCGTCGCCCGCGCTGCGGGCGCGCTGCGAGTAGTCCTGCACCTCGAAGTCGATGCCGACCTGCTCCAGCGCGTTCGCGAACGCCGCGATCGGGCCGTTGCCGGTGCCCGCAACTTCGCGCGATGCGCCCTCGTAGACCACCGTCGCCTCCACGCGGGTGTCCTGGCCTTCCTCCTCGGCGGCGTCGATGCGGTAGTGCGCCAGCTCCAGCGGCTCGTCCAAGTCCAGGTAGGTGGTGGCGAAGACGTCCCACATGTTCTTGGAGTTGACCTCGCCGCCTTCGGAGTCGGTGATGTTTTGCACGATGGCGGAAAACTCCGGCTGCATCGCGCGCGGCATGTTGATGCCGTGGTCCGTCTTCATGATGTAGGCCACGCCACCCTTGCCGGACTGCGAGTTCACGCGGATCACAGCCTCGTAGGTGCGGCCGACGTCCTTCGGGTCGATGGGCAGGTACGGCACCTCCCAGGTGGTCTCGCGCAGCTCTTCCCAGGTGACCTCGGAGCTCGTTGCTTCTGGACGCACATTCTGTGCCAGCGCATCCAACCCCTTGTTGATCGCGTCCTGGTGCGAGCCGGAAAACGCGGTGAAGACCAGGTCGCCGCCGTAGGGGTGGCGCTCCGGCACACGCAGCTGGTTGCAGTACTCGACCACTTCGCGGATGCGGGTGATGTCGGAGAAGTCGATCTGCGGGTCCACGCCCTGGGTGAGCATGTTCAATCCCAGTGTGACCAGGTCGACGTTGCCGGTGCGCTCGCCGTTGCCGAACAGGCAGCCCTCGATGCGGTCGCCGCCGGCCAGGTAGCCCAGCTCGGCGGCCGCGACACCGGTGCCGCGGTCGTTGTGCGGGTGCAGGGAGATGATGATGGACTCGCGGTTTTGCAGGTTGCGGTGCATCCACTCGATGGAGTCGGCGTAGACGTTGGGGGTGATCATCTCCACCGTGGACGGCAGGTTGATGATCAGCGGGTTCTCCGGCGTCGGCCCCATCACGTCCACGACGGCGTCGCAGACTTCCTTGGCAAAGTCCAGCTCGGTGCCGGTGAAGGACTCCGGGGAGTACTCCCAGCGCCAGTTGGTGTCCGGGTAGTCCGCGGCGATGGTCTTGATCAGCTCCGCGGCGTCGGTGGCCAGCTTCTTAATCGCGTCGCGGTCCTTGCGGAACACCACGCGGCGTTGCAGCTTCGAGGTGGAGTTGTAGAAGTGCACGATGACGTTCTTCGCGCCGGCGCAGGCCTCGAAGGTGCGGCGGATCAGGTGCTCGCGCGCCTGCACGAGGACCTGGATGGTCACGTCGTCGGGGATCATGTCCTTTTCGATGATCTCGCGCACGAAGTCGAAGTCCGTCTGGGAGGCGGACGGGAAGCCGACCTCGATCTCCTTGAAGCCCATCTCCACCAGCAGGTTGAACATGCGGCGCTTGCGCTCGGGGCTCATCGGGTCGATCAGCGCCTGGTTGCCGTCGCGCAGGTCCACGGCGCACCACTGCGGCGCGCGGGTGATTTTCTTGTCGGGCCAGGTGCGGTCCGGCAGCTGGATGTCTTCGACCTCTTCGGCGAAGGTGAGGTAGCGGTCTACCGGCATCTGCGAGCCGCGCTGCTTGTTCCATGCGGGCTGGCCGTCGCTACGCGGGCCGGAAGGGGTCTGGATCTCGCGGGGTGCGAAAAAGTCGGTCATTGGAGTTCTCCTTTTGCTGGGGGTGTGTTCCACGGCCGGCCAACAGAAACTCCGCGACGGGGTGCCGGCCGTGTTAGTTGGCCTGATTCCCGCCGCGGCGTAGAAGGAGAAGCGCCCTGTGCGACATGTGGCACACCTTACATCAGGTCGAGTCGTGTGTGCACAATTTCAGCGAACCCTGGGCAGTCCGCAGCGCGGAGCTGGGCGGTGGGGTCGAACGGTTCACCAATACGTCGCCGGAATTCAAGCTGCTGGGAAAGCGCTCGATCAACTACGCGCGGTGCGGTGTCGGCTGCTTCGACGAGCCACCGGTCGGCGGTGACGACGTCGTACGGCAGGCGCTCGGCCACTTGGAAATCGGCCACATTCTGTGTCACTAGCACGTCGATGTCACCGTGAACGGCCGCGGAGTGGACGTGCGCATCCAGAGGGTCCGGCAGTGCAGCGCTGCCGTCGAAAGGGAAGTCGCGGATTTGGTTGTCGCCCATCACTGTCATGAGTCGTTCCCGGAGTTGTTCCATCTGTGTGCTCGATGCGTGCGGGAATCGGCGCCGCCTCGCATGTACCGCTTCGGCGAGGATGTCCTCGGTCCAGTGAAATTTCCACACTCCGGGAGAAACCGCAGCGATCAGGCCGAACCATGAATGCAAGGTCGCGGAGGCCCAAATGTTTGCGTCGGGCAGCACGTTGCGGACCATGTCAGTGGCTGTTGCCCATCGTGTGTTCTAGCTGCATAACGTCGAAGACTGCGTCCAACCTTTTGCGCTCGATCTCGTCGCGTAGGGCAAGTACTTCACGTGCAGGAATCCGGTGGTGGCTGCCCACTTTTTTGGCGTGAAGGCGCCCATCGTCGACGTATTTCATCACCGTAGTGCGGGACAGGCCCAACATTGAGGCGGCGGTGTTGGGGGTGACTTCCTCCGGCAGTGAGGAGACGGAGAGCGGTTCGCCTTCAGCAATTGCTTGCAGGACTGCGTGGAGCACTTCGTTGATATCGTCGGGCAGCGGGTGGCCTGTTTCGTCGTGCAGCACGCTTAGACGGTCTATCGAATGGGCGACGCGCCGCTGCGTGTCGCGGGTGAAGTGCAGGTTTCCGCTTGCGGGTATGAGTGTCATCGCAACCCCCTTAGGTTGACAGTTATATCTGACACCCTACCGGATGCTCACCCGCGTGAGCATTGCGGCGGCCACGAGCATCACGCCTATCGACGTCCCGACGGCCGCCCACCCCAGCACCGAATCCACGCGGAAGGATTCGCCGAGCACAAGCAGGCCCAGGGAGAACGCGACGAGCGGCTCGATGATCTTCGACGCCGGCAGCGATGTGGCCAGCCTGCCCGCGGCGAAGGCGTACTGCTGCACGATCGTGCCGGCCGTGGCCGCGGCCAGCATCGCCCACAACTGCCACGTGGCGAGCAGGCCGGTCACGCCGCCGTGGACGAAGCCGTCGACGGCGACTTTGGAAAACACGGCTTGGTAGCCGTACATGGCGCCGCAGGCGGAGCCGAAGATGAGGGCTTTGCCGGCGGGGGGACGTCGAGAAGCAAAGGCGTAGGAGGCCGCAATGATGGCCACCGCGGTGCCCACGACAACCCACCACTCCCAGGCGGCGGGGTCGCGCTCGCCGGGCAGCGGGCGGCCGAGCACGACCACCCCGCCCACAGACGCGGTGAGCAGCACCGCCCAAAACGCCTCCGTGGTGTGCATATGTCGCTTGTCCGCCCACGCCGAAAACAGCAGCGTGAGCATCAACGACAGCGCGAGGATCGGCTGCACCACCAGCAGCGAGCCGAACGCCAACGCTGCGGCCTGGAAGCCGTACGCCAAAAATGCGATGCCCATCGACGCCCACCACGCCGGCCGCTTCAGGGACCGTAACGGCGAGTCGTTGTTCTCCCCCTCGGGGGCGCCCGCGCGCATGATGCGGTGGCGCCACACAGTCCCCGCCGCCATGGTCGCGGCCGAGATCAGCGCGAACGCGACGGCGAGAAAATTGTTGTGCACAGTGAATGATATTAACGCGGGTGGCTGAATCGGCAGTTTTGGGACGCTATTCTTGACCGTTGGAATGCACGCAGATCCGCGGAGGTACGAATGGCACTGATCGTTCAGAAATACGGGGGATCCTCCCTGGAAAGCGCGGAGCGGATCAAGGCCGTCGCCCAGCGGATCGTGGACACGCGCCGCGCCGGCAACGACGTCGTGGTGGTCTGCTCCGCCATGGGCGACACCACCGACGAACTGCTCGACCTCGCCGCAGAGGTCAACCCCACCCCGCCCGCGCGCGAAATGGACATGCTGCTCACCGCCGGCGAGCGCATCTCCAACTCGCTGGTGGCCATGGCGGTGCACGCGCTGGGGGAGAAGGTGCAGTCCTTCACCGGCTCCCAGGCCGGCGTGATCACCACCGAACGCCACGGCAACGCCCGCATCCTGGAAGTCACCCCGGGGCGCGTGCAGGAGGCTGTGGACGAAGGCAACATCGCCATCGTCGCCGGCTTCCAGGGCGTCAACCGCGAAACCAAGGACGTGACCACCCTCGGCCGCGGCGGCTCCGACACCACCGCCGTCGCCCTGGCCGCGGCGATGAACGCCGACGAATGCGAGATCTACTCCGACGTCGACGGCGTCTACACCGCCGACCCGCGAATCGTGCCGGACGCCCGCAAGCTGGACACCCTCTGCTTCGAGGAGATGCTCGAGCTCGCCGCGTCCGGGTCGAAGATCCTGGTGTTGCGCAGCGTGGAGTACGCCCGCGCGTTCAACGTGCCCATGCGGGTGCGCTCGTCTTACAGCACAGATACCGGCACCCTGGTCGCCGGAGCATTGGAGGATATCCCCATGGAAGAAGCAGTACTTTCCGGCGTGGCCACCGACGACTCGGAGGCCAAGATCACCATCCTGGGCATCCAGGACGAGGTCGGCGAGGCCGCCAAGGTCTTCCGCTCACTCTCCGACGGTGAAGTCAACATCGACATGGTGATCCAGAACATCTCCAACGTCGAGGACAACAAGACCGACATCACCTTCACCCTGCCCAAGGCCGACGGCGCGCGAACCATGGAGAAGCTGCGCGTCCTGCAGGCCGCCGAGGGCTGGGACGACTTGAGCTACGACGACGAGATCGGCAAGGTCTCGCTCGTCGGCGCGGGCATGAAGTCCCACCCGGGCGTCACCGCCGACTTCTGCGACGCGCTGCGCGACGCCGGCATCAACATCGAGATGATCACCACCTCCGAGATCCGCATCACCGCCGTGGTGCGCCAGGCGGACGTGGCCGAGGCCGCGCGCGCGATCCACACCAAGTTCGACCTCGGCGGCGACGAGCCGGCCGTGGTCTACGCAGGCACCGGACGTTAGAAGGAGACTCAATGACCACTCTCGCAGTCGTCGGCGCCACCGGCCAGGTCGGCCGCGTGATGCGCGACATCCTCACCGAGCGCAACTTCCCGGCCGACAAGGTCCGTTTCTTCGCCTCCCCGCGCTCCGCGGGCAAGCAGCTCGAGTTCCGCGGCGAGGACATCACCGTCGAGGACCTCACCCAGGTCACCGAAGAGTCCGTCAAAGACGTGGACATCGCGCTGTTTTCCGCTGGCGGGTCCACCTCGCGCGAGTGGGCGCCGGTGTTCGCCGCCGCGGGCGCGACCGTCGTGGACAACTCCTCGGCGTGGCGCAAGGACCCGGACGTCCCGCTGATCGTCACCGAAGTCAACCCGGAGGCGGCGCGCGAGCTGCCCAAGGGCATCATCGCCAACCCGAACTGCACCACGATGGCGGCGATGCCGGTGCTCAAGCCGCTTCACGACGCCTTCGGTCTAACCACCCTCCGCGTCGCCTCCTACCAGGCAGTTTCCGGCTCGGGGCTCGCTGGTGTCGAGGCGTTGGCCACCCAGGTTGAGGCGCTGGGGGATCCGCGCGGCCTGGTCCGGGAGGACGTCGAGAAGCCAAGCGACCTCGGGCCCTACGTCGAGCCCATCGCGTTCAACGCGCTGCCGTTTGCGGGTTCGCTTGTCGACGACGGCTCCGCCGAAACCGAGGAAGAGCAGAAACTGCGCAACGAATCGCGCAAGATCCTGGGTATCCCGGAGCTGAAGGTGGCCGGCACCTGCGTGCGCGTGCCGGTGTTCACCGGCCACACGATGGTGGTGCACGCCGAGTTCTCCGAGGCCGTCACCCCGCAGCAGGCCGAGGAGATCCTGGCGGGCGCGCCGGGCGTGAAAGTGGTGGACGTGCCAACGCCTCGCGCCGCCACCGGCATCGACGAGTCCCTGGTGGGCCGCATCCGCCAGGACCAGAGCGTCGACGGCGGACGCGGGCTCGTGCTCGTCGTCGCCAGCGACAACCTGCGCAAGGGCGCGGCGCTGAACACCATCCAGATCGCCGAGCTGCTGGTCTAGCGCCAGGCGGCGGGGCGGCGCTCCTGACAGATTCCGCCGCCCGTTTGCGTCGACCAGGCACGATAAAGCCCCACTGACAGATTCCGCCGGGAATCGTCGGTGGGGCTTCAAGCGTTCGCGGGCGCTACAGCTTGGTCGAGCCGTCGTCCTTCGCGCTGACTGCGGTCGAGCCGCCGGTTTCCTCCGCGGTGTCCTCGTCTTCGTCTTCTTCGTCGTCCTTGTCGCCGCCAAGGCTGTTGTCCGGCCCGGCTGCCGCCTCCTCGGCTTCTTCGGCGGCGATCATGTCGTCGACGGTGTGGTCGTTCCACGGCTCGTCGGGGTTGCGGCGGTACTCGTCGGCGGAGACGGGGTCGGTGTAGGAGACGTAGACCACGTCGGAGGGGTTCTCGCGGTCTTCTTCCTCGAACTCGCTCTCATCGTCGTCGAGCAGCTCCTGGGCGACCTCTTCCTCGAGGGCCTCGGACAGCTCCTCGGAGTCCACGTTGGACTTGGCAGTGATGTACTCGAGTTCGCGCTCGTCGTTCTTGGTGAAGCGCTCGGCCGGGTCCATCTTCTTGCGGGTCAGCTCAAGGGCGCGGCGGCGGCGGTCGCCTTCCTTGCGCAGCTTGGGGATGCCGCGGACCCACGCGATGGTCATCACGACGATGAGCAGCAGGCCCAGGTAGCCCAGGATCGGGTACACGGTGGAGACAAGCTGCTGGAAGCCCACGAACGACAGCACGAAGCCGATCAAGCAGGCGGAGATGAAGATGACGCGGAACTTGTCTTCGCGGCCGCGGGCGAGGCGCTTGCCCAGGGCGAAGAACATGCCTAGGCAGGTGGCGAAGATCATGCCGAAGATGACCAGGGACATGATCAGCCCCATGGTCGGGTTGATGTCGCTGATCAGGGTCAGAAGCGGCATGTCCTGGCCTTCGACGGTCTCGATCTTGACCAGCAGCGCCAGCGCCAGCAGCATGAGCATGACCAGGTAGCCGATGCCGCCGAACAGACCGCCGAGGCCGGCTGCGCGGGTGTCCAGGTGGTTGCCGCCGATGACCAGCGCCATGGACACGACGCACATGACGTTCAGGCCGGTGTAGTTCAGCGCGGCGATCCACCAGTTGGGCAGGGAGGTATCCACCTGCGCCGCCGCGGCATTCAGCGCGCTCCAGTCCGGGTGGGCGTTAATCAGGGTCCAGCCGCATCCGAAGATGACAAACACCAGCAAGAACGGGGTGAGCGCGCCAATGGCGCCGGTGACCTTGTCCACGTCGAGCATGCCGAAGCCGATGGTGGCGGCGAGCATGAGCACCGCGCCGATCCACACTGGGATGCCGAATTGCTGGTTCAGGTTGGCGCCGGCACCGGCGAACATGACAAAGCCGATGGAGAACAGGGTGACAATGGTGGCGATGTCCAGGATCCAGCCCATCACCTTCGAGGAGATGGAGCCGAGGACTTCCATGTGCTCTTTGGCTTGGAAGAAGGAGCCGAGCTGGAGGATGGTCACGCCGGCGATGAGCATCAGCGCGGAGCCTAAGACTGCGCCCCAGATGCCTTGGGTGCCGAAGGCGGAGAAGTACAGCATCGCTTCCTGGCCGGATGCGAAGCCTGCGCCGACGACGGTGCCGATGAAGGCGAATGAAATTAAGAGTGCGTTCTTCAACATAGTGTGATCAGTCTATTCGAAGGTTCTACGTGGGCTGGATTTCGCTTTCGACGACCCACTTGTGCCGCTTCATGGTCATTTCCGGCGAATCGATGTCCACCATGTAGACCGTCTCGTCGGTGGCGGAGTCGATGGTCGCCTCCGCGCCCTGCATGCCGGACATGTGCTCGGCGGTGATCGTGGCCGTGTCGCCCGCACCAAGCTTCTCGCTGCCAACACCGTCGAGCTCTTCCTGCACGACCCACTTGTGGTTGGTCACCGGGTCGCCGCCGTCCGTGGGGGTGTAGGACACGGCGTAGGCGGTGGTGTCGAAGGCGCCGGAGATGGTTGCGGTGGCACCGTCCATGCCGGGCATATGGTCCGCGGTGAGCGTGACTTCGGTGCCCACGGGGTAGGTCGGGTCGGCCGCCTCGGCGATGCCGGCCGGGGCAGGCCCGCCGTCCGCCGGGTGGTCGTGCCCACCGTGGTCAGTGTGGTCAGCGTGCTCTGCGGGGGCGTCGTCGCTTTCCGACGCACACCCAGCCACCGACAGAGCCGTCACCGCCGCAAGGGTGGTCAGTGCAATAGATCGAGAGATACGCATGTCTTCAACTCTAGCTCTACCCGCCTAGTTACTCCCGGCAACCAGATCTCGCCGGGCGCGGGCCACCCGGGAGCGGATGGTGCCGACGCGTACGCCGACGATGCGGGCGGCTTCTTCGTAGGTGTAGCCCATCACTTGCGTGAGTACGAGGGCTTCGCGGCGTTCGGGCGGCAGCTCGTCGAGAAGCGAGCGCGCGTCGATGACGTCGCCCCAGGTGTTGGGGTTGTCGGGGCTGGGGTTGGCGGCGGCGACGTCTTCGTATTCGGTGGCGGATTTGCGGGGCCGTGCCATGTCGTGGCGAACGGAGTCCACCCAGGCGCGGCGCGCGAGCGACAGCAGCCAGGTGCGCGCGCTGGAGCGGGCTTGGAAGCGCGGAAGCGACCCGAGGACGCGCAGGTAGGTCTCTTGCGTGAGGTCGTCGGCGTGTTGGGGTCCGGCGAGGTGGGCGAGTAGGCGCCACACGTCGTTTTGGGTGAGCCGGATGAATTCGGTGAGCGCGTGTTTGTCGCCACGGCCGGCGCGCAGTGCCAGGTCCGTGACGTACGCGTCGTCGCTAGTGCTCACAAGCCCATTAGGTGGTTTTGTCCGAGACGGTGACGCCGTACAGGGAGCGGCCCATGACGAACGACGCGACGGAGCCGACGATCCACACCGCGGCGATGGCCAAAATGGCGCGGATGAAGTCGTTGAGGTCGAAGCCGGTGGTGGACCAGGAGTGGATCAGCTTGGCCACGATGAGGATGGGAAACGCGATCACGACCAGCGGCCCGAGCACGTTCACGCGGGTCAGGGCATCGGGGGCGCGCAGCTGCAGGATGGTGGTGGCGACCACGCAGATGGTGGCCAGGACAACCAGCACGGCGACGATGATTTCGGCAATGGTCATTAGCGGCGTCCTCTCGAGATGATGCGTGCCATGGAGATCGTCGGGATCACGCCGCACACCAGGCCGGCGAGCAGCGGGATTTCGTACGCGATGGCCGAGGTGTTGAACAGCGTCCACACGAGGAAGATGGCGATCATGGAGTAGAAGATCACGTCTGCCATCACGGCGCGGGAGAGTTCGTCTTTGGTCAGGATCACCGCGCCGAGCGCGATGAGCAGACTGACGGCCATGATGATCAGGCAGATCTGCATGATTGTGGTGAACATGGTTTACACCATCCTTTCGGCCGGCGGCACGTGGTCGCCGTGGTGGTCTGGGCCGTGGTCGACGTAGGGTTCCCAGGCGACGGTTTTCGGGTCGATGGGGCTCTTGCTTAGCGACGGCCGAAGGTGTTCCTCCATATCCACCAAGCCCGCGATGACATCTTCCGGGTCGGAGCCGAACGCGGCCTGCACCAGCAGGGTGATCGGCCCGTTGTCGGTGACGGGGTGGCGCAGCCCCATGGACAGCGTGCCAGGCGTTGCGGTGATGGAGGTGGAAAACCAGAACACTTCCCAGTCCGTGTTCACGCGCAGCGGGTAGTAGATGACGATGGGATCGAACTTCGTCGCCGGGTTGTACGCCTTGGCGACGGCGTCGAAGCCGGCCACGAAGATCTCTTTGGCAAGCCAGACGGCGTATTTCACGCCGTGGAAGAAGCCTCGCATTAGTTCTCGCCTCCATTGGTTTCGGCGCCGAAGGTGTCGCCGGGTGCGGGGACGCCGATGGGGTCGTCGCCGAGCACGGCGGTGGTGTAGGCGTCAACGTCGAGCAGGTCGTCGACGGCGTTGGTGGTGATGTCCCACATGTGGCCGGCAAAGATGAACATGCACAGCGACATCACCATCAGCACTGCGGACGGCAGCATGAAGCTGGCGCGGACGTTGAGCGCCTCGGGGTAGTTCTGCATCGGCCTGCCCCAGAACACGCGCTGCCACATGCGCATCATGGACAGCAGCGCGCCGAAGGAGGCGATGATGATGGCGGTGATGGCCACCCAGGAGCGCCAGTCCCCGGCGGAGGCGGCTGCCAGCACGACGGTGACCTTGCCGAAGATGCCGGAAAACGGCGGGAAACCCACGATAGAAAACGCGCCGGAGACGAACACGGCGGACGTCCACGGGTCGCGCCGGGCGATGCCGGAGAGTTTCGCCATGGTGCCGGTGCCGTAGGTTTCCTCGATCGCGCCGGAGTTCAGCACGAGTGCGGCGATGGTGATCATGTGGTGCAGGGTGTAGAGCAGGCCGGCGGCGAGGGCGTAGCGTGCGTCGTCGTTAGTAAATGCGAGCATGATCAGGATGAACGGCATGCCGTTGACCATCTGGTAGGCCAGCACGCGGCGCATCGTGGCCTCGGCCAGGCCGGCGAAGCCGCCGATGATCATGGAAATGACCATGACCACGATGATCAGCGTGTTCCAGCGCGGGTCCATGTCGAACATGATCACCCAGATGCGGAAGAGCATGTACACGGCCACCTTGGTGTGCAGGCCGGAGAACAAGCCCATCACGGCCGCGGAGGTGGACGGGTAGGTGCGAGGCAGCCAGGTGTAGACGGGGAACACGCCGGCCTTCGTGGCGATGGCGATGACGACGATGCCGGTGGCCACCGTGGCAGGCCCGTTGCCTGCGGCCACGCCCTGCAGGGAGGCGAGGTTCACCGCCCCGGTGACGGCGTAGAGGTAGCCCACGCCGAGCACGAGCATTGTCGACGCCGCCAGGTTGACCAGCACGAACATGCGCGCGGACAGCAGGCGGTGGCGGGTGCCCGTCATGGCGATCAGGCCGTAGGACGGCAGCAGGCACACCTCGATCATGACGAAGAAGTTGAACAGATCGGCGGTGAGCAGCGCGCCGGAGACGCCGGTGACCAGCACGAGCGAGAGCGGCACGTAGAACCGCGACTGGGTTTCGCCGACGACGATGGCGAACCAGTTGGACATCAGCGCCACGATCATGGTGGTCACGATCATCACGGCGGAGAACGTGTCGGCGGCAAACGAGATGCCCACGCCTCCCTGGTACAGGCCGATGACGTGGCTGATCGTGCCGTGGTCGCGGGTGTAGCCGTAGAGCCACACGCCCATCGCCAGGTTGATGGCGGGGATGAGGATCGCCAGGGCGTCGTTGAGCCACTTCCAGGGGCTGAGCGCCGTGACCGCGGAGACGATCAGCGGCAGCGCCACAAATACGGGCAGGATTGCGTCTACGGCCATTAGTCGGTCACCCTCAGGCTTTCGTTGTCAACGTGGCTGATCTCGCGTGCGCGGATCTCCTCCAGCTTCTTCTGGTTTAGCCGGGCGTTGCGGCCGGCGGTGGACAGGGCCGAGGGGCTCAGCCGCATCTTGGAGTAGCCGGCGTCGGTGCCGGTGGGCTGCTCCGCGGTGTCGTCGTTACGCCCCAGCGCGGACAGCATCAGCAGGATCGTCGTGGTGGCCATCGCGATCACGACGGCGGTGAGCACGAATGCCTGGGGCAGTGGATCCGCCATGTCCTCGAACGGCACACGCGACGGGAAGGCTTCCCCGCGCCATGCGCCGACGCCTGTGGCGAGCAGGGTGAGGTTGGTGGCGTGGCCGAACAGGGACATGCCGAAGATCACCCGCACGAGGCCGCGCTGCAGAACCAGGTACACCGATCCCGCGACCAGGACTGCGATGGTAAGTGCCATGACCATGGGTTAGTGCTCCTTCGTGATAACCGGTTGCGGGTCGTGTGCCGGGTTGATCGGCTCCGGGTGCGCGTCCACGGGGTTTTCGGGCGCCAGCGGGGCCGGGATGCTCGGCAGCGGGTTGTCTTCTTCGTCGCGCGAGTAGTCCAGGTCCGACAGGTCCATGCCGGGGCGCAGGTAGCCGCCGAGCGCGTTGATCGCGGCGGTGACCATGCCGAGCACGGCGAGGTAGATGCCGAAGTCGAAGATCAGCGAGGTGGTCATGTGCTCGCCAGCGATCTCGCCGTGGATGGCGTACATGAACCCGCCCTCGATGAAGCCGAGGAAGCCGGAGGAAATGGCGATGATGATGCCCCAGCCGGTCAGGCGGATCGGGGTGAAGTTCTTCACCACGTCCGCGTCCGCGCCGCGGGACAGGTAGTTGATGGCGAACGCCGTGGCCATCACAAGCGCTGCGACGAAGCCGCCGCCGGGGGCGGTGTGGCCGCGGAAAAAGATCAGCACGGACAGCACCACCAGCACCGGTGCGACCAGGGCCGCGGCCTTGCGCAGCGGGATGGAGTTGAGCTGGGACTGGCCGAAGGGGCGTGGGCGGGTGCCGGCCTCGAACAGGTGGCGCGGCATGGAGCTGACCACTGCGGCGATGACCACTGCGGCCATGCCGAGGACGGACAGCTCGCCCAAGGTATCGAAGCCACGGAACTCGACGATGATCACGGCGACGATGTTGTCGGCGCCGGTGACGTCGCCGCCTTCGGTGAGGTACCACTCGGCCAGTTCGGAGCGGCCGCGGCGGCCGGTCAGGCCGTAGACGCCGAAGAAGGTGACCACGCCCGCGATCAGGGCGAAGATGGAGGCAAGAGCCTTGCGACGAGCCTTCGTCTCCGGGAACATCCGCGGCTGGTAGCGAAGCACCACCAGGATGACCACCACGGTCAGCGACTCGACCAGGAACTGCGTCATGGCCACGTCCGGGGCGCCCAGCAGGAACATCTGCAGGGTCATGCCCACGCCGACGGTGCCGAGCAGCACAGCGGAGGCAAGACGGGAGCGGGTGAACACCATGCCCAGCACGGACATCGCGATGATGGCGAACGGGATGAGGTCCCACCACACGTCCAGGCCCTCGGCGCGCGGGGCCGGGGTGACGCCGTCGATGCCGTCGGTCAGGCCGATCACGCACAGGCCCATCGCGGTGACGGACGCCAGCAGCGGGAAGAGGTGGCGCGACGGGTTGAAGCCGTCGGCCAGCGAGCCGAGCTGCTTACCCAGGTTGGACAGGCTGCGGGTGAGCCAGGCCAGCACCTCGGTGCCGTCTGCGGGCAGAAGGTCCTTGTTGCCCAGCGCTGCGAAGACGCGCTTGCGGAAGAACACCACGAACACCACGCCGGCGACCAGCACTGCCACAGACACCAAAAATGGCGGGGTCACGCCGTGCCAGAGTGCGAGGTGGGTGGCAAAGCTGTCGTCGCCCGTCACGGCGCGCACGCCTGCGGAGACGGGGTTGTCCACCCAGAACAGCAGGAACGGCAGGACCGCAGAGGTCAGGCCGGGCAGCGCGGCGGGCAGCCAGAGGGCGGTGGGGGCTTCGTGGACGTCGGGGAGGTCCTTTGGTCCGTCGATAAATGCGCCGAAGACGATCTTCGCCGAGTACACGAAGGTGAGGAACGCGGCGATGCCGGCCACCGTGAGCAGGAGCGCGCCGTGGGAGGATTCGTGGAAGGCGTCCAGGATGGATTCTTTGGACACGAAGCCGAACAGTGGCGGGATCGCGGCCATGGATGCGGCGGCGACGATGGTGGAGGCGAACGTGAACGGCATCTTGTTGTAGATGGGGCCCAGGCGGCGCATGTCGCGCGTGCCCGCCTCGTGGTCGACTACGCCGATGAGCATGAACAGCGAGGACTTAAACAGCGCGTGCGCCAGCGTGTGCGTCAGCGCCGCGGCCAGCGCGACCGGGGTGCCGATGCCGATCGCGGCGACGATCCAGCCCAGGTGGGAGACGGTGGAGTACGCCGTGAGGTGCTTCAAGTCCGTCTTGGTAATGGCGAACAACGCGGACATTAACGCGGTGAACAGGCCGGCGATGACCAGCAGGTAGTTCCACGCGGCGACGTCGGAGAAGATGGTGGAAAAGCGCACCAGCAGGTAGATGCCGGCCTTGACCACGGCCGCGGCGTGCAGGAACGCGGACACCGGTGTGGCGGCGGCCATGGCCTCGGGCAGCCAGAAGTGGAAGGGGAACTGCGCGGCCTTGGTGAACGCGGAAAACGCGATGAGCAGCGCGACTACGACGGTGACGCGGTTGTCGCCCCACACATTTGCCGCGAGGATGTCCTGCAGGCGCGTCGTGCCGGTCTGCGCGGAGGCCACGGCCAGGCCAGCCAGCAGCGTCAGGCCGCCGAAGAAGGTGAGGATCAGGGTGCGGTAAGACCCGGCCTCGCCGGAGGAGCCGGAGCGCGCGATGAGCAGGAACGACGCGATGGAGACGAGCTCCCAGGCGATGAACAGCAGCACGGCATCGTCGGCAAGCACGAGCAACAGCACCGACAGAGTAAACGCCGTCATGATGGTGTAGAAGCTGGTGTTGCCGTCGCGCTCGGGCAGGTACGCGGCGGAGTACAAAAAGACCACGCCGCCGATGACCAGCGCCAAAAGCGCGAAGAAGATACCCAGCCCGTCCGCGCGCAGCGCGAAGTCCACGGAGGTGCCCGTGCCCATCACGTCGCGCGCCCACTCCTTGGACCATTCAAGGTTCGTACCGCGGGAGACTTCTGTGAACTTAGAGCCGAGCACGGCCGCGGCGGCGAAGAGTATCGCCGCGAGCGGGTACCCGGCCTTCTTGTCCATGACTCGCACGAGGATCGGTGAGAGCACCACCGTCGCTGCGACGAGCCCGATGACAAGGGGAAGTGTCATGGTGAACCCATTTCATTCCATGGTTTTGGCAAGAACCCTTACGACAGTATCAAGGCTGCCGACACGGTTCTAACGGTGCGCAGTTCGGGCGATGTGCTGGCGGTGCGCCTCCCGCAGCAAGTTGGGCGCGAGTGCTAAGAACAATGCCATGAAATCGGGCAACGCGTGGCGGTTGGTGTGTGCGCTTCTGGCGCTGGTTGTCGGGGTGTTTTTGCCCATGAATCCGGCCGAAACGTGGACGAACGCGGGGCGCGATGCTGAGGTTTCGGGCGCCCCGCAGGTCGGCCCGGACAATCTTGGCGATGCGCGCCGCGCCGCCGGTGAAGCCGGGCAGCAGGCGAAGGTGCTCAAGGAGGGCGCCGGCCAGCTCGCCGCGGGCATCGGTGAGGCGCAGGGGCAAACTCAGCAGCTTATCGACGCCCTCGCGGCCGCCCAGTCCGGCTCCCAGCAACTCGCCGACGGCATGGTCGAGCTCCAGGCCGGCACCGGCCAGTTGGGTGCGGGCGCGACGCAGCTGGCGGACTCCATCGGCGAGGTGGTCGGCCAGGTGTCCGGGTTTGAGGCGGTGCGCGGCCAGGTGGTCGGCGCGATCGACCGTTCCCTGGAGGAGCTCAAGGGCGCAAAGGACCCGGAGGCGGTCAAGGCCCGCGAGTCGCTGAAGGACCTGCGGGCCCAGGCGGAGACCGCCCAGCTGCCGCCGGACGTGGTGGCGAAGATGAACCAGCTTCGCGACGGCTCCCGCGACCTGGCCAACCAACTCGCCGTGCCGGGCTACGGCTACCACGACGGTATATATACAGCCACGAACGGCTCCGCCGAGCTGGCCGCGGGCCTGCGTGAGCTGCAGACGCAGACCGGGCAGGCCACCGGCGGCATCGACGAGTTGGTCGCCGGCGTGGAAAAGATCAACCAGATGGCGGGCATGAACGCCGACAAGGTTGGCGCGGTGCGCGCGGCCCTGCCGGTGCCGGCAGTCGCGCCGGGTGCTGCCGGGGCTGAGCCGGTCGGCCCGACCCTTGCGCCGGTGGCGGCGATGCTGCTCGCGGCGATGGCCGTACTCGGAGGCACCGCACTGGCGGCGGCGTGGTTCGCGTCCCGCGGGCGCTGGTGGATCCTGGGCGTCGGTTCCGTGGTTTTGGCCGCCGCGGGCACCATCTTGGCCGGGGTGATCGGATCCGGGTTTGGTGTGCAGGAATACGGGGTGGCGTTTATAGGCCTGCTGCTGGGCACGCTCGCCAGCGCGGGCCTGGCTTCCGTGTTAAGTCGAGCGTTCGGCGCTGGGGTTGGTCTTGGCTCAGCCGGCGTGCTTGCGCTTGTGCAGGCCGGGCTCGTCGGCTGGGTGTGGCGCACCGCGACCACCGCGCAGGTCGACTCTGTGTGGGTGGCGTTGTCGCAAGCAGCGCCGATGCACTGGGCGTCGACAGCGGTGTCCGCAGCGGGTAACGGCGGCGACTACCGCGGCATCGTCTCCGCCGTGCTGCTCTCTGCGATGGTGGCGGCGGCGGGGCTCGCTGGTGCGCGGGGACGTCGTTAAGCAAACGCTTAGGTAGACAGCAGTTTCTCCGATCCCTAAAATGTGATGTTAACTGTCACCTCTCTGTTGGAACGTGGTGACACCCGCGCTAGCCCGCGCGAAAAAAGACGGCTCCCGGAGCGATCCGGGGGCCGTTTTTTGCATTGAAGGTCCGGTTGCTGGGGGAGTAGTTAAACCCCTCGTGATGAAAAAGCGCCGCTAATTGAACACCGATTTCACTTACCTACAGCACATATAGGGCCCGGGAGCTGCGATGATGCGGACGTAACCTGAAATTAACCTGAATGTAGCCTCCGGTACGCAACCTGAGAGTAGCTTGCGCCGTGGTTACAAAAACCATCCCTCTTACCTCAAGGAAGTCTTATGCGTTTCTCCTCCAAGGCAGTGGCAGCTGTCGTCAGCGTCTCCGCGCTGGCACTGGCGAACCTGCCGGTTTCTCTCGCTCAGTCCGCGGAGCAGGCGTTCAACGGCAAGGACACCTGCATCACCATTGATTCCGAAGGCAACGTCGTCGCGCCGCTGCCGGGCGACTGCACCCAGTTTGGCAAGGGTGGCCAGGGCAACTCCGACGCTCAGGCCCGTAACGTCATCTTCATCCTGGGCGACGGCATGGGCCACCAGGAGATCACCGCGGCGCGCAACTACCTCAAGGGCGCGAACGGCCGCTTCGAGGGCCTCGACGAGCTCACCGCGTCCGGCGCGTACACCACCTTCGCCGTGGGCAAGGACGGCAAGCGCCAGTACGTGACCGACTCCGCCGCGTCCGCGACCGGCTGGTCCACGGGCGGAAAGACCTACAACGGCGCGCTGTCCGTGGACATTACGGGCAAGCCGCACGAGAACCTCTTGGAGATGGCCAAGAACGCCGGCATGCGCACCGGCAACGTCTCCACCGCGGAGATCCAGGATGCGACTCCGGGCGCGATGCACTCGCACATTTCCAAGCGCGGCTACTACGCACCGTCCGGCGAGGCGAAGCCGGTCAAGGGTGCTGAAGCTCGTGAAAACGGCGGTCTCGGCTCCATCTCCGAGCAGATCATCGATACCCGCGCCGACGTCACCCTGGGCGGCGGCCGCAAGTACTTCGACGCTGAGGTGCTTGAGGGCGGCGAGAACCGCAACCCGTTCCTGACCGAAAAGAACGACGGCGGCGCCGACTGGGAGGCCGGCAAGTCGGTCCGTGAGAATGCGATTGCCAAGGGCTACCAGGTTGTCGACGACAAGCAGGGCCTCGAGGGCATCACCGTCGCAAACCAGGACCAGCCGGTGCTCGGTCTGTTCCACGACAAAAACATGACCCGCAAGTTTGAGCAGACCGTGCCGGTGAAGTCCGATGGCACCACCGAGCCCGAGGTCTGCAAGGAAGCGGATCGCGGCGACGAGCCGTCCGCAGCTGAAATGACGAAGAAGGCCATCGAGCTTCTCGACGACCCGTCGGCGGACAAGGGCTTCTTCCTGCAGGTCGAATCCGCATCCATCGACAAGGCGGACCACGCGGCCGACGCCTGCGGAATGATCGGCGAGACCGATCAGATCGACGAAGTGATCAAGGAAGCCCTGGACTTTGCCAAGAAGGACAAGGACACCCTGATCGTGGTCACCGCCGACCACGCGCACACCGCCGAGATCATTCCGGACGGCCGCCCGTCTGTGTCCGCCGTGACCCGCCTGCAGTCCCCGAAGGACGGCGGTGCGGTCATGTCCGTCGGTTTCGGCACCCAGCCGTGGCTGGATGAGGAGGGCAACCCGGTCTTTGACAAGAAGGCAAACGGCGACCCGTTCGACACCCCGAACTTCTCCATGATGCACACTGGCACCCAGGTACGCATCGCCGGCTACGGCCCGGGCTCCGAGAACGTCAACGGCCAGATCGACCAGACCGACGCGTTCTACGTCATGGCCAACGCGCTCGGCCTCAACGGCGGCACCGACGGCGGCCAGAAGCCGTGGAAGATCAATAAGGACAACAAGGTCGTTTCCTTGGCCAACCGTTCGAAGGCCAAGCCGGGCGACCAGCTGTGCTACCTCGTCGCTGCCGGCGAGGCTCCGAAGGTGGGCGACTGCGCCCAGTTTGGCACCGAGGGCCAGGGCATCGACAATGCCAAGGCGAAGAACGTCGTGGTCCTGATCGGCGACGGCACCGGCGACTCCGAGATCACCGCAGCGCGTAACTACCTGAAGGGCTCCGCCGGCCGCTTCGAAGGCCTGGACAACCTGGACTACACCGGGTACCTGACCACTTTCTCCCTGGATAAGGAAACCGGCCTGCCCAACTACGTGGCAGACTCCGCCGCCACCGGCACCGCGTGGAACTCCGGCGTGAAGTCGTACAACGGCGCCATCGGTGTGGACAACGCTGGTAAGCCGGTCGCCACCATGGGTGAGCTGGCCAAGGCCCGCGGGATGAAGATCGGCAACGTCTCCACCGCCGAGATCCAGGACGCTACCCCGGCTGCCTTCGCCGCGCACGCGCTCGACCGCTCCTACTACGCACCGTCCGGCGACAAGAAGGTGGCCAAGGGCGAGCAGCTGCGTGAGAACGGCGGCTTGGGCTCCATCTCGGAGCAGATCGTGGACCTGCGTGCCGACGTCACCCTCGGCGGCGGCCGCAAGTACTTCGACACCGAGGTCGTTCAGGGCGGCAAGTGGAACGCCAGCGGCAACACCTGGACCGCCGGCAAGTCGGTGTTGGACAACGCGAAGGACAACGGCTACCAGGTTGTGACCAACGCCTCCGAGCTCGAGGCCATCGCCGAGGCCAATTCCGACAAGCCGGTGCTGGGTCTGTTCTCCGAGGGCAACATGCCGCGCGTGCTCAACCAGTCCATCCCGACGACCGACGGTGGCGACCTGCAGCCGGCGACCTGTGTGGCCAACCCGGAGTTCACCGAGGAGACCCCGCGCCTGGGCGCGATGACCTCCAAGGCGCTCGAGCTGCTGCAGAACGACAACGGCTTCTTGCTCCAGGTCGAGTCCGCGTCCCCGGACAAGGCCGACCACCAGGCGGACGCCTGCGGCCTGATCGGTGAGGTCGGCCAGCTGGACGAGGCAGTCCAGGCCGTGCAGAAGTGGGTCGAGGAGACCGGCGAGGAGACCCTCATCGTCGCCACCGCCGACCACGCCCACACCGCGCAGATCACCTACGAGAACCAGAACACCGCCGGCCGCGTGACCCAGCTGACCACGGCGGATGGCTCCACCATGGCGGTCAACTTCGCCACCTCCAAGACCAACGAGGACGAAGACGCTCTCGGCGGCCAGCAGCACACCGGCGCGCAGCTGCGCGTCGCGGCGTCCGGCCCGGGTGCGGCGAACGTGACCGGCCAGATCGACCAGACTGACCTGTTCTTCCTGGTCAACAACGCCCTCGGCATCGAGAGCATCAACCACGGTCTCACCTTCGACACCACGATGACGCCGGTTGAGGCAGCCCCGGCCGAGCAGCCTTCCCAGAGCTCCGAGGGCTCCTCGCTCTCCAACGTCGGCCTGATCGCCGTTCTGGCAATCTCCGGCATCGTGGGCCTGCTCTCGTTGCTGGCGCTGCTCTTCCCGTTCCCGGTCGATGAGGTTCTTGGCCCGATCGCGAAGCGTTAAATATTTCTAGCCCGTCACGTCCCGTCCCCGGTTCAGCACCGAGGGCGGGACGTTTCGCGTCTCCGGGCCGTCCTTCTTTGCTCGGTGCCGTCTGCTTGAGGTCTGGTTACGGGGGCGTAGCCAGACCTCAGCGGGAAACCAGACCTCAGCGCGTTTGGCGACCTGGGGCTTTGTGGTGGCCGTCGGCTTGAGGTCTGGTTGCGTGTCTAGGCGGGGCTACATGCGCGGCATGTTCATGCCGGGCACGTGAATGCCCAGCATCGGCAGCGCCGCCGCGATTCCCGCCAAAGCCAGCAGGGCAGCGATCACGCCGCCGACGATCGCGGCAACGTTCGGGGAGTCCTTGCCGTCCTTGTCCTTGTCGGACGAACCCATGTCGCCCGGCTTGTCCTTGTCCATGCCTTCCTTGCCCGGCTTGTCCTTGCCCGGCTTAGTCTTATCCAGGGCGATGGGGCCGGTGGGGTAGTCCATTTCCTTCGCGTCGCCCTTGGCGCAGGAGGTGGCGGCTGAGGCGTTAGCTACGTCGATAAGCTGCTGGTTCATGGAGAGCATGCCGCTGGGGGTGGCGGACCATGCCTCGTAGAGCTCGGTGCCCGCGGTGAACGGGGCCTCGGCCATCGGCGCGGTGGACGGACCGACTGTCCACGCGTCGGTGTCCACGTCCTCGAGGGTGGTGGCGGTGGTCGGCTCGGTCTCGTCGAGGGTCCGCAGCGCCTCGGTGTAGGGCTTGACCAGGTCAGCCGGCAGGATCGTGGAGTAGTCCGGCGCCTCGCCCTTGAGGTCGGACTCGTTGGCGGCCATGACGCCCGGGTAGACCGTCTCCACAGCGGCGACGACATCGCGGGCGCGCTCGTGCTCGCCGATCTGCTTGGACTCGTCGAAGGTGTCCATGATGAACTCCTTCTCCATGTCAGTGAGGGTGACGGCGCAGTTGCCGTCCGCGTCCTTCTCGCCGACGGTGGCGGCGTGGGCCGGGGCGGCGACGGTGCCGAGAGCGATCGCGCAGGCGGCGGCGCTGGTGATGATGCGTTTCATGTAGGCCTCCTTGAGGGGTAGGTGTGTACTCGAAGCGGTACGTGCACCAGCGTGATGGGGGCCATGTTGCGAGAGCGTTAAGGGGCAGGGACCCCGACTCTTCGCGGCTGAATCTGTCAGGCGGATCCCATCGCCGGGTTAAGGGTCAAAAAGTGTGTCCAGAATCGCGGATTTTTAGGGATTGACCTGTAGGTTTCAGGAAAGTATATGCTTCCGGGGCATATATCTGGGTCTCGAGCGTTCAATCCTCGGTGTGGCAGCGTTGGTGTGCTATGCGCGGCGTGGTGTGGTGTCGCAATGTCAAAGAACCAACCTCGCTGCTACTGCGGCGGTGAAATGAAACGCAACGGCACCACTAGCAAAGGCACCACCAGATGGCGCTGCAAACAATGCGGCGCCTCCAGCGTGAAACGCCGAAGCGACATCACCAACGCGGCGGCGTTCACCGTCTTCATCGACCACCTCACCACCGGTGCCAGCCTCGATACTGTTGCCCGCCGTGTGGGGTGCTCACCGCGCACGATGCAACGTCGATTCGAACCGTTCTGGTTCGTTGATGTGCCTGACCCCACCGCCGGCCACGACAAGCGGGTCTACGACCAAATCTTCCTCGACGGCACCTACACCGCCGGCGGCTGCCTGATCATCGCGGCGACAATCGACCACGTGATCGCCTGGCACTGGTGCAAACACGAAACCACCCGCGACTACCAGCTGCTGCTTGAACGCATCGAAGCCCCACTCATCGCCGTCATCGACGGCGGCCAAGGAGCCTACAGCGCAATCAAAAAGTGCTGGCCGACCACGAAAATCCAACGCTGCCTCGTCCACGCCCAACGGGTGGTGCGCCGCTACACCACCAGCAACCCGCGTACGGATGCCGGGCGCACCATCTACCGACTTGCGCTGAAACTGACCCGGATCACCACGCTGGATGAAGCCGCCGCATGGGGTGCGCAGCTGCACGAGTTCTCCACGATCTACCGGTCATGGATGGACGAGAAAACCCTGATCAAGGACCCCAAAACCGGTGCATGGACACGGGTGTGGACACACCACAACGTGCGCAAGGCCTACAACAGCCTCAACCATCTTTGGCGGTCCGAGATGCTGTTTGTCTACCTCAACCCGCCAGCAGGAGTCCTTGCGCCCGAGCGGATCAAATCCACCACCAACAGCCTGGAAGGCGGCATCAACGCCCAGCTCAAACTGCTCGCCAGAACCCACCGCGGCAGATCAGGCGAACGACAACGCCGCATGCTGGATTGGTGGCTCTACTTAAAAACGGAACTGCCTGACGATCCAGTACGAATCGCCAGGCAGTCCAACTGGGGCCAGGGCCAACTCGCCAAAGTATCCACCCTGACCCGAAACGAGAACCAAGCCGACCACGAAACCGGACGACCAGCCCTCTACGACAACGCTATCGACACCGACTACACCCACTCAATCGGCATCCAAAAAGGCCAAATCTAACCCCCACGACACGCCGAGCCAGACACACTTTTTGTCGTTTAACCCCCATCGCCCCAGGTCGGAGCAAACGGCTGCCGTGATCTGTCAGGATTCTCGGAGCAAGGGCGCGGCAAATGCGAAAACCCGCCTCGAAAGGCGGGTTGTACGTGGTCGGGATAACAGGATTTGAACCTGCGACCTCTTCGTCCCGAACGAAGCGCGCTACCAAGCTGCGCCATATCCCGGTTGTATCTTCGGGCTCTCGCCCGCGGTACTGGCAACACATTACCCCCGGGCGCCGAATCAGCCAAAACGCCAGGTCGCAATACCTATTGTCCGCGCTCCACCACCCGGATCAGGCTCGCGGACGGCGGGCAGAACAGGCGCACCGGCGCGTACTTGGATTGGCCCAGGCCGTTGGAGACTTCCATCCACATCCTGCCGTACTTGTGCAGCCCGGAGGCGCGCTCGCGGTCGATGTCCGCGTTGGTCACAATGGCGCGCTGACCGGGCAGGCAGATCTGCCCGCCGTGGGTGTGGCCGGCGAGCGCGAGCTGGTAGCCGTCGGCCTCGAACGCGTCCAGCACCCGGCGGTACGGCGCGTGCAGCAGGCCGATGGACAAGTCCGAATCTTCATGGGGCGCGCCGGCGACCTCGGCATACCGGTCCAGCTCGTGGTGCGGGTCGTCCACGCCCGCGAGCGCCAGGCGCACGCCGGAGGCCTTGAACTCCAGACGGGCGTGGGTGGCGTCTTGCCAGCCGCGCTCCACAAACGCGGCGCGCATCCCCTCCCACGGCAGGTCCTCGTAGGACGGCTCGCGCTTCGCCCCGGTCAGGTACTTCAGCGGATTGACGGGCCGCGGCGCCCAGTAGTCGTTGGTGCCGAACACGAACGCACCCGGGCGGTTCAACAGCGGGCCCAGCGCGTCCAGCACCCACGGCACCCCGCCGACATCCGACAAGTTGTCGCCGGTGTTGACCACCAGATCCGGCTCGAGGGCGTCCAGGCTGGAGACAAACTCGACCTTCTGCCTCTGCCCCGGGATCATGTGCAAGTCGGACACGTGCAGCACCCGAAATTCCCCGCGCCCGTCCAACACACCCGGCTCGAGCAGGGGCAAGGTGTACTCGCGCAGCTGGAAATTGTTGCGTTGGGTGTACGCCCACGTCAGCGTGGCGGCGCCCGTCGATAGGCAAAGTGCTCCGATTCCCGTCAACTTCTTCACCCGCACCACTGTAATCTCGCAAGCATGAGTGCACTGAAAGACCAGATCCGCGCAGACCTCAAGGAAGCCATGAAGGCGAAGGAAAAGGAGCGCACCGGCACGATCCGCATGCTGCTGGCCGCGATCCAGACCGCCGAGACCGAAGGATCCAAGCACGAGGTGGACGACGCGGAGATTCAGAAGATCATCGCCCGCGAGATCAAGAAGCGCCGCGAGTCCGCGGACATCTACAAAACCAACGGCCGCGACGACCTCGCCGAGGCCGAGCTCACCGAGGCCTCGATCCTCGAGGTGTACCAGCCGAAGCAGCTGGATGACGACGAGCTTGCCAAGCTTATCGACGAAGCTATCGCCGAGACCGGCGCCGAGTCCATGGCCCAGATGGGGCAGGTCATGAAGGCCGCCACGGCGAAGGCCGAGGGCCGCGCCGACGGCAAGCGCCTCTCCGAGGCCGTCAAGGCGCGCCTGAGCTAGTTGCCATTTCCGGCCCCGCCGCCGAAGACGTCGGCGATGGCGTCGCGGGCGTCGTTGAGCGATTGCTCGAGGCCCTCGATGCCCGGCGGGGGAGCGGGGCTTGGTTGTGGCGGCGCGGACGGCGAGGGGGCCGCCGCTGAGCTCGGGGGCGCGGAGGGGCTGGCGCTGGCGGCGCCGGTGCCGTCGGAGACGTTGAGCGTCACCGTCGAGTTCGGGCCGTCCTGGACCGCGGAGACCACCGTGCCGGCCGGCGCGCCGGCGCCGTTGACCGTGTTCAGCGTGACCGCGTAGCCCTGCGCTTCAAGCTGGGACTTCGCGGCGGAGGAGTACTGGCCGACCACCGCGTCCAGCGCCCCGCGCTTCGTTCCACGCATGTGCACCGGGCTCGCAGGCGGCAGCCCGCCCGCCGCCGCGCCCGGCACCCCGGCCGCCGCCTGGAACCAGGTGTCGGCCGCTTCGTTGCCGCCGAACAGCGTGCCGTACTGGCACTGGCGCACCGGCTGGGTGCACAGCGGGGTGGACTGGGTACCGTCGTTGTAGATGTACGGCGCGGCCGCCATGGTCTGGGTGAAGCCCAAAAACGCGGTGGAGTGGTGGGACTCCGTCGTGCCCGTCTTCGCGGCCGTCGGGGCGGACCAGCCGTTGTTGCGGGCGGAAGCGGACGCGGTGCCGTCGACAATGTCCTTTGACATGCCCTGGGACAGCGCGCCGGCGATGTCCGGTTCGACCGCCTGCTCGCAGGCGGGGCGGTCGATGAAGACCTGCTTGCCGTTTTCGTCCAGCACTTCCTTGATCGGGTTCGGCTCGCACCAACGCCCGCCAGAGGCCAAGGTGGCACCCACGTTGGACAGCTCCAGCGCGTTCACCGCCAGCGGGCCCAAGGTGAAGGCGCCCATGTTCTCTTCCTTCGCGGCCTGTGCGACGGAGCGGCCGTCGCCGAACGAGTTCTCGTCCGCGTACGACCGCAGGCCCAAGCGCACCGCCAGGTCAACCACCGGCGCCACGCCGGTTTTCTGGATCAGCTCCACAAACGTGGTGTTCGGCGACTGCGCCAGCGCGTCCTGCAGCGTCATGCGCGGGGCGTAGGTGCCGGCGTTTTCGACGCAGTACGCGCCCGGCGGGCAGTTGGCCGCGCCGCCGTCGCCCATGCCGTAGAGTACCGAGCGCGCCGGCGTCTCCAGCATCGTGTTCAAGCCGTAGCCCTGCTCCAGCGCCGCGGCGGCGGTGAAGATCTTGAACACCGAACCCGCACCGGCGCCAACCAGGGAGGCCGGCTGCGGCAGGATGGTCTGGCTCTGGTCCAGGTCCAGGCCGTAGAAACGCGAGGACGCCATGGCCAACACGTCGCGGGAATCCGCGCCGGGGCGGACGATGTCCATCACCTCGGCCACACCCGGGGTGTACGGGCTGACGTTGTTGCGCACCGCGTTGTTGGCCGCCTCCTGCACCGCCGGGTCCAGGGTGGTGGTGATGGTGTAGGAGCCGTTGAGGATGGTCTCCGTGTCCAGCCCCTTGTCCTCGAGGTAGCGGAGGGCGTAGTCGCACATGAAGCCCTTGTCGCCGGCGGCGATGCAGCCCTGCGGCAGCGTCTTCGGCTGCTCCAGGAGGCCCAGCGGGGTGCCGGCCAGGCGGTCCGCTTCCGCCTGGTCCAGGTAGCCCTGGGCTGCCATGTTATTCAGAACCACGTTGCGGCGCTGGGTGGCGCCTTCCGGGTTGGTGTAGGGGTTGAGCGCTTCCACGGACTGCAGGATGCCCACCAGTAGCGCCGCTTGCGCCGGGTCGAGCTCGCGGGCGGGGACGTCGAAGTAGGTCAGCGCCGCCGCCTCAATGCCGAAGGCGTGGTTGCCAAAGGAGACGAGGTTGAGGTACCTGGTCAGCACCTCGTCTTTCTCCAGCGTCTTGTCTAGGTCGGAGGCCATGCGCATCTCGCGCAGCTTGCGCGGGATGGACTGTTCGGTGGCGGCGTTGGCCTCGTCCTCGTTCTCCGCGTCGATGAGCCAGAGGTAGTTCTTCACGTACTGCTGGTTGATCGTGGACGCGCCCTGCTCCACCCCGCCGGCGAGCACGTTGGTCACCATCGCGCGGGCGAAGCCCTGCATGTCCACGCCCTCGTGCTGGTAGAAGCGGCGGTCCTCCGTGGCCACCAGGGCGTCCTTGACGTGCTGGGAGATCCCGTCGCTGGCCACCTCGTAGCGGCGCTGTTTGAAGATCCAGGCCATGGGGGTGCCGTTGGCGTCGTTAATTGTGGTGACGCCGGGGACTTCGCCGTGAGTGAGGTCGGAGAGGTTCGACTGCATCGTCTCGTCGGTGCGGGCGACGGCGGCGCCGCCGAGGCCTGCGAGAGGGGCGAGGCACAGGGCAATGGCCAGCGCCGTCGCGACGAGCGCGGCAAGCAGGCTTCCTAGGGATTTCAGTGCGGACACGCCATTACCTTAAATGACTCGGCCCGCGCGCGGGAATATAAAAGACCCCCCAAAAATGTGACCCATTCGACAGAATTCTTTTTTGTGTGATTACATTTACATAGGACCGCAGATATACGGTCGGATGTATAAAACTGCGCCGGGGAGACGGCGCAGGTGAACGAGTAGAGGAGCACGGCTATGACCACGGCTTTGGGTAACACCGCGCAGCGAAACGCACAACGGACCACGTCCCGCAAGTGCGACGCATCCGGACATCTCGTTTTTGACCGAGGGGATTGGGTCACCCACGCGCAGTGCCGCGGCAAGGATCCGGACGCCCTGTTCGTCCGGGGTGCGGAGCAGCGCAAGGCCGCCGCGATCTGCCGCGCGTGCCCGGTGCTCACCGAGTGCCGCGCCGACGCACTGGACAACAAGGTCGAGTTCGGCGTCTGGGGCGGGCTCACG
The DNA here is from genome assembly GCF_054478435.1 of Corynebacterium sp. CQ3829_602738. Taxonomy (NCBI): domain Bacteria; kingdom Bacillati; phylum Actinomycetota; class Actinomycetes; order Mycobacteriales; family Corynebacteriaceae; genus Corynebacterium; species Corynebacterium sp. CQ3829_602738. The sequence goes on from NZ_CM137003.1 coordinate 205,829, forward strand.
GAGCGTCAGCGCCGCGCGGTGCTGCGCAAGAACCCGCACGTGACGGACTGGGCGGAGTACCTCTCTGCCGGCGGCGAAGTTGTCGGCCTGTAGGTAGTCTTGGGCGCCATGACGAAATGGGAGTACGCAACGGTTCCGTTGCTCACGCACGCCACCAAGCAGATTCTGGACACCTGGGGCGAGGACGGCTGGGAGCTCGTCTCCGTTGTACCGGGCCCGACCCAGGACAACGTTGTCGCTTACATGAAGCGGGAGGTCGAATAGATGTGGACTGATCGTCTCAAGGAGCTCGGTATCGAGCTGCCCGCCGTCGCTGCACCCGTTGCTGCCTACGTGCCCGCCGTCGAGGCCGGAAACCAGGTGTGGACGTCCGGCCAGCTGCCGTTTATCGACGGCAAACTGCCCGCCACCGGCAAAGTCGGCGCGGAGGTCACCGAGGAGGCCGCTTACGGCTACGCTCGCCAGGCCGCGCTCAACGCGATCGCCGCGGTGGATGACTTGGTCGGCATCGACAACGTCGCCCGCGTGCTCAAGATCGTCGGCTTCGTCGCCTCCGACCCGGCGTTTACCGGCCAGCCCGCCGTGATCAACGGCGCCTCCGAGCTCATGCAGGAGGTCTTCGGTGAAGCCGGTGCGCACGCCCGCTCCGCAGTGGGCGTGGCGTCGCTGCCGATGGACACGCCTGTCGAGGTCGAACTCGTCGTCGAGCTGAAGAGCTAGAACTCCAATACACGGCTGTTAAGCGGGTACGCTGGGGCATATGCAACATCCCGCTTACAGCCAACTGCGCCCTGTGACCGCCAACGCCGCGGTGGTCCTGGCGCCGAACCCCAGCTACGCGGCGCTCGAGGGGACCAACTCCTGGGTGATCAGGGGTGAGGGGGATCAGCGAAGCATCGTCGTTGATCCGGGCCCGGAGGATGAGGGCCACCTCAACGTCCTCCGCTCCAAGGCGGGGGAGGTGGCGCTCATTTTGCTCACGCACCGCCACCACGACCACGCTGACGGCGCGGAGCGTTTCCGCCAGCTCACCGGTGCTCCTGTTCGCTCGCTGGATCCGCAGTACAGCTCGGGGGCGGATCCACTTATGGACGGCGAAGTGGTCGCCGTCGACGGCATCACCCCACGCCTGGAGGTCGTGGCCACCCCGGGCCACACCAGCGATTCCGTGTGCTTCTTTGTCTACCCGGGCGACCCGGAGACCACCGAGCTGGAGGGCATCATCACCGGCGACACCATTGCCGGCCGACACACCACCATGATCTCCGAGACCGACGGTGACCTGGGCAAGTACCTGGATTCCCTGGAGCTTCTGGAGGAGCAGGGCAAGGACATCCCGCTGCTGCCGGGCCACGGCCCAGAGGGCGCGGACCTGTCGGCCTATGCCCGCAAGTACATCGACCGCCGCAACCAGCGCCTGGAGCAGATCCGCGAGGCGCTGAAGACTCACGGCGAGAACGCCGACATCAACACCCTGGTCGACGCGATCTACGACGATGTGGACCCGGTGCTGCGCGGCGCCGCCGAGCAGTCCACCCGCGTGGCCCTGCGCTACCTGAAGGCCGCGCCCTAGGGGTTTTGTACGAATCGACAAAACGCCCTCTCTGTCAGGCTGGTTGTGAACAACGATCCGTAGGAGGTTTTGTTCATGACTTTGCTCGATGTTCCAGTGTTGATCCCGGAGCCGGACGTGCTGTCCGAGGCAGCTTCGGTCGGTGGTCAACAGGTTCGAAGCGGTCGCCTGCCCAGGCGGAGGCTTCGCGCTGATGATGTGTTGTCCCTTGCGGTGACGGTGCTGTCTCCTGGCGAGGTCCTCGACGAGGATGACCTGGTTATGCCGCAGGCTGGCGCGGTTGTGTTTACAGCGTGCCAGCCGTATTCGCGGGGGTTGGATTTTACTGCCGCTCAGAAGCGACAGATGGTCACGATCTATCGCCAGTTGCCGTATGGGGCGAAAGGTATCTGGCTTGATCGCCATGGGCTGTATGGAGCCAAGATCTTTCGGTGGGGCCAACAGCTTGGGCTTTTGACCTGCGCGCAGCAAAAGGCAGCGTCGGTCGGCGACGAGGAACTGCCAGCGGTGCTCGACGCCGCGGCGGTGACGTCGCTGGTGCAGCGCTACCTTTCGCTTCCTTACGGTGAAAAGGAGGCGTTTATCGCCAGGCATGATCTGTGCCACCGGACAGTGCTGCGGTGGGCCACCATGGTCGCAGACGGGTCGATCGCGCATTACACGCATAAACGAAAGGCAGGAACAGTGGGAAAACGCACCTCAGATGACCTCACGCAGTCACGTCGCCAGGTTGAGGCGATGATTCGGGAAAACGAACGGTTGAAAAAAGAACTCGCCAAAGCCAACCGCAAACTCACCCGGCAAGAACAAGAACTGGATAAATGGGTCAAAACCAGTGATGTGTTGGGAAAAGCTTTAGCGTCCATGCCCGATCTTCCTGGCGTGGACTACGACGCGGAGGAAAACGCCTATCCGAAGACGAAACGCGACGCTATGAAGCTGGTCGACAAGAAGAACAACGACTCATCGACGCCCTTGTCGGATTAGGCCACTCCACTTCCCGGGCGTGTGTGTTGCTGGGAGTCAGCCGCAGCCGGATCTACTACGAATCCAACCCGCGGCCGAAAACCGCCAACCCGATTGCCCACCACGAACGCAACATCGCCCGGCTCACACAGGAACACGTCGATAAGATCCTCGCCCAGCTGGACGCCAACCCGCAATCGAGCGTGGACGATGTGTTCTACAACGCCTATAACCACGGCGTTTACGTCGCCAGTTTGAGCAGCTTCTACCGCATCGCCCGCAAGCACAACAGACTGTTGAAGCACCGTAACTGCACTCGCACCAAACGCAGGTCGAAACGCGGCAACAACCAGCCACCACATGTCGTCGCTACTGCACCAGCACAAGTGCTGTGCTGGGACATCACATTCCTGCCTGGCCCGTTCGTCAACGAAAACTACGCCTGCCACACCATCTGTCGATTCGGGGTAGTTGGTACCGCGAGTCCGCGTAGTTGGTACCGGTGTTCCACGTACCCGGTACTGCAAGGGGTTTTCTTTCATAGTTGATGTTGGCGACACCACAATCCGGTGGTGTCGCGTCAACATCTACTTGGAAGGAGCCGGTCCTTGTGGCTAACTTCAAACAGATCATCGCGATGTGCCTTGACGGTGCAAGCTACGCGCAGATCACACACGCATTGGGATGTTCACGACGAGAAGTATCCCGCGCAAAGAAAGTCATCGCTGATGAGGCACTAACGCCAGAGCGTTTCCGCCAACTCCCACCGGGATGGTTCGATGATCGATTCAGCGACGGCCGGAGTAAGCGGACGATGTCCTACGACCAGCCTGATTTTCAAGCCCTTGCACGCAAGCTCCAAAGCAAAAAGCACGTGACCAGGCACAAGCTGTGGATGGACTACTTGTCGCAGCCGTGTCCGACGGACAAGACAAAGTACCAGTACTCCCAGTTTTGCAGTGGGCTCAATGAATTTCTCCGTGCTCATGATCTTGTCGAAGTCGTCACCCATGAGCCGGGGCAAGAGCTTTACGTCGACTGGGCTGGCGACAAAGTGCCGGTGGTGGATCAGGCCAGTGGTGATACCGCATTCAAGGCGTCGCTGTTTGTCGCGGTATGCCCGTACTCAGGGCTGATGTACGTCACTGCTGCTGCGAATGAGAAGATGCCGGCTTGGATTGCATGCCACGTCAAAGCGTTGAACTATCTTGGCAAATTACCGGCGGTCATCGTGCCGGATAATGCCTCTACGGCGACCTACCGGCCGAGGAAGCATTCAGGCTACCGGATGGTCACTGACCGCTACGCAGCGTTTGCCGACTACTACGGGGTCACGATTGTGCCGACAAGACCTGGCAGGCCACGCGACAAAGCGGCAGTAGAACGTGCTGTGAAAATCGCCTACACCAAAATACTCGGGTATTTCAGCGACGAGGTCTTCTACAATCTCGATGAACTCAATGAGGCAATCGCTGACCGGCTTGCCGATATCAACAGCGCAATGACACGGGCTGATGGCACAACACGGCGCATGCGCTTTGAGCAAGAAGAAGCACCAGTGATGCGCGATCTGCCGCCGACACCGTTTACGGAAGTGTCATACAAGCGGCTCAAAGTCGACCGTAATTGGCACATCACCTGTGACTACCAGTACTATTCTGTGCCATTTCAGCTGGTAGGAGAGGCAGTGACGGTCAGGCTCACCCCGCAACTGGTGAGCATCTTCAACGGTGATCAACTAGTTGCTGAACACACACGCCTTCACGGATTCAAATACCGGTACTCCACTGATCCCAACCATGGGCCAAGCAGCGATGACGAAGGCCACAAGGCGCTCACCCGCGACGAACTCTTGGCTTGGGCCTCGTCGTTCGGTTCTGCAACGCACACAGTCATAGCGATGATCCTCGATCGTAATAGTGCCGCCGTCCCCCGCGGACTTCTTCAAGCTCGCAACGTGCTGGCCAACCTGGGCAAAAAGCACAGCAAAGCCACCCTCGAGCCGGCGTGCCAGCAGGTCTTAGAAAAGAAGCTGGCTCCAACTATGGCTGTGATCAAGCGCATCCAGACTGACATTGCGCACGCTCAGCAGCCCCCTGCTGCACCAGGGCGAAAGACACAGCCCGCGACGAAGAACCAACAACGCCCAAGCGCCCCGCTTACCAGCGACGCAGCTGACGCCGTCTTCATCCGTCCTGCTGACCACTACGAAAACTAGAAGGAGCGTGAACCATGAGCAACATCAATGACGAAACAGTACGGGCAAAAATGCGAAAGCTTCGCGTATCGACCTTCGCTGATGTCTTCTACGAGATTGTCAACGACGAGGCCTACGCGGATGCGCTACCAGAGGACATCTTCCTCGCAGCAGTCGAAGAGGCCTACACACAGCGGCAACAACGCAACATCGCCAAAGCCATCACCCAGGCACAATTCCGATACCCGGACGCGAGCCTTGCTGAAGTCACCCGAGCAGAACAACGCGGCATCAACATGCGCCAACTGAAACGAATCGCGGCGACCAACTGGCGGGAAAACCCGACCAACATTCACATCCTCGCACCGACCGGAACAGGGAAAACATACATAGTCTGCGCCATCGGCGTCGCCGCATGCCAAGCCGGATACTCCGTGGCCTACTACCGGCTAGACCAACTCGTAGACATGTTGGCGGTCTTCTCACCGACTGACCAAAACTACCTCGATAAGATGCGGAAACTGATCAATGTCGATGTCCTTATCATCGACGATTTTATGACCATGAGCATCAACCAGCGCGGGCAAGAAGACCTGAGCAAGATCATATTCGACCGCGACGGTCGGCTCCCAACACTGATCTCCTCCCAATCGGCCGCCGCCTATTGGGTCGAAGCCCTCCCCGACAGAGTCGGAGCCGATTCACTCGTTAGCCGCCTCAACAACGGCCACCGAATCCGCATCGGAGACTTCGACATGCGCAAGGCCACCGCCCCAATAGAACCGGACGAATAAGACAAACAGCCGGGCCAACTCCGTCGGCCCGGCCCCGGTACCAACTACCCGGAACACAGCAGTACCGGGTCTCCGGAACACCGGTACCAAAAACCCGCATCTGACACCATCATCGACCTGTACTCACGCGCCGTGATCGGCACGTTGGTCACCCACCGCGAAGACGCACGCGGTGTATCCAAACTCTTCGACGACATCTTGACGCGCTACCCCACAGTGCAAACCGTGCACTCCGACAACGGGGCAGCTATGCGAAGCAACGCCTTAAAGCGAGTGTTCGCCAAACACGACGTTGACGCATCGTTTAGCCGGCCGGCAACAAGCAACGACAACCCCCAGATGGAGTCACTGTTCCACACCATGAAGGGATTTGCGTACTACCCGAAAGCCTTCGCCGACATCGACGCCGCCACCCAATGGGTAGCCCGCTTTACCAGGCACTACAACAACCGGCCCCACAGCGGCATCAACGGCTACACCCCGCAAAGCGTGCTCGACGGTACCTGGAAGCAATACGAAACCAACCGCATCAACGCAGCACGTGCCGCACTCGAAGCCGGACTCATCACCGCAATGCCCAAAACACCGACCGGACTACCCAAAGAGGTCACCATCATCCGCACAACCACCAAAACCCGCCCACAATCACCCACACTTACCGTCGCCTGAACCAGAAACTGTTCACAACCACTTGACACAAAGCGACGCCAACGCTCCGGCTTCTCCCACCTGGGGAAATGCCGGAGCGTTGTCGATTTGTGCAAACGGGGGCGCGCTAGCGGGCGCGGCGGGCGAGGTGCTCGGTGTCGACGATGAGCACGCTCTTGCCCTCGAGGCGGATCCAGCCGCGGTGGGCGAAGGTGGCCAGCGCCTTGTTCACCGTCTCGCGGGAGGCGCCGACGAGCTGGGCGATCTCTTCCTGCGTCAGGTCGTGGTTGACGCGCAGGGCGCCGCCTTCGTGGGTGCCGAAGCGGTTGGCCAGCTGCAGCAGCGTCTTGGCCACGCGGCCGGGCACGTCGGTGAAGATGAGGTCCGCAAGCGACGCGTTTGTGCGGCGCAGGCGGCGGGCCAGTACGCGGAGGAGCTGCTGGGAGATCTCCGGGTGGGTGTCGATCCAGGTGCGCAGCATGGTGGAGTCCATGGTGGCGCAGGTGACTTCGGTGACGCACACTGCGGAGGAGGTGCGTGGACCCGGGTCGAAGATAGACAGCTCGCCGAACATGTCCGACGGGCCCATCACGGACAGCAGGTTCTCGCGGCCGTCCGGGGCGTGGCGGGCGAGCTTAATTTTGCCGTCGACGATGATGTAGAGGCGGTCGCCGGGTTCGCCTTCGTCGAAGATGGTGGTGCCTTTGGGGAAGGTCACCGTGTCCATCTCGTTGATTAGCGCGGCTACTGCTTCCGGGTCCACGCCCTGGAAAATGCCGGCGCGGGCGAGTGTGTCCTGTACGCCTTCCATGAATCCTCCTCGGTTGGGACGGCCAGGGGGCAGTGGTTGCAGTCACTTTCGCGTAACTTTTTGGCAGCCGTCACAGTGCGTTTTGCACTTTACCACCCATGCGCGGTCTTGGTCAGGTGGTTGGCCAAGTTGGTGTTAATCCACCACGCGCGCCTCGAGCCGCTCCATCGCCAGCGGGAACGCTCCGAGCACTACCGGGATCAGCAGCACGAGAATCACATTCATAGGTGTCATTTTACGCCACGCATAACTAGCATGTCGGTCATGTCCTCCACCACGCCGAAAAAACACCGCCGCCCCGGATCCCATCCGGCGGCGAAGGGGGCGGAGACGGACATCGGCCGCACGAGGAGGGCCCGCCGGATCAACCGCACGCTGGCGGAGACGTTCCCGGACGCGCACGCTGAGCTGGACTTTTCCAACCCGCTGGAGCTGCTAGTGGCGACGGTGCTTTCGGCGCAGACCACGGACGTGCGCGTCAACATGGTCACCCCGGCGTTGTTTGCCAAGTACCCCACCGCCCACGCGTACGCGGAAGCCGATCAAACCGAGGTGGAGGAGCTTATCCGTTCCACCGGTTTCTACCGCTCGAAGGCGAAAAACCTCATCGGTTTAGGCCAGAAGCTGGTGGCGGATTTCGGCGGGGAAGTGCCCACCAAACTCGAGGATCTGGTGACGCTTCCGGGCGTGGGCCGCAAGACGGCGCACGTGGTGCGCGGCAACGCGTTCGGCATGCCGGGGCTGACGGTGGACACGCACTTTCAGCGGCTGGTCAAGCGCCTCATGCTCACCGAGGAAACGGATCCGGTGAAGATCGAGCACGCCATCGCCGGGCTCATCGAGCGCCGCGAGTGGACCATGTTCTCCCACCGCATCATCTTCCACGGCCGCCGTATCTGCCACGCCCGCAAACCGGCGTGTGGCGTGTGCCCGATCGCGTTCGACTGCCCGAGCTTCGGCGCCGGCCCCACCGATCCGGAGGCGGCCTCGGACCTGGTCACGGGCCCGGAGCGCGACCACATCCTGGGGCTTGCATGAAGCGCGCGATCTGGGTGAGTGTTGCGGTCATCGTCGCGGTGACCCTGCTCGTGGTGGCGGGCGCGCGCAGTTTGCTTGTCGACGATCAACCAACGGGGGACCCTGTGGCCGTCGAGAAGCAGGTGCCTCAACGGCCGGACTGCCCGGCTGGGCTGGACCTGCCGTGCCTGGGCGGGGACGTGGCCGGCGAGGCCAAGGAAATCACCGTGGTCAACGTGTGGGCCTGGTGGTGCCAGCCGTGCCGCGCGGAGCTGCCGGCAGTGGAGGAGTTCGCGCGCACGCACCCGGAATACACGGTGGTGGGCGTGCACGCGGACCAAAACGCGGGCAATGGCGCGGCACTGCTGGAGGAAATCGGGGTGGATCTGCCCAGCTACCAGGACGACTCGGGCGCCTTCGCCGCGGAGCAGGGCCTGCCGCCGGTTGTGCCGGTGACGGTGGTGCTGCGCGGCGGCGAGCAGGTGGCGGTGTTTGCCAAGGAGTTCACCTCGGCTGAGGAGCTCGCCGCGGCTGTCGAGGGGGCGCTGTAGATGGACGCGCCGCTGCGCCCGGACCGCGCGCCGCGGTGGCTGAAACCCCTGCTAGAGGCCATCGAAGACGGCGGTGCGGGAATCCCGCGCCGGCTGCTGTCGCCGCGCGTGCTGCAACAAGACGGCGCGGACCAGGCCGCCGTGTTGATCCTGTTCGCCGGCGACCCGCGCGCGACCGAGCTGCCGGAGGACGCGCGGGTGCTGATCACCCACCGCACCCCGCGCATGCGCAGCCACTCCGGCCAGATGGCGTTTCCCGGCGGCCACATCGACCCCAGCGACGGCGGGCCCGTGGATGCCGCGCTGCGCGAAGCGTGGGAGGAAACCGGCCTGGACCCGGACCGGGTGATCCCGCTGGCCATGCTGGACGCGGCCACCACCGGCGGCAGCAACCGGCGCGTGCGCTCCGTGGTGGCGTTCACCCCGGAGCCCGGCGAGGTCTATCCGGCCAGCGAGGAGGAGACCGATGCGGTGTTTTTCGTGCCGGTGCGGGAGCTCGTGGACCCGCAGAACCGGGCGATGCTGGGCATCAAGGAATGGTCGGGGCCGGCGTTTTGGGCAGGCGAGTTTCTGGTGTGGGGCTTTACCGGCGTGCTGCTCGCCGTGGTGCTGAAGCTGGGCGGCTGGGTGCGGCCCTGGGACGAAAAGCCCGGCGACTTGCGGGCTGCGCTGGCGCGTTCTGCCAACCGTGAGCGGTAACATCACCGGAATGCACCTGGTTATCGACGTCCTGCTCGCGCTCGCCGTCGTCGCCGCCTGCATCAGCGGCTGGCGCCAGGGGGCGCTCTCCGCGGTGCTTTCCGCAATCGGCGTGGTGGCGGGCCTGGTCATCGGGCTTGCGCTGGCACCGTTCGTCCTGGACTTGTCGGAGTCCCAGACGGTGCGCATTGTGCTGCTCATCGCCCTGGTCGTGCTGTTTGTGGGCCTGGGCAACCTGGTCGGCGTCACCGTCGGCGCCAGCCTGCGCGGGCGTGTGCGCTCCCGGGGCCGCCGCGTGCTGGATTCCGCGCTCGGCGCGACGTTCCAATCGGTGGCGGTGGCTGCGGTGCTGTGGTTCATCTCCATCCCGCTGGCGGCCTCGGTGCCGGGCGAGATCGGCGACGGCATCCGCTCCTCCCGCGTCTTCGGCACCATCAACGCCGCCGCGCCCGAGTCCGCCTCGAAGCTGCCGGCGAGGTTCGCCGCGCTTCTCGACGAATCCGGGCTGCCGCCGTTGGTCTCCCCCTTCCATTCGCTGGGCGGGGCGCAGGTAGCGGCGCCGGATGGGTCCGTGGTGGAGCCGGAGGTCGTCGAGAAGCTTCGCCCCAGCGTGGTGCACGTGATGGGGGACGCGGAAACCTGCCGGCGGCGCCTGATGGGCACCGGTTTTGTCATCGAGGACGGCTACGTGCTCACCAACGCGCACGTGGTGGCCGGCACCGAACGGGTGGCCCTGGACACTGTGGTGGGAGTCAAGCCCGCGCAGGTGGTGCTGTTTGACCCGGACACCGACATCGCGGTGCTGCGCGCCGAGGAACTGGGCCTGCCGGAGCTGCGCTGGGCCGAAGACGAGCTGGCGGTCAGCGACAGCGCCGTGGTGATGGGCTACCCCAAGTCCGGCCCGTTCGAGGCGGCGCCGGTGCGCATCCGCGGCAAGCTGGAAATCGCGGGCCCGGACATCTACACCACCGGGCGCGTGGAGCGCGAGGCGTACACCATCCGCGGCAACATCCGCCAGGGCAACTCCGGCGGGCCGCTGCTCACCCCGGGAGGCGAAGTCGCGGGAATGATCTTCGGGGCGTCCCTGGACACCTCAGAAACGGGATACGCGCTGACTGCACACCAGGTGCAGCAGCGCGTAGGGGATGTGCGGAGCTTAACGCGCCCCGCGGATACGCAAGCGTGCGTTAGCGGTTAACGGCGGTGGAGCCGGTGCGCGGCAGCGAGGAGCCCGTGCCGGAGGAGGTGTAGAGGCCAGCCTCGTCCTTGGCCAGGTTCTTCTGCGCCTGGCCCGGCTTGAGGTTCTTCAGCTCGTTGACGGACTCGATGGTCTTCTCCGGCGCCTTGATCTTCTTGATCTTCTTGAAGCCGATGAAGGCGAGCAGGCCAGCCAGCGCCAGCATGACCAGGAAGACAATCAGGAACGCCCAGCCGCGGTGCATCCAGGACGCGAGCATCTCCGCGATGGCGAAGAAGAGGAAGAAGGAGGAGTACAGCGCGATCACGCTGGCCACGGCGAACAGGCCGCCGCCCATGGCGCCCTTCTTCACCTCGCCGACGACCTCGGCCTTGGCCAGCTCGATCTCGCCGCGGACCAGGGTGGAGACCTGCTGGGACGCGTTGGAGATCAGGGTGCCGATGGAGTCGTTGCCCGGCTGGGTGGCGTAGGTGTCGCGCAGCGGGATGGAGTCCACCTTGGCGTTCACGGCGGTGGAGCCGCTGGTGTAGAGGCCTTCGTTGCTCACTTGTAGTTCACCTTCCTGGGTGGCTTTTATACGGCACCCGGGAAGGTGCCTGGAAATTCTTCACACGATGTTAGCGATGTATGGAGGTATTTGCCCGAATCGGGGTAGAAAAGTCACGCGGTTTTACGCCGAGCGCTTGTCGTCCTTGCCGCCGCCCATGGCGCGGGCGATGAGGACACCGGCGACTGCCAGGGCGGTCACGCCAGCGATCACGCCCGCGCCGATGCCCACTTCGCGCGCGTTCGGCATCTGGAACAGCGGCTCCGGGTTTTTGAAGGTGCGGGCCTGCCAGCCGTTGGCCAGCGCGTGTTTCTTCAGCGCCCGGTCCGGGTTCACGGCAACCGGGTTGCCCACCAGTTCCAGCATGGGGATGTCGGTGGCGGAGTCGGAGTAGGCGTAGCTGTGGTCCAGGTCGAAGTCGTGCTCGGCGGCGAACTGTCGCACCGCCTCGGCCTTCGCGTCGCCTTTGAGGTAGCGGGTGATTTCGCCGGTGAGCTTGCCGTTTTCCTCGGCCATTTCGGTGGCGACCACGGTGTCCACTCCGAGTTCGTCGGCGATCGGCTCCACCAGGATCGCAGCCGAGGCCGAGATGATGATGACGTGGTGGCCGGCGTTCCTGTGGTCGTCGATAAGCTGGCGCGCTTCGGCGTAAATAGCGGGGGCGACCACCTCGCGCAGGGTGTCGCGGGTGATGCGCTGGATGGTTGCGACGTCCCAGCCGGCGACCATCTGCGCGAGCGCGTCGCGGGTGGAGTCCATCTTCTGGCTGGACTGGCCCACCAGCATGTACTGGGCTTTGGTGAGGTAGAGCTCCCAGGCTTCCTGTCGGGTGATCATCCCGTTGTTCAGGAATTCTCTGCCGAAGGCGAACGCGGATGACGTCGCAATGATCGTCTTATCCAGGTCGAAGAAGGCCGCCACCGGCTTGTTAGCAGACATACCCCTGCAGTGTAGCCCCCTAACCCTACGGCTGCGTAGCTAAGGCCTGTGAAACTAGTGTGACGCGTGGGGCGACTTATCCACAGTGGAATTGTTGAAGCGTCCGCAAACAGGGTGGGTTATCCACAGAAAAAATTTTGCCCATTGTTTCCGGGTTGTGGCGGTTGCACGCTACCGCCATGACACACACAGACACAGGCCCCATCGTCGTCGCGGTCGCGGACCCGGCGCTGCACTCCGAAGCCATCCACATCGCCGCCGCAACAGGCCGCAAGGTCATCGACGCCGCCGACGACACCCAGCTCGCCCGCCACGCTCCCAAGGCGCATGCCTTGCTTATCGACGACCACCGGGCCCCCTCCTTAAGCACCCAACCACGGGGACCGAACGTGTTCACCGTGGTCGCGGACACCGCCCCGGCCGCGACGCGCGAGGACGTCTTCGCCCTGCCCGCCCAGGCCGCGGACGTGCTGCGCAGCATCGGCGCGCTGGCGCTGGCCCCGGCCGTGGCGGCCGCGAGCGGAAAGGTGGTCGCCGTGCTCGGCGCGTGCGGCGGGGCGGGCGCGTCGGTGCTCGCCGCGGCGCTGTGCCGGGCGGCGGGCAACGCCACGCTGGTGGACGCCCACCAGCTCTCCGGCGGCCTGGACCTGTTGCTGGGGCTAGAGAGCACGCCCGGCGCGCGCTGGGGCGAGATCGACTTCGCCGCCGGCGGGGCGGTCTCGCGCGCGGAGTTGCGCGGGGCGCTGCCCGCCGGCGAGGACGGCACCGCGCTGCTGACGTTTCCGCGAACAACCGTGGCGGACCCGTTCCGGCTGTCGCTGGAGGAGCTCAACGCGGTGGTGCACGCCGCCGGCACGGACGGGCTGACGGTGGTGGACGCCCCGCTTGCGCTGCTGCCGGACCGCTGCGACCTCGCCGTGGTGATGCTGCGGCCCGAGCTGCGCGCGGCCGCTGCCGCCGCCCGGATCGTCGCCGAGTGCAACGCCGCCGGGGTGGCCAACGCGCTGGTGCTGCGGCACAGCGAGTGGGCCTCGCTGGAGCCCGCTCAGGTGGAGGACACGGCGAAAGCGTCCGTGATCGCGCAGGTGCAGCAGGTCCGCGGGTTGACCAAGCAGCTGGACCAGGCCGGCCTGCCGGCGAAGCTGCCGCGCACGCTCAACCGCGCCGCCGAGGCAGTGCTGGGGGAGGTGGCCTAGATGGACGAGGTGCTCGCCCGCGTGAAGCGCCGCCTGGCCGACGAGCCGGCTCAGCCCGACCCGGCGCGCATCGCCGCGATCATCCGCGAAGAAGCGGTGGTGATCAGCGACATCGGGGTGCTCGACATCATGCGCAAGCTTCGCGACGACACCACGGGCGCCGGCCCCCTAGAAGCCATCCTGGCGGATCCTGCCGTGACCGACATCTGCGTCAACGCCCCGGACGAGGTGTACGTGGACACCGGCCAGGGGCTGGAGCGCTCGGGGTTGACGTTCGACTCGGAGGCCTCCGTGCGACGGCTCGCCACCCGCCTGGCCGTGAGCTGCGGGCGCAGGTTGGACGACGCGCAGCCGTTCTGCGACGGGCACGTCACCCGCGACGACGGCACCCTGCTGCGCTTCCACGCCGTGCTCGCCCCGACCGCCCAGGCGGGCACGTGCATTTCCCTGCGCGTGCTGCGCACTGCCTCGGCCACGCTCGACGATCTGGTGGCGCGTGGCGCGCTTGACGAAAAGAGGGCGGCGCTGGTGCGGGGGATCGTCGCAAAGCGAAAGGCATTCGTGGTGGTCGGCGGCACCGGCTCCGGCAAGACCACGTTGCTGTCCGCGCTGCTGGCGGAGGTGGACCCGGCCGAGCGCATCGTGGCCATCGAGGACACACTCGAGCTGACCCCGGGCCACCCGCACGTGGTGAACCTGACCAGCCGCGGCGCCAACGCCGAGGGCGCCGGCGCGATCACCATCGCGGACCTGGTGCGCCAATCGCTGCGCATGCGCCCCGACCGCATCGTCGTTGGCGAGATCCGCGGCGGGGAAGTGGTGGACCTGCTCGCCGCGTTAAACACCGGCCACGACGGCGGGGCCGGCACCCTGCACGCCAACTCCATCGAGGAGGTGCCCGCCCGCTTCGAGGCGCTCGCGGCACTCGGCGGGATGGACCGCGCCGGGCTGCATGCCCAGCTCGCCGCCGCCATCGACGTGGTGCTGGTGGTCAAACGCCGCACCGACGGCACCCGCTACCTGCAGCAGATCGGCGTGCTCGAGGGCGAGCCGGTGCGCGCGAAGGTGGTTTGGGACGCCGAGCGCGGCGAGCTGGACGGCTACGAGGATCTCGCCCGATGATCACCGTGATTCTGCTCGCCTGCGCTGTCGCCGTCGCCGCGCCGTCGCCCGCGTACCGGGTGGTCGAGCGCACCCTAAGCCCCGCGCCCAGGCTTATCCCGGCCACCGTGGCGGTTGCGGGCATCGGCGCGGTGGTGTTCGGCCGCGTCAGCCTCGTGGTCGCCGCGGCCATGGCCGGCGCGACGCTGGTGCACGTGCTGCGCGCCCGCCGCGACGACAGGGCCGCCCGGCGGCGCAGCGCGGCGGCCGCGACGTACCTCGGGGCAGTGTCCACCAACCTGCAGGCAGGCGCCGCCATGCCGGACGCGCTGGCGCGTGCCGCCGAGCAGGCGCCAGCCCCGCTGCACACGGAAGCCGCCCGCCTGACGCAGCTCGCCCGCTCCGGCGCGCCGCTGGAGACACACGTGCCGGAGCTTGAACGCCTCGGCACGCTCTGGGCGCTGTCGGCCTCGCGCGGGGTGCCGCTGGCGAAGCTGGTCGCCGCACTCCGCGACGACATCGACCACACCAACCGACACCGCGACGCCACCCGCGCCGCCCTGGCCGGCCCGCAAACCACCGCCGCAGTCCTCGCACTGCTGCCTGTTGCCGGGGTGCTCATGAGCACCGCGATGGGCGCGAACCCGCTGGCGTTTCTCACCGGCGGCGGGCTCGGCGGGGCGCTGTTGGTGGTGGGCACCGCGCTGGTGTGCGCAGGCGTGGCAGTCTCGCGCCGCATCATCGAGGGGGCCAGCGCATGATCGGCCTTATCCCCGCGCTGCTTGTCGCCGCGGCACTGTGCGTCGCGCCTGCCGGACCCGGCGGCCGCGTCACCGCAACCACGCCGAAGGCGCCCCGCGACGGCCCCGAAACGGCCGACCCGGAGCGCTGCGCCAGCGACATCGAACTGTTCGCGGCATGCGTCTCAGCGGGCCTGCCCGCCGCCACCGCGGCGGCTGCGGTCGCCGACACCCACGGGACACGCAGCCCGTGGCACACCGTGGCCTCGCTGACGGCGCTGGGGGTCGAACCCCAGCGCGCCTGGGCCGAGATCCGCCACCTGCCGGGCGGCGAGGATCTCGCCGGGCTTGTTGCCCTATCCGCCACCTCCGGGACCTCGCTGGCCGCGGGCTGCGGGCGTATCGCCGCCCAACTGCGCGCGGGCGCGGGGGACCGGGCCAAAGCCAAAGCGGAACGCGCGGGCGTGCTCATCGCCATCCCGCTCACCGCGTTTTTCCTGCCGGCGTTTTTCGTCCTCGGGCTCGCGCCCGCGGTGATCAGCCTCGGCACCTCACTGATCAACTAGAAGGAGTTTTCCCATGTCTCACCTCAATTCCGCACTCACTGCTACCTACCTGTACGCTGCCTCCAGAGCACAAAAAATGCGCTCTGACCAGGGGATGTCCACCATCGAATACGCCTTTGGCAGCCTCGCGGCCGCGGCGCTTGCCGGTGTGCTCTACCTCGTGGTCAACGGCGACGCCGTCACCAACGCCATCGAAAGCGTCATCACCGACGCGCTGAGCAACACGCCGGGCTAATGAGCACCGTCGAAACCGCGCTGTCGCTGTCGGCCCTCGTGGTGGTCACAGCCGCGATCGTGGGCGGGATCGCCACCGCTGCCGCCTACATCACAGCGGTGGACATCGCGGGCGCCGCGGCCCGCGCCCACGCTTTGGGGGTGGACTACGCCGCGCCCCGCGGCGACGTCTCCGTCACGGAAAACGCGGGCCTGGCCACCGCGGCGGCCTCGGTCCCGGCGCCGATCGGCACCATGCGCGCCACGGCCGTGTTCCCGGTGGAGTTCTGATGCGTCTGCTTTCCGACGAAGGCTCCGCCACCATCACCGCCACCGGCATCATCACGTCAGTAGTTTCGCTGGCACTGGCGGTGGTGGCGCTCGGGGTGCACACCTCCGACACGCACCGGGCCCGGGTCGCGGCGGACCTAGCCGCCGTGGCCGGCGCGACCGCGATGTACCGGGGCGGTGACGCCTGTGCCACAGCGGACCGCACCGCGGAGCTCAACGGCGCGCGCGTGGTCTCCTGCGAGGTCACAGCTGGCGACGTCGTGGTGGCCGCCACCCGCCGCCGGGCGGAGGCCGCTGCCCGCGCTGGGCCCTAGCGTGGCTTTTCACCAGCCGTCATGGTCACTAGCGCGCCGAGCAGCTTCAACGCGGCGCGCTTGTCCAGCGGTTGGTTGCCGTTGCCGCACTTCGGCGACTGCACGCACGACGGGCAGCCGTCCTCGCAGCCGCAGGAATGCACGGTCTCCCAGGTCGCCTCGATCCACTCGTGGAAGCGGGCGAAGCCCTCGTCGGCGAAGCCCGCGCCGCCCGGGTGGCCGTCGTAGACGAACACCGTCGGCAGCATCGTGTCCGGGTGCAGTGCGGTGGACACGCCGCCGATATCCCAGCGGTCGCACGTGGCCAGAAGCGGCAGCAGCCCGATCGCGGCGTGCTCGGCGGCGTGCAGCGCGCCCGGGATCTCGCCGGCGGTAATGCCCAGCTCGTCCAGCACCATCGGGTCGATCGTGTACGCCACCGCGCGGGTGACCAGACGCTGCTCGGGCAGGTCGAGGGGGATGTGTTCGCTGACGGTGCCGTCGGAAAGCCGCACCACGTAGCCGGTGACTCGGTCGATGACCTCCACGTCGACGCTTGCCACCCACAGCCCCGGCGAGGGGTTGACCAGCTGGTGGGCCTCACCCAGGATCGTGATGTCCGTGGTCGAGCGCGCCTGCGTGGAGTAGTCCGGCCTCTCCGGCGCCACGAGTGCCACGTAGTCGTCCAGATCCAGCGCCTGGACCACGAAGTACTCGCCCTGGTGGATGTAGACCGCCCCGTCGTGCACCTGGCTCATCGCGCGCGCCGCGTCCACGGTGCCGAGCAGCCGACCGTCGGCGACGTCCACGATCATCACCTGCTCGCCCACACCGCCGCGCAGCGACACCGAAGCGTGCGCCGACTCCGGCGTGATCTCGCCGTCCAACTGCGGCACCGCGAACCAGCCCGCCGGCCGGCGGCGCAACAAGCCCGCAGCAGTCAGGTCGTCCACCACGTCGCGGGCACCGAAGGCCTCCACGTCCGCCTCGCTCAGCGGCCGTTCCACTGCGGCGCAGTACACGTGGCCGCGCAGAATGAACGGGTTGGTTGGGTCGAACACGGAATTTTCCACCGGCTTGCCCAGAAGCGCCTCCGGATGGTGGACCAGGTAGGTGTCCATCGGCTCGTCGCGCGCCACCAGCACCGCCACCGAGCTCTGCCCGCGACGGCCCGCGCGCCCCGCCTGCTGGCGAAACGACGCCACCGTGCCCGGAAACCCCGCCATCACCACCGCGTCCAGCCCACCGACGTCGATGCCCAGCTCCAGCGCGTTCGTGGACGCCACCCCCAGCAGCTCACCATCGTCCAGGCGGCGCTCCAGCTCGCGGCGGTCCTCCGCCAGATACCCCGCCCGGTACGGCGCGACACGCTCGGCCATATCCGCGCGGCCCGCCGCCGACAGGTGCTCCTGGGTGCGCATCGCCACCGTCTCCGCGGCGCGCCGGGACCGCACGAACGTCAACGTCCGCGCGCCCTGCAGCAACAGCTCAGCCGACACCGATGCCGCCTCCGCGGTGGCGGGGTAGCGCACCGGCGCGCCGCCCTCGCCCTCGGCGCCCTCGATGAAACCGGGCTCCCACAGCACGATGGTGCGCTCGCCGGAAGGGGCGGCGTCCTCGGTCACGGCCACAGCCTCGCGCCCGCTCAGCCGGCGGGCCTGCCCCGCCGGGTCCGCCGCGGTGGCCGACGCGTAGATCAGCGTCGGGGAAGACCCGTACGCGGCAGCGATGCGCAGCAGCCGCCGCAGCACCAAGGCCACGTTCGCGCCGAACACGCCCCGGTAGGTGTGGCACTCGTCCACCACCACGTACTTCAAGTGCCGCAAGACCCGCGCCCACCGCGCGTGCGAGCCCAACACGGACGCGTGCAGCATGTCCGGGTTGGTGAACACGTAGCGCGCGTGCTCCCGAATGCCCGCGCGCGATTCCGTCGGCGTGTCCCCGTCGTACGGCGCCGGGTGGATGCCCTCCAGACCCGCGCCTTGCACCATCCGCAGCGTGGCCTGCAGCTGGTCCGAGCCCAGCGCCTTCGTCGGCGTCAGATACACCGCGCACGCCGTCGGATCCTGCGCCAGCGCGGTCAGCACCGGCAGCTGGTAGCCCAACGACTTGCCGGAGGACGTCCCCGTCGCCACCACCACGTCCTCACCGCGCCACGCATGCTCTGCGCACAGGGCTTGGTGGAGGTAGGGGGAAGCGAAGCCTTCGTCGATAAGCAATTGCTTCAACCGCGGCTCCACCCACCCAGGCCACTCGCTGTAGCGGGCCTGACGTGCGGGGACATGCTCGACATGCGTGATCGTCGCCGCAGGGTGGCGGCGCTTCAGCGCGCCGAGCAGCTCGGTGCCAAACGGGGAAACCATAATCACCGGAAAGTATGCCAGTTCCCAGTGCTAAGGCCCGCACTTCATGGCACACTGGGTGGCGGTCACAGATTTTGTGTGCGCCCGAAGCGGTGCTCGCGAGGATTGTGCACGCGGGCACCAGGACCCGTTAGGCCCTGGTGGACGACATCTCTACGCAAATTTTTGAAAGGTTTCACCATGGCAACCGGTACCGTGAAGTGGTTCAACGCCGAAAAGGGCTTCGGCTTCATCGCCCCGGACGACGGCTCCTCCGACGTCTTCGTCCACTACTCCGAGATCCAGGGCTCCGGCTTCCGCACCCTGGAAGAAAACCAGCAGGTCGAATTCGAGGTCGGCGAGGGCGCCAAGGGCCCGCAGGCGCAGCAGGTGCGCGCGCTCTAAGCACACTTTGCTTATCGACGGGGCTACCGCTCGGAGCCCCGTTTTTTATACGTTGCTCACGCCTTGGCGCACGTCACGCCACTCGGCAAGCTTGTTCTGGCCCTTTTGAATCAGGTAGCCGACAGACGAGCCGAGCACCACGCCCAGAAGCATCGCGAGCAGCGGGTAGTCCTGCAGGATGCGCCCGCCCAAGTAACCGACGCCGACGCTCAAAAACGCCCAGAGGATCACGCCGACGGTGTCGAAGAAGACGAACTTGAACCAGTTGTAGCGCACCGACGCCAGCACAATCGTGGCCACCCAGCGCGCCCAGGGGATGAAGCGGGCGACGATAATGGTCGCGCCCGCGCCGCGGTTCATGTTCCGGCGCACCCAGCGGATCGCCTGGCCCGCCTTCGACTCCGGGTCCAAGGCTTCCACCCGGTGAATGAGCTTGCCGCCGAGCGCGAAGCAGATGTTGTCGCCGATGATCCCGCCGATGGTCGCCGCAACGATCACGCCCCACACATTCGGCACCCCGCGCGAGGCGGAAAAGGCGCCCGCCAAGTTCAGCACCGTCTCCGAAGGCACCACGGGTGCCAGCGCGTCCGCGACAATAAGCACAGTCACCAGCGGGTAAAACACTGGCATCGCCATGAGCGTGTGCAGGAAATCGATGAGGGAATCGACCACGTAGACGCATCCTTTCCGCCCCCGCGGTAGACGGCACCGGGGCACCCGAGCAGTGTAGTCCTATTACCCGGGTGCACAATCGTGTGCTAGTTGTCTGTTAGGCAATAACTCTGTGCAAAGCGAGGTGTCAGTCAACGTGGCTGAAGGTGGCAAGACCCTAGTCATTGTGGAGTCCGCGACGAAGGCGAAGAAGATCCAGAAGTATCTGGGCGACGACTTTATTGTGGAAGCCTCCGTCGGCCACATCCGCGACCTGCCCGGCCGAGCCGCCGACATCCCCGCCAAGTACAAGAAGGAACCGTGGGCCAAACTCGGCGTCAACCCCGAGGACGGCTTCACACCCATCTACGTCGTCGACGCGGACAAGAAAAAGAAGGTCACCGACCTCAAATCCAAGCTCAAGCAGGCCGACAAGCTCCTGCTCGCGACAGACCCGGACCGCGAAGGCGAAGCGATCGCCTGGCACCTTCTGGAAACGCTCAAGCCGAAGGTGCCGGTGGAGCGCATGGTGTTCAACGAGATCACCGAATCCGCCA
The DNA here is from genome assembly GCF_054478435.1 of Corynebacterium sp. CQ3829_602738. Lineage (NCBI taxonomy): Bacteria > Bacillati > Actinomycetota > Actinomycetes > Mycobacteriales > Corynebacteriaceae > Corynebacterium > Corynebacterium sp. CQ3829_602738. The sequence goes on from NZ_CM137003.1 coordinate 226,124, forward strand.
TCCGCGAAGCCGCCGAAAACACCCGCGAGCTGGACATGGCGCTCGTCGACGCCCAGGAGACCCGCCGCATCCTCGACCGCCTCTACGGCTACGAAGTCTCGCCCGTGTTGTGGAAGAAGGTCATGCCGCGCCTGTCCGCCGGCCGCGTCCAGTCCGTGGCCACCCGCGTCATCGTCGAGCGCGAGCGCGAACGCATGGCCTTCATCTCTGCCGAGTACTGGGATCTGGTGGCGGAGCTGCACAAGGACGAGACGTTCGACGCGAAGCTCGTCGCGCTCGACGGCAAGCGCATCGCCCAGGGCCGCGACTTCGACGACCGGGGGCGGCTGAAGGGCGAGGCGGTGGTCGTCGATAAGCAAAAGGCGCACTCGCTTGCCGACGCGCTGGGCACCGCGCCCATGCACGTCACCGCAGTGGAGGAGAAGCCGTACTCGCGCAAACCGTACGCGCCGTTTATGACCTCCACGCTGCAGCAGGAGGCCGGGCGCAAGCTGCACTTCACCTCCGCGCGCACCATGCGCATTGCACAACGGCTGTACGAAAACGGCCACATCACCTACATGCGTACAGACTCCACCTCGCTGTCCAAGCAGGGCCTCGACGCCGCGCGCTCCGCCGCCCGCGAGCTGTACGGCGCCAATTACGTCACGGATGCGCCGCGCACCTACGACCGCAAGGTGAAAAACTCGCAGGAAGCCCACGAAGCCATCCGCCCCGCCGGCGAACGCTTCGCCACCCCCGGGCAGCTGGCTGGGTCTTTGGACGCCGAGGAGTTCAAACTCTACGAACTCATCTGGGCGCGCACCGTCGCCTCCCAGATGCAAGACGCCCGCGGCACCTCGATGAAGGTCACCGTTCAGGGCGACGCCGACGGCGAGGCGTGCGAATTCGCCGCAACCGGCCGCACCGTCACCTTCCCCGGCTGGCTGCGCGCCTACTCCGACCGCCAAGCCAACGAAACCCGCCTGCCGCAACTGGCCAAGGGCGACGAGTTGGCCACGCAGAAGGTCACGGCAGATGGCCACTCCACCAACCCGCCGGCGCGCTACACCGAGGCATCGCTGGTGAAAAAGATGGAGGAGCTCGGCATCGGGCGTCCGTCCACCTACGCGTCGATTATCAAGACCATCCAGGACCGCGGCTACGTCTTCGTCCGAGGCAACGCGCTGGTGCCGTCCTGGGTCGCCTTCTCTGTGGTGGGCCTGCTGGAGAACAACTTCGACGCGCTCGTGGACTACGACTTCACCTCGTCGATGGAAGACGAGCTCGACGAGATCGCCCACGGCAACCAGGACCGCACCAAGTGGCTGTCCGGCTTCTACTTCGGCGACGCCGACGCGCGCGAATCCATGGCGCAGGCACTCGCGCGCCGCGGCGGGCTGAAGCACATGATCGAGGACAACCTCGAGTCCATCGACGCGCGTGCCGCGAACTCGCTGAAGCTTTTCGACGATGCCGAAGGCCGCCCCGTCGTCGTCCGCGTCGGACGCTACGGGCCCTACATCGAGCGCGTGATCGGCGAAAAGGACGGCGAACCTGAGTACCAGCGCGCCAACCTGCCCGAATCCGCCACCCCGGACGAGATCACCCTGGAGATGGCTGAGAAGCTCTTCGCCACCCCGCAGTCCGGCCGCGAACTCGGCGTCAACCCCGCCAACGGCCGCACCGTGGTGGCGAAGGAGGGCCGTTTCGGACCGTACGTCACGGAGCTCGTGCGTGACGACGAGCGCGCCACCGCCGAAGCCCGCGCTGAGGAAGTCATCGCCGCGGAGCGCGCCGAGGAGGATAAGCAGCGCGCCGAGGAAGGCAAGCGGGCGAAGAACTGGGAGACCAAGACCGCGGCGGCGCAGAAGGAAAAGCGCATGGCGCAGCTTGTCGACGAGCAGCTCAAGCCCGCCACCGCGTCCCTGTTCTCCTCAATGGAGCCGTCGAGCGTCACCTTCGACGAGGCGATGCAGCTGCTGTCCCTGCCACGTGAAGTCGGCGAGGACCCGGCGGACGGCGAGATGATCACCGCCCAGAACGGCCGCTACGGCCCGTACCTGAAGAAGGGCTCCGATTCGCGCTCGTTGGCTTCGGAGGACCAGATCTTCTCCATCACCCTGGAGGAGGCCCGCCGCATCTACGCCGAGCCGAAGCGCCGCGGCCGCGCCGCCGCGAAGCCGCCGCTGAAGATGCTCGGTGACAACGACGTCTCCGGCAAGCCCATGACCATCAAGGACGGCCGCTTCGGCCCGTACGTCACCGACGGCGAGACGAACGCGTCCCTGCAGCGCGGCGACACCCCGGAAACCATGACGGACCAGCGCGCCAACGAGCTGCTCTCCGCCCGCCGCGCCCGCGAGGCTGAGGGCGGCGGCAAGAAGGCCACGAAGAAGAAGGCTGCAAAGAAGAAGGCGACCAAGAAGGCTGCCAAAAAGGCGACGAAGCCGAAGCAAACCACCAAGAGGGTGGTCAAGGCCCGCAAGCGCTAAAACTTCGCAACGTATACCGCGGTGGCGTGCTTGCGCCACCGCGTTTCGCGTTCTTGTGGACTACTGTGTTGCGGCGTCAACAATCGGCGGGGGTTATCCACAGATTTATTTTTGGGCCTTGTCGGGGTTGCGGTGCCGCCATAGCTTCTGGGCCATGAACTTCACTGACTTTGTTTCCGCAGGCGTGGCCGTGCTCGCCGACTTTGACCGCGACGTAGCTATGGCCGCCGGCCTGCCCACCGGCCGGGTGCGCGACCTGGCCCGGGTGCACCACACCTACTTTGGCCCGACCCAGTTCACCCGCAAACAACGTGACGCCCTCGAAGCAGCTCATGGTCTGCCTGTCGACCAACTCGTGCACATCGAGAAAAAGTTGCTCGCCGTCGAAGGGGCCGCCGAGCGCTGGCGCATCCGCTTAGACCTGGTGCGCCACCGCGGCTCATACAGGGCCCTGACAAAACGGATCAAACGGCTGATCAAACAACCCGTCAAACCCGCCCCACCCTCGTGCAAGTTTTCCCGCTCGAAGGCAGGCATGCGCACCATGATCCTCACCTACAACGAGCGCGACCTGGCGGACTTGGAGCACTTGCTGCGACAACTCATCGACGCCGACGACCCCGCCGCGGCCCAAATGGCCGACGCCCTCATCGCGATCCTCCGCGACGGCAAAGGCGTGCCACAGGCGAATTTCCGGCCGATCATCCTGGTGCCGATCGCCGACTGGGCCCGCATCCAATCAGGCACCGGCGATGAGGTCACGTTGATCTGCACCGACGGCACCACCATGACCGGTGCCGAATACATGGAGCACGAATTCGGCGACATACTCGAAGTCGCCGCGTTCCACCCCCAAGAAGGCCCCGTCAACCTCTACCACGCAAAGCGCTGCGCCAACCCCAAGCAAAAGGTCATGTCGAAGCTGCTTTGCCCCTCGTGTGCGTTTCCCGACTGCAAACACTCCGCAGAGACCACCCAAACCCACCACATCAACGCGTGGCGCTACGGGGGAATGACCAACATGGACAACCTCGCCGAACTCTGCCCCTTCCACAACGGGGTCAACGCCGACAACCGCAACGGCCCGTTCGGCTACATCGACAACCCGAACGCCCGCATCCACTGGGTCGCGCCCAACGGAGTCAAAGTGCCCATGACCACCCCGGGCGCCATGGAGCTGCTCTTCGACTAACCACACACCGAAAACCCGCCCCAAAAGGGCGGGCACATCGGCATGCCTAAAACTAGGAGCGGTCGGCCATGGTGGAGCGCACCGGGCGTGCCAGTTGCGTCATCTTGCCGCGGCCGCGCAGCTCCACGGACTTCATCAGCGTCCAGCGCTGCTGCTCCACCTCGTTGGCCGCGCGCAGGGTCCCGGCGTTGGTCAGCACCAGGCCCGGGGTGTCCTTTGCCATGTCGGTCAGTCGCGCCGCGGCGTTGACGGCGTCGCCGATCACGGTGTACTCGAAGCGGTCTGAGCCGCCGATATGGCCCGCCACCACATGCCCGGACGCCACACCGATGCCGGCGCGCAGCTCTTGCCCGGCCAAATCCCGCTGGAGTTCGCGGGCGGCTTGGAGGGCGTGCGAGGCGGCGTCGTGAAGCGAAACGGGCGCCCCGAACACGGCCAAGGCCGCATCGCCCTGGAACTTGTTGATCACGCCCTTGTTGCGGTGCACCACCTCGACCACGACGTCGAAGAAGTCGTTCAGCGCCGCGACGACCTCCTCCGGCGTGTGGTCCACGGCGTAGGTGGTGGACCCGACGACGTCGATGAACAGTACCGCCACCTTGCGCTCCTCGCCGCCGAGCTCCGGAATCTCCTCCAGCGCCTTCTGCGCCACCTCTGCGCCGACGTACTGGCCGAAGATGTCGCGCACGCGCTGGCGGTCGCGCAGCCCCTTCATCATCTCGTTGAACCCGGCCTGCAGCACGCCGATCTCGGAGCCGTCGTAGATGTCCACCTGTGTGTTCTGCTCGCCGCGGCGCACGCGGTTGATCGCGCCCTGCAGCTCCTTGATCGGGTCGACCACGCTCATGATCACCAGCGCGGTGCCCACAAAACCGGTGGCCATCCCGGCGGTAATCAGCGCGACGATCGCGGAAGTGAGCTCGCCGACGTTGCCCGTGAAGTAGCCGTGGCGCTGCGCCACCGTCAAAAGCAGCACGCCCACCATCGGCACGGCGGAGGTGGTGAACCACGTCAGGTAGAGCTGCCACTTGATCGGCGGCTGCAGCGTGGAGTCCTCGAAGCGGCGCGCCAGCGCGGATGCGGCGATGGGGCGCACGAGACGCTCGGCCTGCAGGTAGGTCAGCACGGCGGTGACGAAGGTGGTCAGCGCGGCGGTGGCGAGGACGACGGTGGCCAGGCGGACGTCGACACGCCAAGCCCCCACAGTGACGATCGCGGTGCCGATACCCCACACGCCCACCACAATGATGGTTTGCAGCACCGGCAGCCGCATGACCAGGTGGCGCACCATGTTCGGGTCGTGCCCGTCGGGGTGGCGCTGCCATTCCAGCACGGGCCGGAACAGGTACAGCGTGACCACCACGCCCAGCACCACGGCGATTGCCGCGTAGATCACGCCGATGGCGCCGAGCTGCCCGCCGAGGCCGAGTTCGCGCACTTCCGGCATGGGGATGAGGTAGCGCACGAACAGCATGCAGCCGATCGCGGCGATGACGTTGGTTCCCAGCACGGTCGCGGCGTACAGGGGCCATGACGTGCCCCAGAGCCACCGCAGCTCGCGCCAGAATCTTTCCATGGTGTATCACCTTAGCGCGCGGGTACTGTGATCATCCGTGACTACCCGTAGCGTCAGTGAGCGGCTTGCCGGTACTCCGGCGGTGCGCGAGACAATCATGTCGGCGGCCAAGGCTGCAAGGCTTGGCGACGGCTACGCCATGACCCACGCCTGGCTTTTCACCGGCCCTCCGGGGGCGGGCCGCTCGCAGGCCGCGTTGGCGTTCGCGGCAGCGTTGATGTGCACGGACCCGGTGGAGATCGGGTGCGGGCGTTGCGAGGCGTGCCGGTTAGCGCTGGCGGGCTCGCACACGGATTTGCTGCACGTGGTGCCGCAGCGGGTGAACATCCCGGTCGACTACGTGCGCCGCACGATCGTGCCGCAAGCGGCCCGCCTGCCGACGGTCGCCGCCTGGCGCGTCATCGTCATCGAAAACGCCGACCGGTTGAACACGGACGCCGCCGACGCGCTGCTGAAGACCGTGGAGGAGCCGCCGGAGCACACCGTGATCATCATGTGCGCCCCGTCGGCGGACCCGCAGGACTTCTCGCAGACGCTGCGGTCGCGCTGCCGCCACCTGTACGTGCCGGCGCCAACGGAGGACGAGGTTGTGCGCATCCTGGTCGAGGAGGAGGGCGCGACCGAGCACGACGCCCGGCTTGCCGCGGCCGCGACGATGCGGCACGTGGGGCGTGCGCGGCTGCTGGTGCGCTCGGACCAGGTGCAAAAGCGCCGCTCCATGGCGATCAACCTGGCGGAGCTGGTGTTCCACGGCGCGCAGGCGTTCCAGGCCGTCGGCGCGCTGGTCACGGCGGCGGAGAAGGAGGCCGTGGAGGCCCACAAGGCCGAGGACGAAGCCGAGCGCGCGAAGCTGGAAAACGCGCTCGGCATGGGCGCGAAAGGCAAGGGTGCGGGCAAGGCGCTGGGTGGCGTTGCGTCGTCGATAAAAGCGCTCGAAGAAGAACAGAAGAAACGCGGCACCCGCCGCAAGCGCGACATGTTCGACCTGGTCCTGGTGGACCTGGCGGGGGTGTACCGCGACGCGATGATCATCCAGTCCGGCGCGGGGCTTGCCCTGATCCACCCGGACTACGAGGGCCTGGCGCGCGAGATCGCGGAGCGCACCACGCCCGAAGGCCTGGTGGAGTGCCAGGAGGCCATCGCGCAGTGCCGCGAGCGGCTGGCGCAGCAGGTGCAGCCGGCGGTGGCGTTTAACGGCATGCTGGGCCGGATCCGGCTCGCCTGCAAAGTGTCCTGAGCTGCCGGTTTCTTAGTTTTCCCCGGCTGCACTACACTTTCGCGATGGTGCATCTTTGTATGCCCGGCCACCTTAGCTCAGTCGGTAGAGCATCTCACTCGTAATGAGAAGGTCGCGAGTTCGATTCTCGCAGGTGGCTCAATTTTTTTGCCCTAAACCGGGCAAAAACCGCGGCACAACCTTGCCGACGGCGTTGCGCGGCAGCTCGTCGACGAAGTGCACGTCGCGGGGGATGGAGTGGTCGGCCAGGTGGGCGCGCACCCAGTCGCGCACCGCGTCGGCGGTGATGTCGGCGCTTTTGACCACCCACACGGCGATGCGTTTGAACATCTGCTCGTCGTCGACGCCGTGCGCGTACACTTCGCCGACTCCCGGCATGTCCTCGAGCACTTCCACCACGGACTGCGGGTGGACGTTTTCGCCGCCGACGATGATCATGTCGTCGTTGCGGGACTGCACGTGCAGGTACCCGTCGTCGTCGAGGTAGCCCAGGTCGCCCATCTCCACCAACCCGTCGATCTCCACCATCTCGGTCGCGGGGTTGGTGTAGCCGCGCAGCGCGGTTTCGTTGTACAGGAAGATGCGTCCGGTTTCGCCGGGCCGGACTTCTTTCCCTTGGTCGTCGTAAAGCTTGAGCACCGTGCCGGGCGGGACTTTGCCCACGGTGGTGGGGTCGGCCTGCATCTGCTCGGGCGAGGCGGCCGCGGCGAGGGCGAGTTCGGTGGAGCCGTAGATGTTGGCCAGGATCGGGCCGAAGCGCTCCGTGGTGCGGCGCAGCAGTGCGGGGCTGACGGCGTTGCCGGCGGAGGCGAGGTAGCGCAGCGAGGACGTGTCGTAGTTTTCCTGCAGGTCCAGCATCTGTTTGAAGAAGATGGGCGAGGAGATCAGCCCGTCGCAGCGGTAGCGCTGGATGTCGCGGAAGCAGGCCTCCGGGTCGAAGATGCGGCGGGTGACGATGGTCGAGCGCGTCGCCAGCGCGACCTGCAGCGCGGACCAGCCCCAGGTGTGGAAGATCGATGCGGTCAGTTGCACGGTGTCGCCCGCGCGCCACGGGATGGCTTCGAGGTAGCCGGCGACCACGAACGGCATGCGCGGTTCGGGCCGCACGATGCCTTTGGGGATGCCGGTGGTGCCGGAGCTCATCAGGACGAGGTTGCCGTGTTTCGGCCAGCGGGGCAGTTGCCTATCGACGTCCATCCGGACCACCTGCCCAACCGAAAGCCCCTCGCCGCCGTCTTCGTGGGCGCGGACGATCGTGATGCCGTCGGTGTTGGCGGGGAGGCGGTCGGCGAATTCGTCGTCGATGAACAGGACGTTGATGTCGTTTTCGGCGAAGATGCCGGCGAGCTGCTCCGGCGAGGAGCCGATGTTGAGCAGGAAGATATGCGCACCTGCGTAGCCTTTGGCGGCCAGCGGCAGGATGATGCCGCGGCCGTTGCGTGCCATCACGCCGATGCGAAGCTCGTCTAGGCCGCGTTCGTCTTGCAGCGCGAGGAGCCATTTGGCCAGCGAGCGTGAGTCGTCGCGGAGTTGGCGGTAGGTGAGGACGCCGGTGTCGTCGATAAGTGCGATGCGGTCCGGTGCGGCGGCGGCACCTTGTTCGACCTCGCGGGCGGTGGTGAACCAGTAGCGCGCGAGGTTGGGTGCGAGCGCGAGGGCCGCGCGGGGGCCGCCTTCGGCGCTGACGAAGCCGGCGCGTGTAACGGCGGGCACGAAGCGGGCGAAAGACTTGAGTAGGAACAGCGGACGGTGGGTGGGTCGCATGTGGATAATGTAGCCTACTGTTACGCAAGTTCCCCCTGTGAAAGGATTTCGCCGTGTCATTTTCCCGCCGCATCGCCGCCGCCTTCGTTGCGGCGGCCACGCTTCTCGCCCCGCTCGCCCCGGCGGCGCAAGCGCAGGACCGCAACATGGTCATCTTCGGCGACTCTGTCATTTCCGACCCGAACATGGGCCAGTGGGCCGCAGGCAAGCTGGGGCTCGACCCGCGCGGGCGCTCCGACAACGGCACCTGGTGCCCGACCTCGCCGACGAACTGGGGCAAGCGTTCCGCCGCCAAGCTCGGCCTGGCCGCCCGCGACTACTCCTGCACCGGCGTGGTCACGATTTCGAAGGGCCCGGGCCTGTTCCAGCAGGTGGACCGCGCGATCGCGGACCGCGGGCTGTCCCCGGCGACCGCGCGCGTGATCATCTCCGTCGGCTTCAACGACACGTACAACAACACCTCGCGCCCGGACGCCGACATCCGCCGCGACTTCACCCGCTACATGGTCCCGCAGATCAACCGCATCCGCGCCGCCGCGCCGAACGCGCGCATCCAGATCGTGGGCTACCCGAAGATCACCGCCGGCGACCGCGTGTGCCTGTTCCACATCGCCCCGAACGTCTCCGATTGGACCCGCTTTAAAGACGTGCAGCGCTGGGAGAACCTCGCGCAGTGGATGCAGGTGGACACTGCCCGCGCCGCCGGCGTGGAGTTTTTGGACCTGAAACCCTCCACGTGGAACAACAACATGTGCGCGCCCGACAACACGCGCATGTGGGCCGGCCTGGTGGACTTCTACGGTGGCCCGGGCAACCTGCCCATCCACGTTAACCAGCGCGGACACGAGCACGTGGCAAACGTCATCGCCCGCTCGTAGTGTTGGGGGACATGACACAGACTGTTCAAGGCGTAATCGCCCGCGAAAAGGGCGCCCCGGTCGAGGTCGTGGACATTGTGATCCCCGAACCCGGCCCCAACGACGTCGTAGTCAAGGTCCAGGCCACCGGCGTGTGCCACACGGACCTGGCCTACCGCGACGGCGACATCGAGGACGCGTTCCCGTTCCTGCTCGGCCATGAGACGGCCGGCGTCGTGGAAACGATCGGCGAGGACGTCACCCACGTCCAAGAAGGCGACTTCGTGGTGCTGAACTGGCGCGCGGTGTGCGGCGAGTGCCGCGCCTGCCGCAAGGGCGACACGAAGAACTGCTTCAACACCCACAACGCCTCGCAGAGCATGACGCTTGACGACGGCACTCCGCTCACCCCCGCCCTCGGCATCGGCTCGTTTGCAGAGAAGACCCTCGTGCACGAAAAGCAGTGCACGAAGGTCGACCCGGAGGCCGACCCGGCGGCGGCCGGCCTGCTCGGCTGCGGCATCATGGCCGGCCTCGGCGCCGCGGTGAACACCGGCGACGTGCAGCGCGGCGAGTCTGTAGTCGTGTTCGGCCTCGGCGGTGTGGGACTTGCGGCTGTGGCCGGTGCGGCGTTGGCGGGGGCGACGACGGTGGTGGCTGTAGACGTCGATAAGCGAAAGTGCGACGTTGCCACCGAAAAGTTCGGCGCTACCCACGCCATCTGCGCCAAGGACATGAGCGAGGACGAGGTGATCGAGGCCGTGCGCGAGCTCACCGACGGCTTCGGCGCCGACGTCGCCATCGACGCGGTGGGCATCCAGCCCACCTGGCGCCAGGCGTTCTACTCCCGCGATTTCGCCGGCCGCATGGTCATGGTCGGCGTGCCCAACCAGACGGACCACGTGGACATCCCCGCGATCGACCTGTACGCCCGCGGCGGCTCCATCAAGCCGGCCTGGTACGGCGACTGCCTGCCGGAGCGCGACTTCCCCACGTACGTGGAGCTGTACAAGCAGGGCCGCTTCCCGCTGGGCGAGTTCGTCTCCGAGCGCATCGGCGTGGGCGACATCGAGGAATCCTTCGCCAAGATGAAGCGCGGCGACGTGCTGCGAAGCGTGGTGGAGTTCTAATGCGCATCGACAACGTCGTCACCTCCGGCCTGTTCAAGCTCGACGGCGGCGAGTGGGAGGTGGACAACAACGTCTGGATCGTCGGCGACGACTCCGAGGTCTACATCATCGACGCCGCCCACAACGCCGAAGCCATCGCCAAGGCAGTGGGCAACCGCCGCGTGAAGGGCATCCTGGCCACCCACGGCCACTCCGACCACATCGACGCCGCGCCCGAGCTGTCGCGGCTTGTGGACGCCCCGGTGTACCTGCACCCCACCGACGGCTTTTTGTGGCAGCGCCAGAACCCGGGCGCGCACTACCGTCAGCTCCTCGACGGCGCCACGTTCACCGTCGCCGGCACCGACCTGCGCGTGATGTCCACCCCGGGCCACTCACCGGGCTCTGTGGTCATCTACGCCGAGGAAGCCGGCGAACTCTTCTCCGGCGACACCCTGTTCCAGGGCGGGCCGGGCGCGACCGGACGGTCGTTCTCCTCGTTCGACACCATCATCCGCTCCCTGCAGAAATCCGTTTTGGACCTGCCGGCGGAGACGGTGGTGCGCACCGGCCACGGCGACCACACCACCATCGGCGCGGAAGCCCCGCACCTGGAGGAGTGGATCCGCCGCGGCTTCTAGCGCTCCGCGTCCTGCTCCGGCGCCTGCGCGTTCTGCAGCGCGACGGCCCGGGCCAGGCGCGCGTAGCGCAACTCCTGCTCGCGGAAACGCGTCCACGTGGAGATGGTGACGAAGAAGAACGCCACCACCAGCACGTACAGCATCAGGTCGGTGCCACGGGCCACGCCCAGCCAGTTCGCCACGACGGTCACATCGTCGGGGCGGGCAATTGCCCACACGGCAGCCACCATCATGAGGGCGAAGCCGATTTTTACCCAGGCTTTGGCGTTAGCTTTGCGTCGATTAGCAAAGAAGTACCAGGCCAACGCGACAACCGCGAGCAGCAACAACGCCTGAATCATGGCAACCTCCTTGCAACGAGCCCGTCGGCGAGAATGTTCACGCCGTTGATCAGCGACTGGCCCTTCGACATCGAGTACTCCGTGTAAAGGATGTCCACCGGCTCCTCGTCCACGCGCCAGCCGTGCTTGTCAATCATGGAGACGATCTCCGAGGCGTGCGACATCCCGTTCATGCGGATGTTCATCTCCTCGGCCACCTTGCGGTTGAACGCGCGCAGCCCGTTGTGGGCGTCCGTCAGCCCCAGCTTCTTCGTGCGCGGCGAGAGCATCACCACCGTCTTGAGCACCGCCCGCTTGATCCACGGCACCTGCGAATTCTCCTGGCCGGCGAAACGCGTGCCGACGATGATGTCCAACGGCTCAGTGCGCAGCCGCTCAATCATCCGCACGACGTCTTTGACCTGGTGCTGGCCGTCCGCGTCGAAGGTGACAAAGTACTGCGCGCCGGGCTGTTTGCGGGCGTACTCCACGCCGGTCTGGATCGCCGCGCCCTGGCCCAGGTTGACCGGGTGGTCCACTAGGTGGGCGCCGGCGGCGCGAATCTGCTCCGCGGAGTTGTCGACGGAGCCGTCGTTGACGCCCACGATGTTGGGGAACGTCTCGCGCGCGTGCGTGAGCACGTCGAAGATGACCGTGCCCTCGTTGTAGCAAGGCACGATCAGCCAAGTGTCTGAAAATCCGCTCATGTCGGAAGTTAGGTTACCTCCCGCGGTGGAACAAAGCGGCGTACACGCGCCGGAGCAAACCTGTGGGTAGCGCGCGGTACGCGGTGCGCGCCGCCAGGTTGAACGCGGCCCGCGGGCGCGAAATCAGCCCGTAGGAGACCAGGTTGCGCTGCATTTTTGCCTCCGCGGCGAGCATCTCGCGGCCGGTGCGGCGGGCGAACTGCGCGTCGGTGACCTGGAAGTCCGTCAGCGACTCGGGCAGGTTGCGCACCTGCCAGCCGCCGGCGATCAGGCGCGCGTAGAGGTCGTAGTCCTCCATGAAGTGCACGTCCTTGTACCCGCCGACCTCCTTGACCGCTCGCGTGCGCAGCATCACCGAGGGGTTGTTCACCGGCGAGTTCATCTTCGCGTAGGCGTGCGGGTTCTCCGGCAGCGCGCGCACCTTGCCGGTATCTCCCGGGGTGTGCGCGAACTCTTCGACGGCGCTGCCCAGCGCGGCCACCTCCGGGTGCGCCTCCATATACTCCAGCTGCCGGGCGAAACGCTCGGGTTTCGCGGCGTCGTCGGAGTCCAATCGCGCCGTGTATTCGGAATCGATCGTCGCCAGCCCTGCTTGCGACGCTGGGCCCGCGCCCACATTCTCCGGCAGCCAAATCACTCGGGCATCTTGCTTCTCGACGACCTCCCGCACCCCCTCGCCCACCGGCCCATCTGCCACAATGACCAGCTCATCCGCCGGCCGCGTCTGCGCCCGCAGAGAGTCGAGGGCGCGCTCAAGGTCGTGCGCGTCGGTGCCGTGGTAGACGGTCACCAGTGCCGTAATCCTCGCCATTGTCTACGCGGCGCTGTTGTCGAGGTACTGCGACAGCGCTGCCTCAATGACCGACAAGTCGCTGGTTCCTTCTTTGCGCGCCCGCGCCTGCACCCGCTCGGCGAGCGCTGGCGGCAGCATGTCCACCAGGCCGGGGCCCCAGGACACTTCGGCGCTGCGAATGCGCTCGTCCGACCAGCCCCGCTCGAAATCCTCAGCGGTGCGCATCTCATCAGGGGTCATTGCGCTCACATTCCTTCCAAGTAACGTTTACGGGCCGGCATGGCGTGGAAAATCTTCTCTGAGCCATCAGCGTATATTTCACCGCCAATTTCTAACAGCCTTGCCTGGGAATCGAACCCGATACGGATGACCTTGAGTGGGTCATCCCGTTCGACGAATTGCTTCACATAACGCTTCCACGCCTGGAGGATGTCATCAGAGCTCGCCCCGTGCTTATGTGCGGACGGCAAGATCCGCGGCGAGTTCTTCTGCATTGTCTAGTCCCTTGCTGCGTCGATGAGGTAGCGGCCGTAGCCGGATTTCAACACCTGCTCGCCTAGGGCCTCCAGCTGCGCGGCGTCGATGAAGCCCTCGCGGTAAGCCGCCACCTCCGGCGAGCCGATGACGGTGCCGGTGCGCTTCTGCAGCACCTCGACGTAGGCGCTGGCCTCGCTCATCGAGTCGATGGTGCCGGTGTCCAGCCACACGTCCCCGCGGTGCAGGCGGTGCACCTTCAGGTCGCCGCGGCGCAGGTACGCCTCGTTGACGGAGGTAATCTCCAGCTCCCCGCGCGCCGACGGTGCGATGGATTTGGCGATCTCTACGACGTCGTTGTCGTAGAAGTACAGCCCCACCACAGCGAAGTTGGACTTCGGCGCCTCCGGTTTCTCCTCGATGGACAGCGCGGTGCCGGAGGTGTCGAACTCGACCACGCCGTAGCGCTGCGGGTCCGAGACCTCGTAGGCGAAGATCGCCCCGCCGTCGATGTCGCGCACACGCCCGAGCGCCTCCGAGATGCCGTTGCCGTCGAAGATGTTGTCGCCGAGCACGAGCGCCACCGAGCCGTCGCCGATGAACTCCTCTCCGATCAAAAACGCCTGCGCCAGCCCCTCTGGGCGAGGTTGTTCGGCGTAGTGGAGCATGACGCCGAGACGTGAGCCGTCGCCAAGCAATCGCTCGAAGTTCGGCCGGTCCTCCGGCGTGGTGATGATCAAAATCTCGCGAATACCCGCGCTGATCAGGGTGGATAGCGGGTAGTAGATCATCGGCTTGTCGTAGATGGGCATGAGCTGCTTTGAGATGCCCTGGGTGATCGGGTACAGGCGCGTGCCCGAGCCGCCAGCGAGGATGATGCCCTTCATGACAGGGAAGTCTAGTTGGAGCTTCCGAAACCAGGGGGCGCACCTTCTTCCCACCTACTTAACACCCAACTTCCCACAGTGTGAAGTAGGTGGGAAGTTGGGTGTCATGTTGCTATCGAGTCCTCCGGTAGCGCTGCCGTGGACTCCTTAGGGGCTCTGTCACCTCCGCGACTCCTTCAGCCAGTAGTTGATTCAGACTCTTTTGAACCGCGGTACGGCTGAGCCCGGAAGCTTCTTTCAGCTCTGTCGTCGACCAGGAGGTCCGCTCCTGAAGCAGGCGAGAGACCTTCTCGTAGGCGGTTTCAAGAGTTTCTGTAGAAGCAACCTTTCGCTTGTGAAACGTCACTGTGAAGTGCGTTAACGTGTTGCTGAACTCGGGAGGTGGCATGAGGGCGCTTGCAGTTGCGGACCGCATGACTGCGATTCCCGTTCCACGGCTTTCGGCCACGGTGCCGCCGCTGGAGAAGCTCAGATCCTCCAGAAACGTAGAGAGTAACTGGTTGCGGGATGTGGATACACCCGGCTGGCCGAGATTTTCCGCCGTTACTCCGCCAAACAGCCCTCCGGGGTTGGAGATCTGGAGTCTGTCCGCATACATATCGATCTGGACGGGGGTTCCCAGCGCGGTGGGAGAGTAGTCTCGGTGCATGAGAGCGTTGACCAGCGCTTCTCGTATGGCCACTGGTGGGTAGTCAGGCACGTCCTTCCGGAACACCCCTTCGATCAGGCCCGCAGTGCGCATGTTTTTCTCCACAAGGCGCACACCTTCCTCGACCATTTCGGGGATGGGGCCGGTAATTCGTGCGCTGTCGAGCAGCCGGAATCCTTCAGTTACGTCTCCCTTTCCGGTCCCCGGGTAAAGGGCGAATGTGACCGCGAGCCGAGGGTAGAACTGCTGTGGATAGTCGCCCATTGTGAGCAGAGACGCAAGGGTGGGGTTGTCGTCGCGTAAGACTTGGAGGCGGCGCAAAGCAGTCGGCATACCGTCCGCAAACGTCTTCTCTCGGGCGGCCTGTTGCTTCTCGGTGTAGTGCGAAAGTGTCTTTTCGTCGAGATCTTCGAGCGACGCATCGGGCACAGGTTCGCGGTCCCAGGACGGTTGGCCCTTGTTCTCTACGATTCGGTCTACCTCATAGGGTGTGAGCCTGCGTTCACTGTCGCCCGCCCGAATGTAGCTGCCTTTGTATAGTCCGCGTTCAGTGACATAGCAGGGCTTGTCTTGCGGCTCCATTTCGGGAACTTCCGCAACAAGCACCTGTCCAGACTCCAACGGCACGATTGAGATTTCTGGACGGACTGGGGGAGAGAGCTGATCGCAGAAACTGGTCAACGCGTCTCGGGCAGTTTTCGGGTTAAAATCTTGCACGACTGTGAAACCATCGATTTCACTCACACCGGCAATTAGGATGCCGCCGCCACGGTTTGAGAATGCGCTCAGAGTTTCCAGCACGGCTCTTCCGACCCCGGTTTTCGCCTCAATGCTGGAGCTTTCGGCACCAACAGTGCGAAGTTGGTTGATCATCTCCGCGAGCTCGTGTTCCAACATAACACTCAACTTAACACCCAACTTCCCACAGTGTTAAGTAGGTGGGAAGTTAAGTGTTATGTTGCCCCGGCACCAGCTACCGCAGCGCGACGTAGAGCGCCAGCGCCGCGCGCCAGTTCGTCGGGCTGAAACCCGCGGCTGTGATCTTGTCCAGCGCCAGGGTGCATTCGCGCGGGCGGGACGCTTCCACGCCGAACTCGGCGCCGTACTGCTCGGTGGTCACGGGGTGGACGTCCGCTGGGTCGCCGCCGACGGCGACAAACACGGCCATGGCGATCTCGTCGCGTGTGACGGGGTCGCCGTCGGAGGTGATGTTGTACACCCCGTACTCGGCACCGGTGCCCAGCAGGTGCGCGATGCCTTTGGCCAGGTCCTCGGCCCAGGTGGGGCGCCCGCGCTGGTCGCACACGACCTTCGGCGCGGCGCCGCGATCAGCCAGGTCGGCCATGACGGACATGAAGTTGCGGCCGTCGCCGAACACCCAGCTCGTGCGCACCACGTAATGCTTCCGCGCCACCTGCGCCGCCGTGTCGCCCGCGGCCTTCGACGCGCCGTACGCGCTCAGCGGTGACGGCACCTCCGCCTCGTCGTGCACCTCGACGCTGCCGTCGAAGATGTAGTCGCTGGAAACATGGACCAACGTCAGGTCGTGTGCATTGCTTATCGACGCAAGCTCCGCCGGCGCCGCCGCATTCACCGCCCATGCCCCGGCCCGGTCGTCCTCCGCGCCGTTGACGTCGTTGTAGGCGGCGCAGTTCACGATGGCCCAGTAATCGGCCCAGTCGATGCTGGGCGGGTTCGTTATATCGAACTCGTCGTGGCCCACGAAGTGGGCCTGCTCTTCCGACCAGATCTGGCGCAGCGCGCGCCCCAGCTGGCCGTTGGCGCCGGTGACGAGGATGCGGCGTGGGGGCAGCGGAGTGGCGTCGATAAGCATGGGGTGCTCGAGGTCCTTGGCGGACAGCTCGGTGGGCTCGAGCGGCCAGTCGACTTCTTTGTAGGAGCAGAACGCGCCGCCGGGGGAGTAGCGCTGGTTGACCAGGTAGATGTAGGTGGTGTTGTCCTCGAGCGCCTGGAAGCCGTTGGCCACGCCGCGCGGGACGTATACGGCGGTGTCCGGCCCGATCTCGCAGGTGAACTTCTCCCCAAACGTGGCGGAGCCTTCGCGCATGTCCACCCACGCGCCGAACACGCGGCCGGTGGCCACGGAGACCCACTTGTCCCACGGCTCGGCGTGCATGCCGCGGGTCGCACCCCGCCGGGCGTTGAAGCTGACGTTGTGCTGCTTCGGGGTGAGTTTTTGGCCGGACCAGTTCTCTTTGAACCAGCCGCGGTTGTCTTCGTGGACGGTGAGCCGGTGGACCTCGAGGCCGTCGATGGTGGTGGTTTTAGGCACTGCGACGGGTCACCCGAGCTTGAAAGTGCGCTGTGTGAGAGGCTTCTCGGATGCTGCTGCAATCCGTTTTGCAAACTCGGCGTTGGCCTGGCGCTTAGCCTGGCGGTTCACACGCCGAGCCTCCACCACGTCTTGTTCTAGCCGCAATCCTTTGGGGAAGTAGTTGGTTGTCATTTTGAGCTCCTCTGATACGTGCGTCAGTGCCGCTCGGCGGCACCGCGAAACGCTGCTAGCAAGCTTGCGACAAGCAGCAAGCTTTCTTCATCCTGCGAGGTGAATTCTGCATCAGTCCGTGTATCCACGGTGAGTAATCCATACGCAACGTTACCATCGCCACCGGACACCGAAGCCGACACAAAACTGCGGTAAAGCCGATCGGAGAGGTTATTTATCGCAACCGTTTCTTTCGGCGATTTCACGAGCACCATCATTTCGGTGAATCTCGTTTGTCCTCCTTTGTGCGTCTTCGGCGGGTCTAACTGGCAGCCAAAATGCGCCCGGGGTGTAAGCATCTCGGTTCCTTGTGCGTCGAGGCCGTACTCGAAATAGATCACTCTTGGTTTCAGCGGACCGAAAACTTCCTCTCCGAGCGCTCGCACAAGATCCTCCAAAACGGCGTTGTACCGTTCGAAGCGTTCCTCTTGAGAAAGTACGTCCGATACTGGAACCGACGGGATGTATGAGGCGGCAAGCTGTGTAGCAGCAAGTGCTCGCCTGCTTCGAAGTTCATCGTCCTCGGTGCGGAGCCGCTGCAGCAAGCTGCGGATGGTCAGTGGCACGGTGCCAACTAGAACGAGTGCTACCCCAAGCCAGAAAGTTCCCACCGTGAGTAGCCCCGGCATCGGGTGTGTAGCCGCGGCAGCGGACAGGAATATTCCTCCTACCAGCGGAAAAATCCACGGACCGACGATGACAAAAAACTCCCAGATGAGTATGCGTGCACGTCGCATATGATCCCCTCCCCATTTCTGGGGAACAGGGTATCACTGCCCCCGCTGCGCGTACCCGCTCTCAATGCCTGCCTTGTCGTCTTCCCACCACCAGCGGTTGTCGGTGTACCAGGCGATGGTCTGCTCCAGCCCGCTGCGCAGGTCCGTGTGCTTCGGCGCCCAGCCGAGCTCGCGGCGCAGCTTAGTGGCGTCCATGGTGTAGCGCTGGTCGTGGCCGGGGCGGTCGGCGACGTGGACGTATTCGCCGCCCATCAGCTCGCAGATGGTCTCGATGACCTGCTTATTCGTGACGTGCGCGGAACCGGGAGAGCTCGCGCCGATGTTGTAGGTCTCGCCGATGCGCCCGCGCTCCAAAATCGCGAGGACGGCGGCGTTGTGGTCGTCCACGTGGATCCAGTCGCGCACCTGCGCGCCGGTGCCGTAGAGCTTGGCGGGCTGGCCGGTGAGGATGTTGGTGATCTGGCGGGGGATGAACTTCTCTATGTGCTGGTAGGGGCCGTAGTTGTTGGAGCAGTTCGAGATCGTCGCGCGCACCCCGAACGAGCGCACCCAGGCGCGCACGAGGTGGTCGGAGCCGGCCTTCGTCGCTGAGTAGGGCGAGGAGGGGTTGTACGGCGTGGTCTCGGTGAATGCGTCGGTGCCGCCGAGCTCGAGGTCGCCGAACACTTCGTCGGTGGAGATGTGGTGCAGGCGCTTATCACTCTTGCGCACCGCCTCCAGCAGCGCAAACGTGCCGACAAGGTTGCTGTGCACGAACGCGGACGGGTCGCGCAGGGAGTTGTCGTTGTGCGATTCGGCTGCGAAGTGGATGACGGTGTCGTTGGCGGCCACGAGCTCGTCGATAAGCGATTGCTCGCAGATGTCCCCCTCGACGAACTCGATGCCCTCGGGCAGGTTCGCGCGGTTGCCTGCGTAGGTGAGTTTGTCCACGACGGTGACGCTGAAGCTTTTCGACGCCTGCCGGACAAAATTCGCCCCAATGAACCCCGCACCGCCAGTGACCAGCAAACGTTCCATAGCCAGCTACCTTACAAGGCCCGCCAGGTGCACGAGCGCGCCGACGATCGGCCCGGCGAACAGCGCCACCACCACGGTGGCGGTCACGCCCCACGGCGCGAGGAAGAGCACGGCGAACGCGGTGGCGGTGGCGGCGAGCCAGCCGGCGACATAGAACGCGTGGCGCTCTAAGGCGAGCACGGCCACACCGGTGATCATGAGCATGCCCATGAACGCGGAGGCGAAGGTGAGCAGGCCGAGCGTGAGGCTGCCCACGAAAAGCTCCGGCTTGTACGCGACCCGCAGGATCCACGGGCCGATCAGCCAGGCTGCCGCGAAGCCGATGAGGCCGACGCCCAAGATCGCGCCGACGGGTGCGGCAAGCGCCTTGTAGACGTTGTCGCGGCGCTCCACGAAGCGCACCACCAGCGCCGACTGGAAACGCTGCAGCGGCACCAGCACAGGGGCGCGGGTGAGCATGACGGCGTTGTTGATCGCGGCGACCGTCGCGCCCGCGGTTGCAGCGGGGAAGGCGGCGGACGCGGCGGTGGGAAAGCCCGTGATCAGCGCGGCCGACGCCCCGGAGGCCACCATGGCGGAGCCGACGCGGCGCAGAAACGCCCCGCGGTCCACGTCCAGGTGCACCCGCACCGGCGCGAAGGCGAGGATCACCGCCCAGCTCAGCGCGCCGATGACGGTGATGGCCAAAAATTCCACCAGCCCGCCGCCGAGCGCCCACACCACCACGGCCAGCACGAGGCGCACGCCGGAGTCCAGGGCGACCAGCGCGGCGTAGCGGTTCCACAGCCCGGAGCCGCTCAAGATGCCGGAGAGCACCGCCTGGAAGGCGTAGCTGATCAGGCCCAACGCCAACAAGCCCGTGGCCGTGCCGGGGTGGGTGGGCACGATGCGGCCCATGGCGAAAACCCCTGCCAGCAGCACCACCGCCGCGACAACCGCGCCGACCGCAGCGCCGAGCTTCCACGGGTTGGCGCTGCCACGCACGTCCGTTTCGCGGGAGGCTGCCACGGCGCGGGTGGTCTCCTGCGTGATGCCGTCGATGAGCCCGGTGCAGGCGAAAAACAGACCCCAGTAGGCCAAAAAGGAGTTGTAGCCGTGCTCCGCGTCCAGCGCCCAGCTGGCGATCCACATGACCACAAAGCCGCTGGCCGCGGCGAAGATGGTGGCCAGGGAGAGGTTTCTCACGGGCACTCCGGAAGCTCGGGGTGGTTGATCCACGCGTCGATCACGTCGCCGACAGCGATGCCCTGGCGCGCGAACGCGTTGACCAGGTCGAAGGGCTCCACCACACCGTGGGCGCCGCGGGCCACGTAGTCCCGGACCGCAGCGAAAAACGCCGGGTCGCCGGCTTTGCGGCGCAGCGCGTGCAGCGTGATGGCGCCGCGTTTGTACACGCGGTCGTCGAACATGTCGCGCGCGCCCGGGTCGGCCAGGGTAAACCGCATGGGCGTGATGTTGTCGTAGTGGGTGCGCACGGAGGCGTCGATAGGCATCTGCCCCGAAAAGTCCGCCCACAGCCACTCGGAGTAGCAGGCGAAACCCTCGTTGAGCCAGATGTCCTCCCACTGCGCGATGCCCAGCGAGTTGCCGAACCACTGGTGCGCCAGCTCGTGCGCGATGAGGCGCTCGTTGCCTCGCAGGTGGTTCACGCCGAAGATGGACAGCCCCTGGGCCTCGAGCGGGATCTCCAGATCTTCTTCGTGCACAACCACCTGGTAGTTCTCAAACGGGTAGGGCCCGAAGACGGTTTCGAAGTAGTCCAGCATGGCCTGCTGCTTGTCCAAATCGCCCACCTGAGTCGCCGCCGGCAGCCACGCCACCGTGTTGCGCCCTAAATCAACGCGGTGGAACTGGCCCACCTGCACCGTGGCCAGGTAGGTCGCCATCGGGCGGGCGGTGGTGTTGGTCACCGCGACGTACCCGCGGTCCGCGCGCACGTTGAAGGTGTAGGTGGCTTTCTCGTCCGGGGTGTCGTCGCAGGGGAACCAGGACGGCGCGCCGTTGGGCTGGTTGGCGGTCAGTGCGCCGTTGTCCAGCTCCTCCCAGCCCAGCATGCCCCAGGCGGTGCGGCGCGGGCGCGGGGAGCCGGCGTAGCGGATGATCAGCTGCAGCTCAGTGTCCACCGGGATGAACTGGTCGAAGGTGATGCGCAGCTTGCCGCCGTGGTGGCGGTAGCGCTTGACGCCGAAGCCGTTAGACGCCTCCACGCGGCGCACCGACAGGCCCTGGGTGAGGTCGAGGGTGAGGTGGTTCAGCTCGCGCCAGGTGTTCAGCGTCAGGGTCGCAGTTGCTTCGAGACGGTTCGGCGCAACCTTGTAGTCGAAATCCAGGTTGTAGTGCGTGACGTGGAAGCCCAGGTTGAACTCCACGCCGGTGTAGCGGTCGCGGGTGCCGGGGATGGGGGTGGAGCGAAGCCTCAGGTTACTCATATCGCCGGGAAGTCTACGCCAGCGGTTGGCCGATCTTGTCGTCGATCCACTGGTAGATCAACGCCTCCACCCGCGACACCTGTGCATTATCCGCGGCGCCGGCGTGCCCGCCTGCGGTGTTCTCGAAATAGTCCACCGGCTGGCCCGCCCGCCACAGCGCGAGGGCGAAGGTGCGGGCGTGGGCGGGGTGGACGCGGTCGTCGCGCGTGGAGGTGGTCACCAGCGCCGGGGGATACGCCACGTCCTCGCGCGGGCGGACGTTGTGCAGCGGCGACCAGGTTGCAATCGCTGCGCGCTCATCGACGTTGTCCGGGTCGCCGTACTCCGCCATCCACGACGCGCCGGCGGACAGGGTGTGGTAGCGCAGCATGTCCGTCAGCGGCACCTGGATCACGGCCGCGCCGAAGCACTCCGGGTACTGCACCAGCGAGCCGGAGGTGAGCAGCCCGCCGTTGGAGCCGCCGCGGATGGCAATCTGCGCAGGTTCGGCGTAGCCGCGGGCGACGACGTCCTCGAGCACCGCCTTGTGGTCCTCCCACACCTTGTGCCGGTTGGTTTTGACCACCTGCGAGTGCCACTCGGGGCCGAACTCGCCGCCGCCGCGCAGGTTGGGCTGGACGTAGAAGTTGCCCTGTTCCAACCATGCGATGCCGCGCACGTTGGAAAACGCGGGCGTGAGCGAGACCTCGAAGCCGCCGTAGCCGCCCACCAGCGTGGGACGTGCACCAAGGGAGAAGTCGCCGGTGATGAAGTACGGCAGCCGGGTGCCATCGGCGGAGGTCACCCAGTGCTGGCGGGTTTCCAGCCCTGCCGTGTCGAAGTGGGCAGGCGCGCGCTTGGCCTCGGTGAGTGCGCCGGAGGCGTCGCCGCGCAGAAGCGTTGTCGGCGTGGTGAAGGAGGACGCGGCGACCCAGAACTCGTCGCCGGCCAGCGGGCTGGAGGCAACGACGTGCGCGCTCGCGGCCTCCGGCAGCGCGAGCTCGGTGCGCTCCCAGGTGCCCAGCGCGATGCGGGAGATGCTGGTGGCCACGTCCACCAGGCAGGTCAAAAGCAGCGCGTTTTCAGTGAACGCGATCGCTTCCACGGTCGCGTCCTGCTCCAGCACGGCGAACTCTCGGCCGCCCTGCTGGAACGCTTCGAGCTCGATCACGCCGAGCGCGCCCGCGGGCACGCCCGCGAACTCGGTGCGCGGCTGGATGAACAGCCACTTGCGGTGGGGGATGGCGTCGCAGTCGTCCGGCACGTCCAAAAACTCGCCGTCGACCCACGTTCGCGAGGTGTAGAAATCGAGCGCCCGCGTGACGACGGTCCTCCGGTCCACCACGTCAAACCCCGACCACACGCCAACGTCGTCGGGTTCGCCGGTGAAGGTGACGGTCTTGCCGCCGTCGCGGGTCCAGCGCGCCACCTGCATGGGGTAGCCGGAGTTGGTCACCGTGCCCGGGCCTTCGTCGGTGCCCACCAGGATGGTGTCGCGGTCCACCCAGTCGACGGAGGTTTTAGCCTCGTCGATGGTGAAACCGCCGTCGGCCGCGTCGACGAAGGTGCGGTGTTCAAGGTCGAATTCGCGCACTACCACCGCGTCCGCGCCGCCTCTCGACAGGCGGATCAGCGCCCGGTCCCAGCTCACAGGCAGCACGGTGGCGCCCTTGTACACCCAGTCCTCGCCTTCTTCTGCGGCAAGCGCGTCGACGTCGAGGAGGACCTCCCAGTCGGGTTGCTCCTCCCCGAGGAACGAGGCGAGGGTCGTGCGCCGCCAGAGTCCGCGCTGGTGCTCGCCGTCGCGCCAGAAGTTGTACAGGTACTCGCCGCGCCGGGTGACAAACGGGATCCGGTCGTCCGAATCCAACGCGGCGCGGATCCGCTCGCGCAGCGCGGACGAATCGAGCCGCGCTTCTGTTGCGTCGGACCACTCCCGGGCCCATTCCAGGGCGGGGGCGCCCGTGAGGTCGTCGAGAAGCTTGGGCTCGATGTCGCGCACGCTAGACCCCCAGGGCTGGCTTGATGGTGGTGTTCCAGGCGCGGTCCATGTCCTCAGTCCAGTACGGCCAGGAGTGGGTGCCCACGTTGCGCAGCTCGAAGTGCGCCGGGATGCCCAGGCCGTCCAGCTTGGCCTTCAGGTCGTGGGTGCACTTGTTCACCGCGGCCTCAATCACGCCGCCTTCGACCTGCAGCACGGCTGCACCGGCTTGCGCCGCCGGCATCGGTGCGCCCTTGCCCAGCAGGTAGCTGACCTGGTCCGGGTGCCCCGCAAGGCCCGTGCCGGAGGAGACGTACAGGCGGGTGCCGCGCAGCTTCTCCGCGCCCAACAGCGCGTCGTTGTAGCGGTTGTACGGCCCGTTCATCGGACCCCACATCATCTCCGGGGTGACCGTCTGGAAGTTCGGGTTGCCCGCGCGATTGACGGTCACGCGCGCGAAGTTGTAGCCGTGCGGCGACGACGTGGCTGCGCAGCCGGAAAACGCCGCCACGGCCTGGTACATCCCTGGGTTATGCTGCGCGAACAGCAGCGCGGAGGTAGCGGACATGGACACGCCGGTCACCGCGCGGCGGCCGTTGGCGCCCAGCATGCGCTCGATGGGGCCGGGAAGCTCCTTGGTCAAAAACGTCTCCCACTTCTGCGGCCCGTTGACGTAGTCGGAGGAGACGTCCTCTTTCACCCAGTCCGTGTAGTAGGAGAACGCGCCGGCCTGCGGCACCACCACGTTCACACCCTTGCCGGCGAAGTAGTCCTTCACCGGGTAGAGCTTCAGCCAGTCCTGGTTCTGCTCCGCGCCGCCGGCGCCGTTGAGCAGGTACAGCGTCGGCGCGTTGCGCACGCGGTTGCCTGCGGCGTCGGTGGCCGGGACGACCGCGACCGGGATGTCGCGGCGCATGGAGGGGGAATACACGTTGTAGGACAGCACCGTTTTGTGGTCCACCTGATTGACCCACTCCTGCGCCTTGCCGGTGCGGGTGATGAGCGGCGGGTTCGTTCGCGCGTCCCACGCCTTTACAATGCCCTCCTGGCCGGCCGGCTGGGCGGACACCGCCGGAGCGCCGGTGCATGCGAGGGAGACTGCCGTGAGGGCGGCAAGCGCCGCCGCCTTGATCTTCTTCATCTGTGTATCCAGTCCTGGGGGAGGGGGTTAAACTGACAGGCAATTATTGCGCCATTCTATGGGACATTCGTTACTGTAGTGGCCAGCGTTACGCGTGTGGCGTGTTGCGCCCCGCCCTGAAACCCCGAAAGGACCCCAACATGAACCCCATCGAAACCTTCCAGGTGCAGATCAACCAGATTCTCGGCGAGCTCGTCCACGCAGGCTCCTCCATGTCCTCCACCATCGCCTACGGCATGGGCATGTTCTAAAACTCGCCTTCTCGCACTAACCAAAACGGCGCCTCCCGGCTCGAAAGCGGGGAGGCGCCGTTAGGCGTCGAAAAGCAAGTGCCTACTGCTCCAGGCCGAGCGCATTCTTGAACACCTTGTCAAAGGAAAGCTTGACGTCGTCGCGCCAGGACGCCCAGCTGTGCGTGCCCACATTGCGCAGCTCAGCGTGGGCGACCTTCACATCGTTGGCGCGCATCTTCACCATCAGGTCGTGGGTGCAGGCGTTCATCGCAGCCTCGATCACACCGCCCTCAACCTGCAGCGTCATCGCGTTGGACAGCGCGCGGGTCGACGCCGAATTCGGGTCCACGCCGTACTGATTGATCAAGCGGTCCTTCAGGTAGCCCGGCGTGTCGCTCTCGCCCGCCAGCCCCGTGCCCGTGGACAGGTATACCGCGGTGCCCTTCAGATCCGCGGCGTTGACCAGCGCGTCGTAGTGGCGGTTGTAGTCCGAGCCGCGCTCGCCGAAGATGTACTCCGGTGCCATTACATTCGGCGCGCCGCGGCTGACGGTCAGATCCTGGTACATCCACGGAAGCGGCGTCGAGGTCGCCGCGCAACCGGAGAAGGAACCGATGGCGTCGTAGAAGCCCGGGTTGTGCTCCGCCAAAAGCAGCACGGAGGTCGCGGCCATGGACAGGCCGGCAGCCGCGCGGTGCTCCTGGTCGGCGTTCATGTACGGCTCAACCGCCTGCGGCAGTTCATCCGCCAGGAAGGTCGACCACATCTGCTTGCCGTGGTAGAAGGGGTTCGTGTCCGTGTCCACCGGCGGCTCGGCCGCCCAGTCCACGTAGTAGGAGAATGCGCCTTCCATCGGGATGACAACGTTCGCGCCGGAGTCCTTGTACGTCTTCTCCAGCTCGTCGTAGGCCTGCGCGACCCAGTCGGTGTCCTGTTCGGAGCCGCCGGCGCCGTTGAGCAGGTAGACGGTCGGGGCGTTCTCCTTGCGCTCGCCGTTTTCGTCGGTGGCGTAGAAGATCGCCACCGGGATGTCGCGCTCCATGGACTCGGAGTACACGCGGATCGCCTCGTTGTCCCAGGTGCCGCGGCTGCCTGCGAGGATGCGCACCCACCTCTGGTCCTTGCCGTTGTAGGTCTTCGGGGCCTCACCCAGTGGCTTGATGTTCGGGTGCTCGTCCGTCGGCTCCGCCTCTGCGGTGGTGGCCGCGGTCGAGCTCAAGCTTGTCGACGGCGTCTCCGGCACCACCGTCGTCTCCACAACCTTCGGCTTCTCCTGGGGCGACGTCGGCGTGCTCGTGGCCGGACTCGTGGTCGCGCTGGTTGTCGTGGTCGGGCTCGTGGTCGAGCTCGCGGTGGTGCTGGAAGTCGGGGTCTCAAGCGAGGTCTGCACCGTCGTCGCCGCCGGGGACAGGGTGGTGACCGGCTTCTCGGCGCCGCCCTCCGCGAAGTGCTGGACGGCGGGCACGGAGCCTGCGGCGATAAGGGCGGCGGCGCCCAGGGCTACCGCCGTGCGAGTGAACTTCACAGTGAATCGCTCACTTTCATTCAAAAAACAAACAAGATGCTTCGCAACATTTTGCCAGACGGGCACGTACGATATGCAGCGTGAGTAAAGAACATTTTGACGTTGTTGTCCTCGGCGCTGGCCCCGGTGGCTACGTCGCCGCCATCCGTGCAGCTCAGCTGGGTAAAAAAGTAGCTGTTATTGAGAAGCAGTACTGGGGCGGTGTCTGCCTCAACGTGGGCTGCATCCCCTCCAAGGCCCTGATCAAGAACGCTGAAGTGGCTGAGATCTTCAACCACGATGCGAAAACCTTCGGCATCAAGGGCGACGTGGAGTTCGACTACACCGACGCCCAAAAGCGCTCCCGCAAGGTCTCCGAGAAGATCGTCGGCGGCGTGCACTACCTGATGAAGAAGAACAAGATCCAGGAGATCAACGGCCTGGGCTCGTTCAAGGACGCGAACACCATCGAGATCACCGACGGCGACGACAAGGGTATGACCGTCACCTTCGACGACTGCATCATCGCCACCGGCGCTGTGGTGCGTACCCTGCCGGGCATCGAGCTGTCCGAGAACGTGGTCTCCTACGAGGAGCAGATCCTCAACCCGGAGGCTCCGGAAAAGATGGTCATCGTCGGTGCAGGCGCGATCGGCATGGAGTTCGCCTACGTGCTGTCCAACTACGGCGTGGATGTCACCGTCATCGAGTACCAGGACCGCGTCTTGCCCAACGAGGACAAGGACGTGTCCAAGGAGATCGCGAAGGCCTACAAGAAGCTCGGCGTGAAGCTGCTGACCGGCCACGCCACCACCGAGGTGCGCGACAACGGCGATTCCGTCGAGGTGGACGTGAAGAAGAACGGCTCCGACGACGTGGAGACGCTCACCGCGGACCGCGTGATGATCTCCGTCGGCTTCGCCCCGCGCACCGAGGGCTACGGCCTGGAGAACACGGGCGTCGAGCTCACCGAGCGTGGCGCGATTGCTATCGACGAGCGCATGCGCACCAACGTCGACAACATCTACGCCATCGGCGACGTCACCGCGAAGCTGCAGCTCGCCCACGTCGCTGAGGCGCAGGGCATCATCGCCGCCGAGACCATCGCGGGCGCGGAGACCCTCGAGATCGAGGACTACATGATGACCCCGCGCGCCACCTTCTGTAACCCGCAGGTCGCCTCCATGGGCTACACCGAGGAGCAGGCCAAGGAGAAGTGGCCGGACCGCGACATCAAGGTTGCCACCTTCCCGTTCTCCGCAAACGGCAAGGCAGTGGGCTTGGCGGAGACCGCTGGCTTTGGCAAGCTCGTCGCGGACGCCGAGTTCGGCGAGATCTTGGGCTGCCACCTCGTCGGCGCAAACGTCTCCGAGCTCATACCGGAGGTCGTCCTCGCGCAGCGCTTCGACCTCACCGCAGGCGAGATCGCGCGCTCCATCCACATCCACCCGACTCTGCCGGAGGTGATCAAGGAGATCGCGCACGGCATCGAAGGCCACATGATCAACCTGTAAGCCTTCGCTTTACGACGCACCAAAGGCGGGCCCCGCTTTCTGGCAGGGCCCGCCTTTTTGCGTGCCGATGGTGGAAGCAGCGGTCATAGGTGCGACGGTACCTGCGGGGCGGGAGCAGGGGGCGAATGCAAAGGACGATATCGGCATTTAGGTCCGACGCGGCGGCAAAACCCCAGGTCGCGGTCGGACAGGAACGGCAAATGCCGATATCGTCTTTTGCCTGGAGAGGTTCCAAAAGACCTGGGCTGTGGATAACGATGGCGGCGAGTAGTCCATAGATGAGCGAGGTGCTCCGACACCCCGGCGGCGAGAGCGAGGCGGCTGGGCGGCTTCAGCGGTAGATGTGCTAGTTCCCCGCGCCGCCGTTCTCCGGGCAACTAGCAGATCAGGCCGGGGTTCTGGGGCGGACGGGGGGCGGGCAGTCTCGGGCGGGGCGATCAGGCGAGCGGGCGGGGTGGGGGTGTCGCGGGCATGGGAAAGGCGGCCGGCCGGGCGCTGGGTCCGGCGGGCCGCCTTTGGTGACGTCGAGAAGCGAAGGCTTATGCGCCTGCGACTGCCTCTGCGAGGGAATCGAGGGACTTGGCCAGGAAGTCGTCGTCGAACTTCTCGGTCATGGCGAGTAGGTTCTCCTCCAGCTCATCGCGCTGGTAGGTGAGGGTGACGTTGGTGTTGTCCGCGTCGATCGGCTCGAGCTCGTAGAGCCACTTCGCGCCGACCTTCACCTCGGCGGTGGTGTTTTCCACGTTCTTCCAGCCGATGATGCGGTCGTCCTGGATGGCGAAGACCTCGTTGACGGTCTGGTAGTCGCCGTCCTCCTTGGTCATGTTCATGGTGAAGGTGTCGCCGACGTTCTTCAGGCGCTCGCCCTGGTCCGCGGAGACGACCATGCCGGAGTTGTCCGTCTCGGCGTGGCGCTCGGGGTTGGAGAGGATGTCGAAGATCTCGGCTGCGGGAGCGTCGATCTGGCGGGTTGCTTTGTTTTCAGTGTTCTTGTCGATAGCCATGGCAGCCAGGGTACCGATTTTCGGCTCATAGGGTCGCGCTGGAAGTAAGGGTGAACTAACCAACCAATGATTGACACTTAAAGGGGTGGAGAATGTGGGGTCTAAGGTGGATCGGCAATGCGGTGACGAAGGTCACATTCAATGTGGTGCGCTGGATGAAGGGCTCAAGTGGGGGTTGAGGCTAGGGGGTGTCTCGGGCAACCTGGCAATCCGGTGTGTATGAGCGGGGGCTATCTCTTAGAGTATTAGCGACACTGGAGGTGCCATGACTGTACAAAACGCAGACCGTGAAGCCATTCGTCACGGAAAAATTACTGAGAAGCCGCTGCGCGAGCGGCCGTCCTACCCCACGTGGGCCGTCAAGCTGACCATGGCGATCACTGGCCTGATCTTCGGCCTGTTCGTCCTCGGCCACATGGTGGGCAACCTGAAGATCTTCATGCCGCTGAACGCCGACGGCTCCGCGCCGATCGACGACTACGGCGAGTTCCTGCGCACGATCGGCGAGCCGCTGTTCCCACGCGAGGGCTTCCTGTGGATTCTCCGCATCATCCTGCTGGCCTGCCTGGTGCTGCACGTGTGGGGCGCATTCACCCTGCGCGCCCGCTCCAACGCGTCCCGCGGCCGCTTCAAGCGCACCAACCTGATGGGCGGGTGGCAGTCCACCGCCACGAAGTCGATGATCTGGACCGGCATCATCCTGCTGCTGTTCATCATCTTCCACCTGCTGGACCTGACTCTCGGCCAGGCTGTCGCCTCCGACGAGTTCGTCCAGGGTGCGGTGCGCAACAACCTGCTCGCCACCTTTGCCCCGGGCCGCTGGTGGGTCACGCTGGTGTACGTGGTTGCCAACCTGGCGCTGCTGCTGCACCTGACGCACGGTATCTACCTTGCGGTGTCCGACCTCGGTTGGCTGGGCAAGCGCGGCGAGGGCCTGATGGTCATCCTCGCGTACATCCTCCCGTTCATCGTTGTCGCAGGCAACGTTGTCATGCCGCTCGCCATCGCGTTCGGCTGGGTCCCGGGTTTTTCCAGGTAACGGCTTTTTAGGAGAACAACTATGACTACCTCTATTTCCGGTCTTTCCGGGGCCCAGGGTTCCAACGGCGGGGAGCAGACCTCCGCTGAGGCACAGGGCCAGCAGAGCACCGGCGGCTTCCGCCAGCCCGAGTCTGCAGCTGCAGGCGTGACCCCGGGCAACGTCCTCGAGTCCAACGAGCCGAACCGCGACGAGGTTCGCATGAAGGACATGTGGCAGCACCAGAAGGACCACATGAACCTGGTCTCGCCGCTGAACCGCCGCAAGTTCACCGTCCTGGTGGTCGGCACCGGCCTCTCCGGCGGCGCCGCGGCCGCGGCACTGGGCGAGCTCGGCTACAACGTCAAGGCCTTTACCTACCACGACGCCCCGCGCCGTGCGCACTCCATTGCGGCCCAGGGCGGCGTGAACTCCGCCCGCGGCAAGAAGGTGGACAACGACGGCGCCTACCGCCACACCAAGGACACCGTCAAGGGCGGCGACTACCGCTGCCGTGAGTCCGACTGCTGGCGCCTGGCCGTCGAGTCCGTCCGCGTGATCGACCACATGAACGCCATCGGCGCTCCGTTCGCCCGCGAGTACGGCGGCACCCTGGCTACCCGCTCCTTCGGCGGCGTGCAGGTCTCCCGCACCTACTACACCCGCGGCCAAACAGGCCAGCAGCTGCAGCTGTCCACCGCGTCTTCGCTGCAGCGTCAGATCCACCTGGGCAACGTGGAGATCTTCACCCACCACGACCTGATGGACCTGATCATCACCGAGAAGGACGGCAAGAAGCACTGCGCGGGCATTGTCACCCGCAACCTGATCAACGGTGAGATTGCGCCGTTCACCGGCCACGCTGTCATCCTCGCCACCGGCGGTTACGGCAACGTGTACCACAAGACCACGCTGGCGAAGAACTCCAACTCTTCCGCCATGATGCGCGCGTACGAGCGCGGCGCGTACCTCGCGTCCCCGTGCTTCGTGCAGTTCCACCCGACCGGCCTGCCGGTCAACGCGAAGTGGCAGGCGAAGACGACGCTGATGTCGGAGTCCCTGCGTAACGACGGCCGCATCTGGACCCCGAAGGAAAAGGGCGACGACCGCGACCCGAACACCATCCCGGAGGAGGAGCGCGACTACTTCCTGGAGCGCCGCTACCCGGCCTTCGGCAACCTCGTGCCTCGCGACGTGGCTTCGCGCGCCATCTCGCAGCAGCTCAACGCCGGTTACGGCGTGGGCCCGCTGCACAACTCCGCGTACCTGGACTTCGCCGACGCCATCGAGCGCCTCGGCGAGGACACCATCCGCGAGCGCTACTCCAACCTGTTCGAGATGTACGAGGACTCCACTGGCGAGGACCCGTACAAGGCTCCGATGCGTATCGCCCCGACCGTCCACTTCACCATGGGCGGCCTGTGGACGGACTTCAACGAGATGACCTCCATCGACGGCCTGTTCGCCGCCGGTGAGTGCTCCTGGACCTACCACGGCGCGAACCGTCTGGGCGCGAACTCGCTGCTTTCCGCTTCTGTGGACGGCTGGTTCACCCTGCCGTTCACGGTGCCGAACTACCTGGCCGACCACCTCGGCGAGGAGAAGCTGGCCGAGGATTCCCGCGAGGCCCAGGACGTGGTGGCCGACGTCACCGAGCGCATCGAGCGCATCATGTCCATCCGCGGTCCGGAGCCGCACGGCCCGGAGCACTTCCACGAGCAGCTCGGCGACATCCTCTACGAGCACTGCGGCGTGTCCCGCACCGTGGAGGGCCTGGAGGAGGGCATCCGCAAGATCCGCGCCCTGCGCGAGGACTTCTGGACCAACATCTCCATCCCGGGTTCCCCGAACGACATGAACCAGACGCTGGAGGCTGCACTGCGCCTCGTCGACTACATCAACCTCGGCGAGCTCATGTGCATCGACGCCCTGGACCGCGACGAGTCCTGCGGTGCGCACTACCGTATGGACCACCTCACCGATGACGGCGAGGCAGAGCGTGACGACGACAACTGGTGCTTCGTGTCGGCCTGGGAGCCGGCCGGAGAAGGCCAGTTCATCCGCCACGCAGAACCCCTGCACTTTGATTCGATCCCGCTGATGGCAAGGAACTACAAGTAATGAAACTGACACTTGAAATCTGGCGCCAGGCTGGTCCTGACACCGAGGGCAGCTTCGAGACCGTTCAGGTCGATGACGCTGTGGAGCAGATGTCCATCCTGGAGCTGCTCGACCACGTGAACGAGACCTACGTCGAGCAGGGCAAGGAGCCGTTCGTCTTCGCCTCCGACTGCCGCGAGGGCATCTGCGGCACCTGCGGCCTGCTGGTCAACGGTCGCCCGCACGGCGCAGGCCAGAACACCACTGCCTGCCTGCAGCGCCTGTTCAACTACAAGGACGGCGACACCCTGAAGATCGAGCCGTTCCGCTCCGGCGCGTTCCCGGTGATCAAGGACCTCGCCGTGGACCGCTCCGCGCTGGACCGCGTGATGGAGCAGGGCGGCTACGTCTCCGTCAACGCCGGCACTGCACCGGACGCTGACACCCTGCTGGTCAACCACCACGACGCGGAGACCGCGCTCGACTACGCGGCCTGCATCGGCTGCGGCGCGTGCGTGGCTGCGTGCCCGAACGGCGCTGCGCACCTGTTCACCGGCGCGAAGCTGAAGCACCTGAAGCTGCTGCCGCTGGGTAAGCAGGAGCGTTCCCGCCGCGCCCGCAAGATGGTCGACGAGCTGGAGACCAACTTCGGCCACTGCTCGCTGTACGGCGAGTGCGCCGACGTGTGCCCGGCTGGTATCCCGCTGGATGCGGTCGGCGCAATCAACGCCGAGCGCGCCCGCGCCGCCTTCAAGGGCGGCGACGACTAGGGACGACCACGCGTCCTGTCGTATACTCGAACCATCGCAGCAGCTCACGCTGAAGTCACACCGAAGCTGAAGAAGGAAACAAGAACAATGGGTTCCACCGCAGTTGCAGATATCCGCAACGAGTCCTACCCGGAGTACGTCGGCCGCATCGATGACACCTACATCGACGGCTACGACCCGGTGTCGCTGAGTGCTCCGCACTCTTCCCTGACCCGGAACTCCACCTGGGTTGCAATGGGCCTGATCCTGTCCACCCTCTTCGGCATCGGTCTGGCCGTGTGGGGCGCCGGCGCGATGGTCTACGGTTTCGGCTCCCAGACCCACGACCTGGCCCAGCGCCTGCTGATCCTCGGCATCGTCGAGGCAGTGGTCACCGCCATCCTCGGCGCCATCCTGATCGTCGTGGGCCGCAAGGACTACAAGGCCTACCGCAAGCGCACCGGCCGCGTGAACTAGCCGCGCAGCGCTTCCCGCAAATGCCCTC
Organism: Corynebacterium sp. CQ3829_602738; assembly: GCF_054478435.1. NCBI lineage: Bacteria > Bacillati > Actinomycetota > Actinomycetes > Mycobacteriales > Corynebacteriaceae > Corynebacterium > Corynebacterium sp. CQ3829_602738. The sequence goes on from NZ_CM137003.1 coordinate 259,221, forward strand.
TCCACCTGCGGAGGGGGCATTTTTCGTGCCCGTGTCGGTGTGCCTGCTTTAATCATGGGCATGAGCGAGCAGCTTTCCATGATGCCCACCCCCACAAACGAGGATGAGCGCCGCCGCGTGCTGCGCCAACACAAGATCGCGGTGACCAGTCTTCTGGGCCTGATGGCGGTGGTGTTCCTGTCGTGCTCGTGGGCGCAGTCCCAGGGCAACGGCGCGGCCTGGATCGGCTACGTCCGCGCCGCCGCGGAGGCGGGCATGGTCGGCGGTTTGGCGGACTGGTTCGCCGTCACCGCGCTGTTCAAGTACCCGATGGGCATCCCTATCCCGCACACCGCGATCATCCCGCGGAAGAAGGACCAGGTCGCCGGGGTGCTCAGCGACTTTGTGTCCGAGAACTTCCTTAACGCCCGCACGATCACCGACAAGGTCATGGCTGCCGGCATCCCGGAGCGGGTGGGGCGCTGGCTTGCCAAGCCGGAGAACGCGGAGCGTGTCAGCGAGGAGGTCGGCAAGTTCACCGTCCGCATGGTCGAGGGCATCGATCCGAAGGAGGCGGAGGCGTTCATCAACGCCCACCTCATCGACCGCTTGGCCGAGCCGATCTGGGGCCCGCCGTTGGGCCGCACCCTGGAGGGGCTGATCGCGGACGGCAAGGTGGATCCGGTCGTCGATGACATTGTCGCCTGGGGGCGCCGCAAGGTCGACGGCATGGAAGAGACCGTGGTCACCATGATCGACGAGCGGATGCCGCGCTGGGCCCCGCGGTTCGCCAAGGAGCTGGTGGGCCAGCGCGTCTACGACGAGATGGTCGCGTTCATGGAGGACGTGGACACCAACCCGCACCACGAGGCGCGCCGTGCGATCCGCCGCCAGATCAACAAGTTCGCCCAGGACCTCCAGTTCGACGGGGAGATGATCTCGCGGGTGGAGGCGCTCAAAGCCGACATCATGGGCTCCGGCGCGGTCACGTCCGCGGCGGGCAGCATCTGGGAGCAAATCTCGGCGTCGATTGTGGCGCAGGCGTCGGATGGGCGAAGCGGGCTTCGTCGTAAAGCTGCTGCTTCGGCGCGCGAGTGGGGGCGAAAGCTTGTCGACGACCCTGCGGTGCGCGCCGACGCAGAGCGGGCCCTGGAGAAGGCCACGCACTTCGCCGCGGACAACGGCGCCGACCAGATCGTGGGCATCATCGCCGAGACCATCGAGCGGTGGGACGGCGAGGAAGCGGCGGAGAAAATCGAGCTCATGGTGGGTAAAGACCTGCAGTTCATCCGCCTCAACGGCACGATCGTCGGTGCACTGGCCGGGCTAGCTATTTACACTGGTTCGCAACTGATCTTCTACTAGCGAAGGAGCGAACGATGACCGACAACACCAACCTGAACAACAACACCGAGAACAACTCCGGCGACGAGGTGCGCAACAACCTCCGCGAGGCTGGCGACGCGCTGCTGTCCGCCGGCTCCGCTATCGGCGCGGCGCTGACGAAGGCTACCGGCGAGCTGTCGGACCGCTTTAAGACCGCCACGGAGGACGCACGCCAGAACCTGAGCAACGCGAACACCGAGGGCGAGGTGCGCGGCGCCGCCACCAACTTCACGGACGAGGCGGAGAAGCTCTTCAACAGCCTGCGCGAGCGCGACCTGCAGTTCACCGACGACGTGAAGGCGAAGCTGCGCAGCACTATCGACGACGCGCGCGCCGCGTTCAACGAGCGCCTCGACGGCACCCAGACCGAGGGCATCGAGGGCACCGTGGACGACTTGCGCGCCCGCTTCGAGGGCCTGGTGCAGCGCATCCAGGACCAGTTCGCTGGCGAGAAGACCGGCGGCGATATCATCGACGGCGAAGTTGTGGACAACACCAAGAACGACACCACCGTCAACGTCGAGGACCTGAAGAAGTAAACGCCATGGATACCGCCGCTGTCAGCCAAATTCACCAGATCATGATGTTGCCGTCCCGCGTGGGGATGGTGCTGATGCTGGTGGTGGGCGTAGCCGGTGTCGTCGGCGCTGTCATGGCGGCCACTACGCGCGCCGATGCCTTCGAGGCGGCGAACCGCCAGTCCAAGGGCGCCTGGGTGGGCATCCTGGCGCTGGCGGCGCTGGCGTGCCTGATGCGCTTCCCGTTCATCGCGTGGTTCGGCGCAGTGGCCATCGGCATCTATTTCTTCGACGTGCGCCCGCAGATCCAGCGGATCCTCAACGGCGACTACGGCTGGTAAAGCGCGCCGCAGCGGCGGCTACGCCGGCTGGGACTCGGGCTGCTGGGGCTGCTGGGGCGCCTGCCCCGGCTGGCCTGGCTGGCCTGGCAGCTGCTGGGACTGCTGCATGTCCTGCAGCTCCTTGAAATTGACGTTCTCGCCCGAAACCGTGACCCGAAGGCCACCGGGGATGACCGTGAAGTCCTCCACGCTCATCCCACCGGTGGCCTCTTGCGCGACACCCTGGGACATGGCGGAGCTGATGGCGTCGGCGACGTCGTCAGGCAGCGCGAAGCCGAACAGCTCAGTACTGCGGGCCTGGAACGTCAGCTGGCCGTCCTGCATCTCCGGCTGCAGCTCAATCCCCGCCGCGCCTGAGGTGAACACGATGGAGAACGTGCCGGCGTCCTCGTTGGACACCACGTCGGAAACGGTGATCACGTTGGCGAGGAAGTTGTCGCCGATCTGATCCTGGATCTGCTGGTTCAGCATGGCGCGCACGAAGTCGTTGGGCAGCTCCGTGGTCAGGCGCACGGACTCAGCCACGGGCTCGCCGTTGTTGAGGCGCACGTTGTCCATGTCCACCACGGACGCCGGGTTGCCGGTGATCTGGTCGCCGTTGATCTGGAGGTCGGACTGCTGGTCCACGGTCATGTGGGGGAACTTGCCGCCGAGCAGGCCGATGGTCACGGGGCTCGCGCCGAAGGACACCGACGTGCCCTCCGGGGCCTGGGAGGTGACTTGGTGGGCGACGAACGCCCGGATGCCTGCCTCCGCCACGATGAACAGCAGCAGCACCGCCACGATGATCGATAGGACAACTTTCCACGCAGTTTTCATGCGGGCCAGTTTACGAAGCAGGAGCGACTGCCAGCCAATCCACAGTGACAAAGTTGTCGGCCAGGCGGCGCCGCTGGGGGTGCACCGGCCAGTCCCGGGCCAGGTCTTCCAGGGCGTGGCGCCACCGCACGCGCGGGCCGTGCGGGGCCCAGCCGCTGGCGCGCTCCCAGGCCGCGTCCGCGTCAACCAGGAACTGGTGGATGGGCTCGCCCGGCACGTTGCGGTGGATCAGCGCCTTGGGCAGCCGCTCCGCCACGTCCGAGGGCTTGACGGTGTGGAAGGGGGCCCAGGACAAGGTCAGCGTGCGGGGACCGGAGGCGTCGAGAAGCAGCCATGCGCAACGCCGCCCCAGCTCGTCGCAGGTGCCTTCGATGAAGAGGCCGCCGGGGGCGAGCCCCGCGCACACCGTGCGCCACACGTCCGGCACCTGGTCCACGTCGTACTGCCGCAGCACGTTGAACGCGCGCACGAGGTGGGGGCGGTAGCCGGCGAGTTCGAAGCCGCCGAGTTCGAAGCGGACGCCGTCGCGAGGCGGCAGGACGCGCTCGGGGTTGATCTCCAGGCCCACGACCTCAATGTCGGGGCGGATCTGGCGCAGCCACCCGGCCCACTCCACGGTGGTGGTGTGCGACGCGCCGTAACCCACGTCCACCGCCAGCGGCGCGGCGGCGGAGCGCAAAAGGGACTGGACCCGCGGGTTAAAGCGGGTCCAGCGGTCTGACCTGCGCAAACGATTCACCCCGGTGGTGCCGCGGGTGATCACCCCGTAGGGCTTGCCGGCGGCACCCGGGGTGGCGCGCAGGTTGTGGTAGTGGGGAATTAGAGGTTCTCGCTAATCCACTGCTCGGTCAGCTTCGCCTCGTTTTCCACGATCTCCTCGAGCGCGTCGGCCACCTTCGGCTCCAGCGCGGCACCCATGAACGGGATGTTCACCTTCGCCTCGAGCTCGTAGTCCAGCTTGGTGTTATCGCCGTCGCGGGTGGCGGTGTACTCGGCGCCCAGGTCCACCGGGGTGCCCTTCACGTCGCCGGTCATGGTGTGCTTGGCGGTGTCGCCGTCCAGCTCGCCGACGGTGACCACGCGCTTGAGCTTCAGGTCCTGGGAGACCATGGCCTGCGCGGCCTCCGGGAGGATGGACTTGGGCAGGATCTCAAACAGGGTGGCGGTGTTGTCCGCGAACTCGTGGAGCTCGCCCGGCTCCGGGGAGAGCTTCTCGGCGATGAACTCCCAGTATTCGCGGGTGCTGTAGGCCTGCGCGACCTTCTCGATCGGCTGGTTGATGTTCACAGTGATCTCACTACGTGCAGTCATGGCTCACAGACTACCGTTGTGGACGTGATTGCCCCATCATTCGCCTCCCTGACCACGCTGCGCGTCGGCGGCACCCCGGCCGCGGCCTACGAGTGCCATAGTGCCGACGAGATCGCCGAAACCGTGGCCAAGCTCGACCGCGACCGGACCCCGCTTTTGGTCGTCGGCGGCGGCTCCAACCTGGTCGTCGCGGACGGTGATCTTGATCTCGCGGCGGTGCTTGTGCGCAATGAGGGCATCTTGCCTATCGACGACCTCCGGTTGCGCATCCAAGCCGGCACCGAATGGGATGCAGTTGTCGCCTACGCGGTGGAGCGCGGACTGGGCGGCATCGAGGCCCTGTCCGGCATCCCCGGCTCCGCCGGCGCGACCCCGGTGCAGAACGTGGGCGCCTACGGAGCGGAGATCGCCGACGTGCTCACCCGCGTGCGGCTTTGGGACCGCGAGACGGGCGTAGACGAGTGGGTGCCCGCGTCGTCGCTGGACCTGGCATACCGGTACTCCAACCTGAAGTTCACCTCGCGGGCCGTGGTGCTGGAGATTGAGCTGCAGCTGGAAAAGACCGACGACTCCATCCCCCTGCGCCACTTGGGCGGAAAGCGCGTCCCCTTGGCCGAGGCGCGTGCCTCGGTGTTGGAGACGCGCCGGGCCAAAGGCATGGTGCTCGATGCCGCCGACCACGACACCTGGTCCGCCGGCTCGTTTTTCACCAACCCCGTGGTGCCTACAGCGCTTGCCGACGAGATCGCCGCCCACGTGGGGGAGGAGTCGATGCCGCGCTTCGCCGCCGGCGACGGCAAGGAGAAGCTCTCGGCGGCCTGGCTCATCGAGCGCGCCGGCTGCCACCGCGGCTTCCCCGGCGAGGATACCCCGGCGCGCCTGTCCACCAAGCACACCCTCGCCCTGACCAACCGCGGTAACGCCCGCGCGGCCGACATCGTCGATCTTGCCCGCCGCGTGCAGGCGCAGGTCCGCGACGCGTTCGGGGTGGAGCTGCACCCCGAGCCCGTCTGGGTCGGCCTCTAGGCGTCGGGCCCAGCCCGCTCCGTGCTCCAGCCCCGCCTCCGCCGCGGCCGCGCCGCTGAAGCGCTAGCGCTCGGCGAGCTTGGACAGCAGGTCGTCGCGCACCTCGCGGCGGCGGATCTTGCCCATTTGGTCCTTCGCCAGCTCGTCGAAGTGATAGAAGGTGCGCGGGACCTTGTAGCGGGTGAGGCGCTCGCGGGCGAAGTCTTTGAGGCCGTCGGGGTCGAGGGCGGAGCCGTCGTTAAGCACGATGCATGCGACGACATCCTCGGAACCGTCGGCGCGCGGGCGGCCCACGACCGCGACATCAGCGACGTCCGGGTGGGTGCGGATGACTTCCTCGACCTCGGCCGGGTAGACGTTGAAGCCGCCGGTGATGATGAGCTCCTTGATGCGGGAGACCAGCTTGATAAAGCCGTCTTCCTCCATGATCCCCATGTCGCCGGTGCGGAACCAGCCGTCGTGGAAGACCTTTTCGGTGGCCTCCGGGTTGTTGAAGTAGCCGGAGAAGACCTGGGGGCCCTTGGCCAGGATCTCGCCGGCTTCGCCGAACGGCATGTCCTCGTCCGGGTTGTCGGGGTTGACGATGCGGATCTGCGTGTCGGGGAAGGGGATGCCGATGTAGCCGGGGCGGCGGTCGCCGGATTCGGGGTTGCCCACGATGATGGGGGAGGTTTCGGTGAGCCCGTAGCCCTCGACGAGGTGGCCGCCGGTGGCGCGCTCCCATTCCTCGATGACGTCGGCGGGCAGCGAGGATGCGCCGGAGAAGCCGATCTTGATGTCGGAAAGGTCGACGTTTTTCTTCTTCGCCGTTTTCACGATGCGCTCGAAGACGGTGGGCACGCCCGGGACGAAGGTGGGCGGGGTGATGCGGATGGCCTTCATGATCAGGTCCATCTTCGGCGCGGGCAGGAGCACGAGCTCGGAGCCGACCAGCATGGTCAGCGTCAGCGAGAACGTCAGTCCGTAGGCATGGAAGAACGGCAGGGTGGCCAGCATGCGCTGGTTGCCTTCCTGCAGCTCCTTGACCCAGGCCTGGCCCTGCAGCGGATTGGCGATGAGGTTGCGGTGCGACAATGCGGCGCCCTTCGGGGTGCCTGTGGTGCCGGAGGTGTAGAGGATCACGGCGGTGGAGTCCGCGGTGACCTCCTCGGGCGTTTTCAGGTCGGCGCCTAATCCGCCGATGGCAGAGCTGGTCAGCGACTCCCAGGGCACCGTGTGCAGGGAGGTGTTCTTGCTGGTGGCGGTGAGCGCTCCACGGGCCTCCAGGATCTTGGGCAGCGGGATGCGCAGGGCGAGCTGCTGAGCGCGCGGCATGGCCTTGGTCATGTTCACGCTGACCACGGTTTCCAGCGGGGTGTCCGCGCGCAGCTTCTCCAGCGTGTCGGCGGCTTTGTCCCAGGCGATGGCGACGCGGGCGCCGTGGTCGATGAACTGGGGGCGAAGCTCGTGCGCGGTGTAGAGCGGGTTGTGCTCGACCACCACGCCGCCGATCATCTGCACGGCGAAGAAGGCGGCGACGTGCTGGGGGCAGTTGGGCAGCATGATGGCCACGCGGTCGCCGGGGCGCACGCCGAACGCTTTCAGGCCGGCGGCGGCGCGGCGCACCTCGCGGTCGAGCTCGCCGAAGGTTTGGGTGCGGCCGAAGAAGCGGGTGGCGATGCGCGAGACGTTCTTCGACAGGTTTTCCTGGTACAGCTCGCCGAGGGTTTTCTCGCCGTATTCCAGCGAGTGCGCGGTCCACTCGGGGTAGTACTGCAGCCAGGGTTTGACGTCGTTGACGTTGGATGGGGTGAGAGCCATGCGCACCACCCTACGCGCTTTGCCGCCCGTAACCTACGGTTGCGTAAGCAACTGGAGTAGCGTGTCGCGCACTTCCCTCCGCCTGATCTTGCCCGTTTGGTCGCGCTGCAGCTGGTCAAAGTGGTAGAAGTCGCGCGGGATCTTGTAGCGGGTCACAAGTTGGCGACAAATGTAACCTACGTTGCGGTAAGTTTGTTGCGCTGCAGGGTGGGCGGGTTTGCTCTAGGCTGTGGCGCGAAACCATTCGAGGGGGAATTGGGGGAAACCATGACTACCTATTTCGAGCCGTCCATCGACACCGATGCCGGGTTTGAGCTCACATCGCCCGCAGTGCTGGACCAGTCCAACCTGGTGGACCCGGTGAAGGCGCCGCCCAAGCAGGGCTGGCGCAAACTCATCCACTCCGCCACGCGCGGCCGCATCAACCCGGGAGGCTCCCGGCGGGAGCTGGAGCAGCAGCAGCTTTTCGACGCCATCCGGGCACCCCTGCGCGGCGACTACCGCATCGCAGTGATGAGCCTGAAAGGAGGCGTGGGCAAAACCACCACCACGGTCGCGCTCGGCGGCGTGTTCGCGCAGACCCGCGGCGACCGCGTCATCGCCATCGACGCCAACCCGGACCTGGGCACCCTGGCCCAGCGCGCCGCCACCGCGCCGCCGGCGACCATCCGCGACCTGCTGCAGGCGCCGGGCACGGAGCGCTACCCCCAGGTGCGCGCCTACACCAACCAGGCGTCTTCGCGCCTAGAGGTCATCGGTTCTGAGCGCGACCCGGCCGTCAGCGAGGCGTTTTCTGAGGACGACTACCGCCGCGCCATCGACATCCTGCAGCACCACTACAACGTCATCCTCACCGACTGCGGCACAGGCCTGATGCACTCCGCCATGGCGGGAGTTTTGGATCTGGCCAACACGCTGGTGCTGGTGACCTCACCCGCGCTGGACGGCGCCCAGTCGGCCTCCGCCACCCTGGACTGGCTGAACCTGCACGGCTACGACCAGCTCGCCGCCAACGCCGTGGTGGTCATTTCCGCGTCCGCGCCGGGCAAGCCGACCATCGACATGGGCAAAGTCGCCGACCACTTCGCCTCCCGCGCCCGCGCGGTGCACACCATCCCGTACGACCGCCACCTTGCCGAAGGTGCCGTGGTGGACCTGGAGCGTGTGGCGCCGGCGACGTTGAAGGCCTACCAGCACCTCGCGGCCACGGTCGCCGCGGATTTCGGGTCCTGGCACCGCCACGCGGCACTCTGACGGGTGCGGTTCGGGCGTCGCGGCCCCGCCCCGACACTTCGCGGCCGAATCTGTCAGCCGGGCCCTTCCGGCCCAGGTCGGTGCAAAGGGCCGCCGTGATCTGTCAGGAACCTAGGTGAAACCCGTGTGCGCTAGTCTTGCCCGCATGCGCGTCGCCATGATTTCCATGCACACCTCCCCGCTCGAGCAGCCGGGGACCGGCGACGCCGGCGGCATGAACGTCTACGTCCACAACACCGCCACCCAGCTGGCCCGCAAGGGCACCACGGTGGACGTGTTCACGCGAGCCACCCGCCCCAGCCAGGGTGAGGTGGTAGAGGTGGAACCCGGCTACCGGGTTATCAACGTGGTGGCCGGGCCGTACGAGGGGCTGGAGAAGCACGACCTGCCCACCCAGCTCGCCGCGTTTTCCGGCGGGGTGGTGCAGTTCGCCCGCGCGAACGACGAAAACTACGACCTGATCCATTCCCACTACTGGCTCTCCGGCCAGGTGGGGTGGCTCTTGGCGGACCTGGCCGGCATCCCGCTGGTACATACCGGGCACACCTGGGCGGCGGTGAAAAACGCCTACGCCACCGAATCCGAAGAATCGGAGGCGCGCCGCATCTGCGAGCAGCAGCTGGTGGACAACGCCGAGGTCTTAGTGGTCAACACCGCAGACGAGACCAGCGAGCTCGCCCGCTTCTACGACGTCGATCCGGCGAAGATTTCCGTGGTCAGCCCCGGCGCAGACACGGAGCTGTACACCCCCGGCACGAACCGCAACACGGAGCTTGCGCGGCGCCACCTGGGCATCCCGCTGCACGCGAAGGTGGTGGCGTTTGTGGGTCGGCTGCAGGATTTCAAGGGCCCGCAGGTGCTGATCCAGGCGATGGGGGAGGTGGTGCGCCGCGGCCGCGTGGACGGCCCGCTGCGCGTGATCATCTGCGGTGGCGCGAGTGGTGCGGGCTCGTCGGTGGAGCGCTACCGCGAGCTCGCGGCGTCGGAAGGCATTGGCGGCTGCACCCGTTTCCTCGGGCCGCGCCCGCCGGAGGAGCTGGTGAGCATCTACCAGGCCGCCGACATTGTGGCGGTGCCCAGCTACAACGAGAGTTTCGGGCTCGTGGCGGTGGAGGCGCAGGCCGCGGGCACCCCGGTTGTCGCGGCGCGCGTCGGCGGCCTGCCGCTCGCGGTCGCGGACGGTGAGACAGGTTTGCTCGTTAGCGGCCACGGCACGGAGGCGTGGGCGGAAGCACTAGAGCAATTGCTTATCGACGACCCCACGCGCATCCACATGGGCGAACAGGCCGTCAGCCACGCGAAAGCGTTTAGCTGGGCCGCCTCGGCGGACAAACTGTTGGAGGTCTACACCGACACCCTGTCCGGCTACGTCCCGGGCGAGGCCACCCGGGACGCCGGCGGAATGTAGCTAGAGGCGCTTGCCGATCTCCTCGCCGAGGGACGCTCCGCCCCAGTAGCCGATGCGGTCGGAGTGGTATCCGATGGCGCGGTTGATCTCCGCCGGGTCGAACTGGCCCTGCGAGGCTTTCTGCGCCAGACCGGCGGCCTCTTGCTTGGCGTTGTCGACGGCTTTGCGGAGCTCGTCGCGGGGCACCGGCGGCTTGAGGTTGGGGTTGAGGCGCTCAATCTCGGCGGAGACGCGTTCCTCCTCTTCGCCGGAGGTGGTGAAGTTCTCGCGCGGCGCGGTGGAGTCGGTGGGGGTGAATACTTCGTTGACGTGGCCGTCGGGGATGCCGTAGGCGTCCTCGATAATGCGGTCCACAGGCTGCGCCTTGCCGAGGGGCCCGAGCGTCATGGAGGACACGCCGATGGCGGCGCCGTCGCGGGGGTCGAAGTTCACGCCGCCGGAGTCGCCCTGCACGTAGTTCAGCCCCCAGCTGTAGATGCCGTTTCTTGTGCGGCCGATCTGCTTGGCGCAGGTGCGGCCCGTGGTGGCGCCGTCCTTGCAGATGGGCTGGCCGAAGTTGTCGACCGAGACCTCGCCCGGAGCGAGCGTGCGGAAGTCGCGCACATGCGTGATCTTCACCGGTTCGCCCTGCACGCCGCCGTTGAAGTCGCGGGAGTGGGACAGGCCGGTTTCGGTCACGCCGTCGTCGATGCGCACCACGCCCCAGTCGGCGGTGCGGATGGACTGCATCGGGTCGCTCAGGTTCATGGCTTCCGGGGTGACGTGGTTGGACGCCACGCGCTCGCCGATGCGCTTGTACTCGGTGCCCACGGGGGCGTAGAACTCGTTTTTCACCTCCGGGAAGCCGGGCATGGTGTTCACGCAATGGGAGACAGTGAGCATCACACGCTGCGGTTCCTCGCCAGGCAGGTGCAGGGTGCCGTTGGGGCCTTGGGAGCAGGTGCCGGCCCAGCCGTCGCGCGGCATGGTCAGTTTCTGGCCGTTGGGCAGGTCGATTGTTTTCGGCGGGTCCTGGGGGAACCCTCGCATCGGCGCGCCGGGTGCGACGAGCGCGGGCGCGGCTTCCGCCGGCGCGGGGAGGGCCTGAAGTGCGAGCATGCTGGCTGCTGCAAGTGCTGTTGCTGGTGTTCGAAGGCTGAATCGCATGAGAATTACCTTAACGTGCAAACCCGGCCCATAGGGCGATATCGTTGCCATGCTTTTCGACGAGCCGCTGAACCTCACCAGCGTCCACCCCGCCACGCAGCGCCCGGCGCGCGGTTTCGTGGGCGGCTTGGCCCGCCTCGTTTACGGCGCGGCGCAGCTCCGTCTTCGGGTTCGGCGGGACGTACCCGGGGTTGAGCTCGCGCGTGGCCCGGTCGATGCGTTCGCGTTCCGCGCCACTGGTGGTGAACTCCGCGCGCGGGGCGGTGCCTGCGATCTGGAACGCCTGGTTGACCTGGCCGTCGGGGATGCCGTAGGCGTCCTCGAGCGCGCGGTCCGCGGCCTGGGAGACGAACAGCGGCCCGATCACGCCATGGGAGGTGCCGATGACGGCGCCGTCACGCGGGTCAAAGTTCACCCCGCCCGAATCGCCCATTTCCGCCGCGACGCCGACGCTGTAGACGGTGTCGCGGCCGCGGGCGATCTGCCTTCCGCAGGACCGTCCGGTGGTGGCGCCGTCTTTGCAGATCGGTTGGCCGAAGTTGTCCACCGAGTACTCGCCGGGGCGAAGCGTGCGGTAGTCGCGGATGCCGGTGAGCTGCACAGGGGCACCCGCAGAACCGCCGGCGGCGTCGCGGGAGTGGGAGAGGTTCGTGGCGGTGGCGGAGTCGTCGATACGCACGAACGCCCAGTCGGGTTCCGTGAGCGCTGCGGGCAGATCGGCGAGCGACTGGGTGTCGGTGGTGGGGCCGCTGTTCGGGCCGCGGGTGCCGATGCGGGTGTAGCCGTCGCCGACCGGCACGGTGACCTCGGTGGACGGCTCAGGCATGCCGGGGATCCGGTTCACGCAATGCGAGGCGGTGAGCATCACGCGTTGCGGGCCCGTCGGGGTGGCGACGGTGCCGGTCGGGCCCTGCGAGCAGGTGACGGTGTAGAGCTCCGGGGGCGCGTTGAGCCGCTCACCCCACGGCGTGGCCGCCTGCGCGGGCGGGTTGACGGCGGGGACGCGGAAGGGGGCGCCAGGGGCGGCGAGCGCAGGCTCCGCGGCCTGTGCCGTGAATGTGGTGAGCGGCGCCGCCAGGGACAACAACAGCGCTGCGGCGGCGAGAGACGCAGGGGTTTTCATACCTCCAGTGTAAGTCCGCGGACCCGGTGTTTCATGTGGTCAGCGGTGTGATCTAGCGCAGGAACGCGTCGACGGCGCCGCGCACATCGCCCGCGTGCTGCTGCGCCGCCGCGTTCGCGCGGCCGGCGAGGTCTTGCGCCGCCGCGACTGGATCCTCAGCCTGCGGAAGCTGCGCGGCTTCCGCGCTGAACCGCGCCGCGTCCGCCTGTGCGCCCATCACGGCGCGGTCGAGCAGCTCGCGGGGCTGGGGGCCGTCGACAAGCTGCGGTGCATTGTTGGGCGAGAAATTCGCGACCTCCTCGTACAGCGGCGCGAAATCGGCGCGCGGCGCAGGCGCTGCCGGGGTGAACGCTTCGTTGACATGGCCGTCGGGGATGCCGTAGGCGTCCTCAAGTGCGCGATCCACCTGCTGCGAGTTGCCGAACGGGCCGAAGCCGATGATGCTCAGCCCCACAGCCTCGCCGGTGCGCGGGTCGTAGTTGATGCCGCCGGAATCGCCCGACTCGTAACCCACGCCGAAGTGCCACACGAAGTTCTGGGTGCGGAACATCTGCACGCCGCACGAGCGGCCGGTGCGCATCCCGTCCTTGCAGATGGGTTGGCCGGCGTTGTCGAAGCTGATCAGCTCGTCGCCGCGCAGGTTGCGGTAGTCCTTCACCCCCGTGATCGCCGCCGGCGCGGACGGGCCGCGGCCCTTCTGATCCACCGACGACGACGCGCCTGACGCCTCCACGCCGGGCGCGAGACGCACCGTGACCCAGTCAGGCTCGTCGATGATGCGGTAGAAGTCCATCAACTCGCCGTTGCCCAGCTCAAACGGGGTGCGTTGCCTATCGACGTCCCCCACCCGCGGGTAGGCCACCTTCCCGCCTTCGCGCAGCGGCGCGAACACGACCGGGCGGACGGTCTTGCTCTTGGACTCCATGCAGTGCGCCGCAGTGACCATCACCTGCTTCGTCTCACCGTCCGGGGTGCGCACGGTACCAACCGGGCCCTGGCTGCACCGCGCGGTGTGGACGAAGGAATCGGAGCCTTCGTCGAGCATGGCGATCGGCGCGCCGGGAGCGGCGAGCGCGGGGGCTGCCGCGGCGGCGGTGGGCGCGGCGGGGGAGGCGAGAGCGACGCAGGCGGCGGCGAGGCTGGCGGCGAGGGCGGAAGCGGAGCGGGGTGAAAACATGCCTTCAGACTCTAAACCCCCGACAAACCCCCGACAGTTTCGCCCATCCGTGGCATGCTTGAAGGCATGGGTAACGGAAAGCTGATTCTCGTTCGCCACGGGCAGAGCGAGTGGAACAAGTCGAACCAGTTCACCGGCTGGGTCGATGTGGACCTGACCGAACAGGGCGAGGCCGAAGCCGTCAACGCCGGCAAGCTCATGGAAGAAAAGGGTGTCCTGCCGGACATCCTGTTCACTTCGCTGCTGCGCCGCGCGATCCGCACTGCGAACATCTCGCTGAACGCGGCTGACCGCCACTGGATCCCGGTGGAGCGCAGCTGGCGCCTCAACGAGCGCCACTACGGCAAGCTCCAGGGCCTGAACAAGGCGGAGATCCGCGAGGAGTTTGGCGAGGAGCAGTTCATGCAGTGGCGCCGCTCCTACGACACCCCGCCGCCGGAGATTGACACGGACAACGAGTACGCGCAGACCAACGACCCGCGCTACGCCTTCCTGCCTGAGGTGCCGCGCACCGAGTGCCTCAAGGACGTGGTGGAGCGCTTCCTGCCGTACTACATCGACGTCATCGCGCCGCACGCCATGGCAGGTAAGAACGTCATGATCGCAGCGCACGGCAACTCGCTGCGCGCGCTGGTGAAGTACCTGGACAACATCTCCGACGAGGAGATCGCCGGGCTGAACATCCCCACTGGCATGCCGCTGGTGTACGAGATCGACGAGACCGGCAAGGTGCTCAACCCGGGCGGCACCTACCTGGACCCGGAGGCCGCTGAGGCTGGCGCCGCTGCTGTGGCGAACCAGGGGCAGAAGTAAGCCTCGAATCACACCGTGACGCCGATTCTCGCTTTTTTCATCGGCGCCGCGCTGACCGTGCCCGCTGTGCTGCTCGGCCAGCGGGCGCTTCGTTGGCGCGCCCGCAACCGGGCGGATGACGGCGGGCAGGACGACACCGCAGCCGCAGTGAGCCAGGTCCTTCACCTGGTTACGCAGGGCTCGCCGACCGGAATCGCTGTCATCAACCGCGCCGGCAACGTGATGCTGTCCAACGCGCGCGCCCACGACATGTCCATCGTGCACGACGGTAGCGTCAACCCGCGTGTGCTCGAGGTGGCCGAAGAGGTGCTTGAGCAGCAGGAAGAGCAGGTGCTGGACCTGGATTTGCCGCAGCGCACCACGGGCAGCCGCATCCGCAACGTGCGCGCGCTGATTGCGCCGCTGATGCTGACGGACAACTCCTACGCCATCGTGTACGGCTCGGACGAGTCTGAAAACGTGCGCATGGAAAACGCGCGCCGCGACTTCGTGGCAAACGTCTCCCACGAACTGAAAACCCCGGTCGGAGGCATAGCGCTTCTTGCCGAGGCACTGCTGCAGGACCCGACGGACCCAGAGATGGTGGACTACTTCGGCACCAAGCTGCACAAAGAGGCCCACCGCATGGGGGAGATGATCACGGATCTGATCTCCCTGTCCAAGCTTCAGGGCGCGGAGGCGTTGCCGGACATGGCGCCGGTGCGTGTGGACGACATCGTGGACGACGCGGTTGCCCGCAACCTGGTCGCCGCTGAAAACCACGGCATTGAACTCACCCGCGGCCAGCGTTTGGGGCTGCGGGTGATGGGGGACCGGGCGATGCTCACCGTGGCGGTGTCCAACCTGATCACCAACGCGATCAACTATTCGCCGAGCGGGCAGCCGGTGAGTGTGACGCAGAAGCTGGTGCGCGACAATGTGGTGCTGATCCGGGTCACGGACCGCGGCATCGGCATCGCGCCGGAGGACCAGAAGCGCGTGTTCGAGCGGTTCTACAGGGTGGATAAGGCGCGCTCGCGTTCCACGGGCGGCACGGGGCTGGGTTTGGCCATCGTGAAGCATGTGGTGGCGAACCATGGCGGTAGCATTACGTTGTGGTCGAGGCCTGGGACGGGCTCCACGTTCACCATTGAGCTGCCCCTGTATGACCCCGAGGCCGCCGGCAGAGCAGAAAAGGAAGAGTGAAGTGACGACCATTCTCATCGTTGAAGACGAGGAATCGCTGTCCGACCCTTTGGCCTACCTGTTGCGCAAGGAAGGCTTCGAGGCGGTTGTGGCCGCAGACGGGCAGGCGGGGCTGGACCTGTTCGCCTCCCAGGACATCGACCTGGTGCTGCTAGACCTGATGCTGCCGGGGATGAGCGGCACGGAGGTGTGCAAGAAGCTGC
The DNA here is from genome assembly GCF_054478435.1 of Corynebacterium sp. CQ3829_602738. Classification (NCBI taxonomy): domain Bacteria; kingdom Bacillati; phylum Actinomycetota; class Actinomycetes; order Mycobacteriales; family Corynebacteriaceae; genus Corynebacterium; species Corynebacterium sp. CQ3829_602738. The sequence continues at coordinate 274,710 of NZ_CM137003.1, forward strand.
GCGCCGAGTCTTCGGTGCCGATCATCATGGTCACCGCCCGCGACAGCGAGATCGACAAGGTTGTGGGCCTGGAGCTGGGCGCGGACGATTACGTGACTAAGCCGTACTCCACCCGCGAGCTGGTCGCCCGCATCCGCGCGGTGCTGCGCCGCGGCCCGGAGACCGAGGTAGTCGAGGAGGACGACGAGCAGCTGCTGCAGGGCGGCCGCGTGACCATGGACGTGGAGCGCCACACGGTGCTTGTGGACGGCCAGCCGGTGCCCATGCCGCTCAAAGAGTTCGACCTGCTGGAGTACCTGCTGCGCAACGCCGGCCGGGTGCTCACGCGCGGCCAGCTGATCGACCGCATCTGGGGCGCCGATTACGTCGGCGACACCAAGACCCTGGACGTGCACGTCAAGCGCCTGCGCACGAAGATCGAGGCGCAGCCGTCGCGACCCACCCAGCTCGTCACTGTGCGCGGCCTGGGCTACAAATTCGAAGCGTAAGCGCGGCTACTCGCGCGCGGCTTGGGTTGCTGGGTGGGTGGCCCGGAGGTCGTCGCTAAGCTGGGCGCGCTTTTCGCAATGCTTGGCGACGACACGGTACGGCTTTTCGCCGATCAGTGCGATGAGTTCGTCTTTCATCGACTGCCAAATCGGTGTGCCGCCGGTGTGGCACGCGGGCGCGGAGGTGCACCACCAGTCGAAGTCCTCTCCGCCGCCGCCCCACTGACGGCGGTGGTACTCGCCGATGGTGGTGCGCAGAATCTCCTGGCCGTCTGTGCGCTCCTCCCACGCGTCCTCGCGGGAAAAGGGCACCTGCCAGCACACCTCCGGCTTGGTGCCCACGATGTTGCGGCCTTCCGCCATGGCGAACTGGTGGAACGCGCAGCCGGCGCCGGTGGGGTGGCCGGGGCGGTTGGCGAAGATGCAGGCGCCGTCGACGACTTTGGTCTTGATGTGGGGGCCGGCCTCTTCGTCGTCGGGGTCGGGCTCGAGCGCGTTGTCGTCGTCTTCCTCGTCCCATTCCAGCCACGGCTCGAGCCACGTCGGGTCGTTGGCCGCGAAGTAGGCGTCCGTCCCTGCGGGCCGCAGCTGCCAGTACTTCGCCGGCATGTCCTTCACCGCGTTGTAGACGGTGTCGCGGTCTTCCTCGTCCGCGATGTAGGCGCCGTGGATGCAGCAGCCCACGGCCGGGTTGGATTCGTCGATGCCGTGGCACTCAGGGGTGCCGAAGCGGCAGGACCAGGTGGCCTCCGCCCAGGTCAGGTCGATGGAGAAGATGTGGTTCGGGTCGTCCGGGTGGACGAACTCGAACCATTCGCGCGGGAAATCGGGGCGGGTTTCGCGGCCCGCCAGGATGGAGCGGCCGGCTGGCGAGTCCGCCGGGAAGCCGAGAAAAACGGGTTTCGGGGCTGGTTGATTCACACCTGGACACGGTAGACCCGTTACCCTGGGGTGGTGCGATTAGGTGTATTAGATGTCGGCAGCAACACGATCCATCTCGTGGCGGTCGACGCGTACAGCGGTAGCCGGCCGACGCCGATGAGCGATTGGAAGCAGCCGCTGCGTCTCGTTGAGCTGCTGGACAAAAAGGGCAATATCGAGGACAAGGGCGTGGACAAGCTCGTCGACGCTGTCCAGGAGGCCTCCGACCTCGCGGACAACCTCAAGTGCGAGGAGCTCGTGGCGTTCGCCACCTCCGCGGTCCGCTCGGCCACCAACTCCGCGGACGTGCTCAAGCGCGTGGAGAAGAAGACCGGCGTGAAGCTGAACATTCTCTCCGGCGAGGAAGAGGCGCGGCTGACGTTTCTTGCGGCGCGCCGCTGGCACGGCTGGTCCGCAGGCCGCATCACCAACTTCGACATCGGCGGCGGCTCCCTGGAGATCTCCACGGGCACCGAGGAGATGCCGGACCTGGCGGTGTCCCTGGACCTGGGCGCGGGGCGCTTGACCCACGAGTGGTTCGACACCGACCCGCCGGAGCGCAAGAAGATCAACATGCTGCGCGACTACATCGACGCGGAACTCGCCGGTCCTGCCGAGCAGTTCAAGGCGATGGGGGAGACCGGTCTGGCCGTGGGCACGTCCAAGACGTTCCGTTCCCTGGCCCGCCTCACGGGTGCTGCGCCGTCGTCCGCCGGCCCGTTCGTGCAGCGCACGCTTACCGCGCCGGGTCTGCGCCAGCTCATCGCGTTCATTTCCCGCATGACGGCGGCGGACCGCGCGGAGCTCGAGGGCATCAACTCGGACCGCTCCCACCAGATCGTCGCAGGTGCGCTGGTGGCGGAAGCTGCGATGCGTGCGTTGAATGTTGATAAGTTAGAGATCTGCCCGTGGGCCTTGCGTGAAGGTGTGATTCTCAAGCGCATCGACAAGGGGTCTTTGGACGCTGAGATTCAAGCCAAAAAAGGAGACGACAACTAATGGCCGACAAACAGCTCACAGTTGCCGAGCTCCTCGCGCGCGCCGAAAAGGAAAACCCGTCCGGCGCGCGCCGCCCGCGTCGCCGCCGCAGCCTCGAGGACGGCGGCGTTTCCGTCGCCGAGCTGACCGACTCGTTTAAGAAGGTCGAGGCCAAGCCGGCGGAGGTGAAGCACTCCAGCGTGCCTATCGACGCACCTTCGGATACCCCCAAAAAGACCCCCACCCAGGCGCCGAAACCTGAGCCGACGCCGGCCGCGCAGAAGCCGGCGTCGAAGACCGAGCCGAAGCCGGTGTCGAAGGTCGCTCCGAAGCCGGTGTCGAAGCCTGAGCCGAAGGTGGCGCCGAAGCCGGCTGACAAGCCCGCGCAGGCGGAGTCCGTGAAACTGCGTCCGGCAGCCAAGCCGGCTGAGCAGGCTCCCAAGCCGGCGGAAAAGCCGGCCGCTGCACCTGTGTCGAAGCCGGTGTCAAAGCCTGTAGACAAGCCCGCCCCGGCGCCAGCGGCTTCCACCACCACGAAGGTCCAGCCAGCCAGCGACGACACGACGGTGCTGCGCAAGATTGAGGGCGAGACCGAGGGCAAGGCGGAGCCCGTCGTAAAGCAAGAGCTCGCGCAGTCGGACGACACGGGCGAGATCCGCACCGTCGACGCGCCGGAGCCGCAGGCGCGCGAGGACTCCCTCGACGCCCCTGAGGCCGAATACGACACCGACTACGAGGTCGAGGAGGCGTCGGTCAACCCGATCCTGCTGGTCCTGCTGGTGTTCTTCGGCGTACTGCTGGGTGTGCTGGGCTTTTTGGCGTTCAAGTGGCTGTGGGCCAACACGATGGCGATTGCGGCGGGGCTGGTCGGCGTCGCCGCGGTGGCCGCGGTGGTCGCCGCCGTCGGCGCGATGGCGGGCGGCCGCGACAAGGTCACCATGATCATCGCTGGCCTGGCTGCCGCGGTGGTGGCCTTCGGCCCGGCACTGCTGTAAAACGCGCAACGACTTTTCAAAGGAGCGACATGGAACGCATCGCCGTCATTGGTGCAGGCAATATCGGCGAGGCTTTCATCTCGGGCCTCGTTGCCAATGGGGTGGAGCCGGGGTCTATTACGGCGACGAACCGGTCCGAGTCCCGCAGCGCGGAGCTTGCGGAGCGCTATGGCGTGCGCACCACCTCCGATAACCGGGAGGCCGTGCGCGACGCAGACGTTGCGCTGCTGTGCGTCAAACCCGCGCAGATCCTGGACGTCATCGCGGAGGTCGGCGAGGAGCTCACCGACTCCGGCTCCGCCACCGTGCTGGTCTCCATGGCAGCGGGCGTGACCCTCGCCGCGATGGAGGATGCCGTCTCCGCCGCCGGCACCCCGATCGTGCGCGTCATGCCGAATACGCCGATGCTGGTGGGCAAGGGTGTCCTCGCCGCCGCCTGTGGACGCTTCGTCAGCGACGAGCAGCGCGAAGCCGTCGTGGAGCTGCTGTCCGCCGCGGGGCAGGTCGTGGAGGTTGCCGAATCCCAGATGGATGCCGTGACCGCGATCTCCGGTTCCGGCCCGGCGTACTTCTTCCTGGTGGCTGAGGCGCTTGTGGACGCGGGCGTGTCCCTCGGCCTGCCGCGCGACCTGGCGGAGCGGCTCGCCTGCGCCACCGCCGCGGGCGCTGGCGCGATGCTCGAGGGCGGGGACAGCCCCGTGCAGCTGCGGGCCAAGGTCTCCTCGCCGGCCGGCACCACGGTGCGCGCGATCCGCGAGCTGGAGGAGTCGGGCCTGCGCGGTGCGTTCTACCGCGCCACCGAGATCTGCGCGGAGCGCTCGGACGAGCTGGGCAAGTAGCCCAGATCCCAACTTTCACAACCGTTTCTGTGGGTTCACTGCCTGCACTTTGAAAATTTTCTTCCACTTAAGTCGCACTCGACGCTGGTTTCACGTTAGGGTGGTTCAAGCACGTGCGTGTTCGTCCTGCGGGAGGGGAAGCCTGCAGCGCGTTTGCGTGCCGAGAGGTATGAATTAGTGGTTAACGAAGATAAAGGAAAGTTCCTGACGGTTGCCGAGGTCGCGGAGATCATGCGCGTATCCAAGATGACCGTCTACCGCCTCGTTCACTCCGGCGAGCTGCCCGCCGTCCGCGTGGGCCGCTCCTTCCGCGTGAACGAGACGGCAGTGAGCGAGTACCTGGAGTCCTCCGTCTACGACGTGGGATAGTCCAAGGGTCTCATTTACAGGACCTCGAGAACACACCCGCCGCACCGGTTTTCCGGTGCGGCGGGTGTTTTTGGCCCTGAAAAGGCCTGCCGGTATGCTTTGAACGATCAGGTCGGCCACTTCCTGTGGGAGTGTGCACCTCCCACGAGCCGCGGAAGCGGTTGCGCCGGCCGCGTACGTACGCACTTTGAACAGGAAAGAGGTAGCCCAATGGGTTCAGTGATTAAGAAGCGCCGCAAGCGCATGTCCAAGAAGAAGCACCGCAAGATGCTCCGCCGCACCCGCGTGCAGCGTCGTAAGCTCGGCAAGTAAGCCGCGAGCGTTCACCCGCCCTTTCAAGGGCGGGTTTTTCGTGTCTGCGGGCCAGGATGCTTACTTCTAAATGCTTACCGTCCGAGGATGCTTACTTCTAAACGCTTACTTCTCGACGAACCTCCGGCCGCGACCGCCGCGTCACTCGAGAAGTAAGGATCCTCGGGTAAGCATCTAGCGCCGGTAAGCATCCTCGGGTAAGCATCTAGCACCCAGCGCCCTGGCCCGGCGCCACGGCCGCGCCTACCGCCGGCGCCACCACCACCACAGGCCCGCCGCAGCCAACGCGGCCGGGACCACGCCGGCGCGCACCACCCGGCGCACGGAGCGGTAGTCGCGCACCGCCCAGCCCTGGGCCTTGGCGTGCTTGCGCAGCGCCCGGTCCGGGTTGATCGCCACCGGCGAGCCGACCATTTCCAGCATGGGCAGGTCGTTGATGCTGTCGGAGTAGGCGGTGCACTTGGACAGGTCCAGCTGCTGCAGCGCGGCCAGCGCCGCCACGGCGTGCTTCTTGCCGGGGCCGTGGAGGATGTCGCCGACGAGGCGGCCGGTGAACTTGCCGTCTTTTTCCTCCGCCACGGTGCCCAGCGCGCCGGTGAAGCCGAGCGTTTCGGCGAGTGCTTGGCCGATCTGCACCGGGGTGGCGGATACCAGCCACACCTGCTGCCCGGCGGCGAGGTGCATGGCGGCCAGCTCGATGGTGTCGGCGTAGGACTTCTCCAGCATCCGGTTGTCCACGATCTCCCGGCACGCCTGCTTGAGCTCCGCCACGCTCTTGCCCTTCACAACGGCCAGGGCCTGCTCGCGGCCCTCGGCGATGTCGTCGGCGTTTTCGGAACCGGAGACGCGGTAGCGGATCTGCTTGCGTAGCGCAGGGGCGAGCTCGGACAGGGTGATAAACCGCTTCTTAAACAGCCCCTGCGCCAAAAGGATCAGCGATGAGCCCTGGATGAGCGTGTTGTCCACATCGAAAAACGCGGCGGCTTCGGTGTCCTGGGGGATCTCCGGATCGGGCGGGGTGATCTTCTGGCGGCCGGCGGTTTCGAAGGCGCCGCCGACGGAGTCCACGCCGAGCGCGAAGTCGTCGATGTTGATGCCGAAGGTCTCTTCCACCGCGGCGGCTGCGGCGGCGCGGCCGGCGGTGCGCTGCGCGTCGTCGTCGAGCGGGGGCATCACGCGCTCCTCTAAGAAGCGGCGCAGGTTGCCCTGGGATTGGGACCACTGCGCGAGGATTTCGCGCTGATCAGACATGGAACTACGGGCCCTTTCGGGTGGGGGTGTTAGCGTGTGCAATCGTACAACGCCCCGGCATATGCACTCACAGGAGGAGCGGCGATGAAAAAGGTGGAGCTGATGGTCCGGTCCACGTGCGGTTCGTGCGAGCGGGTGGCGGGCCAGATCGCCCCTGTGGTGGCGAAGCACGGCGTTCAGCTCGCTCTTGTGGACGTGGACGAAGACCCCGAGTTGGCCGCGGAGTACGGCGACCGCGTGCCCGTTGTGGTCATCGACGGCGAGGAGTTCGCCTGCTGGGAAGTGGACAACGACGACCTCGACGCGGAGCTGTCCAACTAAAGGACTATTCTCTAGTGTGATTTTCAACTGACTGGAGGGTTTTGCGTGAGTGTTCTGCTTGTGGGGATGTCGCACAGGTCGGCGCCTGTGGCCCTGCTGGAGCGGCTCAGCATGGACGCGGAGGTCCAGAACGGGGCGGCGGGCGCGCTGGTGAAGCAGCCGTCGCTGTCTGAGGCGATGATTATCTCCACGTGCAACCGCCTGGAGGTCTACACCGTCACCAACGCGTTCCACGCCGGCGTGGAGGACGTGCTGCGGGTGCTTGCGGACGTCTCCGGGGTCGACGCGGCTGAACTGCGCCGCTACCTGTACGTGCGCTACTCGGACGCGGCCGCCGAGCACATCTTCACCGTCGCGTCCGGCCTGGACTCGATGGTGGTGGGCGAGCAGCAGATCATCGGCCAGGTGCGTTCGGCTTACGTCGACGCCGTGGAGCGCGGCACCGTCGGCCCGAATCTGCACTCGCTGGCCCAGGCCGCACTGCACACCGGCAAGCGCGTGCACACCGAAACCGGCATCGACGATTCGGGCGCGTCCATGGTCACCGTCGCACTCGAGGAGGCGATGGAGCTGATGCTTGTCGACGACCTCCGGGGCAAAACCGCCCTCGTCCTAGGTGCCGGCGCGATGAGCTCGCTGGCCGCAACGCATCTGGGCAAGCAGGGCATTGACAAGCTGGTGCTGGCGAACCGCACCCGCGACCGCGCGGAGCGCCTCGCCGAGCACTCCCGCGAGGCCGGCGTGCCCGCCGAGGTGGTGGACTTCGCCGACCGCGCCTCGGTGCTGGACCGCGTGGACCTGGTGGTCTCCGCCACCGCCTCCGACGAGTTCACCATCACCCCGGCCGACGTCCCCGGCCCGCTGGTGCTGGCGGACCTGTCGCTGCCGCGCGACATCGACGACGCCGTGGCAGACATCGACGGCGTGCACCTGGTCAACATAGAGTCCCTGCACGAGAAGATGCGCGGCAGCGACAACGAGGACTCCCGGGCGCTGCGCCGCGCCGAGGAGATCGTGGCCGAAGAGGTGGACACGTTCGGCTCGGAGCAGCGCGTGCGCGAGGTCGCCCCGGCGGTAACCCGGCTGCGCCGCAACGCCGCGGAGATTTCCGGCCAAGAACTGCAGCGTCTGCGCACCCGCCTGCCGGAGATGTCCGAGGACGACTTTGATCAGGTCAGCCGCATGGTCAAGCGTGTCGTCGATAAGCTTTTGCACCAGCCGACAGTGAAGATCAAGGAGCTGGCGGCGACGGCGGAAACGGTGAGCGTGGAAGAGGCGGTCACCGAATTGTTCGGGCTGGAAAGCCCCTCCGTGGCGGTGGACGCGCAGAAGCTGCCGCTGCCCGAGGAACTGCACGGCAAGGAGAAGTAGATGTTCAAAATTGGCACACGCGGATCCCACCTGGCCACCACCCAGACCGGGCACGTCCGCGACGCGCTGGGCGAGCACGGTCACGCGGCCGAACTGCAGATCGTGACCACCCCGGGCGACTTGTCCCAAGCGCCCGTGGAGCGCATCGGCGTCGGCGTGTTCACCTCCGCGCTGCGCGACGCGCTGTTTCACGGCGAGGTCGACATCGCCGTCCACTCGTTCAAGGACCTGCCCACTGCCGACGAGCCGCGCGCCCACATGATCATCCCCGTGCGCGAGGACAGCCGCGAAGCACTCATCGCCCGCGACGGCCTGACCCTGGCCGAGCTGCCCGAAGGCGCGCGCGTGGGCACCTCCGCGCCACGCCGCGTCTCCCAGCTCAAGGCCGTGCGCCCCGACCTGGACATCCGCCCGCTACGCGGCAACATTGAGCGCCGCATGTCGTATGTGGAAGACGGCGAGCTGGACGCGATCATCCTGGCCTACGCAGGCCTCGTGCGCGGCGGATACGGCGACCGCGCCACCGAAGTCTTCTCGCCCGAGGTGTTCATGCCGGCTCCCGCCCAGGGCGCGCTGGCCGTGGAGTGCCGCTTCGACGACGCCGTGGCGCGCGAGGCGATTGACACACTTATCGACGCCTCCGCCACCGCCGAATCCACCGCCGAGCGCGCCGTGCTGGCCCGTTTGGAGGCGGGTTGCACCGCGCCGGTCGCGGCGTCAGCCGTGTTCGACGGCTCGGGCGTGACCCTGCGTGCCGGTGTGTTCGCCCTGGACGGCTCCCGCCAGCTGGTGGAGGAAGCCCAGGGCGCTGACCCGGCCGAGCTAGGCCGCAAGGTCGCCGAGGTGCTGCTGGAGCGCGGCGCCGCCGACCTGATGGAGTAGGCCGAGGCGGCAGCTAGACGATCCGGGGTGTGAGACTCCGGGAGGCGCGCACGGCGGGGAAGACCGCGCTGGTTTTGTTCTCGGGCTGAAGCATTTTATGGTGGAGATACCATACGTTCAATACCCTCCGCGCAATCGGGTCGGTGGGCCGTTGTGAGGCCGATCAACACCGCGAACCCAGCCGCGCGGGGGCGGTTTATTTGTGCCTAGAAGAGATTTCTCCATGACAGAGCCCACTCACACCCCCCAGCCGGGGAAGGTGATCTTCGTTGGTGCTGGACCGGGTAACCCTGAATTGCTCACGGTTCGCGCTCGCGAAGTAATGGAATCCAATTCTATCGCCCTCGTGGACCCTGAGGTGTCAGCGGGGGTCCGAAGTGTCGTCGCGGCGGCGCTGCCAGTGCCGAAAGCCAAGATGGACGCGGCCAACGAGCGCTACGAGAAAATGTGCGCGGAGGCGAAAGAGGCTGGCGCGCGGCGCAAGCCGCCCCGCCCAGAGGACCCGACTGCTGCGGAGTTGCAGGAGGTTGGGCTGGACGGCGGAGTGATCGTCGAGAAGCTGAAGCTCGCGCTTAACGACGCCGCGGAAGCGGTGGAGCGCGGCGAAGCCGGCGACGGCGACGTCATCCGCCTGGTATGCGGCAACCCGCTGACGCGCGACTCAGTGATGGAGGAGATCTCCGCGGTGGCCGCCGAGGGCATGGAGTTCCAGGTGGTGCCGGGGATGTCGCTGCCGTCGACGGTGCCGTCGTTCGCCGGAATCGCGCTGGGATCGACGTACACGGAAGCCGACCTCAACAACGGCGGCGTGGACTGGGACCAGCTCGCATCCGCTCCGCAGCCGCTGGTGTTCCAGGCGAACCAGGAGCACCTGGCGGAGATGGTGGAGCAGCTCACGCAGCGAGGCTTCCAGGCGTCCACCCCGGTGACGGTGACCACGCGCGGTACCACCCGCCTGCAGCGCACGTTCGACGCGACGCTGGGTACCGTGGGCAAGCTCGACGCAGAGCTGGAGGGCCCGCTGGTGGTCACCCTCGGCACCGCGGCGGACGACCGCTCGAAGTACTCGTGGTGGGAAAACCGGCCGCTGTACGGCTGGCGCGTGCTTGTGCCGCGCGCGAAGTCGCAGGCAGGGGTGATGAACGCCCGCCTGTCGCAGCACGGCGCGATCCCGCAGTCCGTGCCCACGATCTCGCTGGAGCCGCCGCGCAACCCGGCGCAGATGGACCGCGCGATCAAGGGCATCGTGGAGGGCCGCTACCAGTGGATCCTGTTCACCTCGGTCAATGCCGTCGATGCCGTGTGGTCGAAGTTTGAGGAGCTGGGCCTGGACGCCCGCTCGTTCGCCGGCGTGCACCTGGGCGCGGTGGGGCAGAAGACCGCCGACGCGCTGATCGCCCGCGGCATGCAGCCGGAGCTTGTGCCGCACCGCACGAAGCAGAACGCGGCCGGTCTGGCGGAGGCGTTCCCGGAGTACGTCGAGGACATCGACCCGGTTTCGCGCGTGCTGCTGCCGCGCGCGGACCTCGGCTCCGACGTGCTGGTGGACGGCCTGCAGGAGAAGGGCTGGGAGGTCGACGACGTGGTCGCCTACCGCACCGTGCGCGCCGCCCCGCCGCCGCCGGAGACGCGCGACATGATCAAGACCGGCGGCTTCGATGCCGTGTGCTTCACGTCCCCGTCGACGGTGAAGAACCTCGTGGGTATTGCGGGCAAGCCGCATTCGCGCACGATCATCGCCTGCATCGGCCCGGTCACCGCGGCGGAAGCGCGGGAGCAAGGCTTGCGTGTCGACGTCGTCCCGGAGGTCGCCGACATCCCCAACCTCGTCGACGCCTTGGCCGACCACGTGGCAGGGCTGCGCGCGTCGGGGCAGTTGCCGCCGCCGCGCAAGAAGCGTCGGAAAGCTGCGAAGAGCGCCGGCGAGGACACCGCGGCCGCGGCTGGCTAGCAACGCGCCAGCTGGGTCGTGTCGGGTGCGCGTTCTAAGATGTGGCGCATGGCTGATTACGACTTGATTCGACGCCCCCGCCGCTTGCGGCAAACCCCCGCTATCCGTGAGTTTGTCACGGAGACGCGCCTGCACCCGGCCGACTTCATCCTCCCGCTGTTCATCGCGGACGGCATCGACGCCCCGCGGGAGATCCCGTCGATGCCGGGCGTGTACCAGCACACCCCGGAATCGCTGGTAGAGATCTGCCGCGAGGCGCTCGACGCCGGCGTGAAGTGCGTGGACCTGTTCGGTGTGCCGCGCGAGGAGGACAAGGACGCCACCGGTTCCGTCGCCGTCGCAGAAGACGGCGTGCTCAACCGCGCGATTGCGCTGCTGCGCAAGGAGTTCGGCGACGAGCTGATCATCATGGCGGACACCTGCCTGGACGAGTTCACGGACCACGGCCACTGCGGCGTGCTCACCACCGACGCCCACGGCAGGGAAGTGGTGGACAACGACCCCACCGTGGAGATCTACTGCGACATGGCGGTGGCCCAGGCGCGCGCGGGCGCGCACATTGTCAGCCCGTCCGGCATGATGGACGGCCAGATCGAGCAAATTCGCAGGGCGCTTGATCGCGCGGGCTTCGCCGACGTCGCCATCATGGCCTACTCCGCGAAGTACGCCTCCAAGTTCTTCGGGCCGTTCCGCGACGCGGTCGGCTCCTCGCTGAAGGGCGACCGCCGCACCTACCAGCAAGACCCGGCGAACGTGCGCGAGTCGCTTTTGGAAACGGAGCTGGACATCGCCGAAGGCGCGGACTTTGTCATGGTCAAGCCCGCGCTGCCGTACCTGGACGTGCTGGCCAAGATCGCGGAGATGTCCCCGGTGCCGGTGGCCGCCTACCAAGTCTCCGGCGAGTACGCCATGCTCAACGCGGCCGGTCAGAACGGCTGGATCGACTACGAGGAGACGATGATGGAAGCACTGATGTCCATCAAGCGCGCCGGGGCAGACCAAATTTTCACCTACTACGCCATCGAGGCAGCAAAGAGGCTCAATGGTTAGCTTGCCCCCAATGAATCCGGGATCACCGAGCCGGGTGGGACCGGAGGCCGTCGAGAAGCACAAGGGCTCCATGCCCGAAGCTGTGCGCTACATGCTCGCGGCCTGGACCGTGATGATCGGCGGGGAACTGCTGCACCAGATCTTCGCCGTGGCGGCGAGCGTGATCGACCCGTCCGCGCTGCGCGAGGTGGCCAAGGAGCGCGCCACCAACGGCGACGGCGAGGTCTCCGAGGCGCTGATGAACGCCAGCGTGTACGGCTCGATCTTCATCATGGCGCTGCTGCAGCTCGGCGTGATCCTGCTGTTCGTCTTCGCGCTGCGCGCGGTACAAAAACAGGCGAAATGGGCGGAAAACGCCCGCAGGCTGCTGCAGATCTTCTCCGTCTTCTTCGCCCTGCGCATGGTCACGCTGTTCATGATGGTGCCGGCCTCCACCGCGGTGCCGACGGCCATGTTCGGCATAGACGGCGTTATCCAGATCATCCTTGGTGTTGCGGGCATCCTGGGCATCATCTATTCAGTTGACAAGGATTCCGTGGCGTGGACCAAGCCGCCCAAGGACAAAACCAGCGGTAATGCTGATGCGGCGGGAGCGCCGGAGAAGAAGGAGAGCTAAGCGGTGGCAGGGATGTTCCCAACCATGGTGTCGGACCCGAACGACAGGAACCGGCGCTTCACCGGCGAGGTCGGCCCGGCGTGGCCGAAGCCGCTGAAAATCGGCTACTACCTGTGCCTTACCGCGGCGGTGCTGATGTTCGTCATCGCGTTTTTGACCATGGCCAACGGGGTGCCGGACCGGCTACCGGATACGTGGATGATTGAGGGGGCCGACGAGGAGCTCATTGATAGATTCGCGCGCAACCTGCGGGTCTACACCTGGGGCAGCATCATCCTCGGCGCACTCATTACCTCGTGCTGCGCCTACCTGCCCAAAGGTTCGAAGGTGGCGCGTCGCTGGCTGGCCGGGTTCATCGGACTGGCGGTGTTTTTGCAGCTGGCCAGCTTCTTCGTCGGCGTGGCCGGCTGGGCCGCGTTCGTGGTGGTCGGCGTGCTGGTCTTCGCCCTGTTCTTCATGTTCCGCCCGGCCGCCAACGCGTTTGTAGATAAGCGCAGCGGCGACGTCTGGGAAGGCGTGGAATGAGCAAATACGAGGGCGGGGACCTGGAAAAGCTCAGCACCACCGGGCGCGAAGGCGCCAAGTTGGAGCAGCTGAGCGGCGAGGAGCTCGACAACTACATCGAGGCGGCCCGCGACGCCGCCCGCCAAGCTGGCATCGACCCAGCCACGGCACGGCGCGACCTGGACGGCGAGCTCGTGCGCCCCAACGCCTCCTACGCCTTCGAACTGCGGGGAGTGGAAGACGGCCCGCAGCTGACGGAGATCGAGGACGCCCTGGAATCTATGGAAGGCGTCTCCGCCCGCCTGGTGTACCCCACCCGCATGGCGTGGGTGACCGCACCGGCGACCATGCCGCCGCACCACCTGATCAAGATCATCGAACAATTCGGCGTTACCGCAGTGATCACGGACTCCACGCTGCAACGCCGCGCGCACGGCCGGTACTGGTCGGAGCACCCGATGCCGCGCCGCGCCAAGCACCACCGCAAGGAAGAAGCGGCACACCTGCTCGCCCGCGCCCAAGGATTCGTGCAGAACAAGCCCCGTACGGGGCGCCGCAGCGGCGACGTGCTGTTTACCGCCCGCGACTTGGTTACCCCGGGAAGGCTTTGGCTGGCGGTGGTGCTGACCATACCGGTACTGCTGCTCACCTACGTGCCCGCCCTCGGGTTCCCCGGCTGGCAGTGGGTAGCGTTCGCCCTGACCACCCCGGTGGCGCTGTGGTGCGCCTCCCCGTTCCACCGCGCGATGGCCGGCGGCGTGCGCCGCGGCCTTTCGGCACTGGACGGCGCGAGTTCCATCGCTATCTTGGCGGCCTACCTGTGGTCATTCGCCGTGCTGCTGTTCACTGAGGCGGGCCACATCGGCTACGAGTCCAGTGGCGCCTGGGCGCCGCTGGAGATCGGCCGCGGCCCGGAGCTCTACCTCGAGGTCGCCTGCACCGTGACCACGTTGCTGCTGCTCGGCCGCTTCTTCTCGATGCGCGTGCGCACAAACCTGCTGGACGAGCTGGAGGCGCGCCGCCCCGGCGCGGAGTCCCTTTACGAGGTCACCCACCGCAAGAAGGGCGGCGGCTGCGAGCGGCTCCCGGCCACAGAGATCATGCGTGGCGACGACGTCCGTGTGCGCGCCGGGCAGGTCATCCCCGTCGACGGAGAGGTCGTCGGTGGCTCCGGCGAAATCGGCTGGGAGCTGGTGAACACCCACGACAGTCCGCAGATAAAGGTAGGCAAGCGCGTGGTCGCCGGGTCCGTGGTGCGCGAAGGCGACATCAAGGTCCGCGCCGTCCGCGTCGGCCACACCACGCTGTTGACCGCTGTGCAACGTTGGCTGGAGGAGGCTTCGCGCCACCAAAACGCCGCGACGATGGTCTCCACCCGGTCTGCCAGCATGCTCATCCCGGCCGCGTACGCGATTGCCGTGCTGGACTTCGGCCTGTGGCTGCTGTTTACGGGCAACGTCAACACCGCGGCGTCGACAGCCTTGGCGATCCTGATCGTGGTCGCCCCGTTCAGTTTGGCCATTTCGCCGGCGCTGGCCATCCGCCAGGGCATCGAGGCTGCCGTGCGCAACGGCGTGCTCATGCGCGACGGCAACGCGCTGCGGGTGCTGTCCAAGGTGGACACGGTGGTGTTCAACCGCGTGGGCACGCTCGTGCTGCCGGAGATGCACGTGGAAACCGTCACCGCCGCGGCCGGCGAAAGCAGCGAGCTGGTGCTGCGCATCGCCGGCGTGCTGTCCGCGGACTCGGACCACCCGGCCTCCCGCGCCATTGTGAAGGCGGCCCGCGAGGTGCGCGACGCCCGCACCGGGGACCCGCGCCTGCCGGACTGGATCGAAGTCAGCGACGACACGATCACCCCGGACGGCGAGTTCGGCGGCCGCGTCACCGCCACCTGGGGTAGCGGCGATAACGCCCGCACGCAAACGTACGACGCCTCCCTGTGGCGCCCGACCAACCTCTCCCAGCTCAAGGGCAAGCTGTCGGTGGCCGCCACCACCGGCGGCACCCCGGTGGTGGTGCGCTGGGACGGCAAGGACCGCGGCGTGATCACCTTGTTCGACCCCGCCAAGGAAGACGCCATTGAGGCGGTGGACACCCTGGAATCCATGGGCGTGGAAACCGTGATGCTCTCGCGCGACACCTACCCGGTGGCGCGCCGCTTCGCGGACTTTTTGGGCATCTCGCAGGTGCTCGCCGGCATCCGCTCCAATGAGAAACCCGCCGCGGTGCGCGCCCTGCACACCCAGGGCGGCATCGTGGCCATGGTGTGCGATTCCAGCGTGCTGCCGGTGCTGCGCGTGGCGGACTCCGGCATCCTCTACGCCGGCGAGGACCTCTACGGCACCAAGGTGCCGAACTGGAACAACGTCAGCGACGTCGTGCTTATCCGCAACGACGTCATGGCTGTGCCCCAGGCCATCGAGCACGCCCGCCGCGTCAACCGCATCGCCGACAGGAACCTGTGGTTCGCCGGAATCTACAACGCGGCCGCCATCATCCTCGCGGCCGCGGGCGTGCTGCCGCCAGTGGGCGCGACCCTGCTCATGCTGGGAAGTTCCCTGCTTGTGGAGTACAGCTCCCGCCGCGCCAGCCGGTTCCGGGTTCACGGCCTGCGCCGGTAGGCTTGAGTGCCATGACCAGACGCGACCTCCCCAACGCACCACTGCTCGAGGCGGCCCACGGCCGCACCCCCTCGCGCACCCCGGTGTGGTTCATGCGCCAGGCCGGCCGCTCCCTGCCCGAGTACCGCGAAGTGCGCGAAGGCATCCCCATGCTGGACTCGTGCTTCATGCCGGAGCTGCTTGCGGAGATCACGCTGCAGCCGGTGCGCCGCCACGACGTCGACGCCGCGATCCTGTTCTCCGACATCGTGGTCCCGCTCAAAGCGGCAGGCGTGGACGTGGAGATCGTGCCCGGCCGCGGGCCGGTGATGGGGGAGGCGGTGAGGGGGCGGAGTGACGTCGAGAAGCTGCCTGTGCTTGACGACGAAGTCGCCGCCGTGGCCGATGGCATCCGCATCATCCTCGACGAACTGAGCAACACCCAAGCCCTGATCGGGTTTGTCGGCGCGCCGTTTACCCTGGCCAGCTACCTCGTCGAGGGCGGTCCGAGCAAGAACCATGAGAAGACCAAGGCGATGATGCACGCCGAGCCGGAGACCTGGCACGCGCTGATGCGCCGCTTGGTGCCCACCATCGTCGCCTTTCTGCGCACGCAGGTCGAAGCCGGCATCGACGCGATGCAGCTGTTCGACTCCTGGGCGGGTTTCCTCACCGAAGCGGACTACCGCGAATTCGTTCTGCCGTACTCGGTGGAAATCCTCGAATCCGTGGCAGGCGAGATCCCGCGCATCCACTTCGGCGTGACCACCGGCGAACTGCTCGGCGCGATGTCCGAGGCCGGCAGCGAGGTCATGGGTGTGGACTGGCGCGTGCCGCTGGACACGGCCGCGACGCGGTTCGCCTCCCCGCGCGTGCTGCAGGGCAACCTGGACCCGGCCATGCTGTTCGCCGGCACCAACGTGGTGCGCGGCGAGGTCGCGCGCATCAAGGCCGAGGCCGCGCGGGCAATTGCGGCCGGCGACGCCACCGGGCACATCTTCAACCTCGGCCACGGCGTATTGCCCACCACCGACGCGGACGCGATCACCGAAGCCGTAGCGATCATCCACGAGGAGAGCTAATGAACATTGCCATCATCGGTGCGGGCCTTGCGGGGCTGACCGCCGCATTCGAGCTTCGCGCAGGCTCCGCCCGCGCCGAGGGAGAGGACGACCTCAAGGTCGACGTCTACGAGGCCACCGACCGCCTCGGCGGCAAGCTCCACACGGTCGCCTTCGAGGCCGGCCCCACCGACATGGGCGCCGAGGCGTTCCTGGCGCGCCGCCAGGACGCCGTGGATTTTTTCACCGAGCTCGGCCTGGCCGACTCCCTGGTAGAGCCGTCTGGCCTGCGCTCATTGGTGTGGGTCGACGGCGAGGCGCGCGCGCTGCCCACCGGTGGGGTGATGGGCATCCCGTCCACCTCCGAGACTGTCAAGCACCTGGTCAGCGAGGACACCGCGCAGCGCATCGACACCGAGGCCGAGCGCGAAGGCTTCGACTGGGAAGTCGGCGGCGACGTCAACGTCGGCAAGCTTGTGCGCGAGCGCTACGGCGACGAGGTGGTGGACAACATTGTCTCCTCCCTGCTCGGCGGGGTGTACTCCTGCACGGCCGACGACCTCGGCGTGCGCGCGACCATCCCGCAGCTGGCGGAGGAATTCGACCGCCTTGCCGCCGACGGGCCGGTCCACCTGTCCACCGCCGTGGCCAACCTGGAGCGCTCCCGCCGCGAGATGCCCACCGGCCAGGGTGCGGTGTTCAAGACGTTCCGCGACGGCTACCAGGAGCTCTACGAAACGCTTGCCGAAAAATCCGGCGCGGACATCTACATCGACGCGTTCATCTCCGCGATCAGCCTCGAGGGCTCGGCTGAGGCACCGAAGTACCGGCTCAAAGGCGGGGAGGACAAGGCCTACGACCACGTCATCCTCGCCGTACCCGCCCCCACCGCGGCGCTGCTGCTCAAGGACATCGCGCCCGAGGCCTCCGAGGTGCTGAAAACCGTGAAGCTGGCCAACTCCGCGGTGGTGGGCATGCGCTTTGCCACCGACGAGGGCCTGCCGCAGAACTCCGGCGTCCTCGTATCTACCGGCGCCGAGGACGTCCACGCGAAGGCGTTCACGTTCTCCTCGCGCAAGTGGCCGCACCTCGCCGAGCGCGGCGGGGCACTGGTGCGCGCCAGCTTCGGCCGCTTCGGCGACAACGTCGCCATCACCGCCTCCGAGGACGACCTCGTGGACTGGGCCCTCGACGACCTCGAAACCATCACCGGCTTCGACGGCCGCGCCGCCGGCCTCGAGGAAATCTACGTCCAACGCTGGCTCGGCGGCCTACCCCGCTTCGACGAGAACCACCTCGCCACCGTGTCCAAGGTGCGCAGCCTGCTTCTCGACGAACCAAAGGCCTCCCACATCTCCCTCACCGGCGCGTGGGCCGGTGGGGTCGGCGTGCCGGCGGTTATTGCCGATGCGAGGGCTGCGGCGGCAGCTGCCGTCGCAAAGCAAAAGCCCTAAACCAGCGGGAGGTCCCGGCTGCCAGTGCGCTCTGGAAGCTCGAAGTTGTCGAAGCCGCCGTATTCCCGTGAAAGCTCGTAGATGAGCCGGCCGGCATCGACAGGGCGTGTGCCTCGGTCGGATTCGTTTTGTGGTGTTTCCATGTTGCGCCTCCTCTCTGAGTCGCGTGCACGCAGAACCTAGCACCTCATTCTCCGCTTGGGTAGGGGGTGCGGGCGGATGTGCACTAGGTTGATCACCTATGGAAGAACACGCGCATCCACGCGAGAGGGCTGCCGAGCCTGCTGAGCCTGCCGAGAAGGAATGGTGGGAAGAAGACGGCCTGCCATGGAACGGCAAACCCACCAAAGCCGACTATTGGTGCCTGGGCTGGTTCGGCTTCGTCGGCATCTTCGGCCTGGCCATGATCCCGCTCCGGGCGTGGCTATTGGGGCTGGACCCGCCGATCATGCTGGCGCTGACAGGCTCGCGCGTCGGCGCCGCGTCCACCGGTGCGCTCGCCGCGGTGGGGGAGGCGCCGCACTGGCTGCTGTTCCTGCTCATCGGCTCGATCGTGAACATCAAGTTCGACTGGATCTACTGGTGGGCCGGCAAACTCTGGGGCCGCGGGATCCTCGACGTGCAGGCCGCGAACTCGCCGCGCGCCGCAAAAAACATCGAGCGCGTGGAGAAGTGGGCTATCAAGCTGGGCTGGCTGGGTATCTTCCTCGCCTACGTGCCCATCCCGCTGCCAATCGCGTTCGTGGTGTTCGTACTCATGGGTATGACCGGGATGCCGTTGTGGAAGTTCATGGTCCTGGACTTCATCTCCAAGACGCTGTGGTCCTTCCTCTACCTCGGTCTGGGCTGGTGGATCGGTGAGCCGGTCGTGATGGTGCTGGAACAGTACGCCAAGGTGGCCAACTGGATCGCCATCGCGCTGCTGGTGGTGGTGTTCTACGGCATCTTCCGCAACCAGGGGAAGAAGAAGCCGGCCGCCGAGGTCGTGGGCAACGAGATCGAGGCCGGTCGGTAGGGCGGCCGGGCGGCGCCGAAAGTCGAGCGGCGGAGGTCGAGTTCGCCCTGTTTTAGGCCCGGACTCGACCTCCCGGACTCGACTTTCGCGGCGGTGGGCGAAAGGGGCCTGACAGATTCCGCCGGGCGTCTGCGGCGACCTGGGGGTTTAGGGGGCAGCCTGACAGATTCCGCCGCGAAGTGTCGGGCACCAGGGCGCGGCTATCGGTTCACCACGACGGTGGAGAAGTCCTCGTCTCCGTGGCCAGCGTCCTGTTGCGCCTCCAACGACGCCAGGGCGGCGGAGACGGCGGGCAGGTCCTGGTCCGCGGACGCGAGCATCAGGCGGGCGTCCTTGGCGATGGCGTCGGCGGTGAAGTCGCCGGGCGAAGTAGAGCGCTCACCCAAAAGGAACGGCGACTTCATGTTCACGATGAACTCCAGGCCGGTGGAGCCGAGCATGTCCACCACCTGCTCTTCCGACAGACCCTGGGATTCGCCCAACACCAGCGCTTCCTTGAACCCTTCGATGGTGACGGCCAGGGCGAGGTTGGCAAGCAGTTTGCCCACGGCGGCGCCGGCGGCGGTGTCCACTTCCTTGAGCCGTGAAGGGTTGGCGGCGGCCCAGGGGGCAACGACGTCGGCGACTTTAGAGCGTCGAGAGGCATCGGCGCCCCCGACGTACACCCCGAGCTTGCCGGCGCGCGCGGGCGGCAGCGAGCCGACGACCGGGGTGTGCACGTAGCCGGGCACGGCGTCGGCGAAGGCGGCGGCGTCCGCGGGGGAGATGGTGGTGGCATCGGCCCAGGTCACGCCGTCGGGGATCAAACCGGGCTCGATCACCACCTCACGCACGATGTCGGGGCCGAACAGGCAGGTGATCACCAGCTCGGCGCCCTCGACGGCTTCCGCGGGGGAAGACGCAGCCTGAGCCCCGCGCGAGACCAACGGCTCGGTCTTCTCGGCGGTGCGGTTCCATACGGTCAGTTCGTGGTCGTCGACAAGCTTGAGCGCGAGCTCCGTGCCCATGCGGCCGAGGCCTAAAAACGCGATTTTCATATGGCCTAGGATAGACAACCATGACTGCGGAAAAGCCGACTTCAGCTAACACCCAGCGCTCGCACGAACTGTTCGAGCGGGCGCAGAAAACCACCCCGGGCGGCGTGAACTCGCCGGTGCGCGGCTTCGGCTCGGTGGGTGGGCAGACCCGCTTCATCCAGAGCGCGCACGGCTCGAAGCTTGTGGACGTGGACGGCAACTCGTACGTGGACCTGGTGTGCTCCTGGGGCCCGATGGTGCACGGCAACGCCCACCCGAAGATCGTCGAGGCCGTGGAGAAGGCCCTGCGCAACGGCCTGAGCTTCGGCGCGCCCACGGAGGCGGAGATCGAGATCGCGGAGCACATTGTGAAGCGCACGTCGGTGGAGGAGGTGCGCATGGTCAACTCCGGCACGGAGGCCACCATGTCCGCCGTCCGCCTGGCGCGCGGGTTCACGGGCCGGCCGAAGATCCTCAAGTTCGAAGGCTGCTACCACGGCCACGTCGACGCGCTGCTGGCAAGCGCTGGCTCCGGCATCGCCACGTTCTCCCTGCCGGATTCCCCGGGTGTCACTGGCGCGCAGGCGAAGGACACCATCGTGGTGCCGTACAACGACTTCGAGGCCGTGGAGCGCGCGTTCCGCGAGAACGAGGGCGAGATCGCCGCGGTCATCGCGGAGGCGGCCGCGGGCAACATGGGCACCGTCGCCCCGCAGAACGACTTCAACGCCAAGCTCAAGGAGCTCGCGCATCTCAACGGCGCGCTGCTGATCCTCGACGAGGTCATGACCGGTTTCCGCACCTCCTACGCCGGCTGGTACGGCGTTGACAACGTTGCGGGCGACCTGACCACCTTCGGCAAGGTCGTCTCCGGCGGCCTGCCCGCCGCGGCATTCGGCGGTCGCCGCGACATCATGGAGCACCTCGCGCCGAACGGCCCCGTCTACCAGGCGGGCACCCTGTCCGGTAACCCGGTGGCGATGGCGTCCGGCCTGGCCTCGCTCGAGCTGGCCACCGAGGACATCTACCCGACGCTGAACAAGAACGCCGATCTTTTGGAGCGTTTGCTTCACGACGCCCTCACGGCCGAAGGCGTCACCCACCACATCCAACGCGCGGCGACCATGCTCTCCGTCCGGTTCGGGGAGGGCGAGGGCCACAACTTCGCCGACATGCAGGCCGCCGACACGTTCCGCTACGCCCCGTTCTTCCACGCCCTGCTAGACGCTGGCGTGTACGCGCCGCCGAGCGCGTTTGAGACCTGGTTCGTCTCCACGGCGCTGACGGACGAGGACTTCGGCCGCATCGAGGACGCGCTGCGCTCCGCCGCGAAGGCCGCCGCGGCGGCGAAACCCGCGGAGGCCTAAATGACGAAGACGACGGTGCACCTGGTGCGCCACGGCGAGGTGTACAACCCGAAGAAAATCCTCTACGGGCGCATGCCGGGCTACCACCTGTCTTCCCGCGGCAACTCCATGGCCGTGGCCACCTCAAAGTTTTTCCGCGGCCGCGATGTGGTCTACCTTGCGGCGAGCCCGCTGGAGCGCGCGCAAGAAACTGCCCGCCCGATCGCGGAGGTCACCGGCTGCGAGGTGGACACCCGCGAGGACATCCTGGAGGCGGGCAACACCTTTGAGGGCCTGCGCACGAAGGGGTGGCGCTCGCAGCTGATCAACCCGATCCGCTGGCGGCACATGACCAACCCGTTCGAGCCGAGCTGGGGCGAGCCCTACCAGGACATCTTCGAGCGCATGTGGTCCGCCGTCGAGGACGCCCGCGACAAAGCCGAAGGCCACGAGGCGGTGCTGGTGAGCCACCAGCTGCCGATTGTGATGGTGCAGCGCCACCTGCAGGGCAAGCGCCTGGCGCACGCGAGCCGCAACTGCGACCTGGCCAGCGTGACCTCACTTGTGTTTGACGGCGGCAGTGTTGTTGACTGGGCCTACAGCACTCCTGCCCAGCACATTTGAGAGGTACTATGCGCAAGCTTTTCGCCGCGCCGCTTTGTGCGGCCGCGCTTTTGCTGGCTGCCTGCTCCGGCCCGGACGACGGCGGCAACTTCGCGTTCCACTCGCCGGGCGGGCAAACTGAAATCTTCTACGAGGAGGCGGACCGCAAGCCCCTGGCCGGCTTCGAGGGCGAGTCGCTTCTCGACGAAGGCCAGACCATCGCCCTGAGTGATTTCGACGGCGAGATCGTTGTGCTCAACGCGTGGGGCCAGTGGTGCGCGCCGTGCCGTGCGGAGGTTGACGACTTGCAGCAGACCCACGAGCACCTCCAAGCGCGTGGCGTCGGCACCGTGCTGGGCATCAACGTACGCGACCCGAACCCGCAGATCGCGCTGGACTTCCTGGCGGATAACGGCGTGACCTACCCGTCCATCTACGACCCGCCGTTTAAGACCGCGGCGCAGTTGGGCGGCGTGCCCAGCTCCGTCATCCCGACGACCATCGTTCTGGACAAGCAGCACCGCCCGGCGGCGGTGTTCTTGCGCGCCGTTTCTGCGGACGAGCTGATCGAGCTCACCGACCGCCTGGCCGAGGAGGCGTAGGTGGGGTTCGCGGAACTGGCGGCGGACGGCCCGCTGCTGCTGGGCCTGCTTGCGGCGGCGGTCGCCGGCCTGGTGTCCTTTGCTTCCCCGTGCGTGATCCCGCTGGTGCCGGGCTACATCTCGTATTTGACCGGCGTGGTCGGCGGGGAGATGACGCTGGATGAAAAGGGCGCGCGCGTGTCCCGCAAGCACTGGGCCGTGGCGGGCGCGGCGGCGTTGTTCATCGCCGGGTTCACCGTGGTGTTCCTGCTGGCCACCGTCACCGTTTTCGGCGCGGTGCGCGCGATCGCGCTCAACGCCGACACGCTGATGCGCATCGGCGGGGTGGTGACCATCCTCATGGGCGTGGTGTTCATGGGTGCGGTGCCCGTCCTGCAAAAAGACACCCGTTTCCAGCCGAAGAAGTGGACCACCATCCTCGGCGCGCCCCTGCTCGGCGGGGTGTTCGCGCTCGGCTGGACGCCGTGCTTGGGCCCGACGCTGGCGTCCATCATCTCGGTGTCCGTGGGCACCGCGGGGCTCACGGCCGCGCGCGGCGTGCTGCTGGTCATCGCGTACTGCCTGGGCCTTGGCCTGCCGTTTCTCTTGGTGGCGCTGGGGTCCTCGTTCGCGGTGCGCGGCATCGACGTGCTGCGCCGCCATTCCCGCGCCATCCAGATCGCCGGCGGCATCGCCATGATCCTCGTCGGGCTGATGCTTGTGACCGGCGCGTGGAACGGCTTCATCGGCTGGACCCGCCAGCTCGTTGACGGATTCGGAGGGACGATCATCTAAATGCGCACCGCTTTGACTTGGCTGAAAAAGGCGTGGCACTGGCTCACCAGCATGCGCACCGCCCTGATGCTGCTGTTCGTGCTGGCCGTCGCGTCCATCCCGGGCGCGCTCCTGCCGCAGCGCACTGTGTCGTCCTCGCTGGTGGACGACTACCTCAAGGCCAACCCCACCACCGGCCCGATCTACGACAAGCTGCAGCTTTTCGACGTCTTCCAGTCCACGTGGTTCCTCGCCATCATCGTGCTGTTGACCATCTCCCTGGTCGGCTGCATCATTCCGCGTTCCATCGACCACTGGCGCGCCTACAAGGCCAAGCCGACGCGCGCGCCGAAGTACTTGGGACGCATGCCGCACCACGTGGAGGGGGAGGTCGCGGGGGCACCGGAGGACGTCGAGAAGCAGTTGCGTGAACAGCTGAAACGCTGGCACGTGGCGTCCTACACCCAGGACGAGGACCGCGCCGGGGCGTACTCGATTTCCGCGGAGCGCGGCTACACCCGCGAGCTGATGAACCTGATTTTCCACATCGGCATCGTCGCGATGATCCTCACCTTCGTGGCCGGCCGCTTGGTCTTCTACGAAGGCCAGGTCATCGTGGTGACCAATTCGGAGGCAGAATCCGCGGTGCCGGTGGAGCAATCGAGGGTGTTCTGCAACACCTCGCCCGCCAACTTCGACGTCTTCCGGGCAGGCCCGCTTTTCGACGGCACCGGCCTGACCCCGTTCTGCTTCGAATCCCAAAATTTCTCGGCCACCTACCTGAACAACGGCCAGGCCAACGAGTTCTCCTCCGACATCACCTACACCGATGACCTGACGGTGCCGCAGGAGCAGTGGGAGCCGGCGAATCTGGCGGTGAACCACCCGCTTCGCATCAATGGCGACCGGATCTACCTGCAGGGCCACGGGTTCGCTCCGCAGGTGACGCTGACCTGGCCGAACGGGGAGACCCGCACCCAGATGGTGCAGTTTAGGCCCACCGACGTGTTCACGTTCCTGTCCTCTGGCGTGATGCGCTTCGACCCGCCCGCCGGCATGTACCCGGACCTGACGGAGCGCCGCCAGCACCAGATCGCCATCGAGGGCAACTTTGCGCCCACCGCCCGCTGGGCCGGGCCGAACGGCGACCAGCTGCAGTCCGCGTTCCCCTCCATGGACGACCCGGCGGTGTCCGTGGACGTCTACGTCGGCGACGCCGGCTTGGACACCGGCCGGCCCCAGAACGTGTTCGTGCTGGACCAGTCCCTGGTCGCCGACGGGCGCCTGGAGAAGGTCTCTCGCGTCCAGCTCACCCCCGGCTCCGAGGCCACTGTGGACACCGGCGACGGCGAGGTCAAGGTGCGTTTCGACGGCGCCGCCGAGTACGCCAACTACCAGATCTCCCGCGACCCGACGCAGGTGTGGGCGCTGCTGGCGGCCGCGGTGATGCTCGCGGGGCTGGCTGGCTCGCTGGCGATCAAGCGCCGCCGTATCTGGGTTCGGCTGCGGCCGGGGACCTCGGCCGCAGGGGAGGCGGTCACCCACGTCGAGCTGGCCGGGCTCGCCCGCACCGACCGCGCCGGGTGGGGCCGCGAATTCGACGACATCGCCGCCGCCATCCTCGGGCTCGACCCCGACGACGATGAGGGCGAGCAGGGGGAGTTCAACCCCTATGACCTTTGATAACGCCTGCTAGTGGGGTAGGTTATGGGCATGCTCGTCAACACAACCATGGCGGAGCTGTCTGACCTGACGTTCCGCACCGCATTCATCGTCTACATCGTGGCGCTGATTCTGGCGTTCATCTACTACGGCCGCGTCAACAGCGTCATCGAGGCGCGCCGCGAGGCCCTGGCGGAGCAGAAGGTGCTGGTTGGCGCTGGGGGACCGGAGGTCGTCGAGAAGCAAAAGCCCGACGAGGACATGATCGCCAACGCCCGCAAATGGGCTGGCATGACCCAGGCGCTTGTCTGGGTCGGCGTGGCGCTGCACCTGGTGGCGTTTGTCACCCGCGGGCTCGCCGCCGGGCGGTTCCCGCTGGGCAACCTGTACGAGTACATCCTGTTCATGACCGCCGTGATCATGGTCGTCGCCGCCGTAGTGGTGCAGCGCAAGAACTGGCACACCGTCTGGCCGTGGCTGCTGTTCCCCATGGTCATCGCCATGTTCTTGAACTCCACGGTGTTCCACATGCAGGCCGCGCCCGTGGTGCCCGCGCTGCAGTCCTACTGGATGCCAGTGCACGTGTCTACGGTGTCCATCGGCGCGTCCGTGGGCCTGGTCTCCGGCGCGTTCGCCCTGCTGTACCTGCTGCGCATGCGCCAGCCGCGCGGCGAAGAACACGGATTCCTGGGTGCGATCCTCCGCCCGCTGCCGGACGCGAAAACGCTGGACCAGATCGCGTACAAAACCGCGGTGGTGACGCTGCCGCTGTTCGGCATCGGCATCGTCTTCGGTGCCATCTGGGCCGAGGTGGCCTGGGGCCGTTTCTGGGGCTGGGACGCCAAGGAAACCGTCTCCATGGTCACCTGGATCCTCTACGCCGCCTACCTCCACGCGCGTGCCACGGCCGGCTGGAAGTCCACCGCCGCCGCCTGGATCAACGTCTTCGCCATGGCCATGACGATCTTTAACATGACCTACGTCAACACCGTGGTCGCTGGCCTGCACTCCTACGCGGGGCTGAACTAGTGAAGGTGCTGATCACCGGCGGCGCCGGCTACATCGGGTCCACTATTGCGTCGTGCTGCGCGGACGCCGGGATCACCCCGGTGATCCTGGACGATTTCTCCACCGGCCTGCGCGTCTTCGGCCAGCGCTTCGCCTGCTACGAGGGCGACGTCGCCGACGTTGATGTGCTGGAGCGGGTGTTCGCGGAGCACTCGGACATCGACGCTGTAATCCACTGCGCCGCCAAAATCGTCGTGCCCGAGTCCGTGGAGCAGCCGCTGGTCTACTACGACAACAACGTGGGCAAAGCCATCACGCTGCTGCAGGTGATGGAGCAGCACGGCGTGCGCCGGTTCGTGTTGTCGTCGACGGCGTCGATGTACGAGCCGGGGCCGGACTACATGGTGGACGAGACCAGCGCCGTGGATCCCCAGAGCCCGTACGCGGCGTCGAAGTGGCTGCTGGAGCGTGTGCTTCGCGACGAATCCGCCACCGGCAGGTTAGGCGTCGTCGCCCTGCGCTACTTCAACCCGATCGGCGCCGACCCTGCGCTTCGTACTGGCCTGCAGAACCCGCACCCGACCCACGCCATGGGCAAGATGATCGAGGCCCACGCCGCCGGCGAGCCGTTCACCGTCACCGGCGTGGACTGGCCCACCCGCGATGGCTCTGGCCTGCGCGACTACATCCACGTCTGGGACCTGGCCCGCGCGCACGTCGCGGTTTTGCAGCGCTTCGACTCGGTGGTGGGGGATTCCGGCTACGACGTGATCAACCTCGGCACCGGCCAAGGCACCACCGTCTTCGAGCTCGCAGAGGCGTTCGGCGAAGCCACCGGCACGCCACTCGAGGTCCGCACCGGCCCCGCGCGCCCCGGCGACGTGGTCGGCAGCGCGTCGCGTACCGACAAGGCCCAGTCGGTGTTGGGGTGGTCCGCGGAGCGCTCGCTTGTCGACGGCGTCCGCGACGCCCTCGCCTGGTCCAAGAAACTGCCCGCAGTGCTCGCCGAGGAAGCCGGACTGAAGGAGGCGGGCCGATGAGCGACGCCCACCACAAACCCCGCAACAAGCAGGGCAAACCCGCCAGCGACGACCCGGTGCTGATCGCGCTGGGGGAGCAGATCGCCGCCAGGCGCCGCGCCACCGGCCGCCTTCAACAGGACGTCGCCGACGCCGCCGGGGTGTCCCGCTCCACCCTGCACACCATCGAGCACGGCGGCGCCGGCGTGCGCTGGGAGAAGGTCATCGCCGTGGCGGCCGAGCTCGGCCTGCGCGTCGGGTTCACCGAGGCGTAGGTCGGGCTTCTTCCGCTCGCCGCGGCCGCGTTCCGCCCCCCGCCGCTGACACTCCGCGGCGGAATCTGTCAGAGGGCCCCTATTTGCCCAGGTCGGCGCAAACGGCCGCCGTGATTTGTCAGGAATCTGGCGCCCGTTCGAAATTTGTTCACTGGGCTAGTGAACAAATTCAGACGGGCTGGCAAAAGCCCTAGATGTCGTCGCGCTGCTCGTCGTCGCGGCGCTTCCGCTCCGCCTCGGCCTCGGAACGACGCCGCTCCAGCTCACGTCGCTCGGCCTCCCGGCGCTCGGCCTCTTCACGCGCGCGGCGCTCCTTGAACCGGTTCTTTTCGATGTTCCAGAGGAACTCTTCGTCGTCGTCAGGCCCCTTGATCACGGGTTTCTGCTCCACCTGCCGCTGCGACCCGCCGCGCAGCGACCCGTAGCGCTCGGCGGAGCCGGGGCCGAACGCGCGCCAGAGCAGCACGGCGGCCAGGACGACCAATGCGAGGAGTAGCAACCTTCCCATGGTTTTAAACATACTTGCCCGCCGGATAGGGTGAATAACCGTGACTGATCAACGTTCTCCGCAGGTAGACCCCGGGGCGAAATCGAGGGCGAACAAGGCCGTGGCCATCTACGGCTTGGACCGCCTGCTTTTGTTCATCGCGCTGACGGTGGTGATCCAGCTCGCCGCGGTGCTCATTGGCGCGCCGGTGCCGGTGATTATGTCGGCGCTGCTGGCGCTGATTGTGGCGTTCCCGCTGTCGATGCTGCTGTTTAAGCGCCACCGCATTGAGGCGAATGAGGCTGTCGCGGAGCTGAAGCACCAGCGCCAGGCGCGCAAGGACTGGATTCAGTCCGAGCTCGCCGAACGCTAGCTCGCTAATCGACGCACCAAAGGTTTAGTCCCGCCTCAGCTCATGGCTGAGCGCCTCCAGCTCTCCGCCTCCGGCCATCTGGTGGGTCAGCTCCTCGAGGGTGACCTCGGAACGAGGCGCGTCGAGCTCCTGGTGGCCGAGCTTCAAGATGGTGAAGTGGTCGCCCACCAAGAAGGCGTGGTGGGGGTTGTGGGTGACTAACACGACGGCGATGCCGCGCTCGCGGGCGGCGGCGACCATGCGCAGCACCGCCCCGGACTGTTTCACGCCGAGGGCGGCGGTGGGCTCGTCGAGGATGAGCACTCGTGCGCCGAAGTAGACGGCACGGGCGATGGCGATGACCTGGCGTTGGCCGCCGGAGAGGTTGCCGGCCTCGACGTCCACGTCGGGGATGTCAATGCCCATCTCTAGAAGCTGCTCGGAGCAGATCCGCTTCATCTCGGCCTGGCGCAGCACGCCGAACGCGCCGGTGAGTTCCTGGCCGAGGAAGAAGTTGCGCCACACGCTGAGCTCGTCGACGATCGCCAGCGTCTGGTGGACGGTGGCGATGCCGGCGCTGATGGCGTCGCGGGGGGAGGTGAGGGTGGAGGCGGAGCCGTCGATAAGCATGGTGCCCGAGGTGGGTTGATGCAGGCCCGACAGGATTTTGATCAGGGTGGACTTGCCGGCGCCATTGTCGCCGAGCACGCAGGTGACTTCGCCTTCGCGCACGGCGAGGTTGACGCCGCGCAGCGCCTCGAAGCTGCCGTAGGACTTGGTGATGTTTTCCAGTTCGATGACAGCCACTTAGCGCCCCTTGGTGTATTTGGCGAAGGAGGTGTTTGCGAGCACCGCCACCAGCAGCGTCGCGCCGAGGAAGAACTTGAACCAGTCCGGGTTCCAGCCGGCGTAGACGATGCCCTGGTTGGTCATGCCGAAGATCAGCGCGCCGATGGCGGTGCCGACGGCGGTGCCGCGCCCGCCCGTCATAGCGCAGCCGCCGATGACCGCGGCGATGATGTAGAGGAACTCGTTGCCCACGCCCTGGCCGGCCTGGATGGAGTCGAAGGCGAACAGGGTGTGCATGCCGACGAACCACGCGGCGAAGCCGATGCCCATGAACAGCAGAATCTTCACGCGGCGCACCGGCACGCCGACGGCGCGGGCGGCATCGGCGTTGCCGCCGACCGCGGTGATCCAGCCGCCGAGCTTGGTGCGGAACAGCACGAACGACGCCACGGCGACGAAAAAGATCCACCACAGGACGGTCACCGAGATGCGCACGTTGCCGATGTGGAAGTTGCCGGCGAACACGGCGTGGGCGGACGGGAAGCCCTCCATGTCCGCGATGGTGGGGGTGGCCACTTGGCCGGTGACCAGCTTCGTCACCGCAAGGTTGAGGCCTTGGAGCATGAGGAAGGCCGCCAGGGTGATCAGGAAGGAATCGATGCCGGTGCGCGTAACCATAATGCCGTTGAGCGCGCCGATGGCCAGCGAGATCCCCAGCGCGAGGAACGCGCCCACCCACGAGTTCAGGTGCAGGTTGTAGTTCAGCATCGTCGCGGCCAGCGCGGCGGTGGTCACGGCGACGCCGGAGGAGAGGTCGAACTCCCCGCCGATCATGAGCATGCCCACCGCCAGCGCCACAATGCCCAGGGTGGAGCTGGCGTACAACGTGGTGGCCAGCGCCTCAAAGGAGCGAAACGCCGGCGCCACGGAGAGGAAGAAGACGAAGATGGCGATGAAGCCGAGGAGGCTGGCAAACTCCGGGCGGCGGATCAGGCGCGCGAACCCGGTGCGGGTTTTCAGGCGGTCGTCCCTCATCGCATGCCCGCCTTCGCGGCCTCTTCGACCTTGTCCACGTTGCTTTGGTCCACGAAGCTCGGGCCCGTGTAGACGGGGCGCCCGCCGCCGAGGGTGCCGCCGTTGCGTTTTGCAATCCACAGCGAGTCTACCGCCAGGTAGCCCTGCAGGTACGGCTGCTGGTCCACGGCCCACGCCACGCGGCCGTCCGCGATGGCGCCGACGAGCTCCGCGTTGGTGTCGAAGGTGGACACCTGCGCCTGCGCGCCGGACTGGTTCACGGATTCCACGGCGCGCATCGCCACCGGCGCCTGCAGCGCAAACACGGTGTCGAACGAGCGGTCCTGGGAAAGCTTGGAGGAGATGGTGGACTGCACCGAGGTGAGGTCCTGGCCGTTGACGTACAGCAGCTCCACCGCGTTTGAGTCGCCGCCGAGGCCGTCGCGCACACCGTCGCAGCGCGCCTCCTGTGACGAGTTGCCCTGCTCGTGGATCACGCACAGCACCTTCTTTTTGCCTTCCTCCTTGAGCCGCTCGCCGGCGGCGCGGCCGGCCACGGTCTCGTCCTGGCCGAAGAAGCCGGTCATCCCGTAGTCCTGGTACGCGGTCATGCCGGCGTTGAGCCCCACCACGGGGATGCCATGGTCCACGGCGTCACGCGCCGCCGGGCCGATCGCCTCCGCATTCGGCATGGTCACGGCGATGCCGTCCACGCCCGCGTCCACCGCGGAGCGCACGAGGTTCGCCTGGTTGGGCGCCTGCGGGTCGGAGGAGTAGCGCAGCTCGATGTTGTCTTTCTTCGCGGCGTCCTCGGCGCCCTTGCGCACGAGGTCCCAGTAGGTGTCGCCGGGCGCGCCGTGGGTGACCATCGCCACCACGTACCGCGGGGTGTCCACGCCGCCCGCCGTGCCGTCGCCGTCTTCGTTGCGGGGGGCTCCGCCTGTCGACGAGCATCCGCCCAACACCGCCACCACCGCAAGCAACACGGCGGCCACTGATTTCCGCGCCTTGGTCATTGCCAAAGTGTGAACCACTCCACTCGCTCCGTCAAGCGAAGGCACCTAGAACACCCCGGCGATGAGCAGCATCGCGGGCAGCGCCAGGAACGTGGTGAGAAAGACCGTGTCGCGGCAAATCACCTCACCCGAGCGGTACGTCGCCGCGTAGTTGTACACGTTCTGCGCAGTGGGCAGCGCGCACAGGATCAGCGCGGCGTACATCTCTTCCGGCCCTAGGTGCAGAAGCTTTGCGACGATCCATGCCACCGCCGGCATACCCACCAGCTTCAACGCGGTGGCGGTGAGGGTGGGGCCGCGGTGGCTTGTCAGCACCTTCTCACCGGTGAGTGAGGCGCCGAAGCTCATCAGGATCAGCGGGATGGACGCCCCGCCCAGGATCTCCAGCGGCGCGAGCACCGGCTCCGGCACGGTCCAGGATGCCGCGGAGACGGCGAAGCCCGCGAACGCCGCGACCACCACGGGAGCTGTCAGCCCGGACAGCACGGACTTGGAAACGCCGGAGGAGCTGCGGTCCAACCCGGCGATCACGATGGGGGAGAGCACCGCCATTTGCAGCACGAGGGCGGGCACGACGAAGGTGGCGTCGCCAAGCACATAGGTTGCGATGGGCAGGCCGATGTTGACGGAGTTGTAGTAGCTCGACGACGCCGCGCCCGCCATAGTCTCGGCCGCGTCCTGGTGGAAGAAGAGCGCGCTGATTGCCCAGTAGATGAGCATGGTCACCACCGTGGCGACGGCGATGACCAGGATGACCGGGGAGAAAAACGCGTCCGTGTCCGAGACCGCCACCGAAGAGAAGATCAGCGACGGGGTGGCCACGTGGAACGCGATGCGGTTGAGCTGCAGGCGCTGCTCGCCCGGCCCGATGACGCCTTTGTGGGCCAGCCACCACCCCGCCGCGATGACGGTGAAGATGATGGCGAAACCGGTGAGGACGTCAAGCATGCCGTGAGTGTATCGCCGGGGCTGGGGGTGGTCGCGTTTGGGAATGTGGCAAATATTTGCCACATTGCGAAAACGCGACACCTAGCTGTGATGTCCAGGGACGTTGTTCTGGCCCCCGCCCGTAATGACACCGTGCCGATTCAAGAAGTATCTGTCCAGACCGCTTGCCATTGAAGGCATGTTAGAGTTTGGGGCATGTCGAGTCCCGAATCAGACAGGTCAGGGGTTGTCGGTCACACCGCCAGCCCCTTGAACCACTAGTTACGACGCCCACGATCTGTGTGGGCGTATGTCTGGCGTACCCGGGGCGCTGGCCGTGGTGACAAGAAGAACCATTTCTTGATCTCACACCTCGGAGTACTCGATGCCTTTTGCCCTCTACATGCTTGCCCTGGCGGTCTTCGTCATGGGCACTTCAGAATTCATGCTCGCGGGATTGCTCCCCGCGATCGCGACCGAACTTGACGTCTCGGTCGGCACTGCGGGCCTGCTGACCTCCGCATTCGCAGTCGGTATGGTCGTCGGCGCGCCAGTGATGGCGGCATTCGCTCGCCGTTGGCCACCGCGGCTCACATTGATCGTTTGCCTTCTCGTGTTCGCGGGAAGCCACGTCATCGGAGCGATGACACCAGTGTTCTCTCTCCTGCTCATCACCCGGGTGCTCAGCGCTCTCGCAAACGCAGGATTCCTCGCCGTAGCACTGAGCACGGCCACTACCCTCGTGCCAGCGAACCAGAAGGGGCGTGCACTGTCGATCCTGCTCTCCGGCACGACGATCGCAACCGTCGTGGGCGTCCCCGCCGGGGCACTGCTCGGCACAGCGCTGGGCTGGCGAACGACGTTCTGGGCGATCGCCATCCTCTGTATTCCCGCGGCCGTTGGAGTCATTCGTGGCGTCACGAACAATGTTGGTCGGAGCGAGACTAGCGCGACCTCACCAAGGCTCCGTGTCGAGCTCAGCCAGTTGGCGACGCCGCGGCTCATCCTGGCCATGGCACTCGGAGCGCTGATCAACGGAGGGACCTTTGCGGCATTCACCTTCCTGGCACCCATCGTGACCGAGACCGCGGGCTTGGCCGAAGCGTGGGTGTCCGTCGCGCTGGTGATGTTCGGCATCGGATCGTTCCTTGGCGTCACGATCGCAGGACGACTATCAGATCAACGACCTGGCCTCGTGCTCGCAGTCGGCGGACCGCTATTGCTGACAGGCTGGATCGTGTTGGCAGTGGTCGCATCTCATCCCGTTGCGCTTATCGTCCTCGTCCTCGTTCAGGGATTCCTGTCGTTCGGCGTCGGCAGTACTCTGATCACGCGTGTGCTGTATGCAGCATCGGGTGCGCCAACGATGGGCGGTTCGTACGCAACCGCAGCATTGAATATCGGAGCTGCAGCGGGGCCCGTGCTTGGTGCGCTCGGGCTCGCGACCGGGCTGGGGCTGCTCGCGCCGGTTTGGGTCGCTTCGGTGCTGACAGCGATCGCTCTCGTCATCATGCTTCTCACCAGACGCGCGCTTACGAAGACCGCGGCGGAGGCCAATTGATGACCCATCCGAACGCTCTTCTCACTCCTCGTGCCCGTCTCCGGTTAGCTCGGCTGATTGTCGAAGACGGCTATCCGGCCACGATCGCCGCAAAGATGGGGTCGTTTGCGGGAGAGGGCGAAATCCTACGCTAAGGCTTTGGCCAACGATATTCTCCGGTAAGATTGATGTGTTCCCAGGGGATAGGAGAAGTCGCTTGATATCTAGTATGACGTCTGTCGCACCTGCTTGATCGCGGCCGCGATAGCTAGATCGCGTTGCTCCTCTTCTCCATCCGCGTTCCAAGCTGCGGAAAGGCACCCATAAGCGTACGCCTGGTCGAGCAGGCGACGCGGATCGACGTCCAGCGCACGAGAGAATGCGTCCGCCATCTGTGCAATGCGTCTAGGATCGAGACAAAGGTCGTCTCTGTCAGCCGGATCGTAGAACATATTGGCGGCGCCAAAGCCCACTTCACCGACCAGACCGACGGGATCTATCACCAGCCAGCCGCGACTGGAGAACATGATGTTTTCATGATGCAGATCGCCATGTAGCCCACGCAGTTCCGAGGCATTGCTCATCATTTGATCGGCTATAATCGCCGCGTGGACGTAGTCAGTTTGACAACCTGCGTTTTGATCATCGCGCGCCCGCTGAAACAAAGCTGCAAAGCGATCCCGGATCGGGAGAAGGGCAGAAGGCAGGGGTTCCTCAGATGCGGCATACAGCTTCGCCATTAGTTCCGCTGCAATTTCGGTCGCCTGGTAGTCGCCGTGCTCGGCAACGATGTGAGAGAGCATTCGCTCCCCGGCATATTCGAGCAACATCAGATTGTTCTCACGACCGAGCAACCGGACTGCTCCCCTCCCATTGCGCCATACCAGATAGTCGGCCCCGCGCAGTTCATCAGCAATGTCTTCTATAGGTTTCAATCCCTTGACGATTGCAGGAGTCCCGTCTGGCAATGAAACTTTCCAAACGAGGCTGGAAAAGGTGTCCGCAATGAGAACAGGTTGCGAAACGTGCCAATGAGCAGGAAAAACAGGCGGCATGAACATCAACCCCAAGTCAGAGGGTCCAATCGCAGATAGAAGGCAAGGCGTTCGCGGTCGGGGGCTTCGATCCCCAATACATTGAATAGGACAGCGAAGGCGCGCTCTGCTTCATCTGGCGCTGCCCAGTTCTCTTCGGCGTTAGCAATCATGAGTGCCAAATCGGCATAGCGATCTGCTGTTCCGAGCCGCCCAAGGTCGATCAGACCCGTGCATTGAAGAGTTTTAGGGTCCACCATGAAGTTCGGCATGCAGGGATCACCATGGCAAACAACCATATCGGTGCGCTCTTGGTCGAGCCGCACCGGTAGCTCTCGTTCGACACGAGCCAAAAGATCGAGCTGCGGCGTACTCTTGTCCTCGTCCGGTAAGAAGTCGGGATTGACGGCATTGCGGGACACCACATCAACGGCGCGTCCGAACATTCGCGACAGCCTGCGCTCAAACGGACATTGATCAACCGATAGGCTGTGAACAGCGCCAAGTTGCTGCCCCATTGACGGCCACGCTTTGAGCAAATCCGCTCCAGACAGATCAGCCGCCGGTACTCCCGGAATTGCCGTTATCACCAAGCATGCACCCTCCTGTTCCTCCTGCCAGTTGATCACCTCGGGGCAAGCCACACCTCGACCTTTGAGCCAAATGAGGCGGTCACGCTCTCCAGCGAGCTCACCGCGGCGGGAAGCAGGTGCGATTTTCGCGAAGGCATGCCCGTCACCACGTCGAAAAACAAAATCACCAGATTCTCCGCCTCTGACAGGCAACCAGTCAGAATGCGATTCACCAAAAAAAATATTAGTTCGATTCAATGGAGGTTCCTTCAGTTTTCTGATGAAGCGCGGAGGTGGCTCAACCTGCGAAAAGAAACGAGTTGCTACGTAAGTCCGAGAACATGCTTTCCATGGTCTCTGAGCTCGCCTTTGGGACCGACATATCGGTAGAGAGTGACGCGCTCGATGCCGAGTTCCTTGCAGAGATCGGAAACTGAAGTATCGCGCTGGGCCATGGCGGCTTGCGCGAGACGCACCTGAGCTTTGGTGAGCGCGAATTTTCGTCCGCCCTTGCGACCGCGCGCTCTCGCGGAGGCGAGACCCGCCATGGTGCGCTCTCGGATCAGATCCCGCTCGAACTCGGCCAAGGTGGCGAAGATTCCGAACACCATGCGACCGGACGCAGTCGTGGTGTCGATCTGAGCGGGCACTGTTGCAAAGTTAGCGATGAGGCAGCCTTTTGTCTTATTCAAAGGCCTTACATTTCAAAAACTCTGCTTACCAGGCGCATTTCGCCCAGGGGATCACCATAATAAAATGCTGAGGCCTGGCCTTTGCGTAGTGCACGCATCACCTCAATACCTTTGATGGTGGCGTAAGCCGTCTTCATGGATTTAAATCCCAGCGTGGCGCCGATTATCCGTTTCAGTTTGCCATGATCGCATTCAATCACGTTGTTCCGGTACTTAATCTGTCGGTGTTCAACGTCAGACGGGCACCGGCCTTCGCGTTTGAGCAGAGCAAGCGCGCGACCATAGGCGGGCGCTTTATCCGTGTTGATGAATCGTGGGATCTGCCACTTCTTCACGTTGTTGAGGATTTTACCCAGAAACCGGTATGCAGCTTTGCTGTTACGACGGGAGGAGAGATAAAAATCGACAGTGCGGCCCCGGCTGTCGACGGCCCGGTACAGATACGCCCAGCGGCCATTGACCTTCACGTAGGTTTCATCCATGTGCCACGGGCAAAGATCGGAAGGGTTACGCCAGTACCAGCGCAGCCGTTTTTCCATTTCAGGCGCATAACGCTGAACCCAGCGGTAAATCGTGGAGTGATCGACATTCACTCCGCGTTCAGCCAGCATCTCCTGCAGCTCACGGTAACTGATGCCGTATTTGCAGTACCAGCG
Source organism: Corynebacterium sp. CQ3829_602738 (assembly GCF_054478435.1). Classification (NCBI taxonomy): domain Bacteria; kingdom Bacillati; phylum Actinomycetota; class Actinomycetes; order Mycobacteriales; family Corynebacteriaceae; genus Corynebacterium; species Corynebacterium sp. CQ3829_602738. The sequence goes on from NZ_CM137003.1 coordinate 311,054, forward strand.
TACGGCCCACAGAATGATGTCACGCTGAAAATGCCGGCCTTTGAATGGGTTCATGTGCAGCTCCATCAGCAAAAGGGGATGATAAGTTTATCACCACCGACTATTTGCAACAGTGCCCCGTCCGGATACTGCCAGATATCGGCGTCCAGGGAGATGTCCTGAAGCGCGGTGTCCGGAATTTCAGGTTTGTGTCTCTACAAAGACTAACTATCAGAAAAACTCATCGAGCATCAAATGAAACTGCAATTTATTCATATCAGGATTATCAATACCATATTTTTGAAAAAGCCGTTTCTGTAATGAAGGAGAAAACTCACCGAGGCAGTTCCATAGGATGGCAAGATCCTGGTATCGGTCTGCGATTCCGACTCGTCCAACATCAATACAACCTATTAATTTCCCCTCGTCAAAAATAAGGTTATCAAGTGAGAAATCACCATGAGTGACGACTGAATCCGGTGAGAATGGCAAAAGCTTATGCATTTCTTTCCAGACTTGTTCAACAGGCCAGCCATTACGCTCGTCATCAAAATCACTAGCATCAACCAAACCGTTATTCATTCGTGATTGCGCCTGAGCGAGACGAAATACGCGATCGCTGTTAAAAGGACAATTACAAACAGGAATCGAATGCAACCGGCGCAGGAACACTGCCAGCGCATCAACAATATTTTCACCTGAATCAGGATATTCTTCTAATACCTGGAATGCTGTTTTCCCGGGGATCGCAGTGGTGAGTAACCATGCATCATCAGGAGTACGGATAAAATGCTTGATGGTCGGAAGAGGCATAAATGCCGTCAGCCAGTTTAGTCTGACCATCTCATCTGTAACATCATTGGCAACGCTACCTTTGCCATGTTTCAGAAACAACTCTGGCGCATTGGGCTTCCCATACAATCGATAGATTGTCGCACCTGATTGCCCGACATTATCGCGAGCCCATCTATACCCATATAAATCAGCATCCAGGTTGGAATTTAATCGCGGCCTCGAGCAAGACGTTTCCCGTTGAATATGGCTCATAACCCCCCTTGTATTACTGTTTATGTAAGCAGACAGTTTTATTGTTCATGATGATATATTTTTATCTTGTGCAATATAACATGGGTTGGCACTGTTGCAAATAGTCGGTGGTGATAAACTTATCATCCCCTTTTGCTGATGGAGCTGCACATGAACCCATTCAAAGGCCGGCATTTTCAGCGTGACATCATTCTGTGGGCCGTACGCTGGTACTGCAAATACGGCATCAGTTACCGTGAGCTGCAGGAGATGCTGGCTGAACGCGGAGTGAATGTCGATCACTCCACGATTTACCGCTGGGTTCAGCGTTATGCGCCTGAAATGGAAAAACGGCTGCGCTGGTACTGGCGTAACCCTTCCGATCTTTGCCCGTGGCACATGGATGAAACCTACGTGAAGGTCAATGGCCGCTGGGCGTATCTGTACCGGGCCGTCGACAGCCGGGGCCGCACTGTCGATTTTTATCTCTCCTCCCGTCGTAACAGCAAAGCTGCATACCGGTTTCTGGGTAAAATCCTCAACAACGTGAAGAAGTGGCAGATCCCACGATTCATCAACACGGATAAAGCGCCCGCCTATGGTCGCGCGCTTGCTCTGCTCAAACGCGAAGGCCGGTGCCCGTCTGACGTTGAACACCGACAGATTAAGTACCGGAACAACGTGATTGAATGCGATCATGGCAAACTGAAACGGATAATCGGCGCCACGCTGGGATTTAAATCCATGAAGACGGCTTACGCCACCATCAAAGGTATTGAGGTGATGCGTGCACTACGCAAAGGCCAGGCCTCAGCATTTTATTATGGTGATCCCCTGGGCGAAATGCGCCTGGTAAGCAGAGTTTTTGAAATGTAAGGCCTTTGAATAAGACAAAAGGCTGCCTCATCGCTAACTTTGCAACAGTGCCTCTGAGCGCCCTTTCCAGTCAGAACCCGCAGGCCGATCTTGCGGTCTGACAGCTCCTTCACCGTGTTGACCAGATGGGCAAGCGATCGTCCGAGGCGATCGAGCTTCCAGACCACCAGCACATCGCCGTCACGCAATGACTTGAGGCAGGCAGTCAAGCCAGGGCGATCATCACGACCGCCGGAAGCAAGATCATCATAGATATTGTCCCGTTCGACACCTGCGGCGCGCAAGGCGTCGTGCTGCAGGTCGAGAGACTGCGAGCCATCGGCTTTGGAGACGCGGGCATATCCGATCAGCATGTATCACAAACGTTGGTTTGAGGCGGCGCTTCGGCCACGATTGCATTGACCTCTGGAAATGTATCTCAACCAGCTTCATAAACAAAGCGTCTTGAACGCTATCAGATTTTGAAAAAGGAACATGTATGCCGCGTCGCGTCACTCTAACCGATCGGCAGAAAGACGCGCTGTTGCGCTTGCCGACTTCACAGACGGATTTGCTCAAGCACTATACGCTGAGTGATGAAGACTTTGGGCATATCAGGCTGCGTCGGCGCGCTCACAACAGGTTCGGCTTCGCCCTGCAATTGTGTGTCCTGCGCTATCCCGGCCGGGTGCTGGCTCCAGGCGAACTGATCCCTGCAGAGGTCATCGAATTTATCGGAGCGCAGCTTGGCCTGGGTGCCGACGATCTCGTAGACTATGCTGCCCGCGAGGAAACACGGCACGAGCATCTTGCCGAGTTACGGGGGCTCTACGGCTTCCGCACCTTCTCCGGACGTGGTGCGAGCGAGCTGAAGGAATGGTTGTTCCGAGAAGCCGAGATGGCGGTGTCGAACGAGGATATCGCCCGTCGCTTCGTAGCCGAGTGCCGACGCACCCGCACTGTCCTTCCCGCGACATCCACGATCGAGCGGCTTTGTGCCGCGGCTCTCGTCGATGCCGAGCGACGCATCGAGACGAGGATCGCCAGTCGGCTGCCTATGTCGATCCGAGAACAGTTGCTGGCATTGCTCGAGGAGACGGCTGATGATCGGGTGACCCGTTTTGTGTGGCTGCGCCAGTTCGAGCCTGGCTCGAACTCTTCGTCGGCCAACCGGCTGCTCGACCGGCTCGAATATCTGCAACGCGTCGATCTCCCCGAGGATCTGCTTGCCGGCGTTCCTGCCCATCGGGTGACTCGTCTGCGCAGGCAGGGTGAACGGTATTATGCCGACGGCATGCGCGATCTCCCGGAGGACAGGCGGCTTGCGATCTTGGCTGTTTGCGTCTCGGAATGGCAGGCGATGTTGGCCGACGCAGTGGTCGAAACCCACGACCGGATCGTCGGCCGTCTCTACCGTGCTTCGGAGCGTATTTGCCATGCAAAGGTCGCAGACGAAGCGGGGGTGGTGCGTGACACCCTGAAATCCTTCGCCGAGATCGGGGGCGCCCTGGTCGATGCACAGGATGATGGCCAGCCGCTGGGCGATGTCATCGCGAGTGGGTCAGGGTGGGACGGCTTAAAAACCCTTGTTGCAATGGCAACCAGGCTGACCGCCACCATGGCCGACGATCCGCTCAATCATGTGCTCGACGGTTATCACCGCTTCCGCCGATACGCTCCACGCATGTTGCGCCTGCTCGATCTGCGAGCTGCGCCCGTTGCACTGCCGCTTCTGGAAGCGGTGACGGCCCTTCGTACCGGTTTGAACGATGCCGCGATGACCAGCTTCTTGCGGCCCAGCTCGAAATGGCATCGCCACCTTCGGGCCCAGAGGGCTGGCGACGCTCGCCTATGGGAGATCGCGGTGCTGTTCCATCTGCGCGATGCGTTCCGCTCCGGAGATGTCTGGCTTACTAGGTCCCGGCGCTATGGCGATCTGAAACACGCACTCGTTCCGGCACAAGCCATCGCGGAAGGCGGTCGTCTCGCTGTGCCATTGCGGCCGGAGGAATGGCTGGCAGACCGGCAAGCTCGCCTCGACATGCGGTTGCGCGAGCTTGGCCGTGCCGCTCGCGCAGGCACGATCCCGGGCGGGTCGATTGAAAACGGCGTTCTGCATATCGAGAAACTCGAAGCCGCCGCGCCGACAGGCGCCGAAGATCTGGTGCTCGATCTCTACAAGCAGATCCCGCCCACGCGCATCACCGATCTCCTGCTGGAGGTGGATGCGGCGACCGGCTTCACCGAAGCGTTCACCCATCTGCGCACAGGAGCACCCTGCGCTGACCGGATCGGGCTAATGAACGTTATCTTGGCGGAAGGGATCAACCTCGGCTTGCGCAAAATGGCGGATGCGACAAACACCCACACTTTCTGGGAATTGATCCGCATTGGACGGTGGCATGTCGAGGGCGAAGCCTATGACCGGGCGCTGGCCATGGTGGTCGAGGCACAGGCAGCGTTACCCATGGCCCGGTTCTGGGGCATGGGCACGTCGGCTTCGAGCGACGGACAGTTCTTCGTCGCTACAGAGCAAGGTGAGGCCATGAACCTGGTCAACGCGAAATATGGCAATACCCCGGGCCTGAAAGCCTATAGCCACGTCTCCGACCAATATGCGCCGTTCGCAACCCAGGTGATTCCTGCAACGGCAAGCGAAGCGCCTTACATCCTCGATGGCCTGCTGATGAACGATGCTGGACGCCATATCCGCGAGCAGTTCACCGACACGGGCGGCTTCACCGATCACGTCTTTGCCGCATGTGCCATTCTCGGCTACCGGTTCGCTCCGCGCATCCGCGACCTGCCATCCAAACGGCTCTACGCGTTCAATCCGTCGGCCGCCCCGGCGCACCTGCGAGCGTTGATCGGCGGAAAGGTCAACCAAGCCATGATCGAGCGCAATTGGCCCGACATCCTGCGCATCGCCGCCACCATTGCTGCCGGGACCGTCGCGCCAAGCCAGATTCTGCGGAAACTCGCCTCCTATCCGCGGCAGAACGAGCTCGCGACAGCCCTGCGGGAAGTCGGTCGCGTCGAGCGCACCCTGTTCATGATCGACTGGATTCTGGATGCCGAACTCCAACGGCGTGCCCAGATCGGGCTCAACAAAGGCGAAGCTCATCATGCGCTGAAGCGGGCAATCAGCTTCCACCGCCGCGGTGAAATCCGCGACCGTTCCGCCGAAGGCCAGCATTACCGCATCGCCGGCATGAATCTGCTCGCCGCCATCATCATCTTCTGGAACACCATGAAGCTCGGCGAGGTCGTTGCAAACCAGAAACGCGATGGAAAGCTGCTATCGCCCGATCTCTTGGCCCATGTTTCGCCGCTCGGATGGGAACACATCAATCTCACCGGAGAATATCGCTGGCCAAAGCCTTAGCGTAGGATTCCGCCCCCTCCCGCAAACGACCCCAAGATGTTCATGGTCTCCCCGATCACTGCCCGGAAATGGGCAGGCCGCTACCGGGAAGAGGGTGAGTTTGGGATGCAGGATCGCTCCAGCAAGCCGCACCGGATCCCAGGCAGGACGCCCGAGCATGTCAAGAAGAAGATCATCAACCTGCGCTGGCGGCTTCGACTGGGGCCAGCCCAGATCGCTGCGCGACTTGGTCTCTCGACGTCGACTGTTCACGCGGTCCTCGTCCGTTGCCGCGTGAACCGCCTCTCGCATATCGATCGTGTCACTGGCGAGCCATTGCGGCGATATGAGCATCCTCATCCGGGATCGTTGATTCATGTCGATGTCACGAAGTTCGGCAACATCCCCGACGGCGGTGGACATCGTTACGTAGGTCGGCAGCAAGGCGCACGGAACAAGCTCGCGACTCCGGGATTACCACGAGGAAAAGATCACAAGCCGCGCACCGGGACGGCGTTCGTTCACACAGTCATCGACGACCACTCCCGCGTCGCATACGCAGAAATCTGGTCGGATGAGCAGGCGAGCACAGCGGTGGGAGTTCTCGAACGCGCCGTGGCCTGGTTCGCCGAACGAGGCGTGACCGTCGAGCGAGTCCTATCCGACAACGGGTCGGCATACAGATCCCACGCATGGAGGGACTTCTGCGCTCGGCTCGGCATCCGACACAAGCGGACACGCCCCTACCGGCCGCAGACGAACGGGAAGATCGAGCGATTCCACCGCACGCTCGGGGACGGCTGGGCCTATGCCAGGTTTTACGGTTCAGAGGCCGAACGACGCCTGGCGCTGCCCGGCTGGCTCCACTTCTACAACCACCACCGACACCACTCTGCGATTGGCGGCGTACCCTTCGACCGACTCAACAACGTCCCTGGACATCACACCTAGCGCGACGCCAACGGCGCGTACGGCACGGCCTCGCCGATACCGGCGAACTGACCCCAGAACGACCAGCCGAACCACGCGAACGCCACCGCGGTGACCACGGCCCAGGCCAGCATGGTCTTACCGTTCAGGCCCAGCACCGGGATGAGCTCTTTGCCCGAAGCCCCGCCGCGAACCTTCAAAACGCTCGCCACCGCCAGTGGCAGCGCCACCAGTGCCGCAAGCGCAGACACGGTGGTCATCGACAGCACCACGGAAATGAAGAACGGGAACAAAGTCAGGACGGTGAAGAGGGTGCGCGCTTTATCGTCGCCAAGCCTTACTGCGAGTGTGCGCTTGCCGGCGGCCGCATCGGTGGGGATGTCGCGGATGTTGTTGGCCAGGTTCACCGACGCGGAGATCGCGCCGATGGCCAGCGCGCACAGGAAGCCTTCCCACGACACCATCCCGGACTGGGTGTACTCGGTGCCCATCACGGCGACGAGGCCGAAGAACACGAACACCGAGACCTCGCCGAAGCCGGAGTAGCCGTACGGGCTGTCGCCGCCGGTGTAGAACCACGCCGCGGCGATGCACAGCGCGCCCACCAGCACGAGCCACATCGCGCCCGCCACCGCGGACAGGATCACGCCGAACACAGCGGCGGCGCCGAACGCGATAAACGCCGCCAGCTTTACCTGCTCCGGCGCGGCCAGCCCGGAGCCGGTCAGGCGCGTCGGCCCGGTGCGGTCGTCGTCGGTGCCGCGGATGCCGTCGGAGTAGTCGTTGGCGTAGTTGACGCCGATGATCAGCGCCCACGCCACCAGAAGCGCCAGCACGGCGCGGCCGGGGTGGGCCTGCAAGGTCAGGGCCGCCACGCCGGTACCGGCGATGACGGGGGCGAATGCGTTGGGCCAGGTGTGGGGGCGGGCGGCGTCCCACCAGTCGCGGGGCGTGGCAGTGTGAGTCCCAGTGTCAGTCATGCCCTCCATCATGCACCCTCCCTCGCCGGTCGGCTAGGGTAATGCGCCATGTGGATTGACTACGCCGTGCGCCAAGGGTTCGTGGCCACCGGCGCATTCGTTCGTCTCCCGTTGCTGCTCAACGCGGCGCACAACTCGGACAAGCGCTTCCCGGCAGACGGCGAGACCGTCATTTCCTTAACCACCCACGGCACCCGTTTGCGCTCGGCTGCCGCGGCGATTGCGTCGCTGCTGGTGGGCACGGTGCGCCTGCCGGTGCACCTGTGGCTGGACCCGGTGGATTTCCACGCCCGGTGGCCGGACGCGCTGCAGTCGCTTGCGAATCGCGGCCTGCAGGTGCACGAATCCACCGGCGGCTTGGGCCCGCACACCAAGTACTACGGCACGTTCCAGCAGTACCCGGACCGCAACGTCATCACCGTCGACGACGATGTGCTCTACCCGCGCACGTTTGCGCAGAAGCTCATCGACGCTCCTTCGGCCTCCACCATCACCGCCTACCGCGCCCACAGAGTCGTGCTGGACGAAGAAGGCATCGCCCCGTACAAGAAGTGGCGGCCGGTAAGGAGCACAGAGCCGTCGATTTTGCACTTCGCCACCGGCGTGGACGGCGTGCGCTACCCGAAGGAGATGGTGCGCTACGTCGCCGAGCGCGGCACGGAGTTTTTGGACCTCGCACCACGCGCCGACGATGTGTGGCTGAATCACTGCGCCCTGCGCGCCGGGTTCCCGGTGAAGCAGGTTTCGGAGCGCTCGGCGAACTTCCCGCTGGTCCCGGGCTCGCAGCGGGTGCGCCTGTCGCGGGTGAACCTCTCCGGCGGCAACGATGTCCAAATCGCGGCGACGTATTCGGCGGAAGACGTAGCTAAGCTGCGCGGCGCGGAGGAGCGTTTGTCCGGTGAATGACACAGCCTCCGCGAGGTGGTTCGGCCCCGCGCAACTGACTGCGCTGGGCTTTCTAGCCCTGATCCTCACCGGCACAGCGCTGCTTTCCATGCCGTTCGCCTCCGCTGACGGCGCGCCGACAGCGCTGATGAGCGCGCTTTTTACCGCCACGTCCGCGACCACTTTGACCGGCCTGGTCACCGAGGACACCGGCAGTCACTGGAGCCTGGCCGGACAGCTCATTGTGCTGGCGCTGATCCAGGCCGGCGGCCTGGGCATCATGAGCATTACCTCGCTTACCGGCATGCTGCTCACCGGCCGGGTGAAGCTGCGTTCACGGTATGCCACGGCAGCCGAGGGGCGGCCGATTTTGGATGGTGGGGTGAGGCGGACGCTTGTGGCAACGCTGCTGCTCACCTTCTTTTTTGAGGGGGTGGTAGCGGTGATTTTGGGCATCCGCTTCGTCACCGACTACGGCATGGCGCCGGGGCGCGCCACATACGAGGGCATGTTCCACGCCATCTCCGGGTTCAATAACGCGGGCTTTGGCCTGCGTCCGGACAGCCTGGTCTCCTACAACACGGACGGGTGGATCCTCATCCCGTTGGCGGGTGCGCTGATGATTGGCGGGCTGGGCTACCCGGTGCTCTCTGAGCTGGTGCGCCGCGGCCGCGAGCGGGTGCGCGGTCTGATCCACGGCGCCCCGGTGAGCTCGCGGCGGCTGTCCATCACCACCCGCATGACGCTGAAGGCGACCGCGTTTTTGGCTGTGAGCGCCACGCTCATCATCGCGCTGCTGGAGTGGCGCGGCTTCCTCGCCGGCATGCCAACCAGCGTCAAGTGCCTCAACGCGTTCTTCTCCGGGGTGACGCCGCGCACCGCGGGGTTCAACTCGGTCGACTACGCCGAGGCGCACCCGATCACGCTGATGGTCACGGACATTTACATGTTCATCGGCGGCGGGTCCGCGGGCACAGCCGGCGGCATCAAGGTCACCACCGCGACCGTGCTGCTAGCGGCCATGCTGGCGGAATTCAAAGGCCGCGACGCCACCACCGTGGGCCACCGCACCGTGCCAAAAGGTGTGGTGCGCCAGGCCATGACGGTGGCCGCGGCGGGGCTGGTAGCGGTGACCGCAGGCGTGGCCACGCTGCGCATTTGCGACCCCCAGTTCACCGCCGACCAAGTCAACTTCGAGGTCATCTCGGCGTTTGCCACCACGGGGCTTTCCACCGGCATCACCGCGGACTTGTCCAGCCCGTCGCAGCTCGCATTGTGCTTGCTGATGTACCTCGGGCGCATCGGCCCGTTCACACTCGTCGCGGCGCTGGCGCTGCGCACTGTTTCCCGCAGGTTCGACTACCCCACAGAAAGGCCGTTCATTGGTTAACTTCCCCCGTTTCACGTCCACGCAGCGTTTGAATATCCCGCCCGTGGTGGTCATTGGCCTGGGCCGTTTCGGCGGTGCGATCGCCCAGGAGCTCACCCGCTACGGCGTGGAGGTCCTAGGCGTCGATGCGGATGAGCGGCTGGTGCGCGAGCATGCGCCTTTGCTTACCGACGCCACCGTCGCCGACACCACCGACCCCGAAGCCTTACGCCAGCTCGGTGTTCACGACGTCAAACGCGCTGTACTCGGCATCGGCTCCGCGCTGGAGGCGTCCATCCTGACCGCCTCCAACCTGGTGGATCTGGGGGTGCCCGACATCTGGGCGAAGGCAGATTCGGAGTCCCACGCCCGCATTTTGCAACGCCTCGGCGTGCACCACGTGGTGCACCCGGAGCACGACACCGGCCGCAGGGTGGCGCATCTGCTCGGCGGGAGGTTCCAGGATTTCGCAGAGCTGGCGGAGAACTACGGCGTGATCAAGATGGCCCCGCCGCGTGCGCTGCTGTCCGGCCCCTGCGACGCGGAAAAGCTGTGGGAGAAGCACCGCGTGCAGGTGGTCTCCGTGCGCACTGGCTCAGGTCAATGGCGGCCGTTTACCCCAGGCCAGCAGCTCAGCGCCTCGGAATTGATTGTGCTGGCCGGCGCTCCGGATGATCTGGAGCGTTTCTCCCAGCTGTAGGGGCATGTGGCAGTCTTTGGACCAGTTCTGCTGGGAGTGGTTCTGTCTCAGATGGTAAGTCTCAGTCCATCTGCAGCACGGTGCGAAGTTCCGCGAAGAGCTCCGGGCGTAGCCGGTGGAGGACTGACCTGCCCAGGCGGCTCTTTTCTAGGAGACCGGCCTCGGTAAGTTTTTTGAGGTGGTGGGAAACCGTCGGTTGGCTTAGCCCAGAGCGTTGCGTCAGTTCGCTCACGCTCATCGGCTCGCAGCCCTCTTCGGCGAGCCAGGAGAGTAGTTGCAGCCGGCCGGGGTCCGCCAAAACTTTGAACAGGGCCGCGTAACGCGTCGCGTCGTCTGCGGAGAGCAAGCCGGAGCCCAGCGAGCAGCAGTCGAGGCCAGTGTCTGCTGTCGTGGCGACAGAATCTTTCATGCTTCCTACCTTTTCATATTGACAGCGATAAATGTGCCTTTTAGTGTTCGTATTGATAATCGTCAATAGGTAAGGATTCCAGATGGAAGACACAACCTCTCAGCCAGTAGAGCGCCTGTCATTTCTTGACCGCTTCCTGCCGGTGTGGATCATGCTCGCCATGGCTGCGGGCCTTGCCCTCGGCCGCGCGGTGCCGGGCCTTTCGGGCGCGCTCGAGCGCCTGGAGGTCGGCGGGATCTCGCTGCCGATCGCGTTGGGTCTGCTGATCATGATGTATCCGCCCCTGGCCAAGGTGCGCTACGACAAGACCCGCGAGATCGCCACCGACAAACGGCTCATGACCGTGTCCATCATCTTGAACTGGATTGTCGGCCCCGCGTTCATGTTCGCGCTCGCCTGGATCTTCCTGCCCAACGAGCCCGAGCTGCGCACCGGCTTAATCATCGTCGGTCTGGCGCGCTGCATCGCCATGGTGCTGGTGTGGTCCGACCTCGCCTGCGCCGACCGGGAAGCCACCGCCGTGCTTGTGGCCATCAACTCGGTGTTCCAGGTGCTCATGTTCGGCGTGCTCGGCTGGTTCTACCTGCAGGTCCTTCCGTCTTGGCTGGGCCTGGAGACCACCTCGGTGGAGTTCTCCTTCTGGGCGATCGTCTCCTCCGTGCTCGTCTTTTTGGGCATCCCGCTGCTGGCCGGGCTGCTGTCCCGCATCATCGGCGAGCGCACCAAGGGCCGCGACTGGTACGAAAACACCTTCCTGCCCCGGATCTCCCCGCTGGCGCTGGTCGGCCTGCTGTACACGATCGTGCTGCTGTTTTCGCTGCAGGGCGACCAGATTCTGTCCAGGCCGTTGACCGTGGCCACGGTGGCGCTGCCGCTGCTGTGCTACTTCGTGGGCATGTTCGCTGTGGCTCTTGTAGTGGCAAAGCTGTCCGGCATGGACTACGCCCAGTCCGCCTCGGTGGCATTCACGGCCGCCGGCAACAACTTCGAGCTCGCCATCGCGGTGGCCATCGGCACCTTCGGCGCCACCTCCGCCCAGGCGCTGGCGGGCACAATCGGCCCGCTCATCGAGATCCCGGTGCTCGTCGGCTTGGTCTACCTCATGCGCGCCATCGGCCCGAAACTGTTCCCCGGTGACCCAACCCTGCCTAACCAAAGGAGCCTTACATGAAGCCCTCAGTCCTGTTCGTCTGCGTCGGCAACGGCGGCAAGTCCCAGATGGCGGCGGCGCTCGCCGAGAAGCACGCTGGTAGCAAGCTCGGCATCCACTCCGCGGGTACCAAACCCGGCACGAAGCTGAACCAGGAATCGGTCGAAGCGATCGCAGAGGCTGGCGCCGACATGTCGCACGGAACGCCCAAACCCATCGATCCGGAACTGCTGCGCAACGTCGATCGCGTCGTGGTGCTCGGCGAAGACGCGCAGGTGGAGATGCCTGACGGCGCCCGCGGCACGCTGGAGCGCTGGCACACCGACGAACCCTCGCACCGCGGCATCGAGGGCATGAAGCGCATGCGCCTGGTGCGCGACGACATTGACGCCCGTGTGCGTTCGCTTATCGACGAGCTAGTAGGAGCCGTACATTAGCTCGCTTGCTGGGTGCGCAATCCATCAATGAACACGTCGACGAGCCAGGCGCGCCTGCCCGCGAACGCTTCCTCCGCGGGCTCGGGCAGCGGGCGTGAGAGCGCGATGATGGCGAAGTGGAACGACAGGTAGTCGAGGTCCGGGGGGCACAGTTCGTGCTGTTTGGCTTGCGCAAGTAGCGGGTCGTAGATGGCTTGCAGCTGCGCGGTGGCGACAGCCCTGTCTTCGTGCGACAACGTGGGTAGCAGTTTGGGCAGGATTTCCTGGCCGACGGCGGGGAAGTTCAAGTTCACCATCTCGCCGATCGCGGAACGCCAGGTGTCTTCGGGTGCGTCGGGGAAACGCAGGAGGTGCTTGTCCACCACGTCGCGCATGCTGTTCATGATGTGTTCGAGCACCGCGCGGAAGAGCTCGTCCCTGTCGGGGAAGTGGCGGCTCGCGGTGGCCACGCCCACGCCTGCCTCCTTAGCGATGTTGCGCAGCGACACGCCAGGCCCCATCTGGGCGATGAGCGTGGAGGCGACCTCCACAATCGCTTGACGGTTTTCGGCAGCATCTTTTCGCATGACCCGCAGCTTACCGTTGACGCGCCAGAAGTGGAACAGTATGATCCATTTGTGTAATTGAAACACACTGTTCCATTTTGAGGAGATTATGTCCACAACCGTGGCGCGCCCCGCACCCACGCAGGGCGCAACAAAGAAGGCACTCGCCATGATCCTTGGCATCCCCGTCGTCATCGGACTGATGCTCTGGGCGTTTTTGGCCCCGACATTCGCGTCCGGGCCGGACGGGGTGCCGGTTGCGGTGGCCGGTCCGGGGCCTGTCGTCGAGAAGCTCATTGCTCAAGCTGAACAGCAAGAGGAGCACCCGGACTTCATCACCGTGAGCTCGCCGGAGGAGGCGGAGACGATGGTGCGCGACCGCGAGGCGGTTGGCGCGATCGCGATCGGTGAAGGCGGCGCGACCGTGTATACCGCCTCCGGCAATGGCGCACCGTACGTGCAAATGCTGAGCGGTGTCGCTCAAAACATGGAGGCCAGCGGCATGCCTGTGGAAACGAAGGATCTCGCCCCCACCACCAAAGATGACCCGCAGGCCCAAGGCCTCGCGCTGCTCGGACTGCCGCTCGCGTTCGGCGGCGTGATCTCGGGCATCTTGCCGACGCTGCTGCTTCGCGGGAAGAAGTGGTCGAAGGCTGCCGTGATTGCTGGTGTTGCAATGATTGGCGCCGGTGTCGCGGTCTGGATGCTGCACGGCGTATACGGCACCCTCTCCGGCAGCGTGTTCATGGAATGGTTGGCTGTGACGCTCGGCATCGCCGCGACGTCGTCGGTGACCGCGGGCCTCGGCGCGCTTATGGGTATGCCGGGTGCGGGCCTGGGCGCGGTGCTGACAATCTTCGTTGCCAACCCCTTGTCCGGCCTGGCCACGGGCCCGTGGTTGCTGCCGGCGGGTTGGTCCACGCTCGGCCAGCTGATGCCGATTGGCGCGACGGGCTTCCTCGTTCGCTCGCTAAGCTTTTTCGATGGTGCCGGGTCCACGCAGCCCTGGATAGTGTTGTGCTGCTGGATTCTCCTCGGCCTACTCCTGCTGGCCTTCGATCGCTCGAAGGCACCGACTGCTGAAACAACAACTGAAACTGCCTAACCCCTACGCCCGGCCCAAACGTGCACTATCACCTGGCCGGGATCATCGGGATTCGCTGTTTGTTGCGGAACCTCGACGCCTGCATGCGCGCCGGCGAGGTGCCGCGGTAGTGGGTGGTGGAGGGGGAGGTTGCGTACTTCGGATTCGTGGACGGTTTGCGGGAGCGTAGCTTCTCGTGCCTCACACCACCGCATTGTGGCACGAATTACACGATTGTGCTTTGCAAGCGGTTGGCTATCGACGGACCTTCGGTAGCAGTCCTTATTCTGGTCCTTCGACCCTGTACCCGCTCTCTTCCAGAATGGTCACCGCCCGGGAAAGATTTCCGCGGATCACCCGATCCACCTCCGCGTCGTGGTAGAGGGTGCGGTGAAAATCGAGCCACTCTTCCCATCCTGTCTCGGGCGCAGCGCCGAACTCTCGGATAAGCAGTTCGACGACATCCGTGAGTTGCAAACGGAATTGAGGTCCGCCCATCGGGAAATGGATGTCCTGCTGCTGGGCTGCGGTGTCATACCTTCCCGCACGGGCAAGCAGTAGTCCTAGTGGCACCGAGTCAGCGTGGAACTGGAAATGCGAAGCGGGTTTGTTCCTGGCTTGCGATTCGTACTCGAACCGGACGACCGGGGCGGGCTTCTTTCTCGCCCTGAACTCGATTTTGAAGGTGCTTTTCTCTATTTCGACATCGTCGTTGACATCGTCATATCTGAGTAGATACTCATAGCGGAGGACTAGGCGGTCGCTCCCAGAGTGGGCAATAATGACCGGATGAGTACCCTCGACGAATGCTCGTTGTCCGTCAGCCAGAATCTCCGCGTCGATCGGCGATGAGCCCTCAAGGGTCCTCTCGAGCAATTGCACCGTCAGCAGCATGAAGGCGCGCACTGCGTTTTCGAGGCCCCGTGATGAAGTCACGCCACTCCGTATCGGAGCCACATACAGGCCTCGTACCGCTCCAAGAGTCGCTCTTCCGCATACTCAATCGCACCAGCATCCCGTAAGCGACGAAGGTGCTCGACGGTGAGAGGTGCCATTTGGGCTTTCAAACTGGCGAGTTCTTCATCCAATTCCTCCACAGTTCTCCGAACTGGGGTCAGAGACTTTCTCATGGCACCTCCGTTCTTAGTTTTTAAGATGGGGAAGATAATTACGCATTTTAGACAGCTAAATGGGTAGGTTTCTACTCTCGCGCAAGCTAGTCTCGCCAGCGGGTGATAAAAATGCCGACCAAGTGTGCGCGGTCCAAGAAATCACGCAATTCCGGAGGAAGGAGCAACGATGAACGAGCAGCAGTTGGAAAAACTACGTTCCTATTACGACAACACCGACACCTCCGATCTCATGAAAGATGCCCAACCAGGCGACCTGGGCAATGTCGCAGACCCCGAAGCTAGCGTTGCGTTTACTGTCACCATGCCTAATCGGGTTCTCCGCACCGCGCGGGGAATGGCCGCAGCCGAGGGAGTTTCTACCAACGATGTGCTCCGGCGGTTCATTGAAGCCGGAGTAGATGATCGGGCTGGGGCCGAGGCCTCAATTCCAGTGAGTAAGCTCCTTCGCCTCATCGACGAAGCCCGCGGCGCGTAACCTCGGGCGCCTGTCACAGGGGCTTGTGCTTGTCGACGGGCCTTCGGTTCCCGCCGCAAACCGGCACAGGTTCGTAAAAGTTAACGAGCCAGAAATCTGACCTGGGGTTTTAGAGCCCAAGAATCGGAGGATCGTCAACTTCTGCGAATCGTGGTCTTCTAGCCCGCGCAACCACCAGTGGAACCACTCACTCGGCGAGATCGCCACCGCGCTCATCGACGCCGGCCTGACCATCACCGCCCTCGAAGAAACCCCCTACTCCGCGTGGTGCTCGTGGCTCGAGCTGATGGTGGAATACTCCCGCGGATTCATCCTCCGCTGCAACCCCGAGCGCCTGCCGCTCCAATTCGCCATCACCGCAACGAAGCCCTGGGGGCCTTTGACTATCGACGGGCCTTCGGCTGACGCTCGTGCAGCCCCTCACGCAGACCACTCTTTAACGGCTGATTCAAAGTCAAGGGCGTGTGCAATGGCGTCACGGTCTAGTGATGGGTATGCGTCCTTGCGTTCTTCCATATCCATCGCCTCGTCGCCGCTGCATAGATCGATGACTAGGTCGAATGGAACCCTTGTGCCAGTAAGCACGGGAGTGCCGTGCATTTTCTGAGGGTCAATTTCAATTCCCTCGTGCGGCCGCAGAAGCGGAGGAACAATCCGGTTCTTCCAATTGGGGAACTCGCCGTAAATATCCTCGAACGTGTAGAGCTCCCACTGGCCCGGGTTGGACACTAGGTCCAGCCAGCCCTCGTCCGTCCACAGTTTCACGGACTCGCCGTCGGTAGCGAACCTATATGTGGAGAGATGCTCGTTGAACTCTTGGTCGTGCAAGGTGGCGAGAGCAGCCCGGATCTTCTGCAGTGACACTTTTGAACGCAACTTGGCGATGGCCCGTAAAGCCACGACATCGCGAAAAGAATATCGCCTAGGACGGGACGAGATTTCGGGTCGCAGCATGCCGCTCTTTGCCCACCCGTCTAACTGCGAACGGGTGGCGCCGCTGAGGAACGACGCGAGTTTGGAGTCGTATGACACAGCGGACGTCCTTCTTCACAGCTTCTAGCACCTAGGCTTTAGTGAAGTTTAGCCTGCGCAGGTGCTATCGGCTGGTCAGACCTGCGCAATTCAGTGGACAAATGGCTGGAAGTGCGTGGTTGTGTCTCTAAGCGTGTTGTAGCGCTTGCTGATGTTGTCTCCAAGAGAAATTGAGGGGCGGGCACGGAAAGTAATTTCTCGACTCAACTTCCTCATCGCACCGAAAGACACATGAGGATGAGGTAGCGCTTCAACCGGAAAACCTAAGGCCCGGAACGCGAGGGGTCGAGATCGCGGTCCGGTCCTTAGGCGGGCTACTGGCCAGGCTGCTCGCGGGCATCGTCCACGAGCTGTTCAATTGGCCAGATAGCTAGTCTCGCCAAACCCTCGCGCTGACGATTAAAGCGGCGCGGGGTCCAGCCGTTCGCCGACATGACTGCCAGTCATGTCGCTTCGAGTCTAACGACTCTCTGGCGGAAGAGATTCTCCCCTTGGAGTAGTGCGAGAACGAATCTCTAACTCGTCGTTAATCTTGATGACCGTTCCGATCATCAAGAGGAGCACTTGGAGATAGTCGGTAAGCTGTTCGTTCTCATCGGGGGTTCCTTCGTTACCGTGAGCATATTTGTTTCGAATGTTGAGGCCGTTTGTGAATTTTCGGTTGAGTACGAAATTGTAAAAATCGGCTTCTGATGAGGTGAAAAAGCCTTCTCGATTGGCGAGCAGCGAGCGCTGAATCAATGCTCCTGTAACGGACAACCGGCTATCTGTCGGTGCACGACGCTGGACGCCGCCCTGCACCCAAGCAGTTCGAAGCGTGGCTGCTTCATACTTGTTGGCTAACCCAATTTCACCATCCGGTTCAACTCTCAAAATAAGCTCCTGTTCGAGCTCTCTTATGGCGCTCTGCTGGAAGGCAGCAAAATCGGCAACATTAATGTGGTTCTGAGAAATGAGTTGGACGAAAGTCTCGGCAGAGCGATCGGCGTTCAGATAATTGAGGCTCGACTGATCTGAGAACAACGCTGCTGCGATCGCCGAGCCTTTTTCGGTTAGTTCAGCAGTTTTCTCAGGGATGAGAGATGGAATTTCGCTTAGCTTAATCGGATCACTGTAAAAGCTGGTCATCGACGGATTGATTTCGCCCTGTTGGCACAATTGTGTGAACTGGCGGAATATATTCTCTAACTTTGCAAGCAATTCCCGCGTCCGAGCTCGCGTCGGGAGACTTGGCGGTGTGGGCTCGAAGGCGAAGTTCTCTATCCCGAATTCCTCGACTAGATAGTCCTGGAAAAACCAGGCGACCACGCTTTCCAAGTCGATTTCCTGACTTTTAAGGAAGCGAGAATAGGCTGCAATTGCGAGGAGGTAGAAATCCGAACGGAGCTGGAAACAAACGGTGTCCCGGTATTCAGCGTCTCCCTGGAATCGGATGTGATCGACGAGAGTGTACTCTGACTGGCTCGATGGCCAACGGAGAGTGCCATCGGGATGAGTCATCCCGAAGACGTAAATAAAGTTGTTGAGAATTGAGGGGTAGTCCATCGATTCGAGGAGATATGCGGTCGAAATCTTAAAGTTAAAGCAGCCCGACGAAAAATCAGTTTCGACGATACTCTCCAGGTCTGGATCGAGAGAGATCTGAAGGTTCAGGTCGATGCCCGAATTCTCCTCAAAATATTCGTCCCATCTCTGTTTGTTGCGGTTGTGTGCCACATAGCGAGATTGCGGCGTAATCCAGGACTGCATACTGCCAGGGGCAGTGGAAATCATTTGAAGGTAGTTCGGGTTAGCGCTCTCGGAAGCTACGTATTTGTCGATGAGTGACCGTTTTGTTTTCGAATCAACTCCCTTGGGGATGAAAAGTGAATCCTCGGAATCATTTCGTAGTTTTGCGCTCAGGAGAACCTCGGCTGCCTCAGGAAAATCTGGGAATGCCTTAGAGAGTTCAGGATCCAGGCGATCAACGAACTTCTGAGTCCGGAGTAAGTCGCGCAGATGAAATCCGGAGCTTTTAAGGATATAAATTATAGACTTTTCATTGAGAATCGGGGAATTGAAATGGACCAAGGTTGAGATGAAACGCGCGTGGTAAAGAGTTGAAAGGGAGGGGGCTTCCTGGCTAAGTATCTCCGTTGTAAGGCTTCCCAACTTTGAACCGATAACACGTCTGGCTTGTGTCAGGAGATCGCGCGCTTTGGTTCTCTTGTCGGCGTCGAGCCACTGCATCTGAAGGCCATCTTGAATATATTGTGATGCCTCCGAGAGACAGATCACTTGATTCAGCGTCAGGTCTCCAGCGATGCGGGCGAGACTATCCAGATCCTGTGAGAAAAGCAGATCGGTGCTCATCTCGGCGTAGTGCGCATATGCCAGATCATTGGTGTCAAAGTGCAAGATTTCGACATCGAAATCGTTCATTTGGTCCTTCGGTTTTCTAGGTTGCCGGGCCTATTCGCTCGTTAAACGTCGCCCCAACGTGTACGCCGCCCAGTCTTCTCGTAAAGCGTCGGCGAATTTCAGGCCCCATAGTGCTTTCGGGTTCACCTGAGGGATGGGTCGCTTGGCTTCGGGCAGAGTGGACCACCATGTGATTCGATCTTTCACTTGTGAGGGCTGCACCCCGGGCAGTAGGCGAAGTCCCTCGTATCCAACTCGTTGAGCAGGGTCTACGAGAGCGGGGCCAACGCCCTCCACCTTCCCCAACGCAGCAAGGTAGGCCATGTTTTTCGGTCCGCCAGCGTAGGTGTACCAGCGGTAGCCATCATCAGTCTCAACGAATACTCCATCTGAAGAGACAGTTGAGCTCTCCATTGCGCGCACAGACTCGAGTGCTTCGATGGCGCGCTTGGTTAATCTCACGCCTGCAGGATCATCCCCCAGGAGCACTCGTCGCATTCCTTGTGAAACAGCTTCCCCGAAAGTCGGTCCCAGGAAGCCCCACTTGGCCACTCCGCGGTGATCTGTTGGTTCGACAAAGACGCGGTGCCGGTTCCAATCCACGTGGGTGACATGCCAATTTCTTCCGGCGAGGGCGAGCACAAGTACACGATCCTTGTCATCTGGCCCCACGAGGACTCGTTCCTCTACCGTGCCAATTTCGCGCTTACCATCGAGCACTGTGAATACCGGGGGAGTGGTAAAAGCGGACAGTAGAGACATGAAATGTTGCCTACCAAACCTTTGCTCAGCAGATGGTCCGATAAACGCGAAATCCCCGTCGACCTCGAGAAACCCCTCAGTTAAAAGAAAATCCATGATCTCTTGGGCGCTCATATCCAAAGAGTGCATTAGCGGGGTCGCGTCCCAGCGCTGCTGCCAATCGGAAAGTCGAACGGCGCCTGTGTGCAATGCAGCCGCGAGAATCTGTTGCGCAGCCAGGTGGCGTGGTGCTGGTGGAGGGATCACCGGTTCGACGTAGCCTTCGGACCACGCCGAGAGCATGCCAAGGGTGGGGAGCAGCTCCTTGTCATCAGTAGCAATAAATAAGCAATTGCGGGTAGTGCCCGGTCGACGTCCGGTGCGGCCGAGTCGCTGCAGGAAGGATGCGACGGTGCGCGGTGGCCCAACCTGAATGACGCGATCAAGGTCGCCCACATCGATGCCCAACTCAAGCGTTGAGGTTGCCACGATGAAGCAATTTCGGGCGTCTGCAAACGCTGCCTCAGAGCGACGTCGTTCCTCTGCGGATAGCGAGGAATGGGAAAGGTAAACCGTCTGATGTTGGCCACGGAGCGCAGCTGCAAGCTCCTCGGCACGGCGGCGTGAATCCACAAAAACCAAGCGTTTCTCGCCTGCGTGCAACTGTGAAAGCAGGAGTGCAACACGGGAAAGATCGTCGACAGAATCAACTGTTATGTCTGCTGGTGAAGGCCCCGCGCCGAAATCGATACCCGGAGCGATTACGCAGCCGGAGCGGTCGACTCCCCCTTGTAGCCAGCTCAGCAGCGTGTCCGGATTGCCTACGGTTGCGGACATACCGATTCGCTGGAGTTGCCGTCCCACGAGATGCTCGAGACGGGAAAGTACGGCGGAGAGGTGCCATCCACGATCGTCGCCGGCGAACGCGTGCACCTCATCGATAATCACGGTTTGCAGTCCGGCGAACAATTTCGCATCGTCCACCCCGGTGGAAACAAGCATCGCTTCAAGTGATTCAGGCGTGGTCAGCAAGATGTCCGGTTGGTCGCGCTGTATCCGTTTACGTGCTGATGCGCCTACATCACCGTGCCACACTTCGACGGTGCGACCGAGCCATGCTGCGTATGTTGAGAGTCTCGGGGCAAGGTTGTTCAGCAGCGCTTTTAGTGGGCAGATGTACAGTACCGACAGCCCAGACCATCCTTCTTCGGCCATTCGGGTGAGGACGGGAAAGATGGCGGCCTCAGTCTTACCGCCTGCTGTTGGGGCGAGCAGGATCGCGTCTTCTCCCGCCACGAGAGGCTCAACGGTGGCCTCTTGTAACGGGCGAAGCCCAGGCCAGCGAAGTGTGGAAACTATGTGGTGCTGGAGCACCGGAGAAAGACTGAAGATGCCTGACATAAGGAATCCCTACAGCTCGATATCGTCCGGATCCACTATTGGGCTCTTGCTTATCGACGACTCCGCGTCCACCGGAACCTCAAACACGTAATGCTGTCGCGGGTCGAAATTGGGGAAGTTATCCGTGGTCCGATCGAGAACATCGACAAGTTGGCGTAGGAACGATCGTGGGTCGATGCCAATTTGGGATCCGAGGCTCCCCGCGACGACGCCGGCGAAGTCGGAGACGTAAGTGTCGTCGACAAGCTGGAGCACTTGCGGTTTGTCTTGCGCGTACAGGTCACGCACCTTGATGCCAACCTCGACCAACTTTGGCAGGTCGAAGCTTTGCAGCCTGATCTGGGGGAGGCGGGGATTGTCCCACTTGGGGTCGCCTGAGAAGTTCACGTTGATGCGTGAATCAAGCGGGGGGAGACGTTTGACACCTTGGGTGCCTTCGAAGAACGCGGTTGTGCCGGTTATTAGCAGGTACATTCCGGGGTAACGGCCGTTGTCAAGCTCGTCGATCCACTGCCGGAGGGAGTTCAGGGCTTTCTCGCGGGTGTCGGCGCGCATGCGTTGAAGTGTCTCTACCTCGTCGAGAACGAGCAGCAAGCCAGCGTGCCCGGACCCACGAAGGATCTCCAGCAGTCCGCGGAAGAACCCCATCGCCGTGAAATGGTCGAGATCGCTCTTCACCCCTGCATAGCGCTTGACCGAGGCAGCGACGGAGGGCTGCCCACCGAGCCATGCTGCGAGCCCGTCAGCGACGGCGACATCGTCCGCTTCCACCGCGGAGCGGTAGCCACGCAGCGCAAGGGGAAATACAGGCGCCGCCTGTCCAACCACCGCAAGTCGCTCCTCCATGACTTCGCCAGGGTCGCGGCCCGAACTCATGGCGTCGAGTTCAACCTGGCCCAGCCAGCTATCCAGCACGCTGCGAAACGCCTGGTTGGGGTAGGAGGAGGTGCGCAACTGCTCAGTGGCGCGCCGATACACCGTTTCCAGCTTGTGCAGCGGAGTTTCGTTTTCGCTGATTTGAATTTCCGCTACAGCAAATCCTTCATCCAGCGCGATCTGCTCGATCCAGCGGGACGCGAAAGTCTTACCTGACCCGTACTCACCACGGATAGCTTTGAATGCGCCGCCCCCTGCCGCAACTGCCTTCAATTCATCTTCGATAGCCGGACGCAGATGGTCGAGTCCGACAGCGAGCTGATCCAGCCCGTCTGCAGGAACCGTGCCCTTACGTAGGGCGGAAAGGATGGCATCGCGGCGGGAACTGGAAACGGACATAGGTTTTATCCTTTCAACCCGAACTGATCAACGAGCAGGAGACGGTTGAATGTGACGTCCTGCCCATTCGTTCCGACGACCTGCACGCCGTCCATGTTCACCAGCTTCTGCAGGTTCGAGACCACGCCGCGTGTGAGCATGGGCGAAAGCTTGAGCATGGTGCGCAGGGTGTTCTCCTGGATCGCCCCGTTGTTGTTATCAATGGCCACCAGGATCTGTACTGGATCAATCTCCATTTGGCCGAACGTGGGGGTGGCCTGCAACCTGCGTTGGAACTCATCATTCTTGTGAAGCAGCTCGGCCCAGGCAGGGCCTGCCTCAAAACCAAGCGAAAGTTGGCCAGCATTCGGGGATACCTTGGTGGACCCGCTGCCGCCGGCAGGTTGTGAACCATGGGTAGCCGGATGTGCAGCCGCGCTAGGTTGCGCATCCCACCACGGCGGGGCGAACAGCGAAGTCGATAGGTCGTATCCGGGCAGCTCAGCATCCTGGGTAAGCACCGTCACCGGAATGACCGCCTCCTCCAGGGAGAGCCCTCCGTGATATCCAGCACGTTTTCTGGTGTTGCGAAGGTCCCGGTCAACGGCCAGAATTGCCCGTCCGCCGGGGGCGAGTACGCGGTTGCCGGCCACTTCCACCTCACCAACCTCCGGCTCGCCGACCGCCTCGCGCCACCGGGCGGAGATCACACCGCTTTCACCAGGGACCACGCCAGAGATGTCCGACAGGTGGCGCTCCACGACATGGCCATGGTCCGACACAAGCACCACGGTTCGTCCCACCTTGCTCGCGATATCGATCAAACTGGCAAGGTATTCGACATCTTTCACCGTCCACACACGTCCGAGCGTTTGGGACTTGTCCAACGCATCATCGATGGTGTTCAGCACGGCACCCACGAGCTTGGTGCGATGCGTATCCAGGATGGCGGCGCGCACGGAGCTGTCCAGGTGTGCAGCCAACTCATCTTTATGGAAAAGCTTTGCCTCCAACCGCTCGATGGCGCCCGCTGCTACTCCGCTGCCTTTGAACCAGGCTGTGAACGCATTCTTCTCCGTGTACTGGTTGCCCTCGCCCAACGCACCGGACAGCAAGCTGCTGCGTGAATACTTGGTCAGTGTTGGGTACACCGCAACTGCGGTAGTCAACTCCTCGCTCGCGGGGTAGCCGATCTTCCAGGCCCCATGCTTGCCCTGCAGCAGGTCAGAGACGAGGTCGTTGGATGCGGGCACGCTCATTCCATCCAACAGCACCAGTAGCACCGATTTATCAGTCTGAAGCAGTGGAAGCACCACCCGGTCAAGCACCTGTTCCGCCCCCACCACGGATCCTTGGCCAGCTTGAAGCGCAGTTGTGGATGCCGCCCGGCACGCAACGTGCGCGAAGCTGCGCCCTGCGGCGGTTCGCGCCTCATCGAACTGGGCCGCGAGCGCGCGGGCTGCGCGGGTCAGCGCTTCATTCGATGCACCGGCGTAAACGTGGTTGAGGCACACGTCGAAGAAACTCAGATCGCTACGGTAATATGCAAGCCATCCTGCGAGCTGCTGGGGGGCGGGAGATTGTTCCCGCTGCCGAAACGCCAACAAGCGCATCGCACTTTGTGCCACCACACGCTCAGCATTTGCAGGCGTGGCCCGGGCGTGCGCTAAGAGGAGTTTGAACCGCTGGTTGACATTGGTGCTGCCACTTCTCACACGCTCCTGTTCCAACGCTTCCCCGAAGTACGTTGCGCGGGCATCGTAGCCTGCGGAGCACACGGAAGAGCCAAGGAGCAGCTCCGGATCCCCAAAACCCTGGGGGGAGACAACGTAGCGTTCTGCTCGAGACAGCGGCTGCTGCACCTCCATCTCACCCAGACCCACCTGGCGTGCGCTGGTGGTCGCTGCGTCCGCCCACATAGCCAGTTCTTCTTCAGGCACTGCAGGGGCAACCAGCGTGGACCGGAAGACTGCTTTGGCTTGGTTGCGGGAATCCGGGTCAACGTTGGGGCACGTAAGCATCTCTGCAATGGCTCCGCCCTCGAGCAGGTAGCCGGGGCCTTTCTTACGCAACGCTTCGAGCGCTAGCCGTGAACGCCCTCCCAGCTGCTCACCCAACTCGCTCAGCGCTGCAGCTTGAACATTTTGGGGGAGTTCGGTGAACTCAGCCCAGCGCGTCTGCGCATCTGCACGAAGGGACCACTTGACAATGTCGTACAACTGGCTCGGGTAGTGCTGGGCGCCCAGCAGCGACCGAACGACCTCCCGATTGACATGCTGCCGGGTGAGCAACCCGGCCTCAGCTGGCCGGAGCGACAGCGTAGATTGCGTGCCGTCGGCATTGGTCTGTACCCGCGTGAGATATGCGATCAACGGCGGCACGTCATCGTTTGAGTCCACGACACCACGGCGGTGCCGCGTGGCGGAAAAGATCCCCCGCAACTGCGAAGTGACATCAAGGCGCATGACCACGCGCTGTGCGAGCTGTTCCTGCACATCTACCGGGATACTGGCCGTTGACAGGGGAGTGAGCACGACACCGGTCGTGAACTCCTCGCGCCTGCGAGCCAAATCGCCGACGTGAAAGCGCAAAGCGAGTGGGGTTGCCGCGTACCTCACCGCTACAACATGACCCTCCCCGCGAAGGGAATTGGGCAGGGTTGGATCACTTTCAGCATGTACAAGCACTACGGGGTGCCTGTGTTGCTTATCGGCAAAGTCCTGCGAGAGCCTAATGAGGTCGCGCGAGGAGATGGATTGTACTGGGTTCACTCGGTGATCCTCTCCACCACAATCCGATAGCGCGCCGTTGTATCAAGCGAATCGCGCACCTGCTGGAGTGCCGCGTCGATATCTGTGTCTCCGGCAGCTGCGTTGACTTCCAGGGTAGCGGCCACCCGGTCTGGCCGAATGACCACTGCCGGTGTTGGTGGAAGAGGATCCACCGACGGCTCCGGCGGCAGACGATCCACTGTTGGCTCTGGTTTGCCCGGAATCTGTCGTTTGATCCAGTCCCTCGCCTCTTCCAGCAAGACATCGACTGCGCTGCGGATTGGGCGCGTATTTTCCACCTCGTGGAGCGAGTTAGCGAAGGCTCCTACGATGCGTCCCGCGGTTTCGTCGCCGCTGTCGCGGCCCTTGAGCACCTCGTCCACCGCAAAGTGGAAGTCACCACTGGTCACGCGCTTCAGCTCGCGAGTAACCTCCGCTGCCTTCGCTAGGGAAGTATTGGCCTGGGTGTTGGTGAAACCGAAGATGCGGTCGGAGTCACCGCCATAGCTGGCAACAAGACGAACAGTGTCGGTCGGTGTTGGAGAGTTGCTCACCTGGCTGAGGAACGCATGGATCGCCTCTGCTAACTCGAGGCGCCGAGAGTGCTGTTGCACCCCAATAACATTGGTTGCGCTCCGAATCGCGGCAACCAGCTCAGTGGCCTCCTGCTCTTTCACTCCAGCAAACTCGCGGACTTGTTCGTGGAACCGTTGCAAACTGTCGCCTGTAAGGGCCGGGGGAAGTACATTTCCCGACAGCAACGCATACACGCGGTTTGCCTCGTTCCACTCGTGCCTATCCGGCAATTGAATGGGCCGGAGTTCCATGTTGCGATCCATTTCCCCTACCACTGGCGCAGATGCGATTGGGGAATGCTGGCGGTACCACGAGCGGTTATTTATCGCAGCCCAGGCGCCGACGAACAGGTCGACCGTGTCAGCGTTCAAGCTCTTCGACGCGTGCACCCGCTCAACGGCTTCACGCACTGCCTGCACAGTGACGGTGTCTTCCACGGGGAACCCCTGGCGCCGAAGCGAGGAATCGATACTGGCTAGGGTGATGCCCGCCGTTGAATCGTTAAAGATGAGGTGGGTTTCGTGGACCTCACCGAGGTTAAGCGGATTGATGATGCCCCGCATGAGCACGCGATCTCGTGCATCGATGTCGATGCGGCCACCTTCTGCAGTGGCGGCCTTGCGGATGTAGTTGAGCGCGCGGTTGAAATCGACGGCACGCAGTGCCCGGTCACTGCCGAATTTCGGATGCTCCGGGTAGCGCTTGTCAAACGCATCTTGAATGACCTTATCCACTGCATCCGCGAGTGTCGGTGCGCTGGGGATCTTGATGTCAAGTGACTGGTCCAGCGACTTCAGGGGGTCTTGCCCCTCGGGGAAGATTGCACCTGCCTTGATGCCGTACGCGGTGCGAAGACTATCCGCGAGCGCGATGGAAAGGTTCTCTTTGTGCTCGTTTAGCCTCTCTCGTACCGCATCGACCTGATCCGCCGCAATGCGTTGGGTGTAATCCCCCAACCGCCCTGGCGCTGTGACATGCTCGGTGACCACCAAATTGCCCAATTTGGTCATGGTGTCTTGGTTGAAAAACTGGGGTAGCCATACAACGGTGAAACGATCGCCGGCCCCGACGTTTTTCATTTCTTCCAGCCGAGCGTGATCGTCTGCCGGGGTGTACCCAGCTTCATCGAACGGGTAGTCCACCACGAAGCGGAGCGTGTCACGGAAAGGGGAAGCGAACCGGTCGACAGGCAAGTCTTGAGCACTGCGAACGTTGCCGAAAATCACGTCGACCGTGCGCGCGGTACCGCGCCATACAACTTCACGCTGGTAGGAGCCATCATTCGCAGGATTGACGTCCGCCACCCCGAACTCCTGCCGGAGGTCAACGCGGATCCTCTCCTTGCGCTTCAGAGGCGTGTCGACGGAGCGCGCGGAATTCATGACCTCTTCCCACGGCACCTCATCGATTACCAGCGAGATGATGGGGTTTGCCGAGTCAGGCTGGACCCTGACCTCCGGAAGGGAAGTCGACCACTGCCTCGCTTTCGTAAGAACCCGCGTCGTGGCGTCGCTGGAAAAAAGCGTGGTGATGGACCCGTGATTGAGGGCCGCCAGGCGGGGCGCCGTGAGGTTTTTCAACGCCGGTACATTCGGCGCCAGCGCTGACAGCACGAGCGTCTTGCCGAGGCGGAGGTCAGCTTGCACGTAACCCGGTAGCTCCGCATCGGGCACGTTCTCCTGGCCTTCCAGGTCGTTTGAGCGCAGGATCACCGGACGCAATTTGTTGTACCAAAAGGCGCGGCCTTTACTAAAGCGTTCCTGGGCAGAATCGTCGGTGCGATCGCTGCTGGTGACCAACTCTTCGAACGCATCTCCAACCGGGATGACCTTGTCAATCGTTCCCGTTTCGCGCTGTTGGATGAGCAAGTTCTCCATGACCTTCAACGCGGTACGTTCACGCTGCATGACAGCGGACATATGAACGAGGGTATCCACCAACGCCGGAGAGAACGGGTAAGTGAGCTTGAACTGCTCGTACGTTGCCGCTTGGTGCGTATCGGAGGTGTTTTCGCCGTTCAGCAGTGTTTGCAAAACATCCGGTTTTGACTGGAGTTTGGCCAAAGCCGATTCCAAATCCTGCCGGGCCGCTTCATCCCTGGGCGTAAGCAAGCGTTTGTGTGCAATCTCCGGCAGATTCTTCTCGCCCAACACGATGTTCTGGAAACGGCCCTCCTGGTGCGCGAGTGCTTCCTGGCGGGCGTTCAACGTGGAGCCAGAATCGAAGCTTGTGTCCACCCAAGTAGAGAGGTCGCGCTGACGGGCGACGAAGGAAATGACAGGGATGGGGAAGGCCTTTTGATCGCTTTCCACCAACAGCGTTAACTTCTGCACCTCGCGGGCGAAGGTGGCGGGGTCTGCGACCATGAACATGAGCCACAGGATGAGCTCGTCGAGGTAAAGCACGATCGCGTCGTATCCTTGCTCAGCGCCGAACTTGGACAGCTCATAGAGGCCGTCTGAAAGGCCAAGCCACTTCCCCTCCACGTTGCGCGAGGGGAAGAAGGATTTCTCTAAAGCTTCCGCCAAACGCTGGCGCTGAGTCAGGTCACCCGATGCGACAGCGGCATCGTAGTTCTCCGCGCTCCAGGTCGTGGAGGCATCACCACCCCCGCTGATTGTGGTGAAGAGCTTGGAAAGCGCGTCGTCTGACCCGTTCGTCCCAGTTTCGGCCGCGTGCTGGTTCAGCTCTTTGAAGAATTGTTCATCCCCGATTTTTGAACGAAGGTTTGAAGCATCTTCAAACAGGAAAGAATCTTCCCGCAGCCGCGGCATCGAAGCGTTGGGGTGCTGCGCTGCCAGCTGGTTGAGGATGGAAGAAAACAGGCGCTCCTCCACCGAATCGGAGCCGAGGAAGTGGGTAGTCAGCTGTAAGAGCCGTTTGGAAGCGAGCTTGTCATTTTCCGCAATGATCGGTTGAAGTTCCTCCACTTGGCGTGCTTCCGGGGCTTGCGAGAGGAGGGCGTACAGCACCGCCATGAAGTGGGACTTACCGGAACCGAAGTTACCGGTGAGGTACACGCCTTGGTTGTTGCCAGAATCGAGGGCGTTTTGTACGAACCCGAGCGCGCGGCGCAGATTTGCCGCAATGGAATCGGTGACCACGTACGACTCGAGCGTCTCCTGAATATGCTCCGGTGTGACCGATTCCCCGAGCTTGAGCACGAAGGTGTCACCTTGCGATTCGGGAATAGTGAAAATCTCGCCGAAGGTCTTTGCGGACCCGCCCGTTGCCATGCCGAACATTGCTGGTTCTCCTGCTTTTCTTGTTACCGCCTCGCGCGGTGACTACTTCTTACTTTTACCCTTCGCGCGTCTCGCGCGCCCGCGGGCTGGGTTGTATTGCTCAAGGTCTTCCAGTGAGATGCCGAGCTGATGTGTGTGCTCTTCGAGGTGCTGCGAGAGGTAGGAGCCCAAGCGTTCGCCGGTTCCAGGGTCGACATCGTTATGCCATTGCATAATCCACGGCAGTTCCTGTTGCAAACCGTTGAGCAGTGCGGCTTGGACTTCTACCGGCGCTTCTTCCTGTTTGCGCTCCAAGAAAAGACGGTAGATAGCCAAGCCCTGCTGCAGGTGATCCCATCCTGCCCATCCAATGACATCTGTTGGATCCTCTTCCGAACCCGCGCCCGGGTACGCAATGAAGCGTTCCTTGGGAACGTCAAGCTTCCCGCGGTGTTTCCACACCTCCGGGTACATGTCCGCTGAGGTGTAATTCGGCGGAACATCGACGTCCTTGCCATCGCGGGTACCCGCATCTTCCTCGCGTTGTTGCTCCCACGTGCGTTCCCACTCAGCGTGCTTGCGCAACCCGCTGGGCTTGTACCGCAGGGCCTTGAGAAAAGGCACCGACTCGCCCTTCAGCAGGTCTTCGAGCATCTGCAGCGTGGTGGCATCTCGCTTCTGGGACCAAAGCGGCAGCACCGAAAGAACGTCTGCGTACTCCGCGCGGGCCTCTATAACACCCGAGATCTCCGCGATGCTGCGCGGCTGGGGCATACCGTCCTGGTCGAACCAAATTCCGCCATCCTCCAGGCGAGTGAGTAGCCAGTCCCGCAATGCGGCACTGACTTTCTCCTCCCAAGGCTCAGAGGACCAACGACGCTTATATTCCGGCCTCTCAAGCAGATTGATGAAGCGGTCCGACTCGATCAGTTCAAGGCGTTTTTGAACCCTCGCCGCGTACTCCGATGACCAGCCCTCAGGAAGCTCCGTAATCGGTGTGGAGTGGTGACGTTCGAACCACGCAGTCTCTGTCTCACCCGAAGCAACTCTGCGTGCCAACGCGATCTCAAATGCGCGCTGGCCGAGCTCTATCCCCTCCACCGAGCCAGCAGGGAAAGAAAGATCCTCGTCGGTAATCCCATATAGTTTGTAAACCGCCCAGTCCAGCTCTTCCTGCTCGGTAATCATGAGGGAGCGGATGCGGTTGAATTCTTTCTCAGCATGTTTTAAAGCTGCATGCGAGGGGGTCTGCCGTGCGAACAACGCAGTTGGTTCCCAAACTTCCAAGCGCCCTGCGAGATCGTCAAGCGCTTTACCGCGCTCAAGCACGGCCCCAAGGGGAAGCGGGAATTGCCTCAAAGTGGTGCTGTTAAAATCGTAAAACTCGTCGAATTGCTCGTGCCGCGATTCCTGGTTTACTCCCCCAATTCCTTTGCCATGGCTGTTCTGTTTCAACCAGAATGCAGCGGTAGAAGAGTTCAGGATCGCGACTAGGTTGAGATGGTCCGCCTCCGAGGCGCTCGTGGGCAGTTTAATTACCGGAGCAGACTGCTTAAAAACCCTCGATCCACGGTCGAGAACAAAGTTGTTTTGGGTTGCAACGGAAGCGAAAGTGATAGATAGGGAAGTTTGATACTTCTGTTTGATCCACCGGTACCAGCTCCACCAAGGTGTCCCGTCTTCATTCCGGGGCCTGCCGTTAAATCCTTTAATGTTTGCAAGGATTGCTCTATTGGGCCACAAAAGTCGAAACCAATTTGATTCTGGGTCGAGAAGGATAAGTTCTTGGTCAAGGTCGTACGGCACCAAACCGACGTGCTCGCATCGAAGTCTCCAATCTCGTACGGAATCTCCCATCACGAAGTCTCGGACCAGTGGGAAATCGAGGCCAAGGGCTCTCAACCGATGAGGAGGGAAAGTGAGTGCATTATCCGCGCCGGGAAAACTAGCGAACCCTACCGAGTCAACGGGAAGTTGCTCTAAGCGAATGGAAAAGTTTTCGTCTATAAGCTGCGCTAGGTCGGGTGAAGCTCCGCCTTTCATACTCCACGGATGCTTGCTAATAAAACCTATGTCCAAGGCGGTGACTGTAATGTAGCGGTCTTCGTAGCCAACGTCGTCTACATGCTCGCGAACAGAGTTCCAGACAACGCCGCGTGCAGGATCGCGGGGGATGCCGGGTTCCCCTTCGCTACCGAGAACCCCTTTGACGGAAGCAGGAGAGTCTGGATAATTTCGCCCAATCAGAATGACAGTAGGCGTTCCGTGCCCAGGGATGTAGGCGCCCGAGGTGTCGATAATTTCTCGAAGCTCAACTTCCCGAAAGAATTTCTCGATCAGTGGTTTGCCAAATTCACGTTGCATGAACGAATTTGCGGTGATCTGTCCAACCCACCCCGGCGCGTTGGATGTGCCCTGCTTCTTGGCAAGACGGAAGAATTTGACCATAAAAGGGACTGTTAGGGCGTAAGTGCCCTTGCAATACTCCTTGTACCGCTGGCGAATGGCTTTGTTCTGTGCCGGATCCTTCGGCGTGATGTAGGGAGGGTTGCCCACCACCGCGTCATATTGATTCGACATCAAGACCTGATCAAGCCTTTGCTTATCTTCGGTGGAATAAGCAAACTGACGCTGGCCAGCCGAAGATAGATCCATGTCGAAGTCGATGCGGCCCATACTGTCCGGACCGAAGAACAGAGTGTCACCAGTAAGCACCGTGAACGTGGCCTCACGCGGTTCTTTAAGGTGTGAGTATTGTCCCGTCTTGTGCGCTTCAACGGTGAGGCGGAACGTGGTGATGGCCACCGCGTACGGGTTGATGTCGACGCCATAGATGGAGCCCATCGCACGGTTAGCGTGCACGCGAAGATCACCGGCCGGTTCTTGTCGGCGCCACCGTTCAAAGATCCGGCGGAACGCACCGATCAGGAAGTGGCCAGACCCGCAGGTGGGGTCAATGAGCTTGAATCCTTCAAGGGGGCGATCGTTCAGCGCTGGGGTAAGCGTACGGTCCAGAATGAATTCCTCCACGAACTCTGGCGTTTGCCGGAGCGCGTACTTCTTCTGGGCGAATTCCGAAAGGTGCTCGTACAAGTCGCCGAGGAAGCGGGTATCCAGGTCAGGATCTTTCAGTGCGCGAGGGTCCTCCTCATCCGGGTTAAAACCACGCCAGAACTCCACGATTGCTCGAGCGCCATCGTCGGTTGGGGTATAGATGTGAATCGCCGAGTGCTCCTCCACAAGCCCCTTGGTGGCTTCCGCGGTACTGAGCTGGTTCACGCAATGCTCGATGTATCCGCGGTAGGACTGTTCCGGGTGGCGGCGATACAGCTCCCGCTCGAAGTAGCGGGCAGCTTCACGCAATGGGGTGTTGTACCCGCTCAAGTAGGCCCTGCCCTCACCGAACAACTCATTATCTTCGATGAAACGGATGAAAACGGTGGCCACGACCCAGCCCACTGCCGCTTGGGTGAGCTGCTCCGTTTCCCAGTCGTCGTAGGCAACGCCAACGCGCTCGGCCTTCTTGGCGGCATCGAATTGCGCCCGCCAGGACGCCTTTTCTTCGGGGGTGCCGTTGAGGTGGGACCGCATATCGTCGATAAGCAACTGCACAAGCGGCCGCAGCATCTGAGTGAGTTCGTTTCCGGAATTCTTCGCCATGGTTCTATACCTTGATTATCTGGTTGGGGCTGGTCAGCTTGAACGTGCTGCCCTCAATTTCGATGCCGTTGACCGGTGCATTCTCTTCTTGGGGGACGATCATCCACACCGCTGGTGCGCCTGTCTGCACGGTGATGTCGGCGTACGGGTCCAAGACACCCAACGCGTCATACGTGCCAAGAAGAGAGACATCGGTGAGAAGCACCGGCTGCTGCGCGAGGGCAATTTCCTCGTCCAGCGTGGTTTGAGCGAGGTGCTTGACCACCGCACTCAACTGCTCACGACGGCCCGGGACATCCGAGTCCAGGATCTGCGTGAAAGCCTCATCCGAACCCGCCATGGCCTGCAGCTTGGCAAAGATGGCATCTTGCACATTGACTACTTGTGCACCAAACGCCTCCTCGACCGCAGCAGCAGTCTTCGTGGCCTGACCAACAGGAGTGGTGATGACGCGGAAATCGCGGCTAGCGACGGTGGGGGCGAGGGCGGACGAGAGATCGCTGTACGCCGACGCCTCGATTCGGCCCACCTCGGTGCTGGTTGCATGCCAAGTAGGCACATCTGGCCCGTGCTCGTTGGGGCGAACATACTTCGAGTCTTTCGCGACGTACACCAGCTCCGGGTCGATCTTGGACAACAAAACGTCCAAGTCCGGATGCTTTGGCAACTCCTTATGCTCGGCCTTGGGGAAGCGTGCGTTGATCAACCCCTGCAGATAACTGCGCGTGAGCTGATCTGCGGTGCGGGGAAAAACGCTTTGTAGCATTCTCTCAACAGAGATGTCGGTGCGGTAGAGATCTGCTGAATCCGTCAGCGCAAGTTGCGGTACACCCTTCGTGGCTACTTCACGCAAAACATCGCCGGTCAGCGGCATGTCTTGGGCGCGCACCCCCATAATGGCAGCCGCCTTTTCCGCGAGTGTATCCGTGAGCAGGCGAGCACCGACAATCCCGGTGGGCGCGTTACTGACAGCTCGCAACGCCTCCCGCATGAGTGCTTCAGGCAAGTTACTGAGCGAGTCGGTGTTTGTGAGGGCGACTACGGTCTGCGCGCGCCCGCGCCGGATGACCTCAAACGTCTTCTTCGAATCGTGGTCCCTTGACACTGTCAGCTGCACTAGGCGGAGAACTCCCAGCAAGTGGCGGTGCGCATTCTCAGACCTTGGAGGAGCAACACGGTGAACTGCTTCGGTGAGCTGATCAGGGGTGGCAAGCCCCCCAAGCTCAGTCAGCATGTCATTGATCTCGGAGACCAAATCGTCGAAGGCGCGCTTAAGGCTGGGCTGTCTGGACCAAATCTGGGGTACCTCCCCAGATAGTTGGGAGATCCGCCCAGTGGAGACATTCATGAGCTTGGAGTATTCGCTATTGGTGGCGAACGGGTCCGCCGGCGAAGTTTCCGCGGTGCCAAGGATCTTGGTCACGTACTTGCGCAGGGAATCATACTTTTTCCCGGCGTTGAGCTTGAGAGCTTCCAAGAGCTCTTCGAGTGTTTCGATCGGCGCCGGGTTGTCCGGTGTCGCTGGCGGGACCGGATTTGGCGCGGGCGTTGGCCGAATTGCTTTCTGAGTCTTGTCAGCATTGTCCGTCTTAGCATCTCGAGCAGCTAGGAACTGTTGCCGCAGCTCTGCTGCGCTCGCAGCACGGAGGCTGGTGTTCTTGTCCAGGTTCTGCTCGAAGAACTGGATCAGAGCATCCCGTTGGCCCGAGTTCAACCCGAGTTGCTCGAATGCGACGGGGTCGAGCAGTACGTGCCCATCGGTGTATTCCGGCGGGGTGCCGTCCTCGGCGTAGCGGGGAGTTTCCAACGTGGCCATCTGATACAACACCGCGACAGCGGAGTAGCGCTCCGCGTAACCGTCGAAACGCATTCGGTGAGTGCCATCAACTCCCACAAATGGATCCGAATAGGGCACCGTTCCGGTATCCCGTGCGTCGAGCGGAGCACTGGAAAGAGAAAAGTCATACAGGGTGAGCTGCATCTCCGAGGGTTTACCGCGCAAACCAAGGTTCGCAGGCTTGATGTCCCGGTGATAGATCCCCGTCGGCTCCAGCTCTTCCACGATCTCCAACAATTGAGAGCCCAACCGCCAAAAATCGCGCGGGTGGAACGCACCGAAGTGCAATCGCCCAGCCAAGGAATTTTCTCCTGCGTTGGACAACACCAACGCGTAACGGTCGTGGGGAAGGCGCAGCGGGCCGTCTTCAAGCTGCACAAAGCGCCTCGCCGCAGGTTTGGCACCGAGAATTTGGTGCAGTTCCTTAAGCGTCACAGCCTCTTTGTCCAGGCGCGATTCTTTCTGCTTGTCCAGGGCGACTTTCAGCACCCTCTCTGCGCCAACCTGGGCGGG
The DNA here is from genome assembly GCF_054478435.1 of Corynebacterium sp. CQ3829_602738. Classification (NCBI taxonomy): domain Bacteria; kingdom Bacillati; phylum Actinomycetota; class Actinomycetes; order Mycobacteriales; family Corynebacteriaceae; genus Corynebacterium; species Corynebacterium sp. CQ3829_602738. The sequence goes on from NZ_CM137003.1 coordinate 345,784, forward strand.
GTTGCTCGCCGGAGCCTCTGCCTCAAGGTCGTCCACCAACACCCCACGCGCCGTGGAACCTGAGTCGAGCACCTTCTTCACCCTGAACCGGTCGGCGATCAGCGAATCGATCGCCGGGTGCAAAACGTCGCCCCCGTCTTGCTTACGCTCCCTTGTCGCGTCCTGGAAGCGCTGAGCGAAAGATCGAACCGGATTGAGCATTGCGGCGGTGGAGTGCGGGGGGCGCACGGCATCTGCGCGTTCAGCCGGTCGCGGGGAGGTCGCTCCCTTGATCAGCTTTCGCACAGCATCTTCCACATCCGCGCCTGAGGCGGCGAGGTCAAGCCCGCCATGTTGAAGAAGCTTGCGGCGGAGTTCGGGGAGGTTTTCGGCTGGTCGCGTACCTCCAGAGAAGATGTAGAACGCCAAAGCGGCGACGGAGTAAAGGTCTCCGAGACGCTTGTCCGAATCGGCCTGGTAGCCCTCGGGCGGAAGGAACTCAGCGAAAAAGTCGTCTTCGGCTGTGGACGCGCTCTTGCCCAACGCGGTGAGCTGGGTTTGTTGAGTTTGCTCGGGGTTGATCAGACCGAGCTCGGTCCAGCGGGACACCTTTGCGTTGATCCTGCCGCGTTCGAGCTCGGCGGTGTCAATCAGGATCGCGGACGGAGTGAGGTGCCGATGCGTGACATCATTCTGGTGGGCGTACGCGATACCGTCCGCGATCTGCATGACCAGATCCACCTGCTGCTCTGCGGTGAACGTGACGGTGCTAGGAAGCAAATCGAGTGAAACCCAGGAGCCCTTACCGCGCGGATACGCCATCACCAACGCCGCTGACGGCCCATCATCTTGGAAGGCATCAATAGCAGTATCCAAGTGGGCGTGCTGCAGCGCACTCATAGACTTGTATTCGCGTTCGTGCAGCTTGGAGCGCCACTTTCGCTCTGCGGGTGTCAAATTCGCGGTTGGCAGGGTACGAAGCGAGACAGTGATATCCGGATCCGTCTTCTTGTGCCCGAAGTAGTAAATGAACGGATCGACGCGATCATCTTCTTCGTCTACGACCCATTGGCCGTATTTGCGTTTGCCATCGCCCGGGATGTGACCCACGATTTTGTCAATCGCTAGAGCCAAGAATTGGCTGAACCTCTCGTCAATACGCGAGCGACCTTCCGGCTCTTCCGTTAGGCGCGTCGTCACATCTGCCAGGGAACCGTTTGTTCCAAAGACGTTTCGCTCGCCTAGGGGAGTGAATGATGTGCGCACGTTCGGATCGGTAAGCACAGTGCATTCTTGGATCCAGGGCACGTAGTCGTATTCCGGGGCAATGTCAATGCCATTCTCTTCGCACAGTCGCCTTATAGCTGGAAGGACTTCGATGAGCCGGCTCTTCAGGATCTTGGCCTTGTAGTTTGCCAAAATGTTGGGGTGGCGCATGTCCAATGACTCACCGGAGAGCTTTTCTTGGTGCCAGCGTTGGTCATCTCCAGTGACGCTGCCAGCGTAGTGCTTCAGCTCGATGAGGTGGATTCTGCGCCGCCCGATAACCAGTGCGTCCACCTCGCGGCGGCTTCCGTCCGAGTTGGTTAATTCGAAATTGGTCCACACTCGGTAAGGCGGTGCATCGGGCACGGCCTTTCGGAGCAGTTCCAACCCCGTGCGTTCATGTGCAAAGCCAGAAGGAGTGACCTCGTTCCACCGCTGTTGTTTGAGGTTTCCCAACGATTCAATCCTTCTTCTTGTACCGGCTGACCGTACATATGTTACTTGGCTTCCTCAGGTTGAGGTGGAGGGTTCCTTCAATACTTCACTTACCTAGTCAGCCTTGTTATCAGTGACATCAGACCAGAAATGGCAGCAGTGAGGCCGGCTAGCAAGAACCCGAGTGCGAAGACTCCGGCGATGAACGACTTCGCGTCGGGGTCGAACGTCTCGATGCAAAGTCCGAACAGGAAAAAGCACAGCACACCGAGGCCCGCAGACCACTTAAACACCTTGGAGGCCTTTGGGCGTTTGACTGGCGAGGGCGCTGGGTCCATCGGAGCAGAGGCGTTCCAGGACGGCTGCACCGGCGCCGGGGTGTAGCGCGGGGCGTTCGCGGCGGTGAGGAGTTCTTCTGGGGTCGGGTCGACGGGGCTGCTTGAAGTTTGGCGGGGCTGCGCTTGCGCAGGGGCGGACGGTTCGGGGATTGGCCGCGGCGTGATTGCCGTGCTGTCAGCTGTGCGCTCGGGGGCGGGCTCGGCAGTGGCATTCTTGGTGGAGTCGTCCACAATGCCGTCGGCGGCGAGCTCGACCACCATCTCCACCAGTTGGCTGCGGCGCTTCGGGCCCACGCCGGGGAGTTGGAGCAGGTCGTCGGCGCTGACTTGCAGCATCTCGGGGTGCTCCAGGCTCCACACCGCGAGGTAGCGGTCGATGCCTTTGCCGGTGGCTTCCGGGACGTGGTGGGGTTGGAGGTTGTCCGCCATCTCGTGCAGCGGGCGGTTCGGGTGCAGCGCGATCCACGCTGCTGCGATGCGCGAGGTGGACGCGCCTGTCGTTTGAACTTGCTGCGGGGAGAACCAGGGGAACTGCGCTGTGGACTGCTCCAACGCTGCGTGTTGCCCCGACACCGCTGGTTGCGCGGAAACGGCTTCGTGATCGATTGTGCTCAGCAGCTGTGCGAACTTCGTCTCGCCGACGATTGGAATGCCGTACTTTCGCGCCTTTTGTGCCTTGCCGCTCATGGAGTCGGGGTTGGCGGCGACCAGCAGGGCACACTTCTTTGTCACTTGGCCTACGTGCAGGCCGGCGGCGGTGGCGCGGCGCACCCACTCTTCCTGCGGGATGTCCATCGTGCCTGTGAGCGCGATGAGATCGCCCGGCTGGAGGGTGAATTGGGCGGGGGCGGTGCCGGCCTGTGGTTCGTCGAGAAGCGACTGCACAAAAGCGAAGTCCACGCTGAGCGCGTCGGCAATGGCGAGCAGCTCGGTGCGCTCGTCATCGGTGATGACGCCGTCGGACCAGGCATCGACGGCGAGCTGGCGCGTGAATTCTTCGTTGATCGCATCCACATCGTCCGCGTCTAGGCCAGAGGCGATCGCGGTTTGCTCAAGCTGGCGCATTTCGGTGCGGGAAATGTGGCGGTCTACAAGCGCACGGGTTAGCTCATCGCGGTACGCGTCCTCATCCTTTGCACCGCTTGCGGGCAGGGCGTGAGAGAGCTGGCCGGACCAGGAGGATTCGGCACCGCGTGGTAGGACGCGGCATTCCGCGGCCGGGGCGGGGAACGTTGCCGTCGGGTAGCCCGACACATCGGCGCCGCAGTGGAAGTGGAGATGATGGAGCAACTCCGCGGTTGCCTGTGCGTCGGCGAGGGCCGAGTGCGCTTGGGGGTTGTGGATGTGGGTGGCCGTGAGGGCGTCGCTGAGCTTCGCGCAGCCCAAGTGCTGTTGGGCCAGCGCCATCGTGTCCACCCAAGGTTGGCAGAGACCGTTGTGCGCATGCGCGCGGTTGAACTCATTGGTGAGGAAACGGTGCTCAAACGGCGCGTTGTGCGCCACCAGGACGCGGCCGTCGAGCAAGGAGCCGAGGTACGCGGCGACGTCGCGGAACGTGGGCGCGTCCACCACATCGGTGGCAGTGATCTTGTGGATGTGGCTGTTGGGAATATCGCGACCGGGCTGGATCAGTGTCTCCCACGTGCGCTCCACGGTGAGGTCTGGGCGAAGCAGGACCACGCCGATTTCCACAATGCGGCAGGCGTTGCTGACCCCTGTGGTCTCGAGGTCCACCACCGCGAATCCGGTGGTGTGGGTGGTGAGGTCTGGGTGCCCGGTCTGCGGGTCCATCGTGGCTCCTTGTACTCTGCGGCTTTGCGCTGCTTGTTGGTGACTGCCTAGCAGAGTAGGACACGGGCCGACACGCGGTGAGGGTTGTCGGACGGGTGTTCGGGTGGGGGCGATGCATCTAAAAGGCGAAGGATGAAGTTGGTTGTCAACATGAGGGTGACAGATGAGTGCTGGGGGGGTTGAACAGTGACGCGTTATGCAGTAATTAAGAAGTTGCGAGCTGAAGCGCGTGAATTAGGAAAAGGGTGGTGGCGATGAAGGCGTTCACGGTGACCGCAGAGCGTGGGCCCAGCGGCGCATGGGTGCTGGAGTGCGACGAACTTGGGGTGGTCTCACAGACCCGGAGGCTCGACCGCGCAGAGGATGAGGTCGCCGAGGCGATCGCATTTCAGTCTGGGATGCAGCCGGGCGAGTTTAAGATCGAGGTCGTGCCGATCCTCCCCGCTGAAGTTGAGACGCTGCGCCAGCGTGCCGACGACCTCGGCGTGAAGGCGAAAGCCGCGTCGGAAGAAGCTGCGGCTGCGAGGGCTGCGTTGGCGCGAAAGTTGAAAGACGAGGGCTTCACACTCCGCGAGATGGGGCAGGTGCTCGGGGTGTCGTACCAGCGGGCGTCGGAGTTGGCGGCGGGGGAGGGGACCGGAGGGCGTCGATAGGTAAAAGCTCCACGGAACCGGCGGCGGGTTCGCTGCGTCTAAAGAAACATGAAGAACTCGGGAGTGATCGCTTGGCTGTTCACTGGACTGGCGGCGACTGTGGCGGTCGCGTATGCGGTGGTGCTGGCCTTGGGGCCGCCGAACATGACCGCAACGGTGCTGGACTTTTCCGCGAAAGTGATTGGGCCACTGGGAGCTGCGCTGATCGCGTGGGCGGGTGTCTCACACACGGTGGCGAACTCGCGACTGCAGGACACGGCGAAGGAATGGCATCAAGATCTGCGGTGGGCGACGGAGCTGTGTTTAACGGGCGAGCCGAAACGGATCGGTATAGGTATTGCGCTGCTTGATGAGCTGGACGATCGTCGATTTCTGGACCATGAGCAGGTTAGAATGGTCAGCAGAATAACGGACGAAGTGCTTCAAAACATCCTCGCGGAAGAGCCCGATGCAGAAAGGAGCGGCGAAGATGCGGTATAGCTACAAGGAAATCAAGTCTCTCGACGGACTGCGCCTCAAGCGTCCGCCGCACCAGGGGGAGATCGCGGCTGCGCACTTAGTGATCAAGCAGATCAACGAAGGGAAGCGCCCGGGCGAAGAGATCACGCCGTTTCTCCGGTGGGTGGCTGACTACGGCTCGCCGGGCTTCCAAGTCGCGCCCGTGATCATTGAGAACCCGAACGGCTAAAACAGCTCCTTGACGGCCGCGCGGTCCACTTTGCCCGGGCCGAGCTGCGGCAGCGCCGCCACCACCTTGAGTTCTTTGGGGATCTGCCAGTGCGCGATGCGGCCGGCGTCCTCCGCATCGGCGAGCGCGTCCAGGATGTCCGGCACTGTCGCTGAGCCGGTGTACGCGGCGCAGATGCGCTGGCCGAAGCGGTCGTCGTCTTTGCCGATGACGGTGGCGGCGGTGACGCCGTCGATAAGCAAAAGCTCTTCTTCTAGCACCTCGGGGTGGAGCTTGAGGCCGCCGGATGAGATGACGTTGTCGGTGCGGCCGAGGACCGTGAGCACGCCGCCGTCGAGCTCGCCGGCGTCGGAGGTGCGGAACCAACCGTCTTGGAGGTCGGGGGAGTCGAAGTTGTGGTAGCCGCGGGCGACCATGGGGCCGCCGAGGTGGATGCGACCGTCCTGGATGCGCACGCGGGCGCCGGCGATGGGGCGGCCGTCGTAGACGCAACCGCCGGAGGTTTCGCTGGAGCCGTAGGTGGTGACCACATTGATGCGCAGCTTGCGGGCGGAGTCGAGCAGCCGAGGGTTGGTTGCGGCGCCGCCGACGAGGACCGCGGAAAACGTACGCAGCGCGTCGATGCCCTTGAGCGTGGAGGTGGCCTTGGCCAGCTGCATCGGGGTCAGGGCGGTGTAGGTGCGCTCGCCGGTGCGGGCCAGCTCGTGGGCGCAGGCGGCGAACTCGGCGACGTTGAAGCCGCGGGTCAGGTCAATGAAGGCGGGCTCGACGCCGGCGACCATGCTGCGGATGAGGACTTGCAGGCCAGCGATGTACGCGGCGGGCATGGCCAGCAGCCACTGGCCCTCGCCGCCGAGTTCCTGGTGGGTGGCGTCCGCGCTGGAGATCAGGTTCGCTGGCGTGAGCATCGCGCCCTTCGGCTTGCCCGTGGAGCCGGAGGTGGACACGACCAGGGCGATGTCTTCGTCGATGGGCGCGCCGGGTTTGAGTGTGTTGCGCAGCAGGTTCGTGCGCGCCGGGTCGTTCGCGGGCACGGGCAGCAGCGTGCGCTGGCCGGTCAGGGCCTCTTCCAGCGCGGGGATGATGGCCAGCGGGTTGGCGGGGTCGACGGGGAGAAGTTCCAGCAGGTGGGTCACTTGGCGGGCGTTTCGTTCTCGAGGGGGTTCGTGGGAGTGGTGCGGGCGAAGGCCTTGCGCGACAGCGGGCCGTCGATAGTCGCCCAAAGCCCCGCGGCTGTGAGTGCGGTGAGCAACACGTACATCACCGGCGCGCTGTGGGGCGCGATGAGCACGGCAACGGCGTTGAACCCGATGTGGCACACAACCGCCAGCGCCCAGAGCTGCCAGCGGCGCTCGCGCACCGCGCGCAGCACGATCAGGGTGAACACCACGTGTGCGGCGATCGCGAGCGCGCGCTCGTACCAGCTCGCGGCGATCATTCCCATGCCGATGTTCTGCAGCGCCTCAATCTGCTCTGCAATGGCCTGCGCGATGGCGGGGTCGTCGTTTCCGGTGGCCTGCGCCTTGATTGCGTCGCCGGTGGTCAGCAGCATGATGTTGCCGATGAACAGGTTGGTGAAGAGCAGCAGCGCCTCTATGCCGCCGTGGCCCAGGCCGAAGCCGACGCCGTCGTTCCACTCGCGGGTGTTCTTGTCCCAGAAACGCAGCACGATCCAGCGGGCGGTCTCCTCGAACAAACCGGAGGTGACCAGGAACAGTGCCGTGGTCAGGGCAGTGGCCGTTGCTGGATCGAATGTCTTGCTGAACAGGAACTGCAGCGGGATCACCAACGCGAACCTGGCCACCTGGGACAACGGGAACGCCAGCGCGCCCCAGCCGAGCGAGGCCCAGTTGAAGCCGAGGTTGCGCTTCCCAACGAACCATGCGGCTACCACCAGGGCGATCATGCCTACGAACTGCAGAATGAGAAGGCCCAACGTCATGGCAGAAACGATACCGCTGCGGTCGTGGCGGGTCGCGGTGAGCGGTGCGACGGGGCGGGATAGGCGGGGCGGATAAACGGGCGTTTGCGTCGAGGTCGATATCTTGATGTTGATAGTTGCTGGTCACAGCGTTGCGCCGATTTTAAACCGAAAATACTCCCGACGCGCTGACCTGGAACTATCGACCTGGAAGTATCGACATCGAGCTATCGACCTGGCTGCCCCGCTCCTAGTCACCTGTAACGCAGATCTCACCGCCCGTCGATAAAACAAGCATGAGGAAGATCATCGCACCGGCCGTCGCTGCGGCGACCGCCCTTTCACTCACCGTCCCTGTCACTGCTACCGCCGCCACCTTGACCCCGTTCACCAAGGACGGCACCAACTACTGCCGCGTCACGCTCAACGACGTCGAGCGCGGCCCCGCCAACCAAGCCGAACGCGCAGCGAAAACGCTCACGCACGGCATGTACGCCACCTCGGTCACCGAGGCATTCGAGGCAACGTTCCCAGAGCTGAAGAAGCTTGGCGACGAATACGTGGCCGAGCCGGACGTCGTCAAGCATTTGCGCCTGCTGCGGGACGACAAAACGCCCGAGGGCGACGTCCGCGCCGACGCCCGCGCCGCCGTGAAGGAGAAGCTGGCGCCGCTGGGCCTGCACACCACCGACGCCGACTTCTACCTGGACATGAAGGAAGGATCCCAGATTCCGCTCGGTCCGGCCGGTCGCGCGCTCAAAGGCAACGCCGACTGGTTCGTGGGCATTGACGGCGGGGTGCCGAAGGCACAGCCGCTCGGCGACGATTACGTGTTCGGCCGCACCGGCAAAAACACCGCGCAGTGGCTGCGACATGTGGAGGGCTGGCAGCGCGACGCGTTCGCCGCGAACATGAAGAAGACCTACTTCGGCCAAGTCCAGGACACGTTGGAAAGCTCGTACTACTACGCGCTCGAGGAGGCCAAGACCTGCCACGACGGCACCAGCCACGTCATCTTCCCCACGCAGGATTTAAAGCTGCCGGAGACGCCGAAGCTGGAAAACGCCGACCTGGGCGACACCGCGCCTGAGCCGGGCCCCGCACCGAAGGACCCTGAGGAGACACCGGACGAAAAGGCACCGGAGACCTTCGACGCCAAGCTGGCGCAGATCATCGGCATCGTCGCCGCGGTGCTCACCGCCCTGGGTGCGCTGTTCGCCCTGCCGCAGAACGCAGGCGTCAAGGGCCTGCCCACCATTCCGCAGATCCCGGGGTTGACTAAGTAGGTCTCCTCCTTGGGGAGGATGTGGGGGCGCGGAGGCGTCGATAAGCTAGACGCCCGTGCAGGTGAAGACGGGTGATGCGGTGCTCGCGGTGGCGGCGGCGGTGCTTGCCGCCGTCTACACCGTGAGTGCGATCAGCGACCCGGGCGCCGCCGCCTGGGCGCAGGCGCTGCTGTCGTGGGGGTTCGTCGCTGCGTTCGCGGTGCTCACCGGCAAGCCGCGGGCGGCGTCGGCCGCGTTAGTGGTGCTCAACACCGCCTGGGCGCTGGTGTGGCTGGCTGCGCCGGTGAATCTGGGGTATTCGCTGTGGGTGCTGGCAGTGCCGGTGGCGGTGTTCGTCGCCGGCAGGTACGCCGGCAAACGCTTCGCACTTGGGGTGCTGGCGGCGGCGTGCGGGTGGGCGTTGCTCTCCCCGTTTATGTGGACGTGGGACGAACAACTCGTGTTGTTCTACCGCCGTGGCGCAGACGGCGCGCTCACGCTGGCGCTGCATTGGGCAGCGTTCGCAGTGGCGTACCTTCTGGGTGCGAATCTGGCAGGGGAGGAGGCCGCCCGCCGCAGGGCCGCGGAAGCGAAGGAGCAACGCCTGGCGGCGGCGCGGGTGGACGAGCGCCAGGCCATCGCGCGGGACATCCACGACGTGCTCGGGCACTCGTTGACCCTGATCAAGGCGCAGGCCAACGCGGGGCTCGCGTCCGGGCGCGAGCGGGAGGCGCTGCAGCGAATCAACGCCGCCGCGGGTGAGTCGCTGGCGGAGATCCGCCTGCTCGTGCGCGGCCTGCGCGAAAGTGATCGCGGGTTCGCGCCGGTGGCGGGGATCGCGGAGCTGCCCGCGCTGGTGCAGCGCTTCCGCGACGCCGGCATGCAGGTCACACTCGACGCCCCGCCTATCAGCGTCCCTCCGGTGACCTCCCTTGCCATCCACCGCATCGTGGCTGAAGCGCTGACCAACGCGGCCCGCCACCAAGTGGACCCGGTCGTCTCTGTAAAAGTGACACCGGGGCAGACTGTTGTGGTGGAGGTGGTCTCCACCGGGCGGGTGTGCCCGCAGCCCGGCACCGGCGTCGGTTTGGAAGGCCTGCGCGAGCGCGCCGCGAGCGCCGGCGGCACGCTCGAAGCATGGCAGGCAGGCGAGGCATTCACCGTGCGGGCGGAGTTGGCGGCATGATCCGGATTTTGCTTGCGGACGACCAACCGTTGCTGCTCAGCGCACTCGAGACCATCCTGGGCGCGCAAGACGACATCACCGTCGCGGCCACAGCCGCCGATGGGGCGGAGGCTGTGGAGAAGGCGCGGGCGCACCGCATCGACGTCGCCGTGCTCGACATCCGCATGCCGGTGCTCGACGGCATCGCCGCCGCCCGCACAATCATGGAGCTGGGCCCGCGGGTGATCATGCTGACCACGTTCGACGACGACGCGCTCATCCACGCAGCCATCGCCGCCGGCGTCCACGGATTCTTGCTCAAGGACGCAGAGCCGGACGTGCTCGCGGGAGCGGTGCGCGCGGTAGCCAGCGGCGAATCCGTCCTCGCGCCCGGCGTGACCGGCAGGGTGATGGAGTGGGTGCGCGAAGGTCCAGGTAGCCCGGCGTCGGCCACTGTGCTGGAGGGGCTGACCACCCGCGAGCGTGACGTGCTCGCCGAGATCGGCCGCGGAGCGACCAACGCAGAGATCTCCGCCGCGCTGTACATCGCGGAAACCACAGTGAAAACGCACGTATCCAGCCTGCTGGCCAAACTCGGCGCACGCGACCGGGTGGCGCTGGCGCTGATCGCGCAACGCGCTGGCATCTCCTCCTAGAGAAGGAGGCGCTGTGGTCCCGCCGGCCGATGTGTGAGGCTCGCTCACCGCGGACGATGGGGGCATGACCGATACACAACTCGCCTGCCGCGGTGTCGCAGTTTCGTTCGGCGGGCACCAGGTGCTGCGCGATATTTCACTGACAACCACCCCGGGCCGTGTCCACGCGTTGTTGGGGCCAAACGGCGCGGGGAAATCTACGCTGATGTCGGTGCTGCTTGGCCTGATCCAACCCGACGCGGGCGAGGTGACACTAATGGGCCAGCCGTTCACCCGCGAGGCGCTGCGGCACGTGGGCGCCTCGATCAATGACCCCGCCTTCTACAGCCACCTGAGCGCGCGCAACAACCTGCGCGTGCACACGACGCTGCTCGGCCTGCCCGACTCGGAGGCTGACCGGGTGCTCCAACTCGTCGGCCTGCAGGGCGCAGGCAAGAAGAAGGCGGGCACCTTCTCCACCGGAATGAAGGGCAGGTTGGCGCTGGCGCAGGCGCTCATCGGTGAGCCGGAGGTGCTCATTTTGGACGAGCCCCAAAACGGCCTCGACCCCGAGGGCATCGCCCACCTGCGCGCCTACCTGAAGGACTACGCCCGCGCCGGGCGCACTGTGCTGGTCAGCTCCCATCAGTTGGGCGAGGTACTGCACATGGCGGACGACGCCACCGTCATCGCCGGCGGCGACGTCCGTTTCGCCGGAGAACTTGCGGAGCTGGGCCCGAACCTGGAGGAATCCTTCTTCCGCTTGACCGCAGGGGGCAGGAAATGAGTCTGCTTCGCGCCGAATGGATCCGCGCCAAAGGCTCAACGCTGTGGTGGCTCGCAGGAGCTGGGCTACTTCTTGGCCTGTTGCTGACTGCTTTTTCGTTGGTCGGCGATGTCGGCTCCGCGACGTCCCTGCTGTATCCCCAGGGGCTTCTGGTCACTGGCATGGCCGCTCCCGTTGCGGCGCTGTTTGCGGGACTGGCTGAAAACCGCGAGCGCGACTCCCGCGCCGGTGGCACGTTTTGGCGGCCCGTCTCTTCCACGGGCACCCGCGCCGCCCGCGTCACAGTGGTGTGGCTGGCCCTGGCCGTGTTCGTCATTTTGGACTTCGTGGTGCCCGTTGCGGCGGCGCTGGTGTTCGGCCTGGACGGCGCTGCGAAAGTCGCGCTTGTCGCTGCGTTTGTGTGGCTCGGCATGCTCGGCCCGGCAGGCCTGGCAGCCGCGGCCACCCGCCGTGTTGGGCTGTTGCCGACGCTCGTAGCCGCATTCGTGTTCACCATCGAGTTCGGGTACTTCGTGGAGCGAAGCTGGTGGTGGCTTAACCCCGGCGCCTGGCCTGCGCGCTTGGCGCTGCCCACGATGGAGATGCACTTCAACCTGTTGCCGCTGGAGGACACCTCGCCCATGGCCGGCGAGTCGCCGTTTCCTGCGCTCGCGCTCACTTTGCTTCTAGCCGCGGCCGGATTCGCCGCTGCCGTGCTCACTCCGCGCCGCACGCGACCCATTTTTAGGCGTCGCACCACCCACGAAGTCGTTGCGCCCGCGCCTGCTGGGCCGGCCATGCCGAGGCCCGCGCGCACCGGGTTTGTGTCCGCGTGGAAGGGGGTTGCGAGGGCGGGGCGGATGCCGTCGTTAAGCATGGTGCTAGTGCTGACCGCCCTGGTGCTGCTGTTTGCCACACGTTATCCGGCGGACGTGCGCCAGGCGCTGTTCGCGTACGCGATCCTCCCGGTCGGCGCAGGCGTATTGCCCACGCTTGTGTGGCCGCGGATCCGCCCGGCATGGGCGCTGATGCAAGTCGAGCACCCGCGAGTCGGCGTCGCGTTGATGAGCTGGTTTACCAGCATTGTTGCGCTTGTGTGCCTGCTCGCGGGTGTGGTGGCTGGGAGCGCGCGTTTTGGTGTGCTCGCCGTGATTGCCGGCACCGTCCTCACCCTCGCCGCGCTCGCCGTGACTGTGCGCTTCGGCGTGATGTGGACGCTGGCGGCGACAATCCTGGTCACGATCGTTTCTGCCACCATCGGCGGTGACGTGCTGGCGGAGTCCTTCCTGTGGATCGCCGCGGTGCCCGCCTGGCCCGTGACCGCCACTGGCCCGCGGGGGTGGGTTGCGCTCGCGGTTGGCGCCATTCTGCTGGCCGCGGTGGTGGTTGTGCTGCTCCGGGTACTGCGCGGGATGCGCCCGGTTCGGCGCTGAGCCGCGCTCAGCCGGCGCGGTTGAGCGGGCCTTCCGCGTGGTAGCGCCCGGTGGGGGCGTTGTAGGTGGCGCGCTCGCGGGAGTCGTTGATGGAGAAGTGCCAGGTGCCGCCGTTGTCGCAGGTGCCTTCCGTGATGTTCTCGCGGAAACCGTCCTGGATCTCTGCGCCGGCGGAGGCGTGCACCGGCTCGAGGAGACCTGCGCAGCCGAGGTCCGGGTAGGTCACCGGGATGCGGCCGCCGCGGTCGCGGGTGCCGAACTGCACGCGGTAGGACTGGTCGTTGAGCTCCGAGATGTCCGAGACCTGCTTCATGGTGCCTTCGCGCGGCACGTTCAGAGGGTCGGGCTGGTCCATCTCCGCCAGCTGCGCGGTGTCGGTGGTGGGGGTCCAGTGGATCAGGGTCACGTCGTCCAGCGGGTTGCCCACGACGGTCTCCTCCGGGCCGAACGCCTTGACCAGGCGGTTGCCGTGCAGTTCGAACTGGGTCGCGGTCAGCGTCGTGCCGTCCGTTTCGTATTGCGTCAGTCCCGGCTGCACGCCGGCGGTGAACACGGTGGGGTAGGTGCCGGCGGCGTCAACCAGGTAGTCGGCGGTGGCCGTGAGGGTGCCGTCGAAAAGCTGCAGCACGCGCACCGGTGCCGGGCCTTCCTTACCGGCGCGCAGGAGCAGCTCGAGCTCGGTGTCGCCGTCGACATCGATGAGGTCGTAGGTGAACGTGCCGTCGAGGCCGTCCTGGTCGGCGAAGTATTGCGCCGGGTCCGCAAGTGCTGCGGCGTACGCGTCGCGCTTGTTGGGTACCGCCGACGATGGCGGGGGCGCGGGGAGGTTGTCTTCGTCCGCAACCGGCGCGACAGGGTCGGCAGCGGGATCGTCGGCGGGCGGGGTCGCAGGCTCAGCAGGGGCGGGGGCATCAGCAGGCGGTGCCGCCTCCGCGGAGGTATCGGCGGCATCAGCGGCGGTCGGGGTGTCTGGAATGTTTCCGTCGCACGCGGCCAGAGTCAGCGAGGCGGCGACGATTGTGGCTGTCATCGTTCGTCTCAACATGCCCGGAGCGTAACCCGCGGACCTTGAAGCGCCCTGAAATACCCGTACAGGTGTCTAATAGTAGCGGGGGAATTGGCTCCGACGTGGTGCGCGGGCTTTTTGTTACCGTCGGCCGAAATGTCCTTTTCGACAAGATCACTGCTGAGCACCAATGTCTACTTTCGACCCACCCGCCCGACCGACCGCCCCCTCCAGCGCGTTCTTGGAGCGCATGGATGAAGCCGTCCAGGACCGGCTCGCGGAGGCGGAGCCGGACTTTAACCTTGGGACCAGAAGCCCTGAGCACCTGCAGTCCTGGGAGGACGCGGAGGCGCGGGTGGAAAAGGTCCGCGCGGACCTCGACCACATCGTTCGCGACCTGCACGCCCACCCGGAAGAGGCGTTTGAAGAGCACCACGCGCAAGCGGTGATCGCCGGGGTTCTTGAACGCCACGGGTTCCAGGTGGAACGCGGTGCACATGGCGTATCGACGTCAGTGCGGGCCGAATGGTCCAGCGCCGATTACGACTCGACGGTGCATCCCACGGTCGCCGTGCTGGCCGAGTACGATGCGCTTCCCGGCATCGGCCACGCCTGCGGGCACAACGTCATTGCGGCCGCTGGGGTGGGGGCCTTCCTCGGTGCCGTGGGAAGCGGCAGCGGCCGGATCGTGTTCCTGGGCACCCCCGCGGAGGAGGGGCACACCGGCAAGGAGTACATGATCCGCGGCGGGATGCTGGACGGCGTCGATTGCGCGGTGATGGTCCACCCGTTTTCCTACGACCTTGTCTCCCACGTGTGGGTGGGGCGCCGCACCCTGACCGCGACGTTTACCGGCGTGCCCGCGCACGCCTCGATGCAGCCGTACATGGGGCGAAACGCCCTCGACGCGGCCACGCTCGCCTATCAAGCGTGCGGGTTGCTGCGCCAGCAGATGCCGCCTTCGGACAGGTTGCATGCAGTGCTTTCCGACGGCGGAGCCCGCGCCTCGATCATCCCCGAGACCGCCACCCTGCAGATGTACGTCCGCTCGCTCTACACCGAGACGCTGATGGACTTAAGCCAGCGCGTGGAGGACATCCTCAAAGGCGCGGCCCTGATGACGGGCACGACCGTAGATGCGCAGTGGGACGAACATCCGATGTCGCTGCCTGTCCGCAACAACGCGACGCTTGCTCGGCGGTGGGGTGCGACGCAAGCGTCACGCGGAAGAGACGTGCTTCCGGCGGGCACCCTGCCGGATTCGCAGGCCGCGTCGACCGATTTCGGCAACGTGTCCCATCTGGTTCCGGGCATCCATCCGCTGGTGAAGATCGCGCCGGAGGGCACCGCGCTGCACACCACTGATTTCGCCGCGGCGGCGATCTCGGACCAGGCGTTTGAGGGCGCGTTCGACGCCGCGGTCGGGCTGGCGCAAACCATCGCGGACATCCTCAACGACCCCCAGCTGCTCGCTGACGCGCAGGAGGAGTTCCGCCTCGCCGGCGGCGCGATCTCCGTCGAGAAGCTGCTCGCCGGCGCGGCCGAGCAGCCCTAGTAGTAGAAGGGGAATTCCTCCCAGTTCGGCGGGCGCTTCTCTAGGAAAGAGTCGCGGCCCTCGACGGCCTCGTCGGTCATGTACGCCAGGCGGGTGGCCTCGCCGGCGAAGACTTGCTGGCCCATCAGGCCGTCGTCGACCAAGTTGAACGCGAATTTCAGCATGCGCTGCGCGGTGGGGGACTTGCCGTTGATCTCGCGGGCGACCTGGATCGCCTCGTCCTCAAGCGAGGCATGCGGCGCGACGATGTTCACCGCGCCCATGCGCTGCATCTCCTCCGCAGAGTAGGTCCGGCCCAGGAAGAAGATCTCGCGGGCGAACTTCTGGCCCACCATCTTGGCAAGGTACGCCGAGCCGTAGCCGGCGTCGAAGGAGCCCACGTCCGCGTCGGTCTGCTTGAACCTGGCCTCCTCCTTCGAAGCGATGGTCATGTCGCACACCACGTGTAGCGAGTGCCCGCCGCCGGCCGCCCAGCCGTTCACCACGGCGATGACCACCTTCGGCATCGTGCGGATCAAACGCTGGACCTCCAGGATGTGCAGGCGCCCGCCCTCGGCCTTCACGCGCGCTTCATCGACGGTCTCCGCCGTCTCGCCGCCCGCGTACTGGTAGCCGGAGCGGCCGCGGATGCGCTGGTCGCCGCCGGAGCAAAACGCCCAGCCGCCGTCCTTCTCGCTCGGTCCGTTGCCGGTGAGCAACACCACGCCCACCGACGGGTCGCACCGGGCGTGGTCGAGCGCCTGGTACAGCTCGTCCACGGTGTGGGGGCGAAACGCGTTGCGCACCTCGGGGCGGTCGAACGCGATGCGCACGGTGCCGTCGGCACGCGTGTCGCCCACGTGGCGGTGGTAGGTGATGTCGGTGAAATCGAAGCCCTCGACCTCGCGCCACTGGCTGGGGTCGAAGGGCTGGGCGGTGGAGTAGCTCATGCGGCTCATCCTACGTGTCGCCAATTTCACAACAGAAGTGTGGAGAAATCCGAAGTTAGGTATTGCTTACCTCAGGCGGGGGGTAATCGTGAAAACCACGGCCTTTCCGACATCGCTCGCGTCGGTTTTTGCTTACGGCGTCACCACTGTCGTGTAAAGGGTGCGGACGATACCTTCCATCATTCTCACCCGTGCGCAAACTCACGCAATTCTTATCTACTTTAGTGCCGACTTTCAAAATCGGGTTGCGCCCGCGGGATGTGGGTTCTAGCCTCTTGGCTGGAGAACCTAAGTCGAGTGGCCGACTCTTCGGAGAGGGAGTTCGCAGTCCCTGGTTTTGGGGACAGCCCTAATTCAATGCGTGAGTATTGGATTCGCGTCGACACAAGGAGTAGTCCATGAAGAAACTGCTCGCAAGTCTCAGTGTTTCGGTGATCCTTTCCGGCGGATTTGTGACCGAAAAGGCGAATGCTAAAGACGTCACCGACTCAGATCAGATTGTAACCGTGAACAACAACAGTGACGCTGCGCGTAGCGTCTCTCCATCCGCAAAGAGCATTACAATTCGGAATGCCTCGGGAGGTGGGATCGGGGAGAAGATCGATACTCCTTCGGGGGTGCAACTCGAGTGGAGTATTGAGTCGCCCGTAGAGGAACATCAAAAGTCGTTCAGGGTAGAGGCGGATGGTCAGGTTGACCTGCATGTCGATCGGAACAGTGGCGCTCTACTCGTCCGAGTTGACGGATCTGATGTGGCGCTCATTGACGCTCCGTGGGCGCGCGACGCTGCCGGAAAGGCGCTCCCCACCCACTACGAAGTCGCTGGCGATACGTTCACCCAAGTTGTCGAGGTGAATCAACCCGACGTGGCCTATCCCATTGAAGCCGATCCCCGCGTGAATTGGGGGATTGTCAGCGGTCATATTTACTTCAGCAAGGAAGAAACTCGGCGAATGGCTGCCTCATCGGCAGCGGGGGCAGCAATTTCACCTTTCTGGGTTCTGGTTCCGCCCCCGTTCGGCGAGGTATTAGGGGCGTGGTGGGCAGACAATAGTGTTAACGTGACCGTCTGGGCAACAGCGGCGGTGGCGCAGGACAAATGTCTCGCGCTCAAAGTTGGCGCTACGGGCAGCGTTTCTCCTCCATCGTTAGGAGTAACTCCGGAACACTACACGCAGGGATGTGCTTAGCTGATGCCGATCTCTGGAGCAAATCTTCACTCTGCCAGGCTCACTAGGCGGGAGAGGGGCCTCAATCTCTCGTGGCTGGTCGCGCTGACGGTGCCCGCGTTGGGCTTGGCTTATTCGTGCATTACCAATGCACAGTCTGCAGCTGAATATTGTTGGGGCATCTCCGCAGCCGTAATTGTGTTTGGAGCCCTCTTCTATTTGGTTCCCAGGTATTCCCGCACGAAGCCCAGGCGATTTCTGCCCAGTTCCTTTGCTCCATTGTTTGCGGCGTACATCCCCGGTGTCATCGGGTTTTGGCAGGGGGGACTTTCTGCGGCTTCCTTGCTCTATCCGATTCTTCTCTACGCATTCGTTGCAGGCAGCGGGCGTCTCTATAAATGGGCTGAGGATGCCGCGCCGTAATCAATTGTTATGGGGCGTGTGCGCGAGGGCCTTCACGATGTCGCAGGTTATTCCAACTGTGCTGACCTCGACGGAATCACTGAAAGGACCCATAGTGTTATGTTGCCTGCCGTTGGTCCCTGCGCGAGATCGAAGGGCTGGGCGGTGGAGTACAGCATGGGGTAATCGTACTCACGGACATTTCTAGTCAGGCGGCTTTGCTTTGATGGGCAGTGTCCTGCGAACTGGCCGATGCGCCTGCTTTATAACTCTTTATAACTACCCCAACCTATAAAGAGGTATAAAGCACCCATGCTGCCTTCCGCCGACGAAATCCTCGAGCGCGCCCACGTCGTCGCCCTGCCCATGGCCGTGAAATTCCGCGGCGTGACCACCCGCGAGGCCCTGCTCATCGACGGCCCCGCCGGCTGGTGCATTTTGCCCACGTGGCGGTGGTAGGTGATGTCCGTGAAATCGAAGCCTTCAACCTCGCGCCATTGGCTGGGGTCGAAGGGCTGGGCGGTGGAGTACTGCATGGGGGTAATGGTAGGCCACTAGTTTCCCCAAAATGCTTTTAGTTAGGCAAGCCTTGCTTTAACATGATCGTTATGGAAGAACATGTGCTTATTGACGTCCCAGTGGGACACAACGCCACCATCGCGCACGTCGGCTGTCCGACGGCACGCCGCCTCCGCGAGCTGGGTCTGCGCACAGGCTCGAAAGTGACCGTCATGCAGAAAACCGCGGGCGGCGGCCGCGTGATCAAAGTCCGCGGCTCCCACTACGCCTTGGGCAAAGAAACGCTGCGTTTAATCACCATCGCTGAGGGGCAGGCGGCATAAATGTCGAATTGTCACGGCGCCCCTGTCGCGCAACATGCACCCGTTGGCACCCCGACCCTCGCGTTGGTCGGTGCGCCAAATGCCGGCAAATCCACCCTCTTCAATGCGCTGACCGGCGCGAGCGCATCCGTGGGCAACTACCCGGGCACCACCGTCGAGGTCGCCCGTGGAGTTTGGCGCGCACCGGGTGCAACGTACAACATCATTGACTTTCCGGGTGCCTACTCACTCGACCCGGTCAGCCCCGATGAGGCGCTCACGCGCGAATTGCTTATCGACGACCCCACGCTCCACGACCGACCCGACCTCGTCCTTGTGGCCGTGGACACCTCAAACCTCGCGCGTGGGCTGTACCTGGTGACGCAATTGGCGGAGCACCCGTACCGCGTCGTGGTGGTGCTGACCAAAGGGGATGTCGCTAGCCGTCAGGGCCTTGAAGTGGACCCGGTGGCGCTGGAGCGCGAACTCGGGCTGCCGGTGGTGGCGCTGGATCCGCGCAGGAGGGATGTCGGTGGGGTTGCTGGGGTCGTCGCTAAGCAACTGCTTCTACCTGGGGAAGCGACGCGGGAGGCGGGGGTGGGTGATGAGTTTGAGTTAGCCGAGGAGCGCTTCGAATTCATCGACAACGCCATCGCCGCCGCCACCATGCGCGACGAGCAGCGCGACACTCTGACGGAGACCGTCGACCGGTTCGTGTTGCACCCGGTTGCCGGACCGCTGATCTTCCTCGCAGCGATGTTCGCGGTCTTTCAGATCACCACTACAGTCGCCGCGCCGATGCAGGACGCGCTCGACGCGCTGTTTACGGGCCCGGTATCGAGCTGGGCAACTGCCGCGCTTCATGCGGTCGGGCTCGGGCACCCCGTGGTGGAAGGTCTGGTGGTTGGCGGCCTCATCGGTGGGGTGGGGATGGTGCTCACCTTCGTGCCGCTTATGGCCCTGATGTTTCTGTGCTTGGCCGTGTTGGAGGATTCCGGCTACATGGCCCGCGCCGCGGTGGTGGCCGACCGGCTGATGCGCGCGATCGGCCTGCCGGGCAAAGCGTTCATCCCGCTCATCGTCGGTTTCGGTTGCAATGTGCCGGCGATCTCCGCAACCCGTGTGCTAGCCACACCGCAGCAGCGCCTCCTGACCGCCCTGCTCGTGCCGTTCACCTCTTGCTCGGCGCGGTTGACGGTCTACGTCATGCTCGCGCAGACCTTCTTCCCGCAGCGTGCGGGCTTGGTGGTGTTCGCGATGTACGTCATATCCATCGCGCTCGTTGTGCTTGCCGGGTTACTGCTGAAGACCACGTTGTGGCGCACAATGGGCTCCGATCCGCTGGTCATCGACCTGCCCACGTACCAGATGCCCACCGCCAGGCTGAGTCTGACCGTCATGTGGATGCGGCTGAAGGGCTTCCTCAACACGGCCGGCGGCATTATCGTCGCCACCGTTGTGGTCATTTGGGCCCTGCAGTCCACCCCCGCGGTTGCCGGCTACAGCTGGGGCGACGAAGACCTCGCGCCACAGGACTCGGTATACGGCACGGTCTCCGGTGCCGCGGCTCCGATCTTCGAGCCCGCCGGTTTCGGCTCCTGGTCGCTGACCGGGCCGTTGGTCACCGGGTTCCTGGCCAAAGAGGCCGTAATCTCCACCTGGGCACAGACCTACGCGCTAGAGGACCCGTCGGAACTGGAGCCGGAGGAACAAGGCACTTCCGACCTCGCTGAAGCGGTGCGAGCCGACTTCGACGAGGCTTCCGGCGGCCACATGGTCGCGGCGGTGTGGGCGTACATGATTTTCCTCATGGCGTACACCCCGTGTGTCGCCACACTTGCCGCGCAGCGCAGGGAGATCGGATGGAAATGGACCCTCTTTGGCTTAGTCGGCCAACTCGCGCTTGCCTGGGGTTTGGCTGTGGTGGCGTTCCAGCTGCTGAAGGTGTGGTTCTAATGCGGCCGATGCAGGCGGTGATGGCCGCTATCCAGCAAGGCGCGCGCTCCCGCGCCGAGATCCGCCGCACGACTGGTCTGACTGATTCCACCGTGGACGCGGTGATCCACCACCTTGAGCGCACCGGCCGCTTGACCCTGGAGGAACTTGGGTCCTCGTGCGCGGGAGGGGATTGCGGATCCTGCATCGCCGCCGCCTCCAGCGGGATGACGTGCGCGGATCGGCCGAAGGGCCCCGTCGCCCTCGTGTTGGGCACCCGGCCCGGTGTATAACACACCCATGCTGCCTTCCGCCGACGAGATCCTCGAGCGCGCCCACGTTGTCGCGCTGCCCATGGCCGTGAAATTCCGCGGCGTGACCACCCGCGAGGCCCTGCTCATAGACGGCCCCGCCGGCTGGGGCGAATTCTCCCCGTTCACCGAATACGGTCCGCAGGAATCCGCCGCGTGGCTCGCCGCCGGCATCGAGGCGGCATTTACCGGCCTGCCTGAAGCGCACGGCGAAGTCGAGGTCAACGGCACCATCCCGGCGGTCGCCGACGTCGAGCCGGTGCTCGCGCGCTACCCCGGCGTTTCCACCTTCAAAATCAAGGTGGCGGAGAAGGGGCAGTCGCTTGACGACGATCTCCGGCGCGTCAACGCCGTCCGCCAGCTTCGCCCCGACGCGACCCTTCGCGTGGACGCCAACCGCGGCTGGAGCGTCGATGAGGCCGTCGAAGCCGCCGAGAAGCTCGGCGAGCTGGAGTACATCGAGCAGCCTTGCGCCACCGTGGAGGAACTCGCGGAGGTTCGGCGACGCACCCAGACCCCGATCGCTGCGGACGAGTCCATCCGCCGCGCCGCGGACCCGTACCGCGTGGCCGAACTTAAGGCGGCTGATGTGGCGGTGTGCAAGGTCGCGCCGTTAGGTGGTGTCGATAAGCTTCTGCGCATTGCCCGCGACTTGGACCTCGATGTGACCGTGGCCAGCGCGTTGGATACCGCCGTCGGGATGGACGCGGGGCTGGTGGCCGCGAAGCTTGCGGGCTCGCGCGCGGCTGGGCTGGCCACGCAGCGGCTGTTTGTTGAAGACGTCGCGGAGCCCCGGGAGATCACAAACGGGCGCATGGCGGTGACTCGCACTACCCCCGATCCGGACAGGCTGCACGCGCTGCAGGCGCCAGCGACGCGCCGCGAATGGTGGTTCGACCGCGTCCGCGCCTGCGTAGAGGTGCTAAATCAGTGCCCCCCGAATCCGGGTGTAATTCCGGAAACGGGTGTGGGAATCAGGGGGTGTCCGCTAACCTTTCGCCCATGTCGACTCCCGTGATCCACGAATCCGCCGCGCTTTCCGACGGCGACCTGGCCAAAGCGCCCGAACCCGGCGAGTGGCGCCGCCAGCTCATCGGCCTGATCACCGGTGTGGTGCTGGCCGTGCTCGTCTACATCTTCTTCCCCTCTGGCGCGGCGGAGACCGTCGCGCAGTCCTCCGGCGCGAAGGAAGGCGTGGAGTACTCCGCGGACACCATGCGCATCGTCGCCGCCACCACCGTGCTCATGGGCGCGTGGTGGATGACGGAGGCGATCCCGCTGGCCGCCACCGCGCTGCTGCCCATCGCCGTGTTCCCGCTGGCGGGAGTCGCGCCGTTCAAGGACGTGTCCTCGCCGTACGCCTCCGCGACGATCTTTTTGTTCATGGGCGGGTTCCTCATGGCGCTGGGCCTGCAGCGCTGGAACCTGCACCGCCGCCTGGCGCTGATGGTGGTCAAGGTGGTGGGCACGTCCCCGAAGCGCATCATCTTGGGCTTCATGCTCGCCACCGGGTTTATGTCCATGTGGGTGTCCAACACCGCAACGGCCGTGGTGATGCTGCCCATCGGCACTTCCGTGCTCATGCTCACCGCCGACACCGTCGGCGGGATGAAGAACCAGAAGAAGTTCGCCACCGCGCTGATGCTGGCGATCGCGTACTCGGCGTCGATTGGCTCGCTGGCAACGCTCATCGGCACCCCGCCGAACGCGCTGCTCAAGGGCTACATGGAGGAGGCCCACGGCATCGTCATCGGCTTCGGCGAGTGGATGCTGGTGGGCCTGCCGGTGGCCGTGCTGTTTACCTTCATCGCGTGGTGGGTGCTCATCACCGTGTTCAAGCCGGAGGTGGACAACATCCCGGGCGGACGCGAGCTCATCGACGAAGAACTGAAAAAGCTCGGTCCCTGGACCTTCCCCCAGGCCGCCGTCGGCGTGATCTTCCTGGTGGCCGCCCTGGCGTGGATCTTCATCCCGCTGGGCATCAACCAGTTCGGCTGGACCTTCCCGTACGACGACGCCATCGTGGGCATCATCGCCGGCCTGCTCATGTTCATCGTGCCCGGCAAGTCCGACGGCAAGCGCCTTTTGGACTGGGAGACGGCCAACGAGATGCCGTGGGACGTGCTGCTGCTGTTCGGCGGCGGGTTGAGCCTGTCCGCGATGTTCACCGCGACCGGCTTGTCCCTGTGGATCGGTGAGAAGGCGAAGGGCCTGTCTTCGCTGCCGACGTTCCTGCTCATCCTCGCCGTCGCCGCGCTCGTGCTGATTTTGACGGAGCTGACCTCCAACACCGCCACGGCGGCGACGTTCCTGCCCATCATGGGCGGCGTCGCAGTGGGCATCGGGCTTACCGACGCCACGGAGATGAACGTCATGCTGCTCGCCATCCCGGTGGCACTTTCCGCCACCTGTGCGTTCATGCTGCCGGTGGCCACCCCGCCGAACGCGATTGCCTATTCGTCGGGCTACGTCACCATGGGCGAGATGATCAAGGGCGGCGTCTGGCTCAACGCCATTGCCATGGTGCTGATCACCCTGGCCACCTACTTCATCGCGGTGCCGGTGTTCGGGCTGGTGCTGTAAAGCCTCTAAAGCCCGACACCTCCGCGCCCCGTCAAGAGCATTTGGCGGGGCGCGCTAGTGTATTTCGCATGGATAACGAGACGAGACAGTACGGCCCCCAGGGTGGCGAGCCGCGCCGCGAGCGACCCCGGCAGTACTTCCCGGACCAGTCCCAAAACCAGTACCAGCAACCGCAGCCGCAGTCGCGCTACGAGGAGCACTACGCTCAGCCCGCCTACGAGCAGCCGTACTACGACAACGGGTACGAGCCAGAGCCGGAGAAGGGCACCTCGGCGGGCGCGATCGCGCTCGGCGTGTTCGCGGCGCTGAGCTTCATCGCCGCGGTGGTGCTGGCCGTGCTGTGGCGCGGCGCCGCCGCGGAGGCGGACAAGCCGCCGGTGACGGAGACCAGCACCATCGTGCAAACCACCACCGAGCGCGAGACGAAGACGGAGACCACCACCAAGTTCCCGTCCATTTTCCGGGACCGGGACAACCCCACCGCGACACTGGAGCCGACGGAGCCGGTGCCGGCACCGGATCCGGGCGAGCTCGAGCGTGAGATCCGCGACGGCGCCCGCGACATTCTGGACCAGCTGCGCGGCGGCGCGGACGAGTACCTACAGGAGCAGTAGATGGCAGCTATGGAGATTGCGGCGGCGGTGGCGGAGCTCGTCGCCAAGCATTGCACCGATGTGGTCATGAGCCCGGGCTCGCGCAACTCGCCGCTGGCATACGCGCTGCTCGCGCGCCGCGACGTGCGGGTGCACATGCGTATCGACGAGCGCTCCGCTGCCTTCACCGCCCTCGGTTTGGCACGAGTGCAGCGCCGCCACGTCGGCGTGGTGATGACCTCCGGCACCGCCGTGGCGAATGCGTACCCGGCGGTGATTGAGGCGCACATGTCCCACACCCCGCTCGCGGTGATCAGCGCGGACCGCCCGGAGCGCCTCGTCGGCACAGGCGCGTCGCAGACCATCTGGCAGCAGGGCATCTTCAGCCGCTACGCCGAGACGCAGCAGGTGCAATCGCTTGACGACGTCCACGCAGCCTCCTTTGCCACCCCCCAGGTCCACATCAACGTGGCCCTGGACACCCCGCTCGTGCCGGAGCAGCTGCCGGAACCGGTGGGGCAGCCGCGCCGGGTCGGGCCGGGTGCCCTCGAGGGCTCGCGCGGCTGGGAGGATCACGGCGTCGTGGACGTGGACCTGACCCGCAACACCCTGGTCATTGCCGGCGACGAGGCCTGGGAGGTGCCGGGGCTGGAGCACGTGCCCACCATCGCTGAGCCGACCGCGCCCACGCCGTTCCACCAGGTGCACCCGCTGGCCGCGCGCTTTTTCGCGCAATCTGAGGTGGCCATCTCCCACGACGGGGGCGACTTCGCTGCCGACACCAAGCCGGAGCAGGTCATCGTGGTGGGCCACCCGACGCTGCACCGCGACGTGATGGCGTTGTTGGCGGACCCGGACATCGAGGTCGTCGGCATCTCGCGCACAGAGACGTTCACCGGGCAGCCGGATAAGCGCGGCTCGCGGGTCAACGCCACCGGCCAGCCCACGGACACGTGGCTGAAGATCTGCGAGGCCGCCGGCGATGTCGGCGCCGAAACCGTGCGCCAAGCGCTCACGGAGGACGAGTTCGGGTTCACCGGCCTGCACGTCGCCGCCGCGGTGTGCGACACCCTCGGCGTGGGCGACACGCTGGTGCTCGGCTCGTCCAACCCGGTGCGCGACGCGTCGTTCGTGGGCATGCCCTTCGACGGCGTGGACACCTATTCCGCCCGGGGTGCTGCGGGCATCGACGGCACCGTCTCCCAGGCCGTCGGCGTGGCATTGGCCACCCAGGCGCTGCGCCCGGACGAGATCCGCGCACCGCGCACCGTCGCGCTCATGGGGGATTTGACCTTCCTCCACGACGCCAACGGACTGCTCATCGGGCCCGACGAGCCGCGCCCGGGCAACCTCACCATCGTGGTGGCCAACGACGACGGCGGCGGCATCTTCGAAGCCCTCGAGCCGGGTGCGGATCACCTCCGCGGCGCGTTTGAGCGGGTCTTCGGCACGCCGCACGGCGCGGACATCGAGCAGCTGGCGGAAGCGTACGGCGCCGACTACCGGCGCGCCGACGCCCTCGCCGAGCTCAACGAGGTGCTGCTGGAGCTCGAAGCGCAGCCGAGCCCGATCACCGTCGTGGAGGCCGCCACCACACGCACCACCCGCCGAGCGTTGGCGGCGCGCCTGAACCGATGAGGTGGCGCCGCCGCGCGCACCAGGTGGTGCTCGCGCTCTACGCCTTTGCCACCCTCGGCAGCGTGGCCATGGTCGCAGGTCCCGCGCTCAACGACGCCCGCATCCAGGCCAACCCCGGCCGCGGCACCGCCATAGTCACCGAAGCCGGGCGCATGCGCACCTTTGTGGAGTACCAGACCGAAGACGGCCAGCTGGTCTCCCCGCCGCGCGGGCTGCTGTACCCGACCGGGCTAGGGGAGGGGCAGCAGGTGTGGGTGACCTACGACAAA
This sequence comes from Corynebacterium sp. CQ3829_602738, assembly GCF_054478435.1. Classification (NCBI taxonomy): domain Bacteria; kingdom Bacillati; phylum Actinomycetota; class Actinomycetes; order Mycobacteriales; family Corynebacteriaceae; genus Corynebacterium; species Corynebacterium sp. CQ3829_602738. Next base: position 371,330 of record NZ_CM137003.1, read on the forward strand.
ACCGACCCTGACCTGGTCAAGGTGGAAGGCCGCGGCTGGGCGCTGGCGCTTCTGCCCGCATTGTCCACCTGGGCTGTGGTCACGCTCGTCGCCGCCGGGGCCTGGTTCGCCGTGGGCCGGTGGGTGCCGGAGGGGTAGAAAAAAATTCATGTCCGGTTCAACCAGAATTGGTGGCAAGTTCGAATTGCAGTGGGAGAGTGCCTGATATGCGAGTGGGAATCGTGGCGGAGTCTTTCCTCCCCAACGTCAACGGAGTGACCAATTCGGTGCTGCGCGTGCTCGAGCACCTCAAGCGCGAAGGCCACGAGGCGATGGTCGTCGCACCCGGCGCGCGCGACTTCCAGGACGAGATCCCCGACTACTTGGGCTTCGAGATCGTCCGCGTGCCCACAGTCATGGTCCCCCTGGTGGATTCGCTGCCGATCGGCGTGCCCACCTCCACCGTCGCGGCGGCGCTGTCCGGGTTCAAGCCGGACATCATCCACCTGGCTAGCCCGTTCGTCCTCGGCGGGGCCGGCGTGTTCGCGGCGCGCCAGCTCGGTGTGCCGGCGGTGGCGCTGTACCAGACGGACGTCGCCGGCTTCGCCACCAAGTACCACCTGCCCATGGTGGCGAACTTGGCGTGGGATTGGACGCGCACGATCCACAACATGAGCGAGATGACGCTGGCGCCGTCGTCGAGCTACATCCGCATGCTCGAGTCCCACGGCATCAAAAACGTGCGCCACTGGGGCCGCGGCGTGGACACCGAGCTGTTCAATCCGGCAAAGCGCTCCGACGTGCTGCGCCGCATGTGGGATCCCACGGGCGAGAAGAAGATCGTCGGCTTCGTGGGCAGGTTGGCCGCGGAGAAGTCGGTGCACCGCCTTGCCCCGCTTGTCGACGACCCTGCGGTCCAACTCGTCATCGTCGGCGACGGCCCGGAGCGGGATTGCCTTGCCGAGACCCTGCCTTCCGCCGTGTTCACCGGCGCGCTGTCCGGCGAGGAGCTCGCCCGCGCCTACGCGTCGCTGGACCTGTTCGTGCACACCGGCGAGTTTGAGACGTTCTGCCAGGCCATCCAGGAGGCGCAGGCCTCGGGCGTGCCGACGATCGGCCCGCGCGCCGGCGGCCCCATCGACCTGATTAAGCACGGAGACAACGGCCTGCTGCTTGAGGTGGACACCTTCGAAGACGAGCTGCCGGACGCCGCGCGCTGGATCCTCGACGACGTCCGCCACGCCACCCTGCAGGCCGCCGCCCGCGAGTCCGTGGCCGACAAGACCTGGGCCGCACTCGGCGACCAGCTGCTGGGTTACTACACCGAGGTGCTGGACTCCTACGAGCGCAAGGTGGTCAGCCTGTTCGGCCGCGACGTGGCCCTGCCGCGCTGGGCACCGGCACGCCTAGGCCAATCCCGCAGGCAAGCGCGGCGCGGCGACACCGCGTAGGCGCATGCGCGCCGCCAAGTAGAGTGGCGAGCATGTCCGTCGGCGACCTGTCCACCAGCACCCAGAACTACCTCAAAGGCATCTGGGCGCTTTCGGAGTGGTCAGATACGCCGGTGACGCCGTCGTCAGTGGCCAAGCACCTTGGACTGCGCAAATCCACCGTCTCCGACGGGGTGCGCAAACTCGGCGAGCAGGGCCTGGTGGAGCACAAGCCCTACGGCGCCGTCGAGCTGACCGACACTGGCCGCACGTACGCGGTGGCGATGATCCGCCGCCACCGCCTGATTGAAACGTTTTTGGTGGAGGCGTTGGGCTACACCTGGGACCAGGTGCACGACGAGGCCGAAAACCTCGAGCACTCGGTGAGCGACTTTATGGTCGACCGCATCGACGCGTTTTTGGACTACCCCAGCCGCGACCCCCACGGTGACCCCATCCCCTCAGCCAGCGGGCGTGTTGATGCCCCCGAGGCCGTCCCACTGACCGGCGTGCAGCCGGGGCAGAAGGCCACGATTGAACGCATTGCCGACGACGACCCGAAACTGCTGCAATTCTTCGACAGTCACGGGCTCGTCGTCGGCGCAACCCTCGAGGTGGGAGAGGGTGCCCCTTACTCCGGCGCGGTCGCGGTCCGGCTTGCCGGCGCGGCGGAGGCGGTGCCGCTCGGCGAGGAAGCCACGGATTCCGTCTTCGTGCGCGTGGATGCGTAACGACGACCCCGCAGCACCCCATGCGGGCCGAACAGGTACACCACACCAAACACCACACCTTGGGCGAGCACAATCATGCCGCCAGAGGCTGTGTCCAGGTAGTAGGAGCAGTACAACCCCACGATTGCACACGCTGCCGACATGGTCGGGGCGATGACCAGCATCGTGCCGAACTTGTTGGTGAGCAGGTAGGCGGTCGCACCCGGGATGATCAGCATCGCCACCACCAGGATCACGCCAACGGCCTGGAGTGCCACCACTGACGTCAGCGCCAGCAGTGCCAGCAGGGCCGCACCGAGCAGGCGCGGATTCAACCCAATCGCGTGTGCATGGGTGGGATCGAACGCGTAGAGGGTGAAGTCGCGCCGCTTGAGCACCAGCACGCTCAACACGATCGCTCCCAGGATGGCCACCTGCAGCAGGTCCCCACGGGACACACCAAGCAGATTGCCGAAGATGATGTGGTTCAGATCCGTGTGCGAAGGGGTTACCGAAATGAGCACGAGCCCCAGCGCGAACATGGTGGTGAACACAATGCCAATGGCCGCATCCTCCTTCACCCGGGACGTATCGCGCACCAGCCCGATCAGTGCCACCGCAAGGAACCCGAACACCACCGCGCCGACGGCAAACGGCACGCCCAGAATGTAGGCCAGCACCACGCCGGGCAGGACAGCGTGGCTTACCGCATCGCCCATCAGCGACCAGCCAACCAACACCAGCCAGCACGACAACAGCGCGCAGACAATCGACGCCACCAGCGAGGTCGCAAGCGCACGCATCATGAACTCGTACCCAAACGGCTCCGTAAGCAGCGCAATCATGCTGACACCCCCATACCGAAGCCCTGTACCAAATTGTCCGGCTCTAACACCACTTCAGTCGGGGCGTGCATCAACACCCGGCGGTTCAACAGCACTGTCTCCGGCGCGAGCTGGGGCAAGGCAACCAGGTCGTGCGTCACCACAAAAATAGTGGTGCCTTCTGCCGCGAGGTCACGCAGCAGCTCAGTGATGGTGGCCTCGGAATGTTTGTCCACGCCGGCGAAGGGTTCGTCGAGAAGCATGATGCTCGCACCCTGAGCGATACCGCGGGCGATGAAGGCACGCTTCTTCTGGCCACCCGAAAGCTGACCGATCTGGCGGTCTGCGAACGACTCAAGGTGGGTGCGCTCAAGCGCGCGATCCACAGCCGCAATGTCCTCCGCACGCGCGTGGCGGGTAAAGCCCATGTGGCCGTAGCGGCCCATCATGACCACATCACGCACTGTGACCGGGAACTGCCAGTCCACGTCCTCGCTCTGCGGGACGTAGCCCAGCACCTGCGTCTTGCGGGCGCGCATGGGGTCGATGCCGTTGATACGAACCGTGCCGCGATCCGGCTTGACCAACCCCATGATCGCCTTGAGTAGCGTGGATTTGCCCGCGCCGTTCATCCCGATCAGCCCACAGATACGGCCTGGTTGGACGCTCAAAGTTGCGCCGTCGAGCGCGACGACGTCGCCGTAGCGCACCGCAACATCGTCAACCGCGATTGCGGGGATCACTGCTTGCCCCCGTTCAAACCGTCGATGATCACCTTCGTGTCGTGGCGAATCAGATCCAGGTAGGTCGGCACCGGACCGTTTTCCTCAGAAAGCGAATCGACGTAGAGGGTGCCGCCGTACTCCGCGCCGGTGGCCTTCACGACCTGCATCATCGGCGCGTTAGAGACCGTGGATTCACAGAACACAGACGGGACGTTGTTTTCCTTCACAAACTCGATCGCGCCGGCGATCTGCTGCGGGGTGGCTTCCTGCTCAGCGTTGACCGGCCAGATGTAGCGCTCGGTCAACTTCGCGTCGCGAGCCAGATAGGAGAACGCACCTTCGCAGGTGACCAAGGCGCGCTGCTTGTCGGGGACAGCGGCGAGCTTGGTTTCCAGCTCGTCTTGCACAGCCTGCAGTTCCTGCTTGTATGTTTCGCCGTTGGCCTTGAAATCATCGGCGTGCTCCGGGTCGAGTTCGCTGAACGCGTCGACGATGTTGTCCACGTACTTCTGCACGTTCACCGGACTCATCCAGGCGTGCGGGTTGGGCTTGCCGGCGTAGGCGTCCTCCGCGATGTCGATCGGGTCGACACCTTCGCTGACCACGGCGTGGGGCACGTCCAGGTCGGCGACGAACTGGGAGAACCAGTTTTCCAGGTTCATGCCGTTGTCCAGGATCAGGTCGGCGTCGGAGGCGCGCGAGATGTCGCCCGGGGTGGGCTCGTAGCCGTGGATTTCCGCGCCGGGTTTGGTGATGGACTCCACTCGCAGGTGGTCGCCAGCGACGTTCGAGGCGATGTCCTGGATCACCGTGAACGTGGTGAGCACGACGGGGGTGTCTTTGTCGCCTGCGGCGTCGGTGCTGTCCTGCGAACAGCCTGCCAGGCCGGCGGCTAGCGCAGCCGTGGCGGCGAGTGCGAGCACCTTGGATTTCAGCATGTTGGTCCTCTTCTTTCCGTGTTCTTCTGTGTTCTTTTCCGTGCGGTTAGAGAAGCGGCGGCGGGCCGACGCGGTGGGACGTGGCAATGAATCGGTCGAGCTTTTCCGGGGATTCGTCGCGCAGGTAGACGGCGAGCAGCCGCATCAGGTTGAGCGTGACGTCTTCCGGGTTGGCGCTCGAGCGCACGAGCCGCGCGGACGCGAGGTAGTCGCCTTCGCGTGCGGTCTCGAACAATGCGATGGCTTCGAGCCATGCGCCCATGTTGGAGTCATCAAGTCCCATACCGGCGAATAATAAAGTTCGGTGCGCCGAACTTGCAAGTGTTGTGTTGTCGTATGGCCTCCGTTTGTGGGTGGCAAAGTAGACTTGCGCATCATGGCCAAGGCGGATCTGGAGAAAAAGCCCTTCGACGTCGCGGGGATGTTCGACGATGTCGGCGCGAAGTACGATACGACGAACACCGTGCTGTCGTTCGGCTTGGACAAGTACTGGCGACGTCGCACCCGCGAGCGCCTGGACTTAAAGCCCGGCGAGCTCGTGCTCGATCTGGCCGCCGGCACCGCCGTGTCCACCGTGGAGCTGGGCAAGTCCGGCGCGTGGGTGGTGGCCTGCGACTTTTCCCAGGGCATGCTCGCCGCCGGCAAGGACCGCGACGTGCCCAAGGTCGTCGGCGACGCGATGCACCTGCCGTTCGCCGACGAGACCTTCGACGCGGTGACCATCTCCTACGGCCTGCGCAACGTCCACGACTTCGAGGCCGGCCTGCGCGAGATGGCGCGCGTGACCAAGCCGGGCGGGCGCCTCGCCGTCAACGAGTTCTCCACGCCCGTCGTGCCCGGCTTCCGTACGCTGTACAAGGAGTACCTGCCGCTGGCGGTGCCGGCGCTGGCGAAGCTATTTTCCTCCAACGCGGAGGCCTACGAGTACCTCGCCGAATCCATCCGCGCCTGGCCCGGCCAGGAAGAGCTCGCCGCGGCGATTAACGCCAACGGTTGGACCGATGCCGGCTGGCAGAACCTCACCGGCGGTATTGTCGCGCTGCACAGCGCGGTCAAGCCTGCCTAGCGCACGTCCCAAAGCGGCTGGTCGCCCGACACCGCCCGCGCGCCCTTACCGGCCATACGCCACAGCCTTGCGACGAGGTCCGTGTCCTCCTCAGCCACGAGGTTGCCCATCAGCCACGCCGCCACCGGCATGATGTAACGCCCGCCCAGCCCGCGCAGCGCCACCGGTCCCGCCAGCGGCAAAAACTGCGGGTACGTAAGCAGGCGCGCCAGGGTGCGGGCCAGGGTGAACGCCTCGCCGTAGCGCTCGCGCAGAAGCGCCGGCCACGCCAGCGTCAGGTCGCCGCCGCCTGCGATCAGCTCGACGGCGGCGACCGCCGTTTCCAGTCCGTAGTCGATGCCCTCGCCGTTGAGCGGGTTCACGCACGCCGCCGCGTCGCCGATCAGCGCCCAGTTCGGGCCCGCCACGTTGGACACCGCCCCACCCATGGGCAGCAGCGCCGAGGCCACGGCCTGTTCTGGGCCGAGCTGCCACTCCTCGCGCTGCTGCGAGGCGTACAGGGCGAGCAGCTTCTTCGTGTTCACTTTCGCCGGGCGCGCATCCGTCGACAGTGCGCCGCAGCCGAGGTTCACGGTGCCGTCGCCAAGCGGGAAGATCCAGCCGTAGCCGGGCTGGATTACCCCGTCGGCGTCGCGAAGTTCCACGTGCGAGTGCATCCACGGCTCGTCCGAAAACGGCGAGGCGCAGTAGGATCGCGCCGCAATCCCGTAGACCTGCCCGCGGTGCCACTTTCGCCCCAGCAGCTTGCCGAAGGGGGAGCGCACCCCGTCCGCCACGATCACCCAGCGGGCGCGGACCACGCCGCCGGAAGTCTCCACCGCGCTGATCGCCCCGTCGCTGAAACGCACCCCCGTCGCGGCGCAGTCGTGGCGGACGGTGGCGCCGGCGAGCGAAGCTTCGTCGACAAGCATCGCGTCGAATTTCGCGCGCGGGGACGCGGACCCCTCGCCGCGCGGCCACGGCGCGACCACATCGCCGCCGAAGCCGTGCAGCTTCAGCCCTTTGTTGCGGTACGCGGGCACCTCCAGCCCCAGGCGCGCAAGCGTATCGACGGCGCGCGGCGTGAGCCCGTCCCCGCAGGTTTTGTCGCGGCGGGGGGATTGCGCGTCGAGAAGCAGGGTGCTCATGCCGGCCCTTTGCGCGGCGATCGCGGCGGCGGAACCCGCAGGGCCTGCGCCCACAACGACGAGGTCGAACAACTCACTCACGCGCCACATTCTGCCAGCGCCACCCGCAAGTGCACCCGGCGGGGTAATTGGGCTACGGTTAGTGCGTTACACATGGGCCCATCCAACCTGCAAGGACGTTATCTATGACGTACGGCACCACTCCGTCACCGCGCCACGGATTCAACCTGGACCTGGGCGACGACGCGCTCAACACCCGGCTCAACACCGGGCTCGAAGCGGTGGAGGAGCTGCTGATTACGGAACTTTCCCGCGGGGAGAGCTTCCTCACCGACAAAGTCACCCACCTGGCCAAAGCCGGCGGCAAACGCTTCCGCCCCATGATGGCGCTGCTGTGCAGCGAGTTCGGGCCGAACCCCGGCGCTGAGAACGTCATCCGCGGCGCCGCGGCGACCGAGATGGTGCACCTAGCCACGCTCTACCACGACGACGTCATGGACGAAGCCGAGCGCCGCCGCGGCGTGGAATCCGCCAACACCCGTTGGACCAACACCGTGGCCATCCTCGCCGGCGACATCCTGTTCGCCCACGCGTCGCGGCAGATGAGCCTGATGGACCTGGACACCGTGGCCCACTTCGCGGACACCTTCTCCGAGCTGGTCACCGGCCAGATGCGCGAAACCGTCGGCGCGGACGGCACGGGCGCGGCGGACCCGGTGGAGCACTACCTGAAGGTCATCGAGGAAAAGACCGGTGTGCTCATCTCCTCCGCCGCCTACCTGGGCGCGCGCCACGCCGGCGCCTCCGACGAGGTGGTGGAGCGCTGCTCCCGCATCGGCGACGCGGTGGGCATGATCTTCCAGATCGTCGACGACATCATCGACATCTTCTCCGACCCCGAGCAGTCCGGGAAGACCCCCGGCACCGACCTGCGCGAGGGTGTGTTCACCCTGCCGGTGCTCTACGCGCTGAAGGAGGACTCGCCCGCCGGCGAGGAGCTGCGCGGCCTGCTCACCGGCCCGCTCACCGACGACGCCGACGTCGCCCGCGCCCTGGAACTCCTCGGCCAAACCCGCGGGCGCGAGCGCGCCCTGGAGACGGTGCGCGGCTACGTCGACGACGTCGAGCGCGAACTCGACGCCCTGCCGGACGGCCCCGCCCGCGAAGCGCTTCGCACCATGACCCGCCTGACCGTCGAACGAGTCGGTTAACCAGCCGATTTGCACCGATCGCGGGGCGGTGTTGTAAGGTAAATCCCGCACTTTGAACGTGCTTGCCAGGTTGCCCGAGCGGCCAAAGGGAGCGGACTGTAAATCCGCCGGCATTGCCTTCAGAAGTTCGAATCTTCTACCTGGCACCACACACAAACCCCGCCGGTTTCACCGGCGGGGTTTCGTCGTTAAGCAAGTGCTTCACGACGTCTAAAGCACCCACCGTAACCGCCTAAAAAACCCGCAACTGCCTGGCGATTTGTGTTTGAAAACAACATCAGGTTAATCTTTCCAAGGCTTCAACGGAGCGGGTCAGAGCGAAAGCGAAGATCCACAACACAGAGGCTGTGCCCCCTTAGCTCAGTCGGCAGAGCGTTTCCATGGTAAGGAAAAGGTCGACAGTTCGATTCTGTCAGGGGGCTCTGTTGTTTGCTAGGGCCTTTTGGCCCGGCGAACACCAGGGCGGTGTAGCTCAGTGGTAGAGCAAGCGACTCATAATCGCTGTGTCGAGAGTTCAATTCTCTCCATCGCTACTCACCTCAAACGGGAGCCGAAAGGTGACCGTGGTAGGGTTAGGCGCACTTGAACGAGTGCCCTAGGGGCGTGGCGCAATTGGTAGCGCAACGGTCTCCAAAACCGTAGGTTGCAGGTTCGAGTCCTGTCGCCCCTGCCAAAACAACCTGGAGGAGTTTTAGTGACTAACCCCAACGGTCAAAACCCCGCACAGCCGACCGGCAAGCGTCAGCTGCGTGGGGCTTCTCCCGTTTCCTCCGAGGGCTACGAAGCGAAGCGTGCCCCCGTCGCCGACGACGCGGACGAGAAGGACGGCTCCAGCGTCGCCGCCTTCCCGGGCGAAGTCGTCTCCGAGATGAACAAAGTCATCTGGCCGACCGGCAAGCAGATGCTCAACTACACCCTCATCGTGTTTGCGTTCCTGATCGTGCTGACCATCTTCGTGTGGGGCACCGACGCGCTGGCATCGTGGCTGATTCGCTGGATCTTCATCCGCTAGGTACAATTCAACGCGCACAAACTTTTCCCGCCGCCTCGGACGCCGAGGAGGGCGGGATAATTTTTGCCCCGGTACCCTGGGGCGCACACGTTTCGACGGATGAGGAGACACACCCATGACTGAGGCAAACAAAGACGTTGAAGGCGCAATCGAGAACAACGAGCAGGAAATGATCGACGAGGGCGCGCCCGTGCAGCCGTCCACCGACCCGGTCCTGAACGGCGGCGACGACGACTCGGCCGGCACCGAGGGCGGTGACTCCTCCGACGAGGAGAGCGACAGTAGCGCCGACGCCGCAGCCGAGGGCGCGGTGGAGGAGCCGGTCCAGGAGACCGACCTGAACACCATCGAGTCCGCCGAGGGTGAAGATGGCGCCGAGGCAGACGCCGACTCAGACAGCGAGTACAAGCGCCGCCTGCGCGAGTACACCCGCGAGCTGAAGAAGCAGCCGGGCGACTGGTACATCATCCAGTCCTACTCCGGCTACGAAAACAAGGTAAAGACCAACCTGGAGATGCGTTCCCAGACCCTCGAGGTCGAGGACTCCATCTACGAGGTTGTCGTGCCCATCGAGCAGGCCATCGAGAACAAGGACGGCAAGAAGAAGCTGGTCAAGCGCAAGCTTCTGCCGGGCTACGTGCTCGTGCGCATGGACATGAACGACGCTGCCTGGTCCGTGGTCCGTGAGACCCCGGGTGTGACCTCGTTCGTGGGCAACGAGGGTAATGCGACGCCGGTGAAGCACCGGGACGTCGCTAAGTTCTTGCTTCCCAAGTCCGCCGCAACCGGCGCGAAGCCGGAGGTCAACGCCGACGGCGAGACCGTCGTGGCGATGCCGGAGGAAGAGGCACCGAAGAAGCTCGCGCACGACTACAAGGTCGGCGAGGCCGTCACGATCCTCTCCGGCGCGCTGGCGAGCGTGTCCGCCACCATCAACGCGATCGACCCGGAGACCGGCAAGATCGAGGCGCTGGTGTCCATCTTCGGCCGCGAGACCCCGGTGGAGCTGACCGCCGACCAGATCGAGCGCATCATGTAGGAGCGTTTTGCTTCTCGACGTCCTCACGGCGTATCCTAATTCGTCGCGCGTGCACGCACGCGCGACGTTTTCAATTCTTGTAAATCCCCGGTGGCTGGGTCTACCCCCGGCATCCGGAAGCCCCGCGGCAGCTCATCGTGGCTGCGGGTGCTGTAACTAGGAGGTACTGCGATGGCAAAGAAGAAGGTCACCGGCCTGATCAAGCTGCAGATCGAAGCAGGCATGGCCAACCCGGCCCCGCCGGTCGGTCCGGCCCTCGGTGCGCACGGCGTCAACATCGTCGAGTTCACCAAGGCCTACAACGCCGCAACCGAGTCCATGCGCGGCAACATCGTGCCGGTGGAGATCACGGTCTACGAAGACCGCTCCTTCGACTTCATCCTGAAGTCCCCGCCGGCAGCGTCGCTGCTGCTGAAGGCTGCAGGCCTGAAGAAGGGCTCCGGCGTCCCGCACACTGACAAGGTTGGCAAGGTCACCTGGGAGCAGTGCAAGGAGATCGCCGAGACCAAGAAGAACGACCTCAACGCCCGCGATATCGAGGCAGGTGCTGCGATCATCGCTGGTACTGCCCGTTCCATGGGTATTGACGTCGAGAAGTAAAAAGCTTCGCGTGGAAGGGCCTTTAGCCAGGCCCGCAAACCACAGCTCCTGAAAGGAACCCAACATGGCTAAGAAGTCCAAGCACTACATCGAGCAGCTGGCGAAGGTCGACCGCGACAGCTTCTACCACCCGCTCGACGCCGTCACGCTTGCGAAGGAGACCTCCTCCGACAAGTACGACGCAACCATCGACGTTGCAATGCGCCTGTCCGTCGACCCGCGCAAGGCCGACCAGCTGGTCCGCGGCACCGTCAACCTGCCGCACGGCACCGGTAAGACCGTCCGCGTCGCTGTCTTCGCCGAGGGCGAGAACGCAACCAAGGCGCAGGAGGCTGGCGCGGACATCGTCGGCACCGACGAGCTGATCGAGCAGATCAACGCAGGCACCATCGACTTCGACGTGGCTATCGCTACGCCGGACCAGATGGCCAAGGTCGGCCGCGTCGCCCGCGTGCTGGGCCCGCGTGGTCTGATGCCGAACCCGAAGACCGGCACCGTCACCCCGGACGTGGCTAAGGCTGTCGCCGACTCCAAGGGCGGCAAGATCGCCTTCCGCGTGGACAAGGCGTCCAACCTGCACGCCATCATCGGCAAGGCGTCGTTTACCCCGGAGCAGCTCGCTGAGAACTACGGCGCGCTGCTCGACGAGGTCATCCGCCTGAAGCCGGCGTCCGCCAAGGGCATCTACCTGAAGAAGATCACCGTCTCCGCTACCCAGGGCCCGGGTGTTCCGGTGGACACCTCCGTGGAGAAGAACTACGCCACCAAGTAGTTCGTCTTCTTTCGCGCGCGCCGAATCGCCGTCGTCCGTTGTTGGGCGGCGGCGTTTCGCGTTGTTAGGGCAGGGGTGTGCTTCGGGGTCCGAAGAGTTGGTCGAGTGCTCCGCGGTCGGTGTTTCTCAGGTGGTATCCCCGCGGTGAGATCCACCAGGGTGCGCCTCTGATCATGGTGATGCGGCCGCGGCTCTTGCGCCAGGGGTCGTCGTCGTTGACCCGGTTGTGGTAGCGGCACAGCGGCACGAGGTTGTTCATGTTGGTGTAGCCGCCGTGTTTCCACGCATCCACGTGGTGGATCTCGGAGCCCAACGCCCCGTGCCTGCAGCCTGGGAAGGCGCACACGGGTGAGACCATGCAGGCGAGGTCGCGTTGTTTCTGGTTGGCGAAGCGCTCGGTGTCGTAGAGGTTCACCGCGCCTTCCTCCGGGTGGAAGGCGGCAACCTCCAAGGTGTCGCCGAACTCTTGCTGCATGTACTCCGCCCCGGTCATGGTGGTGCCGTCAGTCAAGGTGAGGATGACGTCGTCGCCGTCACCCGCCATGATGCGCGCGTGCTCCGAAATCGGCACCATCACGATCGGGCGTGGTGCCGCGGCGACGACCCCGCCGGTTTTGCCTTCGACGATGCGCCAAAACGCCTCCTCCATCTGGGCTGCGGCCGGCTGTGTGGCGTCGATGTCTTGGCGCAGGCGGTGCTCGAGGTCTGCGGCTTTGCGGTCGGTGGTGTCGATGGTGATGCGCGCCCGGCCGTTTCTCGGTGCGGAGAACGCGACCTGTTGCTTTTTCGGGGTGTCATCGTCGCGGGGCACCAGCTCTCGTGCGGCGCGTTCGATCGCGCGGTATCCGCCGGTGACGTCCAGCAAGGCGAGGCGCAGCCGCCACCGCTCACCAAGATCTTTCACGCCCCCGACGCGGCGTTCGATCAGCGCGAGCTCGTCCAGGGAGAACCCGCGGGCCTTCTGTGCTGCCACAGCTTGTTTGCGGGTGAACTTGGTCGGCCCGTAGTACACCTTCTGCATTGCGTCCCACGCCCGTGCCCGATCCGGCGCCATCCCGGCGCCCAGCGCAACAGACAGGTCGAAGTGCCGCAGCGTCTCCATGGATGCTGCGGCCATCGCCTGAATGAATGCGTCGAACGGGTTCATGCCACGAACACTAAACACAACGCAACCCCACACAACCCCCGAACCGAAATCTGTGGACAACTCGCCACACCAGCCCCAAAGTTGTCCACAGCCGGGGAAGACCCTTGCGTTTTCCCCGTGATGGGGGTAGCGTTCCCGCGCCAAACGCTATTGAAACTAATCTCCATTAAGTGTTGAAAAAAGTTTTCATTAGCTTGGCGGTGTTTCTACTCGCGTTGCTTGGCGTCACCCCAGCAAGCGCACAGGTTGAACGCCTGGATCGCGGCCACATCGACGCGTTCAACGTCACCGCGGACGGCGGCGAGCTCACCCTGGACCTGAAGGAGGACGCCACCGGCACCCACGTGCGGAGGGCGCCGGAAGACGTGGAGTTAGTCGTCGGCAAGGATGCGTACACCGATCGCACCGCCGAGGTCCCGGAGATCGGCAAGGCCGGATACCTGCTGCCGCAGACGCAGCGCTCGGATCTGATTTGGCCGGGTTGGGACACGCAGGGCGCGCGCGATGTCGGCGCGATTGACCTGGAGTTCGTCGAGGTCACCGGCCCCGGCGAGGTGTACCTGTTCCAGACGGGCAGCTTCGGCTCGCTGGATGCGGTGCTTGAGGGCGGTGCGACGCGTTTGGAATCCGGTGCGGTCATCGCCCAGGAAGAGCCGGCGCACGTGCACGCGAACTGGCTGTTCACCGCGCCCGGCACCTACCAGATGCGCGTTGTGGCGGAGGGCGGCGGCTCGAGCTCGAACGAGGCCACATACACCTGGGTTGTCGGCGACGGTGAAGCGGCGCCCGCAGCACCGGCGCAGGCGACAACTTCTGAGGCGAGCGCAACGTCAGCCGCACCCGCAGCACCTGCGGCGCCGGCGAGCAAGGCGTCGACAAGCTCGGCCCCGAAGCAGGCTCCAAAGCAAGCCCCGAAGCAAGAAGCCAAGCCGGCCCCGGCCGAAGCTCAGCCCCAACCGGAGCCCGAGCAGCGCCCTGACGCTCTCGCGGAGACCGGTACGACGGTGATGACTGTCCCGTTCGCGGTCCTCGGCCTCGGCGTGGCGGTGTTTGGCGCGGCGATGTGCTGTCTGGACACGGCGTTGCGCCGCAAGCTGCTCGCGGGGGCGAAGCGGTGACGCGTGCGCGGGCGCTTGCCGCGTGCGCGCTCGCTGCCGGGCTCGCGGGGTGCGCGCAGGCTCCGGCGGAGGAGGGGGTGAACGTGGTGGCGTCGACAAGCATTCTTGCGGACGTCGTGCGCAACGTCGCCGGCGATAACGCCGAGGTCAAGACGCTGATGCGCCGCGGCGCCGACCCGCACTCGTACGAGCCGACGCTGCACAACACGCGCGATATCGCGTACGCGGACGCGGTGTTTACCAACGGGTTGTTGCTGGAGCCGCAGGCGCTGACCCGCACGATTGATGCGACGGCGCGCCCGCAGGCGCGGGTGGTGGCGCTGGCGGAGCAGACGCAGCGCTTCGGCTACGCGCCGATTCCGCTGGTGGAGGACGCGAGCCTGGACACGGTGTGGCTGGGGTTGCGGTTTGCGGCGGATCTGCCGCGCACGGCGGTGGCGGAGCTTGAGCTTGTCGACGCCTCCGGCCCCGGCACCGCCTCCGCCTTCATCCTCGGCACCTTTGGCACCCCGGAGCTGCTGTTTGACTCCACGGGTGGCGCCACCACGCTGCCAGTGGACGCGCACACCCACGTCAGCTGGGCTTTTTCCGCCCCCGGCGTGTACGAACTGAAGCTTCGCGCCTCAGTGCGCGACGCGGTGGACGCGCCGGTGCGCAGTCAGACGGAGCAGACGGTCACCCTCGTGGTGGGGCAGGACCCGGCCCAGGCCGCCCCGGGCAAGCATGCGGTGGAGCGCGGGCACGTGGACATCGCCACGGTCGCCGACAACGACAACACGCAGCTGACCCTGCGCACGGACGACGAGGGCGACCTGGACCCCGCGGGCACGGTGGTCGTGGTGCCGTCGAAGACGCTGCAGCCGATCCCGCCGCAGCGCGAGTTCCGCTTTCTCGGCGACCCGGGCGAGGAGACGTACCTGCTGCCGCAGGCGGTGCTGGGCCGCCACGTCCACGGCGAGCTGGATCCGCACATCTGGCACGACCCGGCCGCGATGGATGCGGTGGTGCAGGTGGTGCGCGACGAGCTGTCCGCGGCCGACCCGCGCCACGCCAGCACGTACGCCGACAACGCGGAGCGCTATCGCGCCCAGCTCAAGCAGGTGGCGCAGGAGGTGCGCGAGCAGATCGAGCAGGTCCCGGAGACCAACCGCAACCTGGTCACCACCCACCACGGCTACGCGTATCTGGCGCGCGCGTACGGGCTGCGTGTGGCCGGGTTTGTCACTCCGAATCCGCGCGTGGAGCCGAGCCCGCGCGACCTGATGGCGTTGTCGCGCACGCTGGAGAACTTGGGCGTGCCGGCGGTGTTCGTCGAACACGGCCAGGAAGACGAAACGCCCGTTTTGAACGAAACCGCTGCCTCGCACGGGGTTGAGGTGTGCCCGATCTGGGGCGACACCTTGGACCCGCCGGGGGAGGGGCCTGCGCAGACGTATGTGGATCTGGTGCGGGCCAATGGGGCGTCGATAAGCAAATGTTTGAAAGGACAACCATGAAGATTCCCGCCATTATCACCGCCGCAATGATCGCGGCCGCACCCGTCGCTGCCGCCCAGGTGCCGGACAACGACCCGGCGTTGCAGCAGGTCGTCGGCGCCGACGAGCAGGTCGCCCCGCTGGGCGAGCGCGCCGTTATCGACGCCGGCCACGCGGACCTGGGCCCCGTCTTCGCTGACGGCAAAATGCAGTTCCTGGTGCGCGACGACACGCAGGACACGCCCGTGTGGCGCCACCTCGAGGACGTGGTCTTCGCCGTCGGCGACGGCGCGAAGCAGACCCTGCCGGAGACCGACCAGTTCGCGTTCACCGGCGCGAAGCCGGGGGCCGAGGTGTGGGTGATCCCGCAGACCGAGGTCGCCGGCGTGCCGTGGCTGGGGTGGAACTCGCAGGCGCCATCGCTTCTGGAACGCTCCGCCAACGGGATGAGCCTGGAGTTCGGCGGACACGAGGGCCCGGGCCAGTTCTCCCTGTTTGTCCAGCCCGGCGGGTTCCACGAGCCGCAGCAGCTGTGGAACGAGCAGGAGACCGGCACGCAGTCGATGTGGGTGGAGCCGAACACGCACACCCACGCCAACTGGGTGTTCACCGAGCCGGGCGCTCACCTGGTGGGGGTGCGCGCGACGGTGGAAGACCAAGACGGCACCGTGCACACCGACGAGCAGGTCGTGCGCATCGCCGTGGGCGTGGACCCGGCGGAGGCGGCGGATGCGACGTTCGGCGAATTCCGGGCTGAGGGGCAGGCCGGCGCGGAGCAGCAGAACAACGGCCTGAAAATCGGGCTGCTGGCGGGCGCGGGCGTGCTGCTTCTCGCTTTGATTGCGCTGTTTGTTGTGCGGGGCCGCCGATGAGAAGGATTGAGGTGCGCGACCTGGCGGTGTCGTATCCGAGCCGCGACGTGTTCCGTGGGGTGGACCTCACGCTGCGCGGCGGCGAGTTCGTCGGCCTGCTCGGGCCCAACGGCGCGGGCAAGACCACCCTCATGCGTGCGGTGTTAGGCCTTATCCCCGCGGACGCCGGGACGGTTTCCGCTGGCAGGCGCCCGGTGCGCAAGGTGGTGGGGTACGTGCCGCAGGCGCACAACGTGGCCTGGGATTTCCCCATCGACGTCTATGACGCCACACTCAACGCCACTCTGGGCCAGCGCCCGTGGTGGCACCGCGCTGGCGAGCGCGAGCACCGTGCCGCCGAGCGAGCTTTGGCGATGGTCAACCTGACCGACCTGGCCGCGCGCCCAATCCACGACCTGTCCGGCGGCCAGCGCCAGCGTGTGCTTATCGCGCGCGCCCTGGTGCGGCGGCCGGGCATGCTGCTTCTCGACGAACCGTTTACCGGCCTGGACATCCCCACCACCGAGCACCTGCTGCGGCTGTTCCGCCGCCTGGTGGACCGGGGGCTCGGCGTTGTCATGTCCACCCACAACATCGCCGAGGCCATCGATTCCTGCGACCGCTTGGTGCTGTTCAACCGCGGGGTCGTCGCCGATGCTGCGACGCATGAGCTTAACGACGACGCCCCGTGGACCCGCACCTTCTCCGTCGACGAGGATTCACCGTGGCTGCGCGGCGTGCGAGCGCATTTGGAGGCTGCCCGTGCCTGAGATTTCGTTTGTGCAATTCCTGGCCGACATGGCCAACCCCCAGCTGGCGTTTCTGCCGCGCGCGCTGGCGGCCGCGGTGATCGCGGCGGTGCTGTGCGCGGTGGTGGGCTGTTTTGTGGTGCTGCGCGGCATGGCCTTTATCGGCGACGCGGTGGCGCACGCCGTCTTTCCGGGCATCGCGGTGGCGTTTGCGTGGCAGGTCTCCGTGCTGCTGGGCGGGGCGGTGGCCGGCGCGATCGTCGCGGTGTTGATCGCGGTGATGTCGCAGCGGCGCACCATTAAAGAGGACTCCGTGATCGGCATCGTGTTCACCGCCGCGTTCGCCTTCGGCCTGGTGGTGATCTCCCGTGCGGAGGGCTACACCGCCTCCGTCAGCTCGTTCCTGTTCGGCTCGCTGACGGGCGTCAGCTCCGCCACACTGGCCGTCCACGCCGTCGCCGGCGCGCTGATCGTGGCCGTGGTGGTGGCGCTTCGCCCGTGGCTCACAGCGGTGGCACTGGACCGGGAGACCGCCCGGGCGATGAACCTGCCGGTCGCCGCGCTGGATCTGGCGCTGTACCTGTGCGTGACTTTTGCAGTGGTGCTGGCGGTGCAGACGGTGGGCAACATCCTGGTGGTGGCCCTGCTGATCACCCCGGCCGCCGCGGCGCGCCTGTTCACGGACAAGCTGGGCGCGATGATGTGCATCGCCGCCGCGTTCGGCGTGGCCGGCAGCGTGATGGGGGTGTGGCTGGCGTGGTCCTACGACTCGCCCACGGGCGCGACCATCGTTTTGGCCGTGACCGCCATCTTCGCGCTGAGCTGGCTGTTCGCCCCGAAGCGCGGTGCGCTGGCCGGCTGGCTTCAGGGGGTGAAACGGTGAAGCGATTCGTCGCAGCAGCAGCCGCAGCAGTGCTCACGCTCGTGGCCGCGCCGCTGGCGCAGGCCTCGGAGCACAACCCCGGCGACCCGGGCCACAGCGTGGAACTGGGGAAGATCGACCACCCGTGCGCCGGGCGCAAACTGCTCTACCACTCCCACAACGACGCGCTCTACGGCACCTACAAAAACGACAAGCTCACCGTGATGGCAGTGGACGGCCAGCAGGTCACCGACCAGGAAAAGGTTTGCTTCCGCCTCGCCCCGGACGCGGATGCCGACGGCAACGACGTGTCCACCTTGACCGTGCCTGAGGACGGCTCCTTGGACTTCCTCGGCGAGCCCGGCACCACCGTGTGGGCCGCGCCGCAGTCCGCGGACTGGACCGACAGCTGGCGGCCCATCTGGTCGGGCCTGGGCGCGTTCGACCCCGCGCACGAGGCGGGCGACATCCCGGACAACTTCGTCGACGACGTCATGCACTTCGACCTGGTGGAGATGGACGGCCCCGGCGACGTCAACGTGTTTTTCTCCTCGCGCGTGGGTGACCCGGAGCGGCTGTTTAGCTCCGCAGACGAGGACATGCGCACCATCACCTACGACGTCGGCGGCCACGGCCACTTCACCTGGACGTTTTCCGAACCAGGCATCTACGAGATGACCTGGCAGGGCCGCGCCGAGCTCAAAGGCGGCGGGGTGGAGCGCTCCGAGCCGGTGACCCAGTACTGGCTTGTCGGCGACGACGCCACCGTCGGCCTCCCCGAGGGCACCACCACCGACCTGCGCACCCCCAACACCACGGAGGAAACCACCACCGCCAGCCCGACGACGAGCGCGAAGCCGTCGCCGAAGCCCGCGCCGCGGCCCACGTCGCGGCCCACGTCGACGCCCACGTCGCCGCCCACGTCGCCGCCCACGTCCACGACCGCGCCAACGCCCACGAGCACCGGTTCCGCCGCGGCCGAGGACCGGCGCAAGCTCATTGAGGCCGGACATATGGATATGGCGTTGGTGGCCGAAGGGTCGTCGATAGGCGCAGTGCTTATCGACGACTCCGACCCCCACAACCAGGCCAAACGCGAATCCGGCAGCTTCATTTTCGCCGTGCCCGACGCGGCCAAAAAGACGCTGCCGGAAGGTGCACGCGAGAGCTTCCCGGAGCCGCCTGAGGCGATGTGGATCCTGCCGCAGGCGCAGGAGAAGAACCTGCCTTGGCTGGGCTTTTCCACCACCCGGGTGGGCGCCGACGCGCTGTCGCAAGGTTCGAAGGTCACAGTGTCCATGCGCGACGTGTCCGGGCCCGGTCGCATCTACACCTGGCACGAGGACCTGCGGGGTTTGCGCGTGGAGCTGGACTCCGGCGACGCCTCCAAGCAACTTGAGTACCCGGTCAACGCGCACGACCACCAAGGCTTCGGGTTCACCGAACCCGGCGTGTACACCGCCACGTTCACTTTCGCCGGCACGTCCGCCTCCGGCGAGGACTTCTCCGAGGACTTGGTAGCCACCTTCGCCGTGGGCGACGAGGCCGTCGCCGCCGCACGCGACGGCCGCCTCGGCGACGCCGGCGCTGGCGGGGCCAGCGCCGGCAAGGGCAAGCTCACGCTGCCGGGCGCGCTCGCGGAAGGCATCCGTTCGCTGGAAAAGGAGATTAAGAAGGCGGGCGACACGCTCGCGCGCAAGACCAACGACGGCGGCAAAGGTGGTTCAGGGAATGTCTCGACGCTGGCAACCCCGGCGGCGCCGGCCCAGGCCGCTCCCGTCCAGCAATCTGCTCCCGCTCAGGCTGCGCCCGCGCGTGCAGCGGAGCCAGCCTCCGCGAAACCGGCGGCGCAGGCGCAGCGCGCGCCGGAACGCAGCCGAGCCAGCAATTCCTCAAGCAAGCCCAGCAACCGGCAAACCAGTAAAAGCAAGACCAGCGCCGACTCCCGGGAAGACTCCAAGTCCTCGAAGTCGGCGAGGTCCACCAGCAGCCCCGCGACGTCTGAGGCCCCAGCCGCGCCCGACGACTACGCCTCGTCGCGCAACCCCGCCGGCGGAAGCGAGACCGGTATCCATTCGTCGCTCGACGCAGCCGGCGCGCAGCCGGGCGACCAGGCGTCGGACACGTCACCGACCGCGGGAGGATTCTGGGCGGGCCTCGCCATCGGCGTGGGCGTCATGGCGCTCATCGGCGGGTGCGTTTTGTTCGTCGCGGCGGCGAGGTTGCTGCGGCGCGTGGAGCGGAGCGCGTCGTAAAGCAAGGGAACCGGAACTCTCTCCACTACGTCTAACGGATGGGGAGGGGTTTTATGGCGAGCTATATTCCGCGGCCGAGGCCGGGATTCTTGGACAATTTGGAGCGGCTGAGTAGAAGCGGTCCGCCCAGGTGGCGTGATCTCAAAGAAAAGCGTCTCTTTGAGTATGACCCTTTACACGGCCACATTGAGGGCTATAACCTGCGAGGAGAACACGTCGGCGTGTATGACGCAGTGAGCGGGATGCAAATCGGAGATCCAATTCGTGGAAGGAAGATCGATGTTTAAGACGTTTGTGGAACGGTGCTTGGAAGGCACCGCGCAACCGGATGACGTCGACGACTGGGTGACGGCCTGGCACAACTCCGAGCCAGGAAGCGAGGACCTCACGCTCTACGAGTACCTCGGTTTCACTCCGGAAGAGGGCGCGATTTGGGCGCGCTACGGCTCTAGGCTCGGCGAGATCCTGGAGAACCGCCGCCAAAACCGCCAGCTCGCGTGACCCGCGATTTGGTCAAACCCGCGTCCACCCGCTAGCATTCCCTACCGAAGTTTGAACGGCCCGCAAAGGCCGAGCTCAAGTTTCACCGAAGACCGTCGGTCACTCTCGTGAGGGAGTCGAAGGCGCTCCACTTACGGGGCCGACCCACGCAGGAGAAACGCGGCACACTCCAACGTATGCCTCGTGCTTCTGCACGGGGCATTTTTGCTTGATACGCGTCAGCTTCGCGCTAAGCGAACGTCGATAGGCAAGATGCTCCGGGCGGATTGAACAACATGAAGTTATCGGAAGGAGGCGTGTGTCATGGCAAACCCGAAGAACACTGCGGAACTTGCAGCTCTGAAGGAGAAGTTCGCTGAGGCGGATTCCCTCGTGCTGACTGAGTACCGTGGCCTGACCGTCGGCGAGCTGCAGCAGCTGCGCGGCGATATGGGCTTCGATGTCGAGTACCACGTCGCCAAGAACACCCTCATCAAGATCGCTGCAAACGAGCACGGTATTGAGGGTCTCGATGATCTTCTCACCGGCC
This sequence comes from Corynebacterium sp. CQ3829_602738, assembly GCF_054478435.1. NCBI lineage: Bacteria > Bacillati > Actinomycetota > Actinomycetes > Mycobacteriales > Corynebacteriaceae > Corynebacterium > Corynebacterium sp. CQ3829_602738. The sequence continues at coordinate 392,250 of NZ_CM137003.1, forward strand.
CGACCGCCGTCGCGTTCATCAAGGGCGACGCTGCTGTCGACGCTGCGAAGGTGATGAAGAAGTTCAACAAGGACCACGACGCGTTCGTGATCAAGGGCGGCTACATGGACGGCAACGTCCTGGACGCTTCCCAGGTCGACGCTCTGGCCGAGATGGACAACCGCGAGACCACCCTTGCCAAGCTTGCTGGCGCATTCGAGGGCTCTCTGGCAAAGGCAGCCGGCCTGTTCCAGGCTCCGGCATCCAAGACGGCCCGCCTTGTCGCTGCACTGCAGGACAAGCAGGAAGCCGCATAAACACTCTTTTACATCCGGGCTGTAAACGCCCAACAACAGAAAGGAAGCCACAATGGCTAAGCTCACCAAGGACGAGCTCATCGAGCAGTTCAAGGAAATGACCCTCATCGAGCTCTCCGAGTTCCTGAAGGAGTTCGAGGAGGTCTTCGACGTGACCGCAGCCGCTCCGGTTGCTGTTGCAGCTGCAGGCGCTCCGGCCGCTGGCGGCGACGCTGCCGCTGAGGAGAAGGACGAGTTCGACGTCGTTCTCGAGGACGCTGGCGACAAGAAGATCGGCGTGATCAAGGTTGTCCGCGAGCTGGTTCCGGGCCTGGGCCTGAAGGACGCCAAGGAAATGGTCGAGGGTGCTCCGAAGGCAATCCTCGAGGGCGCCAACAAGGACGACGCCGAGGCTGCCAAGACCAAGCTCGAGGAGGCTGGCGCAAAGGTCACCCTCAAGTAAGAGCTTTTTGCTTGACGACGACACCCCCGTCGCCGGTATCCACTCCGGCGGGCGGGGGTTTCGCGTGTCTGGGGGACGAAACGCGTGTATTTTCGGGCGCAAACCGTGCTACCCGGAGGAGTGCACCTGTGATTTGCTTCCGAGTCGATGCAGCAAGTGTTTCAGCGCTGTTTGAACACGACGGGTCATTTCATGTGTTGCGTATGACTGAGACCCAGGATTTCAACGAGTTCGACGGCCAGCACTTCGAGGTGTTGGAAGTTCGAAAAGACACCGACGGCACCCCGCTGCCGCAATATGGCCTGACGGAGGCATTGGGGGCGTTGGTGGTTGAAAGCGACTTAGCTCCCGCGGTCCGTGACGCGTTGAATCAAGGTGGGGCGAAGATTGCGGAGGCGACGTTTGTCAGCCAGTTCGGCACTTACTACGGGTTCCGCGCTTTCAATCTGTACGAGGAGACGCCGGAGGCCCCGGTGTTTAGGACTCGCACTACGCCGTCGAACCCTGACCTGTGGATGGATCAGTACTACACCCCGCAGTTTGCGGAGTGGCTGAAGGCGAACTTCGACACCCGCGGGCTAAGCATCAACAGGGTGGAACGCGACCCATACTTCTACCGCCCGGACCGCACCTAGAGCGTTTTCGGAAAACGCTGGACATCCGTCTGGGATTTCGGCACGCTGGGTTGCAACGGTGACCCGCCTGGAGGGAGGCGTTTTGAACGAGTTGGTAAACGAATTCGCAGCATCCGTAGGGCTCCACACCCCGGTGCCGTCGCGCTGGGAGGAAATGCCCGATGATTTGCTGGAGCATTACATCGTGGGTATGACGGAGGCTGTTCGGCGAAATGAGTACACGCCAATTGGGGTTGACCAGATGGTGTGTGCCGTCAACGAGTTTCTCAAGGCACGGCATCATCGCTTCTTCGATGAGTTTGAAGAGATCTACTACGCGGTGCCTACCCTGACACCCCGCGACCAGGTGTTTTTCTCGTTGGACCGGTTGGCGGGGACGAAGGGACCATTGCTGGACCGGATGCTTGAGATGTATATGACGGATCGTCGCAGCATCGGGTCCACTAGCGAAATGATCAAAGAGTATTTCCAGCTCATGGTGGCCCGCAAGGGAAAGCAGCGCCACTGGGATCTCATCGCGCAAACCGCGGATACGCAGCGGGATATCGAGATGCTCGTTCTGTTCTCCAATAAGTTCAAGAAGAAATTGGATCGTCGCGGTGTGAATGCGTGGATACCTGAGCTTGATATCACGCAACGCGTAATCAGCGTCCCACCCACTACTGAGGATTAGGAGCCCCAATGATCATTCCGTTTTATGTCGCATTTAGCCAGGACGAATACGAGCAAGCGCAAGCGTCCGAAGCAGAGTCACGCCGGGACACGATCACGGAGGCGCTTGAGACGTCGAACCGTCCGGTGGCGGATATTGACCAGTTCTTCGGCGGTGTTGTCGAGGAATTGAAAGCCAGCCTTGATGAGGAAACTGCCAACAGCATCGTCTTCGGCGCCGCGGATTGGGACGGCGAAAACCTGACCGACGGGATGCGCATCAACACGCCAGACCAGGTAGGCAGCTTCGCCGAGGCGTTGGAGAGCGTTGAGCCGGAGGACTTCGACTCTCCCGACGCCGTGGAAACACTCATCGAGTTCTACACAGCAGCAGCGCAGCGTGGCGACGCCGTTGCGGTGTACTTCAGCTAGAGGAGATTCTCGCGATGGCGGCACTACCTACTCGATACGACACGGTCAGCGACGAAGAGCTGGATGCCTTTGTTTCCGATCTCACTGATCAACTCGCGGTATCCGACCGTGACTTAGATGCGGTGTCCGGCCTGGCCCGAGTCGTCGATGAGCATCTTCGTCCAAGGCATACGAAGCACTTCGACACCATCTACCGCTGCTATCTTGCGGAACCGCGGTTCGCAGTGCGCTTCCACATGTTCCAGTGCCTTGACCGCCTGACCGCGCACGACCCTGAATTGCTGGACCAGATGTTGGAACTCTACGAGCAAGACCACCGCACGGTCGACGCGCCGTACCCACGCGAAGAGATCAAGGGCTTATTCCAGTACCTCTTTGCCACGAAGGGGCATCAGCATCACTGGGATGCGGTAGCGCGGACCGCCAACACCGCGGCTGATCTGGATATGCTCAAAGCCTTGTCTTACAAGCCGAGAGAGACCAATACCAACGGCCTCGATACCTGGCTGCCCGGGCAAATCAGCTCCGAACATTAGACACTACTGCCGTTATGGCGGACCATCTGAACAGGATGTTTGCCGAAAACGGTGGAAATCTTTGCGGAGTTTCGGCACGCTTGACCGCAATGGTGTGATTCCGATGAGCGTCAGGAGGCCGACGCGATGAGTGGTCCGACCCGAAAGCAGCTTGTGGAGCGTTGGGAGGACGCCTGCACGCCTGAGATGTTGCTCGCCCCGTCGCCGTTCGGCTTGTTTGATGGCCGGGAAGATTTTCGTGGTTTTCACTGGACGTACCCGTTGGATAAGTGGGGGTTTCCGAAGAAGGTGTTTTCGGTCAGCGGGCAGACGGTTGACAATGTTGATCTCAGTTATGCGGAGATCAGTCCGTTTACAGCCCGAGAATTCACGCTGACTAATAGTTACGCTAAGCGGGCGAAGATCTTCGTGGCCGACTGGGTGCATGGCAGTGTGGCTGACTGCGAGTTTGAGCGTTGCACGGTGAAAGGTAGGATGCCCTGGCTTAAGACGACTGTGACTAATTGCGTGTTTCGGGCGTGCAAGTTTCCGGAGGTCTTTGCTTGGGGAGCGCGCTACGACAATTGCCAGGCCATTGACATGCGGTTGAAGGGGCCGGTAGGCGGAGGACTTAACAACCCGGTGTTGACCAATGTGACGGTGAGCGGCAAGTGGAAAGAGTGCAGTCTTGAAGAGACGGTCGAGGGGGATCAGCTCGTTGGCTGCGATTTCAGCGAGGTTGAATTTGGCACGGCCAGCTTCAAATACGTGGATATGCGCAAGGTGAAAATCCCGGCAGAGCTGCAGCGCCTCACTGTGCTGAACTGGGAGGATATTCGCGGACGCGTGGTGGAGCTGGTGAAGGAATTACATGAGGCGTCTTCCCAGGGGGAAGAAGCGTTTAAGCAGTCGAGCTTGGCGCTGATCTTCATGGAGGACGACTTCAGGGGACAACACGACGAAGCACCACGGCCCCGTGGCGCCCGATATTGCCTTGAACTCGATGCCTGGGCCGACTGGGGGCATAGTCACGACTACCTGTTGGGGTTGTACCGCGACGCGGGGGCGGAGTTCATGCGTGACCCGTTTGAAGAAAGTGAGGACTAAAGATGAGTATTAATGCAGGGTTTGAATACATCGACGGTGACTGGGAGATCGGCGATCCGGGTATTGGCCCCGAGGAAGACTGGATGATCAGCGTCGCCGATCTGGACATGTGTTTCATCACCATCAGCACCGCCGACGGTAATAAAGAGTACTTTTTCGGCGCGAACCCCACCCTTGTGGACGGGGTTGAGCCGGAGCACGTCCCTGACTACGACATCGAGAGGTTCGACGCATTCTTCGCCGAGCGTTACCCGGAGGCGAAGGACGGCATCGCGGAGTTTGTGCGCAAGTACCGCATTATGTCCACGGACACCGAGAGTAAGTTTGACGACGCGGCCAGCGACGGCGGCGACCTCGTTGCGTTGTGGTGCGAGACGTTGGGGCTGCCGAACCCGCTGAGCGCCGCTGCTTAGGGCTGATTAAAGATGTCTGATACCCCGGCAAAGCAACCTGGTCGCGTCGTTCCGTGGAGGTGGCCAATCGATCCGGATGTGCTCGAGCTCTCACTGTCGTGTGTGCCTGATTGGGTGCCGTCCGAGTACCGCGAATTTTTCGACTCGTACAACTCGTTCAATTTCGAACACGGCGAGTGGCTCTATCCGGAGATTCCGCCGGGTGATCCTTTGAGTATCAAGTCGATCCTGAGCAGTGTCCGCGAGGAAGCCGAGGCGTTCGGAGACGACCCTGACGCCTGGTTCCCGGTCGCGATCGTTGGTGATGGCGCGTACGCCGTGTACCACCGCAACGACGACGGTTCGGTCGAGTTTGGCCGCTACCACTTCTGGGACAGGCAGTACCTGGACGGGCCGTATCCCAGCATGGCCGAGTGGATGCGCACCTACGGGGTGGAGCTGTAGATCATGGAATTGCATGCTGTGCGTTACGACGATCGCACGTTCGACGAGCCCAGCGTCGACAACATCAACTTTTCGACGGTCCGATTCGAGTCCTGCACCATCACCCGCCCGCGCGGGAACCCGGGCAAGGTCAACGATATTGCGTTCATAGATACTGATTTGTCGGCCCCAGAGTTTGGCTTCCGTGCCGACTGGTTGAGCACCGTTACCGGTTCCACCCTGCGCGATGTGGTGATCGAGGGGCGCGGTGCACAGTTTCCAATTCGCGCGCGTGTGCTGGATTCGACGATTACTGGCGAGCTGCGCAATGTCGGTTTTGGCGAGCACTACCGCTACGACCAGCTCGACGGCGTCGACTTGTCCGGGTGCAAGCTGGAAAACGTCAGTTTCCAGGGCATCCCGATGGAGCGCGTGAAGCTTTCCCCGGAGGACGAGGCGCTGGTGGTCGAGGATTGGGCGTCGGTCGCAAACGACGTGTACTCGGTTGTTCGGGAGGCGATGGCGAGTCCCGACCAGAAGGTCGAGTACGCGTCCATCGAGGTTTTCGACGCCCTGTCGCAGGACGCATCGCTGTCCCGCAGCTCCAACAGCGGATTCAGTAGCGACGATTCGCTCGACTACGACGAGAGCCGCGGCGCGCGGTATGTCCACGAGCTCGCATTCACCGACAAGCCGGAGTGGTTCATGGACGTGATCCACTCGCTATACCGCAAGGTTGGCGACGGGCGGCTGGTTCCTGTCCTGTATCAGTAACGGTAGTTCGCAGCGCTGGCGCGCCCACCGGCTGCGCTACACTTTCCCACCATGCTGCCCACTTCCCGCATTCTTTCCGTGCTACTCGCCGGCGTCGGTGCTGCGCTGGTGGTGGCGGGGCTGCTGGCGCCGAGCGTGCTGCTTTCCGGCAACCGCCTGCCGTTGGCGCTGGGGGAGGCCACGTGGACCATCACGGACCCGAACGGCACCCGCGAGGGCGAGGCGGCGCCGGTGACGCGCCAGCTGCACATGGAGATCCAGGAGCCGTCCGACGGTGACACGGCGAGCGTGCGCGTGGGCGACACGCTGCGGGCGGGGGAGTCCGGTTCCGACTTCAATGACCTGCTCACGGCATCGACGTGGTCGTACGCCGTGGACCGCGTTTCAGGTGCCGCGCAAGGCCCGGCGGAGGCGCTGATGGTCATGGGCATGCCCGCAACACAGGTGCCTATCGACGGCGCGTGGTTGACCTTCCCCGCCCCCGCGCCGCAGGACACCGTCCAGGTCTTCGACGCGGTGCTGCGTGGCGCGGCGCCTGCGGAGTTTGCCGGTGAAGAGGAGATCGCCGGGCGTACGGTGTACCGCTATACCCAACGCATCGCGCCGACGAACGTGGCCATGCGCTACGCCGACCCGCGCAACACGCTCACGCTCGAGGACGACAACGGCGAGCCGCAGCGCACCTTCCTGCACCACGCCGCCGAGCGCGAAATCCTGGTGGATCAGGAAACCGGCGTGGTCGTGGGCATCGACGAGAAGGTGGACGACTACTACGCCGACGCAGAAGGCAACGGCGTGAAGAACGTGGTCACCTATGACGGGGTGATGGACCGGCAGGACGTCGAGAAGCTTGTGCGCAAAGTGGATGATGCGCAGACCGCCGCCGCGGACCGCGGGCTGTGGCGCGTGCTGGCCTGGGTCGGTGCGGCGCTGACCCTTGCGGGCCTGGCGGGCGCGCTGCGGCCGGGGCGTGCGGCGCGTCGCGATTGACCGCGCGCGGACGACGGGTGGTAGGCTTCCGGCAGCAACCGCACGAGTGACCCAGACGGCATCGGGCAACCCGGCGGACCGCAGGCGGGGGCCTTTACAAACGGGGGAGATTACTCTATGGTTGTTCTTTGCGCTGGAAGCCGTCTCCAGTACGCGTAGAGAGCCTTGTGCAACGGATTGAGAAAATCCGATTTGACAAGGTGATTTTGTTGTCTCTGGGGGCGGGTCTTCTAAAGCAGACCGAATGCTAACTTATCCTGCGGAAATGCCGCCGGGCCGCGAAGCCAGACGCGGTGTGGCGAGCCTCCGCCAGAGGTGCTGGAAGGACCCAACTTGGCAGTCTCAGACCAGACCATGAACATGGCTGATATCCCCGGGGCTCCCGAACGTTACTCGTTCGCGAAGATTAATGAGCCGATCACCGTCCCGGGACTTTTGGATGTACAGCTCGAATCCTTCGCGTGGCTCGTGGGCACGCCCGAGTGGCGCGAACGCGAGCAGGCCAACCGCGGCGACGATGCGCGCATCACGTCCGGCCTGGAGGACATCCTCGACGAGATCTCCCCGATCGAGGACTACTCCGGCAACATGAGCCTGACGCTGTCCGAGCCGCGCTTCGAAGACGTGAAGTACACGATCGACGAGTGCAAAGACAAAGACATCAACTACTCCGCGCCGCTGTACGTGACCGCGGAGTTCATCAACAACGACACGCAGGAGATCAAGTCCCAGACCGTGTTCATCGGCGACTTCCCGCTGATGACGGACAAGGGAACCTTCATCGTCAACGGCACCGAGCGTGTCGTGGTCTCCCAGCTCGTGCGTTCCCCGGGCGTGTACTTCGACGAGACCATCGACAAGTCCACGGAGCGCCCGCTGCACTCCGTGAAGGTCATCCCGTCGCGTGGTGCGTGGCTGGAGTTCGACGTGGACAAGCGCGACACCGTCGGCGTGCGCATCGACCGCAAGCGCCGCCAACCGGTCACCGTGCTGCTGAAGGCCCTGGGCTGGACCACCGAGCAGATCACGGAGCGCTTCGGCTTCTCCGAGATCATGATGTCCACCCTGGAAAACGACGGTGTGTCCAACACCGACGAGGCGCTGCTGGAGATCTACCGCAAGCAGCGCCCGGGCGAGCAGCCGACTCGCGACCTTGCGCAGTCCCTGCTGGAGAACTCCTTTTTCAAGGCCAAGCGCTACGACCTCGCCCGCGTGGGCCGCTACAAGACTAACCGCAAGTTGGGGCTTGGCGGCGACCACGACGGTCTGATGACGCTGACCGAAGAGGACATCGCCACCACGCTCGAGTACCTCGTGCGCCTGCACGCCGGTGAGACCGAGATGACCTCGCCGGAGGGCGAGATCATCCCGATCAACACCGACGACATCGACCACTTTGGCAACCGCCGTCTGCGTACCGTCGGCGAGCTGATCCAGAACCAGGTCCGCGTCGGCCTGTCGCGTATGGAGCGCGTCGTGCGCGAGCGCATGACCACCCAGGACGCGGAGTCGATCACCCCGACGTCGCTGATCAACGTGCGCCCGGTCTCGGCCGCCATCCGCGAGTTCTTCGGTACCTCGCAGCTGTCGCATTTCATGGACCAGAACAACTCCCTGTCCGGCCTGACCCACAAGCGCCGCCTGTCCGCGCTTGGTCCGGGCGGCCTGTCGCGCGAGCGCGCCGGCATCGAGGTGCGAGACGTGCACCCGTCCCACTACGGCCGTATGTGCCCGATTGAGACCCCGGAAGGCCCGAACATTGGCCTGATCGGCGCGCTGGCGTCCTACGCGCGCGTCAACCCGTTCGGCTTCATTGAGACGCCGTACCAGAAGGTCAACGACGGCAAGCTGACCGACCAGATCGACTACCTCACCGCAGACGAGGAGGACCGCTACGCCATCGCGCAGGCGGCCACCCCGATGGACAAGGACGGCAACCTCACCGGTGAGCGCATCGAGGTCCGCCTCAAGGAAGGCGACATCGGCGTCGTCGGCCCGCAGGGCGTGGACTACCTGGACATCTCCCCGCGCCAGATGGTCTCCGTCGCAACCGCGATGATTCCGTTCCTGGAGCACGACGATGCGAACCGTGCGCTGATGGGTGCGAACATGCAGAAGCAGGCCGTGCCGCTGCTGCGCGCCGAGTCCGCCTACGTGGCCACCGGCATGGAGCAGCGCGCCGCCTACGACGCTGGCGACACCGTCATCTCCAAGAAGGCCGGCGTGATCGAGAACGTCACCGGCGACTTCATCACCGTCATGGACGATGAGGGTGGCCGCGACACCTACATGCTGCGCACCTTCGAGCGCACCAACCAGGGCACCTGCTACAACCAGACCCCGATCGTCTCCGCGGGCGACCGCGTCGAGGCCGGCCAGGTCATCGCAGACGGCCCGGGCACCAAGAACGGCGAGATGGCGCTCGGCCGCAACCTGCTGGTCGCGTTCATGCCGTGGGAAGGCCACAACTACGAGGACGCCATCATCCTCAACCAGCGCGTGGTGGAGGAGGACATCCTCACCTCCGTGCACATTGAGGAGCACGAGATCGACGCCCGCGACACCAAGCTGGGCGCCGAGGAGATCACCCGCGAGATCCCGAACGTCTCCGAGGACGTGCTCAAGGACCTCGACGAGCGCGGCATCATCCGCATCGGCGCGGACGTGCGCGACGGCGACATCCTCGTTGGCAAGGTCACCCCGAAGGGCGAGACCGAGCTGACCCCGGAGGAGCGCCTGCTGCGCGCCATCTTCGGCGAGAAGGCCCGCGAGGTGCGCGACACCTCCCTGAAGGTGCCGCACGGCGAGCAGGGCAAGGTCATTGCCGTGCGCCGCTTCTCCCGCGAGGACGACGACGATCTGTCCCCGGGTGTCAACGAGATGATCCGCGTGTACGTGGCTCAGAAGCGCAAGATCCAGGACGGCGACAAGATGGCCGGCCGCCACGGCAACAAGGGTGTCGTGGGCAAGATCCTGCCGCAGGAAGACATGCCGTTCATGGCTGACGGCACCCCGGTGGACATCATCCTGAACACCCACGGTGTGCCGCGCCGTATGAACATCGGCCAGGTCCTGGAGATCCACCTGGGCTGGCTGGCCAAGGCCGGCTGGACCGTCAACCCGGACGACCCGGCAAACGCCAAGCTGCTGGAGACTCTGCCGGAGCACCTCTACGACGTGCCGGCTGATTCGCTCACCGCAACCCCGGTGTTCGACGGCGCCACCAACGACGAGATCGCAGGCCTGCTGGCAAACTCCAAGCCGAACCGCGACGGCGACGTCATGGTCGACGGCGAGGGCAAGACCACCCTGTTCGACGGCCGTTCCGGCGAGCCGTACAAGTACCCGGTTTCCGTCGGCTACATGTACATGCTCAAGCTGCACCACCTTGTGGACGAGAAGATCCACGCCCGTTCCACCGGCCCGTACTCCATGATTACGCAGCAGCCGCTGGGCGGTAAGGCCCAGTTCGGCGGCCAGCGCTTCGGCGAGATGGAGGTGTGGGCTATGCAGGCGTACGGCGCCGCTTACACCCTGCAGGAGCTTCTGACCATTAAGTCGGATGACGTGGTGGGCCGCGTGAAGGTCTACGAGGCGATTGTCAAGGGCGACAACATCCCGGATCCGGGCATTCCGGAGTCCTTCAAGGTGCTGCTCAAGGAGCTGCAGTCCCTGTGCCTGAACGTGGAGGTCCTCTCCACCGACGGCACGCCGATGGAGCTCGACGGCGACGACGACGAGTTCGATCAGGCCGGCTCCTCGCTTGGCATCAACCTTTCCCGTGACGAGGGTGCAGCGGCGGATACCGCCTAAGCGCCAGGTAGCCGTCGTAAAGCTTTTGCTTTTCGACGGCACGACGAACGAACAGCACACATCTAGAAGAAAAGGAATTTTTACGTGTTTGACGTAAACCTCTTCGACGAGCTTCGCATCGGCCTGGCCACCGCCGACGACATCCGCCGTTGGTCCCACGGCGAGGTGAAGAAGCCCGAGACCATTAACTACCGCACGCTTAAGCCGGAGAAGGACGGCCTGTTCTGCGAGCGCATCTTCGGCCCGACCCGCGACTGGGAGTGCGCCTGCGGCAAGTACAAGCGCGTCCGCTACAAGGGCATCATCTGCGAGCGCTGCGGCGTCGAGGTGACCAAGTCCAAGGTGCGCCGCGAGCGCATGGGCCACATCGAGCTGGCCGCCCCGGTGACGCACATCTGGTACTTCAAGGGCGTTCCGTCCCGCCTGGGCTACCTGCTGGACCTGGCGCCGAAGGACCTCGAGCGCATCATCTACTTCGCGGCGAACATCATCACCTCCGTTGACGAGGAGGCGCGCCACAACGACATGTCCACCCTCGAGGCGGAGATGTTGATGGAGAAGAAGGATGTCGAGGACGACACCAACTCCGAAATCGCGGACCGCGCGCAGAAGCTGGAGGAGGACCTCGCAGAGCTCGAGGCTTCCGGCGCAACCGCCGCTGCCCGCAAGAAGGTGCAGAACGCCGCCGACAAGGAGATGCAGCACCTGCGCGAGGCCGGCGAGCGCGAGGTTGAGCGCCTCGACGAGATCTGGACCACCTTCCAGAAGCTCGCCCCGAAGCAGATGATCATCGACGAGAACCTCTACGAGGAGCTCGTTGACCGCTACGAGGACTACTTCACCGGCGGTATGGGCGCGGAGGCGATCCAGACCCTGATCCGCAACTTCGACCTCGACGCCGAGGCCGAGGAGCTGCGCGGCATCATCGCCGAGGGCAAGGGCCAGAAGAAGGTCCGTGCCCTGAAGCGCCTGCGCGTCGTCGCCGCGTTCCAGCGCTCCGGCAACGACCCGGCCGGCATGATCCTGGACGCGATCCCGGTGATCCCGCCGGAGCTGCGCCCGATGGTCCAGCTCGACGGTGGCCGCTTCGCCACCTCCGACCTGAACGACCTGTACCGCCGCGTGATCAACCGCAACAACCGTTTGAAGCGCATGATCGACCTGGGCGCGCCCGAGATCATCGTGAACAACGAGAAGCGCATGCTGCAGGAGTCCGTTGACGCCCTGTTCGACAACGGCCGCCGCGGCCGTCCGGTCACCGGCCCGGGCACCCGCCCGCTGAAGTCCCTGTCCGACCTGCTCAAGGGCAAGCAGGGCCGCTTCCGCCAGAACCTGCTGGGCAAGCGCGTGGACTACTCCGGCCGTTCCGTGATTATCGTCGGCCCGCAGCTGAAGCTGCACGAGTGCGGTCTGCCGAAGCGTATGGCGCTGGAGCTGTTCAAGCCGTTCGTGATGAAGCGACTGGTGGACAACGACTACGCGCAGAACATCAAGTCCGCCAAGCGCATGGTGGAGCGTCAGCGCCCCGAGGTGTGGGACGTGCTGGAAGAGGCGATTTCGGAGCACCCGGTGCTGCTCAACCGCGCACCGACGCTGCACCGCCTGGGCATCCAGGCCTTCGAGCCGAAGCTGGTCGAGGGTAAGGCCATCCAGCTGCACCCGCTGGCCTGTGAGGCGTTCAACGCCGACTTCGACGGCGACCAGATGGCAGTCCACCTGCCGCTGTCCGCTGAGGCGCAGGCTGAGGCCCGCGTGCTCATGCTGTCGTCGAACAACATCCTGTCCCCGGCGTCCGGCAAGCCGCTGGCGATGCCGCGCCTGGACATGGTCACCGGCCTGTACTTCCTGACCATGCTCAAGGGCCCGCAGGAGATCGGCGGCGAGGGCGCGTACGCACCTGCCGACGAAAACGGTCCGGCCCGCGGCGTCTACTCGTCCTACCGCGAGGCCATCATGGCCTACGACCTGGGCGTTTTGGGTCTGCAGGCCCCGATCAAGGTCCGCATCGACCACCTGCGTCCGACCCCGGAGATCGAGGCGGAGCAGTTCCCGGACGGCTGGGAAAAGGGTCAGGCTTGGATGACGGACACCACCCTGGGCCGCATCATGTTCAACGAGCTTTTGCCGTTCAACTTCCCGTACCAGGAAGGCGCCATGGTCCGTAAGGGCGGTGGCGGCGGCAAGGTGCTGCTGGGCGACATCATCCAGTCCATGGTTGAGAAGTACCCGATGATCACCGTCGCGCAGGTGCTGGACAAGATGAAGGATGCCGGCTTCTACTGGGCGACGCGTTCCGGCGTGACCATCTCCATGGCCGACGTGCTCATCCTCCCGAACAAGACCGAGGTCCTCGAGCAGTACGAGAAGGAAGCCGAGGCCATCGAGCGCAAGTTCTGGGAGAAGGGTGCGCTGACCGAGGAGAACCGCTACGACCGCCTGGTCGAGCTGTGGCAGGACGCCACCAACAAGGTGGGCCAGGCCGTGGAGGACCTGTACCCGGACGACAACCCGATTCCGATGATCGTGAAGTCCGGTGCTGCCGGTAACATGCGCCAGATCTGGACCCTGGCCGGCATGAAGGGCATGGTCGTGAACTCGCGTGGTGAGTACATCACCCGCCCGATCAAGACCTCCTTCCGCGAGGGCCTGTCCGTGATGGAGTACTTCAACAACTCCCACGGTTCCCGCAAGGGCCTGGCAGATACCGCGCTTCGTACCGCGGACTCCGGCTACCTCACCCGCCGTCTGGTGGACGTGGCGCAGGACGTCATCGTCCGCGAGGAGGACTGTGGCACCCGCCAGGGCGTCAAGGTTCCGGTTGCGGTCGAGGCCGGCGGTTCATTCGTGCGCCACGACCTAGTTGAGACCTCCGTGTCCGGCCGCGTCCTGGCCGCCGACGTCAAGGGCGCCGACGACAAGGTCATCGCCGAGGCCGGCACCGAGCTGACCGAGGAGCGTATCGACGAGCTCGTGGCCGCCGGTGTCACCGAGATCAAGGTCCGTTCCGTGCTGACCTGCCAGACCCCGACCGGTGTCTGCGCCAAGTGCTACGGCAAGTCCATGGCGTCCGGCCAGCTCGTGGACATCGGCGAGGCTGTCGGCATCGTGGCTGCGCAGTCCATTGGTGAGCCGGGTACGCAGCTGACCATGCGTACCTTCCACCAGGGCGGCGTCGGCGGCGACATCACCGGCGGTCTGCCGCGTGTGCAGGAGCTGTTCGAGGCCCGTGTGCCGAAGAACCGCGCCCCGATCGCATCCGTGGCGGGCACCATCTCGCTCGAGGACGAGGGCAATTTCTGGACCCTGACCATCCACCCGGACGACGGCTCCGACGTGGTGGTCTACGAGAAGCTGTCCAAGCGCCAGGGCCTGGCCCAGGTGCGCCGCCCGATGGAGTCCAACCCGGAGGCCATGATCGAGCGCGGCCTGCGCGAGGGCGACCACGTCGAGGTGGGCGAGCGTCTGCTCCGCGGCGCTGCCGACCCGCACGACGTGCTCGAGGTCCTCGGCCGCCGCGGTGTGGAAAAGCACCTGATCGACGAGGTCCAGGCTGTGTACCGCACCCAGGGTGTGTCCATCCACGACAAGCACATCGAGATCATCATCCGCCAGATGCTGCGCCGCGGCACCGTCATCGACTCTGGTTCCACCGAGTTCCTGCCGGGCACCCTGGTGGATCTGTCCGAGGCACGCCAGGTCAACGCCGCAGCTGTGGCGGACGGCGGCGAGCCGGCGGAGATGCGCTCCGAGATCATGGGCATCACCAAGGCCTCGCTGGCCACGGAGTCCTGGCTGTCGGCGGCCTCCTTCCAGGAGACCACCCGCGTGCTCACGGACGCCGCGATCAACAAGCGTTCCGACAAGCTGATCGGCCTGAAGGAGAACGTGATCATCGGCAAGCTGATCCCGGCCGGTACGGGTATTTCCCGCTACCGCAACATCCAGGTCAAGCCGACCGAGGCAGCGCGCTCCGCGGCGTACTCCATCCCGACGTTCGGCGACTCGATCTACGGCGACGAGGGCTACGGCGAGTTCACCGGCGCCTCCGTCCCGATGGACGAGTTCGGCTTCGAGGAGCTGTAACACCAGGCCCAGCATTCTGGCTTAGCTAGGTCTGCGTGAGAAACGCCCGGCTTCCCCGCGAAAGGGGAGACCGGGCGTTTTGCTTTTCGACGCCCCGTCCTACCGGACCCGGGCGCCACGGGCCGCGCGCGTGATGCCCACGCCGCCCATCAGGGCGAGGCCGCGGACACGGATCACGGGCGCGTCGGCAGGCAGCTGCGCGACGGGGACGGTGCAGGACGGGTGGTCTTCGATGCCGAAGCCGCCCATGATGCCGATGCCGTCGTCGATCACGCGGACGTCGTCGGGCACGATGATGTCGATGCCGCCCATGATCGCCACGGCGTTGACCGTGGTTTCGTGGGCGGCGAACCGGGCTTCGCGCAGGTCGAGTGCGTTGCCGCCCATCAGGGTGAGGGAGGTGTGTGTCGGCGCCATGAGCCACTGGCCGGTGCGTTCGGACCCGCCCATGACTGACAGCGTGAATGCGGAACCGCCGCTTTCGCCTGTGACCAGCGCGTGGGATGGGGCAACTTCCCGGTCCGGGCGTTTGACGGGCGAGAGGTCCTCCACCAGGCCGGGAAGTTCGTCGGCGTAGGTGGCGGCGTAGAGGGCGCGGGAGCGTTCGTCGAACTCGGCCATGGAGATCTGTCCGTCGGCGAAAGCGTCTTGGAGGTGTTTGGCGGCGGTGTCGCGCTCAGCGTCGGAGGCGCGTTTGCGGGGCGGGGTGGGGTTGTCCATAACTTGGACAGTAGTTGCCGAAGACGGCGTCGGCAGGCGAAAGGCACGCGAATATTGCCGCATTCTGCTTAGATTCCACGTGTGAGCGAAAAGTCGGCGAAGCACCAGCCCGTGCGGGGGTTGGCGAAGTCGGTCGCGGCGGACATCGGGACGAGGACGAACGCGACCGTCGCGGGCTTGCTTGCGCTCGCCGGCGTGACAGGGCTGGCCGGCGGGTTCGAGGAGGCGGCGCCCGAGCAAGTCGTCACCGCCACCGAGACGGCGGAGCCGCAGGAGCTGGACGTTTCGCCGTTGACCGTCCAGGTGCAACGCACCTACGTCCTCGACGGCGCGCGGGTGGTGCACATGCGGCTGACCAACACCGCTGAGCGGCCCATCTACGCGGTGCAGTGGCACCAGGCGTTTGATCTGGAGGATTCAGCGTCGGAGGAGCAGCCGAAGTTCCAAAAGATCGACGCGCGCCTCACCAGCGACGAGGACTTCGAGAGCGTCCCGCTGCCGGACAACCAGCTGCTAAACCCCGGCGTGCCGCAGGACATCGCCCTCGTGTTCAGCGGCGAAGACGCCGGCGACACGCTGGTGGTGTGGTCGATGGAGTACCGCAAGTCCTTCCTGGACGGCGACAAAACCTGGTTTGCCAAAGAGCGCGTGGCGGAGGTGGAGCTGCGATGAATATCCGCAGGGTGTGGACCACAGCTGCGGCACTCGCGTTGCTTGTGCTGGGCATGCAGCTTCGCGACGTGCTGCCCAACGCCGCCGACCGCGCCGCCGCAAGCTTCGACTACGCCAACTCGGCCCCGATCATCGGCGACGTGGAGGACGTGCAGGTCACCGTGGCGGAGACCTTCAACGGCACAGTTTCCAACGCCAGGTGGGTGGTGGTGGACTACCAGTTCACCCAGGACCAGGAGGTGTTGCTTGGCGCGGAGATTGAGGCGGCCGGCGGGAACCTCTACGCGCCGGAGAACACCCCGGGCAACGCGTGCGAGCTGACCTACCCAGGTTTGCGCAGCCCCTGCACGCTGGTGTTTGAGATGCCGGAGGATGAGGTCGAAGCCGCCACGCTGTATTTCTACGTGGGCAACCGGATGGGCCCGCGCGTGGTGGTGCAGCTGCCGGAGACGCAGCGGCAATCCCGGGTGACCCGTGAGGCGGTGTGGTTGTGAGGAAGCTCTGGTGGGCAAGCGCGCCCGTGGCCGCCGGTCTGATGCTCGCGGCGTCGTCCCAGCCGTACTTCAGCCTGGTCAGGCCGTGGACGTGGTCCCAGGAGCAGGTGATCGCCGCGGGCGCTGCGGGCAGCTTCGACCTGCCGGTCGCGGATTTCGACGGCGCACGGCACCAAGCGGACGTCGAGGTGCTCGGCTTCCAGGCAGTGGAGGACGAAAGCCAGATCGGCCTGCACTCCCCGGAGGGATTCACCATCTGGGCGGTGTTGACGCAGTGGCACGCGCCGGCGGAGTCGGTGCTGGAGAACTGCCGCATGTGGGTGACCGGCTCGGACGGCAAGGAGTACCTGCGCAAGGACGGCCTGTTTGGCACGCCCATCGACGACTTCAGCGCCCTGCACGCCTGCACCCCGCCGGGGGAGGCCGGCCCCGTGGTCCGGGTGGACGAGATCGGTTCCACAGGGCAGCACCTCGAGCCGGGGGATCCGCGGCCGGACGAGTGGCGCAAGGTCACCCCGCTGGCGCTGCCGGACGGCGTGCAACCGGTCAAGCTGCATATCGGGTGGGACTTTCCCCACTACGTCACGGTGGTGCTGCCGGAGCCGAAGGTCTACGTGGATTCCCCTTCTTTCGGCGAGTAGCTGTGCCGCAGGAAGAAGTCCAGGCCTGAGGCGATTAGGCACACCACCACCAGCAGGTACACCGCCCGCGCGACCACCAGCAGGTAGTTGAGAGCCTGTTCCGCGGCCATCTTGCTGTCCACCGGGCCGATGAGGGTGCGCCCGAGCTCGACCACGCCAAGCTCGACGCTGGTGGCCAGCATGAACACGATGCAGAAGATGGTCATGGGCACCAGCCCCGCCCGCGCAAGGGTGCGCAGCCCTTTGAGCGTCGCCTTGATGGGCCCGACCACGGGCTGCAGCGCCTCGTCGACCGCATGTTTGGCCTCGTTGTGGGCGGCGGTTTGCATGCGTTTGCGGATGCTTATCGACGCCCCCTCCGGCGCCTCCTCGACCTTCGCATCTTCCGCCTTCTTGGCGGCGAGCGTGGTGCCGAAGACCACGGCGCCGAGCGTCAGCCACGCAATCGGAACGGTCACCAGCTGGTTCAGCGTCGGAAGTTGGTCGGCGAGCCAGCCCCACGCGTCGCCAAGCACGCCGGTGTGCTCAGCGACGTCGGTCTTCAGTTCTTCGTAGCGTTGGTGAGCCGGGGCCAGGCTGCGGCGGGAAAGCGCCCAGTCCTGCACGGCGCTGAGCCGGTTGGTCAAAAACACCGACACTGTGGTCATCCACAGCACTTCCAGGTAGGCGGCGAGATAGGTGAATCCGAGTCCCTTCTCCGCCAGGACGAAGTAGCCGATGATTTTGCGCAGCACTATGGTGCCGGCGATCAGGCCGATCAGGGCGGCGGTGTCGTCGATAAATGCGCGCGTGAAGTCCGCTTCGAAGCCTTGGTTGAAGTACTCGTCGTAGGTGGTGGCGCGGCGGAACGCGGCGAGGTCCTCTTTGAGCAGGCCGTGGGTGGAGTACACCGTGAGGAAGCTGATCAGCATGCCTCCGGCGGAAAGCAGGCGCACCCGGGAAGAGCCGTCTTTGCGGTCCGGAAACGTCGCCGCGAGGAACGGCAGCGAGGGGCGCAAAAGCCACAGCGAGAAAATGATGGCCAGCATCACCATCAGCGGCGCCAGCGGCATGACAAGGCTGGCGGCGAGGCTGCTGAATGTGGAGAGCCACACCGCCAGCCAAATCACGGCCTGGCGCCCGGCAAGGCCGAGGCATACCACTGTGACCAGCTGCGACAGGTGGCGAAACAGCAGACCCGCCGCGCGTGCCGGGATCACCGCGGACTCAACAGCAACGTCGCGCAGCGACTGGGAGACACCCGTCCAAGGAGCCATGGCAGCAGTGTAACCGGGCGACCGCGGACACGCAGTTTGCTTTGCGACGTTCCTTCGGTGTACCTTTAGCGAGGTTTCGCCCGTATCTTGCGGCGCGAAGTACTCGAACTCCATGCGACTCGTTCACACGGCAGTTCATGCAATCGGCAGGGCCCCGAAGAAGAGCCCCCATTTTTGCATGTATGGCCGGGTGTGGGCGGGACGCGCTAACAGAAAGAGCGTGAATGCCTACTATTCAGCAGCTGGTCCGCAAGGGCCGCCACGATAAGTCCACCAAGGTGGCGACCGCTGCGCTGAAGGGTTCCCCGCAGCGCCGCGGCGTGTGCACCCGCGTGTACACCACCACTCCGAAGAAGCCGAACTCTGCGCTGCGTAAGGTCGCCCGTGTGCGCCTGACCTCCGGCATCGAGGTTTCCGCATACATCCCGGGCGAGGGCCACAATCTGCAGGAGCACTCCATGGTGCTCGTGCGCGGCGGTCGTGTGAAGGACCTGCCGGGTGTGCGCTACAAGATCGTCCGCGGCGCTCTGGATACCCAGGGTGTGAAGGACCGCAAGCAGGCTCGCTCCCGTTACGGCGCGAAGAAGGGACAGTAAACAATGCGTAAGCAGCAAGCACCGAAGCGTCCCGTAGTCAAGGATCCGGTTTACAACTCCGAGCTGGTCACCATGCTGGTGAACAAGATCCTGCAGGACGGCAAGAAGTCCACCGCAGAGCGCATCGTTTACGGCGCGCTCGAGCAGTGCCGTGAGAAGACCGGCACCGACCCGGTTGGCACCTTGGAGAAGGCCATCGGCAACATCCGCCCGGACCTCGAGGTTCGCTCCCGCCGTGTCGGTGGCGCGACCTACCAGGTCCCGGTCGACGTCAAGCCGGCCCGCTCCACCACCCTCGCACTGCGTTGGCTGGTCACCTTCACCCGTCAGCGCCGCGAGAACTCCATGATGGAGCGCCTCGCCAACGAGATCCTGGATGCTTCCAACGGTCTCGGCGCCTCCGTGAAGCGCCGCGAGGACACCCACAAGATGGCCGAGGCCAACCGCGCCTTCGCCCACTACCGCTGGTAGTCGCTGGAGCAAGGCGAAGCATGGAAACCCGGAAACTGCATACCCGCTTCCAAGGGAAGCGAGCTGGTGCGTTTCCGGGTTTTTCCAGCTGAGTCGGACCTCACGCTGCCACTTCCGCGATGTAGTGGCAGAATTGACAAAGGACAACTGACCGACATAGGCGCCGACAGGCGTCGACGACTTCAAAGTTGGGGTATTTAACGTGGCACAAGAAGTGCTTAAGGACCTGAACAAGGTCCGCAACATCGGCATCATGGCCCACATTGACGCCGGTAAGACCACCACGACCGAGCGCATCCTCTTCTACACGGGCATCAACCGCAAGGTTGGCGAGACCCACGATGGCGGCGCCACCACTGACTGGATGGAGCAGGAGAAGGAGCGCGGCATCACCATTACGTCCGCTGCTGTGACCTGTTTCTGGAACAACAACCAGATCAACATCATCGACACCCCGGGTCACGTGGACTTCACCGTCGAGGTGGAGCGCTCCCTGCGCGTGCTGGACGGCGCTGTTGCCGTGTTCGACGGCAAGGAGGGCGTGGAGCCGCAGTCCGAGCAGGTGTGGCGCCAGGCTGCGAAGTACGACGTTCCGCGTATCTGCTTTGTCAACAAGATGGACAAGCTAGGCGCTGACTTCTACTACACCGTCGGCACCATCGTCGACCGCCTCGGTGCGAAGCCGTTGGTTATGCAGCTGCCGATCGGTGCTGAGGACGACTTCGACGGCGTCGTTGACCTCATCGACATGAAGGCCCTGCTGTGGCCGGGCAAGGTCGAGACCGGCACCCCGCCGCAGATCCAGGAGATCCCGGAGGATCTCAAGGAGAAGGCTGAGGAGTACCGCGAGAAGCTGCTCGAGACCGTCGCAGAGTCCGACGAGGAGCTCATGGAGAAGTACTTCGGCGGCGAGGAGCTGACGAAGGAAGAGATCCAGGCAGCCATCCGCAAGATGACCATCGCTTCCGAGATCTACCCGGTGTTCTGCGGTACCGCTTACCGCAACAAGGGCATCGAGCCGATCCTTGACGCTGTCGTCGCATACCTGCCGAGCCCGATCGACATCGGCGACGTCCACGGCACCTCCGTCGACGGTGAAGAGGAGCTGACCCGTAAGCCGTCCGTCGAGGAGCCGTTCTCCGCTCTGGCGTTCAAGATTGCCGTCCACCCGTTCTTCGGCAAGCTCACCTACGTGCGCGTCTACTCCGGCCAGGCCATCCCGGGCGAGCAGATGCTCAACTCCACGAAGTCCAAGAAGGAGCGCGTGGGCAAGCTCTTCCAGATGCACGCGAACAAGGAGAACCCGGTCGAGCACGCCGACGCCGGCAACATCTACGCGTTCATCGGCCTGAAGGAAACCACCACGGGCGACACCTTGTGCAACCCGGATCACCCGATCATCCTCGAGTCCATGGACTTCCCGGACCCGGTGATCCAGGTGGCCATCGAGCCGAAGACCAAGGCTGACCAGGAGAAGCTGGGCACCGCTATCCAGAAACTCGCTGAAGAGGACCCGACCTTCACCGTTCAGCTGGACGAGGAGACCGGCCAGACCGTCATCGGCGGCATGGGCGAGCTGCACCTCGACGTCCTGGTGGACCGCATGAAGCGCGAGTTCAAGGTCGAGGCGAACATCGGTTCCCCGCAGGTTGCGTACCGCGAGACCATCCGCAAGAAGGTGGAGTCCCTGGACTACACCCACAAGAAGCAGACCGGTGGTTCCGGCCAGTTCGCGAAGGTCATCGTCACCATCGAGCCGTACTCCCCGGACCCGGAGGAGCTGGAAGAGGGCGAGTCCGCTTCCTACAAGTTCGAGAACGCCGTCACCGGTGGCCGCGTGCCGAAGGAGTACATCCCGTCCGTGGACGCTGGTATCCAGGACGCGATGCAGTACGGCTTCCTCGCCGGCTTCCCGCTGGTGAACATCAAGGCCACGCTTGAGGACGGCGCTTACCACGACGTCGACTCCTCAGAAATGGCGTTCAAGCTCGCTGGCTCCCAGGTGCTGAAGGAAGCTGTCGCCAAGGCGAAGCCGGTCCTGCTCGAGCCGGTCATGGCCGTTGAGGTTGTGACCCCGGAGGAGTACATGGGCACCGTCAACGGTGACATCAGCTCCCGCCGCGGCCAGGTCTTCGCTATGGAGGACCGCTCCGGCGCGAAGGTCGTCAAGGCGAAGGTGCCGCTGTCCGAGATGTTCGGATACATCGGCGACCTGCGTTCCTCCACCGCCGGCCGCGCGAACTTCACCATGGTGTTCGACTCCTACGCTGAGGTTCCGCAGTCCGTCGCTCAGGAGATCATCGACGAGCGCAACGGCAACAAGTAGTTGCCGCCCGCCCCTCCTCACGGGTCCGCACCGCGTGCCAGCGGTGCGGCGCGGATTCCGCGGAGGCGGGGTGAGAGGGCAGCGGCCGCGCTGAGGAACCGCCCACTAACCGGGCGGTGTCTGAGCCGGCCGTTACCCTCTAGGTCGATCCGGGGGAAACGGCAAGGCCGGTTTGAAAAACGGCCGCTGGAAACCTAGGATCTTGTAACTGGCACATTGTGAAATGGCTCCCGTATCCGTGCCCTACGCTGGGCGCGGGCCGGGGCGTATGTAAACCACGTGGCTGCGAAGGTCGTAGTCACCATGAAGTCCAGGAGGACAACAGTGGCAAAGGAAAAGTTCGAGCGCACTAAGCCGCACGTGAACATCGGCACCATCGGTCACGTCGACCACGGCAAGACCACCACCACCGCCGCTATCACCAAGGTGCTGGCAGATGCTTACCCGGAGGAGAACAAGGCCTTCGCCTTCGACGCAATCGATAAGGCTCCGGAGGAGCGCGAGCGCGGCATCACCATCAACATCTCCCACGTGGAGTACAACACCCCGAAGCGCCACTACGCTCACGTGGACGCCCCGGGCCACGCCGACTACATCAAGAACATGATTACCGGCGCTGCTCAGATGGACGGCGCAATCCTCGTGGTTGCTGCTACCGACGGCCCGATGCCGCAGACCCGCGAGCACGTGCTGCTCGCTCGCCAGGTCGGCGTTCCGTACATCCTCGTCGCTCTGAACAAGTGCGACATGGTCGACGATGAGGAAATCATCGAGCTCGTCGAGATGGAGGTCCGCGAGCTGCTGGCCGAGCAGGAGTACGACGAAGATGCTCCGATCGTCCACATCTCCGCTCTGAAGGCTCTCGAGGGCGACGAGAAGTGGGTTCAGTCCGTCATCGACCTCATGCAGGCTTGCGACGACTCCATCCCGGATCCGGAGCGCGAGACCGACAAGCCGTTCCTGATGCCGATCGAGGACATCTTCACCATTTCCGGCCGCGGCACCGTGGTTACCGGTCGTGTGGAGCGTGGCGTGCTCAACCTCAACGACGAGGTCGAGATCATCGGTATCCGCGAGAAGTCCCAGAAGACCACCGTCACCTCCATCGAGATGTTCAACAAGCTTCTTGACACCGCTGAGGCTGGCGACAACGCAGCTCTGCTGCTCCGTGGCCTGAAGCGCGAGGACGTCGAGCGTGGCCAGGTTGTCATCCACCCGGGCGCTTACACCCCGCACTCCAAGTTCGAGGGTTCCGTCTACGTCCTGTCCAAGGACGAGGGCGGCCGCCACACCCCGTTCTTCGACAACTACCGTCCGCAGTTCTACTTCCGCACCACCGACGTCACCGGCGTTGTGAAGCTGCCGGAGGGCACCGAGATGGTCATGCCGGGCGACAACGTCGAGATGTCCGTCGAGCTGATCCAGTCGGTCGCTATGGACGAGGGCCTGCGCTTCGCTATCCGCGAGGGCTCCCGCACCGTCGGTGCTGGCCGCGTCACCAAGATCCTGGACTAATTCCAGACCTGGTGTAACCAGCTGACGTAGAAGCCGTCTTCCCCGCCGGGGAAGGCGGCTTTTCGCATGCGCTAGGCTCTCATGCGTGCACGACCCCACCCGAATCCCACGCCTGACCCAGGCGCTGCAGCGTGCCTGGGAGGGCCAGCCGGACCTGAACTTCGCCCAGCTCATCGGCGTGCTGCAAAACCGCGGCCTAGGGTGGGGCACAACCGACGACGAGACCATGGAGCTCTTTGCGGCGATGGAGCGCGAGCATCCTTCGCTTATCGACGCCACCGCCGGCCCCCACACCATCACCACCCTCAACCCGCCGCACCTGGTGACCATCACGGGCGGCTACGTGGTGGTGCGCAGCGGCACCGATCCCGAACGTATGCCATCTGTGTGGCGGATGGGCGGGATGCGCAAGACCGGCCCCGGTCTTCCGTTAGTCGTCTCCGACGAGGAAGGCGTGGAGCACCGCCTGGGGATAGTGTCGTTGGTGGAGCGGATTGCGGGGGAAGCGGAGGCGTCGATAAGCATCGCGCAATCGGCGGTGGGCAGTAGGCGCTGGCTGGTCCAATTCAGCGACGGCGCGCGAGCCGTGGTGGGGCAGCGCATCCGCCTCTGGCGGGTAGACGGGCGGGCAGTGGACACCAAACGTATCGCCTGGAGCGAGATTCTGCGCTGCGAACCTGGTGCGGAGATGGAAATAGCCCCAGCGGGCGGCGGGATGCCGGTCTCGCTGGGGCTGGTGCAGCTCGTGCTGGAGTTGGAACGCTAGGCGGTAATCCGATCCAGCTGGAGCTTCCACACCGAGTCAATGTCCATGGTGTGATTAGCCATGCGGAAGTCCTGATCCGCGGCCTCGATGATGCGCACGGCATCATCGAGCGGGTACTCCGGGTTGGCAAAGACGGTGAACGTCGCGGTCGGACGCTGGCCCACCATCGCCACCTTGCTGGACGCGCGGCGGATCTCGTTGGCGTCCTCCAGGGAGGAGCACGCTGCCTCGGCAACCCGCTGGACGTTGATGACAGTCTCGCCGTGCTCCGGATCCGCAGGCAGGATGCCACGGTTCGAAAACGCGCGGGACCGGATGTTCGCCAGCAGGATCCACAGGCCCAGGATTGCCGCCACGACAGCGCCGATGATCAGCGCGGTGACGTAGTGGTCCTGGTAAGCCAGGTCGATCAGGCGGGTGCGGTCGAGGTAGTCGGCCGCGTCGACGAGGTAGGGGATCTGCCAGTACTCGGCGACCGGGAAAAGGCCAGCGGCGATCAACAGCAAACTGAGCAGGAAGAGCACTAGTCGGTTGAAGAAGCTGAGTGTCTTCGTCATCGCGTCACCTCCGGGGTCGTCGTGGTGGCGGGCGCGGACTCCGTAGTGGTCTGAGGCGCGCCTGAACGCTGGGCAGTCGATTGCTGCGTAGCAGGGCTGGGCAGCAACTTCACCGACACAGCCGGCGGGGTTTGCAGGGCATGGAACTCACCGTTCAAGGATTGGGTGATGCGCTCCTGCATGGCGGCGCCGGATCCGTCGTCGACTACTTGCACCTTCACATTCTTGCGGTTCGCCTTCGTGCTCACCTGTTCACCGCCGAGGTCCCCGCGGGTGGTGAACGTGGCCTTGCGGGCGATGTCCACCGGGCGGGTCCAAATGGAGGCGGGGGAGTTCACCCGCACGTAGCCGTGCGGGCGCGGCTTGAACGTGAAGAACAACAGGATCAGGCCGAGCAGCACCAGAATGATGCCCACGACAACTGCCGTCACATCGGCCTCAAAGGAACCGAGGAAGTCCCAGGTGCGGCCCAGCCAGGAGTCCGACGGGGCCTCGTCGCCGTAGAAGTGGTACCACAGGTCGCGCGCCGCGACGCCAGCCAGCGCGAGCAGCAGCAGGCTAATCAGCACCGCGAACCAGCGCGAGGCCGGGTTGCCCAGCGGCTCGTCGCCCGGGTGCGGGCCCACTGCTTGAGCTGGGGGTGCAGTGTTAGCGGGAGCGGTCATAGTACTTCACCACCGGTTCAATCGTGATCTGCTTAAGCGGCTTCGGCGCGGGCGCCGTGGGCACCACTACCGGCTGCGGCCCAGGTGCGGAGGAAATCGGGGCGCGCGCCACCGGCTCCACCACGATGGGCTTGAGCGGCGGGCGGTTGACCGTGATCTCCTTCAGCGGAGCGCGGCGCGGCAGCGGCACCTTGCGGGGCTGGGCGAAACGCTGGACGTCCACAGGCTTGAGCGCCTGCAGTGGGGGCAGCTGCGGATGGCGGGCGACAAGCTCGTTCGCCTGCGGCGACCACGGCTGCACCGGTTCCGGCGGGAACGGGACCCGCGCCTCCGTCGGAGAGGTGTGGATGGCAACGAGGCGCTGCGGCTCCGGCACCTCGGGGGAGAACGTGCGCACTGGCTCCGGGGTCTCCGGAGTAAACGTGCGCACCGGCTCCGGCTGGTCCGGGTGCTCCACCTCGATTGGGGCGGGGACGACCACATCCCGCATGTCTTCGACGAGCGAGCGCGCCTCGATCGGCATGAGCTGCTCGAGTGGCTTGGTCACGGGGTGCTCCACGCGGGTCGGGGAGACCTCGATGGGGGTCGGGATCACGAAGGCTTCGTGCTCCGCCAGCTGGTCCCAGGTCACGCGGCCGGTGTCGGGGAGGGTTTCCACATTGGCCACTGTGACCTTCACGCGCGAGACGTCCAGGCCCACCAACGTGCGGATGTGCGCGATGATGGTTGCGCGCACAGCGTCGGTGATGGCAGCTACCGGGGCGGGGTAGGAGGTGGCAATCTCGGTGTCCACCGCCACTGTGCCCGTCGCCTGGTCCAGCCGGGCGTGGATGCGCGGGAAGCTGCGTCCCGCGAGCCCGGCCAGCTTTGCGTCGATGGTCCGGCATCCCGGCACCGCCGCAGCTGCCACCTCAGCGACGCGCTCGATGGTGCGCTCACTGACGTGGTAGAAGGAATTATCCATTAGCTTCGGCCTCTGCCGGTGCCGTTACTCAGGGCCGCGGACAGGTCCAGACGGCCGTCGAGCTGGGCCCCGACAACCCCGCCGATGATGGTGAACAGCAGCAGCCAGAGCAGGCCCGGCCAACCGCCGAAGGTGACAAAGAAGGCGATTACAACACCGATGAGGATGCCGGTCAGCGCCTTGTTAGCAAAAAGATTCATAATAAAACCACGTTTCGGGTTATGAGGTTGGGGCGGGCAGCGCTACTGCGCGTCGCCTGCGACAACGTCCACGAACTCCGCATCGGATGCGCCGAGAACAGCCGCCCGGACATCCTCGGCCACGTCCTGCACCTTGCGGCCGGATGCGACGTCGAAGACGAAGTGGACTTCAAAACCGGTTCGGCCGTCCCGCGAGATGGCCTTCAGGCCTTCAATGCGGGTGTTGGGCAGGTAGGTCGCAATCTCGCCGACGCGGCCGCCGTGCAATGCGGCGACCCCGTCGACAGCGACGGCGGCATCGCGGACGCCCTCCGCAACCTCGCGGCTAACGGGGGTGTACGCCATGGCTTACTGGTTGATCGGCTGGTTGACAGCCTGGTAGTTCGCGTTGGTGTCCTCGAGCTGCTCGGCGCCCTCCTGCTCCGGCAGGTGCACGTCGTGCACGGTGACGTCCACGCGGTCCACGATCAGGCCGGTCATGCGGGTGATGGCGACGGTGACGTTCTCGCGGATAGCGTTAGCCAGCTCGTGGATGGCCACGCCGTACTCGGCGATGATGGCGACGGCGACGGAAGCGTGGCCGTCCTCGACCGCCACGTTGACGCCCTGCTGGACGTTGGTGGAGGAGGTCAGGGACTCGCGCACAGCGCCCCACATGCGGGCAGCGCCGCCGCCCAGGTTGTTCACGCCGGAAACCTCACGGGCAGCGATGCCTGCGATCTTGCCCACAACGTTGTCGTCGATGACGGTGGAGCCGTGCTCGGTCTCCAGGTTCTCGTTGCGCGGGCGGACCTGCTCCGGCTCCACTGCGGTGGAGGAGGACGCCGGGGTGTTAGCGCCGGTGGTCTTTGCGGTGTTTGCAGAGGTCTCGTTAACGTTCTTGTCGGCCATGACGGTCCTTTCAATCTGTAAATACTGTGCATCCGTGACCTCCGGATGTGAGGCGCACGGTCTGGAAATAAAGGGTACACAGATCTCATCGCCCGGGCTGGGGTGAGGAGAAGGTGATACCAAGTTGCAATATTTGTGGGCTCGCCGGAGGTTCGTCGTGAAGCGGGGCTTGTGCTTCCTGCAACCTTGTGTTTTAATACCCGGGTTGCCTTGACATGGGCCGGATGAAACCGGCCGGTGGCCAGGCAAACATGACACCTTCCAACCGGAAGAAACCGGAGAAGGGCCATGGCAAATTCACAGCGGCAGTACGCAAGGGTCACGCGCCCTTCCGAGTCTGACACCCAGGCATGTGCTTATAGACGGGCACGCCTTGGCGGAAGCACTGAAACAGCATGAATTTGCTCGGTCACCTTCCGGACGTGTCATGGCAGTCAGAAACGACACTGGCGTTGAGCCAAGGGCCCAGCCCGGACAACGTTATAGAGAAACTAGAAGCTACAAACCCCACCGCTTCGCCCGTTTCTCACTCCGCTCGAAATGAGCGGGAGAGAATAAGGACGAACGTGGGGATGCGAGGAAGAGGTAAGCGTGGCGGGACAGAAGATCCGCATCAGGCTCAAGGCTTACGACCACGAGGCGATCGACGCATCCGCGAAGAAGATCGTCGAGACGGTCACCCGCACGGGTGCCCGCGTCGTGGGCCCGGTGCCGTTGCCCACCCAGAAGAACGTGTACGCCGTTATTCGTTCTCCCCACAAGGACAAGGATTCTCGCGAGCACTTCGAGATGCGCACTCACAAGCGCCTCATCGACATTCTCGACCCGACGCCCAAGACGGTGGACGCGCTCATGCGCATCGACCTGCCGGCAAGCGTCGACGTGAACATCCAGTAGAGCAATCCCCAACGTAAGTAGTGGAGAACTAACAACATGTCTGAGAACCAGATCAAGGGCATTCTGGGCAAGAAGCTCGGCATGACCCAGATCTTCGACGAGGACAACCGTGTTATCCCGGTTACCGTCGTCGAAGCTGGGCCGTGCGTGGTCACCCAGATCCGTACCCCTGAGACCGATGGCTACTCCGCCATCCAGATCGCCTACGGCGACATCGATCCCCGTAAGGCAAAGAAGCCGCAGGCCGGCCACTTCAAGAAGGCCGGCGTGAACCCGCGCCGTTTCGTCGCCGAGATCCGCATGGAGGACACCTCGGGCTACGAGCTCGGCCAGGAATTCAACGCAACCATCTTCGAGGGCGACACCTACGTGGACGTCGCCGGCACCACCAAGGGCCACGGCTACGCCGGCGCCATGAAGCGCCACGGCTTTGCCGGCCAGGGTGCCGCACACGGTAACCAGGCTGCGCACCGCCGCGTGGGCTCCATCGGCGCCTGCGCAACCCCGGGCCGCGTGTTCAAGGGCACGCGCATGGCAGGCCGCATGGGCGGTAACCGCGTTACCACCCAGAACCTGAAGATCCAACGCATCGACGGCGACAACAACCTCATCCTGATCAAGGGCGCCATCCCGGGCGCAAAGGGTTCCGTTGTCACCGTCAAGACCGCAGTGAAGGGCGGTGCTCACGCATGACGAACCTGACGCTTGACGTCCACACCGCTGACGGAGCCACCAAGGGCTCTGTCGATCTCCCGGCCGAGTTCTTCGACCGCGAGGCTTCCGTGGCGCTGATGCACCAGGTTGTGAACGCACAGCTTGCTGCAGCTCGCCAGGGCACCCACGCGACGAAGACCCGCGGCATGGTTTCCGGCGGCGGCAAGAAGCCGTTCCGCCAGAAGGGCACCGGCCGCGCACGCCAGGGTTCCACCCGTGCGCCGCACTTCACCGGCGGTGGCACCGTGCACGGTCCGCAGCCGCGTTCCTACGCGCAGCGCACCCCGAAGAAGATGATCAAGGCTGCCCTCGCAGGCGCTTTGACCAACCGCGCACAGAACGAGCGCATCCACATCGTGGAGGACCTGGTTCCGGGCCAGACCCCGTCGACCAAGTCCGCCCGCGCTTTCATCGAGCGCCTCACGGACCGCAAGTCGGTTCTGCTGGTGATCGGCCGTGATGACGTGAACTCCCGCCTTTCCGCAAGGAATCTGCCGGGCGTCCACATCATTGAGCCGACCCAGCTGAACGCATACGACGTACTCAACGCTGACGATGTCGTGTTCTCGGTCGAGGCGCTGCACACCTTCGTCAACCGCGGCAAGGAGCTCGCTACCGCCGCTGCGGAGGAGGAGAAGTAAATGGCTAAGATCGCGAACCCGCGCGACATCATCATCGCGCCCGTGCTCTCCGAGAAGAGCTACGGCCTGATGGAGCAGAACACCTACACGTTCTTCGTCGCTCCGTCGGCCAACAAGACCCAGATCAAGATTGCCGTGGAGCAGATCTTCGGCGTCGACGTCGCATCGGTGAACACCGCTAACCGCGAGGGCAAGCGCAAGCGCTCCCGCACCGGCTACGGCCAGCGCAAGGACACCAAGCGCGCCTACGTCACGCTCCGCGAGGGCAGCGACTCCATCGACATCTTCGGAGGTGCGACGGCCTAACGGCTATCGCACAGCGAAGAGGACGATAGAAAAGGAACCATTATGGCTATTCGCAAGTACAAGCCGACAACTCCGGGTCGCCGTGCCAGCTCCGTTTCCGCGTTCGAGGAGATCACTCGCTCGACCCCGGAAAAGTCGCTGCTGCGCCCGCTCCCGAAGAAGGGTGGCCGTAACTCTCACGGCCACATCACCACCCGTCACCGCGGCGGCGGCCACAAGCGCCGTTACCGCGTGATCGACTTCCGCCGCTCCGACAAGGACGGCGTGCTGGCAAAGGTCGCTCACATCGAGTACGACCCGAACCGCACCGCAAACATTGCGCTGCTGCACTACTACGACGGCGAGAAGCGCTACATCATCGCGCCGAAGGGCCTGACCCAGGGCACCGTCGTCGAGGCTGGTCCGAACGCCGACATCAAGGTCGGCAACAACCTGCCGCTGCGCAACATCCCGACCGGTACGACCATCCACGCTGTGGAGCTCAAGCCGGGTGCTGGTGCCAAGCTCGCCCGCTCCGCCGGTGCGTCCATCCAGCTGCTGGGTAAGGAAGGCAACTACGCAGTCCTGCGTATGCCGTCTTCCGAGATCCGTCGCGTGGACATCCGCTGCCGCGCCACCATCGGTGAGGTCGGCAACGCCGACCAGATCAACATCCGCTGGGGCAAGGCCGGCCGCATGCGCTGGAAGGGCTGGCGCCCGACCGTGCGTGGTGTGGTCATGAACCCGGTCGACCACCCGCACGGTGGTGGCGAGGGCAAGACCTCGGGTGGCCGCCACCCGGTGTCGCCGTGGGGCCAGAAGGAAGGCCGCACCCGCAACCCGAACCGTTATTCCAACAACATGATCGTGCGGCGCCGCCGCTCGAAGAAGCGCTAAGAGGAGGTAAACAGACATGCCACGTAGCCTGAAGAAAGGCCCGTTCGTCGACGAGCACCTCCTCAACAAGGTGGACGCTCAGAACGAGGCTGGCACCAAGCAGGTCATCAAGACCTGGTCGCGCCGTTCGACCATTCTCCCCGATTTCATCGGTCACACCTTCGCCGTCCACGACGGCCGCAAGCACGTGCCGGTGTTCGTCGACGAGTCCATGGTCGGCCACAAGCTCGGCGAGTTTGCACCGACCAAGACCTTCAAGGGTCACGTCAAGGAACAGAAGGGACGTCGATAAGCAATGGCTGACACCATCACCACTGCATCCGCGACGGCCAAGTTTGTCCGCGTCTCGCCGATGAAGGCCCGCCGCGTGCTGGCACTCGTCCGCGGCAAGGACGTTGCCGAGGCCCTCGCGATCCTGAAGTACGCACCGCAGGGTGCTGCCAAGGACGTTGCGAAGGTTGTCGCCTCCGCAGCGGCCAACGCTGAGAACAACTTCGGCCTGGACCCGCGCACGCTCGTCATCTCCGAGTGCTACGCAAACGAGGGCCCGACCATGCGCCGCTACCAGCCGCGCGCCCAGGGCCGCGCCTTCCAGATCCGGAAGCGCACCTCCCACATCACCGTTGTTGTCGAGTCCAAGGAAGGGGCCAAGTAATGGGCCAGAAGATTCACCCGCACGGCCTGCGCCTGGGTATCACTTCCGACTGGAAGTCCCACTGGTACGCCGACAAGAACTACGCTGACTACGTTGCGGAGGACATCAAGGTCCGCGAGTACCTCGAGAAGAACCTCGAGCGCGCCGGCATCTCCGACATCGTCATCGAGCGCACCCGCGACCGCGTGCGTGTGGACATCCACACCGCTCGTCCGGGCATCGTCATCGGCCGTCGCGGCGCAGAGGCAGACCGCATCCGCCGCGAGCTGGAGAAGCTCACCGGCAAGATGGTCGCGCTGAACATCATCGAGGTCAAGAACATCGATGCCGACGCAACCCTGGTTGCACAGTCCATCGCTGAGCAGCTGGTCAACCGTGTCGCGTTCCGTCGCGCCATGCGTAAGGCCATCCAGTCCGCGATGCGCAACCCGCAGGTAAAGGGCATCAAGGTTATGACGTCCGGCCGTCTCGGCGGCGCGGAAATGTCCCGTGTCGAGCGCTACCACGAGGGTCGCGTTCCGCTGCACACCCTGCGTGCAGAGATCGATTACGGCACGGCAGAAGCACACACCACCTTTGGCGTCATCGGCGTCAAGGTGTGGATCTACAAGGGCGACGTCGTGGGCGGTGTCCGCGAGTCCGAGCTCAACGCTCCGAAGAACGAGCGCGGTGGCCGTGGCGACCGTCGCCCGCGCCGCGGCGGCCAGCGTCGCCAGCGTGCAGAGCAGAAGAAGGAGGGCTAATTCATGCTCATCCCTAAGCGCGTGAAGTACCGCCGTCAGCACCGTCCGCACCGCACGGGCGTGTCCAAGGGCGGCAACAAGATCACCTTCGGCGACTACGGCCTGCAGGCGCTCGAGCCGGCGTACATCACCAACCGCCAGATCGAGTCCGCACGTATCGCCATCAACCGCCACGTCAAGCGTGGTGGCAAGGTGTGGATCAACATCTTCCCGGATCGTCCGTTGACCCAGAAGCCGCTCGGCGTGCGCATGGGTTCCGGTAAGGGCCCGGTGGAGAAGTGGGTGGCCAACGTCAAGCCTGGCCGCATTCTTTTCGAAATGTCCTACCCGAACGAGGAGACTGCAATCGAGGCTCTGCGCCGCGCTGGCGCGAAGCTGCCGTGCAAGGTCCGCGTGATTAAGAAGGAGGACCAGTTCTAATGGCAACCGGTACCCCCGCATCTGAGTTCCGCGAGCTCAACGACGATGAGCTGCGCACCCGTCTGACTGAGGCGAAGGAAGAGCTGTTCAACCTGCGCTTCCAGCTCGCGACCGGCCAGCTCACCAACAACCGCCGCATCTCCACCGTGAAGCGCGACATCGCTCGCATCTACACGGTGCTGCGCGAGCGCGAGCTCGGCCTGTCCGTTGTCCCGGAGTCCACGGGAGCTGAGGCATAACCATGAGTGAGGCAAACGTGACTGAGAACACCAAGGTCAAGGCAGTGCAGAAGCGTCGTCGTGGCTACGTTGTGTCCGACAAGATGGACAAGACGATCGTCGTCGAGGTTGAGGACCGCAAGTCCCACGCCCTGTACGGCAAGATCGTGCGTACCACCACCCGCGTGAAGGCACACGACGAGGAGAACACCGCCGGCATCGGCGACCTCGTCCTCATCGAGGAGACGCGTCCGCTGTCCAAGGACAAGCACTTCCGTCTCGTCGACATCATCGAGAAGGCTCGCTAAGAGCACCTAGCTTTTCGACGTCGTACCCGTCCAACCTCGTGTTGGGCGGGTATTTTCGTGTGTTTGACAACTGTTCACCCGGATTTCGGCGCTCATTTACTCGTGTTGAGTAACTTCTTCCAGGCCAAACTCTGTATACGTTTCCTGGGAGAACTCATGCCTATCAAGGGTATTAACCTGCTGTTCCAGTCCAAGCGCTCGTCTTTGACCTGTACCTACAAGTGCGGCAACGCGTGTGCTGGCGATTGCACCAACGAGTCCGACAACCCGTACTTCGGCGACCTGATGTCCCGCCGCGGCGTGCTGAAGGCATTCGGTGCTGGCACCGTGACCCTCGGCGGCGGCGCACTGCTCGCCGCCTGCGGCGTCGACGAGGATGTGGCGGAAACCACCGAATCCGCGCCGGCCACCTCCACCAGCACCGAGGTCGCGAAGGCTGAGATCAAGCCGGCTGCTGGCATGCGTTTCGACGGCGTGCAGCCGAACGAGAAGGACGAGGTTGTCGTCCCGGCGGGCTACGACACCTCTGTGCTGATCGCCTGGGGCGACCCGGTGTACGAGGACGCGCCTGAGTTCGACCCGAACAACCAGACCGCCGCAGCTGCAGCCCGCCAGTTCGGCTTCAACAACGACTTCGCCGGCCTGATGGAGCACCCGACCGACAAGAACCGCATGCTCTACGTCTGCTCCCACGAGTACTCCACTGAACCGCAGATGCTGCCGAACTACGATCCGGAGAACCCGACGGACGAGCAGATCAATATCGGCATTGCCAGCCACGGCCACACCGTCCTCGAGGTGTCCAAGGACCCCAAGACCGGTGAGCTCAAGCGCGAGTTCGGCCCGCTGAACCGCCGCATCACTGGCGAGACCGAGTTCAAGATCGTCGGGCCGGCTGCCGGCCACGACCTGCTCAAGACCTCCGCCGATCCGACCGGCACCACGGTCTTCGGCACCTTCAACAACTGCTCCGGCGGTGTGACCCCGTGGGGCACCTTCCTTTCTGGCGAGGAGAACATCGACCAGTACTGGGCCAACGCCGCCGCCGTCACCGGTGAGCGCCCGGCCGCGGACGTGAAGCGCTTCGGCGTGTCCGAGAACGCGTCGCAGCGCAAGTGGGAGCGCCTGCACGACCGCTTCGACCTGGCGAAGGAGCCGAACGAGTTTAACCGCTTCGGCTACCTGGTTGAGATCAACCCGTACGATCCGGAGTCCGTCCCGGTCAAGCACACCGCCCTGGGCCGTTTCAAGCACGAGGCCGGCAACGTCCACGTCACCGAGGACGGCACCGTGGTGTGCTACTCCGGCGACGACGCGCGCTTCGAGTACATCTACAAGTTCGTCTCCTCCAAGAAGGTCAAGGAGGGCGACATCGCCCACAACATGGCAATCCTCGACGAGGGCACCCTCTACGTCGCCAACCTCGAAGGTAACTCCGAGGCCGGCGAGATCACCGGCGACGGCGACCTGCCCAAGGACGGCGACTTTGACGGCACCGGCAAGTGGATCCCGCTGCTGACCGCCCATGCCGACGGCACCGCCGAGTCCCACGTGGACGGCTTCACCGGCGAAGAGGTGGCCATCTACACCCGCCTCGCCGCAGACGAGGTCGGCGCCACGAAGATGGACCGCCCGGAGGACTTCGAGGTCAACCCGGTCAACGGCAAGCTCTACGTCGCGCTGACCAACAACAGCTACCGCGGCGCCACCGGCGAGAACGCCAAGAAGAGCAAGGAAGACGTCACCGAGTACGCGCCGATCCGCGAGAACAAGAACGGCCTGGTCATGGAGATCGAGGACGACTACGCAGGCACCGAGTTCAAGTGGAACCTGCTGCTCGTCTGCGGCGACCCGAACGCCGCGTCGACCTACTTCGGCGGCTTCCCCAAGGAGCAAGTGTCCCCGATTTCCTGCCCGGACAACGTCGCGTTCGACTCCCACGGCAACCTGTGGATCTCCACCGACGGCAACGCGCTCGGCACTAACGACGGCCTGTACGCCGTCGGCCTCGAGGGTGAGAACCGCGGCCAGGTGCTGTGCTTCCTCACCGTGCCGTACGCCGCTGAGACCTGCGGCCCGATCGTCACCGACGAGCTGGTCCTGGTCAACGTCCAGCACCCGGGCGAGGAGGACGATGCCACCTTTGAAAAGCCCGCGTCCCACTGGCCCGACGGTGGCAACTCCGTTCCGCGCCCGGCCGTTGCTCAGGTGTTCCGCACCGACGGCCAGAAGATCGGCATGGAGAAGGCTTAAACGCTAGGTGTCTTTTGCTCGAACCCGCCGCTGTCCACACTCGTGGCCCGTGGCGGGTTTTCCACTTTCTACAGACAACTAAACTGGAGTAAAATTTTTCCCCATGTGTGGAATCGTTGGATACGTAGGCGCCGGCACCGCTGAGCGCGACGCGAAAAATGTCATTGTCGAGGGACTGCGCCGCCTCGAATACCGCGGATACGACTCCGCCGGTGTCGCGGTTGCCAACAACGGCGTCATCGAGTGCCGCAAGAAGGCCGGCAAAGTTGCAGACCTGGAAGCCGAAATCTCGGACAACCCAATTGCGGCTTCCAAGCTCGGCATCGGGCACACCCGCTGGGCAACCCACGGCGGACCGACCGATGCAAACGCCCACCCGCACGTCGTCGGCGACGGCCGCATGGCTGTGGTCCACAACGGCATCATCGAGAACTTTTCGGCGTTGAAGGCGGAGCTCGTCGATAAGGGCTACCGCTTCGTCTCCGAGACCGACACCGAGGTCGCCGGCACCCTGCTGCTGGACATCTACGACAAGGAAGCAGACGGCGACCTCACCCGCGCGATGCAGCTGACCGCGCAGCGCCTCGAAGGCGCCTTCACCCTGCTGGCAATCCACGCAGACCACCCGGACCGCATCGTCGCAGCGCGCTGGAACTCCCCGCTGGTCATCGGCGTCGGCGAGAACGAAAACTTCCTCAGCTCCGACGTCGCCGGCTTCATCGAATTCACCCGCGACGCCGTGGAGATGGACAACGGCCAGATTGTCACCCTGACCGCCGAGGGCTACGAGGTCTGCGACTTCGACGGCAACCCCGCCGAAGCCAAGCCGTTCACCGTCGAATGGGACGTCACCGCCGCGGAAAAGGGCGGCTTCAACTCCTTCATGGAAAAGGAGATCCACGACCAGCCCACCGCCGTCCGCGACACCCTCTACGGACGCTTCGACGAACAGGGCAAGCTCATCCTCGACGAGCTGCGCATCGACGAATCCGTGCTGCGCTCCATCAACAAAATCATCATCGTGGCCTGCGGCACCGCCTCCTACGCGGGCCAGGTGGCGCGCTACGCCATCGAGCACTGGTGCCGCATCCCGACGGAGGTGGAGCTCGCCCACGAGTTCCGCTACCGCGACCCGATCGTCAACGAACGCACCCTCGTGGTCGCCGTGTCCCAGTCCGGTGAAACCATGGACACGCTCATGGCCGTGCGCCACGCCCGCGAGCAGGGCGCGAAGGTGATTGCCATCTGCAACACCGTCGGCTCCTCCATCCCGCGCGAGGCAGACGCGTCGCTGTACACCTACGCCGGCCCGGAGATCGCCGTGGCGTCGACGAAGGCGTTCATCTCCCAGATCGTGGCCGCCTACCTGCTCGCCCTGTACCTGGCACAGGTGCGCGGCAACAAGTACGCCGACGAGATCCGCCAGATCGTGGACGAGCTGCAGGAAATGCCGGACAAGATCCAGCAGGTGCTGGACAACGAAGGCCAGGTCAAGCAGCTGGGCCAGGACATGTCTAATGCGAAGTCCGTGCTGTTTTTGGGCCGCCACGTCGGCTTCCCGGTCGCCCTCGAAGGCGCGCTGAAGCTCAAGGAGGTGGCTTACCTGCACTCCGAGGGCTTCGCCGCCGGCGAGCTCAAGCACGGCCCGATCGCGCTCGTGGAGGAAGGCCAGCCGGTGTTCATCATCGTGCCGTCCAAGCGCTCTCGCAATAACCTGCACGCCAAGGTTGTCTCCAACATCCAGGAGGTCCGCGCCCGCGGTGCGGTGACCATCGTGATCGCGGAAGACGGTGACACGGACGTGGAGGCCTACGCCGACCACATCATTCGCATCCCGCAGTCCGCCGGCCTGATGCAGCCGCTGCTTTCCACCATTCCGCTGCAGATCTTCGCCTGCTCCGTGGCGGAGGCCCGCGGCCTGAACGTGGACCAGCCGCGCAACCTGGCTAAGTCCGTGACGGTGGAGTAGGGTTTGCCGCGCTTTCCTGGCGTCGGGCTCGGGCGGTTTCGTCTGGGCCCGGCGCCGTTCTTGTGCCGGTTTCGCGGATCGTCTAGCAGCGCATAGAGGAGTGCTAGACGATCATTTGTTGGGCGCGGCGTTTGCCCAGGTGATGTTGGAAATAGTTGTCGTTAGCAGCGTGATCGTATAGCAGCGGTAGCGAGCCGCTAGACGATCCGGGCCTCAGTGGGATTCGGGAGACCACGCCGCGCCGGGGTGCGCGCGGCGGAACTCCATCATCCGGTGGAAGACCTCAGCTGCGCCTGCTCTTTGGCCCTGCGTCTCGCTGAGCGCGCCACTGCCGTCGGGGAGATCTGTCGGGGCGAACACGTCAGGGCGCAGTACTTGAGCGAGAAAAGAGGGATCGGCAGTTGCAGCGCCGACGTATCGGGCAGCGTGTGCCTGGGTGGCGTCGATACGCGTCCAGTCCACCGCCCAACCTGCAGCGCGCAGCATCTGATCGAAGAAGTACCGCTGTGTGCGGGAGTTGCCGTCGCGGAACGGGTGCACGATTGTGAGCTCGCTCCAGTGATCTGCGACGGTCCGCACCGCAGACTCGATTTCTGACGACGAAGGCGGCAACTTCGCGATGCGGCTCATGACCCGGTCAAGCTCAGTGTCGACGTACTGCGCCCGGCACATGGCCATTCCCATTGCGCCGACCTCCTCGGTGCGGATCTCGCCGGCCCACGGGTAGATGTCTTGCATCAGGTAGTGGTGGGTGCGCAGGAGTGATTCGCGGGTGAACTCGGTGAGGGGAGGGCCGAGCTCGAGCTCACCCAACCGTTGCGTAGCAAGGCTCCCAGCGATGCGTTCTAGCTGCGCGGGATCTGAAATCCCAAACAGGTTATCGGGTGCTTCCCGGCTCTGTCGGGCCACGATGCTTAGGCCACGCCGGCGATACGTCGGCGCAGTTCGTGTGCGCGTGGCGAATCGCCCAGCCCCTCGCGCTCCAAGACAAGCAATACTGCCTCGTCGGCGGAGACCTCGCTACGGAATTGCCGTCTTAGCAGCGCTTCGTCCTCGGCTGATAGGGGTTGCCCCGCCATGACCATGGAGGCGTTCACGGCGGCAACCTTTTGGTCTTCACTGCGCGGGTCGGTCATGGTGCAGCATTTTACCTGTTCAGGAGTAGAAGCGGAACCCTGCGGATCTGCTAGTTCCGCTTTGGGCGGCACTAGCAGATCAACTGTCCAAGTTTTTGTTTATGCAGGTGATGTTGAAAGGCGTTGTCGGTAAGAGCGTGATCTGCTAGCTACCTGGAAGAGGGCGGGGCGGGGAACTAGCAGATCCGCGCGCCGGGGGTGAGAAGACGGTGCCAGACCGGAACCCCACAGACCCGCGCAGATCCGCGCCTACGCCAGCTCGTGCAGGTACGGCGTGTCGGCGCCGGTGCGGGAGACGGTGATGGCGGCGGCGCGGGCGGCGAAGTCCAGGATCTCGCGCCACTCGTCCGCGCCCAGCGCCAACAGCGCGGAACGGTCGAGGCCGTGGACGTCGAACTGGTGCACCAGCGCGGCCATGATGGTGTCGCCGGCGCCGATGGTGTCCGCGACCTCCACGGCGGGGGCCTGCACTTCGCAAACACCGAACGGTGCGCGCACGCGGATGCCTTCGCCGCCGAGGGTGGTCACCACAACGGGCACATGTGAGGTGTCGCCAAGGAAT
The DNA here is from genome assembly GCF_054478435.1 of Corynebacterium sp. CQ3829_602738. Classification (NCBI taxonomy): domain Bacteria; kingdom Bacillati; phylum Actinomycetota; class Actinomycetes; order Mycobacteriales; family Corynebacteriaceae; genus Corynebacterium; species Corynebacterium sp. CQ3829_602738. The sequence goes on from NZ_CM137003.1 coordinate 431,256, forward strand.
TCGACTTCCTCGTCGGAAAGCTTCAGCACCGTCACCGATTCCAAAAGCCCGCGCAGGAACAGGCGGTGCTTCTCCGAGGAAAACGCGGGCCGTAGGTTGGGATCCAGGCACACGATCGCGCCGTTGTCGGCGCTGACTCGCGCGGCCTCTGCGTAGCGCAGCGAGCCGGGTTCCAGGGCCAGGGACAACGTGCCGAACACTGCGTAGCCGCTCTCCACCGGCACCGGTTGGGCGAGCCGGTCCGCGGTGCCGTTGACGTAGAAGGTGTAGGAGGCGGAGCCGTCGTCACGCAATGCGGTCACTGCGAGGGTGGTGGGCTCGCTGCCGCTGGGGCATTTCGAGAGGTCGACGCCTTCGTCGATGAGTGATTGCCGCAGCGCCGCGCCATACGCGTCGGAGGAGAGGCGCGATTGGAACGCCACAGGAGAGCCGAAGCGCCCGAGCGCGCGGGCCACGTTGAACGGGCCGCCGCCGAGCGCCGGGGTGAGCGGCGCGAGCGGGCCGGGGGCGGACGGCACGAGGTCGACCAGGGCTTCGCCGTACACGGTGATCATGCGTCATAGAATAAACACATGTCGTACCGGCCGAAACACCACCTCACCGCGCCTCAGGGCAGGCTCAACGACCCGAACGGGATGATGTTGCTCGGCGATGAGCTGCATGTGTTCTACCAGCACGACCCGTCCTTTCCCGCCCAGCCCAAACGCACCGGCTGGGGGCATGCCGTGACCACGTTGGGCTCAGGCGTGTGGCGGCACTTCCCGGACGCGCTCTACCCGGGCGTGTCGTACGACGAGAACGGCTGCTACTCCGGCTCTGGCGTGGTGCACGACGGCCAGATTCGCCTGTTTTACACCGGCAACGTCAAACGCGACGGAAAGCGGCTGACCAGCCAGAACATCGTGGACGTGGACGGCATCGAGGGCCCGATGGGCGGAACCTACCGCCGCCGCGGCACCAATCCCGCGATCGATGGCCCCGCGGACGGCTACACCGCGCACTACCGCGACCCGCACGTCACCCAGGCGCCGGACGGCACGTGGCGGATGGTGCTTGGCGCCCAGCGCGAAAACGGCACCGGCGCCGCTGTGCTCTACACCTCCGACGACCTGGACAGGTGGCAATTCGCCGGCGAGATCGAGTTCGCGGGCCTGAACTACAACGTCGCCTCGGCCTACATGTGGGAGTGCCCGAACCTGCTGCGCATGCGGGATCAGGCCACGGGCGAGATGCGCGACGTTTTCGTGTTTTGCCCGCAGTTTCCGGATTCGGACGAGTGCGGGTACGTCGTCGGCAAACTTGAAGGCCTGCGGTTCGAAGTTGAGCGGGATTTCACGCCGCTGGATTACGGCTCGGAGTTCTACGCGCCGCAGCTCATCAGCGACAACAACGGCGGCGCGCTCATGCTCGGCTGGATGGGGCTGCCCGCGCGCGACGACACCCCCAGCTTCCCCGCGGAGGGGTGGGTGCATCAGCTCACGCTGGTCAGGGAGCTTTCGCTTATCGACGGCCACCTGGCCACCGCCCTGCAGATCCCGGACGCCCACGACATGCTGCTCGAGCGGGTAGCGCTGGGGGACGCGCCCTGGGCAGCGGACCTCGTCGCAGAGGGGGAACACGTCGGCGCCACCGTGACCTGGCAGCCGGACGGCCACGGGCGCGGAACAGTGTTCGTCGACGTGGCAGGACGTATCCGGTGGGCCGAGTGCGCCGCAGGTGAGCTGGTGCTTACCGCGGACGGCGCGGCGGTGGAGTGCACCGCGGGCGACGGGGAAGTCGCGTTTTCTTTTGCCGTCTTTGCTCCCGGTGGGGCGCAGTGGTCGGCGCTGACACCTCAATAGGAAGGAACAACCGTGCAACACAAGGACGTGGCCAGCCGAGTGCTGTCCGCCGTGGGCGGCGAGGACAACATCGTCGGCGCGGCGCACTGCGCCACGCGCCTGCGGATGGTGCTGAAGGATTCATCGCTGGCGGACACCGCCGCGCTGGAAAACGACCCAGACCTCAAGGGCGTGTTCGAAACCGGCGGGATGTACCAGATCATCGTCGGCCCTGGCGACGTGGACAGGGTGTTTGCGGCGATGGACGGGATGACGTCGAGAAGCATTGCGGTTTCCACCGAGGAGCTGAAAAGCGTGGCGGCGAACCAGGGCAACTGGTTCACCCGCTTTATCAAGGTGTTTTCCGACATCTTCGTGCCGCTGATTCCGATCCTGGTCGGCGGCGGCCTGCTCATGGCGCTGAACAACGTGCTTACCGCAGAGGGGCTGTTCGGCGACGAATCCCTGGTGGGGATGTTCCCGCAGATCCAGGGGCTGACGGAGATCATCAACGTCCTGTCGTCCGCGCCGTTCGCCTTCCTGCCGGTGCTGGTGGGCTTCTCCGCGACGAAGCGCTTCGGCGGCAACGAGTACTTAGGCGCCGGCATGGGCATGGCGATGGTGCACCCGGCGCTGGTCAACGGCTACGACGTGGCCACCTCCATGGCGGAGGGCACCATGCCGTACTGGGACCTGTTCGGCTTCCCGGTGGCGCAGGGCGGCTACCAGGGCGCGGTGCTTCCGGTGCTGGTGGTCGCGTGGATTTTGGCCACGATTGAGAAGTGGTTCCACCGCCGCCTCAAGGGCACCGCAGACTTCCTGATTACCCCGCTGGCCACGCTGCTGATCACCGGGTTCATCACGTTCATCGCGGTCGGCCCGTTCGTGCGCTGGCTGGGCGACCTGCTCATTCACGGCCTGGCCAGCCTGTACGACCTCGGCGGCCCGGTGGGCGGGTTCCTGTTCGGCCTGGTGTACTCGCCGATCGTGATCACGGGCCTGCACCAGTCCTTCCCGCCGATTGAGCTGGAGCTGTTTAACCAGGGCGGCTCGTTTATCTTCCCCACGGCGTCCATGGCCAACATCGCGCAGGGCGCGGTGGCGCTGGCCGTGTACTTCCTGGCGCGCAACGCCAAGCTCAAGGGCCTGGCGGGGTCCTCGGGCATCTCGGCGGTCTTCGGCATCACCGAGCCGGCGATCTTCGGCGTGAACCTGCGTCTGCGCTGGCCGTTCTACATCGGCATGGGCGCGGCGGCCATTGGTGCGATGCTCATTGCGCTTTTCGACGTCAAGGCCACCGCCCTCGGTGCCGCCGGCTTCATCGGAGTTGTGTCCATGCGCCCCGGCGATATGCCCACGTTCCTGGCGCTGGCAGCCGTCACGTTCGTCATCGCGTTCGCGGCCGCGTACGGTTACGGCCTCTACCTGGTGCGCAAGCAGGGAACCATCGACCCGGACGCCCCGGAGGATTCGCGGGCCGACGCGGCCGCGGCGGCGACGCTGCGCGAGGCATCGGCGGACGCGCTGCCGGTCGCGGCCCCGCTCACCGGCGAGGCGCTGCCGCTGGCGGACGTGTCCGACCCGATGTTCGCCCAGGCCAAACTCGGCGAGGGCGTGGCAATCCGCCCGACGGTGGGGGAGCTGCGCTCGCCCCTCGACGGCAAAGTGGTGGTCACCTTCCCGTCCGCCCACGCTTACGCGGTGCGCGGCACCGGCTCCGACGGCAAGCCTGTGGACGTGCTGATGCACATCGGCTTCGACACCGTGAACCTCAAGGGCGAGCACTTCACCCCGCAGGTGAAGAAGGGCGATGAGGTGCGCGCGGGCGATCTGCTAGCCACCTTCGACATCGAGGGCATCGAGGCCGCTGGCTACGAGGTAACCACCCCGGTAGTGGTGTCCAACATGAAGAAGGTCGGCGAGGTCCTGCCGGGCCTGCTGCTGCCCGGCAGCGTCAGCGCCGGCGACAAGCTGTTCTCCGTGGAGCCGAAGCCGGCTGCGGCCGAGGCTCACACCCCGCCCGCCAGCCGGTAGAGGCGGTAGAAGTGGTGCACGGGGCCGTTGTCGCGGCCGACGTTAAGTTCGTCGGCGTGGGCGATCGCCTCGTGGAGCCACTCGGATGCCCAGGTGGCGGCGGCGTTGGCGTCGGTGAGCACCATGCGCGTTGCCAACGCCGCGGAGAGCGAGCACCCGGTGCCGTGGGTGTTTTTTGTCGCTACGCGGGGCACCTCGGCGACGTGAGCGGCGCCGCCGGGGGTGACTAGTGCATTGGAGGCGCGGTCGCCTTTGAGGTGGCCGCCTTTGACCAGCACGCTGACGCCCGCGTCGTTGGCGTAGGTGCGGCCCAAGGCCACCGCCGCCTCAAACGATTCCGGCTCGGGCTGGCCGGTGAGCACGGCCAGCTCCGGCAGGTTCGGGGTGACCACCGTGGCGTGGTCGCGGACCAGCTGGCGCAGGGCCTCCTCCGCGTCGGCAGAAAGCAGGCGGTCGCCGGAGGTGGCCACCATCACCGGGTCCACCACCACGACCGGCACCGGGTGGGCGGCGAGGTAGTCGGCCACAGTGTTGGTGGTTTCAACGTCGCCGAGCATGCCGATCTTCACGGCGTCGACTTCGACGTCGTCGAACACCGCGTCGAGCTGCGCGCGCAGAAACGACTGCGGGGGAGTGTGGATCTCGCGCACACCCTGGGTGTTTTGGGCCACCAGCGCGGTGGTCACGCACATGCCGTAGCCGCCGGCGGCCGCGATGGATTTCAGGTCGGCCTGGATGCCGGCGCCGCCGGTGGGGTCGGTGCCGGCGATGGACAAGACTCTGGGAATTCGTGCCATATTCGCCGACCGTACCGGGAAACTAGCCCGCGGCCACTGCGATGCGCTCGGCGAAGCGGGAGTAGTCCTCCCGAATAGCCAGCAGCGGCTCCACCACCGCGGTCTGGGAGACCTCGGCGACCTGTTTCTGCACCGCCGAGCGGGTGCGCCGCTTGACCCCGGAGCCAAGCATCCCGCCGAACACCGCGGAGACCAGGCCGATGACCAGGCCGGTGAGCAGCCCTGCCATGATCAGCAGCGTCGGGATTGGCCAGCCTTCCACGTCGGGCACGAGGTCGCCGCCGAGCAGGGGAGTGAGCACGCCCGGCACGAACGCGACCAGCAGGTACCACAGCACGCCCACCAGGGCGGCCAGCAGCGCCAGCCACTGGATCACGGTGAGCAGCGACCAGCCCTTGGACGGCTCCGCGGGCAGCGTGGTGCGGGCGACGGCGCGGTCCAGCTCCGCGGGCAGGCCGGCGGAGACCTCCTCGGCGCGGTCGGCCACGGCGGCGGACCACTCGTGCGGCAGCCCGTCGGCGACGGCGCCCGCGTAGTCGCGCACGCCCCGGTTTGCCACGGCCTTTGACGCGGCGTCGAGCTCCGGCATTGAGCTGCGGTGCACCCCGATCTCGTCGGATGCTTCGCGCAGTCCCAGCCGGCGCAGCGGGTCGGGTTTGAAGCGGGTGATCCAGGAGGTCAGCAGCCACCCGGTGCGTTCGCGCAGCCGCTTGCGGTACGCCGCGGCGGTGGTCTCCGCGATGCGGTCCGCGCCGGCGGCCTGCGCCAGCACGGCGTCCATGTCGCGCTTCGCATTCTTTGCGACGCCTCCGGCACCCCTCACCCCGGAATACCCCTCGGCGACAGAGCGGATGTCCGCCTCGATGCGCGCGGTCTGCGCCGTGTGCGCCTTGGCCACCTTCGCGATCGCGGCGCGCAGGTTCTCGATTCCGGCGCCCGTCAGGGTGGAGGTGGGGACGACCTGGACGTTGGTGAGGCCGTCGTCACGCAAAAGCCCCGCGTACGAGTCCGCGACGGTGCCGACATCTCCCGCGGCGAGCAGGTCGGACTTGTTCAGCACCGCCAACGTCACGGCGGAGTGGTTGGCGTGCGGGCGGATGAACTGGTCGTGGATGACGGAATCCGCGTATTTCTCCGGGTCGGAGACCCACACCAGCACGTCCACCTGGCCGGCAAGGCGTTCCGCGATGGCGCGGTTGGACGCCTCCACCGAGTCGAAATCGGGCAGGTCTAACAGGATCAGCGGGCCAGCGCCGCGGGCGAACTCGCCCTGGCGGGCGCGGCGGTCCTCCACGCCCAGCCAGTCCAGCAGCTCCTCGGAGCCGTCCGGCTCCCAGATGGCGGCCAGCGGCGAGGAGGTGGTGGGGCGGCGCGCGGCGGCCTTGCCCAGGTCCTCGCCAACAACAGCGTTGAACAGCGAGGTCTTGCCGGAGCCGGTGGCGCCGAAAAAGCCCACCACGGTGTGGTCGCCGGACAGCGCGCGGCGTTCCGCGCCGGCTTTCGCCACGCGCTCGAGGCCCTCGCGGTTGCCCGGCGAGAGGTACGGTGCGCCGATCTGCGCGGCCTGATCCAGCGCCTGCAGCCGCTCGGTCAGGCCAGCTTTCTTCCTAAACATTGCCGTCCCCCTTGCCAAAGTTGCCGCGCAGCTGGTCAAACAGCCCGCGCAGCGTGCCGCGCTCGAAGCTTTCCTCCACATCCTCCTGCTTTGCGGGAAGCTGCGGGGCCTCTTGCCTATCGACGAGCCCAAGGAGCCTCACGTTCACAGCGCGCTTCGCCTCCGCGGAAGCTTCCCGCACCTGCTCGGCGGTCGCGCCCTCGAGCAGCGGGTCCGTCAATACGTGGTAGCGGTCGCGCTCCGCGGCGAACAGCTCGCCCAGGCGCTGGTTCAAGTCCTCCCGGGCCTGGACGACCATGCGGCGCACGGTGTCCTCGCCGAATATCGTCTCAAGCAGCTTCTGGCCTACCACGGCGGATCCGCCCGCGATGGCCACCTCGCCGCCGGTAATGCCCGCCGTGGAGGCGAAGACCACCAGCATCAGCGCCACGGTGGCCACGTTCAGGCCGAACGACATGAGGCGGGCGCGCTGGCGCTTGTCGCCGGCGGTGTCCTGGATGTGCTGCACCATGTCCTTTTGCCAGTCGCGCACTAGCTGCGCGGCCTTGTCGGAGATGTCCGCGCTGGCGCGGGCGAGCGCCGGATCCGCGTCCGTGCGCAGCTCCGGGGCCACCGAACCGGTGTGGGACCACGCGCGCGACGCGGCGGTCTCGGCCGCATCCACGATCACGGCGTGCAGGCCGGACTCGATCTCGGTCTCTACCTCGCGAAGCGGCGCGGGCTGGCCGGTGAAGAAGCTGCCCACCTTGTCCACGGCGCTGGAGAACCAACGCTCGACACCGCGGAACACATCTGAGGTGCCGACGACGTCCTGCCAACGGTCCATCACCTCGGAGCGCAGCAGCTTACCGTCGGAGGTGGCGTCGATGACATGACGGTTCGCGGCGGTGTAGAACTCGTGGATCGACTCGTCGAGCTGGTTGGCAAAGTTTTCCTGGCGTTCGCGGCGGCCCACCAGGGCATCCACGCGGGTAAGCGCCGATTCCACCGCACCCGCAACGGTCTTGCCGGCCACGTCGCGCCGGGCGGCGGTGTCGTCCGCGAGCGTGGTCAGGTACTCGCGAAGTGGTGCGACCAGCTCCTCGCCCAGGAATTCGCCGGACTGCTCGCCACCAAGGTCCGCCACAAACGGGACGGTAAATACGGTGGCCTTGGAAAGTCCCGCGTCGTTCATCATGCGGCGCAAGTCGTCTGGCACCGTCTCCGCGGCCTTGTCGTCGAGGCGGTTGAGCACCACCACGACCTCGATGCCGCGGCCGGCGGCGTCGTTGAGGAAGTTCCACACCAGCTGGTCCGCGTAGCGCGCCGGGGTGGTGACGAAGATCCACAGGTCCGCGGCGGCGAGGAGCTGGGACGCCAGGGCCCGGTTCTGGTCGTCGATGGAGTCGAAATCGGGGGCGTCGAGAAGCGCCAAGCCCTCCGGGATGCGGGGCGTGTCCACGACACGCAGGGTGGTGGAGCGCTCGTCGCCCGCGCCGTGCGAGCGGGCCAGGCCGGGCAGCACCTGCGGGGAGTTGAACCAGTCCGCGTCGCCCGGGTTGGCCACCAGCACCGGCTGACGGGTGGTGGGGCGGATCACGCCCGGGTTAGACACCCGCTCGCGCAGCAGCGCGTTGACAATGGTGGACTTGCCGGAGCCGGTGGAGCCGCCGATGACGGCGAGCAGGGGCGCGTCGAGGTTGGCCAGGCGCGGCAGCACATAGTCGTCGAGCTGATTGACTATGGCGCGGGCTTCGGAAGCGACGTCGACAGGCAGTGCCGTGTACGCCACCGCATCGCGCACGCCGCGCACGGCCTGAAGGACATCTGGAGCCGAGTGGGAAACAGGTGTATTCACCCGTCCCATTCTGGCAGACGGCGCGGAACTAGTCCTTGTAGTCCGTCTTGGTCAGGTTGAGCCAGCCGTAGAGCCCGCCCATCATGAAGCCGCCGCCGACGAAGTTGCCCAGCCACACGACGACCCAGTTGCGGATCACGTTCCAGTTGGTGAAGCCCTCGATCACATCCGGGCCGAGCGTGAAGCCGCCCAGGCTGGTGAGGATGAAGTTCGCGATGGAGTGCTCGTAGCTCATGGTCGCAAACGACGGGATGATCAGGATGACGCCCCACAGCTTCGCGCTGTAGTCTTTGCCCGCCTGGGTTGCCAGCATGAAGGCGATGTTGACCACGACGTTGGCCAGGATTGCTTCGACAAAAAGTGTTGAACTGGACTTTTGCAGCTTGGCCACCAGCAAGTCGTGGAGGAACCCGTCCACTTCCACAAGCTGGCCCATGGTGGTGCGGGAAATCAGCCATGCGATCACCACTGCACCGATGAGATTGAAGATGGTGACGAACAGGACCAGCAACAGACCCCTGACCACAGTGTTCTTTTTGTGGATCGCGCCATAGGTCATGAACATCATGTCGCCTGTGGCGAGTTCGCCTTGCAGCACGATGATGATGTACAGCGTGGAGGCGAAGATGCCGCCGAACGCGTACTTGCCCCACCCCGGGGCGTACGTGTCCGTCAGCTGGGCAGTGGAGGCGGCGAACGCCGTCATGATCCCCAGATACACGCCCGCCAGTACTGCACGGGTGGCAAACCGGGCGGGCTCTTCGGAAAAGAGGTCAACCTTGTTCTTAATCGCCGTAGGGGCGGCTTCGTAAAAACTCACGGGATTTAACGTACAAGAGGTCATACCTTATGGCGAAACTTGGCGATACCGCCGGGAAGCCGCTGACCTGCCGTGTTGGTGCTTGTTGCGTTTCGTGTGTCTAGATTCACAGGCAGAAGTAAGACTCCCGGACAGCGACGCGAGCGGCGCAGGAAGCTGCCCGCGCGCGGATTTGGGGAATCGGCCCAGCTCGTGGTTGAATACTCCAGTTGTCTACTGCTGGTCGGGTGCAACGCGCGTTTCCGAGCTGCGCATCCGAGACCCTTCGACCACGTGGTGGTTCGTCGATAAGCAATGGGCACCGCAAACATTGACCACGTGCGTGCAGGACGGAAATCTGGCGCACATTGATCCAGGTCAGGAGACCAACTGTGATTCAGCAAGAATCGCGTCTGAAGGTCGCCGACAACACTGGTGCACGCGAGATTCTGTGCATCAACGTTCTCGGCGGTTCTGTTCGACGCTTCGCCGGCATCGGCGACACGATTGTCGCCACCGTGAAGGAAGCTGCCCCGGGCGGCAACGTCAAGGAGGGTGAGGTCGTCAAGGCTGTCATCGTCCGCGCGAAGAAGGAAACCCGTCGTCCGGACGGCTCCTACATCTCCTTCGACGAGAACGCTGCCGTCATCATCAAGAACGACACCGAGCCGCGCGGCACCCGCATCTTCGGCCCGGTCGCTCGTGAGCTGCGCGACAAGCGCTTCATGAAGATCGTGTCTCTCGCACCGGAGGTGATCTAACTTATGAAGATCAAGAAGGGCGATATGGTCCAGGTCATCGCCGGCAAGGACAAGGGTGCTCAGGGCCGCGTCATCGAGGCGTACCCGCAGCGTGACAGGGTCCTGGTCGAGGGCGTGAACCGCATCAAGAAGCACGTCGCAAACTCCTACACCGAGCGCGGCGCCGAGTCCGGCGGCATTGTCACCCAGGAAGCCCCGATCCACGTGTCCAACGTGATGATCCTGGACTCCGACGGCAAGCCGACCCGCGTCGGCTACCGCTTCGACGAGGACGGCAAGAAGATCCGCGTAGCCAAGTCGAACGGGAAGGACATCTAATGACTGAGAGCATTCAGAACTACACCCCCCGCCTGAAGACGCGTTACCAGGACGAGATCCGCACCAAGCTGAACGACCAGTTCTCTTACGACAACGTCATGCAGATCCCGGGCCTGACCAAGATCGTCGTGAACATGGGTGTCGGCGACGCCGCCCGCGACTCCAAGGTCATCAACGGCGCGCTCGAGGACCTCACCGCGATCACCGGCCAGAAGCCGCAGCTGCGTCGCGCGAAGAAGTCCATCGCTAACTTCAAGCTCCGCGAAGGCATGCCGATCGGCGCGAAGGTCACCCTCCGCGGCGACCGCATGTGGGAGTTCCTGGACCGCCTGCTGACCGTGGCCCTGCCGCGTATTCGCGACTTCCGCGGCCTGAACGACAAGCAGTTCGACGGCAACGGCAACTACACCTTCGGCCTGTCCGAGCAGACCATGTTCTACGAGATCGACATCGACAAGATCGATCGCGTCCGCGGCATGGACATCACGCTCGTCACCACCGCCACGAACGACGACGAGGGTCGCGCCCTGCTGACGCACCTCGGCTTCCCGTTCGCCGACAAGGACGGCAAGATGAAGCGCGCATAAGCGTTCGCTTGCTTGGCTGCTTTGCGCCCCCGGTTCTTTCTGGACCGGGGGCGTTTTGCGTGTGTTGGGGTGCCGGACTAACGAGGTTTACGGGTGGAGTCGGGCGGGAACGCGAGGTCGAGCAGCTCTACATCGGAGAGGGTTTCCGGGTTGTGCCACAGGACGGCTTCGATCCGGCTGTCGTGGTTGTACAGGGTGACCCAATGCTCGTAGAGCACGATCCCTGAGTGCCCGTCATCGGCCCAAGGGATACCGAGCTCGTCGAGCTTCTCCGTGAATCTCGACGTCGGGATATGGAACGGGATGCCCAGGAAGCTAGCGTTGTTGTGCGGGCTGATCTCGAGCTCGGTCACCACCCCGCCCTTCTCGGTGGCCCTGGCAGCGAACGCTTGCCCATCCAGTGACAGGGTCGCCTGGTACCCGTTTCCGAGGAATTCGTCCCAGTTCATACGGTCGATGATGGGGGTCGGCTCGGGATCGCCCATCGCCGCCAGTACCTCGTCGAACCCCAGTGGGCAGTCGGTGGTGAAGTCGACGAGCGGCTCGTACCCCGCACGGTCCTCTGCCGGCTGGGTAGGGGAGGTGCGTGCTGTTGCCGCACCGGCTTCGGCTTGCACGTTTGCGTCGTAGATCTTCCGCACTGTCTCTATGGGGCCAACAATCGACACCACTCCAGGTTCGTTTGCAACGGTGACGCTGTGCCTATCGACGTCCGCGCGTTCGATCATGCGCGCGACTATCGACGGCCCGTCTTCCGCGAGCACCGGGGAAGGAAGTCTTCGAAGACGAACACGTTTCCCACGTCGTCTATCTCGGCGAAGTGGAGCGTTTCGCCGGTGACCCGGCTGCGTGCCGCGGCGAGCGAGCGGATGAATCGGAGGTAGTCGTCCTTGTTGGGCGACAGTGCGACGCCCAACTGCTCCCAGTACTTCACCCTGTTCGACGTGAGGTCCGCGACGGCATCCAACACATTCATGGCGATGGTGTCGGCCGGGTCCGGGTCTTCGGGCCATGCACCATTAAACGCGTTGTCGAGTTGGTCGTAGCAAGTGTCCATTCGGGCACGTGCGTCGTCGCTAAGCGAAAAGTCCCTCGTTGCTGCATCGAACTCGATGCTGTTGATGATGGCGGTGACCTCCGGCCACCTCGCAGTGCAAGAGCGGGCGTAACCGTGGAGGAATACTTTCGCGGTTGGTAGGGCGCCGAGCGCTGAGGCAGTTGTGGATCCGGCGTGTTGGAGTGCTTCGTCGTAGAACATCGGCCGTCGACCTCCTCGTGCTGTGCGGCCCACCCTAGATGAATGGGAGCTTTCTGATTCTGCCCACCTGCGAGTTATTATGCGCTTCGTAATTTATGCAGACGAGACGGCAGGAAGCGTCCATGTCATTCTTCTCCCGAGGTGCGATCATCGCGCCCAAGGAATTCAACCGCTGGCTCATCGTCCCGGCAGCCTTGGCGATCCACCTCTCCATCGGGCAGGTGTACGGGTTCTCCGTATTTAAAAAGCCGATGATGGAGCACTTCGGGGTGGGGGAAGTTGCCGTGGGGTGGATCTTCTCGCTGGCGATCGGCATGCTGGGCACCTCGTCTGCGCTGTTTGGCTCGTGGGTGGAAAGGGTCGGGCCGCGCGTGTCCATGTCTGTGGCGGGCGTGCTGTGGGTGACCGGATTCCTGGTGGCAACGCTGGGCATCAGCACCGGCAACCTGTGGCTCGTGTACTTCGGCTACGGGTTCATCGGCGGCATTGGCCTGGGCATCGGCTACATCTCGCCCGTGTCTACGCTGATGAAGTGGTTCCCGGACCGTCCGGGCCTGGCTACCGGGCTGGCGATCATGGGCTTCGGCGGCGGCGCGCTCATCGCGTCGCCGGCCTCGAACCGGCTGGTGGAAGTATTCGGCGGCGGGGCTGAACTCGCGGACCGCGCCGCGGGGCTCGAACCGACGTTTATCACCCTCGCGGTGGTGTACTTGCTGGTCATCGCGATGGGTGCGTACTGCATCCGGCTGCCGCACCCGGACTGGACCCCGTCAGGCGCGCCGAAGATCAAGGCGAAGCCGGCGAAGGTCGCCATCGTCGGCGCGGATGTCAGCGCGAACAACGCGATCCGCACGCCGCAGTTCTGGTGCCTGTGGGTGATCCTGTTCTGCAACATCACCGCCGGCATCGGCATCCTGGAAAACGCCGCGCCGATGGTGCAGGACTACTACCCGGCGCTGAGCGCCGCGGCGGCCGCCGGGTTCGTCGGCCTGCTGTCGCTGGCCAACATGGGCGGGCGTTTTATCTGGTCGTCCGCCTCCGACGTGATCGGCCGCAAGAACATCTACATGGTCTACCTGGGCGTTGGCCTGATTTTCTACTTCGTGGTGGCATCCGCCGGCCACACCAGCCTGGCGCTGTTCGTTATCAGCACCCTGATCCTGCTCACCTTCTACGGCGGCGGGTTCGCCACCATCCCGGCGTACCTGCGCGACCTGTTCGGCGTGTACCAGGTCGGCGCGATCCACGGCCGGTTGCTCACCGCCTGGTCCGCGGCGGGCGTGGTGGGCCCGCTGATCATCAACATGGTGGTGGAGCGCCAAGCCAGCCGCGGCAACTCGGGCCCAGAGCTGTACCAGCTCTCGCTTTACATCATGTGCGTGCTGTTGGCGGTGGGCCTCGTGGCCAACGTGCTGGTCCGGCCTGTTGCGGAGAAGTGGTTCGAGGACCCGAAGACGGTGGCCGCGAAGGTTGAGGCGGACCGTGCGTCGGCGGGAGAGTCCGCGACGACGGCGACCGGTGGCGGTGCTGGATCCATCCACGCCTTGGTGGCTGCGGTGCTCGCGCTCGTGATCACGGCGCTGCTCGTCTACGGGTTGTGGGAGACCGCGGCGAAGGCGTCGCAGATGTTCGCGGGCTAACCCCCGGCGTAGAGGCTGAAACGCTCCTCGCTCACCTCGCCGACGAGCACCGTGTTGGTGGCCCGGGCCAATTCCACGGCCATCGACGTCACGCCGGCGGTGGTGGCTACCGCGCCGAATCCGGCGGCCGCGGCGGCGCGTACGATTTCGAAGCCCACCTGCGCATCCGTGGTGAGGGTGAGGGCGGGGGACGGGAGGGCGTCGAGAAGCATGTGCCCCGCAATCTTGTGCACCGCGTTCAAAGCATCGAGGTCCTGGCGCCCCGCATCGCCCGCGACCGCCGTGGGCAGGTCGCGCGTGCGGTGCTGCGACAACACCCCGGGAAGCGCGAAGATTGCGGACGGGTCGAGCTCCATGAACTTGCCGCGCACGTCGAGGTTGGCGGCGAGCTCGCGCACCCGCTGCTCGGCGGAGATGCCGCACGCGTCGCCGGGGATCGGGTCGATGAACTGCGGGGACGCGGGGCGCGCGAGCTGGATGTCCAGCAGGTTGTAGGTGTTTTCGCCGCCGATCGCGCCCTCGCAGTAGCGGGCGGTGACCACGTCCTCGACACGCGTGATCATCCCGTGCGCCAGCAGCAGGCCGTGCGCGAGCTCGATGTCGTGGCCCGGGGTGCGCATAAGCGTTGCGACGCTCACGCCACCGGCCCGGATCTCCAGCGGCTCTTCAACCGCGACCTGGCCCGCACGGGTGTCGCGGGTGCCGTCGGCGGAAATCTTGGTCACTGCGAAGCTGCGTTTGGTCCTGCTCACGGGAACCGATGGTATCGCCGGATTCTTAACTCGCGAACTCGCAGCGAATCTACGTGCGAAAACGGGAGTTATTCACAGGGGTGCAGACGCGAAATCCACAAGCCCGAAAACATCCGCCTTGACGCCCGGCTACAACTGCACCCACACATCCGAACTCAGAAAGGGGTGGGTGCGTCCGATGCGTACCGAAGACAAGATCAAACAACGACTGCAGAAACTGCTCAACCAGGCCCGCGACCGTGAGGGCACACCGGAGGGCGACGCGTTCTACGCCAGGGCGTTCGAGCTCATGGCCGAGTACGGCTACGAACAACGCGACCTGGACACCGAGGACGGCGACGAGGTGGGCCAGCGCACCTACGAGTTCGCCGGTTCCTACACGGAAATGCAGGCGAACCTGCTGCTGACCATCGCATTCGCGCTGCACTGCACGGGTTTTTCGCAGCGCGTGTACAACTCCACGCGCATGAAAGACGCCGTCATCTTCGGCTGCGCGCGCCACCTGGAACGGGTGGACATGCTCTACGCGCTGCTTCTGCCCGTGATGCTCGCGGACGCGCAGAAGGTGCGCGCCACCCACTGGGGAGAATCGGCGGTGGTGCGCCGCCGCAGCTTCATGTCCGGCTTCGCTGCGAGCATCGGCGCGCGCCTCGCCGAAGCCGAAAAGACCGTGGAGGAATCAGACGGGGAGTATGGGCTCGTGCTTGTCGACGACTTCCAGAAGGCCACCGAAGCCCGCGACAACTTCGCCGCAGAAATGGGCTTCTTTTTAGGCAGCTTCTCGTCCAAGCGTTCCTTCGACGCGGATGCGTTCGACCAGGGCCACGAGGCGGGGCAGCGCTCCGACATTGGGCAGACGCGGGTGCGTTCGCGCCCGGCGCTGCCGTTCTAGCAGTTTCGGGGATCTTCGTGGTCGTGCAACTTTTCTTGTACGGTGTTGATGCAAGAAAAGTTGCACGATCTCGGGAGGTTCGATGACACCACGCGAATACCACCATCCAACAACCGACGAAATCACCCTGACCAGGGTGCTTGGTGCTTTGAGTGACCCCACCCGGCTGGAGATGATCCGTCGGCTCGCCGACGGGTTGGACCATGACAGTCTCGAGCTTGCAGACGATTTGCCCCGGTCGACGCTCACGTACCACACGCGCATGCTGCGAGAGGCGGGGGTGACGTGGACCCGGGGAGAGGGACGCGCATGCTTGATCCGATTGCGGCGGGACGATCTAGATCGTCTATTTCCCGGTGTGCTTGCGGCAGTGATCGCCAACGCGAACACCGAGGGGGAACAGGGATGATGCGTCGGCTATGGCCTTTCGTGCTGGGGAGCGTGGCACTCGGCCTAGACGCATACGTTGTGGCGGGACTTCTGCCGGCCATCGCAGCCGCCCTTGGAACGCCAGAAGCCACGGTTGGGCTGGGGGTTGCGGCGTTTACAGGTTCGTATGCCGTCGTGGGGCCGTTACTGGCGGGAAAGGCAGGGCGGCAATCGCGGCGCAGCCTGATCATCGCCTTGCTTGTGTTCACTTTGGCGAACTCGGCCACGGCGCTGTCGCCGACAATCTGGGTCTTCCTGGCTTCTCGCGTGGTGGCCGGCGCAGCAGCCGGTGTGTATTCGCCGCTGTCCTCGGCGGTTGCCGCGGAGCTCGTGGGGCAAGAACACCGAGGGCGCGCATTGTCGTTAGTCCTTGCTGGCTTAGCGGTCGGCACCGTATTCGGCGTGCCGATCGGTCTGATGCTGGCACAGTATTGGGATTGGCGTGCCGCGATACTGCTGATCGTGGTCGTCGGAGGTACAGCACTCGCGGGTATTGCACTTCGAGGAGGGGACCTGCCAGCGATTCCAGCGTCTAGTCCCGCCGACCGGCTGCGGTCTATTACACGGCCTAAGAATCTCCTCACGGTCACTGTGACGCTGTTGACCGGCGTCGCTTCTCTGGGGCTTTACACCTACCTCACAGTCGTGCTGTCCGGGGGAGCCCTTGCGGCGCATCAAAGCATAGCGATTTGGGTGTGGGGGCTGGGCGGCGCGGTCGGAGCACTGGGGATTGGGTTGCTCGCGGACAGACATGACCCGCTGCGGCTCAGTGCTGTGATCCTTGGGGGCCTCACCTGTGCGTTGCTCGGCATGACCCAAGGCCAGGTTCCAGTGTTGGTGGTAGTCAGTCTGTTTGTCTGGGGGTTGTGCGGTTGGGCTTCCCTCGCGCCCCAGCAACAAGTATTGATTCAAGCGAATCCTGCTGATGGCGCGACGGCTGTTGCTGCAAACGCTTCGGCCAACTACCTGGGGTCGGCGCTGGGCGCGGCCGCCGGGTCGCTATTGGTCGCTGCACATGCGACACCGGCCGTACTTAGTGGCTCAGCAGCGGCCGTGGCAGCGCTCGCGTTGTGCTGCCAGCTCGTTCGGCAGCGCATGGATACCAACGGCTAAGAGAGACTTCTGTTGTTCTCAGTCCACCAGCCACGCGGCAGCAGCCACGATCATGGCCTCGGCCGCGCGGTCGAGCGTGGGCTGCAGGTCGGGCGCGAAGGCCGGGGAGTGGTTGCTGGGGGCGTTTTCCCAGTCCTTGAAGCCGCCCAAGCCCCAGTACGTGTAAGGCACGCCGAGCACGTCCGGGATGATGGAGAAATCCTCGGAGGCGGGGATCTGGCCCAAGTCCGTGGCGTCGCTGCCGAAGTGGGCGTCGAACGCGCCGCGCACCCGGGAGGTAATCGCCGGATCGTTGTCCGTGAGCGGGTACTCGTCGTAGAACGTGATCTCCGGCTCCCGCGGGCTGCCGGCGGCGGCGCACTCGCCCTCAACAATGCGGGTGATCGCGCTGCGCAGCGTGTCGCTGACCTCCCGGGTGTAGGCGCGGGTGTTCACCAGAAGCTCGGCAGTTTCCGGGATGACGTTGGCCTTCACACCGGAGTGGATCGCGCCGACGGTGAGCACCGCGGTGTCTTTCGCCTGCACCTCGCGGGAAACCACCGTGTGCAGGCGGGTGACAATGTTAGAGGCCAGCAGAATCGGGTCTACGCCCTTTTCCGGCATGGAGCCGTGGGTGCCTTTGCCCCACACGGTGATCTGGGCGGAAAACGCCTGGGACATGAACGGCCCCGGGCGGGTGCCGACCACACCCGCGGGCAGCATCGGCAGCACGTGCTGACCCAAATACACGTCGGGTTTCGGCATCGCCTCGCGGATGCCGTTGGCCAGCATCACCCGCGATCCGGCGTACGCCTCCTCCGCGGGCTGGAACACGGCGACCAGGGTGCCGCGCCAGCAGTCGCGGTTGGCGGCGAAAGCTTCCAGCGCTCCGAGCACGCCCATGATGTGAAAGTCGTGCCCGCAGGCGTGGGCGACGTGCTCCTCGCGGCCGCTGACAGCGTCCACCTGCGTGGCGGTGGAGGCGTACGGCTTGCCGGAGCGCTCCTGCACCGGCAGCCCGTCGATGTCCGCGCGGATGGCCACCACCGGGCCGGGCCCGTTGTCCAGCACGCACACCGTGCCTGTTTCGCCCACCTGCGTGTGCGGCAGCTGCAGCGCGTCCAGCCGGGAGCGGATCTTCGAGGCCGTCTGCAGCTCTTGCAGCGACAGCTCGGGATGCTGGTGGAACCAGACGTAAAGTTCCTCGCGAGCCTCGCGCGTGGCGGCCAGCGATCCGACGAGCTGTGCAAGGGCGGTATCCATGCAGGGCAGTCTATGGGGTCTTGAATCTCTGGCGGGTTGGTGGGGCGCTGAACGTGCCCGTCGATAAGCGATTTGCTCATTGGCGCAGGAAAGCGGTAAGTTACCCCCTCGGACTTGCGCGCCGACGCTTCGGCGTGCGCAAGCCGAAGTACATTTGAACATCCAACTTTGTTGCAGGCCCCCCGCCATGATGCGGACCGCGTGCAAGGGAGGCGGCGAGCGGCCCGCGCTATTGAGTGCGGGCAGCGTGAGTAGCCCCCGACAGACCATGCGGAAAACGCGACCCGAAACGCCTCAGCGTTACAGGTCACCCGGTGGATGGGAACCGCAACGAGAAAGGTAACGGTCACCACAATGACCATGACTGATCCGATCGCGGACATGCTGTCGCGCGTGCGCAACGCAGCAAATGCGCAGCACGACGCCGTGTCTATGCCTTCGTCCAAGATCAAGGTGAACATCGCCGAGATCCTGAAGCAGGAAGGCTACATCGAAGATTACAAAGTTGAGGACGAGAAGGTCGGCAAGTCGCTGACGCTCAACCTCAAGTACGGCCCGACCCGCGAGTCTTCCATCGCTGGTCTGCGCCGCGTGTCCAAGCCGGGCCTGCGCGTGTACGCGAAGTCCAACGACCTGCCTCAGGTGCTCGGTGGCCTGGGCGTGGCAATCATCTCCACGTCCCACGGTCTGCTCACCGACCGCCAGGCTCAAGAGAAGGGTGTAGGCGGGGAAGTCCTCGCTTACGTCTGGTAAAGGGAGGTTGAAAGACTTATGTCTCGTGTAGGTAATGCACCCATCGCAATCCCGAACAACGTCGAGGTGAAGATCGACGGCCAGCACGTCGAGGTCAAGGGCCCGAAGGGCACCAAGGACCTGGATATGCCGGCACCGATCACCGCTTCCGTCGAGGACAACCAGATCCTGGTGGCTCGTCCGGACGACCACCGTGACAACCGTTCGCTGCATGGCCTGACCCGCTCCCTGATCAACAACATGGTCGTGGGCGTGACCGAGGGCTACAAGATCAACATGGAGATCTTCGGCGTCGGCTACCGCGTGCAGCAGAAGGGCAAGGACCTCGAGTTCTCCCTCGGCTACTCGCACCCGATCCTGATCGAGGCGCCGGAAGGCATCACGTTCTCCGTCGACGGCAACACCAAGTTGGCCATCGAAGGTTCCGATAAGCAGCAGGTTGGCCAGATTGCGGCAAACATCCGCCGTCTGCGTAAGGATGACCCGTACAAGGGTAAGGGCATCCGTTACGCCGGCGAGCAGGTCCGCCGCAAGGTCGGAAAGACGGGTAAGTAATCATGAGCAATACTGCAGAGAACACCAAGCGCACCCCGGTTGGCAAGGACATCTCGTCCCGCCGCCGCGAGGCACGCGCACGTCGCCACAACCGCATCCGCAAGACGCTGCGCGGCACCCCGGAGACCCCGCGTCTCGTTGTGCACCGCTCCTCGCGTCACATCCACGTCCAGGTCATCGACGACCTCGCAGGCCACACCCTGGTCTCCGCGTCGTCCATCGAGCCGGACGTGCGCAACCTGGAGGGCGACAAGAAGGAAAAGGCTGCCAAGGTTGGCCAGCTCGTCGCTGAGCGCGCCAAGGCTGCAGGCATCGAGGCAATCGTCTTCGACCGCGGCGGCTACAAGTACCACGGCCGTGTCGCGGCCCTGGCCGAAGCAGCTCGTGAAGGTGGTCTGAAGTTCTAATGATCACCGCAAACATCACCATCAACGGAAGGATCGCGTAATGGCCGAACGTGAACGGCGTGACGGCGGGCGCTCCGCCGACAACCAGAACAACAACGACCGCAACGACCGCAACGATCGTGGCAACCGTGGTGGCCGCGGCCGCCGCGACGACCGTCGCAACAACCAGAACGACGAGCGCGACAAGTACATCGAGCGCGTCATCACCATCAACCGCGTTGCCAAGACCGTCAAGGGCGGCCGCAACATGTCCTTCACCGCACTCGTCGTCGTCGGCGACGGTGAGGGCATGGTCGGCGTCGGCTACGGCAAGGCGAAGGAAGTTCCCGCCGCAATCCAGAAGGGTGCAGAGGAAGCACGCAAGAACTTCTTCCGCGTCCCGATGATCGGCGGCACCATTCCTCACCCGGTCCAGGCAGAAGAGGCTGCGGGCATCGTCATGCTCCGCCCGGCTGCTCCGGGTACCGGTGTCATCGCCGGCGGCGCTGTCCGTCCGGTGCTCGAGTGCGCTGGTATTCAGGACATCCTGGCCAAGTCCCTTGGCTCGGACAACGCCCTGAACGTGGTCCAGGCAACCGTCGCAGGCCTGAAGCAGCTTGTCCGCCCCGAAGAGGTGGCTGCCAAGCGCGGCAAGTCCGTCGAGGAAGTTGCACCGGCTCGTATGCTGCGCGCACGCGCAGGACAGGAGGCCTAAGCACCATGGCACTGAAGATTACGCTGCACCACGGCAAGGTTGGCGAGAAGCCGACCACCCGTAAGAACCTCGAGGCTCTCGGCCTGCGCAAGATCGGCCAGTCCGTCGTGAAGAAGGACAACGCGGCTACCCGCGGCCAGATCCTCAAGGTGCGCCACCTCGTCACCGTTGAAGAAGTTGCAGGGGAGTAGATACAACATGGCTGACATCATCAAGCTCCATGATCTGCGCCCGGCAGAGGGCGCAAACAAGGCCAAGACCCGCGTCGGTCGCGGTGAGGCCTCCAAGGGCAAGACCGCCGGCCGCGGTACCAAGGGCACCAAGGCTCGCAAGCAGGTTTCCGCTGCTTTCGAGGGTGGCCAGATGCCGCTGCACATGCGTCTGCCGAAGCTGAAGGGCTTCAAGAACCCGAACCGCGTCGAGTACCAGGTGGTCAACGTCGCGGATCTGGCCGAGGCCTTCCCGCAGGGTGGCGACATCGCCATCGCCGACATCGTTGCCAAGGGCCTTGTTCGCCCGAAGCAGCCGGTGAAGGTGCTGGCAGAGGGCGACATCAACGTCGCGCTCAACGTCACCGCGAACAAGTTCTCCAAGTCCGCTGAGGAGAAGATCAAGGCCGCTGGCGGTTCCGCCAACGTCGTTGAGTTCTCCAAGCGTGCATAGGAGCGCTTAGCTTTACGACGAACCCCCGCCCCGGACATTCCCGTCCAGGGCGGGGGTTTCGCCGTTGGTGGGGAGGGCGTCCTGACACATCGCGGCGGCCGTTTGCGCCGACCTGTGTTTTTGGGCGCGCTCTGACGGATTCCGCCGCGAAGTGTCGGGGGAGCGTGGGGGATTTGTTCACTCGCGCAGTCGGTCCGAGTGAACACATACCTAGTTGGGTGGGCAATGTGTTCATTTTGCGCAGGTCGGTGAAATCGACGGGCGGATCTGTTCATCGGCCGGTGAATCAATTTAGGCGGGGGATCCGTCCCCGCCCGCCACCTCTGACACATCACGGCAGCCGGTTGTGCCGACCTGGGCCGATAGGTCCCGCCTGACGGATTCCGCCACCATGCGTCAGTCCGAGCGCCTGGGAGGAGACTGGGAGTCGCGCCGTAACCGAACCTGAAATATCAACTTTCCACCGGGTGCTGTTAGTGTAGTGGGGTCAAAAGACCGCCCCGCCGGTTTTCGCGTGCCCGCGAAACCTGGGCGAGGAGTCGAATGTCCACTACCTCCCGTCCGTGGCGCGGCGGGGGCCAGGAGGCTTTGTGTCCGCTATTGCTCAGGCGTTCAAGGACCCGGATCTACGCAAGAAGATCCTGATCACCCTTGCGCTGATGTTTCTGTACCGCGTCGGCTGCCAGATCCCCACTCCGGGCGTGGATTACGGGCTGATTAACTCCCGCCTGGAGGAAATCTCCCAGGGCGACCAGGCGACGATGTTCTCCATCATCGGATTGTTCTCCGGTGGTGCGCTGCTGCAGCTTTCCATCTTCGCCATCGGCATCATGCCGTACATTACGGCCTCGATTATCGTGCAGCTGCTCACCGTGGTGATCCCGAAGTTCGAGGAGCTGAAGAAGGAAGGCCAGTCCGGCCAGGCGAAGATGACGCAGTACACCCGCTACCTCACGGTGGCGCTGGCGCTGCTGCAGTCCGCCGGCATCGTCGCGCTGGCGGACCGCGAGCAGCTGCTCGGCCAGGGTATGCCGGTGCTGATCGAGGACCGCAACATCTGGACGCTGCTGATGATGATCATCGTCATGACCTCCGGTGCGGTGCTCATCATGTGGCTCGGCGAGATCATCACGGAAAAGGGCGTCGGCAACGGCATGTCCCTGCTCATCTTCGCGGGCATCGCCACCCAGATCCCGTCCGAGGGCGCGTTCATTCTCCAGCAGTCCGGCGCGGTCACCCTGACCCTGGTTGTCCTGGCGCTGATCGCGCTCGTCGTCGGCATCGTGTTCATTGAGCAGGGCCAGCGCCGCATTCCGGTGCAGTACGCCAAGCGTATGGTGGGCCGCCGCCAGTACGGTGGGTCCTCCACCTACCTGCCGCTGAAGGTGAACCAGGCGGGCGTGATCCCGGTGATCTTCGCTTCCTCGCTGATGTACGTGCCGGTGCTGATCACCCAGATCGTCACCATGAACAACCAGACCCCGCCGGACAACTGGTGGATGAACCACGTGATGGCGTGGCTGCAGAACCCGGGTTCCTGGCAGTACATCCTCACCTACGTGGTGCTGATCATCTTCTTCTCCTACTTCTACGTCTCCATCCAGTACGACCCGGTGGACCAGGCGGAGAACATGAAGAAGTACGGCGGTTTCATCCCCGGTATCCGTCCGGGTCGCCCGACCGCGGAGTACCTGGCGTTTGTGATGAACCGTTTGCTGTTTGTCGGCGCCATCTACCTCGCCGCGATCGCTGTTCTGCCGAACCTGGCTATGGACGCCGGCATCACCGGCTCCGGCCGTATGGGCATGAGCGCGTTCGGCGGCACCGCCATCCTGATTATGGTTTCCGTGGCCCTGACCACGGTCAAGCAAATTGAATCCCAGCTCCTGCAATCCAACTACGAAGGACTTCTGCGATAATGCGTCTCGTTCTCCTTGGCCCTCCCGGTGCCGGCAAGGGCACCCAAGCCGCGATTCTCTCCGAGAAGCTCGGCGTGCCGCACATCTCCACGGGCGATCTGTTCCGCGCCAACATCGGCGAGGGCACCCCGCTCGGTGTTGAGGCGAAAAGCTACATCGACGCCGGCAAGCTCGTGCCCACCGACGTCACCGCGCGCATGGTGGAAGACCGCCTGAATCAGGACGACGCGAAGGACGGCTTCCTGCTGGACGGCTTCCCGCGCACTGTGGAGCAGGCTGAGATCCTCACCGAGCTGCTGAGCAAGAAGGGCGAGAAGCTCGACGGCGTGCTCAACTTTGTCGTCGACGAGGACGTTGTGGTCGAGCGCATGCTCGCCCGCGGCCGCGCGGACGACAACGAGGAGACCATCCGCACCCGCCTCGGCGTCTACCGCGACGAGACCGCCCCGCTGATCCAGCACTACGGCGACCAGATCATTTCCATCGACGCCGTGGGCGATGTCGATGAGATCAACCAGCGCGCCATGGAGGCGCTGGGCAAGTAGCCCACGTAGCGTGAAGGCCGGTGTGTTCGCACCGGCCTTTCGCATTTCGCTTATCGACGAACCAAAGGACCACCACGCAATGGTTTTCAGGAAACGCAAGATCGCGGCCAAGACGCCGGAGGAGCTCGACGCCATGGAGGCCGCCGGGCGCATCGTCGCCACCGCCCTGCAGGAGGTCCGCGCGGCAGCGAAACCCGGAGCGAGCACGCTCGACCTGGACAAGGTCGCCGAGACGGTCATCCGCGACCATGGCGCCATCCCGACGTTTTTGGGCTACCAGGGCTTCACCGGCTCTATCTGCGCGTCGGTGAATGAGGTGGTCGTGCACGGGATTCCGTCGAAAAGCATTGTGCTCGAAGAAGGCGACTTGGTCTCCATCGACTGCGGCGCCACCCTCGACGGCTGGGTGGGCGACAGTGCCTGGTCGTTCGGCATCGGCGAGTTGGCTCCGGAGGTGGACGCCCTCAACTGCGCGACCGAGTGGGTGCTGGCGGAAGGCCTCAAGGCGATGGTGCCGGGTAACAAGCTCACCGACGTCTCCCACGCGCTCGAGCTGGCCACCCACGCGGCTGAGGAGCGTTTCGGGGTGGAGCTGGGCATCGTCGACGGCTACGGAGGCCACGGCATCGGCCACACCATGCACGAAGAGCCGTACCTGGCCAACGAGGGCAAGCCGAACCGCGGTCCCGTCATCCAGGACGGATCCGTGCTGGCCATCGAGCCGATGCTGATCCTCGGCGGGGAAGTGGACACCGAGGTGCTGGAGGACGAATGGACCGTGGTGTCCGTAGACCGCGCACCCGCCGCGCACTGGGAGCACACCGTCGCGGCGACCGCAGGCGGCCCGAGAATTCTTACGCCGCGCGTGTAGTTTTCTGGCGCGTTGTGGTGCGTTTGATGACAGGGAGGTTATACTTCCGCCATGTCTTACCGTCCCCGCCACGCAAAGCAGTCGCCGCTGAAGCGACGCGCAACCACGTTCGCTGCCGGCCTCGGTGTCGTCGCCTCCCTGGCAGCACCGGTTTCCGCCCAGGCCGCGCCCGCGCAGAACCCGGTTGCCATGTCCAGCTTGGACTCGCTGTCCAACCAGGCGACCACCTCCTTCAGCAATCTGGATAAGTCCGCGCGCGACGCCGCGTGGAACATCCGCAACGGCCTGCGCCAGCAGGCTGACGCGCTTGCCGCCATCGACCCGCAGCTGCCGGCGAAGGCGAAGCAGCGCATCGACGAGATCCTCGAGACGTTCTTCCCGGGCCTGATCGCCGAGAAGACCCCGAAGCCGAAGCCGGCACCGGCCCCCGCACCGAAGCCCGAGCCGGCGCCAGCTCCGGCCCCGGCCCCGGCACCTGCGCCGCGTACCTCCCCGTGCCCGGCGGACGCGAAGGCCTGCGTGGACCTGACCAACCAGAAGTCCTGGCTGCAGAACAACGGCGAGATCTACTACGGCCCGGTGCAGATCAGCTCCGGCCGCCCGGGTCAGGACACCCCGAAGGGCACGCACTACGTCAACCGGAAGGTCAAGGACGAGATCTCCTACGAGTTCAACAACGCTCCGATGCCGTACTCCGTGTACTTCACCAACAACGGCATCGCGTTCCACCAGGATGATCCGTACGTGCCGTCTGCGGGCTGCATCCACCTTTACCGCGCGGACGCGCAGCGGTACTTCAACGACCTGCAGATCGGCGACAAGGTCTACGTGTTCTAGCACGTGCCCGCGATGAGCCCCGGCTAGCGCTGGGGCTTTTTGCGTTTTCGCAGGTAAATGGCTAATGTAGTCCAGCGGTGTTTGTGCAACCTTGCGCAGGCCCCGCATGTAACCGGTAAATACGTCTGCTGCCTGCACTTTCAGGCGGCGTAGGAAGTGGAGTGTATGGCGAAAGAAGGCGCAATCGAGGTTGAGGGCCGCATTGTCGAGCCCCTGAAGAACGCGATGTTCCGGGTCGAACTGGACAACGGGCACGAGGTTCTCGCCCACATCAGTGGCAAGATGCGCCAGCACTACATCCGCATCCTCCCGGAGGACCGTGTCGTGGTGGAACTTTCCCCCTACGACCTGGACCGCGGGCGTATCACTTACCGCTACAAGTAAGCATTTCAGCCTTCTCACCCAGATCCGTCCCGGTGGCGGATCGTGCACCTCTGGCCACGGTGGCTGGAGCCGCGCGTAACCACAACCCACTCTCCGGCACGGCCCGGACAAAGCGTTGTTTGGCGTGGACGGGTGGGGAGAAAACCACCGTAACAACCCGAAAGGCACGTACCTCATGGCACGTCTAGCTGGTGTGGATCTCCCGCGCAACAAGCGCATGGAGATCGCACTCACCTACATCTATGGCATCGGTGCAACCCGAGCCAAGGAACTGCTCGAGAAGACCGGCATTTCTCCGGACCTGCGTACGGACAATCTGTCCGACGATCAGCTCGCCGCTCTGCGCGACGCGATCGAGTCCTCCTACACCGTAGAGGGCGATCTGCGCCGCGAGGTGCAGGCAGATATCCGCCGCAAGATTGAAATCGGCTCCTACCAGGGCATGCGCCACCGTCGTGGCCTGCCCGTCCGCGGCCAGCGCACCAAGACCAACGCGCGCACCCGCAAGGGCCCGAAGAAGACCATCGCAGGAAAGAAGAAGTAACCTATGGCTCCTCAGACTCGTTCCGGTGCGCGTCGCGGACGCCGCACCGTCAAGAAGAACGTGGCCGCTGGCCACGCGTACATCAAGTCCACCTTCAACAACACCATCGTGTCCATCACGGACCCGCAGGGCAACGTGATCTCCTGGGCATCCTCCGGCCACGTCGGCTTCAAGGGCTCCCGCAAGTCCACGCCGTTCGCCGCGCAGATGGCTGCCGAGAACGCCGCCCGCAAGGCAATGGACCACGGCATGAAGAAGGTCGACGTCTTTGTCAAGGGTCCGGGCTCCGGCCGCGAGACCGCAATCCGTTCGCTCCAGGCTGCCGGTCTGGAGGTGTCCTCGATCTCCGACGTGACGCCGCAGCCGTTCAACGGCTGCCGTCCGCCGAAGCGTCGTCGCGTTTAAGGCTGAAAGGAAAAGAGGTAAAGAAACATGGCTCGTTACACCGGCCCTGCTACCCGTAAGTCCCGTCGCCTCCGCGTCGACCTCGTCGGCGGCGACATGTCCTTCGAGCGTCGCCCGTACCCCCCGGGGCAGGCAGGCCGCGCCCGCATCAAGGAGTCCGAGTACCTGCTCCAGCTGCAGGAGAAGCAGAAGGCTCGCTTCACCTACGGCGTGATGGAGAAGCAGTTCCGCCGCTACTACGAAGAGGCGAACCGTCGTCAGGGCAAGACCGGCGACAACCTGCTGATCCTGCTGGAGTCCCGTCTGGACAACGTGATCTACCGCGCTGGTCTGGCTAAGACCCGCCGTCAGGCACGTCAGCTGGTCTCCCACGGCCACTTCACCGTCAACGGCAAGCACATCAACGTGCCGTCGTTTGCGGTGACGCAGTACGACATCATCGACGTCCGCGACAAGTCCCGCAGCATGCTGTGGTTCGAAGAGGCTCAGGACAACCTGCTCGAGGCCGTCGTTCCGGCGTGGCTGCAGGTCGTTCCGGACACCCTGCGCATTCTCGTGCACCAGCTGCCCGAGCGCGCTCAGATCGACGTGCCGCTGCAGGAGCAGCTCATCGTCGAGCTCTACTCGAAGTAAACTTTCGTTTGCTTCACCCCGCGCACTGTCGACGCGTTCGCACGGTGCCCGGAATCTTCCACATATCCGTTCCTACCGGCTTCAAATAGCGGGAGCCGACAAAGGAGAAGTTCATGCTCATCTCTCAGCGTCCTGAACTGACCGAGGAGTACATCGACACCAACCGCTCGAAGTTCATCATCGAGCCGCTCGAGCCTGGTTTCGGCTACACCCTCGGCAACTCTCTGCGCCGCACGCTGCTGTCGTCCATCCCGGGCGCAGCCGTGACCTCCATCAAGATCGACGGTGTGCTCCACGAGTTCACCACGATCACCGGCGTCAAGGAGAACGTCTCTGAGATCATCCTCAACATCAAGGACATCGTCCTGTCTTCCGACTCCGACGAGCCGGTTGTCATGCAGCTTGCTGTTGAGGGTCCCGGCGACGTCACCGCAGGCGACATCGAGCCGCCGGCTGGCGTGGAGATCCACAACCCGGATCTGCACATCGCGTCGCTGAATGAGCAGGCTCGCCTCGAGATGGAGCTTGTTGTCGAGCGCGGCCGCGGCTACGTCCCGGCCATGCCCAACTCCGGCGGTGAGGCCGGCCGCATCCCGGTCGACCAGATCTACTCGCCGGTCACCCGCGTCGCCTACAAGGTTGAGGCGACCCGTGTTGAGCAGCGCACCGACTTTGACAAGCTGATCATCGACGTGGAGACCAAGAACTCCATGACCGCACGTGACGCCCTCGCGTCGGCCGGTTCCACCCTGGTGGAGCTCTTCGGCCTGGCGCGCGAGCTGAACACCGCGGCCGAGGGCATCGAGATCGGCCCGTCGGCGCAGGAGACCGAGTACATCGCCGCGTACTCCACGCCGATCGAGGAGCTGAACTTCTCCGTGCGCTCCTACAACTGCCTGAAGCGCCAGGACATCCACACCGTCGGTGAGCTCGCAGAGTGCACCGAGTCTGACCTGCTGGATATCCGCAACTTCGGCCAGAAGTCCATCAACGAGGTCAAGATCAAGCTTGCCAGCCTGGGCCTGACCCTCAAGGACGCTCCGGAAGATTTCGACCCGACCCAGATCGAAGGCTACGACGCCGAGACTGGCGACTACGTCGACACCAGCGCGGACGAGACCGAGTAACACCACAGAGCACGCGCTCAATTAACCGCACACGAGGAGTACGAAAATGCCTACCCCGAAGAAGGGCGCCCGTCTCGGAGGCTCGGCCGGCCACCAGAAGCACATTCTGTCCAACCTGGCCCTGGCCCTGTTCGAGCACGGCGCAATCAAGACGACGGACGCGAAGGCACGTATGCTGCGTCCGTACGCCGAGAAGCTGATCACCAAGGCGAAGAAGGGCACCGTGGCTGACCGCCGCGCCGTGCTCGCCGAGCTTCCGAACAAGGAGGTTGTGACCTACCTGTTCAACGAGCTCGCGCCGAAGTTCGCCAACCGCGATGGCGGCTACACCCGCTCCATCAAGCTGGAGAACCGCGCCGGCGACAACGCTGCGATGACCCAGATCTCTCTGGTCCTCGAGGAGACCGTGTCTTCCGAGGCAACCCGCGCAGCACGCGCCGCCGCTTCCCGCCAGGCCGATCAGGCCAAGGCTGAGGAGGCTCCGGCAGAGGCCGCAGAGTCCACCGAGGCTCCGGCTGAGGAGACCGCAGAGGAGAAGTAGCCCACAGCTACGCCCCGCACGAGCGCCCGCCCACCTGCACTGCAGCGTGGACGGGCGCTTTGCTGTGCGCGCCAATTCCGGCGATACAATGCCTCACCATGGACGACACGCTGCGCCTGCGCCTGGACATCGCCTACGACGGCACCGACTTCCACGGCTGGGCCCGCCAAAAAGGGGACCTGCGCACCGTCCAGCAGACCATCGAAGACGCGCTGTCGCTCGTGCTGCGCACCGACGTGGCGCTGACCGTCGCCGGGCGCACCGACGCGGGCGTGCACGCCTCCGGCCAGGTCGCGCACGCCGACATTCCCAAAGACTCGCTCAACCAGCGCTCGATTGAGGGGGATCCGGGGCGGTTGGTGCGTCGATTAGCAAAATTGCTCCCTGAGGACGTCCGCGTGTTCGGCGTCACCCAAGCCCCCGCGGGCTTCGACGCGCGCTTTTCCGCCCTGACCCGCACCTACTGCTACCGGGTGACCACCCACCCCGCGGGTGCGGTACCCACCCGCGCGCGGGACACCGCCGTGTGGCCGAAACCCGTGGACCTCGACGCGGTGCAGGCCTGCGCCGACGCGCTGGTGGGCCTGAACAACTTCGCGGCGTTTTGCCGCCCGAAGGAGCACGCCACCACCATCCGCGACGTGCACTCCTTCACCTGGCGCGAAGTCGAACCGCAGCTTTTCGAGGCGCGCATCACCGCCGACGCGTTCTGCTGGAGCATGGTCCGCGCGCTCGTGGCCACCTGCCTCACCGTCGGCGAAGGCCGCCGCGCGCCCGAGTGGCCGGAGGAGCTTTTGCTTCTCGACGCCCGCGCGCCCGACGTCCCCCTCGCCCCCGCCCGCGGCCTCACACTGGTGGGGGTGGACTACCCGGCAGATAGCGACCTGGCGGCGCGAGCCGAAACGACGAGAGCTATGCGCGAGATGTAGCATGCTTGGGTTACATCAGAACCGGGAGGTGCCATGACAACAGTCGCTGCCGCGTGGTTTGCCGTGGTGTTCTTCACCCTCCCCGGATTCGTGTTCTCCTGGGTCGCCGGCATGAAAGCCCCGGCGGCAGGCGTGGCCGCGCTGCCGGTGACCTTCGGCCTGTTCGGTGTGACCTCCTGGTTCTGGGGGCTGACCAGCGCGCCCTACAACCTGTGGACGTTCGGCGTGAGCATGGTCGTGGCACTCATGGCGGCCGCAGCGTGGCGGTACATGTTCGTGCGCCGGGCGCGCCGCGGGGGAGCGGTGAGCTGGCGCCGGGCGCTGTTTCCCGGCGACGTGCGCAAGGGAAGCATCGCCGACCCGTACTGGGTGCTGCCCGCCGTAGGCGTCGGCGTGGGCGCGTTCATGGCGGCCTCGGAGAGGCTGCACTGGCTGGAACGGATGCCCAACGGCGTCTACAACATCGTCCAGGGGTGGGACGTGCAGTGGCACGCCAACCTGGTCCGCTTCATCATGGACGAGGGCGTCGCCTCCGCCACCCGCATGGGCGAGCTGCAGAACGTGGAAACCCAGCTGAAGCTGTTTTACCCGTCCGCCTACCACGCAGGCATCGCCCTGTTCGGCGAGACGGCGGGCCTGGACCCCATCCCGGCGCTGAACATCGCCTCCGCCGTGCTGCCCGCGCTTGCGCTGCCGGCGACGCTGGCGTGCCTGGTGTTCGCGTTCTTGCGCTCCACGGGTGTCACGGCGCAGATCGCCGCCGCGCTCGCCGCGATCATGGGCTATGCCGCCCCGCAGCTGTTCTGGATCCCGGACTACGTGGGCATGTGGCCCTACCTCTTCGCCGTGGCGCTCACCGGCACCGTGACCTGGCTGCTTGTCACCGTGCCGCGCAGGCGCGCCAGCGCCCTGCCCGCCGCACTCGCGTTCGTGGCGGTGCTGTGCGTGCACCCGTCCGCAGTCACCATCGTCGTGCTCGCCGTCGGGTTCTACTGGCTGACCTCCACCCTGATCTCCCCGGAGCGCACGCGGCTGGCGGACACGCTGTGGATCGCCATGCCCGCCGTCGCCGGCGTGGCCATGTTCGTCCCGCAGGTGCTCGCCGGTTCCGCCCAGGCGGGCGAGGTGGCGTCTTGGCGCCCCGAGGAAACCTTGGGTGTCGGCGGCGCGTGGGGCACAGCGCTGCGGATGGAGACGCGCCACGTGCTGCAGTTCTTCCCGGCGTACGACCCCACCGTGCTGCTCTGGCTCGCCGCCGCCGGCGCGGTGGTGTGCCTGCTGTGGCGCCGCCAGGTCTGGCCGGTGCTGTTCTACGCGGTGTCTTTGGCCATTACCGCCAACGCCTTGGCGCCCTTCGGCAACACGCTCGGCCACCTGCTCGACTACGTGGGCAACCTGCACTACAGCACCGGCCACCGCCTGATCATGCCGGTGGTCATGGCTGTCACGGCCTCGGCCGCTATTGCCGTGGCGGCGGGGATTCGCGTGGTCACGGCAGCGCCCGTCGCTAAGCGGTACGCGAAAGGCGAGCGAGCCTCCGCAATCGCGGGCATCGTCGTCGCCTGCATCGTCGCCTCCGCCGCGGTCCCGATGATCCGCGAGCACACCGACCACGGCGCCGAAAAAACCTACGCCGCCGCCCGCGTCGCCGACCGCATGGTCGACGCCGAGGACCTCGAAGCCTTCGACTGGCTGGCCACCCAACCCGCCGCCTGGGAGGGCCTGACCGCGGGCGACCCCGCCGACGGCTACTCCTGGATGTACGCCTACAACGGCGTGCCCACCTTGAACCGCCACTACCTGTGGCCCAACGGCGGGCGCGGCACCAACGGCGACATCATGTACTGGAACGCCGACTTCATCGGGGAGGGAGAACACAACCTCGTCGACGAGACCGTGGAGAACCTCAACGTGAAGTTCTTCCTGCTCAGCCCCGGCGCGTTCTGGAACTACCAGTACCCGCCGTACGAGATGCTGCGCGACTTCTGGGTCTCCGAGGGTGTGACACCCGTCTACCGCAAGGGGAAAACGGCGATCTTCGCGGTGAACAGCCAGTTCAGCGAGGCGGAGCTGGAGGAGATGATCGCAGACGGTAAGGAGCACGGCTCGGACGAGCTGTTTGCGCTCGCGGAGGTGGGCGCGACGCAGTAAGCTTTTTGCCAGGTGTTTTTCTCGGGGGAGGGGAATTGTCATGGCGAAGCTTCTGCCAACCACGCGTGCCCAGGTGTCGGGGCACAAGTTCATGCGCCGTCGTATGGAGCACGGCCTGGTCTTTGGGGATATCCGCATGATCCACGATCCGTTGGCCTCGAGGCGCCGCGCCACCATTTTCGGCACCGCGGCGGTGGTGATGATCGCGGGCGTGATGGGGCTGTTTGCGTGGATGCGGCCGAACGCGGATCCGGGGGATGCGCCGATTGTGCGCGCCGCGGACGGCACGCTGTACGTGCGGGTGGGCGAGGCGGCGCACCCGGTGACGAACTTGGCGTCGGCGCGGCTGATCGCCGGTCAGGCGGCTGAGCCGGCGCGCATCGGCGACGAGAAGCTCGCCGAGTTGCCGCGCGGTGTGCCGGTGGGCATCGTCGCAGCACCCGGCATGTTCGCGCCCGAAGGCACGCCTGTGGCCAGCTGGTCGGTGTGCGGCGCGGACACGATCACGGTGGTTGCGGGCAAGGCTCCGGAGCCATTGCCTATCGACGCCGCCGTCCTCGCCGCCGACGCCACCCGCGAGTGGGTGGTTACTGCTGAGGGGCGGCGCCTGCTGCCGGAGGCACACACCCCGCAGGGCCGCGTGATCCGCCGGGCGCTGGGGATTACCCCGGACACGCCGCGGTGGACGCCGCCGACGCAGGTCATTTCCGCGTTGCGGGAGCTGCCGCCGGCGGCGTTGCCGGATCCGCTGCCGCAGATCATTGACGCGGACGACCAAGCCTGGGCGCTCGCCGACGGGCGCATCCAGCCGATCACCGGCACCCAGCGCACCATGCTTTTGGACGCCGGGGCGAAGGCCGCCGTCGCGAGCCGTGCGAGCCTGGCGGCCTACCCGGACGCGGAGGAGGAACTGCGCCTGCCTAGGGAGCGGCCGCGGTGGGTCGAGCCGCACCTGGCATGCGTGGACCAAAACCGCGGCGGGGCCACCGTGGACGAGGTGCCGGAGGGCATCGAGCTGTCCGGCACGTCCGTGGCCACGCACTTCGCGGGGTTGGACGGCGGCTCCGTCGGGGTGGACTCGGGCCACGGGTTCCACGTCGTTTCCGCCAACGGGCTGCGCCACCGCGCCCCCGACGCCGAGACGCTGGCGACCGTGGGTGCGGCGCACGTGGAGGACGTGCCGTGGGAGATCGTCGCGCTTTTGCCGGAGGGCGCGGAGCTTTCGCGCGACGCGGCGATGACGGCGACGTACTAGGCCCAGTTGCTAGAGCTGCCGGGCGCGCAGCGCGACCACCAGCGCGGCCAGCGCGAGCGCCGCGCCGGCGAGCGCGCCGAGCCTGCCCACGGCCGGGTTGGGCCGCGGGTCCACGGGTCTCACCTGCGCGGTCGGACGGTCCGCCAGCTCGTGCGGCGTCAGTTGGGTCAGCGCTGCCAGCGGGTCGATGGCGCCGCCGCCGGGTTGGGCGGAGGCGTCGAGAAGCGAGCGCACATGCTCCGGGGCGATGCCGGGGTAGCGCGACTGCAACAGCGCCACCGTGCCGCTGACCACCGGGGTGGCGAAGCTCGTGCCCGCGTACGGGTGCACGCCGTTGTTGACCAACGTGCCTTCCGCCCACCCGCCCGGGGCGAGCGCGGCCGGCACATGCCCCGGCGCGGACAACCCGGCGGGCAGGGAGTAGTCGGCGATGGCGTGGTTGTCGGCGCGCGCGGCGACCGCCAGCACGGTGGGGAAGCGGGCGGGGAAGACCTCGAAGCCGGGTTCGCAGTCCGGCCCGGCGTTGCCCGCGGCGGCGACGACCACCGCGCCTTGCGCCTCCGCGCGGTGGAGGGCGGCGGCGATGCCGGAAGTGTCGATGCGCGAGGCGAACCCGGGCTCCAGGCAGGACACGACGGAGATGTTGAGCACGCTCGCGCCTTCGTCGAGGGCGTTGTGGATCGCGTCGGTGAGCGTTTGCAGGTTGCCGGCGTCGACGTCGCGGTAGTGCGCCGAGGTCTGGCGCACCGAGATGATTTCCGCGTCCGGGGCGATGCCGAGGGTGCGCCCGGCGATGATCCCGGCGACGGCGGTGCCGTGGTTGTCGCAGTCGTGCAGCGCGTCCGCGGCCACAAAATCGCGGCCCGGTCGCAGGTGGGTGATCTCGGGGTGCGGGGCGACGCCGGTGTCGATCACCGCCACGCGCACCCCGGCACCGGTGGCGAACTTCCGCAGCGCCTCGGTTGCGGGTGAAGCAGCAGGCTTTGCGACGATCGCCGGCACCGCGCACGCCACATCCTGGGCTTGGGCAGGCGCCGGCGTGAGGCTGAGCGCGAGCAGGGCAGAGGCGGCGAACTTGCGCATGTTAGAGCCCCCGGATCATGTCGAACAGCCCGGTCAAGTGCACCGCCAGCGGGATCACGGCGATGGTGGCGGCGATCTCGGCGCGCTCGAACCACACGATGGTGGTCGGCTCCACATCCGGCACCCGCGGCGCCCACGCGACCGTCGCCACGGCAGCGAGGGCGGCGAGCGCGGCGACGGCGATGCACGCCGGGTGCCCGGTCTTTGCCGCGGCGGCCGCGGCGGCGACCACGGCGGAAAGCGCCACCGCGGTCAGGCACGCCCGCGGCACCGGCCAGTGCTGGCGCGAGGCGTAGACCACCAGCGCGCCAGCCACGCACAGGCAGAACACGAACACCCACGCCCCGCCGGCCCGGCCCAGCCAGAAAAGCGCCGGCACGCAGCACGCGGCGATCGCCGCCGAGATGGCGGAGGCGATGGTGGACGCGGCGGCGCTGCGGGCGTCCACGTCGTGCTGGTAGTCGTCGGAGCGGTCGAACTCCTCGCCGGCGGTTGGCACCCGCGGCACCGTCAGCCCCGCCGCGCGCGTGGACGCGCCGGGCGTGGCCATCACCCCGAGCACCCCGGTGAGCACCGTCAGCGCCGGTGGGGCGAGCGGGCCGGGCAGCCACACGCCGGCCGCCCCGGCGCCGCCGAGCACGCAGACCGCGGCGGTGAACGCCACCTGCGCCGCCCCGGCCAAGCCCAGCGCCACACCGACACCGACGGCCACCGCCGCCGCGAGCAAGCCCGCCAGCGCCCCGAGGCCGAGCGAGGCCGCATCAGCACCGCCGCCGCCACCGGCGACCCACGCGCCCGCGGCGAGCCCCGCCAGCAGCAGCACGGCAGCAAACGCCACGCGCGACCTGCCTATCGACGCCACCGCCAGCGCCAACAGCGCCACCGCACCCAGCGCGACCGGCCACGGGGCGAACACCCGCGCCAGAAGCAGCACCGCCGCAAGACCGGCGAACGTCGCCGCCGCGTCCAGCCCGCGCACTTGCCGCGCCGACTCGGCCGCCCCGGCCAGGGCGTCGGCCGCGTCGCGCACGACCGGCGGGGGCGCGGGCTCTTGGGGATGGAGGGCGACGGTGGCGCCGTCGTGAAGCTTGAGCGCATAGAGCGGGGTGTGCATATCCAGCACCGCCCCGCCTGCGGTGGTGGCTTGCCACGGGCGGTGCACCTCCGGCAGCTCCACTAAGCGCGCGAGCTCCGGCAGCACCTCCGAAAGCGTCGACGACGTCGGCAGCGTGACGTCGATGTCGCGGTGGAACGCGACAACCGAAATGCGGACAGTGACGCGCACGACGTGGTGCGCAGACGTTGCAACCAACTTTCAAAACCCCCGAAATATCAGGCGCGGCCCCCATTCGCCGCGCGACGGGAAACAGTATGGCTTACAATCCACAGCGCGTCCACAGTTCGGGGGAACTGTGAGAAACCACAAGGGGGGAGAATCCACGATGCTTGGCCTCGACTACGACCAAGTCCTCGCACCAACAACCGGCACTCAAGCGGCGATCGACGCCGCGCCGCCGCCGACCGGCAACTTGCGCGCCGAACCCGTGCCCACGGCCCAAAAGCCGCAGTCGCCGCCGGTGATGAAGATCCTGCTGCCGGTGGTGATGGTCGTCGCGATCGGCGCGGTGATGGTGCTCATGGCCATGTCCGGCCGCGCCGTGAGCCCCATGATGCTGATCTTCCCGCTGATGATGCTCTTCGGGCTCGCCGGCATGTTCAACCCGCAGGAAAAGCAGGGCGACATCGACGAGACCCGCCGCGTCTACCTGCGCCACCTCGATGCACTGGCGAACAAGGCGCGCGCGAACGCCGCGACCCAGCGCACGCACGCCACTACGTTGCACCCCGCGCCGGGCGAGCTGGTGGCCGCGGTGCCGGTCGAGCGCGTCTGGGAGCGCGCAGGTGCCCCCACGGTGCGCCTGGGCACCGGCGCGGGCGCGTTATGCACCCCGGTGGACGTGGACGATCCGGGCAGCCCCGAGGACTTGGACCCGGTGTGCGCGGTGAGCCTGCGCCGCACCGTCGCGGCGGTGAGCACGGTGCCGGGCATGCCGATCATGGTGCAGCTCGACGCGTTTCCCGCGATCACGCTCGCAGGTCCTACGGCGGCCGACGTGGCGCGCTCCATCGTGTGCCAGCTGGCGTTTTTCTACGGCCCGGAACAGGTCCGCATCGACGCGCCGTTCGCTTGGGCGAAGTGGCTGCCGCACGCGCGCTCCGAGGGGGCGTTTCGCATTGCGCTTATCGACGGCCACGCCTCGCCCGCACCCACCGACGCCGACCTGGTGGTGACCATCCACGACGACCCGGACTTCTTCGTCGACCCGGACGCGTTCCACCTGATCTGCACCGACGTGCTCGAGGCCGCCACGGCCCAGGGGATTGAGCAGCTGGGCGTGCCGGATCGGTTCACGGACGCGGAGGCGGAGTTCGTCTCAAGGCACTTAGGCTTCTACCGCCGCCCCGACGGCGCGGTGGAGGCCGGCGGGGATTTCCTGTCCATGCTGGGTGTGCCGGACGTCGATGCGCTGGACGCGCACACGATGTGGCCGGGGGTGCGCAACAAGCTCACCGTGCCAATTGGCGCGACGCCCGACGGCCAGCCGGTGTACCTGGACTTGAAAGAGGCGGCGCTCGGCGGGATGGGCCCGCACGGGCTGTGCATCGGGGCGACCGGGTCCGGCAAGTCGGAGCTTTTGCGGACCCTGGTGGTGGCGCTGGCGGCGACGCACTCGCCCGACGAGTTGAACTTCGTGCTGGTGGACTTCAAAGGCGGCGCGACGTTTCTGGGCTGCGAGTCGCTGCCGCACACCGCCGCGGTGATCACCAACCTCGAGGACGAGGCGGTGCTGGTGGAGCGCATGTATGATGCCATCTCCGGCGAGATGCACCGCCGCCAGGAGCTGCTGCGGGCCGCCGGCAATTTCGCCAACATCACGGACTACACCAAGGCGGGCAACACGTTGCCGTCGCTGGTCATCGTGGTCGACGAGTTCACCGAGCTGCTCACCCAGCACCCGCACTTCGCGGACCTGTTCGTGGCGGTGGGCAGGCTCGGCCGCTCGCTCGGCGTGCACCTGCTGCTCGCCTCGCAGCGGCTGGAGGAGGGCAAGCTGCGCGGGCTGGATTCGCACCTGTCCTACCGCATCGGCTTAAAGACGTTTTCCGCCGGCGAGTCCCGCCAGGTCCTCGGCGTGCCGGACGCCTACGAGCTGCCCGGCGAGCCCGGCTCCGGCTACCTCAAAGCCG
Source organism: Corynebacterium sp. CQ3829_602738 (assembly GCF_054478435.1). NCBI lineage: Bacteria > Bacillati > Actinomycetota > Actinomycetes > Mycobacteriales > Corynebacteriaceae > Corynebacterium > Corynebacterium sp. CQ3829_602738. The sequence continues at coordinate 468,695 of NZ_CM137003.1, forward strand.
GCATGGACCTGACCCGCTTCCGGGCGGCGTACGTCTCCGGCCCGCTGACCCGCACCGTGGTGGAGCACCCCGGCGAGCAGCACGTGCGGCTGTTCACCGGCGACGAGATCGAGCTCGCGCCCACCGCCTACGTCGAGGAGGACCGCTCCACCACGCTTTTGGACGCGGTGGTGGCCAAGGCCCGCGACGTTGCCGACGCCCGCGGCATGCGCGCGCACCAGGTGTGGCTGCCGCCGCTGCCAGATCGCATCCCGCTGGCGCAGCTGGCGCACACGGACGGGGCGCTCGGGCTTATCGACGAGCCCTACAAGCAACGCCAAACACCCTTCCACCTGGACCTGAACGCTGCCGGCGGGCACGTCGCCATCGCGGGCGGGCCGCAGACGGGCAAGACGATGGCGGTGCGCAGCATCGTCGCCACGCAAATGCGCGCAGGATTGGCCGTCTACATCATCGGCGACCTGCCGGAGCTCGAGGCGCTGCCGCACGTCGCCGGCGTGGCCAGCATGAAAGACACCGAGCGCACCCGCCGCATCATCGACGAGGTCACCGGGTTCCTGGACCAACCTCGTCCCGTGATGCTGGTCGTCGACGGATGGCACGCGCTCGACGAGGACCTGCGCGAACCGCTCGCCCGCATCGCCTCCGAAGGCCCCGACGCCGGCATCCACCTCGTGGCGACCACCCAGCGCTGGAGCGCGATCCGCCCGAACGTGCGCGACCTCATCGGCACCCGCCTCGAGCTGAGGCTGACCGAACCGATGGACTCCGTGATCAACCGCAAACACCAGGAAAAATTGCCCGCCACACCCGGCCGCGGCCTGACCCCGGACGGCAAAACCGTCCAGCTCGCCTTCACCAGCGGCGAGGACATCGCCCACCTCGCCACCTCCGACCAGGCGCCGGTGGAGAGGCTGCGGGTGCTGCCGGAGCGCGTGGATACGCACTCGCTTCTCGACGGCCAAAGGATCCCCCTCGGCATCGGCGGCCCCACCCTCGAACCCGTGTACTCGTCCGGGCACGTCCTCGTCATCGGCGCCGGCGGCTGTGGCAAATCCACCTTCATCGCCAGCACCATCACCGCGGTGGAGCACATGGGCCGCGAAGCCGCTCGCATGGTGGTGCTCGACCCCAGGCGCGCGCACCTGGGCCGGGCCAGCGAGGAGATGGTCGCCGCCTACGCCGCCTCCACCAGCGCGATCACGCAGGCCGCCAAATCGCTCGCCGTCACGCTCACCGAGCGCCTGCCCGGGGCCGATGTGACACCCGAGCAGCTGCGCGAGCGCTCCTGGTGGACCGGGCCCGAGCTGTACCTGATCATCGACGACTACGAACTCGTCGGCGAAGACCCGCTCCGGCCGATCGCGGAACTGCTGCCGCACGCGCGCGACATCGGCCTGCACGTCGTGGCCGCCCGCAAATTCGGCGGCGTCTCGCGCGCCCTGTTCGGGCCGTTCCTCACCGCCGTAAAGGACCTGCAGCCCGACGTGCTGCTCATGGACGGCACCCGCGACGAAGGCGCCATCTTCGGCGTGCGACCCAGCCCGCAACAACCCGGCCGCGCCACCTGGATCCACGGCGAAGCGCGCGGCACCGTCCAACTCCCGGAGGCACAATGACCGAGCTGCGCATCACCGCCACCGACGCATCCACCGTGATCACCGGTGCGGCCAACATCCACCGCTTCGACGCACCCACCAGCCGCGAAATCGCCGGCACCGTCCGCAGCGTGTTAGGCCCCGAGCCGCACGGCGCGCCGGTGCACATCGCCGCCGACCCGCAACGCCTGCGCGAACTCACCCACGCGCTCGCCGACTACGACATCGACCTGACCACCGAACCCCTCGAACCCGCCGCGCCCCCGCCCGACGACGCGCCCGAAGCCTTCCACCGGCCACCGCCGCCCGAGCAGGAGCCGCGCTCCGGCAGGTGGATCATCGCCGGCGTCGTCGCCGCGGTCGCGCTGGCCTGCGCCGGCGTGATCTGGGGGCTGACCAGCGGGGGAGCGCAGTCGCAGGCTCCTGCGCAGGAGGAAACGGAGCAGCCGCAACCGCAAGCTCCTGCGCAGTCCCCGTCTTCTGTGCGGGAGGAGGAACGGGCGGAGCAGACGTCGATAAGCATTGAGCGCGACGGCCTCACCGTCCAACTCCCCGCAGGCTTCACCCTCGAAGCCGACGAAGGCATGTGGCGCGCCACAGGCGACGACCCCAACTTCCGCCTGCAGATGGCCGTCGAGCACCTCTACCAGCTGCCCGCGCGCACCATGGCCGAACAACTGCTCGCCGACATCGAAGCCGACCCGGAAGTCGAACTCGTCGACACCGACGGTATCGCCGTGACCTACCTCGAGCGCGCCGGCGACGGCTCGCAATCGCTGTGGAAGACCTGGCCCAACGGGACGGTGCAGCTGTTCGTGGGCTGCCACACACGCGCCGAACCCACCGTCGTGCAACGCGCCACCTGCCGCATGGCCATGGAAACCGCTGAATATAAGGGGGCTGACGTGGGGCCATAAAAAAGTTTTGCGACCGATGGAACCGAACGGGCCAAACGTCAGTCAGATATACGGACAGCACAGACGTTGTCCGTCCCAACACACAACGAGGGGGAAAGAAACCATGGAGCAGTTCGCAACCGAAGCCGAGGTCATGCGCGCCGCTGCAGACCGCACCGACGACACCAACGCCGACGTCAACCGCGAAATCGACCGCGTCCAGCAAGTCGCCGAAGCCACCCGCGGCTACTGGGTGGGCAACGCACAGCGCAGCTTCGACGACCTGATGATCAGGTACGACGACGCCCAAAGGCGATTGTCTGAAGCGCTGAGCGCGATCGCCGTGAACATCCGCGACAACGCCAAGAACTACGAAACCACCGACGCCACCAACACCGACAGCCTCCGCCAGATCGCCGGCGGACTCGCACTGTAAAGGGGAAACCATGCAGATCAAGTACGACTTCGCGCAGATCGCCGGCGCCGCAGAGGACATGCGCGCCTCCGCCTCCCGCATCAACGGCGACCTGGCCGAACTCAAGCAAATGCTCCAGCCCATGGCCCAGACCTGGGAAGGCACCGCAGCCGCGGCCTACCAGGCACACCAGGCCAAGTGGGACCAGGCGGCAGCGGATCTCAACCAGATCCTCAACCAGATCGCCAACACCGTTGAAGACGGCAACACCACCATGCTCGCCGTCAACAACGCAGCCGCAAACAGCTGGGGCTAAACAACAAGACTTGCGTCGCGGGCCGTGACGGGGCCGTTTTCATCGGGGGACGGGCTCGGCTTCGGACCGGACCGCGGCGCAACCACACGGGGGATACGGGGGACGTGCCGCCGCAGGTGATGGGGGAATCACCTGCGGCGGCACTTTTTTGTTTTCGGGGGCGCGTGCCGTAGGGTGTTATCCCTGTGTGTCCCGCCGGATGCGCTTTTCGGGTCTCCACCGGCCGCCGTAAAGCACAAAGGGGCAGACGAAGTTTTTGGCCGGCAGCCATCTAGACAGACTTTAAGGAGTCATGCATGTCTACTTACCACCCGAAGAGCGGTGACATCACCCGTAAGTGGTACGTCATCGACGCAACCGACGTGGTGCTGGGCAAGCTTGCTTCCACCGTCGCAGACATCCTGCGCGGTAAGCACAAGCCGCAGTACGCACCGAACGTCGACACCGGCGACCACGTCATCGTGATCAACGCCGACAAGATCCACATCTCCTCCAACAAGCGCGAGCGCGAGATGCGTTACCGCCACTCCGGCTACCCGGGTGGTCTGAAGTCCATGACCCTGGGCCGCGCACTGGACGAGCGTCCGGATCGCGTGATCGAGGAAGCTGTCAAGGGCATGATGCCGCACAACAAGCTTTCCCGTCAGTCCATCAAGAAGCTGCACGTCTTCGTCGGTGCCGAGCACCCGTACGCTGGCCAGCAGCCGGAAACCTACGAGTTTAAGCAGGTGGCACAGTAATGACCGAGCCGAACAACTTCGAAAACACCGCCGCTGAGGACCTGGGCACCGACGTCGACGCCGCAACCGCCGCGACCGAGGAGTTCAACTACACCATCGGCGACGCCATCGCCCCCGAGGCTGAGGCAACCGAGGAGACCGTCGAGGTCGCTCCGCTCCACGAAGGTCCGATCCAGACCGTTGGCCGCCGTAAGCGCGCCATCGCCCGCGTGACCGTCGTCGAGGGCGAGGGCAAGATCACCGTCAACGGCCGCGAGTTCGAGGACTACTTCCCGAACAAGCTGCACCAGCAGGACATTCTCACCCCGCTGACCCTGCTCGAGCGCGAGGGCCAGTTCGACATCAAGGCCAACATCTCCGGTGGCGGCCCGACCGGCCAGTCCGGTGCTCTGCGCCTGGCTATCGCCCGTGCGCTGAACATCTACAACCCGGCTGAGCGCCCGACCCTGAAGAAGGCTGGCCTGCTCACCCGTGACGCCCGTGCCGTGGAGCGCAAGAAGGCAGGTCTGCACAAGGCCCGTCGCGCACCGCAGTACTCCAAGCGTTAATCGCTTTTTGCGCGCGCCGAATCGCCGTCGTCCTTGTTGGGCGGCGGCGTTTCGCGTTGTTAGGGCAGGGTTTGTCGCGCAGGGGTGGGTGCTGCGGGTGTCAGGGTCCTGTGCTTCGTGGTCCGAAGAGTTGGTCGAGTGCTCCGCGGTCGGTGTTTTTCAGGTGGTACCCGCGTGGTGAGATCCACCATGGTGCGCCTCGGATCATGGTGATGTGGCCCCGGCTCTTGCGCCAGGGGTCGTCGTCGTTGACCCGGTTGTGGTACTTACACAGCGGCACCAGGTTGTTCATATTGGTGTAGCCGCCGTGTTTCCACGCATCGACGTGGTGGATCTCGGAGCCCAACGCCCCGTGCCGGCAGCCTGGGAAGGCGCACACGGGTGAGACCATGCAGGCGAGGTCGCGTTGTTTCTGGTTGGCGAAGCGCTCGGTGTCGTATAGGTTCACCGCCCCTTCCTCGGGGTGGAAGGCGGCGACCTCCAAGGCTTCGCCGAATTCTTGCTGCATGTACTCCGCTCCGGTCATGGTGGTGCCGTCAGTCAAGGTGAGGATGACGTCGTCGCCCTCGCCGGCCATGATGCGTGCGTGTTCGGTGATCGGCACCATCACAATCGGGCGTGGTGCCGCGGCGATGACCCCGCCGGTTTTGCCTTCGACGATGCGCCAGAACGCCTCCTCCATCTGGGGTGCGGCCGGCAGTGTGGCGTCGATGCCTTGCTTGAGGCGGTGCTCCAAATCTGCGGCTTTGCGGTCGGTGGTGTCGATGGTGATGCGCGCCCGCCCGTTTTTCGGCGCGGAGAACGCGACCTGTTTCTTCTTCGGGGTGTCATCGTCGCGGGGCACCAGCTCTCGTGCGGCGCGTTCGATCGCGCGGTACCCGCCGGTGACGTCCAACAAGGCGAGGCGCAGCCGCCACCGCTCGCCGAGATCTTTCACGCCTCCGACGCGGCGTTCGATCAGTGCGAGCTCGTCCAGGGAGAACCCGCGGGCTTTCTGTACTGCCACAGCTTGTTTGCGGGTGAACTTGGTGGGCCCGTAGTACACCTTTTGCATTGCGTCCCACGCGCGTGCCCGATCCGGCGCCATGCCAGCCGAAAGCGCAACAGGCAGGTCGAAGTGCCGCAGCGTCTCCATGGATGCTGCGGCCATCGCCTGAATGAATGCGTCGAACGGGTTCATGCCACGAACACTAAAACAATCGCAACCCCGCCCCGCCCGGCCCTGTGGAATTTGTGTCATCACCCCTGTGGATAACTACCAAACCCGCAGGTAAAATCGCGCGAAAGTTGGGGTGGCGGAGCGATCGTCGATAGGCAAGTGCATAATTGTGCGCATGACTCGATTGTTCGGAACTGACGGTGTCCGCGGCCTGGCTAACGAGGCCCTCACCGCATCGCTTGCCCTCAAGCTCGGCGCCGCGGCCGCGACCGTGCTGACCAAGGACCGCGGCTCTGAGAAGCGCCGCCCGATCGCGCTGATCGGCCGGGACCCGCGCGTCTCCGGCGAGATGCTGGCTGCCGCGATGGCGGCCGGTATGGCGTCGAAAGGCGTGGACGTGCTGCGCGTCGGCGTCATCCCCACCCCGGGCCTGGCGTTTCTCACCGACGACTACGGCGCCGACATCGGCGTGATGATCTCCGCGTCCCACAACCCGATGCCGGACAACGGCATCAAGTTCTTTGCCGCCGGCGGCAAGAAGCTGCCGGACGACATCGAAGACGAGATCGAGCGCGCCATGGCCGTGCTGGAGGAAACGGGCCCGACCGGCACCGCCATCGGGCGCGTGATCGAGGAGGCGCCGGACGCGCAGGAGCGCTACCTCGCTCACCTCAAGGAGGCTGTCACCGAGCCGCTGAGCGGCATCAAGGTCGTGGTGGACTGCGCCAACGGCGCCGCCTCCGAGGTCGCCCCGAAGGCCTACGCCGCCGCCGGTGCCGAGGTCACCGCCATCCACAACACCCCGAACGCGTACAACATCAACGACGGCTCCGGCTCTACCCACATGGACCAGATCCAGGCGGCTGTGGTCGAGCACGGCGCGGACCTGGGCTTGGCGCACGACGGCGACGCCGACCGCTGCCTGGCCGTGGACGCGCAGGGCAACGTCGTCGACGGCGACCAGATCATGGCCATCCTCGCCACCGGCATGAAGGAGTCCAACAGCCTGAAGGACAACACGCTGGTCGCCACGGTGATGAGCAACCTGGGCCTGAAGCTGGCCATGCAGCGCGAGGGCATCGAAGTGCGCGAAACGAAGGTGGGCGACCGCTACGTGCTCGAGGAGCTCGGACGCGGCGATTTCTCGCTGGGCGGCGAGCAGTCTGGCCACATCGTGGTCCCGGCGCATGCCACGACTGGTGACGGCGTCCTGTCCGGCCTCATGCTCATGCAGCGCATGGCGGAGACCGGCAAGACGCTCGCCGAGCTGGCGGAGGTGATGACGGTACTGCCGCAGACGCTGATCAACGTGCCGGTGTCCAACAAGGCGCTGATCTTGGAGGACCAGTCCGTCAAGGACGCCATCGCCGAAGCGGAGGCTGAGCTGGGCGAAGCCGGCCGCGTGCTGCTGCGCCCGTCAGGTACCGAGGAGCTGTTCCGCGTCATGGTCGAGGCCGCTGAGGAGGAGCAGGCGCGCAAGGTTGCCGGTCGCCTCGCGGCGGTCGTCGCCGCGGTGTAGGTTTAACCGCGGAAAAAGTTTTTTGCCCCGGCAGGGAACCGCCGGGGCGTTGGGGGAGTCTAACTAAAAGTAAGACAGTTCAACTGCGAGCCTTTCGGGGGTGGGCATATGACACATGTTGGGGCACTCGACATCGATATCGATGCGGTGCGCACGAAGTACACAGAGGCTATCGACGCGTACCGCGACGCCGCGTGCGAGCTCGACGCCGGGCGGCCGGTGGTTGCCGCGTCAGCGTTCGGCGCGGGTTTCGCGCGGGAGGGCCAGCGCATCGTGGATGCGCTGGAGGCGTTGCATGCCACGTCGCAACGCTTCCTTGCGGCGCGCGGGGAGAATTGGGGGCAGGTGCTTTCGCTTAGCGACGCCACCGTCGCCGCCGACCAGCTCTCTTCCGAGTATTTGGCATCGATCGCGGGCGGGGTGGATAACGCATGATGGCCGCGGTGAAAGACGACGTCCAGTCGCTGGTGCGCGCGGTCGATGTCGCGCCGGAGGTGGGGCCGGCGCAGCGCGCCGTGGTCCACGGCTTGGCCGGCGAATTGTTGGAGCAGGTCGCGCAGACCGACGGGCTCGACTTGAGCGCGTTTCTCGCCGCGGGCCTGAAGTTGTCCGCGGGCGGGAAGCGCCCGGACACGCCGGCGCGGACGTGTTCGTGCGACGAGAGCGCCTGGTTCGACGAGGTGGGCATCCGCGAGCGCGAGCGTTGCGACGAAGCACGCGAAACCGAGCATTTCGACCGCGCGAAAGCCGCAGGCGAGTCGATCGGGCAGTGCGGGGAGGCGATCAAGACGATCGTGGACACCGCGGAATCGGCGGTGCGCGCCCTGCTGGAGCCGGCGCGGCGCATGCTGGACATCGTGCTGAACTGCGGGATTGGGCAGCTGATCCAGCCGGCGGTGGAGATGGTCATCGAGGCGCTGCGCAGCGCGCGCGAGACCGCCAGCGACCGCAACGGCGTGATCAAGGAGTGCCTGGGGGAGGTTGCCACGCGCGTCGACACCGCGGCCGTCGAGCAGCCTGCCCCGCCGGTGCAGTTCGGAGAGAAGGGGCATTCGCCTTGCGACGTCACGACGCGCCCCGCCGCCGCCACCAGCGCTTCCGACGTATCTGCCGATTCAGGCGCCCGCTTGGGGCTGGATCTGAAGTTGGATCTGACGTTGGACGCGAAACTGGAGGCGACGCTCGGCATCGAGGAGACGGCGCTGGAGGACTGCCCGACGGAGCCTGCGGCTCAACCCGAGTGCGAACCGGAACCGGAACCAGAACCAGAACCAGAACCGGAGTGCGAACCGGAACCCGAGCCGGAGCCGGAATGTGAACCGGAACCGGAGCCGCCGCCACCGCCGCCTCCCGCACCGGCACCCGCGGATGACGGGGTGATCGCCCCGCCGCCGGAGCTGTCGCAGGTGGAGGAGCCGGCGCCGCCGCCGAAGAAGCTGGAGAATCTGGAAACGCAGCCGGCGCAGGCGGGAGATGCCGGCACCGAAACCGGCGCCGATGCCGGTGGGGCGGAAGCTGATCCGTGGGCAATGAAGAAGGCAGGGGAGTGGTAGCGATGGATTTCGAGCAGTTTGTGGCCCAGTACCAAAAACGCACCGCGAAGCGCATGGCGGACTTCGAGGCGTTGATGAAGGAAACGCAGCAGAAGATGGAGATGACCGCCAAGCATCACGCACGGGCCCGGGAGACGATGCCGCGGCAGCCGGTGACGGTGCCTCGTGGGGACTACAGCATGCCGCGGAGTCGTCGTAACGCTTCGCAAAAGCAGCAGATCCAGGCGGTGCTGCGCGCGATTGGCCCGAACGGCGAAAACCCCGTCGTGTAAGCACGACGGGGAAGGTGACTAGAACAGGGAGAAGCGGGCGTTGTCGCGCGCCAGGCCGGCGGCCTTGGACAGCTTCTCGCCGGTCAGGGACTCCACGCCGGAGCCTTCCGCGTCCGGTTCGGAGTAGGAGCCGTAGGCCTTGTCCTCGTCGAGCTGGTGCAGCAGGTAGCCCACGAGCAGGCCGCGGACGGTTTCCTGCAGCCCGCGGTCGGACTTGCCCACACCGAGGATGCGCTTGACCAGGTTGTCCTCGGAGAAGGACTGCTGGTCGCCCTTCTTCGGCGCGCGGTAGACCACTTCGCCGGCCCAGTTGTAGGCCAGCTTGGCGGGGTTTCCGGGGTCGAACAGCGAGTCGCCGTCTTCGCCGGGGCCGACGACCATGCCGGGGACGAATAGGTTGCGCGCCGCCTCGACTGCGGACGGCGCCACGTTGGCCGGGTACACCGCCGCCACGGCCTTCGCCTTCGGATTGTCCACCGCGGCGAGCACGGCCGCGCCGCCGCCCATGCCGTGGCCGACGATGCCGAGCTTGCCGGGCGAGATGGAGATGTTGCCGTTGCCCAGGCGCACGCCGCCGAGGATCTGCATGGCGGTCTCCAGGTCGGCGGCGAGGCCGACGTGGTCGGGCTTGAAGCCGGTTTCGGTGTCCGGCGCGGCCACGGCGATGCCCCAGCTGGCCAGGTGGCGCAGGGTGTCCTCGTAGGCGGCGACATCCTTGAGCCAGTCGTGGCCGAACGCCACGCCGGGCAGGTTCTTGCCTTCGGCGGGGGTGTAGACCTTGCCGGGCAGGCCGGTGTAGCCCAGGTCGCCTTCCAGGACGCGGTGCGGGCCGCGCTTGGACAGGTCGGAGAGTTTCTTCAGCTTCGCAGACACGCGGGCAATCCTACTGCATACCTGTCTCCGCTAGGGTAAGTCCGACAAACCCCACAGACAGGAGGTCGGATGCTCGGTGCGTTGCAGCTGGCGTTCATTGATTCGGTGAATCTGCTCCTCATCGGCGTCATCGTCGCGGTCGGCATTGCTGCACGGAGCAACTACGCCAAGACCACCGCGCTGCTGATCGCGGGCGATTGGTGCGGCGTGGCTGGCTTGGCGCTGATCATGCTGGTGATTTTCGACGGCCTGGGCCCAGTGGTGCAGCGCTTCGTCGAAGGCCCGGTGTTCGGCATTTTGCTCATCGCCACCGGCGTCCTCACGGCGATCCTCGCGGTGCGCGGCGGCGACAACCAGGCGCTGGTGCAGAAGATCATGCGCCCGCTGCACACCCCCGGCCCGGCCACCGTGGGAACCGGCATGGTGCTCGGTTTGATCCAGTCGGCGACCTCGTTGCCGTTTTACGGCGGGCTGGCACTGCTGTCGGCCGCCGGCGTCGACGCGCAGGTGCGCTACGCCGCGATCCCGCTGTACGCCACGGTGGCGCTGTCGCTGCCCACGTTGGCGGCCTTGGCCGTCGGCTGGGTGCGCGCGAAGCCGGACAGCGCCGCCGCGCGCGGCTTCGACTGGGCGCGCGCCCACCCCGACCAGGTCACGGCGGCGGCGACGTGGTCGGTGGCGGTGCTGCTCATCGTTTTGGGCGTGACCCACGTGGTGTAATAGGCCCGTGCTGACAACAACGATCGATCTGGACGCTATCGCGCACAACACCCGCCGCCTGCGCGAGCAGACGACCGCGGAGCTGATGTGCGTGGTCAAGGCGGACGCCTACAACCACGGCGTCGAGCGCTGCGTGCCGGTGATGGAGGCGAACGGTGCGGACGCGTTCGGCGTGGCCACCTTCGCGGAGGCGCGCCGGGTGCGCGAGCTGACCACTAAACCGGTGCTGGCGTGGCTGTGGGATCCGCATGAAGAGCTCCCGGCCGGCGTCGACGTGGGGGTCCCGTCGTTCACGCATTTGCATTCGCTTATCGACGCACCAACGGCGCCCACCGTCTACCTCAAAGTGGACACGGGGATGCACCGCTCCGGCATCGACGAGGTCCGCTGGCAGGAGGCCTTCGAGCTCGCCCTGGACGCGCAGCGCAACGGCAAGCTCGAGGTGGCGGGGCTGATGACGCACTTCAGCTGCGCCGACGACCCGTCCGACCCGTACACGGACCAGCAAGCGGCCGCGTTTCGCCGCGCGATCGCCCAGGCCCGCCAGGTGGGCCTTGAGGTGCCGCGCAACCACGCGGCGAACTCGCCGGCGACGTGGACCCGCCCGGACCTGCACTTCGACATGGTCCGGCCGGGTTTGAGCCTGTACGGCCTGGAGCCGGTCGACGGCCTCGACCACGGACTGAAACCGGCGATGACCTGGTCGGCGCCGGTGGTGACGGTGAAACCGATGCGCAAAGGCGAGGCCACCAGCTACGCCCGGACCTGGGAAGCGCCGGCGGACGGGTTCACGGCCGTGATCCCCGCGGGCTACGCGGACGGGGTGCAGCGCTCCTGGCAAGGCGCCGTGGAGGTCGACATCGCGGGCCGGACCTACCAGCAGGTGGGCCGGGTGTCCATGGACCAGATTGTGGTCTGGCTCGGCGACAACGAAGCGGACGTCACAGCGGGCGATGAGGCCGTCATCTTCGGCGACGCCACCGCGCTGGCCAAGCGCGCCGGCACCATCAACTACGAGGTGGTCTGTGCTCCGCGCGGGCGCACCACCCGCACCTACATCGGGGAGGGCAAGTAGATGAAGACCACGTTTCCGGCGCAGGGCGAGCGGCTGTGCGACGACGCCGCGGATACTCAAGCGCTCGGCGAAGAGCTGGGGCAGGCCCTCGAGGCGGGCGACCTCGTGGTGCTCGACGGCCCGCTCGGCGCGGGCAAGACCACCTTCACACAGGGCATCGCGAGGGGCATGGGGGTCAAGGGCCGGGTGACGAGCCCGACGTTCGTGATTGCGCGGGAGCACTCGTCGATAGGCAATGGCCCCTCGCTCGTGCACGTGGACGCCTACCGGCTCGGCGACGACCCGCTGGGCGAGCTCGACGCCCTCGACTTAGACAGCGCCCTCGAGGACGCCGTGGTGGTGGCTGAGTGGGGCGGCGGACTGGTGGAGCAACTCGCGCAGCGCCACGTGCGCGTCACGCTGGATCGGCGCACGCACGCCGACACAGAAGCCCGCATCATCTCCTGGCGCGTCGAAGACGGGATGTAGGCTTACACGCATGCTCAACCTCACTAGCCAGTCCCGCCGCTGGATCGTGCTCGCAGCTGTGCTGTGGCTCGTGATTTTGGCGGGGATCATCTTCATCCCGCAGTCCCGTTCCACCGAGGTCGCCCAGGTCGCGCCCACGAACTCGCTGACGCGCTCGCTGCAGCAGACCCGCCCGGGCGGCGACGCCGTGTCTGCGCAGCTGGTGGACCCGGCGCGCATCTACGACGCGGAGCGCTATCTCGGCTATACAACGCTGTGCCCGGGCGAGCCGCAGGAGCTGGTGGACGCCAAGCTTGAGGCCTTCGGCATCAGCGCCGACGACCTGGACCTCGGCGGCGACCTCGGCTACGTGCTGCTCATTCCAGGCGGCGAGGGCGAGGCTCCCATGGTGGACCCGGTGGAGCTGAACAAGGTGGACATCTGCACCGTGCCGCAGTCCGAGTCCTTCCCGCTCAACACCGCGATGCCGTTCCACATGAACCAGGGCCGCTGGACCCTCGGGTTGGGCCAGTAATGCTCGTTCTCGCCCTGGACACCGCCACGACTGACCTGGTCGCAGGCATCGTGGACGGGGACCGTGTGCTCGCGGAGACGGCCGTTGCCACCCGCGCGCACAACGAGACGCTTATGCCGGAGATCACCCGGCTGCTGGATCAGACGGGGATCGAGTTCGCGGACCTGGGCGCGGTCGTGGTCGGCTGCGGCCCGGGGCCGTTTACCGGCCTGCGCGTCGGCATGTCCACCGCGTCGGCGCTGGGGCAGGCGCTTGCCATTCCGGTGCACGGGGTGTGCACGCATGACGCGGTCGCCGCGTCGCTTGGCGGTGAGGCGCTGGTGGTCACCGACGCGCGCCGCCGCGAAGTGTACTGGGCGCGCTACTCCGGCGGCAAGCGCGTCGCCGGCCCTAACGTGTGCAAGCCGGCGGACCTGACCTCACCCGCGGTGGATGTGGTCAGCGTGCCGTCGTCGCTCGCGGAGCTTTTGCCTATCGACGCCCAAAGGGTGACTTACCAACCCCCAACACCTGCCGGCCTCGTCGCAGTCGCCGACCTGGGCGCGCCGCCGGAGCCGCTGGTGCCGCTGTATCTGCGCCGGCCGGACGCGGTGCCGCCGAAGCAGGCCCCGAAGTCGCCGGCGCTGCCATGAGCGTGGCCTTCCGCGAGCTGGGCGTCGCGGACGCCCCGGCGGCCGCCGCCATCGAGGCGGTGCTCTTCGCCGGCGACAGCCCGTGGTCCGAGGCGGCGTACCGCTCCGAGATCGCCGCGCGCCACACCTTCTACCTGGGCGCCTTCGACGGCGATGAGCTGGTCGGCTTTGCCGGCCTGGCCATGCTCGGGCCGAAAGACGACCCGGAGTTTGAGATCCACACCATCGGCGTCGACCCCTCCCGGCAGGGCGAGGGCCTGGGCCGGGCGCTGATGGACCAGATGATGCACACTGTGGACCTTTTGGACGGGCCGTGCTTTTTGGAGGTGCGGGTGGACAACACGCCCGCGATCCGGCTGTACGAAAGCTTCGGGTTTTTCACCGCGGGCGTGCGCAAGAATTACTATCAGGCCTCCGGCATGGACGCGTACACCATGACGCGGCCGAAGAAGAGCGAAAGGCGAGACCAGTGATTGTGTTGGGCATCGAGTCCTCGTGCGACGAAACCGGCGTGGGCATTGTCGAGCTGCGCGAAGACGGCACGATGGACATCCTCGCCGACGTCGTCGCCTCCTCGATGGAGCAGCACGCCCGCTTCGGTGGGGTCGTGCCCGAGATCGCCTCGCGCGCGCACCTGGAGGCCATGCCGCAGGTGATGGAAAAGGCGCTGGCGGACGCGGGCATCGACAAACCCGACGCGGTGGCCGCCACTGTGGGCCCGGGCCTGGCCGGCGCGCTGCTGGTCGGCGCGTCCGCGGCCAAGGCGTACGCGGCGGCGTGGGGCGTGCCGTTTTACGGCGTGAACCACCTAGGCGGGCACGTCGCGGTGGCCAACCTGGACGGCGAGCCGCTGCCGCACGCGGTTGCGCTGCTGGTCTCCGGCGGGCACACGCAGCTGCTCGAGGTCGAGGCTGTGGGCAAGCCGATGAGGGAGCTGGGCACCACGCTCGACGACGCCGCCGGCGAGGCCTACGACAAAGTCGCCCGCCTGCTGGGCTTGGGCTACCCCGGCGGCCCGGTGGTGGACAAGCTCGCCGCCGAAGGCGACCCGGAGGCGGTGAAGTTCCCGCGGGCGCTCTCGCGCGCCGAGGACCTGCGCGGCGAGCACCGCTACAACTTCTCCTTCTCGGGCCTGAAGACTGCGGTGGCCCGCCACGTCGAGGCCGCCGAGTGCGACGGGCGCGTGATCTCGCTGGAGGACGTCTGCGCGTCCTTCCAGGAGGCGGTGTGCGACGTGCTCACCGCGAAAGCCGTCATGGCCTGCGAGGACACCGGCGCGAACACGCTGCTGCTCGGCGGCGGCGTGGCCGCGAACCGCAGGCTTCGCGAACTTGCGCAGCAGCGCTGCCAGGCAGCCGGTATTGAGCTGCGCGTGCCGCGGTTCAACCTGTGCACGGACAACGGGGTGATGATCGCGGCGTTGGCCGCGCAGCTCATCCACGAAGGCGCTGCGCCTTCTGGGCTGGGCGTGGGCACGGACACGTCGCTGGAGGTCGAGGTCCCGCTCGTGTCGTCGTAAAGCGAGAAGTGCTGGTTGCGGATACGCTTGGGGCCTGCACGTCTTGTTCGACGAAAGGATGTCCCGTGTCCGCTGAAACTACCGAGCAATTCGACCAGGGCCAGGCCGACCGCGAGCGGTTCGGGTTCCTGGTCAACCCGGACCTGACCTACCGCCGCATCGTCTTCGACGAGGACACCGCGCGCGAGACCCTCGGCGGCATCACCGGCGAAGCCGTCGATGTCGCCTTCGACCAGGAAGGCAACCGCTTCCACGCGATCTTCCGCCCGGACGCGGCCCAGCTGGGCCAGGAGCCGAACCCGGTGGCGTCGCTGGCGCGCAACACCGCGGAGACGGACAACCCGGAGTTCCTCACCGACCCCACCCGCGCTATCTCCGGCCCGGTGATCTTCACGGCGCGCGACGGGGAGAGCGTGGACGAGCGCACCATCGGCAAGGTGCTGCAGGCCATCCGCGCGGTGGAGAATTACCGCGACGACAACGCCGAAGAATACGAGCTTTGGCGAAACGCGGTGCTCAACCGCTAAATCGCGCTAACACACAGCCTGTGGTTGTTGGCTGGCACTCTCGGGGGTAGAGTGCCAAAGCAGGTTGTGTGAAGCACAGTTGTTCACCCGCGACGACGGCTGCGCCTCTTCAGACCTGAACTGTTGAATCATTCACCAATGAAAGGTTGCTGATCATGGCAAACGTCAACATCAAGCCGCTGGAGGACAAGGTCCTCGTCCAGATCGCCGAGGCTGAGACCACCACCGCGTCCGGCCTGGTTATCCCGGATTCCGCCGCGGAGAAGCCGCAGGAAGCCGTCGTCATCGCTGTCGGCCCGGGCCGCCTGGACGACAACGGCAACCGTGTCGCCGTGGACGTCAAGGAGGGCGACACCGTCGTCTTCTCCAAGTACGGCGGCACCGAGCTGAAGTACGGCGGCGAGGAGTACCTGCTGCTGTCCGCCCGTGACCTGCTGGCCGTCGTCGAGAAGTAAGCGCCATGGCAAAACTCATCGCATTTGATCAGGAGGCCCGCGAGGGCATCCAGCGCGGCGTGGACACGCTCGCCGACGCGGTGAAGGTCACCCTCGGCCCCCGCGGTCGCAACGTCGTGCTGTCCAAGTCCTGGGGTGGGCCGACCGTCACCAACGACGGCGTGACCATCGCCCGCGACATCGACCTCGAGGACCCGTTTGAAAACCTCGGTGCGCAGCTGGTGAAGTCCGTCGCAGTCAAGACGAACGACATTGCCGGCGACGGCACCACCACCGCAACGCTTCTGGCTCAGGCGCTCGTCGCCGAGGGCCTGCGCAACGTCGCGGCCGGCGCGAACCCGATCGAGCTGAACAAGGGCATCAAGGCCGCCGCCGACAAGGTCGTCGAGGAGCTCAAGGCCCGCGCGACCGACGTGCAGTCCTCCGCCGAGATCGCGAACGTGGCCACCGTGTCCTCGCGCGACCCGGAGGTCGGCGAGATGGTCGCCGGCGCCATGGACAAGGTGGGCAAGGACGGTGTGCTCACCGTCGAGGAGTCCCAGTCCATCGACTCGTACGTGGACCTGACCGAGGGTATCTCCTTTGACAAGGGCTTCCTCTCGCCGTACTTCATGACGGACCCGGACGCCGGCCAGGCAGTGCTGGAAAACGCCCGCGTGCTGCTGGTGCGCGGCAAGATCTCCTCCCTGCCGGACTTCCTGCCGCTTTTGGAGCAGGCCGCTTCCGAGTCCGTGCCGCTGTTCGTGGTGGCGGAGGACATCGAGGGCGAGGCGCTGCAGGCGCTGGTGGTCAACTCCATCCGCAAGATCCTCAAGGTTGTCGCAGTGAAGTCGCCGTACTTCGGCGAGCGCCGCAAGGCGTTTATGGACGACCTCGCGGTGGTCACCGCCGCGACCGTGATCGACCCGGAGGTCGGCGTCAACCTCAAGGACGCCACCCTGGACCACCTCGGTTCCGCCCGCCGCGTGACGGTGACGAAGGACGACACCGTCATCGTCGACGGCGCCGGCACCGCCGAGGCAGTGGAGGACCGCCGCAACCAGATCCGCCGCGAGATCGAGTCCACCGACTCGACCTGGGACAAGGAGAAGGCGGAAGAGCGCCTGGCCAAGCTGTCCGGCGGTGTGGCCGTGCTGCGCGTCGGCGCTGCCACCGAGACCGAGCAGAACGAGCGCAAGCTGCGCGTCGAGGACGCCATCAACGCCGCCCGCGCGGCGGCGGACGAGGGCATCATCGCCGGCGGCGGCTCCGCGTTGGTGCAGATTGCCAAGCAGCTCGAGACCTTCGCCGAGGGCTTCGAGGCCGAGCAGAAGACCGGCGTGCTGGCCGTGGCCCGCGCCCTGTCCAAGCCGGCGTTTTGGATTGCCGACAACGCGGGCCTCGACGGCGCCGTTGTGGTGTCCAAGGTCGCCGAGATGCAAAACGGCGAGGGCTTCAACGCCGCCACGCTCGAGTACGGCAACCTCATCGAGCAGGGCATCATCGACCCGGTGAAGGTCACCCACAGCGCGGTGGTCAACGCCGCGTCCGTGGCGCGCATGGTGCTCACCACGGAAGCGTCTGTGGTGACTAAGCCCGCTGAGGAAGACGAGCACGAGGGCCACGCGCACTAGTCGCGCATCGGCCGAAGGTTCGTCGATAAGCAAAAACGCCCCGAAACCGGGGCGTTTTTCGTATTCCGGGCTACTTGGCGGAAGCCGCGGCGACCTTCATGCCGCCGGCGGTGCCGCGCAGGATGGCGGAGCGCTCGGATTCGCTCATGCCGCCCCAGATGCCGTACGGCTCAGCCACACGCAGCGCGTGCTCGCGGCACTGCGACAACACCGGGCACTCGAAGCAGATGGCCTTCGCGCGGTTTTCGCGCTGCGTGCGCGCCCGGCCGCGCTCCCCGTCGGGGTGGTAGAAGATTTCGGAGGCCTCCCCCCGGCACTTGCTGTGTAGCTGCCAATCCCAGAAGTCTGCGTTGGGTCCGGGAAGCTGATGCGGCAAAGACATAATCGGGAGTGCTCCTTTGTGGAAGTACCTCAAACGTGTAACCGGCAACGAGTGTGGACTGCTCTGGTTAACGTTTGGTTTCGTCCCGGTTACAGACTGCTGTCGCGCAGTCGAACCGCGCGAAAATACCCCTGTCTTACTGCGTTAACGCACCTGGTTACGGGCAGGTGAATTCCTGGCAAAAGCTCGGTAGCGCAAACAAAATGGCAAGTGCGTCTATTATGTACGGGTTACGCGAGTCCGGAGCAGGCTGACAGATGTAGGGAGGAGATGCGCGTGGCTGCAAGCGATGAAGACGCAGAACTCGCTGGCTTAGTCCCCGCCGCTGCGCAGGGCGACCGGCGGGCGCTGCAGCGCATCATCTCCATCATCCACCCGCGCGTGCTGCGCTACGCCAGGGCGCGCATCGGGGGAGGGCGGATGCCTACCCCCGAAGATGTGGCCCAGGAGATCTGCCTCGCGGTGGCGACGAGCATCGACCGCTACAACGACACCGGCCGTCCGTTCATGGCGTTCGTGTACGGCATCGCGTTTAACAAGGTCGCAGACGCGCACCGTGCGATGGCGCGCGACAAGCTGAGCCCGGTGGAGGAGGTGCCCGACACCGAAATGGCGACAATCACACCGGAGGACGCCGCGATGGTGTCGTCGGGGAGTAACGCTGTGCGGGCTTTGCTCGATTCATTAAACGAGAAGGCCCGCGACATCGTTATTCTGCGAGTGTTTGTGGGTCTGTCCGCGGAGGAGACGGCTGAAGTCATGGGCAGCACACCAGGTGCAGTGCGTGTTGCCCAGCACCGTGCGCTGTCCAAACTGCGGAAGCAACTGGACGGAGGGCAGGCGGAGTTATGACACGGCAGGACGATCATTTTGAGGAGTTCGCGAACAGCGACGCGTTCATTGAGGCGCTCATGCTTGGCGACGATCCTTCGGCAGGCAACGACCCCCTCGCCGCCGCCCTGCTGAAGCTGAAGGGCGATGTCGACCGGCCGATGCCGCCGGCGCCACAGCTGTACGTGGAGGATTCCCAGTCCGTCGGCAACGTCGCCTCGCTGGACGAGAAGCGCGCCGAGAAGGCGAAGCGCCGCGTCAGCCCGTGGCTGTCCGGCTTGATCGGCGCCGCCGCGGCGACCGTGGTGTGCGTCGGCACCGGCGCCGCCCTGTTCGAAGACGGCGCGCAAGGCGAAGACACCACGATGGTGGAGCTGGCCACCACCCTCGACGAGCTTGAGGCGGCCAACGAAAGCGGCGATGCCGCTGCCGCCCGCGACCTGCTGGAGCAGGCGCGCGGCCTGGTGGCCACGATGAAGGAGCGCGAGCGGCGCGCGGCCAAGGACGGCGCGGCCGCGACGGTGACAGAGACGGTCACGGAGGCGACCACGGTGCCGGCGGAGGACACCTCCACCGAGCAGCCGACTCCGGAGCAGGCCCCGGCTGTCCCGGCACCGCCGGCGCAGCAGCAGCCGCCGCAGTCCTCGCAGGATCCGGCGCAGCGCGGGCCGGGTGCAGGCAATGGCTCAGGCTCCGGTGCGGGCGCCCGCCAGCCCTCGCAGCCCACCCAGCCGACGGTGTCGAGCCCGCAGCCGAGCGCGACTTCCGGCATCACGGCGCCGACGCAGGGCACAACCGGTGGGTCCTCGGCGGAGGGCACCGCCTCGGAACAGGAGCACCCGTCGCTGCGGGTCAACGACCCGGCGACGATGGTGAATCCGCCCGCTGAGTTCGGCGCGGGCAACAGTGTCTCCGGCGGCGCAGAGGGCGGCCCGATCGTCCACCCGCCGGTGGGCAGCAGCTCCTAGCGCCCCTCTAAGCCGTCCAGGTAGCCCATGGCGTAATCCCAGGGCACGTAGGCCTCGATGTTGGGGTTCGCGCTCGGCTCATGCACCGGGGGCAGCTGGTTGTTCAGCGAGGCGATCATGTTTTGCTCCATGATCTCCCAGTCGTAGTAGTGGACTTGGTCGCAATCCTCGCAGAGGAACGACACCCCGAGGATTCCGCGGGGTTTCAGCATGCGCTTCGCGTCGCGCACATGCGAGAGATCCTGGATGACTGCGACGCGTTCGGCGGGCGACAGCGGCTCGGCGTGCTCTTCGTCCTCGATGAAGGATGCCGGGTCGTTGGGGTCGTCCGCGAACGGGTCCAATGGCATCATGTCGTCGTAGTTCACCCGTCTAACCCTATACGGTGTGGCAAACCGGCTCGATCCCCCGCTCGCAGGAGCGCTGAACTGGGTGGCACGGTCGGGGTTTGCGGGGCGTTATATCATGGCGAAAAACATCCGCGCGGGAGAGGAGACTAAGCGATGGCGAACGAGCGTGTGTGGACTGGTGGGGACGATCCGGACAAGGTTGCGCTTCGCGGCCTGACCTTCGACGATGTGCTGCTGCTGCCGGCGGAATCCCACATCGTCCCGTCCGAGGTGAGCACCGCCTCCCAGTTCACCAAGAACATCCGGTTGGGCATGCCGATCGCCTCCGCCGCGATGGACACGGTCACCGAGTCCCGCATGGCGATCGCGATGGCGCGCCAGGGCGGCATCGGCGTGATTCACCGCAACCTGAGCGCCCAGGACCAGGCGGAGCACGTCGACATTGTGAAGCGCTCCGAGTCCGGCATGGTGTCCAACCCGGTAACCGCAACCCCGGACATGACGCTTGAGGACGTGGACGCGCTCTGCGCCCGCTTCCGCATCTCCGGCCTGCCGGTGGTTGACGGCGGCGGCCGCCTTGTCGGCATCATCACCAACCGCGACATGCGCTTCGAGGCTGACTTCAAGCGCAAGGTCGCCGAGGTCATGACCCCGATGCCGCTCGTGGTGGCGCCGGAGGGCGTCGATAAGCAAGAAGCTTTGGCGCTGCTGTCCTCCAATAAGGTGGAGAAGCTGCCGATCGTGGCGACGGATGGCACCCTGGCCGGCCTGATCACCGTGAAGGACTTTGTCAAAAGCGAGCAGTACCCGAACGCCTCCAAGGACGCCGACGGCCGCCTGCTCGTCGCCGCCGGCGTGGGCACCGGCGAGGATTCCTTCGACCGCGCGGGCCTGCTGGTGGAAGCCGGCGTGGACGCGCTCGTGGTGGACTCCGCGCACGCGCACAACAACCGCGTGCTGGAGATGGTCTCGCGCGTGAAGAAGGAATTCGGCGACCGCGTGGACGTCATCGGCGGCAACTTGGCCACCCGCAGCGCGGCGAAGGCCATGATCGACGCTGGCGCTGACGCGATCAAGGTGGGCATCGGCCCGGGCTCCATCTGCACTACCCGTGTGGTGGCAGGCGTGGGCGCGCCGCAGATCACCTCGATTCTCGAGGCATCCGTCCCGGCGAAGGCCGCAGGCGTTCCGATCATCGCCGACGGCGGCATGCAGTTCTCCGGCGACGTGGCCAAGGCGCTGGCGGCGGGCGCGTCCACCGTGATGCTCGGTTCCATGCTTGCCGGCACCGCAGAGGCCCCGGGCGAGATCGTGGTCGTGGGCGGCAAGCAGTACAAGCGCTACCGCGGCATGGGATCCATGGGCGCCATGCAGGGCCGCGGCCTGACCGGCGAGAAGCGCTCCTTCTCCAAGGACCGCTACTTCCAGGCTGATGTGACCAGCGAGGACAAGCTGGTGCCGGAGGGCGTCGAGGGCCGTGTGCCGTTCCGCGGCGAACTGGACTCCATTACCCACCAGATTGTCGGTGGCCTGCGTGCCGCCATGGGCTACACCGGCGCCGCCTCCATCGAGGAGCTGCAGACGAAGCAGTTCGTCCAGATCACCGCCGCCGGCCTGCGCGAGTCGCACCCGCACGACATCACGCAGACCGTCGAGGCGCCGAACTACCGCCAGTAAGGGATACTCATGCGCGACTACGTGGAAATCGGCCTCGGCCGCGAGGCCCGCAGGGCGTACGACTTGGGCGATCTTTCAATCGTGCCGAAGCGCCGCACCCGTTCTTCGAAGGACGTGGACACGAGCTGGAACATCGACGCCTACACATTCGACATCCCGCTCGCCTCTCACCCGACGGATGCGCTGGCCAGCCCCGAGTTCATCATCGAGCTGGGCAAGCAGGGCGGCCTCGGTGTGATCGACGCCGAGGGGCTTTGGGGCCGCCATGCAGACCTCGAGGGCGCGGTGAAGAAGGTCGTGGACTCGTGCGAGGACGCCTGGGGCATCGACTCGGAAGAAAAGTACCAGGAGTACATGGACTCGGAGGAGCGCTCCGTTCGCACGCTGCAGGAGCTGCACGCAGCGGAGCTTGATACCGATCTGCTCACTGAGCGCATCGCCCAGGTGCGCGACTCCGGCGTCACAGTGGCGGTGCGCGTGAGCCCGCAGAACGCGCGTGAGCTGGCGCCGGTGGTCATCGCGGCAGGTGCGGAGATCCTGTTCATCCAGGGTTCTATCGTCTCGGCCGAGCACGTGCAGCAGGGCGGCGAGCCGTTGAACCTGAAGGAGTTCGTCGGCTCGCTCGACGTGCCGGTGATCGCGGGCGGGGTGTTCGACTACTCCACGGCAACCCACCTGATGCGCTCCGGTGTGGCCGGTGTGATTGTGGGCTCGGGCCACGCCGACACGGTGGTCAATGTCCCCATGGCTACGGCGATCGCTGACGTGGCGGCGGCACGCCGCGACTACCTGGACGAGACCGGCGGGCGCTATGTGCACGTGCTGGCGGACACCGCCCTGTGGGAACCTGGTGCCGTCGCCCTTGCTATTGCGTGTGGCGCTGATGCGGTCATGCTCGGCCGCAACTTGGCGCAGGCGTCCGAAGCTGCGGCTGGCGGCGTGTACTGGGAGGCGCAGGCGGCGCACCCGCGATTCCCGCGCGGCGACGTGAGCAAGGACGCCACCGCGGGCAGGGGCGTGCCGTTGGAGACGGTGCTCTTCGGCCCGTCGAGCGATCCGTATGGCGGTCTCAACATCGTCGGAGGTCTGAAGAGAATCATGGCAAAGTGTGGTTATACTGATGTGAAAGCTTTTCAGAAAGCCGATCTGGCGATCCGTAGTTGAGAAATTGGATGAGTACGCCCCATGTCTAGCCGTGTAACCATTCTTCGCGACGCACCAGAGGGTGCCTCCCACGAAGTCGATGTCAACGACATCTTCTTTTCGGTCACCGACGCGAAGGGTGTGATGACCCATGTCAACGACGTGTTCATCAAGTACGCCCAGTACGACGCGGACGAGATGATCGGCAAGCCGCACAACCTCATCCGCAGCGATGAGATGCCGGGCGGCGCCTTCAAGATCATGTGGGACACCATCGAGGACGGCCGCCCCTTCGCCGCGTACGTGCGCAACAGCGCCAAGAGCGGTTCGGCGTACGACGTGCTCGCCACCGTGACCCCGCTGCCCAACGGCGGCTACCTGTCCGTGCGCACCCGCCCGATGACGGAGCGCTTCGAGGCGGCAGGCAAGCTGTACCAGGAGGCGAACCTGGTCGAGCACGAGGCCGAGGCCAATGGTGTGGGCCGCCGCGAGCGCGCCGTCAAGGGCGCGGAGAAGATCGGCGAGCTGCTGCCGGATTACGACGCGTTCATCCGCGCCGCGCTGCCGGCCGAGGTGCAGGCGCTTGAGGACGCCGGATTCACCCTGCCGGAGGGCTCCGGCGACATCTATGACGCGGCCCGTGCGCTGTACGGCGAGCTGGACCAGTTCATGAACGTCCAGACCGCCATCCAGGACGCCGCCGACGAGCTGCGCAAGGCGTCCGCCACCCTGGTGGAGGAAAACGCCGTCACCAACAACGTGAAGGCGGAGATGGAAAACGTGGTCACCGAGGGTGCTTCGCGCACCCTGCTACTCGCACCGCTGCAGGTGTGGGCGACCATGCGTGGCATCATCGACGAAAACGCCGCCACGCTGGAAGAGGTGGCCGAGGAGCTCTACGCCAAGACCGCGAACGCACGCATGGCGATCGCCCTGGCCCGTCTGCACACCGCGCAGACCGCGCAGTTCTCCACCGAGGCCGGCGCGGATGAGTCCATGCGCCTGCTTGTGGACGCGCTCGAGGTTGACGTTCGCGAGATGGACGACGCGGTGTTCCTGCACTCGTCCTTCCGTCGCCGCGTGGAGCTGAAGGTCAACTCCATTTCCGAGCTGACCAAGATCCCGCTGGAGATGATCCGCCGCTGGTCCCAGAACACCAACGAGTCCACCATGGGCGCCGAAGTGATGCCGCTGGTGGAGCAGGTCAACAAGGCTATGGAGGCAGCGGATAATTCCATCGCCCAGCTGCAGCAGGCTTCCGAGAAGCTCGCGCAGGCGCCGTCCACCGACGAGGTGCGCGCCGCCCTGGAGCGCCTCAGCTCGGCTGTAAAGTAGCGCTTTTCGCGCGAGTCGCGCGGGTGGTGCCATTCCGGCGCCACCCGCACGGCTTTCCTTTGTCCTCGACCACGCCGGCGCGGGGGCACGCAAGGTCATGCTGGTCATTCTGGGGTTTTCCCGGACGCTGCACAAGCAGTTGGGTCTCGCGCGCGATCGACTACGATCTAGGCCTGTGAATACTCCGCAAGCCCGCCCAGTCCTTGTCCTCGATTTCGGCGCGCAGTACGCGCAGCTGATCGCCCGCCGTGTGCGCGAGGCGAACGTGTTCTCCGAGGTGGTTCCATCCACCATCACCGCCGCTGAAGTCCGCGAGAAAAACCCACAAGCCCTGATTCTCTCCGGCGGCCCGTCGTCGGTGTACGAAGAAGGCGCGCCGCAGCTCGACCAAGAGATCTTCGAGCTGGGTCTGCCAATCTTCGGCATCTGCTACGGCTTCCAGATCATGACCCGCGCGCTCGGCGGCGAGGTGGCCAAGACCGGTGCGCGCGAGTACGGCCGCACGCAGATGCGTGTCGACGGCGGCGTGCTCCACGCAGGCCTCGAGCCCGAGCACGCCGTGTGGATGTCCCACGGCGACTCCGTGACGCAGGCACCGGAAGGCTTCGAGGTCACCGCCTCCACTCCGGGCGCGCCCGTGGCCGCGTTCGAGGACACCTCCCGCAAGCTCGCCGGCGTGCAGTACCACCCGGAGGTCATGCACTCCCCGCACGGCCAGGAGGTGCTCACCCGCTTCCTCACCGAGATTGCTGGCCTGGAGCAGAACTGGACCGCCTCCAACATCGCCGAGCAGCTCATCGCGGACGTGCGCGAACAGGTCGGCGAGGGCCGTGCGATCTGCGCCCTGTCCGGCGGCGTGGACTCCGCCGTCGCGGGGGCACTCGTGCAGCGCGCCATCGGCGACCGGCTGACCTGCGTGTTCGTGGACCACGGCCTGCTGCGCCAGGGTGAGCGCGAGCAGGTGGAGACCGACTTCGTGGCCGCCACCGGCGCGAAGCTGGTCACCGTGGACGAGCGCAAGGCGTTTTTGGACAAGCTCGCCGGCGTGACCGAGCCGGAGGCGAAGCGCAAGGCCATCGGCGCGGAGTTCATCCGCTCCTTCGAACGCGCTGTTGCCGGCGTGCTGGAGGGTCAGCAGGTGGACTACCTGGTCCAGGGCACCCTGTACCCGGACGTGGTGGAGTCCGGCGGCGGCACCGGCACCGCCAACATCAAGAGCCACCACAACGTCGGCGGCCTGCCGGACGATGTCGAGTTCGAGCTGGTCGAGCCGCTGCGCCTGCTGTTCAAGGACGAGGTCCGCGCCGTCGGCCGCGAGCTGGGCCTGCCCGAGGAGATTGTGAACCGCCAGCCGTTCCCGGGCCCGGGCCTGGGCATCCGCATCATCGGCGAGGTCACCGAGGAGCGCCTGGAGAGGCTACGCGCCGCCGACGCCATCGCCCGCGAGGAGCTGACCAAGGCCGGTATGGACGATGAGATCTGGCAGTGCCCGGTCGTGCTGCTCGCCGACGTGCGCTCCGTGGGCGTGCAGGGCGACGGCCGCACCTACGGCCACCCGATCGTGCTGCGCCCGGTCGCCTCCGAGGACGCGATGACCGCGGACTGGGTGCGCATCCCCTACGAGACGCTCGAGGTCATCTCCACCCGCATCACCAACGAGGTCGCCGACGTCAACCGCGTGGTGTTGGACGTCACCTCCAAGCCGCCGGCCACCATCGAGTGGGAGTAAGTCCCGGACTCACTCCTCGTAGTACGCGGACACGGACCCGATACGCTCTGTCACGTTGATCGTGAGTAGCGCGCTGTCCTTGTCCTCGTTTTGCGTTTCTTCGGGGCAGGCGGTCTCGCCGATGGTGACTTGGCAGTTCACGTCGACGGGGACGTCGTTGGGCAGGATCACGTCCACCTTGCCGATGGTGTTGCTGACTTCGACGGTTTTCGGCTCGCGCAGCGGCTCGAGCTCGGAGAGGTCAAGGTAGGTCTCGCCGACGAAGCCGTTGACGCCCGGTTGGTCTGGCAGGGTGTCGACGTCGTACACGGTGATGTGCGAGCTGCCGAAGCGCCCGTAGTCGCCGTCGCGAACGTCGCTGTAAAACGCAAGCGCCACGAGAGAGGCCGCTGAGAGACCCAAGGCGACCGGGATCCAGAACCAGTTGCGTTTTTTGGACTGCTGCGGCGCCGGTTCGCTCGGCTCCGGCAGGTGCCACAGTTCCGGCGCCGCGCCGAGCGGGTCCCAGGCGGGCGGGCGCTGGCCGGGGTGTTCGTGTCCTTCGGGCACCGTTAGGTGAGAGGTGTCCACAGCGGGGCGGTTGCTTGTCGGTGCCTCCTCCGGCTCGCCCACCAGCAACCCAGCCGGCGGCTCGGGCTGGCGCTGGTGCAGGAAGTACCAGCCGGCGGCGAAGAGGATGAACGTGACCAGCACCGCCCGCAGATCGCCTGCGACGGAAACGGACGGTAAAAACAGGAACAGCCCGAGCAGCAGCCACCAGCCGGTGTCGCGATCCTTTATCTCCGCTGCGGTCAGCTGCTCTTTCGGAGTGATGATCGCGGCCCAGGGGCTGCGGGTCAGCCCGAAGCGGGGCATGTTGATCCAGCACAGCAGGTAGAGGAAGATGCCGCCGCCGAACGCGAGCGAGAGCGCGACGAAAACTACGCGGACAAACGTGGGGTCGATGTGGAAGCGGGCGCCGATGCCTTCGCAGACGCCGCCGATGACGGCCTTGCCGCCCTGGTTCTCCGGGATGCGGGGCGGGCGGGTCTCCCACATCTGCGTGAGTGTGTTCTTTTCCATGGCTCTATCCTCCCGCGGGGGCGCGGGTTGCGGTATCGGGAACGACCCTGATTTTTCGTTTCAGGGTTTCCCCCGATGTGCCCTCAGGCGTTCCCGTGCAACGATGGGGGTTATGTCTGCGTTGTATCCCCGGCTGACCCGGAACAGCTCCCGCCGCGTTGTGGCCGGCGTGGCCTCCGGTGTGGCCGACCACCTGGGGGTGGAGGACAAATGGGTGCGCCTGTTCTTCGTCGCGGCCAGCTTCGCGGGCGGGTTCGGCGCGCTGCTCTACGCCGGTTTGTGGATGTGTACGCCCCTGGACGACAGTGGGGCGCAGCGCCAGCGCCCGGGGACGATGGATCTTGCGCTGGTGGTGCTCGGGTTCGCAGGCGCGCTTATTGCGCTGCAGCTGTCCTCGGGCGCGGGCGCCACGGTGGTGTTTGTGCTCGGCGTGCTCATCGTCGGCGCGGTGATTGCGCTGCAGGCCTACGACCGCGGTACGGGGTCGTGGGGCAACATCGCCGCGCTGACCTTGGGTGCGCTGCTGGTCATGGCCGGGGTGCTGGCAGTGGCGTTTGTGGGCGAGAGCGCCGGGGTTGGCGGCGTGGTGGTCTCCGTGCTGGTCACGGTGGTGGGCGTGGCGGTGCTGGTCGTGCCGCTGATTGCGAAGCTCGCCAATTCGCTGGTCGCGGAGCGTGAGGCGAAGGCGGTGGCAGACCAGCGCGCGGAGATCGCCTCACGCTTGCACGATTCGGTGCTGCAGACCCTCGCGCTGATACAGAAGCAGGCGGGCGATGCGGATGAGGTCGCCCGCCTTGCGCGCGCCCAGGAGCGCGAGCTGCGGGCCTGGCTTTTCGACGACACCGTGCCCAACCACACCACCACCTTCGCCGCCCTGCAGAAAGCGGCCGGCGAGGTGGAGGACGCCTTCCGCGTGGTCATCCAACCGGTCACGGTGGGCGAGGATGTCGCCTTCGATGAGCGCACCGAGGCGGTCGTGCTGGCTGCGAGGGAGGCGATGGTCAACGCCGCCAAGCACGCCGGTGTGGACACCATCGACGTTTACGCGGAGCATCTCGCGGGCAGGCTCGAGGTGTTTGTGCGCGACCGCGGTTCCGGCTTCGACCCGGACGCCGTCCCGGCCGACCGGCACGGTTTGCGCGACTCCATCGTGGGCCGCGTGGAGCGGGTTGGGGGAGAGGTGCGCGTGGTGTCATCGATAGGCAATGGCTCCGAGGTAGAGATAGCGTTAGAGCTATGACGAGCGTGTTCTTGGTGGACGATCACTCCGTGTTCCGTGCCGGGGTGAAAGCTGAGCTGGCGGACGCGGTGGACATCGTTGGTGAGGCAGGCACCGTTTCCGAGGCGGTGCGTGGGATCGAACGCACGCGCCCGGACGTGGTGCTTCTAGACGTGCACATGCCCGACGGCGGCGGACTGGCCGTGCTCAAGCGGGCGCCGGGCCCGGCGTACCTGGCGCTGAGTGTCTCCGATGCCGCCGAAGACGTCATCGCGCTGATCCGCGCCGGCGCGCGGGGGTACGTGACCAAGAACATCGCGGGCGCCGAGCTTGCTGAGGCGATCGAGCGGGTGCGCGGCGGGGACGCGTATTTCTCGCCGCGGCTGGCCGGGTTCGTGCTCGACGCCTTCGCCTCGGGGCCGGTGGTGGAAGAGGACGACCCGGCGGTGGATTCGCTGACCCGCCGTGAACTCGAGGTGCTGCGGCTGCTCGCGCGCGGCTACACGTACAAGGAGATCGCCGAGCGGTTGTTCATCTCTGTGAAGACGGTGGAGACGCACGCGTCGAACATTTTGCGCAAGACGCAGACCTCCAACCGCCACCAGCTCACCAGGTGGGCGGTGGCGCGGGACTTAGGCTAGAGCACGCCCGCCTGGGTGAGCAGCGAACGTGCCGTCTTGTCCGTCTCCTGCAGCATCAGCGGGTCGGTGCCGGGCATGGGGGAGATGGTGGTGTCCGCCCACTGCTTGCCGGTGGGGATGCCCACGATGTGCAGGCGCGCGTCCAGCTCGCCGTCGGGGTGGACCGTGCGGCGGGTGTCATCGTCGGTCTCCGGGGAGGCGGTTTCCACACCACCCGGTGCGAAAGGGCGCACGCGGCCGGCCTCGCGCAGCGACGCGGTCAGCGCGTCGGGGGAGGTGCGGATGTCGGGGCCGGGCAGGAAGGCGTCGGCAAGCGCGGCGGCGTGAACCGAGCGGGCGTGGCTGACGGCAACGTACTCGCCGTCGGCGAGCTCCACTACTGGGTCGGGGCCTAAGAAGGTGACCAGGCCGGCGTCGAAAAGCGCGAGTAGCTCGCGGGTGCGGAACAGCGGCGGGCCGGAGCCGACCATCTGGCCGAACGCCATGTACTGCGCAAGCGCCGCCTCGCGGGGGCCGCGGCCGTTTTCGGTGGCGATCGCGCTGGGTTTGCGGCCCGCGGAGATGGCCCACAGGCCGGCCTTGAGCGGGGAGTCCCAGGCGGAAACGGCCTCGGCGATGTCTACCTCCATGCCCTCGGCGACGCGGCGGTTCAGCTCCTCCAGGTCGAGTGCTTCGGTGCCGGCGAGCGGATCCACCCAGGCGGCCATGTCGAACGGCTCGGTGCTCATCCTGTCGAGCGCTTCGGTCAGCGTGTGGGCGACCGGCAGGATGCCGTCCGTGGTGGCAACCGCGGCAAGGTCGGCGTTATCGATGGCCGCGAGGATCTCCTCGAGCGGCACGCTGAGCGCTTCTGGACGCACCCGTGCAAGCACGCGGTAGTACTCGGCGTAGGAGTCGCGGGCCAGCGCCGGCCAGAGGTCGCGGCCGAAGGACACAGGTGCTTCGGAGGCGTCGATAGCCGCGCGCAGGCGGGAAAGGTCGGCCTTCGGCGGCAGGGAGTGGTACTCGGATTTGGGCAGGTAGGGGTAGCCGCGCCCGGAGGTGACCACGAAGTGCGGCTCCTTGCCGGTGGCCTCGTAGCGCAGGCCGGAACGCGCGGAGGCGTCCTCAACGTAGCGGCCGCCGCGGTCGATGGTGGCCAGCGCCATGAGGTCGAAAAAGCCCATGCCCATGCCGCGAACCACCACGCGCTCACCGGCCGGCAGCAGTGAAACGTCCTGCTCCACGGGGTTGCCCGGCGGGATGTAGGTCAGACCCGACTCGGCGAACGCCTGCTGCGCGGGCGTGGGGGCGGGCAGCACCCAGCCGGAGGCGATGACGGTGGCGTCGGCGTGGACCACGGAGCCGTCGGCAAGTGCGATGGCGTCCTGGGCGCCCTCGGCCGCTAGCGACACCGCGCGGGAGTGGTGCTCGACCACCTCGACTGTGTCCGGCAGCTGCGCGAGCGCGACCTTCCACGCCCAGCGCAGGTACTCGCCGTACAGCGCGCGCGAGGGGTTGGACTCGGGGCGGGTGGCGCGCAGCTCTTCGTTGTAGTGCTCGGGGAGGGAGGCACCGGAGGCGTCGATAAGCGGGTGGCTTTTCTCGCCGCGCAGCGCCTGGATCCACTCGTACATGGTGGGGCCTTCGAGCACGGGGGCGGCAACGGTCGCGCCGGGTTCGGTGAACAGGGTGACCGCGCCGGCGAGGGTGTTCATGCACAGCGTGCGGGTCTGGTCGGTTTCCCAGATGCGGCCGGCGCCGAGTTGGGCGTCGTCGATGATGTGCAGGGTGAGCGCCTCGCTGCGGTCGCCCAGGTAGGCGGCGATGCGTTCAGTGATGGAGATGCCGCGGGGTCCTGCTCCGACGATTGCGATGGATGCTGCCACGGTGAAAAAACCTCCACGATTTCTGTGAACTATTGATCGTATGTAGACTGCCTAGTCTATTGCTAAAGAACCGGATTGTCTAACAGTGGTAATGTGCACTGCGCAACCGAAGAAAGAGGGCGATAACGTGCCTAAAACAAAGGTAGCCGCGACGCTTGCGCTCGGCACCGCAGCCAGCCTGCTCGCCGGATGCGCGACGGCGGCTAACGGCGATGACGGTGACGTGCTCACCTACCTGGAATCCAACTGGTTTAACAGCCTGTACCCGCCGGCCGCCGGGTTTTACCCCAACGGCGGCGTGGTCAACCAGCTGACGGACCGGCTGCTCTACCAGAACCCGGAGACCCTCGAGCTTGAGCCGTGGATTGCCACGGACCTGCCGGAGATCAACGAGGACGCCACGGTGTTCACCTTCGACATCCGCACCGATGTGACCTACTCCGACGGCACGCCCATGACCGCGCAGAACATCGTGGACAACTTCGACCTGTTCGGCCTGGGCGACAAGGACCGGCTGCTCAACGTCTCGGAGCAGATCTCCAACTACGAGCGCGGCGAGGTCGTCGACGAGGACACGGTGCGCTTCCACTTCTCCGCGCCCTCGCCCGGCTTCGCGCAGGCGACGTCGACGTACAACGCGGGGCTGTTGGCGGATTCCTCGCTCAAGCTGCGCAACGAGGAGTTCGGCCCCGGCAACGCGGAAAACGTCATCGGTTCCGGCCCGTTCGTGGTGGACAGCGAGACCCTGGGCACCGACCTGGTGCTCAAGACCCGCGAGGATTACGACTGGGCGCCGCCGTCGCTTGAGCACCAGGGGCGCGCGCGTATCGACGGCATCCACTGCACCCTGGCCGCGGAAGAGGCCATGCGCTCCGGCGCGCTGCTGTCCGGCCAGGCCGACGTCGCGCGCACGGTCTCCCCGCCGGTGGAGCGCCACCTGAAGGACCAGGGCGTGCAGGTGGTCGCCGCCACCGCCAACGGCATGAACAACCAGCTGGCGATGCGTTTCAACCACCCGCTTTTGCAGGACATCCGCGTGCGCCAGGCGATCATCCACGGCGTTGACCGCGAGGAGATCATCCGCATCCTGCTGTCGGATTCCTACCCGCTGGCCACCTCGTCGATGACCTCGCAGGCCCTGGGGTACGCGGAGCAGCCGGGCGCGTACACCTTCGACCCGGATCAATCGCGCAAGCTTCTCGACGACGCCGACTGGACCCCCGGCCCGGACGGCATCCGCGAGAAGGACGGCCAACGCTTGAGCTTGTGGGTCAACCACGCCCTGCCGCAGCCGCGCTCGAAGGAGATTGTCACCATGATCCAGTCCGACCTGCGAGAGCTGGGCATCGAACTGAACATGGTCGCCGGCGACCGCGCCACCCAGAACGCGGCGCAAAAGGACATCAACCGCGTCCAGCTCATGCACACCATGGTGGGCCGTGCGGACTACGACGTGATCGAATCGCACCTGTCCGTGGACCGCCGCGATTCGCTTCTGAACAACGCCGGCGACGGCACGCCGATCGACGCGGAGCTGCAGGCGCTTCTGGACAAGGTGGTCTCCACCCCGGACGACGCCGGCCGAGCCGCCGCATCCAAGGCAGTGCAGGACCACCTGACCGAACACGCCTACACCCTGCCGCTGTTTGAAGAGCCGCAGGTCTACGCGCTCGCGCCGCACGTGAAGGGCTTTGACACCGAGGCGGTGGCGCGCCCGAGCTTCTACTCGGTGTACTTCGACCGCGAGGAGGACAAGTAGATGGGCAAGTACGTACTCAAGCGCATCGGCCAGGCGCTCATCGTGCTCCTTCTGGCCTACACCCTGGCGTTTTTCCTGCTTTCCGCGCTGCCTTCCGACGGCGTGGCCGCCCGCTACGCGGACCCGGCCCTGGGCCTGTCCCAGGCGGAGATCGAGCAGATCCGCGAACAGATGGGCGTGGACAAGCCGCTGATCCAGCAGTACTTCGCCACCCTGGGCGGGCTGTTCACCGGCGACCTGGGCTACTCGGTGGCCACCGGCACGCCCGTGTTCGACCTGATCACGGACGCAGCGCCGCACACGTTCGCGCTCGCCGCGACGTCCATCGGCCTTGCAATCGTGGTGGCCCTGGCCACCGCGTATGTGGCCACCCTGCCCGGCGCAGGCGCGCTGCGCAGCGCCGTGCGCGCCCTGCCGTCGTTAATGGTGTCCCTGCCGGGCTTCTGGATCGCCATCCTGCTGCTGCAGTTCTTCTCCTTCCGCCTGGGCTGGGTCAACGTGGTTGACCCGACCCCGCTGGAGGGGCTGATCCTGCCCACGCTCACCCTCGCCGTGCCGATGGCCGCGCCGCTGATGCAGGTGCTCATCCGCTCCATCGACGAGGTCCGCGCCCAGCCGTTCGTGCAGGTCGTGCGCGCCCGCGGTGCCAGCGAGGCTCGCATCTTCTGGCGCGACGTGCTGCGCAACTCGCTTCTGCCCACGATCACCATGGCTGGCCTGCTGTTCGGTGAGCTCGTCGGCGGCGCCGTGGTCACCGAGACTGTCTTCGGCCGCGCCGGGCTGGGCTCGCTGACCGTCAACGCCGTGTCCAGCCGCGACATGCCGGTGCTGCTCGGCGTGGTCCTTATCGCCGCCACCGCGTACGTGGTGATCAACCTGATCGTGGACCTGCTCTACCCGGTGCTGGACGTGCGCCTGCGCGACCAGGCCGTGGCGGAGGCTGCCACCACCCCGGCGGCCCCTGAGGAGCAGACCGCCGCAAACACCCCGGCTACGACCGCAAAGGAGGCCATCCGATGAGCACGACCAACCTGGTGCACAACCAGCGCGCGCCGCAGAAGGACCACCGGCCGCGCAAGGCCCGCAAGCACCGCCGCTGGAGCTCGCCGGCGACCATCCTGTCGTTGATCGTGCTCGCCATCGCCGCGCTGTGGGCGATCGTGCCCAGCATCTTCGCGCCGCACGACCCGTACAACGGCGTCGACGTGGCACTGCTCGCCCCCAACGGCGAGTACATATTCGGCACCGACGCGGTGGGCCGCGACCTGTTCTCGCGCGTGGTGTACGGCGCTCGCCAGTCGCTGCTCGGCGCATTGATCGCCGTGGCCGTCGGTCTGGTGCTGGGCACCCTGATCGGCCTGATCGCCGGCACCCAGCGCGGCTGGGTGGACACGGTGCTGATGCGCCTGGTGGATGTGCTGCTGGCCATCCCCGGCATCCTGTTGTCGCTGTCCATCATCATCGTCACCGGCTTCGGCTCGCTGCAGGCGGCGTTCGCCGTCGGCATGACCTCGGTGGCCACGTTCGCGCGCCTGGCGCGCTCGCAGGTGATCCAGGTCGCCGGCGCGGACTTCGTGGAGGCCGCCTACGGCTCCGGCGCAATCCAGGCCCAGGTGCTGCTGCGCCACGTGCTGCCCAACTCGCTGACCCCGGTGCTGGCGCTGGCCGCGCTGCAGTTCGGTACCGCCATCTTGCAGCTGTCCATCCTGGGTTTCCTCGGATACGGCGCGCCGCCGCCGACGCCGGAGTGGGGCCTGCTCATCGCGGAAGGCCGCGACTTCATGGCAACTGCCTGGTGGCTGATCCTGCTGCCCGGTCTGGCCATCGTGGCCACCGTGATGTCCGCTAACCACCTGTCCCAGGTGATCCAACAGGAAGGTGATGTGAAGTGAGTACGCTTCTTGAAGTCAGCGGTCTGACCGTCGCGTACGGCGACGCGGACCCGGTGGTTCGCGACATCTCGTTTTCCGTCGAGGCCGGGAAGATGACCGCCATCGTGGGCGAGTCCGGCTCCGGCAAGACCACCTCCGCCATGGCGGCGCTGGACCTGCTGGGACCTTCCGGCAACGTGCTGTCCGGCAGCATCCGGTTCAAGGGCGAGGAGCTCGCCGGGCTCAGCAACGCCGAGTGGCGCAAGTTGCGCGGCACGAAGATCGGGTTGGTGCCGCAGGATCCGAACAACTCGCTCAACCCGCTGAAGACCATCGGCGCCTCGGTGGAGGATGGCCTGGAGATTCATGGGGTGGGGGATGCGGCGGAGCGCCGTCGTAAAGCAATTGCCCTGCTGGAACGTGTGGGCATCGATGACCCGGAGCGCCGCTACCACCAGTACCCGCACGAGCTGTCCGGCGGCATGAAGCAGCGCGTGCTCATCGCGGCCGCCGTGGCGCTCGAGCCCGAGGTGCTGATTGCGGACGAGCCGACGTCCGCGCTCGACGTGACGGTGCAGAAGACCATCCTGGACCTGTTGGATGAAATGCGCGCTGAGCTGGGCCTTGGCATCATCTTCATCACCCACGACCTCGCCGTTGCGGGCGACCGGGCGGACGACGTGGTGATCATGGAGCGCGGCCGCGTGGTCGAGCACGGCCCGGTGAGCCAGGTGCTGACCAACCCGCAGCAGGACTATTCGAAGCGCCTGCTGGCCAACGTGCCCTCGCTTGCGGTCGCAGATGCCTATCGACGTCCTCCGGTCACCCCCGAGACCCTCCTTTCCGTCAGCGGGCTGACTAAGCGCTACGGCGACTTCACGGCGGTCGAGGACATCTCCTTCGACGTTGCGCGCGGCTCCACCCACGCCCTGGTCGGCGGCTCCGGCTCCGGCAAGACCACCACCGGGCGCGCGATTTCCATGTTCAACCAGCCCACCGCGGGAAGCATCACCCTAGACGGCACGGAGCTGACGGGGCTGACGGCGAAGCAGCAGCGGGCCCTTCGCGGGCGGGTGCAGATGGTGTACCAGAACCCGTACTCCTCGCTGGACCCGAAGATGCGCGTCGGCGAAATCGTCGCCGAGCCGCTGCGCAACCTCGCCGGTGCCTCGAAGCGTGAGGCGCTCACACGCGCCGACGAGTTCTTGGCGCGCGTGGCGCTGGACCCGGCGAAGTTCGCCTCCCGCACCCCGGCGCAACTGTCCGGCGGGCAGCGCCAGCGCGTGGCCATCGCCCGTGCGCTGATCGTGGAGCCGGAGCTGGTGGTGCTGGACGAGGCCGTCTCCGCCCTCGATGTGACCGTGCAGGCCCAAATCCTGGAGCTTTTGGAGGATCTGCAGCGCGAACTCGGCCTGACCTACGTGTTCATTTCCCACGACCTGGCGGTGGTGCGCCAGATTTCGGATACCGTGAGCGTGTTCAGCCGCGGCCGCCAGGTGGAATACGGGGCGACCAACGACGTGTTTGCACACCCGAAGCACGATGTCACCCGCGAGCTCATCAACGCCATTCCCGGCACCGTGTTCCGTGCCCGACAGTTAGGAGAGTTTGTTGTCTAACCGCACCGACATTATTGACGCCCTGGCCGAGACCCCGGCGGAGCTCGCCGAGCTGCGCCGCCGCCGTCCCGAGGCCGTGGACAACGCGCAGCGCAGCTTCGAGGCGCTATTCGAGCCCACCGACGACGCGCTGATTCAGGCGCTGCCGGTGTCTACCCGCTACGCCGTCGCCGCGTTCATCGCCGGCGTCTCCGGCGCGAAGCGCGCCGCGGCGTTCTACACCGACCTGCTTACCGACGAAGACGAGTCGCTCGTCGCCGTGGTCGATGACGCCGTGCGCGCAGGTGTGTCCGCCGGCCCCTACGCCGGCGGCGACTTCGTGACCTTCGGCGAGGGTGCTTTGGCCGCCGCGTTCGACTTCGCCCACCTGCTCACCTTCCACCCCAAGGACGCATCCCCCGCGGCGATCGGGCACTTGCAGGAGGCGGGCTACAACGAAAACGCGATCGTCTCGCTCGGCCAGCTGATCGCCTTTGTGGCGTTCCAGCTGCGTGTCGTGCACGGCGTGCGTGTGCTGGCGGGGGCCGGCGAGGTGCCGGAGGGCGTCGATAGGCGAGCAGGCTCTGAGGACCCCGGTTGGGCGCCCGCGGAGGCCACCCTGCAGCCCGAGGTGGTTGCGCCCGAGAAGTTTGTCGCGCACCCGCTGGGCTGGAAGCCGTGGGTGGCGCCGCTGGAAAAGGCTGCACTGACCGACGAGCACATCGACGCGCTGATCAAGCCCGAGCGCGCTGACATGGAGTATTTCCGCCTGCTCGCACGCGATCCGCAGGCGCTGAAAGCCCGCACGCTGACGGACCTGGACATCTTCTACAACACCGAAGGTGGGCTGGGCCGCGCCGAGCGCGAACTCGCCGCTACTGTGGCCTCGCGCCTCAACGGCTGCGAGTACTGCGCCTCGGTGCACCAGGGCCGCTCCAAGGAGGAGGGCGGCGACGCGGAGGCCATTGACAAGCTGCTTGCCGACGGCGTGACCGCCGACCTGAACTCCGGGCTGTGGAACGCCATCCGCGACTCCGCGGTGGCGCTGACCCGCACCCCCTACGAGTTCGGCGCGCCGCACGTGGACGCGCTGCGGGCCGCTGGCCTGGACGACCTGGCGGTGCTGGACGTGGTGAACTCGTCCGCGTTCTTCAACTGGGCGAACCGGCTGATGCTCACCCTCGGCGCGCCGGACGTGCCGAAGCGCTACCGCTAGCTGGTTTTGCTGGCTAGCGCCAGACCAGGTCGTCGTTGCTGTTGGGGCCTGCCGGCGGCTCCGGCTGGCGCGCGTAGGTGAAGAACCAGACGAAGAAGAACGCGGCGAAGCTGATCAGGGTGCCACGCAGGTCTCCCGCTTCACCGGCCGCGGGCAGGAACACAATCAGGCCGATAAGTAGCCACCACCCGGGCTTGCGTTCCTCGATCTCGTGTGGGGTGAGCTCGCTTTTCGGCGTGATGATCGCCTTGGCCGGGGTGATGTTCATGCCCACGCGCGGCATGAACATCCAGCACAGCAGGTAGGCGAAGATGCCGCCGCCGAAGACCAGGCTGAGGATGACAAACGCGATGCGCACGGCCACCGGGTCGACCTTGTAGCGCTCGCCGATGCCGACGCAGACACCGGCGATGACGGCGCGTCCGCCCTCGTCCTTCGGGATGCGGTGCGGGCGCGTGTCCCACATGTGTTGAAGCGAGTTTGAAGATCCTTGAGCCATGTGCGCCATTATCCGTATCTCCGCCGGACTTCGCAGCCGGGGTTTTGGTGCGGCGGGGCTGGGGCGGGGCTGTCTTGCTGTGGCGATTGCGCAGTGCCGCCCACAGACCCCCAGTGACAGACCCCGAGTATGCGCCGATTTCGGCCTTAATAGGGCTTTGCTACTAGGGGTTTGTGCGAAGGGGGGCTCCCGGGGAGCTCGAAAGCTACTAGAAAGCTACTCGAAAGGGAATGTTTCTAGGTTGAGCTGCGAAAACTCGTCTACTAGAAAGCCTTTCGAGTAGAATTCCTCGCGTGAACCCCGAAAGAAACTATCGAGATGATCCGAGCCTCCTCCTGCGTCTGCCGGAAGATCAATGGTTCGAGCGAAAGTCTTTCCGTATCAAGCCGAAAGATCTCGCCAAAACCATCGTCGGCATGGCTAATGCGGAGGGCGGCATTATTGCTGTCGGAATTACTGACCGGGAGTTCGATGGGGTGCCGACGCCTAAACAGGACAATGATTTGAGACAAACATCGCTCGACCACACGGATCCAACCGTGCGTGTTCGGATCGAGCCGTTTGATGTCGGCGACGGTGCGCAGGTTTACCTGTTTCATGTGGACCCGAGTGAGCGTGTGCATTATTTGCGGTCGGGGGACTGTTTCCTGCGTGTCGGCGACGAATCTCGGTTGCTGAATGCAGACGGCATTCTCGAACTGCGTTACACCAAGGGCGAGCAGCAGTTCGATGCGACGGTACCGCCCCGTGTCGATATGGGTGATATCGATATGAAGGCAGTTGGTGAATATGCAAGCGCTATTGGTTCCTCATCCGCTGAAGACGCTCTCAGGGCAAGAAATCTCATCGACCGCGAAGGCAGGCCCCGTACAGCAGCACTCTTACTTTTTGGTAAAGACCCGCAAGAGTTCTTTCCTAATGCGCATGTCCGAGTTCTTCGGTTCGGTGAGGATGAACGGCTCGCGGGTCACCAGCAGCAGCTTTTGGCCGATGAACGGTTCGGGGGCCCGTTGCCGCAGCAAATTCGGGCAGCTCAGCAGATGATTGAGGGGATGCTGCCTCAAGTTCGGAGACTGGGGGCTTCGGGTTTGTTCGAGGATGAAAACCTTATCCCGCACGACGTTTGGCTTGAGGGTTTGGTAAATGCTGTCATTCACCGGTCGTACAGCATGGCTGGCGACCATGTGCGGTTTGAGATCTATCCATCTCGCATCGAAGTTTCGAGTCCGGGACGCTTTCCCGGGTTGGTGGACCCCACACGGCCCGAATCTATTGCCCGTTTTGCACGCAATCCCCTCATTGCTCGCGTGACGGCGGAGCTTCGGATTGGCCAAGAACTCGGCGAGGGTATTCGCCGTATGTTCGCTGGTATGCGGCGAGTGGGGTTCGCGGACCCGATTTACCAGCAGACGAGCGGAAGTGTTCTGCTTACGTTGAAGGCGGTTCAGCGGCTTGATCCGAAGACCGCGGACTCCCTCCCGCCTCACGCTGGTAGCGTCCTGGCAGTCATGCAAGCGAAAGGCAGGCCAATGTCTACGGGGGAGGTTGCGGATGCTTTGGGTATTTCAAACCCCCCTGTTCGCCGCGCGTTGAAAGCGTTGCGGGAAGAGGGGCTTATTCAATGGCGCGGTAAAGGTCCGCGGGACCCTCGGGCAGTGTGGCTGCTGGAGGGGCCGTTGCGGTAGCTCGAAAGCTACTAGAAAGCTACTCGAAAGGGAATGTTTCTAGGTTGAGCTGCGAAAACTCGTCTACTAGAAAGTCTTTCGAGTAGATTCTTTCGAGTAGTTCTATGCGTACGCGAGGCGCCGCGACCCGTCCACATGCGGGTACAGCACCCACGCCGCCGCGGCCGCCAGCACGCCCGCAACCCACGCGCCCACCGCGGGCCAACCGGCCAGCGGCGCGAGCATGAGCAGCAGCCACCACAGCATCAGGGGGAGCATCATGCCTATCGACGGCACCCTAGCCACGCCCTTCTCCTCCGCGAACGCGCGGAGCTGTTTGCGGTAGGGGTGCAGCAGCGTGACGGCGACGGCGGAAACGACGCACAGGATCGCCACAACCGCTTTGATATCCAGCGATGCCTGCGAAACCATCACACCGATGGATCCGCCCACGCCGAGCGACCCCAGCGCCCGCACGACGGTCGGGGTGGGGATCGGCGTAACGCGGTTGCGGACCTCTGCTGCGCTGATGGGGATCATGCTGGGCAGCTTAACCGGTCAGCTTCGTGGAGCGACTCTTTGCTTGCACGGGACAATATATACGCAAACATGTTCGACCAGGAGCGTTGCCTGTGTCGGCCCCGGGGTGCATACTGTCTGGCGTGAGTGGAACACCTATTCGAGCTGCGTCGGCAGCGGCGGCAAACCTGGCGGTTGTGGATGAACCGTCAGGTCAGCCCTCGCGCGCCGACCAGATCGCCGAGCTGCGCGCCCGTATGGCCGCTATCGGTGGGGAGGTTCCGCAGCAGGTCGTCGAGGACGCGGAGACCCTGATGGTGGCGGGCGGGCTTTCGCTCGTGCTGCCGAACGGGGGCCTGCCGCGCCGGGCGGTCACGCACGTCAGCGACACCCCGGCGCTGATCGTGGAGCTGATCAGCCAGGTGGCCCAGGCCGGCGGGCGCGCAGGTGTGGTGGGCTGGCCGGAACTGTCCTACGCCGGCATCGGTACAGGCGACGACGCAGACGCGATGGAGCGTGTGGTGGCGGTGCCGGACGCGGGCCTCGACGACTTGAGCGTCGCGGGCGTGCTCGCCGAGGGGCTCGACCTGGTGGTGCTGCGCACCCGCAGCCCGTTCCAGCTCACCCCGGTGCGCGCACGCCCCCTGCTCGCCCGGATCCGCAAAGGCCAGGCCGCGCTGGTGTGCGTGAACGTGGAGGTGCCCTCGCCGGCGCTGACCGTCACGGGCCAGCTCGCGCAGTTCCACGGCATCGGCAGAGGTACAGGCCGCATCACCGGCATCGACTTCGACGTCCGCGCGCAGGCCAAGGGCTACCGTCCGGCGAGTGCGCGGGTGACGCTGGGCACCGGAGGCGTCGAGAAGCGAAGGCTCCGGGCCGTCACATGAGGGCCGCGGCGCTGTGGTTCCCGGACTGGCCGGTGCAGGCCGCGCGGCTGGAATCGGGCGATGAGCTGGCAGAACCGATCGCGATCGCAGCGCAGCACCGGATAAAGGTGTGCTCGCACGCCGCACGCCAGCTGGGTATCCGCCGCGGGATGCGGGTGCGCAACGCCCAGGCGGTCGCGCCCGAGCTGACGGTGATAGAGGACAACCCGGACCGTGACGGGCGCATGTTCGCCTCGCTGGCCGCCAGCTTCGACGAGGTCGCCGCCAGTGTGGAGGTCTTACGCCCCGGGCTCGTGGTGGTGGATGTGGACGCCGCGGGCCGCTTTCACGGGTCCGAGGACAAAGCGCTCGAGATGCTTATCGACGCTGCCTCGCGCCGCGGCATCGACACCCAGGCAGGCGCCGCTGACGAGATCGCCACCGCGCTGATCGCCGCGCGCGTTTCCCAGGTGGTCCCGCCGGGAGGGTCGGCCGCGTTTTTGGCCGCGCAGCCGCTGGGCGTGCTGGTGGCGGAAGAGTCGCTCGCCGCGGACATGGACACCGTCAAAGCGCTCGGCCAGCTGGGCATTACCACCCTCGGGGAGCTGGCGAAGCTGCCGCCGAACGCGGTGACCACCCGCTTCGGCACCAAAGGCATGCGCATCCACCGCATCGCCTCCGCCGCGCCGGACCGTCGCGTCGCCCCGGAGCTGCCCGTGGAGGACCTCGCAGTGGCGATCACGCCCGAGGACCCGATCGAGCGCGTCGACGCCGCCGCGTTCGCCGCCCGCACCCTGGCCGCCAGCCTGCACGAACGGCTTAAAGACACCGGCCGCAACTGCCTGCGCCTGAAAGTTGTCGCCGAGCTCCACGACGGCACCCGCGTCGAGCGCGTCTGGCGCACCCGCGAACCACTCACCGAAGCCGCCACTGCGGACCGCGTGCGCTGGCAACTCGACGGCTGGCTGACCAACGGCGGCTCCGGCGCGATCACCAGCCTCACCCTCGAGCCGCTCGAATTCGCCGCGCCGGAACCAGTGGGGGAGCTGTGGTCCGACGGCGCGTCCACCGACACCGCGCGCCGGGTGGTCGAGCGCGTCCAATCCCAACTCGGCATCGACGCCGTACTCCAACCGCGCCTTGTCGGCGGGCGAGGGGTGGCCGAGCGCGTGGCGATGGTGCCGTTCGGGGAGGAACCGGGGGACGTCGATAGGCAATCGTGGCCCGGGGCGATCCCACAACCCCTGCCCGCGCGCCTCGGCGGCGGCATCGACCACCCGGCCTCGCGCATCATGCTTGTCGACGCCTCCGGTGCCCCCGTCATCGTCACCGCCGAAGCGATGCTGAGCAACGAACCGTACGGGCTGGCCTGGGGCGAGAAGCGCTATCTGGTCACCGGGTGGGCGGGCCCGTGGCCCGTGGACGCGGACTGGTGGACGCAAACCGAGCTGCCCGCAGGCCGCGTCGCGCGCATGCAGGTCGTGGGCCGCGAAGGCGGAGAAGAAGGTGCCGTGACCGGCTGGCTTTTGGTGTGGAGTCGGCGCAGCTGGCGCGTCGAGGCTGTGTATTAGCTACTTCTGGACGATGTCCACAACAACGCGCTTCGGGTTCTCCAGCACCTGCACCGAGTACGGCAGCTCAGAGCGCAGGCCCACCACGATCTGGCTGCGGCCCTCGTACGTGCCGGCGCTGATCACGTCGATGACGTTGCCGGTGTCGCCCGCCATGGTGACCGGGACGTTGTTGTCTTTGCCCAGCTCAAAGGGGTAGACGGTGCCGTCGACGTTGATGTTGAGGAAGAAGTTGCCCGCCACCTGCAGTGGCTGGCCGACCGTCTCCTGCATCGGGGTGGAGGTGTAGTCCACGAACCAGCCCGGGTTGCCGTCGCCCTCCAGGTCCACCACCACGCGGTCGAAGCCCTCGTGCGCGCCGACACGCACGCCGACCACGGCCAGGCGCGACGGCACCGAGGGGCGCTGCGTCTTCGGCGCCGGGTCGGCCGTGCCCAGCGGCTGCGCCTGCGTAGTGGGGGAGGAAATGCTGCCCATCAGGGTATTTCCGGCACCGTCGCTGACGGCCCCGCAGGCGCCGCACGCGGCAGCGACCGCCACGCACGCGCCCGCGAACGCCGCGCGGG
Source organism: Corynebacterium sp. CQ3829_602738 (assembly GCF_054478435.1). Taxonomy (NCBI): domain Bacteria; kingdom Bacillati; phylum Actinomycetota; class Actinomycetes; order Mycobacteriales; family Corynebacteriaceae; genus Corynebacterium; species Corynebacterium sp. CQ3829_602738. The sequence continues at coordinate 511,441 of NZ_CM137003.1, forward strand.
AAAGACCGGAAATTTTAAACACCCAGTCACCGTAGCCAGCGGACAGGTGAGATCAAAAAGGAAAAGAGCGAAATCGCAAAAGGTTATACAACCGTTATAACTTGGTGTGGTGTCTAAGAGGTGGTCTCGGAGGCAATTTTGCTCTCTTGGCTATGGTGGGGACATGCAACAACTGCCCTGCTCTGACGTAGAGGTTGAACCGCTGCCGGGGACCGCCAAGCCCGGCTCGGTGTACGTGCTTTTCGAGTGGCCGGAAGCCTGGCCCCGCGACGTCATGGGCGACGCCGCCCTCGGCGAAGAACTCACCGCCAAGCTCAAGCCGCTGCTCGAGGCACATAACGCGACGCTGCTGCTGATCCGCCACCCAACGCGCGAGGGGCGCAATATCAGCGACCACCACCTGTACCTCGTCTTCGCCGACGAGGCAGTCACCGAGGTCAAGCACATCGATGGCCCCGACGAGCTGCTGGATCTGGACCTCTCCGGCCCGGGCCGCAACGGCGCGGAGCGCCGCGAGCGCCCGCTGCTGCTCATTTGCACCCACGCCAAGCGCGACCGCTGCTGCGCGGTAAAGGGCCGCCCCATGGTCAACGAGCTGCACGCGCGCCACCCGTTCGGCCCCGGCAACGACGTGGTGTGGGAGACCTCCCACATCAAGGGCCACCGCTTCGCGCCGACAATGCTGCTCATGCCGTGGGCCTACAGCTTCGGCCGCATGAACGTCGAGGCCACCGACGCCATGCTTACCGACGCATCCGAAGGCCTCTACTTCGTCCCAGGCAACCGCGGCCGCGGCACCCTCGGCCCCGTCGAGCAGGTCGCCGAGCTCGCCGTCGCCGCCGAGGTGCCCGGCGCACGCTACGGCCAGTTCGATGTCGCTGCGTCTGATGACGGCTCCGCTCTGGTCACCGACACCGCGTCCGGCCAGGTGTACGAGGTGCAGCTGGAGCAGCGTCCGGTGTCCGGTGTGGTCGACTCGTGCGGGAAGGCGCCGAAGGAGAGTACGGCCTGGGTCGCAGCGTCGGTGACCCTGCGGGGTTAGCTTCCTGCTTCCCGCGCCGCCACAGATCAGGTTTCGGGGGTGTCCTGGGCTGGTGCTGCGGATCGTCTAGCAGCGTCGACACCCTGCTAGACGATCAGGCCGATACCGACAATGATGTTCAATATCACCTGGGGAAACTTGTCCGCGTTTGTCGGACCGTCTAGCAGTGTTTTCCCGGCTGCTAGACGATCTGTGTGAGGGGCGCTACATGTACTCGCCCAGGACCTCCGACACGGAGCCGATGACGCGGTCCGTGGCGGCGCGCACCTCGGCGGGCGAGTGGTGGAAGCTGTGGGAGGTATCCGCGATGGCGTGCATGGGCAGGTCGTTCCAGGAATCGCCGAAAGTGTAGAGCTGGAGGGATTCGCGGGGGAGGCGGAGCTCGTCGAGAAGCTGCAGGATGCCTGAGCCCTTAGAGCGCCCCGGGGCCATGAGATCGATGTAGTCCTGGTTCTGCGCGACTGCGACCTCGCCGAGCGCGGACGCCCAGTCGACGACCTCCGCGCGCAGGTCTTCGTCGCTGGGCACCCAGATGGGCACGACGGCGAAGCGGTGGGCGGGGATGTCCGCGGGAGACATCTGCTGGAAGTGCGCGGTGAAGGTGTGGGTGACGCCGGTGTTGTTGGCGAACACCCCGTCGACGCTGCCCAGGGTGGTGCCGAAGATGGCCAGGCCGTCGCGGGAACCGTATGCGTCAAGAGCTGCCTGCAGCACGGAACCCGCGACCTCGTGGCCGAAGATGAGCTCCCGGTTCTCCCCGTCCGTTGCGGAACCGCCGTTGGACAGCACCTGGTAGTCAAAGCGTAATCCGCTGCCGCGCATCCCGTAAGCGAGGGCGGTGCGGGAGCGGCCGGTGGCAGAAATGGCGAGATGCCCGGCTTTACGCCAGGCATCTATCGCGGCGATGTCCTCCTCGTGGAAACCGTGGGGAGGGTGGTGGAGAGTGCCATCGAAGTCGAACGCCGCTACCTTCATGGCACCCAAACTTACCGGCGCATGACCTTCTTGGACAGCCAGTTGCCAAGGAACTGCGCCAGCTGCACGATGACCACGATGACCAGCACCGCGGCCCAGGTGACCTGGGGCTCGAACGCGCGGTAGCCGTACACGATGGCGAAGTCGCCCACGCCGCCGCCGCCGATGTAGCCGGCCATGGCGGACATGTCGATCACCGCGATGAAGATGAAGGTGTAGCCCAGGATCAGCGGGCCGAGCGCCTCCGGCAGGATCACCGAGGTGATGATCTTCCACGGGCTCGCGCCCATGGAGCGGGCCGCCTCGATCACGCCGGGGTCAATGGCCACCAGGTTCTGCTCCACAATGCGGGCGACGGTGAACGTGGCGGAAAAACACATCACGAACGTCGCCGCGGCGCGGCCGATGGTGGTGCCCACCACCTGTAGGGTCAGCGGGTAGAGCATCGCGATCATGATGATGAACGGGATGGGGCGGAAGAAGTTCACCGCCACGTTGATGATGGTGTACACCGCCTTGTTCTGCAGGATGCCGCCCGGGCGGGTGGTGTACAGAAACAGGCCCAGAAGCAGGCCGAAGAAGCCGCCGACGACCATGGTGATGGCCACCATCCACAGGGTGTCGCCGATGGCTTCGAGGAAGGTGGGGCCGAGGGTGTCCCAGTTCGGCTCAGCGAGGATGTACTCGGTTATGCCAGTGCTTGACGGGTTCATCGGGTGATCTCCTCAATCTCGGTGCTTTGCTGCAGGGTGGCCAAGAATTCGTTGATGGCGGCGTCGTCGCCGTTGAGGCGCACGGTCATCTTGCCGAAGGAACGCTCCTGCAAGGTGGTGATGCCGGCGTGCACCGGCTCCACCGACACGCCGCGCTCGCGGGCGGCTTCCGCCGCGCCGAAGAACCCGGAATCCTCCGTCAGGTCCACGGTGAACAGTCGGCCCGGCTTGGCCAGAAGCTCGCGCGCCTCGACCTCGTCGGGGCGGTTGCGCAGGCTGGTGGCGGCGAAACGCTGCGCCACGGAAGTCTGGGGGTTGGCGAACACGTCGTAGACGCTGCCGTACTCCACCACCTGGCCGTCTTCCATGACGGCGACCTTGTCGGCGATGGCGCGGATGACATCCATCTCGTGGGTGATCACCACGATGGTGATGCCGAGCTCCTCGTTGACGCGGCGCAGCACGCCGAGGACCTCGTGGGTGGTTTCGGGGTCAAGGGCGGACGTGGCTTCGTCGGCAAGCAAAAGCGACGGGTTGGTCGCCAGCGCACGGGCGATGCCCACGCGCTGCTTCTGGCCGCCGGAGAGCTGCTCCGGGTAGTTCTCGCCGCGCTCGGACAGACCGACGAAGTCGAGCAGCTCGGCCACGCGACGCTGGCGCTCCTGCTTGTCCACGCCGGCCAGCTTCAGCGGGTACTCGATGTTGCCGGCGGCGGTGCGGGAGGAAAACAGGTTGAACTGCTGGAAGATCATGCCCACGTTGCGGCGGATCTCGCGCAGTTTGCGCTCGGACATGCCCACCACGTCGGTGCCGTCGAGAAGCAATTGCCCCGAGGTGGGCATGTCCAGGCCGTTGATGAGGCGGACAAGCGTGGACTTGCCGGCACCCGAATAGCCGATCACGCCGAGGATTTCGCCCGGCTCGACGGTCAGGGTGACGTCGTCGACGGCTTTGACCTCGCGGTCTTTGGTTTTGAAGACCTTGGATACGTTCCGGAACTCAATCCGGGTGCCGGTGTGCGTCATCTACTTGTACTCCTCCACAAGGCGGTCGAGGATCTCGTTGAGGTCCTCCTTGGAGCGCTGGACCTGCACGGCGGTGCCGTTGGAGTCCTCGTTAAGCGCTTCGGTGACTTCCTCGGACTGCCAGACGTCCACGAGCTTCGCGTAGGTCTCGTTGTCCAGGTCGTCGCCGGAGACGGTGAAGACGTTGATGTACGGCTCCGCCAGCTCCGAGTTCGGGTCGTCCGCGGCCACGGAGGAGGCCGGGTCGATGCCGGCGCGCTGCAGCCAGTTGTTGTTGATGACCGCCGGGCGGCCCTCGTTGTAGGCGTTCGGCGTCTGGGACGCGTCCACGGCGACGACCTTGACCTTGGAGGCGTCCTTGTCGATGTCGGCCGGGGTCGGGGTCAGCTTCGGCGCGCCGTCGCGCAGAGTGACCAGGCCGGCCTGGACCAGCACGTTGATCGCGCGGCCCTGGTTTGACGGGTCGTTCGGGATCGCGACCTCGGTGCCCTCGATGCCGTCGAGGGAGTCGTGGTCCTTCCAGTACAGGCCCAGGATGTTGATCTCGCCCGAGCCGATGATGCGCAGATCCTCGCCGGCGGTGGCGTTGTACTGGGCCTGGTAGTTGATGGTCTGGAACTTCGAGATCTCAATCTGACCCTCGACCTGCGCCGGGTTGACCTGCGGGTACTCGGTGAACCGCATGATGTCCAGATCGATGCCGGCCTTTTGCGCCTCGTCGGCGAAGACACTCCAGGCCTTCTGGTCGGCGTCGGTGGTGCCGATCTTCACGGTGACCTTGTCGCCATCGCTATTGCTTGTCGACGACTCCGTCTCCGACGAGCAGGCCACCAGCCCGGTGGCCGCGATGAGCGATGCCGCCGCAGCGGCGATAACGCGCTTGGTGCGCATAAAGTGTGCTCCTTTTGCTTAGTTGGGTGTTTGTGGAGACTTACTTGTTCTGGAGGCGGTCCAGAATCTCGTTGAGCTCAGCCTTGTCACGGTAGACCGGCACGGAGGTGCCCTTGGAGTCCTTGGCCGCGGCCTCGGCGACCTCCGGGGTCTGCCACAGCTCGACCAGCTTGTTCAGGGTCTCGTCGTCGATGTTGTCGGCCTGGGCGGCGAAGACGTTGATGTACGGCTCAGCCTCCTTGGACTCCGGGTCGTCCTGGAAGACGGCCAGGCCCGGCTCGATGCCGGCGCGGTCCAGCCAGGTGTTGTTGATGATGGCCGGCTTGCCCTCGTTGTAGGCGGACGGGGTCTGGGACGCGTCCACCGGGGTGACGGTGACCTTGGAGGCGGCCTTGTCGATGTCGGCCGGGGTCGGGGCGAGCTCGTCTGCGACGCTGTCGCTCAGGGTGAGCAGGCCGGCCTGGACCAGCACGTTGATGGCGCGGCCCTGGTTGGACGGGTCGTTCGGGATGGCCACGGACTGGCCGTCGATGCCGTCGATGGAGTCGTGGTCCTTCCAGAACAGCGCCAGCGGCACGATCTCGGTGGAGCCGACGATGCGCAGGTCGTTGTTGGAGGCCTTGTTGTACTCGGCGAGGTACTTGATGTGCTGGAACTTGTTCACGTCCAGCTCGCCCTGCGCGAGCGCCTCGTTGACCGGGGAGTAGTCGGAGAAGGAGACGATGTCCAGGGTGATGCCGTTGTCCTTGGCCAGGTCCTTGAACACGCGCCACGCTTCCTGGTCGGCCTCGGTGGTGCCGATCTTGACGGTGACGTTGTCGCCGTCCTTGGCGGCGGTGTCAGCGGTGTCGTCGGACTCGTTGGAGCAGGCGACCAAGCCCGTGGTGGCGAGGGCAGCCGCGGCAACGGTTGCGAGGGTGCGCTTGATACGCATTGGGGTCTCCTTGGGTAGGGAATCTATGACGGGTCAGAATCTAGCACCCTATGTACCGCTTAGTCTATTTTTTAGAACGAAGCAGTTTGCGCTTCTATGCCTGGGCCAATAAAAGCGCAGCTTGTCCGATGTTGTGCAACGCCGTTCGAAGGTGGTCTGACTCTGCGCTCGCATCCAACTTCATCCTGCAGTCCAGGTCGCGGCATACCCAAAGAAGGTGCCATGCAAGATCGTCCCAATTTGGTGCGCCGGTGAGGAAAGTGCATCCATTTTTGGTTACCTCTAGGTCGGTGCGATAGGGAGGGGGGATCCGTTCGGCCACCAGCTCGGGTGAGCTTTCCAGCTCCACACGGATGACGCAGGGATAGCGTTTTGTGATATCGCTGCTGAAGTCCGGGGGTGGTGGAACCTTCGGGGTGAAACCCCAGCATGTTGTTTGTGCGTTGCTTATTCGGTCGAGGCGAAAAGTGCGCCAGTCGTCTCTGCTTTTGTCAAATGCTTGGAGATACCAGAGCTCGCCTTGGGTCATGAGCCGGGCTGGTTCAACTTCCCTCGTGGATGATGTGCCGTTGGGCTTGCTGTAGGTGAAACGTACGAGCGTGTGGTCCCGCTGTGAAGTGGCGAGTTGGGTGAGTAGTTGTAGTTCGACGGTCGGGCGCTCATAGGGGAGCGCTGTTGTCGCGTTATCAACCGCTGATGCTAGGGCTCGCAGGTGGGGCGGCAAGATGTGATCAATCTTGGCCAAGGCGCGAAGCGCAGCTGCTCCAGCGTTGTCGGTGCCGTTCAGGGCCGTCATGCGCAGACTCGCGACGAGCGCGACGGCCTCGGTGTCGTCGAGGAGTAGGGGTGGTAAATGGCGACCAGTGCCCAATTGATAGCCGCCCTCGATCCCGCTGCTGGAATTGACCGGGTAGCCCATATCGCGCAACCGCGCGATATCGCGTCGCACTGTGCGCTCTGTGACGCCGAGCTCAGCGGCGAGGGCGCTTGCTTGCCACGTGGTTCGCGCTTGCAATAGTCCCAAAAGCTGGAGCACGCGCTGCGTCGTATTTGCCATGCGGTCATTCTTCTCCATGCTGCGGACAAAAGCTGTCCTCAACGGGGCTTAAGGTTCCGGTTGGAAGGTGATCGACAGGAAGGAATACCGATGTATTTTCCGCGCAAAGACAATGAGTTAGACACGCTTTGTAACTATCTTGACGTGCAGTTAGATGCGCTGCGGGCTAGCGCGTTTGGGCTTGACGACGATGCTGCGAGGCGCACTCCACTCCGCAGTGCGCTGAGCATTAGCGGACTGCTCAAACACGCCACGTTTGTCATGGTGGGGTCGCTTTCCGGTGCCGGTGTTGCCGGGTATGAATACTCACAGGCCGACTTTGCAGCCAGCTTTACGCCGACTGCCGAAGAGACGCTGGACCGCATCTTGGAACGCTTCGATTGCGTGCGAGCTGACTATATGGAGATGTGTCGCGGTGGTGACCTTGAGGCGGAACTGCCGGTGGGGCCGTTCCCGTGGTACGGCATGGATGAGCCGCAGGTAGCTAAGTTGCGCTACATCTACGTGCATGCGGTGGAGGAGTTCGCCCGCCATGCCGGGCATGCGGACATCATTCGGGAGCAGATTGACGGTGCGCAGGCTGCAGAGTTGCTTGCGGCGATCGAGGGGTGGGAACCGAACGAATACATCACCCCTTGGAGTGAGTAGCACACAGTTTCGAACAGTGGTAGCGTCCCCTCCATGAGGTTCAACGGGGGAGCGCCGCTGTCGTGGTCGCGGCTCGAACGCATCCTCTCCGGCCGCCCCGGCCCGGAGCCGGTGCCGGTCGGCCACACCGGCACGCCCGCAGGCGGCGCGTACGGCAAGGCGGAGTCGACGTCTCCATCGCGCGAGCGATGCCTATCGACGACACCGTTCGCCGAGCTGCACACCGTCAGCTCGTATAGCTTCCTCGGCGGGGCGAGCGAACCGGAGGACTTGGTGGCCCGGGCCGTTGAGCTGGGGCTGAGCGCGGTGGGGCTGCTGGACCGGGACGGGTTCTACGGCGCGGTGAAGTTCGCGGAGGCGGCCGCCACGGCCGGGCTGGACACCGTCTTCGGGGCGGAGCTGACGCTCGGCGGCACCGTCCTGCCCGTGATCGCCCGCGGGCCGGAGGGCTACAAGCGCCTCTCCCACCTGATGGCGGACGCGCACATGGCCACCCGCGAGAAAGACAAGGTGGCCTACCCGCCGCTGGAGCTCATCGGCGACCAGCTGGGCAGCACCTGCGTCGTGCTTGCCGGCTGGCGGTGGGCGGAGGAAATCGACCACCTGGTCGACGTCTTCGGCGCGGACAATGTGGTGCTGGAGTACGAGGTGTCCATGACGCCCGAGGACGCGGACCGGCACGCAGCACTAGACCGGGCGCGAAACGCGCACGCGGAAAAACACGCAGCGCAGCTCCCCGCCATCGTCACTGCGGCACCGGCCGCGGCCACTCGCGACCAGGCCCGGCTGGCCCAGGCGAAGCGGGCGCTGGCCAGGCGCGAGTCGCTGGCCCAGGCGCACGGGGACTTGCACCCGATGGGGGCGAACTGGCTGCGCTCCGGCGACCAGCTCCAACGCATGTATCCGGGGTGCGAGGACAAGCTCGCCTACAGCGTCGAGCTGGCCAAACGCTGCGCTTTCACCCTTGACCTGGTCGCGCCGGAGCTGCCGCGCTATCCCACGCCGGACGGCCGCAGCGAGATGGAGCATCTGCGGGGACTCACGCTGGCGAGTGCGCAGTTTCGCTATGCGGCGAGGGGGCCGGAGGTGCGTCGAAAAGCAATGGCCCAAATCCGCTACGAGCTGGAGGTGATCGAGGAGCTGAATTTTCCCGGCTACTTCCTCATCGTCTACAACCTGGTGGATTTCTGCGCGAGGCAGAACATCATGTGCCAGGGGCGCGGGAGTGCGGCGAACTCGGCGGTGTGCTTCGCGCTCGGCATCACCAACGTGGAGCCGATCGAGGCGGGGCTGCTGTTCGAGCGGTTCCTCTCCCCGGACCGCGACGGCCCGCCCGACATCGACTTGGACATCGAGTCGGGCCGGCGCGAGGAGGTGATCCAGTACGTCTACGACACCTACGGGCGCGACAACGCCGCCCAGGTGGCCAACGTGATCACGTACCGGACCAAGGGCGCGGTGCGCGACGCCGCTCGTGCTTTGGGGTTCGCGCAGGGCGCGGCTGATAGTTGGGCGAAGGGGATGGCGGAGGTGCCGGAGGGCGTCGAGAAGCTTGCGGCGCAATTCAAAGGGCAGCCGCGCCACCTGGGCATCCACTCCGGCGGTATGGTGATTTGCGACCGCCCGATTGCGGACGTGGTGCCCGTGGAGTGGGCGCGGATGGAAAACCGCTCGGTGGTGCAGTGGGACAAGGACGACTGTGCGTCTGCCGGCCTGGTCAAGTTCGACCTGCTCGGCCTGGGCATGCTGGAGGCGCTGCACCACATGGTGGATCTGGTGGAGGAAACCACGGGCCGCACGGTGCACTTGTGGGAGCTTCCGCTTGACGACGCCCACGTGTACGACATGCTCTGCCGCGCCGATTCCGTCGGCGTGTTCCAGGTGGAATCGCGCGCGCAGATGGGCACCCTGCCCCGGCTGAAGCCGCGCCGGTTTTTCGACCTGGTGGTGGAGGTGGCGCTGATCCGCCCGGGCCCGATCCAGGGCGGGTCGGTGCACCCGTATCTGCGGCGGCGCGACGGGCTGGAGCCGGTGGAGTACGACCACCCGGTGCTCGAGCGCGCCCTGGGCAAGACGCTGGGCATCCCGCTGTTCCAGGAGCAGCTCATGCAGATCTGCGTGGATGCGGCAGGCTTTTCCGGCCGCGAGGCGGATGCGCTGCGGCGGGCCATGGGGTCGAAGCGTTCCCCGGCAAAAATGGCGGCGCTTCGGGCGCGGTTTTTTGAGGGGTGCTGGCGCACCAACGAGATCGGTTCCGAGGTCGCCGAGCGGCTGTGGCAGAAGATCGTGGCCTTCGCCGCCTATGGGTTCCCGGAGTCGCACTCGCAGTCGTTCGCCTCGCTGGTGTACTTCTCCGCCTGGTTTAAGCGGCACTACCCGGCGGAGTTCTGCGTGGGGCTTTTGCGTGCGCAACCGATGGGGTTCTACTCCCCGCAGTCGCTGATCCAGGACGCCCGCCGCCACGGGGTGGAAGTGCTGCCGGTGTGCGTGAACAACTCCGGGTGCGAGGCGCTGTGCGTGGACTCCTCGACGATCCGGGTGGGGTTGAACCTGGTGCGGGGCCTGGGTGCGGATGCGGCATTGCGGATTGAACAGGCCGCGCCTTTCGGCGGGATCGCGGACCTGGCGCGCCGGGCCGACCTGTCCGTGGAGCACGTCGAGGCGCTGGCCCGGGCGGGGGCTCTGGACTGTTTCGGGGGCACGCGCAGGCAGGCGCTGTGGCAGGCGGGCGTGGCCGCCACGGAGTGCGAGGGCATGCTGCCCGGGTTGTCCTCGGTGGTGGCGCCGTCGCTGCCGGGCATGAACCCGTTTGAGCTGATGGCCGCCGACGTTGCGGCCACCGGTGTCACGCCGGGGGTCATGCCGGTGGAGATGGTGCGCACAGCGCTGTCCGCGCAGGGCGTGGTGCCGGCCTCGGAGCTTCTGCACGGCGTGGAAGACGGCACCCGCGTTCGCGTGGCCGGCGTGATCACGCACCGTCAGCACCCAGCCACCGCAGGCGGGGTGACCTTTCTTGGCATGGAGGACGAGACCGGGCTGATCAACGTGGTCATCTCCGTCGGGCTGTGGAACAAACAGCGGGTGTTAGCGCGCACCGCCAAGGCGCTGGTCGTGCGCGGGATCGTGCAAAACGCCTCCGGGGCGGTGTCCGTGGTGGCGGACCGGCTCGAGCCGCTGGCGATGGGGGAGCTGCTCTCGCGCGGGTCCCGGGACTTCCGGTGATGGGGTACAAGTGGAGCAGAGGGGGGAAAATGAAAATTTCGACCAATCCGGTGACAAAAACCTCGGCGGAGATCATTCTGGGCTCGCTACCTGAAGCGAGACGACAAAGGTACATGGATCTCGCCGGGCAAAAAGGGCCTTTGGTTGCTGCTCAGATTTATCTCTGGAACTCCTATGTTGCTGCAGCGATTCTCCGAACCACAGGGTTTGCAGAGGTGCAGCTGAGAACAGTCATCGACGAAAGTTTTGCGGAGTGGAATATCCAACACGGCGGAACTCGGGAGTGGATTACCGACCCAGTTGATTTGCTCGCGACAGTGGTGGCACAGCCGAAAAGGCCGCTGAGGTCATTCGCCGATTTGAAAACTGCTGGGCCGAACCCTACCCATAATGATTATGTGGCTGGATTAAGTTTTGGATCGTGGACCCAGCTGTTGCCGACGTCCCATTACCAAAACGACAGAAATCCTCGGCACGTGCTGTGGGTCGAAGCGATCCGCCCACGGTTAACTCACGCGGATGAGACGAACTTTTCTTCTCGAGCAAATAGTTTGCGGACCATCCGAAACCGAGCTTCGCATCACAGGCCGATTATTTCGGAGGAGAATGCAGTGAGACAGGCGCACCAAGACAGCGTTGAACTCTGCAAAATGATTAATCCGAAACTTGGTGAGTGGCTTCGGCGTGAACGCTGGATTTTAGAAGCGCTCAACCAGTCACCACTGAAATGAGGACAGCCCCCACAACTGAGGTGGGGGCCGTTGCCTATTCGCCGGAAAACCCGGCTCCGTGGAAGAAATCGTACAGTGCGAAACAGGAGGTCGCAACTGTTTGGCACGCGAGGCGGCCCGATGCTCTAGCGTGTCGTCGTTGCCGTAAAACTGCGCTGGGCGGATACCGAACAGTGCGTCGACGGCACCGAAGCAGCAGGAGAACTTGTCGTAGTCCACACGGGTCGCGCGTTTTCTGGTGATGGGTGTGTGACCGGGTGGCTGTGCCGGGTGTTGGCTGTGGATGCTTACCCCAGGATGCTTACTTCTAAACGCTTACTTCTCGAGAGAGCCAGGGCGATGCCAGCCGCCGTACTCGATGGGTAAGCATCCTGGAGTAAGCATCTACGCCGAGTAGGCATCCTGGGGTAAGCATCTACGCCGGAACAGCCCAACCATCCCGGGCTGGTAGCGTGAGCGCCATGTCAGACGCACCGCTGCAGCCTTTGCCCACCTCGGTGGAGACGATGCACAAGGTCTCCCCGAAGCTGATGTGGCCGAAGCTGGTCAGCAACGCCATCTGGATGTTCTTCGTCTGCGGCGGGCTCTACCTCTGTTACCGCGAGTGGGGCTGGGGTTTTCTCATCCCGCTGGGCTTGTTCGGTGTCTTTTTCATCTGGCGGTTCTTCCTCATCCCGTTCCAGGTGCGCAACATGGGCTGGCTGGAAACGGACAATGAGCTGGTGTTGAGCAAGGGCAAGATGTTCCACACCATCACGGTGATCCCGTACGGGCGTATCCAGTTCGTGGATGTGGAGTCCGGCCCGATTTCCCGCTCCCTCGGCCTGAAGGAGCTGAAGGTGCACACGGCGTCGAGCTCGTCGGATTCGGATCTTCCGGGCCTGCTCGCGGAGGACGCCGACGCGCTGCGCGACCGTCTGGCCGTCAAAGCCCGCGAGCGGATGAGCGGCCTGTGAGCACTGAGCACACCACCCCCGGCATGGAGGGCTACCGCCGCATCCACCGCCTCACCCCGCTGCTTCGCGTGTGGGCGTTCGTGCTGGCCCTGGCCACGATCGCACTGTTCAACTTCACCATGCCGATCTACCACTGGGCGCAGCGTGAAAACGTCGGCGCGCGCGAGATCGCGTGGGCGGCGGCGGGTGCCGTCGCCGCACTCGCAGTGATTTTCGCGGTTTCCCAGATCTGGTGGCGCCGCAGCGGCTTCAAAATCGGCGACGAGGAGGTGGAGGTGCGCCGCGGGGTGCTCACCAACCAGGTCCGCTCCGCGCGTTACGACCGCATCCAGGCCGTCGACGTCATCGAGTCCTTCGCGCCGCGCATCTTCGGTCTCGCGTCGGTACGCATCGAGGCCGCCGGCAACGCGCAGTCCGCCATCGACATCACCTACCTGCCGCGCGATGAAGCGGAGGAGGTGCGCGCGCAATTGCTGCGCCGCATCGGGGGGCCGCAGAAGCAGTTGCCTATCGACGCCTCCGGCCCGAACCTCGTCCCCCCAATCCCGATCCGCAGGTCGCTCATCGGCACCGCATTCCAGATGTCCACGCTGTTCACCATTGCGTGGGCGTTCGTGCCGATCTGGACGGACCTGACCGCCGCCGCGATCATCCCGGTGCTGGTGGGTTTCCTGCCACGGATCTGGCGCACCATCGACCAGTCCTGGCGGTTCACCTGCATCAAGGAGGGGGATATGTTCCACCTCACGTACGGGCTGGCCAACCGGCGTCGTCAAGCGGTGCCTCGCTCGCGCATCCACGCGGTGCAGCTGCGCCAGCCGATGTTCTGGCGGCTGTTTGGCTGGTGGACCGTCTCTGTCGTGGTGGCGGGCTACGGCTCGGAGCGCAACAAGCAGACCGGCACCTCGAAGCTGCTGCCGGTGGGCACGTGGGAGCAGGCGAAGGCGATGGTGGACGCCATCGGGCCGATGACTGGCAACGACCTGACGGACCTCGCCAACGCCGACTACCGCTCGCCGCGCAACGCCTGGTGGGTCTCGCCGATCGACTGGAAGCGCCAGACCGTCACCATCCGCGACGGCGCAGTCGCCGCGACGGCCGGCCGGCTGGGCCGCTGGTACCAGATGGTGGAAACCCCCCACATCCAGGAACTGGCGTTCGAGCAGGGCCCGCTGCAGCGCGTCCTCGGCCTGGCCAACGTGGACCTGGACATGGTGCCCGGCCCGTTCAGTGTCTCCCTGCGCGATGTGGGGGAGGCGCAGGCGCGTGAAATCGTCGATAAGCTGCGGGCCCGCAAGCTCCCGCCGATGCAGGTCACGGACCCCTTGTCAGATGCCGCCGACGAACCCGAGCTGGCGCCACGCCTCGTAGACGGCGACTGAGCTTACGACAAGTTCAGGATGTCACGGTGTTTCTACGCTATTTATTTGTGCGATGTTTGGCTATATGGCTTGATGCTCAAGATTCTCGCTCGCTTTATAAGAAAGGACCCCTGGTGGCGCATCGTGGAGAGGCTTTGCAGGGGGACCGTTGATGCAAAATATATATCAACAGCCAAGTAGCTAGGTAAAACTGATCACTTTTACCCCCGTTTGTAGATGGGATAAGCAGCATTCACTTACTACTGTTCAGCCGGAAGCGATCAACATACACTGGGCACATGGTCGCAAGAATCGTGAGAAACGAAGAAGGATTCTTGGTCGCTGTCGGCTCATCTGAGGTCACGGACGAAGATGTCCGGCTGTTGGTTGCGGATCGTCTGGAATCGGTACTCGAGGATCTAGACCCCGCCGAGGAACCCGAGCTGGCGCCACGCCTCGTAGACGGCGACTGACGCGGAGTTGGTCAGGTTCATGCTGCGCCGCGCCGGCAGCATCGGGATGCGCACGTGGCGCGTGATCCGCGGGTGGGCGAGGTGCTCAACGGGAATGCCGTTGGCCTCGTTGCCGAACAGCAGCGCGTCGCCGTCGCGGTAGGACACCTCGTGGTAGTGGTGCTCGGTGTGCGCGGTGAACGCGAAGATGCGCGAGTCGGGGATGGTATCGAAGCAGGCGTCGATGTCCTGGTGGATGATCACGTCCGCCAGGTCGTGGTAGTCCAGGCCGGCGCGTTTGAGGTGCTTGTCGTCGAAGTTGAAGCCGAGCGGCTCGACGAAGTGCAGCTGTACCCCGGTGTTGGCGGCGAGGCGGATGGCGGCGCCGGCGTTGCCGCCGATGGCCGGGTTGTCGTAGATCAGGTGGAGCACGCCTGACAGTCTAGGATTGGGGCCGTGACTGCGATCAAACTGGACGGAAAACTCTACCGCGAGGAGATTTTCGCGGATTTGAAGGAGCGCGTGGCTCGTCTCAAGGCTGAGCACGGCGTCACCCCGGGCCTGGCCACGGTGCTGGTGGGGGAGGACCCGGCGAGCCAGAACTATGTGGGCATGAAGCACAAGGACTGCGAGGAGCTGGGGATCGCGTCCATCATGAAGGAGCTGCCGGGCGATAGCACTCAGGAGGAGCTCGAGGCGCTTATCGACGAGCTGAACCACGACCCGGCCGTCACCGGCTACATCGTCCAGCTGCCGCTGCCGAAGCACCTGGACGAAAACCGCATCCTGGAGCTGATTGATCCGTCCAAGGACGCCGATGGGCTGCACCCGGTGAACCTGGGCAAGCTCGTGCTCAACGAGCCGGCGCCGCTGCCGTGCACCCCGAACGGCTCCATCAAACTGCTGGAGCGCTTCGGCGTGGATTTGAACGGCGCGATCGTCTGCGTGATCGGCCGTGGCGTGACGGTGGGCCGGCCGATCTCGCTGATGCTCACCGCCCGCGACGTCAACGCCACCACCGTGCTGTGCCACACCGGCACCAAGGACCTGGCCACGGAGACCCGCCGCGCGGACGTGATCATCGCCGCCGCCGGAAAGCCGCACATGATCACCGCGGACATGATTAAGGAAGGCGCCGCGCTTCTCGACGTCGGCGTCTCCCGCGTCGACGGCAAAACCGTCGGCGACCTGCACCCGGATGTGTGGGAGAAGGCCGGCTGGGTCTCCCCGAACCCGGGCGGCGTGGGCCCGATGACGCGCACGTTCTTGGTGCGCAACATCGTGGAAAACGCCGAACGCCAGGCCGGCATCGGCCAGGACGCCAACTAGGGCGTGAGCCGGTTTGGCAAGTAGCAGGATCCAGCTGCCTGGGAGCGACCGGTTGAGCACGGAGCTCCCGGACGGGCTGACGCTGGACAACCCCCACGACCGCGGCGCCGCGGCCTCGCCGTTGCCCGTTGTGGTGCAGCGGGTGATGGCCGCGCTGTTCGTGGTGGGTTTCGTGCTCTCGGGGATCTACGCGGCCACGGAGCACTGGCGCCGCGCCACGTTCACCCTGGGCGCGGCCATGCTGTGGCTCACCGTGATGCGTCTGACCTGCGATTCCAGGGTGATTGGCCTGGTGGCGGTGCGCTCGAAGCGTTTCGACGCGCTGTTTACCACCGCCCTTGGCGCGGCCATGCTGTGGCTGTCCTGGTCGGTGGACGCCCTGGGGTCGTAGCTCACCGACGTAGCGCCACTCAACATTCACCAGGTGTTCACCTCCGCGTCGGCTAGACGTCGGCAGGCGGCAACCTTGCGTCCCTAGTGTGCCACGGGTGAATTTTGAGAACAGTGCTGAAAACATTGCAAGCGATACGGCCCAGGTCTCCTTACAGGGCGTTCGCCGCGAGTTTCCGGACGGCACTGGGCTCCACGAGACGTCCTTGGACATCGCGAAGGGCGAGTTCGTCTCCATCCTCGGCCCTTCCGGCTGCGGCAAGTCCACGCTCCTGCGCTGCATCGCCGGGCTGGAAACACCGGACGCGGGCGTGATCGAGTTCGCCGGCCGCGAGGTGTTCGGCCCGAACACCAACGTGCCGGTGAACAAGCGCAACCTGTCCATGGTGTTCCAGGACCTTGCGCTGTGGCCGCACATGACCGTGGCTAAAAACGTCGAGTTTCCGCTGACCACCGGCAAGCAGAAAGTGTCCAAGGCGGAGCGCGACAAGCGCGTGGCCCGCGCGATGGACATGGTGGGCATCGGCGCGAAGGCCGAGCAGCGCCCGAACGAGCTCTCCGGCGGGCAGCAGCAGCGCGTCGCCATTGCGCGTGCGCTCGTCTCCGACCCGGAGCTTTTGCTTATGGACGAGCCCCTGTCCGCCCTCGACGCCGCCCTGCGCACCCAGATCCGTTCCGAGCTGACCCGCCTGGCCTACGAGCTGAACCTCACCGTCATCTACGTCACGCACGACCAGTCGGAGGCGCTGGCCATGTCCGACCGTGTCGCGGTGATGAACGCCGGCAACGTCGCGCAGTTCGCGGACCCGGTTGAGTTGTACGACCACCCGGCGGACGACTTCGTCGCCGGCTTCGTCGGCGTGACCAACACCCACGAGACCCTGCCGTCGAACCGGCCGGAGGACCTCGAGGTCACCCCGCTGCATGGAAAGCGACCGGATGTGCTTCCGGCGAACTCCATCGTCGGCGAGGTGGTGGAAAGCCAGTACACCGGCGGACGCTACGAAATCCGCCGCGTTCGGCCTGGTTGCCTGCGGCTCCGTCGAGTCCAACGACACCGCTGAGTCCACCGGCGCAAACGAGGCCAACGAGACCGTCGCCGCCGACGAGTGGAAGGCCCCGGAGGGCCTGTCCGGTTCCATCGACTACTACTCCGCAAACCCGCAGGGCCTGACCGACGCGCTGGTCGAGGCCTTCCAGGAGAAGACTGGCGTGACCGTCAACGTGTTCGCTGGCACCACCGGCGAGGTCACCGCCAAGATCAAGGCGGAGGAAGCCAACCCGCAGGCCGACGTGGTCTACCTGGCGTCCTGGAGCGCCGCGAACAAGCAGGCAGAAACCGGTGCGCTGGAGTCCTATAAGCCGGAGAACATCGATGCCGCCAACGCCGATTGGAACGCCGCGGACGACACCTTCCACGGCCGCGACGGCTCCGCGCTCGCACTGGTGGCGAACACTGACGTGGTCTCCGACATCCCGACCGACTGGGAGGACCTGGCAGACCCGAAGTACGCCGACCAGGTGATCATGCCGGATCCGCGCGAGTCCGGCACCGCCGCTGACCTGCTCACCGCCATGATCGCCGAGTGGGGCGAGGACAAGACCTGGGAGCTGTTCGACAAGCTCTTCGACAACGGCATGATCGTCCAGGGCGCCAACGGCCCGGCGCTTGACCAGGTCACCTCCGGCTCCAAGGGCATCGTCTTCGGCGGCGTGGACTACTCCGCTTACTCCGCCAAGGGCAAGGGCGAGCCGCTCGAGGTTGTCATCCCGTCCTCCGGCACCACCGTCACCCCGCGCCCGGTGATGATCATGAAGTCCTCCGACAACATGGACGCCGCGAAGGCCTTCGTGGACTTCATGTTCTCCGAGGAGGCGCAGCAGATCTCCGCGTCCAAGAACATGATCCCGTCCAACAAGAACGTGGAGCCGAAGAACGGCCCGAAGCTGGCAGACATCAAGCAGATCTCCGACGACTGGGCCGCCATCTCCAAGGACTCCAAGAACGTCCGCGAGCAGTTCGCTGACCGTTACCTGAAGTAAAGGCACCAATGACGGCGAAGACGAAAACCAGCCCCGGGGTCTACCCGGTCCTGATCATCCTCCTGGTCCTGGTGGCGGCACCGCTGGTGTCCGTCCTGGTCACAGCGGTGACCGGCTACCGCGGCG
This sequence comes from Corynebacterium sp. CQ3829_602738, assembly GCF_054478435.1. Lineage (NCBI taxonomy): Bacteria > Bacillati > Actinomycetota > Actinomycetes > Mycobacteriales > Corynebacteriaceae > Corynebacterium > Corynebacterium sp. CQ3829_602738. Next base: position 529,336 of record NZ_CM137003.1, read on the forward strand.
AAGACTCTGCCCTGCAGAGCCTGCTGCGCCCGGAGATGCTGCGGGTGATCCGCAACACGGTCTGGCTTTCCGTCCTCGTCGTCTTCTTCGCCACACTCTTTGCGGCACCGCTGGCCTTCTTCCGAGCCTGGACGCCCATGCGGCGCGCAGGGTGGGTGGAAGTGCTGGTCATGGTGCCGTTTATGACCCCGCCGTTCGCCGCGGCGATGGCGTGGATGGACTTCACCCGCCTGCGCGGCGTGGCGGACATGCTGTTGGGGCCCACGCTTGGCGACGCCGTCCGGTCCGCCATCAACTCAGTGTGGGGCATGGGCTTCATCATGGCCGCTGAACTCTTCCCGTTCCTCTACCTGATCCTGCGCAACGCGTTCGCGTCGATCCCGGCCTCGCAGCTGGAGATGGCGCAGGTGGCGGGAGCGAGCCGGTGGCAGCAGTTCAGCCGCGTGGTCGTGCCAGCGGTGGTCGGGCCGTACTCGCTCGGCGCGCTGATCGTCTTCATCAAGGCCGCCGGCGAGTTCGGCACCCCGGTCACCCTCGGCAACGCGATCGGCTACGAGGTGCTCGTCTCCTCGATCTACCAGGACGTGACCATCGACCCGCTGAACTTCTCCAAGGCGGCGGCGTCCTCCAGCGTGCTGTTCACGCTCGGTGTGATGGCGTGGGCCATCCAGCAATGGGCGGGCAGGGGAGTGCTCGCCACGGGTGGCAGGGTGTCTCGCGCGGTCAACCTTCGGCCGTCGAGAAGCATGATGGCTCTTGCCTGGCTGTACACCGCGGTGGTGTTCACGCTGAGCGTGTTCATCCCGTACATCTCCATCATCTTGGCGGCGATGACCATCCTGCGCTCCAAGCCGCCCACACTGGACAACCTCACGTTCGACTACTTCCACATCGTGCTGACCATGCCGTCCGGGCAGGAGGCGCTGACCCGCTCCATCGTGCTCGGCGCCATCGGCGCGACAACCGCGGTGATCCTGGCACTGGCGGTGACGGTGTTCACGATGCGCAGCCGCCGCTGGCCCGCGCGCGTCTCCGACTTTTTGGCCGTGGCGCCGGACACCGTGCCCGGCATTGTGCTGGCGATCGGCTTCATCCTCCTGTGGAACTCGCCGAAGCTGCCATTTACCCCGTACGGTTCGCAGTTGATCCTGATTATGGCGTTTACGGTGCTGTTTGTGCCGATGGCGGTGCAAAACATCAAAACGTCCGCCGCCGCGATGTCGCCGACGCTCTCGGAGGCCTCCGCCGTCGCCGGCGCGACGTCCTGGCAGACGTTCACCCGCGTCACCCTGCCGATGCTCGCGCCCGGCATCTTCGCCGGCTGGCTGCTTGCGTTCTTCGTGGGCATCCGCGAGCTGGTCATGTCCTCGCTGATCCGCCCGACGCGCATCAACCTGCTCGCGCCCTGGATCATGAACCAGTTTGAGCAGGGCCACCGCGCTGAAGCCATGGCGATGACGCTGATCGGCGTCGGCACATCCACCGCAGTGCTCGTGCTGATCCGCTGGTGGCAGGGCAGAAGTAGCGCACACGTTCGGTAAATCCGCGCTGCGTGTCGGCGGGCTTCGTAGGGTTGAAGCTGTCGTTTCCCCAGGAGGTCCCGCATGACAGATTCCCACCCGAGCATTTTCACGTTCACCACCGACATCCCCGGCACCGAGGTTGAGGTCACCGTGTCGGTGAAGTCCATTTACGACGACGAACCGTCTCCCCGCCAAATTGATTTTGCCCGCGAGATGACAGCCGAGCTGTCAGCCGCTGTGTCCGAGTACACGCCGGTGGAGCCGTGGCGCACCGAGTCTTTGGACGCCTACGTCGTGCTGGCCAACACCCACCAGCTGCTGGATTTGGGGCGCGATTCCGTGGACACCACCCCTTCGCAGGCGCGCCGCTACTTCGCGGAAGCCGCCGACAACCTCGAGGTGCTCAAGGAGTGGGACCCGCGCTTCACCACCGCGTACTACCAGGCCAGGAAGTGCGAACAGGCGGCAGGCAACTTCCTCATGGGTGAGCTTGAGGAGTTTCACAATTGCTTAGAGACGTGGATGCCAACGCGCCTGGGAGGCGACAGTCCCACAGAGCGAGTCGTGGTGGTGGACGATTTGCAGACGCAGGAAAGCTTCGCCGCCACGCTCACCCCGGACCACGAGGCGGTGAGCGTGAACATGCTGGACGCGGACGAGGTGGACGACTACTTCGCGGTGGGCCGCACCGTTTACCCGGTGCCGATGTTCCCGGACGGGACGGTTATATCGCGGCTTGCTACCTCGGTCTACGTCGACGACATGCGCATCACCTACCTTGTGCACACCGAAGATGAGGCGTTTCCGCTGCTGAAGGAGCTCGGCGAGACCGCCGAAGAATTCTGTAGTCTCACCTGCGGTTACACGCCGGTGGAGTACTACACCGAACTCGCCTACGCCAAGCAGTTGGACAACCTCGTGTATTCGCCCCGCTTCGACGAGGACGGGGTGTACCGCCGCAACCTGCTGGACATGTACGCGTACTCGTTGTCGGTGATGAGCAACTTTGACGAGGTGTATGAAGTGCCCCGCGACTTGGCCCGCAGCGCGGCGAAGCTCAACGAGGAGATGCGTGTCGACGCAGCAGTCGAGCTGGCCCGCACGATTGGGCACTGGCTGCCACGCGACATCTCGGAGCTCATCCCGCGCGGCTGGACCGACGCCAGCAACCAGGAATTCTCGCTTGCACTTGAAGATGGGCTGAACCTGCTCCCGGGCCGCCGATTCGTGGCGGTGTTCGACCACCAGTCGCCAGAAGAGTACGAGCGGACGCGCCTGCCGAACCGGGAGCAGCTGTACCCGTTTGTGTACGGACATGTAGCGGAGGCGGACATCTTCGACCTGCGTCACGCACAGATTTTCCTGGGCGACGTGTAGCCCACGGATATCCTGGCACCATGCCCAACCACGCAGCCGACCCCATCCTCGTTGTCGCCGACATTCACCTCGGCCGAAAGCAGCACGGTGACAAGAAGACCGGCCCCGGCATCGACTGGGCGCTGGGCACCCTGCAACGCGGCGCGGAGGCGGGCGCCCGGCACCTGGTCATGCTGGGCGACATCATCGACCGCAAGCGGTTCACTGAAGCGACGTACGGCGAGGTCACCCGGTTTTTCGCCCGCGGGCTCGAGCTGTTCGACACCGTCGTGTTCATCGCGGGCAACCACGACGTGCACCACGACCTCACTGCAGTGATTCCAGGCGGCGTGATCGTCGCAAAGCAAGAGCCCCACACCATCCGCGCGGGTAGGTGGGCGCTGCACACCGCCGCGGTGGAGGTGGACCGGGACCCGCGAGAGCTCGTCGCAAAGTTTCCGGCGCCAATCGAAAAAGCGCCGAACCTGGGGCTGTTGCACACCTCCGTGACCGGCGAGTACTCCAACAACCCGTGCCTGCCGTGCACCCGCGAGGAGCTCGCCGCGTTGGGGTACGGCGCGTGGCTGCTCGGGCATGTGCACGAGCGCATCACGCTTGCCGACGCCCCGTTCGCCAGCTGGGTCGGCATGGGCCGGGCCTACCTCGCCACCGCGGATGGCACCGCGGTGCAGGTCGCAGACCTCTAGATGTACTGACCGGAGACGTTGATCGAGGCGATCTGGCATCAGTCGACCATGTGCAGGGCGATTGATTCCTTGACCTGTTCGATGAATGCTCGAGCGGCGGGGCTCGGATTGAAAGATCCCCACGCGATGTACTCGGTCCGGCAAGGGCCATCGACCACGGGAATGGCTCGCAGCGCTGGGTTGGCTGGCACACAGTCGACGGGCAGCAGGCAGACGCCCAACCCGCGTTCGACGAGGGCGAGCATGAACTCGGTCGACATCGCCTCGAAGCCCACGCGGCGTTGAAGGCCTGCGGCAGCGAATGCCCGATCGCCTTGGAGCCTGCCCGGTGACCCGGCCGGGAAGTCAACGAACGTCTCGTCGGCCAGGTCGGCCAGGGCTAAGGTGCCCCTGTGTGCTAGCCGATGCTGTGACGCCATAACAGCGACGAGACGCCCTCGGGCGATCTCGTGCGCGGTGAGTCCGGACGCTGGGGTGACGTCGGCGTCCACGCCGAGGAATGCTACGTCCAGTCTCCCGCTGCTGAGATCGCGCATGAACTCATTGCTTCCCCCGCTCTGCACGGTGAGATCCACGTGGGGATGGCTGGCGTGGAAGGCTGCGACGATGTCGGGCACGCTGACGGCTGTGACCGTCGGGATCACACCTACCGACAAGCTTCCGCGGACCTGGTCCACGGCCTCGGCGGCGACCGCCACGGCGCGGTCAGCGGCTGCGAGGCTGATCCGTGCTTCCGTGAGAAAGGCTTCGCCGGCGGGGGTCAGCTCGACCCGGCGGGATGAGCGCACGAACAGTGCCGTGCCGAGTTCCTTTTCGAGGGCCTTGATCTGGTGGCTCAGGGCTGACTGCACGACGAAGCAGCTTTCTGCTGCTCGCGTGAAGTTGCGTTTCTCGGCGATCGCCACGACGTACCTGAGCTGTTGGAGTTCCATCCAACCATGATAGCAGCTCATTGTTTGGGTGAGAACAATGTGTTGGACTCACTACTGGTGAGCGACTGACGATGGATGCATGAACACTTCTTCTCATGGGCGCCGCGGTTCGTTGCTTTGGACCTGTTTGACGGCGCTGGCCCCCGCTACGTGGGGGACGACATACATCGTGACCACCCACCTCCTCCCAGCCGGGCATCCATTGTTTGCTGCGTTCATGAGGACGCTGCCGGCAGGGATCATCGCCTTGTGCCTGTCGAGGCAGCTGCCGCGGGGTTCGTGGAGGTGGAAGAGCTTCGTGTTGGGCGGTCTGAACATGGCCGCGTTCTTCCCCCTGCTGTTCTTGTCGGCGCAGCGTCTTCCGGGCGGGGTAGCGGCCACGCTGAATGCGGTACAGCCCATCATCGTTGCTCTGCTGGCCGTGACTGTCCTCCACGAGCAACTCTCCGGATGGCGTCTGGGATGGGGTGTCGTGGGTGTCGTGGGCGTGGCCCTCGTGGTTCTCGGTCCAAGCGCTGCCCTGGACCCGGTGGGCGTGGTTGAAGGACTCGGCGGCGCAGTGGCCATGGCCACCGGCGTGGTCCTCACCAAGAAGTGGAAGCTCCCGGAAGGTGTCTCGCCCGTCGCACTGGCCGGTTGGCAGCTGACGTCCGCCGGCCTGCTGCTGGCGATCCCGGCGCTGCTGGTGGAGGGACCACCGCCGGTAATTCCTGTCCATGGCTGGCTTGGGTACGCCTGGCTCGGCCTGGTCGGAGCGCTGGTCTCCTACAGCCTCTGGTTTACCGGCATCCGGCGGCTTCCGGTCACGTCCACAGCCCTCCTGGGACTCCTCTCGCCGTTGGTCGCCGCCCTGCTCGGCGCCCTGATCGCGCATGAACACCTCGGAGCCGAGCAGTACCTCGGCTTCGCGATCGCCCTGGCTGCCATGGTCTGTGGCCAGCTCCCCGCCCCCACCAATTATCGAAAGGACAATTCATGAACATCACGATTCTCGGAGCCACCGGCATGGCCGGTACCGCGATCGCGCAGGAGGCCACACGCCGCGGCCACCACGTCACTTCCGTATCGCGCAACCCACCGGAGACCAACGACCCGCATACTACCGTCGCTCGTCTCGATCTGACAGATCTCGAGGCACCCCTGCAGCCCGTCCTGAACGACGCAGACGCCGTCGTGCTCGCCGTGCGCATGGCCCCCGGCGATGAGAGCAGTGTGGCTCCGCTGACCAGCCATGTCCTCGACCACGCCGCTGTCGCGGGGGTTCGGGTTCTGGTCGTAGGAGGAGCAGCGCCCTTACGCTCACCTCACGATCGGGAGTTACGCGTCCTGGACGACCCCACCTTCGTGCCGCCCCAGTGGCGTGACGTCGCATCGGCCAGCCTCGACCAGTTCAACGCGTGTACAGAACATCCGAACCAGAACTGGACCTACCTGAGTCCGTCGGCAGTCTTCGAGCCCGGACAGGGAACCGGCGCTTATCGCCGAGGCGGTGACACGCTTCTGATCAACCACGACGGTACGTCGCGGATCACCCCTGCGGACCTGGCCCTGGCCGTACTCGATGAGCTGGAACAGCCCAGCACCCAACGTCACTTCACCGCCATCGAGCAAGCAAAGGGTCTGGCCTAAAGTTAGCGGTTCACAGAGGAATCCTCGCTAACAACCGTGAGGGGGTCGAGTTATCGGCCCCCTCCGTCTATTCCAAGGGGACGCTCTTGCTCCACGCCAACGCAACACTGGCCTCACACGGCTTGCGGGAACCAGCCGCCCTTCTCACGATTGACCAACGTCTCCGGTCAGTACATCTAGATGTCGTAGGCGCCGCGCTCCGCTGCGACCTCGCGCGCGGACGGGGTTTCGTGCGTCAGCGAGATGAAGTTGCGCAGGATGCGGTCCATTTGGCGGGCCTCCACAAGGAAGGCGTCGTGGCCGACCGGCGAGGACAGCTTCGCCATGGCGAGCAGGTTGCCCAGGTTGCGGGAGAGGTGTTCCTGCTGGTGGTAGGGGTACAAGATGTCGGTGTCCACGCCCACGATCATGGTCGGCACCGTCGACGAGGCCAGCGCCTTGTTCAGCCCGCCGCGGTCGCGGCCCACGTCGTGGCGGTTTAAGGCTTCGGTGAGGGTGACGTAGCTGGCGGCGTCGAAACGCTCGGTGAGTTTTTTGCCCTGGTGCTCCAGGTAGGACTGCACGGCGAAGCGCTGGCCGTCGGCGCGGAAGGGCCCGAGCGGGTTTTCGCCCGCCTGGGCGGAGGTGCCGAAGCGCTCGTCGATTTCCAGCTCGCCCCGGTAGGTCAGGTGCGCGATGCGGCGCGCGGCCGCCAGGCCGGCGTTCGGGGCGCAACCGGTGTCGTGGTAGTCGCCGCCGTGCCAGTCGGGGTCCTGGGTGATGGAGGTGATCTGGGCGGTCTGGATACCAATCTGCCAGGCGCTTGCGCGGGCGGACACCGCGAGCACCAGCGCGTAGTCCACGGCCTCGGGGTAGAGCAGGGTCCACTCCAGGGTGCGCGCGCCGCCCATGGAGCCGCCGATGATCGCGTGGACACGGCTGATACCAAGCGCTTCCAGGAACGCACGCTCGGCGTGCACCATGTCGCGCATGGTGATCGCCGGGAAGCGCGAGCCCCACACGCCGCCGTCCGGGTGCTCGCTGGCCGGCCCGGTGGAGCCGTAGCAGGAGCCCAGCGCGTTGGTGCAGATCACGCACCACTCGTCGGTGTCCAGCGCCTTGCCGGGGCCGATGGCCTCGCACCACCAGTCGGCGGCGTCGGAGTCGCCGGTGAGTGCATGCTCGATCAGCAGGATGTTGTTCTTGCCGCCCAGGTCGCCGCGGGGGACGCCCCACCGTCGATAGGCAATGTGCGCATCCTCGATCACCGCGCCTGCCTCGGTGTGGACGTCGCCGATTGCGACGGTTGCCAGCTCGCCTTCCGCAGCCAGCATTTACACCGCCGCGAAGCCGCGCTCGAGGTCCGCGATGATGTCCTCGACGTCCTCGATCCCCACGGACAGGCGCACCGTGGCCTGGGTGATGCCGGCGCGGGCAAGGCCCGCGGCATCCGACTGCGAGTGCGTCGTGGACGCCGGGTGGACCACAAGGGATCGCACGTCGCCGATGTTGGCCAGGTTGGAGTGCAGCTTCAGCGCGTCGATGAACTTCCAGGCCGCGGTCTTGTCATCTTGGTCGCCGGCGATGTCGAAGGAGAGCACCGAACCGGTGTACTTCAACCCCAGCTTCTCCTGCGTGGCCTTGTACGGCGAGCCCTCCAGGCCTGCGTAGTTGACCTTGGCTACCTTGTCGTGGGCTGCGAGGAACTCGGCGACCTTCTTCGCGTTCGCATTATGCTTTTCGACGCGCAATGCCAACGTATCGATACCCTGCAACGCCACCCAGGCATTGAACGGGGAAATCGCCGCACCCGTGTCACGCAGCAGGCCAGCGCGGGCGCGCAGCGCAAATGCCGGGGCGCCGAGGTCCGCGTACTTCAGGCCGTGGTAGGCCGGGTCTGGGACGGTAAACAGCGGGAAGACTGATTTTCCGTCGCGCTCGACGGTCCAGTCGAACGAGCCGCCGTCGACGATCGCGCCGCCGATTGCCGCGCCGTTGCCGGTGTAGAACTTCGTGGTGGAAAGGACCACGATGTCAGCGCCCAGCTCCAGCGGACGAACGAGCGCCGCGGTGGCCATGGTGTTGTCCACGATCAGCGGGACCTGGTTATTGTGGGCTACCTCGGCAATCGCCGGGATGTCCAGCACGTCCGCGATCGGGTTGCCAAAGGTCTCGCCGTACAACGCCTTGGTGTTCGGCTGGACTGCGGCCTGCCAGCTCTCCGGATCGTCCGGGTTCTCTACGAACGTGAAGTCGATGCCCAGCTTCGGCAGCGTGTGCTGGAAGAGCGTTTCGGTGCCGCCGTAGAGGCGCGGGGAGGTGACCACGTGGTCGCCCGCCTGCGCGAGGGTGAGGATCGCGGCGTTTTCCGCAGCCATGCCGGAGGCGAACGCCGTTGCTGCCACGCCACACTCCAGGGAAGCGAGGCGGTCCTCCAGCGCGGACTGCGTCGGGTTGGTCAGGCGGGTGTAAATCGGGCCCGCGTCCGAAAGGTTGAAGCGGCTCTCCGCATGCTGCGCGTCGTCGAAGACGTAGCTGGTGGTCATGTAGATCGGCTGGTTGCGCGCGCCGTAATCCTGGTCCACCTGCTGGCCGGCGTGGATGGAGCGGGTGCCGAACGACCATTCGCTGGCGTTCGAGTTGTCGTACTTCTGCTTCGAGTTCGTCATGGGGTGCAATCTAGTCCGCTTTGTCTGCCATTGTGTACCAAGCGGTCTATACGTGCTGTGGGCTGTGGGTTTGGCTGAATATAAATCTGCGAGGGAACCGAGGCGGGGTTCCCCGTGTCTAATTCGCATGGGGATGGACCGAGAAGACACACATGAACTGGGGCGTTGGGAAGAACGGAAAGGGGAGTTGAGGGCGGAGCTCGTCGATAAGCGAAAGTGTTTAGACCACGTGTTTAGTAACGGTGTGGTGAGTATCGGGTAACGCCCGGGTGAGTATCGAGTAACACCCGGGCGTTTTGGGGTTTCGGCGGGGTTATGGGGCCAGTCGCATGTTGGTGCCTTCGAGTGTGATGATTTCGGCGCCGGCGACGAGTCGGTTGAGGATGGATTCGGCGATGACGGCATCGGGGATGGATTTGTACCACTCGTCGGGTGTGAACTGGGATGTCACGATGGTGGATCCGCGGGGTTCGCGCTCTGCGAGGATGTTGAGCAGTTGGTGTGCGGTGACGGCATCGATTGGGGTGGTCAGGAAGTCGTCGAGGACTAACACGTCTGTGTGGTGGAGGTCTTCGAGGAATGTGATGCGGGCTGGGTCGTCGTGTTTGAGCACGGCGAGGTGGTTGGCAAGTGTGTCGGTGCGGAAGAAGCGTGCGGAGTAGTCGTTTCGGCACGCCGCGGTGAGTAGTGCTTGGGCGAGGTAGGTTTTGCCGACGGAGGATTTGCCCAGGATGACAATGTTTTGTGCGCTTTGGCACCATTGGCAGTGAGCGAGTCGGGTGATTTGCTCTTTGTTGATGGTGCGGCCGGGCGTGTAGGTGATGTCTTCGATACAAGCATCGGGATTTGGCGATCGGGATGCTTTGAGCAGTTTGTTGACTCGCCTCTCACGCTTGGCCGCTACCTCTTTGTCGAGTGCGTAGAGCACCTTGTCGGAAAAGCTCCAATCGTCGAAGGCGGGATCGGCGGCGATGTCGATGACGCTTTGTCCGAAGGCGGTCATGCGTAGATCGGTAAAGATCGGCAGGACTGATTCGTCGAGGAAGCGGGCAGATGCTGATGCTGGTTGTGGGTGGGGCATGGGTTATGCAGATCCCTTCTTGGTGAGGTTTTCGAGGCTGAACTGGGCAGCACCACCGAGGTAGGCGCCGCGGGTGTCACGCGCTGTCGGCGCAGGCGCACCGTCAGCGGGTCTGCCGTTTAATTGATCGGTTGGCAGGTCAGTGCCTGTAGGCCGTGTGGAGGTGTCTTTGCGCACGGCGGCCATCATGTTTTTCACCGCGGTATACGACACAGCACGCCTGGCGCCGTCGGTGGACACCAACCGCCTGCAGGCTTCTTCGAGGATTGGCTTGTTGGTGTGTTTGCCCATGCTGAGCACGTTGCGGCACGCTTGGTACGCCTGGGCAGGGATCGCTTTGGCTTCGATGATCTCGGCAATCACCTGGCGGGTGGCCGGCCCGATCTTGGCGGCTTCGCGCAGGAAGTACTCGCTTGTCCATAACCCACGGGTGTCACCTATGTTCGCCGGGATGTGGTCGGTGTCGGTGACATACACCCCGCGGGCACGTGCGAGTTGGTGGGTGGCCACACGCTGCCCGGCGTCGAAGACGGCGAGACTGTCACCGGTGATACGCACATCCACGGTGCGGCCCACCAGCTGGTTGGGCACCGAGTAATGCGCGTTGTGCACTCTGATGTGGAAATTAGGCGCGACTTTGGCGCGTTTCCATTCGGTACGCTGCCACGGTGTTTCAGGCAGCGCGGTGAGCACGTCGCGTTCGAACTGATCAAACAATGCGCGCCTGCTCGTCGCATTGCCGCGAAACGGTTCGGCAGCGTTGATCCCATCGACTAGGACGGTGATCTTCGCGTTGAGCTCGTCTATCCCGACGCACTGGTGGCCATCGAGTGCGTGGATAACGTTCTGGGTGACAATCTTGACTGCAGCTTCAACGCTGGCCTTATCCTTGGGACGTTTCGCCCGAGCCGGCAACGCGGCGGTGTTGTAGTGCTCCAAAAACTCCTCGTAGGTGGAGTTGACCCGGCGATTCCTGTCCGCGGCACTGATCACATTCGAAGCCGTTGAGGCATTATCCGGCACGATGACCTCGGCAACCCCGCCGAAGTACTCGAACGCGCGGATATGGGCTGCAAGCCACGCGTCCTGGCGCTCATCCGCGCACGCGCAGGCGAACACCATGCCCGAATACGGCAGCGAGGCGACAAAGATGCTGACCTTCGAGCCTTGCCCGCCGGTGGGGTCAAACAACCGCATCTTCGTGCCTGCCCAGTCCACCTGCATCGTATGGCCTGGGGCATGGGTGATCCTGGCGGTCAGCCCGGCTGCATCAACGTGTTGAGCCACAAGTTGGCGAAACCGCTCGTAGCTGTAGTACCGCTGGCCTGTGCCCGCAGGCTGTGCGGTGTAGCGGCCCCACAGCACCTGCAGGGTCACTTTGTTGCGCCCGGTGCGCGCTTTGGCGACAGCGTCGAAATCGATCGGGACGAAACCCCCCTGAGCATGGCTGCGCCCGTCGACGAACCAGTCCGCCAGCTCATGATCCGCAACCCCACGAAGTTGCTCACGGGTTGTGATGTTGTGTTCCACCAGCGCATCGCGAGCCTTTTGCACGGTGGTGTGCGAGCACCGCGAACTCGAACAGATTTGACGGACAGACCAGCCTTTGAGCACTTGATCCATTACCGCCCGGTAGTCAGTCACAATCAGACTCCTCTGGTAACGCCGCGTGCCCTGAAGTCACGCGGTCACCAGAATCCTCCCCCGGACTGTTACTGGATGCTCACCAATGCGTTACTCGATACTCACCACGGTGTTACTAGATACGACCGCGCAACACGAAAGCTCACGCACGGCACCTTCCCGGGGCTCCGTGTCGATGGCCTGGGCGTAGCCATGCAGGTCCTTGGCGATCGGGCTGAAGATCTCGGCCAGCTCTGCGTCATGGGTGACGCGCCTGAGAAGCAAGAAACAGGCAAGAAAACGATTCCGCAGGTAAGGGAGTTTTTAAAGGGGTTCTAGGCCTGTGCTGGCGCCCTTTTTCGGTTACGGAGCAAGAAAACTACTCAGCCCAGAAAGGGACATAACGGCGGTTGCGTGGTCCGGCATCCGGGTCGTAGAGCCGGATGAGGCCTTTGTCTACCGTGGCGTTAATAAGTCGGGTCGCCTGGGAGGCCTGCGAATCTCTGAGTCCGAAGCGACTTCGTATCGATGCGTTAGTAATGGCGCGATTATCCAGAAACCCGAGGCACGCATGCTGGTAGACGGCTTCGATCTTTTCATCCGTAGTCATTAGGTTGAAGGGGCGGTAGGCGCTCAGTGTGACGGTGGTTGTGCCGTTTGCGCGAATGAGTGCCGGTGGAAAGTGCTCTTTCTCCAGCGACGCAACGATCTTGTCCCAGCCGCTTCCGCGTTGCTCTACGAAGTGTGCGAGGCGAAGCGCTTCGCCGAGGTGTGCATTACGAGTGGTAGAAGCCGAGTCAATAAAACGTTGAGGATCGACCAACGGTGTACCAGGATTGGTTACTTCCACGCGGTCGCTGAAAATCTCAACGGTCAAGTACTGACCGCGTTGTTCCAGATCCTGGTGCATGAGCGCATTCGCAAATACTTCGCGAAATGCCACAGTGGGCAGCAGCGGGGTTTCAATTCGGCGTCCGCTTGGATCGATAGTCTCTCCACCGGGTTTTAACGTGTTCACCAAGGTCACGATCTCGCTAAACGAGGCGGCGTATCCCTCGTCAAACTCCCATTCTCGTTGGAGTTGCGTCCGCGATGTGTCACCGAAGTGCATCACGCGAGGGGCTAAGCCGGCGAGGTGTGGGAAGGGTTTGAGTGAGCGCGCGTACATCAGAGCAGACCAAGCAGGAATACACCAGCCCAATTCGTGGGAGTATGTAATCGCCTCCGCTGCTCGCATTGTGTCGATGAGGGCGCCACCAACATTGCGTGGCAGTTCGGGCCGGTTGATAAAGAAAGCGTCGGAGGAGAGAAGGGAGGTGATCTCTTCGGGTTCGAGGCCTTCCGCGGCGTTGCTGGTTTCAAACTCGAACTGGTTGAGTTTCCTCCACAACTCGCGTTCACGATCTGGAAAGTCCATTAAGTTTTTTGTGTAGCTGCCCTGTCGGAAGTAACGGGTCCCATCGTAGGCATAAGGGGCCGAAAGGGCAGCCGGAATCCGGAGGAGTACGACGGTTCTATTTTCGATTGTGACCGATTCGAAGGAGATCGTCGGCGTGGGGGAGACTACACGCTGCAACCAAGGGAATAGGTCTTCGTTGCCTTTGCCTTTCGTTATCTCCCATTGGAACGAAGTGCCTACGATTTCATGCGTATCACTTACACCCCAGATCAGGTAGCCTGCTGGTTCATCATGAAGACGAGCTGAGTTGCCTAAAGCGCACACATACCTGGCAATTTCCGGGCCGGTCGTGGTGCTGTTTTCCTTAAACTCCAGCCAAGGGAGCTCCGCAGGCAAATCGAGGAATCGCTGGATTCTAGCGATGAGTTGAGGCTCCGAGGTGGAATTAAGTGGTGACATGCCTCAAGTATCCCCCAGAAGCAAGAAACAGGCAAGAAAACGATTCCGCAGGTAAGGGAGTTTTTAAAGGGGTTCTAGGCCTGTGCTGGCGCCCTTTTTCGGTTACGGAGCAAGAAAGAGTGTGAATGTACGGGGCCAGAAAGAATCGTGCTTCTGATCTGATGTAGGTGGTCTAGTTCCTCGGGTAAGCGTTTGCGGTAAATGGGGCGGAGGTACTGGGCTGGGCACAGCGCTGCCCAGCCTGACCAAACAAAAACGGCCGGTGCCGGGGCGCGAAACCCCGACACTGGCCGATTTCAGATCAGCGAGTTACTTCTCCAGTGCGTCGATGATCTTGTTGAAGGTTGCGGACGGGCGCATGACGGCGGAGGTCTTTTCCTCGTCCGGCCAGTAGTAGCCGCCGAGGTCGGCAGCGTTGCCCTGGGCGTCCAGGAGCTCCTTGTCAATCACATCGGCGTTGTCGCGCAGGTCCTTCGCGATCGGGCCGAAGACCTCGGCCAGCTCGGCGTCGTCGGACTGGGCTGCCAGCGCCTCTGCCCAGAACGGGGAGAGCGCCGCGGTCGTCGATCTCGTTCACCTTGCGCGACGGGGACTTGCCTTCGTCGAGAAGCTTCTCGGTGGCCTTGTCCAGCGCGGCGGCCAGGACGCCGGCGCGCTCAGGAAGATGAAGGCTCGTCGAAGCGGTACAGATGCGTGAGCAGCCGTCGCTGCACCGTGCCTGGGAAGACCCAAACTTGGCAAGCTGTAGAGATTAGGTAGTGTTGCAAATCACAAAGGTAGGTTTTTCTACTTGTATTACACAAATCCGAATTTGATAATTGGACCACGGCGGAAGTCCCTCCGCTGCTGAATACCTACCGAAGGGAGAAACCATGAAAATTCAAAATCGAAACCGCATCACTGGTGCAGTTTTGGCGGGTGTGTTGACCTTTGCCGGCACGGGTGTTGCTGGGGCGAAGATTGTCAGCATTGACGGAGGAATCTGGGATTACGGCAGTGATTCTTCCACGGTGTGGTCCCACTACTTTCACAACGGCGTTCGACATGGATCTACAGCTGTGGGGAAGTTTCGGTCAGATAGCGGCTGTGTGAACAAGAACGTCTGGTCACGCGCTACTGCTCCGCGAAAGGGAATCAGCAATGAGTCCTTCTATCGTCATTGCTAGAAAATGAGTCCTTCTATCGTCATTGCTAGAACATGTCCTTTCTGAGATCAAGCCTATTAGCCGTGGGGATATTCGCCACGGCTATTCTGGCGACTACTGTGGCTTTCCTCGGCGCGAGGCTCTACTCAACGATCGATGGTCACCTGGGTGAGTACGGGGTACAGGTGGAATCAGATCGCATCGCTTCGGAGAGCGCGAGTTTCTATTCCGAGCTGGCCGAGTTTGCGCGAAATAATGACTTCGATATCGCGATTAACTACTCGTCGCTCGCTGTCTCAGGTGGTGAGCAAAGAGTCTACTCGTCCTCGCTTCCGCCTGACGGTGGCCGGATGGAACGGCCTCGCTTTGAACGGGGGGAAGTTGACATATTTTATCCGCTGGAAGACTTTCCATACTCTGATCCGAGACAACCTCTCCATATCAAAGGGTCGGCGGCGGACGAGCAACACTTGCTACGGTGGTTAGATGAGCAGGGACTTGACGCGGTGCCTCTTACCAGGCATTTCACGGAGATCTTTGCATCTTCGACTATCCCTATTCTGCTGATCTTGTCTGTGCTCCTGTGCCTGGTTCTCAGCGCAGGCCATGTTCTTGCCCGCTCACGTGAGGTCGGTGTGCATCGACTGCTTGGGCTCAGTGTCGCAGAAACGACCCGTATTGAAATTCAGCGCCAAAGATTTGCGCTTACGATCGTCTACCTCGGAGGCCCACTGCTTGTTGCTGGCCTTCTTTATGCCTACAACGGGTGGGCGGAGAGCTGGGTATTTTGGAGAATTTATTTCACGATCAGCGTGATTCTGTCTGTGTGTTTGCTCGTTGGTTACCTGAGTGGGCAGCTTCTGGTTCGCAGGACATCGATACCTCAATCCATCAAGGGCAAGATTCACGCGCGGCCAATTCTCTATTCCCTGACCGTCGTCCGCGGCGTGACCCTGGTTGCTGCGCTTAGTGTGGTTGCAACCTTGGTTGGGTTTTCTGCGGAACTTGAGGCGCGTCACCGCCTGCAGGGGGCGTGGTATGCGCACCGTGGGCCGCAAGAGTTGGCGTTGAACGTCAACACAGCCTTCGAAGATTGGTCAGATACAGAGACTGCAGTGCCATTCCGGGTTGCCGACGAGGCGGGAGACGTACTCCTCGTTGATCCTTATTGGATTACATGGCCCGTGGAATTAGAGGCACCAGTTCTATTAGTGAACCAGGAATTCGCGCGACAGGCGGGAGTGTCGATGTTGGAGGGTGCTGTTGTGACGGTCTGCTCGCCGGGAGAGTTGTCTGTGCACTCGAGAAACGTGATCGAGGATTCGCTCGAATTCGAGGCTAGTTATACCAATGAACCAGCGCCCGACATAGAGTGGCGGGACGGATGCAGCTTGGGTTCGGTATTCACTTACGATGTTGAGTACCGTCCGCAAGTAGATAACCCGATTCTCGTCATCCTTCCGCGTGGCCTCGCCCCGTTGGGGGACCACAACTTGATGTCGAAGGTATCCCAGCAAGTCCTTCTCACTGCCTCCCCTGATGTGCCTTCGCAAATGTTGAAGGGTGCAACTGGGAATACGCTTGCTTTCTTCAGGCCGCGCGAGGACTCATGGCACGCGAGCATTCGCGCCGCCGAGCAGAATGTGGCTCTGTGGGGGCTGAATGGCTTTGCGGTAGTCCTGCTTGTGACGGTCTTGGTCGGAGCCACGGTCCTTACTTTTCGCGTTACCTACCGGCGCAAAATCCACGTTGCCTATGTTTGTGGGCGAAGCCCTTGGTGGGTTGCAAAAGAAGCAGTAGCTATTGAGGTTGTATTTTTCTTAGCGACGATTGGCTGGCTGCTGTATAAGGTCCGCAATCATCAGGTTCAAGCTGAGAGCCGCGCGCCCTCAACCTGGAGTATCGGGTTTGAAAATCAATGGTCACCGTTGACCATCGTCGCAGTCGTGGGTTTCAGCGCAGTATGGTTTTTGGTTTCTGTGGTGCTAATGCTCAGAGCTGCTTCGCAGTGGGATGCAAGAGGAGGAGTGGAACCGCAATGACAATTCAGGTAAGCGAAATATCCTGCGCATTTGGCGAGCGGTTAGTTTTGCAAAATTTCACGGCCACCTTTAAGGCAGGTCAAATCACGGCGCTCACAGGGCCCTCCGGCAGTGGCAAAACAACCTTGCTCAATATGTTAGGCGGACTGACTACGCCGGATTCGGGGACGATCGAGTTCGAAGGGCTCGACATCGCATCCATAAATCCGGGCGCACGTCGCAGATTTCGGCGAGCAAACGTCGGGTACCTGTTTCAAGACTATGGTTTGGTACCCGATCTCTCTGTGATGGAGAATATCAAGATTGCTGTCCCCCGCGTCTCCCGCGAGACGATGGCAGCGGCGCTGACTGAAGTCGGGCTTGGAGGAACTGAAAAGCGAACGGTAAGCGAGCTTTCTGGTGGCGAGCAACAGCGCATTGCTTTGGTAAGACTCATTCTCGCGCAGCCTAGGATTGTGTTAGCTGATGAACCAACCGGGGCCCTCGATGAAGCAAACGCGCAACTCGTCCTTAAATATCTACGTCAATTTGCTCAGGGTGGTGCAGTGGTCGTCGTAGCCACCCACTCTGTATATATTGCGAATAGTTCAGATGTGGTGGTTGGGCTCTGATGTGGCGGAAGAATATAGCTGGGAAGCCATGCCTTTTCATTGGGGCGGATTACAACATAACGGCAGCTTTGAAAGATTGCTTCGGGTGGGCCGAAATGGGGTGCATTAACAGTCTCAGGGATATCAACATTCTGGATTTCGGTGGTGGGTCCGTGAAGAGTGCGCCCGTTCCGGTGATTGCTGCATGCATGTTTACTAAGTCAAGGCGGTTAATAGTCAACGGCGCTGGCACCGATGAAGCCTACTCGAAAACGACTGCAGATATGGTTAGGGCAACAGCTACCGCAGTAACGTCTTCGCATGAAATCGGCACTACACACTGTGATGTATTCGAAGTCGAAGATGACCAGGTGGTTACTTCTCCAGAGAAGAGTGAATCGCCACCAATATTGTACTTTGTTGAGCACGCCATGCACACCTCACGAACGCTTCTTGGCGCGATCGAAGCAGGAGCTAACGCCTACTTCACCTGTGAACAACCTCCCGAGAATTTCACTACTGTTCTTGAAATGAGGCTCATCTACCTCGATCGCGGCATGATGCTTGACCATCGGCTCCCTGTATCCACAGTGCTTCGGGCTCAGAATCTCACGCCGTTCCAAACTCGGGTGATGCAATGCCTGCGCGACGGTGTGTTGTCCGACAGGGACATCGCGGCGGCACTTGGCACTTCCGAAAAGATGGTGGGAAAGCTCATTGGGCAGTTGTTCGAGATATTCGGATGCAACCGGCGTAGCGCGTTAGCTAAGCAATCCATCTACGTTTGAATGTGCAAGTTCTGGATCAAGCTTGTGGAAACTTATGTCTTGCCTCTGTTTGATCTGATGTCGCAAAATGGCACTTCAACGAAACTAGTTGTATCCAAGCTTCGAAAACGTAGCCGCGGCGGCAGAATCGGTTCAGTTCAGCGAGCGTTACCCCTGTACCATTAGAATGTGCAGTTGCTCTGGGGGCGTGTGGGCATCGCCCAGTGACTAGGGTAGGGGTAGCTTTTGGGGATGGAGGACGAGGCTGGGCTGGGCAAAGGGGCTCCGAGCCTGGCCAAACAAAAACCGGCTGGCCCGGGGTGTGAAACCCTGGGCCAGCCGGCTAGACAGCATCGACAGCTCGGACCAGTGGCCCGCATAATCAACCTAGAGGATTACTTCTCCAGTGCGTCGATGATCTTGTTGAAGGTTGCGGACGGGCGCATGACCGCCGAGGTCTTCACCTCGTCCGGCCAGTAGTAGCCGCCGAGGTCGGCAGCGTTGCCCTGGGCGTCCAGGAGCTCCTTGTCAATCACATCGGCGTTGTCGCGCAGGTCCTTCGCGATCGGGCCGAAGACCTCGGCCAGCTCGGCGTCGTCGGTCTGAGCTGCCAGTGCCTCTGCCCAGAACAGGGAGAGCCAGAAGTGGGAGCCGCGGTCGTCGATCTCGTTCACCTTGCGGGACGGGGACTTGCCTTCGTCGAGAAGCTTCTCGGTGGCCTGGTCCAGCGCGGCGGCGAGGACGCCAGCCTTGTCGTTGCCGTTCGTGTTCTTCTCGTGGCGGAAGGACTCGGCCAGTGCGAGGTACTCGCCGAGGGAGTCCCAACGAAGGTGGTTTTCCGCCTCAACCTGCTGGACGTGCTTCGGGGCGGAGCCGCCGGCACCGGTCTCGAACAGGCCGCCGCCAGCCATCAGCGGGACCACGGAGAGCATCTTCGCGGAGGTGCCCAGCTCGAGGATCGGGAACAGGTCCGTGTTGTAGTCACGCAGCACGTTGCCGGTGACAGAGATGGTGTCCTCGCCGCGGCGGATGCGCTCCACCGAAGTCTTGGTGGCCTCGACCGGGGAAGCGATGGAGATGTCCAGGCCCTCGGTGTCGTGGTCGGCCAGGTACTTCTTCACCAGCTCGATCAGGTTGCGGTCGTGGGCGCGCTCCTCGTCCAGCCAGAAGATGGTCTTCATACCGGACAGGCGTGCGCGGTTGACGGCCAGCTTGACCCAGTCCTGGATCGGGGCGTCCTTGGTCTGGCAGGCGCGCCAGATGTCGCCGGCCTCGACGTCGTGCTCGATCAGCACGTCGCCGGCAGCGTTGACAACCTGGACCTTGCCGTCGGCCGGGACCTTGAAGGTCTTGTCGTGGGAGCCGTACTCCTCAGCCTTCTTCGCCATCAGGCCCACGTTCGGGACGGTGCCCATCGTGGTCGGATCGTAGGCGCCGTTTGCGCGGCAGTCATCGATCACGGTCTGGTAAACACCGGCGTAGGAGGAATCCGGGATGACGGCCAGGGTGTCCTGCTCCTGGTCGTCGGCGTTCCACATGTGGCCGGAGGTGCGGATCATCGCCGGCATGGAAGCGTCGATGATCACGTCCGAGGGCACGTGCAGGTTGGTGATGCCCTTGGCGGAGTTCACCTGCGCAAGAGCCGGGCCGTCCTGCATGGCCTTGTCGAAAGCTGCGCGGATCTCCTCGCCGTTCTCCAGCTCGGACAGGCCCTCGTAAATCGCGCCGAGGCCGTTCTCGCCGTCCAGGCCTGCTGCGAGGAGCTGCTCGCCGTACTTGTCGTAGACGTCCTTGAAGAAGGCGCGCACGACGTGGCCGAAGATGATCGGGTCAGAGACCTTCATCATGGTGGCCTTCAGGTGCGCGGAGAAGAGCACGCCCTCGTCCTTGGCGCGCTTCACGGCGTCCAGCAGGAAGGCGTCGAGAGCCTTAGCGGACATGTAGGTGCCGTCGATGACCTCGCCCTTTTCAACCTTGAGGCCGTCCTTGAGCACCTCCTCGCCACCGTCGGCCTTGACCAATTTGATGGTCAGGGTGTCCTCGGACGGCATGATGACGGACTTCTCGTTGTGGCGGAAGTCGCCGGCGTCCATGGTGGCGACGTTGGTCTTGGAGTCGGAGGACCACTCGCCCATGGAGTGCGGGTGCTTCTTGGTGAAGTTCTTCACGGCCTCCGGAGCGCGGCGGTCGGAGTTGCCCTCGCGCAGCACCGGGTTCACGGCAGAGCCCTTGACTGCGTCGTACTTCTCCTGCGCGTCCTCGTAATCCGGGATGTCAAAGCCTGCGGCCTGCAGCTCAGCGATGGCCTTCTTCAGCTGCACCAGGGAAGCGGAGATGTTCGGAAGCTTGATGATGTTGGCTTCCGGCGTCTTCGCCAGCTCACCGAGCTGCGCGAGCGCGTCGTCGACCTTCTTGTCGCCGAGGCGGTCCGGGAACTGCGCGAGGATGCGGCCGGCCAGCGAGATGTCGGCAGTGTCCACGTCGATGCCGGCGCGGGAAGCGAAGGCCTCCACGATCGGCTTGAGGGAGTACGTCGCCAACAGTGGCGCTTCGTCGGTGCGGGTCCAAATGATCTTCGCCATAATGCTCCTTTGATTTAACGTGTCTGACTTCAGCCAACCAGACTACTAGGGTCATCACACATGAGTCTCACAATTGCGTCGGTCAACGTCAACGGCATCCGCGCCGCCACCAAAATCCGCAACGAAAACAACCCGGGCATGCTGGCCTGGCTCGCCGAAACCCCGGCGGATGTGGTGCTTATGCAGGAGGTTCGCGCCACCGTCGACCAGGCGCGCGCGGCGTTGGCGCCCGCGCTCGAAGAAGGGTGGCATCTCGCCGTCGCCCCCGCGGAGACCCCCGGTGCGAAGGGGCGCGCGGGTGTGGGCATCCTGTCGCGCACTCCGCTTAACGACGTCACCTTCGGCATCCCCAGTTTCGAAGATGCCGGACGCTTCATCGCTGCCACACTTTCCGACGGCACCCGCGTCGGCTCGTTGTACCTGCCGTCGGGCTCTGCCGACACCCCGAAGCAGGACGAAAAGTACCGCTTCCTCGATGAGTTCGAGCCGCTGCTCGAGAAGTGGGCGGACGAGTACCCGGACATGGTCATCGGCGGCGATTGGAACATCTGCCACCGCCGCGAGGACCTGAAGAATTGGAAGACCAACCGCAAGAAGTCGGGCTTCTTGCCGCACGAGCGCGCGTTCATGGACGCGGTATTCGGCTGCTTCCCGGATGAGGAAGCCCAGGACTTAGACGTCAAGGCAGACGCTGTGTGGGCGGGCGCTGTGGAGTACGTGTCCAAGGGCCGTCGAGAAGCGAATGGCTCCCCGAAGTGGTTCGACGTGGCGCGCAGGCTGCACCCGGAGGACGCGCCGTACACCTGGTGGACGTTCCGCGGGCAGGCGTTCAACAACGACGCGGGCTGGCGCATCGACGTGCAGGCGGCCACCGCGAACATGCTCGAGCGCGCCGAGCGGACCTGGGTGGACAAGGCGCCGACGGTGGAGCAGCGGTGGTCCGACCACTCGCCACTTTTGGTTGAATACCGCTAAATGCTGAACACCGTTCAAGGACGGGCTACACTGACACCTACTTGTGACGTGAACCACCAAGAACGGAGTCCAGTAATGACTGACATCCTTGACATCGCACGCGAAAAGGCCCTGGAAAACGGCGAGGGCCTGAACCAGGAGGAGCTCGTCCAGATCCTCAACATCGAAGACGAGCGCTTGCCGGAACTGCTCGACCTGGCGCACCAGGTGCGCATCAAGCACTGCGGCGTGGACGTCTCCCTCGAGGGCATCATTTCCCTGAAGACGGGCGGCTGCCCCGAGGACTGCCACTTCTGCTCACAGTCCGGCCTGTTCGAATCCCCGGTGCGCGCCGTGACCCTGGACATCAACGAGCTGGTGGAAGCCGCCAAGCAGTCCGAGAAGATGGGCGCGAGCGAGTTCTGCATCGTCGCCGCCGTGAAGGGCCCGACACAGCAGCTGCTCGACCAGGTCGCCGAAGCCGTCACCGCCATCCAGGACGAGGTGGACATTTCCATTTCCGCCTCCCTGGGCATCCTCACCCGCGACCAGGCCCGTCAGCTGGCCAAGATGGGCGTGTCCCGCTACAACCACAACTTCGAAACCGCAGAGTCGTTCTTCCCCAACGTGGTCACCACCCACACCTGGCAGGAGCGCAAGGACACCCTGGAAAACGTGCTGGCAGAGGGCATGGAAACCTGCTGCGGCGGCATCATCGGCCTGGGCGAGACCATCGAACAGCGCGCCGAGTTCGCCGTGCAGCTCGCGGAAATCCAGCCGCACGAGGTGCCGATGAACTTCCTCGACCCGCGCCCGGGCACCCCGTTCGCGGACCGCCCGCTGGTCCCGCAGGGCGAGGCGCTGCGCGCCGTCGCCGCATTCCGCCTGGCCATGCCGTCCACCCAGCTGCGCTTCGCGGGTGGCACGGAGCTCGCGCTTGGCGACGACGGCACCGAAGCCGGCCTCATGGGCGGCGCCAACGCCATCATCGGCGGCAACTACCTGACCACCTTCGGCCGCCCGATGGAGAAGGACCGCGACGCAGTCGACCGTGTGATGGAGGGTGCTACGCCGGGCGTGAACCTGGGCATCACCCCGGTGGGCGAGAAGGCCAACTCCGGCCACGGCGTGCTCTACGACACCATCAAGTCGCTGTAATCTTCGCTAGGTTCCGCTAGGTTTTTCCGCGCATGAAGATTCCCGACAACACCGATCTCGCCGACGCCGTTTTGTCCGGCGAGATCGCCTGGCCGCTCGACCCGGCCCGCCCCTACGATGCCCCGCGCATCTGCCCGCTGTGCGGCCGCCGCATGGTGGTGAAGATCTCGCCGATGGCGTGGGAGGCGGCCTGCTCTCGCCACGGCCTGCTGCGCTCCGAGTGGGTGGAGCGGTAAGGGGCGTTAAAGGTCGAGGTGGATGCGGATAGCTTCGTCGAGTTCCATCATTTGGCGGGGAGAAAGCCGTCCCACTCGCCTGCCGACTCGCATGACCGACACTGAACGCATGAGTTCCGGCTGAGTTTTTGAATCAATTCGAAGGCCGGACTCTTCGGAATCGACGTATGTCTGAAACGGGAAGACTCTCGACGTATTTGAGGTCAGCGGCACGGCGGCAATCATTCCGCCGTGTATCGCTGCGCCTTGATTCGCGGTGTCGTTGCTGACGATCACGGCGGGCCGTGTCTTGTTGGCTTCCTGTCCGACCGCCGGTTCGAAATCGACGAGGCGAATTTCACCGCGAAGCATTCTCTAGCCCTTCATCAGCGAGTGAATCCCAAAGGGCAGCTTCTTTTTTCCATTCCGGGTCGGAGAAGCATTCTTCATACGCTTTAGCGAGTGATTCCCGCTGGAGGGCGAGGATCGCTTCGCGCATCCCCTCAGATCGAGAACGCAAATCCAACTCGGAAACGAGGTTATCCAGGGTTTTGAGCTCGTTCCGACCCAAACTCACACTGATTCTCGTACCATTTTTCATACTCTGAATCGTACTTGTCGTGGTGCTGATTAGGAAGGGCTTCCTTGCGACGCGGGACGTGGTCCGGCAGGCAGACCCAGATGCTTACCCCAGGATGCTTACCCCGCCTAGATGCTTACCCAAGGATGCTTACTTCTCGAGTGCGGTCGGCGGTTGTGGAGCGCGCCACTCGAGAAGTAATCGTCCTTGAGTAAGCATCCTCGGAAGTGGGGGCCGGAACTTGGGCCGGAGCGGGGACGGAGAGCGGGGGCACAGCGGCGACCAGAGCCGTCAGCGCTAAGCGCGGGCCGCGGCGACGAAACCCTCGGCGAGTATTTTGCCGGTGCGGGTGAGATGGTCGTCGTGGCGCAGCAGCTCTGCTTCGACCGCGGCACCGTCGTGGCCGCCGTTCGCCGCCCACTGGCCGGCAACCTCCGGCGAGCACTCCGGGTGGAACTGCACCGAGACGATCGACCCCAGCCGCATGGCCTGGATCGGGCAGCGCTCGCTGGATGCCAGGAGCGTCGCGCGGGGAGGGAGCGTGACTACCGCGTCGTGGTGGGATTGCTCGACCATCAAGGTTGCGCCGAGGGGGCCGAGCAGGGGATCGTCCACACCGGCGTCGGTCAACGTCACCTGCGTAGCGCCTTCTTCGTCCTGCGCCACCAGGCCGACGGAAACTTCGCCGCCGAAACAGTCGGCGATGATCTGATGGCCCAAACAGATGCCGAGGACGGGCGTGCCCGATTCAAAGGCGCTGTGCAGCAGCTCGTGCACCGCCGGTAGCCACGGCGACGCGTGCGTGTCCAGCGCATCTGCGCGTCCACCGAGGAGGATGAGGGGGTCGCCGGAGGCGTCCATAGGCAATGGCTCCCCGAGATCGACGGTGCGCAGGGTGGCGCCGGCGCGCTCGAGCCACGGGCCGAGGCGTTGCAGTGGCGCGAACGAATCGGGCTGCAGAACGGTGATGCGCATGGCTAGAGGTCGAAGGATGCTGCGCGGAGAATGTCCGGCGTAATGGGAACCTTGCCTTTTCCTTCCTTATCGCGCTTCACGATGAGCTTGGCCGCGGCGATCTGGCTCCGGGAAAACTCCGGCTTCGGAGACTGAATTTCTCTAGCTTTGGATCGGGCTGTCATCGCTGCTCCTCAAAAGGCGTGTTGGGATTTCGGAACACGGCGGTCAAGATCGCGTCGATTACCTCGTGCTGGTCGGCAGGGATTTCCGACTGCCTGTCGATGGAATCGAGAATAGCAATCCCCGCCTCAACTTCACGCTCGCTCGAGGCGTTGCACATGTCAGTCGCCCAGCGAAGCATCGTGTGCCACTCCTTAACACGGTCCAGCTTTTGCGAGTTATCGAGTGTTTGCGAAACCCCGAGCCAAGCAATGCAAGCAGCTCCAAGAGGCCCGATGATGCGAGACGCGAAGTCGAGCACCATCCAGGCTTCTTCGGCCGAACGTGTTGCATTACTGACAGCAAATCCGAGAGAAACAGCAACTGCGAGCGCTGTAAGCAACCAAGGTCTGTCTGATTTTGTAAGAGCCAACGTGTACTCCTTCTGTGGACGGCATTAAAGAGTTAGACGCGCCCGCACCGCCACCGGTTCCCTCCCCGCACCGGCCCACTACTATGAACCCCATGCAACGCGTGCTTTCCGGAATCCAGCCCACCGCCGACTCCTACCACCTGGGTAATTACCTCGGTGCGCTGAAGCAGTGGATCGACTTGCAGGACGGCTACGACGCCTTCTACTTCATCCCGGACCTGCACGCCATCACCGTGGACCAGGACCCCGAGGAGCTGCGCCACCGCACCCTCGCCGGCTGCGCCCAGCTGATCGCACTCGGCATCGACCCGGAGCGCTCGACCCTGTTCGTGCAGTCGCACGTGCCCGAGCACGCCGAGCTGACCTGGGTGCTGCAGTGCCTGACCGGCTTCGGCGAGGCCAGCCGCATGACGCAGTTCAAGGACAAGTCCGCCAAGCAGGGCCAGGACCGCACCTCCGTGGGCCTGTTCACCTACCCGGTGCTCATGGCCGCGGACATCCTCCTGTACTCCCCGCAGCTCGTGCCGGTGGGCGAGGACCAGCGCCAGCACCTGGAGCTGACCCGCACGCTGGCGGAGCGCTTCAACTCCCGCTATGGCAAGACCTTCACCGTGCCGGAGGGCATGATCGTCGAGGGCGCGGCGAAGATCTACGACCTGCAGGACCCCACCTCCAAGATGTCCAAGTCGGGCGCGAACCCGAAGGGCATTGTCAACCTGCTCGACGAGCCGAAGACCTCCGCCAAGCGCATTCGCTCCGCCGTCACCGACAACGACGGCGTGATCGCGTTTGATAAGGAAAACAAGCCGGGCGTGTCCAACCTGCTGGTCATCCAGTCCGCGCTGACCGGCAAGCCGATCGACGACATCGTCGCAGGCTACGAGGGTCAGGGCTACGGTGCGCTCAAGGTCGACACCGCAGAAGCACTCGAAAGCTTTACGACGCCACTGCGCGCCCGTTTCGACGAACTCATGTCCGACCGCGCAGAACTCGAATCCATCTTGGCCCGCGGCGCCGAGCGTGCCCGCGAGGTCGCGGCCCCGCTGCTGGCGGACGTGTACGACAAGGTCGGCTTCCTCGCCCCGAAGCGCTAGGTCCGCACCTCGCGTCACCGTCGCACAGCCTCCTCTACGATGTGTTTGGTAAATGACACATAGTTGAAGGGACGTCGATGGCTACCTCGACCGCGCCGCGCAAGGCGTACACCGACGAACACGGCATTGAGCGCGCCTCGAAGCAGCAGCAGGGCGGCTTTGAGGCGAAGGTGGAGAAGAAGTCTCCCGCCGCCGGCCACGTGCTGCGCATGAATGAGCGTTTCGGCTCGCAAGGCGGAAACCAGATGGCCGCCGGCATCACCTACTTCTCGGTGCTGGCGCTGTTCCCGCTGCTGATGCTGGTCTTCGCAGGACTCGGCTTCTTCCTCAACGCCCGCCCGGATCTGATGGACGACATCCAAAACCAAATCACCAATTCCCTGGACGGGGACTTGGGCGACATGGTCAACGAGCTGGTCGAGACCGCCATCGACCAGCGCGGCGCCGTGGCCGGCATCGGTTTGCTCACCACCCTGTGGTCCGGCCTGGGCTGGATGAACAACCTGCGCGTCGGCGTGTCCGCGATGTGGAAGGTGGACGCGAATGAGGGCGGCAACTTCGTGACCAAGAAGCTCGCGGACCTGGTCGGCTTGATCGTGCTGATCGTGCTGTTCCTGGTCGCCACGTCGGTGACCGCGGTGGGCCTGTCCAGCTGGACCAGCACCGCCATGGACCGCCTGGGCATCGGCGACTTCCCGGGTTCCCGCGCGGTGGTGTGGCTCGTCGGCTTCCTGGTCAGCGTGCTGGCCAGCTTCCTGGTCATGCTGTGGGTGAACATGTACATGCCTCGCACGAAGGTGCCGGCGAAGTCCGGTTTGAAGGGCGCGCTGCTCGGCGCGGTCATCTTCGCCATCCTGCAGCAGTTCGCCGGCCTGGTCATTTCTTCGGCCACCGGTAGCCCGGCGGGTGCGATCTTCGGCCCGATCATCACGCTGATGGTCATGCTGTACTTGGTCTGGCGCGTGGTGCTCTACGTCGCGGCGTGGACTGCCACCACCGACGAGTCGCTCGCGATGGCGCCGGCGGAGGTGCCGGAGCCGGCCGTGATCAACGTCCGCGCGGGCGCGGTTCGCGGCAGGGAGGAGTCCAAACCGTCGGGCAAGGCGCTGGGCGTCGGCGCGGCGCTGGGCGCTATCGGCGTCGGCGTGGTTTCTCTGCTGTCCCGAGACTAAACGCGGTGGCCAGCGCCGCAAGCGCGAGCACGGCCGCCAAAATCAGGTAGGACCACCAGCGGTTCCAGGTCGTCTCCTCCCCAGCCTGCTCAGGCGCAGGTGCGGGGGTGGGGGCGGCCGTTGTCGTTTCGGGGGCCTTTTCAGCGAGGGGCTCAAGCTTTGCGACGGAGCTTCGCACCCCATACGCCTCGTGCAACAGCATCTGCGCCTGCTCCCAGGGGCGGTGGTCGTAGGCCGACGTGTCCAGCACAACCGCCACGAGACGGCGGCCCTCGTGGTTCACGGCGCCGACGAACGTGTGGTTGGCGTCGTCCGTGTAGCCGGTCTTGCCGCCGATGCCGTCCGGGTCGTTGAGGTAGAGCTGGTTGTCGTTCCACAGCTCGAACGCCGGCAAGTCGTCGAAGCCGGGGAAGGTGGTGTGCTCCGTGTCGACGATGCGGGCGAAGGTGGGGTCCGCGAACGCCGCGGTGTAGGCCAGGCCCATGTCCCAGGCGGAGGTGGACATCCCGGCGCCGTCCAGGCCGGAATACGACGTCGCGCGGGTATCTGCCATGCCGAGCTTCTTGGCTAGCGCGTTGACCTTGCCGAGTGCGAGCTCGTCGCCGCCGAGGGCTTGGGCGAGCGCGTGGGCGCAGTCGTTGCCCGAGGAGAGCAGCAGGCCGGTGAGCAGGTCTTCGACGGTGTAGTCGCCGCCCTCGCCGATGCCGGCGGCGGAGCCTTCCTGGCCGGCGGATTCGGCGGAGACCTCGACCTTCTGGTCCAGCGGCAGCTCGTCAATGACGGTCAGGGCAAGCAGCACCTTGATGATCGAGGCGGGCCGGTAGCGCCCGTGCGGGTCCTTCATCGCCACCACGTCGCCGGAATCTAAGTCGGCCACCAGCCAGGAGGAGGCGACCACGCCGTCGGGGACCTGGTAGCCGTCGGCTGCGGTTATGCCGCAGGGGCCGTCGAAAAGCACGGGCAGCGGGGAAGGGGAGGACGCGGCGCGCTCGGAGGTGGACACCGGCTCCGGCGGCCAGGTGGCCTGCGGGCAGTTGTCGGTGTCGGGGGCGCGGCCGCGGCTGGGCGGGACCCAGTTGCCGCCCTCGTCGTAGTAGCCGACGGTCGGGCCGGCCGAGGAGGTGGCTTCGGTCGGGGTTTCGGCGTCTTGGGCGTGAGCTGCCGTCGCAAAGCAAAAGCTCAATGCTGTGGCAGCTGCGAGCGCACGCTTCATCTAGGAATCCTTCTGGTCGTAGCGGGCCGCGAGCCGCTCGATGAGCTCGTCGGTGAGGGCCTCGTCTGAGAGAATGATATCCAGCATGTCGGCGTGCATCGCCTCCGTCTCGGCCGGGTCCGGCTCCTCCGCGGCCTCGTCCTCGTAGGAATCGCCGGCCAAATCCACGCCGATGCTGTCGAAGAGGCTCTCGTCTTCCGCCGCGCCCTGCGGCGTGGTGCCCACGGCCTCCGCCAGCACCTCGGCGTCGATGGCGGGGAACTGGGTAGTGAACTCGGTGAGGAAATCGTCCGCGTCGCTGACCGCCTCCGCCGGGCGCTTGCCCTTGCGGATCTCCGCCTCGATGCGCCGCTGCAGCGCCTTTTCCATCTGCCGGTGGCGCCAAGAGCGCACACGGGTGGGCTCAAGCTCGCGGGCCACCGCGCGCGACTTGTTCTCCGCCTTCTTGGCCAGGTGCGCGACTTGCGTGGCCGTCATGTTCACCGTGGCGTTCACGGGCGCGAACTCGGAGTCGGTGGAAACGCGCCAGTTGCCCCAGTAACCGGCGAGGAACAACGCGAAGCTGACCACGGGGCCGATGACCATGCCGAGCGCGAGGAAGCCGGTGGCGTTGCTCACCAACATGATCACTGCGCACGCCACCGCTGGGATGACGGTGGGTTGGTTGCCGCCGAACACGCTGGGTTCGCGGCCCGTGACCACGTCGCGGATCATGCCGCCGCCGGTGGCGGTGAACACGCCCATCATGATCGTGGGCAAAACCGGCAGGCCGTACTGGATGGCCTTGGACGCGCCGGTGGCCGCCCACAGGGAGGACACCAGCGCGTCGCCGTGGGACTGCAAAAGCTCCCACGCTTTGCCCTTGAAGTAGGTGAACCGGGCGACCAGCGCGCCGGTGAACGCCAGGATGAGGTACTCCGGCTGGCTCATCGCAGCGACGGTGCCCTGGTTGATCAGCACGTCGCGCAGCATGCCGCCGCCGAGGGCGGAGAGCATGGCGATGAAGAAGAAGCCCACGATGTCGTAGCCGAGCTGGCGGGCCAGGGTGCCGCCGATGATGCCCATCAGCAGCACGCCGGAGACGTCCATCCAGTGATAGATGGAGCTGATGAGGGGGTCGACCTGGTCCACTGCCATAGCTGGAAATTGTAAAGGTGGCACGTTTGTCGGGCATGTTGGGATGCCCAGGGGCAACGGCGAAGCGGTTTAGAACTTGGAGAAACGCTTGATCAGCTGGTTTTCCATCTCGGTCCACGCCTCCGCTTTATCGGTGAACGGCGCGGACGGCACGTAGCCTGCGGCGCGGGTGGAGCCCAGCATGTACGCCAGGTAGTCCTGCATGCGCGGGTTGGCCAGAAGCAGGGAGTTCAGCGAGTCGTCCTGCGCCCAGTCCGCGGCGTCCGCGAGCAGCTCGTAGGCCTTGGACATCTGCGCGGTGTCAACCGCGTCGGTGCCCTTGTTGATGTCGGCGGCGATGCCGTTGAAGGAATAGGAGTTGTCCGGGTGGACCTCCACCTTCAGCTCGCCGGCGTTGGCGGTGTCGATGAGGTCCTGCCAGGTGGACACGCCAGCCAGGTCGTGGTCGTCGTTTTCCAGGATCCAACGGCCCAGGTGCTTGGTGGATGGGAAGGTGATGATCTCGCCATACTTGCCCAAGAACACTGGTGCTCCGCGGAGGTAGGTGCGAAGCGTGTACACGCTCTGGCCCTGGATGGAGATCTTCACCGGGTCGATGCCGGCGCGGCCCCACGCGGAGGAGTCGTACGGGTCTTCCGCGGCGGCGCGGGCCTCCTCGTCCGCGCGCGCCTGCTCGGCGGCAGCGGCGCGGGCTTCGGTGGCGGCGGCAATAGCGGTGCCGGCGGCTGCGACGCGCTCGG
The DNA here is from genome assembly GCF_054478435.1 of Corynebacterium sp. CQ3829_602738. Lineage (NCBI taxonomy): Bacteria > Bacillati > Actinomycetota > Actinomycetes > Mycobacteriales > Corynebacteriaceae > Corynebacterium > Corynebacterium sp. CQ3829_602738. The sequence continues at coordinate 559,631 of NZ_CM137003.1, forward strand.
CGTCGAGCTCTTGCGTATCGACGACACGGATAGACTCATCCAACGACTTGACCACATTCTCCCAGTTCGCCAGCACAACACGGCCGACGCCGGACCACTCGGACAGGCCGTTTTCGCCTGCGTAGTGGTCGGAGCCGCGGCTGACGTTGCCCAGGATGGAGTGGGAGGCGAAGAAAATCTGCGCCTGCTCCGCGGAGGCGACATCCGCGAGGGAGCGGGAGATCTGGAACACGCGCGACAGGCGCGAGACGTTTTCGTGGCTCGGGCGGCCGGCCAGGAACTCGGGTGCGCCGATGATGTCGAAGTACTGCTTGTCGTTGGGCACCACGCGGTCGTCGCCCTGGGCCTGGAACTCCTGCCACTTTGGGTGGTCCGCCAGGTCGTGGGCGTTGGTCGTTTCCAGGTAGGCCAGGAGCTCCTCGGGGGAGTGGAAGGCCAGCACGGCTTGGTCGTCGCCGAGGAAGGCCTGCCACTCGCTGCCCTTTTCTTTCCAGGTGGGTGCCCACAGGGTGTAGAAGTCGCCCTCGGTCAGGGAGATCTTGACGGGGAGAATCGCGCGCGTAGTCATGCGGGAAACTTTAGCCGGTCGGCCTCCAGAATCCGCGGAAGGTCATGCCCAGATTCTCTGTGCGCACCGGGTTCATCTGCACGGGGCTGCCCGCCTCGATCATCATCCCGTCACCCGCGTACATGGCGGCGTGCCCGGACCACAGCACCAGATCCCCCGGCTGCAACTCTTGATACGACACCTGCCTGCCTACGGCCTGGTCCGCGGCGACGCGCGGGATTTCCAGACCCGCCTGCTGGTACGCCCAGGAGGTCAACCCGGAGCAGTCGAAGCCGCCGGGTGCGGCCCCGCCCCACACGTACGGGGTTCCGATCTGGCTTTTCGCGGCCTCGACGGCGGCTGCGCCGACAGCGGATCCCGACTCTTGCGCCGGAGCAGGTACCGGCGGTGGGGCAGCCGCTGCAGCAGGTTCCGGCGGTGGTGGCGGGGCGACGGCGGAGGCCGGTTTCACCGCCGGCGGCGCGGGTGCAGGCGCCGCTTCGACAGCAGGCGCGACCAGGGAGGCGAGGCGCTGCAACTCCCCGTGGGCTTTCTCGGTCGCCGGGCCGGCGCCGGGCATGACGCGGTCTGACGCTGCGGAAGTGGCGGAGGTGAGCGTGTCCGCGATTTGGCGAAGTTCTTTTTCCAGTGCATCAAGCACTTTCATGGCGTCAGCGATGGCGTCGGCGATGATTCCGGCCACGTAGGCGGCGGCGCCGATGAGGCCCGCTGGCGAGGCGGCGATCGCGGGCGCCGCCACCGCCTTGTTGACGAGCCCTCCGGCAATGGTGGCCAGATCAAAGGCGGCGCTGCCAATCAGCACACCGCCGCGCAGCACCCCGTCGCTGATCGTTGCGCGGTAGTCCGCCAGGTCTGCCGCGGCGCCGACGCGCGATGCCCCGGACGTGTTGGCCACGGCGGCCAGCGGATCGAAATCCTTGAAGTCCGGCATGCTGAAGCCCGGCAGGGTGGGCAGATCAAAGGGCAAAAGTCTTGCCAGCATGCTGGCTGTGCCGTGGACGTCCAGGCTGGCGCCGCCCGGGCCGGCGAAACGGTGCAACAGGTCGATTGCGCTACCAACGTCGGTCTTCAGGGGGCTCATAGCGTCGCCCCCAGTTTCTGGCAAGTGCAGGTGTCTACAGCTGCCGCGGCGTCCACCGCCAGGTCCATCACAGATGCAATGCGGTGGGCCTCGGCGCGCAGTGCCTCTGCATCAGTGTTGGCTTTGGCGATGGACTCGCTCACCGCGGCACTGAATTCGCCGAGTGGCCAGGTGGCGGGCACAGAAACGTCGTGAAGCAATTGCAAACGTGCTGCGTCGTCGCGCAGCGACTCGGTCATGGCGGATACGGCAGCGGAATCAATGTGGAAAACAGTCATGGCCATTTGACGCTGAAAACACTGCCCCGGTTCCCTCGAGGGGAAAAATATTTCCGCGCCCCGCGGAGTGAACTAGCATGAGCCGCATGGATATCACGGTTGTCAACCACCCACTCGCCGCGTCCCGCCTGACCATCATGCGCGACAAGCGCTCCAACAACGCGGCGTTCCGCGCGGCGCTGGCGGACCTGGGTGCGATGCTCATCTACGAAGCGGCGCGCGGCCTCAAGGTGGAGGAGTTCGACACCGAAACCCCCGTCGCCACCGCCCGCGGCGCGCGCCTTGCCACCCCGCCGATCATCGTGCCGATCATCCGCGCGGGCCTGGGCATGATCGACCCGGCGCTGTCGATGATCCCGGACGCGCAGGTGGGCTTCATCGGGCTTGCGCGCGACGAAACTACCCACGAGCCGGTGCCCTACCTGGAGGCCCTGCCGCAGGACCTGTCGGGCCAGCCCGTGTTCCTGGTGGATCCGATGCTGGCCACCGGCGGCTCGTTGCTGCACGCCATCGACCTGCTGGTTGAGCGCGGCGCGGACGACATCACGTGCATCTGCATGGTTTCTGCGCAGCCGGGCGTGGACAGGCTGGAGGCCCACGGCGGACCGGTGCGCCTGGTCACCGCCACCATCGACCCGTCGCTCAACGAGGACGCCTACATCGTCCCTGGTCTGGGCGACGCGGGCGATCGTCTCTACGGCCCGCGCAACATCGAGCTTTAAGCTTGTCGACGTTCCTCCGGTAGCGCCGCCGTCAATCCCGCGCTACATTGCGTGGCGTAACTGGTTGACCGCTTTGGGGAGCGCCGACGTAAACGGGGGAAAGACCATGGGGGAAGTACTGCCGCAATCGCACTGGGCGAGCTACGCACTCGGGCTGGGGGAGCGCGTGCGCGCCATCCGGCTCATGCGGGGGCTGAGCCAAACGCGCCTGGCGGAGCTGGCGGGCGTGTCGCGCTCGCTGATCTCGAATCTGGAGCGCAACGACTACAACTCCAAGGTGGCCGACCCCACCTTGAGCACGTGCTACCGGCTCGCCTCCGCGCTGCAGGTGCCGCCGGCGGCGCTGCTGCCCGGCGCGGCGGAAAACGTCGAGGGCTGTTTCCTGATGTCTGAGGCATCTGGGATGGATGCCCCGGCGCCGATCAGGTTCCAGTGGCCGCGCAGCGCGCAGGACACCGCCCGGTTCCACGACACGTACCTGCGCCGCGGCGCGCCGCAGGGCACGCCGGCGTTCTAGCGGCCCGTGGCGGCTTCGACGTCCGCTTCGCTTACGCCTTCGTCGGCCATCTCCGCGCGGGCCTCCTGGGAGTAGTCGGTCTCATGTGAGCCGCCGTAACAACACCTTCCGCACCGCTTTGTCTACTTTGCGGCAGGTGCGCGTACACTCTTGTCAGCAAAACCCGATAACCGAAGATGACAAAAAAGGGGAGCGCACGTGGATAACGCCGGTATCGCCGCTGCGGTGGATCGCTGGTTCAGCGAAAACCAGGAACGCGTGATCGGCTGGCGCCGCCACATCCACTCCCACCCGGAGCTGTCCAACGAGGAGGTCTCCACCACCGATTTTCTGGCGGAGACGCTGGAGAGCTACGGCTTGCACCCGGTGCGTTTCCCGGGCACTGGCCTGTACGTGGACTTAGGCCCCGCGGAGGGCAAGCGCCTGGCGTTTCGGGCGGACATCGACGCGCTTCGCGTGCCTGAACAGACGGGGTTGAGCTTCGCGTCCTCAAACCCGGGGGTGTCCCACTCCTGCGGCCACGACATCCACACCTCCGTCGCCCTGGCACTCGCCTGCGCGCTGTCCACGGTGGAGTTGGAGCACCCGGTGCGCATCATTTTCCAGCCCGCGGAAGAGGTCATGGGCGGCGGCGCCCTGGACGTGATCAAGTGGGGCGCGCTCGAGGGTGTTGCCGCGATCTACGCCGTGCACGCCGAGCCGCACATCAAGGTCGGCGAGATCGGTGTGCGAACCGGTGCGATCACCTCGGCGTCCGACGTGATCCGCATCGAGGTCCACGGCCCCGGCGGGCACACCTCGCGCCCGCAACTGACCGCGGACGTGGTCTACGCCATGGGTGCGCTGATCACTCAACTGCCGGGGCTGTTGTCACGCCGGGTGGACCCGCGCACGGGAACGGTGCTGGTGTTCGGGCATGCGGAGGCGGGCGACGCCGCCAACGCGATTCCGAAGCGGGGCCTTATCGAGGGCACGCTGCGCACCGCAGACATCACCACCTGGCGCGAGATCGAGGACCTGCTCACGGACCTCATCGACCTGGTTGTCGCGCCGACGGGCTGCACCTACCACCTGGACTACATCCGTGGGGTGCCGCCTGTGCTTAACGACGATGCCGCGACAGCGCTGGCCGTCGAGGCAGCGCGCGCGGTGGACCCGCAGTCGGTGGTGTCCGCCCCGCAATCCAGCGGCGGGGAAGACTTCTCCTGGTACCTCGAGCACGTGCCTGGTGCAATGATGCGCCTTGGCGCCTGGAGTGGGGAAGGTGATTACCAGGATCTGCACCAGGGCAATTTGAACGTGGACGAGCGCGCGCTCGGCGTCGGCGTTCGCCTGTTCGGCTCCATCGTGGAGGAGTACTTCCGCCCGGGCGAAGAATAGAAGTTCTCTGGGTAGACTGTCTCCCAGTTTGGTTCCCTGTCACCCGACCCATGAGGAGTGCTGTTTTGTCCAAGAAGATCGTCATCATCGGTGGAGGCCCGGGCGGCTACGAGGCTGCGCTGATGGCGTCCAAGTACGGTGCGGACATCACCATCGTCGAGGACAGCGGCGCGGGCGGCTCAGCGATCCGGAAGGACGTTGTGCCGTCGAAAAGCTTCATTGCGGGCGCGAACATTAAGAACGACCTGCGCCGCGCGGACGACATGGGACTGAGCCACGCGCTAGGGGATTCGAAGCTGTCGCTGCTGGCGCTCAATGAGCGCGTGAAGTCGCTCGCCGGCAAGCAGTCGGACGACATTCGCGCGCAGCTTGAGCAGGGCGGCGTGCGCTTCATCGAGGGCCGTGCCCGCTTTGCGGACGAGCAGAAGGGCCACACCACCCACAACATCGAGGTCGAGGCCGCGGACGGGTCGACGGAGACCATCACCTGCAACATGGTGCTCGTGTGCGTCGGCGCGAGCCCGCGCGTGCTCAAGGGCGCGGAGCCGGACGGCGAGCGCATCCTCAACTGGCGCCAGATGTACGACCTGAAGGACCTGCCCACCCACCTGATCGTGGTTGGCTCCGGCGTCACCGGCGCGGAGTTCGTCTCCGCGTTCGCCGAGCTCGGCGTGAAGGTGACCATGGTGGCCTCGCGCGACCGCATTCTGCCTCACGACGACGCCGACGCCGCCGATGTGCTCGAGGACGTGCTGGCGGACCGCGGCGTGCAGCTGGAAAAGGACGCCCGCGTGGAGCGCGTGGAAAACACCGGCGACGGCGTGGTCGTGCACACCACCGACGGCCGCGCCATCGAGGGCTCGCACGTGATGATGTCCATCGGCTCCATCCCGAACACCGCCGACCTCAATCTGGAGGCCGCGGGCGTGGAGGTCACCCCGTCCGGTCACATCCACGTCGACCGCGTCTCCCGCACTAACGTTTCCGGCATCTACGCCGCCGGCGACTGCACGGACCTGATGCCGCTGGCGTCCGTGGCAGCGCAGCAGGGCCGCATCGCCGTGGACCACGCGCTCGGCGAGGGCGTGACCCCGATCCGCCTGAAGACGGTGGGCAACGCCGTGTTCACCCGCCCGGAGATCGCGGCAGTGGGCGTGACGGAACAGCAGATCCGCGACGGTGAGGTCGACGCCGACATCTACAAGCTGCCGCTGGCGACCAACCCGCGCGCGAAGATGCGCTCGCTGCAGTACGGCTTTGTCAAGATCTTCGCCCGCAAGGGCTCCGGCCAGGTGCTCGGCGGCGTGATCGTCGCGCCGACCGCCTCCGAGCTGATCCTGTCGCTGACCATCGCCGTGGCCAACAACCTCACCGTGCGCCAGCTCGCCGGCTCCATGGCGGTCTACCCGTCGCTGTCCGGCTCCATCACCGAGGCAGCGCGCCGCCTGGTCACCAACACCGATCTGGACTAGGCCTGGACTAGTACTCCGGGAACGCCCGCTGCGGACACTTCGTGCGCGGGCGAGAGAAGTGGAACCCCGCCGTGGCCTGGCGCTTGGACACATTGCCCGCGCGGTCGGTGCGGATGAACACGAACGGCACCGCCTTCGCACCGGGCCGCTGCAGGGCGCCTAGGCGCTGGCAGGTGGATTCGAAGCCGGTGCCGAAGCGGGCGGAGACCACGTCGATGTCGTAGCGCGTTTCCTTCGCCGCGGTAAGCACCTCCGCGTACGGCATGGTCACGGCGGCGGCGTAGTTCACCCCGCTGTTCGTGATGTCGCGCATCACCGGCTGGACCGCGCACATCATCGAGCAGTTTGAGAACAACTCGCTGATCCGTCCGCTGTCCGCCTACAACGGGCCGGAGGAGCGCCACATCGGGCGCTAGATTTCTTTACCCCCGAAACGCGGACTGCCGCTTGTCGGCGGCCCGCGTTTTTCCACCCCCACGCCGTCCCCCAAAGAGCCACGAAAATGATGTGATCTGTATTAAACTTGTCCTATCCGTATGACCGCAAGAACTTCCTTTGTGAAAGGAAACCGATGAACCCGGATAACCTCCCGCTTCACGACCTGCCCTCGTTCAGCAAGATCCTGGTGGCCAACCGTGGCGAAATCGCCGTGCGTGCCTTCCGTGCAGCATTCGAGACCGGCGCGAAGACCGTCGCCGTGTACCCCCGCGAGGACCGCAACTCCTTCCACCGCCCGTTTGCGGACGAGGCCGTCCAGATTGGCGAGCCGGGCCAGCCGGTGAAGTCCTACCTGGACATCGACGAGATCATCCGCGCCGCGAAGGAAACCGGCGCGGACGCGATTTACCCGGGCTACGGGTTCCTCTCCGAGCGCGCCGACCTGGCGCGCGCCTGCCGCGACAACGGCATTAAGTTCATCGGTCCCTCCCCGGAAACGCTGGATCTGACGGGCGACAAGTCCGCCGCTGTCCAGGCTGCGGAGCGCGCCGGCCTGCCGGTGCTGAAGGACTCTGAGCCGTCCGACGACCCGAAGCAGCTGGCGGAGTACGCCAAGGACTTCGAGTTCCCCGTCTTCGTCAAGGCAGTCGCAGGCGGCGGCGGTCGCGGTATGCGCTTTATTGAGCGACCGGAGGACGTCGAGAAGCTTGCTGCTGAAGCCTCCCGCGAAGCGGAGGCCGCGTTCGGCGACCCGAACGTCTACATCGAGCGCGCCGTGATCCGCCCGCAGCACATCGAGGTGCAGATCATGGCGGACTCCCACGGCAACGTCGTGCACCTGTTTGAGCGCGACTGCTCCGTGCAGCGCCGCCACCAGAAGGTCGTGGAGATTGCTCCGGCGCAGCACATCACCGAGGAGCAGCGCCAGCGCATCTGCCAGGACGCGGTGAACTTCTGTAAGGAGATCAACTACGAGGGCGCCGGCACCGTCGAGTTCCTCGTGGACGAGTCCGGCAACCATGTGTTCATCGAGATGAACCCGCGCGTGCAGGTCGAGCACACCGTGACCGAGGAAGTCACCGGCATCGACATCGTGAAAAACCAGATGTACATCGCCGCCGGCGCGAAACTGGAGCAGCTCCACCTCACCCAGGACCTCATCGAGGTCAACGGCGCCGCCCTGCAGTGCCGCATCACCACCGAGGACCCCGCCAACGGCTTTAGGCCGGACTCCGGCGTGGTCACCGGCTACCAGTCGCCGGGCGGCGCGGGCGTGCGTCTCGACGGCAACGTGGCCGTCGGCACCACCATCACCCCGAACTTCGACTCGCTGCTGGTGAAGATGACCTGCCGCGGCCGCAACTTCCAGGTCGCCGTGGACCGCGCGCTGCGCGCCTTAAACGAGTTCACCATTAACGGTCTGTCCACCAACATCGGCTTCCTGCGCGCCCTTCTGAGCGAGCCGGAGTTCCGCCACGAGCGCATCAACACCGGCTTCATCGCGGACCACCCGAACCTGCTGGAAGCGCCGGCAGCTGCCGACGACGCCGGCAAGATCCTCAACTACCTCGCGTCCGTGACGGTGAACCAGCCCAACGGTCCGCGCCCGACCAACATCCGCCCGTCCAAGAAGCTGCCGGAGGCCAACTACGGCGACCTGCCGCGCGGCTCCCGCGACGAGCTGCTCGAGCTCGGCCCGGCAAAGTGGGCCGAGAAGCTGCGCAACCAGACCGCGCTGGGTGTCACCGAGACCACCTTCCGCGACGCGCACCAGTCGCTTTTGGCCACCCGCATCCGCACCAACACCCTGGTCGCGGCGGCGAAGCACGTCGGCCACCTCACCCCGGAGCTGACCTCCGTGGAGGCCTGGGGTGGCGCGACCTACGACGTGGGCATGCGCTTCCTCCACGAGTCGCCCTGGATGCGCCTGGACGAGCTGCGCGAGGCGATGCCGAACGTGAACATCCAGATGCTGCTGCGCGGCCGCAACACCGTGGGCTACACCCCGTACCCGGACTCCGTGACCAAGGCGTTCGTGCGCGAGGCCGCCACCTCCGGCATCGACATCTTCCGCATCTTCGACGCGCTCAACGACGTCTCGCAGATGCGCCCGGCCATCGACGCGGTGCTGGAGACCAACACCACCGTCGCCGAAGTGGCCATGGCCTACTCCGGCAACCTGATGGACCCGGCGGAAGACCTGTACACGCTGGACTACTACCTCAAGCTGGCCGAGGAGATCGTCGACGCCGGCGCCCACGTCCTGGCCATCAAGGACATGGCGGGCCTGATGCGCCCGGCAGCCGCCGCCAAGCTGGTCACCGCGCTGCGCGAGCGCTTTGACCTGCCGGTGCACGTGCACACCCACGACACCGCGGGCGGCCAGCTGGCCACCTACCTGGCGGCCGCCAACGCCGGCGCCGACGTGGTCGACGTCGCCTCTGCGCCGCTGGCGGGCACCACCTCGCAGCCGTCCATGTCCGCCCTCGTCGCCGCCTTTGCGGAGACGGAGCGCGACACCGGCATCGACCTGCAGGCCGTCTTCGACATGGAGCCCTACTGGGAGGCCGTGCGCCAGGTCTACGCCCCGTTCGAGTCCGGCATCCCGGGCCCGACCGGCCGCGTGTACAAGCACGAGATCCCGGGCGGCCAGCTGTCCAACCTGCGCACGCAGGCCAAGGCACTGGGTCTGGAGGACCGCTTCGAGCTCATCGAGGACTACTACGCCGGCGTGAACGAAATCCTCGGCCGCCCGACCAAGGTCACCCCGTCCTCCAAGGTCGTCGGCGACCTAGCGCTGCAGCTGGTGGGCCAGGGTGTCAGCCCGCAGGAGTTCGCCGAAAACCCGCGCAAGTACGACATCCCGGAATCCGTCATCGGCTTCCTGCAGGGTGAGCTGGGCACGCCTCCGGGCGGCTGGCCGCTGCTGCGCGACAAGGCGCTGGAAAACCGCAGCGAGGTCGACCACACCGTAAAGGTGCCGGAGGAGCTCGCCGCCGACCTCCAGTCCGAGGACCACGACACCCGCCGCGCCGCCCTGGACAAGCTGCTCTTCCCGAAGCAGTACGCCGAATACCAGGAGCACTTGCGCACCTACGGCATCACCGACCAGCTCGGCGACAAGGCGTTCTTCTACGGCCTCGAAGAGGGCGAGGAGACCATGATCTGGTACGGCGAGATCGACGAGAACCGCCCGCCGCTGGTGGTCAGCCTCGAGGCCGTGGGCGAACCGGATGAGAAGGGCATGCGCCAGGTCATCCTCACCGTCAACGGCCAGGTCCGACCGATCACGGTGCGCGATGAGTCCGCCGAGTCCTCCGTCGCCGAGGTGGAGAAGGCCGACTCCTCCAACCCGGGCCACGTGGCAGCGCCGTTCGCCGGTGCCGTGACCGTCACCGTCAAGGAGGGCGACGAGGTCAAGGCCGGCGACCCGGTGGCAACCATCGAGGCCATGAAGATGGAGGCCGCGATCTCCGCCACCAAGGACGGCAAGATCGAGCGCATCGCGTTCACCCAGCCGACCAAGGTGGAAGGCGGCGACCTCGTGGTGGTTATCGCCTAACGGGGCAGCAGTAAGCACCGCGCGGACCGTTGAACGGCCGCGCGGTGTTTGCTTTGGTGTGCCGAGGCGCGCTCGAGCACCGGCGACACCGGCCTACGCGGTGAAGTCCTCCACGTCGACGACCATCACGTCGTCTTCGCCCTCGACGTCTTTGAAGCCGAACTTCTCGTAGCGGTGGCGCGCCCGGTCGTTGTCCGGGTCCACCCACAGCGCCACCTTCGGCGCGCCCTGGCGCTTGGCCAGCTCCACCGCGGCCTGCAAAAGCCGCACTGCCAGCCGGTTTCCGGCGTAGCGGTTTTCCACCGCGATGGCGATTTCGGGGATGTTGGGGGCGAGGTTCGCGTGCCCGTCGTCAGGCGACTGCCAATACCGCAACCACACGCCACCTGCAGGAACGTCGAACTGGTCGAATGCGACGATGCCGCTTTCGCGCTCCGGGTCCCACTGACCCACATAGGTTTCGGCGCCTTCGCGCTCGCTGTGGCCGATAGTGCCCGCCTCGTCGCCGAAGACGTCGGCGAGGTAATTCAGCCGTCGCAGATAGGTGCGGTCGGACTCTGTGGCCTCGCGCAGTTGGAACTCAGGTGTGTAATCCATGCGCTCCACGTTAATCTTTTGCCATGCTTCGACGCATTTGCCTATCGACGTCCACCGCCCTGGCCCTCGCCGCAACCCCCGGATTCGCCGTGGCAGCGCCCGTGGTCAACGACGCCCCACCCGTCGCCACCCCCGTGGTCAACCAGGGCGATGTGGTGGACGTAGTGGGCAAAGGACGCTGCACCATCGCGTTTAACGACCGGGGCCAGAACGTCAGCTACACCGCCGGGCACTGCGGCGAAGAGGGCGACCGCGCCATCGTGGCGGGGGAGGGGTTCCGCGCCTCCGGCACATTCCACCCGTCGTCGGCGATGAACGCGGACGAGGGCACCGCCAACGACTGGGGCGTGATCCGCTGGGCAGACGGCGTGAAGCTGGGCAAAAACGGCATAACCGGCGAGGAGGTGGTGGCGCCGTCGCTGATGCGCTCAGGCGACCCGGTGTGCGTGTACGGCGGCACCAGCAAGAAGACGACGTGCGGCAGCTTCGCGGGCGCCATCGGCAACAACCTCTACTGGGACGGCCCGTCCGGCAAACCCGGCGATTCCGGAGGCCCGGTGTGGGTGGAGGGCAAGGGCTTTTTGTCCGTCTACACCGGCGTGAGCCTGGCGGTGGGCAGCAAGGGGGAGGAAGGCCGGCTCAACCGCAGCTCCGTGCCGGACAACGGCCCGCAGGTCAGCCCAGAAGAAGAACTGGAGCTGCTGGCGCAGGCGAAGCGCATCTCAACGCCGGTGGTGCACGAAACCGCGGCGCCGGGCGGCAAGCCGGAGCGGGTCAGTAACGGCGGCAGCTCGGATATGAGCGCGGTGGGGATCACCGCGATCGTGCTAGTCGCCCTCGCCGGGATGCTGTTCGCGCTGCCGCAAATCGTCGGTGCGCTGCCACCGCAGTACCGCGAGCCCGCGCTGCGGATCATGCAGGGTTGGGGTTCCTAGCGGAAGGGCTACTTCAGCTCCATTAATACGGCGCCCTTGTTCACCTGGCCGCCAACCTCGACGGCCAGGCCGGTCACGGCGCCCGCCTTGTGGGCCTTGACCGGGTTTTCCATCTTCATCGCTTCCAGCACGACCAGCACGTCGCCCTCGGCGACCTCCTCGCCTTCCTCCACGTTGACCTTGATCACGCTGGCCTGCATGGGGGAGGCGACGGCGTCGCCGGAGACGGCTGCCTTGCCCGCCCGGCGCTTCTTCGGCTTGCGCTTGGCGGGGCCTGCCGCGACGAGTTCCTCGGGCAGGGCGACCTCGATGCGGCGGCCGTCGATCTCCACCGCGAAGGTGCGGCGAGAAGGCGCCTCGGTATCCGCGTCCTCGTCGGTTGCCGGGGTGGTGGGAAGCTCGCCGTCCCACTCTTCTTCGATCCAGCGGGTGTAGACGCCGAAGCCGTCCTCGTCGCCGACAAACGCCGGGTTGTCCAGGATGGCCTGGTGGAACGGGATCACGGTGGGGAAGCCGGCCACGACGTACTCGCCGAGGGCGCGGCGGGCGCGCTCGATCGCCTCCTGGCGGGTGGCACCGGTGACGATTAGCTTGGCCAGCATCGAGTCGAACTGGCCGCCCACCACGGAGCCTGCGCGCACGCCGGAATCCACGCGCACACCCGGGCCCGCAGGCTCCGCGTAGGCGGTGACGGTGCCGGGCGCCGGCATGAAGTTCGCCGCCGCGTCCTCGCCGTTGATACGGAATTCGATGGCGTGGCCGTGGGGGACCGGATCGGCGTCGATGAGCAGCTGCTCCCCGCGGGCGATGCGGAATTGCTCTCGCACCAGGTCGATGCCGGTGGTGGCCTCGGTGACGGGGTGCTCCACCTGCAGGCGGGTGTTGACCTCCAGGAAGGAGATCAGGCCGTCGGAGCCGACCAGGTACTCCACGGTGCCCGCGCCGAAGTAGCCGGCCTCGCGGCAGATGGCCTTTGCAGACGTGTGGATGCGCTTGCGCTGCTCGTCGGTGAGGAACGGCGCCGGGGCCTCCTCCACAAGCTTTTGAAAACGGCGCTGCAGGGAGCAGTCGCGCGTGCCCACGACCACCACGTTGCCGTGCTGGTCCGCCAGCACCTGCGCTTCCACGTGGCGGGCCTTATCCAGGTAGCGCTCCACGAAGCACTCGCCGCGACCGAACGCGGCAGTGGCCTCGCGGGTGGCGGACTCGTACAGCTCCGGGATCTCGTCAACCGTGTAGGCGACCTTCATGCCGCGGCCGCCGCCGCCGAACGCCGCCTTAATCGCCACGGGCAGGCCGTACTCTTCGGCGAAGGCGACAACCTCGTCGGCGCCGGCAACCGGGTTCTTCGTGCCCGGCGCCATCGGGGCCTGCGCGGCCTCGGCGATGTGGCGGGCGGTGACCTTGTCGCCAAGCGCGGCAATGGCCTCGGGGGAGGGGCCGATCCAGGTCAGGCCTGCGTCGATGACCTTCTGCGCGAACTCCGCGTTCTCCGACAGGAAGCCGTAGCCCGGGTGGATCGCGTCCGCGCCGGACTTCTCCGCCGCGGCGATGACCTTGTCCATGTCCAGGTAGCTCTCGGCCGCGGTCTCCCCGCCGAGGGCGAAGGCCTCGTCGGCGAGTTGGACGAACGGCGCGTCCGCGTCCGGCTCGGCGTACACGGCGACAGACGCGATGCCCTCGTCCACACACGCGCGGATGACGCGCACGGCGATCTCGCCGCGGTTGGCCACCAGCACCTTGGTCACGCTGTTCGGCAGGTCAGTAGTCGCTGCAGTGGTAGGCACGAAGCAATCCCGTCCTTAACAATCGGAAAAACACACCGTTAGAAACGTCGGACAAACGTCGAACCATGTTACAGCGCCACCGCGCCGACGTGCTTAATCTGCTTCGTTTTCGGGCGCGTCGCCCTTGGCCACAGGCATGCGCACCATGTTGCCCCACTCGGCCCAGGAGCCGTCGTAGAGCGCGACGTTGGTAAAGCCCAAGATGTGCTTGAGCACGTACCACGTGTGCGAGGAGCTCTCGCCGAGCTGGCAGTACACCACCGTCTCGGCGTCCTTGTCGAAGTCGGCGTAGATCGCCTGAATGTCCTCCAACGAGCGGAAGCGCGCGTTGGGGAACACCGAGCGGCCCCACGGCACATTCACCGCGCCGGGGATGTGGCCCTGGCGCAGCGACGGCGCGGAGGAAGGCCCCGGATTCGGGTCTTCGCCCAGGTAGAACGGGGCCGGCCGGGCGTCGATAAGCTGCGCGGGCGTGCGCTCCAGCAACTCCGAAGCAAACGCGCGGAAGGGCGCATCCTGGCGCTGAACCACCGGGTAGTCCGATCGCGGGTACTCCGGCACCACAAAGGAAGTGTCGCGCTCTTCGCCCATCCACGCGTCGCGGCCGCCGTCGAGAAGCCGCACGTCCGGGTGGCCGAACAGCTCGAACACCCACGCGGTGTAGGCCGCCCACCAGTTGGACGAGTCGCCGTAGACCACCACAGTGTCGTCGCGGTTGATGCCGCGCGAGCGCATCAGCTCCGCAAACGCCTCGCCGTCGATGAAGTCGCGCACCAGCGGGTCGTTCAAATCCCGCTTCCAGTCAATGCGTACCGCACCGGGGATGTGGCCGATGTCGTAGAGGAACGCGTCCTCATCGCTTTCCACGACCTTCAAACCCGGCACGCCCAGGCGGGCGGACAGCCACGCCGCGGAAACGAACTTCTCCGGGTGCGCGTACTGCTGGAACTGCGGGGTGTCGTCGAGCTCGATGCCCATGGCGGCAACCTTTCTTCTCGCTCGTGTGCGGTGTGCAACACCAGTGTGCAAAACCACCGTCAACGATACAGAAACGAATGCAGCGCGCTTGACGCGTTCGGCCAGATAACACGGTGGTGTGAGCTTGCACACTATCAAATCGCTCGCCCGGTGGAACTCACTGCCGCGGGTTAAAGTCAAGTCAGGAACATACAGGTCGCGGCCAGTTTGTTCTAGCAATCTGACCTGCCCCGACGGCTCCTGTGTGAGCGTGAAGCGGGGTATGAACCATGAAAGGGACCAACCGTGCACAAGGCGATTGTTGTCTTCGAGGTCGAAGGCGGCTCCGACAAGTCCTTCGACGGCCACCGCAAGGACACCATGCCCATCGTGAACGCCATCAAGGAAAAGGGCTGGCACTCCGAGGTCGTCTACTTCCGCCCGGAGTGGGCGGACGACCTGTTCACCTACGTCTCCGAGAACTTCGACGCCTACATCTCCCGCGTGAACCCGGGCAACATCCCGGGCGGTGAGAAGGGCTACTTCGACCTGCTCACCCGCCTGTCCGAGGCCGGCCTGGTGGGCATGTCCACCCCACAGGAGATGATCTCCTACGGTGCCAAGGACGCCCTGGTCAAGCTGAACAAGACCGACCTCGTGCCGGAGGACACCGCCGCGTACTACGACGTGGAGGAGTTCCACAACACCTTCCCCAAGTCCCTGTCCTACGGCGAGCGCGTGCTCAAGCAGAACCGCGGCTCCACCGGCTCCGGCATCTGGCGCGTGCGCCTTGCCGACGAGTCCCTGGCCGAGTCCGTCGAGCCAGGCACCGCCCTGCCGCTGGACACCAAGCTCAAGTGCACCGAGGCGGTGGACAACCACACCGAAGACCGCGAGCTGGGCGAGTTCATGGACTTCTGCGACCAGTACATCGTCGGCGACAACGGCATGCTCGTGGACATGCGCTTCATGCCGCGCATCGTCGAGGGCGAAATCCGCATCCTGCTGGTCGGCCCGCACCCGGTCTTCGTCGTGCACAAGAAGCCGGCTGAGGGCGGCGACGCGTTCTCCGCAACCCTGTTCTCCGGCGCGAAGTACACCTACCAGAAGCCGGAGGAGTGGCAGGAGCTCGTCGACATGTTCGCCGAGGCCCGCCCGGTCATCGCTGAGAACCTCGGCGGCGACAACATCCCGCTGATCTGGACCGCGGACTTCATGCTCGCTGACGACGACGAGACCGGCGAGGACACCTACGTCCTCGGCGAGATCAACTGCTCCTGCGTCGGCTTCACCTCCGAGCTGGACATGGGCATCCAGGAGAAGGTGGCCGAGGAGGCCATCAAGCGCGTCGAGGAGAAGCACGCCTAAGAGCATTTCGCTTCTCGACGAGCACTCCGCCCGTTCGCAACGGATCGTCTAGCAGACACAATGGCCTGCTAGACGATCCGTTTCTTATTGGCACCCATCTCCAACATCAGCTGGGGAAATAGATTGCCGGGTGCGGGATCGTCTAGCAGTATTCGTTGCGGTGCTAGACGATCCGGCGATTAGTTGAGCAAGTAACCGGACTGGTTCCAGAACCGGTTGAACTGCTCGACGTCGCCAGCGACGGGCTGCACAGCGTCGCCTTGTGCCGTGAGGTCCACGGTGTAGTGGTCGGTAATACCTGCCGCGGTGGCTTCTCCGCGTTCACCCCAGGAGAGGCGGAGCTGGCCGTCGTTAAGCAATTCGATGCTCTCAACCTCTGTGAATAGCCGCATGTCGCCTGCGGGCTGGCCGTTGACGTAGAGCGCGAGGCCGTCGCTGATGGAGGCGCCGGTGCCTGCCGGGCGATCCCCGTCGCCGAATGAGCCGCGGAACGTGATCCAGCTGATCGGCGCGCACGGATCGTAGTGGTTCTCGATGTTCTCGATCCAGTAGTTCATGTCCGACTGGCTGTCAGCCGCCGGCATGCGGCCCGGGGCTGTGCCGGTGGCGTACTGCTGGCGCGGATCGGTGGGCAGGCTGGCACAGTTGTCGCCCTCCGGGGCGGGGGCGGGGGCTGGCGGGGCAGCGGCCTCGCCGGCCGGTGGCTGCGCGGCCGCTTCGGTGACGGTCTTTTCTTGAGTCACCGTTTCGGGGAGGTCCGCACCTTGAGCGGCCGTGTCCGCCCCGGCACCGCCGATGGACGCGGTGACAGTGGGCGCCTTCCCGCCGGTTCCCGCAGCTGTGTCAGCTGTTGTGTCCTCCGTGGCGCTGCACGACGCAATCGCGAGCGCCGTCGGAACTGCAATGAGTAGCTTGGTCGCTTGGTTGATTCGCGTCATACCTCGTTAGGGTAAAAGCTTTTCCACGCTTTGCGGGTCGGCGTCGGAAAGCATCTGGTGGCAACGGTCGTATTCTGCCTGGTCACCGATAGCCTGTGAGGTTACTGCCAACATCGCAATGGCCTTCAACACGCCCTGGTTCGGCTCGTGGGAGGCGGGGACCGGGCCCCAGCCCTTCCAACCGTTGGCGCGCAGGCGGTCCAGGGAACGGTGGTAGCCGGTGCGGGCGTACGCGTAGGCGATGAGCTTGTCGCCGTCACTCAGTTCGCGTTCCGCGCGGGCGGCCCAGACGGCGGGGGAGTCGGGGTGGGCGAGCGCGGTGTCGTCTGCAAGCAAATCCTTGCCCGCGGCCGGATCGGCGGGCAGCTCGATGGGCTTCGGGGCGA
Source organism: Corynebacterium sp. CQ3829_602738 (assembly GCF_054478435.1). Taxonomy (NCBI): domain Bacteria; kingdom Bacillati; phylum Actinomycetota; class Actinomycetes; order Mycobacteriales; family Corynebacteriaceae; genus Corynebacterium; species Corynebacterium sp. CQ3829_602738. The sequence continues at coordinate 576,617 of NZ_CM137003.1, forward strand.
GCATGTCGTTGATTTCCATGGCCGCCAGGCTACTAGTTTCCTGGGAGACCGTGACGGGCCAGGCATTCGCGCATATTGTGGGGCGCGTAACCCGATGTGACCTGCGTCCCACACCGAGGAGCACCAATGGCTAGCCCGCTGTATGTCGCCCAAAACGGAACCTACGAGGAGTTCCTGGAGGTCTACGACCCGGAAGCGCACGATGCCACGGAGATGCTGTGCGCCGGACTGATCAACCGCGACCCTGAGGCACGCGAAAAGATCAGCAACGACATGCTGGACCGCGGCGCGGATGCCACGGTCGTGGATTACGGGCAGAACACGTTGACGCTGCTGCTGAGCCACGACCGGCTCGCTGACGGCGACCCTGCACTGGCGCAGCGGCTTATCGACGGCGGCGCCGACGTGGACTATCGCGAAAGCGGTGGCAACGTACCCATGATGCTTGCTATTCGAATCCGCGTTGACGACGACGAACAGCGCCGCCCCCTGTACGAGGCACTGTTCGCCGCGGACGTGGATTTGGACGAGCCGACGAACCTGCGCACCCGAAAGAACTCGATCGGGAAGTGGCTGCGCATGAACGTGGACGGGCGCCCCGGCAAACTCGACGTCTTGGACGAGTTTCTCAAGGCCAGAGGCTATTAGGAGATTCCCATGGCAAGCCCGACGTACACGGCGAAGAAGGGCACCTACGAGGAGTTTCTCGAGGTGTTCGACCCAGAGGTGAATGACCCGACGGACATGTTGTTTAACGGGCTCACCAACAAGGATCCGGAAACCCGCGCCGCGATCTGCAACGACATGTTGGACCGGGGCGCGGATGCGTCGAGAGCCGAGTACGGGCAGAACGCACTGACTGTCCTGCTGGGCAGGCACCGTCATCTGGGGTCCGGTGATGCAGCGCTTGCGCAGAGGCTTGTCGACGGCGGCGCCGACGTGAACTACCGCGAACGCCGGGGATCCTTGGTCCTGCAGCTGGCGATCGAGATCCGTGTGGACGACGACGAGCAGCGTCGACCGCTCTATCAGGCCCTGTTTGGAGCAGAAGAGCTGGATCTGGATCTTCCGTCCAACGCACACGAGCCAGTCATGAGCATCGGTGAGTGGCTGCGCATGAACGCCGACGACCGTCCGGAAAAGCTCTATGTCCTCGACGAGTTCTTGAAAGCAAAAGGTTATTAGCGAGGGAGAGAAAACCATGGCAAGCCCGCTGTATGTCGCCCAAAACGGTACCTACGAGGAGTTTCTGGAGGTCTACGACCCGGAAGCGCACGATGCCACGGAGATGCTGTGCGCCGGACTGATCAACCGCGACCCGGAGGCTCGCGAAAAGATCAGCAACGACATGCTGGACTGCGGCGCCGATGCGACGGTGGTGGATTACGGGCAGAACACGCTGACGCTGCTGCTCAGCCATGACGATCTCGGCAGCGGCGACGCGGCTCTCGTGCAGCGGCTCGTCGCCGCCGGCGCCGATGTGAACTACCGCGAAAGCCACGGAGACACACCGATCAAGCTCGCGGTGAAGATCGGAGCGGAAAGCGACGAGCAGCGCCGCCCCATCTACGAAGCGCTGTTCGGAAAGGATGTGGACTTGGACGAGCCGTCAAGTGTCCGCAACCCTAAGAACAAGATCGGCGAGTGGCTGCGCATGTGCGTGGACCACCAGCCGGAGGGGCTCAAGGTCCTCGACGAGTTCCTCACCGCCCGCGGATTCTAGGGGCGCGTGCGGGGGGTCGTCGCAAATTTGTACGAATCAACAACGCTAAAATCTGACCTGGGGTTTTGCAGGGCAGATTCCGAAAAAATGTCGATTCGTACAAAACCGCCCGGATCTCGGCCCCCTCACTCCCAGAAGTCGGAGGCGTCCAGCCCGAAGCGGTAGAGGCAGCGGCGCAGCAGTGGCATGGATAGGCCGATGACGCTGGTGGGGTCGCCTTCGATGGCGTCGATGAACCAGCTGCCCAGCGCCTCCAGCGTGAACGCGCCCGCGCACTCCAACGGTTGGCCGGAGCGGGCGTAGGCCTCGATGTCGGCGTCGGAGACGTCGCCGAAGCGAATGGTGGTGGCGACGGTGTCCACCACCCACTCGCCACCGAACCACACGGCGTGCCCGGTGAGCAGCTGTGCTTCTTTGCCGCGCTGCGCCTTCCAGCGCTCGATGGTCGCTTCAACGGTGTGGGGTTTGCCCAGCAGTTCGCCGTCGAGGAGCAGCATGGAGTCGCAGCCGACCACCACGTCGCCGGGGAATTCGGCGATGGCAGTCTCTGCTTTGGCGCGGGCGAGGGTGGAAACGGTGGTGGCCGCATCGACGCTGTGAAGCGATGCGATCACCGCGTCCTCGTCGATGTGGGCGGGACGTAGCACGGGTCTCACCCCGCCTTGCTCGAGCAGCATGCGCCGCGACGGCGATTGCGACGCCAACACCAGCCGCATTAGAAGTACGCCGCCGAGTCGAATGCGTGCGGGTTGTACGCGGTGGCGGGGTGGGAGATACCCCAGTAGTTCGCGTCCGGCTGCACCCCGGCGAGCTTGCGCTCGCGCTTAAGCTGCTCCAGGACCTGCGAAAGTGCCGCGAGTTCCGCCTCGGTGGGGTTGCCCTTGAGTACCTGAATGTCCACGTCAGCCTCCTTTTCGTGCCTTACAGCGGGATGTTGCCGTGCTTCTTCTGCGCCGGGTGGCCCACCTTGCGCTCCAGCAGACGTAGGCCCTCGAGCACGCGGTCGCGGGTGGCGGACGGCTCGATCACGGCGTCGACTAGGCCGCGCTCGGTGGCCACGTACGGGTTGAGGTTCTCCTCGGCGTACTTGTCGGCGTCGGTGCCGATGGCTTCGGCGGCGGTGGGGGCGTCTGCAAGCGCGATCTGCGCGGTTGGCCACGCGAACACCAGGTCGGCGCCCAGGCCCTTGGAGCCCAGCAGGGCATACGAGGGGCCGAACGCCTTGCGGGTGACCACGGTGATCGTGCCCACCTGGGCCTCGGCGAACGCGTAGGCCAGGGCGGCCGCGGCGGCAGAGGAGCCTGCGCGCTCCTCCTCGACGGCCGGCAGGAAGCCCGGCGAGTCCACGAACTGCACGATCGGCAGGTTGAACGCGTCGCAGGTGCGGATGAAGCGCGCGGCCTTGCGGGCGGCGTCGCGGGTCAGGCAGCCGGCCAACACGCTCGGCTGCGTGGCGACGACACCAACGGCACGCCCGCCGACATGCGCAAACCCGGTGACCACAGAGCCCGCGTAACCTGCGGAAAGCTCGAAGAAGTCCCCGTCTGTGACGGCGTTGACCACGTCCAGCACGTCGTAGGGCTGGTTGTCGTCGTCGGGGATGAACGTGTCCAGGTCAGCGCCGGAACCGGCAGCCTCGGCGCCCAGCGGGGACGCGGCCTTGTTGTTCAGCGGCAGGTAGCCCACCACCGCGCGCGCCAGCTCCACGGCCTCCGCGTCGGTGGCGGCGGTCAGCTGCGCCAGCCCGGTCTCCGCGGCGTGGACGGCGCTGCCGCCGAGCTGCTCGCTGGTGGTTTCGGTCTCGGTCACCTTACTCACGATGTCGGCGGTGGTCACGTGCATCGACGCGCCCTCGGCCATGATGGTGATGTCCGCCAGCGGCACGCTCGCCGCGGTCAACGCCGCCGCGTCGCCGGCCACGACCGCGATCTGCGGGATCAGCCCGGACGCGCGGGTGGCGGCGCGCAGGATCTGCGCCTGCATGTGCGCGGTGACGATGCCTTCCTTCCAGCGTGGGCCGGTGGAGTCGTAGATGCCGATCAGCGGCACGCCGGTCTTGGTGGCCAGGTCGTAGATCTTGAGCATCTTCTCGGCGTAGACCTCGCCGATCTGCCCGTCGAAGACGGTGGGGTCCTGGGAGAATAGGCATACCCTTCGGCCGTCGATAAGCCCGTAGCCTGTGACCACGCCGTCGGTGGAGGGCTTGGACTTGTCCATCTTGTACGCCTCGACGCGGTGTTTGGCCAGCGCGTCGGTTTCCACGAACGTGCCTTCGTCCACAAGCTTGAGCACGCGCTCGCGGGCGGTGGCGGCTCCGGCTGCGTGCACTGCGTCGATCGCGTCCTGACCGACCGGGGCTTGCGCCTCATCCAGGCGGTTGCGCAGATCCTCGATGCGGCCCGCGGTGGTGGTCATGTCGGGTTTGGATGAACTCATAACGCCTCAGTCTAGATTCCTTGTGTGCCGCCATGCTTATCGACGGCTCCGCCGCCCGCGTTTCACCCTCCACCGACGGGCAGTAGAGCGGCGCCTACGCGCCGAGAAGGGCGAGGGGCATAACGATAATTCCGTCGGGGCGGACGTACGCCTGTTTACCTGTGGTTACCACCATCAGGTTGGTTACCCGGTCCGGGATGCGCTCGCGCAGCCACAGAAGGTGCCGGACGTCGGCGTCATCAACCCGCGGCTTGAGTTTGACCTCAACACCGACGACTTCTCGTTCCGGTCCTTCGACGATGAAGTCGACTTCCCGTTCTCCGGCGTTTGATCGGAGGTGGCACACCCGCGCTCTGGATGCTTGTGCCAGCACACGGAGTGTGAGCGCAGTCAGGGATTCGAAGAGTGGCCCAAACATGTGGGCTGCGCGGTTGCTGAGGAGGCTGGATGCGCCGATGCCGAGCAGTCGTGCCGCGAGAGCGGGGTCAGCGAGGTGGTGTTTGGGGCCCTGCTGCAACCGCTTGAACTCGTTATGTTCCGGAACCCACCCAGGGACTGGATCGAGCAGCCAAATCTTCGCTAAATGCTCGCGGTATGCGAGCGTAGTTTTCTGATTCGGCTGCTCCACCTGGCCGCCCGTTGTGGCGTCGAGCAGCCTCGAGTAGGCGGTGGTCGTGGAAGTGGCCGCGGCATAGGCGCGCAGCCAGCTCCGGAGGCTTTCGGGCCGGCGTACTTCGTAGCCTGCATCGGGGATGTCGCGGTCGATGATGCGCTCGATGTACGAGTCGAGCATCAGCGTTTGGGCCGTGGGGTCAGACGCGGCAATGGCGGGAAAGCCACTGCCGGTAATGAGTTTGGCGTAATCGCCGACCTCGAAATCCGAGTGTCCCGACACATCGTTGTCTCCGCCCAAGATCCTGGCGAAGCTGCACGTGGGGTCGGAAACGCCGCGTTCATGGACGGCCATCGGGCGCATTCTTAACGAGTAGATCCGCCCGGCGCCCGAATGGGAACCCGTCGCGTCGACGGGAGTGGCCGAGCCGGTGAGCAGAAAACGCCCGGGGGCAGTTCCTAGGTCCACTTGGCGGCGAACTGCATCCCAAACCTGGGGGAGATGCTGCCACTCGTCGATGAGCAACGTGCCGTCCGGCGCTGACGAGAGCGAAAAATCGGCCTCCGCAATGCTGCGCATATCCGGATCATCAAGAAACCACGTGGTGGTGGCGCGGCGTTTAGCGGTGGCAGTTTTGCCGACGCCTTTGGGCCCGTCGATGGCAATTGCGGACAGATGGGGCATGAGAAGGTCGAGCTCGTCGTCGAGGGTGCGTCGGAGGTAGGCCATATTGAGCATTGTACTGCACGAAAGCGTCCTACTACCGCATTTTCAGGACTTCTACTACCCAATTTTCAGCAGCTCTACTACCTGATTTTCAGAACTCCTACTACTCGATTTTCAGAAGCGATATGCTCTTTAGCTATGACTGTGCGCGACATTCAGGCCATCCAGGACGCGGTGGCGGAGTACTGGCCGAACGTGCGGTGGGTGGAAACCACCGGCTCCACCAACGCTGACCTGTTCAAAGAAGGCGAGCCCGGCACGGTGCTCATCGCCGACGAGCAGACCGACGGCAAAGGGCGGCTGGGGCGCCATTGGGTCTCGCCGAAAGGCTCGCAGCTGGCCATGAGCATGGTGGTGGAGGTGCCCGAGAAGGTGCCGCCGTTCGGCCTGCTGTCCATCGCGCCGGGTGTTGCCGTGACGGATGTGGTGCCGCAGGCGCGGCTGAAATGGCCCAACGACGTGCAGATCGGCGGCAAGAAAATCGCCGGCATCCTCTCCGCGCTGGACATGCCGCGGGTGATTGTGGGCATCGGCATCAACGTGGCCATGCGGACCGAGGACCTGCCGGTGGAAACCGCCACCGCGCTCAACCTCGAGGGCCTGGATGTGGATTTCGACGACTTCACCGCCGACATCCTGCTCGCCATGGGCAAGCGCCTGAACCAGTGGCGGGAGGGCGACCCGCAGCTGCTCGAGGACTACCGCGCCGTGTGCTCGACCATCGGCCAGCACGTGCGCCTGGAGATGCGCGAGGGCGAGGAGACCGTCACCGGCACCGTCACCGGGGTCAACGACCAGGGCGAAGTGCTTATCGACGGCTCCGCCTTCTCCGTCGGCGACGTCCACCATCTGCGGCCGACGTCCTAGGCGTGCAGTACCCTGCCTGTTTATGGCTGGCAAAGCACCGTTTCGCGTCGGCGGGGACGAAGTTGTCCTCGCCGACGTGTGCGCGCCGCTTTCCTCGCTGACCATCCCGCTGCTGGAGCTGGTGGCCGTGACCGGCGTGGCGTGGATGGCCATCGGCTGGATGGACGTGACCCCGCACGTGGACCCGGGCCTGCGCAACATTGTGGTGCTTATCTGGGCGCTGCTCGTGCTGTGGCGGTTCATCGTCCCGCTGGTGGCGTCCAGGCGCCGGCGCTTCATCGTCACCGACAAGCGCATCCTGGCCCGCGGCCGGCGCGGGGCGGTGGATTCCATCCCGCTGCGCCAGATCCACTCCGTGCGCCGCGAGCGCGGCGGCATCAACGTGGCGGTGTACGGCTACGCTCAGCCGATCGTGTTCGAGCGGGTGGGCAAGACGCGCTCGGTGGAGAAGGTGCTGCAGCGCGCGCTCGGCGCGGCGCGCTAGGCCTGCGGCGCGCGGCCGGCGCCGGCGCCGGCCGCGCGCCTCGCCTCGGGAGCCCCTATCTCCGACACTTCGTGGCGGAATCTGTCAGAGCGCCCCTATATCCCCAGGTCGTCACAAACGGCTGCCGTAATTTGTCAGGAACCCCGTCCGGCGCACCCTTTCCGCCCGGCGCTGGGCGCTACTTGTCGCCCTTGATCTCGGTGGTGTGCAGCTGCTCGTCCAGGTCCTCGGGGGAGAGCTTGCCACCCAAGAACTCGGCGGTGACGGGCAGGTGCAGCTCCATGTCGGTGCCGGGGCACAGCTCGATAACGGCCTCGTCGACGGTGTAGTCCAGCACGTGTCCGCCGCGCGAGTGCTCGTTGTCGATGAAGTGCACGTGGCAGCCCGGCACGCCGATGCCCTTGGCGTACATGGGGGTGCGGAAACCACCGATGACGCCTTCGACGTCGGTGAAGACGTGCTCCGCGTCGTCGGAAACGGCCTCGGACATCGGCGGGTACGGCTTTTCCTGCTTGGTCACCGTGCGCACCACCACTTCCTTGAACCGGCCGGTGATTTTCACGGCGGTGAAGAAGTTGTGGCTTGGCTCGGCGTCGTCGATGAACTTGGCCAGTTCGGAGCGCACCATGCCGGCGGGCGCGTCGAAGCGCATCCTCGGCACGAAGTTGGTCACTACGGTAAACGGGGTGCGCTGGTCCAGATCGGCCACGCGCGCCTTGCCGTCGGAGGTGAGCTGGTGGCACACTCCGTCCAGGATGAGCATTTCGCCGTCGAGGGCGTCGAAGGTGCCCAGGCCGAAGTTGCCTTTGCTCAGGATGTCGCTGATGGTCAGCTCGCCGTCGTAGATGCCGTCGAGAAGCGCGGTCATCAGCGAGTTTTGGAAGATGGTGTGGCGGGCGATCGTTTCAGACATGGCTGCGATGCTAGTCGGAGGGGCGACTACAGTGTGGAGAGTGAGTAACGCCTATGGGATGCCCGTCGTCGCCGTCATCGGCGACGGCCAGTTGGCACGGATGATGCAGACAGAAGCGATCGAGCTCGGCGTGGAAACCCGCGTGCTCGCGGCAAGCAAGGACGCCTCGGCCGCGCAGGTTTTCGGCGATGTGCGCCTCGGCGATTACACCAAGCTCGAGGATCTGCGCGCGGTCGTGGGTGGCGCGGATGCGGTCACCTTCGACCATGAGCATGTGCCCAACGAGTACGCGCAATTGCTTATCGACGGTGGCGTGGCCGTCGAGCCCCGCCCCGATGCTTTGATCTACGCACAGGACAAACTCGAGCAGCGTAAGCGCCTGTCCGAGGCAGGCCTGCCGGTGCCCGCGTTCGCAGCGATCGCGTCGGCCGCGGACGCCGAGGCGTTCTGGGATGAGACCGGCGGCCAGGTGTGTCTGAAAGCCACCCGCGGCGGCTACGACGGCCACGGGGTGTGGTTCCCGTCGTCACGCGAAGAGTGCGCCGAGCTGGTCGAGGACCTGCTGGGCCGCGACCTGCCGCTGATGGCGGAGAAGAAGGTCGCGTTCACCCGTGAGCTTTCCGCGATGGTGGCGCGCAACCGCTCCGGCGACGTGCGCGCCTGGCCGGTGGTGGAGTCGCGCCAGGACGGCGGCATCTGCCGCGTGGCCATCGCCCCTGCGCCGGGCATGTCCGCGGAGCTAGCCAAGCGCTGTGAGGAGCTCGCCGTGCAGGTCGCCGAAGGCTTGGGCGTGACCGGCGTGTTGGCCGTGGAGCTGTTCGAGTACGAGGGCGACAACGGCCCGGAAGTGTCGGTCAACGAGCTGGCCATGCGCCCGCACAACACCGGCCACTGGACCCAGGACGGGTGCGTGACCTCCCAGTTCGAGCAGCATGTGCGGGCTGTGCTGGATTGGCCGCTAGGTGCCGTCGATAAGCTTTCGCCCGCAACCGTCATGGTCAACACCCTCGGCGGCGACGAGGACCCCACTGTGCCGATGGCCGAGCGCGTCGTTGAGGTGATGCGCAAGTACCCGCAGGCCAAGGTGCACCTCTACGGCAAGGACCACCGCCCCGGGCGCAAGATGGGGCACGTCAACGTGTGCGCCGACACCGTCGAGGAAGCGCTCGCCGTGGCCGAGGACGCCGCGCACTACATCATCCACGCAACCTGGAAGGACTAGACACATGGCACAGCCAGTCGTTGGCATCATCATGGGCTCCGACTCGGACTGGGACACCGTCGCCCCGGCCGCCGAGGTGCTCGCCGAATTCGGCATCCCCTTCGAAGTGGGCGTGGTCTCCGCGCACCGCACGCCGGAGAAAATGCTGGCCTACGCCAAGGAAGCGCACACGCGCGACCTGCAGGTGATCATCGCCTGCGCCGGCGGGGCGGCGCACCTTCCGGGCATGGTGGCGGCAGCGACCCCGCTGCCGGTCATCGGCATCCCGCGCGCCCTGGACACGCTGGATGGGCTGGACTCGCTGCTGTCCATCGTGCAGATGCCGGGCGGCGTGCCGGTGGCGACCGTCTCCATCGGCGGGGCGAAAAACGCCGGTCTTCTGGCCGCACGCATCCTGGGTGCCGCCGACCCGTCCGTGCAGCGCAAGATGGTGGACTACCAGGCGCGCATGGCGGCCGAGGTCGAGCGCAAGGACGAGGCGCTACGCAAGCGCCTGATGGGTGAATAACCCAATCGTCGTGCTGGGCGCCCGCATCGTGGACGGGCGCCCTTCGCGCATGCTCGAATTCCGGCTGCGCCGGGCGCTCGAGGTGTGGCGTGCGGATCCCGCGCCGCTGGTGGTTACCGGGTTTGGGGAGGCGGAGGTGATGGCCGACTGGTTGCTGGTCCGCGGGGTGCCCGAGTCGTCGATCGTGCTGGAGCCGGAGGCGCGCTCCACCAACGAAAACCTGGAACGCTCCCGGGCGCTGTTCCCGGAGGCCGCGTGCCTGACCGTGGTGACCAGCGGGTTTCACGTCTTGCGCACCCGCGTGTGGGCGTGGCACCTGGACATTCCGGTGCAGTTGGTGGCGGCGCCGACCCCGGAGACGTCGCGGGTGAAAAACTACGCGCGGGAGGTGGTGGCGCTGCCGCACTCCGTGGCGCGTGTGGCGTGGCGCCGTTTCGTGCGCCGGGTATTTGGGCGGTAGGGGTCGGATTTTCGTATACGATATCCGCATGGAAAAGATCCACGGCAAATCGATCACCGAAGAGCAAATTCAGCAGTGGGCTGATGAGGCTGAAGCGGGGTACGACCTTTCAAAGCTGCCGGCTCCGCGCCGAGGTCGTCCACCAGTAGGTAAAGGTGCAGGCACGGTCGTACCGGTGCGTCTCGACGACGAAACGGTCGCCGCCCTCATGGCCCGCGCCGAAGCGGAGGGTCTGACCACCCGGTCGGATGCGATCCGCGAGGCTATCCGGCAGTGGACTGGGGCAGACCTACAGAGCTAAACCCCGAGTAAGTGATCCAGAGTAAGGCCGATTTTGGGCCATGCTCTGGATCCCTTACTCGGGGTTTGTGGAATGGGGGTCGCGTTGAGACGGGGGTTGCGCTGGGGCGGAAGCGCTACTTCTGCAGGCCCGGCAGGTTCAGACCCAGGTGCGGGCCGGCGAAGTAGAGGCCAGCGGCGCCGATGGTGGCCACGATGGCGAGGATGCCGGCGAGCAGGCCGGCGAAACGCTTGGCGTTGTCGATTTCGTCCTGGGTGTACTCGGAGCTGCCCGGGCCGCTGGACTGCTTGCCCTGGTCGGCCTGGTCAGAGGTCTGGTCGGTGGCTGCGGCAGTGTCGGTTGCCGGGGCGGCGGTGGCCACCGGGGCAACCCCGGCGACGAGGGCGACGGCAAGTGCGGGTGCGATGGCGCGGCGGGAGATAGAGCTGGTGAGCATGAGCGGTCCCTTCATGGGCGTGAGCACGGGTGTATCCGCCACAGAATAACCGACCCCGCCGGAGAGTCCCGTCACCGGCCCGCGAAGCTACTGTCCGTCGATGAAGCGGGTGACCTTCTCCGCCTCGGCGATCTCCTGCAGCCGCTCGGCGGAGACCAGCCCGGTGACCACCACGACGGAGCCGCCGGCGGCGATGGGGCCGAGCACGTTCGCGGCGAACTCGTCGGTGGTGTGCCAGTCCTGCACCAGGTAGCGCTCGGCTTCGATGCCGGGCACGGCGAACGAGCTCAGCGAAGGGGATTGGCCGAAATAGTCGTCGCCGTAGAAGCGCACGGTGGGCCCGAAGTCCACGGTGCCCACGGGCAGTTCGCCGCCGGCTTCCACCACGCCGCGGCCGAACGGGTCGTCGGAAACCACCACGCAATCGGGCACTTCGCTCCACCGCGCGGCGCCGTCCAGGGTGGTGAAGATGAGCTCTGGGGCGGGGGCAGCGGAGGCGTCGATAAGCGGGGTGCGCGAGGAGTTGTACGCGCCGATGGCGATGACCGCCGCTTGCCACGACACCGGCAGGTCGATGGCGACGTTGTCGCCGGCGTCGAATTCCTCATCGAGCATGTTGGCGACCTTGCTGGCCCAGTTGTCCAGCGTCTGCGCCGAAAAATCCATGCGCACGCCGCGCGAGTCGTCGTAGACGGTCAGGCGCGGCGTCGACGGGTCGGTCTGCATTAGCGGTGCGAGCATGCTCATGCCCGCCCATCGTAAGGGGCAATTGCTTTACGACGCCAACATGATCGACGCGCCCGGCCCCAACGGAAGATCGAACTGGTACCAGATGAACAGCAGCACCAGCCAGAACATCCAGAACACCACGGTGAACACGATCAGGCGCGACATCAGGGTGCCGATGCCGGCCTTCGGCTCGTAGCGGCGCAGCTGGGTGAGGATGACGATGATGTACGGGTTGAGCGGGGTGATGATCTGCGTTGCGGAATCGCCGACGCGGTAGGCGGCCTGGATGAACGCCGGGTCGAAGCCGATAAGCGCGAACATGGGCACGAACACAGCGGCCATGAGCGTCCACAGCGCAGACCCGGAAGTGATGAGCAGGTTCAGGCAGGAGGCGAGGATGACGAAGGTGATGATCGCGCCGAAGCCGCCGATGCCCGCGGATTCGAGGGCTTCCGCGCCCTTGACGGCGGTCCAGGTGCCGATGCCGGACCAGTTGAACAGCGCGATGAACTGGCCGAGGATGAACGCCAGCACCAAGAAGCTGGTCATTTCTTTGATGGACGAGCCCATCATCTCCGTGACGTCGGTGACGTTTTTCACCGTGCCGGAGACCTTGCCGTACACCAAGCCCATGACCACGAAGTAGAGCACCACGATGAACACGGAAGACTCCATCAGGGGCGAATCCGGCAGAAACGTGCCTTCCTCGTTGCGCCACGGGGAGCCCGGCACGAGCACGGCGACGGTGCCGACAATGGTGAGCAGGAGCGTGACCCACAGCGTGGCGGTCAGGCCGCGCTTTTCTTCGGCGGTGAGCTCGGCGGTGATCTCGTTGCCGTCGCGGTCCAGGTCCGGGGCGTCCTCGCCTTCGGCGACCTCGGTTGGCACGCCCATTTTGTTCAGGCGAGGTTCTAGCACCTTGTCGATGATCAGGCCGGCGATGAAACCCAGGATCGAGGCGGAGGCGATGTTGAACCAGTAGTTGGACATCACCGTGACCTCGTTTGCCTCCAGGCTGGGCAGCGCCTCCATGACGGAGTTGGTGATGCCGGCAAACAGCGCGTCTAGGGAGCCGGGCAGGATCGACGTTGCGTAGCCGGCACCCACGGAGGCGAAACCACCCAGCAGGCCGGCGACGGGGTGGCGGCCTGCGGCCTTGAACACCATGGCGGCCAGCGGCGGGATGACAATGAAGGCCGGGTCCGCGATCAGCGAGGCGGACACGCCGATCAGGCCCACCGCGTAGGGCAGGACGGTCTTGTTGGCGGAGCCGAACAAGCGGCGGATCAGCGCCGAGAGCATGCCGGAGCGCTCCGCGATGCCGACTGCCAAGATGATGGGCATCACGTAGACAAGTGGCGGGAACCCGACGTAGTTTTCGCCCAGGTTCACGGTGAACCAGGCCAGGCCCTCCTTGGTGAAGAACCCGTGGATCGGGCGGACCTCGTCGGAGCCTGGGACCTGGACTTGGGCCCCGGACCAGGCCATCACCGTGGAGATGACGGCGGTGATCAAAAACAGGAGCAGAAAGAGGGTGAACGGCTCGGGGAGCTTGTTTCCCACCTTCTCGATGGTGTTGAGGACGCGGTCGGTCGCGCCCTGCTTTTCGGGCGCGCCACTCGTTCCGGTGGTTGTTGTGGTCTCTGGCGATGGCTCGGGCCGTGGTGTGCGAGTCATGCAATCTGGTTCTACCAAACCGCGAGCAGGGTTTTCTCCAGTTTCAGGAAAATGCCTGGAATTTCATTCCCGGAATGTGGGACAAGGTCTGGTGGGGTGGGGGCTAGTTCACGCAGCGCGGGCTGTCGCCGTCGGCGGTGATCTCGGGGCCGATCTCGGTCGCGCCGAAATCCTCACCCGGCGTGCCCACAGGCGCCTCCTGCTGCGCTTCCTCCTCGGTCATGAGACCCGGGCCTGCGTAATCGTCGGCCACGACCGCCACCATCGTGCCCGGCTCGAGCGTGGCGTTGGCCACTACCGGCACACCGCCGAGGATCCGGGCGAGCTCCTGGGCGGCAGGGTCGTCCGCGTCGGGCGCCACAACCTGGCTCTGGTAGTACAGGCCGTCCATTGCGTTGGCCACCTCGGAAACTTGGATGCCCTGTTTGCCCAGCTCCTCGCCGACGCGGCCCGCCTGGCCCGGCACAGCCCCGGCATTGAGCACGATGACGTCCTGGGAGCTAAGCGTCGACGACGCCGCGGAGTCGGAAGAGTCTGCGGAGTCGGAGGTCTCGGTGGTGTCCTCTTCTTCCTGATCGGGCTCCACCGCGTCTTCCATGAACCGGTGCACCTGGGCCACGTCGACGGTGACGATAGATTCGCCGTAGTCGCCCACACCGTTGACGGAGGTCACCGGAATGGTGGTGAAGGTGACGTTGTCGCCGGCCAGGCCGGAAAGTTGCTGGGCGAAGCGGACCACGTCCCAGTCCTTGTCCAGCGTGACGGAGCGCTCGGCGGCGTTAGCCAGCTCGCGCAGGCGCGCCGGGTTGGTCAGGGTGCCCGCAGAGAGCATGTTGCGCACCAGCGACGCCATGAACGTCTGCTGGCGGACAATGCGGTCGAGGTCGCCGCGCGGCAGGTCGTGGCGCTGGCGCACGAACGACAACGCCTGCGTGCCGTTGAGCGTTTGCACGCCGGCGGGGAAGTGGGCGCCGGACAAAGGCTCGTCCACCGCGTTGTTCAGGCACACGGTCACGCCGCCCACGGCGTCGGTGAGCAAGACGAAGCCGAGCAGGCCCACCTGCGCGAAGTGGTCCACCTCCACGCCGGTGAGGTCAGCCACCGCGTCGATCAGCCCCTCTTGGCCCGCGCGCGCGACCCGCTGCTCCAGCTCGGGGCCTTCGGACATGCCCTCTTCCTCGACCAGCTCTTCGCGCTTGTCGGCAGCGTAGGCGCCGTAAACGCCGTTGATCTTGAGGTTGCCGTAGGTGGAGTCGTGGACGTAGGTGTCGCGCGGGATGGAAACGGCCGTCGCCTTCGAGCCATCCTCCGGGATGCGGACAACCATGATGGTGTCGGTGTTGATCTCGCCATCGGCCACACCGGCGTTGAGGCGGGCGAGCTCGTCCTCGCTTAAGGGGTTGCCCTGCGCGTCCGTGCGCGAGTCGGAGCCGACGAGCAGGATATCCACCGCGCCGTCGAGCACCGCGTCGTCCTTGTTGCCCTTGCCCTTGGATTTGCTCTGGGAGCTCACGTCTAGCTCTGAGGCGGACAGCTGCCCGCCCAGGCGGCCGACGGCGAAGTAGCCGACGCCGGACAGGGTGATCGCCAGGGCGGAGACTACAGCCAGCACTCCTTTGACCACAGGGTGGCCGGACTGGGACACGTCTCGCGTTCGCGATGGTGCCGCCTGAATGTCGCGGGCACGCCGATTGGGGTCAGTCACGCGGGGAAGTATACGACATTCCCTCCCGAATACCCTCGGCTGTGCCTGTGCCGTACACCAATTCCGGCCCCACTGGTGGGTATGATTCCAGCCATTGTGAACGCTGACTCTCTCCATCCGACTGACGCGCCGCTCGCGGTGATCACGGTGACCTACTCGCCGGGCGAGCATTTGTCGCACCTGATTGCGTCGCTCGACGCGGCAACGCGCGGCGAGGTGCATTTGGTCTGCGCGGACAACGGCTCCACAGACGGCGCGCCCCAGCGCGCCGCCGCTGAGCACGAGCACGTGGAATTCCTCCCCACCGGCGGAAACATCGGCTACGGGGCGGCGATTAATGTCGCAGCCGCGGCACTTGCGGAGCGTCGAGAAGCGAATGCGATCCGAAACGACTACTTCCTCATCGTCAACCCCGACGTCGAGTTTGGCCCGGGCAGTATCGACGAGCTGATCCGCTGCATCGACGCTGCTCCAAAGGCGGGGGCGGCGGGCCCGCGCATCGAGGAAGCGGACGGCTCCGCGTACCCGAGCGCCCGCGAGGTGCCCGGGCTTGCCACAGGCATCGGGCATGCATTGCTTTACGACGTCTGGCCACGCAACCCGTTTTCCCGCGCCTACAAGGCGGACGCGAACATGCACGTCCAGCGCACCGCAGGGTGGCTCTCGGGCGCGTGCCTGCTGGTGCGGTGGGACGCGTTCGACGCCATCGGCGGCTTCGACGAGCGCTACTTCATGTACCTCGAAGACATTGACTTCGGCGACAGGCTTACGCGCGCAGGGTGGGACAACCTGTACTGCCCGTCGTCGGTGATCCTGCACGACCAGGGCCACGTGGCCGGCAAGTTCCGCAAGGTCACGGTGCCCGCCCACCACGGCTCGGCCTACCGCTTCCAGCGCGACAGGCACCCGCACCCGTGGCAGGCACCGCTGCGGTGGGCGTTGTGGCTCGGGCTGAAGGTGCGCGGGGCGTTCCAACTTGGCCTGCGCAAACCGCGGCGGCGCACCGATACTTAGTTAGACCACAAACACCAGGAAGAAAAGGACAAGCAATGGCAACTTCGGAGCACATCGGCGCCGCGCAGGCGCCCGACGGGGCAGTCACTGAGATGGACGCGGTGATCCTGGTGGGCGGGCGCGGCACGCGTCTGCGCCCGCTGACGGTGTCCACCCCGAAGCCGATGCTGCCCACCGCGGGCTACCCGTTTTTGGCGCACCTGCTCGCCCGCATTAAGGCGGCAGGCATGAACCATGTGGTGCTGGGCACGTCGTACAAGGCTGAGGTGTTCGAGGAGTACTTCGGCGACGGTTCCGAGTTCGGCTTGGAAATCGAGTACGTGGTGGAGGAAGAGGCCCTGGGCACCGGCGGCGGCATCCGCAACGTGTACGACAAGCTGCGCTACGACAACGCCATGGTGTTCAACGGCGATGTGCTCTCCGGCGCGGACCTGTCCGCCATCGCCACCACCCACGTGGACAAGGACGCCGACGTGACGCTGCACCTGGTGCGCGTGCCGGATCCGCGCGCGTTCGGCTCGGTGCCCACCGACGAGGACGGCAACGTGCTGGCGTTTTTGGAGAAGACGGAGGATCCGCCGACCGACCAGATCAACGCCGGCTGCTACGTGTTCAAGCGTTCTGTGATCGAGCAGATCCCGGCCGGGCGCGTGGTGTCGGTGGAGCGCGACACGTTCCCGGGTCTGCTGGAGGCGGGCGCGAAGGTGGTCGGCCACGTGGATTCGTCCTACTGGCGCGACATGGGCCGCCCGGACGATTTCGTCCAGGGGTCTTCCGATGTGGTGCGCGGCATCGCGTACTCGCCGTTGCTCGAGGGGCGTACGGGCGAGTCGCTTGTGGACGACTCCGCTGGCGTCGCGCACGGCGTCATCCTCATCGGTGGCACGGCTGTGGGCCGCGGCTGCGAGATCGGGGCCGGCTCGCGTGTGGACGACTCGGTGATTTTCGACGGCGTGACCATCGAGCCTGGCGCGATGGTGCGCAACTCGATTATCGCCGCTGGTGCGCGGATCGGCGCGAACGCGCGGATCACGGACTGCGTGATCGGCGAAGGGGCAACGATTGGCGCGCGTTGCGAGCTGCAGGCGGGCATGCGCGTGTGGCCGGGCGTGGAAATCCCGGATTCGGGAGTGCGTTTCTCTCCGGACGCGTAAGCGACACGCCAAAACTGAAAAATAGTTGCTCAATTCGGCGCCGCTACCATATGTAGTACCCCCGATGTGCACCCCCATCTTCTGGCGCGTGTGACTAATGTGACTCGTGTGACGAGCGACGTGGGAAATGGGGGGCGGGGGACCGAAACTGCAGAATTCTGGTTGCGGCTATTTAGTGTCCCGGTGTGTAATCACAGCAGTGTTATCCGCAGTGCCCGCCAGCCGGGAACTGCGGTCACCACTCTTATACGACCGACAAGCAACTAAGGAAGGTAATGGCGTGGAAAACCAGGCAGACGCCACCCTCCGCGGCGCGGCCGCAGGAGGGATGACCCTCGACGAGTTGTTCGGCGCCGTCGAGCAGGAGTGGCAGGATCAGGCGCTGTGCGCCCAGACCGACCCGGAGGCGTTTTTCCCGGAGAAGGGCGGCTCCACCCGCGAGGCGAAGCGGATCTGCAAAGCGTGCGCAGTGCGCGACGAGTGCTTGGAATACGCGCTCGAGCACGACGAGCGTTTTGGCATTTGGGGCGGGCTCTCCGACCGTGAGCGCCGCCGCCTGAAAAAGCAGATCGGCTAAGCCCTACCAGGGGAAGTCTGGGGAGATAGTCCTCGGATCCAAGTTGAGGTAATTGGCCACAAGAGCGGTCAGAACCCAGGTGATGAGTTCTGACCGCTCTTGTGTTTGCGCTGCCCGGTGCTCGATGGGCATGCGGAACACCACGAAGCGTGCGCGGGTGGGGTTGCCCTGCTTGTCCACCCCGGCCTGCAGCACGCGCCCGAGCGGCACCGGGCCGTCGGCGATGATCTCGTCCGGAAACACCGTCATGTCGGGGCTGAGACGCATCCGGGGAATAGTGTCCACGGCAAGGTCCACGCCGGCCAGCTCGTTGAAGTACTGGTTGTGCAGCGGTGCGTAGGCGTCGATGACCAGCTGGTCGAAGCTGTCTGCGCGGGTGCGGTAGCGCGGCACGCCGATCGGCAGGATGGGCCCGCGCACACCGTGGCCGTGGCGGTTGCGGGCCGGTTGCACGTGGGAGGGGCCAGTGGAGCTCATAGCTGGCAATGCTATTGCGCCGCGGGGCGCAGGTGGCGCGGGCGCGCCGCGTTGCACTATCGAAATCTCAATGTGGGGTTTAGACTTGGCGCCGTGAATATCTACCGCCGTTGTTGCCGCCCCGGGTGCGGCCGGCCCGCCGTGGCCACGCTGATCTACGCGTACGCGGATTCGACGGCAGTTATCGGGCCGCTCGCGCCCGCCCCGGACCCGCACGCGTGGGATCTGTGCGAGCGCCATTCCGCGCACATCACCGCCCCGGTGGGCTGGGAGCTAGTCCGCGTCGAGCACGTCGAACTCGACGACGAACTGGACGAGGAGAACACCGACATCACCGCACTCGCGGAGGCGGTGCGCGAAGCAGGACGGGTGACCACCGGGCTGGTGGAAACCGGCCAGGACCCGATCGAGTACTCGGCGGAGAAAGACTTCAACAACCCGGACACCTCCAACCACCCGGTGCACCGCACGAAGCGGGTGGAGGAGCAGATCGCGGCGGCCAAGGCGGCGCGTCGCTCCCACCTGCGCATCGTGCCGGACCCGGAGGTAGAGCAGTAGCAACAGCGGTCTGCGCAGGCCCGTGTCGGGGGCGCGCGATAAGATACCGCGCATGGCTATTGAGCACACAGAAGCAACGCTGAAAAGCGTGATCAAGGCGTACGACGTCCGCGGCGTCGTCGGCGAGACCATCGACGAGGACTTCGTCCGCACCGCTGGCGCGGCGTTCGCGCACATCCTGCGCGGGGAAGGCGAGACCCGCATCGCTGTCGGCCACGACATGCGCCCGTCCTCGCCGGCGCTTGCAGACGTCTTCGCCCAAGGCGCCGCCAGCCAGGGGATCAACGTGACCCTGCTGGGCCTGACGTCCACCGACGAGCTCTACTTCGTCGCCGGCACCCAGCGCTGCGCGGGCGCCATGTTCACCGCCTCGCACAACCCGGCGCAGTACAACGGCATCAAGCTCTGCCGCGCGGGTGCGACCCCGGTGTCCACGGACACCGGCCTGGGCGAGATTGGCCGCATGATCCTCGAGGGCGTGCCGGGGTACGAGGGGGAAGCGGGAGTCGTCGATAAGCATGACGCCCTGGAGGAGTACGCCTCCTACCTGCGCGAACTTGTGCCGGTGCCCACGCGCCGCAAGCTTGTTGTCGCGGTGGACGCGGCCAACGGCATGGCCGGCATGACAGTGCCGGCGGTGCTGGGGGACATGGACATCCGCCCGCTGTACTTCGAGCTCGACGGCACCTTCCCCAACCACGAGGCGAACCCGCTGGACCCGAAGAACCTTGTGGACCTTCAGAAGTTCACCGTGGAACAGGGCGCCGACATCGGCCTGGCCTTCGACGGCGACGCGGACCGCTGCTTCGTGGTTGACGAGCGGGGTGAGGCCGTCTCGCCGTCCGCGATCACCGCGCTGATTGCCACCCGCACGCTCGAGCAGCACCCGGGCGCGACGATCATCCACAACCTGATCACCTCCCGCGCGGTGCCGGAGCTGATCGAGGAGCACGGCGGCAAGGCGGTGCGCACCCGCGTGGGCCACTCCTACATCAAGGCGCAGATGGCGGAGCACTCCGCGCTGTTCGGCGGCGAGCACTCCGCGCACTACTACTTCTCGGAATTCTTCAACGCCGACTCCGGCCTGGTGGCCGCGCTGCACGTGCTGGCCGCGCTGGCGGAGCAGGACGCGCCGCTGAGCGAGCTGATGGGCGCCTACGAGCGCTACACCGCCTCCGGCGAGATCAACTCCGAGGTCGCCGACCAGGCAGCCGCCACGCAGCGCGTGGTGGACGCGTTTGCGGAACGCGCGGAATCCGTGGACACCCTCGACGGCGTGACGGTGCAGTTGAAGGACTCCAAGGCGTGGTTCAACGTGCGCGCCTCCAACACCGAGCCGCTGCTGCGGCTCAACGCCGAGGCGCCGACGCGCGAGGAGGTGGACGCGCTGACCGAGGAAATCCTCGGCATCATCCGCGCATAAGCTTCCCCGCGTACGCTCGCGGGGTATGAGCGGATTTTCCAGGGAAGACGCCCTGTTTTTCGACATCGCCCACGAGGGCGCCCAGCTCCGCGCCGTGGGCCAGGCGGCGCACCTGCTTGCGGGGCTGCGCGGGCTTGCACCCCGCAGCGTGGTTGTGCTGGCCACCGACCAGGTCGCGGCCGCCGCGGCGCGGGCGGTGGCGGCGTTCGCCGCCCCGCTCGAGGTGCCGGTGGTGGTCGCCGACCAGCTTCCGGCGTACGTCGGCGCGCTCGACGTCGTGGTAGTTGTGGGCGACAACGCCGGCCGCGAGGAGGACCTGCGCGGTTTGACCACCGCGGCCAGCCGCGGCGCCGAGACCATCCTCGCGGGCCCGAACAAGGGGCCCTTGCTTGACGACGCACCACAGGCCGCCACCGTCATCCCCGCCCTGCCCGACACCGCCGGGGACTCCCCGCTGCGCACCTGCGCCGTCGTCGGTGCCGTGCTGCTCGCGCTGCGCCAGCCGGCCGAGGTGGTGGCGGAACGCTTCGAGCTGCTGGCATCGGAGGTGGACGCGGAGCTGGAGTCCGTCTCCCCGAAGCGCGACGTGGCGGTCAACGCCGCGCGCAAACTGCGCGCCCAGGCCGACGGTGCCCGCGTGCTGCACACCGGGTTCGGCCCGGCAGGCAGCGCGGTGGCGCAGCTTGTTGCGGCCCTGTGGTCTACGCACGGCATCCCCGCCTCCTTCGTGGACGCGCGCGAGCTGCCCTTCGCCGTCGAGCGTGCTCAGGAGGGCAATTCCACCGCCGCCGCGGACGATATCTTCCACGACCCCTACCTCGACGGCCCCGCGAAGCTGGTAGGTTTAACAACCGTTGTTTGGTCGTGCGAGGCCACCGATCCGGTGGTCCCGGCAGGCAGCCAGATCGAATCCGTGGAGACCGATGCGGATGATCCGGCGGCCCGCGCGGCGCGCCTGGTTGCCCGGGCCTACGCGGCGACGGCGCTTGCCGCCGACGCCACCGGCGGCACCGACGCTGTCGCCGCCACGGAGGAGTAGAAGGAGAACCATGGAGCACCTCGAAGGAGCTCTGCGCCCCTACCCCTGGGGCTCCCACACGTTGATCGCCCAGCTGCGCGGCGAGCCTTCGCCGAGCCCGCAGCCGCAGGCGGAACTCTGGTTCGGCGCCCACCCGGCCGCCCCGGCGAAGATCAACGGGCAAGGCTTGGACGAGGCGATCGCGGCCGACCCGGCCGCCGCCCTGGGCAAGCGCGTGCAAGAGGCGCACGGCGACCAGCTGCCGTTTCTGGTCAAGCTGCTCGCCGCGGCCGCGCCCTTGAGCATCCAGGCCCACCCCTCGTTGGAGCAGGCCAAGGAAGGCTTCGCGCGCGAAAATGCCGAGGGCATCGCGCTGAACAGCCCGGACCGCAACTACAAGGACCCGAACCACAAGCCCGAACTCATCGTCGCGCTGACCGAGTTCCGCGCGCTGGCCGGGTTCCGCCCGGTGCCGGACACCGCCGCGTTTTTCGCCGAGCTCGGCAGCGCGGAGCTGGACCGCTACGCCTCTTTGCTGCCCACGGACGGCGAAGGGGATCTGCGCGCGCTGTTCACCACGCTCATTTCCCTGCCGCACCAGCCGAGGGTGGAGTTGATCGAATCGGTTGCCCGTGCGGCGGCGGAGCTCGTCGACAAGCACGCAGCCCCTGCGTGGATGGTGGAGGCCGCCGAGGTCTACCTCGAGCTCAACCGGGCCTACCCGGGTGATGTGGGCGTGCTGGCGGCGCTGCTGCTCAACGTGCTCACCCTTGCGCCCGGCGAGGCCGCGTTTTTGCGCGCAGGCCAGCTCCACGCCTACCTGTCGGGTCTGGGCGTGGAGGTGATGGCCAACTCCGACAATGTGCTGCGCGGCGGGTTGACCACCAAGCACGTGGACGTGCCGGAGCTGGTGAAGGTGCTGGACTTCAGCACCCTGGAAAACCCGCGGGCGGAGGCGGCCCCGTCGCACGGCGGTGTGGAGTTCCAGCTTCCGGTGGACAGTTTCGCGGTGCGGGTGCATTTGCTTGACGACGGCGACACGCTGGCGGTCGACGAAGACGGCCCCGCGATTGTGCTGTGCACCTCCGGGACCGTGCGCGGCGCCGACGGATTCACGCTGTCCCAGGGCAACGGCGCTTGGGTGCCGGCAAACGATGGTGCAGTGGAGCTGACCGCCGCGGGCGCGGCCCAGGTGTTTGTGGCGACGGCCTAGCCGCTACTTGCTCTCGCGGCCGGTGATCTTGTCGAACACGTCGCGCGCCGTCATGCCGTCTTTTTCCTGCGGGTAGCCCGCTACGTCTTCCTTGCCGGCCACGCGGGTGGGGGAGGCGGGCGCCTCTGCGGCGGAGGCATCCGGGGTCTGCGGCGCGTCGCTTTGGTCCTGCGCAGCCGCGCTCGGCTGCGCGGCAGCGCCTGCGCCCTGCAGCTGCATCTCCGGCGTCTGAGCCTCCTGCGCATCGGGGGCCTCGGCTGCCGACGGCTCTGCCACCTGGATACCGTTCGAACCGCCTGTGCCGTCCAAGTCGTCCGGTCCGTGCGACGGGCCCGAGCCGCTGCCCGGCTGCGGCGTCTGCTCGGACTCGCTGGACGCCTCGTCCGGCGCCTCGGTGGTCTGCGGCTGCTCAGGCTGCTTCGACGGCTCCGCTGCCGGGGTGTGCGTCGGCTCGGTGGCCTGCGACGGCTGCACCTCAGACCCGCCAGGTGCCGGGGTGTCCGGCGTGCTCGTCTGAGCAGCGCTGCTCTCCGGCTCGCGCGGCGGGGTGCTGCCCGGCGTTTGCTGGGAGGGGGTGCGAGCGTCGGTCTGTCGCGCCGGGGTCGGCTCCGCTGCCGCGGTGGTGCCCTGCGGTGCTGCCATCGGGCGGGCAGAGGACGGGACAATGTTGGACGGGCGGAACACCCGCGCCGGCTGCCCGGATTCTGGCGCAGGAGCAACGACAGCGTGCGGCGGCAGGTACGGGTCGTGCGCCGCGTTGTAGCCGGTGGGCATGGCGGCACCGACACGTTGCTGGCCGGAGCGGTCGGAGTCGGCGTGACCGGCCGCGCTCGCGCCGCTGCCGTTGTCGGCTGCGCTGGCGGAGCTGCGCACGGTCCGGGTGTGTGTCTGGTTCTCCGTCACCGTTGCGGTCGTCGGGCTCGACGTGGTGGACGTCGCGCTGGTGCCGGTGGTGCCTGCGGCTTCCGCGGTGAATCCGGCGCGGTTGTTCTGGCCTGGGGAGGAGGTGGCCCAGACGGTGAACCCGACGAGGGCAGCAAGGAGCGCACCTGCGCCGATGAAGACGGCTACCCGGCGTGCTGTCCCTTCCACGATGGCTCCTCCCGCGGGTCGTTTCCGGCCCCGCGTCATAGTTACAAATTGGTAACGTTTGGCTCTGTAGCACTGTTTATAGCACGCGAATGGTAAATGCGGAACCCCTGCGCGGCGAGTCGTTGCGCGTTTGCCTGCCCCGTGGAACGGTTTTGCCGTATACAGATGGGTGTAACACCTCGCGCGGGCGTCGGCTCGCGCACCATTTCTGGAAGGAGCGCCGCAGTGAGCACTTGGGACGAGCAGATTTTCACGGTCGATGCCAACACCGACTTCCTGGACGAGCTGGTCGATCTCGACTTCGACGAGGTTTTTGAGGCGGTCCGTGATGCGGTCCTCCTCGCCGCGAAGCAGGATCCGAGCGAAGACGAGCTGCTCAACGGCCAGGCCGCAGCCACCATTGCGGCGATCTGGTCGGGCGCGCCGTTTTCCGCCGGCGAGATTGCGGAGACCTACCCGTTTATCCGCATGCGCCCGGACGAGATGGACGAGCAGCTGGTCGAGTCCGCGGCCGCCGTGCTCGAGGAGGCGGACACCGAGCAGGATCTGGAGCAGTTCCTCGAGGCGCTGGCGTAGCTGCATGATTGTCGCTGTTGAAGGCATCGACGGTGCCGGCAAAAACACGCTTGTCACCGCGCTCAAAGAGCGCTTTAGCGCCGAGACCCTGGCGTTTCCCCGCTACGAGACGTCCGTGCACGCGCAGCTGGCGCAGGACGCGCTGCACGGCCGCATGGGCGACCTGACCGATTCCGCGTTCGGCATGGCCACCATGTTCGCCCTGGACAGGCATGGGGCGAAGGAGCTTCTCGACGGCTTCGCTGGCCACCGCGACCGCATTATCATCCTGGACCGTTACGTCGCCTCCAACGCGGCGTACACCAGCGCACGCACGGGTGACGCGGCCGCGGTGAAGTGGGTCCACGACCTGGAGTTTGGGAAGCTGGGGCTGCCCAAGCCCGATCTCCAGGTGCTGGTGGACACCACCCCGGACGTGGCCCGCGAGCGCGCGGAGGCGCGCGAAGAGCAGGACGCCACGCGCACCCGCGACCGCTACGAGCGCGACGTGGCCCTGCAGGTTGCGACCTTCCAGGCGTACGCGGAGCTGGCGGAGCAAAACTGGGTGAGCCGGTGGCTTCGCACCGCAGATCCGGCGGTTATCATGCAGGCAGTGAACGAGCTGGCGCAGTAGTAAAAGCAGCGCAAGATAGGAGGACGCATGGCACCGAAGATCCTCGTGGTGGACGACGACCCGGCGATCAACGAGATGCTGACAATCGTGTTGGAGGCCGAAGGCTTCCAAACCAGCTCCGTGACGGACGGTGCTGAGGCGGTGCCTGCCTTCCGCTCGTTCGATCCGGATTTGATCCTGCTGGATCTGATGCTGCCGGGTGTCAACGGCATCGACATTTGCCGCGAGATCCGCAAGGAGTCCGCGGTTCCCGTGGTCATGCTCACCGCTAAGACGGACACGGTGGACGTCGTGCTGGGCCTGGAGTCCGGCGCGGACGACTACATCACCAAACCGTTCAAGCCGAAGGAGCTCGTCGCCCGCATTCGCGCGCGCCTGCGCCGCACCGACGAGACCCCGGCGGATGTCTTCGAGGTCGGCGACCTGACCGTGGACGTGCCGCAGCACACCGTCACCCGCGGCGACGAGGAAATCCAGCTCACCCCGCTGGAGTTCGACCTGCTGGTGGAAATGGCCCGCAAGCCCAACCAGGTGCACTCGCGCGAAGAGCTGCTGGAGTCCGTGTGGGGCTACCGCAACGCCTCCGACACCCGCCTGGTCAACGTGCACGTGCAGCGTCTGCGCTCCAAGATCGAGCACGACCCGGAAAACACGGAGATCATCCTCACGGTCCGCGGCGTGGGCTACAAGACCGGTAAGACGGAGGTGTAGCACCTGGACGCCATACGTCGTGTCGGCGACCGGGTGCGGCACGCCTGGTCCACGAAGCTGCAGGTGCGCTTCGTGGGCACGGTGCTGCTGGTGTCCACGGTCGTGATGTCTGTGCTTGGCTTCGCGCTGGCGTCCGTTGTCACGGACCGCATCACCGCAGCCAAGATTGAAACCGCCAGCGTGGAAATCGAGCGTGCCCGTTCGACCGTGGAGTACCAGCTGGCCAACTCCGGGTCCTCCGCCTCCCTGCAGGCGCGCCTGAACTCGGCGCGCGCCGGGTTGACGCAGCGCGCGCAGGAAAGCGGCGACTCCGCAAGCTTCTACGAGCCGGTGCTGGTGGTGGAAGCCCCGAACGGGTCGGTGACGTCCTCGCCCGAGGCGTACCAGATTCCGAAGCGGCTGGGCGACTACGTCACGGACGGCAACGTGGCCTACCAGTTCGCCACCGTGGAGCGCCCGGACGGCTCGGCCTACGACGCGCTGATCGTGGGCACCCCGACCAACGCGGACATCCCCAATCTTCGCCTCTACCTGGTGATGAACATGGAGAGCGAAGTCTCCACCGTGGCGCTCATGCGCGGCATTTTGGCGTCCGCCGCCGTGATCGTCGTCGTGCTGCTGATGGGCATTTCCTGGCTCGCGTCCCAGCAGATTGTTGCGCCGGTGCGCTCCGCCTCCCGCACCGCACAGCGTTTCGCCTCCGGGCACTTGCGGGAGCGAATGCCTGTCGACGGCGAGGACGAGATGGCCGTGCTAGCCATGTCTTTCAACGACATGGCGGACACCCTAAGCAAGCAGATTGCCAACCTGGAGGAGTACGGCTCGCTGCAGCGCCAGTTCACCTCCGACGTCTCGCACGAGCTGCGCACCCCGCTGACCACGGTGCGCATGGCGGCGGACCTCATCGCCGCGAATGAGGACTCGCTGGAGCCAGCGACCAAGCGCGCCTCGCAGCTGATGACCAGCGAGCTGGACCGCTTCGAGGCGCTGCTCAACGACCTGTTGGAGATTTCCCGCCACGACGCCGGCGTGGCCGAGCTGTCCTCGGCGAACGTGGATGCGCGCCAGCCGGTGGAGTCCGCCTGGCAGCAAACCCACCACCTGGCTGAGGAGCTGGACGTGGACGTCATCTTCGACATCCCGGACGAGCCGCAGACGCTGGAGGGCGACGCCCGCCGCATCGAGCGCGTGGTGCGCAACCTCATGGCCAACGCCATCGACCACTCCGAAGGCAATCCGGTCACCGTGCGCATGCGCTGCAACGACGAGGCGGTGGCGATCACGGTCACCGACGGCGGCGTGGGACTGAAAACCGGTGAGGAAGATCTGGTGTTCAATCGTTTCTGGCGCGCGGACAAGTCCCGTAAGCGCCACTCCGGCGGCACCGGGCTGGGCCTGGCGATTGCCCGCGAGGACGCGCAGCTGCACGGCGGCACGCTCGACGCGATCGGCGAATTCGGGGTGGGCTCGCAGTTCCGCCTGGTGCTGCCGCGCCACCTCGAGGCCGGGTTCAGCGAATCCCCGCTCCCGCTCGAGGCGCCGCGCGCCGCCGAAACAGCGGAACCACCCGAAGGTGCAGACCACTCTGCTGACAGCGCTGAAGGAATTGGTGGGGAAGGCGGAGCCGTCGATAAGCGAGTGCCCCAGGAGGACACCGATGCGTAAAACCCTTGCCTGCCTCACAGTTGCGCTGACTGCGCTGACCACTAGCTGCGCGTCGCTGCCCACGAACTCCGCGCCGCACGTCATCCGCTCCTTCGCCCCCGAGGAGACCGAAACGCAGGAAGCAGGCCCGAAGGAAGGGCAAGAGCCGGACCTTTTGCTGCGCGATTTTTACCACGCATCCGCCACGCCGGACGGCGACTACGAGACGGCGCGCGCCTACCTCACCGAAGGCGCCTCGGCGGCGTGGGACCCCACCGGGCAGAAACTGGTGGTGGACAGCATCGGCATGACAACCCTGCCGGGCTCGTCAGTGGGGCAGCGCAGTTTCGCGGTGCACGGCCAGGTCGTCGGCACAGTGCGCTCCGGGGGCTCCTACGCGCCGGAGCGCGGGGACTACGAGGCCACCATCGACATGGAGATGGTCGACGGGCAGTGGAGGATCTCCTCGCTTCCGCAAGGCGTAGTCTTCGAACGCACAGAACTTCGCAACCAGTACCAGCCCTACAACCTGTACTTCTTCGACCAGGACAACCAGGAGCTGGTCACGGACCGCCGCTGGGTGCACTCGCGCCGCGAAACCCTGGCCAGCGACCTGATCGGCCTGCTCATGGAAGGCCCCTCCGAGCGGCTGCGGCCAGCGCTCACCGGCTCGCTGCCCTCGAGCGTGACGTACACGGGCGAGCAGGACGGCGCCTACACCTTCAGCGGTTTCGCCGACGTGGGCGAGGAGGAACGCGCCCGCTTCGCGGCCCAAGTGGTGTGGACGCTCGCCTCCGCCGGCGTCACCGGCCCGTACACGCTTGAGGCCGACGGGCAACCGCTTATCGACGGCACCACCGCCCTGGACACCGACGACTTCATCGCAGCAAGCCCGCTGGTGGAGACGGTGGGGGAGACCAAGCTCTACGCCCTGTCCAGCGGCAAGGTCGTGCGCGTGGACGAGCGCTCCACGCAGCCTGTCGAAGGCAGCCTCGGCACGGCCAGCGACGTGTCTTCCGTGGACATCGCCGGCGGCGGCGAGTGGGCCGCCATCTTTGGCAAACCCGGCGACGATGAGGACGACGTCTTCCGCGTGGGACGGTTCGACGGCACCGAGGCGGAAGTCATGCGCGCGGGCACATTTACCCGTCCCTCGTTCGAACCCGAAGCCGCGGCGGTGTGGACGGTGGTGGACGGCAAGCGGATCCTGCGCACCGTGCAGTCCGCGGCCACCGGCAATCTGACCACAGGCGAGGTCAAAGTCGAACTGCCCAAAGGAGTCGACGGCAACATCTCCGTCCTACGCCTGTCCCGCACCGGCACCCGGGTGGTGATGGTGATCGACGGCAGCCTCTACACCGGAATCGTGCGGCGCCAGGCCTCGGGCGAGCGCACCATCGTCAACGTCTACGAGTACGCCCAGGAACTGGCGGGCAGCGTGATCTCCGCGGACTGGCGCCCGGACGGCTCCCTGCTGGTGGGCACGACATCCACCACACCCGTGATGCGCGTGGAGCAGGACGGCTCCTCCATGACCGCGATGTCCGCCGGCAACATCTCAGCGCCGGTGGTGGCGGTGGCGGCGTCGCCGAGCACGCTGTACGTCACCGACGCTAACGCCTTGCTGCAGGTGCCAGCCTCCGGCGCGGACAACCCGATCTGGCGCGAGGTGCCCGGCCTGGAAGGTGTGCGCGCGCTGCCGATCACTTCGCGCTAGCCTTTCCCGCATGGGGGAATTGTTCGGTCAGGTGGGCGAGCTGCTGCTGCCGCGGCGATGCGCGGGCTGCCGCGCGCCGGGGGAGCTGCTGTGCCCCGCGTGCCGCGCGGGCCTGGCGACGCCACCGCAGCGCGTCTTTCCCAACACCACCCCACACGCGCCGGTGTTCGCGCTCGGGCCGTACGCGGACCCGCACCGCGGGGTGATCCTGGCCATGAAGGAGCGCAACCACCTGGCGGTGCGTCGCCACGTCGGCGCAGTGCTCGCGGCCGCGCTGGACTACCTGGAAGCGCGCGGCGAGATCCCGGTTGGGGCGGTGCTGGTGCCGGCGCCCACGAGGGAGCGCTCTGCCCGGGCCCGCGGCGGCGACCCGGTGGAGCAGGTCTGCCGCGCCACCGGCAGGCGGGTCGCGCCCGTTTTGCGTCTGGACCCGCGGACGGCGGACCAGTCCGGCCTCGACGAAGCCGGGCGACGGGCCAACCTTTCAGGGCGCGTGCAGATTTCCGGCGTGCCCGCCGGCCGGGTTGTGCTCGTGGACGACGTGGTCACCACCGGCGCGACGATGCAGGCGAGCACCGCGCTTCTGCTCTCGCGCGGGGCCGACGTTGCCGCGTGCGTGGCCCTTTGCGCGGCGTAGCCGGCGCTGGTGGTTCGAGCCGAGCAGATTCCCAGGGGTTCCTGACAAATTACGGCAGCCATTTGTGCCGACCTGGGGATTTAGGGCCAGCCTGACAGATTCAGCCGCAATGTGTCAGGGCGTGGGCATTTGTTCACTCGCCCCACCCGTCCGGGTGAACACATCCCGATCCGCGGGCGTATTTGTTCACTTTGCCCAGGGCGGAAAATTCCCAAGCGGAATCTATTCACTAGCCGGTGAATCAATGCGGGGCCGGCGGATTCCTGACAGATTACGGCAGCCGTTTTCGCCGACCTGGGCATCAAGCGCCGGCCTGACAGATTCAGCCGTGAAGTGTCAGGACAGCGACACCGCTGGCGGCCCCGCTAGAGCCCCCGGCGGCCCACCCGAGAAAGTTCGCCCTAAGCGAGCGTTGTATAAAACCGGCCGAATTGGTCATAACCAGTTGTATAGTGGTGATGGACACAGTTCCTACTACCGCAAGGGAGGACGCAGATGACGTCTGCAGACCGTAACCCGAACCAAGAGACGCTGAGCCCGGAAGCCCAGGTCACCATCACCGGGCGAAACGTCGAGGTCCCAGAGCATTTCCAGGAACGAGTAAACGGCAAGCTGGCCAAGATTGAAAAGCTTGATCCGACGCTCAAGTCGTTCCATGTGGAGCTGAAGCACGAGAAGAACCCGCGCCGCGAGTCGGAGGCGGAGCGCATCCAGATCACCGCCACCGGCTCCGGCCACCTGGCCCGCGCTGAGGCGAAGGAGGAGAACTTCTACGCTGCGCTCGAGGCAGCGGTGGACAAGCTGGAACGCTCTCTGCGCAAGGTCAAGGCACGCCGCAACATCGCGATGTCGGGCCACCGCGCGCCGAAGAGCACCGGCGTGATCGCCGCAGAGATGGAGGCGGACGCGAAGGCCGAGCAGGAGCGCGCCGCGAAGGAAACTGGCAAGTACGACGTGGACCCGTACGAGGACCAGGTCGAGGACGTTGTCCCGGGCCAGATCGTGCGCTCCAAGGTGCACTCCAACGCCCCGCGCAGCGTGGACGATGCGCTCAGCGAGATGGAGCTGGTGGGCCACGACTTCTACCTCTTCGTCAATGAGGAGACCAACCGTCCGGCAGTGGTGTACCGCCGCCACGCTTACGATTACGGCTTGATCGAACTCGCTCCGGAGGGGGACGCGGAGTAACCGCAGCTCAAGCTACTAAACTCCGCCCCGGCTCAGTTCTGTTTATGGTTCTGGGCTGGGGCGGGGTTCGTCGTTAGGCATTTGTGCCTATGGGGTTGTCTATACCCCGGGAGGCGTGCGTACAATGGCCGGTTGTATCACCTTGGCCCTGTCAATCCATCAGTAAAGGACTTTGCACACGTGTTTGGACTGTCAAAGCTGCTCCGTGCCGGTGAGGGGCGCACCGTAAAGCGCCTTGCCAAGATCGCCGATCAGGTCATGGCGCTCGACGACGAGTACGCCGCGCTGACCGACGAGGAGCTCAAGGCCAAAACCGCCGAGTTCAAGGACAAGATCGCAGACGGCGCGAGCCTGGACGACATCCTGCTCGACGCGTTCGCCACCGCCCGCGAAGCCTCCTGGCGCGTGCTCGGCCAGAAGCACTTCAAGGTGCAGATCATGGGCGGCGCCGCCCTGCACTTCGGCAACGTCGCCGAGATGAAAACCGGTGAAGGCAAGACCCTGACGTCTGTGCTGCCGGCGTACCTCAACGCCCTGTCCGGCAAGGGCGTGCACATTGTCACGGTGAACGACTACCTGGCCAAGCGTGACGCCGAGATGATGGGCCGTGTCCACCACTTCCTGGGCCTTGAGGTGGGCGTGATCCTGTCCGACATGCGCCCGGCCGAGCGCAAGAAGGCGTACGCGGCGGACATCACCTACGGCACCAACAACGAGCTCGGCTTCGACTACCTGCGCGACAACATGACGCGCTCCGTCGACGACATTGTCCAGCGCGGCCACAACTACGCCATCGTGGATGAGGTGGACTCCATCCTCATCGACGAGGCGCGTACCCCGCTGATCATCTCCGGTCCGGTGGACGGATCCAGCCAGTTCTACAACGTGTTCGCGCAGCTCGCGCCGCGCATGCGCGAGGGCATCCACTACGAGGTGGACCAGCGCAAGCGCACCGTGGGTATCTCCGAGGAGGGCGTGGAGTTCGTCGAGGACCAGCTGGGCATTGACAACCTGTACGCCCCGGAGCACTCGCAGCTGGTCAGCTACCTCAACAACGCCATCAAGGCGAAGGAGCTGTTCGAGCGCGACAAGGACTACATCATCCGCCAGGGTGAGGTCATGATCGTGGACGGCTTCACCGGCCGCGTGCTGGCGGGCCGCCGCTACAACGAGGGCATGCACCAGGCCATTGAGGCCAAGGAGCAGGTGGAGATCAAAAACGAGAACCAGACCCTGGCCACGGTGACCCTGCAGAACTACTTCCGCCTCTACGACAAGCTGTCCGGCATGACCGGTACCGCTGAGACTGAGGCGGCGGAGCTGCACCAGATTTACAAGATGGACGTCGTCCAGATCCCGCCGAACCGCCCGAACCAGCGCGCGGACCGCGATGATTTGATCTACAAGACCCAGGAGGCGAAGTTCGCCGCCGTGGCGGAGGACATCGCGGAACACGCCGCGAAGGGCCAGCCGGTACTGGTGGGCACCACTTCGGTGGAGCGCTCCGAGTACCTGTCGCAGTTGCTCACCCGCAAGGGCGTGGAGCACAACGTGCTCAACGCGAAGTACCACGAGGAAGAGGGCCGCATCATCGCCGAGGCCGGCCTGCCGGGCAAGGTGACCGTGTCCACCAACATGGCCGGCCGCGGCACCGACATCGTGCTCGGCGGTAACCCGGAGATCCTCCTGGACGCGAAGCTGCAAGCCCAGGGCCTGGATCCGCTGGAGGATTCGGAGCGCTACCAGGAGGCGTGGGACGAGCAGCTCCCGGCGGCCAAGGAGCGTTCGCAGCAGCTTGGCGACGAGGTGCGCGAAGCCGGCGGCCTGTACGTCATCGGCACCGAGCGCCACGAGTCGCGCCGCATTGACAACCAGCTGCGCGGCCGCTCCGGCCGCCAGGGCGATCCGGGCGAGTCCCGCTTCTACCTGTCCATGCGCGACGAGCTGATGGTGCGTTTCGTGGGCCAGTCCATGGAGAACATGATGAACCGTCTCAACGTGCCGGACGATGTGCCGATTGAGGCGAAGATGGTCTCCAACGCGATTAAGGGCGCGCAGTCCCAGGTGGAGAACCAGAACTTCGAGATGCGCAAGAACGTGCTGAAGTACGACGAGGTGCTCAACGAGCAGCGCAAGGTGGTCTACCGCGAGCGCCAGGAGATCCTGGGCTCGAAGGACATCGCCGGCCAGGTGCGCCGCATGATCGATTCCACCATTGGCGCGTACGTCGACGGCGCGACCGCCGATGGCTACGTGGAGGACTGGGACCTCGACGGCCTGTGGAACGCGCTGGATTCCCTGTACGGCCCGACGGTCAGCGCGCAGGAGCTCATCGACGGCGACGAGTACGGCCGCGCCGGCGAGCTCACCTCGGAGCAGCTGCGCCAGGCGCTTCTCGACGACGCGAACGCCCAGTACGACAAGCTGGAGGAAAACGTGGCGTCGATTGGCGGCGAGGAGCAGATGCGCAACTTGGAGCGCATGGTGATCCTGCCGATCATCGACACGAAGTGGCGCGAGCACCTCTACGAGATGGACTACCTCAAGGAGGGCATCGGCCTGCGCGCGATGGCGCAGCGCGACCCGCTGGTGGAGTACCAGAAGGAGGGCGGCGACATGTTCAACGCGATGAACGAGGCCGTCCAGGAGGAGACCGTGCGCCAGCTGTTCACCATGCGCAAGCAGTTTGAGACGCAGGACGCTGAGCAGGCTGAGGCGGGCGGCTCGACCGTCGTCTAGCAAATTGCTTGTCGACGAGCTGCCGCCTCAAAGCACCTTGAAGGAGACCAGCTTGCCGTCGCAGATTTTCGCGGCGTAGGCCCTCCTGGTGCCGTCTTGAGTTTCGACGGTGCCGAAGAATTCACCGCCCTCGCGGGCGTGGCAGGTAACCACCTGGAGCCTGTCCGCCGCGGGGGCGGTGCTTGTTGGTGCGTTTGTTAGCGCCGCCGCGTGCTGCCGGGCGCGGATGTGGGCGCGCACCGCCGGCGCGAAGCGCCACGCCATCATGGACGTGGCGCGGTGTTTGCTCAGCGCGGCGTTGAGCGCTTCCGCCACGACCGGTTCGATCTCGGCGGCAGTGTTCGGCGGCGGAGCCGCGGACTCGGAGTTGCGCGCTTGGATGAGCCGGCCGAGCACGGCTGGGCTCCGGTTCAGCTGCGGCACGAGCACTTGCACGTGCCGGTGCCCTGGGGCGGTGTAGTACATGGCGGGTGTCCTCCCTCAACTGAGCGGGAATGCGTGGTGGAGGGGGACGGGCGCTGCGCGGGGTAGGTAGTATTGTCCACGTTCGCAGCCGCCCGTGTAAAGGGTGTGCTCACTACAGTAGGCATCCGCGACGCAACCAACGAAAGAGGGAACCCTTGCAGGGCTTGATCATCGATTACGCAGGAGTGCTGGACACCGGTGCAGAGGACGAGCAGCGCTGGAAGACCCTCATTGAAGCGGTGAAGGCGAAGGACATCGCCGTGGGCATCCTCTCCAACGAGGAAGGCGACGGCGAGATGGCGGAAAAGATCCGCGAGTGGGAATTCGGCGGCGTGGTCGACGCTGTTGTGCTCTCCGGCGAGATCGGGGCGGAAAAGCCGGAGCGCGCCGCGTTCCAGGCCGCGGCCGACGCGATCGGGGTGGACCTGAACGATTGCGTGATGATCGACGACGACATCATGAACGTCCGCGCCGCGGTCGAATACAACATGATCGGCATCCTGCACACCGCCATCGACCGCACCGCGGTGGAGATCCAGTCCCTGTTCGATGTCGAGGCCGAGTTCTAGTGCGCGTCTACATCCCCGCCACCTTCGGCATGCTCGCGGCGCTGGAGGACAACCGCCTGATCCACGCCCGCAACGGCTGGGCGTTCGCGGCCACCGAGGCGCTGCACGAGTTTTTCACCTCCGGCGACCAGGAGGAGATCGAGGCCGTGGCGTTCGACGACGCGGCGATGGCGTCCATCCGCCTGTTGGCCATCGGCGATGAGGAGCGCCACCCGCACCGCCGCGTGGTGGTCTCCGCGGACGTGCCGGATTCCCAGGCCACCCCGGATCCGGAAATGGGCGAGTCCGTGGTGAAGCTGTCCGCGCCGGTGAACTTCGAGGACATCGCCGCGATCCACGTGGACATCGCGGAGGCCGAGGAGGCCACCGCGAAGGCGATCGAGGTCATCGACGCCGCCGACCTGGGCGACGAGGACGCTGAGCTTGCCGTGGGCGACGCCCAGGACAACTACATGGCGTTCTACGACCCGAGCGAGCTACCGGTGCTCGTCGAGCTGCTTTAGCTCCCACTCGTTGTTGGAGTGCAGGGCAGCCAACAGGCCACGCACTGCCGCGGCCCGGCGGCCGACGGGGGAGGCCGGGTCCAGCTCGTCCCAGGCGCACTCCGGATCCGCCGGGGGACCCAAGTGCGTGCAGCCGCGGGGGCAGCGCTGCGCCGCCTCTTCCAAGTCCGGGAACACGTCCACGATTTCTTCGGGGGAGACGTGCGCCAGGCCGAAGGAGCGGATGCCGGGGGTGTCGATGATCCAGCCGCCGCCGGGGACCTCGAGGGCCACGGACTGGGTGGAGGTGTGCCGGCCCTTGCCCACGCCGGAGACCTCGCCGGTTTCACGGTCCGCGTCCGGCACGATGCGGTTGACCAAGGTGGACTTGCCCACGCCGGAGTGGCCGATGAGGGCGGAGACGTGCCCGTCGATAAGCTTGCGCAACTGCTCCACGCCGTCCTCGACGCCGGTGCGCAGCACCTCCACGCCCATGGCCTCGAGCTCGCGCTCGAAGTCGGAGGGGTCCGCGAGGTCGGTCTTGGTCACGCACACCACCGGAGTCACGCCGCCGACGAAGGCGGCGATTAGGGCGCGCTCGACAAAGCCGGTGCGCGGCGGCGGATCCGCGGCCGCGACCACGATGAGCATCAGCTGCGCGTTGGCGACGATGATGCGCTCATACGGGTCCGTGTCGTCCGCGGTGCGGCGCAGCACCGAGGTGCGCTCCTCGCGTTTGACGATGCGAGCGAGGGTGTCTTTCGCGCCCGAGGTGTCGCCGACCACGCCGACGCGGTCACCCACTTCGATGGAGGTGCGCTTGAGTTCGCGGGCGCGGGTGCACTGCAGGCGGGTGCCGGCATCATCGAGCACCACGCCCCAGCGGCCGCGGTCCTTGGCCACGACGAGGCCGAACTCGGCGTCGTCGTGCGTGGGGCGGTTCTTCGAGCGCGGGCGCGAGCCCTTGCCGGGGCGCACGCGCACATCGGACTCGTCGTAGTCGGCGAAGCTGCGGCCCATTACTGCGCCACCACCTCCGCCCACATGTCGGCGAACCCGGGCAGCGTCTTGGCGGTGGTCTCGATGTTTTCCACCTCGACACCGCCCACCACCAGGCCGATGATTGCGCCGGCGGTGGCCATGCGGTGGTCGTCGTAGGTGTGCCAGGCCCCGCCGCGCATCCGGGTCGGGGTGATGCGCAGCCCGTCGCCGAGCTCCTCGCAGTTTCCGCCCAGCCCGTTGATTTCGCGCGACAGCGCGGCCAGGCGGTCGGTTTCGTGGCCGCGCAGGTGGGCGATGCCGGTCAGCTCGCTCGGCGTGGTGGCGCAGGCGGCGATGGCGGCGACGGTGGGGGCGAGCTCGCCGATGTCGCTCATGTCGATGCGGATGCCGCGCAAGTTGCCGGCCTCCGGGCCGCGCACGCGCAGGGTGTGGCCGGCGCCGGCGGCCTCCAGCTCCACCTCGCAGCCCATGCGCTCCAGGATGGACTGCATGGTCGCGCCCGGCTGGGTGGTGGTCACCGGCCAGTGCGGGATGCGCACCTCGCCGCCGGTGACCGCCGCGGCGGCCAAAAACGGCGCGGCGTTGGACAGGTCCGGCTCGATCTCCCAGTGCGTGCCGCGGATTTCCTGCGGCTCCACGGACCAGGAGCTGGCGGTGGCCTGCACCTTCACGCCCGCGTCTTGCAGCATTGCCACCGTCATCTCGATGTGCGGCATCGACGGCAGGGTGCCGCCGGTGTGGCGGATCTGCACGCCGCGCTCGAACCGGGGCGCGGCGAGCAGCAGGCCAGAGACGAACTGGGAGGAGCCGGACGCGTCGATCTCCACCGGGCCGCCCTCGGCGCGGCCAGTGCCGTGGACGGTAAACGGCAGCGCGTCGCCCGCCACGGACACCCCCAGGGCGCGCAACGCGTCCAGGATGGTGGACATGGGGCGTTTGCGGGCGTGGGCGTCGCCGTCGAAAAGCACGGGCCCATCCGCGAACGCCGCGACGGGCGGCACGAACCGCATCACGGTGCCCGCCAGCCCGCAGTCGACCTCGGCGGAACGCAGCTTGCCCGGGGACACGCGAATGGACTTGCCGTCGCGCTCGATGGCGGTGCCCATGGCGCGCAGCGCATCTTCCATCAGGTCCGTGTCGCGAGAGCGCAGCGCCCCGACAATGGTGGACGGGCCGGCCGCGAGCGCCGACAAAATATAGGCGCGGTTGGTCATGGATTTGGACCCGGGCACCTGTTGCGTGTGGGTGATCGGGCTGGGGTGAAACGGCGCAGGCCACATTTCGGTCATGGAAGTCATGATAATGGAGGGCATGTGCGGACGATTCGTTCTTTTCACGTCAGGCGACGACCTAGTCCAAGAGGTGGCGGGCCTTCCCGGCATCGCGGAAGTTGAGGCCCCGGACGGCACCCCGCCGCCGCGCTACAACATCGCGCCCACCCAGCAGGTGCCGCTGATCAGGGTTGCGGAAAGTGCCGCGCGTATCGACGCCGCGCGGTGGGGCCTGCTGCCCACCTGGAAGAAGGACGAGACCGGCCCGCCGCTGTTCAACGCCCGGGGCGAGACGGTGGCCGAGAAGCCGTCCTTCCGCAGCGCGTTCAAGGCGCGGCGCGGGCTGATGGTGCTGGACGGCTACTACGAGTGGAAGCAGACGGAAAGCGGCAAGCAGCCGTACTTCGTGCGCCCGAAAGACGGCATGCTCTACGCCGCCGCGCTGTGGGAGACGGGGCTGGACCGCCTCTCCACCACCATGGTCACCACCGAGGCCACGGAGAACATGGCGTGGCTGCACCACCGCCTGCCGCTGTTTTTGCGCGAAGACGAGATCCGCACCTGGGTCGACGGCACCCCGGACGAGGCGCTGGAGCTGGTGCATCCTTCGCGCGTGGCGGAGACCCTGGTGTGGAACGAGGCGGCCCAGGAAGTGGGCAACACCAGAAACGACTACGCCGAGCTGATGGGCGACGCCCGCTAAGGCCGCGGGCGCCGAAGCTACGGAGCACTGATTGGCGCGAACTCCGCCCTGGTCAGCTCCGCCAAGTCGCGCGGTGCGAGGCGGGCGGACAGGCCGCGCTGGCCGGCGGAGACGGTGACGGCGGGCAGGTCGGCCACGGAGGCGTCGATAAGCGTTGCAAGCTTGTGCATCGTGCCAAGCGGAGAGATGCCGCCGACGACGTAGCCGGTAGCGCGCTGCGCTTTGGCCGGATCTGCCATCTCCGCGCGCTTCCAGCCGAGCGCTTTCGCCGCGGCCTTTAAGGAAAGGTGCCCGGCCACCGGCACGCAGCAGATGGCAAGATCGCGCTCGTGGGCGACGACCAACGTCTTTAACACCGCGGCCGGATCCAAACCGAGCTCGGCCGCAGAATGCTCGCCGAAGTGGTCTTGGCTGGGGGAGTAGGTGAGCACCTCGTGGTCGGTGCATTTCAGTGCCGTCAATGCGCGGGTCTTCTCGGCCATGGCCACAGGGTAGCGCGCGCAGAAGGTGGCCCTACAATGGCTCACATGCCCGAAACCGAGCCAGACGCAGGCGTGAGCGATGACCTGAAGGCGCGCTTCAACGAGGAAGCGATGCCGCTTTTGGACCAGCTGTACGGCGGCGCGCTGCGCATGACGCGCAACCCGCAGGACGCCGAGGACCTGGTGCAGGAGACCTATTTAAAGGCCTACAAAAACTTCGGCAGCTTCACCCCCGGCACCAACCTCAAGGCGTGGCTGTACCGGATTATGACGAACACGTACATCAACTCCTACCGCAAGAAGCAGCGCCGCCCGCTGGAAACCTCCGCGGACGAGGTGACGGACAACCAGCTCTACACCTCCAGCTCGCACGACTCCACCGGCCTGGAGTCCGCGGAGGTGGAGGCGCTGAAAGCTATGCCGAACTCGCGGATCTCGGAGGCGCTCAACGCGTTGAACGAGGACTACCGCATGGTGGTCTACTACGCGGATGTGGAGGGGATGGCCTACAAGGAGATCGCGGATGTGATGGACATTCCCATCGGCACCGTGATGAGCCGGCTGCACCGGGGAAGAAAACAGCTCCGCGGGATGTTGAAGGACGTGGCGAAGGAACGCGGCATCGGCCTCGACCACGCTGACATGGCGGATGCCGCCGGCAAACAGGACGCGAAGGAGAAGTAATGTCCACCGGACACACCCACACCGACGCTCACGGCTGCGACGCCACCCACCGTTTGTTGTGCGAGCTGTTCGATGCCGACACTGCGCCTGAGCGCCGCGAGGAGATCAAGAACGACCTGGCGTCCTGCCCGGAGTGCCTGGCCGTCGCCCAGTCTGAGCGCGACGTCCGCGCGATGGTGCGCGAGTGCTGCGGCCCCGCGAAGGCCCCGGAGCCGTTGCGCCAGCGCATCATCGCCTCCATTACTACGGTGAGCTACACCGAAGTCCGCTATAGATAAGGCCTCTGTTTCCCGCCCGCAGCCCGTAGGTTGCGGGCTTTTTGCTTTGCGACGGCCCCTTGCCGCCGCATCGGGGGTAAAAGCGGGGGTAGTGGGGGTTTCCGGATTGCTGAACAATCTGCGGATCATTGAACAATCCAGGGGTTTTGCTACACCCCTGAGGGGAAACCCGGGGAAAATAAGAGTGCATGAGTTGTGTATGCAATCCAAACATGCAGGTAGACGCAAAATTGCCGGGATCCATGCTGGAAAACACCTTAGCGTGCATAAAATGCAGTACTGACGGATTGTTCAACCATCCGCGCGCGATCGCAGTTCGATCGTTGAACAATGCTGACGAAACGGCGGATCACGCGGGCAGATTGATGAACAATCCGCAGCTAGGAACGCGTGGAAACGTTGAACAATCCGGACGGAATGTTCAACGATTTAGGGTATTTTTCAGCCTGGCGGCGAGCGGTTTACCTGCGCATATTCGGTGCATAAACTCGGGGATGTCACAAAGAGAAAAACGCACACCAAGGAGTCACCGAGATGCGAGCAGCATTCCGAAACACCATCGCCGCAGCGGTTGCCGCAGCCATCGCCATCTCCGGCGCCGACGTCGCACACGCCGCCCAAGAGATCGAGCTCGCACCGGTGCTGACCAACACCGCCACCCTCGTTGACTCCGACGGCGACGGCCTGCCCGACATCTGGGAAGAGCAAGGCGTCGTCCTCGCAGACGGCACGGAAATCCCCCTGCCGGACTGGGGTGCCGACCCTAACCGCCCGGATGTCTTCCTCCAGCTGAACTGGATGGCCTCCGAATACGACACCCTCGGCTGCGACACGTCTGCTGCCCGCGAGTGCGCTAGCGCCAACCGCACCTCTTACGCCCCGTCGACGCAGAGCCTGGATGATTTAGTGGACCTGTTTGCCGACCACGGCATTAGCCTGCACATCGATGCCGGCGAGCACTACACCAACATCCCTAACTACTCCGACGTCCACGGCGGCGAGACGCTGGAGTACCGCGACTCGTACTTCGACCCGAGCAAGTTTGAGGCGTTCCAGCTCATTAACACCATCAACAACCTTGGGGATCGCGCCAACATCTTCCGCCCCGGTGTGCTGGGCGACCGGATGCGCGCCGGCTCCAACGCCACGGGCCTGTCGCTGGTGGGCGACAGCTCCTTCTACGTCGCCAACCCCGGCGGGCGTGCGAACGACGAGCAGGTGCGCAACACCATCCTGCACGAGTTCGGCCACACCCTGGGTCTGCGCCACTGGGGCGCACAAGAGTTCGTCCGCGACATTGTGGAAGGTTCCCCGATGCAGGCCGGCTACCAGTCGGTGATGAACTACGACCATCAGTTTGACTACTTCAACTACTCCGAGCAGGGCTACTTCGCCGACACCCCGGCAGGCAAGGTCTTCGTTCCGGCGGACTGGGACAAGCTCCAGATGGCCAACACCCGCATCGGCGCCTACGCCGAGTCCATCGGCGCCCGCGTTGACATCGCCGACAAGGCTGAGGTCGAGGAGATCGAGCAGCCGGAGGAGGTCGTCGAGGTTGAGAAGCCGGAGCCTGTCGAGGTTGCCGACGTGCACGAGATGGTCGAGCTGGTCCCGGCCGAGGAAATCGCCGACGAGCCGGCTGCCGAGGCCGAGGCTCAGCCGGGTGTCGTCCCCGCCAAGGCGGAGCAGCCGGTGAAGGACGATCCGAAGGTCGAAGCGAAAGCCGAGGCCAAGGTCAAGGTTGAGGTCAAGCCCGCCAAGGCTGAGGCTCCCAAGCAGGCTGACAGCCAGGTCAACGTCGCGGCCATCATCGGCGGTGTCGTCGCAGCCCTGGCAGCCCTGGGCATCGGCGCAGCATTCCTCGCAATGCGCTAAGAGCAAGAGGTAGAAACCAACAAGCGGGCCCTTCCCGAAATGGGAAGGGCCCGCTTGCTACTTCGTTTTACCGCGCTTTAAGAGTTGGGGCGCTTACCGCGGTTCGCGCTCTTCTTACGACGGTCCTTGCGCTTGCGACCACGCTTGCTCATGGGGGCCTCCTTTGAATATGGGTACCGGTTACAGATGTTCCACTGTATAGCCCTGCACTGCTGGCAAGGTAATCCGGCGGAGTTTTACGCCGACAGGCGTGCGCGGTTGCGGGCGCGGGCCTTGTTGCGGCGCTTGAGCGCGCGGCGCTCCTCCTCGGACAGGCCGCCCCAGACGCCGGCGTCCTGGCCGGTCTCCAGTGCCCACTTCAGGCACTGGGAGGTGACGGGGCAGCGGTGGCAGACCAGCTTGGCCTGT
This sequence comes from Corynebacterium sp. CQ3829_602738, assembly GCF_054478435.1. Classification (NCBI taxonomy): domain Bacteria; kingdom Bacillati; phylum Actinomycetota; class Actinomycetes; order Mycobacteriales; family Corynebacteriaceae; genus Corynebacterium; species Corynebacterium sp. CQ3829_602738. Next base: position 617,987 of record NZ_CM137003.1, read on the forward strand.
GCGATCTGGCTCAGGGCCGGGCCGGAGTTACCGACGGGGAAGAACAGTTCCGGGTCCTCGTCGCGGCAAATAGCTTCGTGGCGCCAATCCATGATGGTGACTCTCCTTTAAATGGTGTGGGTTGAATCCATGTGCAATTACGTGCGCACCACAAACACCCGCATTTGGCAGATGCGTTGCAAACGAAGTTTGATTCCTGGTGCCGGGCGGAGTGTCCCGTTGGATGCGGGACCCGTCTTCCGGTTTACCGGGCGTTAACCCTGTGGTGGCTTAGGGTTAAGGGCTGTGTAACCAGCCCGTTGTTTTTGCTACCCGGAAATAATGGCATGTTCACCTACACCGCGCTAGGGGTGCGTGCCAAATTGTGACGGGAATCATAGAATCTAACACTGCTTTCGTCGGCCGGGGTTGGGTGCGGGGTGCGTCCGGAGGGCGTCGACAAGCAATGTGACCTGCAGAAAGGCTAGCACCCTTCGAGATAGGCTACCGTCAAATCGCGCAACGCAAATGGGAGCGCAAGCCGGTGGGGCCTAGACTGCTTCGATGTGGAAACCAACAACAACCCCGCCCCGAATAGGTCCGAAGTTGCGCATGGAACCGTGCCCGCAGTGATGCGTTTCAGCGCAGTGGTGGTGCTTCTGCAGTGCGCCGCGATGTTCATCTACGCGGCCTCTTTGATCGTCTCCCAGTTCACCGAGCACACATCGACGCTGGAATCGGACTCCCCCGCAGCGAACTACGTCAACATCGGCACCGCGACGTTCCTTGCGATCATCTTCGGCTACATCGCCTACGCCGCGGTGAGCACGCTGAAAGGCAACCCCCGCGCCACCGGCGCGATCGTGCTGGTGGAAGCGATACTGGCGGGCGTGGCCGTGTACATGTTCCGCGGCGGCGTGCCGCTGCTGGGCGCGGCGACGCTGGCGTCCGCGGTGCTCGCGCTCATCGGCATCTTCCACCCGGCCACACGCGAGTACAACGAGGCGCGCTACGCGCAACGCAAAGCGCGGCGCACCCAGTAGAGCGCCGCGCTAGGGGGAGGGGGTAAGGCCGTTTGTTTAGGTGTTGGCCTTCAACACAACAACTTCGTCTCCGCGCTTTTCCACCACGGTGGCACCGGCGGAAGAGATGTGCACCGGGCCGCTGTAGCCGCCGCGGTCGACCGGGATGATCTTGTCCACGGCGTTTTTATCCCAATCCACCACGGCAATGCCGCTGTCGGAGGCGTAGAGCAGCTTTTCACCGGCGGAAAAGCCCGTGCCCAGCGCGCCCTGGAACACACCGGTGACGGCGAGCGCCGCGGGCTCCATCAGCAGCAGGGAGTTGTTCTCCCAGTACGTCATGTGGTGTGGTAGGTCAGCCACAGGCAGATTCTTCACAATGCCGTCTGGGCCAAGCTCGGGGCTGTCCATCTGCGGCACTGACGAGGAGCTGATGTTGGTGCCCTCCTTGTCGTAACCGCGGACCTCGGAGGTCGTCGGGTCGTAGACCGCAGCGGCATCCTGCGAGATGGACACCAAGTACGCGTCCGGGCTGATCTCGATGTTGGCCACAACCTCCGGCTTGCGCGAATCCTCCGGCGTGGCCTCCTGCAGGCGCAAATACGCGCCGTCGTCGCATATTTCGGTGACGGCCACAAGCTCCGTGCGGGTCAGCGCGGAGGTGATGGTGCACTCGTTGGGCTGCATGTCCGGCTCCTGCTTCGCCTCCACATAGCCGTATTCCACGGTGCGCACCAGGTCGGAGCGCCACACCTCGGCGCGCTGGGAGCTGGCGTAGCCCACCCGGTCGTTCGACGCCAAGCGCACCACGTTGTCCGGCGCGCTAGCCGAGCGGGTGCCGGCGTACTTGCCGGTCTTCGCGTCGATGGCAACCACGTCGCCGCAGCCCGCGTTGTCGCGGTAGGTGGCCACAACCTTGCCCCAGGCCTGGTCCACCAGGCACAGCTCGTTGGGACGCTCGTACGTCCACGCCGTCTCACCCTCCGGGGTAGTGGCGGTGAGCGTGTGGTCGTTGTACGTGATCACCATGCCGCTGGCCACCAGCGGCTGGTCGCGGCCGGACGTGTCCGGCAGGGAAAAGCCTTCGCTGAAAGACTTCGGCACCACGGCGAGTTGCCCGTAGTCCTGGTGTTCTTCCTGGGCAGAATCCAGGTGCGCGTCGCGCGCGGGGGCGGTGAAAAAGGCGGTGCCCAGCAGCAGCGCTGAGACACCTGCGATCACTCCGGTAGCGATCAGGTCGCCGCGGGTGCGACGCAGGGGAGAATTCATCGCCGTTTCCTTCCTGAGGCTCGTGCTGGGCGTGCCCCGAGCACTTTACGCGGGCGTCCCACTCGTGCTGTAGCTGAGTCCGGGATATCCAAGGTCTCGTGCAGCTCCGGCGAGGTGGAGAACCACTCCGGCAGCTCGCGGGCACCCAGCGACAGCTCGTCGTTAATCGCTTCCCACTTGCGCACCTCGTCGTAGCCCACCAGCGTGACAGCGGTGCCGTTCTTGCCGGCGCGGCCGGTGCGGCCGATGCGGTGCACGTACGTCATCGGGTCATCCGGAGTTTGGAAGTTGATCACGTGGGTGACGTCTTCGACGTCGATGCCGCGGGCGGCGACGTCGGTGGCGACGAGGATGTCGGCCGAGCTGCGTCGAAAAGCATCGAGCGCCGCCTCGCGCGCACGCTGGCCAAGATCGCCGTGGACCGCGGCGACGGTAAAGCCGCGCTGCGCGAGGTCTTCCGCAAGCTCCGCGGCGGAGCGCTTCGTGCGGGCGAAGATGATGGTGCGCCCGCGGCCGCGGGCCTGGAGGATGCGCGCGACCACTTCGGGCTTGTCCATGCGGTGGGACTTCAGCGCCACCTGGCGGGTGGTGTCGTGGGTGCGCGGGGCGTCGGCGGACTCGGCGCGGATGTGCACCGGAGTGTTCATCTTCGCGCGCGCAAGCGAAAGAATCGGACCCGGCATGGTGGCGGAAAACAGCATCGTCTGCGCGTCATCGCGCACCGCCGCCCAGAGCTTTTCGATGTCGGGCAAGAAGCCCATGTCCAGCATCTCGTCCGCCTCGTCGAGCACCAGAATCGCCACGGTGGATAGTGTGAGGTCGCCGCGCTCGTGCAGGTCAATCAGGCGCCCGGGCGTGCCGACGACCACGTCCACGCCCGCTTCCAGCGCCGCAATCTGGTCCTCGTACGGGCGGCCGCCGTAAATCGTGGTCACGCGCACCGGCGTCTCGGAGGCGGCGTAGGCGAGGTCGTCGCCGACCTGCACGGCGAGCTCGCGGGTGGGCACAATCACCAGCGCGCGCGGGGTGCCGTCGAGCTCGTCGATGTCGGCGTCGTCAAACACGCGGTCTAAGAGCGGGACACCGAAACCGAACGTCTTGCCCATGCCGGTGCGGGCTTGCCCGATGATGTCCCGGCCCGCCAGCGCGCGGGGCAGCGTGAGCTCCTGAATGGAAAAGGGGCGCACTATGCCGCGCTGCGCCAGCGCATCGGTGATTTCAGCGGCGACGCCCAGCTGAACAAACGTCGGCGGCAGCGATTTGTCGCCAGCCGGGGCGCCAGTTGAGGCGCGGTTGTGTTCACTCTCAGCTGAATAGGGCACGCGTTTATCTTAACTACAGGCCGTTACAATGGCGCCATGGATATCAAGATCGGTCTTGCAGACAGCCCCCGCGAACTGACGATCAAGCTGCCGGAGGGCCAGGACGACATCATCGCCACCGTTGAGCAGGCTATTGACGGTGGCCAGGCCACCTTGAAGGTGGAGGACGACAAGGGCCGCGTTTACCTCATCCGCACCGACCGCATTGTGTACGTGGAGCAGGGTACTGCCGCAGCCCGATCCGTCGGGTTCATGCGCTAAATTACGCATTTATGGCACAACGGCACGGCGCACATGAGCGGGACGCCCGCGGCGGCTCCACCGGGGGCGGCCACGGGGCGCACCGCCGCCCTGGCGATGGCGAATTCGGCGCCCGTGAAACCGGCGACGATGATTTCGGCGACTGGTTCGATAGCTGGGATCTCGAATCCGAAGATTCGGAGCCCGCGCGCCCGCGCCGTCGCAGTGACGAAAAGCGCACGCGCAAAAGCGCCAAGCTTCACGGTGCCTCATGGGGGCCCAAAACCTCCTCGAAGCACGCCGAGGCTGGTGATGGCAAGCTCGCCGCGTTTGCGCAGGAGTACGGCTGGCGTGCCTACGCCATCCCCGTGCTGGCCGTGATCACGGTCTTTGTGCTGATCAACATGTTCCAAAACCCGGAGGACCTGGCCGTTGGTTCCACCGCTTCCTCTGCTGAGGAGGAGGAATCCGCAGCGTCTTCGCCCGCGCAGCGCGAGGAAGACCCGGACGGCGGTGTGGAGCCGTTGGAGCCGGCGAAGATCGCCGAAGGCGAGTTTGATCCGCACAACTTGCCGCCGGGCGGGCCGTACACCACCACCGGAGCCGGCACCTTCTACGAAGTGGGTGCTCCAGGCATGACCGCAGGCGAAGGTACCGAGTTGGTGGTGCGCTTCGCCGTGGAGGTCGAGCATGGCATCGACACCTCGGGCTACGGCGGGGATGAGGCGTTTGCGCACATGGTTGACGCGACGTTGAGCGATCCGCGCGGTTGGATCAACGACCCGCGCTTCCGCTTCGAGCACGTCAGCGTCAACGACGACCCGTCGCTGAAAATCCGTCTGACCTCTTTGGACACCACGGCGGAGCTGTGCGGCGTGCAGATCGGCACCGAGACCAGCTGCCGCACCCGCATCACGGGCGAGGACACGGTGCTGCTCAACGAGTCGCGCTGGGTGCGAGGCGCCGTGCCGTTCCAGGGTGATCTGGGCAGCTACCGCCAGTACCTGATCAACCACGAGGTGGGCCACGCCGTGGGCTTTGCGGAGCACGTGCCGTGTCCGGAGCCGAACGCGCTGGCGCCGATCATGATGCAGCAGACCTTAAGCCTGAACAATGCGCAGCTGCGGGAGATGAGCCCGGAGGACAATTACCCGGACAATCCGGACACCTGCCGGCCGAACCCGTGGCCCTACCCGCGCCCCGCGGCGCTGTAGGAGGCTGTAGGTGGCAGAGCAAACGGCACAGCAGATCCCCGGACATGTGTTGTCGGCGTTCCAGCTCGACGGCCGCGCGGGCATCCCTTTAGGCCCGGAGTGGGACAACGGCGTGCGCTTCGGCCGGGTGGTGGTCTCCGAGGCCAGCGACACTGCGGCCTGGTCCGGCAAGGCCCGCGATCATGCCGGCGAGTTCGGGGCGGGCATCGCGGTGTCGCGCCCGGTGCGCGCCACTGACGGCCGCTTGGTCGTCGGTGGCTTCAAGGCCAGCGAGTTTGTTGAGGGCCAGGTGCGCGCGCGTATCGACGAGGCCGTGTCCGCCGCCCTGAGCTACGACGAGGCGATGGCCGGGGTCGAGGCGCCGGCGGCGGACCGCGGCGACGCGTTCGCTACGGCAGAGCGCGCGGTGTGGCGCGACTACACGCCGCAGCCAGACGACGTTGTGGCGCACATGGATTTTGCGTCCTGCCTGCTCTTTTCCGGGGATATGGTGCCGACGTTGACGGACCTTGTGCCGTCTTCAGGCAAACGCCCCCGCGGCTTTACCGCGGCGCTGGTGATTGTGGACGGGCTGTTGGCGAAGGCCTGCGATGCTGCCGTGCTGGACCGGTGGGCGCACGTGCCGGGGCTGCGGGGGCTGGCGCGGCGCGCGCTGGAGTACCGCCTGGCCTGCGCGAGAGCTGCAGGTTCGGACATACGTTCGATAGCTGAGGGGGTTGGTCGGGCGCTCGTGTCGGAGTGAGTGACACAATCAACGGCATGACTTCCACCAGACCCTCTCCCGTGCCCCCGGCCGCACTCGAGCCGAAGGCCTACCTCGTGCCACGCACACGACCGGACACGCGGCGCGAATGGCCGGTTGAGCTGCCCCAGCAAGGCCTGTACAAGGTCACCGGTGAGCCGGGTTCCGGGGTGTCGAGCTTCCTGCTGGACACCGCCGCGGCCGCGATGCGCAGGCACGCGGGCAGCGAGGCGGAACACGGTCCGGGCGGGGTACTGGTGCTTACCGATTCGAAGGAGACCGGCGCGAGGCTGCGCGCGGAGCTGGCGGACACGCTGGCCGCTTCCGGGTTTGTCTCCGACGAACCGGTGGTGCGCTCCGTGCACTCGCTCGCGTTCGCGCTGGTGCGACAGCAGATGGACGAGGAGCTGCGGTTGATCTCCGGCGCGGAGCAGGACGCGGTGATCCGCCAGCTGCTGCAGGGCCACGCCGAAGACGGCGGCGGCACCTGGCCCGCGGAGCTGCGCCCGGCGCTTCCCATGGTCGGTTTTGCGCGGCAGTTGAGGGACTTTCTGCTGCGCGCCATTGAGCGCGGCCTGGGCCCGGAGGACCTGGTGGAGCTGGGCCAGCGCCACGGCATTGGCATCTGGTCCGCCTCGGGCGACTTCTTGCGGGAGTACCAGCAGGTGATGGCGCTGTCCGGCGCGCACCGCCTCTCGGCATCCGAGCTGATTGCGGCCGCCTTGGAGGTGGAGCTGCCGCGCACGTGGCACACCGTGATTGTGGACGACGCGCAGCACCTGGCGCCGGCATCCGCGGCGCTGGTGCAACGGCTGCTGGAGCAGGCGGACCTCGGCGTCGTCGGCGGGGATCTGGAGCAGTCCGTGTTCCACTTCCGCGGCGCCTCCCCGGCGTTTTTCAAGGACCTCGGCGGATTGGAGCACGAGGTGATCGACCTCGGCGCCACCCGCAGGACGCCTGTGCGGTCCGCCGCGATCGCAGATTCCAGCGCGGCCGAGCTGTCGCTCGTGGCGGACTCGCTTCGCCGCGCCCACCTGGAGGAGGGCGTGGCCTACCGCGACATGGCGGTGGTGGTGCGCTCCACGCCGCTGCTTGAGCCGATGCGGCGCGCGCTGCTGCGCGCCGGGGTGCCGGTTTCGCTCAACCCCACCGACCTGGTGCTGGGGGAGCAGCGCATTGTGTCGGCCCTGCTGCTCGGAGTGCGCGCGCTGTACGAGGAACTTTCGGCCACCGAGTGGCGCGACCTGCTGCTCAGCCCGGTCGGCGGCGCAGACCCGGTGACGCTGCGCAGGCTGTTGCGCGGCCTGCGCCGCTGGTCGCCGGAGACCCGCGCGGAGGAAAGCCTGCGCGAGCTTTTGGCCACCCCGACCGCGCTCCCGGACTTCGGCACCGTGCTCACGGACCGCGAGCTGGACATCCTGCACCGAGTGCGCGACGTGCTCGACGCCGGGCGCAGCGCGCTTGCAGGCGGCGGCACGGTGGAGGAAGTGCTGTGGGCGCTCTGGCACGCCACGGGGCTGTCCAACCGGCTGCTGGCGTCCGCGCTGCGCGGCGGCGCCACCGGCTCGCAGGCGGACCGGGACCTCGACGCCGTGATGGCGCTGTTTGACGCCGCGGGCGACCACACGGAGCGCAGGCCCAGCGCGGGCATCGAATCCTTCGTCGCGTCCATCACCGAGCAGGAGCTGCCCACTGGCGTGCGCGACCGCCGCAACGCCACCCCGGACGCCGCAGCACTGCTCACCGCACACGGAGCGGTTGGCCGCGAGTTCCGCCGCGTGGTCGTGGCGGGCGTGCAGGAGCTGACGTGGCCGAGCCTGGGGGAGACCGGGTCGCTGTTCCGCCAGGAAGACCTGGTGGACCTCATCGACAAGGACGTGGACCCCGGTGTGCCCGTTTCCCACATCAACGAGCGGTTGGTGGAGGAGCGCCGCCTGTTCACGGTGGCGGCCAGCCGCGCCACGGAGCAGCTGTTGGTCACCGCCGTAGAAAGCGACGACGGCGAGGAAGTGGAGCAGCGCTCGCGTTTCGTGGAGGAGTTCTGCCGCGACTTCAAGGTGCAGCCGCGCGAGGTGCGCATCGCGGGCACGTCCGCGGACGCCGCCCGGATCGTCGGCCAGAGTGCGGGCGCTGCCGCTGGGGCCGAGGGCGGAAGCACAGTGGTGCGCGTGCTCGCGCACGACGACCTGATCGCCGAGTTCCGCCGCGCGCTGACAGACCCTGCATCCACAGAGGCACAGCGCAGCCAGGCGTCCCGCCAACTCGCGCGGTTAGCAGCCGCCGGCGTGTTGGGCGCGGACCCGGAGCAGTGGTGGACGACCACGGAGCCGTCCACAAGCGAACCGCTCGAGGTCTCGCCGGCGCTGTCACCGTCGCGGGTGGAAAAGCTGCTCGCATGCCCCATGCAGGCCGTGCTGGAACGGATGTCGGGCCTGGATGAATCGCTGGACATGATCTACGGTGCCATGGCGCACGCCTACTTCGAAGCGCTGGGCAACGGCATGGATGCCGCCGAGGCGCTGGATGCGACCGTGGCGGCGCGCCGGGCCGCGGATAACGCCCCGGAGTGGAAGGTTGAACGCGACATCGCGGACTTTCGGGCCATGCTCGAGCGCACCCACGGCTGGCTGCAGGCCAGCCGCGGGGCGTTTGAGCAGGTCGCGGTGGAAGCGGACGTGAACGTCCAGGTCAGTGACAATGTGCGCATTCGCGGCAGGCTGGACCGCCTCGAGCGCGACAGCAGCGGCGCGGTGCACATTGTGGACCTGAAAACGAGCGCGTACCCGCCGACCGTGGACGCCACCGCGGACAACCCCCAACTGGCCACCTACCAGCTGGCGCTGGCGCACGGCGAGTTCGACGGCGGCAAGGTGGTCACCGCGCGCGACGGTGCGAAGGCGCTTTCGGTGGGCGGGGCGGTGCTGGTGTACCCGAACGCCAACAAGACCACGCTGAGCACCCGCGAGCAGGCTGCGAAAACCAGCGAAGAGCTCGCCGCGCTCGCCGTCGCGCTCGACGGGCTGACCGAGGAAACCACAGGACCGACGTTGCTCGCCGTGGTCGGCCCGCAGTGCGACCGCTGCGCTGTGCGAGCGCTGTGCCCGATCCAGCCGGAAGGAGCGACGATCCACCATGTCTAACCCCACCCCGATGTCTCCCGTGCTGCTGTCGCGCTACCTGGGGCAGCAATACCCGCCGACAGACCAGCAAGCCGCCGTGATCGGCGCGGAGCCCGGCCCGCTGCTGGTGGTTGCCGGCGCAGGTGCGGGCAAAACCGAAACCATGGCCGCGCGCGTGGTGTGGCTGGTGGCCAACGGCTACGCCCGGCCGGATGAGGTTTTGGGTCTGACGTTTACCCGCAAGGCCGCTCAGGAGATGGGCAAGCGCATCTGGGACCGGCTGGGCTCGCTCGCGGCCAACACCGACCTGGTGCGCCGCCTCGACCCGTCCGGCGAGCTGGCGAAAAACCTGGAGGTGATCGCGCCTTCGGTGTCCACCTACGACTCGTACGCCGGCGAGCTGATCCGAGAGTACGGCCTTTTGGTGCCGGTGGAGCCGGACGCCCGGCTGATCACGGATGCGGAGCTGCACGCCATTGCCACCGACGTGGTGGTCAACTACTCCGGTGGGCTGATCACGGAGTTGGGCTCCAACCCGTCGCTGTCCACCGTGGTGGAGGACCTGCTGGCGCTGACCACGGCGATGGGCAACGAGCTGGCCTCGCCCGAGTGGGTGCGCGAGCACGCGCACGACTTCCTCGCAGAAACCGAGTCGTACCCCATGGCTCCGCGCGCCCGCGTGGAGTTCACCAAGGTGCTCACGAAATGGCGCTCCAAGCAGGAAATACGCGTGAACATGCTGCCGCTGGTGGAGGAGCTGGCGGCGGAGCTGCGCCGCCGCGGCGTGGTCACGTTCAACGAGCAGATGTCCGTGGCGGCGAAGCTGGCGCGCGACCACCAGACGGTGGGGGAGTCGCAGCGCTCCCGTTACCGCGTGGTCATGCTGGACGAGTACCAGGACACCTCGCACGCGCAGCGCGTGCTGTTGCGCAGCCTGTTCGGTGAGGGCGCGGACCCGTCGCTGACAGTGACCGCAGTGGGCGACCCGATGCAGGCGATCTACGGCTGGCGCGGCGCGACCGCCGCCAACCTGGCCGCGTTCGTGGAGGATTTCCCGTCGCCCGAAGGCGCGGCGCCGAAGAAGCAGCTGACCACCTCCTGGCGCAACCCGCCTGAGGTGCTGGACCTGGCCAACGGCGTTTCCGACGCGGTGCTTGGCACTGCCGAGGACAGGGCGGTGGCCGCGTTGCAGGCGCGGCCGGCCGCGGATGCGGGTGATGTGACCCTGGGCTTCTTCCCGGACCAGGACGCGGAAATCGCCTACGTGGCGGACGCGCTTGCGCAGGAATACCGGGCGGCGGCGCAGGAAGGACGCGCGCTTTCCGCGGCCGCGCTGGTGCGCAAGAACCGCCACTCGCCAGTGCTCGCGGCGGCGCTGGAGGAGCGTGGGGTGCCCTACGAAATCGTGGGACTTGCAGGGCTTCTCGACGTCCCGGAGGTCGCCGACACCGTCGCCATCGCCACGATGCTGGTGCGCCCGGACGACACCGCCGCCGCGCTGCGCGTCCTCGGCGGACCGGCCGTCGGCCTTGGCCTGGCTGACCTGCAGGCATTGGCGTCGCGCGCGAACAACCTGCACGGCTCGGGCGTTGATGCCCCGCCGGAGGCCGCCCCGGCGGACGCGGCGGAGCACCTGCACGCCCAGCTGGAAGAGCTCGTGGCCCGCGCCGCAGAGATCTCCGCCAGCTCCGACAAACCCGAGGGACTCACCGACGCCCTGGCAGACCTGGGCGAGCCGGAGCGCTACAGCGAGGAAGGCCTCGCGCGCATGCGGGACACCGCGGCGAAGCTGCGCTGGCTGCGCACCCACAGCCTGGGCAAGCGCTTAAGCGACCTGTTCGCCGACATCATCCACGTCTTCGGCATCCGCACCGAAGTGCTCGCCCGCGGCTCCGCCACGGGTGCGGTGCACCTGGACCGCCTGCTTGAGGAGGTTGCCGCGTACCCGGGCGCGAGCCTGGACGGGCTGCTGCACTTCTTCGAGCTCGCCCGCAGCTTCGAGGACGGCTTGGCCCCGGGATCGGTGGCGGTGAAGGAGGACCGGGTGCAGATCCTCACCGCGCACAAGGCCAAGGGGCTGGAGTGGGACACCGTGGCGGTGCTGCACGCGGACGCGGCAACGTACAAGTCCAAGACGGAAACCTTCCTCACCTTCCCTCGCTTCCTTCCGACGGAAACGTTCGGCGACCCGGACGTCTACCCGGTTTTCGCGGACGTGGAAAACCGCTCGGACTTTGAAAAAGCCGGCAAGGCTTGGCTCAAGGAGGTGGCCGGGGATCTGGCCGAGGAGGCCGCCCGGCTGTTCTACGTGGCGGTGACCCGTTCCGGGAAGAAACTCATCGTCACCGGCTCGCGCCGCCGCGAGAGTGTTAAGCGCGAGGCGGAGCCCTACGAGCACTTCGCCGCCATGCGCGAGCGGGTGCCGGAGGAATGCGTGGTGGTGTGGGACGACGGCACCGCGCCCGAGGCAGACACAGAAGAAACCAAGCAGGAGACGGCCGCGCCGGAATCCGGCCGCTGGCCTCACTACGCGCCCACGCCGCGCGACATTGCGGCCGCCCAAGCGGTCCGCGCCGCCATGGACGCGCTGCCGGACTACGCCGACGGCGAGCTGTTCTCGCTCTGGGAGCGCGACGCCACAGCCTTGATTGAGGAGCACGACGCCGCCCAGGCAGCGGACGTGCCCGTGGTTATGCCTGGCGAGCTCACCGCCTCCGACGTGGTGGCGCTAAAGGCGGACCCGGAGCAGTTCGCCCGCCGTGCCCGCCGCCCTGTGCCATTCAAGCCGAACACCTACGCCAAGCGCGGCACCGCGTTCCACGAATGGCTGGAGCAGTTCTACGGCGCACGCCCGCTGCTGACAGAAGACGAGCTGCCGGGTAACGACGAGGCAGAAGTTGACCGCAAAGTCCTGGAGCGGCTGAAGCGCAACTTCGAGGCCAGCGAGTGGGCCGGGCGCACACCCGAGTACGTCGAGCACCCCTTCGAGCTGGCACTGGGCGATTCTGTCGTGCGCGGGCGCATGGACGCCGTGTTCGCCGACGATGACGGTTGGGTCGTGGTGGACTGGAAGACTGGCGAAAAGCCAGGCCGCGACGCGATGGAATCGGCCCAGCTGCAGCTTTCGGTCTACCGCGAGGCGTGGCGCCGGATCGCACGTGACGGCAAGCCGGTGCGGGCGGTATTTTTCTACGTGCGCACGGGCGAGACGTTCGCGCCGCGCGCCTTGCCGGATCTTGACCAGCTCGAGACAATGCTCGGAGGCGCGGGCACCGGCACGCCCGGCGAAGACATTGCACTAGAAAGCGAGGAGCGGCAGGGATGAAGCTTCGGAGTCTGTTGTCGCTGCGCGCAGACGCGACCAACCTCACCGAGATCCCGGTGCACAGCTTGCTGGACGTTGTGAACATCCCCACGGCGGCGCGCGCCACCCCGTGGTCGCTGATCGCGCGCCGCTTCTTCTACGCGTTGCTGCTCATCGTCGCCGTCGCGTTCGTGGCGTACTTGGACAGGGACGGCTACTCCGAACCTTTGACGTTCATCGACGCGCTGTATTACTCCGCGGTGACGCTGTCCACCACGGGCTACGGCGACATCACGCCGGTGACGCAGTCCGCCCGCCTGATTAACATTTTTCTGATCACCCCGGCCCGCGTGGCCTTCCTGATGCTCCTGGTCGGCACCACCTTGTCGGTGCTCACGGAGGATTCCCGCAAGACACTCCAGATCCAACAGTGGAGGAATAGCGTGCGTAACCACACTATTGTCATCGGCTACGGCACCAAGGGCCGTTCCGCAATCGACGCCCTGATCGCCGGCGGCGCGTCGCCGTCCTCGATCGTGGTCATCGACCCGGACCCGGCCGCACTCACCGTCGCCGAGAAGCGCGGGCTGATCACCGTCCACGGCAACGGCACCAAGTCGGACGTGCTGCGCGTGGCCGCCATCAGCCGCGCGCGGTCTGTGATCGTGGCGCCGTCGTCGGACGACACCGCCGTGCTGATCACTCTGTCGGTGCGCGAGATGGCGCCGAGCGCGATGATCGTGGCCAGCGTGCGCGAAGGCGAGAACCAGCACTTGCTCATGCAGTCCGGTGCGGACTCGGTGATCGTCTCCTCCGAAACCGCGGGCCGCCTGCTCGGCATCGCCACCGTGACCCCGCCGGTGGTGGAGATGATGGAAGACCTGCTCAGCCCGGACGAGGGCTTCGCGGTTGCGGAGCGCCCGATCGCTGACGACGAGGTCGGCGCGAACCCCCGCCACCTCGCCGACATCGTGCTGGGCGTGGTGCGCTCCGGCGAGCTCTACCGCATCGATTCCCCCGAGGCGGAGACGGTCGAGCCGGGCGATCGCCTGCTGTACGTGCGCATGAACGGCGCGATCACCAACCGGGATTAACCGGATGCTGTTGCTCATCGATGCTGCTGGGCGCTTCCCACTCGGTACCGACGGGGAGCCAAAGCTTTTCGACGCACCTCCGGCCGCCACCGAAATCACCTCCCGCGTGCACGTGACCCGCGAGGTCACCGCGGCGCGGGTGCACGGCGTTGACGCGGCAGACCTCGCCGGGCCAGGCGGGGCTACCGGGGACGCGCGCACTCACGCCTGCCACCCGCTGGCGGCACGTGCGGTCGGTTTAGTCAACGCCCGCGAGCGCACCCGTTTCGACCCGGCGGACGGTTCCGAGGTGCGCTGGGGCGACGGCGGCATCGTCGCCCGCGGCGCCACCGGCCGGCCAATCTTCCCGCGGCTGGACCCGTGCGTGATCGGCCTGGTGGAGGACCCGAAAGGCGAGCGGATCCTGCTGGTGGAAAACGCCCGCCGCCCCGGCTACCTCACCCTGGTGGCAGGCTACGTGGATGTCGGCGAGACCCTCGAAGCCGCGTTCGCCCGCGAGGTGTGGGAGGAAACCGGTCGGCGCGTAACCGGCGTGCGCTACCTGCGCTCCCAGCCGTGGCCACTCTCGGGCGCGCTCATGCTCGGCATGGCGGCGCGCACGGCGGACGTCGATGCGCAAGCGCCCACCGACGGCGAGCTGACCCGCACAGTGTGGGCCAGCCGCGACGAGCTGGACGAACTTACGCTCGCGGCGGAGGGCACCATCGCCCGTGCACTCATCGATGACTGGGCGCACACGCCACAAACACACAACCCGGAAGGAGCACACCCATGGCGATAGACCTCAGCGTGCTGGATGAGGACCAGCGTGTGGCGGCGGAAGCGCCGCGCGGGCCGGTGTGCATCCTCGCCGGCGCGGGCACCGGCAAAACCCGCACGATCACTTATCGCATCGCCAACTTGATCGACCGCGGCCAGGTCGCCCCCAACCGCGTGCTGGCGGTGACGTTTACCAAGCGCGCCGCCGGCGAGATGCGCGACCGGCTTACCGCCATGGGCATCGGCGGGGTGCAGGCGCGCACGTTCCACTCCGCGGCGATGCGCCAGCTGCAGTACTTCTGGCCCCAGATCGCGGGTGATCTGCCGTGGCGGGTGTTGGACAACAAGTTCCCCATCGTCGCCCGCGCCACCCGCGCCGCAGGCTTGGACACGGGCAAGGAAATGGTGCGCGACTTGCTCAGCGAGATCGAGTGGGCGAAGTCGTCTGTCATCGGCCCGGAGGACTACGTGCAGCGCATCGCCGACTCCCCGCGCACCCCTCCGGCGGACGCGCAGAAGGTCGCGCAGGTCTACCGCTTCTACGAGGAGGCGAAGACCAGCCCGGAGGGCATGCTGATCGATTACGACGACCTGCTCATCCACGTCGCCGGGGCCCTGGAGAACGCGCCGGCGGTGGCGGAGGAGTTCCGCGCGCAGTACCAGTCGTTCGTTGTGGACGAGTACCAGGACGTCACCCCCTTGCAACAGCGCGTGCTGGAGGCCTGGCTGGGCACCCGCGACGACCTGACGGTGGTCGGCGACGCCAACCAGACCATTTACTCGTTTACCGGCGCGACCCCGGATTACCTGCTGAACTTTTCGCGCACGTACGAGCACGCGACCGTGGTGAAGCTGCAGCGTGACTACCGCTCGACGGTGGAGATCACGGACCTGGCCAACACCGTCATCGGCAAGGCCACCGGCCGCATCGCCGGCACCCGCCTGCAGCTTGAGGGCATGCGCGGGCACGGCCCGGCACCTGAGTTCAACGGCTACGACGACGAGCCCGCGGAGGCACGCGCGGTGGCGCAGAAGGTGCGCAAGCTGCTGAACGACGGCGTGCCCGCCCGCGAAATCGCCATCTTGTACCGCATCAACGCCCAGTCCGCCGCGTTTGAAGCAGCGCTGGCGGACGAGGGGATCGTCTACCAGGTCCGCGGCGGCGAGGGCTTTTTCCAGCGCGCGGAGATCCGCGAGGCGTTCGCGCAGCTGCTGCGCGCCTCCAAGCGCACGGACCTGCCGGACGATCCGGTGCGCATCGCGCGTGCCGCGCTCGCCCCCCTGGGGCTGATGCCGGAGGAGCCGGAGGGCGCGAAGGCACGCGAGCGCTGGCAGTCCCTCAATGCGCTGGTGGATCTGATCGAGGAGATCGTGCGCACCCGCGAGGCATCCAACATGGCGGAGGTGCTGGGATCGCTGCGCCGCCGCGCGGAGGCGAAGCAACCCCCAGCGGTGGACGGGGTGACCCTGGCCAGCCTGCACGCCGCGAAGGGCCTGGAGTGGGACGCGGTGTTCTTGGTTGGCCTGGTGGAAAAGACGCTGCCGATCTCGCACGCGCTGAAAGCCGGCGACGAGCAGATCGAGGAGGAGCGCCGCCTGTTCTACGTCGGTGTCACCCGTGCGCGCGAGCACCTGCACATGTCGTGGTCGCTGGCGCGCCAGGAGGGCGGGCACAAAAACCGCACCCGCTCGCGCTTCTTGGACGGGCTGGTGCCGGAGCTGGAGGTGGAAAAATCTCCGCAGCGGCTCAAGCGCGCGAAGCGCTGCCGGGTGTGCGGCAACCAGCTAGGCACGCCCGCGGAAAAGTCCCTGGGTCGCCACGAGGAGTGTGAGCCGAACTTCGACGAGGCCGTCTACGCCGCGCTGAAGCGCTGGCGGCTCGACGTCTCGCGCGCCGCCGGCCAGCCGGCGTTCGTCGTGTTCACCGATGCCACACTGATGTCGATTGCGGAGGCCATGCCTGCAGACGAGCGCGAGCTGCTCGGTGTGTCCGGCGTGGGCCCGGTGAAGGTGGACAACTACGGCGCGGGCGTGCTCGAGGTGCTGGGGCAGTTCCGCTAGAAGCCCCCTAGAAGCACCCTAAAAGCACATGGCGCAGTCCGGGTGCGGCGGCAGCGTCGCCGTGGACACTGGGTGCGGTGCGAACGGGTCCACCACGGTGAGCAGCCCAGCGTCTGGCTTCGGCGCCGAGACCCCGGGCGGGTCCGGCACACCCGCTAAGCGCCGCAGCGACACCGCGGCGAAGGCAGCACCAGCCGCGGCGGCGATGGGCTCGCCCTGCACGCTCAGCGGGGCGCGCTGCTCCACCACGGGCCAGTTCGGGTCCCGGTCCAGAAGGTAGAGGCGCACGCACAACGGGCACGGGCCAGGCCGCGCACATACCGGGCCCACCACCACGCGCGCGTCCACTTGCGTGACCGGCAGCACCGCGCCCTGTCGCTGTCGGGTCAGTGCGGCGAGCTCGCCGAGCAGGGCAGTGGTGTTCACCGCCGCCACCGGCACCCACGTGTCGCCGCGCAGGAGGAATTTCGACAGCGGCTCGTTGCGCGCTTGTGTGCGCACGTCTAACCCGCACTCGCGGAGACGGGCGGTCACCGCCGCGGCCAATCTGCCGTGGCCGACCAGCAGCACCTCCGGCTTTACAGCCGGCACGAGCACCCGGTAGCTGACCAGGTCGTCCACCAGGCTGCGCGCGGCCTCGGCGCCGATGAGCTCGGCGAGTTGCTCGACCACCCAGCCCAGCCGCCGCGGCCGCATGAGCACGCCCAACAGCGCGGCAACGTCCTTGGCGTGCTCGGCGGTCACCAACCCTGTGCGCGTGGCGTCGGTGCCGAATTGCATGACGTTGTCCGCGCGCAGAAACGGGTGCGCGCCCTGGGCGAGTTTCACCCGTGAGTTACTGTTGATCATCCCTGCATCCACCCCCGATGCGGGATCCTACAATGCATTGCCATGGCTGGCAGGCAAACGCAGAACAATTCGACGCCGTACCGCGTGATCCGCTCGGCGCGCAGAACGCGCTCGGTGCAGGCGCGGCTGGTCGGCGGGGTGGCGGAGATCCGCATCCCCGCGCACTTCACCGATGCGCAGGAGCGCGAGGCGGTCACCGAGATGCTGGCCAAGCTCGACCGCAAGACAAAGGCGCGCCCGCTTGACGACGATTCCTTGCGCACGCGCGCCGACTCCCTCAACGCGAGCGTCCTGGACGGTCAGGCGCGCATCGGTTCAATCCGGTGGGTGTCCAACCAGCGCTCCCGGTGGGGATCCTGCACGGTGTCCACCGGCGACATCCGCATCAGTGACCGGTTAAAGCAGGTGCCGGACTACGTACTGAACGCGGTGATCGTGCACGAGCTGACGCACACGTTCATCCCCAACCACAGCGCAAAGTTCTACGAGTGGGCGGACAAGGTGCCGTACGCGGAGCGCGCCCGCGGCTACCTGGAGGCCTACCAGCGCTTTGGTGCCTAGAGCTCAGGGGCCTAGAGCTCGGTGCCGTCCTCGCGGCCGTCGTCCTTGCCGTCGCCGTCCTCACGCTTGAGCTCCGGGTTGTCGCGCAGCTCCTGCTCGAGCTTGGCAAATTCGTCGTCGAAGTCGGTGTCCGGTGCGTCGTCCAGCAGCGTGTCGATGAACGCCGCCGGGTTGTCCAGGTGCTCCGCGGACGGCATGAAGTCCGGGTGGTTCCACACCTGGTCGCGGCGCTCGGTGCCCACGGCGGTGTCGATGCGGCGCCACAGCTCGGCGGCGTCGCGGGTGCGCGGGGCGCCCAGCTCGATGCCGACGATGTTGGCGAAGGCCTGCTCGGCGGAGCCGCCGGTGGCGCGGCGGCGCGCCCACGCCTCCGCCAGCTGCGGGGTGGACGGGATACGGTCGCCGAGTGCCTCAGCCACCACCACGTCGACCCAGCCCTCCACCAGGGCGATCAGCGTCTCCAGGCGGGAGGTGGCGCCGGCGTTGCGGGTGCCCACGCGCGGGGAGAGGTCCTCGCCCTGCAGGTTCTGTAGCGCCTCCTGGATCTGCTGCGGGTCGCCGCCTTCCAGGTTCAAGTTGCGGGCGACTTCCTCGATGTGGGAGGTGTCGATCTCAAGACCTGCGGCGTACTCCTCCACGGAGGAGACGATGCGCTCCACCAGCCACGGCACGTGGCGGAACAGGCGCTGGCGGGCGGCCTCGCGGGCGGCGATGTAGACCATCACTTCCTGGCCGGCCAGGTCCAGACCCTTGGAAATCTCGGTGATGTTTTTCGGCAGCACCGCGGCGGTGCCGGCGGGGGCGACGGGAAGGCCGAAGTCGGTGCCAGTCAGTGCCTGCTGCGCCAGATCGCCTAGCGCGTGGCCGAGCTTCATGCCGAACTGCATGGCGTTCATCTGGTTCATCATCCCGGCCATCGGGCCCATCATCTCCCGGGCCTGCTCCGGCATGGAATCCAGCTGGGCGCGGTTCATGTGCTCGGCTACCGGGTTCACCAGCCGCTTCCACATCGGCATGGTCTGGTTCAGCCACTGCTCAGCGTTCCAGGCCTCAGCCTTAGCGCCGCTGGCGGGCAGGTCCGTGGCCTCGTCCAGCCACAGTTCCACTAAGCGCAGGGATTCCTCCGCCGCGCGGGTGTCCGCATCGGAGACCGGGTTGGCGCCCGCGACGCGCTGGCGCGCCATGCGCGCGGCCAGCTCGAAGTTCACCGCGTCGCCCGCGCCCTGGGCGTTCATGGACGAGCCCATGCCGGAGAGCATCTGGCCCAGCTGGTTAAACACATCGCCTAAGCCGCCCCCGCCGGGCTGGCCCCCGCCGAAGCCGAACGCGGCAAACGGGTTGTTCGCGTCGCCGCGGCCGTTTCCGTCGCCGCCCCGATTGTTGCCGTCGTTTTCGCCGTCATCGTTCGAGTCGTTAGGAAAGGAAAAGCCGAATCCGTTAGTCATGCCAGCCAGAATACAGTCAGCCCGCGAGTGCATGGGTTCGCTGAGAGCCAGCAACGGTCCAGCACCAGTGTTTCACGCGTCCTGCGCTAGAATCTGCGCCCATGTCCAAAGCGCGTGAAGCACGGAACCGGCGGTGGTCGACCCTGGTCTGGGGGTCCATCCCCGTCGTGCTGCTGGCAGGTGCACTGACCGCGGACCACATCCCGGGCACCGACATCCGCCTGACTGTGCCGTACGCGGCGGAAGGGCCGGGGCCCACCTTTGACACGCTCGGCGAGGTCGGTGGCGAGCCCGTCGTTGACATCGAGGGCGCGGAAACGCTGGATACCGGCGGCAAGCTGAACATGACCACCGTGTCGGTGCGCACGAATATGACGCTCGGCCAGGCGTTGGGGCGCTGGATCGCCACCGACGACACGATCGTGCCGGTGGAGCAGATCATGCCGCCGGACTTGGATGAGGACCAGGTACGCGAGGTCAACCAGCAGGCGTTTGTCGCCTCCGAAGCATCTGCGACGGTGGCGGCCATGCACTACTTGCACCGCCCCACCACGGTGGTGGTGCACGACGTGATGGAAGGCAGCGCCTCCGAGGGGCTCCTGCAGCCCGAGGACCTCATTACCGCTATCGCAGGCGAGAAGGTGGAAACACCGCAGGAAGTCCAGGACGCAGTGCGCGCCAAGACCCCCGGCGAGACGATCGAGATCACCGTCGAACGCGACGGCAACGAGCGCACCGAGACCGTGGAGCTGGGGGAGAACCCGCACGAGAAGGGCCAGCCCATGCTGGGCATCCTCATGACCTCCGAGCCGGCCGGCGGCATCAGCGTGAACTACAACCTCAACGACATCGGCGGGCCGAGCGCGGGCATGATGTTCTCGCTCGCCGTCATCGACAAGCTCACCCCGGGCGCGCTCAACGGCGGCAAGTTTGTCGCGGGCACCGGCACGATCAACGAGGACGGCCAGGTCGGCCCCATCGGCGGCATCACCCACAAGATCCGCGCGGCCGAAGATGACGGCGCCGAGCTGTTCTTGGCGCCCGCCGGCAACTGCGACGCCGTGAAACGCGTGGGCACCGAGCACATGACGGTGGCGAAGGTGGACAACCTCGCCGACGCCGTCCAAGCGATGGAGGATTTCGCCGCGGGCCGCGACGTGCCCACCTGCGAGTAGCTACTGCTTGGCCAACCCCAAGTCGTAGATGCGCTGGCGCGGATCCTCCTGGTCGGTGGAGATCAGCTGCTGCATCACCTGACCGGCCTCGTTGTCCACCACGGTGATGATCGCGGAGGTGCCGAGTGTGGACCAGCCCACCACGCGGTCGCCGTTGTCTTCCACCACGCGCGAGGAGCGCAGCTCGGTGAGAAGCTGCGTCGTCGAGGCGGCCTTGGAGTCGGAGTCGAAGAACTGGAACTGGCCGACGCCCTCGCCGGAGCAGTCGAAGGAACCGCTCAAACCGCCCGCCGCGCAGTCGTCGAACTGGTCGAAGAACTCTTCCGGGGCCAATGTGGAGAAGCGCTCGCGCACTTCCGCCAGCGCGTCAGCTTCCTGCTTCTTCCCGCTTGTCGACGTCGCATCCGCCGTGCCCGCAGCAGTCTTCTTCGACGACGATTTCGTGGACGCGGCAGTTGTGGAAGACGACACCGAGCTGGACGCAGTCTCGCTTCGCGTCGACGTCACCGTTGCAGTGTCAGTCTCGGCGCTCGCGCCGGTTTCGGGGCCGGTCTGCTCCGGCTCGCTCGGCGGCGTTTCCGTGGAGGTGATCTCTGGCGCGCGGGTATCGGGATCCTCGGAGTCGGAATCGTTGGAGCACGCCGTTAGCGTGAGCGCTGCGACGGTGGCAGCGGCGATGAGGGAAACGGAGCGGGAAGTAGACACAACCGACATCCTAAACCAGCTCGTCCGGGTCCTGCTCAAGGCCGTAGCGCAGCGCCGCCACAACGCCCGGGGCCACGCCGGGCCCGCCGCGCAGCTCGATGTCGTCCTGCGCGAACGCGCCGCGCTCCTCAAGCTCCTGATCGGTCAGACGCAGCTGCAACAGCGTCTGCTCAATGTCTTCTTCGCGCAGCACGCCGGAGAACAGGCGCGCCGGGCGCGGCTCGGCGTCCTCGCCGGCGGAGGCGTCCTTGAACACGATCTCCTGGGCCAGGATCACGCCTTGGACCTCGCGCGGCCAGGCGATGCGTGAGACGTACTCGCCCAGTTCCTCGGAGCCGGGCAGGATGTGCTCTGGGAGGTCCTGGACCACCAGTGTTAACGGGGAAGAGTCGTCCAGGTGGCCCAGCTCGTCGACAAGCAATTGCGTCGGCACCAGGCCGAACAAGGTTGGGGGAGCGTCCCACCCCTCCGCGTGGACGAACTCGACGGCCTCCATCATGGCCTTATTTAATGCTTGCTGTTCGCGCACGGGAACCCTCCGGGCAAGTTTGACGTTGGATTATTTAAGCTTGAAGCTTAACTGCGTTGCACACACTAATTCCTAAGGAGCAGGCTTGGCTACCCGCCTCAATCGGCCACAACCACGCGCCAAGAAACCGAACACGGGGTTGATGACCACCATCGGTGTCTTGGGCCTCATTCTTTTCCTTCTGCCAATGGCAGTCGGGTTGTACACCGACTTCCTGTGGTTCGGGGAGGTGGACTTCAGGGGCGTGTTCAACCGCGTGATCCTGGTCCGCGTGGTGCTGTTTATCATCTTTGCGCTGCTCGGCGGCGCGATCACCTGGATTGCCGCCCGGCTGGCGTGGCGCGGCAGGCCCCAGGAGCAGGCCGCGCCGTTCGACCAGGCCGCCCAGTACCGCCAGCAGGTGCAGCGGTCCGTTCGCGGCATGCTGGTGTGGGTGCCGGTTGTCGTCGCCATCCTGTCCGGCCTGGCTGGCCAGCGCATGTGGCGCGTGTTCATGCTCTGGTTCAACGGCGGCGAGTTCGGCTCCACCGACGCGCAGTTTGGCAAGGACTTGGGCTTCTACGCGTTTACGCTGCCCGGCATCTCCGCGGTGGTGGACACGCTTTCCATGCTGCTGCTGGTGGCGTTTTTGGTCGCCGCGGTGGGCCACTACCTGCTGGGCGGCATCCGCATCGGCAACAAGGTCTCCGGCATCTCCGGCTTTATTAGCAAGGACGCGCGCATCCAGCTCGCCGTCACCGCTGGCCTGTGGATGCTGCTGAAGGCCGTGAGCTACTGGCTGGAGCGCTACTACCTGCTCTACGGCGAAAACGACATCTTCACCGGAGCCTCCTACACCACCGTCAACGCGATGCTGCCGGCGAAGATCATCCTCACCGTCATCGCCGTGCTGGTCGCGGCGGCGTTCTTCGCCTCCATTGTCTACCGCGACTTCCGCGTGCCGGTGCTGGCCACTGTGCTGATGCTGTTGTCCTCTTTGGTGGTGGGCAACGTGTGGCCGGCGCTGATGGAGCAGTTCTCCGTCAAGCCGAACCGCCAGGCCAAGGAGTACGAGTACATCGGCCGCAACATCGAGGCCACCCGCGAGGCGTACGGGCTTACCGACGACAACGTGACCTACCTGGAGGACTGGGGCGCAGGCAACACCTCCAACTCGGACGTCGCCTCCGACGCGGCCACGATTTCCAACCTGCGACTTCTGGACCCAGAGATCATCTCCCCGACGTTCACCCAGAACCAGCAGCTGCGTAACTTCTACGGATTCCCGGACCAGCTGGCCATGGACCGCTACGACGTGGACGGCGAGCTGCGCGACTACGTGGTCGCCGCCCGCGAGATGGACCCGAACTCGCTGAGTGAGAACCAGCGCGACTGGATTAACCGCCACACCGTGTACACCCACGGCAACGGCTTCATCGCAGCCCAGGCCAACACCGTGGACGAGGCGGCGCAGGACGCCGGCTCCACCCGCGGCGGCCTGCCCATCTTCACGGTGTCCGACCTGCAGTCCAACGCCGCAGCCAAGGCCTCCGAGGACGCAGAAGAGCTGGGCATCAAGGTCGACGAGCCGCGCATCTACTACGGACCCGTCATCGCCTCCGCCAAGGACGGCCTGGACTACGCCATTGTGGGCGAGACCGGCCAGGGCCCAGTGGAGTACGACACGGATAACTCCACCTACACCTACGACGGCAAGGGCGGCGTGGACATCGGCAACATGTTCAACCGCCTCGCCTACACGGTGAAGTACCAGGAGCTGAACTTCCTGCTGTCCGACCGCGTCGGCGGCGATTCCAAGGTGCTCTACGACCGCGACCCGCGCACGCGTGTGGAGAAGGTCGCCCCGTGGCTGACCACGGACTCCAAGACCTACCCGGCCGTGGTGGACGGCCGCGTGAAGTGGATCGTGGACGGCTACACCACGCTGTCGCAGATGCCGTACTCCACGCGCAAATCCCTGCAGGACACCACCCAGGACGCGCTGAACCCGGACGGCACCACCCAGCGCCTGATCACCGACAACGTCGGCTACATCCGCAACTCCGTCAAGGCCACCGTGGACGCCTACGACGGTTCCGTGGAGCTGTACGCCTTCGACGAGTCCGACCCGGTGCTCAAGGCATGGCAGGGTGTGTTCCCGGACACGGTGCGCCCGGCGTCCGACATCTCGGAGTCGCTTCGCGAGCACCTGCGCTACCCGGAGGACCTGTTCAAGGTCCAGCGCGACCTGCTGGCGCGCTACCACGTGGACGACCCGGGCGTGTTCTTCAACAACGACGCCTTCTGGTCCGTGCCGAACGACCCGACCGCGCCTGAGGGCCGCGGCCAGCTGAACCAGCCGCCGTACTACGTGGTGGCGGCCGACCCGGAGACCGACAAGGCCTCCTTCCAGCTGATCACCCCGTTCCGCGGCCTGAACCGCGAGTTCCTCTCCGCGCACATGGCGGTGTCCTCCGACCCGGAGAACTACGGCCAGATCACCGTGCGCGTGCTGCCGACGAACAAGCAGACCCAGGGCCCGAAGCAGGCGCAGGACGCCCTGATGTCCTCCGACCAGGTGGCGCGCGACCGCACCCTGTGGGAGGGCACCAACGACCTGAAGAACGGCAACCTGCTTACCCTGCCGGTGGGCGGCGGCGAGATCCTCTACGTGGAGCCGATCTACTCGCAGCGCAAGGACCAGGCCTCGGCCTTCCCGAAGCTTTTGCGCGTGCTGGTGTTCTACCGCGGCCAGGTGGGCTACGCCCCGACGATCTCCCAGGCGCTTGACCAGGTGGGCATCCACTCCTCGGCCGCCCAGGACATCGAGGTTGTGGACGAAAACCAGGACTCCAAGCCGGAGGGCGAGAGCCAGGAGGCTAAGCCGGAAGGCGAGGCCAAGCCGGAGGATGGCCAGGACGCTCCGCAGGTGAACAAGGACGAGGCGATGAACAACATCAACGACGCCCTGCGCAACCTGGAGAGCGCACGCGACGGCTCCTTCGAGGAGTACGGCCGTGCCCTGGACCGCCTGGACCGTGCGGTGGAGGAGTACCAGCGGGCTCAGTAAGCACGATCCGCGCACGCGCGCCACTCGAGCACAAAAACGAAAGCGCCAAACCTCCTTTGAGCAGGAGGTTTGGTGCTATTAGTTGGTGTATGTATAGTAACTCCACGTTGCCGGTTACGGCGACAGGCGATAATCACATAAACGCCCGACGCGGGGTGGAGCAGCTCGGTAGCTCGCTGGGCTCATAACCCAGAGGTCGTTGGTTCGAATCCAGCCCCCGCTACTAAGATAAGGCCCCTACCAGTGGAAACGCTGGTAGGGGCCTTCTTCATTTTGTGATCGGATCGCCATTTGGTGCACTAGCTGGTGCACTAGGGTCAAAATCCTGCACCAAACGGAACTGCGACGCTCCAACGACGCGGCGCAGGTTTTCGGTGCATTGCTTAGTGATTGCTAGGACGGCAGCAACGAAGGAACGCCACGGGAGTCGGCAGTTCGAGGAAAGCAACTGCGAACTGCTGTGCAAGTCTCACAACCGCGCCAAAGGTAACGCTTAACCAGCGGCGACGCGGGGATCTAACAATGCTGCGTCGCTAGCGCTCGCACCCAGCGAGCGAGCATCAGGCTGCGCTAGCGACGCCGAGCGCACAAAGGCACTGCACTGCGGGGATACGCCTGCGACCGGCAGAGCCGGACTGAATACGGGATTGACCACGTTCACCCCGTATTCGTGCAAAGGAGCACTGCCATGTCCACTCATTCCCACACGCTTGCATCTCACGGCGAGATCCTCGCGAACCTCCCCGGCATCCTCGGGTTCTACCCGAACAACTCGCTGATCCTCGCGTTCTTCGTCGACGACGAGGGCGTCGACACCGTCCGCCTCGGCCCGGTCGCACGGTTCGACCTGGACGAAGCAGTGGAGAAGCTCACCGAGAGCCGCGAGCGGTTCGCAGCGTGGGTCCACCACCTCGAACTCGACGCTGTTATCGCGTACATGATCAGCGATGACATTGCGCAGCCGGTCTTCGACGAGACGGCCACGTACCTCACCAGCGGGGCCTCGCCGCTACCGCCGCTGCTCGGGGTGGTGCAGGTGCCCGAGATCGTCACTGGGGCTGCTTGGTGGTCTGTGTACCAGCATCCGCTCATCGACGAGCCGCGCCACGGTGTTGTCGGCGAGGTCGCCGCATCAGCGGCGCTGCAGCAGATGCTAGAGCACACCGGCGAGCTGCCGGAGCCGAGCAAAGACGACATCGAGGCACGGTTGAACAGCACTGACCACGGCATCGACGCTGCCGAGCACGCCGACATCATCGAAGACGCGCTGGCGTATATCCCGCCCATGTTCGCAGACGTGCTGCAGCGTGAGTATGAGCAGGCGGCGGCAGGGATCACCCAGCCGAGCGCTCGCGCTGTTCGGTCTGCGCTGAAATGCTTCACCACGCCGCGCTTGCGGGACACGCTGCTTGCCGCACTGCTCGATGACCCGCAGGCGGGCCTTGCGTTCATAGAGAAGGTTATGCGCGCTGTCCCGACCAGCTGGCCAGGCATGCGCTCGCAGCTCACCGCCACTGTTGCCGTGCTCGCTCACGCCACAGGCCAGCCGGGGCTAGCTGGCGTGGCTGCGCAGCGAGCCACCGAGATCGGGCCAGACGAGAACTTCCCGTCGCTGGTCGCGAAGCTCACCGACATCGGCCAAGGCGAGCGGATGGTCGAACTCGTCCGTGAGGGCGCTGAGAAGACCCGCACGATCTTGTTTGCCGAGTAGCACCACACACCCCGTTGCAGCGATGCAACGGGGTTTCTTTTTCGCTGTATCGCCGTGGCTGGCGACAACAGACACTTCAACGAGGCAGGGGAGCGACCCCTAGACAGCAGAGCTGTCTCCAACAGACGGATTGACCACCAATCCGAACAAGGAGGCACCTGATGCGCGACTTCATCCACACCGATCTGGAACTGCTCTACCAGCTCGCCGACGGCATCGACGGCGAGGACGCCGATCCGGGCGCAGCGCAAGAACTGCGCGACCTAGAGGCGGCAGGCACACCGCTGCCTTGGGCTGTGCTGTAACGACAGCGCAACCACCCCGCAGCAGCAAAGCAGCTGCTTAAGTACCCAAATTGCACGGCAATTCACACCCACTCAGGTAAGGAGAACCATCATGTCCAACCCCTTCAACAACGGCACCATCGTCGGCAACGCAGCTCGCGCACCGAAGCTGTTCGAGCACGCAAACGGTGGCGCGACGGTGAAACTCAGCGTCTATGCGCGCAACACCTTCAAGAACAAGGCCACCGGCAAGGTGGAAAGCGAGATCGTGGAGCTGACCGGCTACGTCCAGGACGCTAAGAACCCCGGCGTGTTCGGCTGCGTCGGCTCCGGCGATCGCGTTGCGGTGAGCTACTCGCTGAAAACCGACGTCTACACCGACAAGGACGGTGTGAAGCACTACCCGCTGGTCGCCCGTATCGACACCGTGCAGCTGATCGACTCCAAGAAAGAGTCCGCTGCGCGAGCAGCCCGTCGCGGAGGCGAGGCGGCGAACGCCGCCCTGGCTGGCGCTGACGCCGACAACGACGAAGCACCGTTCTAACAACGACACCCCGCAGGGAAACCTGCGGGGTTATTTTTTTCAACTATTTCACGGTGTTGATCCAGCTCTTTCACGGCCTTACCCAACTGAACAAAACCCAACAGCCCTAGCATCAGCTTGGCGATCGGGGTGGAGTCTTTTGAGTAGGTCTGTCCCTCCTTGAGGAACTTCACCGACACTCCTTTGCTGACTAGCTCGTCAACAATGGCGTACAGATCCGTCAGTGAACGCGCGCACCGATCCATCGACGTGACGACAAGCTGATCTCCTGCACGGACATATCGCATTGCTTCATCAAGTCCAGGGCGCTCACGCGATCCACCACTGGCCTTATCCGTGTAATAGGTGAAGACCTTCTCTGCCTTGAGTTGTTCAATCTGACGATCAAGGTTCTGATCTTTCGAACTCACCCGGGCATAGCCCACCTTTTGTCCTGAGATCGCCCCCAACTGTTCAGTGATCTCCAGAGGCAGTGACGGTTCTGTTCCGTTAGTCTTGGAACTAACCCTAGCGAACAGGAAGTTTTTTCATTCACAAATTGTTCGCTTGGGGTGTACCCCAGGTGCCCCTACCAGCGCCCGCAGTTGAAGGCTTCACCTACCAAATGGTAAAGTTAGCTATATGCGAACCAGTCAGCGCTCCGAGATCCTGGAAGCTGCCCTCCGCGTCATGAACGCAGCGGAGGGTGGCGACATTACCCTTGACGCAGTGGCCCACGAGGCCGGGCTCACCAAACCGGGATTGCTATATCACTTCCGCAACCGCGACGTACTGCTCGCCGCGATCGTCGACCACGCTGCGGCCAACGTCGAGAACGACATGACTGCCACCCTTGGCAAGCCCCTCGAGAACGCCAACGCCACCGAGCGGCTCCTGAGCTACGTTCACGTCGCCGCCCACGGGGCCGCCAAGCGCGCCGAGTTCATCATCTGGGGCCAAGCGACGTACCGGCCCGAACTCACCGAACCGTGGACTACGCGGATGGGCCGCTGGCTCGAACTCCCGGACGATCTCGACGCCGCCACCCGAGCCAGGCTGACCACCGCCCGACTCGCCGCCGACGGACTCTGGGGCGCCCAGGCCACAGGTGTGTCCACCCTCCACGGCGCGGATCTCGAAGCCGTCGTCTCCAGCATTCGCTCCCTGATCGAAGGAACAACCCCATGAAGCAGTGGTTCCTGCTCGCTGGTGCCATCACTACCGAAGTGGCGGCGACGCTGTCTCTCAAGGCGGCGCTCAATCACCCATCCTGGTACATCGTGGTTGCTGCCGGATACATCGGCGCTTTCGTCTTCCTCACCTTCTGCCTGCGCGAAGGAATGCAGATCGGCGTCGCCTATGGCATCTGGGGAGCCAGCGGGGTCGTGCTCGCCGCTGTGCTATCCGCCGCGATTTTCGGTGAACCTCTGACTGCTGTGATGGGTCTTGGAATGGTTCTGATCATCAGCGGTGTCCTCACCGTCGAACTCGGCTCCCAGAAAGCTCAGCAAACCGCAGCCCAGGAAGCAGGAGTCAACTCATGAGATGGATCTTCCTCGCAGGCGCCATCTTGTCCGAAGTCGTCGCGACCATGTCGCTACGAGCCTCCGACGGTGGCCGGGTGAAGAAATGGTTCATCGGCGTCATCGCGGGGTATCTCGTGGCGTTCGTCGCCTTAAGTCTCGCCTTGGCCGACGGCATGGCCCTTGGCGTCGCCTACGGCATCTGGGCAGCATCCGGCGTAGCTCTCACCGCGATCCTCGCCCGGGTCATCTTCCACGAACCCCTCACCCGAACCATGGCCCTCGGCATCCTCTTCATCGCCGTCGGAGTTCTCACCGTTGAAATCGGCGCCAACTTGGCGAACTGACGCATTTCCGCAGGTAAACCAGGCAGATTGGTGTGCCCCAGGTGCACCACGAGGCGCACAGACAAAGGCTCCCCAATGAGCGCCTGTGGGCCTAGCGTTGTGGATGTGATCACCTGTGTCGTCCACTACACCATCGACCCCGACCAGATCGCGGCCTTTGAACAGTTCGCCCGCGCTTGGATGCGGCATGTCGACGAACACGGCGGCACCCACCACGGGTACTACCTACCCGCGGAAGGTGTGAGTGACCGTGCGGAATCCCTGTTCAGCTTCCCCAGCCTGGCTGCCTACGAGCAGTACCGCACCTTGTTCGGCACCCACCCGGACTTCATCGCCGCTGACCGGATTCGAGACGAGTCCGGGTGCGTCCTGCGGTACGAGCGCACCTTCATGCGGCCGCTCCTACCCCAGGGACACTGAAAGGGACTCCGGCAGCACGCTCGGCACAACCCACAACGCCGCAGGTCAGCGCGTACAGATGGGTGTACCCCAAAAGCCTCATGTCTCGATTATGCCTCACAAACCCCTACCGAGCACCACCCTGCGACAACTTAGGGCGAGACGCTTTAGTGAGACGGGGAGGAGGCCAATTGCCCCATGAAACGGTCTCACATTCCAGTTCCTGCCGGGTGTCTCATAAAACTTTAGGTTTTCAGGACGCTCCGCGACCGCTAGTGGGCCATATAAGCGAGTCGGGTGTGGTCATCGACAGCGGCATGGACGTGGTCGAACCCGATCGGGTCTTCCGGTCGCGGATCGGTCGTGGACTCGCCAACCGCCGCTGTCGGGGATGCGGCTGAGTTTCTTCACATCGATATGGATGAGCTTGCCTGGCCACCAGCAACGCTCTCGCATGCGTGGTCAAGCGGGCGTTACCGTTGGGCATAGAGGCCTCCGGCAGTGAAGAACTAGACAGCTCCACTAAGCCAGGAGGCCTAACTATTTCACAAGACCGAAAGTGCCACCAACGTCACGGTCGAGTACAACTAGTGGGTGTCACTGTGGCTTTCCGAAGTCCACCACACTGACGTTCCCGTCATTGCGGGGGCGGTACAGAGGGCTCCTGACGGATTGCCCGAAGTCCTCTGCACGAATTGACTTCCGGCCTGATGCCGCTGTACCAACCTGTCCTGATAGGCGGGCGCCTCGTTTGCCAGAAGATGGGGCACGGTTCCCTCTCCCCCTTGCTTTTTGGGAGTCCTCGGCCAGCTACGGGATCGTGCCTGGCCGGTCCTCGGTCGAGTTGTTGTCCGGGGTTGGTGCGCAGCAGTCGGGTTCCCCGCTTTGCCCGGGGCCCTCGCCTGTGGGCGGCGTTCCCTGTCTGATGCGCAGTCTCCTGCGCCGGTTGAGGGCGGCCAATGCCGATGCGAGCACCACGGCTGCGGCGAGGGCTGCGATCAGGGTGCTGTTGTCGCTGATCCAGGCGCTGGCGGCGGCTGACCATACGGCGAGGCTGTTGGCCTGTGCGGTTCCGCCGGTGGCGGCGGGATACCAATACCAGCTGAGGTAGGCGCCGGTTATGGTGAGGATGAAGGCGGCGATGCGGTTGCTGTGCTTGGCCAGGCCGGTGATTCTTCGCCCGAGGGCGGCCCCGGCGATGGCCGTGCCTGCCGAAACGAGCATCAGGACAGTGGCCGAGCCTGCGGCGTAGGCGGCGAAGACCGCGAGCAGCCCGGCGTAGCTGGCGACGGCCTGGGCTTGGGCGATCACGGCCAGGAGCACCCCGAGGGTGCAGCCGAGGGATGCTGCGGCGTATCCGACCCCGAAGGCCACCATGCGCCCGGTTTTGTGACCTGCCCCTGCGGCTTCTTGTGTGCGGGGTTTCGTGGCCCAGGCCGGCAGACGGAGCCGTGGTGTGAGTCCGGTGAGCATGGCCAGGCCCAGCAGGAGAAGGATCACCCCGGTGGCCATTCCCAGCCAGGGCGCTGCGCTGATCAGGGTCCTGGCGCCCGCGCTGACGATCAGCCCGAAGGCTGCCAGGGTCCCGGCGAAGCCGAGGCTGAGCGCGAGCCCGGCCCGGAGCCCGTGGGTCAGACGCAGCGCGAGCGGGCGCGTCCGGGCGTCCCCGATGGTCTGGGCTATCCAGGCGGGCAGGAGGGCGAAACCGCAGGGATTGACCGGGGCAATCATTCCAGCGGCGAAGGCCAGGGCAAGCAGGGCTGTCATTGGGCGCCGGCCTTGGTGAGTTCTTCTTGGATCTTTTCCGCAGACGGGTCGGTGGCCCGGAAGGTAACGTCGCCCTTCGCGTCGACCACCACCAGGGTGCTTATGGAGGTGACCTTGTACCGGGTGGTCAGTGTGGCCCCGGTGTCGATGACGGCAGGGAGCTCAGGGGCCTTGATGTAATCGCGGAATCCGTTGATGGTCTCCTTCGGTTCTCGGGGGTCCACGTCCACCAGGAGGTAGTCGGCCGAGCTTCCCAGGGCCGTGGAGGCCTTGTTCAGGGAATCGGCCCCTTCCACACACTCACCGCATCCGGCAGAGAAGAAGAACAGTGCTGCGGGCTTACCGTCCGGGATGGTCCGGGTAGTGCCGTCAATGTCGGAGACCGTAACAGCAACGGCACCGGCCGCGTCGGGCGACGAACCGCCTGGCGCGGCCGACGGGCCGCTCGGTGAGCTGGAGCAGGCGGTTGTCAGTGCCATGACCGCTGCCAGAAACAGGGCGGAGGCGAGGTGCCTGGGCCGGGGAACGGACAGAGAACGGCGGGATCTCGGGTATGTCATGGTGTCTGGTGGTTCCTTCCAGGAATGGGGATGGGGACTTAGGCGGTGCCGTGGTCGGTGCGGTGGTGCTCGGGGGATGCGGGAGGGCAGCAGTCGTCGGTCCTGTGGCGTTTTCGCTGCCTGGTGACGGCGATGATCCCGGCCAGGAGCACCGTGGCGGCCGCGAGTAACACGAGGGGATTTGAGAAGAATCCGGCGATCGCGCCGAGGGCTCCGGCGGCGATGAGGATGGGTCCTGCGCAGCACAGGATCATGGCCGCTGCTATGCCGATTCCTGCGGCCAGTGTGTGGTATCGCCCGGGGCGACCGGTCTGCCGGACGGGTTGATGGCCGGTGTCTGGCTGTTCTGGGTGCTGGGTCATGTCATGTCCTTTTAAAGCTCAGCAGCAGGAGTCCTGCGCCGCGGGGGCCCGCGTGGCGGCCGCGGCGAGGAGGGCGGCGGCCATGGCGGCACCGGCCCGGTGTGCCGCCTCGATGTCCAGGACTTCGCCGTCGGGATGGGAATCCAACCACGGCTGGGCGTCCTCGCGGGAGGCGAAGTAGTGGACCTGGTTGCAGAACGATGACCGCACCGGCCCCGTGCCCGGGTGGCTGATGATGGACACGACGGCGGTGGCCGGCTGCACGGAGGTCACCGTGCCGTCCGCGCCCGTCATCACCCGGATGAGGGTCCCGCTACCCGGGGAGGTCGACTCAATGGTTGCGGCCTTCCCGATCAGGGCCGGGAAGAAGAGGGTGTCCAGGGCGCACCAGGTGTAGAGCTGTTCCCCGGCCAGGGTGAAGCGATGCGGGGTGGGCCGCATCGTCAGGGCCAGGCCGATGATGCGGCCCTCGTCGTCGTACTCGGTGTCCGGGACGGCGGCCAGTCCCTGCCGGACCGTGTCTTCGCTCCGGCCACTGGCGGTGGCCAGTTCGGCGACCGTGACGGGCTCGCCCTCGGCCAGGAGCCGCAGCAGCGGCACGAACAAGTCCGGGTCTATTCCGGAGCGCGCGGGGGACAACAGATAGGTGAGGGCCTGGTCGGTGGCGGTCATGGCATTCCTTTGCTTCGGTAGTGGGGGCTGCAGCTCAGGCGCAGCAGGAGAGCTTGGAGACGTCGGTGGTGAAGGCCTTGGCGGCGATCCTGATGCCCTCGGCCATCGTCAGGTAGGGGCTCCAGGCGGCGGCGACCTGCGCGGTGGTCATGCCCGCTTCGAGGATGTAGACGCCGGCGGCGGCGATTTCCCCGGCGTCCTTGGCCACCGCGGAGAGGCCCAGGATCCGTCCGGTGTCGCGGTCCGCGACAACCTTGATGAAGCCGCGGGTGTCGCGGTTGACCACGGCTCGCGGCACGTACTCCAGGGGGAGGACCCCGCACTCGCAGCTGATCCCGGCGGCGACAGCTTCCTTTTCCGTCATCCCGACCGCCCCGATGGCGGGACTGGTGAAGGTGACCCGGGGCAGGTGCCGGTAGTCGACCTCGGCCAGGGCATCGGTGAACGCATTGTCCACGGCCAGGGCGCCGTGGGCCGCTGCGACGTAAACGAACTCCCGATGGCCGGTCGCGTCCCCGGCGGCCCAAACCCGCGGGTTGGACGTGGCCAGGCGGGAATCGACCACGATCTCGCCGGATGCGCCGGTCTTCACCCCGACGGCGTCAAGGTCCAGTCCCTCGGTCACTGGGCGGCGGCCCAGTGCCACGAGGATGTGGGAAGCGCGGAACACCTCCTCGTCCCCGGCCACGTTTGCCGTCACCGAGACCCCGTCCGGGCCGGAGGCCACGGAGTCGGCCATGGCCCGCCGGACCACCCGGATCCCCTCGTCGGCGAACACCCCCGCCAA
The DNA here is from genome assembly GCF_054478435.1 of Corynebacterium sp. CQ3829_602738. Taxonomy (NCBI): domain Bacteria; kingdom Bacillati; phylum Actinomycetota; class Actinomycetes; order Mycobacteriales; family Corynebacteriaceae; genus Corynebacterium; species Corynebacterium sp. CQ3829_602738. The sequence continues at coordinate 651,360 of NZ_CM137003.1, forward strand.
CGCCTTGGATGCCTCCGGTTCCTCCTGCGAGGCCAACCGGGAACGGACCAGCATGGTCACCCGGGAGCCCAGCCGGGAGAAAAGCTGTGCCATCTCCAGGGCAACATAGCCTCCGCCCAGGATCAGCATTGATTCGGGCACCTCGTCCAGTTCCATCGCCGTCGTCGAGGTCAGGTACCCGGCCTTGGCCAGTCCGGGAACGGGGGGCACGTAGGGTGCGGAGCCAGTGGCCACGAGGTAGTGCCCGGCCTCGATCGTTCTCACTGCACCATCCGGGGAGATCACCCGGAGCAGCGGTGCGTCCTGGGTTCCGGTGAACGACGCGTCCCCCGAGATCATCGTCCACCCGTAGTCCGCGGCCAGATCGACGTACTTCTCCGTGCGCATGCTTTCAACCAGCGCGGCCTTGCCCTGAATCAGGGCCGGCATGTCCACCGGGCCCGCCGAGGCCGCCACCCCAGGGAAGCGGGCCGAATCCAACGCCACGTGGCGGGCCTCCGCGGCAGCCAGGAGCGCCTTCGACGGGACGCAGCCCGTGTTCACGCATGTCCCGCCCACGGTGCCGCGCTCCACCATCACGACGCGCTTGCCCAGCCCGGTGGCCCGGATCGCGGCCGCAAACGCTCCGCCGCCGGAACCAATAATCGCCAGATCGAACTTTTCGTTTGTCATTCCAGATGTCTCTTCCCTGTGGTTCAAAAGTTCCTATGGAACCATTGTGAACCTTCCAGTACAATGGAAGGTCAAGTGTGGTGGCCATTGGAAGGGGAATCGGCGAACATGAGGATCGGACAGCTTGCGGAAGCAACCGGAACCACGACCAAGACCCTGCGGTTCTACGAGGAGTCGGGGCTGCTCCCTCCGGCCGAGCGATTGGCCTCCGGCTATCGGGACTACGCCGAGGATGCCGTGGGTCGGGTCGGGTTCATCCACCGGGGCCAGGCCGCCGGGCTGACCCTCGCCCAGATCCGCCAGATCCTCGACATCCGCGACGGCGGCCAGGCGCCCTGCGAGCACGTGCGCGACCTGCTTGACGTGCGCCTCGCTGAGATCGAGCAGCAGATCGCGCAGCTCTCCGTGCTGCGCGACACTATCGCGGACCTCAGACAGGACGCCGCACACCCGGACCCTGAAACGTGCAGCACCGATCAAGTGTGTAGGTACTTGTAATCCAATTGGGCACACCTCCTGGACCGCCAAAAGGGTGCTGTTGCAAAGTTCGGGCGACAGGAAGACCTGCGTGAAATAATCACAGCCATGGGCATCTTCTCCGGTCGTCATTTCCCCGTGAAATCATCCTGTGGGCGGTCCGGTGGTACTGCCGCTACGGGCTCAGCTACCGCGATCTGGAAGAAATGATGACCGAACGCGGCGTACCGGTCGATCACAGCACCATCTACCGCTGGGTCCAGAAATATGCTCCTGAGCTGGCCAAGCAGACCCGGTGGTACCGACAAGTCCCGGATTGGCAGGCCCGGTCCTGGCGGGTGGACGAGACCTATATCCGGGTCGGGGGAAAGTGGTGCTACCTCTATCGGGCCATCACCGCGGGTGGGCATACCCTGGATTTTTACCTGTCCCCAAAGCGTAATGTCGCCGCAGCGAAGCGTTTCCTGGCCAAGACCCTGAGGTCGAACACGATAACCGGGTTCCCGCGGGTGATCAACACCGATAAAGCACCCTCCCTGGCCGGGGCAATCGCCGAGTTGAAGTCAGAGGGAATCTGCCCGCAGACCGTGGAACACCGGCAGGTGAAATACCTCAATAACGTCATTGAAGGAGAACATGGGCGGCTGAAACGGATCCTCGGACCGAAGGGGGCGTTCAAAAACCGGACGTCGGCGTACCGGACGTTGAAAGGGATGGAAGCGATGCACTCATTACGGAAAGGCCAGGGCGCGATGTTTGCCTACGAGCAACCGAACCCGGATGCGGTGATCGTCAGCCGGGTGTTCGAGGCTGCCTGAGAACGCCGACCCGCAGCGAGCATCAGAGGATGAAGACTGGGTCGTCACGGCTCTCCGCCTGAAGTTTGCAACAGCACCGGGTGGATACTTTGGCGAGTTGGCCCTGGCCCCAGTCGGACTGCCTGGCGATTCGTACTGGATCGTCAGGCACGACGTTCACGCGGTAATTTTCCTCTTCACCATCGAGATGCTCATTCACCATGTAGGTGAGGAAGTCCACTCAGTACGCCTTCTCGTTTGCAATCCAGGTGGACAAGTCCACTCCAGGAGAGAGGGAGATCGTCCATGTGCGGCCTGGGTGTCGCCCACGGATGCCTCTGCGGGGAGGACTGTCCAGTCGTGTCCCTCTAGCTGCCCTCGGATTTCGGGAAGAAAGTTTGATGATGGGTACTGGCTCGGGAGCGCCAGGATTGATTCCACGATAGGCGCACTATGTCCAGTTCCCCTCGCTCGTTTCGCGCCGTTGCGTTCAAGTCTCGATGGTCGGTCAAATAATATCCCTTTCAAATAGACCAAGCGGTACAGTAGTCAGATTCCCGACCTAAATCAAGAACTTGTGTTCGACTTAGTATGGGTTGTAAAAGGGTGACCTGGGGAATCGTCTTTACATGCAAACTTCCGTGCAGTGACCACCCCGGACATGTCGCATGCTCATGAGATAATCGGCCCAGTAGAAAGCGCATCAAGGTGAAAGGACGTAGCAATGGCAGACGTAGCCAAGGAAGTCGCGGAAAACGCTCCAGTTGACGGAAGCAAGCAACGCGCAGACCTCCAGAAAACCATCTGGAGGATTGCCGAAGACTTGCGCGGTTCCGTCGATGGCTGGGACTTCAAAAGCTATGTCCTCAACATGCTGTTCTACCGTTTCATTTCGGAGAATCTGACCGCTTTCCTTAACGCGGAAGAAGAAGGACTCGACTACGCCAACCTCTCAGATGAGGACGCAGAAGTTGGACGCGACGGTGTGGTGGAAGAAAAGGGGTTCTTCATCCCTCCTTCGCGCTTGTTTGAAAACGTTTACCAAGATGCCAAGCAAAAGGTGTCACAGAAGAAGGTTCCCAACCTCAACGAGACGCTAGAACAGGTCTTTAAGGGGATTGAGTCTTCCGCCGTAGGTACGGAGTCGGAGGGCGATTTTAAAGGGCTATTCGATGACTTCCAGGTCAATTCGAACAGGCTTGGTGAGACTGTCCCGGAACGCAACGAGAAGCTCTACGAGCTTATTCACGAGATACACGAGCTGCCGTTTGGTGATTTCGGGGATAACGCTATCGACGTTTTCGGTGACGCGTACGAATTCCTCATGCAGATGTATGCTTCTCAAGCGGGTAAATCCGGTGGTGAGTACTTCACCCCGCAGGAAGTCTCTGAAGTCCTCGCCCGAATCGCAGCATCTGGCAAGACCAAGGTTCACAGCGTCTACGACCCGGCGTGTGGCTCAGGCTCTCTCTTGCTGAAGTTCGCCAAGGTTCTCGGGGAAGAAAACGTGGGTGGGTTCTACGGGCAAGAGATCAACTTGACCACGTACAACCTGGCGCGGATGAACATGATCCTGCACAACATTGGGTTCGAAAAGTTCGACATTAAACGTGCGAATACTCTCACCAACCCGCAGCATGACGATGTAGAGCCATTCCACGCCATTGTGTCTAACCCTCCGTATTCCCGGAAGTGGAAGGGCAAGGAAGACCCAGTGTTGGTTAACGATGATCGTTATTCACCAGCAGGTGTGCTGGCTCCCCAGCGTTACGCCGACTGGGCGTTTAACATGCACATGCTGTCCTACCTCGATGTAGATGGCACCGCTGCCATCGTTTCCTTCCCTGGTTCGCTGTATCGCGGTGGTACCGAAAAGACGATCCGCGAGTACATGATTAAGAACAACCTGATTCAGACGGTCATCCAGCTACCGTCTGACTTGTTCTTCGGACCGACGATTACGACCTGCATTTTGGTGATCAAGAAGTCCAAGACGGATAACCTGATCCACTTCATCGACGCGTCGAAATACTTCAAGCGTGTGGGGACCAAGAACAAGCTCTTCTCTGAGCATCAGAACACAATCGTCAAGCTCTACGAGGACCGCGATGAGATCCAGTACGAGACCGCTCTGGTGACGAACGAGGACGTTCTCAGCAACGACGCAAACCTGTCGGTGAACGCCTACATCGAGCGAGAAGACGTACGAGAGATCATCGATACATCAAGCTTGAACGAGGAGTTGCGCCAGATGGCGGCTCGCCAAGAAGCCTTGCGGGAAGCTATCGAGCAAGCCGTGACTGATCTCGAAACGGGAGTTGATGATGAATAAGTTCGATGAGTTGGTTCATGATTTGTGCCCTGATGGGGTGGAGCGTGTGGCTCTGAAAAGAGTCGCCAAAACGGTCGCTGGTCTGAGAGGGAAAACCAAGAAGGATTTCGAAGATGGCAACGCCCGTTTCGCGTCGTATAGCAACATTTTCAATAACCCGAAATTGGACCTTAAAGACCCGGAATTCGTCAAGGTTGCTGAAGGCGAAAATCAGAATGAGCTTCAGTACGGAGATGTTCTGATTACAGGGTCATCCGAAGTTCACGAAGAAGTAGGAATGTCTTCGGTGGTCACAGAGCCGCCCAAAGAAGTCATTTACCTCAATAGCTTCTGTTTTGCGTTAAGGTTTTCTGATCCAGAAACCGTATTGCCTGAATTCGCTTCGCATCTGTTTCGTTCTGAGGAAGTCCGCAAGCAGATAGTGAAGACTGCCAATGGAGTAACGCGTTTCAATATCACGAAGGCGCGATTCATGGCGATTGAGATTCCTCTTCCTCCACTAGAGATCCAGCAAGAGATCGTTAGGATTCTCGACCTGTTTGTAGACCTCGACCGGGAGCTGGAACAGGAGATCATCGGGCGGGAGCGACAAAAGATTGCGACGAGTCATGCTTTATTCGAGAAGTTAAAGCACTTCCCTCGAATAGCTCTAAAAAATGCTGGAACGTGGTTTGGCGGAGGAACCCCATCGAAGAAGAACGAGTCCTTCTGGCAAAACGGCACGATTGCGTGGGTTTCTCCGAAAGATATGCACGACCACACAGTGACGCGCACTATCGACTACATCACCAATGAAGCGGTAGAAGGTTCTTCAACCAAATTGGTTCCGGCTGGGTCCACCGCCTTGGTAGCGAGATCGAGCATCTTGGAGAAGAAGCTGCCAGTCGCGTACTTTCCCCAAGAAGTCGCCATGAATCAAGACCTAAAGGCTGTGTTTCCGAGTGATGAACTGAATGGGCGATACCTCTTTAACGCGCTTGAAGAGTTCCGAGAAAGCATTCTTCTGAGAGCGCGTAACACGGGAGGATCAGCTGCATCATTGGACACCAAGCGCCTGATGGCTTTCCAAATCCCCCTGCCACCTCTCGAAGTTCAGGAAGAGATCGCGTCCAAGCTAGACACCTTCATCGAATACATCGACAACCTCAAGCGAGAGCGGGAGCTACGCCAGAAGCAGTACGCACACTACCGCGATTTGCTGCTTGACCTCCCGGTGAAGGAGTAACTCAAAATGGCACAGCTTTCTAATCCCTCGCGCTCATTTTCCTCCCGCCCGCAGCATGACTACACCGAGCCTGTAGCAGTCACGGACACGTCCACGGTCATTGCGAAGTATCAAGCAGATGCAACAAGCGCGACCGGATACCAGTCGGAATCGGCACTAGAGAACGCGCTGATCGCCCAGCTAGAACGCCAAGCTTACGAGTACGCCGACATTCGCAGCGCCAGCGCCATGCGCGAAAACGCGCGCGCCCAGTTAGAAAAGCTCAATGCCTACCAGTTCTCGGATGCTGAGTGGGAAACCTTTTACAAGACAGAGATCGCTAACCCCGCTTCTGGAATCGTGGACAAGACCCGCACGATTCAGACCGATCACATCAAAAATCTCACTCGAGACGATGGCACGACCAAAAACATCGTCCTCATCGACAAGGACAACATTCACCGCAACTCGCTTCAGGTGATCAACCAGTACACAACCAAGGGAAGCGATAAGGGCAACAAGTCGAACAGGTACGACGTTTCCATTCTGGTGAACGGTCTACCGCTGGTTCATATCGAACTGAAACGGCGCGGAGTCGCCATTAAGGAAGCCTTCAACCAGATTGACCGTTATCAGAGGGAGAGCTTTTGGGCGGATGAGGGACTGTTCCAGTATGTCCAGTTGTTCATCATCTCCAACGGGACACAAACCAAGTACTACTCCTGCACCACGAGAGACCTCCACCTGAAAGAGACGAGCGGGAAAGCTACGGCGAAAAAATCCAAGCGGCTGACCTCCCACTCGTTCGAGTTCACGTCCTGGTGGGCGGATGCGACCAACAAGCCGATCACAGATCTCATCCCGTTCGCCAAAACCTTCTTGTCCAAGCACACGCTGCTATCCGTACTTACTAAGTACTGCGTGTTCACCGTCGATGAGATGCTGCTGGTCATGCGCCCGTACCAGATCGCAGCAGCCGAGCGCATTCTGAACAGGATCGAGCAATCTGTCCTGAACAAGAAACTTGGCTCACTCGACGCGGGCGGGTACATCTGGCACACCACCGGCTCAGGAAAGACGCTGACCAGCTTCAAGACAGCTCAACTGGCTACCCAGATGGAGAGCGTGGATAAGGTCATCTTCGTCGTGGATCGTAAAGACCTCGACTACCAAACCATCCGGGAATACGACAAGTTCGAAAAGGGCGCAGCCAACTCGAACACCTCCACCAAGATTTTGTCCCAGCAGCTCTCCACGCGGGCGGAGCTTTTAGAAGAAATCGCCCAGCTAGAACGTGAGGGGAAATCCACCAACCACATCCAGCTCCAACGCGCAGACTCCAAGATCGTGATCACGACCATCCAAAAGATGAGTCACTTTATCGCCCAGAAGGACAACCGCGAGATCTACAACCAGCATGTGGTGTTCATCTTCGATGAGTGTCACCGTTCCCAGTTCGGGAGCATGCACAAGAACCTGAAGCGCAAGTTTAAAAAGTACAACTTCTTTGGATTTACGGGCACGCCCATTTTCAAGCAAAACAAGGTGGGGTCTAACCCCAACCTGCAAACGACCGCACACGCTTTTGGCGACAAGCTGCACACATATACGATTGTGGACGCAATCCGAGACCATAACGTGCTCAAGTTTAAGGTGGAATACCACGAGCTATCCCCGGTAGCTCCTGATCCAGAATCACCTTTTGAGCTAACGGCTGCACAGCTTCTCGCGCCCGGACGAGTAGAAGCCGCCACTCGCTACATCCTGGAGCATTTTGATCAGAAGACGAAACGAGATTTAGGGCAGCTCTACGATCACAAGGTAGTCAGCAACGTCGAGCAGTCTGTTCGTAAACGGGGTGCGAAAGAAGCGATCAAATCCACGAGGAAGCTGCGCGGGTTTAACGCCCTGTTTGCTACCGACTCGATTCCAGCAGCGCGTACCTACTATGAGGAATTCGCGCGCCAACAAGCAGACTTGCCAGCCCACCAGCGCCTGAAGGTGGCAACAATTTTCTCAGCGCAAACCAGTTCTTCTGGTAGCGCGGACATGATCGAGGATGAAGACTTCGATACCTCCACACTATCGGCGGATAACCTCGATTTCCTCGAAGGCGCGGTTAACGACTACAACGAGTACTTCTCAACCAACTACGACGCGCGAGATTCGGAATCGTTCGAAAACTACTACAAGGATCTCTCACAACGGATTAAAAACCGTGAGATCGATCTTGTCATTGTGGTCAACATGCTCTTGACCGGGTTTGACGCGACCACGCTTAACACCTTGTTCGTGGATAAAAACCTGCGGATGCATGGACTCATTCAGGCGTTCTCGCGGACGAACAGAATCCTCAACTCTGTGAAGACGTACGGCAATATCGTCTGTTTCCGAGACTTGGATAAGGAAACCAACGAAGCGCTGAAATTGTTCGGGGATGCCGACAACGCGACCGAGGTAGCTGTCATGGCTCCCTTTAGCGACTTCTACCGCGATTACACGCGCAAGGTTGAGGATTTGAAGCACTTCTACCCGGTAGGGGAAGTGATCGCATCAGAAAGCGGGCAGAAAGGGTTCGTCAAGCTATACGGCGAGATCCTGAAGCTTTTGAACATCTTGACCTCGTTCGATGAGTTCGCGGGTAAGGAACTGATGAACGAGCGAGAGCAGCAAGATTACACGTCGATGTATCTGGATTTGCACGATCAGTTCAAGTCTGAACGAGATGCGGAACGTCCCCAGAAGGAAACAGAAGACGATCAAGTAGACGATCAGCTCGTTTTCGAAATTGAGCTTGTCAAGCAGGTGGAGATCACGGTCGATTACATCGTCATGCTGATTGACGATTACCGGACCAAGCAGGGACAGGGTGACTACGAGGGAGCGCAGGAGACTCGCGCGACCATTACACGTTCTGTGGAAGCTTCTCCGAGCTTGCGCGATAAGGCGGATCTGATTCATGAGTTCATGGATGCTGTTGGTGATGGGAGGGACGCGATTAGTGGTGAGCTGTCCACAGATCAGCGCTGGGTGCAGTTCATGGCGGTGCGCCGTGATGAGGAATTGAAGCGTCTTATTGAGTCCGAGAAGCTCAAACCTGAAGCGACGTATTCGTTCGTTGAGGATGCTCTTGAATCTGGTGTGGTGTCGACGTCTGGGACGGGGTTGACGAAGCTGCTACCTACTACGTCCAGGTTCGGCAAGAATGCGAACCACGACCAGGTGAGAGCAAGGGTTGGAGCGAGGTTGTCCGCGTTCGTGGAGCGCTTTTCGATGCTGTAGTTCGTGGGTGGGCGGACACTGAGTGTTTCGCACACTGAGCATGTTTGCTCGTTCTGGTGCATATTCGAGCACATCTATGATCACCCGTCGAGACATTGGCAACTACCCCCCGGTTGCTAGGACTCCGGGTGGTCCCTCTGATTGCAACCCGACCAAAGAGAAAATCTCTGGCCGGGTTTTGCATTGCGGGCTATTCGCCCAGCACTTCCAGCACCGCTTCGCCGACCCCCGCCGCCGACGTCGGGTTTTGGCTGTTTAGACCACGTATTTAGTAACGGTGTGGTGGGTTTCGGGTAACGCTCGGGTGGGTATCGAGTAACAGCCGGGCCAGTGCGCCTTGAACGTATGCCATGGGTTCTCCTAGCTGTCCGCTCAGCCGATTCGACGTGTTGAGCTACGAGCTAGCGAAGCAGCACGTACAGCGGAACCGCCGGCCCGGGCCAAAAGGAGGGGCCTGGTAGCGGCTGAGTATTGACCGCGCCCAGCTGGGCCCATGTGAACAACCACACCACGACCCTATGCGCAGAGGGTGATGTTTTGTGCTGCGAGAGCTCACGGGCATTTTGCACGTTGCAGTGCCTCTGACAACGTCGGCGCACTGACGGGGCGCGTCACCAGTACCCTGTTCCGGACTGTTACTGGATGCTCACCATCGCGTTACTCGATACTCACCACGGTGTTACTAGATGCGACTACGCAACATTTGGCCGGTGATCAGGTTGCCGTCGACGACGACGTGCTTGGTCATCGGGATCTTGGCGGTGGTGTACTCGCCGGCTTGGTCGCGGAGTTTCTCTTCCAGGCTGAAGGGGACTTCCTCGGTGCGGCGGGCCAGTTTTTCTTCGGTCCAGGAGTAGCCGGTGACGTGGCGGCCGTCGAGAAGCTTGGCGCCGTTTGCGAGGGTGACGTCGAGCAGGCCGCACGGGCCGTGGCAGACCGCGGCAACGATCTTGTCTGCGTCGGCGAAGTGGGCGACGGCATGTTTCACCTCGTCGGCCGCGAAGTCGAACATGGTGCCGTGGCCGCCGATGAGGTAGATGCCGGCGTAATCGTCGAGGTTCACATCCGTGATGGCCGGGGTGTCGTCGAGTTGGTCCATGAACTCGGGGTCCTCATAGCGCTTGTTGGTGCCGCCGAGCTGGATCACCGGGGTTTTCAGGCTCACTGGGTCGATGGGTACGGCGCCGCCGTCGACGCTGGCGAGGGTGACCTCGTGGCCGACTTCGGTGAGCACGTCGTAGAAGTGCGTGTACTCGCCGAGCCACATACCGGTGTGGATGCCGGAGTCGGTGTAGCGGTGGACACTGGTGGAAAGCGCAAGAAATTTCATGCGCCCCATTGAACCACCAGCGCTCGGGCCGGCGCAGCGGGCCTAGGTGGCCGGGTTGCGGACCAGCAGGCGGTCCACCTGGTCCGCCAGGTCCGGGGCTTGCGTGTCAAAGTCGCCGGGCAGCTCCCGGTCCGCTTCGGCGATGGCGTCCGCGTCCGGCTCACCGGTGGCCATCGCTGCCTCAGCCGCGTCGAGCAGCCGCTGCAGGCGGGGCACGTTGAGCTGGTACGCGCCGTCGTGTTCCGGGCCTTCCACCGGGGCGAGCCAGCCGGTGGCGGTGAAGATGAACATGCGGGTTTCCAGCATGTTCGCCTTCAATCCGAGCTTGTCTTTCGGATCTCCCAGGCGCCGCACGTAACCCCTGCGGGCTTCGCGCACGGTGCCGTCGCTGTCCAGGACAGGTCCTGAGTGATCGTCAGCGTTACGCGCGATGTCGGCCAACATATGCAGTTCTCGGGGGAAGAGCGACGGCGCTTTTGCGCAGTACACGGCGGCTCTCAATATCTCGCCCAAGGGCGCCTCCTTTATGCGGTTGTGGTGGAACAGGCCGACATTATAATTTTCCGTCCGATCCCGGAGGCGACGGAATCGAACGGATGTGTGGGTGAGGGTTAGATGGACGACATGGCCGGGATGGACGAGCCGCGCAGCTTTGAGTTGAACGCGATGATGCGGCCGCGGTCGGCGTAAATGTCGTTAATCTTGCCGACGCGGATGATGCGGCTGAGCTCCCGGTCGCCGACGAAAAAGTTGCCCTTGGTGTCACTGGCGACGAACGTGGTGCCGTAGCGGCGCAGCTGCAGATTGCCCATCTTCGGGGCGCCGGCGAAGGCGTTGGTGTCGGCGCAGTCCCACGCGTCCCACTTACCCAGGTTCATGGCGTTGGCTTTGCCCTGGCCGGCGCACATGTGACCCGGCATGGTGTCCACCAGGCTGAGGCAGTGGATGAAGTCCTGGCCGTCGATGGCGTAGACACCGCAGCGCACAGTGTCCTGTTGGTTGGAAAACGTGGCGTACGGCGGCTGCGCGGGCAGTGCGCCGTGGGCGGCGGGCCACTCCACGCGCCGGGGGTTGAAGCCCTCGTTGGCGGAGGCAGAGGTTGCGCCGGCGGATAGGGCGGCGGTGGCGGTGAAAGCGGCGATGACGCCGCGGAGAAGAGTGCGCATGAGATTCTTCTAGAGCTTGAACAGCACCTGGTTGGTGGCGCCGGCGCGGATGACCGCGCGGGTGGCGATGTCCGCCACGTACAGGTTGCCGGAGAAATCCGGGGCGATGTAGGCGGAGCCGAGCTGCTTGACCTGCAGCGGGTTCAACTTCTGGGGCGGGTTGGTAAAGCCCTGGTTCCAGCAGTGGACAGCGGCGGATCCGCCACCGACGCTTACGGCCGGGGCGAGCTGCTCCGGCGGGTTGCACTCCGGCTGAGCCTTGCGTGCGGGGTCGGACACGCAGATGGTTTTCGTGGTGCCTTGGACCTGGTAGATCTCACAGCGGACGTCGCCTGCGGTGTTGGAGTAGGCGGCGCTGTTGGCGGATGCGGCCGGTGCGAGCGCGGCAGCGGCGGCGATGAGGGTGGCGACGGTAACAATGGGGGCGGTCTTTGTGATCTGCATGACACGAGTATTGCAGTTTATGTCCAGCGTTGCACGCCTCCGGGCAAAGATTTCAAAGAAATCCCCAATGTTTCGGCAAGCGCCCGATGCTTCTCGACGAACCCTTCGGAGCGCACACCACCAGCGCAATACACGACAACCTCGTCGCCGGGCGAGAACTGCTTAAGCGTCCTCGATACCGCATCCGGGTCCCGCTCCACCTCGCTGAGCGGGAGGTTTGCCCCCGGCACGGGCAGATCCGCGATCGCTTTCTCGTGCGGTTCGCGGACGTCGATAGAGGGCAGTTGGTGGGACGTGAGGGCGTCGAAAAGCTCTTGCCCTTCGGTGTTCACGGTGCACGCCTCGGCGTAGGTGCCCAGAGAGGTGGCGAGCTCGCGCGCCGGGTCGCGGGTGACGGTGAAGCGGCGCATCGTGGCGGAAAGGGCGTCGTACATGTGCAGCCGGCCGATGCGCACCTCGCCGATGCCCGCGAGGAACTTCACCGCCTCGGTGGACATGAGCGAGCCGACCACGGACGTGGTCACGCCGAGCACGCCGGCGGTGGCGCAATCCGGCACGGAATCCGCGTCGGGCTGGGTGGGGTAGAGGTCGCGAAGCCCCACCCCGTCCGCGGGCGCGCCGGGGCCGGAGTACCACAGCGCGATGTCGCCGCGGTAGCGCAGCACCGAACCCCACAACAGCGGTGTGGCGGTGATCTCGGCGGCGTCGGCGGCGAGGAACTTGGTGGCAAACGTGTCGGAGCCGTCGATGAGCAGGTCGATGCCGTCGAGCGCCTCGATGAAGTTGTCGGGCGTGAGACGGTCGTTCACCGCCGTGACCTGGATGTCCGGCTGTAGCGCGAGCAACCTTTCGGCGGCCACGTCGACCTTCCTGCGGCCCACATCTTGCGCGCCGAAGAGGATTTGGCGGTGGATGTTGGTCAGGTCCACGGTGTCGTCGTCCCACACCGTGATGTGGCCGACGCCGGTGGCCGCCAGCGTCTGCATGATCGGGCAGCCCAGGCCGCCTGCGCCGATGACCAGCACGTGGGCGTCGTAAAGGCGCTGTTGTTGCTCCGGGCCGAAGCCGGGCAGGTTCATCTGGCGCGCGGCGCGCTTGAGTTCTCGCTCGGGCAGCACTTACAAAACCTCGTCCGCCCAGCTGGCCAGGCCGTCGAAGGTGGAGGACGCCACGGCGTGCTCGCGCTTCGGAATCCGCCCGGCGGCGCGCGCAAGTCTGCCGGCCTCCACCGCGTGCCGCATGGCCTGCGCCATCGCCACCGGGTCCTGGCAGCGGTTCACCGCACTCGCCAGTAGCACGCCCGAGCAGCCCAGCTCCATGGCGAGCGATGCGTCGGAGGCGGTGCCCACGCCGGCGTCGATAAGCACCGGCACCTCCGCGCGCGAGCAGATCAGCTCGATGTTGTGCGGGTTCAAAATGCCAAGACCTGTGCCAATCGGCGAGCCCAGCGGCATCACCGCCGCCGCGCCCAAGTCCTCGAGGCGCTTGGCGGCCACCGGGTCGTCGGAGGTGTAGGCCAGCACGGTAAAGCCCTCGTCGACGAGCATCTCGCAGGCGTCCACGGTCTCCACCACGTCGGGAAGCAGCGTGCGGTCGTCCGCGATGACCTCCAGTTTCACCCAATCGGTGCCCAGCGCCTCGCGCGCCAGCTTCGCGGTGATCACCGCGTCGCGCGCGGTGCGGCAGCCCGCGGTGTTCGGCAGCGGCGCGATGTCCAGGCGCTTCAGCAGGTCGAACACGCTCTCGCCGCCTCCGGTGGTGGCGCTGTGGCGGCGCATCGCCACCGTGGTCAGCTCCGTGCCGGAGGCCTTCAAGGCCTGCTCCAGCATGTCGAAGGAGCTCGCCCCGCCCGTGCCCATGATCAGGTGCGAGCCGAACTGCTTTCCGGCAATCTCCAGCACGTTTAGCCTCCTTGCACTGCGGTGAGAATGTCGGCGGCGCAGCCGTCGTGAAGCTTGCGCCCCCACTGCGAGCGCGGAACGACCTCGCCGTCGATGGCCACCGCGGTGCCGTCGGCGGGCGCGCCGACCTCCGCCACCAGTTCCTCTACCGTCGCGGCGGCGGTGGTGGCTGCTTCTCCGTTGAGCGTGATGTTCATGAATGCCTCCTCGGGTCGCACGCGGTCAAGTCTATTGAGGGGCCCTGCCTATCGACGAGCTCCGCCCCAACCCGCGCCCCCAACCCCGCCAACAGAACCCCGTGCCGGAAGTAGCCGGTGGACACGACGGTGCGCTCGTCGACGCGGCCCAGGTAGGGCAAGTCGTCGGGCGTGCCGGGGCGCGCGCCCGCGGTGGCCTCGACGAAGTCGCACTCCTCCAGCGCCGGAACGAGCTCGATCGCGTCGCGCAGCAGCTGGTGGATGCCCTGGACCTGGGGCTGGTCGCGGCCGTCCTCGCGGGTGGTCGCGCCGATGGTCAGCGTGCCGTCCTCGCGCGGGATGAGGTAGACGGGACGGTCCTCCACGAACCCCCGGACCACGCGTGTGAGCAGCGGGTACTGGTGTTTCGGCACGCGGACGTGGAGCACGTCGCCGTAGACCGGGCGCAGGTCCAGGGAGGGGATGAGTTGGCTTGCGCCGAGGCCATTGGCGACAACGACCTGGTCGGCTTCGTCGAGCTGGTCGAGGCTGTCGATGCGGTTGGTGGTGAAGGTGACGTTGGCGCGGCGGCAGGCGTCGAGAAGCGCGCGCGTGAACAGGCGGGGCTGCACCTGGTGGTCGCCGTCGATGAGCACCGCGCCGTTGATGGCGGGGGAGAGCGCCGGCTCGAGCTTGCGGGCTTCGCGGGTGGTGAGCTTGTCCACCGCCATGCCGTGGCGGGACTGGTACTCGGTGAGTTCCTCGAGGTGGGTCTTGTCCGCGATGTCGCGCGCGACTACGAGCGTGCCGTCCGTGCGGTAGCCGGTGGGGAGATCCGAGTACTTGGCGGTGAGTTTGATCAGCTCCGGGTACCACTCCGCGGACGCGCGCATCAGCGGGAAGAGCGGGTCCTGCTTGTACACCACCTCCGCGGTCGGGGCGAGCATTCCGCCCGCGTGGTGAGAGGCACCGGAGGCGGGCTCGGGGTCGTGGACCGTGACCTGGTGGCCGCGGTCCGCGAGCGTGAGAGCCGTGGTCAAGCCGATAATTCCTGCGCCGACGACCGAGATATTCACGCTTGACAGGGTAGCGCGTTCGCTGCGCCGTTTTTGCGAATTTCGATACCGTGGCAGGTGAACGTGTGAGAGACGAGATTCAAGGAGAGTGCAAATGTTCATCCGATCCCGCGAAGACGTAGAAACCGTCGAATGGGGCGGCGGCACCAGCGAACGCCTGCTCACCGCCCGCGACGACATGGGGTTTGCCGTCGCCCACACCGTGGTCCGCGCCGGCACCGAATCCAAGCTGGAATACCGCAACCACCTGGAAGCCTGCTACTGCATCGCCGGCTCCGGCGAGGTGGAAGACACCGACGGCAACGTCTACCCGATTACCCCGGGCACCATCTACGTGCTGGACAAGCACGACCCGCACTACCTGCGCGGCGGCAAGGACGAGGACCTCGTGCTGGTGTCCGTGTTCAACCCGGCGATTACCGGCGACGAGGTGCACGAACTGACCGGCGACGGGTTCAGCTCGTACTAGGTGGCGCGGTCGAACTCGGCGATCACGCGCTCGCAGTACGCCTTCGCGTCGCCGGCGTGCATGATGCCGCGCACGATGGCCAGCCCGTCCACGCCCGCGCGGGCCAGGTCGTAGGCGTCGTCGGCGGTGACGTCGCCGATGGCCACCAGCGGCAGCTCGGAGGCGGCCACCAGCTCCGGGTAGCCGTCCAGCCCGATCGGAGCGCGTCCGGAATCCTTCGTCGGGGTGGCGCGGAACGGCCCGCAGCCGATGTAGTCGATCACGTCCTTGTGCTCGTTGGCGGCCTGGACCAGCTCTAACGTTCCGGTGGTCAGACCGATGATCGCGTCCGGCCCGAGCAACTCGCGCACCACTCGCACGTCCAGGTCGTCCTGGCCGACGTGGACGCCGGAAATGCCTTCGTGGCGGAGGGCGGCGGCGACGTCGGCGCGGTCGTCGATAAGCACATGTGTTTGCGGGTTGACGGAGTGGACAGCCTCGGCGACGGCGCGGGAGAGCGCGTAGAGCTCGCGCGCGGTGATCGGCTTCGAGCGCACCTGGATCACACCCGCGCCGCCGGCGGCGGCCTGGCGGGCGCGCTCCACGACGTCCGGGCCCTGGCCAGTGACGAAGTAGCAGCGCAGGTCAAGCGGCTTAGTCACGCAGCGCCTCGATCAGCTCGTCCTTGGTCATCTCGGAGCGGCCCTCGATGTCGAGCTCCTGGGCGCGGGCGTACAGCTCGTCCTTGGTCCAATCCTCGTAGGAGCCGGACTCGCCGCCGCGCTCGCCGACCGTGGAGCGGCCGTCGCGTGCCGCGGCGTTGGCGATGGCGGCTGCCTTGGACTTGGAGTTGCCCTCGCGCAGCAGGGCCTCGTAGAGCTCGGGATCCTTGATCGAATCAGCCATGGCTGCCAGCCTATGCGTTTTCGAGGTCCCGGTGGGGCGGGTTGCGCGCGGCGATTTGCGGATCTGCTAGTTGCTCGAAAACGGAACTAGCAGATGACGCTGTTGCTGGGGTTCAGTTCCAATAACACCTGGGGAAACGTAAAGTTGGACACTTGATCTGCTAGTTGCTCAAAAACGGAACTAGCAGATCCGCGCGGGGGCTGGAGGGGCACCCGGCAGAAGGGATCCCTAGACCGTCATCGGGCCGGTGCGGGTGGGATGCCCGAGCGGTTCCACGTGCACGATCGTCTCCGCGCCGCCGAGGGCTTCGGCCACGCCGACCTCCACCTCGTCGGCGCGGTCGTGGGCGCGGGCGACCGTCCAGTCGCCGGGGACCTGCATGACCAGGTTGACCATGCGCTCGCGGCCGGCGGCGGTGGTGCGCACCGAGGTGAACTTCACGCCGTTGGCAGCGGCGTACTCGTCCAGGTAGGCGTGGACGATCTGGTTTTCTTCCTTCGGTAGCGACTCCGCCAGCAACCCCAGGATTGCGCCCTTGAGCAGCTTGTAGCCGGTGAACATGATGTTCGCGCCCACGATCAGCGCCACGATCGGGTCGAGGGGCTGCCAGCCCGTCAGCCACACCAGCGCCATGCCGACGATGACTCCGACGGTGGTCCAGACGTCCGTAAACAAATGATGCCCGTCAGCGTCCAGTGTGGTGGAGCGGTACTTCTTGCCCGCGCGGATAAGTAGCACACCCACTGCGCCGTTGAGCACCGTCGCGGCCACAGTAAACGCAAGGCCGATGCCGAGCTGCTCCACCGGCACGGGGTTGATCAGCCTGTCGATGGCGGTGTAGATGATCGCTACAGACGCCAGCAGAATCAGCGAACCTTCCACCTGCGCCGAGAAATATTCGGCGCGGGCGTGGCCGAAGTGGTGGTTGGCGTCCGCAGGCTTGGCGGATAGCTTCAGCGCCCACAGGCCCACAGCGGCGGCCACGAGGTTGATTCCGGATTCGATGGCGTCTGAAAGAAAGCCCACGGAGCCCGTCACAAGCGCTGCAGTCGCTTTCAGCGCGATGGTCAGTGCTGCTGCGGCGATGGAAAGCCACATGAATCGCTCGAGGAGTTTTTGTTCGTTGTTTTCCACGCTGTTTGCCACGGTTTTCATCCCTTTCACACCCGCGTTGCAGAGGCTGAGCCTAGCAAATCGGTACCGTGGTGCGGACAGGCCATCAAACTCTCGATAAAACTTGAGGAAGGTTTTCACTATGGGACGTTGGGTCGTCGCAATCGCCGGCGCCGTCGTTGGCGCGCTGTTTTTCGGTTGGCTACTGCAGATGCTGGGGGTGACCGGGATCCTCTACACCATCGGAGTGCTGGTGGGATCCGCCGTCACGTCCTCTCTCGCCGGCACGCTGATCAAGCCTGGGCGTTAACGCTGCCAAGAATCTAGTTAGGACCTAGTTAGGACCAAGCATGGCGCGTACACGCCGTTTGCAATCTGATCCCCTGATTTTCTTCTCCGCGCTGGGTTTCATCCTGGTGTTCGTCGCCGCCACCTTGGCGTTCGGCGACCAGGCCCGCGAAACCTACGCGGCCGTCTCCGGCTGGCTGATGGACCACTTCACGTGGCTCTACGTCGGCGGCGTCTCCGCCACGCTGATCTTCCTCATCGTGGTGTTCGTCTCCCGCTACGGCAACCTGCGCCTGGGCGATGACGACGACGAGCCGGAGTATTCCTACCCCGTCTGGTTCGCCATGCTCTTCGCCGCCGGCATGGGCGCAACGCTGATGTTCTGGGGCGCTGCCGAGCCGCTCAACCACGCCTACAACCCGCCGCGGGGAGGCTACGACTCCATGAGCCGCGACGCGATTATCCAGGCGTTCCAGTTCACGTACTACCACTTCGGCATCCACATGTGGGTCATCTTCACGTTGCCGGGTCTGGCCGTGGGGTACTTCGTCTATAAGCGAAAGATGCCCGCGCGCATGTCGTCGATGTTCTCGCCGCTGCTTGGCGGAAGGGTGTACGACACCCCGGGCAAGCTGCTCGACGCGCTGGGCATCATCGGCACCGTCTTCGGCCTCGCTGTGTCCGTGGGGCTGGGTGTGCTGCAGATTTCTGCGGGCATGAACATTCTTTGGGACGTCCCACTGGTCACCCCCGTACAAATCGGCATCATCTGCGCGATCACCATCGCCGCCTCGATCTCCGTGGCCACGGGTTTGGACAAGGGCGTGAAGATCCTGTCCAACCTGAACATCGCAGGCACGATCCTGCTGATGATCTTCGTGCTGTTCACCGGCCCCACGCTGAAGCTGCTGGGCCAGATCACGGAGTCTGTGGGCATCTACGCCCAGTCGCTGCCGGAGCTGATGTTCTGGGTGGACTCCTACAACGACAACCCGGGCTGGCACGCCACCTGGACCGCGTTCTACTGGGCGTGGACGATTTGCTGGTCGCCGTTTGTGGGCATGTTCTTCGCCCGCATCTCCCGCGGTCGCACCGTGCGCGAGTTTATCGGCGGCACGCTGCTTCTGCCCACCACCTTCGACCTGATCTGGTTTTCCATCTTTGGCCGCGCCGCCATCGACATGGAGGAGCGCGACCCGGGCGTGCTCACCACCCCGGTGGTGGAGGAGGGCGACACCCCGCAGGCGCTGTTCACCCTGCTCGCGGACTACCCGCTCTACGCCGTCACCGGCACCCTCGCGCTGGTGGTGATTGTGTTCTACTTTGTCACCTCCATGGACTCCGCCGCCCTGGTGATGGACATGTTCGCCTCCGGCGAGGAGAACAAGTCGCCCACCTTCTACCGCGTGGGCTGGGTCGTGGCCGTCGGCCTGGTCACCGGCGCGCTACTGTTCATCAACGACTCCGGCATTGAAGCCCTGCAGCAAGTAGTGATCATCATCGCGCTGCCGTTCTTCTTCATGTACTTCGTCATGATGTACTCGCTGATCAAGGCGATGAACGACGACTCCGCCGCGGCGCGCAAGACCCGCTCGCGCACCTGGGAGAAGACCGACACCGCGGAGAAGCTCGAGGAGGGCGAGAACAAGCCCGCGCCGGGCTACGACTCGGAAGGCAACGAGGTCGAGCGCCCCGAGCTCGAGTACGACGCGGAGGACGATTCCTGGAAGCTCCCCGAGGGCTTCAGGTTGGATCGCAGCGGCGAGAACGACACGCTTGTCGACGACCGCAGGTCCGACACGTAGCCAGCGCTAGCGGGCCAGCCGCATTGTTCTGTGCGGGATGCCGGTGTCGAGGAACTCCTCGCCCTCGGCCACGAGCCCGAACTGCTCGTAGTAGCCGACTAGGCCGGACTGCGCCTCGACGATGAGGTCGCCGGGGAAGCGCTCGGTGTAGGCGATGCCGGTGCGCACGATCTCCGGGCCGAGACCGGACCCGCGGTGGTCGGGGTGGACCACAAACCGGCCGAAGCGGGAGCCGTCCGCGGTGGGGAAGACGCGGGCGCACCCGGCCAACGTGTCGCCGTCGAAGGCGAGGATGTGGCGGGTGTCAGGGCTCGCGTCTTGGTCGTCGATCTCGTTGAAGGGGCAGTTCTGCTCTGCCACGAAGACGTCCACACGCAGCTTGTACAGCTGGTGAACCTCGAGTGGGGTCATCTCACGCAGCGATTTCAGGCTGATCATATTTCGGCTCAATCCTTCCCGTCTTTCCGTAGGAGAGGTGGCGGTGCGCCCACTCGAACGGGCCCTGCTTGCCCGCCCGGTCCAGCGCAACTGCCAGCAGCAGAGTAATCAACCACACTGCAAAGCCGATGAGCAGCTTGCCGGTGACCGAGGTGTCCAGGCCGATGCCCAAAAACGCCGGGGTGCAGATCGCAATGAAGAGGAACGACTGCGCGAGATACCCCGACATGGAGCGCTTGCCCAGCGCCACGAACGCCCGGGCCCAACCCGGGACCCGGTTGTTCAGCTCGTCTGTGGCCAGCGCGAGCAGCGCCAGAATGCCCGGGCCGGTGAGGTAGCCGAGCGCCTGGTTGAGCACGAACAGCGGCAGCTCCCACTCGTCCGGCAGCACGCCCGCGGCGGCTAAGCCCCAGGGCAGGCCGACGCAGAGGATGACCAGCCCGGTGATAATGCTCCAGGTGACGAGGGTGCGGCGGTGCGCGTGGACGTCGGTAAGCACCTGCTCTCGCGCCCACACGTAGCCGATGATGGCAAGCGATAACAGCTGCAGCACCGCAAACGGCTGCGCGACCAGCTGCCCGAGTGCCATGTCCAGGTTGGACGAGAAGTACGCCCCGAAGGTGTCGAAGGTGGCGGTGGGTTCGGACTGGTTGAAGCCGCCGGAGGCGTCAAAGTAGAACGACGCGATACCGCCGGCGACGCCGAGGGCCGTGAACAGGCCGAGGATGGTGTAGGCGATGATGCGCAGCGTCTTCGAACTCAGCGTGAGCATCGCCGCGAGGAAGATGCCCACCAGCCCGTAGGTGAGCATGATGTCGCCGTAGAACAGCAGGAACATGTGCGCCACGCCGAACAGCGCGAGCGCGCCGTAGCGGCGGTACAGCACGCGCCGGGCCTGCTTGGCGGGGTAGTGCTTGCGGTACAGGCTGGCCGCGACCAGGCCGAAGCCGAAGCCCAGCAGCGTGGAGAACATCGGCAGGCCGCGCACGTGGATAAACATCGCGGCGAACACCGCGCCGATCTGGTCGATCAGGCTGTCCGGGCGCACACCGCCGACGGACCAGCCGACGCGGGATTGGTCCTCCGACCAGTCGTTGATCACCCAGGCCTGCGCGGCGTTCGCCATCGCGATGCCCAACAGGGCGGTGCCGCGCGCCAGATCCGGGACGATCAGGCGGGGGCGTTGCTGCTGGGGTTGATGCTGTTCGGCGTTAGCGGCTTCGTGCATGCGCTCAAGGTACCGCCTCAGGCCCGCATGAGCCACGTTTGCGGTTCCTGGCCCGCGGAGGTTAGAGATGTGGTTGAATAGCTCTGTTGATGCTCATGTTGCCAATGTGATTGGGGTTGCTATGCGCCGTTCGTCCGCCGCCCGCCTGCTTACCGCCGCGTTTCTGATTGCCACCTCGGCGGCTATCAGCAGCCCCGCGGCGCATGCCCAACAGGCGGAGGCGCCGGTGGGCGACGTGGTCAACTACGTGTGGCGCACCGACCCGGTGTCCAAGGTGCTGGCCGGAAAGCCCACGGCGGACAAGGTCCTGCACCGCGTCCCCGGCTCCTTCTTCGACGCCCCGCGCACCCCGGTCGAATCCGATGACGCGATGCGCCGCGGCCGCGCCCTCTACGGCCCGAGCACCCCGCTGTATGTCGGCTCCGAGCCCGGCAAGGAAGTCATGTGCACCACCACGGCGGCCGGCTACAACGACCGCGGCGAGAAAATCGCCGTCACCGCCGGCCACTGCGGCAATGTCGGCGACGCCGTACGCTCCGCGGATTCCTGGCAGCTCGGCCGCACCGGCACGATCACACACGTCAACCGCGAGCTGGACTACGCGGTGATCACGCTCGCCGACAACACCGAGGTCACCCGCTCCTACAACGGCGTGACCGTCAACCACTTGGGCGGCGCACCGGTGAAGCCGGGCGGCGTGGTGTGCAAGACCGGCGTGGCCTCCGGCACAACCTGCGGCCACACGTACACCGATTGGGAGCAGCGCAACACCAACCAGGTCTGCGCCATGCAGGGCGACTCGGGCGCGCCGCTGATGGTGGGCGACCGCGTGATCGGCATGATCAACGGCGGCATCTGGGGCCCGCCGTTCAACGTGGCCTGCCGCACCCCGCTGCAGGGCCCGCTGCACGCGCCGACGGGTGCGCTGCGCATGGATTCCGTGCTCGGTGACATCCCGGGCGGGTTCCGCCTGCCGTAGCCTGGGCAGCTAGCCGCGCAGGCGCTCGGCGATCTCGTCCACGACCCGCGGGTTACCGGCCACGCACCAGGTCACGCCACCTGCGTCGACCTTGATGCAGCGCCCGCCGACGGCCTCGACCAGCGCCTTGCCCGGCAGCCAATCCCAATCCGGCACGGTGTGCTGCAGCCACGCGCCCATCTGCCCCGACGCGAGATTCGACAGGTCCACGGAACCCGCGCCCATCATGCGCATCGTCGCCGCGCCCGAGACCACGCGCAGCCACGCCTCGCGCACATCGTCGTTGGCCATAAAGGTCGGGTGCAGGTAGGTCACCACTGCGCTTTCGCCTAGCGACGACTCCGCCAAGCCCCCAAGCTCCACCCCGTCGCGCGTGGCCGCACCGTCCGCCGCGATCCACGTGGTGTCCGTGGCGGGGCGGTGCACGGCGCCGATGGCGGGGGAGTGGGCGGAGTTGTCGTCTACAAGTGCGATCGCCGAGCAGAAGTAGTCCGAGCCCTGGGAGAAGTTGTAGGTGCCGTCGACCGGGTCGATCACCCACGTGCGGCCGGTAGAAGAGGCGCGGGAGGCGCCCTCCTCGCCGATCACGCCGTCGTCGCCGCGCAGCGCCTCGAGCACCTCCGCCACGAACTCCTCGGCCGCGCGGTCCGCCTCCGTAACCACGTCGGAGACGGAGGTTTTCACCTCCGCGTTCAGGCCCTCGGCGCGCATGCGCAGCGCCAGCTGGCCGGCGTGGCGTACGAGCGCGGCGGCGAGCTCGGCGTCGGAGTCGTTGCGGTGGTCAGAAATAAACGCTTGGGTGTCAGTCACGCGGCCATTATGGCGCAGCCGGAGAGTCCTCGCCCTCCTTGAGGTACACGTTCGAGCCCAAGTCGCGGAACTCGCGCGCCATCTCCTGCTCACCCTCGCGTGCGTCGGAGGAAGCAGCTTCCTCGTCGAAGTCGAACGACGGCATGCCCAAATCCGCGATCTGGTCGCCGAACTCGTCGCGGATGTCCTGCGAAATGCGCATGGAGCAGAACTTCGGCCCGCACATCGAGCAGAAGTGCGCCGTCTTCGCGGGCTCCGCCGGCAGAGTCTCGTCGTGGTAGGACTGCGCCGTCTCCGGGTCCAGGGACAGGGCGAACTGGTCGTGCCAGCGGAACTCGAAGCGGGCCTTGCTCATCGCGTCGTCCCAGTCGCGCGCGCCCGGGTGGCCCTTCGCCACGTCGGCGGCGTGGGCGGCGACCTTGTAGGTGATCACGCCGGTTTTCACGTCGTCGCGGTTGGGCAGGCCCAGGTGCTCCTTCGGGGTGACGTAGCACAGCATCGCCGTGCCGCCGGCCGCGATGTTGGCCGCGCCGATGGCGGAGGTGATGTGGTCGTAGCCCGGCGCGATGTCGGTGACCAGGGGGCCGAGCGTGTAGAAGGGTGCCCCGCCGCACCATTCCTGTTCCTTGTCGTTGTTCACCTGGATCATGTTCAGCGGCACGTGGCCCGGGCCTTCGATCATGACCTGGACGTCGTAGTCCCAGGCGCGCTTGCACAGCTCGCCGATGGTTTTCAGTTCCGCGAACTGGGCGGCGTCGTTGGCGTCGGCCACGGAGCCGGGGCGGAGCCCGTCGCCAAGCGAGAATGCGACGTCGTACTGGGAGAAGATCTCGCACAGTTCGTCGAAGTTCTCGTACAGGAAGGACTCCTTGTGGTGCGCGAGGCACCAGCCGGCCATGATGGATCCGCCGCGGGAGACGATGCCGGTGACGCGCTTGGAGGTCAGCGGCACGTACGGCAGGCGCACGCCGGCGTGCACGGTCATGTAGTCCACGCCCTGCTCGCACTGCTCGATCACGGTGTCGCGGAAGACCTCCCAGGTCAGGTCCTCGGCGATGCCGTTCACCTTCTCCAGCGCCTGGTAGATCGGCACGGTGCCGATCGGGACCGGGGAGTTGCGCAGGATCCACTCGCGGGTGGCGTGGATGTCGTCGCCGGTGGACAGGTCCATCACAGTGTCCGCACCCCAGCGGGTGGCCCAGCGCAGCTTGTCCACCTCCTCGCGGATAGAAGAGGTCACCGCGGAGTTGCCGATGTTCGCGTTGATCTTGGTCAAAAACGCGTTGCCGATGATCATCGGCTCGCTTTCCGGATGGTTGACGTTGTTCGGGATGATGGCGCGGCCCGCGGCGACCTCTTCGCGCACCTTCTCCACATCGCAGTGCTCGCGAAGCGCGACGAACTCCATCTCGCGGGTGATCTCCCCGCGGCGGGCATACGCCATCTGGGTCACGCGCTTGCCGTCTTTTGCGCGCAGCGGCGTGCGGGTCTCGCCGCGCCACTCCTCGCTGGCGGCGCCGCGTTTGACGGCCGCGCGGCCGTCGTCAAGCAAATTGCGCTCGCGGCCTGCGTATTCCTCCACATCGCCGCGGGCGGTGATCCACTCGCCGCGCAGGCTAGGCAGGCCCACCTCTGGCTCCGCGTGCGGGCCGCGGGTGCGGTAGATCTTGAACGGCTCGTTCGGCCCGGTGGGGGAATCATCCAGCTGGATCGCGGTTTCCGGAACCTCCAGCCCGCCTTTCACAATCGGGTCGTAGGAGTGCTTCGGGTGGATTTCATGGGCATAGATGTCGTGAGCCACGACCTTCTCCTTCCTTCGCTGGTGCTAACCAGACAGGTTCGAACGGTGCTCGCGCGGGCGTAAGCGCGATCTCAGCCCGGTGCCCCGGGCGCCCGTGTGGGGTCGTAGGCCACTGTATCCCGTCTTGGTGGCCGCGTCAGGCGGTTCGCTAGACTTTGCCCCTATGCAGCCGGAAATTCAGACGCGGATCAAGGACTTAAGCTCCACACTTTCCACCATTGAGAAGGTGATGGACTTGGACGTCCTGCGCGAGCGCGCCCGCGAGCTGGAGGCGCAAGCCGGCGACCCGTCGCTTTGGGACGATCCAGCGCACGCGCAAAAGGTCACCACCGAGCTATCCAATGTGCAGGCGCGCTTAAAGAAGGTCGCCTCGCTTCGCTCGCGTATCGACGACCTCCCGGTGATGTACGAACTCGCCGAAGAAGAAGGCGACGCCTCCATGGCCGACGAGGAGCTGGAAGACGTCGCCGCGCAGATCGACTCGCTGGAGGTACAGACCATGCTCTCCGGCGAGTACGACGCCCGCGAAGCCGTGGTGAACATCCGCTCCGGCGCCGGCGGCGTGGACGCGGCCGACTGGGCCGAGATGCTCATGCGCATGTATGTGCGCTGGGCCGAAAAGGCAGGCCACAAGGTGGACGTGTACGACATCTCCTATGCGGAGGAGGCCGGCATTAAGTCCGCCACCTTCGTTGTGCACGGCGAGTACCTCTACGGCCAGCTGTCGGTGGAGCAGGGCGCGCACCGGCTCGTGCGCATCTCGCCGTTTGACAACCAGGCGCGCCGTCAGACCTCGTTCGCCGAGGTGGAGGTGCTGCCGGTGGTGGAGCAGACCGACCACATTGACATCCCGGACTCCGACATCCGCGTCGATGTCTACCGCTCCTCCGGCCCCGGCGGGCAGAGCGTGAACACCACCGACTCCGCAGTGCGCATCACCCACATCCCTACCGGCATTGTGGTGACCTGCCAGAACGAGAAGTCGCAGATCCAGAACAAGGCCTCGGCGCTCAACGTCTTGCAGTCGAAGCTGCTGGAGAAGAAGCGCCAGGAGGAAAAGGCCGAGATGGACGCGCTCGGCGCCGGCGGCAACGCGAGCTGGGGCAACCAGATGCGCTCGTACGTGCTGCACCCGTACCAGATGGTCAAGGACCTGCGCACCGACTACGAGGTCGGCGACCCGCAAAAGGTCCTCGACGGCGACATCGACGGGTTCTTGGAGGCCGGCATCCGCTGGCGCATGTCGCAGCAGCAGGAGGCGTAAGAGAAGGGGAGCGCCGGCGGTGACGGATGTGACATCGCTTTTTCTCGCGACCTGGGCAGAGTGACAAATGTGACAGAGCGAATGGCACATCCGTCACTGAGAAGCCCCCGCTGCCGGGGTGAAGCCGGGAGCGGGGGCTGCGGACGTGAGTCGGCAGCAAGCCGTTAGGCGTCGCGGAGGTCGATGCCCTTCGTCTCCGGGAGGATCTTCATGCTGATCAGGGTGAGCACGCACAGCACCACCACGTAGATGCCGGAGACGTGCGTTAGGCCCTGGGACGTGAACCACTGGAAGATGTACGGCGCGGTGCCGCCGAAGACGGCCACGGACAGCGAGTAGGCGAAGCCGATGCTGCTGGTGCGCTGGGAGGTGGGGAAGACCTCCGCCATCACCGGGGCCAGCAGCGCGCCGCCGGCGGCGACGGCCACCACAGCGATGGTGGCGGCGATGAGCATGGTCCACGGGCGGGAATCGATCATCCCCATCAGCGGGATCTGCAGCAGGCCCACTGCAATGGCGAAGGTGTACATCACCGGTTTACGGCCGATGCGGTCGGACAGCGCGCCCCACAGCGGCAGGGCGATCAGGCCACAGGTCTGCGCGAACACGGAGACCCAGTACGCGCCCTGAGTGGACATGCCGGCGTGCGTGATGGCGTAGGTGGAGACGTAGGACGTCCAGGTGTAGTGCGCGGCAGTGACGCCGGAAACCATGCCGATGACCAGCAGGATGTTCACCCAGTTGGAGCGCACCGGGGTCTGTGGGCGGGTGGCCGACAGGTCGTCGTAGGACTCGGCGCCGCCTTCTTGGATCTCGTTGAAGTGCTCGGACTCCTGCATGTGGCGGCGCAGGTACAGGGCCACGAACGCGGCAGCGGCGCCCAGCCAGAAGGGGATGCGCCAGCCCCATGCGCCGATCTGTTCGTCGCTAAGCACAAGCGAGATGATGCCGCCGAGGGTGTAGGCGATCACTGAGCCGCCGAAGATGGACATGTAGACCATCGAGCCCCACTTGCCGCGGCGGTCGCGCGGGGCGATCTCCGGGATGTAGCTGTTGGCCGTGGCGGATTCGCCGCCGTGGGCGAAGCCCTGGATCACGCGCACGAGCAGGAGGCCTACGGAGGCCCAGATGCCGATCTGTTCGTAGGTGGGCATGACACCGATGACCACGGCGGACAGCGCCATGATGATGATCGTGATCATGAGCACGTTCTTGCGGCCGACGCGGTCAGCGATGCGGCCGAAGACGATGCCGCCGAGCGGGCGGACAAGGAAGCCGACGGCAAAGACGCCGAAGGTGGCCAGCAGCGCTGAGGTGGGGTCGGATTTGTCGAAGAAGGCAGCCGCGATGAACGGGGCAAACACGGCGTATGAGCTCCACTCGAACCATTCGAGCAGCTGGCCGATGAGGCTGGCGCCGAGGGACTTCTTGTCGGCTGGGCGTTCTGCCTCGATATGGGTCGTGCCCATTGAGAAGCGTTGTTTGGTACTCACGGGTCCTCCTTCGGAGACTGTTGTTTGACCGAAAATGTATTGCCCAGATCACGTTTGCGGGCACGGAATGATCCGAAACACGTTTGTTGGGGTGGGGCCGGTCCGGGGCTGAGGGGAGAAGTTGCAGCTCACGTGCACTCTTTCGCGATGGCGTTCCCCGCCGGGTGTTCGCTATGTGAACGCGCGTGCTCCATGCGCACCCCAGAACGGGGGGAGTGGTTTGCCACGCATATCCGCCCACAAGGTGCGGTTTCACAACTTTGGAACGAAATGAGTCGCGCGCCACACTTTTCCGGGCGTACATTGAGCGCAACGGTGGCGAGCCACTCGGCAATAGCCACGGTCTGGCGTTTCTAAGGAGGAACAATGGCACTTAGCCCAGAAGAGCTGAGCACAGAGAGCCTCGCTGAAATCTTCGCCGCGGGTGGTCGACCGGCGGACAGCGAGCGAGAAATCAAGATCATCGACACCACGCTGCGCGACGCGCACCAGTCCATTTGGGCGACCCGCATGCGCACCGAGCACATCATGGACTTGCTCGACGACGTCACCAACGCCGGCTTCGAGCACGTCGACCTGGTCGCCCCGATCCAGTTCGACGTGCCGGTGCGCTACCTCAGGGAGGACCCCTGGGAGCGCGTGCGCAAGGTGCACGAGGCCGCGCCGAACACCAAGTTCCGCTCCATGGTCCGCTCCCGCAACCTCGCGTCCTTCGACTTCCTGCCTGACGACGTCATCCACGCGTGGGTTGAGCGCCTCTACGCCAACGGCTTCCGCGTCATCGGCGCCTTCGACGGCCTCAACGACATCGACAACATCGCCGACACCCTCATCCTGGCCAAGGAGCTCGGCGCCGAGACCTACGGCTGCCTGTCCTACTGCTTGAGCCCGGTGCACACCGACGAGCTCTACATCGACAAGGCCCAGGAGCTGGTGGAGCGCACCGACGTCGACCGCATCATGCTGAAAGACGCCGGCGGCCTGCTTACCCCGGACCGCATGAAGACGCTGATCCCGGCGATCCGCAGCGCCATCGGCAACGACCTGCCGCTGGAGGTCCACACCCACTCGCTGACCGGCCTGTCCCCGCTGACCTACATCTACGCGGCCGAACTCGGCGTGGACTCCATCCACACCTCGATCGCCCCGCTGGCTAACGGCCAGGGCCAGCCCGCCACCCAGGCGCTCGCCCGCGACCTGCGCGCGCTGGGCTACACCGTCAACATCGACGACGAGCGCGTGGACAACGCAAGCAAGAAGCTCCAGGAGATCGCGGACCGCGAGGACAAGCCGGTGGGCAAGCCCCGCGCCTTCGACGGCGTGCACTACATGCACCAGCTGCCGGGTGGCATGCTCACCAACTTCGAATCCCAGCTGGCCACCGCCGGCCTGTCGGACCGCTTCGAGGACCTGCTCTACGAAACGGCCCGCGTGCGCGAGGAGCTGGCGTACCCGATCATGATCACCCCGTTCGCCCAGTTCGTGGGCACCCAGGCCGTGATGAACGTGATCTCCGGCGAGCGCTACTCCGTGGTGCCGAACGAGATTAAGAAGTACGCGCTCGGCCACTACGGCGAGCCGCTCGCGCCGATCGACCCGGACGCGCTGGAGAAGATCAAGGCCAACGGCTCCTCCGAAATCAAGGAGGGCCGCCCGGAGCTCGAGCCGCGCCTGCCGGGCCTGAAGGAGCAGTACCCGGACGACGACATCGACACGCTGCTGCTACGCGCCAACATCCCGGGCAACAACGTGGACGAGATGCGCCGCTTCGTCGCAGAGGGCCGCGCAGGCCAGGGCGAAGGCGTGCCGGGCGGCGAGCTGACCAAGCTCGTGCAGAAGATCTACGAGACCACCACTTCCGGCGAATTCCACCTCAAGACCGACGACCTCGAAATCAACCTGACCAAAAAAGGAGAGCAGTAAACCATGTCTGACACCACCAACTTCAACGAGCTGAAGTCCCTGCTTGAGTGGGTTAACCAGTCCGGCGACATCGAAGAGCTGAGCATCAAGTACGGCGACATCGAGCTCGCTCTGTCCAAGACCCCGGGCGGTCTGAGCCACCTCAAGGCAGCCCCGGCACCGGCCGCACCGGAAGCGCCGAAGGCTGAAGCACCGGCACCGGAACCGGCTCCTGCTCCGGCCGAGGCCCCGGCGCCTGCGGAGGCTCCGAAGGAAGAGGCCCCGAAGCCGGAAGCTGCTGCTCCGGCAAGCTCCGGTACCGGCATCGAGGTCAAGTCCCCGATGGTGGGCACCTTCTACGCCGCACCGAAGCCGGGCGCGGACCCGTTTGTGAAGGTCGGCGACACCGTCGAGGTCGGCCAGGTGCTGTGCATCGTCGAAGTGATGAAGCTGATGAACAACATCGAAGCGAAGACCGCCGGCACCGTCACCGAGATCCTCGTGGACAACGAGGACGCCGTCGAGCACGGCCAGCCGCTGATGGTCATCGAGCCGAAGTAGGTACCCCATGGCTGAATCTGAAAAGCTGCTGGACAGCGTCCTCATTGCCAACCGCGGCGAGATCGCGCTGCGCGTCATCCGCGCCTGCAAGGAGCTCGGCATCAAGAGCATCCTCGCGTACTCGGAGGGCGACCGCGACTCCCTGCCAGTCAAGGAAGCGGACCAGGCCGTGTGCATCGGCCCGGCCAACGCCGCGAAGAGCTACAACAGCCCCGAGCTGATCGTCTCCGCCGCAATGGCGTTCAAGGCCGACGCCATCCACCCCGGCTACGGCTTCCTCTCCGAGAAGGCCGACTTTGTCAAGATGGTCGAGGACGAAAACATCGGCTTCGTCGGCCCGTCGTCGGAGCACATCCGCCGCATGGGCGACAAGATCGAGGCGAAGAAGATCGCGCAGGCCGCCGGCGTGCCCACGGTGCCCGGCTCCGATGGTGTGGTGACTGAGTTCGGGGAAGCTTTAGACGTCGCAAAGCAAACTGGCTTCCCACTTCTGATTAAGGCCGCCGCTGGCGGCGGTGGCCGAGGCATGCGAGTCGTGGAGTCCGAGGACACGCTGGAAAAAGACCTCAACGAGATCATGAACGAGGCGCAGTCCGCGTTCAACGACTCGTCCGTCTACATCGAGCGCTTCCTCACCGACATCCGCCACATTGAGATCCAGGTGCTCGCGGACGGCGAGAACGCTATCGCCCTCGGCGAGCGCGACTGCACCTCGCAGCGCCGCAACCAGAAGCTCATCGAGGAAGCGCCCTCGCCTGCGATTGACGACGAGCTCCGCGCCGGTCTCCAGGAAGCAGCCATCAACCTCTGTAAAGAGGTGGGCTACAAAAACGCCGGCACCGTCGAGTTCGTTTTCGACAACATCGAGCGCAAATACTATTTCATCGAGATGAACACCCGTATCCAGGTGGAGCACCCGGTGACCGAGATGATCACCGGTGTGGACCTGATCCAGGAGCAGCTTCGCATCGCCTCCGGGCAGAAGCTGCGCCTGACCCAGGACGACATCCAGATCCGTGGCCACGCCATCGAGTGCCGTATCAACGCCGAGGACCCGAACGAGAACTTCGCCCCGCGCCCCGGCAAGATCGAGCACTACCGCACCCCAGGCGGGTTCGGCGTGCGCATGGACACCCACATCGAGACCGGCTACACCATCCCGCCGTTCTACGACTCCATGGTGGGCAAGCTCATCTGCTGGGCGGACACCCGCGACGAGGCCATCGAGCGCACCCTGCGCGCCCTCGGCGAGCTGAAGGTCGACGGCGTGGTCACCACCGCGCCGTTCCAGGCCCAGCTGATCAGCAGCGACAAGTTCCGCTCCGGCGAGTTCAACACCGGCTACGTGGCCAAGATGCTGGAGAACATGGACACGATCCCGACGGACGAGTAGCCGTCGCAACGTGTAAGGCAGGCAGCCGGGCGCATCTCGCCCCGGCTGCCTGTTCAGCTTGAGGGAGGAGAACACATGCTGCTGGTTTTAGCCATGCTGGTGGGCGCGATCGTGCCCGTCCAGACCGCGATTAACACCCGGCTGCGGCAAAGCGTCGGCTCGCCGATCGGCGCGACGTTTGTGTCCTTCATCATTGCGGTGGTGGTCGCCTCCGTTATTTCTTGGGGTGCGAGTGGGGCACTGGTGCCAGACTTATCGACGGCCGCCTCGCAACCGTGGTGGGCATGGCTCGGCGGGTTCATGGGCGTGATGTTCATCGCCGGCAACATCGTCCTGTTCCCCAAACTCGGCCCGGTGCAGACCGTGATCCTACCGATTCTGGGCCAGGTGATCATGGGGCTGTTAATCGACCGGTTCGGGCTGTTCCAGTCGCCGCAGGTCGCCGTCGGCCCGCTGCGTCTTCTGGGCGCGCTGATCGTGGTCGGCGGCATCGCCATGGTGCTGGAGATCGGGCGCACACGAACCATCCACGGCACCGCCGAAGGCGCCACGCTGTGGGCGCTGCGCGCCTTCGGCGTGGTCATAGGCATGGGCTCGGCCACCCAAACCGCCGTCAACGGCCACCTCGGCCGCGCGCTGGGCAGCTCGCTGCAGGCAGGCCAAATCTCCCTGGTGGTCGGCCTTGCGCTTCTGGCCGCCATGTCCGTGCTGCTGCCCGGCCCGCGCCGGGCACTGGCCACAGGTATCGCGCCGGGGCCGTGGTGGATGTGGCTCGGCGGCATGCTCGGCGCGTTCTTCGTGTTCGGCGGCGCGGCGCTGTCGCCGATCCTCGGCACCGGCACCACCGTGATTGCGGCCCTGGTGGGCAACATCATTTGCGGCCAGGTGCTCGAGTCGCTCGGCGTTGGCACCGGCGGGCACCGCAGCGTTCCCACGCCCTACCGCCTCACCGGGCTGGCCATTGTATTGGCGGGCGTGGTGATGGTGCGGATGCTTTAGGCGTCGATAGGCAATGTGCGCCTAGCCGCGCAGGTTCCTCCACCGCTCCAAAGTGAGGGTGGGGGACAGCGAGCGGGAGACGCACGTGGCAAAGGCGCCGTTTTCGTGCTGCTCCTCGGTGAAGATGCTGTCGCGGTGGTCCGGGGTGCCGTCCACGACGCGCATGATGCAGGTGCCGCACGTGCCTTCCGAACACTGCGACAGAATCGGCACGTCCTCGTCCTCGAAGACATCCAGGACGCTCTGGCCCTCCGGCACCTTGTAGGTGTCGCCGTTGAGGACGACCTCGAACGGGCCGTCCGCGTCGTGGTTGCCGGCGAGTGTTTCCTCCGCGGCACGGAAGGCCTCGAAGTGGATGTTGGCCTTGGGCAGGTGTGTGGTGGCGACCTCGATGACCCCGTCCATGAAGCCCTGCGGCCCGCACACGTACAGGTGGGTGTCCTCCGGGGCGGTGTCCGAGGCAGCGAGGGCCTCCTCGATGTAGCCGGACTGCTTGTCGCGCTCGCCGGTAGCGAAGATGCTCTTGGTCTGGCCGTGGAGGTAGGTGTCGATGAGGTGGCGCATCAGCGCCCGCTCCTGGCTGGACGCAAAGTACAGCACCGAGTAGTCCGCCTGCTGGATCTGCAGCTCACGCGCCAGCGAAAAGATCGGCGCGATGCCAACGCCGGCGCCCACCAGGATCGAGCGCTTCGTGCCGGGCGCGAGGCCGAAGTTGTTGCGCGGCGGAAGGATGCGCACCGTGTCGCCCGGCTCGATGTTGTGGGCGGCGATGGAGCCTCCGCGCGAATCCGTCTCCAGCTTCACCTCGATGCCGTAGATGGCCCGCTCGCCGGCGTCTTCGGAGCCGAGGCGGTGCATGGGGAACAGGGAGAACTGGCGCACCAGCTCCTCGCCCTCGGGGGAGCGCAGCAGAAAGTCCGCGTGGCAGCCTGGCTCGTAGCCGGGGATGGGGGAGCCGTCGCGGGTCTCAAGCGTGATCAGCGCGATGCCGTGGGTGCGTTCGACGTCAACGGCGGTCAGTTCGATGACGTTGGTGGGGAACTCGGCGTCGACCTTGGTTTCACTGCCTGCCGGGGCAGATTGCGCCGCCTGGCGACTGGCTAACGCGGCCTCCCTGTCCGCTGCGTTGGGGTCGGTGCGCTTGCTTCCTCCTGAAAACATGCTGGTCAGATTGCGAATAGCCGTGCCGTTCCTCACGTTGACCTCCGTTGGAAAAGAATCGCCGACAAACAACCCGGTGAAAGTGGTTGCCGGTCCAAAGTGTAGCGAATACCATCTTCACATACGGAAAGTGACAGGCACCACATATAGGTCGCACTATTGCTTAGCTTACTCCATGGTGGGCATCCGTTAAGCAGCACTAGCTGCGGTTTCGCAGGCACTAAGAAAGAAAAGAAGGGACGAAGATGACTGCGACAATCAACTCCTCTTCGGTTGGGGCCGAAAAGCTCCCAGAAGTTCTTCCAATGTCGGATAATCCGTACGAGGACTTCCGGTATTTCTATCGCGATGGCATGCCTCTCCGTCCGGCGCCCAAGCGCCGAACTGATAAGCCCAGCTGGTCAACGCTCCGCCACAACATGTTCGACCGTTGGCACACGGTTCACGATGATTGGAGTGGTTACGACACACTGCAGACAAGGCTGCTTGACGATCACATGTGGCAGACCGACGAATACGGTGCTGCGCTAGCGGAAGCCTTCAGGCGCGACGGTGCGAAAAAGTCGAGGCAGGATTTCGAAACCGCGGTAAATGAGGGCATAGAAAAAGTCGAGGACCCGTCACCGGAACTCGTCGCCTTCTTCGAGCAGGTAGACAACATTCCCGAGTGGATCGATCTAGAAGCTGCTGAGCGTGGTCGTGTGGCTTACTACAACGCGACGCCATGCGCCGACCTGCTGACGTTCAACTTCGGCTACTGGGCAACCACTATGGAAGACCGAACGTCCGCCGCTACCGGTGAAACAGCAATGTTCGAGTTCAAATCGATGCAGCGCGCGTTGGAGACCTCAAAGTTCTTCGTTGACCTCGGCAAGCAAGATGTCTTTGATCGTTTCGGCGATGGCCGAAAGTCTGCAATCCATGTTCGCCTCCTGCATGCTCAGGCCAACCGGGGCTTAGAAAAGCTGTGGGGCCCGGACCACTATAACGAGTTTGGTCGCCCCATCGGGTCCAGCTTCCTGGTGTCGGGCGAAGGCTGGTTTGCTTTGATGCCCCTCGCCATCGATGAGTTCTTTGGGCGCCCGCATTCGGGTCGCGATTGGGATGACGTTGCGATGTACTGGGCGTACGTCCTGCACATTATGGGAGCAGAGGAACGACTGATCCCGCGCGATGGTGACGAAATGCGCAAGATGACGGACTTCATCTACGCAAATGGTGGCCGATCCTCTGATTACCACCAGCGCGTGGCAAGCGCGCTGATGTCCATTGTGGAGCAAATGGATCCTGACCTCCCATTGGAGATGCTCGGCTCTCTCGCGACCATCGTTGGGGTTGAGGACACGAAGTTCATGGTCGAGGGCACCCGTTGGGCCGACGTTGATTTCACCGAGGCGACTGCTGAGTTCGAGGCCAAGGCGCGAGCGGAAGCGGAAGAAGCTCGGAAGATCGACGAACGAGAAGACGCAGAGCAATACAAGATCCAAAAGGCCACGGAGGGTCGACCGCCGTGGACGAACGCACTTGAAGAGGTTCAGGAGTACATCCGCACTAACGAACCAGACGTCAAAGTCGCCTGGACTCTTCACGACGACTCCAAGGAAGCGCAGCGATAACAAGAATGACTACGAGTACTCAGGCGCAACAGGACGTCAAGCACCAACATCCGGTGCACCCGGAAATCCTCCCGATGTCGGACAATCCCTTCGAGGATTTTCGCTACTTCTACCGGGACGGCATGCCGCTTCGCCCGGCGCCGAAGCGCCGCACGCGCCGGCCGGGCTGGGCGACGCTGCGCCACAACTTGTTCGACCGCTGGCACACCGTCGCCGACGAGTGGGAGGGCTACACCAGCTTCCAGACAAAGCTTCTGGACGATCACATGTGGCAGACCGACGAAACCGGAGCCAAGCTCGCCGAGGCGTTCAAGCGCGACGGGGCGGAGAAGTCCCGCGCCGATTTTGAAACGGCGCTGAACCAGGGCATCGACAAGGTCGCCGACCCGTCGCCGGAGCTAGTGGAGTTCTTCGCCGAGGTGGACAACATCCCGGACTGGATCGACCTCGAGGCCGCCGAGCGCGGCCGCATCGCCTACTACAACGTCACGCCGTCCGCGGAGCTGCTTTCCATCGGTTTCGCCTACTGGGCCACCACGATGGAGGACCGCACCTCCGCGGCCACCGGCGAGACCGCCATGTTCGAGATCAAGTCCTTCACCCGCATCATCGAGACGGTGAAGTTCTTCGTCGACCTGGGCAAGAAGGGCGTATTTGACCGCTTCAGCGACGGCCTGAAAGCTGCCGTACGCGTGCGCCTTTTGCACGCCCAGGCCAACCGCGGCCTGGAAAAGCTGTGGGGCCCGGACCACTACAACGAATTCGGCCGCCCCATCGGCTCGTCCTTCCTCGTCTCCGGCGAGGGCTGGTTCGCGCTCATGCCGATCGGCGTGGACGAGTTCTTCGGCCGCCCGCACACCGGCGAAGAGTGGGACGACGTGGCCATGTACTGGGCGTGGGTGCTCTACCTCATGGGCGCCGAAGAGCGACTGATCCCCAAGACCGGCGACGAGATGCGCAAGATGACGGACTTCATCTACGCCAACGGCGGCTACTCCTCGGACTACCACGTGCGTGTGGCAACCGCCCTAATGGGCATCTTGGAGGACCTGGACCCGAAGATGCCGGCGCAGGTGCTCGGCGCACTGTCCTTGATCATCGGCGACGAGGACACCAAGTTCATGGTCAAGGGCTCCCGGTTCGAGGGCACCCCGTACCTGCACTGGAAAATCGCCTTCCTGCTCAAGGCGAAGGCCGAGGCCGTGATCTACCGCGTGCGCGACAAGCTGCCCGGCGCCCAGGCCGCGAAGGCGAAGAAGGCCGCGGACGGCAAGCCGCCGTGGTCCGACGTGTTCAAGCAGATCGAGGACTACGTCGCCGAGAAGGCCCCGCACGTCAAGGCCGAGTACAAGCTGCACGACACATCCAAAGAAGGCCTGCGCTAGCCCGCGCGAGCCGGCCCCAACACCCAAGGAGCACGATTATGACTCAGACATTCGTTGACAACCCGCTCGCGCAGGACCACTACAGCCGCACGGATTGGCCGGTGGCGCGTGGGAGCCGCGAAGCTTTCGTCGAAAAGTTCGGCGAGGAACGCGCAAAGCGGTTCGAGCAGGCGTTTTGGGCGATGGACCCCATCGCCGACGCGCTGTACACCAGCGGCAACAAGTCCAAGGACATCATGCCGAACCTGCGCGCGGCACTTGCGCGCGGCGAGGCGGATGCCGATACGCTGCCCGAGGTCAAGGCGCTTATCGACGACATGAACGCCGCCCTCGACGGCGTGGACTGGGAGCGGCTTGAGCGCGGCCAGAAGGCTGCGCTGGCGATCCCGGTGCTGGCGCAGAACCTCTCGCTCGGCCCGGGCGCGCTGATCCACACCTACTCGGCACCGTCTATCGCCGACATCCTGGTCAACACTGGCGAGCTCACCGAGGGAGCCGTGCACCGCCTGGCGTACACCACCAACTGGATCTACTCGGTGTACCTGAAGGACGGGCTCAAGCCGGGCAACGTCAGCTACATCCACACCGGCATGGTTCGCGCGATGCACGCGCACGTGCGCCGCGTGCAGACGCAGCTCGGCCTGGACTACTCCGAGTGGGGCGCGCCGATTTCCGAGCTGGACATGTTCCGCACCTGGTTCGACTTCACCTACATTGCGTTCACCTACCTCCGGAACCTCGGCTACCGCCTTTCCCTGGAGGAGGAGCAGGACCTGTTCTACCTGTGGCGGGTCGTGGGCCTGATGCTGGGCATCCCGGGCGACCTCCTCGAGCCGGAGACGGACATCGACGCTTCCCAGGAGACGATCGACGCGATCCACTTCGTCGACGGCGAGCCCAACGACGCATCTCGCGCGCTGGTGGAGGCGCTGTTCAACGGCTTCCGCACCAACGTCAAGGAGCTCCTGCCGTTCCCGGACGAGTCCATCGACGATTGGATGTATACCGCCACCCGCCTCATGCACGGCGACGAGGTGGCCGACATCTACGACGTGCCGCACGCCGTGTCGCGACCGTTCACCGAGCTGGATCTCCCCCTCGTGCAGCAGCGCTTTGACTTGCTGCGCGCCAACCCGGAGGTGCTGGCGCAGGTTGTGGAGGACAACCACAAGACGCTTCTCGACGCACTGACGCAGGAAACCTCCTACATGGGCCAGGACCAAGGCATAAAGATGAGCGACGGCGCTTACAGGCCTGGCGCATAGTGATAGAGTTCACAAACCGAAACAACTAACATCCCGAAAGGAACACCATGTCCAACCAGTACCGCGTGCAGAACCCCGTGACCAACGAGGTTGTGGAGACCTTCGAATTTGCCACCAACCAGGAGATTCAGGACATCCTCAGCCGCTCCGAGGAAGCGTTCAAGACCTGGCGCAACACCTCCTACGAGGAGCGGGCGGAGATCGTCGGCAAGGCAGCGCAGTTGCTCAAGGAGCGCGCAAACGAGCTGGCGCAGATCGCCGCCGAAGAGATGGGCAAGCCCATTCCGGAGGGCGAGTGGGAGATGAACTTCTCCGGCGACATCCTGCAGTTCTACGCAGATAACGCCGCCGAGCACTCCGCCGACAAAAAGGTCGACGTCCCGGGCGGCAAGGCTGTCGTGCGCCGCCTGCCGCTGGGCACGCTGCTCGGCATCATGCCGTGGAACTACCCGATCTACCAGATCGCGCGTTTCGCCGGTCCGAACCTGATGAACGGCAACTGCATCATCCTCAAGCACGCCGAGATCACCCCGAAGTCCGCGGCCGCCTTCGAGCAGGTGCTGAAGGACGCCGGCCTGCCGGACGGTGTGTACATCAACGTCTACGCCACCCACGAGCAGATCGAGACCATCATCGCGGACCCGCGCGTCCAGGGCGTCTCGCTCACCGGCTCCGAGCGCGCCGGCGCCAAGGTCGCCGAGACCGCGGGCAAGAACCTGAAGAAGGTCGTGCTCGAGCTCGGCGGCACCGACCCGTACGTCATCCTCGACGCCGCTGACGTGAAGGCCGCCGCCCAAGAGGCGTGGGACAAGCGCGTGCACAACGCCGGCCAGGCCTGCACCTCCAACAAGCGCATCATCGTCATGGAGGACATCTACGACCAGTTCGTGGACGAGATGGTGGCAATCGCCGAGGGCTACAAGAAGGGCGACCCGTCCAACCCGGGCGAGAACGAGTACTTCCCGATGTCCTCGCGCCGGGCAGCCGAGATCTTGGACGACCAGGTCAAGCGTGCCGTCGCCCAGGGTGCGAACCTGCGCACCGGCGGCGAGATGGACGAGAACTCCGCCTACTACTCCCCGGCGGTGCTGACCGATCTGCCGGTCGGCTCCGACGTCTACTACGAGGAGTTCTTCGGCCCGGTCGCGGAGATCTACAAGGTAGCTTCCGAGGAAGAGGCCGTGGAGCTGGCAAACAACTCCTACCAGGGTCTCGGCGGCGCGGTCTTCTCCGACGACACCGAGCGTGCCATCAAGGTTGCGGACCAGATCGAGACCGGCATGATCCACGTCAACCTTGGCCAGTACTTCTCTGCAGTCCTGCCGTTCGGCGGCGTGAAGCGCTCCGGCTTCGGCCGCGAGCTGTCCGTGTTCGCGCTCGACGAGTTTGTGAACAAGCAGTACCTCTACGTCAACGACTAAGGCACTGCCTTATCGGCGCCGGGAAATCCCACCTGTTTTGCAGGTGGGATTTCCATTTTCAGCGTGGGTTCCTGACAGATTGCGGCAGCCTCTTGCATCGACCTGGGGCGATGGGGTCCGTCTGACAGATTCCGCCGCGATGTGTCTTGGGGCGCGCGTCCTCGTCTGCCGGCCCGCCGCCAACCACCACTACAGTCACACTGGTAACAGGTAAGGTGTGTCGCGTGATCCGATTCGACCATGTGACCAAGGCGTACCCGACGTCCACGCGCCCCGCGCTCGACGACGTCACGCTCGACATCCCCGACGGCGAGTTCGTGTTCCTCATCGGCGCGTCCGGCTCCGGCAAGTCCACCTTCCTGCAGCTTTTGATCCGCGAGGAAAACGTCTCCTCGGGCGACATCTTCTTCAACGACTTCCACGTCAACGCCCTGGGCGGCAAGCAGGTGAACAAGCTGCGCCAGTCCATCGGCTACGTGTTCCAGGACTTCCGCCTGCTGCCGAACTTGAGCGTCTACGACAACGTCGCGTTCGCGCTCGAGGTCATCGGCAAGCCGAGAAACCGCATCGCCAAACTCGTCCCCGACGCCCTCGAGCTCGTCGGCCTCGGCGCCAAAGCCAACCGCATGCCGCGGGAGCTGTCTGGTGGTGAGCAGCAGCGCGTGGCTATTGCGAGAGCTTTCGTCGATAAGCCAAAGCTCATGCTTTGCGACGAACCAACGGGCAACCTCGACCCCGGCACCGCCGACGAAATCATGGCCCTGCTCGCACGCATTAACCGCATGGGAACCACCGTGGTCATGTCCACGCACAACGCGCGAGCGGTGGACGAGATGCGCAAGCGCGTAGTGGAGCTGCAGCTAGGCAAGATCGTGCGCGACGAGGAAAACGGCGTGTACGGGGACGTGAGGAGGTAGCCGTGAACTGGGAGTTTATTTTCCGTGAGGGTGTCAAAGGCCTGGGCCGCAACCTCACCATGACCATCGCGCTGATCATCACCACCGCGCTGTCGCTGGTGCTGGTGGGCACCGGCGTGCTGATTTCCAAGGCCACCACGCAGACGAAGGACCTGTACCTGGACCGCGTCGAGGTGATGGTGGAGCTGGACGAGGACATCTCCGCTAACGACCAGGATTGTTCCTCGGACCGCTGCAAGCAGGTGCGCGACACCCTGCAGGCGGATGACCGCGTGGAGCAGGTGACCTTCCGCTCCCGCGAACAGTCCTACGAGCGATTCAAGGAACTGTTCCAGGAATCCGAGCCGGAGCTGGTGCGCGAGACCGCCCCGGATGCACTGCCGGCGGCGCTGCACGTGCGCCTGGCGGACCCGACCGACACCTCGCCGCTGGACAAGATCCGCGACATGGACCAGGTGGAGGTCATCTCCGACCAGGCGGACACGGTGCGCTCCGCCGCCGGGACCCTGAACACGTTCCGCAACGTCGCGTTCGCTGTGGCGGCAGCCCAGGCGCTGGCCGCGGTGTTCCTGATTTCCAACATGGTGCAGCTGGCGGCGTACAACCGCCGCGAGCAGATCGGCATCATGCGCATGGTGGGCGCCTCGCGCTGGTTCACCCAGGCGCCGTTCGTGTTGGAGGCGGTGCTGTCCGTGCTCATCGGCGCGGTGCTGGCCACCGTCGGCGTATGGGCCGGCAAGCAGCTCATCGTGGACCCGCTGCTGGGGGACCTCTACGCCAACCAGCTCATCGCGCGCGTGCCGGACAGCACCGTGTGGGCGGTCATGCCGCTGGTGGGCCTGGTTGCCATGGCGCTCGGCGGGCTGGCCGCGCAGGTGGCGCTTCGCTCTTACGTGCGCAAGTAGTACACTTGGCGCTCTTATGTCCAAGAAGAACAAGAAGCAGAAGCTTTCCAACACCGGTGTGCTTGCCACCAACCGGAAAGCTCGCCATGACTACCACATCTTGGACACCTGGGAATGCGGCCTGGTGCTGCAGGGCACCGAAATTAAGGCGCTGCGCGAGGGCAAGGTCTCGCTGGTGGAGGCGTTCGCCACCATCGACAACGGCGAGGTCTGGCTGCGCAACATGCACATCCCGGAGTATTCCCGCGGCCACTGGACCAACCACCCGCCGCGCCGCACCCGCAAGCTGCTTTTGCACCGCCGGGAGATCGACTCGCTGGAGGGCAAGGTCCGCGACGGCAACCGCACCCTGATCCCGCTTTCGCTGTACCTCAAGGACGGCCGCGCGAAGGTCGAGCTGGGCCTTGCGCAGGGTAAGCAGGACTACGACAAGCGCCGCGACATCAAGCGCCGCACCGAGGACCGCGAGATCACCCGCGATCTGGGCCGCAAGCTCAAGGGCATCAAGGCCTAATTTCGCTACGGTGGGTGCCTATGAAGAAGGCACTGATTACTGGAGCATCCCGCGGCATCGGCCGCGCCATCGCTGAGGACCTGGGCAAGGACCACCACATCTACGCCGGCGCGTCGAAGGACGCCTCCGGCATCGTCTCGGCCCTGCCCAGCGCCGAGCCGTTCGAGGCGGACCTCACCGACACCGACGCCATCTTGGAGGCGGCCTCCAAGATCGAGGAGCTGGACGTGCTCGTCCTCGCTGCCGGCGTGATGGACGGCGGCCCGCTTCAAGAGCTCACCGACGACAAGTGGCGCGAGATGATGGAGGTCAACCTCTTCGCCCCCGTCACGCTCACCCGCGCGCTGCTTCCTGCCTTGCGACGATCCTCCGGCCTCATCATCGCCATCAACTCCGGCGCAGGGTTCCACGGCATGGCCGAAAACTCCGCCTACTGCGCGTCCAAATTCGCCCTGCGCGGCTTCACCGAATCCCTGGCGCAGGAGGAGGCCGGCAAGGTGCGCGTGACCTCCCTGCACCCGGGGCGCACCGACACCGACATGCTCGCCGGCAGCAACGACCAGCCCAAGATGGCGGCCGACGAGGTAGCCAAGGCCGCGCGCCTCGCCGTCGACGCCGGCCCGGACGCCGTCGTGGAGTTTCTCCGGGTGCGTCCGGCGTTTACGTCGTAAAGCCTCTTGTGCATCTTGGGCGCGTGCGGTAAAGTTCCATCTCCTACGTTTCTTCGTAGTTGAAGGGGTCGATTCTGGTTTCGACTTCATCTACTTAGCCAGGGGAAGCGTGCCGGTGCAGGCAGGAGACCACCGTAAGCGTCGCTGTAACTAATAAACGCAGAGAAGAACTCTCAGCGTGACTACGCCCTCGCTGCCTAAATAGAAAGGTTCAGCGACCTGCGTGTCCGTCAGGCCGGGGATGTCCCCGACCCGGTACCTGGCGTCGACTCAGGGGACTTGCCTTCCGGCTCTGTCAGTGGGGCCTTGGAAGGGACACCTTTCACTGACTGGGCCCGTCATCCGGACATGTTCGCCTGATCCGGAGGGTCGATGAGAGACAACGTGCGAACTGCGCACGGAGAA
This sequence comes from Corynebacterium sp. CQ3829_602738, assembly GCF_054478435.1. NCBI lineage: Bacteria > Bacillati > Actinomycetota > Actinomycetes > Mycobacteriales > Corynebacteriaceae > Corynebacterium > Corynebacterium sp. CQ3829_602738. Next base: position 693,905 of record NZ_CM137003.1, read on the forward strand.
GCCCTGGCGCGGTGATGAAGGACCCGGGTTCAATTCCCGGCGGCTCCACCGAAAGCGGACGTTTTACAAGGTAGAACGTCCGCTTTTTCTTTTCGTGGCTACCCTGCGTGACCTGGCACCTTTCGGAATTTCCGAACAACCTCGCCACGGCTAAGTTCACCAGTGTCAAAAAATTAATTTAAGGTGCTCGCTGTCACCGGAACGGCCGATATCGCGGCTCCACCGAAAAGCAGGAAACCCGCTGGCCACAACACGGTCAGCGGGTTTCTTGTTGGTTAGCTACTTTATGCTCTCGCAAGTAACGGTTAAATAGACCCAAGTCAGGGTCTTGACTGTCTAACGATCGGGGGGTCTCAGAGATGTTCCGCCTTTTTATTGACGAGTCTTACCAGCATGACCACTACTATGTGGCTGGGGTGCTCCTCGACGAAGAGCAGAGTGAAGCTCTTGAGAGTCGATTAGACGAGCTCGGGGAGAATCTTCGGATTCGAAATGGGTGGGAAACCTCTCCGGAGTTCCACGGGCATGCGTTAATGAACGGCTTGGATGACTGGAAGGATTTACACGGCAAGTTTGGTGCTTCTATTTCGATCTATCAGAAGGTGATGCACGCGGTTCGAAATTCTGGAGCGAGGGTCTATCTAGAAGGGGTGGACGTAGCTCGACTCAATGCACGCTACAAATACCCCGATAGTCCTCACGAGGTTGCTCTTCGGCACACGCTGGAGCGCGTCAATGAGTACTGCGTCCTGCAGGGCGAAAAGTGCAAGGTGATCGCCGATATGGTGCCGCAGCAGGAAGACTTTAACGAAGCGATTCAAGGTTTTACACGCGTCGCAACTCCAGGTTTTCTCGGTCAGAAACTGCATGCGATTGACGGTGACATTGAATTTGTCGATTCTCGTCACAGTAGAGGAGTTCAATCCGCCGATATGTGCGTCTACATACTCCGTCGGCACCGAGAAGAAACGGGTGCTTCGGCATCAGCTCAGAAAGCAGCCAGAAGGCTGGTTAAATCGCTCGGTGACGCAGTGGTGCATCAGCGAAAGTGGTTGCCTTAAAAAGCTCTGGAGCCTACGCGGCTCCAGGCGACAACGCTCCGGTATCCGGCTCGTCGTGCTTCCAATCTAACTGTGTGTAAGCGCACGGTCAACCGGCTAATTCGCTTTCTGTGTTGGCCACTTAGTCGATCGGGTAACCGGTGACCGGGCCCTCGGTGTTCGGCTGCCAGCCCAGCGCGGGGGCGACGTGGGTGGCGAAGTTTTCCAGGATCTTCACGTTGACGTCCACGCCCATGCCGGTGGGGATGGTGATCAGCAGGGTGTCGGCGGCCATGACGGCCGGGTCGGCCTTGAGCTGCTCGATGAGCTTGTCCGGCTCGGCGGCGTAGGTGCGGCCAAAGGTGGAAGCGCCCACGTCAGGCAGCATCCCAACTTGGTCGGAGCCGGAGGCCTGCATGCCAAACATCTGCATATCGGCGCCGTCGACGATGGGGAAGATGGAGCGGGACACGGACACGCGCGGGGTCCAGTCGTGACCCGCTCCCTTCCATGCGGCGCGGTAGCGGCTGATCTGGTCCGCCTGGATTTCGCCCAGGGTCTCGGCGGTGGTCTCAGAGACCAGGGTGGACGACATCAGGTTCAGCCCGTCCTTGGCGGTTTGCTCGGCCGAAGTGTGGGTGCCGGAGCCGTAGAAGATGTGCTTGCGCAGCTCGGGCGCCATGGGGAAGACCGGCAGGGCGGAGCCGGGCTGGAACATGTTCGGGTACTGGCGGTCCAGAGGCGCTGCGGTGGCGAAGCCGTTGCCGTCCACCGCGGCCATGAAGGTCTCCAGGTGTGCGCGCGCCACGTCCGCGCCGTTGGGGGTTTGCCCTTGTAGCCGAAGGCCTCCCAGCCGCGTTCTGCAACTTCGGGGGCGCCGCGGGAGACGCCCAGGGCCACGCGGCCGCCGGAGAGCTGGTACAGCGAGGCGGCCTCTTCGGCGAGGTAGAGCGGGTTTTCGTAGCGCATGTCGATCACGCCGGTGCCCACCTCGATGTGTTTGGTGGTGGCTGCGACAGCGCCGAGCAGCGGCATTGGGGCGGAGGCCTGCGGCACGAAGTGGTGGACGCGGAAGGACGCGTTGTTCACGCCGATCTCGTCGGCGGCCTGGGCGATTTCCAGGTGGATCTTGGCGATCTTCTCTGCGGACGGGCCGCGCTGGCCGCCGAAGGCGTAGTGCCCGAAGCTCAAGAAACCGAATGCCTTCATTGGTAAACACTCCTTTTGGTGACGTATCAACAATCAGGGTAGTACCTCACCCGCAGATTGTCACGGTCTCAGGCAGACCGCATCACAAACCCCGAGCGAAGGACCCCTATTACGGCCCAAAATCGCGCATACTCGGGAGGGCTTACTCGGGGTTTGCAGGATGGAGGCCGACAGGAACTCTTACGCCTGTGCAAATCGGCACCGAATAATTGGGCCTTAGCCTCCGGTGGCATGAACCGCAACGCCATCGCAGCCCTTACTGCCACGACCTTCCTGGTCGCGGGCTGCAGCGGCGCGCCGGAGCAGGTGACGGTGACCGAAACCGTGGAAGCGCCGGAGGCGACCGAGGCACCAAAAGCAGAGGAAGAGCCGACGAAGCAGGCAAAGCAGGATGCGGCGGGGGAGGCGGAGCACGTCGATAGGCAAAGCGGCATCCCCGACGCCCCGCTGGCGTACCCGGGCGCCGGCGGCCCCGTCCCGGACAACGCGCGGCCGATCCGGACGATCAAGAGCATCGGCGATAGTCCCGTGCAGAACGCGCTGTTTGTCACCCCGTCCGGCAACATCGGCTGCATGATGAACCTAGCGGACGAGCCGATGTTCGACTGCGGCGTGAAGTCCTTCATGGAAAGCGAGCAATTCGGCATCGGTGAGCTAGGAACGCCGCGATGGATGATGGAGATCCTCGGTGGCTACCCGCGCGAGCAAACTGAGCCACCGCTTTACGACGACTCCGTGTGGCCCGCGGGCAGCGAATCCGCGGAGGTCGTGCAGTACGGCGAAGTGGTCAACCACGGACCGTTCGTGTGTGCGGTGGAGGAAAACGGGGTGACCTGTTGGGACTCTGAAAGCGGCAGGGGAGCGTGGCTGGAGCGCGACGAAGTGGTGTTTTTCTAAGCCGCCCTAGCGCTCGCTGGCCGTTGAGTTAAAGCAGCGTCCAGGTTGCGTAAAAGCTTCGTAGAAGTCCTTGAGTGCCGCGAAAAGCCAGGTAGGTTGGCGTGCATGACCTCCAAGACTGTAAAGACGTTGTCCGCAGCAACTGCTCTCGCCGCCCTCGCCGGCGGCTTTTTCGGCGTAGGCACCGCTAATGCGCAGATGTCTTCCAACGGCCCGGCCGACATCGAGGGCTGGACACAGATGGGGTGGTCTGCCTTTAGCGGCTCAGTGATTAACAAGGGTGGCTCCCACATGCTGTTGAAGAACCTGCCGGAGGGCGTGAAGCCGTTGCCGGCAGAGAAGGCGAAGGCTGCTCTGCAGGGGCCGCTTCCGGTGAAGGGCGACGCTTCGATGACGGTCACTTTCGGACCGGACGGCAAGCTGTCCTTTTTCGACGGCTGCAATGCCGGCAGCGCCGGGTACTCCATCGACGGCACCGGTGCCGTGAGGGTTGGGACCATCGCCGAGACGCAGCGCCTGTGCGACCCGACCAAAATGAACAAGGCGGACGAACTGAAGTCGATTCTGCGTTCGAACCCGTCGGTGTACCGCTTCGACGACGAGACCATCGCGCTCGCGGCCCAGGGCAAGGCCATCGAATTCTCCAAGGTTGCTGCAAACTAGTCGACGCCACTTGCGCCCCCGCTGCTCCCACCTGAGCAGCGGGTTTTTGGTTTTCTTGGCGCAACCATTGGGTGTGTCAAATCTATGCGGTGGGTCAACACAAGTTTGGAGTTGCGTTGAAGTTCCTTTGAGCCCCTTGTTCGTCTGGAAGCGCTCGGTAGCGTGTGGGCCATGGTTACTTCAACCAAGACCCTAAGGAAATTGTCCACAGCGACCGCAGCCGTCGCGCTCACCGGCGGCCTCTTGGGCGTCGGAACTGCCGACGCCCAGGAGCAGAACGAGGCCTCCAGCATCGACCAGTTCGTGCAGATGAGCTCGAACCTGTTCGGCGACCTCGGCGGGAACCCAGCACCGGCCCCGGCGCCGGCACCGGAGAACCCGGCTGGCTCCGAGTTGATCCAGCAGATCCCGGAAGAGGCAGACCATCTCACGGATGATCGCCTCACCGCCGCGCTGGACACCACACTGCAGGCAAAAAAGAACTCCGCCATCACCCTGGACTTCCGTGAGAACGGTGTGCTCCACTTGAACGACGGCTGCAACTCCGGCACCGCCAAGTACCAGATCGACAACACCGGCGCGCTGCACCTCAGCGACTTCACCGAGACCAAGATGGCCTGCGAGCCGGGTGCGCAGAAGGACGCCGACGACCTGAAGATGGTCCTGCAGTCCAACCCGCAGCTGTTCCAGCTCGACGCATCCACCCTGTTCCTGTCGGGCCAGGGCCACGGCATTGAGCTCCAAAAGATGCACGGCCGCGACTACCAGTAATTTCTGCCCGAGTAACGCGAAAGCCCCAGGCCGCAACGGCGGTCTGGGGCTTTGCGCTGTCCTAAGGGCGCGCCTTACACGGCCACCTCGAACGGGGCTTCGGTGGCTTCGCGGACAGACTCCACCGTCTCGCCCGGGGCAACCTCTGTCAGGGTCAAGCCCTGCTTCTCGTCCACAGTGAACACGGCCAGGTTGGTGATGATCTGGTCCACGCACTTCGCGCCCGTCAGCGGCAGGCGGCACTCCGGCAGGACCTTGGAGGCGCCCTTCTTGGTGGTGTGCTCCATGAGCAGGATGACCTTCTTGGCGCCGTGCACCAGGTCCATCGCGCCGCCCATGCCCTTGACCATCTTGCCCGGGATCATCCAGTTGGCCAGGTCGCCGTACTGGGAGACCTCCATGGCGCCGAGCACGGCGACGTCGATGGCGCGGGAGCGGATCATGCCAAACGACGTCGAGGAGCCGAAGAAGGACCCGCCCGGCGCCACCGTGATGGTTTCCTTGCCGGCGTTAATCAGCTCCGGGTCGACGGCGTCGTCGGTGGGGTAGGGGCCCACGCCGAGGATGCCGTTTTCGGAGTGGAGCACCACCTCCACGTCCTTGGGCAGGTAGCCCGGGATGAGGGTGGGCATGCCGATACCCAGGTTGACGTACTGGCCGTTTTCCAGCTCCTGGGCTGCACGCGCGGCCATTTCTTGCCTGGTCCAAGCCATTATTCGCTCACCGTCCTAAATTCGATTCCGGTCTCCTGCGGGCCGACCTCGACAACGCGGTCGACGTAGATGCCGGGCAGGTTCACCTCGGCCGCGGGGATCTCGTCCACCACTTCCTCCGCCTGCACGATGGTGATCTTGCCGGCCACGGCCGCGTCCGGGTTGAAGTTCTGCGCGGTCTTGGAGAAGACGAGGTTGCCAAAGCGGTCCGCCTTGTGTGCGTGCACGAAGGCGAAGTCCGGGGTTAGCGCGGTTTCCATGACGTACTGCTCGCCGTTGAACTCGCGCAGTTCCTTCGGGCGGGAGTACTCGGCGATGGTGCCGTCCGGGTTGTAGCGGGTGGGGATTTCGCCGGTGGCCAGCGGGGTGCCCACGCCAGCCTTGGTGTAGAACGCCGGGATGCCCGCGCCGCCGGCGCGCATGCGCTCGGCCAGGGTGCCCTGCGGGGTGAACTCCACGGTCAGTTCGCCCTCCAGGTACTGGCGCGCGTACTCCTTGTTTGTGCCCAGGTAGGAGCCGATGGAGCGGGAGATGCGCTTGTCCGCCAGCAGCAGGCCGAGGCCGAAGCCGTCGGTGCCCAGGTTGTTGGAAATGATCGTGAGATCGCCGGCGCCTTGGGCGCGCAGGGCGTCGATGAGCCGTGCGGGGATGCCCACCAGGCCGAAGCCGCCCACGGCGATGGAGGCGCCGTCCGGAATGTCGGCGACCGCCTCCTCCGCTGTAGAAACCACCTTGTTAATCATGTGTGCATGGTAACTGTTGTTCGGTTACTGCACAAGGGTTCACAAAGCGAACCTCCATCGGCTAGGATCACACCCATGTCTGGTAGTGACGTGCAACTCGTGCAAAGCCTCTCCAGGGGCCTGGCGGTCATCCGCGCGTTCAGCGGTGCCCGCCCGCGCCAAACGCTTGCCCAGGTCGCAGAATCCACAGGCCTTCCGCGTGCGACGGTGCGCCGGTTCCTACACACGCTCGTTGCGGAGGGGTACGCCTCCAGCGACGGCACGGTTTTCTGGCTCACCCCGAAAACTCTCGAGCTGGGCTTCTCGTACCTGTCCAGCCTGGGGCTTCCGGCGATCGCGCAGCCACATTTGGATGGTCTGTCGCGCACGCTCAACGAATCGAGCTCCCTCACCGTCCTCGACGGCTCCGACGTCGTCTACGTCGCCCGCGCCGCCGCGGATCGCATCATGAGCGTCAACATCACCATCGGCACGCGTTTTCCCGCTTACGCGACGTCGATGGGCCGCGTGCTGCTCGCCGACCTCCCGTCCGCGCAGTTGGACGCCTATCTGGCCGACACCGCACTCGAGCCCATCACTCCTGAGACGGTCACCAGTGAGGATGCGCTCAGGCACTTGCTTATCGACGTCCAAAGGCAGGGCTACTGCATCGTCGACCAAGAACTCGAACTGGGCCTGCGTTCCGTGGCGTGCCCGGTCCGCGGCAGCGACGGCAGGGCCGTCGCCTCGGTGAACGTGTCGGCCCATGCAGGGGCCGTGGGGCACCGGGAGGTCGTCGATAAGCTGCTGCCCCCGCTGCAGGCGACGGCGAGCGCGATCGAGCGCGACCTGCACACAACCACTCTGAAGGAGAAATCATGAGCGACCCGAACGATATTGTCATCTGCAACCCCAAGCGCACCGCAGTCGGGCGCTACGGCGGCGCGTTCGTCGGCGTGCCGGTACAGGAGCTGGCCGCGACCGTGGTCAAGGCCGTGATCGAGGATGCCGGGATCTCCGGCGAGGTGATTGACGACATCATCCTTGGCCAGGCCTCGCCCAACGGCGCCGCACCCGCGCTGGGGCGCGTCGTCGGTCTCGACGCTGAACTGGGCGTGGAAGTGCCCGGCATGCAGCTGGACCGCCGCTGCGGCTCCGGGCTGCAAGCGATCGCCACCGCCGCGGCGCACGTAGCCGCCGGTGCCGCCGACCTGATTGTCGCCGGTGGCGCGGAATCCATGTCCAACACCGAGTACACCGTGGACGGCAAGATCCGCTGGGGCGCGAAGGGCGGAACCATGGAGCTGAAGGACCGCCTGCAGGAAGGCCGCGAGCAGGCGGGCGGCAAGCACCACCCGATCCCGGGCGGAATGATTGAGACCGCGGAGAACCTGCGCGAGGAGTACTCCATCGAGCGCGGACGCCAGGACAAGCTGGCGGTGGCGTCGCACGCGCGCGCGGCGGCGGCGCAGGAGGCCGGCGATTTTGACGCGGAGATCGTGCCGGTGTCGGTGCCGCAGCGCAAGGGCGACCCGGTGGTGGTGGACAAGGACGAGCACATCCGCCCCGGCACCTCCGAGGAGTCGCTGGCCAAGCTGCGGCCGGTGATGGGCAAGTCCCTGGAGGGTGCCACGGTGACCGCCGGCAACGCCTCCGGCCAAAACGACGGCGCCGCCGCGATGATCGTGACCACCCGCGCCAAGGCTGAGGAGCTGGGCCTGGACCCCTACGCCGTGCTGCGCGGCTGGGCAGTGGCGGGCGTGGCGCCGGAGACTATGGGCATCGGGCCTGTCGACGCCACGAAGAAGGTCTTCGACCGCCTTGGCCTGACCTTCGACGACATCGACCTGATCGAGCTGAACGAGGCGTTCGCCGCCCAGGCTCTCGCAGTGCTGGACGCGTGGGGGATCTCCGAGGACGATCCGCGCGTGAACCCGGTGGGCTCCGGCATCTCGCTGGGTCATCCGGTGGGCGCGACCGGTGCGCGCATGGTGGTCACCGCCGCGCACCGGATGCGCCGCACCGACGCCAAGCGCGCGCTGGTGACCATGTGCATCGGCGGTGGTCAGGGCCTTGCTGCGGTGATCGAGAGGGCCTAGGGGAGGGCCGGGTTTGGCGCCGAAGTTTGGTTAGCCTAAGGTGGGTCAGGTAACCCTTACCTTATGAACTGAACGGAAGGACGACCGTGACCCGTTTCTCGCGTACCTCTCTCATCGCCCTCGCGGCCGCCGGCGCCCTCACACTGGGCGCATGCTCCACCTCTGAGACTGAAACCGGCACGGATGCCGCCGCTGGTTCGGAAACGGCGGCGACCGAAGGGGCGTCGACAAGCAATGTTGCTTCCGACGGCACCGTGACCGTCACCGACAACTACGGCGAGAAGACGGTGCCCAGCCCGCCGAAGCGCGTGGTCGCCCTGGACAACCGCTCCTTCGAGCTGCTGGATTCCTGGGGCATTAAGCCGGTCGCCGCGGCGCGTCAGCTTGTGCCCAACTCGATTCCTGGGATCGCGGACGACGAGGACATCATCGACATCGGCAACCACCGCGAGCCCAACCTGGAGGCCATCGTCGCCGCCGATCCGGACGTGATCGTCTCCGGTCAGCGCTTCGAGCAGTTCGACCAGGACATTGAAAAGCTGGTCCCGGACGCCACGCTGCTGGACTTCGAGCCGCGCGACGGCGAGCCGTTCGACCGCGAGCTGATCCGCCAGACCCTGGAGCTGGGCGATGTCTTTGGCAAGCAGGCCGAGGCAGAGCAGGCAGTTCAGGAGTTTACCGAGGCTGTCCAGCGCGCCCGCAACGCCTACGCCCCGGAGCAGAAGGTTATGGCACTGAACGTCTCCGGCGGCGAGATCGGCTACGTCGCCCCGGGCGTGGGCCGCGTGTGGGGCCCGCTGTTCGACCTGATCGGCTTCACCCCGGCGCTCGAGGTGGCTAACGCCTCCGACGACCACCAGGGCGACGACATCTCCGTCGAAGCCATCGCCAGCGCCAACCCGGACTGGCTGCTCGTGCTGGACCGCGACGCAGGCGTGAAGTCCATTACCGACTCCCCGGAGGCGCTGTCCGTGATCAACGACTCCGCACCGCTGAAGAACGTCACCGCGGTCAAGGACGGCCACGTCTACGTCGCCCCGGCGGACACGTACACCAACGAGTCCATCATCACCTACACCGAGATCCTCAACCAGATCTCCGAGCAGCTCGAGGCCGCCAAGTAGTCTGTCTGCGATGACTGATACAACGACCACCACCCGCCCCAAGCTTCTGGACTGGAAGCTCGGGGCGGGTGTCGTCCTTGTTCTAGCCCTCCTCGCCGCGTCGCTGATGGTGGGGCAGTACGACATCCTGGGCACCGAGGACGGCTGGGAAATGTTTCGCGCCACCCGCGTGCCGCGCACGATCGCGCTGGTGCTCGCCGGTGCGGCGATGGCGATGAGCGGGCTGATCATGCAGATGCTCACCCAGAACCGCTTCGTCGAACCCACCACCACCGGCACCACCGAGTGGGCCGGTCTGGGGCTGCTCGCGTCGTTTCTGCTGTTCCCGGACGGCTCCGTGATGACGCGCATGCTGTTCGCCGTCGGCGCCGCCTTCATCGGCACCATGGTGTTTTTCGCGTTCCTGCGGCGCGTCACACTGCGCTCCAGCCTGGTGGTGCCCATCGTCGGCATCATGCTCGGCGCCGTGGTCAGCGCCGTGTCCACCTTCATCGCGCTGCAGACTGATTTGCTGCAGTCCCTCGGCGTCTGGTTCGCCGGCTCGTTCACCAGCGTGATCGCCGGCCAGTACGAAATCCTCTGGGTCGTGCTGCTCGTGGTCGTCGCCGTGTTCTTCTACGCCGACCGCCTCACCGCCGCCGGCTTGGGCGAGGACATCGCCACCAACATCGGCCTGAACTACAACCGCATCGTGCTCGTGGGCACCAGCCTCGTCGCGGTGGCCACCGGTGTGGTCACGGTTGTCGTGGGTAACCTGCCGTTCCTCGGGCTCATCGTCCCCAACATCGTGAGCATGCTGCGTGGCGACGACCTCCGGTCCAACCTGCCCTGGGTCTGCCTCACCGGCATCGGCGTGGTCACGCTGTGCGACCTGCTCGGCCGCATCGTCATCGCCCCGTTTGAGATGCCTGTGTCCGTGATCCTCGGCGTGGTCGGCGCCGCCGTCTTCATCGCCCTGATTGTGAAGAGGAGCCGGAATGCGTGAGGTAATGCGCGAGGTCGGGGCGTTCCAAACGTCGAAAAGCAAACGGCGCTACTGGCTCGTTGTAGGCGCGCTGGTGGTGGCCGCGCTGCTGTTCACCGCAGGCCTGCTGTCGTGGGGAAACCCCATGGAGTTCGGCACCCGCGGCTACTGGCTGATCGCGGAGCGCCGCATGAACTCCGTCATTGCGATGGCGGTGGTGGCGGTCTGCCAGGCCGTGGCGACAGTGGCGTTCCAGACGGTGACCAACAACCGCATCATCACCCCGTCCATCATGGGGTTCGAGTCGCTGTACGTGGCCATTCACACCTCAACCGTGTACTTCCTCGGCGCCGCGGGTCTGAATAACGCCCGCACGCTGGAGGTGTTCGTGGTCCAGCTCGTGCTCATGGTGGGGCTGAGTTTGATCCTGTACACGTGGCTGCTCGCCGGCGACAACCCGAACATGCACGCCATGCTGCTCGTCGGCATCGTGCTCGGCGGGGGACTGGGCAGCGTGTCGACGTTCATGCAGCGTCTGCTCACGCCCAGCGAGTTCGACCTGCTCACCGCCCGGCTGTTCGGCTCCGTGAACAACGCGGACCCGGCCTACTACCCGCTGGCCGTGCCGCTGGTGCTGGTGGCCGCCGGGTTGATGTTTATGAACTCGCGACGCCTCAACGTGCTCAGCCTGGGCCGCGACGTCGCCGTGAACTTGGGCGTGAACCACAAGAAGCACGCGGTGTACACCCTCGTGCTGGTCTCGGTGCTGATGGCGGTGTCCACCGCGCTGGTCGGACCGATGACCTTCCTCGGGTTCCTGGTGGCCACACTTGCGTACCAGTTCGCGGACACCTACGACCACCGCTACGTGTTCCCCATGGCGGCGTTGCTCGGCTACTGCATCCTGGCGGGCGCGTACTTCATCATGAACCACATCTTCTACGCCCAGGGCGTCGTTTCCATCATCATCGAGCTGGTCGGCGGCCTGACGTTCCTCATCGTTGTCCTACGGAAGGGGAGACTGTGATCGAGCTCAACGAGGTGAGCAAGGCCTACGGCGACGACACCGCCATCGGGCCGGTCTCGCTGCAAATCCCGGCGGGCGGCATCACCGCGTTGGTGGGGCCGAACGGCGCCGGCAAGTCGACGCTTCTGACCATGATCGGCAGGCTCTTGGCGCTGGATTCCGGCTCCGTGCACATCGGGCAAATGGACGTTACCTCCTCCAACCCGAAGGACCTGGCCAAAGTGGTCTCCATCCTGCGGCAGGAAAACCACTTTGTCACGCGCCTGACCGTGCGGCAGCTCGTGGGCTTCGGCCGCTTCCCGTACTCGGGCGGACGCCTGACCGAGGCGGATGAGGAGATCATCTCCCGCTACATCGACTTCTTCGGCCTGCGCGAACTCGAGCACCGCTACCTGGACCAGCTTTCCGGCGGCCAGCGCCAGCGCGCATACGTCGCCATGGTGCTTTGCCAGGAAACGGACTACGTGCTTCTCGACGAGCCCCTGAACAACCTGGACATCTCCCACTCCGTGGAAATGATGCAGCACCTGCACTCCGCGGCCCGCGAGTTCGGCCGCACCATCGTGATCGTGCTGCACGACATCAACTTCGCGGCCCGTTACGCGGACTACATCTGCGCAGCGAAGGACGGGCAGGTCTTCGCCTTCGGCACCGTGGAGGAGATCATGCGCGACGACTTGCTCACCGAGGTCTTCAATACCCCGGTGCAAGTGATCGATGGCCCGCATGGGCCGATTGCTGCGTACCACTAAAAGGGCGGCTGCGCTGCTGATTTGTGTGCGTTTTGGCTTCGTGGTTATATATCCATCCGTTGCTTCCGAGCGGTTCGGCCGCTTGGAGGGAATGGTTTAAGTGAATAGGGGTTACGTTCTGGTTAACCGGGGTTTAACGTGAGTTTGACTTTTGGTTGGTTGGTTGTGTAGCTTCTGACGAAGCCGCTTTTTCCGGCTGGGATCGTTTTTCGTTCTGGTTGGTGGGTGTGCTGGTGTTGTTTGAGAACTCGATAGTGTGCCAATGTACTTTTGTTGCGTGGGTGTGTTTGCCTGCCTCGTTTTGTGCACTGTGTGGTGTGTGCCCTGTTGTGGGTGTGTGCCGGTGGTGGCGTGGTTGAATTCCAATGATGGATCGCGTCATCTGTTTGGTTCGGTGTGCGTGGGGTGTGGTTGAACATGTTTCACGTATATTTTTTGGCCAGCCTCCTTTTTGCCCCGTCGGGTTGGGGGTTGGTTGTTGAACCTTTGTAATTTTTGGATTTTGCCAGTCCAGCACTTTGTGTTGGTTGGTTTGTTTTTGGTTGGGTTTGGGCTTTTCACGGCCTGTTTCTTTCTGAAACTTTTTGTGGAGAGTTTGATCCTGGCTCAGGATGAACGCTGGCGGCGTGCTTAACACATGCAAGTCGAACGGAAAGGCTCCTGCTTGCAGGGGTACTCGAGTGGCGAACGGGTGAGTAACACGTGGGTGATCTGCCCTGCACTTCGGGATAAGCCTGGGAAACTGGGTCTAATACCGGATAGGACGATGGTTTGGATGCCATTGTGGAAAGTTTTTTCGGTGTGGGATGAGCTCGCGGCCTATCAGCTTGTTGGTGGGGTAATGGCCTACCAAGGCGTCGACGGGTAGCCGGCCTGAGAGGGTGTACGGCCACATTGGGACTGAGATACGGCCCAGACTCCTACGGGAGGCAGCAGTGGGGAATATTGCACAATGGGCGCAAGCCTGATGCAGCGACGCCGCGTGGGGGATGACGGCCTTCGGGTTGTAAACTCCTTTCGCTAGGGACGAAGCGCAAGTGACGGTACCTGGAGAAGAAGCACCGGCTAACTACGTGCCAGCAGCCGCGGTAATACGTAGGGTGCGAGCGTTGTCCGGAATTACTGGGCGTAAAGAGCTCGTAGGTGGTTTGTCGCGTCGTTTGTGTAAGCCCGCAGCTTAACTGCGGGACTGCAGGCGATACGGGCATAACTTGAGTGCTGTAGGGGAGACTGGAATTCCTGGTGTAGCGGTGGAATGCGCAGATATCAGGAGGAACACCGATGGCGAAGGCAGGTCTCTGGGCAGTAACTGACGCTGAGGAGCGAAAGCATGGGTAGCGAACAGGATTAGATACCCTGGTAGTCCATGCCGTAAACGGTGGGCGCTAGGTGTGAGTCCCTTCCACGGGGTTCGTGCCGTAGCTAACGCATTAAGCGCCCCGCCTGGGGAGTACGGCCGCAAGGCTAAAACTCAAAGGAATTGACGGGGGCCCGCACAAGCGGCGGAGCATGTGGATTAATTCGATGCAACGCGAAGAACCTTACCTGGGCTTGACATACACCAGACCGGGCCAGAGATGGTCTTTCCCTTTGTGGTTGGTGTACAGGTGGTGCATGGTTGTCGTCAGCTCGTGTCGTGAGATGTTGGGTTAAGTCCCGCAACGAGCGCAACCCTTGTCTTATGTTGCCAGCACGTTATGGTGGGGACTCGTGAGAGACTGCCGGGGTTAACTCGGAGGAAGGTGGGGATGACGTCAAATCATCATGCCCCTTATGTCCAGGGCTTCACACATGCTACAATGGTCGGTACAACGCGTCTGCGAGCCTGTGAGGGTGAGCTAATCGCTGTAAAGCCGGTCGTAGTTCGGATTGGGGTCTGCAACTCGACCCCATGAAGTCGGAGTCGCTAGTAATCGCAGATCAGCAACGCTGCGGTGAATACGTTCCCGGGCCTTGTACACACCGCCCGTCACGTCATGAAAGTTGGTAACACCCGAAGCCAGTGGCCTGTCAAAAGGAGCTGTCGAAGGTGGGATCGGCGATTGGGACGAAGTCGTAACAAGGTAGCCGTACCGGAAGGTGCGGCTGGATCACCTCCTTTCTAAGGAGCTTTTATTTGTGTGCCCGCAGTTGTGGGTCATTGGTTGTGTGGTTGAGTCGCCGAGTGTGCGACTGCCACGAAAGTATTTTGCCGGGTGGAGACACACCGAGGTCATGACTGCACTGCTTCGATGGTGGTGCGGCTGGGCCTGATAAGGGTTGTGCGCTCACGTGGTGTTGGGGTTGGGTGGTCACACCGGTTTGCGTGACAAAAGAATATGCGTTGGTGCACTGTTGGGTGTCTGGGGCAGCACAAGGTTGTTCCTGTTGGGCCCTCATGTCGGCTGGCTGCTTGTGTGTGGTTGGTTGTGTGTGGGGGTTGTGTTGTGTGAGAACTGTATAGTGGACGCGAGTATCTTTCTTTTTTGTGTTTTGGTGTTTGTACCTTGATTGTTTGTGTGTCCGTGTGTTTTGTTACGGGCGTATGGTGGATGCCTTGGCATGCTGAGCCGATGAAGGACGTGTGAGGCTGCGTTATGCCTCGGGGAGTTGCCAACAAAGCGTTGATCCGAGGATGTCCGAATGGGGAAACCCAGCACCAGTTGTGTGGTGTTACCCGCAGGTGAATACATAGTCTGTGTGGGGGTTGACGCGGGGAAGTGAAACATCTCAGTACCCGTAGGAGAAGAAAACAATTGTGATTCCGTGTGTAGTGGCGAGCGATAGCGGATGAGGCTAAACCGTGTGCGTGTGATACCTGGCAGGGGTTGCGTGTGCGGTGTTGTGGGGCGCAAATGGTGCAGGCTGTCAACTGCACGCGCAATGCATATACATCAGCGGAAGCATCTGGGATGGTGCGCCGGAGTAGGTGAAAAGTCCTGTACGTGAAGGTGTGTGTGGTTGTGTTGTTTGTGTTTTTCCCCGAGTAGCAGCGGGCTCGTGGAATCTGCTGTGAATCTGCCGGGACCACCCGGTAAGCCTAAATACTCAGTGTGACCGATAGTGAATTAAGTACCGTGAGGGAATGGTGAAAAGTACCCCGGGAGGGGAGTGAAAGAGTTCCTGAAACCATGCGCTTACAATCCGTCAGAGCACCGTTTGTGTGTGATGGCGTGCCTTTTGAAGAATGAGCCTGCGAGTCAGCGGCATGTCGCGAGGTTAACCCGATTGTGGGGTAGTCGTAGCGAAAGCGAATCCGAATAGGGTGGCAAGTGGCATGTCCTGGACCCGAAGCGGGGTGATCTACCCATGGCCAGTGTGAAGCAGCTGTAAGAGGTTGTGGAGGCGCGAACCCACTTAGGTTGAAAACTGAGGGGATGAGCTGTGGGTAGGGGTGAAAGGCCAATCAAACTCCGTGATAGCTGGTTCTCCCCGAAATGCATTTAGGTGCAGCGTGATGTGAGCTTGCCGGAGGTAGAGCTACTGGTTGGTTGAGCGGGACTATCATCTTAGCGACGTCAGCCAAACTCCGAATACCGGTGAAGTGGTGCATTGCAGTGAGACTGTGGGGGATAAGCTTCATAGTCGAGAGGGAAACAGCCCAGATCGCCGGTTAAGGCCCCTAAGGGTGTGCTAAGTGGAAAAGGATGTGGGATCGCGAAGACAGCCAGGAGGTTGGCTTAGAAGCAGCCATCCTTGAAAGAGTGCGTAATAGCTCACTGGTCGAGTGGTTCCGCGCCGACAATGTAGTGGGGCTCAAGCACACCGCCGAAGCCGCGGCAACAGTTTTCTGTTGGGTAGGGGAGCGTCGTGTGTGGGGTGAAGCCGTACCGGAAGGAGCGGTGGACTGCATGCGAGTGAGAATGCAGGCATGAGTAACGAATGGCAAGTGAGAATCTTGCCCGCCGGATGACTAAGGGTTCCTGGGTCAAGTTCGTCTTCCCAGGGTGAGTCGGGTCCTAAGGCGAGGCCGACAGGCGTAGTCGATGGTTAACGGGTTGATATTCCCGTACCCGTATATGCGCGCCCAGTATCGAAGCGGTGATACTAACCACCCTGACCCGCCGACCGTTGCCATCCTTTTAGGATGGTTGGTTGGCGGTGATGCGTGGGGCCTGATCCGTTGTAGGTCAGTGATGGGGTGACGCAGTGAGGTAGCCGAGCCGCTGATTGGATTGCGGTGCAAGCGTGTGGCACGACACCATGGTAAATCCTGGTGTTTTTTGTGTGAGGCGTGATGCGTAGCCCATAGTTGGGTGATGTTGGTGATCCTGGACTGCCGAGAAAAGCCTCTAGCGATGTGCGTATACGGCCCGTACCCATAACCGACACAGGTGGTCAGGTAGAAAATACTCAGGCGAGCGGGTGAACTGTGGTTAAGGAACTCGGCAAAATGCCCCCGTAACTTCGGGAGAAGGGGGACCTGCACTAGTCAAGCACTTCACGTGCGGCAGCTGGTGTGGGTCGCAGAGAAGAGAGGGGAGCGACTGTTTATCAAAAACACAGGTCCGTGCGAAGACGGTTAAGTTGATGTATACGGACTGACGCCTGCCCGGTGCTGGAAGGTTAAGAGGACCTGTTAGGACGTCATGTCCGAAGCGGAGAATTTAAGCCCCAGTAAACGGCGGTGGTAACTATAACCATCCTAAGGTAGCGAAATTCCTTGTCGGGTAAGTTCCGACCTGCACGAATGGCGTAACGACTCCCCTGCTGTCTCAACCACAGGCCCGGTGAAATTGCAGTACGAGTAAAGATGCTCGTTTCGCGCGGCAGGACGAAAAGACCCCGGGACCTTCACTATAGCTTGGTATTGGCATTCGGTGCGGTTTGTGTAGGATAGGTGGGAGACTGTGAAGCATGCACGCCAGTGTGTGTGGAGTCGTTGTTGAAATACCACTCTGACCGTAGTGGATATCTAACCTTGGCCCATGATCTGGGTTGGGGACAGTGCCTGGTGGGTAGTTTAACTGGGGCGGTTGCCTCCCAAAATGTAACGGAGGCGCCCAAAGGTTCCCTCAGCCTGGTTGGCAATCAGGTGTTCAGAGTGTAAGTGCACAAGGGAGCTTGACTGCGAGACTGACTAGTCGAGCAGGGACGAAAGTCGGGACTAGTGATCCGGCACCTACTTGTGGATGTGGTGTCGCTCAACGGATAAAAGGTACCCCGGGGATAACAGGCTGATCTTCCCCAAGAGTCCATATCGACGGGATGGTTTGGCACCTCGATGTCGGCTCGTCGCATCCTGGGGCTGGAGTAGGTCCCAAGGGTTGGGCTGTTCGCCCATTAAAGCGGCACGCGAGCTGGGTTCAGAACGTCGTGAGACAGTTCGGTCTCTATCCGCCGCGCGCGTTGAAACTTGAAGAAGGCTGTCCCTAGTACGAGAGGACCGGGACGGACGTACCTCTAGTGTGCCAGTTGTTCCGCCAGGAGCACGGCTGGTTGGCTACGTACGGGAGGGATAACCGCTGAAAGCATCTAAGCGGGAAGCCTGTTTTAAGATGAGGTTTCATTTGAGGTTCCCAGAAGACGACTGGGTTGATAGGCCGGACCTGGAAGCACAGTAATGTGTGGAGGCGACCGGTACTAATACACCAATAAACACACGAATCGCCGCACACCAACCAGGGTGTGAACACCGCGAAACGAACACAACCAAGAGCACATGCTCCGCGTCCACTGTGCAGTCACTGACACAACACACCAACCCGAAGAAGTGGTTGGCCGACACTCAATTGCATACACACGCTGAACACTCAGCGCCGTGCATACCCCATAAGGTGTGTCGGTGGTTGATGGCGGCGGGGAAACGCCCGGTCCCATTCCGAACCCGGAAGCTAAGCCCGCCCGCGCCGATGGTACTGCCCCCGGGAGGGAGTGGGAGAGTAGGTTACCGCCGACCCAACAACTTCACACACAGCACCCGCCACACAAACACAACCGTTTGTGCGGCGGGTGTTTTCGTATGCGCGCACAGTCCCCGACCGTGACGTATGGGTCTGGTCCCCGCATTGCGGACAACCGGGCGTAACCACCAGCGGGGCGTGACTCATTCACTGGGGGCCGAATAGGTCGCGGGGGCAGCACGCGCTGCCACGTTGACGCCTACTGCGGGGCGAAAGTCGAGTAGCGGACGTCGAGTACGCCCGTGTACACCGGTGAACTCGACCTCCACCACTCGACCAACAACGCACCCACACAAAAACCCTGGGCCCGGCCCGACTCCGCATTGCGGACAACCAGACCTGCACCCATCATTGGTCCGCACCCACGAATTGCACGAATCGACACAAAGCGACATCCCCGCCGATTGAAACCCCACCTGGGGAAACGCGGGCCCGCCGTCGATTCGTGCACAACCACCCACTTACAGCGACGCCGTGGCTAAACCTTTCGGCTTGCGGACTCCGCATTGCGGACAACAGCGACGGCACCCATTATTGGTGGACGCCCACGAAACGTCCCCCTGTGGCAGGTCTGCGGCCGTCGGTCTCGTAAAAGCTGACAACACCGTTTCCCGACCAGCGGAAACAACGGGCGAAAACCACCCGCTTGTCAACTTCTACGAAACCGTTCCCGCCGGACTACCCGCACCCCTAAGAACAACCCCCGGAGAACAACGACCCCGAGCCCCCGGAGACAACCCGCGTTAGAGCTCGAGCAGCGAGTTCTTGGACTGCTCGACGAGTTCGCCCTTCTTGCGGGCGCGCTCCAGCGTGGACCACTGGTCCTGGGGGATCGACTTCCTAGCGGAGGCGACCACTGCCTCGTCGGGCGTACCCCAGGCGATGGGCATTGGGGTGATGGTCTGCCAGTGCTGTTGGTCGCGAGCCGAGCGTTGCGCGCCCACGGCTGCGACCGGCACCTTTGTGCCGACCTTGTCGGAGGTGTTGGGGAGCGGCTGCATCACTCGGGAGGTGATGGCCCAACGCGGCGGCAGGGCAGGATCCACGTTGAGGTTCACCAGCGCGGTTAGGGTCACCGTCGTGCCGGCGCGCTCGGTGATGATGGCGGGGGCGAGGGGGTTGGAGTCGTAGATCTCCTGGGTCTTGCCCACGCTGCGGGGGATCAGCAGCGCCACTACCAGCATCAATACGCCGAACAGTACGGCGCCAAAGCTGCCGAGCCAGTGCCACGGCGAGGACGGGTCCACCAGGAACCACACGGCGACGCCGACGATCACGGAGATGACAAAGATCGCGATGCCGGAAGCGACGAGGCTGCGGGTGTCGCGCACCATTTTGTTGTGCTGCTTCGCAAAGTCCTCGTCGACGTCGAACTTGAATACCTTCATGCCACTCATGGCATACAAGTCTAAAGGTCGGAGGCGTCGACCAGTCGGTACGCGTAGCCCTGTTCGGCCAGGAATCGTTGCCGGTGCATGGCGTACTCCGAGTCCAGAGTGTCGCGGGCGACGACGGTGTAGAACACGGCTTCCGCACCGTCGGATTTGGGCCGCAGCAATCGGCCCAGGCGTTGCGCTTCTTCCTGTCGGGATCCGAAGGTACCGGAGACCTGGATGGCTACGGCGGCTTCGGGCAGGTCGATGGAGAAGTTCGCCACCTTCGACACCACCAGGGTGGAGATTTCCCCGTCCCGGAACGCTTGGAAGGCCTCTTCGCGCTTTTTGGTGGTGGTTTTGCCGTCGACCAGGGGAGCGTCGATACGCATTGCGATCTCCTCTAACTGCTCCACGTACGCGCCGATGATTAAGGTCTGCTGCCCCTTGTGCGTTGCAAGAAGCCTATCGACGACCTCCAGCTTGCCCGCCGAACAGGCCGCCAGACGGTAACGCTCGCGGGTCTCGGCGGTGGCGTAGGTGAGGCGCTCCTCGTCGGTGAGCGTGGTGCGGACCTCGACGCACTCGGCGGTGGCGATGTAGCCGGCCATCTCGAGTTCTTTCCATGGGGCGTCGTAGCGCTTTGGCCCGATGAGGGAGAAGACGTCGTCCTCGCGGCCATCCTCGCGCACGAGGGTCGCCGTGAGCCCCAAGCGGCGGCGGGACTGGAGGTCCGCGGCCATGCGGAAGACGGGGGCGGGGAGGAGGTGGACCTCGTCGTAGATGATCAGGCCCCAGTCGCGGGAGTCGAAAAGTTCGAGCGCGCGGTATTCGCTCTTGGTCTTGCGGGTGACCACCTGGTAGGTGGCGATGGTGACGGGGCGGATTTCCTTCTTCTCGCCGGAGTACTCGCCGATCTCCTCGGGCGTGAGGGTGGTGCGGCGCAGCAGCTCGTCGCGCCACTGACGGCCGGCGACGGTGTTGGTGACCAGGATCAACGTGGTGGTCTGCGCCTGCGCCATCGATGCGGCGCCGACGATGGTTTTGCCGGCGCCGCAGGGCAGCACCACCACGCCGGAGCCGCCCTCCCAGAAGGATTCGGCGGCGTACTGCTGGTAGTCGCGCAGCTCCCAGCCGTCGTGGTTCAACGCGATCGGGTGGGACTCGCCGTCGACGTAGCCGGCCAGGTCCTCCACCGGCCAGCCGAGCTTGGTCAGCTCCTGCTTGATCTGGCCCCGGGCGGAGGGGTGGACGGGGGCGGTGGTGTCGTCGATAGGCTTCGCTATGAGCGGCTGGATTTTCTTGCTGCGGGTGACCTCGGTGAGGATCGCGGGGTCGTCCGCCTCTAGGATCAGCCCGTGGGCGGGGTGTTTGACCAGCTTGAGGCGGCCGTAGCGGGCCATGGTTTCGGCGATGTCGACGAGCAGCGCCTGCGGCACCGGGAAGCGGGAGTAGCGCTCGAGCACGTCCACGGCCTGCTCGGCGTCGAAGCCGGCGGCGCGGGCGTTCCACAGCGCCAGGGGTGTGATGCGGTAGGTGTGGATGTGCTCGGGCGCGCGCTCGAGCTCCGCGAACGGGGCGAGCGCGGCGCGGGCCTTGGGCGCGTCCGGGTGCGCGACTTCGAGCAGGACGGTCTTGTCCGATTGGACGATCAGGGGGCCGTCGCCGAGAGCCATGCGATCTACTCCTTCGTGTTAGTAGGACTTGGTAGTCTACGGTGCATGGCTGCGAAAAACACATCCGTTGTACTCGGCGAACGCTACGACAAATTCATTGCAGAGCTGCTTCACGACGGCCGCTACGCCTCCGCCAGCGAAGTCCTGCGCGAGGGCCTGCGGCTGGTGGAGGAGCGAGAGAGGAAATTCGCTCTTCTTAACGCCGCGCTTGAAAAGGGGGAAAACAGCGAAGTCGTCCAGGACTTTGACCCGGGAGCGTTTATAGAGCGAATGAAGAACGAGCATGAAATATCGGCTTAGGCGCCAGGCAGAGGTCGATCTCGAAGAAATTTGGTCCTACACGGCCACACGATGGGGGCTGGATCAAGCTGAACGATATGTTGGCGGGATTCTCCAGATGCTGGACTTCATCAGCGAAAATCCACGGCTCGGGCGATGGGCGGACGAAGTGCGCCCTGGCTACCGGAAGAAAGCGATAGGAAGCCACATCATCTTCTACCGTGAACAGGACGCTGCGATCGATGTGGTCCGTGTGCTTCACCAAAGTATGGATCTAGTGATGCACATCGACCCCTAGCCCCTGCGCAGCAGCTGCGACCACTTGGTCACGCTGCCGTTGTTCAGGATCGTGCGCTTGTAGATGCGGGCGGCGGCCCACACGGCCAGCGCCGTCGCCAAGGCCGCGAGGACAAACGAGCCGGCCAGCTGCAGCGCGGTGAAGTCTCCGGCCGCATACGACAGCGGCGCGGCGAAGATGGAAAACGGCGGGATCCAGCTCATCACCTGCATCCAGGTGGCATCGGTGTTCATCCAGCCGAAGCCGGGGATGTAGGCGGAAGCCATGATGAGCAGCAGGATCGGCATCTGGGTGGACTGCAGGTCCTCGGTGCGCTGCACCATCGCGCCGGCCGCGGCGTAGAGGGCGCCGAAGAACAGCATGGCCAGAAGCCACGCGATCAGCAGGACGGGGAGGACGGACCAGTCGAATTCGATGTCGTCCACGAGCCCGGAGACCTTCAGGCCAACGCCGCCGACGATGAGCAGCACGGCGGTGGCCAGGAAGCCCAGCACGAGCGTGCCCAGCAGCTTGCCGGCCAGGAAATCCAGCGGGCGCACGGAGGCGAGCACGAGCTCGACCACGCGGGAGGACTTCTCCTCGGTCACGCGGCTGCCCACCTGGGCGGCGAAGGTGATCACGGTGAAAATCACCACCATCAGCGCCACGAACGTGGTGAGCAGGCGGAGCAGTTGCTGCTCGAAGTCTTCGCCGCTGGCCTCGTCCACGTCCACCGGCACGATGTCGATGCTGCGGGACGCCGCCTCGTAATCCGCGAGCGAAATGCCCAGCGTGTTCAGCGTTTCGGCGCGGGTGTAGCTGTCGGCGAGCGCTTCCATCCCCTCCATGATGCCCGCCGACGGCGTGCCGTCCGAGATGACTTCCCACTGGTCGCCCTCGGCCACCAGCGCGGCCTTGACGTCGCCGTCGCGCACCAGCTGCACTGCGTCGTCGCGGCTCGCAGTTTCGCGGGCGTCGTACCCGGCGCCGTCGAGCAGTTGCTTATCGACGCCTACGGTCGCCACCGCAGTCTTTGCGTCGCCGCCCTCAGCGTCGTCCTTGTTCTTCTGCCAGGAGGCGAAGCCGATGAAGCCGACCATGGCCAGAAGCAGGATGACGAAGGTGATGACCACGCCCTTTTTCAGCAGCAGGATCTGAATCTCGCGCGCCGCGGTGGTGGTGATGGTGTGCATGGGGGAGTAAGTCTGCATTACTGCACCGGCACGACGCGGGTGAACTCGTGGACTGGGCCGGCGGCCATGGCGGCCTGCAGGATGCGCTGGTCCTCCTGGACGCTTGGGGCTTCGAGGATGACGTGGGTGGCGGAGTCGTCGATAAGCGAAATGCCCTCCGGGATCCAGCCGCGGGCTTGAGTGCCCACCCTGAAGCGGATGGGGCCGTGGGCGCGCAGCTCGTCGACGGTGCCCTCAGCCACCATGCGGCCGCGGGTGACAATGCCGATGCGGTCGCACAGGCGCTGCACCAGATCCAGCTGGTGGGAGGAGAAAACGACGGGCACGCCGGCGCGGGCGCGGTCGGTGAGCATCGTGCTCATCACGTCGACGGCGACGGGGTCGAGGCCGGAGAACGGCTCGTCCAGGATGAGGATGTCGGGGTCGTGGATGAGGCTCGCGGCGAGCTGGACGCGCTGCTGGTTGCCCAGGGAGAGGTCGTCGAGCTTGTCGTTCACGCGCTCGCCCAAACCGAGCTCCTCGAGCAGCTCGGTGCCGCGCTGCTTGGCGGCTTTGCCGTCGACGCCGTGCAGCTTGGCCAGAAAGACCAGTTGCTCCAGGATCTTTTCCTTGCCGTACAGGCCGCGCTCCTCGGGCATGTAGCCGATGCGGCGGCGGGTGTCGTCGTCAAGCGGGTGGCCGTCGAGGAGCACCTCGCCCGAGTCAGCGGCGAGCACGCCGAGGGCGATGCGCATCGTGGTGGACTTGCCGGCGCCGTTGGAGCCGACGAAGCCGTACATTTCGCCGTCGTGGACGGTGAAACTCATGCCGTCGAGTGCTTGGACGTCGCCGAAGCGCTTGTTCAGGTCGCGGATTTCGATTGTGGTCACACGTCGAAAATAACAAAAGATAGGCCAGCGGGTGCAGGGGTCTAGCATGGATTTATGACCACAACCATTTCCTCCCCCGCAGAGCATCTGTCCCGCGAACTCGGCTCTGACCAGGCGCTTTCCACCCGCCCGATCGACCGGATCAAGTACGCCCACGACGCATCGCACTTCCTTTACACCCCGGACGTGGTGGTGGAGGCCCGCACCGCCCACGACGTGGCGGCCGCCTTCCGCGCCTCCGCTTCCTCCGGCGCCCCGGTGGTGCTGCGCGGCGGCGGCACCTCACTGTCCGGCCAGGCCGGTGGCGCGGGCATGCTGGTGGACGTGCGCAAGCACTTCCGCGGCGTGGAGGTCCTTGACGGCGGCAAGCGCGTGCGCGTCCAGCCCGGCTCCACGGTGCGCCAGGTCAACGCCCACCTCGCCCCGTACGGCCGCAAGATCGGCCCGGACCCGGCGTCCGAGGGCGCGGCGACGATGGGCGGCGTGATCGCCAACAACTCTTCCGGCATGGCCTGCGGCACGCAGTACAACACCTACAACACCATTGAATCGATGACGTTCGTGCTGCCGTCCGGCACCGTCATCAACACCGCCCACGCGGATGCGGAGGCGCAGTTTGCGCGGGAGGAGGCGGAGCTCGTCGCAAAGCTTGAGCGCTTGAAGCGGCGAGTGCGCGAGAACAAGGAATCCGTGGCCACCATCGAGCGCCACTTCGCGCTGAAGAACACGATGGGCTACAGCCTCAACGCGTTTTTGGATTACGAGTCGCCCCTGGACATCTTCATGCACCTGCTGGTCGCGTCCGAGGGCACGCTCGCGTTCATCGCAGAGGCCGTGCTGCGCACCATCGAGGTGCCGAAGCTGAAGACCACCACCATCGCGGTGTACCTGACGCTTGACGCGGCGACGCGCTCGCTGCCGGCGCTGTTCGATTCCAAGGCCGCCACGCTGGAGCTGATGGACTCGCGCTCCATCAAGGTCGGCCGCACCTTCGACTCTGTGCCGGAGCAGATCACCGGCTTCGAACTGGCCGGCCAGGCTGCGCTGCTCATCGAGTACCACGCCAACGAGGCCGACGAGCTGCGCGAGTACGAGACCGCCGGTGCGAAGCTGCTGGAGGGCTTCGACCTGCAGACTCCGGCCGCCTTCACCACCGACGCCACCGAGGCCGCCAAGGCATGGGCCTTCCGCAAGGGCCTGTACGCGCAGGTCGCTGAGGCGCGCCCGTCCGGCACCACCGCGCTGCTCGAGGACATCGCCGTGCCGGTCGGCGACTTGGCCGACACCTGCGGCGGGCTGCAGCAGCTTTTCGACGCCTACCGCTACGACGACGCCGTCATCTTCGGCCACGCCAAGGACGGCAACATCCACTTCCTCATCACCGACCGCTTCGAAGGCGACGAGAACCTGGGCCGCTACGACGGCTTCAACGAAGAGATGGTCGACCTCGTGCTCGGCGCTGGCGGCAACCTGAAGGCCGAGCACGGCACCGGGCGCGTGATGGCGCCGTACGTGCGCCGCCAGTACGGCGAGGAACTCTACGAGGTCATGGTGGAGCTAAAGCGCGCCGCAGACCCGCGCGGGGTGATGAACCCGGGCGTGATCATCACCGACGACGAGCGCGAGCACATGAAAAACTTCAAGCTCAACCCGCAGGTGGAGGACGAGATCGACTCGTGCGTGGAGTGCGGCTACTGCGAGCCGGTGTGCCCCTCGCGCGACATCACCATGACCCCGCGCCAGCGCATCGTGGTGCGCCGCGCCCGCGCGAAGGCGATCCAGGAAGGCGACACCGAGCTGGTTGCGCACATCGACGAGGCGTACCAGTACGACGGCATCGACACCTGCGCGGTGGACTCCATGTGCGTCACCGCCTGCCCGGTGAAGATCGACACCGGCAAGTTCATCAAATCCCTGCGCCGCGGCCAGGCGGGCGCCGCGGAATCCGCTGGCTGGGCGGCCGCGGCGAAGGCGTGGGGGCCGGGCAACACGCTTGCCTCGGCGGCGCTGACCGGCGCGTACTACATGCCGACCAAGCTGGTGCAGAAGGTCACCGACGTCGCCCGCGCCCTGGTGGGCGAGGACACCGTGCCGCAGTACCGCCCCGAGCTGTCCAAGGGCGGTCAGAAGCGCTCCAAGGCGTTCGGCACCCGCATCGGCGCGCCGGGCGCGGAGCCGGCCGGCGTGTTCGTCCCGGCCTGCGTGAACTCCATGTTCGGGCCGCAGGGCGAGGGCGTGGGCGCCTCCGAGGCGTTCGCCACCCTGGTGGAGCGCGCCGGGCTCGCGCTGACCGTCCCGGAGGGCATCGACGGGATGTGTTGCGGGACCCCGTGGGCGTCGAAAGGCATGAGCACTGGCCACGACATCATGCAGCGCCGCGTCAACGACCAGCTCATCGCCGCCACTGACGGCGGGCGCCTGCCGGTGGTCGTGGACGCGTCCAGCTGCACGCACGGCTTCCGCGACATGGCCGAGGTCATCGGCATCACCGTCATCGACGCCATCGAGTTTGTCGAAGACCAGGTGCTCGAGCGCCTCGAGGTGAAGAAGAAGGTGGACTCTGTGACGTTGCACCCGACGTGTTCGGCGACGCACCTTGGGATCGTCGATACGCTGGAGCGCGTCGCTGCTGCCGCGGCCGAAGATGTGCGCGTGCCCGCCGAGTGGAACTGCTGTGGCTACGCGGGCGACCGCGGCATGCTGCACCCGGAGCTGACCCACGCCGCGACGAAGCGCGAGGCGGCGCAGGCCGAGGAGCTGGGCTCCGCGACGCACGCCTCGTCCAACCGCACCTGCGAGCTGGGGCTGACCGCCGCGACCGGTAAGGACTACGAGCACATCCTGGAAATCCTGGAGCGCGTCAGCCGCTAGGCCAGCACCACTTTGGTGATGCGCGGCAGTGCGATGCGCACCACGCGATCGGCGGCCTCGTCGAGTGCGTCGACCTGCCCCGCGGACACGCTCAGCGGCAGGACGGTGAGGGTGCGGCCGCGCCCTTGCTTATCGACGAAACCGACGGCCACATGCCGCCGCGCCCGAGCCGCCGCCCGCAGCGTTTCGAAGATGTCGCCGGCCCCGGCGTCCGCGTCGGAGCCGGAATCGGCGCGCAGCTTGGACACGATGGCTTCGACCTGCTCCTCGGTGGCCTTTGGGGTGCGCGGCAGGGTAGACGGGGTAGCGGCGACCAGCGCGGGTTCGGGCGCTATGTTCAGCGTCGCGCCGGTGTTGTCCTCCGCGGTGGGCTGCATCCCGGCCGCACGCAGCTGCGCCATGAGCTTGGTCAGCGGCTGGTCCGACACCGCGACGGTGGGGGCGAGGACGCGTAAGTTGCAGCGCTCGGCGGCGGTGGCGATCAGCGCCGGGTCCGCGGAGCGGATGTAGCTCAGCGCCGCGCCTGCGCGGATGGCGCCGTGGGTGCGGGCGGTGTCGTCGACAAGAAATGCGATCGCCTGCGGCACCTCGCCCATGACGTGCCGACCCAGCCAGGCGTGGACCTCCTCGGCGGTGAGCCCGCCGTCCAGGCCGCGGCGCACCGACGCCTCCGTGACCCGCCACACGCTGGCCAGACCCGGGG
This sequence comes from Corynebacterium sp. CQ3829_602738, assembly GCF_054478435.1. Lineage (NCBI taxonomy): Bacteria > Bacillati > Actinomycetota > Actinomycetes > Mycobacteriales > Corynebacteriaceae > Corynebacterium > Corynebacterium sp. CQ3829_602738. The sequence continues at coordinate 721,009 of NZ_CM137003.1, forward strand.
ATTCGAGTTCGGCGATGCGCTCCAAAAACGACGCCATGTCCGGCTCGAGCGGGCCCGGGGCGAGCATTGTCATGTCGCCCTGGGCAATCAGCGTGTCCACGGACGCCGGCACGAGCTCCTTGGCCGCTGCGGCGACGTCCTCGCCATCGCGGCCGTCCAGCAACGCCAACAGGGGAGAGGACTGCGCCGGCTGCGGGGTGCCGGCGAGCGCGCCGACGAACTGGGCCTCATCCACCACCGCCTGGATGAGCCGCGGGGAGAACCCGCTGGCCTCTAGCGGGGCATGGAATAGCAACTGGTCGGTCCGGCCCGCGTGGCGCAGGATGGTCGTGCGGGCGTGGCGCACCGCGGGCGCGTGCATGTCCGCGGACAACAGCTTCGCGTCGGTGTCGGCGCGCCACGGGGAGGCGGCCCAGCCGACCATGAGGATCGCCCACTGGTCCGAAAGCGTGGCGTCGATCCAGGTCAGCGCGTCGCGGGTTGCGGCGAGCACGTCCTCGTCGTCGACGTTGCCTCGGCCGATAAGGCCCGCCGCCTCGCCGATGGTGATCAATAGCCTCGGGTCGAAGCCGAGTTCCTTTTCCAGGTTCGCCGCGGCGCGCACGCCGACGGTGCCGTCCTTGTTCAGCGTGACCGGGCGGTCCATGAGCGCCATGACCAGCTGGCGCATTTGGCGCACGGCGTCCAAGCCCGCCGAGGTCGCGGCCTCGTCCACCGCGGACTGGTCCACCTCGTCCACTGCGGGCGGTGCCAGGGGGAACTCCCGCGGAGTGATCCCGCGCATCGCGTCGCGCACCGGCCGCGGCAGCCGAACAGTGTTCGCGTCCACCCGCACCAGCAGGCCCGCCGCAAGCAGCTTGGGCACCGGCGCCGTCGGGTCCGCGTCGGGCCCGGCCGCCGAGGTGGTGCCCACCCCGCCCGAGGAGGCCAGGGTCTCCAACACCTTGCGCTCGCGGGCGGGCAGCGTATCCAACGCCTCGGCAGCGCCTTCCGGCAACGTGTCCGTCACGCGCCACCCTGGGGGCAGCGCGGTGAGCGTGCCGGGGGAGATCTGCAGCTCCTCATCGGGCCCGAAGACCAAAGCGAGTTCCCGCAGGTGCGTCACCTCGCCGAGCTCACCCGCGTCCACCGGGTCCAGCTCCGCGCCGGCGTCGGCGAGACGCTCCAGCACCGCCAGGTCAGCGGCCGTGAGCTGGCGCAACGCCCGCGACGCGGATCCGGGCAACCCTAGGCGCGTGGCCAACGACCCAACCGAGGGAGGGGTGGGGAAGAAGGCATCCGGCCGGGTGCGGATGAGCAGGCGGAGCTGATCGTCGCTAAGCGACTGCAAGATTTCGGGGAAGGTAGACATTGCGGGGGTGAGTTTACGTGCGTTTTCTTGCCCGGCGTGAAAGAATGAGGGGCATGGCTAAAGATGTAGAGAAGATCGGTCGCGCGAACCCGGCGTGGCCAACGCACACCCCTGGTAACGGTCACCCGGTCACCGAGATTTCCTCCAAGCTCACCGGCGCCGCGAGCCCGTTCGGCGACGAGCTGATCCTGCCGCTGAAGGCAGAGGAGACCGGCTACGTCCACCCGACCACGCGCATCAACCGCTAGCTTTCGCTTAGCGACGTACCAAAGGTGGCCCCCGTGGCGGGGCCACCTTTTTCGTGTGCCTGGGGGCGCGCGTGGTCTCTGCGTTGATCGTCTAGCAGAGTCGGTGGGCTGCTAGACGATCCGGCGCTTATTGACAATCAAGCGCAATACGACCTTGGGAAACGTATGGCGCGGATCGTGATCGTCTAGCAGGTTTGCCCTCCGTGCTAGACGGTCTGGCTGGGGCAAAAGAAAACCCGCCCGGAGGCGGGGTTTTGGCGTGTAGTTCTTAGCGCGGCAGGTAGGCCTGCTGCAGGGAAGCCAGGGTGTCGTTGACCTGGTTGCTGAAGTTGGCGCCGACGAGCTGGGCGACCTTGGCGTAGTCGCCGGCCAGGGCGGCGTCCACCAGCGGCTGGTTGGCTGTGTAGAACGCGTTGTAGTCGTTGCGGTTCGCGGCGTAGTTGTCCTGGACGGAAGCCGGGACCTGGAAGCCGAGGCCGTTGATGGCGTCGCGCAGCTTCGCGTACAGCTCATCGGTCTCGGTGCGGTTGGAGGAGGTCTGCGCGGCCGGAGCCGGAGCAGCCGGTGCGGGGGCCGGTGCCGGCTTCGGAGCCGGAGCGGCCTGCGCGTCGCGGTTGGTCGGCGCGGAGTTCAGGCCGTAGCGCGCGGAGCAGGCCGGCCATGCGCCCCAGCCCTGCTGTGCCAGGGTGCGCTCAGCGACGATGATCTGCTGCTCGCGGGTGGCCTGGTCCGCGGTCGGCGCGAACTCGCCGCCGCCGTACGCCTGCCAGGTGCCGTAGGAGAACTGCAGGCCACCGTAGTAGCCGTTGCCGGTGTTGATTGCCCAGTTGCCGCCGGACTCGCACTGTGCGAGCTTGTCCCAGTCGGAATCCGGTGCTGCGGTTGCCTGCGGGGCGACGATGCCTGCCAGTGCTGCAACTGCTGCGGTACCTGCCAGAGCCTTCTTGCCCGTGGAGGTGGTCTTCTTGGAGTGGCGTCCCATGATTCGTTTCCTCTCGTCGTTGACCGCCAATTCTCGGGACAGCCTAACCATTTGTAACGATTGTGTCACGCAACCGGCACGAAATGGTGCGTATGTGACTGTGGCGCTCCACGTTTGTGCAGGTCGCGCGCCGCGGGAGGAATTTTGGTGTTCTGGGCCACAGTCGCGGTTTTCGGGGCGGAGGTGTATGGTAAAGCCTTTATTTTGGCCTGCAATCGGCGGGCCAAGTACCGGAACCTGAAGGAGGATGCCATGCCTATTGGAAAGGTGAAGTGGTACGACACCGAGAAGGGCTTCGGCTTCGCGTCCAACCCGGGCGACGACGACGTCTTCATCGGCAAGTCCGTGCTTCCCGATGGCGTGGACGAACTGGTCGCAGGCCAGCGCATCGAGTTTGATTTCGCCGCCGGCCGCCGCGGCCCGCAGGCGCTGCGCGTGAAGGTGCTCGATGAGCCGAAACGCCGCCCTGTGCACCGTCGCAAGCCGGAGGAGCTGGGCAGCATGCTGGCCGATGTGATGACCCTGATTGAAACGCAGGTCCAGCCCGCGCTGACCAACGGTCGCTACCCGGACCGCAAGGAGGGCCGCCAGGTGGCGGAGATCCTGCGGGCGGTGGCCAGGGAGCTGGACGCTTAGTCGAAGCCGACAGACCACGTGGCGATGACGGGAGTTTCTTCCCCGTCATCGCCTTTTTCAATGTCCAGGGTGGTGATCTCGGCGACGACGAGCTTCGCGCCGGACTCGGTGACCGCCGGGGCGGTTTCCTCGCCGGACTCGCCGGAGGTGAACACGCGCTCGGTGTTGGCGGCCGGGTCGTCGTAGATGAGCAGCAGGCGCCAGCTGTTGCGCTCGATCTCGCCGGGCACGGTGATGGTCACGTCCCCCTGGTCCGGCAGACGCACGCTCGGCGGCTCGCCGCCTGGGCACTCCACGTCCAGCTCGCACACTGTATATACGGGCACCTGCTCGGTCTGCCCACCGGCGGCCACGGCGACCTCGAGGTCGCCCACCGGGGTGCCCGGCTTGTTCTGCTGGTAGCTCATAAAGGCGTAGACCGCCCCCACCAGCACCACCACGCCAACTAGGGCGATGGCCAGGACTTTCCACTGCTGAGTTGCTGCGCGTTTGCGTGACATGGCGCAAGATCCTACTTGGCGGCGCTCTCGGGCTTAAACGTCACGCGGTACATGTCCGGCCAGCGCTTGCCGGTGAGGTAGAACTCGTCGGTGCCGGGGATGCGGGCGATGCCGTTGAGCACGTGGTTCGGGTCCGGATCGGCGTTGTTTTCCAACCCGGAGGCGTCGATGATGGCGGTGACCTTCCCCGAGTCAGCGTCGATGCGCAGGATGTTGGTGGTGGTGAAGACGTTGGCGTAGACCTCGTCGCCCACGCACTCGAGCTCGTTGAGGCCCTCCACCGGTTGGCCGTCCATGGTGACGGTGAAGCGCTCGCGCTCCTCGAAGGTTTCCGGGTCCATGCGGCGTAGCTCGGCTGTGCCGTCGGAGAAGATCAGCTCGTCCTCGTCGGCGCGGGAGCACAGGCCCCACCCCTCGCCGGCGTAATTCGCCCGCCCGGTCTCTTCCAACGTCGTGGCATCCCGCTTGATCGCGGTGCCGTGAAGCCAGGTCAGTTGCCACACCGTGCCGTCGTGAAGCGTGATGCCCTCGCCGAAGAACTCCGGGTCCAAATCGGTCGACTGCAACTTGTCGCCCCCGGGGGTGCGCGTGTACAGGCGGGATTCGCCCTCTTGGCCGGTGCCGACGTAGATGGTGCCGTCGTCGGCGACCTCGAGGCCCTGGGTGAAGCTGGTGGCGTCGAAAGGCAGGCGTTCCTCGACGTGCGCGGTGAGGCGCTGCGTGTCCGGCCCAGCGGTTTCGGGGGAGGAACAGCTGGACAGGAGAGCGAGCGCGGAACAGACGGCGGCAAGCGTGAATCGACCCATGGCAACCATCCTGCACCACGTGGGCAATAATGGGGAACCGTGTCACGATCCAACAACCGATCCCGCAACCCCCGAAAGCGCAGCCCCCTGCTGTCCACCGACGCAGTCGCCACTGCACGGGAGGCGCTGGCCGAAATCGCCGACGGGGAAGTCGGCGAGCACATCGGCGTGACCGGGCTGGGCCGCAACGTGGCCACCCACCGTTTCGCCGCCGACGTGCCCGGTTACGCAGGCTGGGAATGGAACGCCGTGGTGGCCTGCGCCGACGGCGCAGACTGGGTCACCGTCAACGAGGTCGCGCTCGTGCCCTCGCAGGGCGCGCTTGAAGCGCCGGACTGGGTACCGTACTCAGACCGCCTGCGCCCCGGCGACCTGGGCCCGGGCGACATCATGGAGCTTTCGCCTGACGACGACCGCGTCACCGACGACTCCTTTTCCCGCGACGCCGTCACGTTTACCGGCCGCGAAACCAAGCGCTACCTCACCACCACCGGCCTGGAGGACGCGAAGAAGCGCTGGCGCACCGGCGAGTTCGGCCCCAACAGCGAGTTCGCCGAAAAGGCCGCGCTGTCGTGCCGCTCCTGCGCCTTCTACATCCCGCTGGACCAGCCGGTGGGCGAGAACTTCGGCATCTGCGCCAACGAGTACTCCGCGGACGGGCACGTGGTGGCCTCATCCTACGGCTGCGGGGCGCACTCGGACACCACCGTGGGGGAATAATCGTTGGTGAGCCCCAACGATTGGTGTTTTCGCAGGCAGGGTGCGACACTAATGCAACGTGAGTACCACCACCCGAGCAAAACTGCATAAGGACCAGCCGCAGCCGCGCGGCGCGCTGGATGCCTTCTTCCATATCAGCGAGCGCGGATCCACGGTCGGCACCGAGGTGCGCGCCGGGGTAGTGACCTTTTTCGCGATGGCCTACATCGTGCTGCTCAACCCTCTGATCATCGGTACCAGCCCGGACCGCGAAGGCGTGGTCCTAGGCATCCCGCAGGTCGCCGCCGCCACGGCGCTCGCCGCCGGCGTGATGAGCATCCTGTTCGGCGTGATTGCCAAGTACCCGTTCGGCATCGCCACCGGCCTGGGCATCAACACCCTGGTCGCGGTGACCATGGTGGGGCAGCAGGGCCTGACCTGGCCCGAGGCCATGGGGTTGGTGGTCATCGACGGCATCATCATCGTGCTGCTGGCCGTCTCCGGCTTCCGCACCGCCGTGTTCAACGCCATCCCGGACTCCATGAAGGTGGCCATGAGCGTGGGCATCGGCATGTTCATCGCCACCATCGGGCTTGTGGACGCCGGCTTTGTCCGCCGCATCCCCGACGCCGCGATGACCACCGTGCCGGTGCAGCTGGGCACCGGCGGCTCGATTGCGTCCTGGCCCACCTTCGTGTTCATTATCGGCCTGTTCATCTGCGGCTTCATGGTTGTGCGCAACGTCCGCGGCGGTCTGTTCATCGGCATCCTGCTCACCACCGTCATCGCCATGGTGGTTGAGGCGCTGACCGGCGCCGGCTCCTCTGCCGACAACCCGGAGGGCTGGGGCATGGCGGTTCCAGGCCTGCCGGAGAGCTTCGGCGGTGTCCCGGACCTGTCCATCGTGGGCAACGTCGACCTGTTCGGCGCGTTTGTGAACATCGGCGTGATCTCCGCGTCGTTGCTCGTGTTCACGCTCGTACTGGCGAACTTCTTCGACGCCATGGGCACCATGACCGCGCTCGGCCGCCAGGCCGAGCTCACCGACGAGCACGCCGTGCTGCCGGACATGAAGCGCGCCCTGGTGGTCGAGGGCTTCGGCGCCGTCGTCGGCGGTGCGACCTCCGCATCGTCGAATACCGTGTTCGTCGATTCCTCCGCCGGTATCGCGGACGGTGCGCGCACCGGCCTGGCCAACGTTGTCACCGGCGTGCTGTTCCTCGCCGCGATGTTTTTCACCCCGCTCTACGAGATCGTGCCCATCGAGGCCGCAGCCCCCGTGCTCGTGGTCGTCGGTGCGCTGATGATGATGCAGGTCGACCAGATCGAGTGGTCTGAGTTCACCGTCGCCCTGCCGGCGTTTCTGACCATCGTGACCATGCCGCTGACCTACTCCATCGCCAACGGCATCGGCGTCGGCTTCATCTCGTTTACCCTGATGAGCCTGTTCGCCGGCAAGGCGAAGGACATCCACTGGATCATGTGGCTCATCTCCGCCCTGTTCGTGGTGTACTTCGCGCAGGGCCCGATCATGGCGGCGCTGAGCTAAATGCTTGTGCCTATCGACGACCCGTCGGACCCCCGCCTCGACGACATCCGCGACCTGAAACATTCGGATAAGGAAAAAGGACTCGTCTTCGCTGAGGGTCCGCTCGTGGCCGGACGGCTGGTGGAATCCCGCTTCCCGGTGCGCGCCGTGTTCGGCTTCGGCGGGCGGCTGGAATCCTTCATGGCCGACTATGGCGACGAACTCGAGCGCCGCGGCGTGCCGGTTTACCAGATCACCCGCGGCATCATGGGGGAGGTTGCCGGCTACGACATGCACCGCGGGCTGCTGGTCTCCGCCGACAAGCCGGAGCCGCTTTCCGTCGCCGAGGTGCTCGACGGCGCGCGCACCCTGGTGATCTTGGAAGGTGTGGGCGACCACGAGAACATCGGGTCCATCTTCCGCAACGCCGCCGGCATGGGCGTCGACGGCGTGCTCTTCGGCGCCGCCACCGCCGACCCGCTGTATCGGCGGGCCGTGCGCGTGTCCATGGGGCACGTGCTGCGCACCCCGTTCGCGCACCTCGACGGCACGCCGACGACGTGGCAGCGCTCGCTAGACCAGCTGCGCGAGGCCGGCTGGTGGCTCGTCTCGCTCACCCCGGCCGACGACGCCGTCGAGCTGAGAGACGCGATCCAGGGCCACGACAAGGTGGCCTTCCTAGTCGGCGGGGAGGGCCCGGGCCTGACCCCGCACGCGATGCGCGCCACCGACGTGCGCGCCAAGATCCCCATGGCGCCGGGCACGGACTCGCTCAACGTGGCGACGTCCGCCGCGATCGCGTTTTATGAAAGAAACCGTTAGCGCTCGCAAGCTCGCGCTAGGGGAGAGCTTTTACCTATCGAAGTGGCGGATGCGCTGCGCAAGTGTCTTCCACAGCTCTGCCGTGCGGGAACGCAGACCCCGGCCGACGCGCTTCGCGGCGGCCACGGAGGCGTCGGCAAGCTCGGCGAACTCGTCGCCGCGCTGGTCGTCGGGGGCGTCCTCGTAGTCGTCGTACGCTTTCGACTTCTCCGCGAACTTCGCGGCCACAGCGTCCACTGACTTCACCGCGGGCGTTTTCTTTTCCTCAATTTTCGGCTCGGGGCGGCCGTCCACCGCGTAGCCGACGACGTTGATGTCGGGGCCGTCCTCGCCGATGTCCACGCCCAGCCAGTGGCGCTCAGCCGACAGCGCGAGGTCGCGCGGCTCGAACGGCAGTGAGATGCCGCCGGCCGCCTCGGCGCGCTCGCCGGCCCAGTAGGGCGCCTCGAACGGCTCCGGCAGGCCGAGGTCCTCGATGACCTGGGTGCGGGTGGCGCTGAAGCTGCGCACCACGGTCTCGCCGGTGAAGTGCGCGAACCCGCCGTAGTCGCTGTCCGTTCCGGTCGCGATGACAAACACGTCAGAGGCGGGAAGGGCCGAATGCCACGGGGTTGTGGTGGACAGGGCCGAGGCATCGTCGACAAGCATCCGCACCACCGAGACCCCGGGAAAGCCCGCGATGTAGAACTCGTCGCGGCCCGGCACCGAGGAGCGGTTCAGTGGAAACGAGCCGATCGGGGTGATCGGCCACGCCGGGTTGACCTGGGAAAGCAGCTTGCGGCCGAACCCGCGATCGGCCTTCGGCTCGCGCTCGAGCACGCCGGCCGGGTCGGCGGTGTTGACAAACCAAAGCGTAAGAACCGCTGGGAAACTCATGCACACATCCTAAGGCGCTCAGCGCTTCGGGCGCTTGGTGTTCGTGCGAACCCCCAGCAGCACGTCCTCCCAGTGCGGGGTGACGGCTTTGCGGCGGCGCTTCTTCGGCTGCTCGTCCTCCCCCGGATGGCGCAGGAAATCGCCCTCGAGCACATCGTCTCGCGTATCGACGACCTCCGGGTTGCCCTCCACCGGCAATTCCGTGACACCAGCTTCGGGAGCGTCATCGGCCACGTCCTCGTCACTGACGTCGGCACGGTCAGCGCGCACCGCGGACAGCGAGCGCACCGGCTGCGCGAAATCCGGGTCCGTCAGGTCCGCGGCCATGGCGTTGCGCGCCTCCGTCTGGGCGGCGGAGCCCATGGAACGCTTGAAGGTCCACAGCGCCTCGTTCTCCGTCAGCCCTGCCTTCCAGGTGACGTGGACGACCCAGCTGTCACCCTGCTCGCGGGTGGCGTCCCACTCCGCGTCGCTGATCGAGTGTCCGCGGGCCGCGAACGCAGTGGCCAGGATCTCAAACAGGGTCTGCTTCGAGGGGCCGTCCTCGCGCACCGGGTGCGACTGCTTCGCGGCCTCAGCCACCTGGGCGCGCTCCAGGCGCACCGGGTGGGCGTAGACATCCAGGCGGCTTTCGGCCACGCCCATTTCCTCGGCTAGCTCGGTGGCGGTGGCGCCGGCGCGCAGGCGCGCCTGGATCTCGTTCGGGCGCATGGACAGGGGGGTTGCGTAGAGCGGGTCCGGCTCCGGCAGGGTGCGCTCCACCGGCGCCGGCTCGGGCGCGACGGGTGCCTCTACTTCATCCGCCTCGGGTGTGGGCTCGCCAGCGGTTGTGTCCAGCACTGTCACCCCGCTGCCGTCGGCGGGGGTGGAAGGGGGAGAGGCAGAATCGGTGACGGGGGCGCCGTCGAGAAGCGAGGGCTCAAGCTCGGTGCGAGCCAACTGGTAGCGCATCCCGTTATCGTCGCGGAGGACGAAAAACGTCTCCGTCGACTCTTCTTCCAAGAAGTGCAGCTCGCGCATAAGTCACCTTTCCGCCGGGCAGATACGCGACCAGCTTAACGGACAGGTGCGCGCCACCGGGCGTACCCGCCGGTTGCCTGTGGTGTGTCCAGGCAGTTGCCATTGTTGTCAGACGCGTCACAAACTTTGATACAGTGCCTTACGTAAAAACAGGTTGCCGGGAGGTATCCCAAAGACAGCCGAGAAAACTACCTGGAAGGGGAAATCAGTGGCTACTGAGAACAAGGATAAGGCCGTACTCCACTACCCGGGCGGCGAGTATGAGATGGACATCATGCGCGCCACCGAAGGCAACGACGGCGTCGTGCTGGGCAAGCTTCTCGGCGAAACTGGCCTGGTCACCTTCGACCCCGGCTACGTCTCCACCGGCTCCACCGAATCCAAGATCACCTACATCGACGGCGACGCAGGCATCCTGCGCTACCGCGGCTACGACATCGCCGACCTCGCAGAAAACGCCACCTTCAACGAGGTGTCCTACCTGCTGATCAACGGCGAGCTGCCCACCACCGACGAGCTGGACAACTTCAACTCCGAGCTGCGCCACCACACCCTGCTGGACGAGGACTTCAAGGCCGCGTTCAACATCTTCCCGCGCAACGCCCACCCGATGGCCGTGCTCGCCTCCTCGGTGAACATTCTCTCCGCCTACTACCAGGACCAGCTCGACCCGCTGGACGAGGAGCAGCTGGATAAGGCAACCGTGCGCCTCATGGCCAAGGTACCGATGCTCGCCGCGTACGCCTACCGCGCATCCCGCGGCAAGCCGTACATGTACCCGGACAACTCCCTGAACCCGCGCGAGAACTTCATGCGCATGATGTTCGGGTACCCGACCGAGGACTACCACGTCGACCCGGTGCTGACCAAGGCCCTGGACAAGCTGCTCATCCTGCACGCGGACCACGAGCAGAACTGCTCCACCTCCACCGTGCGCATGATCGCCTCTGCCCAGGCCAACATGTTCGTCTCCATCGCCGGCGGCATCAACGCCCTGGCCGGCCCGCTGCACGGCGGCGCAAACCAGGCAGTGCTGGAGATGCTCGAGGACATCAAGAACAACCACGACGGCGACGCCACCGACTTCATGAACCGCGTGAAGAACAAGGAAAAGGGCGTGCGCCTGATGGGCTTCGGCCACCGCGTGTACAAGAACTACGACCCGCGCGCCGCGATCGTCAAGGAGACCGCGCACGAGGTGCTCGAGCACCTCGGCGGCGACGAGCTGCTGGACCTGGCCATGAAGCTCGAGGAGATCGCGCTCAACGACGAGTACTTCATCCAGCGCAAGCTCTACCCGAACGTGGACTTCTACACCGGCCTGATCTACCGCGCCATGGGCTTCCCAACGGACTTCTTCACCGTGCTGTTCGCCATCGGCCGCCTGCCGGGCTGGATCGCCCAGTACCGCGAGCAGCTGGAGATGAACACCAAGATCAACCGTCCGCGCCAGATCTACACCGGCTACCAGCAGCGCGAATTCGTGCCGCGCGAACAGCGCTAGTTTCAGGCGCTAGACCAACCGCTAGGGCAACCGAAGGGCGTCGATAAGCAGCATGCTTCGGCGCTCCACCGCCGAGAATTGCACTTCCCTTATACTTTCGGGAGGAAGTTCTCGGCGGTTTTGTATTGGGTCGCGCAAACTGCCCACATAATTTGCAAGGAGTTTCAACGCTATGGAAAAGCCGTTCATCGACAAGCCGGAGGGCCCGGCGCCTGCAGACCTCGTCATCGAGGACATCACTGTCGGCGAGGGCGCAGAGGCCGTGGCCGGCGGGTTTGTCAAGGTCCACTACCTTGGCGTGGACTTTGAAACGGGCGAGGAGTTCGACTCCTCCTGGGACCGCGGCGAGGCCGCAGATTTCCCGCTCACCGGCCTGATCCAGGGCTGGCAGGAAGGCATCCCCGGCATGAAGGTCGGCGGCCGTCGCCAACTGACCATTCCGCCGGAGAAAGCATACGGCCCCGCAGGCGGCGGGCACCCGCTGTCCGGCCGCACCCTCGTGTTCATCATCGACCTGCTCGACGCCAGCTAGGAGGCTGCCATGCGCATCCCGGTCACCACACTTAACGACGGCTACGATTTCCCCCTCCTCGGCTTGGGCACGTACAAGCTGACCGGCGACGAGGTGGAGCCCATCGTGCGCACCGCCATCGAGCTCGGCTACCGCCACATCGACACCGCGGCGCTCTACGACAACGAGGTCGAGGTGGGCAAGGCCATCAACGCCGCGATCAAAGCCGGCGACGTCACGCGCGAAGAACTGTTCGTGACCACGAAGCTGTGGAACGACGACCAGGAGCGCGTGGCCGAGGCCTACCACGAGTCGCTCAAGCGCCTCGACCTGGAGTTCATCGACCTCTACCTCGTGCACTGGCCGTGGCCGCAGCACGGCACCTACGTCAAGGCCTTCGAGCAGATCGCGGAACTGCAGGGCATGGGCCGGCTGCAGTCTGCCGGCGTGGCCAACTTCTACCCGGAGGTGCTCGACGAGATCATCGCGGCCACCGGTATCACCCCGGTGCTCAACCAGGTGGAGCTGCACGCCGGGTTCACCCAGCCCGAGCTGCGCGCCTACCACGACGAGCACGACATCGTGACCGAGGCGTGGGCTCCGCTCGCGCGCGGCGGCAACTTCGACGACCCGGCCATTCAGGCCGTGGCCGACAAGCACGGGGCCACCCCGGCGCAGGTGTCGCTGGCCTACCTGATGCAGCTCGGCTGTTCCGTGGTGCCGAAGACCTCCAACCCGAAGCGCCTGGAGGAAAACCTCGGCGCGGTGGGCATCACGCTGGACAGCGAGGATGTCGCCGCCCTCGACGGGGTTGCGGGCGAGCGCCTCTCCGGCGACCCGTTGACTTTCCCGGGGTAGGGGATTTATGAAGAACCGCCCAGCCGCGTTGATCGCGGCCGGGCGGTTTTGCATTGCTGCGATTTTTCCTGGGAGAAAAATTAAAGCGATTTACGGAACAACCAACATGTGACTGTGTGGTAGGTTACATTCACGTTGTTGAGTCGGAGATCACATACTTCCGGCGCGGCAAAGACCTTATTCCCGTGCACTAGAAAGGATCGAGGCCATGGCCGGTTCCACCGCTGTCCCGCAACGCCGCGAGCCAACTCCTGACGAGTTCGTGGCCATGCAGCAAAGCCCCGAATTCCAGGACCTGCGAGGCACGTTCCGCGGATTCACCTTCCCAGTGATGATCGCGGCGTTCCTCTGGTACGTCCTCTACGTCGTCTTCGCCACCTTCGCCCCCGACGTGATGGCCAAGGACTTCCTCGGCCTCAACGTCGGGCTCTGGCTCGGCTTGGCGCAATTCTTCACCACGTTTTTGATCACTTGGATCTACGTGAAGTGGGCGAACAAGAACATCGAGCCGCGCGCGGCTCACATTCGCGAAGAGATGGAGGGCTAAACCATGCAGACCCACCTGCTCGCAGCCGAAACCGGGCAAGAAGCCGGCAACCCGCTGCTCAACATCGCCATCTTCGGCGCCTTCATCGTGGTCACGCTCTACATCGTGACCCGCGCCGGTAAGACCACGAGCGAATCGGCGGACTTCTACACCGGTGGTGCGTCGTTTAGCGGCACGCAGAACGGCCTCGCCATCGCCGGCGACTACCTGTCAGCCGCGTCCTTCCTGGGCATCGTCGGTTCGATCGCGCTCAACGGCTACGACGGCTTCTTGTACTCCATTGGCTTCTTCGTCGCCTGGCTGGTGGCGCTGCTGCTGGTGGCCGAGCCGCTGCGTAACGTCGGACGCTTCACCATGGCCGACGTGCTGTCGTTCCGCCTGCGCCAGAAGCCGGTGCGCGTCGCCGCGGCGTTCGGCACCCTGTTCGTGTCGCTGTTCTACCTGATCGCCCAGATGGCCGGCGCCGGCTCCCTGGTGTCCGTGCTGCTGAACCTGCACTCCTTTACCGCGCAGGCGATCTGCGTGGGCATCGTCGGCGTGATCATGATCATCTACGTCCTCGTTGGCGGCATGAAGGGCACCACCTACGTGCAGATGATCAAGGCCGTGCTGCTCATCGCCGGCGTGCTGATCATGTCGGTGCTGGCGTTCATCATGGCTAAGGGCGGCCTGACCGCCGTGTTCAACCAGGCCATCGACACCCACTCCGCCTCCAGCTACCTCGCGGAGAAGGGCTACCAGGCCGAGGAGATTATGAAGCCGGGCCTGAAGTACGGCGCGACCACCACCACCAAGCTGGACTTCGTCTCCCTCGGCCTGTCGCTGGTGCTCGGCACCGCGGGTCTGCCGCACGTGCTGATGCGCTTCTACACCGTGCCCACCGCCAAGGAAGCGCGTAAGTCCGTGACCTGGGCGATCGTGCTCATCGGTTCCTTCTACCTGCTCACCCTGATCCTGGGCTACGCCGCGGCCGCCTTCGTCGGCCCGGACCGCATCCTCGCCGCTCCCGGCGGCGCGAACTCGGCTGCCCCGCTGCTCGCGTTCGAGCTCGGCGGCTCCATCTTCATGGCGCTGATCTCCGCGGTCGCCTTCGCGACGGTGCTCGCGGTGGTCGCCGGCCTGGCCATCACCGCCTCGGCCTCCATCGCCCACGACGTCTACGACGCTGTGCTTCGCGACGGCCAAGCCACCGAAGAAGAGCAAGTCCGCGTCTCCCGCATTACCGTGGTGATCCTGGGCATTGTCGCCATCGTCCTGGGCATCCTGGCGATGCAGCAGAACGTGGCCTTCCTGGTCTCCCTGGCGTTCGCCACCGCGGCGTCCGCGAACCTGCCGACCATCCTGTACTCCCTGTACTGGAAGCGCTTCAACACCACCGGCGCGGTGGCGTCGATCTACACCGGCCTGATCTCCGCGCTGGTGCTGATCGTCCTGTCGCCGGCGGTCTCGGGCAGCCCGACCGCGATGTTCCCCAACGCCGACTGGTCCATCTTCCCGCTGACCAGCCCGGGCCTGGTGTCCATCCCGCTCGGCTTCCTCGCCGGCATCGTCGGCACCTACCTGGGCAAGCCCGACAACTTCGACGAGCTGCAGGCCGAGATGGAGGTCCGCTCCCTGACCGGTGTCGGCGTCGAAGCTCCCGTCGACCACTAGAGCGCCGCTTGAGTTGGCAATAGAAAATGGCCCGGTTTGTCCGGGCCATTTTTTGTTGCGCTACCTTCTGAACAGCGACGACGAGAGCTGGCTGCTGCCTTGGAGCAGGTTGGACCAGTCGTCCGGCGTCATGTTTGTCAGCGTGGAGGCCTGCCCCGGGGTCCACTGGCCCCAGTCGGAGGTGTAGACGTTGTTGATGTCCACCTGAATCCCCTGGATAGTTGCTTGCTGCCCGCGCGCCTGGTGCAGGTTCGCACGCGAGTGGACCTTGCCTTGCGAGCCCCAGTCGTGCTGCCAGAAGTAGGAGCCGATGCCGTCTTCCAGGCACCAGGCGATGGTGTAGTAGTTGCCGTACACGCCCAGCTGGTAGCCGGCGGCGCTGAACGCGGCGCCCATCGCTTTCAGGTACGGGCTGATCTGGTTGTTGAACTGCTCGAGGGTGGGGTTGTCGTCGATAGCCACGTAGATCGGGCGGCCTTGCGGCCCGCCGGCGGCGGTGTGCAGCGCCATCGCCTTCGGGGCGTGGGCGGCGGCACCGAGCGCGCCGCGCTTCCAGTCGGCGGTCTCGGCGCGGCCGAACTGGTACACCGAGGCGACGGCGAGGCCGTTGGCCTTGTAGTCGCGGGTCTCGCCGATGGTCACCGGCTTGCCGCGCATCCACTCGGCGCCGGGGCGGCGGTCGGAGACGTAGCGCACCGCGCCCATGTGGCCCGCGGCTTTCACAGCGCTTGCCGACGGCACGCCAGCCGAGTAATCCACCACCGTGCCAAGCACCCGGCGCTGCTGCGCCTGGGCGGCGGGGGAGAGAGCGGCTGAGGCGCTGCCGGCGAGCGCGGCGGTGGCGGCTGCTGCACCGGCGGATTTGAGGAACGTGCGGCGATTAAAGGTAGTCACATGCGCCACTCTAGTCTCAGCGGCCCACAACCACCATCCATATGGCGACGAGGTGGCACACGGCGGCGACGACGGTCGCGGTGTGGAAGTGCTCGTGGTAGCCGTAGTAGCGCGCGGAACGCCCCGGCCACTTGAAGCCGTACACCAGGGCGCCGAGCGTGTAGACCACCCCGCCGGCGAACAGCAGCCACACCACCGCGGCGCCGGCGGAGCTCCACAGCGTCGGCAGCAGCGGCACGATGATCCAGCCCAGCCCCACATAGACCACCACGTCGAGCCAGCGGGGATGGTTGATCCACACCAGGTTGAGCACGGCCCCGCCGATGCCGCCCGCCCACGCCACCGCGAGAATGATGGCGGCGGTGCGCGGCTCGAAGGCGATCAGGCACAGCGGGGTGTAGGTGGCGGCGATGAACACGGAGATGGTGGCGTGGTCGGCCCGGCGCCACCACTGCACCGCCGCGGGCGAGCGCCACGGCCAGCGGTGGTACATCGCGGAGACGGCGAACAGCAGCACCACGCCGGCACCGTAGATAGTCACGCCGAGGGCCTGCGGCCACGGCAGGGTCATCCATCCGAACGTGATCAGCACGGCCGAGGAGATGGCCGACAGGGCGGCGGCCACGAGGTGGAACCAGCCGCGAACGGCTGGGCGCTCGCCGCGGTCCGCGACCACGTAGGTGCGCTGGATTTGGCCTGTCTTGAGGGCGGTCATGGGCACCTCGCAGGGGTAGGGAAGTTTTGGCTTCAAACCCTACCGGACCGTAGGTTGCGGTGGAAGGGCTTGCGAGCCTGTTTTCGGCGCGTGCAACCGCTGCGGTACTCTTACGCCATTGCCTCCGTAGCTCAGTGGATAGAGCACTTCTCTCCTAAAGAAGGTGTCGTAGGTTCGATTCCTACCGGGGGCGCCATGTCATGAGTCGCGTCATGCTTGACGCATGAGTCGCGACATGCTGGACGGACCGGCATCCCAGTTGTTTTTATTCTGGGGTGCCGGTTTTGTTCATTTGGGGCGAAGTGGTGGGTCACCGTGTTTCCAGTAGGCCTGTTGGTAGTCGCGGGCGGTGTCGATGTAGTGCTCGGTGATGACTTCTCCGGTTTCGGCTAGTGATGTGATGACGTGGTTGTCGGTGATGACCATGAGAATTTTCTTGTGTTTGTAGGTGCGTCCGATGCCGAGGTGGAAGAGTTTGCCGGCGTAGCGCACGGTGACTTTGCCGTTTTTGTCGACTGTGTCGTTTCGGGTTCGCCATTCTTCTTTGGGGTTGTCGTTGGGTGTGGCTTTGACTCCGGTGGTGTATGCCTGCTGCGGGGTGCGTCTGCCCAGGGCGCGGTGGGGCCGGGTGCAGTTGTAGTATTGGCGAAACTCATTGAGGAGTTGTTGCAGCTCAGCAACTGTTTGTGCTGTGGGTCGGGCCTTGATCCATTTTTTGAGGGTTTGGTGGAACCGCTCAATTTTTCCTTGGGTTTGGGGGTGGCCGGGCCGGCCGTTTTTCTGTTGGATTTTGTGTGCGACGAGCACTTTTTCAAACGCGTTTCTTCCGCCTTTGCGCCCGGCTAGGCGGGCGGTGAACACCAAACCGTTGTCCGTCAGCGTGGATGCTGGTGGGCCGTACGCGCCGATCAGGCGGGTGAGTTCGGTGGCGACGGCGGGGCCTGTAAATGCGGCGGCCGCGGTGATTGACAGCAGGTACCGCGAGTGGTCGTCGAGGAAGTCGAGGACTTCGACTCGTGTGTTGTCGGCGAGGAAGAGGTGGGTGATGTCGGCTTGCCAGCATTCGTTGGGCATTGCGGCTTCGAAGCGGATGTAGGAGCTTTTTGGCTTCTTTTGCGGCTGCGGGGTGATCAAGCCTTCTTTGGTGAGGATGCGGCGGATCGTTGAAGTTGACGGGGCGCGTTTGCCGGCCTGTTCGAGGTGGTAGGCGATGGTTTCGGGTCCTGCGTCGAGTCCGTGCCGGGTGAGTTGCTTGCGGATGCTGATGATGTCGTTGCGTAGTGCTTCCGGGATGGCGTGCGGGTGGGTGTGAGGGGCGCGCGATTTCGGTGCGATTGCCTCGGCGCCGCCTGCGTCGTAGGCGTTGAGGATCTGGTGGACACGTTGGCGTGAGATGCCAAAGCGCTTGGCGACGTTGGTGGGTGTGCCGCCTTGGTCTCTGACGGCTCTGACGATGGCGAGGTTGCGGTTGGGACTGTTCATGGTGTCAAACATGTCCCGACTCATCAGTCAAGCGTCACCGACACGGCTGAGGTAACCCTAAGTGTCAACAATGACGCGACTCACCTGTCAAGGATCACAACGCCTTCCGCAGGCACACCCCGTCAAATATGTCGTGACCTCAGGCACTACCGGGGGCGCCATTGGCTTAGCTCTCTGACGCAAGTCGCGCGTAGACGAGGGTGTCAGTCCATTCACCCTTGCTGTACCAGTCCTGGACATGATGCGCTTCGAGCCGGAGCCCGACGCGGCGGGCGAGTGCTGCTGAGGCACTATTGCGGGCATCCATCTGTGCCGTGATGCGGTGGAGGCGATAGTGGTCAAATCCGATGGCAAGAACCGCTCGGACGGCTTCGCTGGCGAAACCTTGCCCGCCGTACGCCGGGTTCAGAACCCATCCGATTTCACCTTGGCGGTGCTCCTTATCGGTGAGCCACAGCTCGACGTCTCCGATAGGGGTGCCGTCATGCTCGATGACTAGTGCGAGCGCGCCGGCCTCGTCATCGAGGCTGGTCTTGGCGAGGCGCGCTCCGAGCTTTTCGCGGGTGACTTCCGTGGTCCACGGCTCGTCCAACAGGTAACGGGCAACGTCAGGTTGTGAATAAAGGTTGTGGAGCCAACTGGCATCGTCTGGTTCATGGAGTCGGATCTGGAGCCGTTCCGTTGCCAACGGCCACTGGTGGGCAGGCGCGAGGTCGCGCCGATAATGGAGCAACTCCTCCTGCAGTCCCGCGGGCGTGGTTCCTGCGCTTCGCCCGGTCTTGCGGAATCCTGCGCTGGTCAAACACCGCTGGGAAGGCTCGTTCTCTGGAAGCGTGCGTGCCGTCAAAGCCTGTAGTCCACTGTCGCGGGCGAAGCGCGATGCCAACTCCAGTCCCCGGCGTGCGTGTCCATCTTTTCGTGCATCGGGATGGATCCAGAACCCGACCTCGGCGGTCTCGGAGTTGACGTCGAAAAGTACTAGGGAGCCCACGAACTGGTTCGTCGCGGCGTCAGCGAGTGCGAGCACGGCCAGCGTGCCGGACGAGAGGCCCGCCGTGACCTCTCCGCGGATTAACCGTCGCACGGATTCGGGGGTGTAGTCGGGTTCGGGCAAGTGGCCGAAGCGCAGCACGGCCTCATCTTTGGTTCCGCTTGCGTACGCGTCCGCGTCCAGCTCGGACAGGGGTCGCAGGCGAGTGCCCTCATGGGCGATCGGGAGCTTCGTGGCATCCAGCATGGTGCAAACCTAACATAGGACGGATAGTCGATGCAGGCATGTTTGGTTAGCCTGGTGGGGTGAGCTACTGGGAACACCGGAAACCTGTGCAACGCCACCGCGCCGTGGACATCGCGGAGATTGCAAGGGTCTCGGTGAGACTGCTGGATGAAGGTGGATTGAGAGCCCTTACCCTCAGGGCTGTGGCGCAGCAGGTGGGGGTCGCTCCAGCCAGCTTGTATTCCCGCGTGGAATCAGTCGACGACCTGTTTGACCTCGCCCTCGACACAGCGCTTGCAGACGATCCGGTGATGAACGAATCGATCCGGAACGCCGACCTGTCTACCCTGATGCAAGATTTCTTCTCGCATCTCACGGCCCACCGGTGGGCAGGTCAAGTAATTGGGATGCGGGCGCCCAGGGGCCCTGCTTACTTGGCGCTTTCCGAGCGTATGTGCGTGCTGCTCGAGCAAGCGGGAACTCCGGATCCGTTGGGGACTTCCTACCGGTTATCAAACTTAGTGATCGGGGCCGCCCTGACGGCTCCCATGGCGCCCGACGAAAAGCGCGTTGCCATCGACCCCGAGCAGGCCCCGACCTATGCGCGCCTGCATGCGGCGCACCACATTAGCCCACGTGAGATCCTCTCCGAGGGCATCTCGGCACTTCTGTCTTGAGGGGACTTCTGAATCCCGAACTACCGGTTGAACGGCGCGGAAACCCACGTGAACGGCCGGTCCAGCAGGGTGGTGCCCAACTTGGAGGGGGTCAGCTCGAAGGCGTCGGCGGCGCCGTCGATAGGCGAAAGCTCGAGGCCATCGCCCTCAGCGCGCCAGGTGAACTCCAGCGTTTCCTCAATGGGGCCGCGCGGGGCGGCGTTGACGCCGTCGTCGGTCATGGGGGCGGTGAGCTGGATGGTCACGCGGTCGCCGTTGAGGGTGTAGAAGCCTTCGTGGAGGTCGCCGGAGGCTCGTCGTAAGGCAGCGAGCCCATGGAAGTCACCCTCCGGGGTTTCGCCCTCGACGCGGTAGAAGTTGCCGGCCTCGAAGCCGTCGAAGGAGCCGAACGCGATCTCGGACCAGCGGCGGTCGTCCGCGAGTTCAGGCGCGGGCTCGATGTTGCCGCCTGCGACCGAGTACACGCCGGAAAGCTCGGTGCCCTCGCGGTCGAGCGCGCGCGGGATGCCGTTGACCATCACGAACCCGCCCGCGCCGAGCGCGACCACCGCGGCCACGGCGGGGAAGAAGCGGGTTACGCGGTGGACCTTCTCGTTGGTGATCACGCGCGGCGGCTCCACGGCCTCCGTCGCACGCCCGGCGAGGAAGCGGAACAGGCGCGGCAGCCACGGCGCCAGCACCAGCAGGTACAGCAGCGCCTGGAACGCCGAGGGGATCTTCACGGGCACGTCGAAGGTCATGTTGAGAAGCCACACCACGGCCAGATCGATGAAGCCGATCAGCCCGCCGAGCCACGCGGTGCGCCGCCACAGCAGCAAGATGGCGGCGACGAATTCGGCCAGACCGGCGAGGAACTGCACGACGGGGGAGAAGCCCATGAAGGTCCACAGCAGGCCCATCGGGGACTTCTCGCCGAGGGTGATCAGAAGCTCCGGGAAGTCCGGCTTGCCCATCTGCATCAGCCCAAGTTTGAATACCGCGTACGGCATGAGCAGCCCAAACGCCACCATGCGCACGACCCAGTGCAGTGCCCAACCAATCTGTTTCGCGTTCATGGGCAGCAGTCTAGCTATCATCGGCGCGGTGAAACCTTTGGCAGTTGTCGTCGGCGCCGGGCCCAACGGGCTCACGGCCGCCGCACGCCTCGCGGTCAGCGGGTGGCGGGTCGAGGTGCTCGAGCGCGCCCCTGAGATCGGGGGTGCGGCGTCGACACAGCAGCTTCACGACGCCACGCTGGTCGACCTCGGCGCCGCCTGCCACCCCTTCGGGGCCGCGAGCCCGGCCTTCCGCGCGCTGCGGCTGGAGGACTACGGGGTGCGCTGGCTGCGCGCGCCGCACGAGATGGCGCACCCGCTGGGCAGCGGCGCGGCGGTGCTGGCGGGCACGCTGGAGGAGACGGCGGCGGGGCTCGGTGCCGATGGCGGGGCGTGGGAGCGGCTGCATGGGCCTGTGGTGGAGCACGTGGACGACCTCCTCGAAGACGTGCTGGCGCCGATGCCGCGCCTGCCCCGCCACCCGGTCGCGCTGGCTCGGTTCGGCGCGCGCGGGCTGTGGCCGGCCACCGCGCTGGGGCGGGCCGCGTTTCGCACCGAGGAGGCCCGCGCCCTGTTTGCCGGCAGTGCGACGCACGCGATCACCTCGCCGGCGCGGCCGTTTACCGGGGCGTTCGGCCTGCTCTTCGGCGCGCTCGGCATGACGCGCGGGTGGCCGGTGGCGGAAGGCGGCTCGGGCGCGGTCACGGCTGCACTGGCCAGGATCGTCGAGGAGCACGGCGGTCAGGTCCGCCGCGGCGAGGAGGTCCGCGCCCTCCCGGACGCGGACGCGGTGATCCTCAACCTCACCCCGAAGCAGGTGCTGCCTCTCGACGGCACGTCGCTGCCCACCCGCCGCACCCGGTCCATGCGCCGGTGGCGCTACGGGCCGGGGGTGCACAAGGTGGACTTCCTACTCGATGCCCCGGTGCCGTGGGCCGATGCCCGGGTGGGGCAGGCCGCGACGGTGCACGTCGGCGGCACCGCGGACGAGATTGTGCGCGCCGAGCAGGACGTGGCCAGGGGAGAAATGCCCGAGCGGCCGTTCGTGATGGCGGCGCAGCAGTACGCCGCGGACCCCTCGCGCGGGCTGGTGCTGTGGACCTACGCCCACGTCCCGCACGGTTACCGGGAGCGCCGCCCCGGCGAGGTGGCGGAAAAGATCACCGCGCAGATCGAGCGGTTCGCGCCCGGTTTCCGCGGGGTGGTGAAGGACAAAATAGAAACGCCCCCGCGCGAGCTGGAGGCGTGGAACCCCAACCTCGTCGGAGGCGACATCGCCGGCGGCGCGATGGACGGGGCGCAGCTGCTTCTCCGCCAGCCGCACAGGCTGCGCAAGGGGCTGTACATGGCCTCGTCCTCGACCGCGCCCGGCGCCGGGGTGCACGGCATGCCGGGGTGGTGGGCCGCCGGGGCTGCAATGAGGGACTTCGGAAGCTAGCTACTCCTCGCCGGTGAGCTCGCGCAGCTTCGCGCGCACCGCCGAGGCCTCCGGGTTGGTGGCGTGGGTGCCGTCGGAAAACAGCACAGTGGGCACGATGCGGTTGCCGTCGTTGACGGACTCGATCCAGGCGTTGACCTCGTCCATGCCGTCGGCATCCGCGTCGACCAGGTCGTAGGGGGTCTCGGTGCGGTCGAGGCGCTCGCGAAGCTTGCGGCAGAACGGGCACCAGTCCGCGGCGAAGATGGTCACGTGCGAGGAGGTCTCAGGTGCGGCAACAGCCATGTCAAACCCTTTCAAAACGTTGGAACTTGTAGCGCAGGCCGGTAGTCGACGTCTGCCACTCGCCGTCGCGGACCAGCTCGAAGGCGTCGTCGATGCGGGGCGCGTGCACGGCTTTGTATGCGGGGAGGTCCGGATGGACGTCGATAAGCGTTCGCTCGATGACATCCACCTCGTCCAGGGTGGCCTCGTAGACCTGCGCGCCGCCGAGGATCCACGCGTCCGACTCCAGATCCGGGATGTCGCGGCACACCGACGCGCCGTCGGACCACGCGCCGTCCTCGCGCGAGGAAAGCACGATGTTTTTGCGGCCCGGCAGCGGCTTGACCGGCAGGGATTCCCAGGTGCGGCGCCCCATGATGATGGGGCTGCCCAGGGTGGTCTCCTTGAAGTGCTTGAGGTCCTCGGGCAGGTGCCAGGGCATGCCGGCGCCGTCGCCGATCACCCCGTCGAGGCTTTGGGCCCAGATTGCGCCCAAGGTCATACGGACACCTCCGCCTTGATGGTGGGGTGCGGGTCGTAGCCCACAACCTCGATGTCGTCGAAGTCGTAGTCGAAGATCGACGCAGCCTTGCGCAGGCGCAGCTGCGGGTACTCGCGGGCGTCGCGGGAGAGCTGCTCGCGCACCTGGTCGAGGTGGTTGTTGTAGATGTGGCAGTCGCCGCCCGTCCAGATCAGCTCGCCGACCTCGAGGCCCGCCTGCTGGGCGAACATGTGGGTCAACAGCGCGTAGGAGGCGATGTTGAACGGCACACCGAGGAACATGTCGGCGGAGCGCTGGTACACCTGCATACTCAAGCGGCCGTCGGCGACGTAGAGCTGGAACAGCAGGTGGCACGGCATCAGCGCCATCTTGTCCAGCTCGGCCACGTTCCAGGCGGAGACGAGGTTGCGGCGCGAATCCGGGTTCTCCTTCAGGGTGCGCAGGACCTCTTCGATTTGGTCGATGTGCCCGCCGTCGGGGGTGGGCCAGGAGCGCCACTGCACGCCGTAGACGGGGCCGAGCTCGCCGTTTTCGTCGGCCCACTCGTTCCAGATGCGCACCCCGTTGTCCTGCAGCCAGCGCACGTTGGAATCGCCGCGCAGGAACCACAGCAGCTCGCCGACGACGCCCTTGAAGTACACCTTCTTAGTGGTCAGCAGGGGAAAGGACTGGGAAAGGTCGTAGCGGATCTGGCGGCCGAACACGCTGCGGGTGCCGGTGCCGGTGCGGTCGCCCTTCTCGGCGCCGTTTTCCAAAACGTCGCGCAGCAGGTCCTCGTACGGGGTGGAAATCACTTGGCTACTCCTTCAAAGGTGCCGTGCTCGTCGTGGTAGCGGGCGGCGGCGTCCAGAATGTCGTCGGCAAGCTCGGGCCGGCAGATCACAATATCGGGGATGTAGGTGTCCGCGTTGTTGTAGCGCAGCGGGGTGCCGTCGAGGCGCGAGGCGTGCAGCCCCGCCGCGAGCGCGACACCCACGGGCGCGGCCTGGTCCCACTCGTACTGGCCGCCGGCGTGGACGTAGGCGTCGTAGTCCCCGAGCAGCACGTGCATCGCCTTCGCGCCCGCGGAGCCCACGGGCTGCACCTCGAAGTCCAAGGCTTGGGCGACATGCTTCGCGACGGCCGGGGGCCTGTTCCGGGACATCGCCACCTTGCCCGCGAACGGCCCGGAGACGTGGCGGACATCGGAGGACTTGAACACGACACCCAGGTCCGGCAGGCCTACCGCGGCGTGGGTGGGCACCCCGTCCTCCACGAGGGCGACGTGCACCGCCCAGTCCTGGCGGCCGGTGGCGAACTCCTTCGTGCCGTCGAGGGGGTCGACGATCCAGACCCTGTCCTTGGACAGGCGGTCCTGGTTGTCGGCGGCTTCCTCCGACAGGAAGCCGTCGTCAGGCCTGTGCTGCGAAAGCACCCTGGAGATCCAGCTTTGGGCGAGCTCGTCGCCCGCCTCGCCGAGCTCGCGGCCCCGCAACAGGCCCACGCCGCGCACGCCCTTGAGGATCTCGCCGGTGCCCTCGGCGATGAGGTTGGTCAGCCGGGAATCCGAGTACTGAGCAGTCATGTACCCGACTCTACCGCTAAGGTTGGCGTGATGAACGCGCCGATCCTCAGCCGCTTCCACCCGCAGGTGGCCCAGTGGTTCGGGGACGTCTTCGCCGCGCCGACCGCGGTGCAGGAGCAGGCGTGGCGCGCGATCTCCGACGGCGAAAACGCGCTGGTGGTCGCACCCACGGGCTCCGGTAAGACGCTCGCGGCGTTTCTGTGGTCGCTGAACTCCTTGGTGGAGCGCGCCGGGCAGCAAGTCTTGCCTATCGACGGAGCTTCCGCCTCCACCCTCGGCGGTGTGCGAGTCCTCTACATCTCGCCCCTGAAGGCGCTGGGCGTGGACGTGGAAAACAACCTGCGGGCGCCGCTGGCCGGCATCGCGCGGGTGGCGCAGAGGCTGGGCCGCGACATGCCGGACATCTCGGTCGGGGTGCGCTCCGGCGACACCCCGCAGTCCGAGCGCAACCGGCAGGTGCGCAAGCCCCCGGACATCCTGATCACCACGCCCGAGTCGCTGTACCTCATGCTCACCTCGAAGGCGGCGGGCATTTTGCAGTCGGTGGACACGGTGATCGTGGACGAGATCCACGCCCTGGCCGGCACGAAGCGCGGCGTGCACCTGTCGCTCTCGCTGGAGCGGCTGCGGCGGCTGGCGGGGGACTTCCAGCGCATCGGCCTGTCGGCCACGGTGCGCCCGATCGAGGCGGTGGCGAACTTCCTCGGGCCCAAGACCACTATCATCAACCCGCCCGCGGAGAAGCGCTGGGAGCTGGACGTGCGGGTGCCGGTGGACGACATGTCCGACCTGCCCGTGCCGGAGGATGCCTCCACGATCGGGGACGCGGTTTTCGACGATGCGCTGGAAGAAGCTGAGCCTGCAGCGCCGCCGGGCGCCGTGAACTCCATCTGGCCCCACATCGAGCGCGCGGTGTACGACGAGGTGATGGCGCACCGCTCCACCATCGTGTTCGTGAACTCGCGGCGCACCGCGGAGCGGCTGACCAGCCAGCTCAACGAGTTATGGGCGAAGGAGCACGACCCGGAGGCCCTGTCGCCGCCGACCCGCCGGCCGCCGGCGCAGCTGATGAAGTCGGTGGACACCGCCGGCCACGCCGCCAACGTGATCGCCCGGGCCCACCACGGCAGCGTGAGCAAAGACGAGCGCGCCCAGACCGAAACCATGCTGAAAGAGGGCACCCTGCGCGCGGTGGTGTCCACATCCTCGCTGGAGCTGGGCATCGACATGGGCGCGGTGGACCTGGTCATCCAGGTGGAGTCGCCGCCCTCGGTGGCCTCCGGCCTGCAGCGCGTGGGCCGCGCCGGGCACACCGTCGGCGCGGTCTCGGAGGGCACCTTCTACCCGAAGCACCGCGCCGACCTCGTGCAGACCGCGGTGACGGTGCCGCGGATGCGCGAGGGCCTCATCGAGGAGCTGCACACCCCGCGCAGCCCGCTCGACGTGCTGGCGCAGCAGACCGTGGCGGCGGTCGCGGTGGAGGACCTCGACGTCGACGAGTGGTACGACACCGTGCGCCGCGCCTGGCCGTACAGGGACCTGGCGCGCGAGGTGTTCGACTCGGTGATCGACCTGGTCATCGGCGTCTACCCCTCCACGGACTTCGCGGAACTCAGGCCCCGCGCCATCCTCGAAGGCTCCACCCTCAAGGCCCGCCCGGGCGCCCAGCGCGTGGCAGTCACCAACGCCGGCACCATCCCGGACCGCGGCATGTTTGGGGTCTTCCTCGTCGGCGCCGACGACAAGGCACCCCGCCGCGTCGGCGAGCTCGACGAGGAGATGGTCTACGAGTCCCGTGTCGGCGACGTGTTCACCCTCGGTGCCTCGAGCTGGCGCATCGAGAACATCACCCGCGACCAGGTGCAGGTCAGCCCCGCGCCGGGGCACACCGGCCGGCTGCCGTTCTGGACCGGCGACGGGCTGGGCAGGCCCTATGAGCTGGGCAAGGCGCTGGGCGCGTTTCGTCGAGAAGCAAAAAGCTCCTTGGATGCGAGTCTGGATGAGCGGGCGCGGGCCAACCTGCTGCAATACCTGGAGGAGCAGGAGGAGGCCACCGGCATCCTGCCCGATGAGAAAACCCTGGTGCTCGAGCGGTTCACCGACGAGCTGGGGGACTGGCGGGTGGTGCTGCACACCCCGTTCGGCAAGGGCGTCAACGCGGCGTGGGCGCTGGCCACCGGGTGGCGGGTCGCGCAGGAGACCGGCATGGACGCCCAGGCGGTGGCGGGCGACGACGGCATCGTGCTGCGCCTCCCGCAAGGCGACAAGGAGCCCGACGGGGCGATCTTCCAATTCGACGCCGACGAGATCGCCGACATCGTCACCGAGCAGGTGGGCAACTCCGCCCTGTTCGCCTCCCGGTTCCGCGAGTGCGCCGCCCGCGCCCTGCTGCTGCCGCGCCGCAACCCCGGCAAGCGCGCGCCGCTGTGGCAGCAGCGCCAACGGGCCGAGCAGTTGCTGGATGTGGCCCGCAACTACCCGTCGTTTCCCATCATCTTGGAGACGGTGCGCGAGTGCCTCCAGGACGTCTACGATCTCCCGGCGTTGCAGGAGGTCATGCGGGACATCAACACGCGCCGGGTGCGCATCGCCGAGGTGACCACGGACCAGCCGAGCCCCTTCGCGTCGTCGCTGCTGTTCAACTACACCGGCGCGTTCATGTACGAGGGCGACACCCCGCTGGCGGAGAAGCGGGCGGCGGCGCTGTCGCTGGACCCGTCGCTGCTGGCCAAGCTACTCGGCACCGTTGAGCTGCGGGAACTGTTGGACGGCGACATCATCGCGGAGGTGGACGCGTCGCTGCGCCGGCTCGGTCGCGCTTCGACGAGCGAGCAGTTCGCCGACACCCTGCGCATCGTGGGGCCCGTGCCTAACGACGAGCTCCGCCTCCACACCGAAGTCCCCCTCGAGTCGTTGGAGCAGGCCTTGGGGGCGCGGATGATGCGGGTGCGCATCGGCGGGCGCGAGCACGTCGCCCAAGTCCTCGACGCGCCGCTGCTTCGCGACGGCCTCGGCGTGCCCGTCCCGCCCGGCGTCGCCGCCCAGGTGCAGACCATCCCCGACGCGCTGGCGCAGCTGGTGGGCCGCTGGGTGCGCACCCGCGGGCCCTTTACGCTGCGTGATTTGGCCGACGCATTCGGGCTGGCGGTCGGCGCGGCGCACGCGGCGCTGCAGCCGCTGATGGACAAGGACAAGGTCATCCCGGGCCGCTACCGGCAGGGCATCGAGGAAGAGGAATACGTCGCCGCGGAGGTGCTGCGCATCATCCGCACCCGCTCGCTGGCGGCGGCGCGCGCACAGACCCGGCCGGTGTCGCAGTCTGCTTATGCGCGATTCTTGCCGGCGTGGTCGAACGTCGCCCCGGTGGGCGTGGTGCCGGCGCTGCGCGGGGCCGATGGGGTGTATTCGGTGCTGGAGCAGCTCGCCGGGGTGCGGCTGCCGGCCAGCGCGTGGGAGTCCCACATCCTGCCGGCCCGGGTTGGCGACTACTCGCCGGTGATGCTCGACGAACTGACCGCCTCGGGCGAGATCGCCATCGTCGGCGCAGGCAAGGCGGGTGCGCGCGATCCGTGGATCATGCTGCTGCCCGCGGACTACGCCGCCCAGCTCGCCCCGCAGGTGGACGAGCCGCTGCTGTCGCTGACCCAGTCCCAGGTGATGGAGAAGGTGCGCCGCGGCGGTGGGTTCCTGTTCACCGACCTGCTCG
The DNA here is from genome assembly GCF_054478435.1 of Corynebacterium sp. CQ3829_602738. Classification (NCBI taxonomy): domain Bacteria; kingdom Bacillati; phylum Actinomycetota; class Actinomycetes; order Mycobacteriales; family Corynebacteriaceae; genus Corynebacterium; species Corynebacterium sp. CQ3829_602738. Next base: position 749,042 of record NZ_CM137003.1, read on the forward strand.
AGCCCACCACCACGACCGAGGAGCTGCGCGAGGCCATGTGGGACCTGGTCGAGGCCGGCTTCCTCGCCCCCGACTCGTTTGCGCCGATCCGGGCGCGGCTCGCTGGCGGCAAGGCGGCGCACAGGGCGAGGCGGAGGCCGTCGAGAAGCAGGGTGCGCTCGGGGCGGACCTCGTTCGCGGCGAGTGTGCCGCCGGACATGGTGGGCCGGTGGTCGCTGACGCCGACGCCTGACGACGACGCGACCCGCCGGTCGGTGGCTCTGGGCGAGTCGCTGCTGGACCGCTACGGGGTGGTCACCCGCGGCTCGGTGGTCGCCGAGGACATCCTCGGCGGGTTCGCGCTGGCCTACAAGACGCTGTCCGGGTTCGAGGCGTCCGGCAAGGCGATGCGCGGCTACCTGGTGGAGGGGCTCGGCGCCTCGCAGTTCTCCACCCCGGCGACGATCGACCGGCTGCGCGGCCACCAGGACTCCGACGACGTGGTCGGCTGGCCCTCGGGCGCCCGGGAGCCGCACGTGCACGTGCTGGCGGCGACCGACCCGGCGAACCCCTACGGGGCGGCGCTGCCGTGGCCGGCGCAGGGGCCGACCCGCTCGGCGGGCGCGATCGTGGTGTTGGTGGATGGGCTGTTGGCCGCCCACGTCACCCGGGGCGGCAGGACCATGACCACCTTCTTCGACACGTTTCCGGACGGGGTCGGCGACCCGATGTCGCTGGTTGTTGGCGCCCTTACCGCCGCGGTGCGGGCGGGCCGGATGCAGCCGCTGGCCGTGGAGAAGCTTGACGGCGGGCCGGCATATTCGCTGAAGGAGTACGGGGCGACGGCGACGCACAAGGGCGCGAAGATCGGCGGGCGTGCCTCGGCGCCCCCGAAGCGGCGCGGGCGCAGCGTGGCGGAGGCGCTGGGGGAGCTCGAAGACGACGAAGGCAGTGACGGCAACGGCCTAGGCACGCGCGACGGCGCGCGAGGCCCTGCCGAAGGTCTCACCTTCGACGATTAATTCAGGCTGCGGCGAATGCCTTTTAGGGCCGCATCGGCATGCGGTGACCAGGGCGATTGGGACGGTGGTTTGGCTGATTCGCATGGGCAGCATGACCCGCGCGCCCCGGCGGTGGGGAGGTGGGCCAGTGCGTTTCCACAGGTGGCGGCGCCGACGCTGAGGCTCGTTTCGCCTTGATCCGGTTGACCGCCGAGTGCATGGCGGGGTCCGTGGTGTTGGTGTGGCGGGTGCCGTCGGCTTTGACCAAAACGGCACCGCCGGTGTCGGGGTCGTAGTCCATGTAGCCCTTGTTGAACGAGCCGTCCCTGCGGTCGTTGTTGCACCTGTGGTGGGTGGGGCACAGGCCGGTGAGGTTCTCGATGTCGGTCGCCCCATACCGCAACCAAGAGATGATGTGGTGGGCCTCGCACTCGCTCATGGAGGTCGTGCAGCCGGCCCAGGAGCACACCCCCTGGACTGCGAACATGGCGATGCGCTGGCCCACCGACGCGAGCCTCCGCGACCGGCCCAGGTGCAGCGGCACCCCGGAAAGCCCGTCGACGGTGAGCAGGAAGTCGCTCGTGCCGTCCATTCCGAGCCGGACCAGGTCGAAGGCGTCGAGCTCCACCCCGACGTTGGTTTGGAACAGGGTGTTGGCGTCGGCCTCGGCGAGGTCGTCGAGCGTGACGGACACGACCACCGACGCGGCACCGCCGTTCGCGGCCTGCTGGCCCTCCTCGTACTGGCGCAGGATGGACATGTACTGGTCGTAGCGGCGCTGACCTTTCGTGCGCGGGTCCCGGTCGCCCTGCAGTTCCTCCGGGATGTTGGAGTTCGGTGACAACCCCTTGTCGGTGAGTGCCTTGTAGAGCGCGTAGTCGGCGCGGGTCATCGACAGCGTCACGTCGAAGGTGCCGTCCACGTTCTCCCTGCCCAGCGAGGCGTCGCGCTTTTCAAAGCCCGCGTTCGGGTTCGCCTTCACGTGGGGCTTGTTGGCCTCGGCGACCAGGCGCTTCACAAACAGCCGTAGGTCCTTCTCGTCGCGGTATTTCGCCTGCTCCATCGCGCGGGCGTAGATGCGCATCCGCTCGCCCTCGGCAGCCTTGAGCAGCTTGTCCAGCTCGCGGCGGATGATGTCCTGCTTGGCGGCCGGGACCTCGTCGGCACGCTTGCGCGCCTCCTCCTGGTCCTTGCGGCGGCGCTCCGCTTCCTCCTCGGCGGCCTTGCGCGCGGCCTCCTCGGCAGCAAGGCGGTCATCTTCAGTGCAGTCCTCTTCGAAGAAGAAGTGTTCAGGCTCCGGAGGCTCCGGCGGAGCATCGAAAAGCGCCTTCGCCCGTGCGATGCGGTTGTACGCCTCGCCGCGCGAGATGCCGAGCTTTTCGGTCAGGTACGCGTCCGGGTGGTTCGCGCCGACCAGCTTGCCGGCGTCCGCCAGCACGCACGCCTGCGCGAAGGCGGCGTCCACGTAGGCCTTCTTATCCATCGCGCGTTCGAGGCGCGCGATGTCGCGGGTGATGGTGGCGAGGGGGAGGGCCGATGGATCGTCCAGAAGCTGGCGCAACTGCGACAGGCCGTCGGCGACCTGGTCCACGAGCTCGGCGATTCCGTTCATGACACCCTCCTTTCCGCAACATTTCGCGGGTGTTGGGTGTCAATGTAACAACGCGTCCGACACGTAAAACTCAAATTCGAACAAACATTCTAAACTAGCTGCTTCACCAGGTGATTCGCCGCCGCAAGGCCAAGTCGAGGATTCGCCTCGCGCACGTCTTTCACCGCGCGCACAAACTGCTCTTTGGGGTCGGTGCCGGTCTCCGCGAGCACCCCGCGCGCCCACTCGACCGCGGCGTCCATGTCCGGGAAGAACCCCACAAGCGACTCTTCCGGCGTCGGCCCGGAGTTGAAGACAGTGTTGAAGATTTTGCGCAGAAATTGGAACATAGACCCCACTATGCCCGAAGGTGATTCCGTCTATCAGCTGTCAAAGCGCCTGCAGTGGATGCAAAACCGCGAAGTGACAGCCACCAGCATCCGCGTCCCGCGCTACGCCACCGTCGACTTCGCGGGCATGACCTGCGAGCGCGTCTGGCCGCACGGCAAACACCTGTTTATGCAGTTCGCCAAAGACGGCTACCAGCCGCAGATCCTGCACACCCACCTGAAAATGGAGGGCACGTGGTCCATGCACCGCGCCGGCACCAGGTGGAAAAAGCCCGCTCACGCCGCCCGTGTGGTGCTTTCGCTTAGCGACGAACCAAAGGCCGACGTCGAACTCGTCGGCTTCTGGCTCGGGCTGGTCCGCGTCTTCCCGGCCAGGGAATACCAACAAGAGATGGGCTACCTCGGCCCGGACTTGCTGGACCCGGACTTCGACCTCGACGAGGCGGTCAGGCGCATCGAAGCTGAGCCCGGCCGCGAGATCGGCCGCGCCCTGCTGGACCAGCGCAAGCTCGCCGGCATCGGCAACGAGTACCGCGCGGAGATCAACTTCCTGGCTGGAACCCATCCGGCAGAGTTGGTGCGAGACGTGGACGTCGAGAAGCATGTGCGCCTCGCGCGCAGACTGATGTGGGCGAATAAAGATGCCCCCGTCCGCGTGACCACGGGGATCAAGCGGGCGGGGGAGACGAGCTACGTGTTCGGCCGCAACAACAAGCCGTGCAGGCGGTGCGGCACGCTGATTACCAAGGGCTTCCTCGGCGGGGAGGGTGACCTAGAGCGGGTTATTTGGTGGTGCCCGCAGTGTCAGCCTGAGCCTTGCTATATTCCGAGGCGAAAGGGGGAGTGATGTTTGACTTTGATTTCTTCAAAGAGAAACGCCCGTGGAGCAAGCAGGAGATTAACGAACTGGGGGAGTACTTTGCGGGATGGGCGGAGATGCCCGCCGAAGCCTCAGAAATGATCTATTGGCATGATGAGATAGCCAGGCGCACAGCTGCATCATGCGCGGATTTTGCGAAGAAGCTTTTCGGTGGAGAAGGCCAGCGTCCGGACATCGTCAGCGCCTACCGGGTCAAGTCACAATCAACTATCGGTGACAAAATCCGCAGATCGAAAAAGGACCCGGGTGCGAATGTTCAGTTGGGCCGGATGTGGGATTTCGCGGGAGCACGAATTACAGCCAACGTGCTTCACGATGATCTTCGCTACCTGGGGTACGAGCTCCGTCGACGGCTAGTCGCGGAAGGGCATCGCGTCACTGAGCGGGACTACATCGCGCGTGCTCAGCCCGGCGGCTACCGCGCCCTTCACTTGATTATCGACTCAGCCGCGGGAATCGTTGAGTTGCAACTACGGACTTTGCTTCAGTCTGAGTGGGCCAACGCTTTTGAAAAGCTGGCAGATAAGACTGGGCGTCGAATCCGTTATGAAAGGAATTATCGGCCAGAAAACAGGGAGCTTGCTGAAGTCGCCGCTCACCTCGGGTCTATAGCGAGTGACATTCACGACATGGAGCGGACGCGAGCTGCGAGCAACCGGCACAGTCAGACCTCAATGAGAAATCTTGCAACTATACCTCCGGGGCTTCCATTGAATCCTCGGTTGCATGAGTTGCGTTCAAGATCTTTCGAAGCGCTGTCGCGATCCGAGGCTGTCGCTGGAGATCAGGCTTCGAGTATTCTGAGCCTCATTCGATCACTACGAGACCTATCGCAAAGCCTGAGCGCTTTCGAGCTTGAAAGCGAGTGAAGAAAATGAAGCACTTTCTCATCGTGTTCAACCGGAAAACCGGCGAGCGCCACATCACGGAATACGCGGATTCTCGCGAAGCGATCAGGCAGCGACTCGACGAGGAGCAGTCCAACGAGAACCCTGACGTCGAAATCGTGGTGATCGGGTCGCCCTCACTCGAAGATTTGAAGGTGACCCACTCCAGGTACTTCCGGGTTGATGAGCTCCCTGATTTCGTTGAATATTGGACAAGAAGTGAGAGGGTTTCCTAGAGCGTAAAAGGCAGCCGCCACATCTGTGAACGGCTGCCTGGGGTTGTGTTTTCCTACGCAGATGGATCCGCGTTCTTGTCCCGCACCGCACGGCGGATGAAGAACACCAAAAAGCCGAGGATGATCAGCAGCAGCACGACATAAATCACGTTGGAGTAGGTGTCGGCGTACTCGGTGGCCTTCTCCCAGTTGTCGCCGAGGACGTAGCCCAGGTAGATCAGGATGGCGTTCCAGATGCCGGAGCCGAGGGTGGTCCACAGGCCGAAGGTGACAAGGTTCATCTTGCCCAGGCCGGCGGGGATGGAGATCAGCGAGCGCACGCCGGGGATGAGGCGGCCGATAAACACGCTGGGCTTGCCGTACTTGGTGAAGAAGTTCATCGCGGCGTCCACGTCGGAGGCGCGCACGAGCCACATCCAGTCGGCGATTTTGCGCAGCCGCTCGAGGCCGAGCCACACTCCGACGCCGTAGAGCACGTATGCGCCGATGACGGAGCCCAGCACGGACCAGATGAACACGCTGATCATGTTCAGCGACCCCTGCGCGACGGTGAAGCCGGCGAGCGGCAGCACCACCTCGGACGGGATGGGCGGGAAGAGGTTCTCCAAGAGGATCGCGATTCCGACGCCGGGGGCGCCGAGGGTCTCCATGAGACCCACAATCCAGTCGATGATGCTCTGCATTGGGCCTATCTTGCCCTACTCAACCTCGAGCGTCCAAGTATGCACCGGCGCGTCTGCCTGGGAATTTTTCATGTACTGGCGTAAAACGCGGGCGAGCCCGTCGGCGCGCTCCGTGGTCAGGGCCTTCGACCCGCCGGCCACGCGCTCGAGCGCGGCGAGCTGCCACGTCGCACCGTTTTGCCGCGCCCGTACGCGCCCCTCGATCACGCCGATGTACTCGTCGGCGCAGGCCTCGTCCACATTCAGCGTGCGCAGCCCTTCGTGCGCGAGCTCGAGCAGATGCTTCTCGACGAGCTCCGCCACCGCCACCGTCCCCAGCGTCGGCCACTCCACCTCGGCGTTGATGCCGTCGCGGGCGCCGGCGAGGAAGTTGTCGTTGGCCGCCTCGAAGCTCAGGCGCGACCACACTGGCCGGGTCTGGTTGCCGAGCGCCTTGACCAGCCCGTAGTAGAACGCCGCGTCCGCCACAATGTCCTTCACTGTGGGGCCCGCGGGCAGCAGGCGGTTTTCCACACGGATGTGGCTGAGCTCGCCGGCCGGGTCGTAGATGGCGCGGTTCCAGCGCCAGATGGTGCCGTTGTGCAAGTTGAGGTAGTGCAGGCCGGGGTTGTCGCCGTTCATGAACGGCGCGCCGGCTGCCATGCGGCCTTCGGGCAGCAGGGGAGAGAAGTAGCGCACGTTCTCCTCGAACAGGTCGAACACGCTGGTGATCCACCGTTCGCCGAACCACACGCGCGGGCGCACGCCCTGGTTGATCAGCTCTTTGGTGCGGGTGTCGATGGACTGCTTGAACACCGGGATGCGCGACTCGTGCCACACCTTGTGACCCATGAACAGCGGCGAGTTGGCGGACAGCGCCACCTGCACGCCCGCGATCGCCTGGGAGGCGTTCCACGCGTCCGCGAACCGGTTGGGTGCCACCTGCAGGTGCAGTTGCATGGAGGTGCAGGTGGATTCCGGGGCGATGGTTTCGAAGTAGTGGGTGTACTTTTCGTCGCGGCGCAGGTCGATCTTCACCAGCTCGCCGCGCGATTCCAGGATGGAGTTGTTCAGCCCGGCGTAGCGGTTTTCCTGGGTCATCCATTCGTCGCTGTCCAAAAACTGCGAGGTCATCGTCGGCAGCGTGCCGATCATCGCCAGCTGCGAGCCCGCCTGCTCCGCGGCGTCGCGCACGGTGGCAAGCCGCTTTTCCACCCCCTCGGCCAGCCTCGCCAACCCGTCGCCCTCAATTCCCAGCGGCGGGTGGTTCATCTCCACGTTGTAGGCGCCGATCTCGGACTGGTACTCGTCGCCAAGTATCTCCAGCACCGCCTGGTTGTTGGGGTGCGGCTGCATGTCGCCGTCCACCAGGTTGAGCTCGAGCTCGAGCCCGATTGTGCCGTGGTCCACGAAGTCCGCGTCCTGCAGATGGCGGTCGAAGCGCTCCAGATCGTCTTCAAGCCGGCGCCGGTAGGTGGTGCGCTGGCGCGGAGTGTAGGACTCCGAAGAAACGGCGTCGCCCATTAGCGGTGCTTCCTGTACCACGCGATCAGGCTGTCGGTGGAGGAATCGCCCGTGTCCGGCGCCTCCTCGCCAGCGACGGCGGCGGCGAGGTCGTTCGCCTGCGCCTTGCCCAGCTCCACGCCCCACTGGTCGAAGGCGTTGATGCCCCAGATCGCGGCTTCGACGAACACGATGTGCTCGTACAGCGCGATCAGCGCGCCCAGGCTGAACGGGGAGAGCTCCTCGGCCAGAATCGTGGTGGTGGGGCGGTTGCCCGGCATCACCTTGTGCGGGGCCAGCGCGTGCGGCACGCCTTCGGCCTCGATCTCCTGCTGGGTCTTGCCGAAAGACATGACCTTCGTTTGCGCGAAGAAGTTGCCCATGAGCAGGTCGTGCATGGAGCCCTCGCCGGTGGCGGTGGGCAGGTCCGCCCGGGGCTTGGCAAAGCCGATGAAGTCCGCCGGCACGAGCGTGGTGCCCTGGTGGATCAGCTGGAAAAACGCGTGCTGGCCGTTGGTGCCCGGCTCACCGAAGTAGATTTCGCCGGTGTCGTGGTCGACGCTTGCGCCGTCGATACGCGTGTGCTTGCCGTTGGACTCCATGGTCAGCTGCTGCAGGTACGCGGGGAAGCGGGCGAGGTCCTGCGAGTACGGCAGGACCGCGTGCGTCTGCGCCTTGTGGAAGTTGCGGTACCAAATGTTCAAAAGCCCCATCAGCACCGGCACATTCTCCTTGAACGCAGTGGTGCGGAAATGCTGGTCCATGGCGTGGAAGCCTTCGAGCATGCGCATGAAATCTCCCGGGCCGATCACGGCCATGAGGGACAGCCCGATCGCGGAATCCATGGAGTAGCGCCCGCCTACCCAGTCCCAGAACGGGAACATGTTGGCAGTGTCGATGCCAAACTCCGCCACCTTCTCCGCGTTGGTGGACACGGCTACGAAGTGCTTCGCAATCGCGGATTCGTCGCCGTCGAACTGCTCGAGCAGCCAGCGCTTCGCGGCGTGCGCGTTGGCCAGCGTCTCCTGGGTAGTGAACGTCTTGGAGGCGACGATGAACAGCGTTTCTTCCGCATCCACCTCAGCCAGCACGCACGTCATGTCCGCCGGGTCGACGTTGGAGACGAACTCCGCGGAAATACCTGCGGTGGCGTAGGTGCGCAGCGCCTGCGCGGCCGTGGCAGGGCCCAGATCCGAGCCGCCGATGCCGATGTTGACCACCTTGGAAATCGTCTTTCCGGTGTGGCCCACCCACTCGCCGCTGCGCAGCTTCGTGGCGAACTCGCGCATCTGCTTCAGCACCGCGTGCACGTCCGCGGTGACATCCTGGCCGTCCACCTCCAGCTGGGCGTCCTCGGGCGCGCGCAACGCGGTGTGCAGCACCGCGCGGTCCTCGGTGGCATTGATGTGCTCGCCGGTGAACATCGCCTCGATGCGGTCTTTCAGGCCCGCCTCGTCCGCCAAGGCGAGCAATTGCTTTGCGACGTCTCCGTCCACCAAGTTCTTCGAAAGATCCACGTGAAGCCCGGCCGCGTCGAACGTGTAGCGCTGCGCGCGCTCGTCGTCCGCTCGGAACAGGTCCCGCAGGGTGGTGCGGGACTTTTCCGCGCGGAGTTTCTCCAGCTTGCCCCAGCTTTCGGTGGACGTGATGTCGTGCATGTCAGCCTCCCAGGTGGCAGTCCAGTTCGCGGTTGGGTTGTCCTTGATCAACGGTAGCCAAAACGCGCAGCGTGCGTCCGCGGAGCGGGGGAGTGTGGATAATGGCGCCCATGGCAATTGTGAAGATCAACGCGATCACTGTCCCTGAAGGTGCCGGCGCGGAGCTGGAGCGCCGGTTTGCTGCCCGCAAGCACTCCATCGACGGCCACCCCGGCTTCGAGGGTTTCCAGCTGCTGCGCCCGGTCAAGGGAGAAAAGCGCTACTTCGTGGTCACCCGCTGGGCCGACGAAGAGTCCTACAGCGCGTGGTGGGAGGGCGCGGGCCGCGCCGGGCACGGGCAGTCGGACCGCTCCGGCGAGGGAACCGAAGCGGACAAGCCGCGCAAGCCGGTCTCGCAGTCCGCAGACCTGTTGGAATTCGAAGTCGTGCTCGACTCCCTCGAGCAGAACTAGCCCAGCTTGCCGCGGCCGAGGCGCAGCAGGATCTGCGCCAGGCCGGGTCCTTCCTCGCCCAGTTCGTCGCGGAACTGGTTGATTATGGCGACCTCGCGCGTGTGCACTAGGCGGGTGCCGCCGGAGCCCATGCGGGTCTTGCCGATGGCTTTGGAGATCTCACTGCGGCGCTTCACCGCGTCGAGGATCACGCGGTCCAGCCGGTCGATCTCTTTGCGGTACGCCTGAATCTCCGCGTCCGAGAGTGGGTCATCTGTGCCGGAAGGCATGCGGATTTCAAGCTCGCTCATGGCTGTTTATTATGCCAGTTCGAACACCCGCGCGGGTGATGTCGGAGGCGTTAGTACAGTAACGGCCATGACTGATCTGACCCTGGGTTTGAATCCGCAGCAGCAGGCCGCCGTCGTCCATGAAGGCAGCCCGCTGCTCATCGTCGCGGGCGCGGGTTCCGGCAAGACCGCGGTGCTCACCCGCCGCATTGCCTACCTGCTGCACAACCGCGGTGTGGCGCCGTGGCAGATCCTGGCCATCACCTTCACCAACAAGGCCGCCGCGGAGATGAAGGAGCGCGTGGGCCAGCTGGTCGGCCCGGAGGCGGAGCGGATGTGGGTGGCCACCTTCCACTCAGTGTGCGTGCGCATCCTGCGCCAGCAGGCCCAGCTGGTGCCGGGGCTGAACACCAACTTCACCATCTACGACTCGGATGATTCGCGCCGCCTTTTGGGCATGATTGCCAAGGACTTCAACCTGGATTTGAAGAAGTTCACGCCCCGCACCCTGGCCAACGGGATCTCGAATCTGAAAAACGAGCTGATTGGCCCGGAGACGGCGCTGGCAAACGCCGAGCGCACCCACAACCCGTTCGAGACCACGGTGGCCAAGGTGTACGTGGAGTACCAGCGCCGCCTGCGCCAGTCCAACGCGCTGGACTTCGACGACCTCATCGGCGAGGTCGTGCGCATTTTCAAGGAGCACCCCCAGGTCACGGACTACTACCGCCGCCGCTTCCGCCACGTGCTGGTGGACGAGTACCAGGACACCAACCACGCCCAGTACGAGCTCATCCACACCCTTGTCGGCGACGGTCCGGATGCGCCGGAGCTGGCGGTGGTGGGCGACTCGGACCAGTCCATTTACGCCTTCCGTGGCGCGACCATCCGCAACATCGAGGAGTTTGAGCGCGACTACCCGAACGCCACCACGATCATGCTGGAGCAGAACTACCGCTCCACGCAGAACATCTTGGGCGCGGCGAACGCGGTGATCGCGCAGAACGAGGGCCGCCGCCCGAAGAAGCTGTGGACGGACCAGGGCTCCGGCGAGAAGATCGTCGGCTACGTCGCGGACAACGAGCACGACGAGGCGCGCTTCATCGCCTCGGAAATTGACTCCCTGGCCGACAGGGGAGTGCCGTACTCGGACATGGCGGTGATGTACCGCACGAACAACGCCTCGCGCGCGCTCGAGGACATCTTCATCCGTTCCGGCATCCCTTACAAGGTCGTCGGCGGCACGCGGTTCTACGAGCGGCGCGAGATCCGCGACATCGTCGCCTATCTCAAGGTCTTGGAGAACCCGGACGACACGGTGAGCATGCGCCGCATCGTCAACGTGCCAAAGCGCGGCATCGGTGACAAGGCGCAATCGATGGTGGCGCTGCACGCGGAAAACAACAACCAAAGCTTCGGGCGCTCGCTTGTCGACGCCACCTCCGGCAACATCGACATGCTTGCCAAGGCCGCGACCAACTCGATCACGCGCTTTGTGGAGATGATCCGCCAGATTCGCGACGACATGCCGGCGATGCGCAACGAGGTCACGGGCATGCCGGACCTGGGCGCGCTAATCACCCGCGTGTTGGACGACACGGGCTACCGCGCCGAACTGGAGGCATCGAACGACCCGCAGGACGGCGCGCGCCTGGATAACCTCAACGAGCTGGTGTCTGTGGCCCGCGAGTTCTCCTCGGAGGCCGCCAACCAGGTGGCGTACATGACAGACGACGAACTCAACGAGGTAATGCAGGAAGGCGAGCCCGCGCCGGGGTCCCTGCAGGCGTTTTTGGAGAAGGTCTCCCTGGTGGCGGACGCGGACCAGCTGCCGGAGCACGAGCAAGGCGTGGTCACGTTGATGACGCTGCACACGGCGAAGGGCCTGGAGTTCCCGGTGGTGTTCGTCACCGGGTGGGAGGACGGGCAGTTCCCGCACCTGCGGGCGCTGGGGGATCCGGCGGAGCTCGCCGAGGAGCGCCGCTTGGCGTACGTGGGCATCACCCGCGCCAAGGAGCAGCTCTACCTGACGCGTGCGATCCTGCGCGCTTCCTGGGGCTCTCCGGTGACCAACCCTGCCAGCCGCTTCCTCGCAGAGGTCCCGGAGGACCTCATCGACTGGCGCCGGTTGGAACCGGAGCGCTCATTCAGTTCTGACGCGTGGGGCGCGCCCACCCGCTCCCGCCCGCCGGCCCGATCCCGCCGGGGCGGGTCCGGCACGAAGGTGCACAAGAACCTCAACTTGGCGGTGGGGGACCGGGTCAATCACGCCAAGTACGGGCTCGGCACCGTGATGGCGGTAGAGGGCTCGGGCGTGCGGGAAACGGTGACGATTGACTTCGGCTCCTCGGGCACCGTCCGTCTGATGACGATCGGCGGCGTGCCCATGGAGAAGCTGTAGCCCGCTAGATCTTGATGCCTTGGGCGGCGAACCACGGCACCGGGTCCACCTGGTTCACGCCGTCCGGCTTGATCTCGAAGTGGAGGTGCGGGCCGGTGGATTGGCCCTCGCTACCGATGGAGGCGATCTTCTGCCCGGCGGTGACGCGCTGGCCCACGGAGACGTCGTAGTAGCGCATGTGGCCGTAGACGGACACCTCGCCGCCGTCGTGCTTAATTACGACCCAGTTGCCGAAGCCGCGCGCCGGGCCTGCGGAGATGACGGTGCCGTCCATGACGGAGTAGATCGGGGTGCCCAGGTCATTGGCAATGTCGATGCCCTGGTGCACGGTGCCCCAGCGCGGGCCGAAGCCTGAGGTGAAGCGGCCGGATGCCGGGGTGACCACGGTGCGGCCGTCGGCGGTGCGACCGCGCTGCGGCGCCACCCAGTCGCTGCCCTTTGCTGGAGCGAACGCGGCGGCGAGCGGAGCCTCGAGAGCGCGGGGGTCGTAGACGATCTTGTAGTCGCCTGCGGTAATCGTCGCGCCGCTTTCCTTGATGGCGCCTGCGGCTTTCGCTACTGCGCCCACAGCTTGGCCCGCGTCGGAGATGGTTGCGCCGCCCACGGTGACGGTCAGGGCAGTAGCGGGCGCGGGCGCCAGGGTGAGCGCCATTGCCGCTGCGGCCGAGACGGCTGCGATGCTCGAAGTGAGACGTCGGTTCATGTTTGGGGGATACCTTTTCTAACTCTGTAGAGGGCTAGGCGCGGTCTCGGCCACGCACACAGGCAGAGAATCTAACCGGCGAAATGAGCCCTGGCAATGCTGTGACGTGCACGTTTGTTCGAATTTCCGCGTTATCCCGGATGTCCGTCCAGCTCATCCGGCGTGTTGCTGGTGTGAAAATTGTTACGCATGGTAATGGGCTGCGGGGGTGGGTGCTTTACCCCCGTCCAGTAGAAGGGCGATCAAAAAACGGGGCCGCCCGCGCGCCACAATGGCGCGGGCGGCCCCGTGAGAGGGCGGAAAAGCGCGTTAGAGGTTAATGCCTCGGGCTGCCAGCCAGGGGGCAGGGTCCGACGGGCTGGCGCCGTCAGGCCAGATCTCAAAGTGGAGGTGGGAGCCGGTGGAGAAGCCCTCGCTGCCCATGCCGGCGATGAGCTGACCGGGCTGCACAACCTCGCCGACGGCGACGTAGAGGGACTGCATGTGGCCGTAAACGGAGATGGAGCCGTCCTCGTGGCGGATGCGGATCCAGTTGCCGAAGCCCTGCGCCGGGCCGGAGTCGATCACGGTGCCAGCGGCAACTGCGCGGATCGGGGTGCCCGGGGTGTTGGCGATGTCGACGCCGTTGTGCATCGAGCCCCAGCGCATACCAAAGCCCGAGGTGAAGGCACCCTCGGCCGGCTTAGTAAACAGCGGCGCGCGGGCGGCTTCGTCCAGGCGGGCAACCTCGTCGGAGTGCTGGATAGCCTTGTCCAGCTGCTCGGTGAGGTTCTCCACCGGCTTGTATTCGGCGATGGAGAGGATCTGCGGGGTCTCCTCGGCGGAAGCCTCGTCCACTCCCGGATCGGCGCTCTGGAGCTCGTCGGCGTCTGCGGCGAGCTTGATGTTCTGTCCCTGCTCGGCGTCCTGGTTGCTGGTGAGGGCACCGGCGACCAGGCCGGAGAAACCAGCGGTGGACACAGCGCCAGTGGCTGCTGCGACGACGGCAACGCGCCCCTTGTTGGGGGACTGCTTGCGGTGCTTGCCGCCCTGCTTCGTGGAGTTGAACATGAGCCCTCTTTGAGATCTTCCGTTGGCCGTGGGTTCCGCTGCTCACCGCGGAATCGTGACCTTCCTGTTATCTACGAGAGGCTACTGTAACGAATTGGTTTCGTCGGAGCAAGATGAAATCTGAAAATACTCTTAAATCGCGTCTATTCGGGGGAATGTTACACACCCACCGTGCGGGAGATGTGCGCCACGCCCGCGCGTTGCGGGCGGCCCAGGGCGCATTTCGGAGTGCGCCGCAGCCCGCGGCCAGGGTGTCACTGTGGTGGCCTTTGTGGCTGGGGTGGCAGAGTAGGACGCGATGAGCACCACACCCAACCAAAGGCCCCGCCAGGCGGATGCGCGCCGCCAGCGCCGCAAGGGCGCATCCCTGCGGAAGATCACGGGCATCAAGCGCCCCGCGGACAGCGGCAAAATGCCCGCCACGGCGAAAGAACGTGTGCGCCACTACCTGCTGTACGCGCTCGTGCCGAACTTGGCGCTGGTGCTCGGCATCGTCGCGTTGTGCTTCGCGGTCATCCTCATTGCAGGTTGGAGCCTGACGTACTTCCCCGGGGCTCTCGGCGAGGCATGGTTCGCGCTCCACGGGGTGCCGTTGCTTATCGACGGCGTCTCGCTGACCGCCATGCCCCTTTTGCCCGCCTTTGGCGTGGCCGCAGTGGTGGCGGTGCAGGTGCGCAAGGCCACCGCCGGCCGCGTGAGCGTTCTGGATCTGCTCACCCTCCTCGGGCTCTCGCTCGGCTTGCCGCTGCTGGTCAGCGGCATCGCGCTGTTCATGGTCTTCGACGCCTCGCACGTGTACCCGGTGGCCACCCCGCCTGTGGTTGCCGCGTTTGTGTACCCGCTGATCGTGCACCTTCTCGGCTTCGTCGTCGGCGTGCGTCGCGTTGTGTGGCACGCGCTGGCCAAGCGCAGCGGCATTCCGTCCGTGGCGGTGGACACAGGGGCACAAGCGGCGAATCTCATTCTCCGCCTGCTCGCCGCGGCCGCGGTGGTCTTCCTTATTGCGCTCGCCTTCGGCTACGGGCGCGTCGGTGAGCTTGTCTCCCAGTTCCCGCAGCTCGGCGTCGGCGGGGGCATCGCCCTGGTGGTGCTGAGTCTGCTGTATCTGCCCAACGCGGCGGTCGCCCAGCTCGCGGTGCTCCTCGGCGGCAGCTTTGAGGCCGCGGGCGCGGGCGTGAGCCTGTTCGCCACCTCCAACGTGGCATACCCGCCCCTGCCGCTGTTCGCCGCGATCCCCGCAGAAATGCCCCAGTGGGCGCCGGTGCTGCTCATCGTGCCGGCGGCGGTGCTGGCGCACGCGTTCGTCGTTAAGCCACTGAGCCTCGAAGGCGTCGCCGCGACCGCAACGTGGGCGGCGCTTATGGGGGCGGTGCTGGGCATCTTCTCTTCCGGTGGTGCCGGAGCGTACGGGCTCGTCGGCGCGGATCCGTTCGCGTTGGCGTTGTCGCTGTTTATCTGGGTTGCCCTCACGGGCGCACTGGTGCGCGGAGTCGCGCTGGTGAGGCAACGCGCGTCGGCGCGCAGCGGTAGTTAGACTTGAACCCGTGAGTGACTCTGCGAAATCGGTGGCCGTCCTCGCGTCGGGCACCGGCACCCTGTTGAAAGCGATCATCGACAACCAGGAGAACCGCTACCGCGTCGACCTCGTGGTGGCGGATCAAATTTGTCCGGCACTGCAACGCGCCAAAAATGCCGGCATTCGCACCGCCGTGGTGCCGATGGAAACCAACCGCAACGCCTGGAACGACAAAATGGTGGCCGCTGTGGCCTCCGTCGAGCCGGACTTGGTGGTTTCCGCCGGCTTCATGCGGCTGCTCGGCCCGGCCTTTGTCCGGGAGTTCGAGGGGCGCACGATCAACACTCACCCGTCGCTTCTTCCCTCGTTCCCGGGCGCGCACGCGGTGCGCGACGCGCTGGAGCACGGCGTGAAAGTCACTGGCTGCACCGTGCACTACGTGGATGCCGGCCTGGACAGCGGCGAGATCATCGCCCAGCGCCCTGTCGAGGTTGAGGCGGGGGACACAGAGTCCGAGCTCCACGAACGCATCAAGAAGGTGGAGCGCGAGCAGATCGTTCATCTGCTGCACAACGTCGAAATTGTCAATGGAAAGGCTGTCTTCAATGTCTAAGCGGGAAATTAAGCGCGCTCTGATCAGCGTCTACGACAAGACCGGGCTGGAGGAGCTCGCCCGCGCGCTCGGCCAGGCGGGCGTGGAGATCGTCTCCACCGGCTCCACCGCGAAGCGCATCGCTGACGCGGGTGTGGCGGTCACCGAGGTTGCGGACGTGACCGGCTTCCCGGAGGTGCTCGACGGCCGCGTGAAGACGCTGCACCCGCGCGTGCACTCCGGCATCCTCGCGGACCTGCGCAAGAACAGCCACGTAGACCAGCTGCAGGAGCTGGGCATCGAGCCGTTCGACCTCGTCGTGGTCAACCTCTACCCGTTCGAGGAGACCGTTGCTTCCGGCGCCACCTTCGACGAGTGCGTCGAGCAGATCGATATCGGCGGCCCGTCCATGGTCCGCGCCGCGGCCAAGAACCACCCGTCGGTCGCCGTGGTCACCTCGCCTGCCCGTTACGGTGAGGTCGTCGAGGCCGTCAAGGGTGGCGGTTTCGACCTCGAGCAGCGCAAACAGCTGGCACTCGAGGCGTTTACGCATACTGCGCTTTACGACGCCGCGGTCTCCTCCTGGCTGTCCAACCAGCTCGGCGCGGACGCCTCCGGCGCCGGCGAAGGCGCCACCGACTTGCGCTACGGCGAGAACCCGCACCAGGCCGCCCGCCTGGAAAACGAGGGCTGGGGCCTTGCCGCCGCCACCCAGCACGGCGGCAAGGAGATGAGCTACAACAACTACCAGGATGCCGATGCCGCGTGGCGCGCCGCCTGGGACCACGAACGTGCGTGCGTGGCAATTATCAAGCACGCCAACCCGTGCGGCGTGGCCGTCTCCGATGACTCCATCGCGGACGCGCACAAGAAGGCCCATGCATGCGACCCGGTCTCCGCCTACGGCGGCGTGATCGCCTGCAACCGCGAGGTCACCCTGGAGCTGGCGGAGCAGATCAAGCCGATTTTCACTGAGGTGGTCGTCGCACCGTCGTACGCCGCGGACGCGCTCGAGCTGCTGCAGACGAAGAAGAACCTGCGCATCCTCGAGGTTGAGCCGAAGCAGCAGGACGAGGAGCGCAAGCAGATCGCCGGCGGCTGGCTCGTGCAGGAGCGCGACCGCTTCCAGGCCGACGGCGACAGCGCCGCCAACTGGACCCTGGCCGCAGGTGAGGCGGCCGATGAGCAGACGCTGGCGGATCTCGAATTCGCGTGGCGCGCAGTGCGCTGCGTGAAGTCGAACGCGATTCTGATCGCGGCCGAGGGGGCGTCGGTAGGCATCGGCATGGGCCAGGTCAACCGAGTCGACTCCGCAAAGCTCGCCGTTGACCGCGCCAACACCCTCGACGAGGGGCGCAACCGCACCAACGGTGCCGTGGCCGCCTCCGACGCGTTCTTCCCGTTCGCGGACGGGTTCCAGCTGCTGGCTGACTCCGGTGTGAAGGCCGTGGTGCAGCCCGGCGGCTCCATCCGCGACGAGGAAGTCATCGCCGCCGCTGAGGCCGCCGGCGTGACCATGTACCTGACCGGCACCCGCCACTTCGCCCACTAGAAAGATCATTTCCCGTGCCCTCCAAGATTGCAGCCCTGGCCCTGACCGCGGGCCTGGCGTTTCCCATGTCGTCGGTGCCGACGTACACGGCGATCGACCAGATTCCCGTAATCGGCCAGCCAATCGTGCAGGCCTACAACCAGCTGCCGCCGCAGGTGAAAAACGCGATCCGCCTGCCGCTGCCGCTGACCACCCCGAAACCCGGCAAGGCGCAGCACGTCGCACCCGCGGTGGATGTCCAGGCGCAGCTGGACCGCCTCGTGGCGGACGTGGTGGGGCGCCACGGCGGCCGCGCCACCGTGGCAGTGGGCGGCTTCACCGCCGGCGACAATCGGCCCGAGCCTGCGTTTTCCACGATGAAGGTGCCGCTGGCCATTGCCGCGCTGCGCCAGAGCCAGGCGTTCTACCCGGACGCTGAGGCCGCCGTGACCCGCTCCGACAACCCCGCCGCGCACCACATGTTCGGCCAGGTGCCTGCCGCTGGCTACGAGGGCGTGATCCGCGAAGCGGGCGCGCGCACGACCACCCCGGCCGGCTACCAAATGGGCACGCTGTGGACCACCAGCGACCAGGCCGAGTTCGCCTCGGGCTTGCGCTGCGTTGCGGGCCACGAGCCGGTGCTGGACATGATGGGACGCATCGTGGACTACCAGCACTGGGGCCTGGGCCGCATCGGCGGCGCCCGCTACAAGGGCGGCTGGAACTACCACGAAGGCGGGCACCTGGCCCGCCAGTTCGGCCTCATCCCGGGCCCGAACGGCGACATCGCCGTGGCAATCACCGCCCACAGCCCGAAGGGCCACGAGGGCAGCTTCGCCATGCTGAACGAGCTCGCGGACGGGCTCAACGCCATGCGCGGCGACCTGCCCACGTCGCGTTGTTAGGGGGTTGCCATGAATAACCAAGGCTCCAGCCAATGGAATCCGGACCAGACGTACTCCACGGATCCTGATATCGGACAAACCCAGCAGTTCGGCGCCGTGACGCAGCAGCAGTACGGACAGCCCGACGAGTACGCCCCCAGCTACCAGCAGCCGGAGAAGCGCGGCGGCCCGAGCCCGTGGCTCTACGTTTTGGGCGCGCTGCTGCTCGCCGCGCTTGTCGGCGTGTTGGCGTTCATGGGCGGCTCTGGTGCGTTTAACCGCTCCAGCGAGCCGGTGACGAGCACGGTGGTTGAGACTCGCACGCTGCCGAGGTCGGAGGCGCCCGAACAGCCCAGCAAGGAGCCAGCGAAGCGAACGTACTCGAACTACGCCCCGGACACGGACGTGACCACAGCAGGTTTCGCCACCAACGTTTACGAGGCGTTCCAGGAGTCCTACGGTCGCACTGGCACGGCAGATATGACGGTGTCGGTTTACAGCCCGGCCACCGGCATCACCTACCGCATGACCTGCTCTGGCGGGGAGACGGTGTACTGCACCGGCGGCAAGAACGCCCGGGTCAAGATTTGGTAGCTCGCCGGCGTCTCGGACTCGCCGCAGCCGGCGCACTGTTCTTGTCCGCCTGTTCCGGCGGCCAAGAAACCGTGGTCGTCACCTCAACCGTTACGGAGGCGCCACCGCCGGCCCCCGATGAGCAATTGCCTCTCGACGCCACCGTCGCCCACGTCGAATCCTCCTACGGCGGCCAGCTGGGCGTTGCCACAGTAGGAAAGGAAGGGCCGGAATCGGCAGGTTTTACCGACCCGAGCCCCGCCTGGTCCACCATCAAGGTGCCCATCGCCGTGGCAGCTTTGCGCACCAACCCCGGACTCGAGCCAGACGCCCGAGCCGCAGTGAGCGCGTCTGACAACGCGGCGGCGCAGCGACTCTATGATGCCGTCGGGCCGGGCGCGGTCGATGCGGTGCTGGACGATGCCGGGTTGGCTGCGCACGTGAACACTGAACCGCTTCGCCCTGAGTTCTCTGCCTTCGGGCAGACGCAGCTCGGCGTGGCCGACGAGGCCGCTCTGGCGAACACCGTCGCCTGCGTGGAGGGCGCCGACCCGGTGCTGCAGTTCATGGGGCAAATCGACCCCTCGCAGGCGTACGGCCTGGGTGTAGCAGGGGCGCTGTTCAAGGGCGGTTGGGGCCCGGACCCCGCGGGCGCCTACCAGGTTCGGCAGTTCGGGCTTGTGCCGCGCGGCGACGGCACGTGGGCGCCGGTGGCGCTCACCGCGCTGCCCGCGGACGGAACATACGAGACGGGGCAGGAGATGCTCACCGCCGCTGCGGAAACGCTCGCCGCCGATCCGGCGCAGCTCCCAGCGGCTGCCTGCCAGCCCTAGTCCTGCTCGTCCTTGCGGGAGACCAGGTCCACCAGCTCGAGCATGCGCTCGGTGCGGCGTTCCGGCAGATCCGTGTGGAGCACGTCCAGTACGGCGTCGGCGATGGTGACGGCGGGGGCGGGCAGGGCATCGTCGACAAGCGGGTAGGGCGCGGTGCCTGTGTTGTCGCGCATCTCGATGGCCGCGAGCGTCATGTGGAACGGCAGGTCGATGCGCGGGTCATCCTCGCCGACGATCTGCCCCGACAGCTTGCGGAAGATCCCCTCCAGCTCCTGGCGCGCCTCGTGGTACTCCGCGAACTCCTCGGACAAAAGCACAGGCAGTTGGTAGAGCCTGCCGATGTTCCAATTCGAGGACAACAGGATGCGCGACTCAGCGGCCACGAGTGCCCACAGCTTCACCGCCGCCGACTCGTCGGTCTTGGCCAGATCCGACGCGAGCGCCAGCGCTGGCTGGATCGTGCCCATCAGCAGCGTGAGAAAGATGTCGCGCTTGGACGGGAAGTGGTAGTACAGCGAGGCTTGGCGCATGCCCACCGCGTCCGCGATGTCGTGGGTGGAGGTGGTGGCGAAACCTTTGCGGGTGAACAGTTCGGAGGCGGCGTCGAGGATCTCCTCGCGCGCGGTGGCGCCTCTGCGGCGGGGGCTTTGCTTGCGTGGCCGTCCGACCGGTTTCGCCATGCCTTCCGTCCTTCCGTCATAGCTCGCTATTTATGGTTGCGCGGGATAACTATAGACGAAAAGCACCCGCTCTCGACCCTCCGGGGAGGGGAGTGCGGGTGCTTTCAAGAGCCGAAGACTCTACGCTGTCATCGTCAACCGGCTAATTAGCGGGTGGTGAACGGCAGAAGAGCCATCTCGCGCGCGTTCTTCACAGCGGTAGCGACCTGGCGCTGCTGCTGCGGGGTCAGACCCGTGACGCGGCGGGAACGGATCTTGTGGCGGTCGGAGATGAACAGACGCAGGGTCTCAACATCCTTGTAGTCGACCGACTCGATGCCCTTCGCCTTCAGCGGGTTCTTCTTCGGGCGGCGGGACTGCTCAATGCGCGGCTTACGCGAATTGTTGCGCTTCATAATGTGAGTCCTCCTTACCACGAAGACTTACGGACGCCAGGCAGCTCACCGCGGTGAGCCATCTCGCGCATACGGACACGGGAAACACCGAACTTGCGGAGGTAGCCACGGGGGCGACCGTCACGCGAGTCACGGTTGCGCACGCGGGCCGGGGAGGCGTCGCGCGGCTGACGGTTGAGCTCGAACTGTGCCTCAAGACGGTCCTCGTCAGAGGTCTCCGGGTTCTTGATGATGGCCTTGAGCTCCTGACGACGCTCCGCGTAGCGGGCGACGATCTCTTTACGCTGCTCGTTCTTAGCGATCTTGGACTTCTTCGCCATGGATTATCGCTCCTCGCGGAATTCGACGTGCTTGCGAACAACCGGGTCGTACTTCTTCAGCGTGATGCGATCCGGGTTGTTGCGCTTGTTCTTGCGGGTCACATAGGTGAAACCGGTGCCCGCAGTGGACTTGAGCTTGATGATCGGGCGGATATCGTTACGTGCCATTAGATCTTCTCACCTCGTGCGCGGATCTGGGCGACGACGGACTCGATGCCGTCGCGGTCGATGATCTTCAGACCCTTGGTGGAGACGTTCAGGGTGATGGTACGGCCCTCGGAGGGCAGGTAGAACCGGCGCTTCTGCACGTTGGGGTTCCAACGGCGCGAGTGGCGGCGGTGCGAGTGCGAGACGGTCTTGCCGAACGACGGCTTACGTCCCGTGACCTGGCAATGTGCCGACATGGGTTAGCTTCCTTACTCTTCTTGCCGCCCACGACACGATCGCTATGTGAGGTAAAGCGCCAGGTGAGAAGCGGAGTGAGGGTCCGCGACCAGCGCAAGTGCAATCGGTTGACGCAGGCGTAAACGTGTACTTCGACAACAGCGAGAGACAACCATACCGTCTCAGTCCTCTATCTCATAATCGCGTTTGGCTGGTCTTTCTCTAGCCTGTCGCCAGCAATGCAGCGGTGGCGGCAGTGACGGCTACCGGGGCGAGCACTAGGCCCCACAGGATGAAGTGGCGCCAGGGCACCGCGGCCCCTGCCCGCTTCAGCTGGTCCGCCCAGAGCAAGGTGGCTAGCGACGCCCAAGGTGTCACCAGCGGGCCGGCATTGACGCCGATAAGTAGGGCCATCACGCCGTCTTGGCCGCCGGCCGCGGGCTCGAGCGCGAGGAATGCGGGCAGGTTGTTGATGCCGTTGGCGGCAAGAGCGCCCGCCGCGGCGATGGCGCCGGGGTGCGCGCCGACGAGAAGGCCCACCGCAGCGGCAACGGCTTCGACGTGGAGCGCCAGCGCCGCTGCGGCTGAGAGTGTGGCCGCGAGGAGCAGCGCGTGCCACGGGATCAGCGAAGCGGCACCTGCCTTGCGGCCGGCCGGCCCAACCGCGAACCACATCGCGACAGCGGCGAGGACGCCGGTGAGCCAATAGGGCACCGGGCTCAGCAGCGCGGCGACGGTAAAGGCGATTACGACGAGAGCCGCCGTCGGTCGCGCAACCGCCGTCGGTGCATCGTTGGGAGCGGAGCTGGCGCCACGGTAAATAAGGCGGGCGCTGTATGCGGCAGCAACGGCAACCGCGATCGCCGCGGCGGCGGGCGCGGCGGCCGCGCGGATGTAGTCGTGGTTGGTGTTGAACGCCCCGCCGCCGAGCGCCAGCAGGTTGGTCAGGTTCGACACCGGCAGCGGCATGGAGGCGAGGTTGGCGATCCAGACCACCGACAACGCCACCGCAGGCTGCGGAAGCCGGAAGCGGGACGCCAGCTGCACGGCGAGCGGGGTGAGCATGATGGCCGTGGTGTCGAGGGAGAAGAACACTGTAGAGGCCACCGCGAGTGCCAAGAATCCTGCGAACACGAACTCGCGGCTGCTCGTGCCGCGTTCGAGCGCTGATACGAGCCACTCGAAGATTTGGACGCGTGAGGCCAGGTTCACCACGGCAGACATGCCAGCGGCGAACGTCAGTACAGGTATCAGGCGTGCAGCGAGTGCGACAGCGTCGGCCGAGCTGGCGGCAGTGAGGCCGGCAAACGCCGCAATCGCGGCGGCGGGTAAAAGGAATCGTTGGTGTGGCATGGGGAGGGGGACCGGAGGGGCGTCGATAGGCAAAGTGCGCAATTAGGTAAACGCGCACGTGAACTGTAAGATACTGCGGGTTATCCGGCGACCGTCGGATGAAAAGACCATTTCGCACCCAACTCGGGCACGATCCGCGGGACTTCGCGGAACCGACCCGTAGTTCAATCCTGAGGGAGACGAATCTAATGAAGAAGGATATTCACCCGGATTACCACCCGGTGATTTTCCAGGACGCAAACACGGGCCACAAGTTCCTGACGCGCTCCACCCTGACCTCCGCACGCACTGAACAGTGGGAAGACGGCAACGAGTACCCGCTCGTGGTCGTGGACGTCACCGCCGAGTCCCACCCGTTCTGGACCGGCGCGCAGCGTCTCATGGACACCGCCGGCCGCGTGGAGAAGTTCAACCAGCGTTTCGGCGGCATGGCCCGCCGCAAGAAGAAGGCCAACTAGAGGGGATAAAGGAGACTCGTCATGGCAACACCGAAGTTCAAGAAGTCCCGCGCGAACACGCGCATGCGTCGTTCCCAGTGGAAGGCCGACAACGCCGACCTGCAGACCGTCAAGGTCGACGGCCAGGAGGTGCGCATCCCGCGCCGCCTGATCAAGGCCGCTCAGGCTGGTCTGATCGACGTCGAGCAGTTCTAAGCTTTTAAGGGTCGTATTAGACCCGTTGAACTAACCGGGATCCCCAGGTGGGACCCGGTTTTTTCAGCTCAATTCAACGCTGAGTAGAAAATAAGTCATAATAATCCTATGAAGATTCTCGTAGCCGACGACGAGCAGGCTGTCCGCGAGTCGCTCCGACGCTCGCTCCGCTTCAACGGATACGACGTGGTGCTCGCCGTAGACGGCGAAGACGCGCTCGATCAGATCCGCATTGAGCAGCCCGACCTGACCATCCTCGACCTCATGATGCCCAAGCTCGACGGCCTGGGCGTCTGCCGTACCCTGCGCTCCTCCGGGTACGACGGGCCGATCCTCATGCTCACGGCTCGCGACGGTGTGTCCGACCGCGTGGCCGGCCTGGATGCGGGCGCGGACGACTACCTGCCCAAGCCCTTCGCCCTGGAGGAGCTGCTGGCGCGCGTGGGGTCGCTGCTGCGCCGCACCCGCTCCGAAGCACGCAAGGCGGCGGAGAAGGACCAGACTCGCCTGCAGTTCGAGGACCTGGTCATGGACACCTCCACCCGCGACGTCACCCGCGCAGGCCGCGCCATCTCGCTGACCCGCACCGAGTTTGCGCTGCTGCACCTGCTGCTGCAGAACCCGCGCCATGTGCTTGCCCGCCAGACCATCCTGGAAGAAGTGTGGGGCTATGACTTTCCGACGTCTGGCAACGCGCTCGAGGTCTACATCGGCTACCTGCGCCGCAAGACTGAAGCAGGCGGCGAATCGCGCCTGATCCACACCGTCCGCGGCGTCGGCTACGTCCTGCGGGAGACCGCTCCGTGATCTTGCGGCGCTTCACAGGCGAAGCTGAGCCGCAGGGGCAGGCTGGCACAGGCCGGTCCCTGCGCAACAGCTTGGCCGTACTCGCCGGCGGCATCGTCGCCGTGGTCATTTTGTTGACCGCGCTGTTTACCTACCGGCTTTCAGAAACGACTCGTCTGACCGTCATGGACGACGACCTGCGCACCCGCAGCTACGGCGTGTCGCTGCAGCTGAAGGACCTGGATTCGGACGACCGGGAGGGCTTTGAAAAGGCCCTCGCCGAGTTTCGCCGCGCAACCCCGTGGGCGAAAGTCTCGGCCGCGCCCGCTGGTTCCAACGTGTTCTACGGCGACCCGGTGCCGGTGGCGGGGCCGTACGCGGCGACGTCGTCAGGCGACATGCTCTCCCAGCACACCGTGGCAGGGGAGCGCGTGGTGGTGCGCCGCAGCACCTCCGGTGTCACCGTGGCCATGTCGCAGCCGCTGGACGTGTTCAGCATTGTCTCCGGCAGCTGGGGTGCAGCCGCGCTGGTGATTGCGGGTACCGGGGGTTTGCTCGCCTGGATCGCGGGCACGGCGATTTCCGCCGTCGGCCTCCGCCCCGTGCGCAGACTGCACAGGGCTATCGACGCCGCGAACGAGTCCGACCAGCTCACCGAGCTCCCCGTCGACGGCAACGACGAGTTCGCTGAAATCACCACCTCCGTGAACAAGATGATCTCCACGCTGGAGGACTCCAAGACGCGCCAGGCGCAGCTTGTGGCGGACGCGGGCCACGAGCTGAAAACCCCGCTGACCTCGATGCGCACCAACATCGAGCTGTTGATGATGCTGTACAACTCCGGCCGGCAGGACCAGATCTCCGAGCAGGACCGCAAGGACCTAGAGCGCGACGTGATGGCGCAGATGGAGGAAATGTCCATCCTGATCGGCGACCTGGTCAACCTGGCGCGCGACGAAGCGCAGCAAGGTGCCGAGCCTGAGGACTTCCGCCTCGACGAAGTGCTGGAGGAAGCGCTCGACCGTGTGCGCCGCCGCCGCCCGGACCTGGCGTTCCAATTCGAGGCGGACCCGTGGGTCATCACCGGCGACCGTTTCGCCATGGGCCGCGCACCTATCAACCTCATCGACAACGCCGCGAAGTGGTCGCCGCAGGGCGGCACCGTGCGTGTGTCGCTGAAGGCGGCGAAGCGCAACGCGGTGCTCATCGTGGACGATTCCGGCCCCGGCATTCCGGCGGATCAGCGCGAGAAGGTGTTCGAGCGCTTCTACCGCGCGCCCGAGTCCCGGTCGATGCCGGGCTCCGGCCTGGGCCTGGCCATTGTGAAGCAGGTCTTCGACCGCCACAACGCGACCATCGTGGCGGAAGAATCCGATGACGGCGGCGCGCGCTTCCGCGTGGTGTTTCCGGGACGCCCGCCCGAGGTGGACGGCGCGGATGTGCAGGAGGCTCCCGCGGAGACCACCGCGCGCGTGATCCCGCGCAAAAGCTACAGCTAGACTCGCAGGCCAGCGCATACAGCAATCGTCCAGCAAACATTGCGAATTACAGTGCATGCCCTCAAGATCTGCCACAGGACGGCGGTGCATAATAACCCCTCATGAGTGAACTGAACTATCCGGGAGACACCGCAAGTTTCCCGGCAAACAACGGTGTCTACCAGGTGCAACCGCAGCCCCAGGGGCAGCAGGAGCGTCGCGGTAAAGGCATCGGCGCGGCGTTCGCCGTCGCGCTGACAACTGCGCTGGTCGCCGGCGGCGGCGCCGGGTACCTCGCCGGGTCGTCCCAGTCCGACAACGCGGCGGAAACTGCGGCGTCGAATTCGCCGTCCAGCAGCGTGTCGTCCGAAAGCGATTCGCAAGGCGAGCTGCGCAACCCGACCGTCGCGGACCCGGCCGAGGCCCCCGAGGGCTCCGTGGAGCAAGTGGCGGCCGCGGTGCTGCCTGCGGTGGTCTCCATTGAGGTGGACACGCCCCGCGGCAGTGCGGAAGGCTCCGGCTCCATCATCTCCGCGGACGGCTACGTGCTGACCAACCACCACGTCATCGCCGGCGCGGAAACGCCAGGTTCGGAGGTGCAGGTCACGCTTAACGACGGATCACGCCACAGCGCACAGTTTGTCGCCTCCGACGTCAACACCGATGTCGGCGTGCTGAAGATCGACGACGTGCACGACCTGCCGGTGATGCAGTTCGGCAACTCCGACGAACTGCGCGTGGGCCAGGAGGTCGTCGCGGTGGGCTCGCCGCTGGGCCTGTCCGCCACGGTGACCAGCGGCATCGTCTCCGCGCTGAACCGGCCGGTGCGCGCTTCCCAGGGCGGCGGCGAGAGCTCGCTCATGGACGGCATCCAGACCGACGCGGCGATCAACCCCGGCAACTCCGGAGGCCCCCTGGTGGACCGCAACGGCAAACTCATCGGCATGAACTCCGCTATCGCTTCGCTGTCCTCGGGCGGCATGAGCCAAGGCGGCCAGGGCGGCTCCATCGGCCTCGGCTTCGCCATCCCGTCGAACTTTGCCAAGCGCGTCGCTGACCAGCTCATTGAAAAGGGCGAGGCCACGCAGCCGATGCTCGGCGTGCGCGTGAGCGTGATGCAGGGCTTCGGTGGCGGTGCCGTGGTGGCGGGGGTGGAACCCGGCAGTCCCGGCGAAACGGCTGGGCTGAAGCCTGGCGACGTGATCACGCGCCTGAACGACCGGCCCATCGACTCTGCTGACGCCCTCATCGCCGCGACGCGCTCCAAAGCATTTGGAGAGACGGTGACGCTGCAGGTGCAGCGGGAGGGGGAGTCTGAGTCGGTTCCGGTAGAGGTGACCTTGAGTTCCGAGTAACTTCTTATCTGTCCAATCCGCCCCGTTTTGTGCCAAGGGAGTCTGACCACGATGCCGGAACTGTTTGACGCGCTCGACATCACCGAGCCGGACGATGCGACGCTGCGCGCCTCCGAGCTGGAGAGCGACTCTCCGACGTCGCCGTGCGCGATCGTCGTGCTGGTGGGCGACCGCCGCTACGACGCGCCGGGCGACAACACCGACGAGATGGTGGTGGAGCTGCTCCGCGAGGTTGGCTACCAGGTCGACGGCGTGGTGCGCGTGAAGTCGAAGAAGTCCGAGATCCGCAAGGCCATTGAGACGGGCGTTGTCGGCGGCGTGGACCTCGTGCTCACCCTCGGCGGCACCGGCGTGGGCCCGCGCGACAAGACGCCGGAGGCGACGCGCGCGGTCATCGACAAGATGGTCCCGGGCGTCAGCCAGGCGATCCGCTCGTCCGGCCAGGCGTGCGGCGCGGTGGACGCGTGCACCTCGCGCGGCATCTGCGGCGTGTCCGGCTCCACGGTTGTGGTCAACCTCGCGTCCTCGCGCCAGGCGATTCGCGATGGCGTATCGACGGCAGCTCCGCTCGTGCGCCACCTCATCGACGAGCTGAACCAGCACTCGGTCTAGGCCAGGGCAGAGGGTTTCATGGAGCGCAAGCGCAGGCGCGCTGTACGCAAGGCGGACGTGGACTACGACCGCTCCGCGGACGCCGCGCCGAATACGCAGGCAAACGAAAACCCGGCTCTGGACGCTGAGCGCGAGGTGCTGCTCGGCGACGAAGAGCCGGGTTTGACGGGCCGCGATTTTTATGAGGCGGAGCGGCCGCCGCACTACGGGGACTAGCTTTCAGCCAGCCCCGCTCAAGGACGAACTAGTTCAGCGGCTTCTGCACATTGTTCGGGTTCTGGCCTGCGAGCAGGTCGCGGATTTCCGCGAGCAGCTCGGTGTCGGTCGGCTCCGGCTCGTCCGGGTCGATGCCCTTGCGGCGCTTCTGCGCCTCGTCGAGCTTGTTCATCGGAGCAACGAGCAGGAAGTAGATCACTGCCGCGATGAGCAGGAAGTTGATGATGGCGGTCAGGACAGCGCCGAAGTCGACGAAGGTCGCCTCGTTGCCCTCGCGGACGAAGAAGCCCAGGCCGGAGTAGTCCACGCCACCCAGGGCAGCGAGGAGCGGGTTGATGATCGCGTCAGAGAACGCGGTGACAACTGCGGTGAATGCCGCACCAATGACAACGCCGACGGCAAGCTCGATGACGTTGCCGCGCATGATGAAATCTTTAAATCCTTGAAGCATGGTTGGGGATATTAAACTGACGTTGACGGTTGCTCAACACGAGAGTCAGCGGCTCAGACAGGGACGCAGCCGCAACGGCAGCTGCCTCACCCTGCCTGAGCAGCACCAACACCGCGTCCCCTTCCCCAGATGTGACGACAATCCCATTTTCGGCAACCACGCGGGGCCCTTGCCCCACAACGTCAACTTCCGCCCCGTGGTGCAGCATGGGCAAGATGTCCGGTTCCGCCAGCGGCACTGGAACCATGGAGAACTCCCCGCCGTCCGGCATGTCCTGGGTGAGCAGCCCCGCCAGATCCGGCCCGACTAGGCGCGTGGCCGTGACCACCTCGCCGCGGGAGGCGGCCGCCGCGAGCAGTTGCCCCTCGGCCAGCGCCGCGTCGTCCAACGCGTTGTCGGGCACCGCCTCCGCGGGCAGCCGGCGCAGCTCCAGATCGTCAGAGGTGAGCACGGTGCCGGGCGTGACATCGCGGGCGAAGGTCAGGGCGGGCGGGTCGGACCGTGAGGCGTCGATAAGCAAATGCAACACAGCGGCGACGACGAGGAACACGGCTACCGCCCTGCGGATGATCACGGAGCGGCGGTAGCCGGGGGAGCGGAGGTTGTTCAGGCGCGCGGAGAGGTCCATAGGGATAAGACGGTGAAAACCGCGCCCCGGTTCCCTAGATGCGGAAGAAACCTTCCGGCGTAATCACCGCGTCCACCGCCTGATCGTGCGCGTCGTGCGGCACCGCGTCCACGACCTCCCAGTCGTAAACCACCGCGGCGACGGGAACATCCAGGCCCGCAAGCGCGCGGTCGTAGTAGCCGGCACCCTTGCCAAGGCGCATACCTTGCCTATCGACGGCTAACGCCGGGGCCACCACCAGTCCGCAGGAGCGCAGCACGTTTGAGGTGAAGCGCGGGCCTTCCGGCTCAGTGATGTCCAACGCGCCGGCCGCATCTTTGGTCCCGTGCTGCGCCCAGGCGAGCACCCCGTCCGGCTGGGAAATCGGCAGAAACAGCGTCCGTGCCGCGGCGGCGAGCCGTGCTGCGAAATCCGCCGGGCCAGGCTCCGAGCTAAGTGGGTTGTAGGCGGCGATGTTGGTACCGCGTGCGCCGAAGTCGTCGACGCACGCCAAGGTTGCCGCCACAAGCGCCTGGTCGAGCTCGCGCTTTCGCTCGCTGCCGCGCAGGTCGCGCCGGGCGGCCACGTGCGCGGCGCGCATCGCAGCCTTCGGGGGAGGGGTGGTTGTGTTCGTGTGCATACTCCTGGCTTCTTCCGGGTCGCAGCCCGGTTGTGAGGGGTGGGGGCTGTAGGCTTTGCGTTTATGCAGAATTCTACTGACCGACCCGTTGATGCTGCGCGCGCTTCGGTGAAGACTGTTGTGGTGCCGGCTGCGGGTATGGGGACGCGTTTTTTGCCGGCGACGAAGACGGTGCCGAAGGAGCTTCTGCCGGTGGTGGATACCCCGGGCATTGAGCTGATTGCTGAGGAGGCTGCCGCGGCTGGGGCGCAGCGTTTGGCTGTGGTGGTTGCGCCGAATAAGGAAGAGATCATGCGGCATTTCGGCGAGTTTTCGGACTTGCAGGAGCTGATGGTCGCCCGCGGCAAGCAGACGCAGGCGGACAAGGTCGCGCGCGCCAACGGTTTGATCGAGGCGGTGGCGGTCACCCAGGACGAGCCGCTCGGGCTTGGCCATGCTGTCGGGTGCGCGGAAGAGGCGTTGGACGACGACGAGGACGCGGTTGCTGTGATGCTGCCGGATGACCTGGTGTTGCCGGCGGGCGTGATGGACAAGATGGTCGCTGTGCGCAATGAGTTGGGTGGCTCGGTGCTGTGCGCGTTTAACGTCTCGCGCGAGGAGGTGTTCAACTACGGCGTGTTCGACGTCGAGGATGCCCAGGCCGAAATTGACGGCGTTGAGGTGTTGAAGGTGCGCGGCATGGTGGAAAAGCCTGCTGTGGAGGAAGCGCCGTCGACGTTGGTGGCTACCGGCCGGTATCTGCTGGACCGCGGGATTTTTGATGCGCTTCGCCGTATCACACCGGGTAAGGGTGGTGAGCTGCAGCTCACGGATGCGATTGAGTTGATGATCTCTGAGGGGCATCCGGTGCATGTGGTGGTGCATGAGGGTAAGCGCCACGACCTTGGCAACCCGGGCGGGTATATCCCGGCGAATGTGGATTTTGGTCTGCGGGATGAAAAGTATGGCCCGGCGCTGTACACCGCGGTGAAGAAGATCATCGCCGACTTCGAGGCAGAGCACCCCGAGGTTGTAGCAAAGGCGCAGGACAACGCGTAGACGAAAGGGGCACGGGCCATGCGCAGCGTAGAGGACCAGCTTGCCGCTGTAGTAGAAGCGGCTGCCGCCCCCGAGCCGATCCGGGTGGCGCTGACGGACGCGCTCGGCCTGATGTGCGCCGAAGAGGTCACCTCCACCACGCAAGTCCCCGGGTTCCCCCAGGCAGCGGTGGACGGCTTCGCCGTGCGCGCGGTAGACGTGGGCGGCACCGCCGGGCTGCGCAGGCCCGAGCGCCGCGACCGTGACCGCGACCAAGACGAAGACAACGACGGCGAGGAAGCCCCCGTAGCGCCGCCGCAGCCGAACCGCGAGCGCGCGCTTCCCGTCGTGGGCGAGGTGCCCGCCGGCTCCCAGAAGCCGTTGCGCCTGCAGCCGCGCCAGGCGGTCCGCGTCGCCACCGGCGCCCCGCTGCCCACACTCGCGGACGCGGTGCTGCCGTTGGAGTGGACGGACCGCGGACGCAAACGCGTCACCCCGCAACGCCCCGTGCGCACCGGCGATTTCGTGCGCCGGCCTGGCGACGACATCCAGCCCGGCGACATCGCCGTGCGCCAGGGCGCGGTGCTCGGCCCCGCCCAGATCGGCCTCGCCGCCGCCGCAGGCCGCGACAAACTCCTGGTGTACCCGCGCCCGCGCGTGACGGTGATGAGCTACGGCCTGGAACTGGTGGATCTGGACCGCCGGCCGGGCCTGGGGCAGGTCTTCGACATCGCCTCCTACGTCGTGGCCGCGGCCGCCAAAGAGGCGGGCGCGGACGTGCACCGCGCCGGCATCATCAACGCCGAGCCGCGCCGCATGCGCGAGATCGTGGCGGGACACATCGCCAAAAGCGAATTCGTCGTCATCACAGGCGCCGTTGGCGGCTCCGGTGCGGCCCCCATCCAGGAGATCTTGCGCGAACTCGGCCAGGTGGACACCACCCGCGTGGCCATGCACCCCGGCTCCGTGCAGGGCTTCGGCCTGATGGGTGAGGAGCGCGTCCCGGCGTTTCTCCTGCCGTCCAACCCGGTGAGCGCGCTGGTGATCGCGGAGACGTTCATCCGCCCCGCCATCCGCAGCTCCCTGGGCAAGACCGCGGTGACGCGCCGCACCGTCAAGGCCCGCTCCTTGCGCGAGCTCAGCTCCATTCCTGGCCGCCGCGGCTACATCCGCGCCCGCCTCATGCGCGACGCGGACACCGGCGACTACCTGGTCGAACCGCTGTCCGCACTGGAAGCCGGCCCCGCCCACCTGCTGGCCGGCTTCGCTGAGGCCAACGCCATGATCCACCTGCCGGAAGACGCCGTGGACGTGCGCCCCGGCGACATCGTGGACGTCGAGTTCCTCCGCCAGCGCAGCTAGGCTCAGCCATGTTCGCGATGTTCCGCCAGCCCACCCCGGGCTGGCCAGAGTCCACGCCGACCGCGACGCTTCCCGACGGCACATCCGTCCGCCTCCGACCCCTCACTTCCCGCGATGGAAAGGACTGGTCGGGCACGAGAAACGTCGATAAGCAATGGCTCCAACCGGTCGAACCCACGGTGGAGGGCAGCTGGGAGGACGCGCACTCACACGCGGCGTGGCGCAACACCTGGCTGAACCTGAAGCGGCTGGCCAACCAGGGCACCGTGGTGCCGCTGGTCATCGAGGTCGACGGCGGCTTCGCAGGGCAGGTCACCCTGGGCAACATCCAGCACGGCATCGTCTCCGAATGCTGGGTGGGCTACTGGGTGCACTCGCCGTTCATGGGCCGCGGGGTGGCCACCGCCGCGTGCGCGTTGGGTGTGGACCACGCGTTTTCCCGCGTCGGACTGCACCGCGTGACCGCCACCTACCTGCCACACAACCCCGCCTCCGGGCAGGTGCTCAAGCTCAACGGCTTCCGCGAGGAGGGCTACCTGCGGCGCAACCTGCACATCGACGGGCAGTGGCGCGACCACCACTTCGTGGCCTTGAATGCCGATGATTTCCCCACCACAGCCGTGCAGCGCCTGCGCGAGACCGGCCGGGTGCGCTAGAGGGCGAAAAACAGCTGCGCCTCACCGGCGCGCCGACCCGTCCGCCTGCGCAAGTGCCGATACCGTGGACTTCTGACTTTAAGGGTGCAACTGACGCGGAAAGGTGGCATCGCCCATGGGCAGCCCGAGCTTAATGATCATCTTGATCCTGGTGGTGTGGATCATCGTCCTCGCGCCGCTGATGATCGGCAACAACAAGCCGATCCGCCGCTCCGGCGACGGCTACGACGAAACGCGCGTGCTGCACGAGGGCGGCACCGCGCCGATGGCTGAGCGCCGCCGCCCGAAGCTCACCGCCGCCGACATCCACCGCCACAACGAGGACACCGACTACGAGGTCGTCGAGGCGACGGATGCCGAGGAGCAAGTGCTTATCGACGACGCTCCCGCCCTGCGCACCCTCTTCCGCCGCCCGGGCGCCGAAGAGGATGCCGCCGCGGCCGACCACATCGACGGCGAAGTGATCGAGCACGTCGACGACGAGGCTGAGCCGGCCGAAGCCGAGACGGCCGAGTCTGCTGAATCCGAGTCTGAGCTGGACGAGGCCGAGGGTGGCTCCACCAAGATCGTCGCCAGCGAGTCCGCCGGTTCCACCTCTGTGAAAGTCCTCGCCGCGGAGGATGATGCAGAGAACGCCGACGCCGAGGAGACCGAGCCGGCCGACGAGGCTGAGGCTGAAGCCGACCGCTACGACCTGGACGAGTCCTACACCGCACCCGAGGACTTTGGCTATGCAGGGGAGACCGAAGGCGTCGAGAAGCAAAGCGCCCCGGAAGCGGACGTTGAGGAAGCACCGGAAGATGTCGACGACGAGGTCGACACCGCGGAGGCGGCCGAAGCGGGCGATGAGGACCTCGCTTTCGCCGCTGCGCGCCGCGGCCGCGGCGGATTCGACCCGGAGCGCGAGAAGAAGAACACCGCCACCCGCTTCCAGCGCCGCCAGCGCACCCTGCTGGCGCTAATCGCCGCGTGCGTGATTACCTTCGTCATCGCGTTTGTCGCAGGTGGCTGGACCTGGGTGCTGCCCGCCGTGGCAGTGGGGATGACCGCATGGTTCATGGTCGCGCTGCGCCGCGTCGTGCTGCAGGAGCGCGCGCTGCACGCCCGCCGCCTGCGCCAGCTGCGCCGCGCACGCATGGGTGTGGCGATGAGCAACCACACCGAGCACCCGCGTGACGCTCGCCTGCGCGCCGGCTCCGTCGTGCTGGACCTGGACGACGACAGCCCCGACTTCGACACCCTGCCGTCCACCCGCTACGTGCCGGAAAACGACCCCGGCTACGACGACTACGAAGACCTCGGCGGCTACGGCACCCGCGCCTCCTAAAAACCGTGAAAAACCCCACTGCGCTGGCGATTTAACCGGCGCGTGGGGGAGGAGTAACGTAACGAGCGTGCCCCAGGGGCTATAGCTCAGTTGGTAGAGCGTCGCGTTCGCAATGCGAAGGTCAGGGGTTCGATTCCCCTTAGCTCCACAGGATTGCGGGACCCGGTCGAATACGGCCGGGTCCCGTTACGTTTTGCGCATCGGCTAAGCTGCCTTCCCGTTGTATAAGACGCTGAAAAGAGCAGCTGAAGTGGCAGAGTCGTTGGGTGAGCAGAAGATCCGTCGCGCGGTGCTGATTGTGGCGCTGCTGAACTTGGCCTACTTCTTCGTGGAGTTCGCCGGTGCGGTGGCCATCGGCTCGGCGTCCCTGTTCGCGGACTCCGCCGACTTCCTCGAGGACACCGCAATTAACCTGCTGGTGTTCTTCGCCGTGGCGTGGCCGGCCGCGCGCCGCCGCACCGCCGGCAGCGTGCTTGCCGCGCTGATTCTCATCCCGGCGGTCGCCGCGGTTGTCACCGTGATCACCAAGATCATGAACCCTGTCGCGCCGTCGCCGGAGGGCCTGACCGGCATCGCGGTTGGAGCCCTGGTGGTGAACGTGATCTGCGCGATCCTGCTGATGCAGCTGCGCGGCGAAGGCTCGTCGCTCGCCACCGGCGCCTGGCTGGCTGCGCGCAACGACGCGCTGGCCAATCTGCTCATCATCGCCGCTGGCCTGCTCACGTTCGTGTGGGAGACCGCCTGGTTCGACATCGTTGTCGGCGCGATCATCGCCGCCATCAACCTCTCCGCCGCCAAGGAAGTTTGGGAGGCCTCCCGCGAGGAGCACGACTCCGTCGAGGACGCCTTCGCGGACATGGACGACGATTAAACGCCGCCTAGGCGCCGATTACACCCATACCCCGGACGCCCCGCGGCGCCACGTGCCCACCAAGTTGGTGTCGATGATGCCGGTGGATTCCATCAGCGCGTACATCGTCACCGGCCCCACAAAGGTGAAGCCGCGCTTCTTCAGGTCTTTCGCCAGCTGCTCGGACTCCGCCGAGCGCGTCGGCACCTCCGCCATCGTGCGCGGCACCGGCGTGTTCGCCGGCTGGTAGGACCACACGAACTCGCCGAGGTGCGTGCCCTCCTCCCGCAGCGCCAGCGTCGCCTCGGCGTTTTTCACTGCTGCTTCGAGTTTGCGCCGGTTGCGGATCAAGGAAGCGTCGTTAAGCAAATGCTCGATGCTCATACCCGCGACTTTGTCCGGGTCGAAGCCGTGGAAGGCCGCGCGCAGGGCCTCGCGCTTCTGCAGGATCAGCCGCCACGACAGCCCCACCTGGAAGCCCTCGAGGCAGACGCGTTCAAACATGCCCTGCTCGTCGGTGACGGGCATGCCCCATTCGGTGTCGTAGTAGTCGCGCAGCAGTGGGTCGGTGGCGGCCCACGGCGGACGCGCCAGCCCGTCGTCGCCGATGACGGGCCAGCCGGATTCGGGATTGGTTTCTGGTGTGGTGTGAAGATCAGTCATATGTATTGGACTCAGTTCTACCCCGTTCGGTTCCACGGGTACGCTAATCGGCATGAATAGGCCCGCCGTCCGCGACTTCGCGCTGCTTGTGCTCCGGCTCGTGCTGGGCGCGGTGTTTGTGGCGCACGGCTACAACCACTGGTTTGAGATGGGCATGGCCGAAACTGGCCGCCAGTTCGCCGCCCTCGGGGTGCCGCAGCCGCAGCTTTCCGCCTACCTCACCGGCACCGTCGAGCTCATCGGCGGCGCGTTTTTAGCAGTGGGGCTCTTGACGACGATCACCGCGTCGCTCCTCGCCCTCCTCGTTTTAGCCGCCGGGTACTTCGTGCACCTGGACAACGGCTTTTTCATCGAGGCCGGGGGAGTGGAGTACACGCTCGTGCTCGCCGCCGCGCTGTTTATCATCACCGTCTTCGGCACCGGCCGCGTAAGCCTGGACGGGGTGCTCACGCGTGGTTAGCCACGAGGAGGTTCAAGCGGCGCTGTCTGCGCGCATCGACGGCGAGAAGGCTGAACTCGACGACGCCATCGTCGACGCCCACGTGTCCGGCTGCGCGGTGTGCCGCGCGTTTTTGGACCGTTCGCTGGCGCTGTCGGAGTCGCTCGGTGTTGACTCGGACGACGCGATGGCCCCGCCGCAGGACCTGTCCGCCGCGATTCTGGCAGGCGTGGACAACGAGTGGCGCCGCTTCGCCCGCCGCCGTGAGATCGGCATGGCCGTGGGGCGCCTGATGCTCGGCGCGATGGCCGTGGTGTGGGTGCTGTGGGCCGTGCGCCTGATCCTGTCCGGCGGGGAGGAGCCGGTGGTGGCGTCCGCGGCGTCCGTGCGCTTCGGAGTGGCGCTCGCGTTGGGCTTTACCGCCTGGCGGCCGCAGCAGATCCCGGGGGTGCTGCTCATCGTG
The DNA here is from genome assembly GCF_054478435.1 of Corynebacterium sp. CQ3829_602738. Classification (NCBI taxonomy): domain Bacteria; kingdom Bacillati; phylum Actinomycetota; class Actinomycetes; order Mycobacteriales; family Corynebacteriaceae; genus Corynebacterium; species Corynebacterium sp. CQ3829_602738. The sequence continues at coordinate 785,300 of NZ_CM137003.1, forward strand.
GGCACGATGTTCACCTTCACCGTCGGCTTCGCCGTGCGCGACTTCGTGCTGGGCACAGGCGCGTTCGAGCTCGCCGGGGTGCTCATCCCGTTGATGAGCTTGGTGGCCCTGGTATGGACCTGGGTGGCCGACCGGGGTGGGGCGCTGCGCCGGGCGTGGCAGATGCTCGACGCCCGGCCGTACTAGCTACTTCCGGCTGGTTACTTCCAGCTGGGTAGCCACATGATGGACTCGTACCAGGTGTCCGGGATCTTGAAGCCGTAGAAGATGGGCGACCAGTAGATGAAGCTGGCCACCACCAGCGCGATGTAGACCACGGCGGCGAGCTGGCCCCAGCGCAGCTCGAAGCCCGCGACCTTGTTCACCCAGGACCACGTCACGGGCCCGCCCTTCTTGGCCAGGTTGCCCAGCGCCAGCGCCAGCAGCACTGCGGTGAACGGCACCAGGGCGGTGGCGTAGAAGAAGTACATCTGGCGGTCGAAGGCGGCCAGCCACGGCAGGAACCCGGCGGCGAACGCGATCACCGGCACGATGACTCGGAAGTCCTTGCGGGTCAGCCACACCCAGCACGCCCACAGCAGCACCGGCACGGTCAACCACCAGATGGCGGGGGTGCCGAACATGTAGATCATCTCGCGGCACTTGCCGTCACCGGGCGCGATGGAGCACTCCAGGTCGGTGGCGGAGTAGTAGAGGATCGGGCGTGCCGAGACCAGCCAAGCCCACGGCTTGGAGTCCCACGGGTGGGAGTGGCCGGACGACGACGTCAGCGAGGCGTGGAAGTTCAGCACCGAGAAGTGGTAGTAGAACCAGCCGGCGATCGGCTCGGGCAGGTTGGCCAGCCAGGGCCAGTCGGAGCCGGCGATGGTGCCGTCGGTAAGCGAGTGGCGGTACACGGAGGTCTCAGAGGCGAACCAGGCGCGCCAGGACCACAGGTAGAGCACGGCGGGGATGAGCACGATGGAGGCGAGCGCCGACGGGACGTCGCGAAGCAGGGTGCCCGAAATCGGCTTCTCCACGCCGTAGCGGCGGCGCAGGAACAGGTCCCAAAACGACGACAGCAGGCCGAAGAACATGATGTAGTACAGGCCGTTCCACTTCACAGACAGCGTCAGGCCGAGCAGCACGCCGGTGGCGAAGCGCCACCACCTAAAGCCCATGCGCGGGCCGAACGGGCCTGCGTCCTCGAGTTTGCCAGCCAGCCACGCGTCGTGCCAGCGGTGGTGCACCTCGCGCATATCGCCGGCCAGGGTCCACGCCGCCATCACCACGAACAGCACCTGGAAGACGTCAAGCATGCCGAATTTGGCGGAGACCAGCAGGACGCCGTCGAACAGCGCGATGATGCCCGCGATGATCGCAATGTTGGTGGACTGGCTCACGCGCCGCGCGAGCAGGAACACGAACACAATCACGGCAGTGCCGAACAGGCCGGTCATGAGGCGCCAGCCGAGCGGGGAATAGCCGAAGAGGATCTCGCCCAGCGCGAGCAGCTGCTTGCCCAGCGGCGGGTGCACGACCAGGCCGTAGCCGGGGTTGGACTCGATGCCGCCTAAGACCGGGTTGAACCAGCTTTCCACCATGTCCCAGGCTTGCGGGACGTAGTGCTTCTCGTCGAAGACGGGGGTGCCGGAGCTGGTCGGCTGCACCAGGCCGATGAACCTGGTGAGCAGCGCCAGCACACCGATGACGGAGGCGGCGATGGTGTCGCGGCGCGTCCACGGCACGGTCACGGGTGCCTCGGGCGCAGGCTGGGCGGGCCGCAGGGAACGCGTCGTCTCTGGCGCCGTTGCGTCGGCGCTAGGTGGCGGTCCGGCGGGGTTCGGGGTGCTCGCGATAGTGGTCACGACGGAAGATATTAGCGCCTTACGCGTATGCTCCCGAGGTATGTCCGCCGAGCAAGACAACCTGACTCAGAACCTCCCGGCCGGAGTTGTGCTCGCGGCCACCCCGCTCGGCAACGTCGCGGACGCCTCGCCCCGGCTTGCGCAGGCGCTCGCCACCGCGGACGTGATCGCCGCGGAGGACACCCGGCGCACGCGCGCGCTCGCCGCAGCGCTCGGCGTGGAAATCACCGGCCGCGTGGTGTCCAACTTCGACCACAACGAGGATTCGAGGGCGCGGGAGCTTCTCGACGCCGCACGCGCCGGCACCGTACTCGTCGTCACCGACGCCGGCATGCCGCTGGTGTCCGACCCCGGCCACTCCATCGTCGCCGCCGCCCACGACGCGGGCATCTCGGTGACCTGCATCCCGGGCCCGTCCGCGGTGACCACGGCGCTGGCGCTGTCCGGGCTCAACGTCGGCCATTTCATCTTCGACGGCTTCGCGCCCCGCAAGGCCGGCGCGCGCCGGGCGTGGCTGGAAACACTCGTGCACGAGCGCCGCGCCGTGTGCTGCTTCGAGTCGCCGCACCGCATCGAGCAGTTGCTTGCCGACGCCGCGGACGTCCTCGGCGCCGAACGCCGCGCCGCGGTGTGCCGCGAGCTGACCAAAACCTACGAGGAGGTCAAGCGCGGCACGCTGGGGGAGCTGGCCGAGTGGGCGGCCGGCGGCGTGCGCGGAGAGATCACGCTGGTGATCGAAGGCGGCACCGGGCAGCAGGCAGAACCCGAGGACCTGGTCGGGATGGTCCTGGAGCTCGTCGACGGTGGCCAGCGCATGAAAGACGCCGCGAAGCAGGTGGCTAAACAGCACGGCGTGAAGGTCGGAGACCTTTACGATGCCGCGTTGGGTGCGCGGAGCTGACGTCGATAAGCACATGTTTTCCTCGCGCGCGGGTTAGCGCAATGGTGTGATCTGGGCTAGCCTGCTTGGGTTCTAGAAAAACCCTGAAAATTTGCGAGGAGAACTATATGTCTCAGCGTGATCTCCAAAGGGATCCACACGATCCCGACGTGGAGCCGCGGAGTACGGATCCGATTAAGACTGAAAAGACTTCCGCAGTCGGCGAGATCGCCGCGCTGCTGCGCGCCGACCGCGACGGCGTGCAACCCAACTACACCGACCCTGAGGAACGCGTCGAGAGCCAAGCCGACGCAGAAGACGCCCCGATCAACTGGGGCATCGTTATTCCTCTCGCGGTGATTGTCGCGGCGGTTGTCGGCTGGGGCCTGGCTGCCCCCGACAGCTTCTCCAACTTTGCGGACGCCGCATTCGGCTGGGTCATTGACAACCTCGGCTGGGCCTTCGTCCTCGGCGGCACCATCTTCGTTGCCTTCGTCATCGTGATCGCCTTGTCGAACTTCGGCACCATCCGCCTCGGCACCGCCGACGAGCGCCCCGAGTTTAAAACAACCTCGTGGATCGCCATGATGTTCGCCGCTGGCATGGGCATCGGCCTGATGTTCTACGGCGCCGCCGAGCCGCTGTCGATGTACCTCGACGGCGTGCCCGGGCACAACGAGCACGAGGTCGGCACCGCGATGGCGCAGACCATGTTCCACTGGACGCTGCACCCGTGGGCCGTCTACGCCATCATCGGCCTGGCTATCGCGTACTCGACGTTCCGCCTCGGCCGCAAGCAGCTGCTGTCCAGCGCGTTCATCCCGCTAATTGGTGAGAAAGCGGCCGACGGCTGGCTGGGCAAGCTCATCGACGCCTTTGCCGTGTTCGCCACTATCTTCGGCACCGCCTGCTCCCTGGGCCTGGGCGCGCTGCAGATCAGCTCCGGCCTGGAGGCCTCCGGCTTCGTGGACAACCCGTCCACCAAGCTGACCATCGGTATCGTCTCCGTGCTCACCCTGGCATTCCTGCTGTCGGCGATGTCGGGCGTGTCCAAGGGCATCCAGTGGCTGTCCAACGCGAACATGGTCGTCGCCGCGATCCTGGCGATCTTCGTGTTCGTCTTCGGCCCGACCGTCGCGCAGCTGAACATGCTGCCGACCGCCGTGGGCAGCTACCTGCAGAACTTCTTCGAAATGGCCGCCCGCACCGCCGAGAGCTCCGACGGCCAGGCCGGCGAGTTCCTCTCCGGCTGGACCATCTTCTACTGGGCATGGTGGATCTCCTGGTCCCCGTTCGTGGGCACCTTCCTGGCGCGCATTTCCCGCGGCCGCACCGTGCGCGAGTTCTGCCTCGGTGTGATGCTGGTTCCGGCTGGCCTGTCCACCGTGTGGTTCGCCATCTTCGGCGGCACCGCCATCAAGATGGAGCAGGCTGGCGAGTCCATCGTCGGCGACGGCTCCAACGAGGAGCAGCTGTTCAACCTGCTGCACTCCCTGCCGGGCGGCTACGTCATGGGCGTGTTCGCCCTGATCCTGCTGGGCACCTTCTTCATCACCTCCGCGGACTCCGCGTCGACCGTGATGGCGTCCATGACCCAGTCCGGCAAGACCGAGGCGAAGCCGTGGCTCGCCGCAATGTGGGGCCTGGCCACCGCATTCGTCGGCCTGACGCTGCTGATCTCCGGCGGCTCGGACGCGCTGAACTCGCTGCAGTCCGTGACCATCGTGGCCGCAACGCCGTTCCTGTTCATCCTGATCGCGCTGATGTTCGCGATTGTCAAGGACATGTCCAACGACACGATCTACCTGGACAAGAAGGAGCAGGAGCGCTTCGCCCGCCAGCTGGCCATCGAGCGCCGCATGCACCGCGACCAGCAGCAGTTGGAAGCCCGCAAGGCGCAGGTCAAGGGGATGCTCAAACCGCGTTCCCGCTAGGGGCGTTTGCTTGACGACGCACCTTCGGTTGTGCCCCGCTCGAGCAGTGCAGTGCTTAAGCGGGGCATAACTTATGCTGAGAGCCATGACTTCTTCCGAGACCAACAACAACGTTCTTGTGTGCGTTGCGTGGCCGTACGCCAACGGCCCGCGCCATATCGGCCACGTCGCAGGCTTCGGCGTGCCGTCCGACGTCTTCGCCCGCTACCAGCGAATGTCCGGCAAGAACGTGCTCATGGTCTCCGGCACCGACGAGCACGGCACCCCGCTGCTCGTGCAGGCCGACAAGGAAGGCGTGACCGTCAAGGAGCTGGCGGACCGCTACAACAAGCAGATCGTCGAGGACCTGGCGGGCCTGGGCCTGTCCTACGACCTGTTCACCCGCACCACCACCCGCAACCACTACGCAGTGGTGCAGGAGCTGTTCCGCGGGCTGAACGAGAACGGGTACATGATCCGCGAGACCACCCAGGGCGCGATCTCCCCGTCGACGGGCCGCACGCTGCCGGACCGCTACATCGAGGGCACCTGCCCGATCTGCGGCGCCACCGACGCCCGCGGCGACCAGTGCGACACCTGCGGCAACCAGCTCGACCCGGCGGACCTGATCAACCCGGTGTCCAAGATCAACGGCGAGACGCCGAAGTTCATCGAGACCGAGCACTTCATGCTCGACCTGCCCGCGCTGCACGACGCGCTGGAGCAGTGGCTTTCCACCCGCCAGGAGTGGCGCCCGAACGTGCTGAAGTTCTCCCTGAACCTGCTCGAAGACATGCGCCCGCGCGCGATGACCCGCGACATCGACTGGGGCATCCCGATCCCGGTGGAGGACTGGCAGGACAACCCGTCGAAGAAGCTCTACGTCTGGTTTGACGCGGTGGTGGGCTACCTGTCCGCGTCCATTGAGTGGGCTCACCGCTCCGGCAACCCGGAGGCCTGGAAGGACTTCTGGCAGGACCCGGCCACCGAGGGCTACTACTTCATGGGCAAGGACAACATCACCTTCCACTCCCAGATCTGGCCGGCGGAGCTCCTCGGCTACGCGGGCAAGGGCGCCAAGGGCGGCGCTGCCGGCGAGCTCGGCGAGCTGAACCTGCCCACCGAGGTCGTCTCGTCCGAGTTCCTCACCATGTCCGGCTCCAAGTTCTCCTCGTCCAAGGGCGTGGTCATCTACGTCAAGGACTTCCTTTCGGAGTTCGGCCCGGACCCGCTGCGCTACTTCATCGCCGTCGCCGGCCCGGAGAACAACGACACGGACTTCACCTGGGACGAGTTTGTCCGCCGCGTGAACAACGAGTTGGCCAACGGCTGGGGCAACCTGGTCAACCGCACCGTGTCCATGGCGCACAAGAACTTCGGCCAGGTCCCGGCACCTGGCCCGCTCGAGGCGTCCGACGAGCGCATCCTGAACCTCGCGGCCGAAACCTTCACCACCGCCGGCGAGGAGCTGGGCAAGGCCCACTTCAAGTCCGCGATCACGAAGATCATGCACGTCGTCGGCGAGGCCAATGCCTACATCGCGGAGCAGGAGCCGTGGAAGCTGGCCAAGGACGACACCCAGCGCGAGCGCCTGGCCACCGTGCTGTGGACCGCGCTGCAGGTCGTCTCCGACTGCAACGCCATGCTCACCCCGTTCCTCCCGCACACCGCGCAAAAGGTCCACGAGACCCTGGGCCGCACCGGCATCTGGGCCGCCGAGCCGCGCGTCGAGGAGGTTGTGGACGACGAGGAGTTCAACCTCGTCGGCGTCGGCCTGCCGGAAAAGGGCCAGACGTACCTGACCATCACCGGCGACTACTCGCAGCAGCAGGCTGTGTGGCAGCGCGTGGACGTCACCCCGGGCACGGAGCTGTCCAAGCCGCAGCCGCTGATTGCCAAGCTGGACCCGGAGCTCGGCGAGACCGGCCCGGAGTGGGCGCCGGTGCAGTAGGCCGCGGCTACAGCTGCTCGCCGAGCCACGCCCTGGCCGAAGCGAGCATGGCCTTGACCACCGGCACGTCGAACGCCCACAGCTCGATCGCGTGCGGCGCGCCCTCGACGATTTCGAGCTGGGCGGGCACGCCGGCGTCGCGAAGCCTCCGGGTGTAGGCGCAGATCTCCTCGTAGAACAGCTCGATGTCGCCGGTGGACAGCCACGCAGGGGGAAGGCCCGACAGGTCCGCGCGCCGGGCGGGGACGGCGTACTCCGGCACCGTTGCCAGCCCGGGCGCCTGGCCCAGGTAGGACGTCCAGGCGTAGCGGGTCTGCGCGTTGTTGGCCACGGGCCGGTCCCGAGGCAGGTCGCGCCTCCGGTCGGCGGTGGGGCGGTCGTCCAGCATGGGGCAGAACAGCCACTGGGCGCGCGGCAGCGGTCCGTGCTCGTCGTAGAGCCGCTGGCACGCCGCGGCGGCCAACCCGCCGCCGGCGCTTTCGCCGCCGATGGCGAACGGTTCGCCGAACTCGTCCGCGCGGGTGTGCATCCACGCCCACGTCTCCAGCGCTGCGTCCAGGCCGGCGGGGAAGGGGTGCGCAGGCGAGAGCGGGTAGCGCGGGGCCACCACGGTCACGCCCACCTCGGCGGCGGTGTTCGCGCACAGCGGCCCGTCCTGGGCGGGGTGGCCGATGATGTGGCCGCCGCCGTGCAGCCACATCAGCGCGCCCTTTGGGTTGCGCGGCCGGAAGATGAGGGTGCGCCCGTGCCGGATCAGCTCCACGCCCTTGCGGCGGGGGATGGGAAACAGCGTCTGGCCGTGGGTGGCGATCCAGCGCGTCGCTCGCGACTCCACCGACGGGTGTGGGATGAGCCGCGCGCGCCGGCGCAGCTCCGGCCGCACGAGCGGCATGATCGATTCCGGCATAGGAACTGTCACAGGAACTGCCCGAGGAACTTGGTCAGGGTGCCGGGTTCCTCGTCCTCGAATCGCTGGTCCACCACAACGAGCGGGGCGGTGTATTTCTCGCCGGCGCTGCCGATGTCTTTGGCGACGACGAGGTCGGTGCCGTAGTCGTCGATAAGCAATTGCCACGAAAACCCCTCGCGTACGAGCGCCTGGCCGAGCGCGGTGCCGTACAGGCGCGCGGTGTCGCCGCGGGGGAAGCTGCGGCGCACGTCCGGCGGCAGCGCGAGGTAGTCGGCGAGTTCGGCCTCGAGAGACTCCGCGATGTCGGCGGGCGAGCCGTTGATGCCGCGGCCGGCGGCTTCGGCCAGGTCGGCCTCGATTTGGGTTTGGGTGGCTGAGTCGATGTCTGCAAATGCCATAGGGTGCATCGTATGAGCAAAAAGAAACCGCGTCCCACGCCCGTGCCCGCCGAGCCGATTGCCGGGCTGATTGACGCGCACACGCACCTCGCGTCGTGCGGCGCGCGCAGTGCCGAGGAGGTCGACGCGTTCGTCGAGCGCGCCCTGGCCGCCGGGGTGGAGCGCATCTGCACCGTCGGCGACGGGCTCGAGGAGGCTGAGCTCGCGCTTCAGGCCGCCCACTTCAACAAGCGCGTGTTCGCTGCGTGCGCCATCCACCCGACGAGGGCGCACGAGCTTGACGACGTTGCTCGCGCCCGCCTGACGGAGATGGCCGCCGACGAGCGTTGCGTGGCGGTGGGCGAGACCGGCATCGACACGTACTGGCTGAAGCACGACGCGGAGGGCACCGCGCCGCTTGAGGTGCAGGAAGAGGCGTTTCGCTGGCACATCGATTTGGCGTGCGAGTCGGGCAAGGCGTTGATGATCCACAACCGCGAAGGCGACGCGGAGATGCTGCGCATTCTTGATAGTGCCCCACGGCCCGAGCACGTGATCCTGCACTGCTTCTCCTCGCCGCTGGACGTGGCGCGCGAGGCGATCGAGCGCGGCTACGTGCTCAGTTTCGCTGGCAACGTGACGTTCAAGCGCAACGAGGAGTTGCGCGAGGCGGCGGCGCTGGCACCAGCGGGTCAGCTGCTGGTGGAAACGGACGCGCCGTACATGACGCCGGAGCCGTTCCGCGGGGCGAAAAACGAGCCGTCGCTGATCGGTCACACGGCGAAGGTTGTGGCCGAAGCGCGCGGCATGGAAGTGGCCGATGTGGCGCGTGAGATTGCAGAGACGTTTTCGCGGGTCTACGGGGTGTGAGCTGGCACGTCGGGCCTTGAAACCCTGCGGGCGTTACCGTATCGTTACCCGGGTTATTGGCTGAACACCTTCAGCTGAGCCGACCCGTGAGGAAACACATGTCCCGTCAGATCAAGCGGATCAACCCGAAGAGCACCGCCACCAAGCGCGCCGTCGCCGGCACCGTCGCCGGCGCCGTCCTGGTTGGCGGCGCGGGCACGGCACTTGCCACCCAGAAGCAGGTCACCGTCGACGTCAACGGCGAGGAGACCAACGTGCGCACCTACGCCGCGGACGTCGCGGGCGCGCTCAGCTCCGCCGGCGTCGAGGTCGCGCCGGAGGACCTGGTCTACCCGGCGCCGGGCGAGAAGCTCTCCAGTGGCGACACCGTCACCGTGCGCACCGCGAAGCCGGTCGCCGTGGTCATCGACGGTGTTGCGCAGGAGATCACGTCGACCGCCGGCACCGTCGGTGAGCTGATCGACCAGGCTGGCGTCGCCGGCCACTCCGCGGTGGACGTGGACCGCGACCAGCCGGTCACCCACGGCATGAACCTGGACGTGACCACCCCGAAGATCGTCGCGCTGCGCGACGGCGGGGATCTGACCTACGTCTCGGCAGCGGCGAAAACCGTCGGCGACCTGCTCTCCGCGCGCGGCGTCACATTCGACACCGACGACCGCCTCAACGTCGCGCTTTCCGATGCCATCATGCCCGGCATGGAGATCGTTCTCGACCGTGTCAGCACCGTGGACCGCCCGGAGACTGTCGTGGTTGAGGCCCCGGCGGAGTACGTCGACGACGACTCGCTCGACGAGGGCGAAGAGGAGGTCCGCGAGAAGGGCGAGCAGGGCGAGACCAAGGTCATCCACCGCACGGTCACCGTCAACGGCAAGGTCGAGTCCGAAGGCGTGGCTGAGGAGAAGGAAGTGAAGAAGGCCAAGCCGGCCCTGATCGCCCGCGGCACAAAGCAGGCCGGCAACACCGGCGCGGCAGCGCCCGCAGTGGCCTCCGGCAGCGTGTGGGATTCGCTGGCGCAGTGCGAATCCGGCGGCAACTGGGCAATCAACACCGGCAACGGCTTCTCCGGCGGCCTGCAGTTCACCCCGTCCACCTGGGCGGGCCACGGCGGCACCGCGTACGCGCCGAGCGCACACCTGGCCACCCGCGAGCAGCAGATCGCCATCGCCGAGCGCGTCCAGGCCTCCCAGGGCTGGGGTGCCTGGCCGGCCTGCACCGCCAGCCTGGGTATCCGCTAGATGGCAACAGCGCAACTCTTAGGGCCCGCCGAGATCCGCGAGCTCGCCGCCGAGCTGGACGTCACCCCGACGAAGAAGCTGGGGCAGAACTTCCTGCACGACCCCAACACCGTGCGCCGCATCGTCGCGGCCGCGGAGCTTTCCCCCGACGACCACGTCGTCGAAGTGGGACCGGGTCTCGGCTCGCTCACCCTGGGGCTCATCGACACCGCCCAGACCGTCACCGCGCTCGAGATCGACCCGCGCCTGGCCGGGCGCCTGCCCACAACCGTCGGGGAGTTCGCCCCGGACCACGCCGATCGCCTCACCGTCATCAACACCGACGCGCTGAAGGTCGCCCGCGCCGACTTCGACACCGCGCCGACCGCGCTGGTGGCGAACCTGCCCTACAACGTCTCGGTGCCGGTGCTGCTGCATTTGCTGGCGGAGCTGCCGTCGATTAGCAGGGTGCTCGTGATGGTGCAAAAGGAAGTCGCCGACCGCCTCGCCGCCCAGCCCGGCTCGAAGATCTACGGCGTGCCCAGCGTCAAGGCCGCGTTCTACGGCGACGTCGCGCGCGCCGGCACGATCGGCAAGCACGTGTTCTGGCCTGCGCCGAACATCGAGTCGGGGCTGGTGCGCATCGACGTCGCAGCCGACGCCCCGCGCAAGCTTCGCGACACCATCTTCCCGCTGGTGGATGCCGCCTTCGCCCAGCGCCGCAAGACGTTGCGCTCCACGCTGTCCGGCATCTACGGCTCGGCCGCGGCCGCCGAGGAGGCGCTGCGCGCCGCCGGCATCGACCCGGGCCTGCGCGGCGAGAAGCTCACCGTCGCAGACTTCATCCGGCTGGGGGAGGCACGCCATGGTGCGTGAGATCGTCGCCTCCGCGCCGGGCAAAGTGAACCTGCACCTCGGCGTGGGCGAGGCGCGCACGGACGGCTACCACGACCTGGTCAGTGTCTTCCACGCGGTGGACAGGCGCGAGGTGGTGCGCTTGCTTCTCGACGGCGCCCCCGTGGCCGGCCCCGCAGTCGAATCCATGCACACCACGTTCTTCGTGGACGAGCCGGACGAGGACATCGACGGGCCGGGAAACCTGGCCTGGCGCGCCGTCGAGGCCGTGGTGGCGCGCGCGGGCGTGGCGGTGCCGCGCGTGCGCATCGAGGTGGACAAGCACGTCTTCGTCGCCGGCGGCATGGCGGGCGGCTCCGCCGATGCCGCCGCGGCACTGGTGGCGGCCAACGCGCTGGTGGCCGAGTTCGGCGAGCCGCTGCCGGATGAGGAATTGTTCGATCTCGCGGCGTCGCTCGGCGCGGACGTGCCCTTTTCGCTCATGGGCGGCACCGCGCTCGGCACCGGCCGCGGCGACAAGCTGGTCGAGATGCTCTCGCGTGGCCGGTTGCACTGGGTGTTCATCAACCCAAAGATCGGCATCAACACCGGGGGAGCGTTTGCGCTTCTCGACGACCTCCGCCACGGCAACCCCGCCCTTCTGCCGCACCTGGACGCCACCGAGCTGTCCCAGGCGCTGACCTCCGGCGACGTGGCGCGCGTCGCCGCCGCGCTGCACAACGATTTGGAGGCGCCCGCGTTGTCGATGCGCCCGGTGCTCAAGCGAGTGCTCGGGGTTGCCGGGGACGCGGGCCGACGCGCGATCGTCTCCGGCTCTGGGCCCACCGTGGCCGTGCTGTGCGACGACGCCGACGCCGCGCGTTTTGCCGCCGAGCACCTGACCGAGCAATTCGACGGCTACGAGGTCTTCGTGGCCGAAGGCCCGGACCACGGCGCCCAAGTCGAACACGTGATCTAACTCGGGCCGGTGGTGTCGGGGAGGGCCGTAGTGTGCGGCGCATGCCCTTAATCGACGCCACACGCAACTACCTCGACGGCAACACCTCCACGGTGGAGGCGCACCTGAGCGGGTTCACCGCCGCCCCGCCCGCGGTGAAAGGTCGGCCGATTTGGGAGCACCTGCCGCGGGTAAGAAAACTCAAACGCGACGGCGCTCGATAATGCGGATATGCCGCGGTTTAAAGGTGCAATCCCACAGCGTGAAGCACTTGGCGCTATGCAAGGGCACAACCCTAAAGGCACACTGCACGGCTACGAGGGTGTCGCCCGACAAGTAATGGAGATGATCAATGACTAACGATTTTGCCCGCCCCACCGACAACGCCTTGTCGCCCCTGTCCACGGCTGACGAAGCGTTCGAGAAGCGGGAAACGCCCCACCGCAAACTCACCGTAAAACTCGACCCTGACCAGTACCAGCAGTTCCGACTTGCAGCCCTGCTCGACAATCGAACCATGACCGACGTGGTCAAGGAAAAGATTGACGAGTACCTCGCTGGCCGCAACACCGCGGCGCAATAAGTTTGCGATACTTATCCCAACTGCACCGCAAGAAAGGCCCACCATGACAGCACTTGCCCAGCTCGCCTACCTCCGCAACGGCATGGAGGCAAAGCACTGGCTCGCCTTGAAACGCCTTGTGCGCAATGAACTCCTAGTAGACTATCTCACTCTCAGCGACGCGACTCAAGGCACCACGTCGCCGATACGGATACTCTACGAACTGTCTTTGGCCGACGCGCAAGTCGCCGTAAATGGCTCTGGCATGCCTGAAAGTGTCAACTACTGTTATGCAAACGTGAGGGCGCTTGCATCGAGCGTTCTCTCCAACCAGCTTGGCCTACCCCAGAATTTAGACGCTGAGGCCGTTCCCAGCGATACAGAACGTGCGGCACTTGCAGCAGCCCTGGCAGACGAGACGATCAGCGTCACTGTCGGCGAAGCAGTCGAATACGCTATCGCCGTACATCAGTGGAACGATGCCGAGCGCGCTCGGGCTGCTCTCTATGGCGATACGGTGGACCCTATTCATCTTCCCCCGTACCCAAATGTGGCCCAGTGGCCGCGCCTCAAATCGCCAAAGGTAAAGAATGGATAATGATGCCGCTTCGAAAAGTACAGACGCATCCAACAGTGGTGACCCTGATCTGCAATCCATACTTCGCTACCGCGAAACAGGACAACAGCGCTATCTAACGGATATCTACCAGCGCAACCGGGCACCCCTACAGAAGAGAATGGGCCACAAGTTTCATAATGCCCCGTAGACCCGGAGGAAGTAACCCACAGGAGAAACGCCTGGCCAAGGCGGAGGAGCACCTCGCCCGCCGCGAGGGGCGGGATCCGGCGCCGTTCAAAGCCGCCTGGCAGGCCAAGGTTGCCGAGGAAAAGCGCCTGCCCGCCACCCCGCGCGCCGAGCTCACCGGCAAAGCTCGGGCGCCGAGGAAGGTTGCGGCGGCGAAGTGGATACCGCGAATAGGCGAGCTGCTCCAAGACGAGTTCGTCGCCGTCGACTTCGAAACCGCCAACCGCATCTCCGGCGCATCGGCGTGCCAGGTCGCGCTGGTCAAGGTCGCCGGCGGGGAAGTGGTGGACCAGCTGTGCACCTACCTGCGCCCGCCGGAGGAATACATCCTGTTCGAGTTCAGCCACATCCACGGCATCGAGCGCGGCGACATCGAGGACGCGCCGAGCTGGTTCGACATCGCCGACCGGCTCGTGGAGTTCGTCGGCGAAGCGCCGGTGTGGGCGCACAACGCCACCTTCGACGCCGCGGTGTGGCGTGCGCTCGACCGCTACTACTTCACCGGCACGTACCCTAAGCGCTTCTACTGCACCTGCCGCCTGAGCCGGCGCCTGCTGCCGCACCTTGCGGACCACACACTGCCCACCGTCGCCGAGTACTGCGCGCCCGGGTTCACGCTCAACCACCACCGGGCGGATTCGGACGCGCTGGCGTGCGCCCACATCGTCGCCCAGCTGCAGCGCAGCCGAGGGCTGCACGCGTTGCTGCCTGCGTAAGATGGCTAGCCGATATGGCTAACCTGATCAACCTGGAAAACGTCTCCAAAACGTGGGGGCTGAAAACGCTTCTCGACGGCGTCTCGCTCGGCGTGCAGACCGGCGAGCGCATCGGCATCGTCGGCGTCAACGGTGGCGGCAAAACCACCCTGCTGGAGGTGCTCACCGGCATCGAACCGCCGGACGCGGGGCGTGTGTCGCACACCTCCGACTTGCGCATGGCGGTGGTCACGCAGCGCTTTTTGCTTGACGACGCTCTGACGGTCGGCCAAGCCGTCGTCGAGCCGCTGGGCCTGCAGACCTTCGAATGGGCCTCCAACGCGCGGGTGCGCGAGGTGCTGCAGGGCACCGGCGTGGCGGAGCTTGGCCTGGACACCCCGGTGGGGCAGCTCTCCGGCGGCGAGCGCAGACGCGTCAACCTCGCCGCCGCGCTCGTGCAGGATTTGGACCTGGTGGTGCTGGACGAGCCGACCAACCACCTCGACGTCGAAGGTGTGCAGTGGCTCGCCGACCACCTGCTGGCCCGCAAAGTCGCCGTCGTGGTGGTCACCCACGACCGCTGGTTCCTCGACACCGTGGCCACCCTGACCTGGGAGGTCCACGACGGCACCGTCGACGTCTACGAGGGCGGCTACAACGACTGGACCTTCGCCCGCGCCGAGCGCGCCCGCCAAGCCGACGCAATTGAGCAGCGCCGCCAGAACCTCGCCCGCAAGGAGCTGGCGTGGCTGCGCCGCGGCGCACCTGCCCGCACCTCGAAGCCGCGCTACCGCATCGAGGCCGCCGAAGCCCTGATCAAGGACGTCCCGCCGCCGCGCGACACCGTCGAGCTCATGGCGTTTTCGAAGCAGCGCCAGGGCCGCGTGGTCATCGAACTCGAGGACGCGCGCATCGACGCCCCGGACGGCCGCACGCTCGTCGACCACCTCACCTGGCGCCTCGCCCCCGGCGAGCGCATCGGGCTCGTCGGCGTGAACGGCTCCGGCAAAACGACGCTGCTGCGCACGCTCGCCGGCGAATACCCGCTCGCAGCCGGCAAGCGCATCGAGGGGCAGACCACCCGCATTGGCTGGCTGCGCCAAGAACTCGACGATCTCGACCCGGAGCGCCGCGTCATCGACGCCGTCGAAGACGTCGCCACCTACATCAGCTTCGGCAAAAAGGAACTATCCGCCTCCCAGCTCGCCGAGCGCCTCGGCTTCTCCCCGAAGCGCCAGCGCACCCCCGTGCGCGACCTCTCCGGCGGCGAGCGCCGCCGCCTGCAACTGACCCGCGTGCTCATGGCCGAGCCGAACGTTTTGCTTCTCGACGAGCCCACCAACGACCTCGACATCGACACCCTCCAGGAGCTGGAAAACCTCCTCGACTCCTGGCCCGGCACCCTGGTGGTTATCTCCCACGACCGCTACCTGATCGAGCGCATCGCCGACAACACTTACGCGCTGTTCGGCGACGGGAAGCTCACCAACCTGCCCGGCGGCATCCAGCAGTACCTGGACCAACGCGCCGACGAGGCCCGCACTGCTGGCGTGCTGGATCTGGGGGAGGGGCAACCGGAGGCCGTCGAGAAGCAAATGAGCTCCCAGGAGGAGCGCGAGCTGCAGAAGAAGATGAAGGCGCTCGAGCGCAAGATCGCCAAGGAAAACGAGCAGGCCGAAGCCCTCGAGGCGGAGATCGCCGCGCTTTCCGAGGCCGGCGACTTCGACGCCATCGGCGCCAAAACCAAAGAGCTCAACGCCGTGAAGGACACCCGCGAGGAGCTCGAGATGGAATGGCTCGAACTTGGCGAACAGCTCGAAGGCTAGGGTGGGGCGCATGATTTTGATCAACGTACGATTCAAGCCCCTGCCCGAACACGTCGACAACTTCCGCGAACTGGTCAAGGACTTCACCGACGCCTCCCGCGCCGAAGAAGGCAACATCTTCTTCGACTGGTACCGCAACGAAGACAACCCCGACGAATACCTGCTCATCGAAGCATTCCAGGACGACGCCGCCGAAGCCCACGTCAACTCCGAGCACTTCAAGGCCGCCCAGGAATTCTTCCCCACGATCCTCAAAGAGACCCCCACCATCATCAACACCCTCATCGAGGGCAAGACCGAGTGGGACGAAATGGCGGAGTTCAGGGTCTCCTAAGGGGTAGTGCGCACGTAGCGCAAGCTACCCCCGAGGTGTGACCCGCGGGGCACCCATAGCTTACGATGTTGCGCGTCACATAAGTTTCCCGCAATCGAAAGGGGTGTCCCCGTGACCGCACCTCAACCCGCCAACGGCGGATCCACCGCGGCCGACGTGCCCGAAAAGGCTCCCGCCGCGGCACGTGGCATCGGCCCCATGGTCGGCGCAATCTTCCTCATGGCGACCTCCGCCATCGGCCCCGGCTTCCTCACCCAAACCTCCGTCTTCACCGTGCAGATGGGCGCGGCGTTCGCGTTCGCGATCTTGCTGTCCATCCTGGTAGACATCGTGATCCAGCTCAACGTCTGGCGCATCCTCGGCGTGTCCGGGCTGCGCGCCAGCGAACTGGCCAACTCTGTGTTGCCCGGCCTCGGCTGGTTCTTGGCCATCCTCGTGGGCATCGGCGGCCTCGTGTTCAACATCGGCAACATCGCCGGCACCGGGCTCGGCGTGCAGGCGCTCAGCGGCGGGGCGATTGACCCGAAGATCGGCGGTGCCATCTCCGCTGTGATCGCGATTGTCGTGTTCCTGTGGAAGCGTGCGGGGGCCGCACTGGACGTCATCGTCGGCATCCTTGGCGCGCTGATGATCCTGCTCATGCTCTACGTCGCCATCTCGTCCAACCCGCCGGTGGCTGAGGCTGTGAAACAGTCGGTTGCGCCGGACGAGGTCGACTTCAAGGTCATCACCACACTCATCGGCGGCTCCATCGGCGGCTACATCGTCTTCGCCGGCGTGCACAGGCTCATCGACGCCGGCCACACCGGCCCCGACAACATGGACTACATCTCCCGCTCCGCCGTGACCGGCATTATCGTCACCGGCATCATGCGCGTGCTGCTGTTCCTCGCGGTGCTCGGTGTCGTGGCCACCGGTGTGGCACTGTCCAAGGACAACACCGCGGCCGACGTGTTCTACCAGGCCGCAGGTGAAACTGGCCGGCGCATGTTCGGGCTGGTGCTGTGGGCGGCGGGCCTATCGTCGGTGATCGGCGCGTCGTTCACTTCCATCTCGTTTTTGACCAAGCAGGGGTTCGACCCGAAGAAGCGCGGCTGGCTCACCGTCGGCTTCATCGTGATCTCGACGGTGGTCTTCCTCTTCGTCGGTTCTGCCCCGCAGAAGCTTTTGATCTTTGCCGGCGCGTTCAACGGCCTGATCCTGCCGGTTGGTTTCGCGGTCGTGCTCTATGCTGGCTTCTTCCGCCGCGATCTGCTTCGCGGGTACAAGCCGCCGATGTGGATGCTCGTGCTCGGCGCCATCACGCTTATCGGGTGTGCGTGGATGGGGTGGAGCTCCATCAGCACGCTGCCGAAGCTGTGGGCGTAGTCTTGGGGCATGTACGCCTCCTACACCCCAGCGCAAGCCCGCGCGTTGTTTCGCACTACTGATGTGGCGACAACGGCGGGCTTTTCCGCTGGTTATGTCCAGGCCAATCTGATCGCGCTGGATAAAAAGTACGCGTTTGATTTCTTGTTGTTCGCGCAGCGCAACCCGAAGCCGTGCCCGCTGCTCGGGGTGCTGGAGCCGGGCGAGGTGTCGTCGCCGTTGCTCGCGGGCGGCGACATCCGCACCGACATTCCGTCCTACCGGGTGTTTTCGCACGGCTCGCTTATCGACGAACCAACGGATGCCACCGCCTACTGGACCGAGGACACTGTCGCGTTTGTAATTGGCTGCTCGTTTACGTTCGAGCAGGCTTTGGTGGACAACGGCGTGCCGGTGGCCCACATCGAGCAGGGCGTGAACGTGCCGATGTACCTGACCAACATCGACTGCGAACCGGCCGGGGTGTTCAGCGGGAAGATGGTTGTCTCCATGCGGCCCATCCCAGCGGGGCTGGTGGCGGACGCAGTGAGGATCACGTCGCGTTACCCGGCAGTGCATGGTGCCCCGGTGCATGTGGGGGAGCCGGGCTTGATCGGCATCGACGATCTGGGCGCGCCCGATTTCGGTGACGCGGTGGACATTCCCGCGGGCTGGGTGCCGGTGTTCTGGGCGTGCGGAGTGACGCCGCAGTCGATCGTGATGCACTCGAAGCCGGAGCTGGCGATCTGCCATTCGCCAGGCAAGATGCTCATCACCGACGTGCGGGATGTGGCCTACCAGGTTCCCTAAAGGGTGCCACTGTGAATAACTTTGGGGCTTCTGTGGCGAGTTATCCACAGATTTCGGTTCGGGGGGTTGTGTGGGGTTGCGCTTGTTTTAGTGTTCGTGGCATGAACCCGTTCGACGCGTTTATCGAGGCGATGGCCGCAGCATCCATGGAGACCCTGCGGCACTTCGACCTGTCTATTGCCCTGGGTGCCGGCATGGCGCCGGATCGGGCACGCGCGTGGGACGGGATGCAGAAGGTGTACTACGGGCCGACCAAATTCACCCGCAAACAGGCTTTGGCAGTACAGAAGGCCCGCGGGTTCTCCCTGGACGAGCTGGCGTTGATTGAACGCCGCGTCGGTGGTGTCAAGGACACCAGCGAGCGGTGGCGGCTGCGCCTCGCCTTGCTGGACGTCACCGGCGGATACCGCGCGATCGAACGCGCCGCACGAGAGCTGGTGCCCCGCGACGATGACACCCCGAAAAAGCAACAGGTCGCGTTCTCCGCACCGAGAAACGGCCGGGCGCGCATCACCATCTACACCACCGACCGCAAAGCCGCAGACCTCGAGCACCGCCTGCGCCAAGACATCGACGCCACACAGCCGGCCGCAGCCCAGATGGAGGAGGCGTTTTGGCGCATCGTCGAAGGCGAAACCGGCGGAGTGGTTGCTGCGGCACCACGCCCGATTGTGATGGTGCCGATTTCTGAACACGCACGCATCCTGGCGGGTGACGGCGACGACGTCATCCTCACGCTGACCGACGGCACCACCATGACTGGCGCCGAATACCTCCAGCAAGAGTTCGGCGAGACGTTGGAGGTCGCAGCGTTCCACCCGGAGCAAGGCGCGGTGAATCTGTACGACACCGAGCGCTTCGCCAACCAGAAACAGCGCGATATGGCCTGCATGGTCTCACCCGTGTGCGCGTTCCCAGGCTGTAGGCACGGGGCGTATGGCTCGGAGATTCACCACGTGGAGGCGTGGAAACACGGCGGCTACACCAACATGAACAACCTGGTGCCGCTATGCCGCTATCACAACCGGGTCAACGACGACGACCCCTGGCGCAAGTCCCGCGGCCACATCGCGATGATCAGGGGCGCACCGTGGTGGGTCTCACCGCGGGGGTATCACCTGAAAAACACCGACCGCGGAGCACTCGACCAACTCTTCGGCTAGACGTTGTCGATGATGACCTTCATCGCCTGGTGCTCGTCGGCATGCGAGAACGTCTCCCATGCCTCGCCGAGCTGGTCCCACGTGAAGTGGTGGGTAGCCAGAGACTTGATGGGCAGGTCCGAGTTCTGGACTGCCTTAAGCAGCATGCCTGTGGTGTTTGCGTTGACGAGACCGGTGGTCACGGTGAGATTTTTGATCCACATCTCCTGGAGCGGAAACTCCACCGGTTTCCCGTGCACGCCGACGACAGCAATGTTTCCGCCTTCCTTGACGTTGTCGGCGCATGTTTTCCATGTTGCAGGCAGACCGACTGCCTCGATGGCGGTGTCCACGCCCCGCCCTTCGGTGATGTCGCCGACACGGGCGTTGACATCATCGCTTGCGGGGTTGAGGGTGTGGGTTGCGCCCATTTCGCGGGCTTTGGCGAGGCGGTTATCGTCCATGTCCACGACTGTGATGGTGGCGGGGGAGTAGAACTGGGATGTGAGCAGCACGCCCATGCCGACTGGGCCTGCGCCGACGATCATGACGTCGCTGCCCGGGGTGACGCTGCCGTATTGGACTCCGATTTCGTGTCCGGTGGGCAAGGCGTCGGAAAGGAACACTGCGACTTCTTTGTCCAGTGTGTCCGGCAGGTGGTAGAGGGAGGTGTCGGCAAACGGGGTGCGCACGTACTCGGCGAGAGTGCCGTCGATCATGTAGCCGAGAATCCAGGATCCACCGTTCTGGCAGTGGCTGTAAAGCTGCTTTTGGCAGTTCTCGCACGCGCCGCATCGGGAAACGCACGAGACAAGTACTTTGTCGCCGGGTTGGAAGTTTTGCACTGCCTCGCCGACGGCTTCGACGGTGCCGATGCCTTCGTGGCCGAGGATGCGTCCGTTCCATTCGCCTGTGCGCTCGCGTTCGCGTTCCTCAATTTCGGGGTTTTTGCCATGGAAGATGCCGAGGTCGGTGCCGCAGATGGTGGTGGTGTCGATGCGGATGATCGCATCGGTGGGCTCCAAGATGGTCGGCACAGGGCGCGTGTCGACGCGCACGTCGCCCTCGCCGAAGTAGGTGAGTGCCTGCATTGTCTCAGCCATGATAGGGGTCCTTTCGCTGGTGTGGCTTCAGACACCCTCATCGTATGTCAGTGACCGCGCTCATATCTAGGAAATCGTCGCGATGGTGGCGTTCGCCTTCACGCGCTCGCCCTGCTGTGCGGCAAGCGAGATCTGCCCGTCGCGAGGCGCTTTGAGCTGCGATTCCATCTTCATCGCCTCGACGGTCGCAATGGCATCGCCCTTGGCAACGACGTCGCCGTCGGCGACCAGCCATTCCACGATGGTGGCCTCGTACTTCGACGTCACCGCGCCAGCCTCGTCGCCGGAGGGGGCGGCAGCGTCAGCCGCAGCTGGGGCAGCGCCGCCGCCGAGCAGCGCGACGGGGAAGCCGATGGTGTGCAGGCGCCCGTCGATCTCGATAACGACGTCGCGGCGCTCGTCGTAGATGTGCTCGATGTCCACGTCACTGTGTTTTTGCGACGGCGAGTAGTTGTGGTCCACCCAGTCGGTGTAGACGTCGAGGCTGTCGCCGGTGATCTCGGGCGCGTCGACCATGTCGCGGTGGAACGGCAGCACGGTGCGCACGCCTTCGATGACGAACTCGCTGAGCGCCTGCTGCGCCCGCTTCAACGCGGTGTCGCGGTCCGGCCCCCAGACGACGAGCTTGCCCATGAGCGAGTCGTAGTAGGGCGGGATTTGGCCACCGGTGCGCACGCCGGTGTCGATGCGCACACCGGGGCCGGTGGGCACGTCGAAACGCGTCACGGTGCCGGGTGACGGTGCGAATCCGTTGGTGACGTCTTCGGCGTTGATGCGGAACTCGAACGCGTGACCATGGATTTGCGGGTCGGCGTCGCCGAAGGACAGCGGAAGCCCGTCTGCGATGCGGAACTGTTCGGCGATGATGTCCACGCCAGTGATGGCTTCGGTGACGGGGTGCTCGACCTGGACGCGTGTGTTGACCTCCAAAAACGACACGGTGCCGTCTTCGGAGACGATGTATTCGACGGTGCCGGCGGACTGGTAGTTCGCCTTGCGGATGATTTCGCGGGCACCTTCTTCGATGGCGCTGCGCTGCTCGTCGGTGAGGAAGGGGGCGGGCGCTTCCTCGATGAGTTTTTGGAAGCGGCGCTGGGTGGAGCAGTCGCGGGTGCCGAGGACGGCGACGTTGCCGTGCGCGTCGGCAAGCACTTGCGCCTCGACGTGGCGCGGGTGGGTGAGGAACTTTTCCACGTAGCACTCACCGCGGCCGAACGCTTCGCGCGCTTCGCGGCCGGCGGAGGCGAAACCTTCCTCGATGTCGGCCTCGTCGAAGACGACCTTCAGGCCGCGGCCGCCGCCGCCGAAGGCTGCCTTGATTGCGATAGGCATGCCGTGCTCGCTGGCGAAGTCGCGGGCTTCTTCCCAGGTGGACAGCGGCTCGCCGGTGCCCGGTGCGAGCGGGGCGCCCGCTTCGACGGCGAGGGCGCGGGCGGAGAGCTTGTCACCGAGCAGCTCGATGGCCTCGGGTGAGGGGCCGATCCATTTCAGGCCGGCCTCCTCGACGGTGCGGGCGAAGTCGGCGTTTTCGGACAAAAAGCCGTAGCCGGGGTGGAGGCAGTCGGCGCCGGCACGGTGCGCGATCTCGATGAGCGCCGGGATGTTCATGTACGTCTCGGCGGAGGTGTTGCCCGGCAGCAGGTACGCCTCGTCGGCGACCTGGGTGTGGAGTGCGCCGGTGTCGGGCTCGGAGTAGACGGCGATGGAGCGGATGCCCAAGTCGCGGGCGGTGCGTGCGATACGCACGGCGATCTCTCCGCGGTTGGCGATCAGTACGGCAGAAAGAGTCATTCCTTAACCTTCCAGGGTGTAGCGCTCGAAGCGGAGTTTTCCGCCGGGCGGGAGTTGTGCGGCGATGTCGACGTCTTCGTTGATCACGGTCGCGATGACAGGGTATCCGCCGGTCACGGCGTGGTCGCGCAGGAAGAGCACGGGCTGGCCGGACGGGGGGATCTGCACGGAGCCTGCGACCATGCCTTCGCTGGGCAGCTCGCCGTCGCGCGAGCGGGTCAGGGGCGCGTCGGATTCGAGGCGCAGGCCCACGCGGTTGGAGTCGCCGGTGACGGTGAAGGTGGTGGCGAAGAACCGGTCCACGGCGTCCGCGTCGAACCAGTCGTCGCGGGGGCCGAGGACGCAGCGCACTACGCCGACGACGTCGGCGCCGTCGCGTTCGACGCGCAGCGGGTTGGACAGAAGCGAGTTCGCGGACTGCGGCGGGGTCAGCGACATGGCGATGGTGTCGCCGGCGGCAAGCGGCTTCGGGCCGAGGCCGGAGAGCATGTCGGTGGCCGCCGAGTCCAGTTCGGTGTCGGCGATGAGCCCGCCGCGCACGGCGACGTAGGTGCGGAAACCCAGGCGTGCCGGCTTGACGACGACCTCCGCGCCGGCCGGCACGATCGTTGGGGTGGCCAGGGGGGCGGGCCTGCCGCCGACGGTGACGTCGGCGTCGGCGCCGGTGACGCAGATGACGGTCTCGGCTAGAGCGGTCATGGTCAGCCCGCCGACGTTTTCTAAAAGCGTGGCGTTGCGTTTGTTGCCTACTGCGGCGTTGGCGGTGCGGGCGGAGGCGCGGTCGGAGGAGCCGGACGTGGTCACGCCCAGGTTGCCGTTGCCTTGGCGGCCGAGGTCCTGGTAGAGGGTCTGCAGGCCGGCGTCGTCGAGCGTGAACACGGGGCGTCGTGGCGGGGTGGCCAGGTGCTTGCGCGCGGTCTGCGTGTCGGCTGGCAGGGTGTCCACGGCGCGGTAGTGCACCCGGTCGCCGGGGGCGACGAGCGCGGGCGGGGTGGCGGTGGAGTCCCACATCGGGGTGGCGGTGGTGCCGATGAGCTGCCAGCCGCCGGGGGAGGTGCGCGGGTAGACGGCGGAGAATTCGCCGGCCAGGGCGACGGCGCCTGCGGGCACGGCGGTGCGAGGCGAGTCGCGGCGGGGGATTTCCAGGGCGCGCGAGGCGTCTTCGGGCACGCAGTAGGTGAATCCGGGGGCAAACCCGCCGAAGGCGGCGACCCAGGTGGTGGAGGTGTGCCACTCGATGAGCTCGGCTGTGCTCATGCCTAGCGACGACGCCAGCGCGCCCACGTCCTCCCCGTCGTATCGCACGTCGATGTCGATGTCGCGCGGCGTACCCATGTCCGCGGCAGCGGGCGTGTACGCGGCCAGCACGTCCACCGCTTTTGTGGTGGCGGTGGGCGAGTCGAAGGTCACCAGCACGGTGCGCGCGGCGGCGACGACGTCGGTTTGGTGCTCCAGTGGCGTGGCGGACAGCGCCGCGTAGAAGTTCATGACGGTGCCCAAGTCGGGCAGGTCGACGATGAGCGCGCGGGTGCCTACTCGTTTGACGGTGTATGTCACAGTACGGCCTCGATGCGGATGCCTTCGTCGGCAAGCTTGTGCACCACACTCCGGGTGAGCTCG
Source organism: Corynebacterium sp. CQ3829_602738 (assembly GCF_054478435.1). Lineage (NCBI taxonomy): Bacteria > Bacillati > Actinomycetota > Actinomycetes > Mycobacteriales > Corynebacteriaceae > Corynebacterium > Corynebacterium sp. CQ3829_602738. The sequence continues at coordinate 809,092 of NZ_CM137003.1, forward strand.
ACGGAGCCGGGGGAGTCGCCGTGGACGCAGACCGATTCGGCCTGGACTTTGACTTCGGTGCCGTCGATGGCGGTGACGGATCCGGTGGATGCGACTTGGAGCACTCGCTTGGCGACGTCCTGCGGGTCGTGCATGACCGCTCCCGGCTCACGGCGCGACACGAGCGTGCCGTCGGGGTTGTAGCCGCGGTCCGCGAACGCCTCGCGGATCACTCGCAGTCCGGCCTTTTCGGCGATGTCGACGGCGACGCCGCCGGGCAGCAGCATCACGGCGAGCTCGGGGCTGAACGCCTTGATGCCGTCGATGACCGCCTTGGCGTGTGCCTCGTGGTGGACGATCGTGTTGTAGAGCGCGCCGTGCGGCTTGACGTAGTGCACTTGCATGCCGTGGACGCGGGCCAGAGCGTCGAGGGCGCCGATTTGGTAGAGCGTCTCGTCCGCGAGTTCGGCGGGGGCGTAGTCGATGAAGCGGCGGCCGAAGCCTGCCGGGTCGTTGTAGGCCACGTGGGCGCCGAGGGTCACGCCGTGGGCGGCGGCGTTTTTCAGGGTGCCGGCGATGGAGTGGGGGTCTCCTGCGTGGAAGCCGGTGGCGACGTTGGCACTGGAGACCATCTCCAGCATGGCTGCGTCGTCAGCGACCGGGTTGCCCGCGGTGGTCTCCCCGAGGTCGGCATTGAGGTCGATATGCATGGCCCTAGTTATACAACCTGGCGCATGTGATCTTGCGCTCAGGTTGGGACGGGGGGTGGTTTAGACGGTGCCGTTGTTGATCTTCTCGATCATCTCGATGATCGCCTCGGCCTGCTCCATCAGCTGCACCTGGAGGTAGTCGGAGGCGGCTTGGCGGTCGCCGGACTGGACCAGTTCGACGATGTGCTCGTTGACCTCGATGAAGCGGCGGTTGAACGCCGGGTCGCGCTCCAGGATGGGCAGGGTGGCCAGGCGGAGGAAGGCGTCGAGCTGGTCCATGGTGTCGCCGAGGGTTTTCGAGCCCATCGCCGCGAGCACGACGTGGTGGAAGGCTTGGTTGACGGCGATGAGCAGGTCGTCGTCTTCTTCCTCGATGGCGACGCGGGCTTCCTTGTTCAGCTCGTCGAGGCGGTCGACGTCCAGGTCCGGGCCCCACAACAGCGCGGCCGGCTCAATGGCGGCGCGGGCGCGGAAGGTGTCGGTGACGAACTCCGGCGTCGGGGTGGCCAAGAACACGCCGCGGTTGGGGATGCGTTCGCACAGGCCTTCAGCGGTCAGCATGGCGAATGCTTCACGCAGCGTGTTGCGGGAAACGCCGAAACGCTCGGCGAGGGCGACCTCGTTGAGCTTTTGCCCGGGAGCGAATTCGCCGCGTGAGATCGCGCGGCGGACCTCGGCGGAAACGTTGTGTGCAAGCATGGCATCCGTATTGAAATCAGTTGTCGCCTACTGCATTTGCGCAGGTGGGTGACCGTATTGGTTAGAACTAGAGAGAGTATATCGCATTTATTGTTCAACAATGCACCCGTAATCCCATATTGCACTTTCTTCTCAGGTTCTTGTGCGTTTTTAGTGCTCACGGCACCTGCGGGTACGGTTACACCCATGAGCCACGACAAGAAACCGCCGAAACTGTCCAAGAAGGCCTACGAGAAGGAACTGCTGCGCCTGCAGGCCGAGCTGGTAGCGATGCAGCAGTGGGTGGTGGAAAACGGCGAGCGTGTGGTCATTGTCATGGAGGGCCGCGACGCGGCGGGCAAGGGTTCCGCGATTAAGCGCATCACCCAGTACATGAACCCGCGCACCTGCCGGATCGAGGCGCTGCCGAAGCCCACGGAGCGCGAGCAGGGCCAGTGGTACTTCCAGCGCTACGTGGAGAAGCTGCCCACGGCCGGCGAGATCGTCATCTTCGACCGTTCCTGGTACAACCGCGCCGGCGTGGAGCGCGTGATGGGCTTTGCGTCCTCGCAGGAGTACCGCCGCTTCTTGCACCAGGCGCCGATCTTCGAGCGTCTGCTGGTTGAAGACGGCATCATGCTGCGCAAGTACTGGTTCTCCGTTTCCGACGAGGAGCAGTACAAGCGTTTCCAGTCCCGCCGCAACGATCCGCTGCGCCAGTGGAAGCTTTCGCCGATGGACTTAGAGTCCATTACGAAGTGGGAGGAGTACTCCCGCGCCAAGGACGAGATGTTTGTCCACACCGACATCCCGTCGGCGCCGTGGTACACGGTGGAAAGCGAGGATAAGAAGCGCTCGCGCATCAACGTCATCTCGCACCTGTTGTCCACCATCCCGTACGAACACATTAAGCCGGACCTGCCGGAGATCCCGGAGCGCCCGGAGATCACGGACTACGAGCGTCCGCCTCGCGACGAGTTCCGCTACGTCCCCGACGTCGCCGCCGAGCTTGAGGTGGGCAAGCAGTCCAAGAAGAAGAAAAAGAAGAAGAAGTAGCTAGCGACGCTTCGGTGCGCCCCGTGGGGTGGAGACGGTCCTGTTGCCGGGGATCCAGAACCGCCACGGGGCGTCGGCGTTTTTGGAGATGCCGATGCGCGGGCCGGCCACCCATTCCGGCTCCGCCTCGCGCGGGGTGATGCGCACTTCTGTCCCGTTGTCGCCCAACCCAAGCCCGAGCGCGGCACCCAGGTTGCCCGGCCCGCGCGCCAGGTTCTCGTAAGGGATCGGTGCCCGGTCTGGCCGCTGCCGCCGCCCTCGCGCCAATTCCTCACCTGCGACGACTTCGCCGCCGCGCATGAGGCACCCCTGCCCGTCGCCTTCCGGCGCGCACACGATGTTGCCGTTGTGGTGGATGCCGTAGGAGAAGTACACGTACAACCGCCCGGGCGGGCCGAACATCGCCGCGTTGCGTGCCGTTTTGCCGCGGTAGGTGTGCGCCGCCGGGTCGTCGGCGCCCAGGTACGCTTCGACTTCGGTGAGCCGGATGCTTACCCCGTTGTGCGTGATCACGCACCCGAGCAGCTGCGGGGCGACCACATTCGCGGGCTGGGCAAAGTCGATCACGACAGCCATTGCGCCAGCCTTGCCACGGCCGCGCCGTCGACGTTGGTGCCCACCACCTCGTCGGCGACGGCCTTCAAATCCTCGTGCGCGTTGCCCATCGCAACGGCGTGCCCGGCAACGCGAAGCATGCCGAGGTCGTTGAGGTAGTCGCCGAACGCCGCCGTCTCCTCCACCGCGACGCCCATAGCCCCGGCGAGCTGCGAAAGTGCCGGCCCCTTGTCGGCGTCGGGGTGCATCAGGTCCACCCAGTGCTTGCCGGAGACCACCGCGCGCAGCTCCGGCACCAGTTCGCTCACCCAGGGGTATGCGTCGCGTTCGGCGTCCGATTCCACGTACAGGGCGATTTTGATGGTGGGGGCCGGAGGTTCGTCGGAAAGCATGGTGCGCGAGGCGTAGTACTTGTCCACCTCCGCGTCCACAGCCGGCGGCAGCGGCACGGTGGCGGCCACCGACGGCGCGCACACCACAGCGTGGGCGGCAAACGGCGCGCCGGGCAGCTCGGACAGTAACCGCCGCACCGGCGCTTCCGGCAGGGCAGTGGTGGAGACCACCTCGCCGCCGTGCACCACCACCGCGCCGTTTTCCGCGATGAAGGTGTCGCACTCCGGGAACATCCGCTGCAGGGTGGCCAGCTGCCGCCCGGACGCCGGCGCGAGGGTCACCCCGTGCGAGCGTGCGGCGTCGAGAAGCGGCCAGAATGCGTCCGGCACGCGCCCGTCGCCGTCAAGAAGCGTGCCGTCCATGTCCAACGCAATCAACCGAGGTGTCCGCATTGCCCCCACACTACCGGTGTGATGTGGAACACTGGGGAAGCATGACCGATCTGATCAAGACTGAAGTACGCGACACCACCGGTGTGATCACCCTCGACCGGCCGAAGGCACTGAACTCGCTGAGCCCCGAGATGGCCCGCGCCATCGACGCGACGTTGAAGCAGTGGCGCGACGACGACGCCATCGAGCAGGTGGTCGTCCAATCCTCCGGCAAGCACTTCTGCTCCGGCGGCGACGTGCGCGCCGCCCGCGACGGCATCCTCGAGGGCCGAGGCGACGAGGTCGACGCCTTCTTCGCCGACGAGTACGCCATGAACCTGGACATCGCGAATTACCCCAAGCCGTACATCGCGCTCTGTAACGGCGTGATCATGGGCGGCGGCATGGGCATCTCCGCCCACGGCTCGCACATGGTGGTCACGGAAGAGGCGTTCGCGTCCATGCCGGAGATGAATATCGGCTACGTCACCGATGTCGGCATGTCGTGGCTGCTGCAGCATCTGCCGAAGGTGCCGTCGCAAAGCTTGGGCACCTTTTTGGGGCTGACGGGATACCGCTTGAGCCCCGACGACATGCTGGCCACCGGCCTGGCCACGCACAAGGTCGCCTCGCTGGACGGGGTGCTCGACGGCATCGTCGCCGAAGGCCCCGGCTTCCTGGATACTGTCGCGCTCGAGCCGGGGGAGTCGGAGCTTTTATCGCTTCTCGACGCCATCGAGCCCACGTTCCAGGGCTCATGGGCTGAGATTCAGGGCAGGTTGGACGGGGAGTTGGCGGAGCTCGTCGCAAAGCTGACGGCGCAGGCGTCCCCGTCGTCCCTGGTCGCCGCCGCCGAGCTGTTCGCCGCGAACGCCTCGCAGGACCTCGCCGGGGCGTTGGACAACGAGCGTCGCTTGGGCGCCGTGATGACCCGCGAACCCGACTTCGCAGAGGGGGTACGCGCGGTGCTCGTGGACAAGGACCAGTCCCCGAACTTCGCCCCGCAGCCGGAACCCGGCAAGTACCGGGACGTCCTGCGCGATTAGTTATTGGGCTAGCGGGGCATCAGCCGCGCAATGACCTCCCCACCAAGGCCGAGCAGAGCCCAGACCGAGAAGAAGGCCGCGACGGCAATCGCGATGACTTCGGGCGCGCCCATCTTGCTGGACAACGTTTCTGGCGCCGGAACGGGCGTCGCTGTCTCGGTGAGGCGGGCCTTTGTGTGGTCTGAGGTTGAGCCAAGCGGGAGACAGTCTTCAAGCTCATCGAGCGTGTAGAACATCGAACCTTCTTCGATAGGCACGCAGCCCGAGTGGAACGGAACTTCGGCCTCGTTGTACAGCATCCGGACGATGGTTTCGTCGTTGTCGTTTTGGAACGCGTCCCATTGAATGTTCGCTCCCATCGGCGCGACTTTGTCGCCACGCCACGAGGAGTTGGAGTAGTCCATCACCTGGTTCGCCGGCACGCCCTTCTCCGAGCCCGGCAGTTTCAGCAATGCCGCCAGCGGAACGATGGTCTCCGCGTGACCGAAACGGAATTCGGCTGCGGTGTCACCGCCCTCAGCGCGCTCGCGCACACCGGCGAGCATGTGGTCGAGCAACGGTTCGAAGTTGTCGTACGAGACGGTCTGGCCTTCAATAGCTGGGCCTTTCTCGTAGTAGTCCTCTACATCGAGGAGGTAGGCGAAGGTTGGCCCGTCGGACTCATCCATGTATTCGTCGAAGATCCAACCTTCGGCGGGCTTCGCCGGCTCGTCCTCCATTGCCGGGGCGATGATGTAGAGGTTATAAAACTGCAGGGCGGCGTCCACGATGCCTTCAACAGTTTTGTCCTCCTTCTCAACGCCGACAAACGTCAGGGTGCCGTCATCAATCGCGTCGATGAATTCCGGTGCGAATATCTTTCCCAGTAGGCTCGTGGCCGCCTCGCGGGATGCGGGTTTTGCGTAGGCTTGCTCCACCTTTTCTTCGAGTACGTCGCCGTCGGCCCACGCTTTGTATGCCTCGTAGCTCGACGCCGTTTTGTCCTTGTGCGCGTAGAGGAGGTCTCGGCGGGGCTCGAGCTCTACATGGCCGTCGGCCGCACCGTACGTGAGGTTGTCGGTAAGTTCCGGATTGGTTTCAAGCAGGCCGCTGCCGAAGTACCAGCCGGATTCAATCGCGCGGTCCTCACCGGAGGACAGAAAACTAATGGAGTGCTTTTCGCGGTCGATAGCGTCGAACAGTTCCGCGTTGCGCCGCGCGTTGCGCTCGCCGATGCCGTTCAACTCGGCGCGACCGAAGGCAGTGAGGTTGCCGTAGCCGCCTTCACCCGGACCGGTCAGTTCGCGGTTAGCTTTGCTCATCGCCTCGACCTGCGGAATGAGGCGTTCGCCGAGTTCCGTGAGCTGACCGCGTTCTTTCGCGGCGGTGAGCATCTGGCCGGCGAGGTCGTCGTACTTGAATGAAGACAACCCTCGCGATCCGTGGCGGTTGACCGAGCTCGTGTAGATCTGCTGAAAACCTTCGGGGGCTTTGCTGTAACTGTCGATGGTTCCGGCAGGGAAGTAGGGCTGCTTTGTGGAATAGTACGTCGCGGTATCGGCGCTGGCAGCCGCAACGTTGCTGACAGCTACAGACGCAGCTGCGACTACACATACAGCACGACGGGAAAATATGGACATGGGAAGCGGGCTCCTTACAGGGGGACAAGGCCGCTGCCGAGGCTAAACCTCCGAGATGAAATTAAAGTGAACACACGCTAGGGGATCCTTGCCCGGCGGGTTCGCGCAGGCGCTACAGTAAGGGGGCGATTACGGGTAAGAAAATTGCCCCCGATTCCCACATGCAAAAGGAGCGACGTTGACCGAAACGACCAACCCCCGCGACGAATGGAACCACAAGCTCACCCTCGCGCAGGAGATGCTGCCGCTGATCAGCCGCCTGCACCGCGAGCACAACGCGGTGACCTCGGTCTACGGCCGCCTGCTGGTGGGTGTCACCGACATCGACATCATTAAGGCGCACCGCTACGCCCGCCGCATCGACGAGAAGGAACTCGCGCTCGACGAGACGCTGCCGATCCTGCGCGAACTCGTGGAGATGGACCTCGGCACTGCGTCGATCGACCTGGGTCGCCTGGCCAAGGAGTTCAAGCACTCCGACGAGAAGGACCTGCGTGCTTTCCTCGACCGCGAGCTCGCCGACGTCATCGGCACCTCCTCCGAACTCGAGGCCCGCGACGTCGTGCTCTACGGCTTCGGCCGCATCGGCCGTCTCCTCGCCCGCATCTTGATCGCCCGCGAGGCGATGTACGGCGGCGTGCGCCTGCGCGCTGTGGTGGTGCGCAAGAAGGGCGACATCGACATCATCAAGCGCGCGTCCCTTCTGCGCCGCGACTCTGTGCACGGCGCCTTCAACGGCACCATCACCGTCGACGAGGAGAAGGAAATCATCTGGGCAAACGGCACCCCGATCCAGATGATTTACGCCAACGACCCGTCTGAGATCGACTACACCGCCTACGGCATCGACAACGCCATCGTGGTGGACAACACCGGCGCCTGGCGCGACCGCGACGGCCTGTCCAAGCACCTCGAGTCCAAGGGCGTGGACCGCGTCCTGCTCACCGCGCCGGGCAAGGGCGACATCCCGAACATCGTCTACGGCATAAACCAGGACATGATCGGCGACGAGCGCGTCCTGTCCGCCGCGTCCTGCACCACCAACGGCATCACCCCAGTGCTGAAGGTGATCAACGACCGCTACGGCGTCAAGCACGGCCACGTCGAGACCGTCCACTCCTACACCAACGACCAGAACCTGGCGGACAACTTCCACAAGGGCAACCGACGCGGCCGCGCCGCCGGTCTGAACATGGTGCTCACCGAGACCGGTGCAGCCAAGGCAGTGTCCAAGGCGCTTCCGGAGTTCGAGGGCAAGCTCACCGGCAACGCCATCCGCGTGCCCACCCCGGACGTGTCCATGGCCGTGCTGAACCTGGACCTGGACAAGGAAGTGGAAAAGGACGAGGTGAACAACTTCCTGCGCCGCGTGTCCACCCACTCCAACCTGCGCCAACAGATCGACTACATCAACTCCCCGGAGGTCGTCTCCACCGACTTGCTCGGCACCACCCACGCCTCCGTGGTGGACGGCCTGGCCACCATCGCGTCTGGCAACCACCTCGTGCTCTACGTCTGGTACGACAACGAGTACGGCTACTCCCACCAGGTGGTCCGTGTCGTCGAGGACATCGCGGGCGTGCGTCCGCGCGTGTTCCCGGAGCGCAAGGATCCGGCTGAGATCCAGTAGCTTCTCGGCGTTACCAGCTCCGCCCCGGCCCCGTTTCGGCCGGGGCGGAGCTACACTGTAGGGCATGTACCGCAAATTCATCACTGCAGCCAGCGTGTTAGTGCTGGCTGGCTGCGGCGCGCACGGAACCGAGATGGGGCTGCAGGACGCCGCGCTGGCCGGGGACTTCACCGTCGCGGACGTGGCGGGGCCCGAGGTGGAGCGGGCTTATGTGTTCTGCCCGTACACGGAAAAGGACGTAGCGCAGCGCCTCGGCTTCGACCCGGGCGACGTGCCCGGCATCGACGACAACGTTCAGGCCTGGGAGACGGCCTCCGGCATCGGGGTAATCGCAGGTGGGCGTGCGGAAATCGAGTGGTTCGACCCGCGCAAAGTCGACGCCTGCGGGCTGGAGGTGGAGCCGTACCAGGAGATCGACCCGGCGGCGACGGTGCGCGGGAGCGCCGAGACCCGCGAATACGCGGGCGGGGAGACCGCCGAGGTCACCGTCTTGCGCTTCGAATGACCTCCTCGTAGTACCCGAGCACCGTTTCGGTGGAGGCGCGCCACGTCCAGCGCTCCGCCTCGGCGCGGCCGGCCGCGGACATGCGCTCGCGCAGCTCCGGCTGCGTCAAAATACGCTCGATCGGGTCGGCCCAGGCGGCATCGGGTGCCTCCGGGTCGACCAGCACGCCGGTCTCTCCGTCCGCCACCACAAACGGCAGCCCGCCGGCCTTCGCCGCCACCACCGGCACACCCGATGCGAACGCCTCCAACGCGGCAAAGCCCAAGGTCTCCGTGGTGGAGGGAAACAGCAGCACATCGCCCGACGCGTAGGCCGCGTGCAGGTCCGCCCCGGACAAGTACCCGGTGAAGGTGGCCCAGGCGGGCGGGGAGGCGCGGAGCTCGTCGTAAAGCGGGCCCTCGCCCACAAACGCCAGGCGCGCGTTGGGCACGCGCTTGCGCACCTCTTTGACGATGGGGACGCAGCGGTCCACGGATTTCTCCGCCGAGATGCGGCCGACGAAGATGACCAGGGGGTCGTCCGGATGGCCGCCGGAAAGCAGGCTGCGCATCTCGCGGGTGCGCGCCGCGGGGGTGAAGTTGACCGTATCCACCGCCTTCGGCCACAGCCGCACGTTGTCGATGCCGTAGTCGGCCGCCTTGTCCATCATCGGGCCCGAGGTGACCAGGTTGAGCCCCGCGCGGCCGTGGAAGGTGCGCAGCCCCCACTCGGCGATCGGCTTCACCCACGGGATGCCCAGCTTCAGGCAGTATTCCGGCACGTCCGTGTGAAAGGACGCGATGACGGGGAAGCGGCGCGCCACGACCAACGTGGACCAGCCAGCCGTCCAGATGGGGTTGACAGCGTGCACGACGTCCGGGTTGAACTCGCGCAGGCGCCGGTAGGTTTTCGGGCCCAGCATGCCGTGTTTGACCTCCGGGTACACCTTCAGGCTGTGCGAGCGGATCGGCACGACCTCGAAGCCGGCGTACTCGGCGGGCGGGTTGCCGGGTGCGAAGATGAGCACCTCGTGGCCCATTTCCGCCAGTTGGTCCAGGTGGCGGGTGGTGCGGGTGACCACGCCGTCGATTTTGGGCAGGAAAACCTCGGTGAGTAGCGCGATGCGCATTTACTTTTCGCCCTGCGGCACACCGGCGGACTGCGCAGCGGTCCACAGCGAGCGCGCCGGAATCTTCGAGCGGTCCGCGCGGTTGGCGTACTTCTTCGCCACCTCCTCGACCTCAACGAGCAGGCCCTCTTCCAGCTTCGTCGGCTCCAGGCCCAGGTCCAGGAATGCGTCGTTGACCACGTGGAGTTCGTTTTCGGCGGACTCCTTGCGCGGGTTCGGCACCATCTGCACCTCGGCGTTCGCAATCTTTGCGACGAGCTCCGCCAAATCCCGCACCCTGTGCGTTTCCGTCATTTGGTTGAAGATCTTCACGCGCTCACCCCGCGCCGGCGGGTTCTCCACCGCCAGCTGGATGCAGCGCGCCATGTCGCGGATATGGATGAACGCGCGGGTCTGCCCGCCGGTGCCGTGCACGGTCAGCGGGTAGCCGATTGCCGCCTGCATGAGGAAGCGGTTGAGCACGGTGCCGTAGTCGCCGTCGTAGTCGAAGCGGTTGATCAGGCGCTCGTCGCGAAGCGTCTGCGGTGTGTGGGTGCCCCAGATGATGCCCTGGTGCAGGTCGGTGATCCGCAGTTCGTCGTTTTTGGCGTAGTAGGCGAACAGGTGCTGGTCCAGCACCTTGGTCATGTGGTAGATCGAGCCCGGGTGAGTGGGGTAGAGGATCTGCTGCTCCACAATGCCGTTTTCGCCCGTGTCCACCTGCACGTCCAGGTAGCCCTCCGGGATTTTCATGCCGGCGGTGCCGTAGCCGTACACGCCCATGGTGCCCAGGTGCACGACGTGGATGTCCTGGCCGGTCTCCACGATCGCGGCGAGCAGGTTGTGGGTGGCATTGACGTTGTTGTCAACGGTATAGCGCTTGTTGCGCGGGCTCTTCATCGAATACGGCGCGGCGCGCTGCTCGGCGAAGTGGATCACGGTGTCGGGCTGGAAGTCCTTGAGGAATGCAAGCAGTGCGTCGTAGTCCTGGGCGACGTCGATGTTTTCGAAGCCGATCTCTTTGCCGGAAACCTCGTGCCAGGCTGCCAGGCGAACGTCGATAGGCGAGATAGGCGTCAAGGATTCGGCGCCGAGCTCACCGTCGATGCGGCGACGCGACAGGTTATCCACGATCGTGACCTCATGTCCGAGGTCTGAAAGGTGCAGGGACGCGGGCCAGCCACAGAAACCGTCGCCGCCCAGAACCGCAATTTTCACAGGTACTTGCCTTCCTTTACACACATTTCCGCATACGTTACCGCTGTCTGGGAACCTCCGCTGGGCGAACTCGCGTGCGCGCACCCTCGGCGTATGTAATGTTGGATAGGGCATACAACTGAGTGGTAGCGTTTTGCTGTGTTCTGGCCGTGTTCGAGCGTTGAAAAAGTTGGGAGCCCGCATGTCTCTGCCCGGTAAAGATTGCGTGCGTGCAAAGCGAATCACCGCAGTAGCTACAGTGTTGGCGCTCGCGGGCGGTGCCGCGGAAATTCCGCTTGGCCCCGTCGGGTCGGTCGCGCACGCGCAGATCGCGCCAACGCAGCAGCCGGGCATCGACAACGGCACCGTGCGGACCGCCGGACGCGATTGGGAAGCGTCCGTGTTTTTCCTCACGGGCATGACGGTGCGGACGGTGAGCATCGACTTTGTGCCGGCAGACAGCACCAATCCGAGGGAAGAGGCACCAGCCGACGACCCAGTGTTCACGCGCATCCCCGAAATCGCCGATTACCGCGTGGACCACATGAAGGGCAAAGAGGTCCTCGCCTCCTACGACGTTACGGCGCGCCGGAGCCAAGGGACCTCCACGTCGGGGCATCCGACCATCCACATCACGTATGAGCTCCCAGGAGTGCAGGTTGGCCAGGGCGAGCGACTGGCCCTCTTCGCGCCGGGTAAAGGCAGTCAGTACCCCACGCCTTTGCGTGGCGGCGGTGCGCGGTTTACTCGCCCCACCGTCAATGCAGACATCCGCGGTTCAGTAACCATGCACGACGCAACCGCGGATGAGTACAAGCAGACGATGGTGGAGATCCGCCAGGGTGCCGAGACCTTCACCTCTCCAGTGCAACCCGACGGTTCCTACGAGATTGCGATGCCGTCGCCCTCCGGCACGATGGAAATCAACGTGATTCCACCGGCCGGTTTTGTTACCCCGGAGCCAAAGACGTGGGAGGCTGCTGAGGGCCTCGCCGCCCCCGACTTCGATGTCTACCCGATCACCGTGAGCGGTTCGCTTATCGACGACTCCGGTACCCCCGTGCAAGGCGCCCCCGTGACGATTGCCGGCCGCACCGCGACTACGGATCAGTACGGCAACTTCACCGTGAACAAGGTTCCGGCTGGCACGTACGACGTGGTGTTCGGCGACACCACGACGACCGAGAGGGACACGAAATTCGGTGTCGTGGTGAGCGACCAACGCGACAACTGGATCGGGCAGCACACGACTGCCGCGAAGTCGCAGTTCGGCTCCGTGTCGGGCCGGGTGACTGATCCGGACGGCAATGGTGTTGCGAATGTGACGGTGACTGCCGGCGGCAAGACGGCTACTACTAATGCCGACGGTGTCTACTCGATTGCTGATGTGCCGACTGGTTCGGTGTCGGTTGCGGTGACTGGTGGTGTACCGGCCGGGTACTCGGTTTCTGGTGCGCAGCAGGAGACTGTCACGACGTCTGGCGTGTCTGGTGTGAATTTCTCTACGACGCGTGAGACCGGCGCCGTGTCTGGCCGGGTGCTTGATCCGGACGGCAATGGTGTTGCGAATGTGACGGTGAGCGCTGGCGATCTGTCGGCGCAGACCAACGCTGAAGGCCTCTACACGATCGTTGGTGTGCCGACCGGTTCGGTGTCGGTTGCGGTTGATACCGCCACTGTGCCGACTGGGTACTCGGTATCTGGTGCGCAGCAGGTGGACGTGTCCACATCCGGCGTGACGGGTGTGAATTTCTCCACGACGCGTGAGACCGGCACCGTGTCTGGTCGTGTGACCGGTCCGGGCAGCACAGGCGTTGCCGGAGTAACTGTCAAGGCCGGCACAACAACGGCGACGACGGACGCTAACGGCATGTACTCGATTCCTGGCGTGCCCACGGGCACGACCACCATTGAGGTCACAGCGCTGCCTTCGCGGTATGTACTGCCTACGTCGCAGCAGCGGAACGTGACGGTCAACGGGGTACAGAACGTCGACTTTTCTCTTGAGCTGAAGCCGACCCCAACGCCGAGTCCGAAACCGACGACTTCAACACCGGCACCGAAGCCGACGCCGACGACGTCTGCTCAGCCGACGACCTCGAAGCCTGCGCCGACAACGTCTGCTCAGCCCACGACGCCGAAACCGACACCGACGTCCACTACACCTAAACCATCGCCGACGTCCACTAAACCGAAGCCGTCGCCGACGACGTCTGTTCAGCCGACGACCTCGAAGCCGTCGCCGACGACGTCTGCCCAGCCGACGACCTCGAAGCCGACGCCCACCACGCCAAAGCCGACGCCTTCTTCGACTCAGCCGCCGGCGCCGAAGGTCGGTTCCGTGGCCGGCAAAGTCACCGACCCAGCTGGCAAGGCGGTGCCGGGTGCCACGGTGACGGCTCGCGACGCAAACGGTAAGGAGTCCACCGCCCAATTAGCTAAGGATGGGAAGTTCCAGCTCACCGACCTGCCACCGGGCGACTACACGGTCACCGTCGGCGTGCCCGCAGGCAACGTCGCCCCGCCACCCGCAAACGTGACGGTCAAGGCGGGGGAGCGGGTCCAGCTGCCAGGCTTCGTAGTCAACCCGGAAAAGCCGAAGGCCCAGTTCAACTGGGATCGCGTGGTGGTCAAGCCCGGCCAGACCCAGGTCACCGCACCGACTCGCACCGGCGACACCACAACACCCCCGAACTTCCGCACCAGCGCTGTTACGCAGGTTAAGCCGGACGGCACCACCACTGAGCTCCCGGCGGAGGAGAGCTGGATTTCGGTGGAGGGTGACGGCACGGTCGTCGCTAGGCCGCCGCGCAACACGGCGCCGGGCGAGTACCGCGTCGAGGTCCAGGACGATTCGGGCGAGACCCACACCATTACCGTCGAGGTGGATGAGCCAACCCCGATGGCGCAGCAGCACGAGGTGCGTTTCCCGCTGATTCCGGTGCCGGCTGGGGCGACTCGCCAGGCCGGTCGCCCGCGCGCGACCGTCACGGACGGCCCGTTCGTCTACGCTGATCGCCGCCTCCCGGAGGGCACCCGCTTTGAGGTGGACCCGGCCTACGCGGACTGGGTCCGCGTCGATAACAACGGCCGTCTCACCTTCACCCCGCCGAAGGACGCGGCACCCGGCATCCGGGAGATTCCGGTGAAGGTGACGTTCCCGGACGGTTCTCCCCGCACGTACACCGCTGAGGTGGAGATCGGCGATCCGCTCCTCGCACACACCACCGAGCTGGGCTACGAGGAGGGCTTGTCGGTGCGCCCCGGCGAGGGCATCACTGTGTTGCGCACCGGCGCGGCGGTGCTGCCGGAGGGCACCACGTTCGAGGTAGATCGCTCGCAGCCGCTGGGCGATTGGGTCGCCATCGTGGACGAGCACACCGGCAACCTGCGCGTTTTCGCGCCGCAGCAGGGTGAGGTGAAGGTGACGGTCATCGCGTACTTCGCCGACGGGTCGTCCGCAGAACCTACTGCGAGCGTTCGCGTATCGACGAGCTCCGCCCTCTCCGCCGCCCATTCCCCCTCGTACGCCGATGTGTCGGCAGCGCCTGGCGGCACCGCGACCGTGAAGCTGAGCGGTTCTGTGCCGGCTGGCACCACGTTTGCCGTGGTTGACGGCGGGGGACTGCGGGACGTGGGCGTCGATAAGCAAACAGGCGCGCTGAAGGTCGAGCTTCCCGCCGACGCGCAACTGGACACCCCATACACGGTGACGGTGCGCGTGCGGTATGCGGACGGCAGCACCGAGGAGATCACCGCGCAGGTCACGGCGGCCTCGCAGGCGGCGCGCTTCACCCCGCGAGTAGCTGGGGTGACCGCTGAAGTCGGCGAAGCCGCGACGGTGCGCACCGGGCTCAACCACAACGCCAAGTTGGCGGACTTCAACCACGACGGCTGGCAAGTTTTCTACGACCGGACTACCGGCGAGCTCACCGCGAAGCCGAACAGCGACGTGCCGGTGGGCACCGTGCTGAAGGTGCCGATGAAGGTGACGTTCCCGGACGGCTCGACAAAGATTGTTGAGTACGCGTTCACCGCCACCGACACGCCTGCCCCGGCGGCAAAGCAGAACGGTACGTCCTCGGGCTCGTCCGACGGCTCGTCGGCCTCCGGCGGATGGATCGCGGTGGTGCTCGGCCTGCTAGCGATGATCGCGGGTGTGGGCTGGGCGGCCTACCTCAACCAGGACGCCATTCGGGCGCAGCTGAAGCACTACGGATTTTAGAAAAGGACATTGACATGAAGATTTCGAAGAAAACACTGGCAGTGTCCCTGTGCGCTGCACTCGCGGCGACCGCCGCACCTATGGCGCCGGTCGCCGACGCGAAGGTCACACTCGGCACTACTCAGCCGGATGCGACCGTGAGCAACTCCAGCGCCACCGAGCCGTTCATCAACGGCTTTATCACCCCGCGTGGCACTGGCCGGTTCGACTATTCGCACCCCGCGTCCCAGGCGGACAACCACCAGTTCGACACCTCCATGGAGGTGCGCACGAACGGCGACGTGGTGGTTCCCGACCTGTTTGCGCAGCCGAAGGTGACCACCGACGGCACCGCCGACGTGCTCACTTACACGCTGCAACAAACCAACTTCCTGATCACGCGGACCTACCGCATCGACGGCGGTCAAGTAGATGCCACCGTGACCGTGAAAAACACGGGCCAAACCGCGGCGGAGGTGGGCATTGACCTGGCCAACGTCGTGCCTTTTGCCGAAGGTATTACGGCTAACCAGGACGACGACCGCGTGGTGGTGCAGCCGAAGTCCGGCGGTTACATTACCGACGTGCGCTTTACCGCACCGGACACCGCGGCCACTGGTGCGACCAAGGCGGCGGCCCTTTCGGGCGCAAACGACGGCGCAAAGCACCAGGCGGCGAGGTGGGAGCGCACGGTGGCCCCAGGGGCGTCGATAAGCGCAGGCATGTCCGTGGCAATCAGCACCCAGGACTCCGCCCTCGACACCGACGGCGACGGGCTGCGCGACTCCTGGGAAACCGAAGGGCTCAGGCTTGCCGACGGCACGTACCTGCCCATCCAACGCTGGGGCGCAGACCCCGACCGCAAAGACCTGTTCCTGCAGGTCAATTGGATGAAGTCCGAATGGGAGACGATCGGCTGCGACCGCTCCGAACGCTTCGCCGCCACCCTCGATGATTTCGCCGAATTCGCCGCCTGCGCCACCGCGAACACGAAAAGCTACGCGCCGAACCCGTCGCTTTTCAAAGAGCTGGAAGACCTCTTCGATAAAAACGGGATCAACCTGCACATCGACGCTGGTAAGCACTACGTCAGCGAATCCATGGCCAGCATGACCGCGAAAGAGCGCAAGGGCGGTGAGACCGAGGATTACACCGCCGAGTACTTCGGCGGCCTGGACGAGCTGGGCCGCACCAAGAAGCTGGAGGACCAGGCCGAACACTTGCTCGGTGCGCGCCGCTCGGTGTTCCGCTCGGCGCTGATTGGCACCCGCTTCGACGAAGGCGCCAAACGCAACGTCACCGGCCTAGGCCAGGTCAACGGTTCCACCTTCTTCGTCTCCGGCGACGTGACCAACAGCGATGAGCTTCTGCGCAACACCATCCTCCACGAGTTCGGCCACACCCTGGGGCTGATGCACTGGGGCCGCGAAACCCGCGACAACACCGCCCAGCGCTTCGTGCGCTTCGTGGACACCAAGGACCCGTCGGTGGAGTTTTACCGCCCCGGCTACGACTGGCTGGGTTCCTACAAGTCCACCATGAGCTACGCCTACCAGTTCTCCGAGTTCAACTTCTCCGACCAGGAAGTGCGCACCACGGAGAAGATTCCCAACTCAGAAGACAAGTCTCGCTTCAAGCCGGAAGAGAGCCAGTTCGACTACGTCATCCCGTCGGATTGGGACAACCTGCTGTTCAAAACCGAGTTCATCGGCCAGGGCGTGCGCGATTACGACGACGCCATCGATGCCCCCGATGCCCCCGACGTGGTTGCAGACGAGGAGCGCGCCGAAGTCGACGAACTGATCTCCGCCGCGGCCGCTACCGGCAAGAACGACGGCAAGGTCGGCTTCAGCCTCGCCCGTAGCCTGCACAATGACAACGGCATCGTCACCCACGCGGACACCAACATCATCAAGGGTGAGCTGCGCAACTTGGGCTCCACCGACGACACCTTCACGGTGGTCGCGGACTACGGTGTTGGCCAGTTTAAGGACAGCTACTTTGCCAAGGGCGACTCGAACTACATTACCCCGGTGGATATCAACGTCTCGCCGGCGGCGTTCATTGATAACCCCGTGGTGCCGCTGCACGTTACCGTGTCCAACTCCGAGGGCGCCCAGGTATTCAACGACACCTTCAACGTCTCCGCGCTCGAATACACCCCGGAGGAGATGGACAAGGTGCTCAAGGAGGTCCTCGCCTCCGACGCGAACGAGAACCTGAAGACGTTCGCCCGCCAGCGCCTGAAGGCCGCGAAGGTGGAGACTTCGACTGCGACGGCGAAACCTGCGCCCGCGCCGGCGCCTACGCAGAAGAAGGCGGAGCCGCGTCCAAGCGAGAAGCCCTCGGGCAGCTCCGACTCGCCGACCGCGATCATCATTGGCGTGCTGCTGGGGGTTATCGGCCTGGGTGCTGCGGGCTTCGGCTGGGCGCACAGCCAAGGGCTGCTTCCTTAAATACGATGGGTGGGGCAGGTTGCCTATCGACGACCAAAGGAGCCCCACCCCATGAAGGCCATCCGCTACACCGACTACCAAACATTCCCGCAGATCGTTGACGTTGACAAGCCCACCGCCGGCCCTGGCGAGGTGGTGCTGAAAGTCGCCGCGTCAGGCGCGTGCCACTCCGATGTGGCCGTGTTCCAGGACTTCGTCGAGGGCACCAACCCGCTGTGCGCCCCAGCGTTTACGCTCGGCCACGAAGTCGCCGGCTGGGCGGACGAGATCGGCGAGGGCGTCGACGGAATCGAGCGCGGCGCGGCGTACGTGGTCTACGGCCCGGTCGGCTGCGGGTACTGCCGGTTCTGCATGATCGGCCAGGACACGTTCTGCGACAACGTCACCGAGGTCGGCTACCTAGGCATTGGACTGGGCCGCGACGGTGGCATGGCCGAGTACGTCGTGGTTCCGGCGCGCAACCTGGTGCCGCTGGGAGATGCGGACCCGGTGAAGGCCTCCGCGCTTGCCGACGCCGGTTTGACCCCGTACCACGCAATCAAGCTGGCGCTGCCGAAGCTGAACAAGGCGGGCTCGTCGGCGCTGGTGATCGGCTTGGGAGGGCTGGGGCTGCTCGCGGTGCAGATCCTCAAAGCCATGACCGGCGCGACAATCATCGCCACCGACACCAAGGAAGCGGCGCTGCGCACAGCTGAGAAATACGGTGCGGTGACTGTGCCCTCCGGCGATGACCAGGCCGCGGCAATCCGCGAACTCACTGGCGGGCGGGGAGTGGACGCCGTCTTCGACATGGTCGGCATCGGCCCCACCGTGGAGACCGCGATGAAAACCGTGGCCAAACGGGGCCGGGTGTCCATCGTCGGCCTGGGCAGCGCGGGGAGCGACTACGGTTGGCAGTGGTACAAGGAGCCGCACGAGGCGGAGCTGGTGAAAACCTACTGGGGCACACTGCCGGAGCTCGGCGAGCTGGTCGCGCTGCTGCAGCAAGGTCACCTGGAGCCGCAGTACACCACGTACTCGCTGGATGAGGGCCTAAACGCCTACCAGAAGCTTGTCGACGGCCAAGTCGCCGGCCGGGCGATCATCGTGCCCAACGAGCGTTTCTAGGACGCCCGCTCGCCCCACCACTGCTCGAGGTACTCCAGCGCCTGGTCGATGGCGTGGTGGGTGTCCACCGCCTCCATCGACGGCAGACCTTCGGAGCGGAACTGCGGTCCGAGGTCCTTGAACGGGCTGATCGTGCGCTCTTCGTGCATGGCCGTGTGGATGGATTCCAGGATGTCGTTGATCCTGCGCGCCACGATTTTCTTCTGTGCGCGGTTGAAGGTGGGTGGGGCGAACGGGTTGTCGTCGATGAGCATGTGCCCCGAAAGCTTGCCCACGCGCGGGTCGAACGCGAACACCGCGACCGGGAACGTGAAATCGGAGTTCATGTTTGGGCGGAACTCGATGCAAAACGTGGTGTAGAGCGCGTTGTCCTGCGAGTCCTGCAGCATCGCCACCGTGGCGGTAGTCATGTCCTCCGCCTGGAACGACGCGCGGCGCTTCAGCGCGAAAGCGGGGTCTTGCGGGTCAACGATTTTCACGGTTTTGTCGTCGAGCGCGACGAGGATGCGGCCCAGCTCGGCGACCACGTTCGCGGCGTCTTCGGGCGAGTACCACTCGGGCGCCTGCGGGCTGCCGGGCTGCAGCATCGCCAGTTCAACCTCGTGGGAGTCGATGTCGTGCACGATCACGGCGACGCGCAGGCCGGTGTCGATGACGTAGTCGGCGTCTAAGTGGCGGGCGATGTCTTCGTCGAAGTACGGGTCGTCCTGCTCGAGCCCGAGGCCGTCGGCGAGGTCCGCCGCTTCGTCGTCGTAGGTGTCCAGGTAGTACAGCTCGTAGGTATCAAATCGCATGGGTCCCCCCTAGGTGTCATGCGGCAGCCCCCTGCTGCCGCCTATCGACGACACTAAAGTCCGCCACCTGCCCGCGCAAGAGATCCCGTGCTCATGAAAATGCGCACTGGCGATGGAACCGGTGCGAGCAATATGGTTGCGCGTATGGATGAGCAAGCGAAGTTGGAGCGGGTCTATAGCTACCCGTTCGGCGACATTTACCGCAACTACCTGGCCAAAGTGGAGCGAAAGGGCCACAGCCGCGACGAGCTGGATGACGTGCTCTGCTGGTTCACCGGGCTTGCGCCAGGCGAGCTGAAGGCGGCGGCGGAGTCGGATAAGACGCTGCGTGACTTCTTCGACGCGACCACGCTCAACGCGAACGCCGAGTTGATCACCGGGAAGGTGTGTGGCGTGCGCGTCGAGGAGGTCGAGCAGGAGCTCATGCGCAAGATCCGCCAGATGGACCTGCTTGTCGACGAGCTGGCCCGCGGCAAGAAGGTCACCAGCATCAAGCGCGGCTAGCGCATGTCGCGCAGCACCTCGAATGCGCGTCGGACCAGCGCGCGGCCGTGGTCAGGTGTGCGCGGCTCCGGCTGCATCAGGTAGTGCTTCACCGCGGTGGCGCCGGCGATGCCGTAGGCGTTGAGGAGCACTTCGGCATCGAACTGCGTGGCGCCAGGGGTCCGGGCCCGGCTACACGCGACGAGCGGCTCCGCCATCTCCCGCATGGTCTCCTCCGCGGGTGGGGTGCTGGACTCAGCCCGGGCACGGTCGCTGAGAAGGACCAGGGTGGAGGCGGAGTAGAGCTCAAATCCGTCCTCCTCGAGTGCGTCGGTGATGATCGCCTCGATGGCCTCGGCGGCCGAGAGTTCCTCCGGCAGGGCCGCGATCTGCTCGGCGATGGCGGCGAAGACCTTGCTCAGGAACTCCTCCAGTGCTTCGTCGGTATCGGCGAAGTAATTGTGGAAGGTCCGCGCCGACACGCCCGCCCGCTCGGAAACCCGGGCGACGGTGGCGGCGGCCATCCCTTCTTCCAGCAGCAGAGCCGCGGTCGCCTCCGAGATAGCGCGCCGGGTCGCCGCCTTCTTCTCTTCGCGCAGACTCATGGCTACACCGTAACCGGCTCAGAATGCTGCGACTGTGACTGGTGCAGCTTCTCGCCCTCGATGTCCAGGTTCGGCAGCGCCTTGTCCAGCCAGCGCGGAATCTTCCACGCGCGGTCGCCGAGCAGGTACATCGTGGCCGGGATCAGCGTCATGCGCACCACGAACGCGTCAATGAGCACACCCACGGCCAGCGCGAAGCCCATGGCCTTGATGAACGGCTCGTCGATGAGCACGAACGCCGCGAACACCGAGATCATGATCAGCGCGGCCGCAGTGACCACGCGCGCACCGTGCTTGTAGCCGTTGGCCACCGCGTTGCCGGCGGTCTTGCCGCGGGAGACGTAGCCTTCGCGCATGCGGGTAACCAGGAAGACCTGGTAGTCCATAGCCAGGCCGAAGGTCAGGCCGATGAGCATGATGGGCAGGAAGGACAGCAGCGGCTGCGGGTCCTCGATAAGCCCGAACATGCCCTCCTGGAAGATGGCCACGGTCACGCCGAAGGTCGCCGCCATGGACAGCCCGAAGCCGAGCGCGGCGATCAGCGGCACCCAGATTGAGCGGAACACCAGCATGAGCACGATGAATGCGAGCCCCAGGACGATGGCGATGTAGGGCACCAGCACGCTGGAAAGCATCTGCGAGATGTCGTCGAAGATCGGCGTGATGCCGGTGATGCCGAACGTGGCGCCGGTTTCGTCCTCAAACGGCTGCTTGAACTCGCGCAGGCGCTCCATCGTGTCGGTCGTCTCCTGATCGGTCGCGCCCGAGTTCGGGGTGATCAGGATCTGGGCGGCGTCGAAGTTGTCGGTGGTCTGCACGATCTGCGCGTTGACCACACCGTCGGTGCCCGCGAAGTCCTGCAGCAACGTTTGGTACGCACCCATGCGGTCCTGTTCCGCGACATTTGCGGTATCCACGTACGCGATCATCGGGGCGTTGCGGCCGGGGCCGAAGGCGTCGTCGATAAGCTCGTACGCTTCGCGCTGCGGGGAGCCGAGTTTCGCGGTGCCGTCCGTCGGCATGGCCAGGCGCAGGTTGGCGGCGGGGATGGCGAGGATGCCCAGCAGCAGCACGCCGGCGATGAGGTTGAGCCAGGGGCGAGCGCGGATCTGACGGGCCCAAAGCAGGCCCATGGTCGGCTTCTCGTCCTCCGGGTCCGGCACCTTCGGGCCGGGGATGCGGATCGCGAACGCGCGTGTGCCCAACAGGCCGAGCAGCGACGGCAGGAACGTCAGCGCCACCAGGACCGCGATGGCGACGGTTGCCGCGGCGGCCAGCGCCATGGTGGTCAGGAACGGGATGCGGATGATCGACAGGGCCGCCAGCGCGATGAGCACAGTCGTGCCCGCGAAGACGACGGAACCGCCCGCGGTGCCCAGCGCCATGCCCATGGCGTGGGCGCGCTTCGCCTTGTCCATCTTCTTCAGTTCTTGCGCCAGCTCCTTCGGCGTGAGGTCATTGAGGCCTGACGACGAGATCAGCTCGTTGCGGAAGCGGGCGACGATGAACAGGGAGTAGTCGATGCCCACGGCAAGCCCAATCATGGACGCCAGCGTCGGGGTCATATCCGAGATCGAGTCGGTGAACAGGGTGCCCATCTGCACGCCGAGGATGCCCACACCGACGCCGACGACGGCGGCGATCAACGGCAGGCCCGCCGCGACCAGGGAACCGAAGGTGACCAGCAGGACGATCGCGGCGACCGCCATACCGATCAGCTCGGAGGTGCCGTCCATCTCGCCAGCGTTGCTGAACGCGTTGCCGTTGTACTTCACGGTGAGGTCGGAGTCGTCGTAACGCTCGAGGATGCTTTCGACCTCGTCCAGGGTCTCATCCGGGATGTCCATGATTGTGTCGTCGGTGAACGTGATGGACACGGTGCCGGTGGTTTCGTCCGGGCTCAGCGGAGACAGGGCAGCGAGGTCGGCGTCGATCTGCTCCTGCGGCATGCCCTGGGCCGCCTTGGCTTCGCCCATCTGCTTGGCCATGCCGCCGGCGGCGAGCACCGGGTTGACAATAGCCTCGGGTTCGCGGAAATCGCCGGTGGCCTTGAGCTCGTCGAGCATGGCGTCGACCTCAGCCATCACCTCCGGGTCCTTGAGCGTCTTGCCTTCCGGCGCCTTGATCACGACGCTTCCCGACGGCACGCTCATCGCGTCCTCGTCGGTGCCGAAGCGCTCGTTCATCTCCTCCTGCGTGACGGTGGAGTCCATGTCAGGCATGGAAAACGTCGGGCTAGGGGACTTTGCAAAGTTCACGGCGCCGAAACCGAGGGCGCCCAAAAGGATCAGCCAAACGGCCAAAAACGGCCAGACTTTTTTGTATGACCAGCTGCCGAGCCGGTAGAGGAATTCAGACATGTTGCACACAGTACGCAAACGTGCGCAGTGTGTGCAAGATTTGCGGCGGGGTGCTAATCCCAGCCGGTGTCGCGCGTGGCGCGTTGGTTGAGGTGGTGGCCCATGTGGGGAATGACAAAGTTGAGCACGCCCCGGCGAGGTGAGTAGATCAGCTCGCGGTCGATGAGCTTCTGCCGCACCATGGAGACTTGCTGAACGCGTTTGCCCAGGTGCTGCGCGATGGCCGCACTTGGTACCGCTTGCTGGCCATCCTGTACCTCGGCCATCGCTTCGAGGTATTCGAGCTCGGCGGCGGGCAGGTGCAGCAGCGCTGGTTGGTGGACCAAATCGCCCAGCGTTTTTAACACGTCTGGGGTCACTGCCTCGAGGTCGTCGTGGGAGACGGGCTGGTCCCGGCGGTTCGCACGCTCGAATAAGTGGTAGCCGAGGAGTTGGATGAGAAATGGGTAGCCGCGTGTCAGTGTCGCGGCGTCCGTGAGTACTCCCTCGGGGATCTCGACGCCACCTTGCGCGGCGGTATCCCGAAGCACCGTCAGCGTTTCAGTCGGTGTCATTGGTGCGAGGACGGTGTGTTGAGCGCGGCGCAGAAACGTGGTCCCCGGGTGCTGCAGTAGAGACTCCACACCGTCAGGCAATCCGGCGGCGGCGAAGGCGATGTCGCGCCCGTCCCGGCGCAGATCCTGCACCGCGGCCGTGAGTTGCCACAGCTCTTTCGCGTTGACACTTTGGACTTCGTCCAGGGTGATCAGTACACCGGATTCGGGCGGCAGCTCGTCGCAAAGCGTGTTCAGTGAACCGATCAAGGAGGGGGCCGGCTTGTCGCCTGCGGCGGCGGTGGTGGAAAACCCGCCGATGCCGGAGACCGTCACACCCGTGATTCGACGCCGGTCCGGATTCTGCTGCCGGAGCGTGGCGAGCGCCTGCGGGATCACGGTGGCAACCAGCGGTTCGATCAGCTCGTACGGTTGAGCGCGTAGCACGATCCAGCCATGGCCGGCGGCTTCGTCTTCGAGCTCGTTGAGCGCGACCGTCTTACCGATGCCACGCGGCCCCGAGACGAGCAGGGTTCGCCGCGGGTCGCCGGGCCCGCCGTCCAGGCCGGCGCCGAAGTTGCGTGTGAGGCTGTCGTCGCCGCCGAGCACGACGGGTGAAACGCCGAACGTGGGGATGAAGGGATTACGCATCCGCGCCTCCTTGAGTTTTTATACTCTTTATACACGCGAATGCCTTTATACTCTTTATACACCCAGCTCGGCGGTAATTTTCGGCTACTCGCCGCGCATGAGCGCGAGCGTGAGCTCGTAGCAGCGCGTCAGCGACGGCACCGGCAGGAAACGCTCGGTAAGGCGCTGCTGCGTCACAGCAGCACTCCGACGCCACGCACGATCGAATCCCACAGCCCGATCACGGAAAAGCTGAGGTCAGAAAGCGATTGCTGCCAGGACGCGGGCAGAAAATTGTTCGTGATGTCGGTGGTCAGCATAATGCGCAGATCCTCCGCGCCGTGGTGCATGTTGTAGGTCAGCTGCGAGCTTAAATTCATGCCGACGATGCTACGCCCGCTTCCTCACGCACTTCCGGCTAACCGTACGAACATCCCATTTTGCAGGCCTTATAGGAGTGACTAGCGTCAGGTATATAACAACCGAATCAAGGAGGGGCACCGTGACCACAGCAGTCACACCTGCAGCAAGCTCAGAGCAACAGCCGGTGGAAAAGGAACGCAACACCGGCAAAGTTGTCGCGTTCATCCTGTCGTTTGTCGCACTCGGCGTGGTGCTGATGCTGCCGATCTCGGGCCTGGCCATGCCGGCGAAGATCGCACTCGGCATGCTGGCCTTTGCCGTGATCATGTGGGTCACCGAGGCGGTGTCCTACTCAGTTTCTGCCGTGATCATCGTCGGCCTCATTGCGATCCTGCTCACCTTCGCCACCGATCCCGAGACCGGTCAGGCGGTCGGCGCGTCCAAGGGCCTGAGCATCGCGATGAGCGGCTTCTCATCGTCCGCGGTGGCGCTCGTGGGCGCGGCACTTGCGCTGGCCACGGCCATGCAGGCCACGGGGTTGCACCGCAGGCTCGCGCTCTACGTGCTCAAGACTGCGGGCGAGAAGGTCTCCAACATCGTCATCGGCGCGATCGTCATTTCGATCATCCTGGCGTTTTTCGTCCCGTCCGCCACGGCGCGTGCCGGTGCCGTGGTGCCGATTCTCATGGGCATGGTGGCCGCGTTCGGCCTGGCCAAGGAGTCGAAGCTGGCGGCGCTTCTCGTTATTACCGCCACGCAGGCGGTGTCCATTTGGAACGTCGGCATCAAAACCGCCGCGGCGCAGAACCTGGTGGCCGTCGGCTTCATCGAAGACCAGCTGGGACAGACCGTCTCCTGGGGCCAGTGGTTCCTGTGGGCCGCGCCCTGGTCTGTGCTGATGTCGATCGCGCTGTTTTTCATCATGCGCTGGGCGATCAAGCCGGAGGCTGAGTCGATTGAGGGAGGGCGGGAGCTCGTCGAAAAGCAGCTTGCAGAGATGGGCCCGATGACCGGCGCCGAGAAGCGCCTCACCGCAATCGCCGTCGCGCTGCTGCTGTTCTGGGCGACGGAAGGCGTGCTGCACCCGATCAGCTCCGCCACCATCACCATCGTCGCGGTGGGCATCATGCTCACCCCGATCATCGGCGTGATGGACTGGAAATACGCCCAGGAGCACATCAACTGGGGCACCTTGGTCGTCTTCGCCGCCGGTATCTCGCTGGGCAAGTTCCTGCTGGACACGGGCGCTGCAACCTGGCTGTCGGAGTCCACGTTTGGTGCCATCGGCCTGGCATCCATGCCGATTCTGGCCACGATCGCGCTGGTGAGCCTGTTTAACATCCTCATCCACCTGGGCTTCGCTTCGGCGACCTCGCTGGCCTCCGCGCTGATACCGGTGTTCATCGCGCTGGCGGCCACCCTGGACGTGCCCAATGACGGCATCGGGTTTGTCATCATTCAGCAGTTCGTCATCTGCTTCGGCTTCCTGCTGCCGGTCTCCGCGCCGCAGAACATGCTGGCCTACGGCACGGGCGCGTTCACCTCCAAGCAGTTCCTGCGCACCGGTATCCCGCTGACGATCGTGGGCTACCTGCTCATCCTGCTGCTGTCGGCGACGTACTGGAATTGGATCGGGCTGGTCTAACTACTCCACAATCAGGCCCAGGTGCAGCGCGGAAAGTTCGTGCTCGCCTGGGCCTTTCGGCAATTCGGCGAGCTCTTTGGCCGTGGCGGGCGTGACCGGGATGATCCACCCGAGCTTCGGGTCCAGCACCGGCACGGCCTCGCGCTCCACCGGCACGAAGGTGACGTCGCGCTCGCCTTCGTGCTGCAACTGCACCGCTCCACCTGCGGCGATGCGCTCCAGCGCGGCCGCTGAGGTGGTCACGATGACCATCTTCTCCTCGGTGTCGGGGGAGAGTTTCGCGGTGTGCACCTTTAGCTTGTCGACGTCCAAAGGTTCATACCGGTCCGGAAAATCCACCAGCGGCGTATGGCCGAGGCCTAAAAGCTGGCGCGCGCGACTGAGAAATCCCATGGTTGCCGAGTGTATAAGGTGGCGGTTATGGACATGATGTCGCGCGCCCGCGGGGTGTTCTACGGCCAGTGCATCGGCGATAACCTTGGCGCGCTGGTGGAGTTCTACGAGCCCGAAGACATCGCCGCCGAGTACCCAGGTGGGGTGCGCGAGATGCACGACGGCGGTAACACGTGCCGCCGGGCGCTGGAGGGCTTCGAGAAAGGCCACGCCTCCCAGGCCAACGGGGCTTTGATGCGCATCAGCCCGCTCGCGGTTGCCTACGCAGGCAAACCCGGGGAAGCGGAGCGGGGACCCCGCAAGGCCTCGCAAACGAAATCTGTGGATAACCCTCGTCAGCCCGCCGAGTTATCCACAGATTTGGAAACGCCGGGAACCCGCGTACAGTTTCCCCACTAGACGCCGGTTACAGTGTCTGACATGGCAGAAAAGGGCACCACCCACCGCGCTGAGCTGGTCATGCCGTACGGCACCGGCGACGTGGTCGTCTCCCCGCACGACTACGTATCCCCGCTGGGCACCCGGCTCACCCGCGCAGGCTGGAAGTCGGTGCTGCGCCGCATCGTCACCGACTTCGCCAACGATGCGATGGTGGACCGCGCCGCCGCCATGACGTACTACACGCTGCTGTCGGTCGCGCCGATGCTGCTGGCATCCTATTCCATCTTCAGCCTGCTCATGCCGCGCGAGGAGGACGCCCCGGACTCGCTGCTCGCCGAGCTGATCCGCTCGTACGTGCCCGCGGAATTGCAGGAAGATGCGTTGGCGTTGGTGCTGTCGATCGTCGGGACGCCGTCGCAAAGCACAATTGCCCTCGTGGTTTCAGTGCTGATCTCGCTGCTGTCCGCCTCCGGCTACGTGCGGTCGTTTTCGCGCAACGCGAACCTCATGTACGGCCGCACCGAAGGCCGCCCGATTGTGGTCACGTGGGCGACGATGTGGCTGGTCACGCTCGTGCTCGTCATTGGCGCGGTGGTGATTATCTTGGGCGCGCTGCTTACCGACGGCATCGTCAACGCCGTCCTCGGGCCCATCGCGCGGCCGCTGCAACTCGAAGAGGAGCTGGAATACCTCACCTCGATCTTCCTGCCCGTGTGGGACTACCTGCGGGGACCCGTGATTGCCGTGGTGGCAGTCGCGCTGGTCAGCGTGCTCTACCACTTCACACCGAACGTGCGGCCGGGGCGGTTCCGGGTGCTTACGCTCGGCTCGGCGCTGGCGCTCGCAGTGGCCAGCGCGCTGTGGGTGGGTTTTGGCTGGTACCTGAAGCTGGTGGGCGTGCGCAGCACCTACGGCGCGTTCGGGACGGTGCTGGCGGTGCTGGTGCTGGTGTGGACCGTCAACGTGGTGCTGCTGATGGGCGTGAAGATCGACGCCGAGGTGCTGCGCGCCAAGGAGCTGCAGGCGGGGATGGATTCGCGGCGCTGCATCCAGGCGCCGCCGCGCTCCAGCAGGGGTGCTGCGGGAAGGCTGCAAATGCGGCGGTGGACCGACCGGGTCGCCGACGAAATTTTGGACAGTTGAACACCGGCGCGTCGGTAGCGTGGTGGCATGACGTTGATTGATCCCCGCACAAAGTACCCGTCCGAGTTTCCCGCCGAGCCTCGCCAGGACAACCCCGGCTTGGACGTGAAGATGGCCACCGAGCCCGACCTGGGCCAGGAATCCTACGTGGGATCCGGCAAGCTCGAGGGCCGCCGTGCTCTTATCACCGGCGGCGACTCCGGTATCGGCGCCGCTACCGCCATCGCGTTCGCCCGCGAGGGTGCGGACGTGGCCATTTCCTACCTGCCGGAGGAGCAGGAGGACGCGGACCGCATTGTGAAGCTCATCGAGGACGCCGGGCGCACGGCAGTGGCGATCCCGGGCGACCTGCGGGAGCTGGACAACTGCGTGGCCGCGGTAGAAAAGACGATCGAGGGGCTCGGCGGCATTGACATCCTGGTCAACAACGCCTCCCGCCAGGTGTGGAATGACGGCATCCTCAACATCTCCGACGATGACTTCGACGCCACCATGAAAACCAACATCTACTCCGCCTTCCGAGTGACCAAGGAAGCGGTCAAGCACATGGAGCCGGGGTCATCCATCATCTTTTCCACGTCTATTCAGGCCTACAGCCCGTCGAAAGAACTGCTGGACTACGCCATGACCAAGGCCGCCTTCAACAACCTGGCCAAAGGCCTGTCCGGTGAGCTGCTGCCGTCGAAGGGCATTCGCGTCAACGCGGTCGCGCCGGGGCCGATCTGGACCGTGATCCAGCCTGCCGAAGGCCAGCCCAAGGAGGTCGTGGACAACTTCGCGCAAGACTCCGACATCGGCCGCCCGGGGCAGCCCGCGGAGCTCGCTGGCGCGTACGTCTTCCTCGCGTCCGAGGCCGCGTCCTACATCTCCGGCGAGACACTCGCGGTGACCGGCGGTGCGCTAACTCCGTAGCGCTGAACACCGTTCAAAACGGCCGGTGAGCTGCTAGAGTTCTAGCTCATGCACGCCCATGAAATCGCCGACATCGACGCTGCCCACATCTGGCACCCCTACGCGGAACCGGGGCAGTTCACCTACCCAGTCGACAGTGCCGCCGGCGCTCGCATCACGCTTTGCGACGGCCGCGTGCTCATCGACGCCATGTCCTCCTGGTGGGCCGCAATCCACGGCCACTCCAACCCGCGCCTGGTCGCGGCGGCCGAGGCGCAGATTGCCAAGATGAGCCACGTGATGTTCGGCGGGCTCACCCACGAGCCGGCGGCGACGCTGACGAAACGCCTGCTGGAGCTGACCGGCGGCGCCTTTTCCCAGGTGTTTTATTCCGATTCCGGGTCCGTGTCGGTGGAGGTGGCGATGAAGATGGCGCTGCAATACGCCATCGGGCTGGGGCATCCGGAGCGCACCACCTTCCTCACCTGGCGCTCCGGCTACCACGGCGACACGTTCGCCACCATGAGCGTGTGCGACCCGGAGGGCGGCATGCACGCGATGTGGGGCGACGCGCTGAAACCGCAGGTGTTTGCGCCCGCCCCGCCGGTACGCGGGGCGTCCGCCGCCGACCGCGATGCCTACCTCGATCAATTCGCGCGCCTGATCACGCCGGAGATCGCCGGCGTGATCGTCGAGCCGGTGGTCCAGGGCGCCGGCGGCATGCGCTTCCATGACCCCGAACTGCTTTCAGGGCTTCGCACACTTTGCGACGCCTCCGGCATCCCCCTCATCGCCGACGAAATCGCCACCGGGTTCGGCCGCACCGGCCAACTGTTCACCACCCTGGACAATGGCGTGGTGCCCGACATCATGTGCGTGGGCAAGGCGATGACCGGCGGATTCATGACGCTTGCGGCCACCCTCGCCACCGAGAAGATCGCATCCGGGATGCAGCCGAAAGCGCTCATGCACGGCCCGACGTTCATGGCGAACCCGCTCGCGTGCGCGGTCGCGGCCGAGTCCGTCGCAATGGTGGCGGAGGGGCAGTGGCGCGACCAGGTCGCCCGGATCGAAGCCGGCCTCGAGCGCGGCCTGCGCCCGCTGGCGGCCACCCCGGGCGTGGCAGACGTGCGCGTGCTCGGGGCTATCGGCGTGGTCGAGCTCGAGCACGACGCGCCCATGCGCGAGACCACCGAGGCCGCGATGGCCGAGGGAGTGTGGATCCGTCCGTTCGGCCGGTTGATCTACACCATGCCGCCCTACATCTGCTCAGACGAAGACATCGCCCAGATCTGCCGGGGCATGACGGCAGCATCCAAGGAGGCCACGAAATGATCATCGCCGTCACCGGCACCAACACCGACGTGGGCAAGACGGTGGCCACCGCCGCCATCGCCGCCGTGCTCAAGCGCCGCGGTGTCGACGTCGTGGCAGCCAAACCCATCCAGACGGGGGAGGCACCGGGGCAGGGGGACGCGGCAGCCGTCGAGAAGCTTGCTGGCGTTGCGACCTTCGAGCGGTGGCGCTACCCGGAGCCACTCGCGCCGAACCTCGCCGCGCGGCGGGCGGGGATCCAAACCCCGAGCCTGGATGAGGTCGCCGAATGGATCCGCAGCCTCGACGCCCCCGGGCGCGTCGTGCTGGTCGAAGGCGCCGGCGGGCTGCTTGTGCGGCTTGCGGACGACTACACACTCGCCGACATCGCCAAGGCCACAGGCGCGCCGCTGGTGGTGGTGACCTCGCTGGGCCTGGGCAGCCTCAACCTCGCCGAGCTGACCTGCGCCCAAGCCCGTGGCATGGGGCTGGAGGTGCTGGGGCTGATTGGCGGGAGCATGCCCGATAACCCGGACCTGCCCACGCGGCTTAACGTCGAAGAGCTGCCGGAAGTCACCGGCGCCGACTACTGGGGCCACCTGCCGGAAGGCTGCGGCCGACTGGACCCGGAGCGGTTCGCGGAGGTCGCCTGGGACGCGATCGGGGAGTGCGTGCGCGTAGGCTCGCGGGCATGATCGACGCCCGCGACACCGCCCTCATCTTCGAAGGAGGAGGCACCCGCAACTCGTACACCGCCCCGGTGGTGGAAAAGCTCATCGCGGAGGAGGTCCAGGTCGGCTGGGTCGGCGGCATTTCCGCCGGTTCGGTGCACGCGTTGAACTTCGCCTCCCGCGACACATGGCGCTCCGAGAACGCGTTCACGGAGTTCGTGGGCAACCCCAAGTTCGGCGGGTGGCGCTCTGTGGTGAGAGGCAGGGGCCTGATCAACGGCGAGTGGGCGTACGAGCAATCCGAGGACGTCCTGCCGTTCGACTTCGACGCGTTCGCCCGGACCACCGAGGAGGTCCACGTTGAGGCTGTGCGGGCCGACACGGGGGAGACGGTGGCGTTCAACCGCGACGACCTGCGCACCTTGGAGGACGTCGCCCTTGCCGCGCGAACGTCATCGACGCTGCCGATCCTGATGAAGATGCGCGAAATCGACGGCGTGCCCTACGTCGACGGCGCGCTGGGCACCTCGGGCGGTTTGCTCATCGACGCCGCCCGCGCCGCCGGTTACTCGCGTTTCCTCGCCGTGCTCACCCGCCCGCGCGATTACGTCAAGGGGCCGCAGAAACGCGAGCGCGCCGTGCGCCGCATCCTGCGCAACACGCCGAAAGTCGCCGACGCGATGGTGGCTCGGCCGGGCATCTACAACGCCGCGAAGCAATCGCTTATCGACGAAGCTGCCGCCGGCAACGCCTACCTCTTCTTCCCCGACGAGATGGGGGTCGAATCCACCGAGCTCGACGCGGAGAAACTGCGGGCGAACTACGCGGCCGGCCAGGCCCAGGTTGAGCGCGATTGGCCTGCGATGCGCGAGTTCCTCACCGCGAAGCGCTAGTCCGCGATGAGCGGCTCGATGGTCAGCTCCGGGTGCTCCTTCTCCACGAACGCGAGCTTCCACTTGTCGCCGAACAGGGCGATGAGCTCGCCGTCGGTGCGGGTGAAGATCTCCACGCCGCGCTGACGCCCCAGCTCCTGCGCGGAGTCGGCGTCGGTGCGGCGCGCCACCGAGTACGGGATCGGCTCGGTGACGGTTTCGACGTTGTACTCGTTTTCCATCCGCGCCTGCATGACCTCGAACTGCATGGGTCCGACCGCGGCCATGACGGGGGCGGCGTCGCCGCGGGCGTCGTTGCGCAGGATCTGCACCACGCCCTCGGCGTCCAGCTGGTCCAGTGCCTTGCGGAACTGCTTGTACTTGCCCAGCGACTTCGCGCGCAGGGTACGGAAGTGCTCCGGCGCGAACTGCGGCATCGGCGGGAACTGGACCTTCTTCCCGTCGTAAATCGTGTCGCCCGGCGCCAGCGCACCGGCGTTGACTAGGCCGATGATGTCGCCCGGGTACGCCGTTTCCACCGTGTCGCGGTTGCGGCCGAACACCGTCAGCGCGTACTTCGTAGAAAAGCTGCGGCCGGACTGCGCGTGCGTGACCTGCATGCCGCGGTCGAACTCGCCGGAGACCACGCGCATGAACGCCAGGGTGTCGCGGTGGTTTTTGTCCATGCCGGCCTGAACCTTAAACACCACGCCGGAGAAGTCGTCGCCGACCTCGCGCTGCTCGTCCATCGCGGTGGTGGACGCCTCGACGGCCTTCGGGTCGGACGCGCGGCCCTCGGGCGCGGGGGCGATGGCGCACAGCGTGTCCAGGATCTGGTGCACGCCGAAGTTCAGCATCGCGGAGGCGAAGATGATCGGCGAGGTGATGCACTGCTCGAAGAGCTGCTGGTCGTGCACGGCGCCGTCCTCAAGCAACAGCGATGCCTCCTCGACGGCGGTGTCCCACACGTCGCCTTCCTTCGCCTCCGCCTCGTCGGGGGAGTAGTGCTCCTCCGGGGCGATGGTGGAGCCGCCGGCGGTGCGGGTGAAGTGCACGTATCCGTCGATGTCGCCGTCGCGGGAGACGTGCGCTAGCCCGCGGAAATCGCCCGCCTCACCCACCGGCCAGTACAGCGGGGTCGGCTGCAGGTCGATCTCGGAGACGATCTCGTCGACAAGCTCGAGCGGCTCGCGGCCCACGCGGTCCCACTTGTTGATCACGGTGACAATCGGCAGCCCGCGGGCCTTGCACACGCGGAAGAGTTTCAGGGTTTGCGGCTCGAGGCCTTTGGCTGCGTCGATAAGCATCACTGCGGCATCGACGGCGGAAAGCACGCGGTAGGTGTCCTCGGAGAAGTCCGCGTGGCCCGGGGTGTCCACCAGGTTGACCACGTACGGCTCGCCCTCGTGGCCGTCGGGGGCGTACTCGAACTGCAGCGCCGAGGACGCGACCGAGATGCCGCGGTCTTTTTCCATCTCCATCCAGTCCGACACGGTGGACTTGCGGTTGCCCTTGCCGTGCACCGCGCCCGCCTCCGAAATGACGTGCGCGTGCAGCGCCAGCGCCTCCGTGATCGTCGACTTACCGGCGTCCGGGTGGGCGATGACGGCGAATGTGCGGCGGCGCGCGGCTTCGGAAACGGTACTCATAAGCAGCTAGCTTATCGACGCACCTTTGGCCAAGTACAGTCGTGCCCATGACAACAATCGGAGTGTTTCTTGGATCTGTACGCAACGGCCGCATCGGCGAGCAGGTCGGCTCCTGGGTGATGGACGCCGCCGCCGAGCGCGACGTGGACTACCGCCTGCTCGACCTGGCCGATTTCGACGTGTCGCACCTGGTTGCGGAGGTTGTGCCGGGGGCGGCGAACAAGCAGTACGACGACCCGGCGGTAACCCGCTGGTCCGAGGCGGTGGACGCCTGCGACGGGTTCGTCTTTGTCACCCCGGAGTACAACCACTCCATCCCGGGCACGATGAAAAACGCCTTTGACTCACTGTTCGGAGAGTGGGCGGGCAAGCCGGTGGCGTTTGTGAGCTACGGCGGCGACGGCGGCGTGCGCGCGGTGGAGCACTGGCGCCAGATTGTGGCGAACCTGTCCATGCGCGGCATCCGCAACCAGGTCGCGCTGGACATTTTTGGCGAGGACGTTGAAGACGGCGAGCTCGCCCCGCGCGAGGACAAGCAGGCGGCGCTGACGCGCGCGCTGGATGACCTGGAGGCCGAGCTGGGCTAGTCCGTGAGCGGGAGCTCGAACTTCAGGCCGCTGCACTCGATGCGCGCGGTGTGCGAGCCGTTCCACTCGGGGGACAACCCGACCTCTTCGAGCGCGTCGACGACAGCCTGGCCGATCTCCGCGTCGGATTCGTCGCCGGGGTTGTCCATGGAGCTGAAGCCGAATAAGAGCTCGCCGGTATGGATGACGTTGTCCACGTCCTGCATGGTGCAGTAGGCGTAGCCTTTATGCCCGTCTTCGCGGGCGACGTCGGCGCCGTCTTCAGCGGCCTCGCCCATGTCGTAGCCCTCGTCGAAGGAGAAGGCGAGGTCGCGCTTGGCCAGGGCGTCGCGCAGCGCGTCGATGCGCTTGGCATCCTCGGAGGCTTCGGGGACTACGCGGGCGTATTCGTCCCGGACCTCCTCGAAGACGGACACGGGGACCCCGTCGTCTTCGAGTCCGGCGGTGATCATGTCTGCGCTCCAGCCGTGGCAGAGCTGGAGGCAGATTTCGCTGGTGGTCTCGTCGGGTTCGTAAAGGCCCTCTGCGGGCGGGTATTTGCTGTCGAACATGGCATGGCGGGTCATGCCCCACAACCTACCGTGTTGCGTGGATCACGTTCTGTGCTTTGCCTAGGCCTTCGCTGACAATCAGCTGCACGGCCTCGGCGGCGAGCGCGACCTGGTCGGAGATGTCGCCCTCGATGGGGGAGAGCACCCAGTCCGGCACCGCCATGCCGTTCGGCGGGCGTCCGATGCCCATCCGTACACGCAGGTAGTCGCGGGTGCCCAGGTGCTCGGTGATGGATTTCAGCCCGTTGTGGCCGTTTTCGTTGCCGCCGAGCTTCACGCGCACTTTCCCGGCGGGCAGGTCCAGCTCGTCGTGCACCACGATGATGCGCTCCGGCGCCACCCCCAGTTGCTCGGCCAGCGGGCCGACGGACTCGCCGGTGGTGTTCATGTACGTTGTCGAGCGCGCGAAGGCCACCCCATCGCGCACCTGCACCAGCGCCTTGATCCCCGGCACCGGGGTAAGCTCGCCGGCTAACTCGTCGAGCGCCATGTAGCCCACGTTATGCCTGGTAGCGGCGTATTTCGCGCCCGGGTTGCCCAGCCCCACCACGAGCCACTCCGCCTCCAGCTGGGGGGTGCGTTTGCGCCTGAAGAATCCGAACATGACGCATACTCTAGCCATGGAGTTTCCACGCGTGATCGCAGCACCCATGGCCGGCGGGCCGTCCACGCCCGCGCTCGTCAACGCGGTGAGCTTCGGCTTCATCGCGCTCGGCACCTGCACCGTCGACCAGGCCCGCGAGTGGCTCGCCGCGTGCGAGCCGCCGTTCGGCGCCAACCTTTTCGTGCCGCAGCGGGAGCCTTTGCCTAACGACGTCCTCACGGTCGCCCGCCGCCTCCACCAAGAAGTCCCCGAAGTGGCGTCCGACTACGCGGAGAAGTTTGCGCTCGTGCTCGATGCCGCGCCGGCGGTGGTCTCGTCCACGTTCGGCTGCTTCACCGAAGGCGAGATCGCCCAGCTGCACGCCGCGGGCTCGGAGGCGTGGGCGACGGTGACCAACCCCGCCGAGATCGCCGAGGCTAAGCGCCGCGGCGTCGACGGCGTGATCGTCCAGGGCCCGCGCGCCGGCGGCCACCGTGCAACCTGGGACCAGCACGAGGACCCGGACCAGCGGACGTTGGAGGAACTGCTCGCGCTGGCGGACGGTCCTTTGATCGCGGCGGGAGGGGTGCGGGGACCGGAGGACGTCGCAAAGCTTGGCGTCCCTGTCGCCTGCGGCACCGCATTTCTGCTCGCGGACGAGGCCGGCACCAGCGTGCGCAACCGCGAACTGCTGCGCACGGACGCGCCCGCGGTGGTCTCGCGCGCGTTCTCCGGGCGGTGGGCGAGCGGGGTGGAAACCGCGTTCACCCGCGAGCACCCGGACCTGCCGCCGACCTACCCGTACCTGCGCCCCATGACGAAGGGCAACGACTACTGCCTCGTCGGCGCGGACCGCGGCGAGCTCATTACCGCGCCGGCGCGTGAAATCGAGCGGATGCTAACGCCCTAGCTGGCCGGGGCGATGTTAGGGGCATGAAACTTTCCAAGATTGCCATCGCCACCGCAACCACCGGCGCCCTCGCGATGGGCGCGCTCGCCCCAGCCGCCCCCGCAACTCCTGTTTCACACGATGTCGCGTACAGCGGCAGCGCTTGGGGGCTCTACAGCTTCCTCATGACCAACATCATGAAAGGTGTCAGCCAGCTCGGCGGCGGCTCGCAAGAAGCGGCGATGTTCAGCTCCGTGCCGTTCATCATCCTGCTGCTCCCGCTGCAGATGATCGCCGAGGCTGAGGTTCGCCTGCTGGACCAGCTCAGCCGCTAATACACCCGCGTGGTGTTCTCGATCGCGCCCAGGCCTTCTATTTCCACCCGCACCGTGTCGCCGTTAGCGAGGTAGCGCTTCGGGTTGCGGGCGTGTCCCACGCCGGCGGGGGTGCCGGTGGCGATGACGTCGCCCGGCTCGAGCGGGTAGAGGTGCGAGATGAACTCCACCAGCTTCGCCGGCGTGAACACGAGGTCGTCGGTGGGGGCGTGCTGCATCACTTCGCCGTTGACGGTGGTGGTAATCGCAGGCCCCGGCTGCCACTCGGTGTCTAGCCACGGGCCGAAGCCCGCGGTCTTCTCCAGCGACTTGCCCTGGTGCCACTGCTGCGTGCGCTTTTGAAAGTGACGCTGGGTGTAGTCGTTGATCACCGAGTATCCCGCGATGTGCTCGGCGCCGTTGGTTGCGTGGCGGGCGCGGGTGCCGACGATCACCGCGAGCTCGCCCTCAAAATCCAGGGTGTCGGCGTTGAAGCTGGGCACCTCGGCGTCGTCGTGGGCGCCGATGAGCGCCTCCGGGTACTTGATAAACAAAGTCGGCACGTCCGGCTGCTCGTGTCCCATCTCCGCGATGTGCTTGGCGTAGTTCAGTCCCACGCAGATGATCTTGCCGGGGCGCGGGATCACCGGCGCGAGGTCGCCCGGGGTGAAGGTGATCTCCTTGCCTTCGTCGAAGGTGTCGTCGCGCAAAAGCTTTCCGACGTCCTCCGCGCCCAACGTCACCGCCCTTCCCTCGCCGATAACGCGGGCGGCGGTGGTGGTGTCTCCGGTCCTGATCGTGGCAAGTTTCATGCGCGCTAGCCTATCGCGCGCAGGATCTCATCCGCCGCGTCCGCCGACGCGATAGCAAGGTCCACCTGCTCCTTCGCACTGAATGGTTTGAGCACGTAATCTGCCGGGGCCATCCGTCCGGGCGGGCGGCCGATGCCCACCGCCACCTTGTTGTACGGCTTGCCGCCGAGGGATTTCGTGATGGATTTCAGCCCGTTGTGCCCGTGGTCGCCGCCGCCGAGGCGAAGCTTCACGTCGCCGAGCTCCAAATCCAGCTCGTCGTGCACTACGTACAGGTCTTCCGGCTGCACGCTGAAGTAATCCATCAGCGCTTTGATTGGCCCGCCGGAGACGTTCATGAAAGACCGGGTGCGTGCGAGGACCGCATGGTCGTCGTCAAGCAAACGCCCCTTTGCAAGCTCGGCGATCTCTGTATTCGTGCGTTTGTGCACCGCAAGCTGTGCAGGCATGGGGGTTGCGCGGCCGAGCAGCTCCTCCACGACGAAGATGCCCGCGTTGTGCCGCGTGGCCGCGTACTGCGGGCCCGGGTTGCCGAGGCCGACGATCAAGATAGTCACGCCCACGAGGATACAGATGCATATAACTTGGGAATTGAGTTGTGGGAAGCTGTGAGTGGTCGTATTTTTGTCTTGACGTTTTATCTCGGCCACCACGAAGGGCGCAACCATGCGTACACCCAGAAAAATGCTCACAATCGCGCTGTGCGCGGGACTTATCTCGGCGGGAGCGCCCGTCGCCAACGCGGCGATTTCCCAACAGCCATCCGGCTTCGAAGTGACCAACCCGGTATCTGACACAGGCGGTATCGTTTCCGGCCTCTTCGAGCCGGGCGCCTGGTCCAGCTACACCTTCCTGCACCCGGCTTCTGGTGTCCAGCGGCTGAACTCGGAGCTGTATTTTCTCGCCAGCATGAATAGGCAGGTCGCTTTCGACCCCGGAACCACCACCATGTCCAAACGCGGCGACACGATGGTGTTTGTCACCCGAGACCACCAGGCCGGCGCCGAAGTCACGCGCGAGATCACGGTCCGCGGCAACGCCGTCGACGTCACGGTTGCCATGAAGAACACCGGCAGCTCCCCGGCGTGGGCGAACCTGGATATCATCCATCAAATCCGGAACTGGCCCGAAAACCTCGGGGCGCGAACCGATGCCTCCGGTGCGATCTCCGTTGCTCCGGTTAGTGGCCAGGGCTACGAGGTGACCGCGGAGTTCGATGGTGCTGAGCGCGCTTCCGCCGCAGGAACCGTCGGGGACTTTGTAACCGGCACGGATGCCACATCGAACGCCCCAGTTCAGGGCGGCGAATGGCGAAACACCCGGCTCGCCCCGGGAGATACCCTCCACGCCGCAGCCACATTCACCACCCGCATGCTCCCCGGAGCGCTGGACCGCGACGGTGACGGCTTGCTCGACGAATGGGAGACGCGCGGCTACCCGCTCCGCGACGGCACCGTGCTGCCGTTGAACCGCTGGGGCGCGGACCCGGACCGCAAAGACGTATTCCTGCAGCTGAACTGGATGAAATCCGAGTGGGAGGACCAGGGATGCGACCGGGTGAACCGGTATGCGGCGTCAGGTCCCGAGCTGGAGAAGTTTCTCCGCTGCTCTGAGCTGAACACCAACTCGTACCGTCCGTCCATCGCGACGCTGACGAAACTGGAGGACCTGTTCGCCGACCACGACATCGCCCTGCACATCGATGCAGGTGAGCTGTACAAAAGCGCCGACATGATCGGCTACACCGAAACACACGGTGGCAAGACCGAGTCTTACCAGGAAGGGTTCTTCCTCAAGGGTGAACACCGCGGCCTAGCGTTGCAGGATCTCCGCGATGAGCTGCTCGGCGACCGCTCAGGCGTGTTCTATGCCGGCCTCATCGGCGACAAGAAGGAGGAAGGTGACAGGTCTTCCGGCGAGGGGCTCGTCAAGGACGGCGCGTTCTTCGTCGCGAAGGGTGCCGGGCTGAACTCCCAGGACCTGTTGGGCAAGACCATCCTGCACGAGTTCGGCCACAACCTCGGCCTGAGCCACTACGGCATCAACGGCCGCCCGGCCGGCGTGGCGGACAACCAGTTCTTGCCGAACTACAAGTCCTCAATGAACTACCTCTACCAGTTCCGCGAGTTCAACTTCTCTGAGGGCGAGTCGCGCAACACAGCCTCGCCGAAGGAAATCTGCCGCCCGTTCTTCTGTTTCCAGGGCAATTACTCTGTTCCTGCCGACTGGGAGAGCTTGGATTTCCGCGGCGCCAACAAGGGCGCCAATGTCGCACGCCGCTACGTGGAGGATTCCGAGGTGCAAGCACCGGATCCGGAGATCCATGACCACAAAGAGACGGTGCGGGAGCTGGCAATCGCCGCAGCCGACAAGAATGAAGGCAAGGCCGGATTCGAGCTGTCCACCACCGATGACAGCGGCATTGTGACCCTGCGCAACGACAATGTGCTGCACGGCAAGCTGACCAACCTCGGCCTGGATGTTTCCAAGTTCACCGTGACAACGCGTTTTGAAAACGGCGGCAGCGGCACCCAGACCATCGTCGTGCCCGGCGTGCTCAAGGAAGGCTCGACCGCGGATGTGCGGATCCCCGTCCCCAACGCCGCCGCGCTTCGCGGCCCGAAGACTCGCGTCGCGGTGGAGATCAGGAACGACAAGCGGGAGCTGGTCTACTCCGAGTACTTCGACGTGTCGGTGCTCGACTACACCAAGGCCGAGGCGGACAAGGCGTTGAAGGAGCTGGAGAAGTCCAACGCCTCCAAGAAGACGAAGGACAAGGCCCGCGCTCGCTTGAGCGTCGCGGCAACCCCGAAGCCAAGCCTGACGACGAGCTCCGCCCAGCCCGCCCCAACCCAAAAACCAACCCCCTCCGCCGTGCCCGCACCGCAGAAGCAGAACGCCCAGACCGGCGGTAATGCGAAGAGCGAGTCCGGCAGCTCCACCGGCGGCATCCTCGCGATCATCCTGGCGGTGCTCGGCGTGCTCGGTGCCGGCGCCTACGCCGTGACTCAGGGCTACGTCCAGATCCCGGGCCTGAACTTCTAGCTAGAAAAGAGAAGACTGTGATGACAAAACAGCGAGTATTTGGTGCGGCACTCGCCGCTGCAGTGGCGACATCGGTGGTTGCGCCTGTGGCGGACGGTGCGATGCCGGCGGTGTGCTCGAACGAGCGCGAGGTCCAAACGAACGCGACAATCTGGGATCCCCGTGACGAGTGGGCAATCAACGTCTACCCCGAAGTTCCTGCCGCGGGACAATTTAACGCGCTCAAGATCGCAGTGTGGGACACGAGCAGAACCGGTGATGACCGGGGAGCATTTCCACAGGCTGCGACCTACCATGTACGGACGAACGCTACAGATGAGTACGTCGACGCCCCGGGATACGGTGGGGTCGACGCCGACGGGAACCCGACACTGCTGGTTTTCCTCCCGGAGACCTACGACACCGATTCTCCAGGCACGTTGCAGATCAAGCTGGAAGATCCAGACCACGCACTACCGGCGTCCGGGACAACCGGCACAAGAGCATTGGCGACGCTGTACACCGCAGCGGCGGCGCAAGCGTCGATTAAAACGTTGGATGAGTTCGGCGACCCAGCGCAGCGGATTCCAGCATCGGTAAAGGCGGATGGGTTCACGATCCCTGCCTCGCGCCACTCCGCTGACGGCACCGTGCATTTCGACCACGTGTTGCCGTGCACGGCAGCGACGGTGGAGTTCGGTATTCCGAGGTACTCCAAGTACTTGGCTCTCGCGCCAGTCTCGTCCGACGGCCTTTCCCCTTCAATGACGACAGATCTGGGAACGCACCATATTCGTTTCGAGCGGGGCGATTTCACCGCTTCTATCCTGGATACGGACGGGCGACCGGTCGCCGGGCAGCCGGTGCGAGTGGAAGGACCGGGCGGGAGTCAGACGCTCACCACGAACGAGGCAGGGCGATTCACCTTAACCGAGGCGCAGCCTGGCGCATACACCCTCAGCGCCGAATCCAACGGCTCCACGCTGCGAAAGACCCTGTTCGTGAAACCGGGTGAAAGCCGGTCCGTGTCTGTCAGTTTCGCAGCCGCACCTGCCACCGGAACCCAAGTGACAGCAACAGCTACTGTGACCGCTGGTGCTAGAACGACCGTAACGCCGGCGCCCGTGACGGTTCAGAGCATGGCGACCATCACTGAGACCGTGCTTTCTACCACCACGACGAGTCGAACTGTCCCAGCGGCGGTCCACACCGGAGAGCCAGTAACTGTCACGTCTACCGCGAATGTGGCGGTCACTTCAACAGCACCCCGCCCGGTGGTCACACGAACCGCAAGCGCTGCAACGACGACTGAAAGCGTGGTGGTAGACCCCAACGGTCGAGTGGTGCTGACCGCACTTGCCGTGGTGGCAACCCTGGGCGGAGCAGTGGCGGCGGTGTTGGGCAGCATCCCGGGACTTGACGTCCAGCAGCTCGCAGCACGAATCGAAGGCGGAAAGTAATGACAAACCGGAATCATGTTCGCGCGCTTGCTGTAGCACTGGCTGTGGGATTGGTTGGTTCGTCGACAAGTGTGATTGCAGTGGAGGCGAACGCGCAGGAGTACGTGAACCGGAGCGCAGACGCGGTTAAGCACATCCAACGAGGGTCGACGCAGGCAGAGCCGGTCAGTGACATAGACGATTTCTTTTCAGTCGATGCAATCGATTCGGGGGAAGTCAGTCGCATCGCAGAACTCACCGAGTTGGACCACATAGTGCATGGGCGAATCTCTGACGTCGACGGATACTCCAGTGGCGAGTTCATCTACTTCCAATGGGTGGACCGTGACGGTCAGCTATCACCGCTGTACACCGCGAGATCCCATGCACTCGAAGGAAACGAAGGCTATTTCGCTATCGCAGTCCCGGACTGGGTGGATGCCACAGGTAGGATCCACCGGTTCAACGCAACCCGTGAACAGCAGGTCCAACTGGATGCGTACGTTCCGTACCGCCATCAGCAGCGCGTGCTTGCAGGTAATCAAACAACCCCTTACGCGTTTTTTGCACCGGGTTCCCGTGAAGTGAACCTCCAGATTGCGGACGGAGGGGCGTTTCATAACCGCAGTGACGCTTTGATCGCGGAGTTCGACTCAACGCAGTTGCCCGCGCAAGCGGGACAAACGGCTCACGGTTTGCGGTGGTGGCAGGGCAACGCTCAGTCGCTCAAAGACCAAGCATTCAATGGGGAGATCATCGGCTACCGCTGGCGCAACGAAACTACTGGTCGCACGGTTTCCAGCTGCGTCGAGGAGCGCACCGTAACTGAATCCGATGGTAGCCAGACTTTGGTCGAGCTCGACGATTCGGAGCGCAACAGGTGCACGGAACTGAAGATCCCTGCCACGGCCAAGCGCGGGGACGTGTACTCATTCGAAGTTCTAGCGAATGATACTGTCGTCTCCCACGAAAGC
Source organism: Corynebacterium sp. CQ3829_602738 (assembly GCF_054478435.1). Taxonomy (NCBI): domain Bacteria; kingdom Bacillati; phylum Actinomycetota; class Actinomycetes; order Mycobacteriales; family Corynebacteriaceae; genus Corynebacterium; species Corynebacterium sp. CQ3829_602738. Next base: position 851,585 of record NZ_CM137003.1, read on the forward strand.
TTTATCGTCACTGGCGAGCTGAACGAACGGGACGACTTTCTGTTTGGCAGCGAACGGCTGCTTGGCAAGCAGCAACGGGTGGTCGAGTTTGGCCGGTTCCGTGACGGATTCAATCGCGCTGAGACTGTGTTTGCGCCGCGGGCTGTACCTGGCATTGACGTGTCGGTGGACAACGGAACGATCTATGTCTCCCCGAATAACGATCTCGGCAACGCCACTCCGGACGTTTTTGACGCGACCGTCGACGTTTCCTTCTACAACTCCGGTGGTTCGAGGCCAGCGAAGCAACCGATCTTGCTCGACACCGACCGCGACGGCAACGCCGACATTTACGACCCGGATGATGACGGAGATGGTGTACTCGACACCATCGAAATCGCTGATAACTCGAACAAGAAGGATGCGCTGTCCGCAAACATCGTGATCAGCGCCGATCTTCCGGAGGCGCTTCAGGGGCAGCGCTACGTCGCGCGGGTCGAAGCTGACAACGTGCCACGAGATGCTCAGCTCGAATTAGTTTCCACCATCCCCGGGGTGTCCTACAACGCCAACGCTGGCGTGCTCGAGGGCACACCGACGCAAACAGGCACTTTCCCGGTAACCTTCCGTGCGTCGTCCTACACTCAGGCGGTCACTAACGGGAGCGGCGAGCCATTCGAACAGACTGTTGGACGGCTCGTTGTCCGGCCGGCAACCACTACGGTGGCGCTGACGACCACCTCGCAGGTGACAACCACTGCGCCAACTCCGACGGAAACTGCCAGCGTAACGACCACTCGGACCACGACACACCCAGCCACGGTAACCCAGGAGGTTTCCAGCCCTGCGCTGACGTTGCGGCCAACGATGGCGCAAATTGTGACGTCGACGAGCACTACGACGGTCACTCCGGCGCCGACGATCAGCGAAGTAACGCCGGCGCCGTCGACTACTACCGTCACCTCCACCCAGACCGAGTTCGACCGCCCGGTTGTCCGCGCGGGGGAGCAGACGTCCATCGAGGTTCCGGGGACGCAGGTTGCGCCGAGCGCGAACACTCCAGACTGGGTGTCGGCGCAGCCTGACGGCCGCATTGACCTCGCTCCGCCGCGCGACACACCGGCGGGCGATTACAACGTCGAGGTCGTCACGCCTGACGGCCGCCCCGCCGTCGTGCCGGTTCGTGTGGCGCCGGCACCCACCTCGTCTGAGCGGGCGGTGGTCAGGGCAGGCGAGCAGACGTCAGTCAAGAGCGCACAAACCGCCCCAACCCAGGGCGAGGCGTTCACACCAGGCAAGAACACCCCGGAGTGGGTGACCGTGAACCCCAGCGGGCAAATCGATTTCAAGCCGCCGCGCGACGTTGAGCCGGGCGAGTACAAAGTCGAGGTCGTCGACCCCGCCGGCGAAACGTCCACCGTCACAGTCGAGGTCACCGCGGCTGTGTCCGACGCGGAGCGCTACACCGTCCGCTACGACTTCGCACTTGGACGCCGCGGGCATGAGGCGACGAGCTTCGCCCCGCTTTTCGACGTCACCGAAGGTGGTTACCGCTACCTCAACCAAATTGCGCCGGCCGGCACTACCTATGAGGTGGTGGGCGGTGACGCGACCGTCGATAGGCATGGGCGCGTGACCTTTGCAATCCCGGGCGACGCCGCTGTCGGGGACGTGATCGAGACACGGATCCGCGTCATCTTCCCGGACGGCTCCTCCGTCGAGGTCCCCGCGAAGTTCGAAGTGGCGGAGCAGACGCTTGCCGATGCCGCCTCGCCCCGCTACCTCGACGGAGTGAAGGCTGGGCCGGGCGAGCGAGTCTCGGTCCCGCAGGTGGGTGAGGCCGACGCCGCCGAGTTCTACCTCAAACCCGGGCAGGACCTCAAGGGGTGGGAGGTCATAGTCGATCCGCTGACTGGCGAGGTTCACACCACCGCGCCTGCGACGGATGCGCAGGCGTTGGATGTCGAGGTCATGGCGGTGTTCTCCGATGGCAGCCGCAAGCCCGTGAAGCTCCGCGTCGATGTCGGCGAAGCTGCGGCCGCGGAAACCGAGCCCGCGTTTGCCGAGCAAGTTGCCGGACCGGGCGAGACAGTCCGGATTCCGCAGACGAAGACCATGCCGGAGGGCACGTTCTTCGACATCGCTGACGATGGCGGCCTCGAAGCAGCGATCGATCCTGTCACCGGCGAACTCACGGTGCGCCTGCCTGACGACGCACCCGCCGACGCCACCTACGTCATCGGCGTGAAGACCACATACCCGGACGGAACGGTCGAGATAGTGCCGGTGAAAATCGGCACCGATTCCATCGGTCGCGCCGCTGCGGTGAAGTACCCGTCTGCGTCGTCGGACCAGACGAGTGGAACCGTCACCGCGACGCCGACGGGTGTGCCGGACGGAAGCACGTTCGCGCTGGATCCTGCTTTTAAGGACGCTGACTGGGTGGTGTCCGTTAATAAGAACACCGGTGAGATCACTGCGACGCTGCGAACCGGAATCGTGGGGGAGCGCTCCACCGTGGTGCCGGTGCGGGTGACATTCCCTGACGGTTCCGTTCGCGCGGTACCGGTCGAAATCACAGCGAAGCGCGTTGCGGAGCAGCCGGCGGCAGATGCGCGGTCGGCGCGGTCGTCCGAGGGACCCTGGTGGATAATCGTCCTCGTTGCTTTGCTCGGAGTGCTCGGTATCGGCTGGGCCGCGACCGAGTACCAGGACCAGATCCGTCACTACATTCCGCAGTTCCCAGTGCTGCCTCGCCTGTAACGCCAAGCGGAAAGCCCGCCACCGCGGGGAAGCGGTGGCGGGCTTAGCTGTGTGCGGAAGCGGGGAGGAGTTACTCCTCGTCGCCCTTCTCCTCGGCCGGAGCCTCGGACTCGGCGCCAGCCTCAGCGCCGCCTTCCTCAGCGGCCTCGGCCTCAGCCTCGAGGTCCTCGTCAACCTGCTCGAAGGTGACGTTGACCAGCAGGGTCTCCGGGTCGGAGATGAGCTCTGCGCCCTCCGGCAGCTTCACGTCGGAAGCGTGGAGCGTGTCGCCGATCTCCTTGCCCTCGATGGAGACGGTCAGCTCGTCCGGGATGGACAGCGCGTCGATCTCGATCTCCACGTAGTCGGTCTCCTGCAGCACAACTGCGCCCGGAGCGGCCTCGCCCTCGGTGACGACCGGGACCTCGACGGTGACCTTCTCGCCGCGCTTAATGCCGAGCAGGTCGATGTGGTCGATGTCCAGGGTGATCACGTTCTGGTCGATGTGCTTGACCATGGACAGCAGCTTCTCGCCGTCGAGCTCGAGCTCGACGATGGCGTTGGTGCCGTCGTTACGCACGACTGCGGTCATCTCGATGCGGTCGACCGCGAAGTGGATGTTGTCGATGCCCTTTTCGTACAGGACGCCCGGGATCTTGCCGTCGCGGCGCAGACGGCGTGCGGAGCCCTTGCCGAACTCCTCGCGACGCTCACCCTTGATAACGGTGGGGGTAATAGCCATGTTGTACTCCTTCGTGTGTGAAGGGCCACAGGCCTTGCCTGCGACCACTGAACGGATATGTGCTCGTCGAGTGATCGCAAAAGGATCTCAGAATCGCGTCGATAACGGCCTTTGAAGGCCCTCGCCGAGACTGCTACAGGGTAGCAGCCGGTTTCTGCCACACAAAATGCCCGCTTGCCTGGGCTTGTTCATACTCGTACCCGAGGGGGATGCCGCGGCGCTCGCGCATCAAAAGCGTGACGACGAAGCCCGTGACCGTCGCCGCCATCAAGTACACGGTGATCGCGGCGGTGCCGCCGGTTGCCTCGCGCAGGGCGGCGGCGATGGTGGGGGCGAACGCGCCGCCCAAAATCGCGCCGAGCGCATACGAGATGGACGCGCCGGACGCGCGGATGGAGGCGGGGAACAGCTCCGCGTAGAACGCGCCGATCTCGCCGTAGGTCAGCCCCAACCCAACGGTGAGGAAGATCAGCGCCGCGGTGATCTTCGCCAGTGACCCGGTGTTCACCAGCGGGAACAAGGCCAGCACGCCGGCCGCCTGCACGATAAAGCCAACCAGGAGAGTGCGGCGGCGGCCGATGATGTCGGACACCCAGCCGGCGAAAGCGGTGGTGCACAGCCAGGCGGCGGCGGAGGCGGTGACGGCCCACAGGATGTCGCCGCGCTCAAGCGCGAGCCCGGCCGGGTCGGTGACGTAGTTCTGGATGTAGCCGCCGGTGGTCATGTAGCCCACCGTGCCGTTGGCGGCAAAGATCAACGCCGCGGCGATAACGAGCCCCGCGTGGTGCTTGAACAGGGAGCCGACCGGGTTGCGCGCGCCGACCTCGCGCATTTCCTCCACCACCGGCGATTCGTCGACGCCCGTGCGGATCCACCAGCCCAACACCGTCAACCCGACGGAAAGCAGGAACGGCACTCGCCAGCCCCACTGCAAAAACGCCTCGCCGGGGGCGATCATGGTCATCAGCGCAAGCACGCCGGAGGACAGCAAAAGCCCCGCCGGCACGCCCACCTGGGGCCCAGCGCCGTAGAGGCCGCGCTTGTCTGCCGGCGCGTGCTCCACGGCCAGCAGCACCGCCGAGCCCCACTCGCCGCCAGCAGAGGTGCCCTGCAGGATGCGCAGGACCACCAGCGCGGCCGGCGCGAGCCAGCCGGCGGTTGCATACGTGGGCAAAAGCCCGATCAGCGCGGTGGCGGTGCCCATGGTGAACAGCGTGACCATGAGCACGCCGCGCCGGCCCAGCCGGTCGCCGAAGTGGCCCGCCAGCACCGCCCCCAACGGGCGGAACAGAAAGGACAGGCCGACGGTGAGGAAGCTGGCGATCGTCGCCGCCGCAGGCCCGAGCGGGCCGAACATCACCTTGTTAAACACCAGCCCTGCCACGGCGGCGTAGAGGAAGTAGTCGTACCACTCGATGGCGGTGCCGATGGTCGTGGCCGCGATGACGCGGCGGCGCTCACTGCGCACGGGAAAACGCCTCCAATAGCGCGTCGGTTTCTTCCGTGTTGGTCACGGTCACACGGATGCCCTCGGGGAAGACGCGCACCAGCACGCCTTCTGTGGCGAGCCGGTCCGCCAGCTCTTGGCCGGCGCCGGGCAGCCACACAAAGTTCGCTTGGCTTTCTGCGAGCCCAAGCTTGTCGACGACACGGCTCCGCTCGGCCACGGTGCCGTCGATACGCGCACGCAATTCGTCTGAAGCCGCAAGTGACGCGAGTGCCGCGACCTGCGCGACGGAGCTGACGGAAAACGGCACCGCCACCTTGTTCAGCGCCTCGATAACAGCCTGCGGGCCGAAGGCGTAGCCGATGCGCGCGCCCGCCAGCCCGTAGGCCTTGGAGAAGGTGCGCAGCCCCACCACGTTGGGGTAGCGGTTGATGACTTCGGTGGCGACGGGGGTGTCGGCGGCCTGGTTGTACTCGAAGTAGGCCTCATCGAGCGCCACCAGAACGTCTGCGGGCACCGCGTCCATGAACGCGGCGAACTCGGCGTCCGTGACGGTGGTGCCGGTGGGGTTGTTCGGGTTGCACACGAAGATGAGCTTCGTGCGCTCGGTGACGGCCGCGGCGAGGGCAGGCAGGTCCACCCGGTGGTCGGCGGTCAGCGGCACCGGCACAGGGGTCGCGCCGGCGATCTGGGCGAAGATGGGGTAGGCCTCGAAGCTGCGCCACGGGAAGGCCACCTCGTCGCCCGGGCCTGCGGCGGCGGTGACCAGCTGCTGGCACAGGGCGGACGAGCCGGTGCCCACCGCAACCTGCTCGGGCGCCACGCCGAGGTGCTCAGCCAGCGCCGCGCGCAGCTGTACTGCGCCCATGTCCGGGTAGCGGTTGACCTCGCCGAGCGCTTTGCTCATGGCGTCGAGCACGCTGGGAAGCGGCGCTTCGGCGCATTCGTTGGAGGACAGCTTGATGGCGCGTTCGTCGCGCACGCCCGGAACGTACGCGGGCAGCGAGTCAAGGTCGGGGCGGATCATGCGTGGCTCCTCTGTGTGGTCAGGGAAATGAGGCCTAGCACGATGATCCAGCCGGTCAGCGTGGCAAGGCCCATGCGGTATTCCGGCAGAATACCCATCAGCACGAGCACGAGGACGAAAAACCCGATGCAGACCCAGTTCGCCGCCGGGTACAGCGGGGCGGGAAAGGTTGCGCTCTTGGAGGTTTTGCGGAAGTTCAGGTGCGAGATGCAGATGCCCGCCCAAGTGATCAGCTCGGTGCCGACGATGATGGCCAGCAGCACCGCGAAGATCTTGCCTTCGAAGAAGAAATTCAGGATGACCACGGTGCCCATCAGGGCGGCGTCGAAAAGCAAGGCCTTGGTAGGCAGCCCCTTCGTGCTGGTGGCGGCGAACGCCTGAGGCGCCTGGCCGTTTCTGGCAAGGTCGCGCAGCATGCGCGCGCCCGAGTACGTCATGGTGTTGAGCACCGAGAACACCGCCACCACAATGACCACGTTGAGCGCCGTGGCGGCGGGGCCGAAGCCGACGCCGGACAGCACGCGGATGAACGGGCTCTCGTTGGATCCCTGCTCGTTCCACGGCGCGAGCAGCAAGATGGTGCCGATGCCGCCGAGGTAGAACACCAGAATGCGCCACACCACGGAGTTCACGGCGCGCGGGATGGCCTTTTCCGGATTGTCCGCCTCGCCGGCGGCGGTGCCGATGGACATGATGCCGCCGAACGTGAACGTCACCGCCACCAGCGCGAACAGCACGCCGGAGACGCCGTTGGGCATGAACCCGCCGTGGTCGGTGATGTTGGAAAACCCGATCGCCTCGTCCGGGCCGAGACCCACCACGAGCGCGAACCCGAGCACGATCATGAGCACGAGCGCCGCGACCTTGATCAAGGACAGCCAATACTCCGTCGCGGCGAACACCCGCACGTTGAACAGGTTCAGCACCACCACCACCAGCAGCGTCACCAGCGCGGTGACCCAGTGCGGCAGCCCGGGGAACCAGTAGTCCAAAAAGGTGCCCATGGCGGTCAGCTCCAGCATGCCCACCACGACGGTGGTGAACCACCAGTTCCAGCCGGTGATGAAGCCGGCCACCGGCCCGATGAACGCGCGCGAGTACGCCGCAAACGAGCCGGAGACCGGGTGCTCAACCGCCATTTCGCCGAGCATGCGCATGAGGAAGTACACGATCACCCCGACGAGCGCGAACGAGATCAGCACCGCCGGCCCGGCGTACTGGATCGATCCGGCGGAGCCCAAAAACAGGCCCGTGCCTATCGACGAACCAAAGGCAATCATCATCAATTGCCTACTCTTGACGCTCCTGTTCAGCCCCTGTTCTTGCAGGCTGTCGTTCTGGCTCACGGTTTAGTTTCCTGTCGGTGGTCGGGTGGTGGTGCGGGACATGCCGCGGAATTCGGCGATGGCGGTGTCGCCGTCGTAAAGCGTGACGTCCGAAAGCCCGTTTCTGCCCCACGTGTGGCGCTCGCGCGCGACGCCGCGGATGGTGCGGCCCATCTTCGCGGGCGCGAGGTAGATCATCTCGGACTGCGCGCTGACGGTCGGGTCGGTTCGCCGCGAGTTGCACGCGCCGCCGAACAGCGCGTCGGCGAAGGTGAACAGCACGCCGCCCTGGCACACGCCGAAGCCGTTGGCGTGGCGCGCTTCCACCGTGAACTCGCCCTCAGCCACACCCGGCTCAAGCCGCGTGATGGTGGCGCCGAGGTACTCCAGGGTGGCGTCGTTGTCGAACATGGACTTCGCGTGCTCGAGGTCGGGGGTGAAATCCACCGACGGGGCGTAGCGCTCGTACATCCTTATTCCTTCCCGTATGCGTGAAGCCGGGGCAGCGCAAGTGCTGCCCCGGCTGAGTCCCGGCGAACCGCGGCGTTTACGCCTGACCCTCGAACAGGGTGGTCACGGAGCCGTTTTCAAAAATCTCGTGGATCGTCTTGGCCAAAAGCGGCGCAATGGAGAGCACCGTGAGGTTGCTCCAGCCTTCGGTGTCCTGCGGCAGGGTGTCGGTGGTGATGACTTCCTCGGCGCCGCAGTCGCTGAGGCGCTCGCGTGCCGGGTCGGAGAACACGCCGTGGGTGCAGGCGATGACCACGGACTTCGCGCCGGCCTCCTTGAGCACGCCGACGGCGCCGGCGATGGTGCCGCCGGTGTCGATCATGTCGTCCATGAGGACGCAGTCCTTGCCGTCGACGTCGCCGACGACGCGGTTGGACACGACCTTGTTCGCGGCGTCGATGTCGCGGGTCTTGTGCACGAACGCCATGGGGGCGTCGCCGAGCATGTTGGCCCACTTCTCCGCCGACTTCACGCGGCCGGCGTCGGGGGAGACCACCACGAGGTTGTCCAGCGGGTACTTGGACTTGATGTAGTCCACCAGGATCGGCTGGGCGTGCATGTGGTCCACCGGGCCGTCGAAGAAGCCCTGAATCTGGTCGGTGTGCAGGTCCACGGACACGATGCGGTCCGCGCCGGCGGCGGTGAGCAGGTCCGCGATCAGGCGGGCGGAGATCGGCTCGCGGCCGCGGTGCTTCTTGTCCTGGCGGGCGTACGGGTAGAACGGCAGGATCGCGGTGATGCGCTTAGCGGAGCCGCGCTTGAGCGCGTCGATCATGATCAGCTGCTCCATCAGCCACTTGTTCAGAGGCTGGGCGTGGGACTGCATGACAAAGCAGTCGGCCCCGCGGACGGACTCTTCGAAGCGGATGAAGATTTCGCCGTTGGCGAAGTCGCGCGCGGTGGTGGGCACCAGCTCGATGCCGAGCTCTTTGGCCACAGCTTCTGCGAGGTCCGGGTGGGCGCGTCCGGTGAAGACCTTGAGGTCCTTGTGGTTTTCGGTGGAGTAACCAGTCATGAAATTAACCCTCTCGCTTCGCGTTTTTCGCAGCCTCTGCCGCTTCGGTGCCCGGGCGGCGGTCTTCCACCCAGCCTTCGATGTTGCGCTGGCGGCCTTCCTTGATGGCAAGCGCGCCGGCGGGCACATCTTCCGTGACCACTGTACCCGCGCCGGTGTAGGCGCCATCACCGATGTTGACCGGCGCGACGAACATGGTGTCGGAGCCGGTACGGCAGTAGTCGCCGATGGTGGTGTGGTGCTTGTTCACGCCGTCGTAGTTGGCAAACACGGAGCTTGCGCCGATGTTGGAGTGCTTGCCCACCGTGGCGTCGCCGATGTAGGTCAGGTGCGGCACCTTGGAGCCTTCGCCGATCTTGGCGTTCTTGGATTCGACGAAACCGCCGAGCTTGCCGCGGGCGCCGAGCTCGGTGCCGGGGCGGATGTAGGTGAACGGGCCGACGGTGGCTTCCTCACCGATGACGCCGAGCTCGCCCTGAGTGCGCACGACGGTGGCGCGGGCGCCGACCTCCATGTCGGTCAGGGTGGTGTCCGGGCCGATCTCGGCGCCGTCGCCGATGACGGTGGAACCCCACAACTGGGTGTTCGGGTGGATGACCACGTCGCGGCCGATTTCCACCTCGATGCCGATCCAGGTGGTGTCCGGGTCGATCACGGTCGCGCCACCCCGCATCGCCTTCTCGACGAGCCTGCGATTGAGCTCCTTGCCGGCCTCCGCCAGCTGTACCCGGTCGTTCACGCCGGCGAGCTCGCGGGCGTCGGGGGCGGTAAAGGCGGTGACCCGGAGGCCGTCGTTACGCGCGATGCTCAAAACATCGGTGATGTAGAACTCGCCCTGGGCGTTGTCCGGGGTGACGCGCGTGAGGGCGTCGCGAAGCACCTTGCCGTCGAAGGCGAACACGCCGGAGTTGACCTCGCGGACTTTGCGCTGCTCGTCGGTGGCGTCCTTTTCCTCCACGATCTCGAGGACGTCGCCGGCCTCGCCGCGGATGATGCGGCCGTAGCCGGTGGGGTTGTCGAACTCGAGCGAGAGCACGGTAACCGCGGCGTGCTCGGACTCATGCTTCTCCACGAGCGCCTGCAGGGTCTCCGGGGTCAGAAGCGGCACGTCGCCGTTGGTGACCACCACGGTGCCGTCGAAGTCCGGGATTGCGGACAGGCCCACCTGCACCGCGTGGCCGGTGCCGTTTTGCTCCTCCTGGACGGCCTGGCGGATCTCCACGTGCATCTGCTCGGCGATCTGCTCCACGGCCGGGGCGACCTGGTCGCGCTGGTGGCCGACAACCGCAACCAGGTAGTTGGGGTGCACACCGGCGGCCGCGTGCAGGGAGTGGGACAGCAGGCTGCGCCCGCCGATCTCGTGCAGCGTCTTCTGGCGGTCGGACTTCATGCGGGTTCCGGCGCCGGCCGCAAGCACGACAACGGCACGTTCGAAGTGAGTAGGCACTCGAATGCTCCTTGATTTATAGGGTGTTGAGCGGTTTTTGTCGGCCCCAAGCATAACGCCTAGGCGGCGGCCGCCGAGACTTCTTTCAGGTTCCGCGCGCCGAAAACGCCGGCGTAGCCCACGACGGCCAGGAAGATGAGCGCCGCCTGCGGCCCGAGCACCGCAATCGCCGACGACATCGCGCCGACAACCAGCAGCACAATGCCCATCACGGTGTTGGAGGCGCCGGTGATCATGGTGCGCTTGTCGCCGTCGGCCATGTCCACCAGGTACGTCTTGCGGCTCACACGCACCGCGGTGTGCGCGAGGTTGACCAGGAAGAAGCCCAGCGGCATGACCCAGGCGTTCACCCCGGCCGGCGCGAGGCGGGCGCTGAGAACGAGGGCCACGATCACGGTCGAAGCGATACCCGCGGCCCAGGCCATCGTGCTTTTCGACGACCTGTCGGACAACCTGCCCGACACCCTGCCGCCCAGAAGCGACGCGCCGCCGGAGGCGATGATGAACGCGCCGAGGCCGGTCAGGTCCGCGCCCTCGTTGCCGGCCATGACCACGATGAACGGGGTGGACAGGGCGGTGACCAGCATCAGCGAGCGCACCACCAGGAACTTCTGCAGGTCCCGGTCGCTTTTGACCAGCGCCCACATCTGCCTCATGCTCTGGCCGTCTTTGGCCTCGGGTTCGGCTTCCGGCTCCTCGATCCCGCTAAAGACCAGCGACGCCAGCGCCCACGTGGAAGCGCCCACGGCGAGCAGCGCGGCGAGTGCCCACTGCGGCAGGTTGTTGGGCAAAAACGTGAGGATGAGGCCGATGGCGAGGGTGAACGCCCCGGCCAGGGCGGTGGCGCGGCCGGTGATGTCGCCGCGGCGGCCCTTGGAGATCGTGCGTCCCTGCACGTCTTTTCCGGCCAGCGAGCACAGGGAACGGAACAGCGCGTGGGCGGCGAGCAAGATCAGGATGGCGGCGCCGAGCGGAGCGCCGTCGAGAAGCAATGCGCTCAACGCAATGAGCCCCGCGGCGATGGCTTGGCCCCACGAACCGATGAGCCACACGCGTTTGCGGGAGCGCTTCGAGGTCACCCACGGGCTCAAAAACGCCTGCGGCAGCATCGAGCCGGATTCGCGGATGGGCACGAGGAACGAAGTCAAAACCGCCGGCACGCCCGCAGTACCGAACAACCACGGCAGCACCGTCTTCGGCGCGACGACCTGGTCGCCGATGTTTTGCAGGCCGTTGGACCAGATGAACCGGCGTGCGTTGCGTTCCTCGCGTTGATCGTTATGCATACATAACGGATAGTAGGGTCGAATGAGAGTATCAGCGAACCGGGAGGCGGACATGGCAATGAGCAGGCGCACGTTTTTCAGGGGCACACTCCTTGCGACGGCGGCGCTGGCCGCGGCAGCGACGGGCACGGCGTGCTCGGAGTCCTCGCAAACCAAGCCGCTGGGCGCGGACGACGAGGCGCGCCCGCTGCGCATCCCGCCGCTGTACGAGGGCGAGCTCGACGGCAACGTTCGCCGCTTCGAGCTGACCGCGCAGGAAGGCGAGTTCGAGATCGTACCCGGAACCATGACCAAAACCTGGGGCTTCAACGGCCCGTACCAGGGGCCGACGCTGTACATGCGACGCGGCGAGGAAATCGACATGACGGTGCACAATGAGCTGCCGGAACCGACCGTCGTGCACTGGCACGGCCTGCACCTGCCGGCGACCGCCGACGGCGGGCCGGCGCTCATGTTCGATCCGGGGAAGTCCTGGTCGCCGTCGTGGACCGTGGACCAGCCGGCCGCGACCTGCTGGTACCACCCGCACCCGCACGAAAAGTCCGCCGTCCACGCCTACCGCGGCCTGGCTGGTGGTCTTGTGCTTGACGACGACACTTCCGCCTTCCCCGGCCTCCCCAATGAGTACGGGGTAGACGACATCCCCGTGATCATCACCGACGCCAACTTCACCGACGACGGCCAGCTGGACGAGGACAACGGCTGGGTCGGCTCCACCGTCATGGTCAACGGCATGACTAAACCGCGATTCGAGGCGACCACCCGGCGCGTGCGCCTGCGCGTGCTCAACGGCGCGACGATGCGCTTCCACCACCTGTCCTTGGGCAAGCCGTTTTATGTGGTGGCCACGGACCAGGGTTTCCTGGACGCGCCGGTCGAGGTCGACGGCGTACTGCTCAGCGCCGGCGAGCGCGTGGAGATCGTGGTGGACTTAGAGCCGGGCAAGGATCTGAAGCTGCGCAGCGACGGTGTCCCGGACCTGGGCGGCATGCCGGATAAAGAAACCGCGGAGATGTTCGGCTTCACCGATAAGTTCGATCTGCTCGAGATCGCAGCGCCGTCGGACGACGCACCCGAGGTGTCTGAGCTTGCGGATTCGCTGGTGCCGTTCGAGGTACCTGACGCGGACTCTGTCGAGGTGGAGCGCGAGTTCCGCATGAACGGCACCGAGATCAACGGCAAGACCATGGACATGACCCGCGTGGACTTCACTGTGGACCACAAGGGCCCAGAGATCTGGCACGTGACCAACGAGAACGACGACATGGCTCACAACTTCCACATCCACGACGCGCGCTTTGCCGTCATCGGCGTGGAAAACGGCGAGTTGGAATTCACCACCGGCTGGCACGACACCATCACCGTCCCGCCGCTGGCCACGGTGAGCCTGCTCGTGGAGATGGGCTACTACCCGGACCCGAGCCTGGCGTACATGTACCACTGCCACATGCTCAACCACGAAGACAGCGGCATGATGGGCCAGTTCGTCATCGTCGAGCCTGGCCAGGAGGCGGACCTGGATCTGCCCGCCGGCCACGGCGGGCACTAGTCAGCAGCGGGTTTAGGCTGGGGCGGGTTTAGCCGCGCACGTTGTGGCCGATGACTGCTGGCAGGAGCAGGGGAGCGTCGCCAAGCAGCGCCTTGAGGTTGCCGTCGCGCTCCACCGCACTGGTGACGGTGCGGACCTTCGAGCCTGACTTGTCGCGCCCGCGGCCCCGGTTGGCGCCAGCAGCCATGGGCCCTGCGGCCACGGCACCGCCGCGTGCGCCGTGGCCGTTTTGGCTTGCCGCGCCGTGCGCCCCGGCGGAGTAGGACGAGCCTGCACCGTTAGCGCCGGTGCCGCCCGCGCCAGTTCCACCAGCACCAGCGCCGCCGATACCGGGGCGCATGCCGTTTGCGCCTTGGCCCGCTCCGGCGTTCGATCCAGCTCCGGCGCCTACTCCGGCACCCGTACCAATGCCGGGCCCGAGCGACGATGCGCCGCGCTGGCTTCCGGCGATCCCGTTCGCGCCAGCGCCGAGACCACGACCGTTGGCGAAGCCTCCACCGACACCGGTGCCCGCGCCTGCGCCAGGGCGGGCGCTGTTGGCAAGCCCTGTGCTGGTGCTGTGGCCAGAAGCTGCGCCGCGGCCTCCCGCGACGGCGTTGCCCGGCGCGAGGCCGAATCCCGCGGCGCCCGTACCGGCGCTTGCGGTGCTCGCACTGGCGTTGGTCTGAGGCGTGCCGTTGAATCCACCGATGGTGGGGGTGAGGGGATTGGTGGGGGAGGCGGGAGCAGCCGTCGCCAAGCTTCCTGCTGCTGAAGGGGCAGGCGGGGCGAGAACAGCAGAGGCGGACTGGGTGGGAGCCGCGCCCGCGGCGATGCGCTCGAAGGTCTCGGGGGTGGGGCGGCCGTACTGCTGGATGACCTCTGCTGGCGACTTCGCGTGCGCGAGGTCGCCGTAGCCACGGTTGGTCAGCACCTCCCGAAGGCCCGGTGGAAGCTCAGTCGGCGTGTACGACGTTGTGGCCGGGGCGGGCACGTCGGTGCTGGCGTAGGGCGTCGACGGAAGCTTTCCCGCGTCCGGCAGCAGCCGGTTAAACGCTGGAATTGCCGGCTGGAGCCCAGAAGTGACGCGGGAAGAATACGAGCTGAGGTAGTCCGACTCGATCTGCGCTTTGATCTTCGGATCCTCCGCCGCGATGTAGGCCGCAGCGGCGGCAGAGGCGTACATGCTCTCCGAGTCAGCGGCCATGCCAAGCGCCTCAGTGTGATTAGCGAGCGAACGCGAGTTAGCGACGTACTCCAAACCCGCATTCTGAATCTGCGTGACTTTCTTCATCGCCTCTTGGATCCAGACCGTGTCCGCGGACGAGCTCAGCGCGTGGTGGACGCCGTTGAGTTCCTCAATGGCGTTTTCGATGAGCTGGGCGTTGGAAGTCCAAAAGTCCGACGCGGAGTACGCCAGAGATGTATTGGTGAGGTTCAGATTCATTTCCGCGCCGAGCAGCGACGACTCCGACGCGGAGGACACCGCTGCGTTGTCGAACGTGTTGGTCTTCGGGTCTGCGGCCTTGAGCTGCTGGAAGCCCTGTGCATACATCGGCGTGAGTGCAGCAGCTGGGCCACCAAGCGGTGCCAGCAGTGAGCCCATCATCCCGGAGAACGACTCATCCGTCTGCTGCGTGTTGGTCAACGCCAGCCACAGGTTGTCCGCAGTGTGCTTCAGGTACAGCGCGATGGCCTGATTCGCCTCCGGCGCGCGCTCGTCCCCGATCGGGCTGAGGCGCTCGCCCGCCTCGTCCAAGCCGCCTGCGGTCGAGAAGCTGGAGAGGGAGGCCAGTTGTTTGCCACCCTGCCCCCTTATCACCGTCTTAGCTACTGAGCGAAGTTGGTCGATTGCCTTTTCTACTTCGGCCGAATCCAGTTTTAGAATCATTTGTCCCCCTGCGTATGAACCTGTCTGAGCTCACCGTAGCCAGGCGGATGTTGCATTAAAAGAGAGTGTTCACTTTAGTGAGCATCAGCCTGCATTCGCCCTGTACAACTTTTCCAGGTTCTGAACCGCTGCGTGGCAAATAGCGTCCTGGGATGTCTCTTCGTCCCATCCACTTGCTAGGGAGACAAGCCCCCCACGAACGGTATCCAGTTGCGCGTAACAGTGAGCACCGAAGTCACTGACGGGGCCGTACACAAATATTTGAGGCAACAGAACGGATTCGTACCCCGGAAGCAAAGTAACTTGTTTTTCAACTTCTCCGCGAGAAGCGTTATTTTGGGCAAACCCTTCGGCAGGCAACTGGGGATTATTGGAAAAATGACAGAGCTTTAGCCCTTTAGCCAGCCCCGCGTACTCCTCCGGGATGGGCTCGACGTTGTCGAAGCCGGCGGCGGCGAATTCCTCGGGCGAGATCTCGGTGCAGGGGTCGAAGATGTCGTCGCCGAGGGTGTAGGGGTCGAAGTCGCCGATCTCGAGGGTGCCGCTTTTGAAGTGGAACACGGCGGGAGCATCCGCAGAACTGCGAGCAGAACTGTCGCCAGAACCTCCAGCAGAGCCGCCAACAGCACCGCCCGCGGCTTCGGCGCTGTGCTCGTTGTCCTGGTGGTTGGCGGTGGGGGCCGGAGGGGCGTCGATAGGCGAAGGCTCCGAAGCACACCCCGCAAGGACCCCGCATGCCATGAGCCAAACGATGTGGCGTTTCATGTACCCCTCCAATAAAAAAGCTTCCCCACCAGGACTCGAACCTAGAATGACGGTACCAAAAACCGTAGTGTTGCCGATTACACCATGGGGAATAGCACCGTTGATTGTAGACCAGACCCGTCAACTGCCAAAGACGGGGTTAACACTACGACGCTCTAAGCTAGGGCGCATGGCTCGTAGGCGAATGACGGCACCCCAGCGCAGAGATCAGTTGATCGGAGTGGGCAGGCAAGCATTCGCTGAGCGGGGGCTCGACGGTATTTCCATGGAGGAGATCGCGGCGCGCGCCGGGGTGTCCAAGCCCGTGGTGTACGAGCATTTCGGCAGCAAGGAAGGCCTGTACCAGGAGGTTGTGCGGCTGGAAATGGCCCGGCTGGAGCACACGATTACGTCGAACATTCAGGCCGGCCCGTGGCGCGACCGCATCGAGCGCGGCGTGCTGGCACTTTTGACGTACGTGGAGGAGGAAACTGACGGGTTTGTCATCCTCGCGCACGGGCAGCTGCCGGGGGAGGGGCGGACGTATTCGACGATCCTCAACCGCGTCACCGCGGAGGTGAGCTACCTGCTGGGGGAGGCGTTTAAGCACCGCGGGCTCGACGAGTCGATGGCGGGGCTGTACGGTCAGGCGCTTGTCGGCACCGTCTCCAATTCTGCGCTGTGGTGGCTGGACGAGCGCACGCCCGACAAGCACACCGTGGCGGCGCACATTTCCAACCTGTGCTGGAACGGGTTGCGGGGGATGGAGGCGCAGCCGCGCGTGTACGGAAGCGGCGAGGCGAGCGAAAGCGCGAGCGACGAGACAAGCGGCGAAACCGCAGAGAAGGATGCGTAAGACACATGACTGAAACCACCCCGCCCGTGTTGGGCGGTTTGCTCACCGCGGCGCTGACGGACCCGAAACTGAAAGGCCTGGTCACGCACGTGGGCGAGGATTCGCTGCACGTCACAGGCATTGACCAGGTGCGTTCCTGGGCGGCGGGCGCGATAGCGCGCGAGACGCCGGTGCTGCTTGTCACGGCCACCGGCCACGAGGCGGAGGACCTTGCCGCGGAGCTGAAGGCCATTCTGGGCGAGGAGAAGGTCGCCCAGTTCCCGGCGTACGAGACGCTGCCGCACGAGCGTCTCTCGCCGGCGCCGGACATTGTGGGGCGTCGCTCGAAGGTGCTGTGGGACATGCCGCGCGTGATCGTCGCGGCGGCGCGCGCGGTGTGCCAGCCGGTGCTGCCGCCGGCGGAGCCGATCAGCATCGCGGTGGACCAGGAGCGCGACTTCGAGGAGCTGACCGCGCAGCTGGTGCACTTCGCGTACAACCATGTGGACATGGTCGCGTCGCGCGGCGAGTTCGCCACCCGCGGCGGCATCATCGACGTCTTCCCGACCACTGCGCAAAACCCCGTGCGCATCGAATTTTGGGGCGACGAAGTCACCGACATCCGCTCCTTCGCGGTCGCGGACCAGCGCACCATCGAGGAGGTGCGCTCGGTTGAACTGCACCCCGCGAGGCAATTGCTTATCGACGACACCGTGGCCGCCAAAGCCGACGACCTCGCGCGAAAATTCCCCTCGAACCCGACGCTGTCGTCGCTGCTTGCCCGCATCTCGGAGAAGCAGCCGGCGGACGGCATGGAGGCGCTCATCCCGGCGCTGACGGACAAGCAGTACTCGGTGCTGCCGGAGCTCATGCCCGCCGGTTCCGTGGTGCTGGTGACCAACCCGGAGAAAGTGCGCGCCCGCATCGCCGACTTGGAGGCGACGGACCGCGAGTTCCTCGAGGCCGGCTGGGAGGCCGCGGCCATGGGCGCCGAGGGCCCCGTGGTGGTGGAGGGGCTGGACGTGTCCGCCTCCTCGTACCGCTCGTACGAGTCGCTGGAGGTCTCCGCCTCCAAGGCCGGCAACGCCTGGTGGACGTTCGCGCCTCCCGGCATGTTCGCCGCCGACGACGCGGAGACGCTGCCGCTGGAGTTCGAGGCCGCGCCCGCGCCGAAGGGCGACCCGAAGGCGATCGAGCAGCTCTACGCCACCCTCAAGCTGCACATCGGGCAGAACCACGGCAAGGTCGCGTTCGTGGCTCCGGCGAAGGGCACGATCGACCGCATGGCGGAGCGCCTGCGCGAGCACGGCGTGTCCGCGCGCGTAGCCACACCAGGCTTGGAGCCGGTCGAGGGGGCGGTGACCCTGTACCAGGCGCTGTCGCACGCGGGCCTGGTCTTTGGTGGCCCGAACCTCGTCGTGGTCACGGAAACGGACGTGACCGGCAACCGCGTCGGCGACATCGCAGGTGCTAAACGACGCGCCCCGCGCCGCCGCAACCGCGTCGACCCGCTCGCGCTGCAGCCCGGCGACTTCGTGGTGCACGACACCCACGGCATCGGCAAGTTCGTGAAGATGGCGGAGCGCACCGTCAAAGCCGGCGACGAGGACTCGCGCCGCGAATACATCGTGCTGGAGTACCAGCCCGCCAAACGCGGACAGCCCGGCGACCAGCTGTGGGTGCCGATGGAGTCTTTGGACCTGCTGAGTAAGTACACCGGGGGCGAGAAGCCGTCGCTAAGCAAGATGGGCGGCTCCGACTGGAAATCCACCAAGCGCAAGGCGCGCGCCGCGGTGCGCGAAATCGCCGGCGAGCTGGTGGAGCTCTACGCCAAGCGCCAGGCCGCGCCGGGCCACGCGTTCGCGCCGGACACCCCGTGGCAGCACGAGATGGAAGACGCCTTCCCGTTCGTGGAGACCGAAGACCAGCTCACCGCCATCGAAGCGGTGAAGTCGGACATGGAAAAGCCCACGCCGATGGACCGCGTCATCGTGGGCGATGTGGGCTTCGGCAAAACCGAGGTCGCCGTGCGCGCCGCATTCAAGGCGGTCCAGGACGGCAAACAGGTCGCGGTGCTCGTGCCCACGACCCTTCTGGCCCAGCAGCACTTCTCCACGTTCAACCAGCGCATGGACGGCTTCGGTGTGACCGTGCGCGAACTGTCGCGCTTCACCACCGCCGCCGATTCGAAAAAGATCATCTCCGGGCTTGCGGACGGCTCCGTGGACATCGTCATCGGCACCCACCGACTGCTGCAAACGGGCGTGCAGTGGAAGAACCTCGGGCTGATCATCGTGGACGAGGAGCAGCGCTTCGGCGTGGAGCACAAGGAGCACATCAAGGCGCTGAAGTCGCACGTGGACGTGCTGACCATGACCGCAACGCCGATCCCGCGCACCCTGGAGATGTCGCTGACCGGCATCCGCGAGATGACCTCCATTACCACCGCGCCGGAGGACCGCCACCCGGTGCTGACCTACGTGGGCCCGCAGGAGGACAAGCAGGTCGCCGCCGCAATCCGCCGCGAGCTGCTCCGCGACGGCCAGGTCTTCTACATCCACAACAAAGTCTCCGACATTGAAAAGACCGCCCGCCAGCTGCGCGAGCTGGTCCCAGAGGCACGCATCGTGGTCGCCCACGGCCAGATGAGCGAGCAGGTGCTCGAGCAGACCGTGCAGGGTTTTTGGAACCGCGACTACGACGTCATGGTCTGCACCACCATCGTGGAAACCGGCCTGGACATCGCCAACGCCAACACCCTGATCGTGGAAAACGCCCAGAACATGGGCCTGTCCCAGCTGCACCAGCTGCGCGGGCGCGTCGGCCGTTCCCGCGAGCGCGCTTACGCGTACTTTTTGTACCCGAAGGACAAAACGCTCACGGAGACCTCCTACGACCGCCTGGCCACCATCGCCCAGAACAACGACCTGGGTTCCGGCATCGCCGTGGCCCAAAAGGACCTGGAGATGCGCGGCGCCGGCAACGTGCTCGGTGCCGAGCAGTCCGGCCACATCGCCGGCGTGGGCTTTGACATGTACGTCCGCCTGGTCAGCGAGGCCGTGGAAACCTTCAAGGGACTCATGAGCGGCGAGCCCATCGACGCCACCGACAAAGGCCCCAAAGAAATCCGCGTGGACCTGCCCGTGGACGCGCACATCCCGGAAAGCTACATCAACTCCGAGCGCCTGCGCCTGGAGGTCTACCGCAAGCTCGCGGAGGCGCGTGACGACGACGCCCTTACCGCCGCCGCCGACGACATGATCGACCGCTTCGGCGCCCTGCCAACCGAGGTTGAACACCTCATGGCCGTGGCGCGGCTGCGCAACCAGGCCCGCCAGGTCGGCGTCGCGGACATCCTCACACAGGGCAGCCGCATCAAGCTGCACCCGGTCGAGCTGCCGGACTCCAAGCAGGTGCGCCTCAAGCGCCTCTACCCGGGCGCGAACTTCCGCGCCGCGGCGAAGGCGCTGCAGGTGCCGATGCCGCGCGAAGGCGGGGCGAAGCGGGCGCTGAACGCGCCGAACCTGCGCGACCTGGAGCTTTTGCAGTGGGTCGCCGACTTCATGACGGAGATGCTCGACGCCCCGAAGATCTCCGTCGCGGGTGCTGCGGCGGATTCTGCGGCCGCAGACAAGGCGCCGAAGAAGAAGGTGTTCTCCGTCAGCGAGTAGCAGGGCTGCTGAGAGGCTTGCCTAGAAAAAGCGCGGCAGGATCAGCAGCATGCCGATACTCCACGTCAGGTGCGCCGCGATAGGGGAGTAGAGCCTGCCGGTTTTCACGGACTCGTAGTAGGTCACCGCCCCCAGCACGCCGGCGGCGAAGACCAGAAGCGGCACGCCCATCACGCAGGTGACCAGGCAGTAGGCCAGCGTGGACCACACGCCTGCCTGCACCACCGACTGGCCCATGCCGCGCAGCTGGCGCGGCACTGCGTCGCGGAACACCATCTCCTCGCCTGCGCCGTTGACCACCAGCACCAGCAGGGTGAGAAAACACCCGCCCTTGTTCGGGGTCTGCAGCAGCTCCGCGGCCGGGCCGGCCAGCAACGGGATATGCTGCACCACCAGCGCGCCGAGGACGAACACAACCGCGAGGGTGGCGCCGATGAGGGTGCCCCGGAGGACGTCGTAAAGCTTGCGGGGCCCCGCGAACGTCTGGCGGTCACCCCACAGCCACCACGCGGCCGCATAGACCACCGCCGTAAACGCGGTGGCCCAGTAGAAGCCGGCGGTGCCGTCGCCGGCGCGGCGCGCGAGAAACAGGCCGAGTGCGCCGAGCGCGCATGGCACCAAGAACAGCCATTGCCTGGTCACGTGGGGCCCTTGTCCGTCAACTTCCGCAAACACGGAAGTAAAGGTTACCGGCCCGCAGGCCAAGCATCCCCGGTTGTTACTTCACGGAGAAGATGATCATCTCGGTGTCGTCGGGCTTGCCGCGGTAGCGGCCGTCGTCGCCCGGGAAGTTGTTGTCCAGCGCGGTGAGGTAGCGGCCGTCCTCGAGCTGGACGATGGTTTCGACGCTGAGCAGCGCGAACTGGAACGGGTCGCCGACGCCGTAGGCGCGGGCGTCGGAAACCATGCCGATCTTGGACGGGTTGGCGATGTCGAGCAGGTCCGCCATCAGTTCCTTCTTCACCGTGGAGCCGGGCTTCGCGTCCGCGAAGTCCTTGACCTCGAAGACCTTCTTCAGCTGCGCGTCCGAGCCGCGGAAATCGTCGCGCTCGAGCATGAGCAGGCGGCCGTCCTTGGTCAAAAACGCGTCGCCGATCAGGGCGTCGTCGCCTTCTGCAAGGTAGTTCCAGGTCTTGCCGGTGTACTTGCCGGTTTCGGTGTCGAACTGGGAGATCACGCGCTCGCGCTTGTCAGTGGCGCTGTCCAGGTAGCCCTCGAAGATGGGGTACAAGTAGCGGCCGTCGGTGGCCATCGCTTCGAAGCCCTTGGAGTTGCGCAGGTTCGGCTTTTCGTCCTTGCCCAGGGTCGGGTTCGACGGGCTCTTTACGCCGGGGTAGGGGTACGGGGCGTCGAGAAGCGTGCCGTCCTTGTCCACGTGCAGGATGTAAGGGCCGAACTCCTCGCCGACCCAGAAGGTGCCGTCTGCCGCGCGAACGAAGGACTCCGGGTCGAAGTCGGCGCCGGTGAGCAGGCGGTCCTTGGTGTCGTTGTTGACGATCTCCCACGGGATTGTGTTGTTCGGGTCCTTCAGCGCGACGTAGTCCAGCACGTCGATTCCGCCGACGTCCTTCGGGTCCTTCGCGGTCTCTGCGGTCTCCCAGTTCGGCTTCACCGTGTAGATGCGCAGCAGGAAGTCGGACGAGTTCTGCTTCGAGCCGAAACCGTTGTCGGGCAGGGCGTAGAACTCGCCGTCGCCCTTTTCGATCATGCCGGAAAAGCCCGGGATGACCTGGCCTTTAAACGGGTGGGTCTGGCCGTTGCCGTCGAAGGCGTCCTTGCCGGAATCCGGGCCCGGGGCCTGGTAGAGCGCCGACAGCTTCGCGCGGCCCTCAAGCACCGGCCCGTCGACCTCAGGGGCGGGCGCGGACGGGGCAGCACCGTTGCTCGAGCCGGTTGCCTCCGAGCTGCCGCCGGCGGCGGCGCCGATCGCGCCGCCGACGAGGCCGCCGACAACGAACGCGCCTGCGACAGCCGCGATGAGCTGCTCGAGATTGAGGTTCTTGATGATCTGGTCGAGCGGGGGAGGGAGCTGAATAGTCATGTGCCACTGCCTTTACTGTCGTTCAGAAGCTGAGCGCAAACTCAGGCGAAACTTAGTTTTCGCACAATGAGTGTAGGGCGGGGAGGCCGGCTCCGCTCGGTGAAAAAGCCGACCGATTCCCGCCCGGAGGCGCGGGGGAAGTACGATGTTTCCCGTCGCCCCTATAGCCCAATTGGCAGAGGCAGCGGACTTAAAATCCGCCCAGTGTCGGTTCGAGCCCGACTGGGGGCACCACTACACGGCGGTGTATCCGCCGTCGGCGAGGTGGTAGGAGCCGTTGACGAACGACGCGTCGTCGGAAAGCAAGAAGCTCACCACAGCCGCAATCTCTTCGGGTTCGCCCAGGCGGCCAGCAGGATGCTTATCGACGAGCGCTTGGCGGGCCTCGCCCTGCGCCCGCTGAATCAGCGGCGTGTCAATGTACGCCGGACCCACGCAGTTGACCCGGATGCCGGCGGCGGCGTAATCCGCTGCCAGAGACTTGGTCAGCCCCACCACACCGTGCTTCGCGGCGGTGTAGGCCTCGATGCCGCCGGCGCGGCCCACGGAGCCGTGGATGGAAGACATGTTCACAATCGCGCACTGCTCCGTGTTGCCCTGCGCGAAGAATTGCTTGAGCTGGTAGTGGCAGCCGTAGGCCACGCCGGACAGGTTGATGGAGATGACCTTGTCCCAATCGGCCAGATCCTTGTCCGCAAGCGGGGTGTGGTCGCCCACACCCGCGTTGTTCACTGCGAGGTGGAGCGCGCCGAACGTGTCCACGGCGAACTGCACGGCCGCCTCGTTGTCCTCCTTGCTGGCCACGTCCTGGTGGAACGCGGCCGCGGCGCCGCCGTCCGCCTCGATCGCGGCGGCGACGTCCTTGGCGGCGTCGTCGTTGATGTCGGCGACCACCACCTTGGCGCCCTCGCTGGCGAGACGCTTCGCAATGGCCTCACCGATGCCGGAGGCGCCGCCGGTGACCAGCGCAACTTTGTTTTCAAACTTGCTCATGACTGTTCCTTGACCTTCCGTGGGGATAAGATGCAGCCAAAGTGTAAGCAGCCGCCGACCCTCCTGGGGCCGGTTTGAGGCAGCTACTTATTTCGCCGCGCCGAGCGCAGCCTTGATCAGCGGGATCTGCAGCGGCAGGCGCCCGATGGAGATGATCTGCTTCTGCCACGGCTCGTTGCGCCACTGCCACGCCATCTGGAAGTTCGCCGGCCACACCGCCGCCAAAAGGGCGGCGGCGAACTTGCCGCCGGCCGCGCGGGTTTTTGGATTCGCCAGTAGGGCTGCAGCGGCGAGCTCGGCCACGCCGGAGACGTACGTGTAGGTGCGTGCGGAGCCGGGGAGGGCATCGGGCACGATGTCGTCGAAAGGCTGCGGCTTTGCAAAGTGCAGCACGCCCGCGCCAGTGAACAGGGGAATGAGGAACTTCTGCAACGGTGTCATTGGCCCGAGCTTACGCCTGGGCTGCGTTACAGCGCGCGGGCGACCTGGTCGGCCACGAAGGCGGACCCGGCGCGGGAGGGGTGGAAGACCATGTTGTATCCCGCCGTAGTGGTGTCGACAAGTCCTGCGACCCAGCGGTCGGCGTCGCGGGCGCAGGTGCTGTGGCCGGTGGACTGGGCGTTGATGTCCAAAAACGCCGCGCCTACTTGGCGCGCGGCTTCGCGCTGGTTGTTGCGGTGGTGCTGCTCCCAGCCGTGCACCGTCGGAGTGGGCACGCCGAGCGGGAGGTTGGGTACTACGTTGAAGGCGCAAATCGCGCCGTTTTCTCCGGTCACCGAAAGCATGCCGGGAATGATGATCTTCGCGTTCGGCGCCACGGCGCGGATTTTCGCCGCGGCGGCGCGCATGTTGGCCAAGTACTGCTCGCGGGTGCGTGCGGCGTCGTAAGTAGTGCCGGGCTTGTCCAGCAAGGGACGCCAGTGGTCGTTGAAGCCGGCGCCCAACGTCACCGCCCGGGTGCCCGCGTTCAGCGCGCCGGTGTGCACCGCATGGTCGATGCGGCCGAGCATCTGCCCGGAGGTGATGCCGGCGCACGACCAGTCTGTAACCTTCGCGCCGGTGCGCTCCCCGAGCTGGCTGGGCCAATTGCCCGGGCCGTGGAGGCAGCCTGACTCGCTCGGGTTGTTTCGGAGCACGCGCTCGGAGGAGGTGGAGGAAAGGCCTGTGCCGTCAGCGAAACGCAGCACAGTGTTGAGGTACTGGTCCGGGTTAGCGGCGAACGAGTCGCCGAAGACCACCACGTTGCCCGCGGGCTGCGCGGTAGCGGGGGAGGCGGTCGTGGCGGCAAGCAGCGCAGAGGCGGCCACTGCTGCGTGACGGATCAGGTTTCTCACGCGCCTGAGCCTACCTGCCGTGACTGTTGCCGTCGCGGAACCAAACAAGGGTGGTGGGCATGTGCGTCTCCGATCAGTAGAGTCAAGGTCATGACTGATCGTATGAATGTGGAATCTTTCAACCTCGACCACACCAAGGTAGCCGCCCCGTTCATCCGGCTCGCGGACCGCAAGGAGCTGCCCAAGGGCGACACGCTGGTGAAGTGGGACATCCGCTTCAAGCAGCCCAACGAAGAGCACCTGGAGATGCCGGCGGTGCACTCGCTGGAGCACATGTTCGCCGAGCACGCCCGCAACCACGCGGACAACGTCATCGACTTCGGCCCGATGGGCTGCCAGACCGGCTTCTACCTCATGCTTTCCGGCGACGTCGCTGAGGAGGAGGAGGTCGCCGAGCTGGTGGAAAAGACGCTCACCGACATCACCAACGCCAACGAGGTGCCGGCCGCCAACGAGAAGCAGTGCGGCTGGGGTGCAAGCCACGACTTGGAGGCCGCCAAGCGCGAGGCGCAGGCGTTTTTGGACAAGCGCGACGAGTGGGGCACCGTCTTTAAGTAGTCGGGTCCACCACCCGAATCTCCAGCGGCGCGGTGCGCAGGCGGTAGAGGCCTGGCACCGCGTCGAACACTGCGAGCAGCTCGTGGGCGAGCGCCGTGGTGGCCGGGACTGCGATGTGGTCGTCGGTGAGCTCCGCCGCCGACAATTGCGGGTCCAGCAGGAACCAAATGTCGCCGTTGAGCAGCGCAAACGTTCGCCCATGTAGGATCCGGTGGCGTGCCGCCCGGATGATTGCGCGCGCAGCCGCCGGGTCCAGGTCCACGCGTCCCCCGGCGTCGACCTCGAGGTAGCGGGCGTGCATCGCGCCTATCGACGACCCTTCGGCCCCCACCGCCTCATCCAACAACGCACGGGCCTGCGGATCGGCGCCGATTGGATCGCGGTCCGTGGAGCTCAGCCCCAGCGGCACGCGGTCGCCGACAAAGGCCGCGAACTTCAATGGGTCCCAGGACAGCATGTGCTCCACGTCGTCGCCGTTGAGGCCGACGGCGTAGGTGAAGCGGATCCGGCCGGTGGGCCCGTCGAGCGTGCCGAGGACAGGGTCGGTGACAAACGCGAAACCGGCCAACGTTCCGCGCGGGTTGTCCAGCACGAGGTAGTGGCCCGGCTCGATGTCGTCGCGGGCGGCGCGGGCGAGCAGTTTCGCCGGCCACTCGTCGGGAAGCGCAGGCGTGCCCGGCACCCGCAAGGTGAGCTCCGTCTGTGTGCCCGCGGACGGCTGGGAAGACTCCACGCGGGACTTGCCGTAGGTGCAGTACAACACGTGGGGGACAGGCTCGGCTAGCACGTACGCGTGGACCTCTAAGTGGCGGTAGGAAAACACGTACGCGTCCGTGCCACCGGCAGCTTGAGCGATGTGGCTGCGCACCACCTCGCCGCCGGTTCTAGGGCCGCGGCGGGCGCTGTCGAAAACTCCCATGGAATTCCACCATAACCCCGCCCCGGCGAGGTGGGCTTCAGCCGTGGTTTCAGCGAACACTGCGCTCGCGGGAACCTTTTTGGTAAGTGTGGCGTTATACCCGGTGAACTCTTTGGACTCTGGTTCAAGATCGGGTCCGGGACAAACGGTACGAAAACCCATTGGAAAGGATTTGTACGACGTGAGAAGCACTAACCCCGTTCTGCGCAACATTCCGGGGGCGGACGCGGACAACGGCTACCAGGATGGCCAGACCGCGACGCTGCCGGGGAGCGCGCGAGAGATAGATCAGCAGCGTCCGATGACGGTGGATGATGTGGTGACCAAGACGGGCATCACCCTCGCCGTGATCATCGCGTTCGCCGCGGTGAACTTCTGCATCTTCCTTACTGGCAACGTCAACCTCGGTGTCATCCTGACCATCGTCGGCGCCATCGGCGGCTTCATCACCACCTTGGTCAACGCGTTCCGCCGCGAGTTCGGCTCTAAGACGCTGACGTTGATCTACGCCGCGTTTGAGGGCCTGTTCCTCGGCGGATTCTCGCTGACCGTTTCCGGTTGGTTCACCGTCGGCGGCGCCGATGCCGGCCAGTTGATCTTCCAGGCCATCCTGGGCACGGTCGGCGTGTTCATCGGCATGCTCGTGGTCTACCGCCGCGGCGCGATCCGCGTGACCCCGCGTTTTAACCGCATCGTCACCGGCATGATCTTCGGCGTGGCCATCATGGCGCTGGGCAACTTCCTGCTGGCAATCTTCACCGGCATCTCTCCGCTTCGCGACGGTGGCACGTTGTCCATCATCTTCGGCGTCGTCTGCGTCGTGCTGGCGGCCCTGTCCTTCCTGCAGGACTTCGACCTCGCCGACAAGCTGGTTCGCACTGGCGCTCCGGAGCGCGCCTCCTGGGGCGTCGCGCTCGGCCTGGCCGTGACCCTGGTGTGGCTCTACACCGAGATCCTGCGCCTGCTGTCCTACGTCAACGACCGCTAGGGCCTTTGCAGAAACACAAAGCGCCTCGCTTCCGGATCATCTCCGGGGCGAGGCGCTTTGTCGTGCGCGCGGTTTAGTAGTTGTTATCCGGCACGACGGGCTGGCCGTCGACAGTCACGGTAGTGAACACCGGCTTGCCGTCGACGATCTCCGGGTTGCCCAGCACAACCTTCACGCCCTCTTCGCGGTTGTCCGGGGAGGTGACAACGCGGGTTGCGGTGCCCTCGGCGAGGTCCTCGCCCCACTGGTCCCAGACGATGTTCTCGAGGAAGTCGTCCTGGTTCTCGCAGTCCACCGTCAGGCGGTCCGGGCGCACCAGGTCGGTGGCGCCGCAGTTATTGAACACCGGTGCAGCGGCGACAGCGGCCTCGGAGGTTTCCTGCTCCTTCACGGCATTCGCCGCGGTGACGTTTGTCGCCGTAGCGGTGCCGGCCGTGGTGGCGGAGGTGCCTGCACCCTTCAGGGAGTTCGGGTCCTGGGTCGTGGCCGTGTCGACCTTCTCGGAGGAGGGGTTCTGGTGCGGCGGGGTGCAGCCTGCCAGGGCGAGAGCTGCCAGGGCGGCGACGCCGGCTACTGCTTTGCGGGAAGAGGTGGCAATCACAGGAATGGTCCTTCTGTATTGAAAAGAGAAACGTACTGGCTACTTCGCGCGGGGCGTGGAGGCCTTGACTGAATCATACGGCTCGGCCGAGACCACGGTGACGGAAATCTCGCGGCCGTTCGGTGCGGTGTACTTGCGGGTTTCGCCCTCGGCGGCACCGACGACGGCGGCGCCGAGAGGGGACTGCTCCGAG
Organism: Corynebacterium sp. CQ3829_602738; assembly: GCF_054478435.1. Lineage (NCBI taxonomy): Bacteria > Bacillati > Actinomycetota > Actinomycetes > Mycobacteriales > Corynebacteriaceae > Corynebacterium > Corynebacterium sp. CQ3829_602738. Next base: position 879,401 of record NZ_CM137003.1, read on the forward strand.
TAGGTCTCCAAATCCGCGTTGTCGGTGGAGGCGGCGCGGGTGCCGATGAGGAAGGTCTCGCGGTCGTCCTCGTCGCCGTCATAGTAGACGTGCACGACGGAGCCGACGTGGGCAACACCCTCGACAATGCCAGCGCGCTCCGTGGTGGAGTTGGACAGGATCTCGGAGATCTGCTTGATGCGCGCCTCCTCCTGGTCCTGCTGCTCGCGGGCCGCGTCGTAGCCGGCGTTCTCCTTGAGGTCGCCCTCCTCGCGGCGCTCGTTGATCTCGGCCGCGATGGCGGGGCGGTTATCAATGAGCTGCTGCAGTTCGGCCTCGAGCTTGGCCTTCATTTCAGGAGTGATGTACTGCTGCTGGGATTCAGCCATAGGGGTCTAAACCTTCCCTGATACGTGAAATCGGCCCGCCGCTAGCGGGCCAATGTGTGCAGATATACAGCCGGAAGATTACCACACGCCTTCGGGCCGGTTTTCGCTAGCGCGGCGCGTAGAAGCTGCTCTCCGGGTCCATGTAGAAGGGGAGATTCTCGGAGCAACCGTAGATGCGGCCAGACACCAGCGGCTCGCGCACCGGCAGGTCCACCGCAATGCGGGAGTGTTGCTCGCCGCCGGCCGGCAGCACCACCTCGCGGCGGCCCACCTCCGAATGCGAGTAATCCACCGCAGTGACGATGCAGTACGCAGGCACGTCCGGGTTTTTGCGGTTGACGTCGATCCAGAGCCGGCCCGTGTTGTCGTCGATACGCTCCTGTGAAATGAACTCCGCGCGAACGGGCTCGCTGAACCGCTGCATGATGGTGCGGGCGCCGACAAAGAGCAGGGCAATCATGAGCAGTGCGGCGACAACCGCGACCACTTTGCCGCCGATGGAGCCGCCGGCGCGGTTGGAACGGCCGTAGCGGTTGGCGGGGCGGGGAGTGGTTGCGGTGCTCACGGAAACGGCTCCTTGCAGGTGGTAAGGACTTTCGAGTTGATGGTACTAAGATGACGCGGAGGTACAGAACTGACCCCTACGAAAGTTGGATTGATCGAGTGACCGGGTTGCGTCTCATGGCGATTCACGCCCACCCCGACGACGAGTCCTCCAAGGGTGCCGCCACCATGGCCAAGTACGCCGCAGAAGGCAACCGCGTCAAGGTCGTCACTTGCACTGACGGCCGGCGCGGCGACGTGCTCAACCCGGCAATGGACCGCCCGGGCGTGCTGGACAACATCCTCGAGGTGCGCCGCGAGGAAATGGCGCGCGCCGCGGCAGCCCTCGGCGTGGAGCACGTCTGGCTGGGCTACGAGGATTCCGGGCTGCCCGAAGGCGACCCGCTGCCGCCGCTGCCGGAAGGCTCGTTCGCGGTGCAGGACCCGGAAGAGGTGGCGGTGAAGATCGTGGAGCAGATCCGCGAGTTCCGCCCGCACGTGATCATCACCTACGACGAAAACGGCGGCTACCCGCACCCGGACCACCTGATGGTGCACGCGATTTCCATGATCGCCTGGGAGCGCGCGGGCGACCCGGACTTCGCGCCCGGCACCGGCGAGCCGTGGACGCCGCTGAAGCTGTACTACTCGCACGGATTCATCCTGCAGCGCATGAAACTGCTGCAGGAGCGCCTGATCCAGCGTGGGAAGCAGAGCCCGTACGAGCTGATGATCAAGCGTTGGGAGGAAAACGAAGGCGACGTATTCGGCCGCGTGACCACCCAGGTCGAGTGCGCCGGCTACTTCCAGCAGCGCGCCGAGGCGCTCACTGCGCACGCCACGCAGATCGACCCCGCCGGCGCGTTTCTAGCTAGCCCGGTGGAGGACCAGCAGGACGTCTGGCCCACCGAGGAGTTTGAGCTCGCCGCGTCCAGGGTGGAGACCACCCTGCCGGAAACCGACCTGTTCGCCGGCATCGAGGAGGAAAGCTAAATGACAACCTTTACTGTCGCCGCCGCCAACGCCGCGAGCTTCGTGCTGGCCCAGAATCCGGGCGAGACCCCGGTGGGCCCGGACTTTGGCAAGGCCTCGCCGATCGGTCTGCTTCTGTTGGTGGTCTTGGCCATCGTGGTGCTGTTCATCGGCTGGTCGTTCCACCGCCGTTTCTCCCGCTTCAAGCGCCGCCAGGCGTTCGCGGAGGCGCGCGGCATCGACCCATTCGACGAGAAGGCGATCGACGAGGCCATGGAAAAGGCTGGTCTGAAGGACCAGCGGAAGAAAAACGCGTTCTAGCTGGCTAGAATTTATCCCGTGTCTGTCCTTTCGAAGCTGCGATACCCGCTGTACCCGCTGTACGAGGCGCGCCTAAAGCGCGAGCTGCGCGGCAAAAAGCGTCCGAAGCACATCGCCGTGATGGCCGACGGCAACCGTCGTTGGGCGCGTGAGGCGGGCTTCGAGGACATCTCCCACGGCCACCGCGTCGGCGGCGCGAAGATCGGCGAGCTCGTGCGCTGGTCCGCGGAGATGGACGTGGACGTGCTCACCATTTACCTGCTTTCCACGGAGAATCTGCAGCGCACCACCGAAGAGGTGGAGCTGCTCTTCGACATCATCTCCGGGGTCATCGAGGATCTGGCCACGGAGGATTACACCTGCCGCGTGCGGTTGGTGGGGCATTTGGATCTGCTGCCGGAGGACGTCGCTAGGCGCATGCGCGAGGGTGCGGCCGCAACCGACACCAAGCACGGTCTCACCGTCAACATCGCGGTCGGTTACGGCGGGCGCCAGGAGATCGTGGATGCGGTGCAATCGCTTATCGACGACAAAGCGCACGCCGGAGTGCCAGCCACGGAGATGGCCGCCGAGATCACGGTGGAATCCATCTCGGAGCACCTGTATACCTCCGGCCAGCCGGACCCGGACCTGGTCATCCGCACCTCCGGCGAGCAGCGCCTGTCCGGTTTTCTGCTGTGGCAGGCGGCGTACTCGGAGATTTGGTTCACCGACATTTACTGGCCGGCGTTTCGCAAGATCGACTTTTTGCGCGCGCTGCGCGACTACTCGCAGCGCTCCCGCCGCTTTGGCAAGTAGCTAGATCTTGCGCATGCGCACGCGTTGGACGGTGTGGTCGTAGTCCTTGCGCAGCACCAGCGAGGCGCGCACGCGGGTGGGCAGGATGTTTTCCACCAGGTTGGGCAGGTTGATGGTCTGCCACAGTTCGCGCGCGGCGTAGGCGGCTTCGGCGTCGTCCATGCCGGCGAAGCTCTCGAAGTGGTTGCCGGGCTGCTGGAACGAAGTGTCGCGGAGTTTGAGGAAGCGCTCGATGTACCAGCGCTCGATGTCTTCGGTCTTTGCGTCGACGTAGATGGAGAAGTCGAACAGGTCGGAGACCATCAGCGTTGGGCCGGTCTGCAGCACGTTGAGGCCTTCGAGGATGAGGATGTCGGGCTGGCGGACCTCCACGAATTCGTCGGGGAGGATGTCGTAGGCCTCGTGCGAGTAGATCGGGGCCCTGACCACCGGCTGGCCGGACTTGACCTCGGTGACAAAACGCATCAGGTTTCTGCGGTTGTAGGACTCTGGGAAGCCCTTGCGTTTCATGATCCCGCGCTCTTCCAGCACCGCCTTCGGGTGGAGGAAGCCGTCGGTGGTGACCAGGTCCACCCGCGGGTGGGAGTCCCAGCGCTGCAGCAGCACCTGCAGCACGCGCGCGGTGGTGGATTTGCCCACGGCCACCGAGCCGGCCAGGCCGATGATGAACGGCACGTGCCCCGGGTCGCCGCCGATGAATGTTTCGGTGGCGTTGGTGAGCTTTTGCCGGGCGCGCACTTGCAGGTGGATCAGGCGCGACAGGGGCAGGTAGATGTCCTCGACCTCCTGCAGGTCGAGGTTCTCGCCGATGCCGGAGAGCTTCTGCAGCTCTTCCTCGGTGAGCACCTGGGGCATCTTGGCGCGGCGCTTGCGCCAGTCCTCGCGGTGGAAGTCGAGGTACGGCGACGAATCGGCTCGTGACATAGCCACCATTGTTGCACCCGCGTAAAAGGGGAATGAATCCGCCTTCTGGGCGTGCCGATTTTCCTATACTGCGAGAAGCCGTTGTCAACGCGAAAAGAAAGGACCCGGTCGACGTGTCTGAAGACCTCCGCTACCAGGATCTGGCCACCTACGACCCCGAGGTGCACGCCGCAATTGTGGACGAGCTGGCGCGCCAGCGCGACACGCTGGAGATGATCGCCTCCGAGAACTTCGTGCCGCGCTCCGTGCTGCAGGCGCAGGGCTCGGTGCTGACCAACAAGTACGCGGAGGGCTACCCGGGCCGCCGCTACTACGGCGGCTGCGAGCACGTGGACGTCATTGAGGACTTGGCGCGCGACCGCGCGAAGGAGGTCTTCGGCGCCCAGTACGCGAACGTGCAGCCGCACTCCGGCGCGCAGGCGAACGCCGCGGTGCTCATGGCGCTGGCGGAGCCGGGCGACACCATCTTGGGCCTGGACCTGGCGCACGGCGGCCACCTCACCCACGGCATGAAGATCAACTTCTCTGGCCGCCTGTACAACGTCGCCGCCTACCAGGTGGAGGAGGACACCCACCAGATCGATATGGCGAAGCTGCGCGAGCAGGCCCGCGAGGTCAAGCCGAAGGTGATCATCGCCGGCTGGTCCGCGTACCCGCGCCACGAGGACTTCGCGGAGTTCCGCTCCATCGCCGACGAGGTCGGCGCCTACCTGTGGGTGGACATGGCGCACTTCGCCGGCCTGGTCGCCGCCGGCCTGCACCCGAACCCGGTCCCGCACGCGCACGTGGTCTCCTCCACGGTGCACAAGACCCTGGGTGGCCCGCGCTCCGGTTTCATCCTCACCAACGACCTGGAGCTGCACAAGAAGCTCAACTCCGCGGTCTTCCCGGGCCAGCAGGGCGGCCCGCTGATGCACGTCGTGGCAGCTAAGGCGACCGCGTTCAAGATCGCCGGGACCGAAGAGTTCAAGGATCGTCAGCAGCGCACCCTCGACGGCGCGAGGGTGTTGGCGGAGCGTTTGCTTGCCGACGACGCACGCGAGGCCGGTGTGTCCGTCGTCTCCGGCGGCACCGAGGTGCACCTCGTGCTGGTGGACCTGCGCAATTCGCCGATGGACGGCCAGCAGGCCGAGGACCTGCTGCACTCGGTGGGTATTACCGTCAACCGCAACGCCGTGCCGTTCGACCCGCGCCCGCCGAAGGTGACCTCGGGCCTGCGCATCGGCACCTCCGCGCTGGCCACCCGCGGCTTCGGCGAGGAGGACTTCCGCGAGGTCGCAGAGATTATCGCGGAGACCCTGATCAAGGGCGAAGCAGCCGACATCGACGCGCTGCGCGGCCGCGTTGAGGCCCTGGCGCGGAAGTACCCGCTCTACCCGGACCTCGAGGATTGGAAGATGCTCTAGTCCTTTTCGGCTTCTCCGGCGTCGGCGCTTGCGCCGTCGCCGCCGGCAACATCATGCCCGCGCTGCTCCGCGAGAGTGGCGCGGGCTTTTTGCAGCCACTCGGGCTGGTCGTCCAGCAGCGCGCGGATCTCGTCGGTGGTCATCGCCTGGTCCACGCCGGCGCTTTTCAGCGCGGTCACGGAAATGCCCAGCTTGCGGGCGACCTCGGGGCGCGGGTGTGGGCCGGAAAGGCGCAGCTCCTGCAGCCACTGCGGCGGGTTGTCCTGCAGGTCGCGCAGCTCGGCGTGGGTCACGGCGCCGTCCTGGAACTCCTGCGGGGTGGCGGGAAGGTAGATGCCCAGCTTCTTTGCGGCGGTTACCGGCTTCATGGCGATGCCGGAGGGGGTCTGATCAGTCATGGTCAAAACGGTAGCATTGACGGCCATGCTCACCATTGCCTTCGCCACCGGCACCGAGCCGGGGAAGTGGTTCCGCCGCTTCGAGGAACTCACCGGAAGCCGACTTGAGACGATGCCGGCGGATGATCCGTTCGTGCTCGTCGGCAAGCAAGCAACTGCAGCGCTCGTGCGGCTTCCGGACGAGCGCGTCACCGACGAGTACCACGTGGTGCGCCTCTACGAGGAGGCGGCCGGCGTCGCGGTGCCGAAGGATTCCGTCTACGCGGAGGTAGGGGAGGTTTCCCGCGCGGATCTCGCGGACGAGATTGTGAACTTTGACGGGCAATCGCCTATCGACGACCTCCGGTCCGCCCTGCAAGTCGTCGCCGCGAACGTCGGCGTGGCCTACGGGCCACTGCCGCTGTTGAAGAACCTCGCGCGCAAACAGATCAAAGCATTACCCCTTCTGGGGGAGGAACCGGCGACGCAGATCGCGCTCGTGTGGCGCAGGGCGGACGATTCGGACGCTGTGCAGGACTTTGTCGGTGTGACGAAGGGGCGCACGGTGCGTTCTTCGCGTGGAAATGCGCACCCCCGATCGGGTGCAAAGCGGACTCGACGTTAACGCAAAGTTCATAATGGACGGCGCACTTATTTCAAGAATGAAAGGTATTGATTATGTTTTCCCGTAAGATCGTCGCTTCCGCAGCTGCTCTGACCCTTGGCGCAACCGGCCTGGTTGCTTGCTCCAACGACGGCGAGGGTGAGCCGACCTCCACCGAGATCGTCTCGGAGACCGCTACCGAGACCGAGGTTGCCACCGAGACCGCTGGCGAGGCCGCGGATAACACCGACGCCGCTGCTGCTGGCGACGCTGAGGCTACCGAGGAGATCACCACCGCCGACGGCGCAACCGCGATGGTTCCGGCAGGCGTGAAGGCCGCTATGGACGAGTACGCTCAGCCGGAGTGGGGCGAGCCGATGGCAGTTGAGGAGACTGACGGCGGCTGGATCGTCACCTACGACAACGAGCACTACATCACCTGGAACGAGAACACCGGTGGTGCTCCGACCTGGGGCCAGATCGCTAACGAGTGGATCACCGACGTGCGTCTGGACCAGAAGTTGGGCTTCCCGGTCGCACCGGAGACCGAGAACGCCGACCAGTCGGGCTGGACCCAGGAGTTTGAGAACGGCACCATCGAGTGGACCCGCGGCGGCACCGAGGATGCCTTCACCGCAATCGTGACCGAGAAGTAAATCGGCGGCCTACCTCGCCTGATTCCAAGCGCCACTCCGCTGCGGCGGGGTGGCGCTTTTGCGTTGCTGGGCGAGTGTTTGCGCGCCCTCGCGCGGATCTGGACAATAGAGCGCATGCAAAAATCGGACTTTGCCATCCGGCCCATCCGACCGGAAGACTATCCGCAGGTACGAGCCATCTACGAGATGGGACTACAGACAGGCAACGCTTCTTGGGAGACCAAGGGGCAGAACTGGGAGCAATTCTCCCGCAAGAAAATCATGGAGACCGTCTTCGTGGCGGTTGACGCGAACGACGACAACAAGGTGCTCGGCTGGGTCGGCGCCGCGAAGGCGTCGACACGCAGCGTGTTCCACGGCGTGGTGGAAGACTCGATTTACACCCACCCGGACGCCCGCGGCCGCGGCGTTGCCGGCGCGCTTTTGGACCACCTGATTCAGACCTGCATCAACTTGCACAAGTGGTCCATCCACTCCTGGATCTTCCCCGAAAATGAAGGATCCGCGGGCCTGCACAAGTCCCGCGGATTTGAAAAGGTGGGCACGTTCCACAACATGGCCCGGATGGCCTACGGCGAGCGCCAAGGCCAGTGGCGCGACTGCGACATCTGGGAGCTGATTTTGCCGATGTCGCGCGAACAGTAGCGCCGCTGAAAAGCTGCTAGCTCAAGTCCTCCTTGAGCGCTTCCTCGCGCACCGGCAGCAGGAGGACGAAGGCGACGATCGCCAGCGGCACCATGAGCAGGAACACGGGGGTAAGCCCGTCGTTGTAGCTGCTCAGCACCGCGTCCTTGATGGGATCCGGCAGCTGGGCGACAACGCCGGGGGTGAGGCTGTTCGCCCCGCCTTCCTGGAACTTCGCCGCGTACGCCTGGCCCTCCGGGCCCAGCTTGGCTAGCGCCTCCGGGAGGCGCTGCTCTAGGTTGTCGCGCATGTTGTGGATGAACAGCGAGCCAGCCAGGGACGCGCCGATGGAGGAGCCGATCTGGCGGAAGAAGTTGTTCGTGGACGTCGCAGTTCCCACGTGCTTGAGCGGGAACGAGTTCTGCACGATCAGCACCAGCACCTGCATGACCAGGCCCAGGCCGAAGCCGAAGATGAACATGTAGACGCCCAGCGTGGTCAGCGACGTGGTCACCTCGAGGCGAGAGAACAGGAACAGCCCCAGCGTGGTCACGAGCATGCCGACCAGCGGGTAGATCTTGTAGCGGCCGGTCCTGGAGATGATGAAGCCGACCGCCATGCCGGTGACGAGCATGCCGATGACCATCGGCAGCATCATCAGGCCCGCCTCGGTGGGGGTGAGCTGGTGGACCATCTGCAGGTAGGTGGGCAGGTACGCCAGGCCACTGGTCATGGCCAGGCCTAGCACCGTGCCGGCAAGCGTGGTCAGCACCATGTTGCGGTTTTTGAACAGGTCCATCGGGATCAGCGGGTTGGTGGCGCGCAGCTCCACAAACACGAATGCCACGGCGGCAACCAACGCGATAAGCGAGGTGGCGATGATCGTCGGGGAGGTCCACTCGTACTGGGTGCCGCCCCAGGTGGTGGTGAGGATCAGCGAGGCCGTGGCCACCACCATGAGCGTGGTGCCGACGTAGTCGTAGTGCATGCCCTTCGCGGATCCGCGGCGCAGGCGCAGCACGGCGGTGCACACGCACATGGCCAAAATACCCAGCGGGATGTTCATCCACAGTGCCCAGCGCCAGCCGGGCCCGTCAGTGAACCATCCGCCGAGCACCGGGCCGAGCACAGAGGACACGCCGAAGACGGCACCCATGACACCCATGTACTTGCCGCGCTCACGGGCGGGGACGACCTCGGCGATGATGGATTGCGAGTTCACCATCATCCCGCCCGCGCCCAAGCCCTGGATGGCGCGGCCGATGATCAAAAGCTCCATGGTGTGGGCGAAGCCGCCGATGGTGGAGCCGACCACGAACAGGCCGATGCCGGTGATGTAGAGCCACTTGCGGCCCAGGATGTCGCCGAGCTTGCCGTTGACCGGCATGGCGATGGTCATGGTGACCAAAAACGCCGAGATGACCCAGCTCATGTGGTCCACGCCACCGAGCTCGCCGACGATAGTGGGCAGGGCGGTGGCGAAAATCATCTGGCCCAGCGAGCTCATCAGCATGGTCAGCAGCAGGGCCGAGAACACCAGCCCCACGTTTGGCGGGGTGGCCTGAAGCGGATCGCGGTCCGCGCGGGTTTCTACCATTTCATCTCCTTTGCGTAAGTGGAAAGATCGTGTGCGTTAGCTAGCAGTTGCTCGACGGGGTCGGCGCCCTCCGGAGGGTGCCACAGGTAGCGGCTCACCGCTCCCTGGAACAGCACGACGATGAAGTGCGTCTCGTCCTCCAGCGTCCCGGGGTGCTTCCGGTCTTCGGGGAAGCGTTCGAAGTGGGCGTAGACGGCGCGTCCGACCTCGGTGAGGAAGCCACGTTTGCGGGTGGCTTCGGCGTGCATCAGGCCGGGGTTGTTTTCCAGCAGCTCGCGGCGGCATTTCGCGGCCGGGCCGTCGAAGCGTCCCGGTTCCACGTCGATGGAGCGGATGACAAGCTCCAGCACGTTGTCGCTTTGGGTTTCCCGGATCGCGGCGAGGGCGTCCTCGCTGAACGTGAAGGGGAACGAACCCAAGATCGCCTCGTCCTTGGAGTCGACGTAGTTGAAAAACGTGCGCCGGGAGATGCCTGCAGCCAGGCAGATGTCGTCGACGGTGACGTTGTCGTAGCCGTGAGCGCCCACAAGCCGGGCCGCCTCGTCGCGGATGCGTTGCAGCGTTTCGCGCCGCTTCTGCTCCCTGATTCCCTCATTTTGCACGGGGTGCAATATTACACCCGGTGCACATTATGGCAAGCCCGCTGAAAGTTCGCCTTCTACCAGCGCTTTTCCGTCCTCTGAGTAGGTCAGCTTCACAATGCCGGGCGAATGCTTCTCGACGTCCCAACGGCCCTGCCCGTCATTACAGCCCTTCGTCAACGGGATCGATTCGCCGCCTTCACCGATCAACGCCGTGCAGCCGGTCAGCGGGTAGGTCACCGAGGCGGTGCCGCCGCCGAAGGTCGCCACCGCGGGCCACGCCTTGACCTTTGCGTCATCTTCCAAGCTGTTCAGCGTTCCGGTGTAGGTGCCGGTGGGGGCCGAAGGGTCGTCGATAGGCGATTGCTGCTGCGCGGTGACCGTGACCGTTTCGGGGACGGTGCTTTCGGGCTCGGGGCGCGGGTTGGCGTACCAGTAGGCCGCCGCGAGCGCGACGCCGATGATGGCGACGATGAGCGCAAGCACCCCGCCGACGACCCACGGCTTGTTCGGCCCGCCCGCGGTGCGCAGTTCGGAGAAAGAATCAGGCATGGAAAAAGCCCCCAGCAGATTGGTTGATGTGCTGGGGGCAGATTCTAGCGGGGAGCTAGTTGCGGACTAGTTGCGGTCCGTGTTGGCCATGGACAGCACGTCGAGGCGCTTGTCCAGCTCCTCCTCGGTGAGCTTCTCGCCGTCCACGAAGCCCAGGTCGATGGTGGCCTGGCGGATGGTGATGCCCTCCTTGACCGCGTGCTTGGCAATCTTCGCGGCGTTTTCGTAGCCGATCGCGGAGTTCAGCGGGGTCACGATCGACGGGGAAGATTCGGCCAGGGTGCGCATGCGCTCCTCGTTCGGCTCGATGCCGTCGACAAGCTTGGTGGCGAACTGGCGGGCCGTGTTCGCCAGCAGGCGGGAGGACTCGAGGACGTTGCGCGCCATCATCGGGATGAACACGTTGAGCTCGAACTGGCCCTGGGTGCCGCCGAACGCGACAGCCGCGTCGTTGCCGATGACCTGCGCGGAGACCTGGGTTGCGGTCTCGCACAGCACCGGGTTGACCTTGCCCGGCATGATGGAGGAGCCCGGCTGCAGGTCCGGCAGGTGGATCTCGCCGAAGCCGGCCAGCGGGCCGGAGCCCATCAGGCGGATGTCGTTGGCGATCTTGTACAGGGACACAGCAACGGAGCGCATCGCGCCGGAGAACTCGACCAGGCCGTCGCGGTTGGCCTGCGCTTCGAAGTGGTTCTTCGCCTCGGAAAGCTGCTCAACACCGGTGAGCTTGATCAGCTCCTCGGTGACCTTGCCGCCGAACTCCGCCGGGGTGTTGATGCCGGTGCCCACGGCGGTGCCGCCGATGGCGAGCTCGCCCAGGCGCTCCAAGGTGCCCTCGACGCGTGCGATGCCCAGCTCGATCTGGCGGGCGTAGCCGGAGAACTCCTGGCCCAGGGTGACCGGGGTGGCGTCCATGAGGTGGGTGCGGCCGGACTTGACCACCTCGTGCCACTCCTTTGCCTTCTTTTCCAAGGACTCCTGCAGCACCTTCAGCGCCGGGATCAGGTCGTTCGCGGCAGCCTCGGTGGCCGCGACGTGGGTGGCGGTGGGGAAGGTGTCGTTGGAGGACTGGCCCATGTTGACGTGGTCGTTCGGGTGGACCTCAACGCCGTTGGCCTTCGCGATGGAGGCGATGACCTCGTTGGTGTTCATGTTCGACGAGGTGCCGGAGCCGGTCTGGAACACATCGATAGGGAACTGCTCGTCGTGCTTGCCGTCCGCGATCTCCTTCGCGGCGGCGATGATGGCGTCGGCCTTCTCGGCGTCCAGGTTGCCCAGGTCCTTGTTTACCCGCGCGCAGGCCGCCTTGAGCAGGCCGAGCGCGCGGATCTGCTGGGACTCCAGGCCGCGGCCGGAGATGGGGAAGTTCTCCACAGCGCGCTGCGTCTGGGCGCGCCACAATGCGTCGACGGGCACCTTGACTTCGCCCATCGTGTCATGCTCGATGCGGTATTCCTGATCAGCCATTATTGTCCTTTACTTCTGTCGCGTGCACGTCGCGCACGGTAAGGTGCGCGCGTGCCTTTCCACTGCACGATTATGCCCCAACCGGATATGCCGAGGAGATGAAATGCCCGAACCGCAGGCCATGAAGACCCCCACTTTGAGGGACGCGGGAGTCGCGGCCGCCGCGATGGGGTCGATGTACGTTTTGCTCCTCGGCCAGGGGCTGATTTTGGTGCGCGCGGGCGTGTCCCGGACAGTGGCGCTGACGGTGCTGCCGGTTGCAGTGTTGGTCGCGTTGGCGGTGCCGACGGTGCTGCTCGTGCGCTACATGCGGCACCGCGGGCTCGAGCTCGGCTTCTCCCGGCTCGGGCGCCGGGGCTGGCACCTGCTGTGGCAGGCTCCGGCGGTGGTGCTCGGCTCTGCGGCAGCGACGTCGGTTGTCGCGCCGCTGTCCGGACTTGAGCCCCGCGGCGACTCCGCCAGCGAGACCCTCGCCCGGGACTTGGACAGCGCCGCGCCAGTGCTGCTTTTGCTGGTGGGCTACCTGCTCATCGGGCCGTTGATTGAGGAGATCGTGTTCCGCCGCGTGCTCATGAACTACTTCGACACGCTCATGCCCGCGGCGGCGAGCGTACTGGCTACCTCAGCGATCTTCGGGGCGGCCCACATCGCGCCGCCGGCAATCGTGTTCACCTTCTTCGCCGGCGTTGGTCTGGCGCTGGTGGCACGCTTCCACGGCACCATCACCGCCAGCTACATCGTGCACGTGGTGAACAACCTGCTGGCCAGCGCGGCGCTGATCGGCGCGTTGCTTTAGGCTGCGGCCTAGTTCTCCGGATCGGAGTAGTCCACCACGGAGTAGTCCTGCAGCTTGGTCAGCTGGTGCTGGGACTCAATGAAGCGGACGGTGCCGGACTTCGAGCGCATCACCAGCGAGCGGGTGGTGGCACCGGACTTGCGGTAGGTCACGCCACGCAACATGTCGCCGTTGGTCACGCCGGTGGCGGCGAAGTAGCAGTTGTCGGAGGTGACCAGGTCGTTGATACCCAACACGCGGTCCAGGTCGTGGCCGGCGGCGAGGACCTTCTCGCGCTCCTCGTCGCCCTGCGGGGCGAGCATGCCCTGGATCTCGCCGCCCAGGCACTTCAGAGCGCACGCCGTGACGACGCCCTCCGGGGTGCCGCCGATACCCATCGCAATGTCGATGGAGCTGGTGTCCTGTGCAGCGGCGATGGCGCCGGCGACGTCGCCGTCCATGATGAAGCGGACTTTGGCGCCGGCGGCGCGGATGTCGTCGACAAGCTGCTTGTGGCGCGGACGATCGAGCACGACCACCGTGATGTCGGCGGGGCGCACGCCCTTCGCCTCGGCGACCGACTTGATGTTCTCGGCGGTCGACTTCGTGATGTCGATCGCGCCGACCGCCTCCGGGCCGACGGCGATCTTGTTCATGTAGAACGCGTCCTGCGGGTTGAACATCGAGCCACGGTCCGCGGCGGCGATCACGGAGATCGCGTTCGGGCGGCCCTCGGCCATCAGGCGGGTGCCGTCGACTGGGTCGACAGCGATGTCCACGGCCGCGCCGTGGCCGGTGCCGACCTGCTCGCCGTTGAAGAGCATCGGGGCCTCGTCCTTCTCGCCCTCGCCGATGACGATGACGCCGTCCATCTCCACGGAGTTGATCATCTTGCGCATCGCGTTGACGGCGGCACCGTCGCCTTCGTTCTTCTGGCCGCGGCCGACCCAGCGGCCGGAGGCGAGCGCGGCGGCCTCGGTGACGCGCACCAGCTCCATCGCGAGATTGCGGTCGGGGAAAAGATCGGACTGTTCGGTCATGGGGAGGCCTTCCTAAACATGAATCACAAAAAGACCCCTCTATTGTGGCACTACCAATCGCACAATTGCCCGTTCTTCCCACCTTTAAGGGGGAAGCGGGGGCGCATGCCATACTGTTCGGCGTGGCTAGCAACAAAAAACCCCGCATCTTCCAGGACGGACGAGACATCGCGATCAACTCCGTGCTCATCATCGTGCTGATGGTCGTCGCTGTCGGCGCGACCGGGCTGTGCTCGTTTAACCCCGGCGCGCCCGAACAGGGGCCGGTCCAGGAGGTCGACGCGGAGACCTTCCTCGACTTGGAGGCGCGCGGCGTGGACTTCCCGGTGCGCTACCCGGAGATGCCGGAAGGTTGGGTCACCAACTCCGCGCGCCGCTCCATGCTCGGCGGCCAGCCGGCGCCGACCGTCGGCTGGATCACCCCGGACCGCGGCTTCATCCAGCTCACGCAGACCGGCGTCGACGCGGAGGAAGCTGCAAAGGGCGCGGACGAGAAGCCGCGCACCCTGGACCGCTCCGAGGAGATCGACGGCCGCAGCGTTGAGATCTACACCTCCGAGGAGAAGGACGTGCGCGACCTCTGGGTCGTCGACGCGGGCGACGCCCGCCTCGTGCTCACCGGCGCAGGGGAGGCCAGCGAGTTCGAGGAGCTGATCTCGACCGCGCTGGCTACTGCTCCGATTCAGGCTGCTGACGGGAATTGATCGCTTCCTCGACGCGCTTTGAGGCGCCGTCGAGAAGCACCTCGCACCGCTTCGCCAGTGCTTCGCCGCGCTCCCAGTACTTCAGTGACTCGTCCAGGCTCATCTGGCCCAGCTCGAGGATCTTCACGGTTTCGACCAGCTCGTCGCGGGCCTGCTCGTAGCTTAAGGTGGCGGGGTCCGGAAGGGCGTTGTCGTTGGCCTGGCCGGTGCCGAAAGCGTTCTCAGTCATGTTTTTCGTGTTCCTAATCTGCTTGCGTGGTGGACATGGAGGCGGCGGTAATGGAGCCGTCGCCGACGCGGATGCGCAGCTGCGATCCGGGTGGGGACTGGTCGATGGAGGTGACAACTTCGGCGTCGGAGCCGTCGCGGGGCAGCACCTGGACCACGGCGTAGCCGCGGGCGAGCGTCGCCGACGGCCCCAACGCCGAGACCTGGGCGCGCAAGCCCCGCACCTGCTGCGTTTCGCGCTGCAGCAGGTGGGACACGTCGCGGCGGATCAGGGCGGTGGCGCGCTCGATTTCCTCGCGGCGGCGGGTAATGGCCATCATCGGGTCGGCGAGCGCCGGGCGCGAGCGCACCGAGGCCAGGCCGTCGCGTTCGCGTTGGACCCATCCGCGCAGGGCGGCGGCCATGCGGGCACGTGCTTCGTCGATAAGCAATCGCTCCTGCGCCACATCGGGGACCGCGCGCTTGGCTGCATCGGTGGGGGTGGCGGCGCGCACGTCCGCGACGTTGTCCAGCACCGGGTTGTCAGGCTCGTGGCCGATCGCGGAGATCACAGGGGTGCCAAGCTTTGCGACGGCACGCTGCAGCGCCTCCTCCGAAAACGGCAGGAGGTCCTCCACGGACCCGCCGCCGCGGGCGACGATGATCACGTCCACCTCAGGGTCCGCATCGAGTACCCCGAGCGCCTCGATCACCGCGGGCACGGTGGTGGGGCCCTGGACCGGGGTGTTGATGATCTCGAAGCGCACTTCCGGCCAACGGCCCTGCGCCACGGTGACCACGTCGCGCTCGGCCGCGGAGCCGCGCCCGGTGATCAGGCCGACCTTTGTGGGCAGGTAGGGCAGCGGTTTCTTGCGCGCAGGGTCGAACAGGCCCTCGGAGGCGAGCTGCTTGCGCAGCGCCTCGATGCGCGCCAAAAGCTCGCCGGCGCCGACGTGCCTGATCTCGGTCACGCGCATGGAAAACGTGCCGCGGCCCGGGTAGAAGGACGGTTTACCCAGCACGACGACGCGGTCGCCGTCGTTAAGCGGCACCTGCATGCCCGTGAGCAGCGAGGTTTCCGCGGTGAGCTGGACGCTGGCCTGCTCCTGGGTGTCGCGCAGCGTGAGGTAGGAATACCGCCACGTGGGCTTGGTGTTGACCTGGGTGAGCTGGCCTTCGATCCACAGCCAGCCGAGGCGCTCAATCCAGCCCTTCACCGAGGTGTTGAGCTTGGACACCGACCACGGCTGCTCCGGCGAGCTCTTCGAATCTGCCACCGCATGCTCCTTTCCATTTGACTTCTGCCACGTTACCCGGCGAGCCGACACGGCCCGCCTATTGTTTTTGACGCTGATTAGTTAGGGTTGGTTCCATGACAGAACAGGGTAAAAAAGTCCTCCTCGCATCCCCCCGCGGCTACTGCGCCGGCGTCGACCGCGCCGTGGAGACCGTAGAGAAGGCCCTGGAGAAGTACGGCGCACCCGTCTACGTGCGCAAAGAGATCGTCCACAACAAGTACGTCGTGGAAACGCTGCAGGACCGCGGCGTGATCTTCGTCGACGAGACCGATGAGGTCCCCGAAGGTGCGCACCTGGTCTTCTCCGCCCACGGTGTCTCCCCGGCGGTGCGCGACTCCGCAAAGAGCCGCAACCTGCTCACCCTCGACGCGTCGTGCCCGCTGGTGACCAAGGTGCACAACGAGGCGAAGCGCTTCGCCCGCGACGGCTACCACATCCTGCTCGTCGGCCACGAGGGTCACGAGGAGGTCGAGGGCACCGCCGGTGAGGCCCCGGAGATCACGCACCTTGTCGACGGTGTGGACGGCGTGGACCGCCTGCCCGACTTCCCGGACGACCAGAAGCTGGTGTGGCTGTCCCAGACCACGCTTTCGGTGGACGAGACGATGGTGATCGTGGACAAGCTCCACGAGCGCTACCCGAACCTGGAGAACCCGCCGAGCGACGACATCTGCTACGCCACCCAGAACCGCCAGGCCGCGGTCAAGGAGATCGCCCCGCGCTGCGAGCTGGTCATCGTGGTGGGCTCCCAGAACTCGTCGAACTCCCGCCGCCTGGTCGAGGTGGCGCTGGAAGCCGGCGCTCAGGCCTCCTACCTGGTGGACTACGCCTCCCAGATTAAGGACGAATGGTTCGACGGAGTGAACACCGTCGGCGTGACCTCGGGCGCGTCCGTGCCGGAGATCCTGGTCAAGGAGCTGGTGGAGGAGCTCGGCCGCCGCGGCTACGCGGACGCGGAGGAAGTGACCACCACCGTGGAGACCATCACGTTCTCCCTGCCGCGCGACCTGCGCCTGCCGCGCCGCGAAACCCCGGCGGTGGCGCAGGGGTAAGGCGCTCGGGGCTCGCTGTTAGCCCTTGTAGAGATCCTCGCCGAGCCGGTCCGCAATCGAAGTGGAGCCGGACCGCGGGGACTTTTTCTGTGCCCGTTCGGTGCGCCCGGCACGCTCGGCCCGCTCTGTGCGCTTTGTGCTGCGCTCCGAATCGGCGCGGCGCAGAAGCTCGTCCACCGACACGGCCTTGGTGCGCTCGCGCGCGCGGCGGCCTTCAGAATTCGTGCGGCGGTTGCTGCGGTTGATCCGGGTGCGCTCAGCGGTTTCGCGGCGCACCAGCTGTTCGTTGTGGCGCTTGATCAGGCGGATGCGCACAAACGCGATGATCACAGAGCCCAGCGTGACGGCGAACAGCACCGGAAACAGCTCCGTGACCGGGTAGAACACCAACAGCAGCGCGGCCTTGCCGGAGGAGCCGCCGGCCGCGATCTGGTCGCGCGACATCACCCAGCCGGCGATGACCACCGCGATGACGAACAAGATCGGTGCGCTGGCCACGTTGAGGAACAGGCCGCGCGGATTGACCAGGGTGGACACCACAATCACCGCGACGGCGTAGAGGGTGAGAAACGGCCAGCCGATCACGCCGGTGGACAGCGAAAGCAGCGCGCCAGTAAACAGCGCGGCGAAAACGATGCCAATGCCGGACCCCGTGGGCAACCCGTGAAACGTTGCGGACGGGGAGGTTGAGTTCCGGTGAGAGACATGCGACACGCCAGACGAGTCTACTCGCCGGTGTGCTCGGCAGCGTGCCGGGCACGCGAAGAAACCGGTTTCAATGCCGGGGCCTCGCCGCGCCGCGACGGCACCTGGGCCTCCTCCAGTCTGCGGGCGGTGACCATCACGCGCGAATCCATCGACGCGAGCGTGGCGTTGTACGCCTCCACCGCCTTGTCCAGTGAAGAGCCGACCCGGTTGTAGTGCTCCGCCATGGTGGCGAGGCGTTGGTGCAGCTGCCCGCCGAGGCGCTGGATTTCCTTCGCGGCGTCGTTGAGCGATTCCTGCCGCCACCCCAGCGCCACGGTGCGCAGCAGCGCAAACAGGGTGGTGGGGGTGGCGATGACTACGTCGCGGGCGAACGCGTAGTCCAGAAGCTCGGGATCGATGGAAAGCGCGGCGTCCAGGAACGGATCCGCTGGCACGAACAGCACCACGAACTCCGGGGTGGGCTGGAACGCCTCAATGTAGGACTTCGCCGACAAGGTGTCCACGTGCGCGCGCACCAGGTGGGCGTGGCGGCGCATGAACGCCTGGCGCTCCTCCGGGTCCTCGGTGCCGAGCGCATCTAAATACGCCTGGAAAGGCACCTTCGCGTCGACGACGATGTTTCTGCCCTGTGTGAGGCGGATGATCATGTCGGGGCGGACGCGGGAGCCGTCGATAAGCATGTGCTCCTGGGGGTCAAAATCGACGTGCTCGAGCATGCCGCCGAGCTCAACTACCCGCTCGAGCTGGATTTCGCCCCAGCGGCCGCGGGTCTGCGGCGAGCGTAGGGCGGTGATGAGCTGGTCGGTGCGGTCGCCCAGGCGTGCCGACGTGCGCCCGATCGCCTGCACCTGGCCCGCCAGCGAGGATGCGGAGACGGCCTGCTGCTTGTCCATCTCGTCGAGCTGCTCGCGCATGTCTTTCAGCGCGCGGGCGACTGGGCGCAGGTCCTGCGGGGGCTGTTGCGGGGTGGCGCGGCGCATCCAGGCGGCGCCGGTGAACACGCCGGCGATGAAGCCCGCGAGCAGGCCGGTGGCGAGGAGCAAGAGCACGGTGGCGGTCGACATAGCTGGCAGTCAACCACACCTGCCAGACACGCTAGCGTTCGGGTTCGCTCATATGTTCGCTTGGGGTGTCTTTGCTGCTGTCGCCCGACTGCCACCCACGCAACCGCTCGAGGCCGCTGTCGCGCAGCTTCCGCAGGCTGGAGGTGCCGAAGCGCTCGGTCTTCTCGTCGGCCTCCTCGTCGGCGACGGGGGCGTTGACCCATTCGCGCTCGCCGCGCCACTCCTGGCGTTTGTGCACGGACTCTGCCTCGACGATCTCCGCGATGACCCGGCCCTCGTCGGTGGTGAATTCGATGTCATCTGCGCCCAGCTCGCCGGCGTTGATGCGCAGCACCTCCAGCAGGTAGCGGTACACCACCGCGACCATCGCGGCGGTCGGCACGGCAAGGAAGCCGCCGACAAGGCCGAACAGCGTGCCACCGACCGTGACCGAAACCAGCACGATCACCGGGTGCAGGTTCATCGCCCGCGACTGCAGCATGGGGGAGAGGACGTTGCCCTCCAGCTGCTGGGTGGCCAGCACGATCGCCAGCACGATCAGCGCCTTGGTGAACCCGAGGGTGACCAGAGCGATCAGCACCGCCAGCGCGCCCGCGACCACGGCGCCGACGATCGGGATGAAGCCCGCCATGAACGTGATCAGCACGAGCGTGAACGCCATCGGCACGCCCACGATCGCGATACCGGTGCCGATGACGATCGCGTCTACCAGCGAGCACACCGCCTGCGCGCGGATGAACCCGGACAGGGTGTTCCAGGCGCGGGTGAGCAGCTCCGTCAGGTACAGGCCGGTGCGGCCGCCGGTGGCGGAGCGCAGCCACGGCAGGAAGCGGTGGCCGTCCTTAAGAAAGAAGAAGGTGAGCACGAACAGCACCATCAGCGTCACCGACAGCCCGGCGGCGGTGTTGATGCCGGAGAACACCCCGCCGGCGATCGCGCCCGCCTGGTTCTGGATCCACCGCTGGATCTCGTTGACGCCCTCGTTGAGGTTTTCTGGGTCCATGTTCAGCGGAGGGCCCTGCGCCCATAGCTGAAGGCGCTGAATGCCCTCGAACGCCTGGATGTACAGCAGGCGAGACTGGCCCACGATGTCCGGGGCGATCAACATGCCGATAAATGCCAGCACCCCGAAGAACAACAGCATCGTCAACAGGGCGGCGAGGCCGGAGGGGACCCTTTGGCGTCGTAAAGCAGCTGCGATTGGGGCGAGCACGGTGCACACGATGAGCGCGATGACGACCGGCAAAACACCGGCCCAAAACGTGCCGATAAGCTGGCCCACCGCGTACAAAAACACCGCGATGACCAGGATGCGCAGCGTAAACTTCGCCGCCGAAGCGATCCAGTCGTTGAACACAACGTTGCGGTCCACACGGTCTTCGCGCACGGGGGTCTTGATCGGTTCACTCACGCGCACCATTGTGCCCCATTGCATTTAGCTTTGCGACGGCCCACCTCACGGCCCCCTCCGAACCCCGCGCACACCTCCGCTAGGATATTGCGACGTGAGCCTTACTCTTGGAATTGTCGGTCTGCCCAACGTTGGCAAGTCCACCCTGTTTAACGCCCTGACGCGCAACGAGGTACTTGCCGCGAACTACCCGTTCGCCACCATCGAACCCAACGTCGGCCTGGTGGAGCTGCCGGATCCGCGCCTGGACCGCCTGGCGGAAATCTTCGACTCGGAGCGCGTGCTGCCCGCGACGGTGTCCTTCGTGGACATCGCCGGCATTGTCAAGGGCGCCTCCGAGGGTGAAGGCATGGGCAACGCGTTTCTGGCCAACATCCGCGAGGCGGATGCGATCTGCCAGGTGGTGCGCGCGTTTTCCGACGACAACGTCATCCACGTCGACGGCAAGGTCGACCCGTCTTCGGACATCGAGGTCATCAACACCGAGCTGATCCTCGCCGACCTGCAGACCATTGAAAAAGCCCTGCCGCGCCTGGAGAAGGACGGCCGCAAGGACAAGGACGTCGCCGCCCAGGCCGAGGAAGCCAAGAAGGCGCAGGCCGTGCTCGAGGACGGCCGCACCCTCTTCGCCGCCTCCAAGGGTGGGGAAGTGGACCTGGCGCTGCTGCACCACCTGCACCTGATGACCGCGAAGCCGTTCCTCTACGTGTTCAACTCCGACGAGGACGTGCTCACCGACGACGCGCGCAAGCAGGAGCTGCGCGACCTGGTCGCCCCCGCCGAGGCCGTCTTCCTGGACGCGCAGACCGAGACGGAGCTTTTGGAGCTTGACGACGAAGACGCCGCCGAGCTCCTCGCCGCCGTCGGCCAGGACGAACCGGGCCTGCAAACCCTGGCCAAGGCCGGCTTCGACACCCTCGGCCTGCAGACCTACCTCACCGCCGGCCCGAAGGAGGCCCGCGCCTGGACGATCCGCAAGGGCGACACCGCCCCGAAGGCCGCCGGCGTGATCCACTCCGACTTTGAAAAGGGCTTCATCAAGGCCGAGATCGTCGGCTTCGACGACCTGGACGCGGCAGGCTCGATGGCCGACGCCCGCGCCGCCGGCAAGGTCCGCCAGGAAGGCAAGGATTACGTCATGGTCGACGGTGACGTCGTGGAGTTTCGTTTCAATGTAACCTAAATACGCTATGAATAGCGTATGACTACACGCGCTGCTATTTACCTCCGTATCTCGTTAGATGCTGCCATGGACGGCCTCGCCATCGACCGGCAGCGTCAGGACTGCGAAGCCCTCGCCGAGCAACGCGGCTGGGACGTCGTGCATACCTACGTCGATCAATCGATCTCTGCATCAAAGAAGGACGTGGACCGTCCCGACTACGACGCGATGGTGGCGTCCTTTGAGCGCGGCGAGATCGACGGATTCTGGAACGCTAAGGCGCGTTCTTATTTCACCGTGAATCGGTGCCATACTTCGACTGTGACCGTCAACGGCAGAACGCAACGAAGCATCAACACCCGCGGCGGCCAGAAGTCGATCGCCGAGCTTTCGGCAACGAATTTGCCGGGCACTAAGGACAGCTACTACTACAACTTCTGCTAGAACTCATGCGCATTCGACCCCTAGTACTTGGGCTTTTGAGCCTACTTCTTGCTGCAGTCATCGCGACTACTGGGTGGCTGCTGACAGCCCTGGTTGACTCCACCAAGCCCTTGTCCTTAGGGGTCGAATCAACCTTTAGTCTTGACTACGTCGAGCCTAAGACTTCACTCGCGGAGGAACTTGAGTCAGACTACGCACCGACGGTAATCCGTAACTCACTGGTTTCATTGGCCGAGCAGAACGGCTACTCCATCTACCGGCTGACTGGCACCGATGACGCAAGCGGGACTTCCCACGAGGTTTTCATCCCGCTGGAGCAAAATTATCCAGCACCGGAACGCATTCCCCGGCTCAACCGGCCGGATGCCTTGAGCCAAGCGTCCAGTGAGCTTGGGTCGCTGGATTACCACGGTGACTACGTCTTGGTTCCCAAAGCAACGGGTGGCAATGCGAACCACTTCTACGAATCGGCCAGGAATGACGGGCTCAGGCTAAGCGAAAAGACGCAGTTCCTTCACCTCATCCAATCGGTCGTATTCCGCCTGCCCGCGTTGGTGGCGATCCTGTTTCTATTTGTCGTTTCCCTTTTTGCCCTGGTATTTGTTCTTCGGGTTTCCGGTCTTAGATTGGCAGCGCTGCGCACAATAAATGGCGGGCACCGCAGTCAAAAAGGCAATTGGCGGCAATGGGCCTTTGTCATCCTCCCACACCTAGTTCTCATTGGCCTTGCGAGTACATTCCTCGCCCGCCAAGGAAGCTATTCTTTTGCCTTCCTGTTCCTCAGGTTCTACGCCGCCGGGATAGGCTTGGCCCTGGCCACCACCGGTTTGGCCGTAGCCGTCACCGCCCCATTGTTGCGCCGCGCAGTAGCGCTGCTGGGGCAGCGTGCCCCCGCAGAGAAGGCGGCGGGAAAAGCGCTGAAAGTAATTTCGGTCTTTACCTGCGTGACCTTTGTAGCAGCGGGTCTTAGCTCAGCGGCTGCGCTCCGCTCCTACCAGCAGGAATCCGAGGCCCAGCAGACCTGGAAATCTCTCGCGGAGTTTGGAGCCTTGCATTTTTCAGCCAACTTCGACGGCCCTGCTGGCCGCGCGGAAGGAGGCGAGCTCTTGCCGCCCAGTGTGCAGCAGAACTTCCGCGACTTCGCGCTCAGCTGGGAACGGGAGCACGGGGCTGTCCTCAGCCATACTTTGCCGAAAGAAGGTACCGGTGTGCCGGACTCCTGCCCCGTGGCACTTGCTAACCGCCAATGGCACGATCTGCAGGATTATCAGTTCCGTCCCGGAGACGACAACCACTCGGTCGACTATTCCGCAGCCCAAGAGCATTTCGCAGCTTCCGTGGATCTGTGGGCTCAGGAATCCGGCGACCTGCTCCTTAAGTCTGCGCAAATTGGTCCGGTCAGTGCCGATCATGCGGTCGGATTCATTAGTGGAACAATGTCGGGGGAACTGGTTCCCGGCGATTGTTTTTACGTGCTTGAAACGGACGATCTATCCGGCTTCGACGCAGACTTCCTAAGCTCCACAGCTTCGAGTGAAAATTTGCTCTTCGCGGATTTCTCGGAACTGGGTCCAGAACTTACCGCTGCCGGCCTCGAAGGCTACGTGTACCCGGTACGCGCGGCCGATCGCGGTCTGGCCGAACTAGTAGCCAGCACGGCGCTGTTCTGGCTGAATATCCTGAGCGTCCTCGGAGCTTTGCTCGCCACGCTTGCGGCCTTGATAGTCCAGGCGCGCATCCAGCTCCGAGTTCACCGTCGCCTCCTGGTACTCCTCCACAGCGCTGGGCAATCACCGGACAAAACGATGTGGCGACTATTCAAAAGCCAACTGGTCAGCCTGACAGTTGTCGTCATATTGTCCGTCCTGGCTCCGCTACTGCTTCCCAACCCGTTCCTCTACACCTTCACCGCGCTAAGCTGCCTTGTCTTAATCGTCTACCTCGGTTTTGCCCGTCTCAGTATTTCTCAGCACATGTCCGCCTCCCCTAGGAGTCACAATGTCATTGGCTAGCCCCAATCAGTCCCCCACTCTGCCGCCGGAGATTTCCACCTCTCATCTCTGTCTCGCCGCGGAGTCGACTTTTTCTGTGGGGCGCAGCACGCGGATGGTGAAGAAGTCCCTCGTGGAAAATGCAACGTTTTCCCTACCCGGGCCAGGCTTTGTCGCCATCTGTGGAGCCAGCGGTTCCGGAAAGACTTTGCTGCTCAACACCTTGGCCGGGCTCCTGCCGCCGGCGGACGGCCTCCTCCGGATAGACGGTGAGAATGCCTCCGCGTGGAGGATGAAGCGGAGGCGGAGATTCTGGCGAGAACGCGCAGCGATAATCCACCAAGACCACGGAATCATTCCCGAACTAAGCTGCGAAGATAACCTCACCCTCGGACTATCCAGGAAGCAATACTCCAAAGAAGAATTGCTGCACTCCCTCGGCGAAGTCGGTCTTGATGTCCCCTTCGACGGGCCGGCAGCTATTCTCAGCGGAGGCGAGCAGCAGCGGCTGGCGATCGCCCGAGCCCTGCTCCGCGGCGCGGCTTATGTGTTCGCTGACGAGCCGACCGCCTCCCTCGACCCCACTAACCGCGACCAAGTTATCGCGCTCCTGCGGCGAGCTGCGGACGGGGGCGCACTCGTTCTGGCCGCCACGCACGATGCCGCAGTTATTGCTGCCGCTGACAGCACCTTGCGCATCAATGATCGCCAGGTCACAGTCTCCGGCTCTGCGCGGGATTAAATCGCGATGCCCGCGGCCTTGGCCACCTTCCGGTACCCGGCCGCATGGTCCGCGACGCTGGCGTGGGCGTTGAGTCCGCTGGGGTTGTCGAGCACGGGCCTGACCCCCGGAAAGTAGACACGTCGGGGGTTAGCTATGCTGCTTGGGTCAGCGTAGCTGATGTGAGTGCTTCGAAGTCATTGGGGGCTAGAAAGTTGCACCAGGAGTGCCGTCTGCGGGTGTTGTAGCGCATGCACCACCGGAAGACTTCTTGGCGACTGATGTCGAAGTGGTCGAGTTTTAAGTTCAATGTTAGCTAAGGGCCTTATTAAAAGCGTTTGGCAACACGCGCTCCTATTTACCTTCGTATCTCGCGAGACGCTGACGTGGATGGCCTCACCATCGACCGGCAGCGTCAGGACTGTGAAGCCATTGCAAAGCAGCGTGGCTTGGACGTTGGACATAGGGCATAACTACGTCGATCAGTCCATTTCCGCGTCAAAGAAGAATGTGGCTCGCCCCGACTACGACGCCATGGTGGCATCCTTTGAACGCGGCGAAATCGACGCGATCATCTGCTGGGACCTCGAACTACCCGCCCCACGTCGGTGGGTAGTCCGATCAGTCGGACAAAACTACTCCCGCACCACAGCGTAATAAGGGGTGCACCTTAAAAACATCCGGAGGTGGGGGTAACTCCCCCTCGTTGCCCAGAGACAAAATACGCCAGTGGCGTCTGTACGACGAGCCGAAGGTAGGACAAATTCCAATCCAGAGAGGTCTTGCACTGTTGCGGTGCGGTTGTCTTCTTTCTCACCGTATTGGACCCTGCGAAATTAATTGGATACGATAGGCCCATGTTGATTTCAGGTTCCGTTTTCATGCGGCCGCTCACCAGCCGCTAAGGCGGTTTTCTCCCTCCCGCAGGTTAGAAACCGCTCCGGTCCTTTAGCCGGGCGGCCATTTGCCATGCCCGGCTCCGTTTCAACTCCACGGAGCACACCTGATGTCTACATACGGATACGGCCGTCACGAACATGGCCAAAATTTTCTCACAGACCACAAGATCATCAACTCCATCGTCGATCTTGTAAAACAAACCTCCGGCCCCATCATTGAGATCGGGCCAGGAAGCGGTGCCCTCACTCACCCGATATCCCACTTGGGGAGGGCAATAACGGCAGTTGAGGTAGACGCAAAACTAGCTGCCAAACTCACAAAAAAGACCGCCTCGGCGTCGGTCGAAGTGGTCCATGATGATTTCCTCAACTTCCCGTTACCCGCCACTCCCTGCGTCATTGTGGGAAACATTCCCTTTCACCTCACCACTGCCATTCTTCGAAAGCTGTTGCATGCGCCGGCATGGACTGACGCTGTACTCCTCATGCAGTGGGAAGTCGCTCGCCGCCGGGCCGGGGTAGGTGCAAGCACGATGATGACAGCTCAGTGGTCCCCATGGTTCACGTTTCACCTTGGTTCCCGGGTACCAAGGTTTGCTTTCCGGCCACAGCCAAACGTTGACGGGGGGATCTTAGTGATCCGCCGGGTGGGTGACCCGAAGATCCCGATAGAGCAACGCAAAGCCTTTCAGGCGATGGTGCACACCGTTTTCACCGCCCGGGGACGCGGGATAGGGGAAATTCTCCGAAGGGCAGGGTTGTTTTCATCACGTTCAGAGACACAATCATGGTTGCGCTCGCGAGGAATCGACCCCGCAACCCTACCTCCCAGATTGCACACCAGCGACTGGATCGATCTCTTCCAGGTGACTGGTTCCTCTTCACCGCGCCATCGGCCCATTTCACAATCGGGAAGTAGTCAACGCCCTCCTCAACGGAAAAATCGAGGCCGGCGGCGGTAATCCCCCCACCACCAAAACCGAAATCCACCAGTAGTAGTGAACGACCCATGTTCGTCTACCGTGAGCCGCGTTATGGCAGTGACGTGTTCTCGTCGGGCACAGTCATAGTTCCCGGCGTTGCCAGCGACAGGGTTCTACACCCAGCAGCGGGACCGATCAAAATCACCCGCACGGGGTGTCAGATGCGGGTTTTTGGTACCGGTGTTCCGGAGACCCGGTACTGCTGTGTTCCGGGTAGTTGGTACCGGGGCCGGGCCGACGGAGTTGGCCCGGCTGTTTGTCTTATTCGTCCGGTTCTATTGGGGCGGTGGCCTTGCGCATGTCGAAGTCTCCGATGCGGATTCGGTGGCCGTTGTTGAGGCGGCTAACGAGTGAATCGGCTCCGACTCTGTCGGGGAGGGCTTCGACCCAATAGGCGGCGGCCGATTGGGAGGAGATCAGTGTTGGGAGCCGACCGTCGCGGTCGAATATGATCTTGCTCAGGTCTTCTTGCCCGCGCTGGTTGATGCTCATGGTCATAAAATCGTCGATGATAAGGACATCGACATTGATCAGTTTCCGCATCTTATCGAGGTAGTTTTGGTCAGTCGGTGAGAAGACCGCCAACATGTCTACGAGTTGGTCTAGCCGGTAGTAGGCCACGGAGTATCCGGCTTGGCATGCGGCGACGCCGATGGCGCAGACTATGTATGTTTTCCCTGTTCCGGTCGGTGCGAGGATGTGAATGTTGGTCGGGTTTTCCCGCCAGTTGGTCGCCGCGATTCGTTTCAGTTGGCGCATGTTGATGCCGCGTTGTTCTGCTCGGGTGACTTCAGCAAGGCTCGCGTCCGGGTATCGGAATTGTGCCTGGGTGATGGCTTTGGCGATGTTGCGTTGTTGCCGCTGTGTGTAGGCCTCTTCGACTGCTGCGAGGAAGATGTCCTCTGGTAGCGCATCCGCGTAGGCCTCGTCGTTGACAATCTCGTAGAAGACATCAGCGAAGGTCGATACGCGAAGCTTTCGCATTTTTGCCCGTACTGTTTCGTCATTGATGTTGCTCATGGTTCACGCTCCTTCTAGTTTTCGTAGTGGTCAGCAGGACGGATGAAGACGGCGTCAGCTGCGTCGCTGGTAAGCGGGGCGCTTGGGCGTTGTTGGTTCTTCGTCGCGGGCTGTGTCTTTCGCCCTGGTGCAGCAGGGGGCTGCTGAGCGTGCGCAATGTCAGTCTGGATGCGCTTGATCACAGCCATAGTTGGAGCCAGCTTCTTTTCTAAGACCTGCTGGCACGCCGGCTCGAGGGTGGCTTTGCTGTGCTTTTTGCCCAGGTTGGCCAGCACGTTGCGAGCTTGAAGAAGTCCGCGGGGGACGGCGGCACTATTACGATCGAGGATCATCGCTATGACTGTGTGCGTTGCAGAACCGAACGACGAGGCCCAAGCCAAGAGTTCGTCGCGGGTGAGCGCCTTGTGGCCTTCGTCATCGCTGCTTGGCCCATGGTTGGGATCAGTGGAGTACCGGTATTTGAATCCGTGAAGGCGTGTGTGTTCAGCAACTAGTTGATCACCGTTGAAGATGCTCACCAGTTGCGGGGTGAGCCTGACCGTCACTGCCTCTCCTACCAGCTGAAATGGCACAGAATAGTACTGGTAGTCACAGGTGATGTGCCAATTACGGTCGACTTTGAGCCGCTTGTATGACACTTCCGTAAACGGTGTCGGCGGCAGATCGCGCATCACTGGTGCTTCTTCTTGCTCAAAGCGCATGCGCCGTGTTGTGCCATCAGCCCGTGTCATTGCGCTGTTGATATCGGCAAGCCGGTCAGCGATTGCCTCATTGAGTTCATCGAGATTGTAGAAGACCTCGTCGCTGAAATACCCGAGTATTTTGGTGTAGGCGATTTTCACAGCACGTTCTACTGCCGCTTTGTCGCGTGGCCTGCCAGGTCTTGTCGGCACAATCGTGACCCCGTAGTAGTCGGCAAACGCTGCGTAGCGGTCAGTGACCATCCGGTAGCCTGAATGCTTCCTCGGCCGGTAGGTCGCCGTAGAGGCATTATCCGGCACGATGACCGCCGGTAATTTGCCAAGATAGTTCAACGCTTTGACGTGGCATGCAATCCAAGCCGGCATCTTCTCATTCGCAGCAGCAGTGACGTACATCAGCCCTGAGTACGGGCATACCGCGACAAACAGCGACGCCTTGAATGCGGTATCACCACTGGCCTGATCCACCACCGGCACTTTGTCGCCAGCCCAGTCGACGTAAAGCTCTTGCCCCGGCTCATGGGTGACGACTTCGACAAGATCATGAGCACGGAGAAATTCATTGAGCCCACTGCAAAACTGGGAGTACTGGTACTTTGTCTTGTCCGTCGGACACGGCTGCGACAAGTAGTCCATCCACAGCTTGTGCCTGGTCACGTGCTTTTTGCTTTGGAGCTTGCGTGCAAGGGCTTGAAAATCAGGCTGGTCGTAGGACATCGTCCGCTTACTCCGGCCGTCGCTGAATCGATCATCGAACCATCCCGGTGGGAGTTGGCGGAAACGCTCTGGCGTTAGTGCCTCATCAGCGATGACTTTCTTTGCGCGGGATACTTCTCGTCGTGAACATCCCAATGCGTGTGTGATCTGCGCGTAGCTTGCACCGTCAAGGCACATCGCGATGATCTGTTTGAAGTTAGCCACAAGGACCGGCTCCTTCCAAGTAGATGTTGACGCGACACCACCGGATTGTGGTGTCGCCAACATCAACTATGAAAGAAAACCCCTTGCAGTACCGGGTACGTGGAACACCGGTACCAACTACGCGGACTCGCGGTACCAACTACCCCGAATCGACACGGGGAACGACCCTGCTGGTGGTTTCGATTTTGATGAAAGCGAGGAGACATAGCCCCTCGCCAACTCCCCGTAGCTGGCGAACAGTAGCTCCTGGCGCTGGCGCTCGTTGGTGAGTTTGCGTGCCACATCGAAAGCCTTATCGACTTCCCGGTCCAAGTTGTTGTGAGCCTTGAGCAGAATTGGGTCCATCGATAACGGGTTGTAGTGCTCCGCGAGTGACCGCTGGGGGTGCCGCTCGCGTGCCCGCAGCACCAACTGTCCAGCGTCGATGATTCGCTGCTGCGCCTTCTCATCTAGTTCACACAGAGCTGGTCCGCAGTTGTAGCTCCCGATGTACTCCGAAAACGGAAAAAATAAATAGTGGGGATACATCAACCTTCCACTTTCCATTCTTCCGGCTCAGAGTATTGAGGGGTCTGGGACCGTGTCCGTAAACCCTTTATGTTTTTCGCGCACAGCGGTTTTTAGCGACGCACCCTATAGGTTTTCCGCAGAACTTATATGTGTTTCTGTGCACCCCATATGTTGTCTGTTTTAGCGGTATTTCGTTGTTAATTCCGCACGCGCGCATCAAATGGTTATTTATCGACGACACTCCGTGGAATTTAAGTTCAATGTGTAGGTTAGCCGAATAAGAAGCTCTGGCAGATGGTGGGGTAATCCTGCTCTGACATCTTATTCCAGCTTGGATGCGCTGGGATTAGGACTGGTCACGTGTGAGAAGGTTTCGTGTACAACTAGGGATATGAACTTTTTGTTGCTCGGTGGTACCGGTTTCCTTGGAGGGCACATTGCGTTTGCAGCAGTCGAGCGAGGACATCAAGTTACTTGCCTCGCGCGGGGTAACGGGAAGGTTCCCAACGGAACCGAATTTGTGAGTTCAGACCGTGACCGTGACGGTGCGTACGATGAGGTTGCGGGGAAAACTTGGGACACCATTGTGGATCTGACGAGTCAGCCGAAGCATGCGCGGGATGCGGCGGCGAAACTCCAGGCCAAGCATCGTATATTTGTGTCTTCGAGCAGCGTATATGAGGATCAGGGAAGTATTTCTTCCGAGTCTGATTCTGTAGTCGCTCCGCTTGAAATTGACTACATGGAGAACATGGGGCAGTACCCAGCCGCAAAGTCTGCTTGCGAAACGACTTATCGAAGCACAAATCGGTCGGTAATGGTAGTTCGACCCGGTCTGATCGCCGGCTACGGCGACGAAACAGGGCGCAGTGGTTACTATCCGTGGCGCTTCGCGCATCCCACGGGTGAGAACGTGATCGTCCCAGACCCGGCGTTTCCCGTCGCTATGATCGATGTGAAAGACCTTGCAGGCTGGATAGTTGAGTCCGCAGAAGTCGGGACTTTCGGAACCTTTAATGCTACGGGGTTTGCTACTTCCTTGTCCGATGTGTTCAAGATTTCGCGGGAGTTAACCGCATCGGAGTCTACGGAGCGACCTTGCTCTGATGAACTGCTTCTCGCTAATGATGTAACCCCGTGGATGGGCCCAAAATCGTTGCCGTTGTGGGTACCAGGTGAACAGTTTCGCAACATCGCGCTACTCGATTGCACCGCAGCCTACGAAGCGGGCCTGCGGATTCGCCCGTTGAAAGAAACATTGGCGGATGCGCTGCGATTCGAAGAGGAACAACACGGTGAAAGACTTGCCGGGCTCAGCGATGAAGAAGAAGTCGTGCTTCGCCAGCGGTTAGAAGATGGTATTTAGTTTCGGCACCAACAGTTCTAGCTGCAGCCAGGACCGTGCTCAGTTGGTTTTCGTTCCGCGACTGACTGTGAGAATGAGTCCGAATCTGGCGTGAGGGCAACTTCGGCGGTGCCAGCTCTTCGTGACGGGGAGCGATCTAGCCTGCGGAGGTTGCCTTTCCGAGCAGAAAACGCCTTGCGGCACACTTTTCAGGTTTCTCGAATCGCTTACAACTGAGTGAGGTAGCCTTCTTTCGCCACTCCGTTGAATTCAAATTTAATGTGTAACGCGGAGCGTTAATGACGTTTCGCGTTATTGGGGGGGGAGGTTGAAGAGCGCTGTCTCTAACTCCGGTTTTCGTTCGGCCTCGGTCCATTCCGCTACCTCGTGTGTAGAATCTGCAAGCGGTATCGGGCCGTTGAACTATTAGGTTCACCCACAGTTCCCGTGCCTGCACGCATCGAGAAGGACCAGGTGGTGAACTCGAATGACTCGCCTGGTCCAACGTGTGTGCGCTCGGCGCGTGGTTTAACTCTTATAAGACTTGCCGGTCACAGCCTCAGCGTTTCGCTCGTGCAGCCCGCAGGCCGTTCAAGATCACGATGACTTCAGCGACTTCGTGAACCAACACGACGGCGGCCAGGCCCAGCACACCGCTGATCGCCAGTGGCATCAACACGATGATGATGGCCAGAGACAGCACGATGTTCTGGTTGATGATCCTGCTGCCTCGGCGGGCGTGCTGCAGCGCCTGCGGGATCAGCCGGAGGTCGTGGCCGGTGAAGGCGACGTCAGCGGACTCGATCGCGGCGTCAGAGCCGGTTGCTCCCATCGCTATGCCCACCGTCGCGCCCGCCAGTGCCGGCGCGTCGTTGATGCCGTCGCCGATCATCGCCGTCGGCGTCTTGGAGGAAAATTCGGCGACGATGCTTGCCTTGTCCTCAGGGCGCAGCTCGGCGCGCACGTCGTCGATTCCGGCGATTTCAGCCAGCGCCCGGGCGGTGCGAGTGTTGTCGCCGGTGAGCATGCTCACTTCCACATCGTTGGCGCGCAGGGTCTGCACGGCTTCGGGCACCTCGGGTCGCAGCTCGTCGCGGACACCGATCGCTCCGGCGAGAGCGTCATCGACGGTGACTAGGACGCAGGTCTGGCCTTCGGACTCCATGCGCTCAACGTCTGCCTTCAGTGGCCCGGCGTCGATCCACCGGGGGCTGCCCACCAGCACCCGTCGGCCTTCGACGGTGCCGCTGATGCCGTGCCCGGCTTCCTCGCTGATGTCCTGGGCGGCGGGCGCTTCGGGCCCCGCTGCCGCGATCGCCGCGGCGAGGGGGTGCGTCGATTGCTGCTCAACTGCCGCCGCGAAAGTAAGCACCTGCGCCCGATCAAACCTGTCTGCCGGGACCACGCCGGTAACCTCGGGCTGGTTGCGGGTGAGGGTTCCGGTCTTGTCCACCGCCAGGTGACGGATGCCGCCGAGCCGCTCGAACGCCGCGCCAGACTTGATGACCACGCCGAACTGGCTGGCCGCGCCGATCGCGGCCACGACCGTCAGCGGCACGGAGATTGCCAGCGCGCACGGCGACGCTGCGACCAGAACCACCAACGCACGGGTGATCCACGTCTCGGGGTCGCCCAGCAGCGAGCCGATCACGCCGACTAGCACCGCCAGGATCATCACCCCGGGCACTAGGGGTTGGGCAATCCGGTCGGCGATCCGGGCGCGGTCGCCCTTTTCCGCCTGCGCCTGCTCGACCAGGTCCACGAGTGTGGTCAGCGAGTTGTCCGTTCCAGCTGCGGTCGTCTCGACTTCCAGCACACCGGCGGAGTTGATCGCTCCCGCGGGCACCTCGTCGCCGGGCGCAACCTCCTCCGGAATGGATTCTCCGGTGATCGCTGAGGTGTCAAGGCTGGAGCGCCCAGACCGAATGATGCCGTCCGTGGCGATCCGCTCTCCGGGGCGCACGAGCATAAGCTCGCCAGCCGCGAGGTCCTTCGCTGCGACCTCGACCGACGTGCCGTCGCGCAGCACCGTCGCGGTCTGCGGTACCAACTTCAACAGTGCCCGCAGTCCGCCCTGCGCCCGGTCCATCGCCTTGTCTTCCAGCGCCTCGGCGATCGAGTACAGGAACGCTAGCGCCGCGGCCTCTCCGACGTAACCGAGGATTACCGCGCCGACCGCGCTGATGGTCATCAGCAAACCAATGCCGAGCTTGCGCTTCGTGACAAGGTTTCGGATCGCGTCGGGCGCGAACGTATACGCCCCTAGCAGCAGGCCGCCCCAGAACAGTACTGTCGCGGGTGTCTCTAGCCCGGACCAGCCCAGCGCCAGGCCTATGCAGAGGGCTACGCCGGAGAAGATCGGCAGTAGCAACTCGGGGTCCTTCCACCATGGCCGATCGAGTTCTTCGATCTCCGTGGCGGGTTCGTGTTCGCATCCACACGCCGAGCTCATGCGTCCTCTCCCTTCTCGCCGCAGCCGGGCACCGAGCACTCAGGGTCGATGCACGGGGCGTTTTCGTCGACAGCCAACGTCGCGTTCACCAGCGCGTTGAGCGCTGCCGCGAGGTGCGGATCGGCGATTTCGTAGCGTGTCTTGCGGCCCTCCGGCTCGGCAACGACGATGCCGCAGTCACGCAGGCAGGTCAGGTGGTTCGAGACGTTTGAGCGGGTCAGGCCCAGGTCGCGCGAAAGTACGGCCGGGTAGCTCGGGCCGTCGAGTAGTGTCATCAGGATTCTGGAACGCGTCGGATCCGCCATGGCCCGGCCGAGCCGGTTCATGACGTCGAGGCGTGAAGCAATAGTCAGCATGTGCTGAACAATACATCGTGTGCTGAACTATTCAAAGTGTGCTGAACTGACAGTTACGCGAAGGTCCTGCGACCTGCAAGAATTAGTCGATGGGATAGCAGATGACTGATCCTTTGTGGTTCGGCTGCCACCCAACGCGGGAGCGACGTGGGTGGCGAGGTTCTCGAGAAAGTTACTTTGCAACTACATACCGTGGAGTTCAAGTTCAATGTGTAACTAGGCCTCGGGGCTGCCCACGCAGAACTCGTTGCCTTCCGGATCCTGCATCACGGTCCATACGAGTCCTGGCGCCTCGTGGGTGGTGAGTTCGGTAGCGCCCAAGTCTGTGAGGCGCTCCACTAAGGTTTCGCGTTCCGCCCCGCCAACGTCGATATGCATGCGGTTCTTGCCAGGCGTGGGATCCTCGACGCGCTGAAACCCTAGCGCTGGAGTCGAATCAACCATCACGAAATCGCCGTAATCCGCGGCGATTTCGCAGCCGGCTGCGGCTGACCAGAACTCGGCGAGCCTAGACGGATCGTGACAGTCGAAGGTAATTTGCCGGATAGTGAGGTTCGGGTCGCTCATGAGCATCATTATGGGGGCGGGGCTTAGAAAGTGCAGCCTGGTCTCCAGGCGGGGACTCAGCCTTCCGGCGTAGTGGAGCGTTTTGAATCGCGA
Organism: Corynebacterium sp. CQ3829_602738; assembly: GCF_054478435.1. NCBI lineage: Bacteria > Bacillati > Actinomycetota > Actinomycetes > Mycobacteriales > Corynebacteriaceae > Corynebacterium > Corynebacterium sp. CQ3829_602738. The sequence continues at coordinate 913,615 of NZ_CM137003.1, forward strand.
GGGTCACTCCCGCGAGAGCGTAAGAACTCGATCTCGTAGCCATTTTCGGGTCAAGTCCCGTGTAGTGGTGTAGCCGTTGGTGCTTTCGGCTCGGTATGAAGTTCGGTGTTTGGTTAGGCGGTTAGCTGGTGGTGGTCACCATGGTCGTCTCCTGTGCGGTGCATGAGGTGTTTGGTTTGTTCGAGTGCGGATAGTGACATGTAGCGTTTTTGCTGGATCCAATCGTCGTGCTGCTCGGCAAGAACCGCCCCGACAAGCCGGATGATCGATTCCCGATTCGGGAAGATGCCCACAACGTCGGTGCGCCGGCGGATTTCTCTGTTTAACCGCTCGGTGGGGTTGTTCGACCACACCTTTGTCCAGACCGGTTTCGGCGCTGCGGTAAACGCCAGCACTTCATCGAGGGATTCCTCCAGATACGCCGAAACTTGTGGGAATTTCGGTTCTAATAGATCGACCACTTCGCGGGCTTGGGCCCAGGTGGAATCAGCGTCAGGTTGCTGGAAGATGGTCTGGAACATTGCTGAAACCATCGGCCACTGGGTCTTGGGGACTTTCTCGTAGAGGTTCTTCGCGAAATGGGTGCGGCAGCGCTGCCACGACGCATCGGGCAGCACTTCAGATATCGCGTGCTGAATACCTTCGTGGGCGTCACTGGTGATTAGGAAGACGCCGGTCAGTCCCCGGGCTTTCAGGTCCTGGAAGAAGCCCTTCCAGGAGGCATTCGACTCGGCCGTGGCGACGTGCATGCCGAGCATTTCGCGATACCCGTCGGCGTTGACCCCGGTAGCTAGCAGCACGGAGCATTTGACCACACGGCCGCCTTCGCGCACTTTGATCGTCAACGCGTCGCACGACAAGTAGGCGTAGCCGCCGGGATCGAGTGGGCGGTTTTTGAAATCGGCGACCATCTCGTCGAGTTCTTCCGCCATGCGTGAGACTTGCGATTTCGACAGGTTGTTAATCCCCAGCGTGGCAACGAGGTCGTTCATTCTGCGGGTGGAGACCCCCTTGAGGTAGCACGTGGCAATCACCGTTGATAGTGCGCGTTCCGCACGCGAACGGCGTTCTAACAGCCAGTCCGGGAAGAACGCGCCGTGGCGCAGCTTCGGTACTGCCACATCGATCGTGCCGACACGGGTGTCGAGCTCGCGGTGGCGGTACCCGTTGCGGTGGTTGACCCGCTGTTCAGAAGCGACGCCGTATTCGGCGCCGCAGACGGTGTCGGCCTGGGCGGAGAGGATCTGGTTGATAAACCCTTGCAGCATCTGCCGCATCAGATCCGGGGAGGCTTGGGCGAGCAGATCATCCAGGTAGGTTGCAGGGTCGATAGAATGTGGTGCAGCGGTCATCGTCATGTGCCTTTTGGTGAGATGTGGTAGTTGAGTCGAAAGGTTACCGACGGTGGCCGCCCCACTATTTCGCAGGGCCCACCATCAGCAAGCGTTACACCACACTAAGGGACGCAACCCATTTTCGGCTTCGGTGACCCAAGCATCAACCTGATCTTCACTGATCGGCTTCCCGTTTATTGTCTTCACGGTAATCACCGTAATGCGGAGCTTGCGACGGTGTGGTTGCGTAAAGTGGGTGTGCATTTGCATTCGGGTGAGCACAAACTTAACGTTGTGCGTTATTGACGCTTCGCGTTATGGGGGATAGGGTGAGACATGATCCAGTCGTTCGCTGACAAGGACACTGAGCGTCTGTGGAATCGAGAGCGGGTTCGCTCGATCGATTCCCGCATTCACTCAGTAGCGCTGCGCAAGCTTCGCCAGCTTGGGTACGCGCAGACGCTTGATGAGTTACGGATTCCCCCGGGGAACCGGCTCGAGGCGTTGAAAGGTGACCGGCGGGGTCAGTTCAGCATTCGAATCAACGACCAGTGGCGGATCTGTTTTCGGTGGTCCGCCGCGGGGCCAGAGGAGGTTGAGATCGTTGACTACCACTGACAAGCTCCCTCCGGTTCATCCGGGTGAGATCCTTATGGAGGACTTTCTCAAGGAAATGGAGATCACCCAGCACAAGCTGGCCGTCTCCATCGGCGTTCCGCCCCGCCGGATCAACGAAATTGTTCACGGTAAGCGCGCTGTAACGGCTGACACGGCCCTTCGTCTAGCGAAGTTTTTCGAGATGAGCCCCCAATTCTGGCTCGGGTTACAGGCCCAGTACGACCTGGATGTGGCAGAAGACAAAATCCTGGCGGAAATCGAACGGATTCAGCCGTTCCAGGCTGCCTCGGCGTAGCAGGTCAGCGACTCTAAATGCGTCGAGCCATGTCGGGGTAGTAGACGACAACCCCATCTTCGTCTACTTCGAGCTCTACATCGACTCCTCGTGTTCCGCTTGCGTAGCGAACTTTGTGTGAGTCGATTGAACTGTAGTACTGATCCGAGGCGATCACCTGGAGGGAAGGCATATCAATCCAGGCCATGATGAGCGGAGTCTTGGAGACATCTTCTTCGAGCAACCCGAGGCGCCGGATGGGCATCGTGTTTGTCAATGGGCATAGTCCGAGATCACAGTCCAGTGCAGTTTCAAGATCAGCTGGTTGCACAATGCCAGGGGATGGGAGACCGTTCGGCTGGGTACCCGATTCTTTAGTAGTCGATGTCCACTCGCCATCTTTGGTCCGTGTGAGCTCAAGGTGGCGCTCCCAACCGTCGCCCACGACGTTGACCTCCACGTTTTGGGTTACCCAGTTCTCTACAGCACTCAGTTCCCAGGTGGCTTCGTACCCTTCCCCGACCTGGGTACCGCTAGCCGTCAAGCCAGTTCGGTGAAACTGCACTCGGGCCTCGTTCTGGATTGAGGGGTTGTTTACGTGCTGCCATGTGTAAGTCTGTTCCATGCGCCGAAGCCTACTGGCCCAGGGAGCTTGTGGTCGATGGCTGTTACGCGGTCGTATCTAGTAACACCGTGGTGAGTATCGAGTAACGCATTGGTGAGCATCCAGTAACAGTCCGGGGGAGGATTCTGGTGACCGCGTGACTTCAGGGCACGCGGCGTTACCAGAGGAGTCTGATTGTGACTGACTACCGGGCGGTAATGGATCAAGTGCTCAAAGGCTGGTCTGTCCGCCAAATCTGTTCGAGTCTGCGGTGCTCGCACACCACGGTGCAAAAAGCACGCGATGCGCTGGTGGAACACAACATCACAACCCGTGAGCAACTTCGTGGGGTTGCGGATCATGAGCTGGTGGACTGGTTCGTCGACGGGCGCAGCCATGCTCAGGGCGATTTCGTCCCGATCGATTTCGACGCTGTCGCCAAGGCACGCACCGGGCGCAACAAGGTGACCCTGCAGGTACTGTGGGGCCGCTACACCGCACAGCCTGCGGACCCAGGCCAGCGGTATTACAGCTACGAGCGGTTTCGCCAGCTTGTGGCCCAACACGTTGATGCAGCTGGGCTGACCGCCAGGATCACCCATGCCCCAGGCCATACGATGCAGGTGGACTGGGCAGGCACAAAGATGCGGCTGTGTGACCCCACCGGCGGGCAAGGATCGAAGGTCAGTATCTTTGTCGCCTCGCTGCCGTATTCAGGCATGGTGTTCGCCTGCGCGTGCGCGGATGAGCGCCAGGACGCATGGCTTGCAGCTCATATCCGCGCGTTTGAGTACTTCGGCGGGGTTGCCGAGGTCATCGTGCCAGATAACGCCTCGACAGCCTCGAACGCGATTAGTGCCGCGGACAAAAATCGTCGGGTCAACTCCACCTACGAGGAGTTTTTGGAGCACTACAACACCGCCGCATTGCCGGCTCGGGCGAAACGACCCAAAGACAAGGCCAGCGTCGAAGCCGCAGTCAAGATCGTCACCCAAAACGTCATCCACGCACTCGATGGCCACCAGTGCGTCGGGATAGACGAGCTCAACGCGAAAATCACCGCCCTGGTCGATGGGATCAACGCTGCCACGCCGTTTCGCGGCAATGCGACGAGCAGACGCGCATTGTTTGATCAGTTCGAACGCGACGTGCTCACCGCGCTGCCTGCAACACCGTGGCAGCGCACCGAATGGAAACGCGCCAAAGTCGCACCCAATTTCCACATCAGAGTGCACAACGCGCATTACTCGGTACCGCACCAGCTGGTGGGCCGCACCGTGGATGTGCGCATCACCGGTGACAGTCTCGCCGTCTTCGACGCCGGGCAGCGTGTGGCCAGACACCAACTCGCGCGTGCCCGCGGGGTGTATGTCACCGACACCGACCACATACCGGCGAACCTGGGTGATACCCGTGGGTTGTGGACAAGTGAGTACTTCCTGCGCGAAGCCTCCAAGATCGGGCCGGCCACCCGCCAGGTAATTGCCGAGCTCATCGAAGCTAAAGCGATCCCTGCCCAGGCGTACCAAGCGTGCCGCAACGTGCTCAACATGGGCAAACACGCCAACAAGCCAATCCTCGAAGAAGCCTGCAGACGTTTGGTGTCCACCGACGGCAGAAGGCGTGCTGTGTCGTATACCGCGGTGAAAAACATGATGGCCGCCGTGCGCAAAGACACCTCCACACGACCTACAGGTGCTGACCTGCCAATCGATCAATTAACCGGCAGACCCGCTGACGGTGCGCCTGCCCCGACAGCGCGTGACACCCGCGGCGCCTACCTCGGTGGTGCTGCCCAGTTCAGCCTCGAAAACCTCACCAAGAAAGGATCTGCATAACCCATGCCCCACCCGCAACCAGCATCATCATCCGCCCGCTTCCTCGACGAATCAGTCCTGCCGATCTTTACCGATCTACGCATGACCGCCTTCGGACAAAGCGTCATCGACATCGCCGCCGATCCCGCATTCGACGACTGGAGCTTCTCCGACAAAGTGCTCTACGCACTCGATAAAGAGGTAGCGGCCAAGCGTGAGAGGCGAGTCAACAAACTGCTCAAAGCATCCCGATCGCCAAATCCCGATGCTTGTATCGAAGACATCACCTACACGCCCGGCCGCACCATTAACAAAGAGCAAATCACCCGACTCGCTCACTGCCAATGGTGCCAAAGCGCACAAAACATTGTCATCCTGGGCAAATCCTCCGTCGGCAAAACCTACCTCGCCCAAGCACTACTCACCGCGGCGTGCAGAAATGACTACTCCGCACGCTTCTTCCGCACCGACACACTCGCCAACCACCTCGCCGTGCTCAAACACGACGACCCAGCCCGCATCACGTTCCTCGAAGACCTACACAACACAGACGTGTTAGTCCTCGACGACTTCCTCACCACCCCAATCGATGCCGCCACCGCACACCAACTGCTCAATATCCTCGCAGAACGCGAACCCCGCGGATCGACCATCGTGACATCCCAGTTCACACCCGACGAGTGGTACAAATCCATCCCCGACGCCGTCATCGCCGAGTCAATACTCAACCGACTCGTCGCCGGCGCCGAAATCATCACACTCGAAGGCACCAACATGCGACTGACCCAATAACCCCCGCTACCAACCTAAACGCCCGGGTGTTACTCGATACTCACCCGGGCGTTACCCGAAACTCACCACACCGTTACTAAACACGTGGTCTAAACAATGGCGACAGCTCTAGGGAATCTGAGGTCGCTTCCTTGTGGACTTCAGCTCCGAGCGACGCATCTTCGCTTCTCGACGGCGCCGCACCGAGCCCCTGGTCGGCTTCGTCTTCCGGCGCGGAGGAGGCGGCGGGGCGAGCGCCTCGCGCAGCAGGGCGGCCAAACGCTCGCGCGCCTCGGCGCGGTTGCGGATCTGCGACCGTTGGTTCGACGCGGCCACGGTGAGGACGGTGCCGTCCAGGCGGTGTCCGAGGTTGCGCAAGATGCGGCGGCGTTGGGCGTCGGAAAGCGATGCGCACGCCGCGACATCGAGGGAGAGCTGCACCTTGCTGTCGGTGGTGTTGACGCCCTGGCCGCCCGGGCCCGACGACTTGGCGAACCGCTCCGTCAGGTCGACGGCGGCTATGACCACGCCGCCGGGGATCCCCGGGCCGGGAGCGATGGTCAGGTCCTTCATGCCGCCCACCCTACGTTTTCGCCTCCTGTGTCAACAGCTTCCGATTCTTTAGCACCCCAACTCGCGACAAATCTCGTCCGTAGTGAACCTCTCACCGGAGTCGAACTCGAGAGCAGCACGAAGTTCGTCAACATCTTGGAGGTCTTCGACCTTTTCCATGATGGCGGATCGAGCGAATTCGGAAACAGTCATGCCTTCGGAACGCGCAAATTCGGATAGGAGCGTTGCTTCCTCGTTACTCAATCGGATCTTCAGGAACACTTTTACGCCTTCGGCTTTTTCTCGTCTCGGCCCAAGCGGAAGCCACGCCGCTTCGAGCGGGATTCAGTTTCAGCATGGTCTTCGTCAGAGGCTTGCTCGATTGCTTCTTGCGCTTCTTTTGCCCGTCGCGCTTCGATCTCTGCGGCCTTTGCAAGCAGCCGGTCTTCGTTCATGTCGCGAATCTTCTCGGTCGCCTTCTGGGCCTGGTCTACCGCGGACCGCCGGGCGCGATTCGCAGCATCGACCGTGCCTCCCGCTAGAGACATCACAGATTGGCGCCACCCCTGGACTTGGAGCTGCTCTGCTTCCTCCACGCTTAGGCGTAAATGCTGAGCAAATGCGCTGATGTTGTCGTGAATACTGTTCGCATGTGCAGTGATGTGGCGTGCGCGAAGCGGGTTAGTCACCCAAACCTGATTGCTCAGCTTCGCTGCGTCGCGGACAGCTGAATCCATCTCGAGCAAACGGCGGGTCGTTGACCCCAATCGAGCCTTTCGTGCTTCGACGATTCCTTCACGGTGGGAGTCCAGCTGGGCGGGCTCAAACTCGTTCACGTGAGCGAGTTCAAGGACGTACATCCTGTCGTGGAGATAGATGCTCCGTGCAGCTACGCCCAGCCAAATCGAGAGATCGTCTTTCAAACCGGCAAGAAGCGTTTCGAGTTTCTTTGAGTTGTTTTTGTGCTTCCGGAGCTGATCAACCGCGTCATCAAGTTGTTCGATCGCGTAAGACTCGATGCTGTTCAGTGCTGATCCGAGGTGGTCAACCTTCGACCAAGTGGTTGCGGACACGCTGCTGCTGCGCCGGTAGAGTTCGTCAGCTTCCTCAATCGTGTACTGGATGCCGCCAAGTTGAGCTAGCGCATTAATCTTGCGCTGCCGAAGGAGGTCATCGAGTTTCTCATCGATAACCTCCAGGTACTCCTTGATTTCCGCGATTGCTGCCTCAATTGCAGCCTGCGCGGCGATGCCGGCGGCAGTCGAGGCCATGACTGGAGAGAACTTCACCTCTTGGAAAGACGTGTGTTTGAAGAACTGGCTTGGGTTGTCAGCGAGCCCAAGATCGCTTCGACGCAGGACTCCTGGCACCGGTCCCGTTGACGTGCGGTGCTGAAGTAGCGCTGCAGTTTCGTCTGTCGCTTTGTAGTACTTGCCGGACTTGAACTTACGGTTGGAGATCGTGCTCAGCACATTGTTCGCGCGGAAAAGCACTTGCGGTGACATTGGCTCAAACGCGGGCGAGGAAGAGGCCGGGAAGCTGTCGTCCTCGCTCAGGATCAGCAGGCCTTCGCTGTCCGCCAAGAAAGCCAGTTCTTTACTTTCAGTCTCCATACACAGAAACAGTAGTCTTCAGGTCGTTCATTGCGCGCACTTTCTAGCGGAACCTCGCAGCTTGCGCAGGAGCTCCTCGCCTCCCACGCGTCCGCTTACACTGACACGCATGAAGACATCGCTTTACGTTTCCTTCCCCGGCAACGCCCGCGAGGCACTCGAGTTCTACCACGAGGTGTTCGGCGGCGAGCTCGACATCATCACCTACGGCGAGCAGCTCGACCGCGGCGCGCAGTTCCCGTTCGACCCGCCGCGCGACGCCGTCGCCCACGGCACCCTGACCGGACCGTTCACGCTCGGCGGCGGCGACGACCTGCAGAACAACTCCAGCACGCTGGAGCGCGGCGATTTCGGCTTCACCGCCGAGGTGGAGTCGGCAGACGAGGGCGAGCAGCTCATCGCGAAGCTCACCCGCGGCGGCGGCAAGGTCACCATGCCGTTCGCAAAGGCGCCGTGGGGAGCGCACTTTGGCGTCGTGGAGGACAAGTTCGGACTCGCCTGGAACATCTCAACTGGCGACGGGAGGTAGGGCCGCGGGGGCGGGGCGGAGTTTGCGTCGCAAAGCAAGTGCGTTAGCGACGCGGCAGCACGACCTCGGGGTACTTGCGCACGTAGCCGACCGCGATGACGACGAGTGCCGCGAACGCGCCGATCGCGGTCTCCGCGGTGCGGGCGAGCAGCATCGGCCAGACGGGGGAGGGCTCGACTGTCTGCACCATCAGCAGGGCGGTCGGGGTGATGAAGCTGGCTGCGATGGTGTAGTTGCGGGTCACGTACATCTCGGTGAGGTACTGCAGAATCACAATCCACACGACGATCTGCCAGCCCTGCATCGGGTGGGACAGAAGGAAGCCTGCCACCGCGATGCCGGTGAGAGTGCCCAGGACGCGCTCGATGGCGCGGTAGTACTGCATCTTGAACCGCGAGTTCACCAGCGGCGCGACGGCGGCGACCATGGCCCAGTAGGAGTGGGTCAGCGGGTCGAAAATAGTCACGGAGATCAGCCCCAGCACACCCGCGAGTAGCGGGGAGAAAAAGAAGCGGCTGGCTTCGACCCGGAGGCGCCGCCACGGCATCCGGCCCGCCTCGGGGGACCGGGAGGGACGCTCCGGTTCCTTCGCGTCGCCGCCTGGCCCCTCGCCGATGAGGTGGGAGATTTGGCCGAGCGCCAGGCACAATAGTGCGGCGGCGCCCGCGATGGCGAAGGCGAGTACTGGGTGGACGGGGTTGTTCAGCGAGCCGACCGCAGCCACCGAGAAAATCACAAACACCGACCCGGTCGGCTTCATGTCCGCGGCCAGCGCGATGGTCGCCCACACCGCCGACACCAGTGAGGTCACCAGCATCAACGCCCACGGGCTAAGATCCAGCCACGCCATGGTGGCGCCCACGGTCACCGACGTTGTCAGGGCGATGCCCGCAAGGACGTGGTGCTTCAGCCGCACTTGGCGGGTCATGTGCCTGCCGTACACGCCGGTGAACGCGCCGAAGTTCGCGTAGATAGCCAGATCCATGCGGCCCAGCGCGAGCAGGGTGAACATGGGGATCGCAACGCCGAGCGCGGTGCGGAAGGCGGGGATGTGGTCGCGCCGGGCAGGGCCCATCTCAAACAGCGGGCTGAAGTGGTGCAACCGGGAACCTCCCATACGCGATACGTGCTCGATTGTGGTTTTCCGCGGGCAGAGTCTAGCGCGGGCCCGGCGCCGGGGCTGATCGGCCCGTGCACATATCAACAGTCAGGCATATGATGGCCCGGTTGTTGTAACCTCGAGAAGGAGTTTCCTCACAGTGTCACACGCGGGGGAGTACGCGTTCGCGTCAAGAAACCAACCCAACTACGCCTGGTGGAGGCCGCTCGCCGAAATCGTCGCGGTCGCCGTGCTCACCGTCGCGTTCGTCGCGGTGATTGGTGTTTCCCTTGAAGCCGCGGGGGTGGATACGTCGAGCGGCGCGGCGGACAAGTACTTCGGGTACGGCTCCGTGGTCGTGGAGATCCTGGCGGTGCTCGTCGCAGTCCGGTTCATCGGGCGCAGGCCGGTTGCGTCGGTGTTCACAGGGCGAACTGGAACGAAACCTTGGGTGCCGTTCGCCGCGTACGCGTTGGCGTTTGTGGTCATCGCCGCTGTCATGGGCGCGGTCGGCGTGGTCGGTTACGGCGCGTCCTGGGACCAAGTTATTGGAGATATCCGGAGCGATCTTCCGTTGGAGCTCGTCGTTATTGTGCTCGCGGCGCTCGCGGAGGAAATGGCGTTTCGCGGCGTGTTTTTCCAGGCGTTTACGGCGTGGACCAGGCACCCGGCCGTGGGCGCGGTGCTCGCCGCGATCCCGTTCGTGGCGATGCACCCGCAGGCGTACGGCTCACCGGTCGCCTTCGCCCATTATTTCCTTGACGCGCTGCTCTATGCGCTTTTGGTGTGGGCGTTCAACAGCCTCTGGGTCGCGGTTGCGGTGCACGCGGCGTGGAACACCTTCGGCTCGGTCCAAGCCCTGGGAATCCCGAACTCGGCTGCGAGCATGGTGGCGGCATTCGCGGCTGCTGCGGCGGCTTCCGCCGTGGTGCTCGCAGTGCTACCCCGCGCCGCGTCGAGTCACGCACGGACTCCTGCTCAGCGTGGCGACGTCCGCTAGCATCACATCTTGTGCTTGAGGTATTACACATATTCACTCGCCTCGGCCTGACATCCTTCGGCGGGCCGACGGCGCATTTGGGGTACTTCCGGGACGAGTTCGTCGATAAGCGCAAGTGGCTCAGCGACGACGAATACGCCGACCTCGTCGCCCTGTGCCAGTTCATGCCGGGCCCCGCATCGAGCCAGGTCGGCATGGCAATCGGCCTCAAGCGCGCCGGCTACGGAGGCATGATCGCGGCGTTTGTGGGATTCACGCTGCCGAGCGTGATCCTCATGGTCGCGTTCGCGCTCGGGGTGGCGCGCCTCGGCGACATCTCGGACGCCGGCTGGCTCGCGGGGCTGAAGGCGGCGGCGGTGGCGGTCGTCGCGCAGGCGGTGATGGGCATGGCGAAAAGCATCGTCACGGACCGCTTGCGTGCGGCCGTCGCGCTCGCTGCCTTCCTCATCGTCCTGCTGGTCCCGCACCCCGCGGCCCAGGTCGGCGCGATCGTTGCGGGCATGCTCGTAGCCACCTTTGCGCTTTCGCCTATCGACGCCCCTCCGGCCCCCACACGCACCTCCACCGCCAGCCGCACCGTAGGGATTGTCAGCTTAGGAGTGTTCGCGGCGCTGCTCGCGCTGCTTCCACTGACTGGGCGCATGGGCACGAGCTGGGGCATGTTCGACAGCTTCTACCGCTCCGGCGCTCTGGTCTTCGGCGGCGGGCACGTGGTGCTGCCGCTGTTGGAGCAGGCCACGGTGCCCACCGGCCTGGTGGACCACGACACCTTCCTCGCCGGCTACGGCGCCGCCCAGGCGGTGCCCGGCCCGCTGTTCACCTTCGCCTCGTTCCTGGGTGCTTCGGCGCAGGGTGTTCACTGGCTGTGGGGTGCGGCCCTGGCCACGGTGGCGATCTTCCTGCCGGCGGCACTCCTGGTCGTCGGGATCATGCCGTTTTGGGACCGGCTGCGCGCCAACCCGCACGCCGCCAGCGCCCTTGCCGGCGCGAACGCGGCCGTGGTGGGCATCCTCGCCGCGGCGCTGTACACCCCGGTGTTCACTTCCGGCATCCACGGGCCGGCGACGATGGCGGTCGCGGCCATGGCGTTCGTGGCGCTGAAAAACTTCAAGGCCCCGGCCTGGGCGGTGGTCATCGGCACCGCGGCGGTCGGGTGGGCAGTGTTGTGACTGCGCCCGTGATTCGGATGGCGACGGTGGGGGAGGCGGAGCTCGTCGCAAAGCTAATGCACGACTTCAACACCGAGTTCGACACCCCGGTGCCCGACAACCTGGAGCGCAGGTTCGCGCAGCTCATCGCCCGCGACGACGTGATCGTGGTGCTTGCGGGCGAGGTCGGGTTCGCGTATCTGACGCTGCGGCCGAGCCCGTACTACGACGGCCCGGTGGCGATGCTGGAGGAGCTCTACGTCGCCCCGGCGCACCGCGGCCACGGGCTGGGCACGCAGATGATGGAGCGGGTGCTGTCTGAGCTCGAAGCGCGAGGGGCGGGCGAGATGCAGATCAACGTCGACGAGGTGGACGCGGGCGCGCGGCGGTTCTACGAGCGGCACGGTTTCACCAACATTGAGGCCGGATCAAGGATGCTGCTGTATATCCGGGAGCTGTAGCGTAAAGGCATGCACGCGACCGATCTGCTCGACGTCATCTACACCGCCGGTGTCGTCTTCGACGGGCTGTCCACCAGCCGTCCTGCCACCGACCGCTACCTGCGCTCGGGCGATACGGACGGGGTGCGTGGCCGCGGTGATCTGGCGTTGCTGCAGGACCTGGAGGCGGCTGCGGAGTTCGTCATCGCCACCGCCGGCGAGCCAATCACCGCGGCCTATCTTGGGCGCATCAATGCGCAGCTCACCCGCAGCGCCGCGCTCAACCCCGGCAAGCTGCGCCGGGCGGAACAGGGCATCGGCGTGCACACCGCCCACGGCCGGCACGAACCCGCGGCGCTTACGGCTGAAGAGCTCGACGCGCTCATTCAACAGCAGCTCAAGCTTGACGACGCCCTCCGGTCCGCCGCACATCTCTTCGTCGAAGTCGCTCGAGCCCAGCCCTTTGAAGACGGCAACAAGCGCACCGCGATCTTCGCCGCGAACAGTTACTTAATCGGCCAGGGGGCAGGTGTGCTGATGGCGGTGCCGCACGACGACGCGGACCCGTCGGTGAGCCGCGAGTTTCACGATCTACTCGCTCGGGCCTACGTCTTCGGCGAGACAGGACCGGTTGTGGAAGCCCTGGTCCGGCACAACTCGGGCCAATAGGGAATACTTAACCCCATGACGAGTAGAAACCAGGCAGAAGTTACCCAAACCGTGATCCTCCCGCAGTCGCGGGACGCGCTGTTTATCACCCTCGGCTTCAAAGACGGTGGCGAGGAGGCGGCGCTGGAGGTGCTGTCCAGCCTGTCCAGCCTGACCAACGGGGTGGGCTTCCGCTACCCCAAGGCGCACCTGACCGCGGTGGCCGGCATCGGTGCGAAGATGTGGGACCGCCTCTTCGCGCTGGACAAGCCGGAGCACCTGCACGAGTTTGTGGAGCTTCAGGGTGCGAAGCACCACGCGCCGTCCACCCCGGGCGATCTGTTCTTCCACATCCGCTCCGACGAGTTCGACGTCGCCTTCGAGCTGGGCCGCCGCATCAACGCGATCGTGGAGGACCACATCGACTACCACGACGAGGTCCACGCGTTCCAGTACCAGGACTTCCGCGACCCGCTCGGCTTCGTCGACGGCACCGAGAGCCCCCGCGGCCAGGAGGGCGTCGAGGTGGCGATCATCCGCGACGGCATCTGGAAGGGCGGCAGCTACATCGTCGAGCAGAAGTACGTGCACAACTTAAAGGACTGGAACGAACTGCCGGTGGCGGAGCAGGAGCAGGTCATCGGCCGCACGAAGCACTCCGACATCGAGCTGGACGAGAAGGCGCCGAACAGCCACGTCGCCGTCAACCAGGTCGAGGACGAGGATGGAAACGGCCTGGAGATCGTGCGCAACAACCTCTCGTTTGGCGACGCGCTTGGCAAGCAGGGCACCTTCTTCATGAGCTACGCCCGCGACCCCCGCGTTACCGAGGTGATGCTGCGGCGGATGTTCATCGGCGAGCCGGAGGGCAACTACGACCGCATCCTGGACTTCTCCGAGGCGCTGACCGGCTGCAACTTCTTCGCCCCGCCGCGCGTGTTCCTGGACCACTGCGCCGACTACGCGCACCCGCACCTGCGCGGTGAGGGTGGCGAGGAGCCGAACCAGCCGGCGATCAACCTGCCGCAGGGCAAGACGGTCTTCCCGGACCGCGCGGACGTGCCCACCTCCCACAACGCCGAGGACATCGAAGCGGCGAAGGCCCGCTTCGAGGGTGCGCTACGCAGGGAGCAGTAGCTTCACGACGAGCCCGCCCCCGGCCCGCGGCGCCAACTCAACCGAACCGCCGTGGGCCTTCGCAATCGCCTTGACCAGGGCAAGACCCAGCCCGTGGCCGGAACCTGAGGTGCGGCGGGCGCGGGCAAACGGCTCGGTCCAGGTGGCGACCTCCGCCGGGTCGAGCTGATCGCCGCCGGATTCGACGGTGATCTCGGCGCCGGCCCCGACGCGCCTGAGTGCGATCGAGCCGCCTGTGCCGTGGATGGCGGCGTTGCGCGCGAGGTTGTCCACGGCCTGGCGGACCAGGGTGGGGGAGGCCTCGACCGTCAACGGCTCGGCGGTAACGGCCATGCCGTGGGCGGCGCCGACCTCGCGGCACACGGCGGCCAGGTCGACGGGTGCGCGGTCGCGGACCTGCACGTTGGCCAGCTGCAGCAGCGAGGAGACGGTCGCGGCGTTGCGGGCGTTGACCTCGCGGATCCGGCCCAGCGCGGGGCGCAGGTCGGCGTCGTCGCCGGAAAGCGCAACGTCGGCGACGGTCTGGATCGTCGCGATCGGGGTCTTCAGCTCGTGGGAGGCGTTGGCGGCGAAGCGGCGCTGGCGCTCGACGGCGTCGGCGAGCTCGTCCAACATGGCGTTGAGCGCCTCGGCCAGCTCGCCGACCTCGTCGCGGGGGCCGTCGTAGTCGATGCGGGCTTTCAAGTCGCCGCGGGTGACGGTGCGGGCGTCGTCGGCGATCGAGCGCAGTGGGGTGATCACCAGCCCCGCCACGAACCAGCCCACCACGCCCGCAAGCGCGGTGAGCAGCGCGAGCGCCCCCAGGGAGGCGAGGAGGATGCGGCGCAGGATCTCGTCGGTCACCGGCACGGCGCCGTCGATGACCACGCCGTCGTCAGCGCCCGGAAACGAGGCCATCACCGGCACCGGGGTGAGCTTCAGGTACGCGTACACCAACCCGATCAACGCCAGGCCGACACCGAGGACGGTGGCCACGAACATCACCGTGATGCGGGCCCGCAGGCTCAGCCTCATCGCTCCGCCTCCGCCACGTAGTACCCGGCGCCGGTGACGGTGTGCACGATGCGTGGCTCGCCGAGCTTCTTGCGCAGGTGCGACACCGTCACGCGCGGGGAGTTGGTGAACGGGTCGGCGTTTTCGTCCCAGGCCTCCGCCAGCAGGTCCTCGGCGGAGATCACCCCGCCGTCGGCCTCCATGAGCACCTTGAGCACCGCGAACTCCTTTGGGCTCAGACTCACCGGTTCCTCGCCGCGGGTCACCTCGCGGCGGAAGGTGTCCAGGCGCACGTCCCCGCAGCGGTACACCTCGCCGCGCGACGGCGCGTTGCGCTTCGCCAGGGCTTTCACCCGCGCCACCAGCTCCGGCAGCTCGAACGGCTTGGCCAAGTAGTCGTCGGCGCCGAGGTCGAAGCCCTCCAGCCGGTCGTCCAGCGTCCCGGACGCGGTCAGCATGATCACCCGCGTGGCGGGCTGAGACTCCACGACGTGCCTGCACACCGCGTCGCCGTGCACCCCGGGCAGGTCCCGGTCCAAAACGACGACGTCGGGCGGCAGCTCGTCGATTAGCTTCAGCGCCTCAAACCCGTCGTAGGCGACGCGTGTGTGCATCCCGGCGCGCGACAGGCCGGTGGCGATGGCGTCGGCGAGGAAGGCCTCGTCGTCCACGATAAGCACCCGAATTGTCATGGTTGCGATCGTATGCGCCGCGATGTTGCGCGCGCGTAAGCATCCGGGTTAACGCGGGCGCAACACGCGGGTTCGTAGCTTCAAGCGGCATGCAGACCAGAATCGTTGGAATCGACGCGGCCCGGGCGGTGGCGCTCATCGCGATGATCGTCGCGCACCTCACCGCGCCGGGCGGCGTCGCTGCGCAGCTGCTGTTCGGCTTCCCCGCGGGGCTCTTCGCGTTCCTCGCCGGGGTGTCCATGGGGCTCATGCGCGCCCGGCCGGCGCAGTTCGTGGTGCGCGGGGCGTGCCTGATTGCGCTGCACTTCGCGCTGGTGCCGTTCTCCGGAACCATCGAGGTGGTCCTGGGCACGATCGGGATCTGCATGATCGTCCTCGCGTGGGCGCCGAGGCTGGATTCGGCGTGGCTTGCCTGGCTCGCCTTCGCCGGCACGTTGGGCTCCGCGGCGCTGGCCCCGTCCAGCTCGCCGTACCCGCCGCTGATGTGGGCAGTGCTCATGGTCGCCGGGATCCTGTTCGCGCGCCGCATGCCGCTGCGCGCCGGGGCGGCCATCGGGTGCGTGCTGTTCGCGGCCGATGTTGCGCTGCGGTGGTGGGTGCCGTTGCCCCTGCTTCTCGACGCCACCGGCCACACCGGCGGGCTCGTCGATGTGGTGGGGACCGCCGGGGCGTCGATAGGCATCTGCTCCCTGTGCTGCCTGGCGGGGCGATGGCTGGGGTGGCTCGCGCCGCTGGGGCGGATGACGCTGACTCTGTATTGCCTGCACGTGCTGAGCGCGCAGTGGGTCGGGGTGTGGGCGAGCGTGATCGGCTCGGCCGTGATCGCGTACGGCTGGCTCGCCGTGTTTAAGCGCGGGCCGATGGAAAGTATTGTTCGCCGCCTTACGGCGGTGGTTGGAAAGGAAAATAATGAGAAAGTTGGCGTTTAGTGTTGCAGTTGGTGTTGCTTTGGCGGCGCAGCCCGCGGGGGCGATGGAATCGGAGCGGTTCGCCGGCGACGCGGCGGAGGCCGAGCCGGTGGTCTCGGTGCGCGTGGACGACTCCGACCCCGACGACGGCGTGTGCACCGGCACCGCCATCGACCCGCACTGGGTGATCACCGCCCGCCACTGCGTCGAGGCGGCCGCCAAGCCCGGCGGCTCGGTGCGCACCGGCCAGGGCGAAAACCAGAAGGTGTTCCAGGTGGACCGTCACGAGGTCGCGCCCCGCGGCGACATCGCGCTGCTGCACACCACCGAAGACCTGGGGCTTTCCACCTACGCTTCGGTTGCGGACACGGTGCCGTCCGGCGAGGTGAACATCTACGGCTGGTCCTCCGACGGCTCCGGCGGGTCGACCAAGCTGCCCGCCGCGGAGGCGACGGTGCGCGGAGAATCGCCGCTCGCGCTTTTCGACGCTCCGTCCGCCCTCGACGTCGCTCTAAAGCACGGGGCGCGGATCCAGCCTGGCGACTCCGGCGGCGCCATCTTCTCTGAAGGCAAGGTCGCCGGCGTGATGTCGGCCGGCCTGTTCGAGGACCCGGAAAATCCGACCGAGGAGGAGATGAACTCCAACGCCGCGGTGGCGGTGGCGCCGGTGGCGGAGCAAGCCGAATGGATCCGCGGCGTGGTCGCGGGTTCTTCTGGGGCTGCCTCAGGGAGCGAGTCCTCGGATCCCGCCGCCTCCCTGCGCTACGTGGTGCTCGGCCTCGGCGCGCTCGCGCTGGTGGCGGCCGGGTTCGTCATGGCGACGCGCCGCAAGGCTCGTTAGAGAATCTCCGCGCTCTTGTATTGGCTCACGCGCAGCGCACCTGTCGGCATGGAGGTGTCGGTGGGGAAGTGCACGTGCTCCGGGGCGACGGTGAGCCGGACGCGCTCGCCTTGGAGTCGTTCCCACTCCAAGCCGTCGAGGCGCTCGTTACCGCGCGCGCTGATCTCGCGCCGGCCCAAGGAGACGTACTCGGCATCGCGCGAGTACACCGAGCCGGCGTGGTGGTGGTCGGTGAACTCGCGGGGCGCATCCAGCTGGAGCAGGAGGTACTCGCTGGCGGGGTCTTCACCGTTCGGCATGCTGTCGATGAGCTCGGCGCCCGTCTTCGCCACCACGGTGCCTTCGACGACAACATCAGGCTCATCGACGGGCGCCGGACCGCGCACCTCCGGCATGGAAACCGTCAGCTCGCCGGCATCGAGGGCGGCGCGGTCCTGTGTCGGCTGCCAATTCACAGTCAAATGGCCGGGGCGAGGGTACTGCACGTTCATTTCTTCGGGCTCGGTCGGGGCGGAAATGGTGGCGCCGTCCACGTCGTGCCATACCGTTGAGCCGTCGCCGGTGCCGCTGACCCAGTGCGCCTGAAACAGGCCGCGGCCCAGCTGGGACGCCTCCACGCCGGCGCGGCTGCCGCCCGCGCCGGCGGCGCCGTAGATCAGGGACTCGCCGGAGGTTTGCAGGGAGCCGCCGTCGGTGGAAAACACGAGCACGCGGGCGAAATGGTTCGAGTGCTCGTCGGAGCTCATGGAGCTCAGCAGCAGCTCGGGCGCGCCGCCGCCGTTGGCCTCTACGAGCGCATAGAAGTACTCGCCGTCGGGCACGTGGTCGACCTCGTCGCGGCCCGGGCTGGGCACGTTGAAGTTGTAGGCCTCTGGGTCGTCGAGGACCTTGGCGTACTCCGCGGGCCATTCGGTGGCGCCGCTGTTTTCTTCGGTGGCATCCTCTGGGGCCGAAGGTGCCCCGATTTCGGTGGTCACCACCTCTCCCGAGTCGGGATCAACCCACTCGGTAGCGGTGACGACGACCGTCTCGCCGGCTGTGGAACAGGAAGCCAGGAAGAGGGCGCAAGCGAGCGGGGCCAGGGCGCGGGAAACCTTCATGCAGCTAACGATAAGCCAGTCGCCGCGCACCCGCGCCGGCAGGCCCGCTAGCGCTTAGCGATCGGCCCCAGCACCCCGTCTACCGCAAACGGGAACAGCAGGGCCACCAGGTTGGCGAGCCCGAAGGCGCCCGCGAGCGCCACCGGGATGATCCAGCCGAGGTTGCCGGAGCTCGAGCCGTTGTCGGCAGCGGGCTCTGGCGTGCTCGGGGCGGGCTTGCTCGGGGCGGGCTCGTTCGGCGTGGGCTTGCTCGGCTCGGCCTGCCCCGCGGCGGGCGCGACCTCGACGGGGACGGTCACCTCGGTGCCGGCGTCAGTGGTGATGCGCAGTTCCTGGGCGCCAGACATCCCCGCCGGGACGGTCAGCTTCACGGTGGCGGTGCCGTACTCGTTGGCGGTCTGGTCGCCGTTGTTGGGGGAGATGGAGGCGGAACCGGAGGCGTCGCCAAGCGTTGCGGTGGCGGTGGTGGCGGCCTCGCCCTTGTCGAAGAGCAGGGAGCTGAGCTCGATGGTTGCCTCCTTGCCCGCGGTGAGCGGGGCGGGGAGGTGGACGCCCACGTTGGACTGGCCGGTGCGCTGCTTCTGGCCGGAGCTGAGCGCCTCCACCAGCGCGTTGAGGTCCACGTAGCCCAAGTTCGCGGGCTCGGAGCCCTTGGTGAAGGCCTTGAAGTTGTCGCCGCCGGCGAGCAGGAAGGTCGATCCGGCGACCACGTAGGTCTTCTCCGGGTCGATCGGGGCGCCGTCGACGGTGACCGAGGTGATCTTGGAGCCGACCGGCGCGGCCGGGTCGTAGGTGTAGGAGACGTTGTCGGAGATGCCCAGCGGGAACATGGGGCGGTCCGGGTCGTCGCGCCACTGCTCCTCCAGCGCCTGCACCACGTCGGAGCCCTTCAGCTCGACGTAGGTGTTCTCGCCGCCGAACGGCTGGACGGAAAACGCCTGCTCGTAGGTGACGTCGCCGGCCTCGAGCTCGGCACGGACGCCGCCCGCGTTCATCACGCCGATGTCGGCCGTGACAGACGAGTTCTTGGACACGCCCTGGCGGGTCGCCTCCGCGATGTAGTTGTTGAGCTGGGACTCCTTGTCGCCCGCCCTGTACAGGTCCTCGTCCGTGTGCCCGATGACCTTCTTGCCCTCGGTGCCGGCCTTGTCCAGGGCGTCCTTGATCACCGCGTCGATTTCGGGCTGCGGGGTGTCGCAGGCGCGGATCGTGTCGGCGTCGAGAAGCTCGGCGTTTTTCACGGTCAGCTTCTTGGTGGCGCGGTCGAAGCTCAGGTCCACGTTGGCAAGGTTGGCGCCGTAGGAGCCGGCCTGGATCAACAGCGGCTTCTCTCCGGCGGGCTCGATGGCCTGGTGGGAGTGGCCGAGGAACGCCACGTCGACGGCATCCGAGAACTCGTCGGCCTTGATGCCGCCCTCGTGCACGAGCGCGATGACCACGTCGGCCTCGCCGCTACTCTTCAGCTTTTCTGCGAGCTCGTTCGTGGTCGCGACCGGGTCGTTCCAGGCGATGCCCTCAATGGACTTCGGGTTGACCAGGTTCGGCATGTCGTCGGTGATGGTGCCCACGAAGGCCACCTTCGCGCCGTCGAGGTCCTTGATCACGTAGTCCTTCGTGTTCTTCACGGTCTCGGCGTTGGCGGCGAGGAAGTCGAAGTCCGCGGCCTCGGTGACGCGGTTTGAGAAGTCCTCGGCTCCCTCGTCGAGCTCGTGGTTTCCCAGTGCGGAGACCTGGAGGTTCATCAGGTTGAGGATGTCCAAGGTGGGGGCGTCGTTCAGCAGCTTGGATGCGAAGGGGGAGGCGCCGATGTTGTCGCCGGCGGAGGTGAAGACGTGGGTCTTGCCCGCGGCGGCCTCGTCCACGGCGCACTTGAGGTGGGCGGCGCCCGGGACGTACTTCGTTTCCTCCCAGTAGCCGTGGAAGTCAGTGACGTTGGAGATGGTGAACTCGGAGGTCTCGGCCGCCAGCGCCGCCGGGGTGAACGGGGTGAAGGCGGTGGCGAGCGTGGCGGTGGTGGTCGCGGTGATCAGCTGGATGCGGTAACGGGCGGACACGAGGGGCCTTTCTCTTTGGGCGGGTTGTGTGAGAGCAACCTTAGAAAGGCCGTTTTGCGGTGAGGTTTCTTTCAGGTGAATTCTGGGTAGCGGACAAGGAGGTCATCGCCGATGACGGCGCCGTCGTTCAAGGTTGCATTACTTATCGACGCCCCGTCCGCCGTCGTCCCCATAATGTGGCCCACCTCGTCCCCGTGGGCGATGAGGTGGTCGGCGATGATGCGACGGTGGCAGCGCCACCACACCGCCTCGGAGCACATCACGGCGGTGGGGGTTTCGGCGGCGTGCCGGCGAAGTTCGGCGAGGGCGTCGGCGAATTCGTGTCCGAGGGCATGGTCGGCGTAGTTGTGGAAGCTGCGGTTGCGCCAGTTGCCGTTGACCTCGAAGGGGACGGTGCGCGAGACGTTGCGGCGGCCGGTGAGGCCCTCGCTGCGGCTGTACGCGATGCCGTGCTCGGGCAAGTGCGCGGCGAGGTGGTCGTCGTTGAACCACGGGTACTTGCGGGACCCGGGGAGTTTGCGCACGTCAACGATGGACTTCACCCCGGCGGCGGAAAGCATCGCGGTGAAGTCGTCGAAGTCGAGGTTGGAGTGGCCCACGGTGTAAACGCGCATGCCGACCACGCTACGCCCGACGCAATCACACTCGCATCGGTGTCCAAGTGTCTTTCATCGGTGGGTGGTCGGGCGGGTAGAACGCGGGGTCGCGGCCAGTGTGTTTGGCGCATTCGCATCTGCCTTTCGCGGCATAGATCCTGCTCACCGCCGAATGCTTCGCCGGGACCGATTGGTTGAACCTTAAGGGGTCGCTCGGGCGCCGTCGGAACCCTGACCTGCCCGTATTGGGGTCGAAATCCATGTACCCCTTGTTAAAGGAGCCGTCTCTGTGGTCGTTGTTGCACCTGTGGTGCTCGCGACATAGCCCGGTGAGGTTTTCGATGTCGGTGTTTCCGCCTTTGATCCACGCGAGGATGTGGTGGGCCTCGCACTCCGACATGGCTGCGGTGCACCCGAGCCAGGAGCAGACCCCTTGCACCGCAAACATTGCGATGCGCTGGGCCACCGACGCCAGCCGGCTGGTGCGTCCCATCCACAGCGGCACGGAGCTGACCCCGTCGACTTGCAGCAGGAAGTCGGTTGTACCGTCCATGCCCAGGCGAACGAGGTCGAAGCAGTCCACCTCGATGCCGGTGTTGGTGTCGAAGAGCATCGCGGCGTCGCCGTCCGCGAGGTCGTCCAACGTCAGCGCAAGCACGACGGACGCGGCCCCGTCGTTAGCCTTCTGGCACTTCTCCTCGTACTGCTCAAAGATGGCGAAGAACTGATCGAATCGGCGTTGCTCCGGTGTGCGTGAATCCGCCTCGCCCTGCAGTTCCTCCGGCAGGTTCGAATTCGGCGCCAGCCCTTTGTCCATGTGCGCCTTCATTAGCGCCGCGTGGCCGGCGGTGGCGTTGATGTGGATGTCCACCATGCCGTCTGCCTTGCGACGGCCAAAGGTGGCACTCCTCTTTTCAAACCCGGCGTTCGGGTTGGAGTGGGGCGCGTGCTTCCGGTTCGCCGCGTTTACCGCCTTGCGCACGAACAGGCGCAGGTCCTCGGGGCTGCGGTGCAGTGCTTCCTCCATAGCCTCAGAATGAATGCGGGTTCGCTCGCAGGACGCGGCCTTGAGCAGTTTGTCCAGCTCGCGGCGGATAATGTCCTGCTTTTCCGCGCTGACCTTCGACGAGTTCTCGCGTGCTTTCTTCTGGCGGGCGCGTTCCTCCTCGGCGGCAGCCTCCGCGGCGGCCTGGGCTTCGGCCTCGGCATCCTCCCCGGTCATGTCGAACAGGTCTTCCACGTCCTCGGGCGGGGGAGGGGTGGGCTCCGGCGGTGCGCCGTAGAGCAGCCGGCCGCGCTCGAGACGGTTGTAGGCCTCGCTCTTGGACAGGTCTAGGCACTGCTGCAGGTACGCGTTTGGGTAGTTGGCCCCGACGACGCGCCCGGCATCGTCCCGGTCGGCGATGAAGGCGAATGCTGCGTCGATGGATGCCTTCTTTTTGAACTGCTCCTCCAAGCGCTCCATGTCGTGCCGGACGTCCTCAAATGCGAGGGCGGAGGGGTCCTCGAACAGTGTGCTAAGCGTGCGCAGCGCTGAAGAAATCTCGTCGACGCACTGGGTGATCTCGCTGGTCATGGCCCCTCCTTCCTGCCGGGATTGCGGTTGTTTGAAAGTGATGAACTCAATCTAACAACGCGTCCGACACGGCCATCCCGGAATTAGAACACCCGTTCGAAGGTGGGTTAATTCAGCACTTCAAACGAGTCTTCGGGCGAGATCCACAGGGCGCCGAGAGGCATCGAAGTATCGGAAGGGAAGCCGATGGCGTCCTTGTTTTTCAGAATTCTGATTCTCTCGCCAACGCGGCCTTCCCACTCAATGTTTTTCTCCTCAGGTCCGCGCGGCCACAGCTCGCGGCTACCCAACGCGACATACTGAATTTCCTTCGTATCGGTGCCGCCACCGACAAACCCCGTCACAGACATGGGCTGATCCAGCCAAAGTAAGAAGTACTCGCTTTGCGGATCCTGGCCGTTGGGCATGTCCAGGCCACGCGGCGCCATAAGCTCTTCACCGGTTTTGCGCACCACGTTGCCCACAAACTCGATCTGATTCGAAGGAGCAGTTTGCGAATCACCCCCGCTCACACTCTCGCCGCTGGGCGGAAGCACCGTGAGGTTGCCGTCGCGAAGCGGTTGTGGGCTGCTCACCGGATTCCAGTCGATGAGTTGGTGGTCCGGGAGGTGGCCTTCGCTAGGGAAGGTCTCCTTTGCGCCTCCGCTTAGCGACGTGCCATGCAACGTAAACAGCTCAGAAACGGATTCCTTGCCCAGCGACGAACCGCTGATCTGGTACACGCCCCTGCCACCCGCGGACGCCCACACCGCCAACCGGCCGCCACCGTTGCCGGGCGCGCCCATCATGAGCACGTCCGTGGACGCGCGCGCCTTGCCGTCGTCGCCGATGGTGAACACGATCACCGGTGTGGTGTCGCTGCCACCGACCGCGAGCAGGAGTTCGGGCGTGCCGCCGCCGGTGGCCTCCACAAGCGCGTACTCGTAGGTGCCGTCGGAGGTGTACTGCGCCGCGGCGTTCACGGGGTAGTCGCCGGGATGGGAGAGGATCCATTCGTACTCGGTGCGCCAATCGGCGGCGTTCTCAGCCTCGCCCTCAGCCTTAGTCTCGCCCGCATCAGGCTCCACCACCGAACCCGAATCCGGATCCACCCACTGCGTGGACGTGACCACCACGGTTTCGCGCTCGCCACCTCCAGCGCAACCCGAAACCACCCCGACAGAACCGACTACAACAAGCGCGAGCGCGCGACGAAAACGCATGCACCCACTCTAACCGTCGGGCACAGGAAACTCGCGGCTATTTCCCAAGCTCTTTGCGGCGCTTCGCCGCGAGCTTCAGCCGCTCGGCGCGATCCGTGCGTTCCTTCTCCAGCAGTTCCTCGAGGATCTCGTCCTCCTCGTCTGAGATGTCGAAGACTGCGTACCAGGCGACCGCGAGAATGCCCACTACCGGCCAAACCACCCAGGCGTAATCCAGGTCGAGCCCGATCTGCAGCACGAAAAACACCGCCAGGCCGCCGATCAACGTGGTGTAGATCGCGGTGTCTAACTTCCGCTTCGCGGCGAGCTTTTCTTCCAGTTCAACCTCAGACGGCTCGCGTTTTTCTAATGTGGCGGGCTCGGCCGGGAGGTCGTCGAAAAGCACCGAAAGCTCCCCGCGCGTGCGAGCAACCGCCGCCTGACCTGTGCGTTCCTCGAACTCGCCCACATCGAGGTAGCCGTCCGCGAACAGGGTGCCCAGCCGGTCCAGCGCGTCCGAACGCTCGGCATCGCCCACGCGGATTTCGTCCATCATCGCTCCCAACTTGCGCTTGCCCCTACGGCAAGCTGTTCAATCGCAATCATGGCAGATGGTAACGAGTACACGATTGGCGAAGCCGCGGAGGCCCTCGGCGTATCCACGAAGGCGCTGCGCCACTGGGAGGCGATCGGCCTCATCGCGCCCGCGCGCACCTGGGCCGACCACCGCGTCTACAGCGAGGCCGACCTCGAGCGCGGCGCGGCCATCGCTCTCTACCGCGGCGTCGGCGTGCCGCTTGCGCAGATCGCGCAGCTTCTCGACGCCTCCGGCGCCACCCTCACCCGCGCCCTCAAGCACCACCAGGAAGCACTCGCTTCTCGACGGCGCACGCTCGACGCCCAGCTCGCATCTGTCCAGCACCTCATTGACAACGCAACGAAAGGAACCATCAACATGGACGCAATGAAGAAGTACCTCGGCGAGGATATGCCCGCCTACCAGGAAGAAGCCGAGCAGCGCTGGGGTGATACCCCGGAGTGGGCGCAGTCCCAGGAAAAGCTCGCGCAGATGGGCGAAGGCGACTTCAAACGCCTCAAGGAGGAGCAGGACGCGTTCGCTGCTGACCTGGTCAAAGCCCGCGACGCCGGCGTGGAACCCGGCTCACAGGAAGCCGAAGCGCTGGTGGAGCGGCACCGCGCAAGCATCGCCCAGTGGTACGAGGTGACCCCGGCTCGCCAACTCATCCTCGCGCGCATGTACGTTGGCGACCCCCGCTTCCACGAGGCGTACAACGGCGCGCAGGATTACCTGCTCGAGCTGGTCACCGCCCACGCGGCGGCTGAAGGTGTGGACGTGGACAACCCGCAGTGGGGCTAGCCACACCCCACTTGTCCTCCCTACACGGGGCAGACCACGGGCACACCGGCGTCGTCTAGGACGCGGGCGCGGAAGCCGTACACGTCTTCGAGCAGGTCGGGAGTGAGCACCGCATGGGGTGTGTCTTGGCCGACGAGGCGGCCGGCCTTGAGCACGAGTAGCTCGTCGCAGTAGCGGGCGGCGAGGTTGAGGTCGTGGATGGCCACCAGCGCCACCCGGTCGGTCCCGCGGACCTCGTCGCAGATGAGCTGGAGCAGTTCGACTTGGTGGCGTAGGTCGAGGGCGGACGTGGGTTCGTCGAGAAGCATGACGCTCGGCTCGCGCACCAGCATCTGCGCAACAGCGACGAGCTGGCGCTGACCACCCGACATGTCCGAGACCAGCCGGTCGGACAGATGCGTGATACCCAAACGGTGCATGACATCGGCGGTGCGCTCCAGCGGATCCCACCCGTCGACGCCGCGGCGGCGGGCGGAGACCATGACCGATTCGAACGCGGTCAGCGTGGCGCTGCTCAACAGGTCCTGCGGCACATAGCCGATCGCCTCCACGCGGTCCCTGCCGGTGAGCTCCGTGCCGCCCTTGCTGATGGTCACCGACCCCGCCGTCGGCTTTTTAATCCCGGCGATGGCTTTGACCAGCGTCGACTTGCCGGCGGCATTGGGGCCGATCAGGCCGACGACCGTCCCGCCCTCGAGCGGGCCGAACGACAACGAGTGCACGATGGTGGACCGTCCGTAGGAAACGGAGAGGTTCTGCGCGCTAACAGTCATGGTTTTAGGCCCCCTTCCGGCGGGCACGGGTGAAGATGAGGAACACGAAAAACGGCACGCCGACCAGCGAGGTGATGATGCCGATCGGGATGGCCAGGCCGGGGATGATAGACAGCGACACGGCGTACGCCAGGCTCAGCAGCATCGCGCCCGCGGCGGCCGCGGCGGGGAGGAAAAACTTCTGGTCCTCGCCCACGAGCATGCGCGCCACGTGGGGTCCGACGAGCCCGATGAACCCGATGATGCCGGTAAACGCCACAGACGCGGCCGCCAAAAACGATGCGACGAGCAGGGTGGCAAGGCGCAGGCGTTTGACGTCGATGCCGAGGGCGGCGGCGCGGTCGTCGCCAAGCCGCAGCGCGGTCAGGCGCCACGCGTTGGCCACGCAGAACGGGATCGCCGCAGCGAGGACAACAGCGAGGATGATGTTCGCTGTCCAATTTGCGCGCTGCATCGACCCCATAGTCCAGAAGACGATCTGCTGTAGCGCCTCGACGTTGGCGCCGTACTGCAGCAGCGACAGCAAGGCCTGGAAGAAGAAGGACAGTGCGATGCCGAGCAGGATCATCGACTCGGCCGTGGCACCGCGCCACACTGAAGCGCCCGCCACAATCGCCACGGCGATCAGCGCCGCCAGCGCGGCGGTGGCGGCGAGGTTGAACTGCGGGTTGGCCACCAGCGACCAGCCCATCACGATGGACAGCGCGGCGCCGAACGCCGCTGCGGCCGAGATACCGAGGGTGAACGGCTCCGCCAGCGGGTTGTCCAAAATCGTCTGCATCTGGCCGCCCGCAAGCCCCAGCGCGGCACCGCACAGCACCGCCATCACCGCGGCCGGCAGGCGCAGCGTGCGAATCACCACCAGGGTCTGCTCGTCCACCCGCTCCGGGCGGAACACCGCGTTAAACACGTCGGCCGCAGCGATGTCGATCGGGCCGACCACAACGGCAAACAGGAAGCTCACCACTACCGCGACCAGCAGGCCGGCAATGGCGAAGGACTTCTTCCGCCCGCGCTTGAGGTAGCTGTCAATCGCGGTCTGGCGGGCGTCCTCAGCCACGTCAGGTTTCGCGGGCACGTGCGTGGTCATGCCCTAGATCGCCTCCGGGTGTGCTGGGTCGGCGAAGAACACGCCGCTGTACTCGAACGGCAGCCATTCCTTGTGGAAGTCCTTGAAGTCCTGCGCGGGGTCCAGGTCCGCGAACTCCTCCGGGTGCAGCCACTTCGCAAACGCTTCGAGGGCGAACACGTTGAAGGGGTTGTCGTAGAACTGGTGGTAGATGGCGAAGTAGTTGCCTTCCTTTGGTGCGTCGAGAAGCTCCATGCCCGGCTGCTGCAGCGGGCCTTCGCACGTTTCGAGCACGAGGTCGGGGTTGGACTGGTAGCCCAGCTCAACGTGGCGGAAGGTGTCTGCCTTGTTCGGGTCGCGCGCCCACTCGCCGCCGGTGACGATGAGCTTGTCGGGATTGAGCTCGACCAGCTTCTCCGGGGTGATGGTCTTCGTCTCCGGGCCGAGCACCTCGGGGCCCAAGTTGTGCCCGCCAGCTGCCGTGATCAGGGTGCCCAAGTGCACATCTCCGGCGACGGCGCAGCAATCGCTGAACCCGGCGGCCGTCCACAGCAACACATCCGGCTTATCAGTGATCTTCGCCGCCCGGTCAGTGATCTCCTTGACCTTGGCCTGGTAGAACTCGTTGTACTTCTGCGCACGCTCGCTCTGGCCGAGCAGGTCGCCCAGCAGCTGCATGGACACCGTGGTGTTTTCCAGCGGCTTCTGGCGGAAATCGATGAACGCGTAGGTGATGCCGGCCGCGTCCAAATCGGAGATGAAGCCGCTTTCTTCCACGGACTTCTTCTGGTCCAGCGTCATGATCACCACGTCCGGCTTCTGCGCCAGCAGGTTCTCCACGGTGACGTCGCCCTTCTGGATCATGCCGATCTCCGGCATGTCCTTCGCTTCTGGCTGCATCTCGAAGAGTTTCTCGCGGAACGCCCCGGCCGCCTTTTCCAAGTCCTGGCCGTAGGCGACGACGTTGTCCAGCGGATTGTCCTGCAGCAGGGCAGTGGCGTACGCCGCGCGGCCCTCCGCCAGCACGATGCGCTCCGGCAGTTCGTCGAACTGGAGCGTGCGGCCGGCGGCATCGGTGACGGTGACCGCGCCCTCGGCGGATCGGGTCTGAGTTCTGGCAGCGGTGCCGCCCGCCTCTGTGCTGACTTCGGCGCTGACCTCAGTGCCGGTTTCGTTGCCGGCAGTGGGGGCCGTCTCGCCGCTCGAGCAGGCGACCAGTCCGCAGACGGTGGCAAGTGAGACGGCGAGGGTGCCGATCCGGTGTGAACGTTTCACTACGTTTCCCTTCGTTAGGTGACGTTAGCCTAAGCTAAATTGCAGGAACTATGGCGACACTAAGGTAAGCCTAAGTTGAGTGTCAACTGTCACGGGGGGAGCAGTGGGGCTAAGCGCTTTTGCCCTTCTTCCCAGACCCAGACTTCCCACCACCGGAGGACCGCTTATCCAGCGACGCCTTCAGCGCGGACATCAGGTCCACCACGTTGTCGTCGTCCTCGGAACCGGAACCGTCCTCCGAACCATCCGAACCGAACGTCGCCTCGGTGTCCAGGGTCTCGCCCTGCTCGAACTTCGCGTCGATGAGTTTGCGCAGCTCGGCCTGGTAGTCGTCTTCGAACTCTTCGGGCGTGAAGTCGGAGGCGTAGGACTCCACGAGCTGCTTGGATAGCTTCAGCTCTTTCTCGCCGATCTTCGCGCGGGACTTGGTGCCTTTGAATTCGTCGTCGAAGTCGAGCTCGCGCACCTCGTCGGCCCACATCAGGCCCTGCAGCACGATGACCTTGTTCACCACCCGCAGCACGCCCAACCTGGTTTTTTGTCGCAGGGCGAAGCGCACCACGGCGATCAGCTCCGAATCCAGCAGGGTCTGCCGCAGCAGCAGATACGACTTCGGCGTTTTGCCCTCGGGCGCCAGGTAGTAGGACTTCTCCAGCATCAGCGGATCGATCTGGTCGGCGGGGACGAACTGCACGACTTCGATTTCGTCGTTGTCTGCTTCGGGCAGGGAGTCGAAGTCTTCGTCGGTGAGCACAACGGTGTCGCCGTCTTCCTCAAACGCCTTGTCGATGTGCTTGTACTCCACCTTTTCGCCGCAGACCTCGCAGCGCCGCTCGTAGCGGATTCGCCCGCCGTCTTTGTCGTGGACTTGGTGGAACGACAAGTCGTGGTCCTCGGTCGCCCCGTACGCCTTGACGGGGACGTTGACAAGGCCAAATGTGACGGAACCTGTCCATACTGCGCGCATGCGCCTCACTCTACGCACGCCTCTACAGTGGGGCCATGGCGAACGACCAGAGGGTCCGCGTCGGCGGCCGCGAGCTCACCGTGAGCAACCTGGACAAGGTGCTCTACCCGGCCACCGGCACGACAAAGGCCGATGTCATGCGCTACTACCAGGCGGTCGCCGACGTACTCGTCCCGCAGGTCAGGAGGCGTCCGGTGACCAGGAAGAGGTGGCCCGAAGGCGTCGATAAGCAAAGCTTCTTCCGCAAAGACCTCGAGGGTTCCGCGCCCGCGTGGGTGCCCACCGGCACCATCCAGCACACCACGAGCGTCAACGCGTATCCGCTTATCGACGGCTCCGCCACCCTCGCGTGGCTTTCCCAAGTCGCGGCACTCGAGCTGCACACCCCGCAGTGGCGCTTCGGCGCGGACGGCAAACCGCAAAACCCCGACCGGCTGGTGCTGGACCTCGACCCGGGCCCCGGCGTCGAATTACACGACACCGCCGAGGTGGCGCTGATGTGCCGCGAAATCCTCGAAGACATGGGACTGACCTGCGTGCCGGTGACCTCCGGGTCCAAAGGCATCCACCTGTACGCGGGCCTGGACGGCACCAGCGATGCCATTGCTGTGACCAACGTGGCCAAAACCCTTGCGCAGCACCTGCAGCGCGCGCACCCGGACAGCATCACCGCCGTCATGGCGAAGGCCGAGCGCAAGGGGCGCGTGTTCATCGACTGGAGCCAGAACAACGGGAAGAAAACCACCGTCAGCCCGTACTCGCTGCGCGGGCGCGAGCGCCCCACCGTGGCGGCGCCGCGCACGTGGGAGGAGATCGCGGACCCGGCGCTGCGGCAGCTGGAGCTCGACGAGGTCATCGCGCGGGTGGAGGACGGGCTCGACCCGATCGCCGACCTCGGCGCAGCGGGGGAGGACCGGCTGGCCACCTACCGCTCCATGCGCGACAAGAGCAAAACCGGCGAGCCCGTTCCCGACGCCGCGCCCGCCCCGCGCGCGGGTGAGCCGATCTTCGTCATCGGCGAGCACGACGCCTCCCACCTGCACTGGGATTTCCGCTTGGAGCACGACGGGGTGCTCGTCTCCTGGGCGGTACCGAAGGGCCCGCCGCTGGAAACGGACGTCAACCGCCTCGCCGTGCAGACCGAGGACCACCCGATCGAATACGCCGAGTTCGAGGGCACCATCCCGAAGGACCAGTACGGCGCGGGCACAGTGAAAATCTGGGACATCGGCACCTGCGAGATTGAAAAGTGGCGCGACCGCGAAATCATCGCCGTCCTCCGCGGACGCGACGGCGGCGGTTTGGGCGGCATCCCGCGCCGCTTCGCGCTGATCCGCACAGACGAGACAAACTGGCTGCTCAAGCTCACCCGCAGCCAGCCCAGCGCCGCGCCCGTGCTGGCGCCGATGCTGCCCACCGCCGCCACCCGCGGCGACATCACCCTCGAGCACAAAGACGGCGCCGAATTCGCCTACGAAATGAAGTGGGACGGCTACCGCATCCTCGCGGACGTCGGCGACGCGGTCCGCCTGCGCAGCCGCAGCGGCAAGGACTACACGCACCTCTTCCCTTACACCGACGAGCTCGCACGATTGCTTGTCGACGGCGGCCGCGTCGACGGCGAACTCGTCGCCCTCGACGAAGACGGCAGGCCAGACTTCTCCGCCCTGCACCACGCCGACCAACACGGCACGAACGCAAACCTGCGCTACATGGTCTTCGACCTGCTGCGCCTGGCCGGGCGCGACCTCACCCATGAGCCCTGGCGCACCCGCCGCGAGCTGCTCGAGCGTCTCGACGAAACCGAGCACGTGGTCATCCCGCCCGCGTACACCGGCTCTTTCGACACCGCGTGGCGCGCCGCCGAGGAGCTCGGTCTGGAGGGCGTGGTAGCCAAGCGCACCGACGCCGCCTACGCGCCGGGGGAGCGCTCGCGGGCGTGGCTGAAGGTCAAGCGCGCCCTGCACCAGGAAGTGGTGGTCGTGGGCGTGCGCACCGGCAAGCGTGGCATCGCCTCGCTGCTGGTCGCGGTGCCGGACGATACCGGCGAGCTGCGCTACGCGGGACGAGTGGGCACCGGCTTTTCCAACGCCCAGCTCGCCGAGATCCGCCGCAAGCTGCGCCGCGCTGAGCGGAAAACCCCGCCCATCGACATCCCCGCCTCCGACGCGAAAGACGCCTGGTGGGTGACCCCGAAGTTCGTCGCCGAGGTGCAGCTCGCGGGCGCGACCGCGGATAGGAAAGTGCGCCAGGCATCATGGAGGGGTTGGCGCGAGGACAAGGACCCCGGCCAGGTCCGCTGGGAAGTATAAGGAGCAATCGGTGTCGCCCGAGAACATTCTGCTGCGCCTTCCCGAGGCAGAGGAGCAGGCCGTGCGCGCGATCTACGCCGAGCTCGCCGAGCGTGGCTTTCCGCAGCAGCACCAGCGCCCGCACATCTCCGTCACTTTCGCGCCCGCCATGCACCGCCGCGCCATCGCCGCGGCGAGCGACCTTTTGCCGCCCGTGTTGCCTGCAGCTTTACGCCGTTCCGGTGTCGCCATCTTCGGCACCAAGTCCAAGCAGACCGTGGCCTGGCTGCTCGAGGCACCGGAGGATCTCGAGCGCGCGGCCCGTGCCGTCAGCGCCGCGAACCCGGAGGGCCGCGGCGAGCGCTGGATCCCGCACCTGACCATGGGGCTGCGCCTGCCCAAACGCATCGTCCCGGACTACATCGCCGCGCTGCAGGAGGTCACCTCGCCGCACTTCAAGGAGCTCACCGCGCAGCGGGCGGTGTTCTACCAGCCGAGTTTGGGCACTGAATTCGAGTTCTAGTCGTGGACGGGCGAAGCGCCGTCGATAGGCAATTGTGTGCCGGGGAGCGGGTTGTCGGACGCGGCGACGACGACGTTGCCGTAACCGCGGCCCGCATATCTGACCGCGGTGTGGTCGAAGACCTGCTGTAGCCCGGCAAGCGTGGAGCGGGTGCGCGGCAGGCCGGCCACATCGCCGACGTTGGCCACGAACAACCCGCCTGGCGTGAGCGCGCGGTGCGCGGCCCGGTAGAACTCCACCGTGGTCAGCGGGCGGGGAGTGTCGGGGCCGGCGAAGACGTCGCGCACGATCACGTCCACCGACCCCGGCGCGAGCGCGTGGGTGAACGCGCGGGCTTCCGCCACCGCGATCTCCACGGGCGGGTCGAACGCCTCGCGCACCAGGCGCGCCAGCCCGCGGTCCAGCTCGACCGCGATGTTGCGGCTGTCCCACCGGTGCTGCACGTAGCTGGGCAGCGCGCAGCCGGCCGCGCCCAAGTGCACCGCGGCAAACGGCTCCGGCAGGTCCGCGGCCTCGATGAAGTCCGCGATCCACTCCATGTAGTCGTAGCTAAGCACCTCCGGCGCGCCGGGCACGACGTACGATGACGGCACCTGGTTGACCTCCAACACGTATGCGCCGTCGCGGTCCGGGTCCGCAACGATGGTGGCGGTGCCGGTGTCGATGGGGTAAGTGCCCTCGATGCGTTTCTTCGGCGCGCGCGGTTTCCGCCTCCGGTTGGACATGGGAGTATGCATACCTGTTGTGTGGCCGGTATCGCACCCGGAACCGCCGCTGGGGGTAGGCGGGGTTGGTAGAATCGTCATATGGTGTATTTGTCGCAGGACTATATCAGTGAGCTGCCGAAGTCGCACGCCTCGCTTTCAGAGGTCGACTTGAGCCCACTTCCTCGCGACCCCAACGAACTCTTCGCCCAGTGGTTCAAAGATGCGGTGGAACACAACGTGGGAGACCCCACGGCAGTCACTATAGCCACTGTGGACGAGAAATCCCGGCCTGATGCGCGCATCGTCGACATCATTTCTCTCGACGAGAAAGGCTTCCACTTCGGCACCGCGACCCGTACGGCCAAAGTTGAGCAGCTCGAAAAGACTGATTTGGCGTCGCTGGTATTTTGGTGGCAGCCGCTGCGACGGGCGGTGCGCGTGCGTGGCACAACGTCGCGCGATTTCGGCGGCGAGCGGCTCAACGTGTGGTGCGTCAAGCCTTATCATTTCGAGTTCACCTATATCTGGGACGACCGGATGCACTCAGATCGGGTGATTTACAACATCGATGAATTCGGTGAGTGGGAACGCATCCGCATCCAACTCTGAGGCCGCTAAAATGCTGTCCTAATCGTTCCAAGACTTTGTCCGCGCGAAGAAACACGCGGCGACGGCGCCGGCGGCGATGACGGCGCACGGCAGCCAGATCGAGTTGCCCATCGCCAGCGCGAACGGCTCGTGCAGCGCCTCCGGGAGCGGGCCCGTGGTCTGGCCAGTGTTGGCCATGTTGCCGGCGCCGGTGCCGTCGCCAAGCTTTGCGGCGAGCTGCGCCGACATCATCGCCGCGATCGCCGCCGAGCCGATCACCGCGCCGATCTGGCGGGTGGTGTTGTACACGCTCGAGCCGGCGCCGGCCAGGCGCGGGTCCAGGTTGCGGGTGGCGATCATGGACAGCGGGCCCCACATCAGGGAGTTGGCCACGCCGTAGACCACAGCGACGGCGTACATCCAGCGCGGGTCCACTGCCGGGGTGGTGATCAGCGCGGAGGCGCCCATGGACGCCGCCGCCAGGGTCAGGCCGGTGATCGCGAAGGGCTTCGGGTCGTGCGTGTTGGTCAGCTTGCCGACCCACGGCGACAGCAGCCCGGAGATCACGCCCGACGGCAGAACTAGCAGCGCCGCCTCGGTGGGGGTGAAGCCCTGCACCGTCTGCACGTAGATCATCCACGGGATGATGTAGGTGGAGATGGCAAAACCCACCGTGGAGATGGTGGCGCCGGCGAGCGAAAAGTTGCGGTCGCTGAACAGCGCCAACGGCACCAGCGCGCTGTCGCCCTGCCGGGCCTGCCAGCGGAAGAACAGCACCATCGTGGCCGCCCCGAAGAGCACCAGCGCCCACACGCGCCAGTCCCAGTTGAAGTTCTCCGCCTCCTGGATGCCAAAGACCAGGCAGAACATGCTCACG
This sequence comes from Corynebacterium sp. CQ3829_602738, assembly GCF_054478435.1. NCBI lineage: Bacteria > Bacillati > Actinomycetota > Actinomycetes > Mycobacteriales > Corynebacteriaceae > Corynebacterium > Corynebacterium sp. CQ3829_602738. The sequence continues at coordinate 947,588 of NZ_CM137003.1, forward strand.
GTGCTTAGGCCCACGCCCACCCAGTCGAAGTGCCGGTTCGTCTTTTCCAGGCGCGGCACGTAGATCCAGGCCAACACCAGGCCGAGTACACCGACGGGGACGTTGACGAAGAAGATCCAGGGCCAACCGGAGGCGTCGACAAGCACACCGCCCAACAGTGGACCCGTGACGGTTGCAAGGCCCGCCGTGGCGCCCCATACGCCCATCGCGCCGCCGCGCTCCTTCGGCGAGAAGGTGCGGATCATCACCGACATCGTCTGCGGGGTGACCATCGCCCCGCCCAAGCCCTGGAACGCGCGGGCCGCGATCAGCGCGGCCGACGACGACGCCAACCCGCACGCCAGCGACGACGCGGTAAACAGGGCTAGGCCGATCAGGTAGATGGTGCGGGGGCCGAAGCGGTCGCCGAGGCGGCCGGTGATCAGCAGCGGCACCGCGTACGCCAAAAGGTACGCGGAGTTTACCCAGATGACCTCGTTGTACGAGGCGCCGAGGCCCTCCGAGATTGCGGGGATAGCCACCGAAACGATGGTGGAATCCACCAGGATCATGAAAAATCCCAGCATCATCGACCATAAGGCCGGCCACGGAGAACGAGTTGAGGTTTCCTGCACCGGGGAGATGATACTGGGCTTTGCTGGGCGTGAACGGAAGGCCTAGATCGGCAGCATCTGCTGGATCGGCTCCGGCAACATGTCCCGGTACATCGGCAGCGTCGCTGCACCGATGACGCCGATGCCGGCGAGCACACCGAGGATGATGCCGACGGTGCGAAGCGTGCTCAGCGCGTTGCTGTCCTCCGATGACATGAACAGATCCGGCTTGTCGTTGACCAAGTTGTCCTCGGCCTCCATGTCCGGGGTCGCCCCAGAGCCCTGCTTGACGGCCGTGACCTCCGGCTCCTCGCGCACCTCGTCCGCGTCGATGCCGTAGACCTCGTCCAGTCCCTTCACGTTGAACTGCGTGGCGGTGTAGCGGCTGTTGTCGGAGGTCTTCCACTGCGAGACGACAATGTCCATGTCGTCCAGGTGCGAGCCCGGCACGATGTAGCCGCCGTAGGGCTGCGACCAGTTCAGCGGGGTCTGCTCGTTGTCCCAGGACCCGTTCCGCGCGATCTTGGCCACGCGCACGTTGTCCCAGTTGCGCCCCAGGGTCTCGGAGATGCGCACCTCGACGTCCTGCGAGTCCTCGTTGAACATGACCAGGACCCAGTGGCCGTCGATGTAGCGCAGGCACATCTCGCCAGCCTTCACGTTGTTCTTCAGGATCGGCTCGGCGTGGTTGGACCAGTCGTCGATCTGGGCGCTGTAGCCCTCCCAGTTGCCCGGTTTGTCAATGTCTTCCGGCTTGAAGCGCCACAGGTACACGGGCGATTCGCGGCCGAACTTGGTGGAGGTGGCGTAGATGTAGCCGTCCGGACCATTGTCCCAGCTGATCAGCTGCGTCATACCGCGCATGTGGTTGCCGGGGGTGGAGCTGATTTCCTTCCAGGTTTTGCCGCCGTCGTCGGACTTCCACACGTTGGAGGAGACGACGGTGCCGAAGGGGGCATGGAACGTGCCGTGCAGGTACAGCGTGCCGTCGACGTTGATCACGTCGGATGGGATCAGGGTGCTGTCGTTGATGCGGTGGTACGAGATCATGTCGCTGACCTCGGAGGTGTTGTCGATGGGGCGGAGGATCTTGATAAAGCCGTCCTCGTCCATCTTGGCCACCACGCCGACGGGGCTCATCCACCCTTGGCCGAAGTTGCCGCGGAAGGAGTCGCCGAAGATCATGGCGAACTCGCCGTTGCCCATCGGCGCCATTGCGCCCAGGTCGCCGGAGCGGAAACCGGTGTGGGCGGAGTATTTGCCCAGCACGTCGTCCATGACCTGGATGGTGGTGCCGTTGGGGAGACGCAGCGGCTTCGACGCGGTCTTCTTCGGCGGCTCCACGGGCACCCAGGGCTTCTTGTCGCGCTTCTTCTTCGCGGGGGTGCCAGAGGAGGAAGACAGGCTGGACACGCTCGACTCTGCGTGGGCCTGGGGCACCGCCACGGCGGACAGTGCGAGGGCGCTAGCCACACCAGCGCTGATAAGGATCTTCGGGGTTGTCTGGGTGCGCATGAGGCTCGCCTTTTCTACAGATGTTGGTTAGACATTTCAGAACCATCGAGCACTCTAGCACCTGAAACGGCGCTGAGGAGGCGTTCGGAAAAGCCCGGAAACAACACGTTCGTTTCCGGGCTGTGACCTGCGTTGCGTCTAGACCGCGTCGGTCTCCTGCGGGTCGTTGTCGGCGTCCGCCTTCGTCTCGTGGCGGGTGCCGGGGGCGTGCTCCGGCGGGGCGTAGATGGAGTACAGCTTCGCCGGCGCGTCGGATTCGTTGACGAAGTTGTGCCACTTGCCGGCCGGCACGAATGCGGCCCAGTCGGCCTTGATCACTTCGTCTACTTCGAGGTTGTCCTCGGACGGGCCGATCTGCGCGCGCAGCTCGCCTTCTTCGAGGCGGAGGAACTGGTCGTGGTCGTCGTGGATTTCGGCGCCGATTTCGCCGCCGACCGGGATGGTCATCACGGTCAGCTGCAGGTTCTTGCCGGTCCACAGCGTGTCGCGGAACGCCTCGTTGTCCAGCGTCGCCTTCTCAATGTCCACCACAAACGGGTTCGGTCCCTGGTCGGCCATCATGCCTCCTCGGTTGTCGGAAGTTGTGCACACCTCAGCCTAGGAGCTTTTGCTTATCGACGGTGGCGTCCGCCCCGCCGACGCTTCCTATTTTTCCTCCTGAGCTGGACTTTCTCCACCTCGGTGAGGTAGCCGTCCCGGGTGTTTTGCGCAGCCACGGCGGTCGGCTCCGGCCGCCTCGGGGATTCGGCTTCGGCGGGCTCGTCGACGCGGCCGAACATCTCTGTCGGCGCGGAGAGTTCTTCGGGACGCGCCCCGCCTCCCAGCGAGACGTAGCGGGCCGTGTGCTTCGGCTTGACCTCGTCGGCCGGGTCGGTGGCGAAGTCGCGCTCCACGGTGACGGCCCAGCCGCCGCCGGGGAACTCGATGAGCTGCCACGGCTCCGGGCGCCGCTGCGGCGCGGCACTCAAGGCGGGGATCTGCTCGGTGCCCTCGCCTGGGCTGGCCGCGTCGAGGGCGGCCATGCCGTCGAGTATCACCGCGCGTGCCCAGAGTCCGCCGTTGGGGAACTGTGACAGCCACGCGAGTACGGCCTCACCGTCGGGCTCGGCGATGGCGCCGAGGACTCGGCCGTCGAGGGTGGCCAGCGGAGTGCCGTCGATAGGCACAAGCCCCACGAACCACTGGCCGGGGGAGCGGGCGGAAAGTTCGGCGGCCTCGAATTCGCCGACGGAGGTGTCGATGACCAGCATGTCTCCCGGCAGCAGCACCGCAGCTTCTTCGGGCGCGTTGTTGCGCGGCACCGCGAGCTGCGGCTCCGGCAGGACCACGTGCACGTCGAAACGCCCCGTGTCCTTATTCAGGTTGACCGCGGCCACCGTGGCGGGCTGCAGAAACGACGAGTGGACGCGCTCCACTTCGTCGAAGTGGGCGCGCCACTCGGGCGCGACCTCGCCGAGCACAGGCCCCGGCAGCTCCCCGCCGCTGCGACGGCGCACGCGCCACGAGCGGTTCAGCGGGTTCGCCTCCAACACCACATCGACGTACGTGGTGCCCTTGCGGCCCGCAAAATCGGAGAAGAGGGCGGCCTGCGAGACGTGGTCCACCGGGACTTCCACGCCGGCACCCCACGTCGACGGGGCGAGAGAGTACTGCTTGGCTGCCATGGACAAAATTGTAGGCAGGAGCTAGCGCAGCTTCTTCACCAGCTGCACCACGCCCAGCACAATGAAACCGACGACAAGGCCCGCCACCAGGGAAACGCCGGTCTCCACCAGCCAGCCCAGCGCGCCGCCGCCGACGGCCTCCTGGCCCATGGCGATGACGTCGTGCGGCCAGTGCCAGCCGAAGACCTCGTCGAAGCCACGGATGAGCAGGTGGCCGCCCACCCACAGCATTGCCACGGTGCCGATGATGCCGATGGCGTTGAGCACGTACGGCATGCCCTTGACCAGCGCGCGGCCGGTCTTCGGGGCGTTGCCGCGCTTGATCATGCCGTGGCCGATGTCGTCGATCTTGACCAAAAGCGCCACTGCACCGTAGACGGCGATGGTGATGAAGATCGCCACCGCGATCAGCACGGCGGCTTCCATCCACACCGACTGATCCTTGACCTCATCGAGGGAGATGAACATGATCTCCGTGGACAAAATCAGGTCCGTGCGGATCGCGCTGTTGACCAGCTCGTCTTCGTCCTGGTCGGACTTGTTGGCGGCTTTTTCGGCTTCCTCGTCGTCGTTGGAGGACAGCTTGTGCGCGATCTTCTCCGCGCCCTCGAACGCGAGGTAGGTGCCGCCGAGCATGAGAATCGGGGTCAGCGCCCACGGCGCGAACGCGTTGAGCAGCAGCGCGACCGGCAGGATGAAGACCAGCTTGTTGCGCAGAGAGCCCTTAGTGATGCGCCAAATCATCGGCAGCTCGCGCGCCGGCGTCACGCCTTCGACGTACTGCGGGGCCACCGCGGCATCGTCGATGACCACGCCGGCGGCCTTCGAAGACGTCTTTGCGGTCATGCCGGCAACGTCGTCGATGCTCGCGGCGGCTTGGCGGGCGATCAGGGCGACGTCGTCGAGCAGGGCGAGTAGGCCACCGGCCATGTGGGGGTTCTCCTCGGGAGGTGGGGAAAAGTAACTTGGCCAGTATACGGAAACAGGTGTAACCGGCCTCGCGGCGTGGGGTAAGGATTGCCTAACCTCTGTTAGGGTGGTGGCATGCAGACATCACAGGCCAACGTGAAAACAGCCCGTCCCGAGCGCTACGGCAAACAGCTCGCTTCCCACTTCAGCAGGAAAGTCGAGGCGTCGTGGGACGAGGATGCCAGCGAGGGTGCGATTACATTCCCCGCGCCAGAAGATGCTGGGGAGGGCACCACGTGCAGCCTCGCTGCGGGGGAGGAGGTGCTGCACATGCGTATCGACGGCACGGCCGACGCGGTCGAGCGCTTCGAGCGCGTCGTCGGCACGCATCTGGTGCGTTTCGGTGCCCGCGACGGTCTGGCCGTGCAGTGGCAACGCGGCGACGGGCCTGGGCAAAGCTTCACAGCCTCCGAGCCGGAGCCGCCCAGCCAATGATGTAATATCTTTGCGACAACTGAATGCCCCACACGGGTGCTGCCGCGCAACAACGCGGTGGCTGAGACGCCGAGGATGTTCGGCGAACCGTAGAACCTGATCCGGGTAATGCCGGCGATAGGAAGGAAGATTCGCACATGACTGTGCCCGCAAAGAAGAACTCCTGGCGCGTCGTGGACATCGTCACCGCCGCTGTGCTGGGTGTGGCCTGCGGCCTGCTGTTTTGGGTGTGGAACAGCATTGGCGACGCAGGGTTTAAGGCGCTCGACGCCCTGACTCCGGGCCTGGGCGGTCTGGCTGTGGGTATCTGGCTCATCGGCGGCGTGCTTGGTGGCCTGATCATCCGCAAGCCGGGCGCGGCGCTGTTCGTCGAGGTCGTCGCCGCCTCTGTCTCCGCGGTGCTGGGCAGCCAGTGGGGCCCGGAGACGCTGTACTCCGGCCTCGCGCAGGGCCTGGGCGCGGAGCTGGTCTTCCTCATCTTTGCCTACCGTCGTTTCGGCCTGTCCACGGCGGTGCTTTCCGGTATCGGCGCTGGTGTCGGCGCGTTCATCCTGGAGCTGTTCCTCACGCCGAACCTCGCGATGAGCCTGCAGTTCAACCTCATCTACCTGACCTGCCTGATCATCTCCGGTGCGGTCCTCGCCGGCGTAGTGGCCTACTACCTGGTCAAGGCGCTGGCGCAGACCGGCGCGCTGGACCGCTTCGGCGCAGGCCGCGAGCGCTTCAACACCGCCGCGTAAATGTCGCCGGCCATCCAGGCACGCGGGCTGACCTACCAGCACGCCACGCGCCCGCAGCCCGCGTTTTCCAACGTCGACCTCGACGTCGCGCGCGGGGAGCGGGTGCTCATCACCGGCGATTCGGGCTCGGGCAAGTCCACGCTGCTTGCGGTCATCGCGAAGCTTATCGACGACTCCGAGGACGGCAGCCGCGCCGGCACCTTAGACGTGAACGGGATCGTCGGCATGGTGCTGCAGGACCCGGAATCACAGACAATCCTGTCGCGGGTGGGCGACGACGTCGCCTTCGGCGCCGAGAACCTCGGTGTGCCGCGAGAGGAGATCTGGCCGCGGGTACGGAGCGCCCTCGACGCAGTGGGTCTCGACGTCCCCCTGGATCACCGCACCGCGCACCTGTCCGGCGGGCAGAAGCAGCGCCTGGCGCTGGCGGGCGTAATCGCGATGGGCGCGGACATCCTCATCCTGGACGAACCCACCGCCAACTTGGATCCGCGCGGGCGCGACGAGGTCATCGCCGCGGTGGACCACGTCTGCCAGCTCACCGGCGCCACCTTGATTGTGGTGGAGCACCGCCCGAAGCACTGGGCGCACGTGGTGGACTCCTACTACCGCCTGGACCAGACCGGACTTTCCCGCATCAGCGCGGACGAGCTGCCGGACGCGCCTGAGCTGCCGCCTGCGAAAAGGGTGCCGGCGGGGGTGCCTTCAGCCGTCGCAACGCAGGAGGTGCTCACGCGTTTCGGGCCGCCGCGCACCATGCGCGCGCCGGAGGGGTACTCCACCGTGATCACCGGCGAGAACGGCTCCGGCAAGACCACGCTGGTGCAGGTGCTGGCGGGGCTGACCCCGCCAGAGCGCGGCCAGGTGGAGTACTCGGAGACGATCCGGCAGGGGCTGACTGCACCGTCGATCAAGTGGTCGTCGAAGGATCTGGCCAACCGCATCGGCTACGTGTTCCAGGAACCGGAGCACCAGTTCGTCACCGCCACCGTGCGCGAGGAGATGGCGCTGTCCGGCGCGCCGCAGGAGCACATCGACGACCTGTTGCAGCGCCTGCGCCTGGAACACCTGGTGAACGCCAACCCGTTCACCCTCTCCGGCGGCGAGAAGCGGCGCCTGTCGGTGGCCACCGCGCTGGTCAACGCCCCGCAGCTGCTCATTTTGGACGAGCCCACGTTCGGCCAGGACGACCGCACCTTCGTCGAGCTCGTCGGCCTGATCCGTGAGCTGACGGAGCAGGGCGTGACCGTCATGTCCATCACCCACGATGAGGCGTTCATCGCCTCCCTGGGTGACCACATCGTAAATATCGTCGCCGGAGGCGACCGATGAACCTGCTGCGCGACATCAACCCCGTCACCCGCATCCTCGGCCTGGTGCTTCTGACCACGCCGCTGATGTTCACCATCGACTGGGTCTCCGCCACCTTCGTCCTTGCGTTCACGCTGCTCATGGTGCCTGTTTGCGGGCTGGGCTACGGCCGCTTTTTCAAGCGTGCCCTGCCGATCCTGCTCATCGCGCCGCTGGCGGGCATCCCCATGGCGCTCTACGGCCAGGCGGGCGGGGACACCTACCTCGAGTGGGGCCTGGTGCACGTCACCGAGCTATCCGTGTCACTCGCGTGGGCGGTGATCCTGCGCGTGCTCGCCATCGCGCTGCCGGTGGTGCTGCTGTCTGCGGACGTGGACCCCACCGACTTAGGCGACGGGCTCGCGCAAGTGCTGCACCTGCCGGAACGCTTCGTCATCGGCACCGTCGCGGCACTTCGCATGCTCACCCTGCTTCGCGACGACCTCGACGCCATGCGCCGCTCCCGCCGCGCCCGCGGCATCGCCGACCAGGGAAAAATCAAGTACTGGTTCTCCCTGTCGTTCGGCCTGTTGGTGATGTCGCTGCGCCGCGCCGGCAAGCTCGCCACCGCGATGGAAGCCCGCGGCTTCGGCGGGCCGAACAAGCGCTCCTGGGCGCGCGAATCCAAGCTGCACTCCCGCGACTGGGCGGTCATGGCCGCCTGCCTGGCCGTCGCGCTCGCCGCGCTCGCGCTCGCGTGGGCGACCGGCTACCTGCGCCCGGTGTGGGCGGTGCGATGACGTATACGCTGCTTATCGACGGCCTCTCGGGCTCCGGCAAAACCACCCTCGCCAACCACATCGGCTCCGTACTGGGCATCCAGGTGGTGCACCTGGACGATTTCTACCCCGGCTGGGGCGGGCTTGCCGAGGGCGCCCGCATGGTCGCCGACGACGTCCTCGACCCGGCGACGCCCGGGTTCTGGCGCTGGGACTGGGAACACAACCGGCGCGCGGAGTGGGTGCCGCTCGTGCCCGGCGCGGACCTCGTGGTGGAGGGGGTAGGGGCGGTGACGGAGGCGTCGATAAGCAAGGCGAAAGCGCGCGGGGACGTGGACACGCTGAGGGTTGTCGCGGCCGAAGAGATGCGAAAAGCCCGGGCCCTGAAGCGGGACCCGGGCTACGCACCCTGGTGGGACATGTGGGCCGAGCAGGAAAAACTCCTGCCCGCACTCCCGGTGAACGTGGAGGTTAGGAGGGGGTGACCTCCTCCGGTGTGTACACCGTGCGCACACGCGCGCGCTCCGCGTCCGGATCCGGGATCGGGATCGCCGACAGCAGCGCCTTGGTGTAAGGGTGCTGGGGGTTGTCGAAGACGTCGTCGGTTTCGCCGAACTCCACGAAGTCGCCCTTGTACATCACCGCCACGCGGTCCGACAGGTGGCGCACCACCGACAGGTCGTGGGCCACGAACAGGTAGGACAAGCCGAGTTTGCGCTTGAGCGAATCCAACAGGTTGATCACGCCCGCCTGGATGGACACGTCAAGCGCAGAGACCGGCTCGTCCAGCACGATCACCGACGGGTTCGTCGCAAGGGCGCGGGCGAGGCCGATGCGCTGGCGCTGGCCACCCGAGAAGTGGCCGGGGAAGCGGTCGATCTGCTTCGCGTCCAGCCCCACGGTGCGCATCAGCTCGGAGATGCGGGCGTCCTTGTCGCCCTCGTAGCCGAGTGCGTCCAGCGGCTCCTGGATGATTTCCTTCACCGTCATGCGCGGGTTCAGCGAGCTCATCGGGTCCTGGAAGACCATCTGGATGTTCTTGCGGGCCTCGCGGCGCTGCGCGGTGTTCATCTTTGCCGCGTCCTGGCCGCAGATGACAATGCGCGAATCCGGCTCCGGCTCGAGGTTCATAATCTCCATCAGCGTGGTGGTCTTGCCCGAGCCCGACTCTCCCACGATGGCCATGCACTCGCCGGCGCGCACGTCGAAGGAGAGGTTCTTCACGGCCTCCACGGTGCCGATGCGGCGCTTGACCAACGCGCCTTTTGTCAGCGGGAAGGCGCGGTAGAGGTTCTCTACCTCGAGCGTGATTTCGCGGTCCTCGCGAGGTATGCCCGCGTACTTGTTCTCCGGCAGTTTCGGAGCGGGGAAGAGCGGCTTGCCGTCGATTTTGCCCTCCACGATCTCATCGCGGCGGATGCAGGCGACCAGGTGCTCATCGTCGTCGCCCTTGTCCGGGACCAGGGCCGGCTCCTTGGCCAAGCACTCGTCTACGGCGATGGGGCAGCGGGGGGCGAACTGGCAGCGGTCCGCGACGTCGATAAGCATTGGCGGGTTGCCGTCGATGTACGTCAGCGGCTCGGTGGACGGCTGGTCCACGCGCGGGGTGGAGCCCAACAGGCCCACGGAGTACGGCATTTTCGGGTTGCCAAACAGCTCGTGCACCTCGGCGCGCTCCACCGGGCGGCCGCCGTACATCACTAGCACGTCGTCCGCGGTGCCGGCGACGACACCCATGTCGTGGGTGATCATGATGCAGGCGGCGCCGGTTTCGCGCTGGGCCTTCTTGATCACCTCGAGGATCTGCGCCTGGATGGTCACGTCGAGCGCGGTGGTGGGCTCGTCGGCGATGAGCACCTTCGGGTTGTTCGCGATCGCAATCGCGATGACGACGCGCTGGCGCATGCCGCCGGAAAACTCGTGCGGGAAGGAGCGCAAGCGCTTCTTCGGCTCCGGGATGCCCACCAGATCCAGCAGCTCCGCGGCGCGGTCCATCGCCTTGGACTTGGGGATGCTGTTGTGCGCCTGGATGGCCTCCACCAGCTGGGTGCCGATGTCGTAGACCGGGGTCAGCGCGGACAGCGGGTCCTGGAAGATCATGCCGATGCCGTTGCCGCGGATCTTGGACATCGCGCTATCGGATTTGCCCAGCAGCTCGTCGCCGGCGAACTTCACGGAGCCGGTGACGTTGGCGTACTCGGGGAGCAGCCCCATCACCGCGAGCGAGGTGACGGACTTGCCGGAGCCGGACTCGCCCACGATGCCGAGGGTGCGGCCGGGGTAGAGGTCGAAGTCCACGCCGCGCACCGCCCGCACCACGCCTGCCTCCGACGGGAAGGAGACGTTGAGGTCGCGCACGGAAAGCACCGGGTCGCCCGTCGGTGCCGGGGCCGCGCCGCCGAAGCCTGCGCCGCCGGGGTTGTGGATGCTGGTTGTCATGCTGCGGAACCTCCGGAGTTCGAGTTCGGGTCGAGCGCGTCACGCAGGCCGTCTGCGATAAACGCCATGGACACGGTGAGCAGGGTCAGGATCAGCGCCGGGAAGTAGAACTGCCACGGGGCGGTGATCAGCGTCGACGTGCCCGTTTGCAGCAGCGTGCCCAGGGACACGTCGGGAAGCTTCACGCCCAGGCCGAGGAAGGACAGCGCGGTCTCCGACATGATGGTGGAGACGATGCCCAGCATCAGCTGGATGATCAGCAGCGAGGCGACGTTCGGGATGATGTGGCGCATGATCGTCTTCGGGCGGGAGACACCCATGAACTTCGCGGCGCGCACGTAGTCGTTTTCGCGGATGGACAGCGACAGCGACCAGATCACACGCGCCGAGTACATCCAGCCGAAAGCGATGAGCACGACGGTGAGCACCTTCCAGTCGCCGCCGGAGCCGGAGACCAGCAGGGCGATGATGAGGAAGGTCGGCACTGCCAGAAGGAAGTGGATGACGGCCAGGACAACCTTTTCCACGCTGCCGCCGTAGAGCGCCGCGCCCGCGCCGATGAGCGCGGAGATGATGGTGGTGGCGATCGACGCCGGCACCGCGATCGTCAGCGAGCGGCCCAGGCCGTGGACGACTTGGGCGAAGAGGTCGTTGCCGGAATCCGTCGTGCCGAACCAGTGCTCTGACGACGGCGGCACGGACAGGTTCAAAAAGTCCGGGTCCTGGTAGTTCCACGGGGTGAGGAATTTACCGAAGATGGCGAGCAAGACCAGCAGGAAGAAAATGATCAGGCCGAGGACCGCAGCCTTGTTGCGCATGAAGCGGCGGAAGTAGATTTTCGACTTCCGCGTCGCGCGCATCGTCCGCTGGTCGTCGATGCTGTTGCCCTGCTTCGGGGCGGGCGGAGGAGTGTCGCGCTCCTCGCTTCGCACACCATCAGCCTGGCGGCCGGTCTCGGAGATGGCGGTGAGGTCGTTGAGCGGCATGTTCGCGTGCATGCCCAGGCTGGTCGAGCTGTGCGCGCGGGGATCTTTCAGTTTGCGGGATACGCCGCGGGAGGTGTTCGGTGCCATTTCGGTGCTCCTTAGCTCACGCGCACGCGCGGGTCGAGGGCAACGACGACGAGGTCCGCCAGGATGGCGGAGACGGCCGTCATGGCGGCGCCGAACGCGGCCACGACGACGACCCCGTGGACGTCGTTACGCGCAATGGTTTGGATGAAGTACTGGCCCATGCCCTGCCAGGCGAAGATGCGCTCCGTCATCACGGCGCCGGTGAAGATGCCGGGCACGGAGAACGCCACGGAGGTGGCCACCGGGATCAGCGAGGTGCGCAATGCGTGACGACGCACCGCCTTCGCCTTGGTCAACCCCTTCGCGCGAGCGGTGCGCACGTAGTCCGCGTTCAGGTTATCCAGAAGTAGTGTGCGCTGCATGAAGTGGTAGCCGGCGTACGAGATGATCAACAGTGACAGGGTGGGAAGCACCAGGTGTTGGGCGTAGTCCACCATCTTCGCGCCGAAGCCTTCAACACCGGGGGAGGAGGCGCCGGTGACGTAGAAGATGCGCTTGCCGGTCCACTCGTTGACCTTGAGGCCGAACCACACCACGGCGATCGACGCCACAACCACGTGGATGTTCATGGTGATGATCGAGATGCCCTGCCACATGCGGTCCGCCCGCTTGTACTGGCGCGATGCGGTGTATACGCCGAGCGCGACACCGATGATGATGGACAGCAGGGTCGCGAACAGCGTCAGCTGGGCGGAGACCCAGATGCGGTAAGAGACCTGCTCGTTGACCGAGTCGCCGAGCGGGGATTTGCCCCAGTCCCAGCGTGTGAGGATGCCGGTGAGCCAGGTCCACCAGCGCTCAAGGAGCGGGGTGTTGGGGCTCAGGTTCAACGGCTCGAGCAGAGCGTCGATCTGGTCTTCGGGCAAAGGTGGGCGGCGGCCGAAGTAGTTGGCTCGCGGGTCGAGGAAAAAGCTGGCGAGGAAGTAGGTCAGGTTGGTGGCCAAGAAAACGATCAGGCCCCAACTCAGCGTCTTCCTGAGCAGGTATCGAAACATGTGCGCTCTCAGTTCCGGTGTCAGCGGGTGTGCAGGAGGTTATTCGGCGATGCAAGTGCGGAAGCCCGCCCAGCGCTCACGCTGGGCGGGCTCACACTCATCGCGGGTGTTTCACCAGGTTGAAGGTGGGGGGAGTTACTTCGCCCAACCCACGTTCTCGATCGGCAGGACCGCAAAGGAGTTGGCGCCGTAGTTGGCCAGGCCCTTCTTCACGGCCACGATCTCGGGGCCGTTGGCGTACGGCATGATGCCGTACTGCTGCAGGGCTTCCTTCTCCAGCTCGTTGGCGCGCTTGATCTGCTCGTCCGCGTCCGCGATCTGCTGCAGTTCCTCGATCTTCTTGTCCATCTCCGGGGTGCCGGTGGCGGACTTGTTCAGCTCGGAGTCGGAGGCGTAGATCTGGCCGAAGTACGCCACGCCGAACGGGTCGGAAGAGTTGAAGCCGGACATGAACAGGTCGAAGTCGCGCTCAGCGGTGACCTTGGAGAAGTCGGATCTCGGGCGCTCCTCCACCTGGACGTCGATGCCGATGTTGCGCAGCATCGCCTGGATGGCGGAGGTGGTGGCCTGCACCATCGGGGAGTCGCCGAGGGTGACGTAGCGGATGGACAGCGGGTTCGCCTCGTCGTAGCCGGCCTCCTTCAGCAGCTCCTTGGCCTTCTCCGGGTCGTACTGGACTACTTCGCCGAAGTTGTCCTCGTAGCCGTCCTGGGTCTGGAAGAGGTTGAACGAGCCCGGCAGGTCCTCCTCGTAACCCAGGCCCTGGAAGCGGATGGCGGCGAGCTGCTCGCGGTCCACACCGCGCATGATCGCCTCGCGCACCTTGATGTCCTCCAGGCCCGGGGCGGTGGAGTTGATGGTCATGAGGAAGGTGGACGGGCGCAGCGCGGTGCGGATCTCCACCGCATCGCCCATCTCCTTCGCGGTGGCCAGGCGGTCGCGGGTGCCCACGCCGGTGGCGTCGAGCTCACCTGCGCGGAAGGCGTTCAGGGACGCCTGGTCTTCCATCTGGCGGTAGGTGATCTTGTCCAGCTTCGGCTTTTCACCCCACCAGTTCTCGTTGGGCACGAAGGTCGCGGTGCCGCCTTCGAAGTCCACGTTTTCCACCTTGAACGGGCCTGCGCCCCACTCGGGGTGGACCTGCTTGAGGTAGGCGTTCATGAAGGTATCCGCGTCCTTGACCTGCGGTGGGACCAGGGAGTCGAAGAGGCCTTCCCACCACGGGTACGCCTGCTTGAAGGTGACCACTGCCTGCTTGTCGTCCTCGCCGCGTTCGACGGATTCGATCAGCTCGTAGCCGTCGGTGGAGTTGACCTGCACGTCCGGGTTGGTGCCGTTGTTGAACTTCCAGGTGTTCTCGTAGGCGGTCCAGTCGATCGGGGTGCCGTCGTTGTAGTTGGCCTCCGGGTTGATGGTGTAGGTGACCACGGTCTTGCCGTCGACAACCTCGTCCTTCACATCGGTGAGGTACGCCGGGTTCGGGTGGTAGGTGCCGTCACCATCGAAGAGCGAAAGCTGCGGGTTGTACTTGGTCCACAGCGAGCGGGTGTACAGGTTCATGTTCGCGTGGAACAGGTTCTGCTGCTCGGCGATCTCGGTGATCGCGAGGGTGAGCTCGCCGCCGTCCTGGATCTGGTCGCGCTCGAGCGGGTTGTAGTCGCCCGCTGCGTTGACCTCGAGCTGCTCGCCGTTGTCACCGGACTTCTCTGCCTGGGTGTTAGCGGTGTCTTGGCCGCCACCTGCGGCGGTGCCCTCGGAGTTTCCGTCCGAGGAGCAGGAGGCGAGGACGAGAGAGATGGAGGAGAGGCCGGCGAGGGCCGCGACACGGAGACGTTTGCTCATGGTCAGTTCCTTTCGTAGGTCGTCCGTCCGCAGATTGCTTTGCGACGGTTGCCCAAGGCGGGCAATGGTGCCGGAGAAACTTCCGGCGGCCCCTGCACACGGTTCGTACAGCACCGTTCGGTAAACACGACGTGAATCAGGTTGAACACAACCTACCGCACGTGTCATCCAGTTCACATTGATTTGGGAAAGTATTTTGCGTTTTATGCCCAGCTTGCCTCCAGCAAACTTGAATGTTCCGAAAAACTCGCACTTCATGCCGGGTGTAACGTGTGAACACCAAAAGCTGCCGGACTATAGAAAATGTGAATGATATTCACAGAACGCAAAAACCCCATCCACCGTGGCGGTGGATGGGGTGAACGCGAGGTGAATTACCCGACCGGTGTCAGCTCCACGTTCTCTGCCCACGTCAGTTCGATACCCTGCGCGCGTAGCCACTCCATGGCGTCGTCGCCGTGGCGGGTGATGCCTTCGACGGCGGCCAGCGTGACGTCGATAGCCTTCTCGGCGTCCTCGGCGGTGATGTAGCCGGCAGACGTGGCGGCGGCGAGCTCGTCGATGTCAAGCACGTCGATCGGGTTGCCGGTCAGTGACACGATGTCGACGTAGAGGTCGCGGGTGCGCCACACGTCGCCATCAATGTCGATGTCGGCGATATCGAAGTAGAAGTCATGCTCGTACCCAGCGTCTTCGCGCCAGTGGAAGATGTTTGCCCGCAGCCCAAGCTCCGGCAGTAGCCAGCTCTCCAGGTAGCCAAACTCCGGGTGGTCGGCGCCGCGGCCCATGTACAGGCCGAAGTCGGTGACGTGGAACGTGTCCACCTCGCGCAGAAACCCCTTCGGGTCGGTGTTGATGTTCGTTGCGGTGTCGAACGTCTCCTGCTTCACGGGGTGCAGATCGGCGGCCATTGGTTACCTCACGTCAATAGATGCGGCGGTCGGTGCGAAGGGACAGAGCTTGTCGACGGTGCGCACACTCCCGTCAACGACTGCCAGAACCCGCCCAGAGCCCGTGTCCGCGGTCGCGGACAGGGTGGCCGGTCCTGTTGGGTTAATACCGTTATTGCCCAACGGCGTTACGCCGGTGCGGAAATTGCCCAGGTTGATCCAGTACACCTTCATGCCGCCCTGTTCCTTCGCGGCCGCCGGGGTGCCCAGTGCGGTGAAGACGAAGGTGGTCTGGCCCGCCTTTGCGCCCGGGGCGGGGGATTGGGCCGGGCCGGGCACCGCGATCGCGGAAGCGGTGGAGTGCAGTCCCTTGCCGATGCAGTTGCCGGAGACTGTGGGCCAGTAGAACTGGGTGAACCGTGGGGCGTCGGCAGGCAGGGGCGGTCCTCCGATTTCATCGCCGCCTGCGTAGAACTGCACCGCAGTGCGCAGCGCATTGCCCACTGCCTGCGGGACGTGAGGCTGGTCTGCGAACGCGTTCACGCGCGCGACCGTCTCAGGCGTGGGCCGGCCCAGCGGGTCGAGGAAAGAGGACTGCGCAGAAGCAGTTTGCTTAGCGACGCCTCCGGTCACCAACAAACCGGCAGCGCACACCGCCGCAACGACGGTCCTGGAGAGCGAAAGATAGTTGTGCACTTGCGCCACATTAGTCACATCCGTAACAACGTCAAGCGGAACTGGGATATTACTGTGGGAATCGTGCGCGCGCAGGCTGCGGTTCGCAGGCGGGATAATGCGATTCAGCGCAGGCGGGAGTATCGTTTAGGCGTTATTTCCGCCAACGCAAAGGACCTATCTCTGTGTCGCACCCTGAATTTCGCAACGTAGCCATCGTCGCCCACGTCGACCACGGTAAAACCACCCTGGTCAACGCCATGCTGGAGCAGTCCGGCGTGTTCGGCGACCACGGCGAACACGGCGACCGCGTGATGGATTCCGGCGAGCTCGAGTCCGAGCGCGGCATCACCATTTTGGCCAAGAACACCGCCATCCGTCGCGCCGGCAAGGGCAAGGACGGCGCGGACCTGGTCATCAACGTCATCGACACCCCGGGCCACGCCGACTTCGGCGGCGAGGTCGAGCGCGGCCTGTCCATGGTCGACGGCGTCGTTTTGCTTATCGACGCATCCGAAGGCCCGCTGCCGCAAACCCGATTCGTCCTGGGCAAGGCACTCGAGGCGAAAAAGCCGGTCATCATCTGCGTGAACAAGACGGACCGCCCGGACGCCCGCATCGACGAGGTTGTCGAGGAGGCTCAGGACCTGCTCCTCGAGCTCGGCGCAGGCCTGGAAGACCCGGAGGCCGCCGAGGCCGCCGAGAACCTGCTCGAGCTGCCGGTACTCTACACCTCCGGCCGCGCGGGCCGCGCCTCCCTGGAAAACCCGGGCAACGGCAACCTGCCGGACAACGAGGACCTGCAGCCGCTGTTCGACGTCATCTACGACGTGCTGCCGGAGCCGTCCGCAGAGATCGACGCGCCGTTCCAGGCGCAGGTGACCAACCTGGACTCCTCCTCC
Organism: Corynebacterium sp. CQ3829_602738; assembly: GCF_054478435.1. Lineage (NCBI taxonomy): Bacteria > Bacillati > Actinomycetota > Actinomycetes > Mycobacteriales > Corynebacteriaceae > Corynebacterium > Corynebacterium sp. CQ3829_602738. The sequence goes on from NZ_CM137003.1 coordinate 964,389, forward strand.
TTCCTCGGCCGCATCGCGCTGATCCGCGTGTACAAGGGCGCCGTGAAGAAGGGCCAGAATGTCGCCTGGGTCCACTACGACTCCGAGGGCAACCAGCAGGTCAAGAACGTGAAGATCGCCGAGCTTCTGGTCACCGAGGGCCTGGACCGCGTCCCGGCCACCGGCGACGTGGTCGCAGGTGACATCGCCGCCATCTCCGGCGTCGAGGACATCATGATCGGCGACACCCTCTGCGACCCGGAGAACGTTGAGCCGCTGCCGCGCATCGCCATCGACGACCCCGCGATCTCCATGACCATCGGCGTGAACACTTCCCCGATGGCCGGCCGCAACGGCGGCGACAAGCTCACCGCCCGCATGGTCAAGGCCCGCCTGGAGCAGGAGCTGATCGGTAACGTCTCCATCAAGGTGCTGCCGACCGACCGCCCGGACGCGTGGGAGGTGCAGGGCCGCGGCGAGATGGCCCTGACCGTGCTCATCGAGACCATGCGTCGCGAAGGCTTCGAACTGACCGTGGGCAAGCCGCAGGTGGTGACCAAGGAGGTCGACGGCAAGACCTACGAGCCGTACGACCACATGATCATCGACGTCCCGTCCGAGCACCAGGGCGCCGTCACCCAGCTGATGGCCAACCGCAAGGGCCAGATGACCTCGATGTCCAACACCGGCTCCGGCGACTGGGTGCGCATGGAGTTCGACGTGCCGTCGCGAGGCCTGATCGGCTTCCGCACCACCTTCCTCACCGAGACCCGCGGCGCCGGCATCGCCAACTCCTACTCCATCGAGCACCGCCCGTGGGCGGGCGAGATCAAGGGCCGCCCGACCGGCTCCCTGGTCGCCGACCGCTCGGGCCAGGTCACCGCCTACGCCCTGCAGCAGCTGGCAGACCGCGGCGACTTCTTCGTCGAGCCCGGCGCGGAAACCTACGAGGGCATGGTCGTCGGCGCGAACTCCCGCGACGAAGACATGGACATCAACATCACCAAGGAAAAGAAGCTTACCAACATGCGCTCCGCCACCGCGGACGCCACGGTCACGCTGCAGAAGGCCCGCACCCTCTCCCTGGATGAGGCCATCGAGTTCTGCGACGACGACGAGTGCGTCGAGGTCGCCCCCGAGGCGATGCGCGTGCGCAAGATCATCCTCAACGCCACCGAGCGCGGCCGCGCCCGCTCCCGCGCGAAGCAGAAGAACAGCTAGCCTGTTCTTCCATGCACCCAAGTAGAACGCGCCGCCCAGCCACCCGTGCTGCGGCGGCGTTTTCCGTGCTCTGCCTCGCGGCGTCCTGCGCGGCCAATCCGGGCCCGCCGCCGTTGGTGGAGCCGGAGGACCGTCCCGACGCTGTCTCCGAGCGCGACAACGCCGACGCCGACAACGCCGACGCCGAACACGCCGACGAGCAGGACGCCAACCACGAGCCCGCCAGCGGCCGTCCGCAGGCGCAGGTGGGCGTGGACCCGGTGCGCGCGGGGTTCAACCCGCACTTGGTCGGCGACGAGTCCGCCGTCGTGCGCGGCATCGCGGACCTGGTCCTGCCCAGTGCGTTTAGGGCGGGTGGAGCGAAGGACCCGAACCTGCTCGTCGGCGCGTCGGTGCTGCCGACGTCCCCGGCTGCGTTCACGGTCCGCTACGTCATCGCGCCGAACGCCCAGTGGTCCGACGGCACGCCGATCACCGGCGCGGATTTCGCCTACCTGTGGCGCGGTATGACAAAGACGCCTGGGGTGGTGGACCCGGCCGCGTACCGCGCGGTGGCGGACGTGCGCGTCAGCGGGCCCGGCGGCAAGGTCGTGGACGTGGATTTCGCGCAGCCGGTGGGGGACTGGCGGGTGCTGTTCCGTCACCTGTTGCCGTCGCACTTGCTCGCCGCGGACGCCGCCGACTTCGCCTACGCGCTGCGCAACACGGTGCCTGCATCGGCCGGCCGTTACCTGGTGCGCAGCGTGGACCGGGCGCACGGAACCGTCACGCTGAACCGCAACGACAGGTTCTGGGGCCCGGACCCGGCGCCGATCGACATCCTCACCCTCGCCGCGGCGCGCGACACCACCCAGGTGGCGGACCAGCTGCGCAGCGGACAGCTCGCGTTCGTGGACATGGTGCCGCAGGACACTACCGCGGATGTGCTCGGGCTGATCCCGGACGTGGACACCCGCACGTTCCCGGGCGACCGCACCTTGGGCGTCACACTGTCCGCCACCAGCGGGCTTTCGGCGCAGGCGCGCGCGGAGGTGCGTTCGCTTATCGACGTCCCCCTGCTCGCCCACATCGCCGCCCGGCGCAGCACCAACGTGGATGCCGCGGCCCCGACCGAGCCTGGTTCGCTGGCGCTGCTGCACGCCCTCGCCGCCGACGGCAAGGTCCTTCGCGTCGCCGCGGACGCGGCTGACCCGGCCGCAACCGCCGCCGCGCGCTCGCTGGTGGACCTACTGGACAACGCCGGTGTGCCCGCCCGCATCGTGGCCAACGAGCTGCCCGCCATCGCCGCGCGCAGCCTGCCGGCGGGCGAGGTGGACATCGTGGTGCACTGGCGCAACGACGGCGCATCCGCCGACACCGCCGCCCACACCCCCGCTGACACACTGGCCAGCCGCATCGCTTGCCCTGCAGAAACCGGCCGCGCCGGCAACCTCGCGGGTTTCTGTTCGGTGGCCGGCGACGAGCTGGCCAAAGCAATCCTTGCCGGCGACATCCCGCCAGAAACAGCGACCGAACGCGTCGCGGCGATCGAGCACCGAGAAGCGCTCTGGGTGCCCCTGCTGCGCGAGACCCGTCTGGCCGCCACCGCGGGCGGGGTGCGCGCGGCGGGCACGCAGCCGGGGCAGTGGCCCGGCGGGCTGTCGTCCGCGGGCGCGTGGACGCTGGCCGATACAGTGGGGCGGCGAACAAAAATACAGGAGGTTCCATGACCGATAGAGACCTTTCTGGCTACCGCGTTGTAGCCGTGCACGCCCACCCGGACGACGAGGCGATCACCACCGCCGGCGCGCTCGCAGACCTGTCGGCACGCGGCGCGGACGTGCTGGTGGTCACCTGCACCCTTGGCGAGGAGGGCGAGGTCATCGGCGAGCCCTACCAGCACCTTGTCGCCGACGAGGCGGACCAGCTCGGCGGGTTCCGCATCCAGGAGCTGCAGCGCTCCCTCAACGCGATCGGCGCGCGCGGGCAGTTCCTCGGTGGCGCCGGTTGCTTCCGCGACTCCGGCATGGCGGGATCGCCGGCGAGTAAAAATCCGCGGGCGTTTGTGAATTCGGGTGACGTGGCCGTCGAGAAGCTTGCTGCCATCTTCGACGCGGAAAAGCCGCACCTTGTGCTCACCTACGGCCCCGACGGCGGCTACGGCCACCCGGACCACATCCGCGCCCACGAGATCACCCACGCCGCCGCCGAGCGCGTGCACGTCCCGCGCATCATGTGGGCGGTGCGCCTCGCCGAGGAGACCGCCGCGCTCATGCCCGCCGAGGCGCCCGAGGGCTGGCGCCTGCCCGACGACGGTGAGCTCGACGGCGTGGACACCTCCGACGTCCGCGTCGAGCTCAACGACGCCGCCTACAGCGCCAAGGTCGAGGCGATGCGCGCGCACGCCACCCAGCTGTGGATCGCGGACGGGCGCACCACCGACGTCAACCCGCACGCCGCGCTCGCCGCCGGTCCGGTGGTGTACTACGCGCTGTCCAACCTGATCATCCAGCCGATCCAGCGCGTCGAGCACTACCAGCTGGGCACGGGGCTTCCGCTTCACGACGGTGCTTCGCTGCTCACCGGGATCGCACGATGACACAACCCGCAGTGCGCGACGACTTCTCCCGGGGCGAAGCGGTCGCCGGGCTGGTGTGGCTCAGCGTTGGCGCACTGGTCTCGCTCGTGTTGGAGGTGGTCTACCTCAACTGGATCTGGGCGGTTGTCGCGCTGTCGTTCAACGCGGTGCTGACGAAGACGGCACGGTTGTGGTCGGAGACCTGGGCGCTCGCGCCGCTGGGGGTGTGGGGCTGCGCGTTTTTCATTTCACTGGCCGTACTCCCGCCAACTGGCTGGTCGTTGATGCTATTTGTTGCCGGCATAGTGGGTGGCGTTTGGCCCATGATTCGTTCGAAGTGACATACTGTTGCCATGACTTACGTGATTGCTCAACCGTGCGTCGACATCATGGACCGCAGCTGCGTTGAAGAATGCCCCGTTGATTGCATCTACGAGGGCAAGCGCATGCTTTACATCCACCCCGACGAGTGCGTCGACTGCGGCGCCTGTGAACCTGCATGCCCGGTCGAGGCCATCTTCTACGAGGACGACACCCCCGACGAGTGGAGCGAGTACTACGACGTCAACGTCGGCTTCTTCGACGAGCTCGGCTCCCCGGGCGGCGCCGCCAAGACCGGCCCGCAGGACTACGACCACCCGTTCGTGGCCGCCCTGCCGCCGCAGAACCAGGACTAGGCTATTGGCTCGCACTCCACTCGGATCGCGGCTGCCGGACTTTCCCTGGGACACCATCGCGGACGTGCGCGAGCGCGCCGCCGCGCACGACGGCGGGCTGATCGACCTGTCCGTCGGCGGCCCCGTCGACCCGGTCGCCCCGTCGATCCAGCTCGCGCTGACCGAGGCCGCCGCGGCCCCCGGCTACCCGCAGACCGCCGGCACGCCCGAGCTGCGCGCCACCATCGTCTCTTCGCTTGAGCGCCGCTTCGGCATCGCCGGGCTGAACGAGCGCTCTGTGCTGCCCGTGATCGGCCTGAAGGAGGCCGTGGCGTGGCTGCCCACGCTGCTCGGTCTGCGCGGCGAGAAAGTGGTCATCCCTGAGGTCGCGTACCCCACCTACGAGGTCGGCGCGCTCGTGGCCGGCTGCGAGGTCGTGCGTTGCGACGACCCCGCGGCCGCGCCCCGCGACGCCGCCTTGGTGTTCGTCAACTCCCCGTCGAACCCGACCGGGGCAGTGGCGACCGCGGACGAGCTGCGCGCCTGGGTGGAGTTCTCCCGCGACACCGGCGCGATTATCGCCTCCGACGAGTGCTACCTCTACCTCGGCTGGTCCGCCGAGCCGGTGTCCATCCTGCACCCGTCCGTCACCGACGGCGACAACACCGGGCTGCTCGCGCTGCACTCGCTGTCGAAGACATCCAACCTGGCGTCCTACCGCGCCGGCACCATCTCCGGCGACGAGGAGCTCGTGCAGGAACTGCTGCTCGTGCGCAAGCACTCCGGTCTCATCGTGCCCGGCCCCATCCAGGCCGCCATGGTCGCCGCCCTCGGCGACGACATGCACGAGGAAATGCAGCGTTCCGCCTACGCCATGCGCCGCGTCGAACTCATGAAGGCGCTGCCGGAGGCGGGCTTTACTATCGACGACTCTGATGCCGGGTTGTACCTTTGGTGCCGTCGAGAAGCAATGAGCTCCCGCGAAACGCTGGACTGGCTCGCAGACCGCGGCATCCTCGCAGCCCCTGGCCACTTCTACGGGCCGGCCGGCGCGAACCACGTGCGCATCTCGCTGACCGCCACCGACGAGCGCATCGCCGAAGCCGCCAAGCGCCTGGTTTCTTAACTTCGACCTCCCGGGACTACACTTACGTAAGTTTTGCGTACTTTTTCGAGGAGGTTGTCCGTGACGCACGAGCACGCCGCCGCACCAGCCGGCGGGAGCACAGCGGTGCGATTCGTCGCCGGGCTGCGCCAATTCCTGCGCTTCGGCATCGTCGGCGGCTCCGGCGTGCTGGTGAACTTCGTCGTGTTCTACCTGGCCAACAAGGCCCTGGAAAACGGCCTGGACCTTCACGCCAACGACGTGGTCATGCAACTCGGCGCCACCCGCTGGAACGTGCGCTGGTACCACGTGTTGTCCACGCTCGCGTTCCTGTTGGCGAACACCTGGAACTACCAGCTCAACCGCTCCTGGACCTTCCGCGGCGTGCACGGGCGCTCCTGGCTGCGCGGCTTCTTCCCGTTCTTGGCCACCGGCGCGCTCGCGTTCGCCGTGTCGCTGACGTGCATGACGCTTCTGATGAACCCCACCACACCGATCGGCCTGCCGGACCACATCTTCGACGACTCGTCCGGACTGCGCACCAAGTCCTACTGGGCGCAAGCCATTTCAACGTTCATAGCCATGCCGGTGAACTTCATCATCAACAAATTCTGGACCTTCGGAAAGCCAAAATCTTCCGTCTAGCTGGGGATTGTGAAATTCTCAGGAAAAGTTATCCACATTTTCTCCGGGGTCTAGATTTGGGGCTTGCGCGGTCATAGCTTGTGTGCCATGACACCATTCCAAGAGTTTCTGAACACACAACCGACCATCCGCGTACTTGAAGGCTTTGACAAGCGCGCCGCCATCGCCGCCGGCGTGATACCGAACCTGGCCAGCAAGTGGGAAGCGATCCACACTGTCTACTTCGGCCCCACGAGGTGGACCAAACACCAACGCCTCGCCCGCAAGGCCGCCGAAAAGTTTCCGCTGAGCCAGCTGGTCTACATCGAAGACCGGCTGAAAAAGATCCCCAACGAAGCCGAGCGGTGGCGCGTGCGCCGCAAACTGCTGGAAAAGTTCACCACCCACCACGAGCTGAAAGCTAAGGCCGACAGGCTGATTCTCAAACCGGCCCGGACAAAGCCTAAACTGCAGGTCAGGTTCGGGCGATCAGTGCACGGCAGGCGCACGATTCAGATCACCGCCGACGAGCACGACGCCGCCGACATCGAGCACTACCTGCGCGAAGGCCTCGACCCGACCAAGCCGCCGGGGCCGCAAATGCTGCGGAGATTCCTTGACCTTGTCCGGGGATGCGGCGGAGGCCTACCTTTCGCCGTTCGCCGCCCGATTGTGGTGGTGGGGCTGGACCAGCACGTGCAGATCCTCTCCGGCGACGGAGACGACGTGATCCTCGGGCTCACCGACGGCACCACCATCACCGGCGCCGAATACCTGGCATCGGAGCCCGAACTCGCAGAGGTAGCGCTGTTCCACCCGACCGAAGGCGCGCTGAACCTGTACAACACGCAGCGCTACGCCAACGACAAGCAGCGCGACCTCGCCCGGTTGACGCTGACGGTGTGCCCGTGGCCGGGCTGCCGCCACGGCTCCGACTCCTGCGAGATCCACCACATGCAGTCGTGGGCCGAAGGTGGCGAGACGAACATGGCCAACCTCGTGCCGGTGTGCCACTACCACAACCAGATCAACCACGACATCGCCTCGCACGCCAACCGCCGCGGCAGCGTGAAACGCGTCAAGGGGACCCCGACGTGGGTCTCGCCGAACGGCATCCCCGCGGCGAACCGGTACCACCCCTACGGGGCGATGGAGGTGCTGTTTGGCTCTGGTTCCTCGGGGGCGCGGAGGACGTAGCGGGCCAGCGTGTCCTCGTGGCCGCGCAGGCGCACCGGCTCGGAGAGAAGGCAGTCGTAGGTGAATCCCGCCTTCTCGGCCGCGCGGCGCGAGGCGGAGTTGTCCACGGCGATGTGGAGCTCCAGATGCTTCACACCGCGGGAAAATGCTCGGGCGGCGACAAGACGCAGCGCCCGGGTGGTCAGCCCCCGGCCCCGGGCCCACGGTGCGGTGCTGTAGCCCAACACGTCGCCTGGGCGCAGCTCGATGCTTCCGGCGTAGCGGCCGTCAACCACATACGCCCACCGCTCGACGCCGTCCGGCACAGTGGCGAGGAATTCGTCGGCGTGCGAGCCGGTGTAGGGGTGCGGCACGGTGGTCCAGCGCACCATCGCAGGGTCGTTGCTGGTGGCCACAATGTCGGCGCGCACCCCCGGCAACGAATCGACGTCGCTCCAGGGCAGCAGCGTCAGCTCCGCGTCGCGGAGGAGGGGCACGTTAGTTGGCATGCAGCGCTTCGTTGAGCTCGATGCCCTTCGCGGGCACAGCCTCGACGGAGCCGGTGACGGAGTTGCGGCGGAACTGCAGACCGTTCGCGCCGGAGAGCTCGAGCGCCTTCACCGTGGCGCCAGCGTCCTTGCTCAGAGCTTCGGCCACCGGCGCGGTGAGCACGACCTTGGTGCCGGCGGTGACGTAGAGGCCGGCTTCGACGATGCAGTCGTCGCCGAGCGAGATGCCCACGCCGGCGTTCGCGCCAAGGAGGCAGCGCTCGCCGAGGGAGATGACTTCCTTGCCTCCGCCGGACAGGGTGCCCATGATGGACGCGCCGCCGCCGATGTCGGTGCCGTCGCCGACGACAACGCCGGCGGAGATGCGGCCCTCAACCATGGAGGCGCCGAGCGTGCCGGCGTTGAAGTTCACGAAGCCTTCGTGCATGACGGTGGTGCCTTCGGCGAGGTGGGCGCCGAGGCGGATGCGGTCCGCGTCGCCGATGCGCACGCCGGACGGCACGACGTAGTCGACCATGCGCGGGAACTTGTCAACCGAGAACACCACTACCGGGCCCTTGGCGGCAAGCTTGCCGCGGGTCATCTGGAAGTCCGAGACGGCGCAGGGGCCGTAGTTGGTCCACACCACGTTGGACAGCAGACCGAACACGCCGTCCATGTTGGCGCCGTGGGGGCGGATCAGGCGGTGCGACAGCAGATGCAGGCGCAGGTATACGTCGTAGGCGTCCACGGCTGGCTCGGCTAGGTCTTTGATCGCGGTTTCCACGGCCACGCGTGCGACGCCGCGCGCCTCGTCGGGGCCGACGAGCTCTTCGAAGCGGGCGTCGGGCTCTGCCAATCGACGCGTCCCGGTTTCCTCAACCGGCTCATCAACTAACGGGGCGGGGTACCAGACGTCAAGCACGGTGCCGTCGTGGGTGATGGTGGCGACGCCGCGCGCAATCGCGGAAGTTGGGGAATTCATGCCGATTACCTTACGGCACCCCGGTTTCGGGTGAGGAAGGACATGGCGACCAGGATCAACGACAGGACGGTGACGCTGATGACTTGGGAGCGCGAAGCATCGTCGAAAAGCATGAGCACCGTCAGCCCCAAAAGCGCCGCCAGGGTGACCCACGGCACCCACGACGCGCCGCGCACACGCACCGCGGAAGAACGGATGCGCGGGTGGAGCTTGATGAAGCTCAGGGTGATCATGATCCAGGTGACGATGAGGCAGCCGCCGGTGGCGGACATGATGAAGTCGATCATCCCCGGTGGGTTCCACCACTGCAGGCCCACCGCCACGAACGCGAAGAACACGGAGATGAGCACGGAGTTGCGCGGCACGCCGGCGGTGTTGGTGCGCGCCATCCAGGCCGGGGCGTCGCCCTCGAGCGCCTGCTGGTATCCCAGCCGCGAGGTGCCGTAGATCTGCGCGTTGAACGCGGACAGAAGCGCGAGGACGATCACGACCTCCATGAGCGCGGCGGCGCCCGGGATGTTGGCCATTTCCAGCACGGCGGTGAATGGTGAGTCGGCGGCGGAGTCCGCGCCGTCGATGGCGGCGTACGGCAGCAGCAGGATGATCACGGTTACTGAGCCGATGTAGAACAGCGCGATGCGCCAAATAATCGAGTTCACGGCGCGCTTGACGTTGTCGGAGGGATTCTCGGATTCGGCGGCGGCGATGGTGACCACCTCGATGCCGCCGAACGCGAACGCCACCGCGAGCAGCCCGGCGGCGATGCCGGCGATGCCGTTGGGGGCGAAGCCGGATTCGCGCACGTGCTCGAAGCCGACGAAGTCGCTGGCGGGCAGCACGCCGGCCCACAGCAGCACGCCGATGACCAAGAAGCCCAGGATGACGGCGATTTTGATCATGGCGAACCAGTACTCGAACTCGCCGAAGCCCTTGACCTGGGCAAGGTTCACGGCGGTGAGCACCACCACGACGACAAGCCCGGGCACCCATTGCGGCACGCCGAACCAGCCGGCCATCATGGCGGAGGCGCCGGTGAGTTCGGCGCCGCACGCCATGATGAGCAGGAAGTAGTAGATCCAGCCGAGCAGGAACCCGGCCCAGTGGCCGAACGCCATGCGTCCGTAGGTGGCAAACGAGCCGGAGGAGGGGTGCGCGGCGGCCATTTCGCCGAGCATGCGCATCACTGCGATGACGATCAGCCCGGCAATCGCGTACGCGACAAGGATCGCGGGCCCGGCGGCGCGAATGCCCACGCCGACGCCGAGGAACAGCCCGGCGCCCACGGCGGTGCCGAGCCCCATGAGGGTGAGGTGACGCGATTTCAGGCCGGAGCCCAGATCGCTATTGCTTGTCGACGTTCCTCCGGTCATCAGGCGCCCCTATTCTTGTGCACGTTTTGGTGGATCGCGCCGGCGATGGCGATGACGCCGACGACGACGGCGACCGCGAGCATCTGGAAGCGCCCGTCCGCGTCAGCCAGCATCAGCGCAATGACGCCTGCGGCGAGGGCAATCATGACCCACGGCAGGACGGCCGGCGCCCACATGCGGACCTCGGTGATTTCGCCGGTAGCCACTAGCTTCGGATGCAGTCGCACGAACGACAGAGCGACGACGATCCACAGCACGATCAGGCAGCCGCCGACCGCGTTGAGCAAAAACGCCAGCAGCCCTGGCGGGTTCCAGTACTGCAGGGCTACGGCGGCGAACCCGAAGACGACGGAGACGATGACGGCGCGCATGGGCACGCCGCGGGCGTCGGTGCGGGCGAAGGAGGCGGGGGCGTCGCCGCGCACGGCGAGGTTCTGCATGAAGCGCGAGGAGCCGTAGATCTGGGTGTTGCAGGCGGACAGCAACGCCACCACGATGACGGCTTCCATGATGCCGACGGCGCCCGGGATGTTCGCCAGCTCGAGCACGGCGGTAAACGGGGAGTCGGCGGCGGAGTCGGCCCCGCCGATCTCGTCGAAAGGCAAAAGCAGCACGATCAGCAGCACGGAGCCGATGTAGAACACGGAGATACGCCAGATGATGGAGCGGATCGCGGAGTGCACGCCCGCCTGCGGGTCTTCGGATTCGGCGGCGGCGACGGTGACCAGCTCGATGCCGCCGAACGCGAACGCCACGGCCAGCAGCGCGGTGGCCACGCCGGACCAGCCGTTGGGCATGAAGCCGACCTCGCTGACGTTGCTCAACCCCACGAACCCGCTGGCGGGCAGCAGACCGAGCCACAGTGCCACGCCGATGATCAAGAACGCGACTATGACGGCGACCTTGATCAGGGCGAACCAGAACTCGAACTCGCCGAAGTTTTTCACTGCGGAGAAGTTGACCACGGTGAACGCCACGATGGCCACCAGCGCCGGGATCCACGGCGAGATGCCGAACCACGCGGCGACGATGGCGGAGGCGCCGGTGATTTCCACGGCCATGATCATGATCATCATGAACCAGTACAGCCAGCCGATGGTGAATCCGGCCCACGGCCCGAACGCCTGGGCGGCGTAGGTGGAGAAGGTGCCGGAGGACGGCCTGGCGGCGACCATCTCGGCGAGCATCTGCATGAAGCAGACGGTGATGAATCCGGCGATGACGTACGCGATCAACACGGCGGGCCCGGCGGCTGCGATGCCCACGCCGGTGCCCAGAAACAGGCCGGCGCCGATGGCGGAGCCGAGGCCCATCATGGTCAGGTGGCGTGTCTTCAGCCCGCGGGCGAGCGCGGTGGAATCCGCGACGGGGGAAACTGGTGTCGACATGTCGAACACCTTAAACGCAAGCTATTGCGTCAAGGGCAATATATTCCGCAACTTTTCGCTAATCGACGCCTAAAGTGCGCCGCCGCACCACCGGCGAGGTGGAAAACGGTTCGCGTTCGATGCGAAGATCCGCGCGCCCGGCGATGGTCCGCGCAGGCACCTGGGTGCCGGTTTCCACGTCGAAGACCATGGTTTCCGGTTCGAGCATGACGTTGACGCCGATTTCGCACCGGTCGCCCAAATCCACCCCGATCACGCCGGCAGACGGGTGCAGCCGACAGTCCCGCCCGACCCGCATCGGTGCACGCTCAAACTCGCTGACCCGTGATGCCATCAGCGCCGACGACAACGACAGATCGGTCCCGCCGCCGACCACCGCGAACGACGAAAGCCGCCCCTCAATCCGCGCAGGTCCCAGCGAGCCGGCGTTGAAGGAGACGTAGCCTTCGCGCATCACCGAAGTTCCCTCGGCCAGGTACGCCCCGAGCCGCACGCGCTCGGCTTCGGCGATGGTCACCCCGGACGGCACGACGTAGTCCACCATGCGCGGCAGCCGATCGATGCCGTAGACGTGGATCAGCCCACGCGCCCGCAGGTTGGTGCGCACGGTTTCGAAGTTGTCCGCCAGGCACGGGCCTTTGTTGGTCCACACCACCGGCTGCAGCAGCTCCAGCGCGCCGGCCATGTTGATCGTCAGCGGCTCCACCATGCGATGCGAAAGCAGATGCAGGCGCAAAAACACGTCGTGCGCATCGATGGGTGGTGCGTCCAAGTCCGCGATGACGGTGCGCACCGGCACGAGTTCCACCAGCCGGTCGTGGTCTGCGCCAATAAGTTTCAGAAACTTCGGGCTGAGTTCGTGGGCGGAGACGCGGTGGGTGCCGGAGGTGCCGTCGATAGGCAGTAGCTCCGGCGACGGGAACCAAGTGTCCAGCACGGTGCCGTTCATGGCGATGTTGGCGATTCCGACGGCGCGCGCTCCTTGAGACATGCCTGCGAGTCTAAACGTAGGATCGCCGTGTGACTTCCTTAGATCTCTTCGCCGACCCAATTGCACTTTCCGCGGCGCTCGTGGACATCGAGTCGCCCTCGCACCACGAGGAGGCGATCGCGGACGCCGTCGAAGGCGCGCTTCGCGGCCTCGAGCACGCGGAGGTTGCGCGCTTCGGCAACACGGTGGTGGCGCGCACGAACTTCGGGCTGGGTTCAAGGGTGGTCCTGGCCGGGCACATCGACACCGTCCCGCTCGCGGACAACACGCCGCACAAGCTTGTCGACGGCACCCTGCACGGCTGCGGCTCCGTCGACATGAAATCCGGCATGGCCTGCTACCTGGCAGCGTTCGCGCGCTTGGCCGAGCCGGGCAAAGCCGCCTACGACCTGACCGTCATCGCCTACGAGGGCGAGGAGGTCGCGCAGGAGTACAACGGCCTGCACCACCTGGAGCGCGACCACCCGGAGTGGCTCGAGGGCGACATCGCGCTGCTCGGCGAGCCGTCCGGCGCCATCATCGAGGCCGGCTGCCAGGGCACCATCCGCGTGTTCGTGGACGCGGCGGGCACCCGCGCCCACTCCGCCCGCAGCTGGCTGGGCCACAACGCGGCGCACGATCTGGCCGGGGTGCTCACGCGCATCGCCGCCTACGAACCGCGCGCGGTGGAGATCGACGGCTGCGAGTACCGCGAGGGCCTCAACGTGGTCGGCCTGGAGGGTTTCGTGGCCACCAACACCATCCCGGACCACGCGCGGCTGATCGTGAACTTCCGCTACGCGCCGGACCGCTCCGTCGAGGACGCCAAAGCGCACCTCGAGGAAGCGCTTTCGCTTGAGGACGGGCTCACGCTGACCTACGACGACATCTCCCCGGCCGCCCTTCCCGGCCTGGGCGACCCCGTGGCCGCCGGCCTAGTCAAGGCTGTGGGCGGGAAATTCCGCGCGAAGTTCGGATGGACGGACGTGGCGCGCTTTTCTAGCCTGGGAGTTCCCGCGGTCAACTTCGGCCCCGGCGACCCTGGTTTTGCCCACAAGAAGGACGAGCAGTGCCCGACGGACCAGATCACGCAGGTTTTCGAGCAGCTGCTGTCGTATTTGAGCGTCAACGAAAGCGAGTAGTTAATGGCCCCGCTGAACATTCCCCGCCCGGAGCGCGACCGGAAGTTGCGCGGCCCGATCGCGTTGCGCGGTTCGGACCACCAGGCGTCCACGTTCGACCAGCGCCTGCTTGAGGCGTTCGGGCACGCGGACAGTCAGTGGCGTCACGAGGACCCGTGGCGCGTGATGCGCATCCAGAGCGAGTTCGTCGCAGGCTTCGACGCGCTGAGCGAAATGCCGAAGGCCGTCACGGTGTTCGGTTCGGCGCGCCTGGGGGAGGGCACGGAGGAGTACCAGCTGTCCTACGACGTGGGCAGGGCGCTCGCGGAGGCCGGCTACGCGGTGATCACCGGCGGCGGGCCTGGGCTGATGGAGGGGCCGAACCGCGGCGCGCACAACGCCGACGGCCTGTCGGTGGGCCTGGGCATCGAGCTGCCGTTCGAGCAGGGCCTGAACGACTGGGTGGATCTGGGCCTGAACTTCCGCTACTTCTTCGCCCGCAAGACCATGTTTTTGAAGTACTCGCAGGCGTTTATTGCGCTGCCGGGCGGTTTCGGCACGATGGACGAGGTCTTCGAGGTGCTGTGCATGGTGCAAACCGGCAAGGTCACCAACTTCCCGATTGTGCTGATGGGCACCGAGTTCTGGTCGGGGCTGGTGTCGTGGATCGAGGAGCAGCTGCTGGGCCGCGGGCTGATTTCGCCGGGCGACGAGAGGCTGTTTTTGGTCACCGACTCGGTGGACGAGGCGGTGGCGCACATCGTGGAGAAGCACAAGGTGATGACGGATCAGCGCCTCAAGGATGACTAAGCAGCTCGCCGAGGTGATGGCGATTGTCAACCGCACACCCGACTCGTTCTACGACAAAGGCGCGACGTTCGCCTCCGAGAAAGCACTTTTGCGTATCGACGACGCAGTGTCCGCCGGCGCCAGCATCATCGACGTCGGCGGGGTCAAAGCAGGGCCCGGCGACGATGTGGACGTGGCCGAGGAGATCGACCGCGTCGTGCCGCTGATCGCCGCCGCGCGCGGGCGCCACCCGGATGTGACGTTGAGCGTGGACACGTGGCGCGCGCCGGTGGCCGAGGCCGCGGTCGCCGCCGGCGCGGACCTGATCAACGACACGTGGGCCGGCTTCGACCCGGAGCTGGTGGAGGTCGCCGGACAGCACCGGGTGGGCTACGTCTGCTCGCACACCGGCGGGATCACCCCGCGCACCCGACCCCACCGCGTGCACTACGACGACGTGGTCGCCGACGTCATCGCCGAGACCACCGCGCTGGCCGAGCGCGCGGCGGCGCTGGGCGTGCCGGAAAAGCGCATCTTCATCGACCCGACCCACGACTTTGGCAAGAACACCTACCACGGCCTGGAGCTTTTGCGCCGCGTGGACGAGCTGGTGGCCACCGGCTGGCCGGTGCTGATGGCGCTGTCGAACAAGGACTTCGTCGGCGAGACGCTGAACCGCGGGCTTTTCGGCGCGGACATCACCGAGCGCGTGCCCGGCACCCTCGCCGCCACCGCGTGGGCGGCCGCGCGCGGGGTGGCTGCGTTCCGCGTGCACGAGGTCGAGGCCACGCTGGACGTGATCCGCATGACCGCCGCGATCCAGGGCGAGATGGCCCCGCTGCACACTGTGCGAGGGCTCGCGTGAGGGTCAGTGTTGTCATTCCTGCGTTGAATGAGGAAGCGACGGTGGCGGGGGTCGTCGAGAAGTGTCTGGCATCGCACGCCGACGAAGTGCTGGTGATCGACCCGGACTCCACCGACGCCACCGCCACACTCGTGGCGGAGGCGGGCGCGCGGGTGGTGCCGTGGCGCGAGGTGGACCCCCGCGAGCCGTGGGAGGGCAAAGGCGAGGCGCTGTGGCGCGGGGTGAAGGCGGCCGCCGGCGACGTCGTGGTCTTCGTGGACGCGGACGTGACCTCGCTCGAGCCGTGGTGGGTCGACGCGCTCGCCGAACCGTTGCGCGACGACACCGTCCACCTGGTCAAGGCCTCCTACGAGCGCGCCCGCGCCGGCGGCCGCGTCACCGAACTGACCGCCAAACCGCTCCTGCGCGCCCTGTTCCCGCAGCTCGCCCACATCCGCCAGCCGCTCGCCGGCGAGTACGCCATCCGCCGCTCCACCGCCCTGCGCCTGCCGTTCGTCGCAGGTTACGGCGTCGAGGCGGGCCTGCTCATCGACGTCGCCTCCGCCCACACACCCGCCTCCATCGCTGAAGTGGAGCTGAGCCCCCGCGAGCACCGCAACCGCCCGCTGACGCAGCTCGGGCCGATGGCGGACGTGGTCTCCCGCACGATCCTGGCGCGCGCCGGGGTGGGCGAAATCCAGGTCCGCGAGCGCCCCGCCTGGGTCGCCGGTTAAACTAGCCGTCATGCTTTCCTGGATCGTGCTAATCCTCATCCTCGCGCTGCTGAGCATCATCGGTGTGCGCGTGTTCGCCTCCGTCTTCGGCCGCGGCGAGGCCCAGCCGCCGATGCCGCCGACCGCCGACGTCAAAGAGGCCAACCGACGTGCCGTGGAGGAGGGCAACTTCGGCGACATTCAGCTCGAAGTGGTGCACCGCGGCTACCGCATGGATCAGGTGGATGCGCTGCTGGAGCAGTTGGCCGGCGGCAACCTTGGGCCCGTCGAGAGGCAGGATGCTCAGGTAGAATCGCCTACGTCAACTATCGCGAAGTAAAAGGAGCGTAGACGAATGGCAGCAATGAAGCCGCGTACCGGCAGTGGCCCGATGGAAGCGGTGGAGGAGTCCCGCAAGATCGTGATGCGTATCCCGTCCGACGGCGGCGGCCGCCTCGTGGTGGAGCTGTCCAAGGAGGAGGCCGGCGAGCTCGGCCGACTGCTCACGGAGGCCGCAGAAGCCTAACGCGCCGAACGCGGTAGTATCGCCACATGCTCAACGACATTGTGGACGTGCTCGCCGACCCGGCAGACCTCACCCCGCTTCGGGGCGAAGACGACTTTTCGCGTCTCGTTTCCGAATCGGGGCATTCTTATGACGTGGCCAAGCAGGGCTATGTCACCCTCGCCGCCGGCAAGGGCATCGGGCACGAGGGTGACTCGCTGGAGATGGTCAACTCCCGCGAGACGTTTTTGTCCAACGGCCACTTCGCCCCGTTCGTGGAGGCCGTCTCCGACGCGCTCGCCGACGTGGTGGAGCGCGCCGCCGGCGACACCGAACACCCGGTGATCATGGAGGCCGGCGCCGGCACCGGCTACTACCTAGCCCACACCCTGGACCTGATCGCGGGCGCACGCGGCGTCGGCCTGGACGTGTCCGTGCCGGCGGCGAAGCACCTGGCGAAGGCACACCCGCGCGTGGGCGCTGTGGTGGCGGACGTGTGGGAGCAGCTGCCCATCCGCACCGGCTCCGTGCACGCTTTATCGGTGGTGTTCGCGCCGCGTAACCCGGCGGAGTTCGCGCGCGTGCTTGTGGACGGCGGCGAGGCCGTCATGCTCGTCGCCGACCAAGGCCACCTGGACGAGCTGCGCGAGCCGCTGGGCATCCTCGGCGTCGAGGAGGGCAAGGTCGAGCGCCTCATCGCCCAGTCCGAGGGCCACCTGGTCCCCGCGGCGGAGCCCGAGCTCATCGAGTTCCCGATGCTGCTGGAGCGCGACGCCATCGCCGCCCAGGTGGGCATGAGCCCGTCGGCGCGCCACTTGGACAAAGAGACGCTTCAGGCCCGCCTCGCGGAGCTGCCGGAGCAGATGAAAGTCACGGCTCGCGCGCAGCTGATCCGCATGCGCAAGGCCTAGAGCCTCAGCGCGTTAGCGCACGTAGCCGCGGCGCCACTCGGAGTGGATCTCCGCGCCGTCGTGGGCGCGGGTGCGGATGCCGGAGCAGCCGCCGTCGAGCCACACGCGCGAGGACATGACGACGCTGCCGCCGCCGGCGTAGACCTCGATGGTGGAGCCGTCGACGATGACGGTGATGTTGTCCTCGTCCTCGTCGTTGAGCGCGGCGGTGGCGGGGGAGCCGTCGAGGCGGTCGAGGGTGATCTGGTCGCCGGAGTGGGTGATCACCACGCCCGGCTCGCCGTCGCCGTCGAGGACTTCCACGACGACGGAGGAGCCCGGCGCGACCTCGCACAGCCCGGCCCACATGCGAGCGCGGTCGGTGCTGTCCACGGCGTCCGGCAGTCCCGGGGCGGGCACCTGGTAGATGCGGCCGCCCTGCAGAGTGACGCGGCGCGGCAGCGTCAGCGCGTTGGCCCAGCCTTCGGCGTCCCAGTTGGGCTCTTTGGTGGGGTCGCCGGCGCGGTCGGTGTTGGTCATGAACCCGTAGAGGTAGGCGCGCTCGTACAGCTTCGCCGTTTCCACAAGGTTGTAGGTGGTGTTGCGGGGGCGGGTGAAGTCGTGGCCGTGGTCGACGATGGTAAACGGGGTGTCCACGCGGAAGACGTTGCCGCGCAGCTCGCCGACGGCGTAGACGGCGGTGTCCTTGCCGTCGCGCTCGAGGGTGACAAACAACACGTCGCGGATTTGGTCGTCCACCTCGTCGCGCAGGCGCACGATGCGCGGGGCGACCAGGGAGGCATCAAGGTCGAAGCCGGTCTCGCCCTCGAATTCGAGGATGCCCTCGAGCGTCCAGTCGCGGCCGTCGCCTGAGGTGAGCACGACCGGCTTCGGCGCGGTTTCGGGCCCGGAGACGGCGAGCATGAGCCAGCCGTCGTGGGCGTCGTCGCGGTCGGTGTCGGCGTCCCAGTCGGGAACGACGCAGGGGGAGCGGAAGTTGCTCACGCCGGCGACGTCTTCGACGACGGCGCCGAGGCGGGACGCGGCCGCGGAAACGTCCAGGTCGGTGTCCTCGTCGAGGTCTGCGCACAGCTCGTCGACGTGCGGCACGTGCGCGACCTGGATCGTGTTGCCGGCCGCGGTGGCGGAGGTGAAGTACAGGTCCACGCCGTCGCCGGCGGCGGAGACGCTGCCGGCGCGCACGGCGATTTCGCCGCCGACGGGCACGATGACGTCGTTGCAGTCCACCCAGCTAAACGCGTCTTCTTCGCTTTGCTGGTGGCCCCAGCGGCTGGGCGCGTCGGGGGTGGGGCGGTACTGGTAAAACATGTTCCACACGCGCTCCGATGCGGCCCCAGTGCGGTAGATGCCGGCGGGGCCTTCGAGGATGCCGCGCTCGGCGGTGACGTGCAGTTCCGGACGGTAAACGGTCATCTGTTCAGCCCCTTGTAAATCTCTACGGTCTCTTGCGCGATGGTTGCCCAGGAAAAGTCGGTTTTGGCCCGCTTGAGCCCGGCCGCACCCATGGCGGCGGCGCGCTCGCTATCGCCTGCGACGGCGTTGACGGCCTCGGCCAGGGCGGCTTCGAAGCCTGCGGTGTCGTTGGCATCGTAGTCCACCAGCACGCCGGTTTCGACGTCCACGACGACCTCCGGGATGCCGCCGACGCGCGAGGCTACCACGGCGGTTTCGCACGCCATCGCTTCGAGGTTCACAATGCCCAGCGGCTCGTAGATGGACGGGCACACGAACACGTCGGCAAGCGAGTACACCTCGCGCACCTTCTCCGCGGGCATCATTTCTTGGATCCAGAACACCCCGTCGCGAGAAGCTTTGAGCTTGTCGACGAGCCCTTCGGTCTCCGCCGCAATCTCCTCGGTGTCCGGGGCACCGGCACACAGGATGAGCTGGATGTCCTCGTCGAAGGCTTGGGCGGCCTTGAGCAGGTGGGCCACACCCTTTTGGCGGGTGATGCGCCCGACGAAGGCCACGACGGGTTTGTCCGGGTCCACGCCCAGCTCCTCGGCGATGGTGCCGGAGTCGGGGTACCACTTCTGCGGGTCGATGCCGTTTAAGACGGTGTGGACTTTAGAAGCGTCGATACGCGGGTAGGCCCGCAGGACTGCCTCCTTCATGCCGGCGGAAACCGCGATGACCGCATCGGCGTACTCGAAGGCGTTCTTCTCCGACCAGGAGGAGACGTTGTAGCCGCCGCCGAGCTGCTCGCGCTTCCAGGGGCGGTCCGGCTCCAGGGAGTGGGCGGTGACCACGTGGGGGATCTCGTGCAGCTGGCCGGCGAGGTGCCCGCCGAGGCCTGCGTACCAGGTGTGCGAGTGCACCACGTCCAGCCCGGCGGCGGCATCCGCCATGCGCAGGCCGGTGGACAGCGTCTTGATCGCACCGTTGGCGTCCTCCAACGCGGGGTCGACGCCGTGGACATAAACTCCGGCAGCGTCGCGGGGCGCGCCCATGCAGTGCACGTCCACCTCGACGATGTCGCGCATGAAACGCGTCAGCTCGGTGACGTGGACGCCGGCGCCGCCGTAGACCTCCGGCGGGTATTCGCGGGTGAACATTCCGACTTTCATGACCGCCGAGCCTACTTACGCGCGCGATTCCCTGCAGGGACCCAAAATTCTCATTAGCCTAGCTGTCATGAAAAGCCAGCCTCGAGTTCTCGCCATCGTCCTGGCCGGCGGTGAGGGCAAGCGCCTGTTTCCGCTGACCGCTGACCGTGCCAAGCCCGCCGTGCCGTTCGGCGGCAACTACCGTCTCATCGATTTCGTCCTGTCCAACCTGGTCAACGCGGGCTACATGCGCATCGCGGTGCTGACCCAGTACAAGTCCCACTCGCTGGACCGCCACGTGGCCACCGCGTGGAACGTCTCGGGCCCGACGCAGCAGTACATCGCCTCGGTGCCCGCGCAGCAGCGCCGCGGCAAGCGCTGGTACTCGGGCTCGGCGGACGCGATCGTGCAGTCGCTGAACCTGATCTACGACGACGCGCCGGACTACGTGCTGGTCTTCGGCGCGGACCACGTCTACCGCATGGATCCGTCCCAGATGGTGGAGGATCACATCGCCTCGGGCAAGGCCGCCACGGTCGCCGGTATCCGCGTGCCGCGCTCGGAGGCGCACGCGTTCGGCTGCATCCAGGCGGACGACGACGGCACGATCACCGAGTTCCTGGAGAAGCCCGATAACCCGCCGGGCACCCCGGACGACCCGGAGACCACGTTCGCGTCCATGGGCAATTACTGCTTTTCCACCGAGGCGCTGATCCAGGCGCTGCTGGAAGACGAGCAGAACGAGGACTCCGCCCACGACATGGGCGGCGACATCATCCCGTACTTCGTGGCCCAGGGCGAGGCGAACGTGTACGACTTCTCCCGCAACGAGGTCCCGGGCGCGACCGAGCGCGACCGCGGTTACTGGCGCGACGTGGGCACCGTGGACTCGTTCTACGAGGCCCACATGGACCTGATTTCCTCGCACCCGGTGTTCAACCTCTACAACAAGGCGTGGCCCATCCACGCGACGGAGGAGGACAACCTGCCGCCGGCGAAGTCTGTCATGGGCGGCATCGCGCAGGAGTCCATCGTGGCGTCCGGCTCCATCATTTCGGGTGCGACGGTGCGCAACTCGGTGCTCTCCACCGACGTCCGCGTGGAGGAAGGCGCCACCGTGGAAGGCTCAGTGCTGATGCCGGGCGTGCGCGTGGGTAAGGGCGCGGTGGTGCGCCACTGCATCCTGGATAAGAACGTCTATGTCTCCGACGGCGAGACCATCGGCGTGGACGCGCAGCGAGACGGGGAGCGTTTCACCGTCTCCGACAACGGCGTGGTGTGCGTGGGCAAGAGCGAGGTAATTTAGCGGCGCTTGGTCAGAAGCGTCAGCCCGCCGTCGAGAGGCAGGCGCGCAAGGGCCGCATCTTCGAGCGCAAGCGTATCGACGTAAGCGTCCGCCTCGCGTGCCGCTTCAGTGTCGCGGTCGCGGCGGGTGGGGTCGGCCACGGTGCCGTCGAGAAGCGAGCCCGCGATGACGAGCGTGCCGCCGGGGGCGAGCAGGGGCCACGCGGCGTCGATGAGCGGGCGCAGCTCCACGGCGGAGACGTCGGCGTAGATGAGCTGGTACGCGCCGGTGGCCAGGCGCCCCATCACATCCAGCGGGCGGGAGGTGAGGAAGCGCACCCGCGACGGCGCGAAGCCCGCGGCGCGGAACGCCTCCTTCGCGCCCGCCTGCAGCGCCGCTTCCGGCTCGATGCAGGTCAGGGTGGCTTTCTCGCGCAGGCCGGTGAGGATGTGCAGGCCCGCAACCCCCGCGGCAGGGGTCACCGCGACCGCACCCTGGGAGGCCTCGTTGCCCGCCGCCAGCACGGACAGCAGATCGCCCACAAGCTGGCTGGGAACCGGCACGCCGTTTTCCTCGGCGTCCTCGCGGGCGCGGGCGAGTTCTTCGCCCACCGCCTCCGGCAGGTGGTCCCGGCGGGAGTCGATGTAGGTGCTCAGTTGGGTAAACGCTGTCTCACTCACACCGGCAATCATAGCGGGGCGCATGTGCCCAGGGAGCTCACAGCAGGCGTGCTGGCATCTGAAAGGTTGATCTGCCAAACTACTTGCCATGACCTCTGAGGAAAACCAGCTGTCCGGCACTGCCGCGTTCGACGCGGGCGAGGGGGCCATGCCCACCTGGTCGGAGCTGGTGCAGGAACACGCCGACAGCGTGTACCGCCTTGCCTACCGCCTGTCCGGCAACCAACACGACGCGGAAGACCTGACGCAGGAGACCTTCATGCGCGTGTTCCGGAGCCTGAAGAACTACCAGCCGGGCACCTTCGAAGGGTGGCTGCACCGCATCACCACCAACCTGTTTTTGGACATGGTGCGCCGCCGCGCGAAGATCCGCATGGAGGCGCTGCCGGAGGACTACGAGCGCGTGCCGGGCACCGACATGACGCCGGAGGAGGCCTACAACGTGGCCAACCTGGACCCGGCGCTGCAGCGCGCGCTGGATGATTTGGCGCCGGACTTCCGCGTCGCCGTCGTGCTTTGCGACGTCATGGGCATGACCTACGAAGAAATCGGCGACACTCTCGGCGTGAAGATGGGCACCGTGCGCTCGCGCATCCACCGCGGGCGCGCGCAGCTGCGCGAGTCGCTGGAGGCGCAGGCGCTTGACGACGCACACGCGAAAGAACTCATCCGCACCCGCTAACCAAGCGACGTGATGATGTCCATGGCCAAACGCGAATTCAACTCCACCGACCACCTGAACCCGGAAGCGGTCGCCGCTTTCGTGGACGGCGAACTGTCTGATTCAGCGTTCCGCCGCGCCGCCCGCCACCTGACCGACTGCGACGAGTGCAGCGCCGAGGTCGACGCCCAGCGCCGCGCCGCGAACCGGCTGCGCGTGGTGGACAACTCGGGCGTGCACGCCCCGGCGTCGCTGGTGGAGCGCTTGGCCGGCATGGGCGCCGGCGACCTCGACAGGGTGGGCGAGGCGCCGGGCCCTCGCGGCCGGGTCAAGGATCTCGGCGCCAACCTCAGCTCGGCGCTGCAGTCGGCTCTGGGCGCGCTGAAGCGGCGCGGGGAGTAGGGTGTTGTAGGTGTTTTCCAACATCGGCTGGGGCGAGATTTTCTTCATCCTGATCATCGGGCTCATCGTGATCGGGCCCGAACGCCTGCCCGCCGTCGTGGAGGATGTGCGCGCGGCCATCTACGCCGCGAAGAAGGCCATCAACAACGCCAAGGCTGAG
The DNA here is from genome assembly GCF_054478435.1 of Corynebacterium sp. CQ3829_602738. Taxonomy (NCBI): domain Bacteria; kingdom Bacillati; phylum Actinomycetota; class Actinomycetes; order Mycobacteriales; family Corynebacteriaceae; genus Corynebacterium; species Corynebacterium sp. CQ3829_602738. The sequence continues at coordinate 987,525 of NZ_CM137003.1, forward strand.
CTCAACGGGGAGCTGGAGGGCTTCGAGGAGTTTAAAAAGCCGATCGACACCGTGTCCCAGTACGCGTCGATGGGCCCGCGCCGCGCGATGGCAAAGGTGTTGTTCGAGGACGAGGCCGTGGACCCGCGCCAGGCCAATCCCGAGCCCACCCGCTCGGGACCGCGCCCCGCGGCGCAGGAGCCGCCGCGCCCGGAGCAGCCGCGGCCAGATCAGGCGGAGCGGCCGTCGAAAGGCAGGAGCTTCTCCTGGGAGGACGTTATTTAACCTGCGGGTTGAGGCTCTTGCCGGCGAGGGATTCGCGGCGCACCTTCAACTGATCCGCGACGGCCTGGATGGCCTTGGCGGCGGGGGAGTCCGGCTCGGAGATGACGACGGGGGTGCCGGTGTCGCCGTGCTCGCGAAGCTGCGGGTCCAGGGGGATGGAGCCGAGCAGCTTTACGTCGGAGTCCGTCAGCTGCGTCAGGCGCTCGGCGACCTGCTCGCCGCCGCCCTCGCCGAAGATGTTCATCACGGTGCCGTCGGGCATGGTCATACCGGACATGTTCTCGATCACGCCGGCGATTTTCTGGTCCGTCTGCTGCGCGATCGTGCCGGCACGCTCCGCCACCTCCGCCGCGGCGGCCTGCGGGGTGGTCACGATGAGCAGCTCCGCGTTCGGCACCAGCTGCGCCACCGTGATGGCCACGTCGCCGGTGCCGGGCGGCAGGTCCATGAAAAGCACGTCCAGATCGCCCCAGTACACGTCGGCCAGGAACTGCTGGATCGCGCGGGTGAGCATGGGCCCACGCCACACGATCGGCGCGTTGCCCTCCACGAACTGGCCCACGGAGATGTGGCGCACGCCGTGGGTGATCGGCGGCATGATCATCTCGTCGACAACTGTGGGGCCCTTGTCGTTCGAGCCCATCAGCCCGGGCACGGAGTGGCCGTAGATGTCCGCGTCCACCACGCCGACGCTCAAGCCCTGCGCGGCGAGGGCGGTGGCCAGGTTCACGGTCATGGACGACTTGCCCACGCCGCCCTTGCCGGAGGCGACGGCGAAGATGCGGGTGCGCGTGTCCGGGTCCGCAAACGGGATCGCAGGCCCGGTCTGCTCGCCGCGCAGCTTCAGCGCCAGTGCGCGGCGCTGCTCGTCGCTCATGGTGTGCAGCGTGACGGAGACGTCGCCGACGCCGTCGAGTTCCTCTAGCACCGCGCGCGTGTTGGACTCGATGGTGTCGCGCATGGGGCAGCCGGCGATGGTCAGGTAGATGCCCACGGCCACGTCCGCGCCGGTGATGCGCACGGATTCCACCATGTCCAACTCGGTGATGGGCTTGCCAATCTCGGGGTCTTCCACGCGCTCGAGTGCCGCGAGGACGTCCTGCTCTGTGATTTTTTGTTCTGTAGCCATGTTGCCCTGCAGTATAACGGTGCCCCGCAAGCGAGCGGATACACTGGTGGGCATGACAAATCCCATGAGCAACTCTTCCCGTGTGCCCGCGCGCGAGGTTCCCACGGGCTGGCCTGTCGGCAGCTTCAAAACCTACGCGGAGGCGCAGGAGGCGGTGGATTCGCTATCTGACAAGGAGTTCCCGGTGGAGAAGCTGTCCATCGTGGGCGTGGATCTCATGCAGGTGGAAAAGATCACGGGCCGTTTGACCTGGGGCAAGGTGCTGGGCACCGGCGCGCTTTCCGGCCTGTGGATGGGCCTGTTCATCGGCCTGATCCTGTCGGTGTTCACCGAGCCGGGCTCGGGTTGGGTGACGTTTACCACCACGTTGATCATCGGCGCGATCTTCGGCGTGATTTTCGCGGCGGTGGCCTACGCGTTCACGGGCGGCAAGCGCGACTTCTCCTCGGCGACGACGATCGTGGCGGGCCACTACGACGTGCTCTGCGAGCCGGATGCCGCACCGCAGGCGCGTGACCTCATCGCGGGCCAGCTGCCTATCGACGACACGTCGCACCCCAACCCCGATGCATAAGCGCTACCGCGCCGCGGCGGCGCTTTCCGTGTGCGCACTGACGGTTTCCGGGGCGTTGTCCGGGTGCTCTGCGCTCGGCCAGAAGAGCACGAGCAAGGAACCGATCGCGATCGGCATCGACGCCGAGGACCCGGAGCAGCGCGTACTGGGCGAGATTTACAGCCGCGTGCTGCAGCAGCTGGGCCGGCCCACCAGCGTGACCGCCGCCGATTTTTCCGCCGGCGACACGCTGCGGGTGCTCAAGGAAACCCCGGTGGACTTCGTGGTGACATGCACCGGCCGCCTCGTCGAAGAAACCGACGTGGAGGCCGCTAAGCGCTTAAAGAAGGAAGCGAAGGATGCACCGGCCGGGTTTTCCGACGTGATCTACGACCAAGCCATCGCTGGCCTGCCCAGCACCCTGCGGACCGTGGACCCCTCGCCGGCGCAAAGCTGCGGCCGCTCGGGCGAGTTGCCCCAGAACATCATTCCGCTGTTCGACAAGTCGGGCTTCGACCGTGGCGAGATCAACCGCCTGAACTTCATCACCCGCGTCATCTCCACCAAGTCGCTGGAGGAGATGGTCGAAGACATCGAGGGCGGCGCCGACGTCCAGGACACGCTGGCGGCGTGGATGATGGAAAACGCCCACATCAACATCTACAACGACGAGCTGCCAGAGGCGGACGAGGACGGGGCAGCGGCGGGCGATTCCGCCGACAGCGCCGGCGCGCGCTAAACACGCATACCAGGCACGAGGAAGGGCCCCGGGATACCCCGGGGCCCTAACGCTTGTGGGGGAGCACCGGCGGCGCTCCCGTCGTCAAGCTACTTTGCAAATGCCTCCTCGAGCAGCTGCTTCTCCTCCTGCTGGTGCACCTTGGCCACACCGGTTGCGGTGGTGGACTGGGCGCGGCGGGACACGCGGACCATCTCCGGCATGTCCGGGATCAGGGTGCGCAGGTGCTCGTTGTAGAACGGCCATGCGCCCTGGTTTGCCGGCTCGTCCTGGACCCAGCGGATCTCCTTGGCGTTCGGGTAGTTCTTGAACGCGTCCGCGAGGCGGTTGAACGGGATCGGGTGGAGCATCTCCACGCGGATGATCGCGACGTCGTCGCGGCCTTCCTTCTCCTTCTTCTTGGCCAGCTCCCAGTAGATCTTGCCGGAGCACAGCATGATCGTGGTGACCTTGTCGGTGTCGCCGACGACCTTGTTGCCGCGCTCAACGAAGTTCGGGTCGTCGATGACGGACTGGAAGCGGTCCACCTCGATGAAGTCAGCCGGCTGCGAGACAGCAGCCTTGTTGCGCAGCATCGACTTCGGGGTGAAGACGACCAGCGGACGCTTCATCTCGCCGAGAGCCTGGCGGCGCAGCAGGTGGAAGTGGTTTGCCGGGGTGGACGGCTGGGCAATCGTCATCGAGCCCTCCGCCACGAGCTGCAGGTAGCGCTCGATGCGGGCCGACGAGTGGTCCGGGCCCTGGCCCTCGTAGCCGTGCGGCAGGAGCGTGATCAGCGACGACAGCTCGCCCCACTTGGTCTCGGAGGAGGACAGGTACTCGTCGATCATGGTCTGCGCGCCGTTGGCGAAGTCGCCGAACTGCGCCTCCCAAGCCACCACGGCGTCCTTGTTGCCCAGGGTGTAGCCGTACTCGAAGCCCATGCCCGCGTACTCGGTCAGGGCGGAGTTGAACACCTGGAAGCGGCCGCCGTTGTCGGCCTCTTGCGCGTTGTGGTCCAGCGGGTTGTACGGCTCGGCGTTATCCGGGTTGTACAGCACCGCGTGGCGTTGGGTGAAGGTGCCGCGCTGGGAGTCCTCGCCGGCGAGGCGGACAAACTTGCCCTGCTCCGCCAGGGAACCGAAGGCGAGCAGCTCGCCCCAACCCCAGTCGATGTCGCCGTCGGTGAACGAGCCGCCGCGCTTCTTCAGCACGGACTTCAGGCGCTTGTTCGGCGTGAAGTCCTCCGGCAGGTTCGCGAACGCGTCGGCGAGGCGCTTGAACTGGTCCTCGGAGATGTTCGTGTCCAGGCCGCGGGTGAGCTCCTGCGACTCGGTGATGCCGGTCTGCTCGCTCGGCTGGCCCTTCTCAGCCTTGACGTCGGAGAAGACGGAATCCAGCTGGTCGTGGAAGTCCTGTGCCGCCTTCTCGGCGTCTTCCTCGGTGATGTCGCCGCGGCCGATGAGGTCCTGGGTGTAGCGGGTGCGCACCGACGGGTGGGACTGGATGCGGTCGTACATGACCGGCTGGGTCACCGTCGGGTCATCGGCCTCGTTGTGGCCGCGCAGGCGGTAGCAGATCAGGTCGATGAAGACGTCCTTGCCAAACTCGCGGCGGTACTCGGTGGCCAGCTGGGCAACCCAGGCGGCGGCCTCCGGGTCGTCGCCGTTGACGTGGAACACCGGGCAGTCGAAGCCCTTGGCCAGGTCGGTGGCGTAGTAGGAGGAACGGCCGGAGTCCGGGGTGGTGGTGAAGCCGATCTGGTTGTTCACCACGATGTGGATGGTGCCGCCGACGGTGTAGCCCGGCAGGCGGGACAGGTTCAGCGTCTCCTGGACGATGCCCAGGCCGGTGAAGGAAGCGTCGCCGTGCAGCATCAGCGGCACGACCGGGTGGTCCTCGCGGCCCTTGGCAAACTTGATCTGGTCTTCCTTGGCGCGCGCCATGCCCACCAGGACCGGATCCACGGCCTCGAGGTGGGACGGGTTGGCGGCCAGGGAGACCTTGATCTCGCCGTCGCCGAACATCTGGATGTGCTCGCCCTCGAAGCCGAGGTGGTACTTCACGTCGCCGGAGCCGCCCTGTTGGGCTGCGCGCATGTTGCCCTCAAACTCGTTGAAGATGGTGGCGACCGGCTTGCCCACGATGTTGAACAGCACGTTGAGGCGGCCGCGGTGCGGCATGCCGATGACAACCTCTTCGAGGCCCTGGCCTGCGGCGGTGTCGATGATGGCGTCCATCAGCGGGATCAGGGTCTCGGCACCTTCAAGCGAGAAGCGCTTTTGGCCGAGGTACTTGGTCTGCAGGAAGTTCTCGAAGGCCTCAGCGGCGTTGAGCTTCTGCAGGATGTACTTCTGCTCCGGGCCGGTCGGCTTGGGCATGCCGGCCTCGACACGGTCGCGCAGCCACTCGCGCTCGTCGCGGTCCATGATGTGGGAGTACTCGGTGCCCACCTTCAGGGTGTAGGCGGCGCGCAGGCGCGACATGACCTCGCGCAGCGTCATCTGCTCCTTGCCGCCGAAGCCGCCGACGTGGAAGACGCGGTCCAGGTCCCACAGGGTCAGGCCGTGGGTTTCCATGAGCAGGTCGCGGGAGTCCGGCTTGGGCAGGCCCGGCTGGTGCCAGTGCAGCGGGTTGGTGTCGGCGATGAGGTGGCCGCGGGAGCGGTACGCCTCGATCAGCTGCATGACGCGGGTGTCCTTGTTGATGCCGGTGTTCGGCTCGTCCTGTGCCCAGCGCAGCGGTGCGAACGGGATGTGCAGGGAGCGGAAGATCTCGTCCCAGAACTTGTCGTCGATAAGCAGCTGGGAGATGTCGCGCAGGAACTCGCCGGACTCCGCGCCCTGGATGACGCGGTGGTCGTAGGTGGAGGTCAGGGTGACCAGCTTGCCCACGCCGAGCTCGGCGAGGCGGTCCTCGGAGGCGCCTGCGAACTCCGCCGGGTAGTCCATAGCGCCGACGCCGACGATGGTGCCCTGGCCCTTGGTCAGGCGCGGGATGGAGTGGCGGGTGCCGATGCCGCCCGGGTTGGTCAGCTGGATGGTCACGCCGGAGAAGTCGTCCATGGTGAGCTTGCCGTCGCGGGCGCGGGCGACGATGTCCTCATACGCCTCGACGAACTCGTCGAAGGATTTGTTCTCGCACTCCTTGATGGCGGCGACGACCAGGGAGCGGGAGCCGTTCTTGCCCGGCAGGTCGATGGCCAGGCCGAGGTTGATGTGCTCCGGCTGCACCGCGAAGGACTTGTTGCCGTCCTCCTTGTAGTTCTTGTTCATGTCCGGGTGCAGCTTGGTGGCCAGGACAATGGCGTAGCCCAGGATGTGGGTGAAGGAGACCTTGCCGCCGCGGGTGCGCTTGAGGTGGTCGTTGATCAGCGCGCGGTTTTCAAACATGAGCTTGACCGGCATGTCGCGCACGGTGGTCGCCGTCGGCACCTCGAGCGACTCGTTCATGTTCTTGGCAATGGCCTTGAAAGCGCCCTTGAGCTGGAACTCGCCGGGCTCAACCTCGATCTGGTTGACCTTGTCCAGCGGGGAGGACTTCGCCGGGGCTGCGGGGCGCTTCGGCTTCGCGGCGACCTTGGCCGCTGCCTCGTCCACCTTGGTCTCGCGGCCGTCCTGGCTCGGGGCGCCGGTGCTGCGGGAGACCTTCGGGTTAGTCTTCGGAGTGCTTGCGCTCTCGTCGGAAGGGGTGACGTTGGGGGTGCCCTTCGCGGTCTTCGGAGCGCCCTTGTTCTCGAAGAGTTCGCGCCATTCGGCGTCCACCGAGTTGGGGTCGTCCTTGTACTGCTGGAACATCTCGTCAACCAGCCAGCTGTTCTGGCCGAACGTGTTTTCGCTGCTCACGGCAGGTTCTCGCCTTCCTTCTGGGTTGTGTTCGCGGAACGTTTCTTTGACTGTAATCGTCGGCGCTGGTAACACGCTAACTTGGGTTGTTCCTCTCCACGGGGGACCTACGTTTCACCCCCGTTATCGGTTAACAGCCCACATATGGGCATATCTTCCGCCTGCGGAGATGAGGTCCTCGTGGCAGCCGTCTTCAATGATACGTCCTTCATCCACGACGAGTATGCGGTCGGCCCGCGCGGCTGTGGCGAGGCGGTGCGCGACGACGACGGAGGTGCGCCCCGCCATCGCCTTGTCGGAGGCATCGAGCACGGCGCGTTCGGTGGCGGGGTCGAGGGTGGCCGTGGCTTCGTCCAACAGCAGCACCGCGGGTGTGAGCATCTCCGCGCGGGCAAGCGCGATGATCTGGCGCTGCCCGGAGCTTAAGCCCCGGCCGCGTTCGCCGACGCGCGCGTTGAAGCCGCCGGGGATGGTGCCGATGACGCCGAGGGCGCCGATGCGTTCCACCGCGGCCTGCACCTCGGCGTCCGTGGCGCCGGCGGCCCCGTAGGCGATGTTGTCCGCGACGGTGCCGGGGAAGAGGTAGGACTCCTGCGGCACCTGCGCGAGCGCGCGCCGCCAATCCGCGAGCGGGAATTCGGCGACGTTCGTCCCCGACGCGCGCACGACACCTTCCACTGGGTCGTAGAAGCGGGCCAGCAGCTTGACGACGGTCGACTTGCCCGCCCCCGTCGGACCCACGAGAGCCACGGTGGAGCCGGGCGAAAGGGACAAATCCATGCCGTCGATGACTGGTTCTGCATCCGGCGAGTAGCCGAAGGTGACGTCGTCAAGCGAAAGCTCCCCGGACGCGGCAGTGTGCGCACCGGGGCGGGTGCCGGTGTCGGGGACGGTGGTGCGTTCGGCGAGGAGTTCGCGGATGCGGTCGAAGCTGACGGTGGCTTGTTGCCAGGAGTCGAAGATTTGGCCGAGCTGCTGGATCGGGCCGTAGAGCTGGCTGAGGTACATGGTGAACGCGACGAGCACGCCGACCGACAGCGTGCCGTCCGCGATGCGGGTGGCGCCGACGCCGATGATCACCGCGGTCATGACCTGGGAGACGAACTGCATGCCGGGGAAGTACAGGCCCACCAGGCGCACAGAGTTCATGCGGATGCGGCGGTATTCGTCGCTCATCTGGGCAAAGCGAGCCTCGAAGTGGTCTTGGGCGAGGTGGGTCTGGGTGACGCGGATACCGCCGATGAGCTCCGCGAACTCGCCGTTGACCGCGGAGATCTGCGCACGCGCGGCGGCGTAGAAGCGCTTGGAGAAGTGCCGGAAGCCCCAGGTGGCCAGCGCGATGACGGGCACGGCGGCGAACGCGACGAGCGCGAGTTGGCCGTCGGTGGCCACCAGCATCACCGTCACGCCGGCAAGCGAGCCGACGGCGACGATGGCTTGGGCCAGCCCGGTTTGCAGGAAGCTGGACAGGGTGTCGATGTCCGTGGTCATGCGCGTCATGATCTTGCCGGACAGGCGCGACTCGAAGTAGCTCAAGCCCAGCTGCTGCAGGTGGGCGTACGAGCGCAGGCGCAGGCCGTAGAGGAGGCGCTCGCCGGAGCGCGAGGACAGCACCGTCATCACGGTCATGGACGCCCACGCCACCGCCACCACACCGAGCGCGATTAGCCCGGTGCGGATCAGGCTTTCCTGGTCCGAGTTGGCGATGCCGCGGTCCACCGCCGCGCGCACGAGGGTGGGAAACGCCAGGTCCGCCACCACGCCGACCACCAGCAGCGCCACGGTGCCGGCGATGAGCCAGCGCACCGCGCGGAACAGGTCGCGCACGTGGAAGTCGCTGGACGGGGTGCGAAGCTGCTCCAGGCGCTCGGCGCTCAAGTCCGGCTGCTCGGTGGCCTCCGGGAGTTTCTCCACCCGCGCGAGCAGCTCCGGGGTGGCGTTGACCGTGGACGCGCGCCCGGTGGTGGGCACGATCACGCGCTCGCGCTCGGGCTCGGTGACCTCGGGCCACAGATCGGTGCGGGTCGGGGCCGCGGGCAGCTCCGTAGGCGTGTCCGCGGACATGGTGGCCAGGTACTCCGGGCTCTCAACCACCTCATCGCGGGGGCCACACTTGACGACGGCTCCGCCGCGCACCACCGCAACCTCATCCGCGTGGTCCACGGTGGACTGACGGTGCGCGACCGTGAGCACCGCGACGTCTGTGAGCTCCTCGCGCAGGTTGGCGAGGATGCGGGATTCGGTGACGGCGTCGATGGCGCTGGTGGCGTCGTCGAGCACGAGCACCTCCGGCTTGGCCATCAGCGCGCGGGCCAGCGCGATGCGCTGGCGCTGCCCGCCGGAGAGCGTCAGGCCGCGCTCGCCGACCTCGGTGTCGTAGCCGTTGGGCAGGCGCTCAATGAACTCGTCGGCGCAGGCCAGGCGCGCCGCCTCGCGCACCGCGGCGTCGAGCTCATCCGGCGGGAGGTGAGAGCCCATGGCGATGTTGTCGCGCACGGAGGAGGAGAACAAGAACGCGTCGTCGAACACGCACAGGACCCGTTCGCGCAGGGAGGCGGGGTCAGCGGAGCCGTCGAGAAGCTCCACGCTCCCGAAATCCGCCTGGTAGAAGCCGCCGGCGAGCTGGACGGCCATGGTTTTGCCCGCGCCGGGCGGGCCGACGAGCGCGACCGTCTCGCCCGGGCGGACGGCGAGCGAGAAGCCGTTGAGGACGGGGTTGCCGCCGGTGGAAAAGTGCACGTTGTCAAAGCGCAGGCCGGTGCCGGCCGTGGGGGCTGCGGCGGTCTCAGCGGCGGGGGCAAGCTTGAGCACGTCGTCGAGGCGGTCGAAGGAGCTCATGCCCATCTGTAGGCGCACGTACTGGTTGGTCAGCATGGACATCATCGACGTCATGGAGGTCAAATACGCCGTGAACGCCACGAACTGGCCGATGGTGATCTGCCCGCGGATGGCCAGCATGCCGCCGGCGATGATGGTGACCACCAGCGCGACCTTGGGCAGCTGGGAGAGCACCGGTTGGAAGCGCGCCGTGAGCTTCGCCGCGCGCATCTTCACCGCGTAGAGGTGGCGGCCCAGCTGATCTAGCTGGTCGATCTCGCGCTGCTCCTGGCCGAACGCCTTGACCACGCGCACGCCGGAGACGGTCTGCTCGACGTGCTCCGCTAGCTCCGCGGTCGCGTGCTGGTTGACCCACGTGGCGGCGTAGAGCGTCTTGCGTGAGCGGTTGGCCTCCCACAGGATCAGCGGCAGCAGCGCGAGCGACATCAGGGTCAACGGGATGTCCATCCACAGCATCACCGCCAGGGTGAGCGCGAGCTGCACCACGCGCGTGAGAAGCATGGGCAGGTTGGCCAGCACCATGTGGTACTGGTTCAAATCCGAGATGGAGCGCGAGACGATTTGTCCGGTGACGATTGTGTCCTGGCCCGGGCCGTCTAAGCGGTGCAGCGTGCGCAGGATTTCGGTGCGCAGCCAGTGCTGGGAGCTGGATGCCAGCCGGCCCGCCGTGACGCGGCGGGTGAAACTTAAGACGTAGGTGGCCGCGGCGACGGCGACCATCGCCCACGCGGTGCGCGTCACCGATCCTTCCGCGTTGCCGGTGGCGATGTCCACCGCGTGGCCGGTCAGCGCCGGCACCGCCGTCTGGAACACGGCGGCGAGCGTGGCGGCGGCAAAGGCGGCGACGGCTGCGGGCCGGTTGGCGCGAAGGGATCTGGTGAGCAGGGGGTTAATTGTTGTCGCCGTCCTTGTCCTCGTCCTTGAACTGGCGCAGGATCCAGGCGGCGAAGTCCTTCTGGTTCAGGCTCAGGCCCTTGCCATCCTCGTCGGTGTCTTTGTCCGGCAGCGGGGTGGCAAAACCTGCCGGCACCGCGCCGAGGCCGGACTGGATGTTGCCGATCACGCCGTCGGCCAGCTTGCGGTTGGCGGTGGTGCCGGCGACCGCGCCGATGCCCAGTGGCATGAGCTTGCCCAGCCACGCGCGACGCTGGGACTTGCGCATGGAGCGCATGGCGATGCGCTGCAGCACGTTGTTGGTGTTGGACAGGGTCGGGCCGGAGAATTTGGTCAGGGTGGACTTGCCGGGGATCTTGCCGGCGTCGTCGCCAAGCATGGCGTCCACAATCGCCAGGCCCTTCGCGCCCATCAGCAGCGAGAGCACGAGCGCGCGGCGGCGCTCCGGGTCCTCGATGTCCTCGCCGCGTAGGTAGGCGGATGCCACGGCGTAGAACGCGGCGAGGTCCAAAAACAGCACAGATTCGCCCGCCACTGCGGCCGCGCCGGTAAACAGGCCGATGCCGGGCACGGCGGCTGCGGCACCCACGCCCGCGCCGGTGCCGGTGACGGTGTTTTTCAGGTGCTCGTCCATAAGATTCTGAATCTCCGCAGGCGTGGCCTCCGGGTTCTGGCGGCGCAGCCAGTTCACGTAGGTGCGGATGGTGGAGGTCTGCATCTGAACAGCCTTATCCACCGCGCCGATAAACGCGCGCCCCAGCGGGCCGGCGTCCTTTTCTAACTGCGTCGGGTCTTCGCGCAGCGCCTCTTCAATTTCCTGGCGGACGGCGAGGTCCTGGTTCTTCTTGTTGCCAAACATGTAACTGTCACTTTCGCTAATCAGGTTTTTTACGTCGGTCCAGCATAGTTGGATGCTTTGCGCTTGCGTCTACGCTGGATGCCATGACTGCCGCCGAGCACCCTGTCGCAGACACCACCGCGGGCAAGGTCCGCGGCGTGGTGGACGCGCGCTCCGGCATGCGCACCTGGCGCGGCGTGCCGTTCGGCGCCTCCACCGCACACACGGGCCGGTTCCGCGCCCCACAGCCGGCGCAGAGGTGGCAGGGGCTTTACGACGCCTCACGGTTCGCCCCGCCCGCCATGCAGGGCACATTCGGCTGGCGCGACGCCGTCATCGGCACCGAAGACTGCCTGACATTAGACATCGTGCGCCCCGACACCGACGAGGAGCTGCCGGTGGTGGTCTACTTCCACGGCGGCACCTTTGTCACCGGCGCGAGCAACGAGAAGGTGCTGCAGGGGCATTTGCTTGCCGATGCCACGCAGGTCGTCTACGTCTCCGTGAACTTCCGCCTCGGCGTGCTGGGGTATTTGGACTTTCGCTCGCTCGGCCACGACTGCGTGGCCACACCCGCGCTGTTGGACCAGATTCTGGCGCTGGAGTGGGTGCGCGCCAACATCGCCAGCTTCGGCGGCGATCCGAACCGGGTGACCATCATGGGCGAATCTGCCGGCGGGGCGGCCGTGGTGCACCTGATGTGCTCGCCGTCTGCGCGCGGGCTGTTCCACGGCGCGGTGGCCCAGTCGCCGCCGCCGGCCAGCGTGCACTCACGCCTGCAGGCCGCGATGTGGGTGCGCGAACTGGTCACCCGCATGGGCCTGCCGCGCACGACTACGCTCGCGGACCTGCGCGAGACCCGCGCCGAAGAACTCGTGCGCGCCGGGCAATCCATGCTGCTCAACACTAAGGAACTGGTGCAGCTGAACACCAGCTTCATGCCCACAGTGGACGGGGAGACGCTCACCGCGCACCCCATCGACACCTTCGAGGCCGGCGAGCAGGCGGCCGTGCCGCTGATCGTGGGCACCAACTCCGACGAGGCGAGCTTTGCCAAGGCGATCTACCAAACCACGAAGACTCGCCAGCGGGCGGCGCGCCGGGCGCTGGAGGCGTTCGACCCGGACAACGCCCAGTCGGTACTGCGCGCCTACGACTACGCCGGGGAGCGCGGCGACTATGCCGACCTCATCGCCGACGCGGTGTTCTGGGCGCCGACGGTGATCCTGGCCACCGCACACCGCAGGAAGGCGAGCACGTGGATGTACCGCTTCGACCACGCGTCTGCCGCGATGCGCATGCTGGGCTTGGGCGCGATGCACACCGCCGATCTGGGCGCGGTGTTCGGCGAACCGAACGCCACGAAGGCCTCGCGCTGGGACGTCTTCGGCGGATCTGAGGCGTTCACTGAGGTCAGCCGGGTGATGCAGCACCACTGGGGGCAGTTCTTCCACACCGGCGCGCCGGGCGAGGAGTGGCCGGTCTACGGTTTCCGCTCCGACGATAGGCCGGGACGTGCGACGGCCGTGTTCGACGCTGGTATGCGGGTGGAGTGGGACCCGAAGGCGTCGCAGCGCAGGGCGTGGGAGGGCTTTGACATGCGCGAGTGGGGCATCCACCGCCAGGACCTGATGGATTCGGCCGCATCGCTGCTCGGTGCCGCCCATCCGTCATGGGGTGACAGTTAACCCCGCCGTGACAGGGAAATGCCACGCATGCGCAAGCATTCGTGGCTAGGCTTGTGCCCGTTGTGGCCGAGCTTGGGAAGGAACCACCGACATGAGCTTTTTCGAGGACATCGCAGCGGCGCTCGACCGCGAAGGCATCGAGTCCCGCGTGGGCGGCGACACCATGTTCGTGCCCATGACGGCGGCGCTGGAGATCCAGTTCGTGGAGATCGATCCGCACTTGCCGGCCGCCAACGTCTACATCGCGGCCGCGGACGTGGACGAGGACGACGAGGACTTCGAGGCCGTGCTGGTGGCCGTGGTGTTCTCCGTGGAGGACGCCGTGGCCGCGGTTGCGGAGCACATGGCCACCGACCAGGTGATCACCGTGCTGCGCGACCTGCTGGAGGGCACCGACGAGCGCATCGGCGACCTGGAGTTCTTCCAGGACCACTTGAACCCGCAGCAGGTGCGCGCCGAGGTGGGCGAGAACGCAGAGCTTTTGGTCACCATCGACACCGTCGAGGGCACCCCGCACGCCAAGGTCACCTTCATCGCGCTGCCGGACGATTACGACGACGTGCTCGACGACGCCGAGGGCGAGCTCTGGGAGTCCGACGGCGACGCGGAACTGACCGAGGAGGACCGCGCCCGCCTCTTCGACGCCATCCACGACGAGGCCCTCATCGACGCCGAGCGCCTCGAGCTGGGCAGCTTCACGGACTTTGACAGGCTTTTCGACGTGCTCTCGCTCGCCGCCGACCAGGCCGAGGACTGGGAGTCACAGCTGCTTCCCGTCGACGACGAGTACGACGAGCCGGAGGTCTACGACCTGTTCGGCCAGGACGACGAGGACGACGATGCCGACTTCGACGAGGATGTCGACTCCGAAGAAGACGACGAAGACGAGGGTCTCCCCGGCATCGACGAGGACGACAGCAGCGACGCCGCCCGCGGCTAAGCGGCGCTGAGTCCCTCGAACATCGACGACGGCGAGGCGATCGGGGTGAACGTGCCGTCGACGAGCCACACGTAGTTCGCCGTGCGCGTGCCGGCCAGCTCGTGCACCGTGTGCGCGCAGTCGTCCGGAATCAGCGCGCGCACCCACGCTTCGGTGAGCACGGTGTCCACCAAGCTGCCGGTGGTGTCGGCGATGCGGACCTCAATTAGGTAGGCCGGGACCTGGTCGCCTCCGTAGCCCTGTATCCGGGCCCGCGCCCGTGGACCAACCCGGCGCCGTGTCACGGCCAATGTCAGCTGCGGCCCGTTGGCCACCCGCGGCAGGGTGAGCACCGGCGGGCGCCATGCGGCGGTGGGGCGGGACAGGGAACGCGGGTGGTGCATGACGGCCTGGGCGGACTCGATGATTGCGGGGTGGCGCTCGCGGATCTCCTCGGCGAGAGCCTCCGGGGTGTAGGCGGGGGAGTGGGACTTCTCATTTCGGCTGACGCTGCGCAGCGGATTCTTCGTGTTGAACTTCATGGCGCACACACTACGAAGCGCCTCCGACACCACCGCTCACCTATTCGAACAAATGAACGAAATGCACCCAGCTACCTGGGGTGATTTTGCTTTGTGGAAATTATTTGCCACATTGGCAAATCGGAACACCCCACCCGCCGATGTACTCTAACCAGCAATGAACGCTGACAACTCAACACAGCACACAATCCAGCAAGCGCCCCGCACCCAACCGAAGATCCCGCGCACGATCTGGGTCCTTGTCGGCGCCGCGTTCATCATCGCCCTCGGCTACGGGCTCATCGCCCCGGTCCTCCCGCAGTTCGCGGGCAGCTTCGGCGTGTCCATGGCCGCGGCCGGCGCGGTGATCTCCATCTTCGCGTTGGCTCGGTTGTTGGGGGCGCCGGGGGCGGGCAGGCTCGTCGATAGGCTTGGCTCCCGTCCGATCTACCTCACGGGCCTGCTCATCGTCGCTGGCGCGACCTTCCTGGTCGCGTTCGTGAATGCGTACTGGCAGATCCTGGCGCTGCGGTTTATCGCGGGTTTCGGCTCGACCATGTTCACGCTGTCCGCCCAGGCACTGATCGTGCGTGTGACGCACCCGAGCATCCGCGGGCGCGCCAACGCGCTGTACGCCTCGGCGTTTCTGGTGGGCAACGTCGTCGGCCCGATCATCGGCGCCGCGCTGTCCTTCCTGGGCTTCCGCGCGCCGTTTGTAATTTACGGCCTCGCGGTGGCGGGCGCTGCCGTCGCCGTCGGCGGGCTCACCCAGCCGAAGCCCGGCTCCGAACCGCTGCCCGCGGCGAAGCCGAAGATGCGCGTGCGCCAGGCGTGGCAAACCTCCACGTACAAGGCGCTTCTGGCCGCCGGGTTCACCAACGGCTTTGTCAACATGGGCTCGCGCGTGGCCATCCTGCCGCTGTTCGCCGCGGCCGTCTTCGAGCGTGGGGGAGCAGCCGCCGGGTTGGCGCTGACCGCCTTCGCGTTCGGCATGGCCGTAACCCTGCAGTTTTCTGGCAGACTCGCCGACAGCCTGGGCCGCCGCCCGATGGTCGCCGCAGGCCTGGCCACCTCCGGCGTGTTCACGGCACTGCTCGGCGGCGCCACCAGCTTCTGGCCGCTGGTGCTGCTCTCCGCCGCGGCCGGCATCGGTGCAGGCCTGATGAGCCCCGCCACCCAGGCCACGCTCGCGGACATCATCGGCAACGAGCGCTCCGGCGGTACAGTGCTGTCCACGTACCAAATGACGCAGGACGCCGGCTCGATTCTTGCGCCGGTGCTGCTCGGCGCCGTCGCGGAGGCCGCGGGCTTCCAGGCCGCGTTCGGCGTCTGCGGCGCGGTGTGCGCCGCCACGCTTGTGATCTGGCTTGTTGCCGGGAAGGAAACGAAACCGTGAGAGTGATCCTGGATTGCGACCCCGGCATCGACGACACCTACGCCATTATCTTCCTCACCGCCGCGGCCCACGGGGGGCTCATTGAGCTCGATTGCCTAACGACGACCTCCGGCAATGCCCCCGCCGACCAATGCGCGCAAAACGGCGCCTGGATACTGGGGCAGTGCGGGCTACCCATTATCTCCCTGGCCGCGGGCCTGCCGGAGCCGCTCGAGGTGGAGCTGACCACCACGCCCGAAACCCACGGCGACACCGGTCTCGGCTACGCCCAAGCGCCCGAGCGCCACGTGGAGCACGACTGGGACGCGCTATGGATCGACTCCATCGAGCGCGGCACCGACGACCTCCATCTAATCGTCACCGGCCCCTTGACCAACCTGGCCGCCTTCGCGCACGCCCACCCGCAGCACTTTGCAAAGCTCAAGCACATCACCGTGATGGGCGGGGCAGTGAACTACCCGGGCAACACCACGCCGAGCGCGGAGTGGAACTTCTGGGTGGACCCGCACGCCGCCGCCGACGTGTTCGCCATGACACAGACCCCGATCACCTTGTGCTCACTTGGTGTGACGGAGCGGATGGTGCTCAAGCCGGAGGCGTTGGCGGAGTTCGTCGATAAGCTTGGCGGCTCCCCGGTGGCGCAGCATTTGGAGGCGATCACGCGGTTTTACTTCGAGTTCCACGAGGATGTGGGCGAGGGGTATCAGGCGCAGATCCACGACCTGCTCACCGTGCTGATCGCGCTGGGGCTGGTGGGGTACTCCTGGAAGGACACCACCGTCGCCGTGGAGGCGGATTCCGAGCTCATGCGAGGCACTTCCGTGGCCGACCTGCGCGGGATCTGGGAGCGCGAACCCAACGCGCGCCTGGTCACCGACGCGGACGTCGCGTTGGCCTGGGGTTGGTTCACGTGGGCGTGCGAGGCGCACGCGAAGGTCGCCGCCGGCGATGCCGAGATTGTGGAGCTGCGCCACCAGCGTGCCGACGACTAGGTGGTTCGCGCCCGCCGCCTGCTACACTCCCGAACCGATAGCCCAGCCGAGGTGACATAGGCGATGAGGGCTGTACTTCCCGTTCCTCCCCGCACACCACTCGGAGTTTCCATGTCACACACTGTTTCCACTCAGGCCGCGCAGACCGCGACCACCGCGCAGAAGGCAGAATGGACCCCCGCCCGCCGCGCGCTCGTCATCGCAGGCGCCGTCCTCATCGCCGCTACCTGGCTGTACTTCGTTCTGGTTCACCCGGCAGATTGGGATCAGGTCACCGGCTCCGGGCAGGGCATCGCGCTGCTCGCCGGCTACGGCATCGGCACCGCGCTGCTGCTCGCAGCGGTGATCCCGGTGCTTCCGGCGCGCACGCTGGGGCTGATCCCGATCGCGATCATCATCAACTCCGTCGTCGGCGAGATCGTCGGCTCGATCGGCCTGCCGCTGTACCTGGATTCCGTGGGCACCGTGCTCGTCGCGGCACTCGCAGGCCCGGTTGCGGGCATGGCCACCGGCGCGCTGAACAACGTGGTGTGGGGCCTGCTCAACCCGGCCGCGCTGCCGTTCGCCGCGGGCGCGGCGCTGATCGGCTGGCTGGCCGGCGTGTTCATCCACCGCTTCAACGCGCTGCGCAACATCGCCACCGTGATCGGTTTCGGCCTGGTGCTGGGCCTTATCGGCGGTATGGTCGCCGCCCCGGTCGCGGCCTACGTCTACGGCGGCACCGCCGGTGTGGGCACCGGCGCGCTGGTCAGCCTGTTCCGTGAGATGGGTGGCTCGCTCATCGCATCCGTAACCACGCAGGCCTTCATCTCGGACCCGGTAGATAAGGTCATCGTCATGCTGGTGGCGTTCTTCACGGTCAAGGCGCTGCCGAAGCGCACCGTCGCCGCCTTCGCCCCGCAGACCAAGCAGAGCTAGCCCAGCAAGAAGCCAACCAACATGCCCCAGACCCGCCTGAACCCGCTGACCGCCCTGGTCATCGGCGCGTCCGGCTGGATTCTGGCGCTGGGGATCAACACTCCAATAGCCTCGCTGGCCATCATCGCCGCAGCCCTGACGGCCGGCACATGGCGCACCCGCAACCCGTCTGTCGCGGCGGCGACCGCACTCCTCGCCGCCCCCGTCGCCGCGTCGATGGTGCTCATCCACGCGCCCTACGGCGAGCACCGAATCGCCCCGCTTATCACCTCCGACGGCCTCGCCGATGCCGCCCACCTCACCGCCCGCTTCACCGCGCTCGTCGCCTGCCTGCTCGCCGCCGTGGCCTGGACGCGCACCCCGGATCTGGCCAAGGCCTTGCAGAGCACAAAAGGTGGCAACCGCATCGGCTACATCGCCGGCACCACGCTGCAGCTCGGACCCCAGGGCGCCAGCCGTGCGCGCATCACCCGCGACGCCAACCGCCTCAAAGAGCGCCCCATCACAACCAAAACAGTCGTCCCGCACTTGATCATGCCCGTGCTCACGGAGCTGCTTACCCAGGCCGGCGCCCGCGGCCAGGCGCTGGAAACCGCAGGCTACGACCTCACCGGCCCCCGCACCGTCCTGCGCCCGGTCCACGACAGCCCCGCCCAGCGCGCCGCGCGCATCCTCATCCCGCTGATCTGCGTGGCGGTGGTCCTATGGATCTAACACCCCTCAAGCAAGCACTTAACCAGCACCGCACCGTCGAGGTCATCGGCAACTCTGGCGCGGGCCTGACCACCCTCGCCGCCCAGGCACACAACGAGTGGGCGGGCGCCGCCGTGGTCCAGCAGGACGCCACCGCGCACGTGTCTTACCTGCGCGACACTGTCATCGAGGAGGTCGCGCTCGGCCTCGAGCAACGCGGCACACCAATCCCGGAGATGCAACGCCGCTGCGAGCGCATCCTCAGCGCCGCGGGCCTGACCGAACTCGCCGAGCGACACCCCGCACAACTCTCCGGCGGCCAAACACGCCGCCTCGCCATCGCGGCCGTCGCGGTCCTCGAGCCGGACATCCTGCTTCTCGACGACCCCTTCGCCGGCCTCGACCCCACCTCCGCCATCCACATCATCCGCCTACTCGAGGCGCTGCCGTCTCGCATCGTGGTCCTCGGCAACCGCCCCCGCCTCGATGTAGCAACACTTTCGCTTATCGACGGCATCCTGTCTCCCTCACCCCCTCCCACCCACGAAACCAGCCTGCCTCCACGCGTGGAGCCCACCGGTGATCCGATCGACCTCGGCGAGATCACCGCTACCCGCGGCGGTACCACCCGCAAGTGGTGGCAGTTCCGCGCAAACGAGGACCCGGAGTTCACCGCTGGCCCTATCCACCTGACCGTGCGCCCCGGCCAGGCCGTGTGGCTGCGCGGCGACAACGGCGCCGGCAAAACCACCCTGCTGCGCGCGATGGCCGGCCTCGACGGCAACCCGGGGCTGTCTCTCGGCGTCTCACTCGCGCTGCAGCGCGCCGCAGACCAGCTCGCCGAATCCACGGTGGGGGAGTTCGTCGGCGACCCGGTCGCCGTCGCTGCACTCGGCCTCGACCCGGAGACCCACCCCCTCGACCTGCCTGCCGCGCACCTGCGCCTGGCTCAGCTCGCCCAGGTCTTCGCTCAGAACCGGCCGCTCGTGCTTCTCGACGAACCGGACGTCGGCCTCGACGCCCCCTCTCGCGACCGCGCCCACGACCTCATCGCCGAGGGACTCCGATCTGGCCAGGCCGTGATCTTCACTTGCCACGACACCACCTTCGCCACGGAGGTGGAGGAATATGCGCAAGTTATTGAATCTAAGCTCGCCTAACCCCGCGCTCTAACTCGGCAATTGAGGCCTACCGTTTTTATCCTGCTTAACCATGTGCCCAGGTGCACGGTGGAGCTCCGTCTTCTGGTCGTCCGCAGTAGGATCCTGGATGCTCGAACGTTTGTTGGTGGTGAGCGCCTTGTACAGCGGGGCGGGGACAGGTTCGTCCAGTGCCAGGTTCATGACCACCACGTCGAGCAACTCATCTTTGTTACCCGGCATGTGGCGCTCTTCAGCATTCGTGACGGCAGCCTGCCCGAGGTAGTAAAACTCCAAGCCGTCTGCGTCTTCTCGCTTCACAAAGAGATGGAGGTCCGCGGATCCATCCATAATTGGCTGGAGTTCGTTGCTCTTGAGTGTGCGGTTGTTCTTGGAGAACCACTGCATCGTGGATTGGTCGATGAATGTGTCTTCGTACCGGTGGCTCGCCAAGACATCGGCGTCCTTGTGGTACGTGACAAAGATTGGGCAAGTATTGGTGTTTGAGTCCACCGCATACCCGTAAATTGTGGATTCCCTGTTGCGCGGCCAGTTAAGGAGCCGAGCTGCGTCCTTTCGGGTGTACGTCTTTCCCCGGACGAACATGTCGCTTTGGCGGTACTGTCGCCGGTTTACAAGTAGGCCAGTCTCGATGAGGTCATCGACGTGCGAGCGGAAGCTCACCTCTGGGTTTGGGTGCTGGTCATCGTAGGAGAAATATAACTCCGAAAAACGCTCACCGAGTCGGAACTCATCGCCTTGTCGGACAGCGATGGGGTTGCCTCCGTAGCGTTTGGCGGCAGCATCCGTGAACCATTCCAAGTTCAAAACAAGCTCTACCGATCGCATGAGGTCGGAAGAGGAATCAAGTTCCGGAGCGGATTTCTGAATCGTGATCCTGAACTCGGTATCAGTCAGCGTCCCCTGGGGACCCCGGTGCACGAGCTCGGAAAGAAGGAGGAGTTCCTGCGGGCGTTTTCCGTTGAGAAGTTCCGCTGCGATGAGGGAGAGGAATCCGTCTTCCTCTTGGGACGGGGCCGAATTAACTTCCTTCAGTTTGTGCAAGAGTGACCAGTAATTTCGCGTGTGTTGGTCGGTTGCGCACAGCACGGACGGATCCATGGATTCGTGATAGATAAAGTCCACAAGCTTGGGAATGCGGCCGAGCCGATACTTCAGTTCCGCGATTGCCTCACGCTTCGCCTTCACTCCCGTGATGCGCGCTTTTTGCAGAGATTCGATAACTCGTGCCGCGGAAACCCTGTCGAAGCTCACTGTGGAGGCACCGGCTTTAGGACGGGGGTCGTTGACGTCATCGAGGATCTTAGGTTTACGGCCGGTTTTGTTGCCGGTCAGCGCAACCGCAATGAGGTAGTTGTTCGCGTAGTTTCCGATGAAATCAATGACGCGCAGCGAGTGTTTTTCGGCGGCTTTTCGCAGCCCGCGACCAAGCTGTTGCGTGAAGATAATCGACGACTCAGTGCTGCGGAGCAAGACAACGACATTGACCGAGGGAATGTCGATGCCTTCATTAAAAATGTCCACCGTGAAGATGTAATCGAGTTCGCCATCTTCCAGTTGAGCGACAACGGACTCTCGTTCTTCAATCGTGTCGGCTCCCGAAAGACTCCGCGTTCTCAGCGGACGGCCGTGGACGATCCGAGAGGAGAGAGCTTCCGCAAGAATTCGAGATTCTTCGTTACTACTGCAGAACACAAGGCCCTTTGTGCCTTCTGCGAATGAGTATTTCTGTAGTGCATCGACGATGTGCTCGACGCGATCGTTCGCAACGAGGTCCTTGAGCTTCGACTTGTCTCCGATCGATCCTTGGGCCGATTCGTAATCTGCGATGCCGTAGTAGTCGAAGGGGACGAGCATCCGATTTTCAAGGGCGCCTTCCAGACGGATCTCGTATGGGACGTTATATCCGAAGAGCTCAAAGACATTAAACCCATCCGTTCGCTCTGGGGTAGCTGTCAAACCCAGCGTGAAGTTTGGGCGGAAGTGGTTCAAGATCGACTGATACGACTCGGCGCCAGAACGGTGAACTTCATCGACGATGATGAGGTCGAATTGAAGCGGAGAGATCGCCGCCAGATTCTCTTTCCGTGAAAGGGATTGAACCGTAGCAAACACCAACTGTTTGTCCAGTTCTCGTCGTGCTCCCACGAAGAACCCGATTTGTGTGTCGTCGACTTCTAACACTCTGGCGAACTCTTGAGCCGCCTTCTTCAAAATCTGTTCGCGGTGAACGATGAATAGCGTTTTTGCGGGCTTCATCTGTCGGGTAGCCAACGCTGCAAGGATGGTTTTTCCCGTACCGGTTGCAGAAATGATCAACGCGCGTTTCTCGCCGGAGTCGACCACGCTCTGCAACTGCTCGAGTGCTTCGACCTGCATCAGGTTTGGAAGGATCTTTTCGCTCTCCGGTGATACCTCAAGCGGTTGAGTTTCGGTGAAGACGATTGTGCGCTTGGCCCGCTTCTTTTCGTAATCCTTGATCCAGTCCTCGGTAAGTGGAACCGCTTTGTCGAGGTGCCTCTCCACTCCGCTTTGGAGCTGGGCCGCTATGTTGCCGTTTCTGTGTGAGGAAACTCGGATGTTCCACTCATGGTTTTCCATCAGTGCGTATCGTGTGAGATTCGAGCTGCCTACGAGCGCAGTGACGTGGTCACCGTGGTTGAAAATGTAGCCCTTGGCATGGTGGGCGTATTCCGACATCACGTAGACATCGACGTTTTCCAAAGTCAATAATTCGCGCAGAGCAGCGGGCTCATTGAAGTCTTGGTACGAAGACGTGATGATCGTCCCCTTGCCCTGAAACTCCACGAGCTGTTGCTTGAGCGCGCCGATACCGCCGACAGTTACGAAAGCCACTGAGAACACGTAACTATCAGCAAACTCAAGCTCGTTTTTGAGCGCCTCGTACATGGTGTTCGAGTCGCCATTGGTGATGAGCTCGGGGTTCTCTTGTTTGTTGGCAAGGACGGCTTCGTCGATGAAACCGTATTCAAGATCGCGTTGCAGCGAGGAAAGCGATGACTCCATTACTGCTGCTGCACTCGTTCTACAGTTTCGATGTCAGCCGGCGCCCACTCCAACTCATGAAGCTCCGACCTCGGAACCCAACGGATCTCTTGGTGTTCGGAGAGCTTTGGAGCACCGGAGGAAAGCGTGCAGTAATACGTGGTCAGGTTGATAACTGCAGCGTCGGTTTCGTGCCGGCTCGTCACAATCCGGTCTAAAACTTCAACCTCAACGCTGAGCTCCTCGACGAGCTCGCGCTTCAGAGCCTGCTCCGGAGTCTCACCAGGTTCGATCTTTCCGCCGGGAAACTCCCAAAGCCCACTCATCGATCGGCCCGGCCCCCGCTGTGCGGCAAACACAAGGTCGCCGTCGAGGATCACTGCTCCAACCACATCGATGTTTCTGGCCATGTAGCCATACTAAACGGCAGCGGGGCGGAGTTGCCGTCGATAAGCAAAAGGCTCCTAGAACTCGGCGCGGTCGATGACGTCGCGCAGGGTGGTGGCGGAGTGGCGGAACTTCTCCAGCTCGTCGGAGTCGAGGCGCAGTTCGACGACGTTGCGCACGCCGCTGCGGTTGAGGACGGTGGGGGTGCCGATGTAGAGGTCGTCGAGCCCGTATTCGCCCTGCAAGAGCGCGGAGACGGGCAGGACCACGTCCTCGTTGCGCAGGATCGCGCGCGTGATGCGGGCGAGCGCGTTGCCGATGCCGAAGGCGGTGTTGCCCTTGCGTTTGATGATGTCGTAGGCGGCGTCGCGGGTGCGGATGAACATCTCGTCGATCTGGGTGTAGATCTCCGGGTTGGTCTCGGCCTCGGTCTCCAGCAAGGCGCTCAGCGGCACGCCGCCGACGGAGCCGGAGGAGAACACGGGCAGCTCAGTGTCGCCATGCTCGCCGATGATGTGGGTGTGTACCGCGGACGGAGCGATGTCGAAGTGGACGCCCAGGTTGTGGCGCCAGCGCGCGGTGTCCAGCACAGTGCCGGAGCCGATGACCTGGTTCGACAGCAGGCCGGTCTGCTTCCAGGTGATGTAGGTGAGCACGTCCACAGGGTTGGTGGCCACGACGTAGATGCCGTTGAAGCCGTTAGCCATGATGTCCTTGTTGATGGACTCGAAAATGGCGGCGTTACGCGCGATCAGGTCGATGCGGGTTTCGCCGTCGCGCTGCGCCACGCCGGCGCAGTTGACCACGAGTGCGGCGTCTCGGCAGTCCTCGTAGGTGCCCACCGTGACGTTCATTTGGTGGCCCGAGAACGGGACGGCGTGGTTTAAGTCCTCAACTTGGGCCCAGACGAGGTCCTCGTTGAGGTCGATGATGGCCAGGTGGTCCGCCAGGCCCTGGTTGACAATTGCGTATGCGAAGGCGGTGCCGACAGCGCCGGCGCCGATAAGGACGATCTTGTTGCCTTGAGTCACGGTCATGTGGCCAAGTGTGTCAGAAGGCGGGCGGTCGCGTGCGGTGGGGTCGCGTGTGGTGGGGTTTTGGGAAAAACGGCCTCGGAGGCTGCGCGGCGCCGATACCATGCAGGGAAGACTTCGAAGCGACTAAAAGGGGAGCGGCATGCTGTCGGTGACAGATCTCAGGGGCAGTGCGTTGACGGTGCGCGAACTGCGGAAGGTGCTGCCTCGCGCGGGTGGGGACGTGAACTCGGTGGTGCCCCAGGTGGCTCCGATCGTGGAGGCGGTGCGTGAGCGCGGCGCGCAGGCGGCGCTGGAGTACGGGGAGCGCTTCGACGGCGTGCGTCCGTCTTCGCTCCGCGTGCCAGCTGAGGTCATCGCGGAAGCCGTGGACGGTCTCGACGCGGACGTACGCGCGGCGTTGGAGACCTCGATCGCGCGCATCCGCGCCGTACACGGCGACCAGAAGCCCGTGGAGCACACCACCGAGCTCGCGCCGGGCGCCACGGTGACCGAGGTGTTCCGCCCGGTGCAGCGCGTGGGTCTGTACGTCCCCGGCGGCAAGGCCGTCTACCCGTCGAGTGTGCTCATGAACGCGATTCCCGCCCAGGAAGCGGGCGTGGAGTCGATGGTGGTGTGCTCGCCGCCACAAGCGGACTTCGACGGCTGGCCGCACCCGACGATCCTCGCGGCGTGCGCGCTGGTGGGCATCGATGAGGTGTGGGCGGTCGGTGGCGCACAGGCCGTCGCGTTGCTGGCCTACGGCGACGAGGACCTGGAGCCTGTGGACATGGTCACCGGCCCCGGCAACGTCTTCGTCGCCGCCGCGAAGCGCGTGGTCAACGGCGTGGTGGGCATTGACGCTGAGGCAGGCCCCAGCGAGATCGCGATCATCGCCGACGAGACGGCCAATCCGGTTTACGTGGCGTACGACCTGATCTCCCAGGCCGAGCACGACGAGCACGCCGCGTCGATCCTGGTCACTGATTCGCCTGCGCTCGCCGAGGCCGTCAACCGCGAGATCGCCGAGCGCTACCAGGTCACGCTCAACGCCGAGCGCGTGCGCGCTGCACTCGAGGGGCCGCAATCGGGCATCTTGCTTGTCGACGACCTCCGGTCCGCCGTCACCGTCACCAACGCCTACGCACCCGAGCACTTAGAGATCCACACCGACAACGCCCGCGACGTGGTGGCACAGATCACCAACGCCGGCGCGATCTTCGTCGGGCCGCACGCGCCGGTGCCGCTCGGAGACTACTCCGCAGGATCCAACCACGTGCTGCCCACATCCGGCACGGCCCGTTTCGCGCCGGGGCTGAGCACCCACACCTTCCTCAAACCCGTCAACGTGGTCGAGTACTCCGCGGACGCGCTGGCCGAGGTGGCGGACGCCGTGATCACCCTCGCCGACGCCGAGCGCCTCCCGGCACACGGCGAGGCCATTAGGGCGAGGCGGGAGGACTACCAGGGTTCGTAGTCGTTGTCGCGTCCTGGGAGAGACTTCTCAAAAATCTGCTCGTCGCCACGAGCTTGCCCCAGAATGAGGAAAAACAGCTGAGCAGCATCCAAGTTCGGTAGCTCGCGGACTACCTGCTCCATCGTCGCTGCCACATCTCCCCAAGGCTGCTCACGAATCTCTTGTGCGAACACCCTCCAGTCGAAAATGTCGCCGTACTGGAGCGCGGCAGCGTAGACCTCATACGGCCAAGACGTGATGGGATCCGACGGCGAGGCCGCTACATTGCGGAACATCGCCTCACTGATCATGTCAGGCATGCTGCGATCTCCTTACACACCGATTCAACCTTTGACCAGGAATCCCACCCGGACACGACGCCCTTGTAGCTACCAAGGGAATCCTTATTGTGACTGTCCGCAGGGTTAGGAGCCGAAAGCATGTAAACCAGCTCCGATAGAACCGAACCGTCGGTGTTGGTGAACTCGCTGTAGAATGAGTCAATCTCTTTCAAAACCTCGCACGCGGTGGAAATTCCAAGTGTTGAACCTACCGCTGCGACATCGAGGTAGTCACGAACCTGGTTCCGCTGGACGATCAAGAAGGCCTTGGTACGCAGAACTTCGGCAATCGTAGGGATCTGAAGCTGAGAGCCGTTAGGCAGTTCGACTGTCTCCACCTCCAGAGGGGTCTTGCGGCGCAAGTTGCGCAAGCCAGCCTGATAACCGTCTAGCGATCCCATGATGGTCATCGGCGGACGGGACGCGCGGGGATTTGTCGACCACCCGTCCAAACCCACGACAGCTTCTAGAACCGCGTCGTAGCGACTCTGGAGATGCTCAATGACGTGATCGTGGTCGAACGACATGCGGTGGTGCGCATAGAACGCAGCTGCGCTCCCGCCTACGAGTACTGCGTCAGGCGCTACCTCTTGCAGTTTGGCTGCAGATTCATACAGCTTTTGCATGTCGTTCATGCTTTGAGGATAGATTCAGTGTTGTCGCAGCTCAACCACCCGTCCGTGCGTAAGAAGCCCCAGCGCTGCGGGGGCAGCGCTGGGGCTATTTGCTTGCGGGGCTATTTCGCCTCGTACTCGACCTCATCTTCCGCGATCGCCTGCGGGCGGCCGGTGACGAAGTAGAGGATCGACATCAGGATCAGGAACGCGACGCCGACGATGAGTGCGGTGTGGAATTCCTCCATCCACACCATCGTGCCGAAAGTGAACAGGATGAACGCAACCGCGAACCACTGCCCGTACGGCCAGAACGGCACTGGGAACTTTAGGTTTTGCTCTTCGGCGGGGGAGATGTTGCGTCGAGAAGCAATGTGCGCGAGCAGGATCATCAGCCACACGAAGATGGTGGCGAAGGTAGCCAGCGCCGCGACAGTTTCAAAGATGTCGGGGTAGCGCTGGTTCAAAATCACACCGACGATCAGGGCGATGATTAACATGACCACGGTCATCACCGGCACATCGCGGTAGGTCTTCGCCATCGCCCGCGGCGCCAGCTTCTCCTTGGCTAGGCCGGCGAGGACGCGGCCGGTGCCGAAGAGGTCGGCGTTGATGGCGGACAGCGACGCGCTGAGCACCACTACGTTGAGCAGCGCGGCCGCCCAGCTGACGCCGAGCGTGTCAAAGATCTGGACGAAGGGGGAGTCCTCGCCGTTGATGGTGCGCCACGGGTTGATCATCAAAATGATCAGGATGGACAGCACGTAGAAGATCAGGATGCGCGCCGGGACAGTGTTGACCGCCTTGGGGATGGAGCGGTCCGGGTCCTCAGCCTCCGTTCCGGCGACGCCGATGATCTCGGTGCCGCCGAACGCGAACAGCACGAGGATGAAGGACGCTGCCATGCCGGAGATGCCGTTAGCGAAGAAGCCGCCGTCGCTCCAGAGGTTGCTCACGCCCATCGTTTCCGGCTGGGAGCCGAGGTTGAAGGCGAGGATGGCGGCGCCGCCCACGATCATGGCAACCACGGCGCCGACCTTGATCAGCGTGAGCAGGAACTCCAGCTCGCCGAAGAGACGGACCGCAGCCAAGTTCGCCGCGCTAATGATCAGCAGCGTGACCGTAATCCACACCCACGCGGGCGTGGTGGGGAACCAGAACTTCATATAGATCGTGATGGCCGTCAGGTCCGCCAGACACACGATCATCATCTCGAAGGCGAACATCCAACCGGTGATGTAGCCGCCCCAACCACCGAGGTACTTGCGGCAGTACACGGCAAACGAGCCGCGGACCGGGTTGCGCACGCTCATCTCGCCGAGCGCGCGGAGCATGAAGTACACCACTGCGCCGCCGAGCAGGTACACCAGCAACACGGATGGACCGGCGGCCTGGATCGCACCGGCGGAGCCGTAGAACAGGCCGGTGCCGATGGCGGAACCGAGCGCGATGAAGTGGATGTGGCGGGTGTTTAAGCCGCTGCGTTTCGGTTTGGGCTTGGTGGCGTTGTCTGATGGTGCAGTCATAACGGACATAACTGTGCTCTTTCGGGAAGCAATGCGCGAATCGGAGGCGTAAGGGAAATGGATTGAGGTGTGCCCGAAGCTGGGGGCGGCGGCGTCCCGGTTGGCCGTCGATAGGCAAAGTGCATTGCTTCGCGGACGGATCCGGGGGCGCGGCGCGAACGACATAAGCCTTGAGTGTTGCCCGTGCTAACAAGAAACCCCCTGCGCTTGCAGCAGAGGCTGTTAGCGCAGGGGGCTGGAGTCGGCCGACACCGCGCTACAGATGATGATGCAGGCGGGCCGGCTGGGTATTCAGCATCGCAGAACGCTCGGCCGTGGCCGAGGTCGCAAATGCGGTGCTGTTGATCATGCCGACGACCGTAGCACGGCGGGTGGTGCCTTCGCAGCGGATTGTGGAAACTATTTGCCACAATGCTCGAAGAGCTAGGTCTGAGGTGGTCGTGATCCTCTAACGGCTCCCACGCGCCTACTGTCCGGAGCACTCGTTGCCGCCCGCGCCGGGATCCATCGTCGGGGCTCCTTCGAGGTGTGGGGCAGGGGTGGCGTCGATAGGCAATGTGACCTGCACCACGCACTTTACGGGAGGGTGTGCGACTTCGCCCGCCGGCAAACCGCAGGAATACTAACCGGGGCGCACAATGGCGTACGCTGGGCCAGCGATGAGCATTTCCGAAAACGCCACCGGCGGCGAGAATGAGCCGGATATGAATGTGTCGGAAAACCAGAAAGACCCGCAGGATGTCGCGGCCGAAATCGTTGAGGCCGTAGTAGAGGACACCAGGGATGCGGGGGTTTCTGAGGAGACCGGCGCCACGGACACCGTGGCCATTGAAAACGACAATGATGTGCTGAAGCTTAACGACGAACCTTCGGCCGAGCCCGCCACAGAGCCCGAGAAGCCCGAAAACGGCTTTGAGAAGCTTGGCCTGCCCGACGAGGTCGTCGAAGCGGTCAAGCGCGTCGGCTTCGAGCAGCCGTCGCCGATTCAGGCGCAGACCATCCCGTTGCTTATGCAAGGCCGCGACGTGGTCGGCCTCGCGCAGACGGGTACCGGCAAGACCGCGGCGTTCGCGCTGCCGGTGCTGTCCCAGATCGATCCGGAGAAGCGCTACCCGCAGGCGCTCGTGCTCGCGCCGACGCGTGAGTTGGCGCTGCAGGTGTCCGACTCCTTCCAGTCGTTCGCCGACCACATTGGCGGCGTGAGCATCCTGCCGATCTACGGCGGCCAGGCCTACGGCATCCAGCTGTCCGGGCTGCGGCGCGGCGCCCAGGTCATCGTGGGCACCCCGGGCCGTGTGATCGACCACCTGGAGAAGGGCTCGCTGGACATCTCCAACCTGAGCTTCCTGGTGCTGGACGAGGCCGACGAGATGCTCAACATGGGCTTCCAGGAAGACGTCGAGCGCATCCTGGAAGACACCCCGGACACCAAGCAGGTTGCGCTGTTCTCGGCGACGATGCCGAACGCGATCCGCCGCATCTCCCGCGACTACCTCAACAACCCGGAAGAGGTCACCGTCAAGTCGGAGACGCGCACCAACACCAACATCACCCAGCGCTACCTGTTCACCGCGCACCGCAACAAGCTCGACGCGATCACCCGCATCCTCGAGGTGACCGAGTTCGAGGCGATGATCGTGTTCGTGCGCACCAAGAACGAGACCGAGGAGTTGGCCGAGAAGCTGCGCGCCCGCGGGTTCTCCGCCGCCGCCATCAACGGCGACATCGCCCAGCAGCAGCGCGAGCGCACCGTGGACCAGCTTCGCGACGGCCGCCTGGACATCCTCGTGGCCACCGACGTCGCCGCCCGCGGCCTGGACGTTGAGCGCATCTCGCACGTGCTCAACTACGACATCCCGAACGACACGGAGTCCTACGTCCACCGCATCGGCCGCACCGGTCGTGCGGGCCGCTCCGGCGAGGCGATCCTGTTTGTCACTCCGCGCGAGCGCCGCATGCTGCGCTCCATCGAGCGCGTGACCAATGCGACCATCGAAGAGATGGACCTGCCCACCGTGGACGAGGTCAACGAGTCGCGCAAGGCCAAGTTCATGGACTCCATCACCGAGTCGCTCGAGGCCACCGACCTGCAGATCTTCAAGACCATGGTGCGCGAGTACTCCGCAGCGAACAACGTGCCTATGGACGACATCGCCGCCGCCCTGGCCACCCAGGCCCTGGCCGGCGACGAGTTCCTGATGAAGGAGCCGCCGCGCGACAAGCGCGACCGCCGCGACCGTGACCGCTTCGACCGCGACGATCGCCGCGGGCGCGGACGCGACCGCTTCGACCGCGACGACCGTGGCGACAGGGGCCGCGGCCGCCGCTTCGACGACAGCGGCAACTTCGACACCTACCGCCTGGACGTGGGCAAGCGCCAGCACGTCCGCCCGGGTGCCATCGTCGGCGCCCTGGCCAACGAGGGCGGGCTGAGCTCTAAGGACTTCGGCCGCATCACCATCGGCGGCGACTTCACCCTGGTGGAGCTGCCGAAGAACCTGGACCAGGCCGTGCTGGACCGCCTGGAGGACACCCGCATCTCCGGCCAGCTGATCAACATCCAGCGCGACCACGGCGCACCCCCGCGCGATCGCGGAGGACGTGGCCGCGGCGGCCGCGGGGGCTACCGCGGCGGGCGCGGACGCGACGACCGTGGCGATCGCGGTGGACGCGGCGGCTACCGCGGCGGACGAGGCCGTGGCCGCGACGACAGGCGCGACCGCTGGGATTAATCCCCGGTATTGAAGCAGCCGGCACAGCTCAAAAGCAGCGTGCCGGCTGCTTTGGGTTTTCGGTGGGGGACCGGAGGGCGTCGATAGGCAAAGGTGCTAGGTTAATGCGCATGTCTTCCCAGCGCACGCACCGAATTTCCCGAGCTCTTCTCGCAGCGGCCGTCGCGCTGGGGATGCAGGCCGCGCCCGCCGAGGCCCAGGTGCGTGTGGAGCAGGGCGCGCCCGTGCGCATCGACGGCACTGGCACCTGCACCATCGGCTTCAACGACCCCGCGCGCCACCGCAGCCTCGTCGCCGCGCACTGCGGAGCCGAAGGCGCGCGAGTCAACGCCGGCGGCGCCACCGGGACGCTGTACCGCTCCAAGGCCTACGACGGCCACCTGAGCAACGACTGGGCCGCCATCCAATGGGACGCAGGCGTGGCAGTCGGCGGCAACCGGTTCTCCGGCGACGCGTGGGTCCACCCAAATGACGTGCGCCTCGGCGAGACCATCTGCTACTTCTCCCGCACCCGCGGCGCGCAAACTTGCGGGCGCTTCTCTGGCTCCGCCGACGGCACCTTCTTCGTCGCCGCGCCGCTGAGCCACCCCGGCGACTCCGGCGGGCCCATGTGGGTGCCCGGGCGCGGCTTTGTCGGCGTGGTCTCCAGCATGTGGACCTCCAACCCGTTGCCGTTTTTGCGCGGCGGCGACTACGTCATCGGCATCGTGCCCCACGACGGCCCCGCCGTCCCCGAAGCTCGCCTCGTCGGCGTGTGGGGGCAGAACGTGCTGTTCGGCGGGCTGACCGGGCCTGTGGCGGAGGTGCTGCGCAAGGCGGTGGACGCAATCTTCCGCGTCTTCGCCGGCCTGGGCCTCGGCGGGCCGTCTGCGCTGCGGTACTCGTAGGGGGCCGGGCAGAACGACTCATGCGCACAGACCCTGGGATCCAAAGCCTGGGATCGCGCCGATTTTGGCCATTGCCAGGGTTTGCCTCCCAGGGTCTGTGCGCGGGGGAGGCGTCTCGAGCTCCGGCAACCGGGGCGAAACTGGCCCTACCAACAAGGCCCAGCCATTCGCCGAAGAATCGGGAATAGCTGGGCCTGTTTCAAGCGGAAACGCCCGCGCGTTCCTTACGCCGGGGTCGGCAGGAACATCAGGATCAGGGTGAGCATCCACAGCAGGTTGAAGATGCCGGCGCCGGCGGTTGCCTTTGCCTTGGACTTCTCAAAGTTGGTGGTCTGGTCGGCCGGGTCTGCGTCAGCGGCCGGCAGCGCGCCGAGGGTGCCCATCATCTTGCGCTGCTGCGGGATGACCATGCCCAGCAGGATCGCCCAGGCGATCACGGAGAGCACGATGGCGGTGTGGAACCAGTAGTTGGCCTTGTAGGTCTCCCAGTCGGAGGCGAGCACGGCGCCGCCGAGCAGCGGGACGAGCAGGGAGAGCATGCCGTAGGTCTTGGTGATGCGGTAGAGCACCGACGCACGGCCGGTGGCCTCCTCGCCACCGGCGCGGGATTCTGCGACCTGGCGCGGGAACATCGAGGTAGACACGACAACGGGGCCGAGCAGCAGGATGGCCGCGACCACGTGCAGGAAGATGAGGAATGTAGTCATGTGCCCACACCTTACGGCATGGTGGGAAAATCCTCACAGCTCGCCGCGCGCCAGCAGCCCGGCGACCCCGGAGCACGCGCGCCGCACCGCCCGCAGGTCTGCCCGGGGCAAAGGAAGGGCATAGTGCTTTGCGACGTCCACGAGCCGGCGCCCATACGCACACCGCGCGCGCCTATCCGTGGGCATCCATTCGGACGGGAGTTTGTCGCCTTTGGCCTGGTTGGCGGCGGAGGACACGGCGACCAAATTGCGCGGGTCGTTGTAGAAGCGCTCGCGGGTGGCGGCGTCCCACCGGTGGGCGCCTAAGTCCCAGGCGGCGGAGACGGGCAGGACGTGGTCGATCTCCACGTCGTGGGGCAGAAGAAAATCCCCGGTGTAGGGGTCTACAACTCGGGGATTGCCCCACTGCGGCCAGGGCTGGGCGCAGTCCGCGTCAAAGGCGGCGGCCATCACCGCGGCGCGGGTGTCGCACCCGCCGGTGCCGGCGGCCCAGCCGGGGCCGAACTCGGCTCTGTCGTAGCCGAGGATGGTGGTGCGGTGGGGCACCGTTGGGACGTCGATAGGCAATCGCCCCGTGGGGAACGGCACCACCAGCACAGTGAGGGCGGAGAGAATACGAAGGTATAGGCGCATACCTTCTTAGACTGCGGTGGAGCCTCCGCGGTTCCGCAGCGCTGCGGCGAAGTCCTCGTCGGGGTGGGCGAGCGCATAGTCGGTGGCGGCCGCGGCGGTGTCGAACTCCTCTTCCACACCCTCCTTCGGGCGGGTGGCCAGGGAGACGACGACCATGGCCAGAGTAGCCAGGATGACGCCCGGGACGATCTCGTAGATCATGCCGGACAGCGCGTCCACGGAACCCCAGACAAACGAGGTGACGGCGCCGACGATCATGCCGGCGATCGCGCCCTGGGAGGTGAGGCGCTTCCAGTACAGCGACGCCACAACCACCGGCCCGAACGCGGCGCCGAAGCCGGCCCACGCGAAGCCGACCAGGCCGAGGATGGTGTCGGACGGGTTCAGAGCCAGCAGCATGCCAATCAGGGCAATGCCGATGACCATGGCGCGGGAGAGCACGAGCAGGGTGGTGTTGTTCGGGTTCTTCTTGAAGATGCGGTAGATGTCCTCGATGAGCGCGGACGAGGTGACCAGCAGCTGAGAAGACATGGTGGACATGATCGCGGCGAGTACGGCGGTGAGCACGATGCCGGCGATCAGCGGGTGGAACATGATGCGGGCCAGGTCCAAAAAGACGGTCTCGTAGCCGGACTGGTCGGTCACGGACGCGGACTTCTGGCCGAAGTAGACGGTTGCCACCAGGGCGGTGAAGATGCCGCCGAGGTAGCAGATGGCCACCCAGATGGTGCCGGTGCGGCGCGCCGCCTTCGCCTCAGACGGGGAGCGCAGCGCCATGAAGCGGGTGATGATGTGCGGCTGGCCGAAGTAGCCCAGGCCCCATGCGATGTTGCCGATGATGGTGGCGGCGGACACGCCGGCGACCATGTTGAAGTAGTCCGGGTTGCCGTGCTCCCAGGGGCCGTACGGGTTTGAGGTGGCCCAGCTGAAGATGTCGGAGGGGTTGTCCAGGGACATCAGCGCCATGATCGGCACGGTGATCAGGGCGAGGAACATCAGGCCGCCCTGTACGACGTCGGTGTAGCTCACGGCGAGGAATCCGCCGATGAAGGTGTAGAGCACCGTGATGGAGCCGACGATGAGCACGCCGTGGATGTATTCGCCGCCGAAGGTGGATTCGTAGTAGCGGCCGCCGGAGACCATGCCGGAGGAGACGTAGAACGTGAAGAAGAAGATGATGATCACGGCGGAGGTGAAGCGCAGGACGCGCGAGGTGTCGTGCGTGCGGTTTTCAAAGAAGCTGGGCAGCGTGATCGAGTTCTTGGCCACCTCGGTGTAGGCGCGCAGCCTTGGTGCGATCCACTTCCAGTTGGCCCAGGTGCCGATGAACAGGCCGATGACGATCCACAGCTCACTCATGCCCGCGACGAATAGGGCGCCGGGCAGGCCCATGAGCAGCCAGCCCGACATGTCCGATGCGCCCGCGGAGATGCCGGCGACCAGTGGGCCGAGGCCGCGGTCGCCGAGGACGTAGTCGTCGTACTTCTCCGTTTTGCGCCAGGAATAGAACCCGATGGCGACCATCAGCCCGAAATACAGGACGATGGCCAGCACGAGCCAGAAACTGTCAGACATGTGCACTCCCTTACGTCGGTGGTCGGTGTAAGTTTCGCCACACTGTAACGCATCCTTCCGTCGCGCTGTATTGATTTGCAGAATCGGCTGAGTGTGGGCTGAAAGATTTTGTTCGAACGCTCGGCGGGGGCGATGTCGGTGTCGGTGGTATAAGGGTGGGTATGCCTGAATACCTTCTCCATGGCCTGTGGCTCCCCGAGTCCGGGCTTTCGGTGTGGGTTGAGCGCGTACAGGGACACCGCATTGTGACCATGGATGACGTGCCGCCCGGCACGTTTCCGCCGATCGTGCATTCGCTTTTGGACGACCAAAGGTTCCGCCACTTCCATACCCTGATCCTGCAAACCCCGAAGGGCCGGCACGTCAGCTTGCGGGCGCCGTTGGCGCAGTTCGCGCCCGAGGATGCGGTGCGCTTTTTGGACAACCTGGCGCACCTGGACGGGGATTCGCCGGCGGCAACGCCCGCGCAGCGCGAGGCGGTCGCGCCGGACATGTACTGGATCCTGCGCATGTATCGGGGTCTGACCCAGTTCGTGCGCGCGGGGCGCGTGAGCATCAACGTGCCGTACCACGACGGGCTGTGGTACGCGCAGTGGCAGTTGGGCACCGGACTGGAGGAGCGCAGCTGGCTGGCGGAGATGATCGCCGCCTCGCCGGGTGTGCTCACGGTGAACAACGCGAACCTGAGCGAGGACTGCGCGCAGATGTTCACGCACTGGATCGCCACGGAACGCCTGCAGGGCGCGGTGGAGAAGGCGGCGACGAGGCCGTACCCTTGGCACGATTTTGTGAAGTCGCTGCTCTACAGCATCCCGCTGCGCCGCGGCGGGGCGGTGCTGGCCCGCCAGATGGGGGATTGGAACGGCACGATCACGGCGGTGAACATGCAGCTGGTGTTCATTGTGGAGTCGCCAGACGGGGCCGAGGAGTCGGGCCCGGACACGCTGTGGCCGGTGCGGGTGCAGGTGCGCTCCAGCGCGGATTCGCCGCGGCCGGTGCGGCTGGGGGATTACGACTCGAAGACGGCCGACGTCCTGCGCGGCCAGCTCGACCGGGCAATCGCGGTGACCTCGCTGGCGGATCCGGCACAGCACGGCCGGTTCCGCTCCACCGTGGACCAGGGCTTCGACCCCAACGCGGGCGACTGGGACCTGTACTTGAACGGCGACGAAATTGTGAAGTTCGTCCGCGAAAGCGCCGCGACCCTGCGGGCCCACGGCTTTGTGGTGCTGCTGCCGCGTGCGTGGGCGACGGCGGAGACGGCGTCGAAGCTCAAGGTCAGCGAGCACCAGGACCCGCACGATTCCTCCACCGTGACCATGATGGGCTTTGACGCCCTGGTCAAGTACGACTGGCGGCTGTCCGTCGGCGGCGTGGAGCTTTCGGACGAAGAGATGGCGGAGCTGGTCAAGTCCAAGTCCGGCCTGATCAAGCTGCGCGGCGAGTGGGTGCTGGCGGATAGCCGCGAGGTGGCCAAGACGGCGAAGTACCTGGAGAAGCTGCGTGACACGTCGCTGAAAAACGCGATGCTGGAGGCGGAGAGCGCCATCAAGCGCGCCCGCATCGCGCAGGCCGCCGGCTCAGAGGACGCCGAGGAGCTGCAGCGCCTCGCCGAGGAGGCGCAGGCGGAGTACGAGCGTCTGAAGGCCGCCGAGGGCGAGGGCGTGGTGTCTGCCGCGGAGCTGCGCCAACTCGCGTTGGAGTCGGGCACGGACAGCCCGATCGAGTTCACCGGCTCGCCCTGGTTCACCTCCCTGGTCGGCGGCACGGACCGCCCGGCGCCGGAGCGGGTGGACATCCCGGACACCGTCACCGCCGAGCTGCGCGAGTACCAGCGCCGCGGCGTGGACTGGCTGTACTTCATGTCCCGCAACAACTTGGGCGCGGTGCTTGCGGACGACATGGGGCTGGGCAAGACCCTGCAGCTGCTCACCCTGCTCGCGGTGGAAAAGGCGAAGGGCACGAGGCGCGGCCCGTCGCTGATCGTGGCGCCGACGTCGGTGGTGAACAACTGGGCGCGCGAGGCCGCCCGCTTCGTGCCGGATATGCGCGTGCGCGTGCACCACGGCGCGGGCAGGCTCAAGGGCGACGACTTGTTCGCAGCCGCCGAAGACTCCGACATCGTCATCACCTCCTACGGCACCGCCGCGCGCGACGCCAAGGATTTGGCGTCGGTGCAGTGGGATCACGTGGTGTTGGATGAGGCGCAGGCGATCAAGAACGCGGGCACGCAGTCGTCGAAAAGCGTTCGCGCAATTCCCGCACGACACCGCATCGCGCTGACCGGCACGCCGATTGAAAATAAGCTTTCTGAGCTGCGCAGCATCCTGGATTTTGTGAATCCGGGCATGCTGGGCTCGCAGAGTTTCTTCCGCAACCACTTCGCCAAAGCCATCGAGTCGCGCAGGGACCCGGAGCTTGCGGACGAGATGGGCGAGCGGCTGCAGCGCCTCACCGCGCCGTTTATCCTGCGCCGCCTGAAAACGGACACGGCGATCATCTCGGACCTGCCGGACAAGGCCGAGCACGTCATCGCCGTGGACATGACCCCGGAGCAGGCCGCGCTGTACAAGGCGCTGGTGGACAGCACGCAGGCGGAACTGGACGAGCGCAAGGGGATTGCGCGAAAGGGGCTCGTGCTGGCCACGATTACCCGCATCAAGCAGGTGTGCAACCACCCGGCGCACTTTCTTGGCGATGGCTCCGCGGTCACCGACAAAGGCCGCCACCGCTCCGGCAAGGTGGAAAAACTCATGGAGCTTCTGGAAGAAGCCGCCGCGTCCGACCAGCGTGTGCTGATTTTCACCCAGTACAAGGCGTTCGGAGACATTTTGAAGCCCTACCTGTCCGAGCGCCTCGGCGAGGACGTGCCGTTCCTCCACGGCGGCGTGGGCAAGTCCGCGCGCGATGCGATGGTGGAGCGTTTCCAGCAGCCGGACGGGCCCCGCGCGATGATCCTCAGCCTGAAAGCCGGCGGCACCGGCTTGAACCTGACGGCGGCGTCCATGGTCATCCACCTGGACCGATGGTGGAACCCGGCGGTGGAGAATCAGGCCACGGACCGCGCGTTCCGCATCGGTCAGGAGAAGAACGTCACGGTGTACAAGATCATCACCCGCGGCACGATGGAGGAGTCCATCCAGGACATCCTGGACGGCAAGACCCAGCTCGCCGGCGCCGTGGTGGGCCAGGGCGAGGGCTGGATCACCGAGCTGGGAACCGAGGAGCTCGCCCATTTGATCAGTTACAGGGGGCAAAATGACTGAGAAGAAGAAGCGCCCGCAGGATAACAACGTCATCTACGCCAACTTCGGCGCGCGCAAACGTGTGTCCAGCGCGGCGGAAACTGGCGGCACGGACGTCGGCACGTTCCGTCCGCGGTCGCTGTCGCCTGCGGCGATGACCATTTACAACGCCGCGGTGCGCCAGACCGACGTGGGCCGGGCGAAACGTGGTGCGGAGTACGCCGCCCGCGGGCATGTGGTGGAGCTGCAGGCGGTGTCCCACGGTGTGCGCGCGGCGGTGGTGGGCAGCCAGAATGACCCGTTCCGGGTGGCTATGTACTTGCCGCGGCGCCACGCCGAGGAGATCCGCGAGGCCACCAGCGCGATCGTGCGGGCGCCAGGGTCCATCGCCGCGGCGAAGGCTGGCACGCTCGCCGAGGATGTCTTGGAGATTCTGCTGTGCAGAACTCCGCAGGAGGTCACCTTCCACTGTGACTGCCCGGACGGCGCGGCCGTGTGCAAGCACGCCGTCGCCGTGGCGCAGCGCACCGCGGAGCTCATAGATAAGGACCCGAGCGTCATCTTCACCATGCGCGGACTGCGCCTGGAGGAGCTGGAGAACCGGAAGCGCAACCAGGCGGATGACCTGGCCAGGGAAAACGCCGAGCCCGGCTCGGAGTACTTCTGGTCCGGCCGGGAGCTTCCAGAGCTGCCGCGTCCGAAGGTGGCGCCGATGATCGAGGATTCGGACATCGACCTGCTCCACCGCGCGATGCAGACCGTGTCGTTCACCAACATTGACCAGTTGCGGGCCGTGGCGGACATCGAAGATCTCTACGACGAACTCACCCGTTAGCTCATGTGTTCGAATGTCTGTGCTGGCGTGTCGGGCGCGGTGGTAGGTGTATAAGACATGACGCACACCACCTTCATCCACACCTCCGACCTGCAGTTAGGCATGCGCCGAAAATTCTTGTCGCTCGAAGCGCAGTCGCGTTTCGACGACGCACGCCTCCGCGCCGTCACCCGCTTGGGGGAGATCGCCCAGGACCGCGGCGCCGAGTTCATCGTCGTGGCCGGCGACGTGTTTGAGCACAACTCGCTCGAGCCGACCACACTCGGCCGCGCGCTCGAGGCGCTGCGCAAGCTCCCCGTGCCGGTCTATCTGTTGCCCGGCAACCACGACCCGCTGGTGGCGGACAGCATCTTCCAGCGCACCGAGGGGATCGAAGGCGTCACGGTGCTCGCAGATTCGGAGCCGGTGGTCGTGCGCGAGGGTGTCGAGGTGGTGGGCGCCCCGCTGCTAACCAAGCACGCCTCGGAGGACCTGTGCGCCAAGGCGATCCGCGACCTAGAGCCGACGGAGGCGGTCCGCATCCTCGTCGGCCACGGCGCCGTGGAGGGCTTCGGGGAAGAGGAGGCACATTCGCTTATCGACGTTGCTTCGCTCGACACCGCCATCGACCAGGGCACGATCGACTACGTCGCGCTGGGCGACACCCACTCCACCGCGGCACTTACCGCCTCGGAGCGGATCTGGTACTCCGGTGCGCCGGAGACCACGGACTACTTCGACCGCACCCCTGGTGTTGCCGGCGGCGAGGTGGATTCCGGCAACGCGCTGGTGGTCACCGTGGACAAAAGCGGCGGGCGCGCCGACGTCTCGGTGGAGAAAGTCTCGGTCGGCGCTTGGACGTTCGAAGCCCGCTTCTGGGAGGTCGCCGGTGCCGAGGACGTGGCCGGGGTGATCGAGGACCTCAAGGCGTACCCGGAAAAAGACCGCACCGTGATTAAGTACGCGCTTTCTGGCACGCTAGGCCTAGAGGACACGCGCACCCTCGAGCGCGAACTCGCCGAGCTCGAGCCGGTCTTCGCCGCGCTTTACCCGCGCGAGCGGCTGATGAGCCTGCACCTCGAGCCCGACGAGGAAGAGATGGAAAACCTGCCCTTAACCGGCTTCGCCCAAGACGCGATGCGGGAGCTGATCGGCCAGGCGGCCGAGGACAACGCCACCGCCCGCGATGCCGTGAACCTGCTGTTCCGCCTGTCCAAGGAGGTGGGCTAGACCATGCGTATCCACGACCTATTCATCGACAACTTCCGCGCCATCGAGCACCTGGAGCTGCGCGACCTGCCCGATACCGGCGTGATTGTCATCCACGGCCAGAACGAGGCCGGCAAGTCCACCATCCTGGACGCCATCGGCACCGTGCTGCAGGAGCGACACTCCGCCGGCGGCAAGAAGATCAAGGTCTTCGCCCCAGTCGGCCGCGACGCGTCTCCCGAGGTCACCATGACCGCGACGGTGGGGGAGACCACCTTCAAAATCCACAAGCGCTGGCTCAAGGGCAAGCTTTCGGAGCTGGAGATCCTCTCGCCGGTGCACAAGAACTTCACCGGCCGTCAGGCGGACGATGAGCTCGCCCGCATCATCGCCGAACAGATGGACACCAGCCTGGCCAAGACGCTGTTCCTGCGCCAGGGCGAGCTGGACCCGGGCATCGCCGCCGCCGGCATCCCGTCCATCTCCCAGGCCCTCGACACGGAGCACGGCACCGAGCGCTCCGGCGAGGAAGACACCGAGCTTATGGCCGCCATCGAGGCGGAGTACGCCCGCTACTGGACGGCCGCGACCCCGCCCAAGCCCAAAGCCTCCTTCACCGCCAAGTCCGACGCCGTGGACGCCGCCCGCGAGACCCTGCACGCCGCGGAGGCCGAGGTGCAGCAGCTCGCCACCTTTGTCGACGAGGTCGCCCGGCGCGAAGAGGAAATCCGCGCGGTGGACACGGAGCTGCCGCAGGCCCACGAGGAGCTCGCCGGACGCGAGGCCGAGTTCGCGCAGGCCAGCCAGCTCGCGGAGAAAGCTAAGACTGCGGCTGAGCAGCTCGAGCGCGCCACCGTCGCCAGGAAGCGCGCCGAGCAAGACCTCGCCGAGCGCGCCGCGCTGACCGAGCGCGTGGCCGCGCTGCGTGAGGAGGAAAAGGACCTGCAGGCTGCGCTCGCGCCGGCGCAGGAGGCGCGCGACGCCGAACGCGAGAAGGTCGCGGAGCTGACGGCGCAGGTCGAGGAGGCGAAGACCCGCCTCGCCACAGCCCGCACCACCCTGCGCGGCGCCGAGAATGTCCGCGACCACGTGCGTGCTTCCCGACGCCTCACGGTCGTCACCGACCAGCTCACCCTCATCGGCAAAGCCGAGGAGGCCTACGCAACCCTGCTCAAAAACGCCCCCGCCCTGCAGGTCACGGACGCGGACGTGCGCAAGTTGGAGAAGGCCGAAAGTGAGCTGACGCTGCAACGCCGCCTGCGCGAAGCGGCCTCTGCCAAACTGGAGATCACCGCCGAGGACAAAACCATCCAGGTCGACGGCGAAAGCCTGGGCGTGGACGGCACCGAGTCTGTCGCCGTCTACGAAGGCACGCGCCTCACCCTCGACGACTTCGATGTGGTCTTCCGCGCCGCCCAGGGGTCGGAGGACCCCCGCCGCGCTGTGGAAAAGGCCGAGGACGCCCTTTCCAGCCTGCTGTCCAAGCTCGGTTGCGCGGACGTCGACGAGGCCCGCGCCGCCCGCGACGCCAGCAAGGCGCACGAGGCAGAGGTGAAGTCCGCCCGCCAGCGCCGCGACGACGCGCTGGCCGGCACCGACGCCGACGAGCTCGCGGCCGAGCGCGACCGCCTGACCACCCAGTTGGAGGAACTCGCCGAGCTTCTCGACGGCGCCGAGTTGCCCGACACCGAACAGGCCGCGGAGGGAGCGGTAAAAGACGCGCAAAAGGCGCTGGACAAAGCGGAGAAGGATGTCGATTCCGCCGATGCCGCGCTCAAGCCTTACGCCGACCGCACCGCCGCTAGCGAGCTGACCGTCGTGCAGACCAAACTGGAGGCGAAGCAGGCCGAGGCGAGCCATGCCGCCGACGAGCTGGCACACGCCGAGGACAACGCACCGAAAAATACGCTCGAGAGCGCCCTCGAATCGGCCAGCGAGCAGGAGCGCGAGGCCAACGAGGCGCACGCGGCGCTGTCCGCCGAGCTCGCGGCCGCCGACCCGGATATCGTCCAGCAGATGCTCGAGGGCGCGAAGACTCGCCTGCAGAACCTGGAGAAGCGCCAGGCAGAGGCGAAAAACCGCATCACCGAGCTGACCGGCCGCATTGAGATCGCCGCCGGCACCGCTGAGAAGGCGGATCGCGCGGCCGCGGAGCTCGATGCCGCGGAGACCGAGCTGGCCCGCACCACCCGCCGCGCCGACGCGGTGCGCTTGCTGCGCGAGACGATGCACGCCCACCGCGACGCCGCCCGCGCCCGCTACACCGCGCCGTTCAACGAAGCGATCCGCAACCGCGCCCGCGTGCTGTTCGGACCTACCGTGGACTTCAACTTCGGCGACGATCTCACCGTCACCGAGCGCACCGTCGACGGGGTGAGCGTGCCGCTGGACCAGCTCTCCGGCGGCACGAAGGAGCAGCTGGCCATCCTCACCCGGTTCGCCATCGCTGACCTAGTCACCGCCTCCGGCGAAACCACCCCGGTGCCGGTGGTGGTCGACGACGCCCTCGGCGCCACCGACCCGGAGCGCCTCGCCCGCATGAACTCGCTGTTTTCCCAGGTGGGGAAGACATCGCAGGTGCTGGTGCTGACCTGCTTCCCGCAGCGCTTCGACCGCGTCGCCGCCGCGCGCACGTACTCCATGGACGAGTTGAAAACCGCGACCATGGGCTAGGATCTGCCGGTATGACTACACAACCGCGGTGGCTTGACGACGAAGAA
Organism: Corynebacterium sp. CQ3829_602738; assembly: GCF_054478435.1. Lineage (NCBI taxonomy): Bacteria > Bacillati > Actinomycetota > Actinomycetes > Mycobacteriales > Corynebacteriaceae > Corynebacterium > Corynebacterium sp. CQ3829_602738. The sequence goes on from NZ_CM137003.1 coordinate 1,029,756, forward strand.
CAGCAACTGTGGCGGCTAATCCTGGCCGGATTCAACAAGATCTCCCGCACCATCGACGACCGCCTCCAAGAGGGCAGCGAGATTTCTTCGTCTGAATTCTCTGTCCTCGTCGCGCTGTCGGAAGCGGAAGACCACACGCTGCGTCTCCGCGAGTTGTGCGACGAGCTCGGCTGGGACCGCTCCCGTGCCTCCCACCAGGTCACCCGCATGAAAAAGCGGGGTCTGCTGACCAAGAGCAAGTGCCCCGGCGACGCCCGCGGCGTTCTGGTCACGCTCACGGACCAGGGCATGACGCATCTCGAGGACGCGGTTCCGGACCATGTCGAAACCGTCCGGCGCCTCATCTTCGACCACCTCAACGAGGACCGCGCCGATAAGATCCGTGAGTTCTTCGCCGACGTAATCGGCGCCCAAGAACTACCCACCCGCCAGTGCTAACGCGGTTTTGCACGACGCCCGTCCTTGCGGGCTTCCGCGAACGGGGGTTGGATGGGACGCACCAATTCCGAGCACGAAAGGACAGCGCTATGTCGAGCCCCTACAACCCGCAACAGATCAACCCCGGCAATTCCCCGAAGCGCCTCGAGCGCTCCATGACCGACAAGTACATCGCCGGCGTGTGCGGCGGCATCGCCCAGTACCTCGGCGTGGACCCGACCGTCGTGCGCGTCGTTTTCGTCCTGCTTGCACTCATCGGCCTGTTCCCGGGTCTGCTGGCCTACGGCGTGGCCTGGATGATCATGCCGGCCGAGTTTTAGGGCCCGCTCCCGTCGAGGAACGTAAACCGCACCGCGTCGCCGCGCAGCTGCTCCAGCGCGCGGCGCACACCCGGCCCGGTGCCGGAGGAGGGGTGGTTCATGTGCGCCAGCACGATCGCCCCGTCGGGGGCATGCATGATTGTCGACGCCACTTGGCCCGCCGCCGCAGTCGCCCCAGCGTCGCCGTTGACGGAATAGCCCGCGATCTTTACCCCGCGCTCGCGCGCGATGTCGACGGCGACGTCGTCGTAGTGGGCCGTGCCTGAGCGAAACCACGTCGAATCCACCCCGTATTCCGCCAGAAGTGCCCTGTTGCCGTCGATTTCCGCGATGGCCTCCGCAGGCGTCGCAGTGCCCGCGATGCCGTAAGCCGCCTGGCCGTTGACGCTTAGCGGCAGGTGGCGAGTGCCGTGGTTTTCCAGGTGGAACAGGGGATCCGCCGCCAAGTTCCGCGTCGCCTCCGGGTTCGCCTCGATCCAGGTGGCGCTCAAAAACAGCGTTGCGGGCACGGCATACTCGCGCAGCGCGTCTATCAACCCCTGGTCCACGGCCGAACCACTCGGCCCGCCGCAGGCGTCGAAGGTCAGCGCAATCGTGCGCCAGCCCGGGGTCACCGGCACCGTCTCCACGATGCCGCGCAGTGACGTCCCGAACGCTTGCGGCACCCGGCCCGCGTAGCGCTCCGGGCCGGGGTACGCCGTCACCGTCTCGCGGACCGTCGTGGTCGCCGTCTCCGTCACAGTTATGCCTGTGGTGCCGCGCGGGCCGGCACACCCCACCAACGCAGAAAAGCCCGCCACTGCCGTGGCGGACATGAAGGTTTTCCTGCTCAGCACAGGCTGAAATTCTAGTGGGTGGGGGAGCGGAGTGCTCGTCGAGAAGCTACTGCTTGATCGCGGAGCCCTCGATCTCGATGCCCACCTTCTCGCTGACCAGCATGCCGCCGGAGTTCAGCGGCGCCTGGAAGTCGATGCCGTATTCGCTGCGGTTGATGGTGGTGCGGGCCTCGAAGCCGAGGCGGGTGTTGCCGAACGGGTCTTCTTCGACGCCGAAGGTCTCGACGTCGAAGGTGGCCGGCTTGGTGGTGGTCTTGATGGTCAGGTCGCCGGTGACAGTGCCGGTGCCCTGTGCGTCGACCTCGAAGCTGGTGGCGGTGAAGGTCATCTCCGGGTACTGCTCGACGGCGAAGAAGTCCTCGCCGCGCACGTGTGCGTCGCGGTCGGCGTTGCGGGTGTTAACGCTCGCGGTGCGCACGGTGCCGGAAGCGGTGCTTGTGGACGGCTCCTCCGCGATAGTCACGGTTGCGTCGAAGTCGGTGAACTCGCCGCGGACCTTGGTCACCATGGCGTGGCGCACGGTGAAGCCGATGGAGGAGTGGGCGGGGTCGAGAGCGTAGGTACCGGTCTGCATGATTGTCTCCTTCGAATTTTGTTGATGGGTCAACTATGGAACGAGAGTGATGCTACGCGCGCAATGGTGACGTGTCAACAAGTTCTCCTGCCGGCACCTACTATGTCGAACATATGTTCTTGACAATTCCGCTGGCGGGTCTTACCGTACTGATCGGTCTAGTAAAAAGACGGAATCAAAGGAGAACCATTTGGGAGAAATACTTTCTGACGCAGTGATGCAGGTGATGACCCCATCACTGGAGTACCAAGACAAAACGGCCCTCGCACATGTGAGCAAATACGCCGATGACTACACCGGCGAGATCATTGATCGCCACGGGAACTTCCGCCGCGGGTGCATCGGGATGATCCACTACATCCCGGAGGAGGCCTATGAGCGTCCCTGGTGGCGCGAACCCAACTTTCCGCTCAAAGGATGTATCGAGCGATTGGTCAATGCCGGTTGGATCACACGCGTGGACGGCGAAGAGTTCGACGGAGCGCTGATACTGAACACGTCGCGCCTGATCCGCCTGATGGACATTGCGGAGACGGAAATGGCGCAAAACCAGCACGTCATCGACTACGTGTACCTCCCGGACGGGACTGTCATCGACCCGCCGTGCGAAGACTTCGCTGACCCGCTGTTCTTACCGTTCATTCGCTGGGCTGACCAGCTGTTCGACGGCGACTTCGCCCACACCCTGGCCGACGACGTCACCGACGCGACCACCCGCCTCCTGGACGCGCACCTTTCCATCGAACGCGACCACAGCTGGAAAGAAACCGATCCGGGCCGCTGGACACGCGCAATTGCGAACTGGAAGGACCACCATCTGGGCGATGGCAATTTCCGCATCCCGCCGCAGTGGAAGGTGACCGCCGATGATCGCTAACTCGAACCCCAACATGACCGCCGGCATGCTTCGCGCCGAAGTCGACCATTGGCGCGGCAGCGACGCTCCCGCCGAGTTCCTCGTGCTCATCGACCCACGCGACAACCCTCTGCTCACCCTGCTCCAGGTAGCCAAGCTGCACGCCGCCGACGCCCTCGAGCCGGGCTGCGACTACACCTTCGGCACCGTCGAGGACGCCTCCACCCGCTACATAGCGTTCACCTACAGCGGCAGCCGCGACGACTTCTGGCGCGGCCTCACCGTCGTCACAGAGCAGGTGATTATGGAAGCGGAAGAGCTTATCGACGAGCGCAGCCCCAGCCACCGCTCCTTCGCCCGCATGCTCATGTCGTACGGCCTGCCGCCGGTGGAAGTGCTGCCGCCTGTCGCCATGGACAGCGGCGGCCACGTGCTCGTCGACACCGAATGGGACGAGTTAGCTTAGGGGTGGGAACTAAAAGTGGGGGCTTCGACCCGCCTTAAACCAAAGATTGCGCATCATTCGAGTTTGTCATCCTCTTCCCTGCGAACAGTCCTGACAAACTTTCCTAGGAACTGAAAAACTGGGGGCGCGAGGAAGATGCCAGCCAGCCACTCGGAACCCCCGCCGAAATAAACAGCCAAGGCTGCGCCGATCGAGGTTAGGAACATGCCGAAACTCAAGTATTGACCGCGTTTGAGGGCGTCCACATCCCCTTTTGCAAGCCACTCCTTCTCGTGGTTCGAGGCTGCAATGCTTTGTTCCGCCATGCGCATTGCGCGGTCGGCAAAAGTGGGGTCAACTTGACGGTAGGCTTCCAACGTCTCCGGTGCTGGTGCCGGGGCACTCTACAGGTAAGCGGAACTCGCAATCTGGCGGGTGACCTCCTCGACGAGTTCAGCGTCAATTACTTCGCCGGGAGAACCGTCCGAATGATCTTGTCCATTGCGTTGAACGTCACTTTCCACCCGTTGTAAATCGTCGCCCGGGGATCGTTGGCCTTCATGCGTGCCTGCGTTCGCAGCGGGCGAGGGTTCGTCTCCATGACGTCCACTCCCCGGCGGCGTGCTCGACCGGCGGCGCTCATCATCTTGAGAGTCATCGTTCATGCACCTGCTTCCTTCCGGTAATGGCATTATCCACGACTGTTCGGGCTGTGGAGTCTAGGGTTAATTGAACCACAATTAGTTCCTCACCGGCATGCAGAACCCCGATTGTGCACGCCGGCGAATCATTTCGCGCCAGATTGAATGTTGTCGGGGTCAGTCTCTCCGAAAATCACCCGATTTGAAAGCAGGGTTAAATCTGGCAGCGTTTCCTGAATTGAACGGGAAAAGAAACCAGAACCCCTGCTCGGAGCTTTCAGTAAACTCCCCGACCAGTTGTAGCGGGTTCGTGGCTACACCCCGGTTACACCGGGTTCCGACTCCGGTTACACAACAGAAGTCAATTATATGACGTGAGCAGGAGCGCTCCTTAGAGCGGGAAGTCAGGAAATTCCGTTTCCGCCTCTTCCTACCTCTCGGCAAGCTCCACGCTCCACCGTGAACGCTCGACAAGCTCGTCAAAGGTGAGCACCTCCGGTGACTTGCGGTTCGAGCGGAAACTTTCAAAGCTACGGAACTTCGAGCCAATTCGGTTGCCTTGGGCGCGGCACACAAATCGCACATGGGCCGATCATCAGAAACGAGCGTGGTTCAACCAAGTATGCACCGTCGCCAGTGTTGTCTCCCTCGTTGTCCCTCTCGGCAATCCATCCGGCAAGGCTCTCCTTGGCGGCGCGAACCGTCGTCGAACCCCGAGGTGTCCCCGCTGCAAACGGGAATCGAGTCGAGGCTGCGGATGAGGTAGATAAGTTTGTTCGAGCCTTCCCGGTTCAAGATGATGAGGCCATCGAGTTTTGTCCCGTTCGGATCATTGCTTGGGGCCTGAAAACCGATCTCCCGAACTACGCCAGGCTCGTGCGCAACTTGAATCTCGAGCCGGCGACGCTGTTTTCGCAACTTTGCCGGAATCTCTGCCAGCTCTGCTCCTTCCACTGTCTCCTGAGCAGCACACACAGCTGCACCGCTACATCGGGTTTGACACGTTCAGCGCTCGCTGTATAGTTCAGTGCATGCTGACTATTGCTTCGCGTCTCGACGTGATGAACCGCCTGGGTCGTGCACTGGCCGACCCCACTCGATCCCGGATCATCTTAACCCTGCTCGACCATCCCGCTTACCCGGCGGAACTGGCTCGAGCTCTGGACCTGACACGCTCGAATGTGTCCAACCACCTGGCATGCCTGCGCGATTGTGGGATCGTCGTCTCCGAGCCCGAGGGGCGTCGGACGCGATACGAGATCGCCGATCCGCACCTGGCGCAGGCGCTGACTACATTGGTCGATGCCACCTTGGCAGTAGACGAAGATGCCCCGTGCATGGATCCCGCCTGCACGCTTCCCGGATGCGATGTAGCTGGGGTGGGCGCGTAATGCTCACCACGGTCTTGCAGGCGATAGGCCTGTTCGCAGCTACCAACATCGACGACATCATCGTGCTCTCCCTCTTCTTCGCGCGAGGGGCAGGCCAGAGCGGCACCACCGCCCGTATTCTGGCCGGCCAGTACCTCGGATTTGCCGGCATCCTCGTCGCCGCGATCCTCGTGACCATCGGCGCCGGAGCATTTCTGCCCCCGGCAGCTATTCCATACTTTGGTCTCATCCCGCTGGGCATCGGCCTCTGGGCCGCATGGGAGGCCTGGCGCGGAGACGATGACGACGATGACGACGAGGCCAAGGTTGCCGGCAAGAAGGTCGGCGTGGGGACAGTCGCAGGCGTCACTTTTGCCAATGGCGGCGACAACATCGGTGTCTACACCCCTGTCTTCCTCAGCGTGGAGCCTCTCGCAGTAGTCGCCTACTGCGTTATCTTCCTCGCGCTCGTTGCGGTCCTGGTGGCCCTGGCAAAGTTCGTCGCCACCCGCCCCCCGATCGCGGAAGTGCTCGAACGCTGGGAGGACATCCTCTTTCCCATCGTTCTCATCGGCCTCGGCATCGTGATCCTCGTCAGCGGCGGAGCTTTCGGGCTCTGACGTAGCGGCAGTGTTCCAAACGGCCCCGACCGGGCGTACCCCTCTCGGTTCAGACCCCAACAACTACCCGCAGCCAGTCCTGCGTGATCACAGCAACAAGACCGCTATGAAGCGCTGCAAAAACCGCGCCACCAGATGAGTACGGAAACTCTTCCGCGGCTCGGTCCGCTCTCATAAACAATCCGCGCTATAACCCGAGCAGGAACGGCGTTCAGACAAAGAAAAATGACCCCTCCGAACGAACGGAGCGGGTCATTTTTGTGTTCGCGGCCGTTTTTCTTCGGCCGGCAGGAGGTTTCGTGAAAAGATTGGAACAGTTTCGTGAAACCCCCTGGTCAAGTGGTGTCCCCGACAGGATTCGAACCTGCGACCTTCGGTACCGGAAACCGATGCTCTAATCCACTGAGCTACGGAGACAATGCCGTCTAGGTTAGCACCCGGCATTACAGCCAACGAAATTGGAACGAACCCTAGGGCGACTCCCAGCTTCACCCCATGGTTTTGCAACACCCATGTCCCATAATCATTGGTGCGCGCCGCGGGAACGGCGTGACACGGGAAACAATGACAGCGAAACGGCCGGCCCCGAAAGGGACCGGCCGTTTCGTTATGCCAGCTAAGCGCTGGCTACTTCACAACCATCACGATGAGGTCGCGCGGGCCGTGCACGCCCTCGACGCGCACGAGCTCGATATCGGAGGTCGCGGACGGACCAGAGATCATGGTCGCCGGGCGCTCCGGATCGATACGCGAGATCATCTCCGGCACGCCGAAGACGACGGATTCCGGGCGCACGATGCAGATGTGGCGGTCCGGCACCAGGGACAGGGCGCGGCGGCCGCACACGTCGCCGGACTCCAGCACGATGGAGCCGGTCTGCGCGGAGGTGACCTTGGAATCGGTGATTACGGCGTCGACGTCGGAAAGCTCACGCGGGTCCGTGTCGTTGGAATCCGGGCGCGCGGTGCCAGCGAAGCCGTCGAAAAGCGAGGCGTCCAGGCCGGGCGCGTAGACGACCTCGTTGCACTTGCGGTCCGCGAGCACCTTGACGATGTCCTCGGCGAGGGTTGCCTCGGTAGTCTCCACAACGTCCGCCTTGTAGTCCACGAGGCGGTCGATGAGGATCTCGCGCAGGTCGTCGCCGGAGATGTCGGAGGAGGTGTTGTAGTTGCGAACCACTTCCACCTGCTCAGGCGTGTTGGACAGCTGCTGTGCGTCGCGGATGCGCTTGAGGATCTCGCGCTTGGCGTCCTCGTTGCGGGTGTCGCGCGGGGCAGAATTACCGGTTACTCGAGTAGTCATTTACTTGTCCTCTTCCTCGAAACGCTCGCCGGTGACCTTCTGGCCCTCCGGGACGCCCTGCTCGCGGGCCTCGGCCAGCAGGTTCTTCGCCTCGTCGGTCTCCCACCACTGGCGGAAGGACTTCTTCGGCGGCACCGCGACGTCGCGGTACTCGGTCCAGCCGGAAATCGGCGGCGGCATGAGCTCGATCTTGCCGTTGAAGCCGCCGAGCACGCGGCCCAGAGCCACCATGCGCACCAGCTTGTCCCACACGCCGCTGCGGCCCCAGACCTGGGCCAGGGAAGCGAACGCCGCGCGCTCGATGTGGCTCGGCTCGTTCTTCGCCTTCTGGTAGCGCAGCTCCAGCAGAATGTCCGTGATCGGGATCTTCACCGGGCAGACCTCGTTGCAGCGACCGCACAGGGAAGACGCGTACGGCAGGGAGCCGTTCGGGTCGTCCGAGGAGTCGATGCCGGTCAGCTGCGGGGTGATGATCGCGCCGATCGGACCCGGGTAGGTGGAGCCGTAGGAGTGGCCGCCGGCACGCTCGTAGACCGGGCAGACGTTCAGGCAGGCGGAGCAGCGGATGCACTTCAGGGCCTCGCGGCCGATCTCGCTGGACAGGGCGGCGGTGCGGCCGTTGTCTAGGAGGACGATGTGGAAGTTCTGCGGACCGTCGCCCTCGGTCACACCGGACCACAGGGAGGTGTACGGGTTCATGCGCTCGCCGGTGGAGGAGCGCGGCAGCAGCTGCAGGAACACGCCGAGGTCCTCGAAGTTCGGCAGCAGCTTCTCAATGCCCATGACGGTGATCAGGGTCTCCGGCAGGGTCAGGCACATACGGCCGTTGCCCTCGGACTCCACAATGGAGACGGTGCCGGTATCCGCGCAGCCGAAGTTGGCGCCGGAGATGGCCACCTTGGCCTCCATGAACTGCTGGCGCAGGTACTTGCGGGCAGCCTCAGCCAGCTCCGCCGGATCCTGGGTCAAAGTCTCGTCCGTGTTCGGCATCTTCGCGGCGAAGATGTCGCGGATCTCTGCGCGGTTGCGGTGGATCGCCGGGACCAGGATGTGGGAGGGGAAGTCCTCGCCGAGCTGCACGATGAGCTCTGCCAGGTCGGTCTCTTGCGCGAAGATGCCGGCCTTTTCCAGCTCGTCGTTCAGGGCGATTTCCTGGGTGGCCATGGACTTGATCTTGACAACCTTGTCCTCGCCGGTGGCGCGGACCAGGTCCTGGATGATCTCGTTGGCTTCCTTGGAGTCGCGCGCCCAGTGGACGTGGCCGCCGCGGGCGGTGACGTTTTGCTCGAACTGCTCCAGCAGCTCGGGCATGCGCGCAGCGACGTCGCGCTTGATGGTGGAGCCCGCCTCGCGCAGGTCCTGCCAATCGTCTACCTCGTCCACAACAGCCTGTCGCTTCACGCGGATGGTGGTGGTGGCGTACTGGTAGTTGCGGCGCTTGGTTACGTCGTTGAGCTCGTGGTGCGCAGCCTTCTGGAACTTCTCCTTGCCGCGCAGGTGGGACGGGCCGCTCGCGTACGGCGGCATGGTGGGTTGACCGAGTGCGACCTTCACAGCATCTTCTCCTTCTTGTATGCCGCGGACGTCGGGGTCAGCGGGTGCTCCTTGGTGGAGGCGAGGATCTCCGCCATGTGCACAGCGCGGATGCCCTGGTGCTGGCGGGACATTGCGCCCGCGATGTTCATCAGGCAGGAGGAGTCGCCGGCGGTGACGTACTCGGCCTGGGTGTCCTTGATGTGGCGCACCTTGTCCGAGACCATGGCGGAGGAGACCTCCGGCATCTTCACGGAGAAGGTGCCACCGAAGCCGCAGCACTCCTCGGAGTTCTGCAGGTCCACCAGCTCCAGGCCCTCGACGTGGCGCAGCAGCTCGGTCGGGCGGTCGCCGACCTTGAGGAAGCGCAGGGAGTGGCAGGAGGAGTGGTAGGTCACGCGGTGCGGGAAGAAAGCGCCCACGTCGTAGGTGCCTGCGACGTCAACGATGAATTCGGAGAGGTCGTAGGTCTTCTTCGACGCGGTCTTCGCGCCGTCGACAAGCGCCTTGGAGCCAAAGCGCTCTGCAAGCTCGACGTGCTGCTCACGCACGGCGCCGGCGCAGGAGCCGGAGGGGGCGACCACGTAGTCGATCGACGGATCCGAGAAGGCGTCGACGTAGGTTTCGATGATCGGAAGGGCCTGCTCTTTATAGCCGGTGTTCACGTGCATCTGGCCGCAGCAGGTCTGCTGTTCGGGAAAGACAACGTCGTAGCCCAAGCGGGAAAGCACAATGGCCGTAGCCTTGTGCGCGTCGGGGAAGAGGGCGTCGCCGATACAAGTAGAAAACAGCGCTACTCGCATGTTCGGACTCCTAAAATTGTGAGATCACAGGGAAAAATGAAAGCCCCCGCAGGCTGTGATGACCTCGAGGGCTCCGATATTCGGTTGTCAGTTACGGAACGACCGGCGCAAGCACGCTCAGAACGTTCGACTGAAGGAAGACTATCACGCACACTGCAACCAAGAAGCCGAAGCTCCAGCCGACGACATTCTTGAAGATCTCGGATTCCTTGCCCTCCATGTTCACCGCGGTGGCGGCGATGGCGAGGGACTGCGGGGAAATCATCTTGCCCACAACACCACCGGTGGTGTTGGCTGCCAGCATGAGATCCGGGTTGAGCCCCAGGTTGTTCGCGGCGGTGACCTGCAGGTTGGCAAACAGGGCGTTGGCGGAAGTGTCGGAGCCGGTCACAGCCACGCCAACCCAGCCGAGGACCGGAGAGAAGAAGGCGAACGCCGGGCCGAGGTTGGCGAAGAACTCGCCGATGGTCACGGTCTGGCCGGAGTAGTTCATCACGTACGCCAGCGCCAGCACGAGCACGATGGTCAGCGCGGACCAGCGCATCTTCCACACAGTATCGGTGAATTCCTTGCCCACCTGGCCCCAGGTCAGGCTGTAGCGGCCGTTCTCGTTGAACACCATGTAGGCCACGGACACGATAAGGGCGGAAATGACCAGCAGCGTGCCCGGGTTGTTGATCCAGGCGAAGTTGTAGTCGCTGTTGACGGTCTCACCTGCGGCGTCGAGAAGCTTGCCGTCCAGGCCCGGCCACGGGAAGGAGATCTGGAACTTGTTCAGCCAGTCCGGGATGGTGCTGCCCAGGTTGGCCAGACCGAAGATAACCACAACAACTGCGTACGGCATCAACGCCATCCACACACGGTGTCCTGGCAGTTCTGCTTCCTCGGTGCGCTCCGGGAGTTCGAGGCGCTGGCGCATCTCGTTGATGCCCTTCGGCTGCCAGAAGCGCAGCAGCAGGAACGCCGCGCCGAGCGCGACGATGCAGGCGACGACGTCGGTGAGCTGGTAGGCGAAGTAGTGGGAGGTCCACCACTTGGCCACGGCGAAGGTCAGGCCGATGGTGAACGCGGCCGGTGCGGTTTCGCGCACGCCGCGCTTGCCGTCGATGATCAGCGCGATGATGAAGGGGACGAAGAACGCCAGGATCGGGGTCTGGTTACCGATGATCGCCGCGATGTTCTCGGTCTGCTCGACTGTGCGGCCGCCGACCTCGCCGGCGGTGGTGATCGGAATGCCCACGGCGCCGAACGCGACCGGGGCGGTGTTGGCGAGCAGCACCACGGTGGCGGCCTTCAGCGGCGGGATGCCCAGCGCGAGGATCATGGTGGCGGTAATGGCCACCGGCGCGCCGAAGCCGGCGAGCGCCTCAAGCAGGCCGCCGAAGCAGAACGCGATGAGCATCGCCTGGATGCGCACGTCGCCGTTGCCCATCTTGTCGAAGACTAGGCGCAGGTCTTCGAAGCGGCCGGAGGCGACGGTGATCTGGTAGAACCAGATGGCCGTCAGGATCACGAAGACGATGGGGAACAGGCCGAATAGGCCGCCGCGGAAGGCCGAGGAGATGGCCATGCCGGTGGGCATGTTGAAGCCGAGGATGGCTACCAGCAGCGCAACAACGAGCGCGACGGCGCCGGAGGTGTGTGCGCGGGCCTTAAGGCCGAGCAGCATGATGAAGAAGGTGAGCAGCGGCAAGGTAGATACCAGTGCCGAGAGGCCCACGCTGCCACCGATTGCGTCGGTGAAGACTTGGAATTGATCCATGGGGGAGGCTCTTTCGAGTCAGTACGGGCAATGACTGGGAAACAATATGCCACTATAACCCCGGAAGTGACCAATAGAGGGGTATTCCTTTGGTGTGACCTATTGCACCGTGGTGCCTGTAGGCATGCTGCGTGCGGTGTCGGCGGGTGTTTTAGACTTGTGCCCCATGACGCCAGCTGAACTCGCAACCACCGTGAAAGAGGCCGCGACCCGCGTGCTCGCCGCCCACGAACTCGACGCCTCCGTCGTCCCTGAGACCGTGACCGTGGAGCGCCCCCGCAACCCCGAGCACGGCGACTACGCCACAAACATCGCGCTCCAGGTGGCCAAGAAAGCTGGCACCAACCCGCGCGAGCTCGCCACTTGGCTTGTCGACGACCTGTCGGCCAACCCCGCAATCGACTCCGCCGAGATCGCCGGTCCGGGCTTTATCAACCTGCGTCTCGCCGCCGGTGCTCAGGGCCAGCTCGTTGCAAAAGTGCTGGATGAGGCGGAGAAGTTCGGCCACTGCGACCTCTACGCGGACGAGAAGATCAACCTCGAGTTCGTCTCCGCCAACCCCACCGGCCCGATCCACCTCGGCGGCACCCGCTGGGCCGCGGTGGGCGACTCGCTCGGCCGCGTGCTCGAAGCCGCCGGTGCGGAGGTGACCCGCGAGTACTACTTCAACGACCACGGCGGGCAGATCGACCGCTTCTCCCGGTCACTGGTCGCCGCGGCGAAGGGCGAGCCCACCCCGGAAGACGGTTACGGCGGCGATTACATCCGCGAGATTGCCCAGGCGGTCGTCGAAAAGCATCCTGATGCTCTCGACGGCACCGACGCCGAGGTGCAGGAGACCTTCCGCGCGGCTGGCGTGGAGATGATGTTCGCGCAGATCAAGCAGTCCCTACACGAGTTCGGCGTGGACTTCGACGTGTACTTCCACGAGAACTCGCTGTTCGAGTCGGGCGCTGTGGACAAGGCCGTGCAGACGCTGAAGGACAACGGCAACCTGTACGAAAACGACGGCGCGTGGTGGCTGCGCTCCAGCGACTTCGGCGACGACAAGGACCGCGTCGTGCTCAAGTCCGACGGCGACGCCGCCTACATCGCCGGCGACATCGCATACGTGGCCGACAAGTTCGACCGCGGCCACACCCTGGCCATCTACATGCTGGGTGCGGACCACCACGGCTACATTGCCCGCCTCAAGGCCGCGGCGCAGGCGCTGGGCTACAACGCGGACGCTGTCGAGGTGCTCATTGGCCAGATGGTGAACCTAGTGCGTGACGGCCAGGCCGTGAAGATGTCCAAGCGCGCCGGCACCGTGATCACGCTCGAAGACCTCGTGGACGCTATCGGCGTCGACGGTGCGCGCTACTCGCTGGTGCGCTCCTCGGTGGACTCCACCCTGGACATCGACCTGGACCTGTGGACGAAGCAGTCCTCCGACAACCCCGTCTACTACGTGCAGTACGCCCATGCCCGCCTGTGCTCCATCGGCCGCAAGGCGGAGGAAGCTGGTGTGTCCTTCGCTGACCCGGACCTGGCGCTGCTCACCCACGACAAGGAGGGCGACCTCATCCGCACCCTCGGCGAGTACCCGGCCGTCGTGCGCGCCGCTGCCGAGCTGCGCGAGCCGCACCGCATCGCCCGCTACACAGAGGAGCTGGCCAGCGCGTTCCACAAGTTCTACGACTCCTGCCAGATCCTGCCCAAGGCCGGCGAGGACGCGGAGCCGATCCACACCGCCCGCCTCGCGCTGGCGATGGCCTCGCGCCAGGTCGTCGCAAACGCCCTTGGCCTGATCGGCGTGAGCGCACCGGAGCGTATGTAAATGACCGTTTTTGTCTCCACGCCCTACGAGAAAGACAGCGGCGACTTCAACGACCTGCCCGCACACGTCTGGCCCCGCTGCGCCAAGCGCGAAGAAGATGGCGTGGTCACCATCGCCGGTGTGCCCCTTTCCGAGATCGCCGCGGAGTACGGCACCCCGGTCGTGGTCATCGACGAGGACGACTTCCGCTCCCGCTGCCGCGACATGGCCGCCGCGTTTCTGGCGCCAGGCAACGTGCACTACGCCTCCAAGGCGTTTCTGACCCGCCGCGTGGCGCGCTGGGTGGACGAGGAGGGCCTCGCCCTCGACGTGGCCAGCGAGAACGAGCTTCGCATCGCTTTGGCCGCGGACTTTCCACCGGAGCGCATCACCGTGCACGGCAACAACAAGTCCGACGAGTTCCTGCGACTGTGCGTGGAGTCCAAGGTCGGCCACGTGGTCATTGACTCGCACCAGGAGCTGGCTCAGCTCGAGGCCGTCGCGAAGCAAGCTGGCGTGAAACAGGACGTCTTCGTCCGCGTGAAGCCCGGCGTGGACGCGCATACGCACGAATTCATCGCCACCAGCCACGAGGACCAGAAGTTCGGCATCTCGCTCGCTACCGGCGACGCGCTTTCCGCCGCCACCGCAGCCATCGCGTCCGACTGGCTGGAGCTGACCGGCCTGCACTGCCATGTCGGCTCCCAGGTTTTCGACGCCGAGGGCTTCAAGCTCGCCGCCGAGCGTGTGCTGGGCCTGTACGCCGAGATCTGGAAGACCCAGGGCGTGGCGCTGGGCTACCTCGACCTCGGCGGCGGCTACGGCATCGCCTACATGCCGGGGGAGTCGCCCCTGGACGTCAACGCTGTGGCGCGCGACCTGCTCGCCGCGGTGCAGGAAGTTGCCGACGAGCTGGGCATCGCCGCGCCCACCGTGGTGGTCGAGCCCGGCCGCGCGATCGCCGGCCCGTCCGCGGTCACCGTGTACACCGCCGGCGTGATCAAGGACGTGGACACCTCGTACACCACCTCGCGCCGCTACATCGCCGTCGACGGCGGCATGAGCGACAACATCCGCCCCTCGCTGTACGGCGCGCTTTACGACGCCCGCGTGGTCAACCGTTTCACCGATGGCGCCCCCACAGACACGCGCCTGGTGGGATCCCACTGCGAGTCCGGCGACATTCTGGTGGAGGAGGCCTCCTGGCCCGACGACATCGCCCCAGGCGACCTCATCGCCCTCGCCGCCACCGGCGCCTACTGCTACTCGATGGCCTCGAACTACAACGCGTTCGGCCGCCCGGCAGTGGTCTCCGTGCGCGGCGGAGAGGTCACGCCGATGGTGCGCCGGGAGACCGTCGAGGATCTCATCGCCCGCGAATATTAATTGACCGTCGGTGCCGTTTGCGCGATAGTAGACAAAGCGGTTCACCGCTGATCCCCGCCACGTACGACGAAGGAGCTACACGCAACATGACTTCCGCCACCGCCGAGGGATACAACGGCAACTACCCGGGCAAGGGCATCGGCACCCCCGTGGGCATCGCTGTGCTGGGCAAGGGCACCGTCGGTACCGAGGTGCTGCGCCTACTGTCGGAGTTCTCTTCCAGCTTGGAGCACCGCATCGGCAGCCCGATCGAGGTCAGGGGAGTTGCGGTATCGGACGTCGAGAAGCATAAGGACGCCCCCGAGGTCCAGGGGCTGTACTTGACCGGGGACGCGCGCGAGCTGGTCACGCGCGACGACGTGGACATCGTGGTCGAGCTCATTGGCGGCATCGACTACCCGCGCGAGCTCGTGCTCGAGGCGCTCAAGGCCGGCAAGTCCGTGGTCACCGCGAACAAGGCCCTGGTGGCCGCCCACAGCGCCGAGCTTGCCGACGCCGCCAACGCCGCCGGGGTCGACCTCTACTACGAGGCCGCCGTGGCCGCCGCCATCCCGGTGGTTGGCATGCTGCGCCGCTCGCTCGCGGGCGACCAGGTGCAGAGCATCTCCGGCATCGTCAACGGCACCACCAACTTCATCCTCGACGCTATGGCGTCCACCGGCGCGAGCTACGAGGAAGCGCTGGCCGAGGCCACCCGCCTCGGCTACGCGGAGGCGGACCCGACCGCGGACGTGGAGGGCCACGACGCCGCATCCAAGGCCGCCATCCTCGCCTCCATGGGCTTCCACACCCGCGTGACCTTCGACGACGTGTACTGCGAAGGCATCACCAAAATCACCGCCGACGACATCGAGGCCGCGAAGAAGTCCGGCCACACCATCAAGCTGCTGGCCATCTGCGAGCGGCTTGTCGACGACGCCGGCAACACCACCGGTATCAACGCCCGAGTCCACCCGACCCTGGTGCCCAACGAGCACCCGCTCGCTACCGTGGACAAGTCCTACAACGCCATCTTCGTCGAGGCAGAAGCAGCAGGTCGACTTATGTTTTACGGCAACGGCGCCGGCGGCGCCCCCACCGCATCCGCAGTGCTCGGCGACCTCGTCGGCGCTGCCCGCAACAAGGTTCACGGCGGCCGCGCCCCGGCCGAGAACCCTTACGCGGACTACCCAGTCGTCGCGTTCGAGCAGGTGACCACTCGCTACACCATCAACATGACGGTCAACGACCGCGTCGGCGTGCTCGCCGACCTCACCGCCCGCTTCGCCAAGGCAGGCATTTCCCTGTCCGCGGTGCGCCAGGAGGAGTCCGGCGACGAGGCCCACCTGATCGTTGTCACCCACGCCGCGCTCGAGGAGGACCTCAAGGCGATCGTGGAACAGCTTTCCGGCCACGACGACGTGCTCGCCGTCAACTCCGTCATCCGCCTCGACTCCTAAGGTTTCCGTCTATGGCTATCGATCTGCAGCCCGGCCTGAAAGTCAAGGTCACCGTCCCCGGCTCGTCGGCGAACCTGGGCCCCGGCTTCGACACCCTCGGCATCGCGCTGAGCATCTACGACACCGTTGAGGTGGAGGTCACCGAATCCGGCCTCGAGGTGGAAATCTTTGGCGAGGGCGCCGACGACCTACCCCGCGACAGCTCCAACCTCGTCGTCCGGGCCATCCAGTCCGGCTTGTCCGCCGCCGACGTCTCCGCGCCCGGATTGCGCGTGGTGTGCCACAACAACATCCCGCAGTCCCGCGGCCTCGGCTCCTCCGCCTCGGCCGCCGTCGCGGGGGTGGTCGCCGCCAACGCGCTGGCAGGCTTCCCGCTGGACGAGGATGCGGTCGTGCAGCTGTCCTCCGAGTTCGAGGGCCACCCCGACAACGCCGGTGCGTCCGCCCTAGGCGGGGCAGTAGTGTCCTGGACGGACATCCCCGTCGACGGCCAGTCCAAGCCGTCCTACCGCGCCGTGCGTATCCCGGTGGACGAGTCCATCAAGGCCGTCGCCCTCGTGCCCGACTTCCACGCCTCCACCAACGCCGTGCGCAAGGTGCTTCCCAGCCACGTCACCCACACTGACGCACGCTTCAACGTCTCGCGCACCGCAGTGATGACGGCCGCGCTGCAGCATCACCCGCAGCTGCTCTTCGAGGGCACCCGCGACCGCCTCCACCAGCCGTACCGCGCCGACGTCCTGCCGGTGACGGCGGAGTGGGTCAACCGCCTGCGCAACCGCGGCCACGCCGCCTACCTCTCCGGCGCCGGCCCGACTGCGCTCGTGCTCACCACCACTGAGGTGGAGCCTTCGCTTCTCGACGAAGCTCGTTCCGCCGGTCTCCGCGTCATCGAACTCGACGTCGCAGGCCCGGCCACTGCGGAGTTGGTGCGCGACTAACTATTCCGCGAACGAGTCACCCGGCGTAACTGTGTCGCGCAGCGGACCAGTGTGGTCGCGCGTCCTCGTCGGCAGAGAGCGGTTCCTAGACACGTACTGCGTTCCGTCCTGAAGTCGGAAGTACAGGTCAGGGCCGTGCGGCTGTATATAGGCGAGCCCGTGGCTAATCTTTGCGTGGCAGCTCGAGCACAGTGGGATCAGGTTGTCCATGTTCGTCTCGCCACCTTCTTCCCATTCCCGGATGTGGTGGATCTCGATGAAACGCTTGTGGTTGCAACCGGGCATCGCGCACTGGTGGCCCCAGGCCGTGAGCAAGGCGAGCACCTGGGCGTCCGTGGCGAAGCGGCGGGACCGGCCGACGTGGATAGTCAGTCCTTTCTTGTCTAGCAGGTGCAGCCGAACATTCGCGTTTGCGATGTAGCTTCGAACCTCCGCTGAGCGAGCCGAGGTGTTCTGCGGCATCCATGCCCCGCCGTCCTCCGTGAGCACAATATTGACGTGGGCGCCCGGTGCGCGCAGGGCGCTGACTGGGTTCGTACGCACCATCTCCATCATGGCAACAAAAGCGGGGTAGAGGTCCTTCCTTTCCGGATTGCCGTAGCGGGACGGGGGCCGCAAGATGCTGTCCATGTCCAACTTTGTCCGTGGGCGTTCTGTTTCCACCGTCTCGTCTGCAGGGCACGCCTCCGGTTCGTTTTCTACTGAGTTAATGAGCCTCTCTAGCTCCTCTGGGTCTGCAAGCTCGTCCACATCGGGGAGTTCTGCGCAGTAGTTCGCCAACTGCGCGATTTTCAGCGCGCAGAGCAGTGCCTGGCCCTGGACAGCCGGAAGCAGTGCGCGGAAATCGAGCATGCCGTCCGTGCGAAACTTCGCGGTGACCACTGGTTCCTCCGGCTCCCGTTCCTCGGCGGGATCGCTGCCGGCAAGGACCTGCTCGAGTTCGGAGTAACCGTGAATTAGAGCGAGGTCTACCAGTTCTTCTTCGTTCTGCTCGTGCATGTAGCGCAGCAGTAGGCGCATGGTGGAGTACGGCATGATGCCGGAGCGAAACGTCTCATACAGCAGGCGGAATCTGCGAAGACCCCGAGAGACGTGGACGTATTCGTAAGCCGTGGCCGTGGCAAGGTTGAGCTCGCGTTTGAGCCAGGTGGCGGTGGATGTCTCACCTCGCTGGGAGGCGATGTCGGCTTCATCGAGTTGGCCGAGGGCGTTAAGCATTTCAGCGCGGTGGAAGTGGGAATTGCGGTGGTGGTGCTTTAGCTCGTTGATAAGCAGAGATGTGCGCTCGGCTTTGATGGCTGTTGTCATGGCAGGTCCCCCGGGGATGGTTTGGCGGTTGCTGTTTGGTGTCGAGCGTAAGCGCAAACATGTTCGATGTAAAGGGTTTTGTGTGTTCATTTTAGTGGACATCTGGGGGCGGATTCTGCAGTTGCGGAACCATTGTAAGTGCACATTTAGGGAAATGTCCGATTGTGTCCGATCGTTCCGCAACTGCAGAATGGAAAATGGAAAACGGGGGTATGTTCGATATGTCCGGTTGTGTCCGAACGTTCTGCAATTGCGGAAACAGGCATAAAAAGGGGCCGCACGAAAGCATCGTGCGGCCCCGGATCGCGCGAGCTTAGTGCTTCGCCTCGTACTTCTTCGGTTCCGGCAGGCCGCGCTCTTCGCGGACGCGGCGGGCGGTGTGCTCGAGGGTGATCAGCGCCTCGACAACCTGGGCCGGCTCGACCGGGAACGGCATGTTGTGGATGGTCTCCTCTTCGGCGGTCGCGGCCTTGGCAACAGCCTCGAGGACGTCGGTGTCCTCGGGGGACAGGCCCACCTCAGTCAGCGTGGTAGGCAGACCGACCTTGGTGGTGAACTCGATGAAGTCTTCGATCTCCTCGGAGTCGGCGCCCTCCATGATCAGCTGGGCGAGAGTGCCGATGTTGACCTTCTCGCCGTGGGAGAGGCCGTGGGTTTGCTCGGCGGCGGACAGGCCGTCGTGGATGGCGTGGGCCGCGGCCAAGCCGCCGGACTCGAAGCCGAGGCCGGACAGCAGGGTGTTCGCCTCCACCACGGCGTCAAGCGCCGGGGTGACTACGCCTGCGCGAACCGCATCGAGGGCGGCGAAGGAGTCCTTGCGCAGAATGTCAGCGCACAGCTCTGCAAGAGCAGCGCCTGCGCGAGTGGGGTGGCCGCCGTTCATGGTGGTGCCGTTGCCCCTTGCGGTCGCGCGTGCCTCCACCCAGGTAGCCATGGCGTCGCCGATGCCAGCGACGAGGAACTGCTCCGGGGCGCCGGCGACCAGCTGGGTGTCGATGAGCACCAAGTCGGGGTTGCGGGGGAAGAAGCGGTATTCGTCGAAGGCGCCGTCCTCGGTGTAGATCACCGAAAGCGTGGAAGTCGGAGCGTCGGAAGACGCCGCGGTGGGCACCGAAGCCCAGCGGATGTCCGCCTCGAAGCCGGCGGCCTTCGCGGAGTCGATGGCGGAGCCGCCGCCGAGGCCGACCACCACGTCGTAGTTATTGTCCTTGATCAGCTTGACCGTGTCGTCGACACGCTCGGCGGTTGCGAAACCTTCGAACTTGACGCGGTTGACCGGGAGGCCTTCCTTTTCAAACCCGTCGGTGAGGGACTGTTCGACGAGGCCCCACACCGTGTCGTCGGAAAGCAGCAGCGGGTTCTCGCCGAGCTGCTTCAGGTACTTGCCCAGCTCGTGGATGGCATCTTTGCCCTGCACGTAGCGGGATGGACTGGAGAAAATGCTTGGCTTTGCTGTCATGCCCCGCCATCGTACCGTGACTTTTCGCTTTACGACGTCGCCTTCGGCCGGCTGCCGGGGCCGGGCAAGGCGATGATGTCGAACTCGTCTTTGGCGAGGTGTTTGCGCAGGTCCTTCTTGTCGAACTTGCCCACGGACGTCTTATCGATGGAGTCCACGAAGGTCCAGTATTCGGGCGCCATCCACTTCGGCAGCACGTCGGCGAGCCCGGCGCGCAGGCGGGCGGCCGTCTCCGCGGTGGGGGCGACTTCGGCGGTCAGCTTGGTCACGGCGAGGGGGCGCTCGCCCCACTTGTCGTCGGGGATGCCGATGACGGCGCACTCGATGACTTCTTCGGACTCCATGATCAGGTTTTCCACCTGGGCGGAGTAGATCCATTCGCCGCCGGAGCGGATGACGTCGCGGGCGCGGTCGTAGAGCGTGAGGAATCCGGCGTTGGTCACGGTGCCCACGTCGCCGGTGCGCAGCCAGCCGTCGGCGGTGAAGTGCTCGCGCTCGTCGTCGACATCTTCGCCGCGGAAGCGTGAGGCGATCTCGCCGGGTTCCTGGGTGGGCGAGTGGTAGTAGCTGGCGGCGACCATGTTGCCGCGCACCTGGATCTCGCCCTGGGTGAGGTCGGTGGGTGCCATGACTTGGCCGTCGTTGACCACGCGGTACTGCAGGGTGGGGGCGAAGCGGCCCTGGGAGACGCGGTAGGCCCAGCGGGCCTCACCCGACGCGCCCGACGGCGGCCGCGCCACGGTGCCGACGGTGGACGTCTCGGTCATGCCCCACACGTGCACCACGTCCACGCCGTAGCGCTCCTCCCACACCTTGATCAGTGCGGGCGGGGCGGGGGAGCCGCCGACGAAGATCTCCTGCAGGCTCATGCGCTCGGGCGGGTTGTGCAGGTAGTGCACCATCAGCTGGATCCACAGGGTGGGCACGCCGTGCGCCACGCGCGGGTGGGTGCCGGCGATGAGCTTGGCCAGGGTGGGGGCGGACATGTCCGAATCGGGCAGCACCAGCGGCGTGCCGGCTAGAAACGCCGCGAGGGGCACGCCCCAGCTGAGCACGTGGTAGATGGGGATGCAGCACAAGAACGTCTCGCCGTGGGTCACGGCCAACGAGTCAGTGGCGCGCAGGCCCGTGGCCTCCAGCCACAGGGAGCGGTGCGAGTACGCCACGCCCTTCGGCGCACCGGTGGTGGCGGTGGAGTACACCAGCGCTGCGGCGGTGTTTTCCGGCAGTTCGGGCCATTGGTAGGACGTCGGCCGGCCGTCGAGAAGCTGCTCGTAGCTGTACACCTGGACTGTGTCGGGGAGGTGCGAAGCTGCGTCGTCAAGCGGGGCGATGCCTGTGAACGCCACAGCGCGCACGGTGGGGCAGTCCCGCAAGATCGTGCCCAGCTTCTCCGCCAGGCGAGGGTCCGCGACAACAACCTCGGACTCGGAGTGGTTGACCACGTACGCGATCTGATCCGCCATGAGCTGCACGTTCAACGGGTTGAACACCGCGCCCTTCGCGGCCACGGCGAACATGACCTCGATGTGCTCCGCGCAGTTATACAGCAGCGTTGACACGCGCTGGTCGCCGTCAATGCCCAGGTCGTCGTGCAATGCGTGGGCGAAGGCGGCGGCGCGCGCGCCGATCTCGGCGAACGTGGTCTCCTCCGCGCCGGATGCGCGCCACGTCGTGCACTTCGTGTTGGCGTGGGCGGTGGTGCCGTACTCCAAAATCCTGGCGACGGAGAACGGCACCTCCTGCATCGTTGAAAGCATGCAGGCTATGTTAGCGCGGGCCTGATTAGCGCAGGGCCTTCTATGCGCTACACTTCTGCGTGGATCGTGCGAATTGCATCCGTCCCGGAAATATTCCGGTTGAGGGTGCTGGCGGCGCAACCGGGAGGAACGTTTCCCCGGGCCCGCGAGATCCGTAAGACCGCACACGACCGCTACCGGTGCATGCAAACGCGAATATCTGCGCGATTAAGCAGCTGGCTTAGCGACGAAAGGACACACGTGACCGAAACCGGCACCGCGGCCGACCTCGCCGCAATGAAGATTCCGGAGCTGCGCAAGCTCGCCGCCGAAAAGGGACTCAAGGGGATCTCCGGGCTCCGCAAGGGGGAACTCATCCAGGCCATCGCCACCGGGCAGGTGCCGCGCAAGGCCGCCGCCGAGAAGGCTGCGCCGGTGGAAACGGCAGAGAAGGCCGAGAAGCCGGCCGAAAAGGCTGAGAAGCCGGAGAAGCAGCAGCCGAGCGACGACGAGGAGTCCCGCGGGGCATCGCGCTCCGCGGCACGTCGCGCCCGCCGCAACCGCGCCCGCTCGCAGCACGACGAGCAGCAGGGCAGCGATAACCGTGACAACCGGGACAACCGCGACAACCGGGACGAGCAGGACCGCAACCAGGAGCGCGGCAACAACCACGGCAACAACGACCGTGGCGGCCGCAACAACCACGGCAACAACGACGACCACCACGGCGGGGGACGCCGCGGCCGTCGCGGGCGCCGTAACCGGAACCGCAACCGCGACCACAACAACGGCGGCGGCAACAACGGAAACAACAACGACAACCAGAACTTCAACCCGGAGGACCTGCAGGAAGTAGCGGGTATCGCGGACGTGCAGGACAACGGCTCCGCGTTCATCCGCACCACCGGCTACCGCCAGTCCAACGCGGATGTCTACGTGCCGCAGAAGCTGGTGCGCCAGTCGGGCCTACGCTCCGGCGACGCGGTGACGGCCCAGGTGCGCGCGAACGGCCAGTCCCACTCGCAGGGCAACGGCCGCAACCGCCGCAGCTACAACCAGGTTGTGCGGGTGGATGCCATCAACGGCCAGACCACTGAGGCGGCGAAGGCGCGCAAGGAGTTCCACAAGCTCACCCCGCTGTACCCGAACCGCCGTCTGCGTCTGGAAACTGAGCCGAAGATCCTCACCACTCGCGTGATCGACCTGGTCATGCCGATTGGTAAGGGCCAGCGTGCGCTGATCGTCTCCCCGCCGAAGGCCGGTAAGACGACGATTCTGCAGAACATCGCCAACGCGATCGCCACCAACAACCCGGAGTGCTACCTCATGGTGGTGCTGGTGGACGAGCGTCCGGAGGAAGTCACGGACATGCAGCGCAGCGTCAACGGCGAGGTCATTGCCTCCACGTTCGACCGCCCGCCGTCAGAGCACACCGCCGTGGCCGAGCTGGCCATCGAGCGCGCAAAGCGCCTGGTGGAGATGGGCCAGGACGTGGTGGTCCTGCTGGATTCCATCACCCGACTGGGCCGCGCGTACAACAACTCCTCCCCGGCGTCCGGTCGCATCCTCTCCGGTGGCGTGGACTCCAACGCGCTGTACCCGCCGAAGCGCTTCCTGGGCGCCGCCCGCAACATCGAGGAGGGCGGCTCGCTGACGATCATCGCCACCGCGATGGTGGAGACCGGTTCCGCCGGCGACACCGTGATCTTCGAGGAGTTCAAGGGCACCGGCAACGCCGAGCTCAAGCTGGACCGCAAGATCGCGGAGCGCCGCGTGTTCCCGGCTGTGGACGTCAACCCGTCCGGCACCCGCAAGGACGAGCTGTTGATGAGCCCGGAGGAGGCCCGCGTGATGCACAAGCTGCGCCGCATCCTCTCCGCGCTGGATCCGCAGCAGTCCATTGACATGCTGATCAAGCAGCTGAAGAAGACAAAGACCAACGGCGAGTTCCTCATCGGCGTGGCCAACTCTGCACCGATGGCGCAGACGGAAAACGATGAGGAGGACTACTCCTAATGGCAGAGAAATCGCAGGTTTCGCTTGTCGACGACTACGTCGCCGAGTACCAGGGCATCCAGGCCCAAATGGGCGACCCGGAGGTAGCGGGCGACCAGGATCAGTTCCGCAAGCTGTCCAAGCGCTACGCGGAGCTGCAGCCGATCATCAACGTCTACAACGACCTGACCCAGGCGCAGGAGGACCACGAGGCTGCGGCCGAGATGGCCTCCGAAGACAAGGAGTTCGCCGAGGAGGCCAAGCGTCTCGAGGGCGAGATTGTCCGCCTGGAGGAGGAGCTGGCCGACCTGCTCGCCCCGCGCGACGAGCACGACGGCGACGACATCATCATGGAGCTCAAGGCCGGCGCCGGCGGCGAGGAAGCCGCGCTGTTCGCCGGCGACCTGGCGCGCATGTACCAGAAGTACTGCGAGAAGCACGCCCTGACGTGGGAGGTGCTCGACGTCGCAGAGTCCGATCTGGGCGGCGTGAAAGACATGACCGTCGCGGTCAAGTCCAAGAACCCGTCGCGCGACGGCGCCTGGTCCAAGCTGAAGTTCGAGGGCGGCGTGCACCGCGTGCAGCGCGTACCTGTCACCGAGTCCCAGGGCCGCATCCAGACCTCTGCCGCCGGTGTGTACGTCTTCCCGGAAGCCGACGAGATTGAAAGCGTCAACATCGACGACAAGGACATCCGCGTCGACGTGTACCGCTCCTCCGGCAAGGGCGGCCAGGGCGTGAACACGACGGACTCGGCCGTGCGCATCACACACCTGCCCACCGGCATTGTGGTGACCTGCCAGAACGAGCGCTCCCAGATTCAGAACCGCGCCCGCGCCATGCAGGTGCTGCAGGCTCGCCTGGACCAGCTCGAGCGCGAGAAGCAGGAGGCCGAGGAGGCCGAAGGCCGCGCGTCGCAGGTGCGCACCATGGACCGCTCCGAGCGCATCCGCACCTACAACTGGCCGGAAAACCGCATCTCGGACCACCGCATCAACTACAAGTCCAACAACTTGGACTCGGTGCTGGACGGCAACATGGACGACCTCATCGGCGCGCTGCAGACGCACGAGCGCCAGGAGCGTCTTGAAGCGGAGTAACGTTCGCTCCCACATCGCGAGCGCCACACACACGCTGCGCGAGGCGGGCGTCGACTCCCCTGAGGTGGACGCGCGCCTGCTCGCCGCGCACGTGCTCGGTGTCGCGCCGATGCAGCTCATGTTCGCCGACGTCCCGGCGGACTTCGGCGAGCGCTACACCGAGCTCGTCGCCCGGCGCGCCGCGCGCGAGCCGTTGCAGCACATCATCGGCACCGCCCCGTTTTACGGCGTCGACCTCGCCGTCGGCCCCGGCGTGTTCATCCCCAGGCCCGAGACTGAGGTCCTCGCCGAGTGGGCGGTTCGAAAGCTTATCGACGCACCTCCGGCCCCCACCGTCGTCGACCTCGGGTCCGGCACCGGAGCCCTGGCCATCGCGGTCGCCCGCGCGAGGCCGGACGCGACCGTCTACGCGGTGGAAAAATCCCCGGCGGCGCGCGCCTTCCTGCAGCGCAACGTCGAAAAGCTTGCGCCCCAGGTCAACGTGGTGGCGGGGGACATGACCGACCCGGATCTGCTCGCAGGGATCACCGCGGACGTGGCGGTGTCCAACCCGCCGTACGTGCCGGAGACGCCGAAGCTGCAGGCGGAGGTCTACGCGGACCCGCACGAGGCTGTGTTTTCGGGGGCTGACGGGATGGCGGCGATTCGCGGGCTCGTGCCCGTCGTCAAGCAAATGCTCAAAGACGGGGGAGCGGTGGGCATCGAGCACGACGACACCACCTCCGAGGCTGTGCAGGCTCAGCTGCGCGCCGGCGGTTTCGCGGACGTGCGGGCGCTGGAGGACATGACCGGGCGGGCCCGGTTTGTCACGGCGAGTAAGCTAGCCCGGTAACTGCCCGACGGCCAAGGAGCGAACGATGAGGGAAACATACAACTGCCTCGACCCGCAAAAGCGCATCGAAGGTGTGCGCGCGGCCGCCGACGCCGTCCGGGCCGGCCGCTGCGTCGTCCTGCCGACGGACACCGTCTACGGCATCGGCTGTGACGCCTTCAACAACGACGCAGTGGACACGCTTCTAGCCACCAAGCGCCGCGGGCCGGACATGCCGGTGCCGGTGCTCGTGGGCTCCTGGGTAACTATTCAAGGGCTCGTGCGCGAGTTCACCGAGACCGCGAAGACGCTGGTGGAGGCGTTTTGGCCGGGCGGGCTGTCCATCGTCGTGCCGGAGGCGCCCAGCCTGCCGTGGAACCTGGGCGACACGCGCGGCACCGTGCTTCTGCGCATGCCGAACCAGCCGCTGGCGCTCGAGCTTTTGCAGGAAACCGGGCCAATGGCGGTGTCCTCTGCGAACATCTCCGGCAACCCGCCGGCGACCACCGCCACCGAGGCGCGACAGCAATTCGGTGACGCGGTGCCGATCTACCTCGACGGGGGCACCGCCGAGATCGGGGAGCCATCCACAATCATCGACATTTCCGGGCCCGTGCCGCGGATCTTGCGCGAGGGGGCGATCTCCGCCGAACGCATTGGTCAGGTCTTAGGGCTTGACCCGGAGAGCTTGCGGAGGAAGTAGCCGCCGATGAACGCCTCCGGTGTTCCGCTGCGTGAGCTGGGACTTGTCCTGCTCGTGGCGGCCGCAGTCACGTACCTGGCCACCGGGCCGGTGCGGTCCATGCTCGTGCGCACGGGCAGGGTGGCGGAGATCCGCCAGCGCGACGTGCACACGCAGCCGACCCCGTCGCTAGGCGGGCTGGCCATGTTCACCGGATTCTTGGCTGCCTACGGGCTCGCGCAGCAGTTGCCGGCGCTGACCCGCGGGTTCGCCCCAGTGACCCCGGAAATGACTGCGGTACTGGTGGGCGGGCTCGCCATCGTGCTCGTCGGCGTGGTGGACGACCTGTACGAGCTGCGCGCGCTGACCAAGCTAATCGGGCAGTTCGCCGCCGCGATCATCATGACCGCGCTGGGCATTATCTTCACCGTGTTCTATCTGCCGTTCGGGGAGGGCACCACGCTCATCCTGGATCAAGCCCAGGGCATGGTCTTGAGCGCGCTGTTTACGGTGCTGCTCATCAACGCAGTGAACTTCGTCGACGGCATCGACGGGCTCGCCGCCGGGCTGGGCATGATCGCGGGCTCTGCGATCCTGATCTATTCGCTGGCGGTGCTCCACGACCAGGGCGGGGCAGTCTCCGCCTACCCGCCGGCGATCATCTGCGCGATCCTGGTGGGTATCTGCGCGGGCTTTTTGCCCCACAACTTCGAACCGGCGCGCATCTTCATGGGCGACTCCGGGGCGATGCTGATCGGGCTGCTGCTCGCCGCGGCGTCGATTTCGGCATCCGGCAAGATCAACATGTCGCTCTACGGCGCCGCCGACCTAGTGGCGCTGGTCAGCCCGATCATCGTTGTGCTGGCCGCGATCGCGCTGCCAGTGCTGGACCTGGTGTGGGCCGTGATCCGCCGCACCGCGCGCGGGCAGAGCCCGTTTGCCGCGGACGCAGGGCACATCCACCACCGCCTACTTCGGCTCGGGCACACGCACCGCCGCACCGTGCTGGTGCTCTACATGTGGGTCTCCGCCGTCGCCTTCGGTGCAGTGAGCTTTTCCGTGGTGCCGTTCAAAATCGCGGCGTCGTTAAGCGTGGCGGCGCTGCTGGTTGCGTTTTTGCTCACGCTGGTGCCCTTGGCCAAGGGAAAGATCGGCCCGGCGGGTAGGATGACGCAGCGTGAAACCGCTTGAAGTCAACGACGCTAACGCCATGACCGACCACCGCAAGCCTCTCGTGCGCGCGCTGAAGGTGGCCAGCTGGGCGCTCGTGGTGCTCACTGTGGTCGCGCTGATGGGGTGGGGCGCCGCCCGCGACCTGCCCGGCATCTGGGCCGCGCTGATGGGCGTCGCAGTGGGCGGAAGCTTCGTGCTGCTCACCGCCGCAACCGTGCTGGCCACCTCGAACTCCACCCCGAACGCCACGATGGCGATCGTGCTCGGCGGCTGGCTGCTCAAGATGGGTGTGCTGGTGCTGTTTTTCCTGTGGATCCGCGGCTTCGACTTCTACGACCACCAGGCGTTCGGCATCACCACGATGGCGGCGCTAGTTGTCGCCCTGGGTGCCGAAACCTGGGGTCTGATTACCACCCGCACCACCTACCTGGATTAGAGGTACGCGCAAGCTGTGACAGACCTAACAGCAGGGCGGAAAAGCGTCCGAGCTGGGTAGTTGCCCGGTTTCGTGGGTTGGGGTGGTGCGTCGGGGGGACAACTACACAGGTAAAACCTACTTTGCGCGGACGGCCTGTTAGGATTACCGCTGGGTTTGTTCCGAGTCGATATTAACCCTCGTAAGCAGGGGAAACCGGCGCAAGAACGACATCCCCTGCCCCCGCGGAAGCAGATGTGCGACGGAGTCCGCCGCGGAGGCAGTCTTTGTTGAAGACGTCCATCGCACCGCGCGCCGAGCGCATCGGAGCGCGGCCCGAGAACGGGAGAGAACGCTGAGCGTTACAACTTTGGCCATGAAGGGTGAATTCCACGCACCTTCGCTTGGTCCAGAATTTTTCCCGGGGCAGACGTACGGCCAGCTCATTGGCGAAGACTTCGCTAATGGGTGGTTCGCACTCGATCGCATCATGCTCGTCCGCCTGTTCATGGCGGCGATTTTGGTGCTCCTCTTTGTTATTGCCTTCCGGAACCCGAAGCTGGTTCCCAAGGGCTTGCAGAATGTCGCCGAGATCGGTGTCGATTTCGTCCGCGTGCATATCGCGGAGGACACGCTGGGGAAGAAGGACGGCAAGCGGTTCCTGCCGCTGCTGTGCACCATCTTCTTCACCACGCTGTTCATGAACGTCGCAACGATCATCCCAGGCCTGAACATCTCGCCTAACGCACGTATCGGCATGCCGATCGTCATGGCGGTTGCGGCCTACATTGCGATGATTTACGCCGGCGTGAAGCGCTACGGCATCGCATACTTCAAGCACTCGACCGTGATTCCCGGCCTTCCGCCGCTGCTCCACCTCCTGGTGGTGCCGATCGAGTTCTTCTCGACGTTTATTCTGCGTCCGGTCACCCTGGCTCTTCGTCTTATGGCGAACTTCCTGGCTGGCCACATCATTCTCGTCCTGCTGTACTCCGCCACGAACTTCTTCTTCTGGCAGCTGAACGCATGGACGGCAGTGAGTGGCCTGACCCTCATCGCAGCGCTGCTGTTCACCGCATACGAGTTGATCATCATCTTCCTGCAGGCGTACATCTTCGCTCTGCTGACTGCGGTGTACATCGAGCTGTCGCTGCACGCGGATGCGCACTAACAAAGCGCGACCACACGGCCAACTGAATAACCCCACCATCTGTCACTCGCTCACCCGCACCCCGCGGGAGAGCACCTAGAAAGGGAACGACTTTCACATGAACGACATCATTCTTGCTCAGGCAGCGGAGACCGTGAACCGCTACGAGGGTCTCGGCACCATCGGCTACGGCCTCGCAACCATCGGCCCGGGCATCGGCATCGGCATGCTCGTCGGCAAGACCGTCGAGGGCATGGCTCGCCAGCCGGAGATGGCTGGCCAGCTGCGCACCACCATGTTCCTGGGTATCGCCTTCGTTGAGGCGCTTGCCCTGATCGGCCTCGTCGCCGGCTTCCTGTTCTAAAAAACACGAACGAGTAACCCGTACATTTTTTAGATCAGGAGCAACCAATGACTGACGTCACTGCATTCCTCGCTGCCGCAGAGGCCAGCGAGAAGCTGCCGCTGGAGAAGGAACCTTCCATTCTTCTGCCGGCAGCGTACGACGTGGTTTGGTCTCTTGTCGTTTTCATCATCGTCGGCCTACTTTTTGCGAAGTACGTCATTCCGAAGTTCCAGGAAGTGCTGGCGGAGCGCGAAGACCGAATCAAGGGTGGCATCGAGCGTGCTGAGGTCGCCCAAAAAGAAGCCAAGGCTGCCCTGGAGAAGAACAACGCCGAGCTTGCGGAGGCGCGCCACGAGGCCGCTGAGATCCGTGAAGCCGCCCGCACCCGCGGCAAGGAAATCGAGGCTGAGTCTCGTGCCCGCGCCGAGGAAGAGGCCCGCCGCATCATCGAGTCCGGTGAGAAGCAGCTGCTGGCCTCCCGCGAGCAGGTTGTCGCTGAGCTGCGCAACGAGATGGGCCAGAACTCCATCTCGCTGGCTGAGCGTCTGCTGGGCACCGAGCTGTCGGATTCGACCCGCCGCTCGAACACGATCGACGAGTTCCTGAGCGAGCTCGACCGCGTGTCGACGAGGAAGTAGGCGAGATGAAGGCAGCTAGTCGCGAAGCACAGTCGCACGTTACGGGCAAGCTCGAGGAGCTGATCCGGAACGCCGACAATTCCGTCGCCGTGGCTGCGCAGATCGGTACCGAGCTGTTCCTCACCGTGGACCAGCTCGACACCGAGCGCGCGCTGCGTATTGCCGTGGCCGACACGTCGCTGGAGTCCTCGCAGCGCGAGGGCATCATCCGCGACGTCTTCGGCAACAAGGTTGCGGAGCCCACCCTGAACATCCTCATCGCTGCGGCGCAGCAGGAGTGGTCGACCCCGCGCGAGTTCCGCGCCGGTCTGGTCAACCTCGGCCGTCACGCGCTGGAGCTGGGTGCCAAGGAGCAGGGCCAGCTGGAGCAGGTGGAAAACGAGCTGTACCAGCTCTCCACGCTGCTCGAAGGGGAGAAGGAGCTGACCCAGCTGCTCTCCGACCGCACCGCGACCCCGGCGCAGAAGCGCGGACTGTTGGCTAGCGTGATTTACGGCAAGGTGACGATGTTCACCGAGGCACTGGCATTGCAGGTTATCGGCCGCCCCAACCACAACCCCGTCGACGACTTGGCCGAGCTGGCCGCGGGCGTCGCGGAGCTGCGTGGCAAGGCTGTCGCACGCGTGAAGGCCGCTGAGGCACTCAGCGACACCCAGCGCGATGCACTGGCCCGCAAGCTGGAGCAGATTTACGGTCGCGAGATGGCCATCCACTCTGAGGTTGACCCCAGCCTCCTCGGCGGAATGGTTGTCCGTGTGGGCGATGAGGTCATCGACGGTTCGACGCGCGGGAAGATTAACCGCCTGCGCACCGACATGGCGGCCCAGGCGACCAAATAGAAAACAACATGCTGGAAGAAACTACCGAGAGCAGGAAGAACATGGCGGAGCTGACGATCTCCTCCGATGAGATCCGTAGCGCGATAGCGAACTACACCTCGAGCTACTCCGCGGAGGCCTCCCGTGAGGAGGTCGGCGTGGTGACTTCGGCTGCAGATGGTATTGCCCAGGTTTCCGGGCTGCCAGGTTGCATGACGAACGAGCTGCTCGAGTTCCCGAACGGCGTCATCGGCGTCGCACAGAACCTCGAGACCGATTCCATCGGTGTCGTGGTGCTGGGTAATTTTGAGACCCTTTCCGAGGGCGACGAAGTCAAGCGGACGGGCGAGGTTCTCTCGATCCCGGTCGGCGAGAACTTCCTCGGCCGCGTGATCAACCCCCTGGGCCAGCCGATTGACGGCCTGGGCCCCATCGAGTCCAACGAAGAGCGTGCCCTGGAGCTCCAGGCCGCAGGCGTGCTCGACCGCCAGCCGGTCGAGGAGCCGCTGCAGACCGGCCTCAAGGCGATCGACGCCATGACGCCGATCGGCCGCGGCCAGCGCCAGCTCATCATTGGCGACCGCAAGACCGGCAAGACCGCAGTCTGCATCGACACCATCCTCAACCAGAAGGAATTCTGGGAGACCGGTGATCCGTCGAAGCAGGTGCGCTGCATCTACGTCGCCGTCGGCCAGAAGGGCTCCACCATTGCTGGTGTGCGCCAGACTCTGGAGGAGGTCGGTGCACTGGAGTACACCACCATCGTGGCAGCTCCTGCGTCCGACTCCGCTGGCTTCAAGTGGCTCGCGCCGTTCTCCGGTGCAGCCCTGGGCCAGCACTGGATGTACCAGGGCAAGCACGTCCTGGTGATCTACGATGACCTGACCAAGCAGGCCGAGGCATACCGTGCCATCTCCCTGCTGCTGCGCCGCCCGCCGGGCCGCGAGGCATACCCGGGCGATGTGTTCTACCTGCACTCCCGCCTGCTGGAGCGTGCCGCCAAGCTCAACGACGAGCTCGGTGCCGGCTCCCTGACCGCGCTGCCGATCATCGAGACGAAGGCGAACGACGTGGGCGCCTTCATTCCGACCAACGTCATCTCGATTACCGACGGCCAGGTCTTCCTGCAGTCCGACCTCTTCAACCAGGGCGTCCGCCCGGCTATCGACGTGGGCATCTCCGTGTCCCGCGTCGGTGGCGCCGCGCAGACCAAGGGCATGAAGAAGGTTGCCGGTAACCTCCGTCTGGACCTAGCCGCATACCGCGACCTGGAGGCCTTCGCGGCCTTCGCGTCCGACCTCGACGCCGCTTCCAAGAAGCAGCTCGAGCGCGGCCAGCGTCTGGTGGAGCTGCTGAAGCAGTCCGAGAACTCTCCGCAGGCAGTCGAGTACCAGATCATCTCGATCTGGTCCGCGAACGAGGGCGTTTTCGACGTCGTTCCCGTCGAGGACGTCCGCCGCTACGAGGCAGAGCTGCACGAGGCCATCCGCGCCAACGCACCGCAGGTCTACGACCAGATTGCGGGCGGCAAGCAGCTTGACGACGACTCTCAGGCCGCGATCCTGCGCATCAACGAGGACCTGGCGCGTAACTTCCAGGCTTCCTCCGGCGAGCGCATCGTCCGTGAGGCCGAGGCGGAGCCGCTCGACTCCAAGCACGTGTCCAAGAACCAGCTCAACGTCAGCCGCTCCTAGTACGCGTGCAACGCGACTAGGACTACTACATAAAGGAAGGGAGGAAACACCATGGCAACGCTTCGCGAATTGCGCGACCGCATCAGGTCCGTCAACTCAACGAAGAAGATTACGAAGGCACAGGAGCTGATCGCCACCGCGCAGATCACCAAGGCCCAGCAGCGCGTCGAGGCGGCTAAGCCGTACGCCGACGAGCTGAAAGACGTCATGGAACGCCTCGCGTCCGCGAGCTCCCTGGCCCACCCCATGCTCCATGAGCGTGAGAACGGCCGGGTCGCGGCAATCCTCGTGGTCACTTCTGACCGCGGTATGGCCGGCGGTTACAACCACAACGTCCTGAAGAAGGCGGCGCAGCTGGAGCGCATGCTCACCGATGCCGGGTACGAGGTAGTCCGCTACGTCACCGGCAACAAGGGTGTCACGCACTTCAAGTTCCGCGACATGGACGTTGAAGGTTCTTGGACCGGGTTCTCGCAGCAGCCGTCGTGGGAGGACACCCACGGCGTGCGCCATCAGATCATCGACGGCTACATGGCAGGCTCAGAAGGCTCGGTGCCGCTGCGTGTCGACGGTGCCAAAGGTGGTTCCGTGCGCGGCTTCGACGTCGTGCACGTCGTCTACACCGAGTTCGTCTCCATGCTGTCGCAGGAGGCCCGGGTCACCCAGCTCCTGCCGATTGAGCCGGTGCTGGAGGAGTTCAAGTACGAGCAGCAGGACATGCTGACCACCTCCGGCGAGGTGGGCCCGGACATGAACTTCGAGCCCGACGCTGACACGCTGATGGAAGAACTGCTTCCGGTGTACGTCTCCAGGTTGCTCTACTCGATCTTCCTGGAGTCCGCTGCAGCGGAGTCGGCATCGCGCCGCACGGCTATGAAGAACGCGACGGATAATGCTACGGAGCTGGCTAACGACCTGTCCCGTGAAGCTAACCAAGCCCGTCAGGCAAAGATCACCCAGGAAATCACCGAGATTATCGGCGGCGCTGGCGCGCTGTCCGGTAGTGGAGAAAGTGACTAAATCATGACTACTGCTCACTCTTTTGATGAGCGCAACGACGAGCTGGCGGGTGCGGCTTCTGAGACCGACACCGCACCGGCTCAGGTCGAGAACACTCAGAACCCGCGCGGTTCTGAGAACGGCCGTGTCGTGCGCGTCATCGGCGCAGTCGTCGACGTGGAGTTCCCGCGTGGCGAGCTGCCCGCTCTGTACAACGCGCTCGAGGTCGACATCGACCTCGGCGAGATGTCCAAGACCATCGTGCTCGAGGTCGCCCAGTTCCTGGGCGACAACCTCGTGCGCACCATCGCTATGGCGCCGACCGACGGCCTCGTCCGCGGCGCTAAGGTGGCAGACTCCGGCAACCCGATCTCCGTGCCGGTGGGCGACCAGGTGAAGGGCCACGTGTTCAACGCGCTCGGCCAGTGCCTGGACGACCCGTCGGTGGGCGAGAACGGTGAGCGCTGGGGCATCCACCGCGAGCCGCCGGCGTTCAAGGACCTCGAGGGTAAGACCGAGATCCTGGAGACCGGTATTAAGGTCATCGACCTGCTCACCCCGTACGTCAAGGGCGGCAAGATCGGCCTGTTCGGTGGCGCTGGTGTGGGCAAGACCGTGCTGATCCAGGAGATGATTACGCGTATTGCACGCGAGTTCTCCGGTACCTCGGTCTTCGCCGGCGTCGGCGAGCGCACCCGTGAGGGCACCGACCTGTTCCTCGAGATGGAGGACATGGGCGTGCTGCCGGATACCGCGCTTGTCTTCGGCCAGATGGATGAGCCGCCGGGGGTCCGTATGCGCGTGGCCCTGTCCGGCCTGACCATGGCGGAGTACTTCCGCGATGTGCAGAACCAGGACGTGCTGCTGTTCATCGACAACATCTTCCGCTTCACCCAGGCGGGCTCCGAGGTGTCGACCCTGCTGGGCCGTATGCCTTCCGCCGTGGGCTACCAGCCGACCCTGGCCGACGAGATGGGTGTGCTCCAGGAGCGCATTACCTCGACCAAGGGCCGTTCGATTACGTCGCTGCAGGCCGTCTACGTGCCGGCGGACGACTACACCGACCCGGCTCCGGCCACCACCTTCGCCCACCTCGACGCGACCACCGAGCTTTCCCGTTCGATCGCGTCGAAGGGCATCTACCCGGCCGTGGACCCGCTGACCTCCACGTCTCGTATCCTCGAGCCGGGCATCGTCGGCGAGCGCCACTACGCGGTCGCGCAGAAGGTGATCGGTATCCTGCAGAAGAACAAGGAGCTGCAGGACATCATCGCCATCCTCGGTATGGACGAGCTGTCCGAGGAAGACAAGATCACCGTGCAGCGCGCGCGTAAGATCCAGCGCTTCTTGGGCCAGAACTTCTTCGTTGCGAAGAAGTTCACCGGCGACGAGGGCTCCTACGTGCCGCTCGAGGAGACGATCGACGCGTTCGACCGTCTCTGCGAGGGCGAGTTCGACCACTACCCGGAGCAGGCCTTCAACGGCCTTGGCGGTCTGGACGACGTCGAGGCTGCGTACAAGAAGCTGCAGGCGTAGGAGGGTAGAAGATGGCTGAACTTACCGCTCAACTGGTCGCGGTCGACCGCATGCTCTGGAAAGGCCAGGCAAGCATCGTCACCGCCCAGACCACGGAGGGTGAGATCGGCATCCTTCCTGGCCACGAGCCGCTCCTTGGCCAGCTCAAGGACAACGGTGTGGTGACCATCCGCCCGACCGACGGCGAGCGCATCGTCGCCGCCGTCCAGGGTGGGTTCCTGTCCGTTGTGGGCGACAAGGTGACCATCTTGGCCGACTACGCGATCTTCGCCGACGAGGTTGACACCGCTGACGCGGAGTCCCACCTCCACGACGAGGACCGCGTTGTCAAGGCACGTTCCGAGGCGGAGCTCGCCGCGGTTCGCCGTCAGAGCCAGTAGAAGTCTCTGGCAAGGAAGGCATAGACGCCGACCGCCACGAACGCACCCCTTCCCGGGAAACCGGGAGGGGGTGTTTCGCATTTGTGCGATATGATCACTGGCAAATGTCTATCCAGCGTGGTCGAGGAGGTTGGGCCGGGATGATGGTCGTCGCAGGTGTTGCAGCGCTAGTCCTGGTAGTCCTCGCAGCGGCCGCGGGGTGGCGCTTTGCCATGGTGCGCAACTCCGGCGCGCGGGCGATGATGCGCGAGCTGCCGGCTGAGGGGATCCACGGCTGGCGGCATGGCGTGCTGCGCTACGACGGCGAGCGGCTGCTGTTTTTTAAGCTGCGCTCCCTGACGTTCCACCACGACGTGGAGCTGGATCGCCGCGGGGTGGAGTTCGAGGGGTTCAGGGACGTGACCGAGGGCGAACGCGAGTTCATGCCGGAGATTGGTCACGTCCTCCGCTTTACTGGCCCGCAGGGCGATTTCGAGTTCGCGGCGGACCGCCACACGGAGATGGGGCTGGTGTCGTGGGTGGAGGCGGCACCGGATGTGCGCCAGGAGCGTATCGACGTACGTTCGCTGGTCCAGCGCGCGCAGCGCGATGCAAACCAGCGCTAAGGGCGGCTGTACCCTGACAGGCATGCGTCTTGTCATAGCCCGTTGCTCTGTGGATTACGTCGGCCGCCTGGATGCGCACCTGCCGGAGGCGATGCGCCTGATTCTGGTCAAGGCGGACGGGTCTGTGTCCATTCACGCGGACGACCGCGCCTACAAGCCGTTGAATTGGATGACGCCGCCGTGCACCACTCGGGTGGAGCAGGTGGTGGACGTGGACGGCGAGGACACCGGCGAAGAGCTGTGGATCGTGGAGAACCCGAAGGGCGAGCAGCTGCGGATCACCATCTCCGAGGTGCTGCTGGACGAGACGAAGGAGCTCGGCCAGGATCCCGGCCTGGTCAAGGACGGCGTGGAGTCCCACCTGCAGGAGCTTTTGGCGGAGCACATCACCACGCTCGGCGACGGGGTGACCTTGGTGCGCCGCGAGTACCCGACCGCGATCGGGCCGGTGGACATCCTGGCGCGCGACCCTCACGGA
This sequence comes from Corynebacterium sp. CQ3829_602738, assembly GCF_054478435.1. Classification (NCBI taxonomy): domain Bacteria; kingdom Bacillati; phylum Actinomycetota; class Actinomycetes; order Mycobacteriales; family Corynebacteriaceae; genus Corynebacterium; species Corynebacterium sp. CQ3829_602738. The sequence continues at coordinate 1,066,146 of NZ_CM137003.1, forward strand.
GGCACGCTGGCGGTGGAGGTGAAACGCCGCGGCGGCATCGACGGCGTGGAGCAGCTCAGCCGCTACGTGGAGCTGCTCAACCGCGACGACCTGCTGCGCCCGGTGCGCGGCGTGTTTGCAGCGCAGGAGATCAAGCCGCAGGCGCGCACGCTCGCGGGCGACCGCGGCTTCGAGTGCGTGACCCTGGACTACGACGAGCTGCGCGGCATCGAGTCCGCGGAGCTGCGCCTGTTCTGATGCCGCGGAGGAACCGACGCCAGCACCAGGTGTCGCGGTACGTGCTGCCCAGGGACGGCTCCACGTTCATCGGCACCCAAGAGATGGAGGGGCCGAGCTGGACCAACGGGGAGATCTTCAAGGTCCGCCAGATCGGGTCGGCGGCTGCGACGAAGTACTACATCTGCCCGGGCTGCAACCAGAACATCCCACCCGGGGTGGCGCACGTGGTGGCGTGGCCGCGCGATACCGGCCGTGGCGCGGACGACCGGAGGCACTGGCACAAGCACTGTTGGCAGCGGCGCTAGGATTGGCCGCATGATTGCAGCGTTTTCTGTGGCACCGACCATGACCGAAAACTCTAACGCGGAGATGTCCGACGTTGTCGCCCGGGCGGTGAAGGTGGTCCGCGAGTCGGGCCTGCCGCACGAGACCACGGCGATGTTCACCACCATCGAGGGGGAGTGGGACGAGGTCATGGACGTGATCAAGCGGGCGACGCAGGCGGTGGAGGAGGTCTCCCCGCGCGTGTCGCTGGTGGTCAAGGCGGATATCCGCCCCGGCTACGAGAACATGATGCAGCAGAAAGTCGAATCCCTGAACAAGCACCTGGAGGCGTAATATGACCAACCCGCAGTTCACCGGCGGCGCGATCGACCTGGGAGCGCTCGCGGACCGCAACGACGAGGCGCAGGGCGGCTTCGAGCCGTTTATCACGGTCACCGAGGCCAACGTTGAAAAGGACATCTTCGAGCGCTCCATGCAGATTCCCGTGGTGCTGCTCATCGGCACGCCGCGCAGCCCGGATTCGGAGAGCTTGAAGGCGCAGTTTGAAAGGCTTTCGGTGGGCCAGCGCGCCTTCCTGGTCGGCTACGTGGACGCGGATACCGCCCCGCAGGTCGCCCAGGCCATGGGCGTGCGCGTGTTGCCCACCGTGGTTGCGCTCGCGGGCGGGCGCCCGGTGGCCAACTTCGAGGGCAACCAACCGGCGGACGAGCTCGAGCAGTGGGTGAGCGCCCTGGTCAGCCAGGTGGGCCCGCAGCTGCAGGGGCTTGCCGACGACAACGCGCCCGAGCAGGAAGACGCCGACCCCCGCCTGGACCGCGCGACCGAGGCGCTCAACGCGGGCGATTTCGACGCCGCCACGGCGGTCTACGACGAGATCCTCGCGGACGACCCCACCAACGCGGACATCAAGCAGGCCAAGGCGACCGTGGCTGTGCTCAAGAGGGTGCAGGGACAGGGGGAGCCGGCGGATGACGTCGAGAAGCTGCTGTGGCTCGCGGACAAGGAGTTTGTCGCAGGCGACCCGGAAGCGGCCTTCGACCGTCTGCTGGAGCACGTCAAGGACGAGCCGCGCGCTAAGGAGCGCCTGCTGGAGCTGTTGACGCTGCTCGAGCCGGGCGACCCGCGCGTGATCGCGGCGCGCACCCGGCTCGCCAGCGCCTTGTTCTAGCGGCGCAGGATGTAGTACTGCGCGCTCATCGCCGGCACGTGCAGCTCGGCGGACTGCTCGAAGCGGTCCCACTCGGTCGGCTCGGTGGTGAGCACCTGCGGCAGGTCGTTGCCGGCGCCGCCGTAGACAGCGTCGTCGGTGTTGACCACAAGCTCCCACTCGCCGGCCTCGGGAAGCCCGAGCCGGTAGTTGGGCTGGGAGGCACCGGAGAGGTTCACCACGGCGAGCACCGGGGTGGCGTCCACGCCCCAGCGGATGTAGGCGAGGATGTTGTTCGCGGCGTCGTCGCCCTTGACCCACTGGAAGCCCATCGGGGTGTTGTCCTGCGAGTACAGCGCCGGGGTGTCGCGGTAGACGCGGTTTAAATCGCGCACGAGGCGCTGGATGCCGCGGTGGTAGCCGTGGCCCCAGCTGTCGGCGATGTTGTCCCAGTTGACGGAGTGCGCCTCGTCCCACTCGGTGGTCTGGCCCCATTCGCAGCCCATGAACATCAGCTGCTTGCCGGGGTGCGAGAACATGTAGCCGTAGAGGGCGCGAAGGCCGGCGGCCTTGTTCCAGTCGTCGCCGGGCATGCGAGTCCACAGCGAGCCCTTCCCGTGGACCACCTCGTCGTGGCTAAAGGGCAGCACGTAGCGCTCGGAGAACGCGTAGACCAGCGAGAAGGTGATTTCGTTGTGGTGGTAGGAGCGGTGGATGGGATCCAAGGAGAAGTACTCCAGGGTGTCGTTCATCCAGCCCATGTTCCACTTCAGCGAAAAGCCCAGCCCGTCCGCGTCGGTCTGCGCGGTCACGCCCGGCCAGGCGGTGGATTCCTCGGCGATGGTGAGCACGCCGGGGTGCTCGCGGTGCACGGTGGCGTTCATCTCCTGGAGGAACTGCACGGCCTCCCAGTGCTCGCGGCCGCCGTACTGGTTGGGCAGCCACTCGCCGGGCTCGCGGGAGTAGTCCAGGTAGAGCATGGAGGCCACGGCGTCCACGCGCAGGCCGTCCAGGTGGAACTCCTCGCACCAGTACAGGGCGTTGGCCACCAGGAAGTTGCGCACCTCGCGGCGGCCGAAGTCGAAGACGTAGGTGCCCCAGTCCTTCTGTTCGCCGCGGCGCCAGTCGGGGTGCTCGTAGAGCGCGGAGCCGTCGAAACGCGCGAGCGCGAAGTCGTCTTTGGGGAAGTGGGCGGGCACCCAGTCCACCAGCACACCGATGCCGTTGGCGTGCAGGGTGTCCACGAGTTTGCGGAACTCGTCAGGGGTGCCCCAGCGGGCGGTCGGGGCGTAGTAGCCGGTGACCTGGTAGCCCCAGGAGCCGCCGAAGGGGTGCTCCGCCACGGGCAAGAATTCCACGTGGGTGAAGCCGTTTTCCACCAGGTAGGGCACGAGTTCCTCGGTCAGCTGGGCGTAGTTGGAGCCCTGCTTCCAGGAGCCGATGTGGCACTCGTAGACGCTCATGGCGGAGTTGGTGGCGTCGATGCCGGCGCGCGCATTGATCCACTCTTCGTCGGTCCACTCGAACTCGCTCGGCGCGGCCACCACGGAGACGGTCTCCGGCGGGGTGAGTGTCCGCTTAGCCAGCGGGTCGGCCTTGTCCACGCGGGTGCCGTCGGCGGTCTGGATGGCGTACTTGTAGGTGGCGCCGTCGCCGATGCCCGGGATGAAGACCTCCCACACGCCGGAGGAGCCCAGAGAGCGCATGGGGTACTGGTTGGGGTTCCACCCGCAGAAGTCGCCGATGACGGCCACGCCTTGGGCGTTCGGCGCCCACACGGCAAACGAGGTGCCGCGGACCTCGCCGAGCGAGGTCTCGTAGGAGCGCACGTTCGCGCCGAGGACCTCCCAGAGGCGCTCGTGGCGGCCCTCGTTGATCAGGTGCAGGTCCAGCGAGCCCAGGGTGGGCAGGAAGTGGTACGCGTCCGCCATAATGCGCGGTTCCGCACCCGGGTAGGTGACGCGGAAGCGGTAGTCGGGCGCGTGCTCGTCGTCAAGCAAAATAGCCCAGATGTCGTCGCCGATGGGCTCCATGGCGCGGGCGCCGTTGTGGATGAGCAGCTCCACGCGCTCGGCGCCGAGGAAGCGGGTGCGCACGACGGATCCTGCGCCCACGCGGTGCCAGCCGTAGAAATCGTGGGGCGCGTGGTGCTTGCACTCGATGAGGCGCTGGCGGTCGCCTTCGGGGATGAGCAGGTCGGTGTTCATGAGCTTCCTTAGGGACGGTAGTCGTGGTCTGAGATCTGACGGTACGCAAGTGCTTCTCGACGAGCCGAAGGCACCTCCGGCAACCGGAAAATATGCGCGACGTTCTTCTCGGGTGCGAGGCGGATGAAGTTGCCGGTCTCGGCGGTGGTCCAGGTGTAGTGTTCGCCGGTGATCTGGTCGTGCACCTCGAAGGTTTCGCCGTCGTTGAAGCCGACCGCGGAGGCGTCGACACGCAGCATGCCCTCCTGGGTGGACGAAGGATCCAGGTTGACCACCACAAGCACCGCGTTGCCGGTCTCCGCATCGACCTTGGAGTAGGCGATGATCTGCTCGTTGGCGATGTCGTGGAAGCGGATCTGGCGCAGCTGCTGCAGCGCCGGGTTGTCGCGGCGGATGGTGTTGAGCAGCGTCAGGTACGGCTCGAGCGATTTACCCTGTTCCAGCGCGGCGGCGAAGTCGCGGTGGCGCAGCTGGTACTTCTCGCTGTCGTGGTACTCCTCGCTGCCTGCGGCGACGGGGCGGTCTTCGTAGAGCTCGTAGCCGGAGTAGACGCCCCACAGCGGGCTCATGGTTGCGGCCAGGGTGGCGCGCAGCGCAAACGCCGCCGGGCCGCCCTGCTGCAGCGAGGCGTGCAGGATGTCGGGGGTGTTGACGAAGAGGTTGGGGCGGGAGACGTCGGCGACGTCCACGAGCAGCTGGGCGAAATCGGTCAGCTCCGCCTTCGTGGTCTTCCAGGTGAAGTGGGTGTAGGACTGCGAGAACCCGGCCTTGGACAGCCCGTACATGCGCGGCGGGCGGGTGAACGCCTCCGCCAGGAAGATCACGTCCGGGTCCGTCTCGTGCACCTTCGAAATCAGCCAGTGCCAGAAATCCACCGGCTTGGTGTGGGGGTTGTCCACACGGAAGGTGGTCACGCCCAGATCCACCCAGTACATGAGCACCCGGTAGATCTCGGCGTAGAGCTTCTCCGGGGCGTTGTCGAAGTTCAGCGGGTAGATGTCCTGGTACTTCTTGGGCGGGTTCTCGGCATAAGCAATGGTGCCGTCGGCGAGCACGGTGAAGAACTCCGGGTACTCTGTCGCCCACGGGTGGTCGGGGGCGGCCTGCAGGGCGAAGTCGAGGGCGATTTCCAGGCCCAGCTCGTTGGCGTGGTCCATCATGTCCAGGAACTCGTCCTCGCCGCCTAAGTTCGGGTCGAAGGCGTCGTGGCCGCCGTGCTTGGAGCCGATCGCCCACGGCGAGCCCACGTCGCCGTCCTCCGGGGTCAGCGTGTTGTTGCGGCCCTTGCGGTTGACCTCGCCGATGGGGTGGATCGGCGGGAAGTACACGGTGTCGAAGCCCATGTCGGCCACGCGCTGCAGCTGGTCCGCGGTGGTTTCCCACGTGCCGTGGACGGGGTTGCCGTCAGCGTCGAGCCCGCCGGTGGAGCGGGGGAACATCTCGTACCAGGAGTTCACCAGCGCCTCGCGGCGCTCCACAAGGATGTCGGCCACGGGCCCGCGGGTGACCAGCTCGCGCAGCGGGTACTCGGCCAGCACGTCGCGCACCTCCTGCGAGACACAGGGCGCGATGCGGTCGGCGAGCGGCAGCGTGTCGTCGAGAAGCAATGTGCGCGCGTTCTCCAGCACCTGCGGCGAGGGGGTCTGGGCGATGGCCGCAGTGAACAAGTCCGCGCCGTGGGCGATGTCGTTGGCCAGCTCAGCCTCGGTCTGGCCCGCGGCGAGCTTCTTTTCCACCGCATTGCGCCACGTGGCCATCACGTCGCTCCACGCGTCCACGCGGTAGCGCCACAGCCCCTTTTCGCGGGGGATGAAGATGCCGTGGACGTAATCCGGGCGGTAGACCTCCTGGTGCATCGGCACCGAGAACTGCTCGCTGGACGGCGAGACCAGCACCAGCGTCGCCGCGATGGCGTCGTGGCCCTCGCGCCACACCAGCGCTGAAATTGGCACCACCTCGCCGACCACCGCCTTCGCGGGCAACGTGCGACCGGAAACCTGGGGGCGCACATCGTCGATGCCAAAGCGAGCAACCATTTTTCAGACCCTCTCAACCTGCCTGCATTCCATCAGCCAGGGTAGCGCGGGCCTCCCACACACGCGGGCCGAAATAGGTAAAGATGGATGCGTGAATGCGAGTGAGGAATTGGTGACAGACCCGGACCTGCTGGTGGACATGCGCGACGTGGAGTTCATCCGCGGCGGCAACACCCTGGTGGGCCCCGTGACATGGCAGGTTGAGCTGGACGAGCGGTGGGTGGTCATCGGCCCCAACGGCGCCGGCAAGACCACCCTGATCCGCATGGCCTCGGCCCAGGAGTTCCCGTCCAAGGGCACCGTGTTCATCATCGGCGAGCGCGTCGGTAAAACCGACATGCGCGACCTGCGCGCGGCAATCGGCGTGACGTCGTCGGCGGTGGCGCAGCGCGTGCCTGACAACGAAAAGGTGGGCGACCTGGTCGTCTCCGCCGGCTACGCCATTTTGGGGCGCTGGCGCGAGGACTACGACGAGATGGATTACGAGCAAGCCCTCGAGGTGCTCGAGCAGGTCGGCGCGATCCACCTGATTGACCGCACTTGGGGCACGCTGTCCGACGGCGAGAAGAAGCGCGTGCTGGTCGCGCGCGCGGTGATGACCAACCCGGAGCTTCTGATCCTGGACGAGCCGGCCGCAGGCATGGACCTGGGCGGGCGCGAGGACCTGCTGGCCTACCTGGGCGATCTGGCCATGGACCCGGACGCACCGGCGATTGTCATGATCACCCACCACTTAGAGGAGATCCCGGCGGGCTTCACCCACGCCATGCTGTTGGACGAGGGAGAGGTGGTCGCCCAGGGGCTTATCGACGACGTGCTGACCTCCGAAAACGTCTCGCGCGCCTACCACCAGCCCATCGAAGTCACGGTGGATGAGGGCCGCTTTACTGCGCGCCGGGCTCGCGCCAAGCGCGGGGGTGCGCACCGGGCGTAAGCCTGGGGGTTTTCGGCCATGCCCACGAGAAGGAATCGCACCCAGGGCGTGCTGACGCACGACGTCGGCGACACCATCGACGTCCACGAGCGCAGCGGGTTTCAAGGTGCCCGCCTGTCCGCGACGGTGATGCTGCTTCGCGACGGTGCGGACGGGCTCGAGGTGTGGATGCAGGAGCGCGTGTTATCCATGCCGAATTACCCCGGGATCACCGTCTTTCCCGGCGGCGGGGTGGATTCGCGCGATTTTCCGCCGCGCGCGTGGGACGACGGCGAGCTGTGGCTCGGCCGCTCCGCCATTTCCCTGGCCCGCCAGCTGGGCGTGACCAAGTACAAGGCGCACGCGCTTCTGTTCGCGGCGGTTCGCGAACTGTTCGAGGAAACCGGCACGCTGCTCGCCGTGGACGACGACGGCGTGCTGCTCGACGACGCGCGCCCCTTCCACGAGCACCGCCTGAAGCTGGAGTCGCACGAGCTTTCGCTTACCGACGTGCTCCGCGAGTCCAACCTCAACGTCTGCGCCGACCTGCTGAAACCGCTCGCGAGGTGGGTAGGCAAGTCTGAAAGCGGCAACTGGTTCGACACCTTCACCTTCGTCGCCGCCAACCCGGAAGGCCAGGAGCCGGATTCCAACACCGAGGAGGCGGACGACGCCAACTGGTTTCCGCCGCAACTGATCTTGGAGGGTTGGCGCCACGGATTGGTGCGCCTGGCGCCCTCGACGTGGGCGCAGCTGAACGAGGTGGCGCGCTTCGAGGACGCGGAAGAGGCGCTGGCCGCCGCGTGGCGCGCGGACTTGTCGCCGGTGGTGGGCGACCCGGTGGACGACCTGCGCTACCGCGACTTCTTCTCGTTCACGCCGATGGACAGGATTGGACGCCGCGGTGGGATTTAGCGTTGCAGAAGCCCGCTTTTTGGCGGCGCACGCCGGGGAGATCGCCGACGTTGCGCCGGAGGTGGCGCTGACCAAGCAGTCGGTGTTCGCGGACCGCGCGGTACTCGATGCCCGCTTCGGCGAGTACGCCCGCGCTGTCAGCGTGCTCATCTCCTCCCAGCGCGCGGCGGCGGGGAAGTTCCCGGAGGATTGGCTCACTGATGCCGACGCGGTGCAACAGGCCACCCCGGCGCGCGTGGCGCGTGTGAGGGCGCAGCGGATTGCGGCGGCCGGGGTGGAGTTCGTCCACGACGTGACCTGCTCGGTGGGTTCAGAGGCGCCGGCGTTCCGCGAGGTTGGCATGAGTTGGCTCGGCTCCGACCTGGACGCCGCCCGCCTGGTCATGGCCCGCCACAACCTTGGGCCGGACGCCTGGCTGGCCCGCGCCGACGCGCTTACGCCGGTGAGCAAGGGCGGGGCAGTGGTGGCCGATCCCGCGCGCCGCGCCGGCGGCAAGCGCATCACCGACCCGGCGAAGCTGTTGCCGCCGCTGCCGGACCTGCTGGCCGCGCACACGGGCCGCGAGATGGCGGTCAAGTGCGCGCCGGGCATCGACTACTCCGGGTGGGACGGCCTGGTCAGCGTGGTGTCCGTGGACGGGGGAGTCAAGGAGGCGTGCCTGTATACGCCGGGGTTGGCGGGCGGAGCTCGCAGAGAAGCAGTAGTGCTCCGGGACTTCGACGAGCGCGTCACTGACGCCGAGCCGGACGAGGTGAAGGTCACCGGCCCGCGCAAATGGATCATCGAGCCGGACGGGGCGGTCGTGCGCGCCGGGCTGGTTCGGCAGTGGGCGGCGCGCCACGGGCTGAGCATGCTGGACGAACACATCGCCTACACCACGGGCGACGCGATCCCAGAGGGGTACAGCGGCTTCGAGTTCATCGAGGCGGTGCCGCTGCGCGCGCTGAAGAAGACGCTCGCCGGCCACGGCGTGGGCAGCGCGGAGATCCTCGTGCGCGGGGTGGACGTGGACCCGGACCAGCTGCGCAAGAAGCTCAAGCTGCGCGGGGACAGGCAGATGGGCGTGGTGATCGCGCGCATCGGCGACGACGCGGTGGCGCATGTGTGCGGAGCGCGAGTGCATGCCTAACCTTTGGGGCATGGTCTACCTCGATCACGCAGCCACCACCCCCATGCGCCAAAGCGCCATAGACGCGTGGGTGGAGCACGCAGGAGCGCTCAACGCCGGCAGCCAGCACGCCGTCGGGCGTAAAGCGAACGCGGTGCTCGCCGACGCCCGCGAGCGCATCGCCGCGGCACTTGGCGCGGACCCGGTGGAGGTGGTGTTCACCGGCTCCGGCACCGAGGCGAACAACATCGGGGTGCGCGGGCTTCACGACACCTCCGGCGGCGGCCGCGTCGTGTCCACCCCGATCGAGCACCCGGCCGTGCTCGAGGTAGTCAAGTCTCTGGGCCAGACCGAATGGCTGCCGGTGGGGCGAGACGGCGTGGTTTCGGACCTTTCTGCGTTGGATACCCCGGCCGCGGTGGCGGCGGTGATGTGGGCGAACAACGAGACCGGCGCGATCCAGCCGGTGCGCGAGGCGGTTGCGCGGGCCGGGGCCGCTGGAACCCCTGTGCACGTGGACGCGGTGCAGGCGGTAGGCCACATTCCGGTGGACTTCCACGAGCTCGGCGCGGCCACGCTTGCGGCCAGCGCGCACAAGTTCGGCGGCCCGCGCGGGATGGGCCTGCTTCTGGCGCGTCGTTCGCCGGCGCCGAAGCCGGTGATCTTGGGCGGCGGGCAGGAGCGCGGCATCCGCTCCGGCACGGTGGACGTGGCCTCGGCCGCGGCCACGGCGGCGGCGCTGGAGGAAGCTGTCGCAGAGATGGGGCAGGAGCAACAGCGGATCGCGGACTTGCGCGATGCGGTAATTGCTGGGGTGAAAGAGGCGGTGCCGGAGGTGATCGTCGCAAAGCATGAGCCCTGCTTGCCCGGGCACGCGCACTTCATGTTCCCGGGGGCGAACGCGGACGCCCTGATCATGCTGCTGGACGCGCAAGGCATTCAGGTTTCGGCCGGGTCGGCGTGCGCCAGCGGTGTGCTGCGCATGAGCCACGTGCTGGAGGCGATGGGGTTTTCGGAGTGCGAGGCGATGGGCGCGCTGCGCGTGACTGTGGGGCGGACGAACACGCGCGAGGACGTGGAGAAGTTCCTCGCCGCGATCCCGGAGGTGGTGGAGCGGGCGAGAGCCGCCGGCGCGCTGTAACTTGCGTGTCGCGTGTGGTGCGTGTGACTTGAGTGGTTTAGTGTGTCGGTCATGCAGATTTCTCGCCGCATCCGTACCGCAGCCGCCGCCGTGACCGCGCTCGCCGTGGGCTTAAGCGTGGTCAACCCGGTGACCGGGCCCGCAGACGCCCAGTCCATCCCGGGTGTTGTCTCCGGCGTGGACGTGGCGGGCCACCAGCGCCCGGGCGGCGCAGCCATCGACTGGGGCTCCGTCCGCACCGCCGGCGGCCAGGACTTCGCCTACGTGAAGGCCTCCGAGGGCGACGGCTGGAAGAACGACTTCTACGACGAAGATGCCAAGGCCGCGGCCGAGGCCGGGCTGAAGGTGGGCGCCTACCACTACGCGCGCCCGGCAGAGGACCCGGTGGCGCAGGCGCGCTACTTCGCCTCCGTGGTCAACGACGGCCCGGCGACCCAGCTTCCGCCCGTGCTGGACCTCGAGGTCGACGAAGGCTTGGGCCCGGTGCAGCTGGCGGGCTGGACGCAGGCGTTCCTCTCCGAGCTGGAGGCGCGCACAGGCAAGCGCCCGATGATCTACACCTACCGCTATTTTTGGTACGAGCGCATGAACGATACCCGCGCCTTTACCTCGTACCCGCTGTGGCTGGCGGCTTACCAGAACCGCCCGCCGGCCCCGGTCGGCGGCTGGGACAAGCTTTCCTTCTGGCAGCGCAGCGATTCCGGCCGAGTGGTGGGCATCAACACGCCGGTGGACATGAACATCTTCAACGGCAACGCCGCGCAGCTGGGCCAGTTCGCGGCCGGCGACCTGCGCGCAGGCGGCGGCGTGCTGGAGCAGTTCCAGGCGCCGGATTCCGGCGAGCTGAAGGTGCTCGAGCAGGACAGCACCAAGCTCGTGGTGGCCATCCTCGCGCTCGCCGCGGGCGGTCTGGGTGCGCAGCAGCTTATCGACGCCGCCCGCCTCGCCGGCTTCGACCCGACCGACGCGGACAACATCGCCAACCTCGTCCGCGCGTTGGCGGGCCAGGGCGAGCTGCCGATCGAGGACCTGCAGAAGATGATGGTCGGCGACTACCAGATCGGCGACCTGCTCATCCTGCTGGACAACGCCGCGAAGGAAGCGAACAAGGGCTAGATCGAGCGCTAGTCGTGCCGAGGTTGCGTCGCCAGGCGGCGGCACCATGCCTCGTCCTTGAACTGCGCCGGCACCCCGCCTTTGAGCAGGTTGCGGGTGAGCGCGTCGCTCGCCTCAAGCGGGGATCCCGCGCCGATGAGCACGATGTTGCCGTAACGGCGGCCCTTCAGCATCGGCGGGTCCGCGATGGCCGCGACGTGCGGGAACACCTCCAACATCCCCGCCAGCTCCTCTTTGGCCTCCTTGAGGTCCGAGTGCGAGCCGCAGTTGGCCACGTAGAAGCCGCCTTCGCTTAACGACGTCCACGCTGCCCGGTAAAACTCCACCGTCGTCAGATTGCGCGGGGTGGTGGCGGAGGTAAACACGTCGCGGATGATCACGTCGCGGGTCGCCGGCTTGAACGCGTCGGTGACCTCGCGGGCGTCGCCGACGCGGATTTTCACGGTGGGGGACCGGGGGACGTCGAAACGCTCGCGCGCAAGAACGGCCAGCTCCGAATCGATCTCCACGACCGTGCTTCGCGAGCCGGGCCACGCGGCGGCGAAGTAGCGGGCGAGGGTGTACGCGCCGCCGCCGAGGTGCGTCAGGCGCGACTTGGCGCGCTTTGTCTCCGGGTAGGCGGAATCGAGGAAGTCCGCCATCCAGCGCATGTACTCGAAATCCAGCCGGGTCGGCTCGCCGGGGACGACGTGGGAGCTGGGCACGCCGTTGACCAGCAGCACCATGGAGCCGTCGGGTTCGTGCAGGACTTCGGCGACGCCGGTGTCGATCTCGTAAAACTCGCTCTTTGCGGCCATGGCAGGTGAGGGTACTAGAGGCGCGCGTCGGTCCCGCGCAGGTAGGCCACCGAGGCGGCCCAGCCGGCTGCCGCGAGTGCGGCCGAGGCGAGCACCACGGTCAGAACGGTCCCGGCGTCGATTGCGCCGGCGTCGGCGACAGCGGTGCTGCCCAGCCACAGCGTTTCCGACAGCAGCGCCGGCGCCGAGACGAACCGCACGCCGGGCATGCCGGACGCGAGCGCGCCGAAGGAGATGAGGCTGGCCACCACGCCGATGCCGATGGGGACCGCGAAGTTGCGGATCACCATGGAGAAGAGCGACTGCCAGGCCGCCACCGCCACCATCGGCGCCAGCGACAGGAACGCGGCGGCGAGGAGGTAGACGGGGATCTCGCCCGGCACGCCGAGCACCAGCCCGACTGCGAGCGCGAGGATCACCAGCACCGCGTGCATCATTGCGGCGACGACGCTGATCGCCGCGATCTTTGCGGCCACGAGGCTGCCGGTGCCGCGGGTGGAGGTGAGCATGGTCAGCCAGTTGTGTCCTCGGTGCTCCACGCGCCAGGCGTACGCGGCCAGCACTGCGATGCCGGCGGTGCAAAACAGCAAGCCGTAGAAGAGCATGATCTGGGAGAAGTAGCTGTCCCATCCTGCGGTCAGTGTTTCGGAATTGGCGGAGTAGTTGCCGGCGCCGATGCCGACGGCGATGAGCGGCACGAGGACCACCACCGCCCACATGTGGGAGCGCTTGAACTTCAGCAGGTCGTTTGTGATCAGGTGCATGGTTTAGATTTCCTTCCGGTCCAGTGCCTTCGAACCTGCGGTGAACACTGCGGCGGCGAGCACGAGGTATGCGGCCCACAGCCACCAGCTGGGCTGGGTCGGCGCGACGCCCGACTCGGTGAAGCTGAACGGCAGCAGCACGGCGTAGTAGCCGAAGGGGTTGAGCGCCGCGAGCCAAGACGGGGAGAGCAGCGCGGCGACGCCTAAGAACCCGCCGACGATGCCGACGCCCAACACGACGATCTGGGAATCGACCACCGCCGCCAGCAGCAGCATCACGGCCAGCAGCGCAATGCTGGTGCCCACAGCGCCGAGCCCGAAGCGCAGCCACGTGGAACACATCGCCGCGTCAGGGGCGGGTGCGCCCATCGCGACGGGCAGCGCGAGGGTTGCGGCGAATTCGAGCGCGGTGAACACGACCACGATCAGGCTGGCAACGCCGAACTTCCGGGAAAGCAGCGTCCCCGGCCTCGTGCCGGCAATCGCGTTGAGCCGCCACCCGCCGCTCGCGTGCTCCGCGTCGACGATGCGGCTGGCCACCAGCGCCAGCTGCAGGGGAGTGAGAAACGCCAGGGCCATGCCCAGCCCGACGAGGTGGCTGGCCCATTGAGTGTGCGGGTCGGCCTGGAAGTCGGCGATGGGATCGCCCGCGAACAGATTCATGTTGGCAAACAGCACGATGCCGGCGCACATGAGCAGGCACAGCAACACAATCTTGGTGCGCTTGAGCTTTGCAAACTCGACCATCATGCGCCCATCGCCTCCTTGCCCGTCAGGCCGATGAAGACGTCTTCCAGGCTGCGCCGCTTGCGCACCACCTGGTGCAGCGCCACGCCGTGGGAGACGAGGTGGGCGCAGGTCTCGGCGACCTGGGCGTCGCTAAGCCCGGAAAGCTCCAGGCCACCCTCGACGTAGGTGGGGCCAAGCGCTCGCAGTACCTCGGCGGCGGCATCGGGGTGAGGGGTTTGGATGAACACGTCCGGCAGCTGCGCGCTGTAGAGCTCGTCCTGCGAGCCCTGAAAGACCAGTTCGCCGTGGTTGATGATGGTCAAATCCGAGGCCATCTTCTCAATCTCGGACAACAGGTGGCTGGACACCAGCACGGTGCGGCCGTGGTCGCGGGCGAGGCTGATGATTAGCTCGCGGATCTCCTCGATGCCGGCGGGGTCGAGGCCGTTGGTGGGCTCGTCCAGGATCAGCAGCTGCGGGTCGCGCACCAGCGCCATCGCGATGCCGAGGCGCTGCTTCATGCCCAGCGAGTAGTTCTTCACCAGCTTGTCCATGTGGTTCTCCAGGCGCACAAGCTTCACTGCGCGGCGCGCCTGCTCCTTGTCGGCGCCGAGCAGGCGGGTGACTATGCGCATGTTCTCCCCGCCGGTTAAGTGCGGGTAGGCGGCCGGAGCCTCAATGAGCGAACCGACGCCGGAGAGCACCTTCGCCCGGTTGGCGCGGGTGATCGGCTGGCCCAACATCGTGATTTCGCCGCCAGTCGGCGCGATCAGCCCGAGGAGCATCTTCATGGTGGTGGACTTGCCGGAGCCGTTCGGCCCGAGCAGCCCGTGCACCACGCCCGGCCGGACTTCGAGGTTGAGGTCGTGGACAACGTCTGTGCTTCCGTAGGTCTTGGTCAGGCCCCGGGTGTGAATGATCGGTGTTTCCATGCGTTCAAGGTTCGCGCATGGCACGGGCCTTCCGCGTCGGCGCGGGGCACGATTTTGGACGTGATACCCAGGTATGACGCGCCTTAGGAATCCAGCAGGTCCGCGCGCGAGACCAACCCGGTGCGGTACGCGAAAAGGGCCGCGTGCACCCGGTCGCGCGACTGCGTCTTCGCCAGCACCCGGCCCACGTGCGTCTTCACCGTGGGCATGGAGATGAACATCCGCTCCGCGATCTCGCCGTTGCTCCAGCCCCGGGCAATCGCGACGAGCACCTCGCGCTCGCGCTCGGTGAGCTCGCCCAGCGCGAGGCGGTCGGCGGGGGATAAGGCCACCGCATCTTCTGTCGGGGCAGCAAGCTTTGCGACGATCCGGTTCGTCGCCCTCGGCGAAATCACCGCGTCACCGCCTGCAACCGTGCGGATCGCGTCCAGCAGCGCCTCCGGTTCGGCGTCCTTGAGCAGGAACCCGCTCGCGCCCGCGCCGATCCCGCCGAGCACGTAGTCCTCGTCGTCGAACGTGGTCAGCACGATCACCTTCGTGTCCGGGTGGTGCTGGGTGATACGCCGGGTGGCGGCGATGCCGTCGAGGACGGGCATCTGGACGTCCATAAGCACAATGCCCACCGGATCGCTATTGCTTGCCTGCACTGCCTCCTCGCCGTTTGCGGCGAGCCAGCGGACCTCCATGTCCGGCTGGGAGTCCAGCACGTTGCGGATGCCGTGGAGAAACAGCGCTTGGTCGTCTGTGAGTCCGAGAGTGATCATGAGTTCAGCGGGATCCTTGCTGTTGTGGTCCAGGTGCCGGCGGGGGTGGCGGCTGCGGTCACTGTGCCGCCGGAAAGCGCCGCGCGCTGCCGCATGCCCTCCACGCCGTGGCCCGGACGGGTGGCCGCGCCGGGAGCGACCGGGTTGGTTGTTTCCACCACGACGTTATCTGCGCCCCAGCGCACCGCGAGCTGGGCGCGGCCGGTGCCGTGCTTCATGGCGTTGGTCAGGGATTCCTGCACGATGCG
This sequence comes from Corynebacterium sp. CQ3829_602738, assembly GCF_054478435.1. Taxonomy (NCBI): domain Bacteria; kingdom Bacillati; phylum Actinomycetota; class Actinomycetes; order Mycobacteriales; family Corynebacteriaceae; genus Corynebacterium; species Corynebacterium sp. CQ3829_602738. The sequence continues at coordinate 1,081,467 of NZ_CM137003.1, forward strand.
CTGGACGGTGAGCGCGGTTGCCGGGGCCAAGTCCCCGGGAGGTGCGCCCTCGGCGGTGTATGCGACCTGGAGCCCGCCCGCGCGGCTGGTGGCGACAAGGCCGTCGATGTCCAATTCCGTCGCCGGTTCAAGGGGGCGCTGCTCGGCGCTTCGCAACAGCTCCACCACGCCGCGCATCTGGCGCAGCGAGTCGCGGCCGACGCCGCCGATGGTGCGCAGCGCCTCGTCTTTCGCCTCCGGGGTGGCGGCGAAGCGCGCGCCGTCGGCCTGCGCGACGATGACGGTCAGCGAGTGGGTGACAATGTCGTGGATCTCGCGCGCGAGGTGGGCGCGCTGCTCCTGGGCATCGCGCTCGAACTGCTCGCGCTGCCGGGCCAGGTCCTTCTCCGCGGTCTCCTCGGCCCGGCGGCGCAGTTCACCGAACAGCAGCGCGACGGTGAGCAGAATGATGCTCCAGAAGACGTAGGGGATCCGCTCAACCGGTTCGAGTGCGGTGAGCGCGGGGATGACGAACGCGGTGGCTGCGGCGTCGCCAAGCAAAAGTGCAGCCGTGGCGATATCGCGGTGCGGGGCAGGCAGGTGGCGCCTGGCGACGTACGCGGCGAAGGACGACACAGCGATGGCGCCGACGGGGAGGGTTTCGCAAAACGCCGTGGGAATGAGCACCGCGACAATCGCAGCGAACGTTTCCAGGGGCCAGCGCCAGCGGGTAAACGGGGCCACAACGGCGCAGGCTAGCAGCGCGAGTCCGACGACCAACTGCCGCGAATCCGGCAGCAGCCCAATCAGGCAGGCAACCAGCATGACCGCCGCCATGCTGGCATTGCGGATGCGCACTGCGCGGGTGGTGGAAAAGTTCATGGCCGTCCACGCTACTTGCCGCTGCGAGCGGCCACGTCGTACTGCGGTATGACGTTTAAGAATGAAGGTCTTGCGCTATCATCGCTAGTACTGATCCAGAGGATCGACGTCTGCGGGACATTCGCGAAAGGAGGGCAAATGTCGACTCCGGTTCCCCGAGTGCTTTCGAACGACGAGATCATCCAGGAATTGGCAAACATCGAAAAAGAGATGCAGCCCTACAACGTCGAAGTCCTACGTAGGCTGCGAGACGCAGGTGCCTTGAAGTTCGACGAAGAACGTCTGCTGGAACGTCACGAAGCCTTGTCGTGGATGCTTAACGGGTAAGTGCTTTGACCGACACAGCCTGGGTACAACACGCGACTACGTTCGTCGGGGAAATCCAGGATCTGCTCGAAAGCACACTAGTAGGGTCCACCACACTCGAAATTTTCGAGAATTCCAAAGAGAGCCTTCGATCGTGGTTCAAAATCTCGAAGGAACTCGTAATAGGCAAATCTGGAAGCAATCGATTACATCTTGCTGTCGAGTTCCGGTTGCGTCCAAGCAGTTCCGGGAGCGGTGTAGCCGTCGAGAAAAGCTCGATAAAGGTCGAATTTAGAGCTACGCAACGCTTTGTACCCATTGTTCGGTTCGAGTTCGACCGCGAAGCCAGAAACAAGCCCTCAAGTCATTTTCAGTTTCACGCGGAATCTGTACCGCTGGGATTGCTCCTGGCAAGAAGCGGGCGCTACGAGACCGCGGCGCAGCAGCAGAGTATCCATTTCCCCCTCGGTGACCCGCAATTCCGCGTCACAGTAGAGGATGTTGTGGAATTGGTTGTTAGAGAGTTCGATGCACAACCAATGCCGGGGTGGGAGGAACGAGTGGAAGAGGGACGTAGCCGATTCGTAGAAAAGCAAACGGAAGCAGTAATACGTCGGGACCCCACCAAAGCAGCTGAGGTATTGCGCTCCGCTGGATTTACTGTGCATCCTCCATCAGACATAGGCTGACGTTTCACCTTTCGCTGAGTACGGACACGCAACAGACGCACGAGTCCTCCCACGGCTGTCTAGGATTTCACCATTCGCGCGATTGCGGCTGACGCCTCTTCGATCTTGGCGTCGGCTTCCTGCCCGTCGCTGATCGCATTGGCAACACAGTGCTTCAAGTGGTCGTCCAGCAAACCCAGTGCTACGCCCTTCAGCGCCGCGTTGACCGCACTGATCTGGGTGAGGATGTCAATGCAGTAGGCGTTTTCGTCGATCATGCGGTGGATACCGCGGGTTTGCCCCTCGATTCGTTTGAGCCGGGCGAGGTAGCGGTCTTTATCGCTGATGTAGCCGTGGTCGTTCATCATGGGCCTCCTGAGTGGTGTGGACGGTGTCGGGTCACTTGGACCGGTTAAGCATCCGGTCGGTGCTGCTCTGCGGGGTGAGGTCGAGGCGGCGGAGCAGCTGCGCATTGAGGGCGACGACGACGGTCGAGGCCGACATCAGAATTGCGCCGACGCTCATCGGCATCACGAACCCGATTGGGGCGAGGATACCGGCAGCCAGCGGAACGGACAGCAGGTTGTAGCCGGCCGCCCACCACAGGTTCTGCTTCATCTTCCGGTAGGTCGCACGGGAGAGCTCGATGACCGAGAGCACCGATCGCGGGTCGGAGCTTGCCAGGACGACGCCCGCCGAGCCGATGGCCACGTCTGTGCCGGCACCGATCGCGATGCCGACATCGGCCTGGGCCAGCGCGGGGGCGTCGTTGACGCCGTCGCCGACCATGGCGACCTTGTGGCCCTCGCCTTGCAGTTCCTTGACTTTCGCGGCCTTGTGCTCGGGACGCACACCCGCGAAGACCCGGTCAATGCCCAGATCCTTGGCGACGGTGTCCGCGACGGCCTGCGCGTCGCCGGTGATCATGACGACCTGGGCGCCCGCAGAGTGCAGTGCGTCGACGGCGTCGCGGGACTCGGGACGGATCTCGTCGGCAAGCCGGAGTGCTCCGATCACTTCGCCGTCGGCGAGGACGTGGAGAATGATCGCGCCCTCCTTTCGCCACTCGTCTGCGATGGGGAGCTCTTCGGCGGAATGCTTCTCAAGCAGGTAGGGGCCGCCGACCTCGATTACCTCACCGTCAACAGTTGCCTTCACGCCCACGGCTGGCGACGAGGAGAAGTCGCTGGCACTCGGCACAGCCACGTCACGGGTCTTCGCCGCACCGGTGATGGCGCGAGCGAGTGGGTGCTCACTGTCCGCCTCGGCGGCCGCTGCCAGCGCGAGCACGTCTGCTTCCTCATATCCGCTGATGGTGTCGATCGCGGTGACGGTGGGTTCGCCTTTGGTGAGGGTGCCGGTCTTGTCGAACAACACGGCGTCGACGGTGCGCATGGATTCGAGAGCGAGCCGATCCTTGATCAGTACCCCGCCGCGGGCGGCGCGCTCAGTCGCAATCGAGACGACCAGCGGGATTGCGAGACCTAGGGCGTGAGGGCAGGCGATGACGAGCACCGTAATGGTGCGCACTACGGCGTCGTTTGGCATGCCGACGACGGTCCAGACCACGGCGGTCAGAATGGCGGCGCCGAGGGTGAACCAGAACAACCACGCGGCGGCCTTGTCTGCGAGGCGCTGCGCCCGCGATGACGATTCTTGCGCATCGGTGACGAGCTTTTGAATGCCGGCCAACGCGGTGTCGCCACCCGTGGCTGTGACCTCGATGCGCAGACCCGAGTCTGTCGCGATGGTGCCAGCGACCACGTGCTCGCCCTCACCGCGCCGCACCGTTTTCGACTCACCGGTGACCATCGACTCGTCCATGCTGGCGCTGCCGTCGACGATTATGCCGTCGGCAGGCACGGACGCGCCGGGCCGCACGATCACGACATCGCCGACCTCAAGATCCGCCGGGGTGACCTTCACTACTTCGTCGCCGTCGATCTTCTCGGCCTCGTCGGGCAGAAGTGCGGCGAGCGAATCCAGGGCCGAGGTGGTCTGGGCGAGGGAGCGCATCTCGATCCAGTGCCCCAGCAGCATGATGACCACCAGCAGCGCCAGTTCCCACCAGAAATTCAGCTCGCGGTCCAGCAAGTTCAGGCTCGCACCCCAGGAGGAGACGAAAGCGACCGTGATCGCCAGGGCGATCAGCAGCATCATGCCGGGTTTTCGTGAGCGGATCTCGGAGACTGCACCCGTCAAGAACGGGCGACCTCCCCAGAAGTAAATGACCGTGCCCAAGAGCGGCGAGATCCAGCGGATCCATTCCGCGTCAGGCAGCTGGTAGCCGATGAGGTGGGCGAAGGTTTCGTTAAATCCGACGACCGGGATCGCGAGAACCAGCATGATCCAGAAGAGCCTGCGGAACTGGGCTACGTGATCGCCATGGCCTGCGTGGCCCGCGTGGCCATGGCCTCCATGTTCTCCGTGGCCCGCGTGCTCTGTGTGGTTGTGGCCGGCATGGCCTCCGTGGTTGCTGTGTTCGTGATGGCTGGCGTGCCCACCGGGTTCGGTGCCGGAGTGGGCGTGTCTGTCGTTCATGGTTCTGTCCTCTCGTTGCAGTTCATCATTGTGGTCGGTTCGGTCGTGCCGGGGGCCTAGCACGACGGCCGTCTTCCACCTTAATACCCCAGGGGGGTATGTGTCGAGGGGGTGTTTCCACGCGACCAGCCGGACGTTTCACCTTTCGCCTTCACGGGACTACACTGCGCCGACATGCGAGTATTGGCGGCCATGAGCGGGGGAGTGGACTCCTCTGTCGCTGCTGCGCGCCTGGTGGAGGCGGGCCACGACGTTGTCGGCGTGCACCTTGCACTGAGCAAGGACGCGCAGCAGACGCGCGAGTCTGCCCGCGGCTGCTGTTCCCTGGAGGACTCCGCCGACGCGCGCCGCGTGTGCGACCACCTGGGTATCCCGTTTTACGTGTGGGACTTCTCTGACCGCTTTAAAGAAGAGGTCATCGACAACTTCGTGTGGTCCTACGAACACGGCGAGACCCCCAACCCGTGCCTGCGCTGCAACGAGAAGATCAAGTTCGCGGCACTGCTCGACCGCGCGGTGACCTTGGGCTTCGACGCGATCGCCACCGGGCACTACGCAATTATCGACGACCAAGGAAACCTCCGCCGATCCACCGACCCGAAGAAAGACCAGTCCTACGTGCTCGGCGTGCTCACGCGCGACGAGCTGGACCGCTGCATCTTCCCTGTAGGGGATACTGAAAAGCCGCAGATCCGCGAGGAGGCGGCCCGCCACGGGTTCGCCACTGCGTCCAAGCCGGATTCCTACGACATCTGCTTCATCCCCGACGGCAACACCCAGGCGTTTCTGGGCCGCTCGATCGGCATGCGCCCCGGCATGATCAAAGACACCGAGGGCCACGAGTTGAAAGAGCACGACGGCGCGTTCCAGTACACGATCGGCCAGCGCAAGGGACTGAACATCCGCGTGCCTGCGGACGACGGCAAGCCGCGCTACGTCACCGACGTGGACACCTCCACCGGCACGGTCACCGTCGGCCCGCGGGAGGCCCTGAAGGTCAACGAGATCACCGCCGACCGCCTGAAGGTGCTGCACCCGGCGATGGAGGGCGAGTTCGAGGCCAACGTGCAAATCCGCGCCCACGGCGGGGTCGTGCCCTGCACTGCCCGCATCGACGGCGATCAGATGACGCTCGCCCTGCACGAGCCGCTCGAGGGTGTGGCCCGCGGCCAGGCAGCAGTGCTTTACCTGCCGGACCCGGACGGTTTGGGCGACATCGTGCTCGGCTCCGGCACCATCTGCGCCACTGCGTAACATCAGCGCCGTGACAACACTTCCTCCAACCGCGTTCGGCCTCGGGTCGCTTCCCGGCACCGACCTCACGCAGGCTGCGGACGTGGTGCTCTCCGAGTCGCCCCTGCCGCACGTCCCGCAGCTGCCGGACCGCGGCGTCGGCTCGGACCTGATCGGCCGCACCGCCGCGATGCTGGAAATCCCCGTGGCGCGCGGGCCCCGCGGCTGGCGCGTGGCGGCTCGGGCACGCAAGGATGCCGACCGCATGGAGCGCGACCTCGACCACCTCGAGGAGCTCTGGCACGGCAAAGCAGACACCGTGAAGGTGCAGCTGGCGGGCCCGTTCACGCTCGCCGCCGAGATTGAGATGGCCAACGGCCACCGCATGATCACCGACCCTGGCGCGCTTCGCGACCTCACGGACGCGCTGTTGGAGGTGTGCGTGGGGCACCGGAGGGACGTCGAGAAGCGATTTGGCAAAAGCGTGCTGCAGCTTGACGAGCCGCGCCTGCCCGAGGTCGTCGCTGGCACGCTGCAAGGCACCACCGACTTCGAGACCATCCGCGCGATCCCCGAGCCGGGGGAGACACTCGCGCGCTTCGGCGAGCACCTGCTGCATACGCCCAAGCTTGTCGACGTCCCGTGGCTGACCTGCGACCCGCGCCGCGCCGACAAAGACGCGCTGGCCCGGCTGTTGGACGCCGGCACACGCATCGCGATTCCGGTGATGGCCCCACGCGAGCTGTACAACCTCTTCGACGAGCTGCAGATCGACCCGGCCACCACGACCGTGGACGTCTACGCCGAGCCGGCCGCCACACTGGTGGACAGCGCGGCGAACTACCGGGCGGCTCGGGAGATGGCCGAGGCACTTACAGTGGAGGCATGAGCGCACCGCTGCACTGGGACAAGAAGAAGGCCGACCTCTCCACAGGGATCGTTTTCGGCGTGATGTTCTTCGTCGTCTTCGGCCTCATGATGGACGACATGATTTTCGGCATTGCCATCGGCATCGCGTTCTTCGCCGCGTTTGGGCTTTTGTCGGGCAAGCGCGAGGCCGATTTTGACGGGCAGACGCTGCGCCTGGTGGAGAAGAAAGAGACCACAGAGCTCGACGCCGCCAGCATCGCCGACGTGATCATCAGCGAGTCGGGCGCAATGGTGGTGAAGACGAAGTCGGGGGAGACGTACTCGGTCGAATCCGAGGGCGACAACCGGGGTCTGCACAACTTCGCCGAGAAGCTGCGCGCGGAGCTTGCGCTCAACTAGCCCAGAACTAGCCGAGCATGGGCCAGCCGGGCAGCACGTTCGAGGCGTCGCGGCCTTGGGACTCGAAATAGCGCTTCCGGTCCTCCTGCAGCGTGAAGTACTGCACCGCCTGGTACTCCATGAGCTCGCCGGCGTCCATCTGGGCAAGATCCGGGTAGAGCTTGCGTACCTGCATCCACGCCACGCGCGCGGCGGCGAACGCGTCGGCGGTGGCCTCGTGCGCGTTGTCCAGCCGCACGCCGTAGTGCTCGCACATCGACGTCAGGTTGCGCGGGCCTTTGCGGTAGCGGTCCTTGGCACGGTCGATCAGCAGGGGGTCGAACACCGGGCCGGTGACCGTGAAGTCCCCGGTGAGCTGGCGCAGCACCGTCAGGTCGTAGGGGGCGTTGAACACCACCAGGGTCAGGCCGTCCTCCCAGCCCTGCTTGATCGCCTCCACGGTCTCGCGCACCACCTCGTCGTGGTCGCGTCCCTCCGCGCGGGCCTTCTCGGTGGTGATGCCGTGCACCTTCGCGGCCTCCTCGGGGATCTCCACCCCGGGGTCGGCGAGGGTTTCGTTGGCGTCGACCTCGGAGCCGTCGATACGCACGATCGCAGAGGTGACCACACGGGCCTCGCGCGGGTTGGCGGAGGTGGTCTCCAGGTCGAAGGAGAGCATGCGGGAGGCGTCGAAAGTGGCCATGGGCGACATTGTAATGAGCGCGCCGACACGGGCAGCGGGCAAGTCATTCGCCGAGCGTGCGCACGCTGATGAACTCCGACAGAGGCACTGGGTCGCGGTACCCGGGGTTTAATCCCACCCGCGTGCCCTTCGGAGGTCAGAAAGAATGGTTGCCGTCGTTTCAGATCGCGAGTACTCAGGCGGAAGACTTCGGCCCTCGAGCTTCATCGACGCCACTGCGGCCTCACGGGAAAATTCCGTCGGGGTCGAAGTAGCAGTTGTTCGTGCTGCGGTCATGAGCTGTCCTCCTTTCCTGTAACGCATTCTAGGTGCACCAGTGCACCGATGAATAGAAACTTGTCTGGCGCAGGCAGGTGGCTGATAGTCAATTCCATGACAGAACTCAGCGAATGGCAGAAGCAGATCCTTAGCGCAAAGCGCGTGGATCTCTCACACGATGTCCACGCCGGTATCCCGCGCTTCCCAGCTTTCAACCCGATGACTGAACGGACAGTCAACACGATTGAAGAGCATCGCTTCTTCGCCAAGGAGTACACCCTGGCCACCCCGTATGGCACGCACATCGACGCGCCGGGCCACTTCGCCGCCGGAAAGCGGCTTGTCGATGCGATTGGTGCAGACGAACTGATCCTACCGTTGTTCGTACTGCACCTGGAAGACTCGGTTGCGCAGAATCCTGACCACGGGGTGACCGTGGAAGACATCGAAGCCTTCGAAGCCGAGCACGGTGAAATCCCAGCCGGTAGCTTCGTTGCGTTCTCGAGCAATTGGCACAAACGCTGGGATGACCCGGACGCGTTTGTGAACCACGACGACAACGGCGTGCAGCACACCCCGGGCTGGACCCTGGACGCGCTGAAGTTCCTAGTGGAGGAGCGCAACGTTTCAGCTATCGGCCACGAGACGCTGGACACGGATCCCGGTGTGGTTGCTGCCGAAACCGGCTTTTTGTACGGCGAGCTCTACGTACTCGAGCAGAACATCTACCAGGTAGAGGTCATGGCAAACCTGGACCAAGTTCCGGCCACCGGTGCCGTCATCGTCGTTGGGCCGCCGAAGATCAAGGGTGCGCCGAGCATCACCTCACGCGTGTTCGCCCTCTTCAACAACTAGGGATCCGCGCTATCTCTACACTGGCTTGCTGTGAGTGAAATTTCCGCTGATCTGCACCGTGAATGGGACGAGCTGGCCGCTGAGGTCCGCAAGCACCGGGACCTGTACTACAACGGCCAGCCGGTGATCACCGACGGCGAGTTCGACGAGCTGTTCCGCCGCCTTCAGAAGATGGAGGAGGACCACCCCGAGCTGGCGGTGCCGGACTCGCCCACGAAGGAAGTCGGCGCCCCCGCCACCGACACCGCGTTCGCGGACGTCACCCACCCCGAGCGCATGATGAGCCTGGACAACGTCTTCAACGAAGACGAGATGCGCGAGTGGCTCTCCAAGGCACCCGGCCCGTACCTCACCGAGCTGAAGATCGACGGGCTATCCATCGACCTCGTCTACGAAAACGGCGAGCTGACCCGCGCGGCCACCCGCGGCGACGGCACCACCGGCGAGGACATCACCGCCAACGCCCGTGTGATCGAGGACATCCCGCAGAAGCTCACTGGCGACGCCCCGGCGTTCCTCGAGGTCCGCGGCGAAGTGTTCATCCGCCCCGAGGACTTCCCTGAGCTCAACGAGCTACGCCAAAAGGAAGGCGGCAAGCCGTTTGCCAACCCGCGCAACACCGCGGCTGGTGGGCTGAGGCAGAAGAACCCGGAGGACGTGAAGAAGCGCAAGCTCCGCATGATCTGCCACGGCATCGGCGCGCGCGAGGGCTTCACCCCCGAAACGCAGTGGGAAGCTTACGAGAAGCTCGCCGAGTGGGGCCTGCCGGTCAGCGAGTACACGCGCCGGGCGGAGACGGCCGACGAGGTTATCGAGGCCGTCAATTACTGGGGCGAGCACCGAAACGACGCCATCCACGAGATGGACGGCTTGGTGGTCAAGGTGGATTCCGTGGCCGAGCAGCGCGCCCTGGGCGCGACCTCGCGCGCGCCGCGGTGGGCGATCGCGTACAAGTACCCGCCGCAGGAGGTGACCACGAAGCTGCTCGACATCGAGGTCTCCGTCGGCCGCACGGGCCGCGCGACCCCGTTCGCGGTGTTGGAGCCGGTGTTCGTCTCCGGCTCGACAGTGTCCATGGCCACGCTGCACAACCAGCACGAGGTCAAGCGCAAGGGTGTGATGATCGGCGACACGGTGGTGGTGCGCAAGGCCGGCGAGATCATCCCGGAGGTGCTCGGGCCTGTGGCGGATCTTCGCGACGGCACCGAGCGCGAGTTCGTCTACCCCGAAAACTGCCCCGCCTGCGGCACGAAGCTCGCGCCCGCGAAGGAGGGTGACGCGGACTGGCGCTGCCCGAACACACGCTCGTGCCCGGCGCAGCTGGCCACGCGTTTGGAGTACATCGCCTCGCGCGGCGCGTTCGACATCGAGGCGCTGGGGGAGAAGGGCGCGCAGGACCTCATCGCCTCCGGGGTGCTGGAGGACGAGGCGAAACTGTTCGACCTCACCGAGGAGGACCTGAAAAAGTCCAGCGTGTACACCCGCAAGGACGGCGAGGTCAACGCCTCCGGCAAGAAGCTTCTGGCCAACCTGGAAACCGCGCGGCACGCCGACCTGTGGCGCGTCATCGTGGCGCTATCCATCCGTCACGTCGGCCCCACCGCGGCCCGCGCGCTCGCGTCGCGCTTCCACTCGATGCAATCGCTTATCGACGCCCCCGTGGCCGACCTCGCCGACACCGACGGCGTGGGCGACGTGATCGCCGAGAGCTTCAAAGAATGGTTCACCGTGGACTGGCACCAGAACATCGTGGACAGTTGGGCCGCGGCCGGTGTGACCATGGAGTCCGCCGAGGAGGACCGCGCCCCGCAGACGCTGGAAGGGCTGACCATCGTCGCCACCGGCACGTTGGAGGGCTTCACCCGCGATGAAATCAAGGAAGCCATCTTGTCGCGCGGCGGCAAGGCGGCCGGTTCGGTGTCGAAGAAGACCGACTACGTGGTCGTGGGCGAAAACGCCGGTTCGAAGGCCGCGAAGGCGGAGGAGCTGGGCCGGCCCATCCTTACCGAGGCGCAATTTGTGCAGCTGCTCGAGGGCGGCCCAGACGCGCTTGCGTAAGGCGCGCGGCGCTCAGGCCGACGAGTACCGCCGCCCAGACGGCGATGGCCCACCACAGCCAGATGGGGAACTGGCCATTCCAGTTCACGCCGAATGAGAGCATCCACACCACCGCTGCGGTGATGACCGCGTTGACGAGGGTGTAAATGAGGCCCTTGACGTTCCGCACGGCGCTGAAAGTCGCGGACGCAAGGAGCAGCAGAATCATGACGAGTGCGATCATCGGGTTTCCTCCATGAGATCGATGCCGAGCGCGTCCACCCAGGCTTCTGTGTCGCCCGCGACGAACGTGGCGCGGCTGTGGTCGGTGCGCTCGGGGTCCCAGACCAACATGGTCCGGAAGCCGCCGGTGCCGCCGTTGTGGAACGTGATCTCCTGTCCGTCTTCGTCGACGCTTGCCCAGCCGTAGTCGGGCACACCGTGCGAGGACACCCATTCCACGTACTTCGCCATGTCGGCAGCAGTGGAGCGGATCGCGCCGGCCGGGGCCCAGCCGTCCATGTCCCACGGGCTGGCGGGGTGCCCGTTGGCGGCCAGGCCTGTCGGTGCTTCGTCGACGGTGCCCGGTAGCGCCACGTAGGTCGACGTCATGCCGGCGGGCTCGAAGATTCGGGTACGCAGCAACTCGTCGTAGGGCACGCCGGCATGTGTGGCAAGCAGTTGGCCGAGCAGCGCGTGGCCGTAGTTCGAGTACTGTTCTTCGCCGCGGTTGTTCAGCTCGGCGGCACCGGCGGCCTCGAGGATGTCCTGCGGAGTGTCGCGCCGGTAGGGGTTGCCACCGTCTCGGATGTTGGCCGCGAACATGTCCGCGAGGCTGAGACTTTCGGTGGCGGCGAGCCCGGAGGTGTGGTTGAGCAGCTCCTCGATGGTCACGTCGGCGACGGGGGCGGAGGGGACGTCGATAAGCTCCTGCACCTGAGTGTCCAAGCTGAGCTCGTCGGCGTCGATGAACTGGCGGACCAGCTCTGCGTTGAATGTCTTGGTGATCGAGCCGATTTCGAATTCGGTGTGCTCGTCGGCGCCGAGGCCGCCGAAGCGGGCCTCTCCGTCGTCATAGGTGAAGGCGGCGAGGTTGTGGTGGCCGTTTTCCGCGAGGTGTTCGAGGGCGGAGGAGATCTCGGTATCGCCGGTGTGCTCAGAGGCCACGGAAATATCGCGGGGGCCGGTGGAGAGCATCAACGCGGCGGCGAGGACGGCGGAGATTCCTCCGGTGGCAATGTTTGTAGCGCGCATCAGTGGTCCTCCCCTGCGATCACGATCGCCATGAGCGGGATGACGCGGGCCGGGGGAATCTCAAACACCCCGGTCTGCTTGCGCACCCAGCCGCCGGCCTGCAGCTCCTTCAGGTGGTGGTAGGCCGTGCCGGTGGAGGAAACCAGGTCAGATTCGACCAGCTCCGTTACGCTCGCCGGTGCGGCTAAAAGGTGGCGCAGGATGGCGCCGCGGACGGGGTGCGCGAGAGCGGCGATGCGGTCCATCGCGTTGTCCCACGGTTGGTCCGTGATCCACGCCGTTGGGCGGATCCATTCGTAGGAGTAGGTGCCGGTCGGAAGCTCCACGTCGCCTTTGAAGGTGACTGTGCCTTGGTCCGCCTCGTTGCTGGAACTGGGGCGTGAGGTGGACTCGGGCGATGGGGCCTGTTCGAGCGCGGCGACGCGCGCTTCGAGGTCAGAGAGGCGTGCTTCAATCGGTTGCATGCTTTCTAGAATTACAGAAATCTAGAAAACGTGCAACGGTTGAGGCTTTGGCTAGCGCAGCATCGCGCCTGTGATGCAGCCGAGGTCGCCGATCTCGCGGACCTCGGACGCCAGGAAATCCGGCCCGCCCACGCGGCCGACCACCAGCACCATGTCGGTGCCGTGCAGGGGAGTGATGGTGAGCGATGTGCCGAGCTGGAACCAGGACTCCGGGGCCCAGCCGTCGAAGTCCGGCTGGAGGATGCGCGCGGCCTCGATGGGCGGCATCTTTGGGTGCGACCCGTCGTCCTCCGGCGCGGCGGGGGAGGCGGCGGCGCGGGTGAGGCCCTCGTCTGAGGTGCGCAGCACCACGGCCCAGGAGGAGGTCACGGCGCTCGGTATGACGTCGACAAGCTCGCTAATCCGGTCCTCGACGCTGCCGGACTGCGCCGCGATTTGGGCGAGCATCTGGATCTGCCCGCGGCGGTCCACGCGTCCGGTGAACGGGCGGATGGAATCCACCTCCGCGCCGTCGACAGAAGAGACGGCGGTGATCAGGGTGTCCACCATCACACCGGTGGGCAGGGTGACCACGATGTCGTCGGTCACGGTGCCGTCGGTGGAGGTCTCCACGATGTCAACGGAGTTGATGTCGGCGTCGACCATACCGAACGCCTCGGCGAGCTGACCAAGGCTGCCAGGGACGTCCGGGAGGGAAACGCGGATGAGGTACGACATGGCCTTATTTATAGCAATTCGGCACACCGGCAGCGGGTGTACGGTCGAAACCGCAGCAGTCTTCTAACTAAGGAGGAGCACGATGAGCCGCACCGAAATCCCGCAGACCACACTCGCCGGCGCCGAACCCCGCGCGGTCGGAGACGCGTTGCTTCGCGACGGCGCGAAGTTGGCTCGCGACGGCAAGGAGGTCGTCGTCACGGGCAACGCTCTCGCCCGCGAAGTGGCGGAGAACCCGGAACAGTTCTCGTCGGGTGTGTCGCGATTTTTGCAGTTGCCCAACGGCCTTGACGGCGAGAAGCACACCGAGATGCGTGCGTTGATCGATCGTTACCTCGCGGCAGAGGAGGTCGATCAGCTCGCTCCGATGTTCCACAAGATCGCGCGCCAGTTGGCAGAAGGAGCGCTGTCGAACGGCAAGGTCGACGCCGTCGGCGACTTGGGCGCCCAGTATGCGGTCCGCGCGATGACCGCCTGGCTCGGATGGCCAAGCGAGCTCGACGACACCCTCATTGCGTGGGTGGCCGACAACAACGCGGCAACGCGGTCCGGCGAACTCGAGCGCACAGCGGCGGTCGCCGAGCGTTTCGACGACATCATTCGCTCCGTCGTGCAGCCCCTCCAGAACAGCCCCGACGATTCGGTCACCTCGCGTCTCGTCCACGACGACAGTCTCGGTCGGCGTCTGGAATTCGAGGAAGTGGTCTCCGTGCTACGCAACTGGACTGCGGGAGATTTGAGCTCGATGGCCTACTGCATCGGGGTTGTGCTTGAAGCACTGATCGAACGCCCCGAGCTCCAGGACCGCCTCGCAGGCGGCGTTTCGCAAAAGGAGTTCACTGCGATCGCCGACGAAATCCTGCGCGCCGACTCGCCGTTTGTGAGCAACCGGCGAGTGACCACGTGCCCGGTGTCGCTCGACGGGCACGATCTGCCTGAAGGCCAAAGGGTGCGCATCCACTGGACAGCGGCAAACCGCGACCCGGAAACGTTTGCAGACCCGGACGGCTTCGAACCGGAGACGAACGCCGACGAGAACCTGGTCTGGGGCGCAGGGCCGCACGCGTGCCCTGGCAAGACGTTGTCGATCGTTGAGCTGCAAGCGTTCACCGAAGAACTCCTCGCAGTAGCGCAGGTCTCCAGCGCCGGACAAGGCGAGCGGGAGGTGCACCCGGTGGGCGGCTGGGCTTCGCTGCCGGTGCGCCTCACCGCTCGCGGGTGAGCGAATTGCGTTGACGTAAGATAAGGCGCGTCATACGCAACCCACGCGATGTGGAAGGGATTGGACTGTGGCTGAGATTTCACGCGACGAGGTGTCGCGCATCGCACGCCTGGCGCGAATCGCGCTGAAGGACGAGGAGCTGGACGACATTGCCCAGCAGCTGGACACGATCGTGGACGCGGTCTCGAAGGTGCAAAGCGTCGACACGGAGGGTGTCACGCCGATGAGCCACCCGCACTCCATCGACGCAGGTATGCGCGAGGACGTGGAGAAGAAGACGCTGACGCAGGCCGAGGCGCTGGACCAGGCCCCGGCCGTGGAAGACGACCGCTTCGTGGTTCCGCAGATTCTCGGAGAGGGAGACTAGAAGGAAATGACGCAGTACACGATTCCGGCCGAAGGTCTCGTCGCAAAGCCAGCGCACGAGCTCGCCGCAATGATCCAGTCCGGCGAAGTCACCTCCCGCGAGGTCACCCAAGCCTTCCTCGACCGCATCGCTGAGGTCGACGGCGATCTCGGTGCCTTCCTGCACGTCGGTGCAGAAGAGGCGCTCGCGGCCGCGGACAAGGTGGACGAGCAGGTGAAAAACGGCGAGGAGCCGGCCTCTAAGCTTGCAGGCGTGCCGCTGGCGCTGAAGGACCTGCTGGTCACCACCGACGCGCCGACCACCGCCGCGTCGAAGATGCTCGAGGGCTACATGAGCCCGTACGACGCCACCGTGGTGGCCAAGCTGCGCGCAGCCGGCATCCCGATTCTGGGCAAGACCAACCTGGACGAGTTCGCCATGGGGTCGTCCACGGAGAACTCGGCCTACAAGCAGACGAAGAACCCGCACGACCTGGAGCGCGTCCCGGGCGGCTCCGGCGGCGGCACCGCGGCGGCACTCGCGTCCGGCGAGGCCCCGCTGGGCATCGGCACCGACACTGGCGGCTCGATCCGCCAGCCGGCATCGCTGACCGGCACCGTGGGCGTGAAGCCGACCTACGGCGGCGTGTCCCGCTACGGCGTCATCGCCTGCGCGTCCTCCCTGGACCAGGTGGGCCCGTGCGCGAACAACGTGCTGGACACCGCGCTGCTGCACGAGATCATCGGCGGCCACGACGAGTTCGACGCCACCTCCGTGGACCGCGAGGTCCCGGCGCTCGCCGACGCCGCCCGCGAGGGCGCTTCCGGCGACCTGAAGGGTGTGAAGATCGGCCGCGTGAAGCAGTTCGAGCGTCCCGGCACGCAGGACGGCGTGAAGGAGGCCATCGACAAGGCCTACGCGCAGCTTGAGGCGCAGGGCGCGGAGATCGTCGAGGTGGATTGCCCGAGCTTCGAAGACGTCATGGGCGCGTACTACCTGATCCAGACCTCCGAGGTCAGCTCCAACCTCGCGCGCTTCGACGGCATGCGTTACGGCCAGCGCGTCGGCGACGACGGCTCCCGCTCCGCCGAGGAAGTCATGGCTGCCACCCGCGGCGAGGGCTTCGGCGCGGAGGTCAAGCGCCGCATCATCCTGGGCACCTACGCGCTGTCCGTGGGCTACTACGACGCGTACTACCTGCAGGCGCAGCGCGTGCGCACTCTGGTGGCGCAGGACTTTGCCAAGGCATTCGAGCTTTGCGACGTCATCGCCGCCCCGTCAACGCCCACCACGGCGTTCAAGCTGGGCGACAAGGTGGACGACCCGCTGGCGATGTACAACTTCGACCTGTTCACCCTGCCGCTGAACCTGGCCGGCCTGCCCGGCATGTCGGTGCCGGCGGGCGAGGCATCCGACACCAACCTGCCGGTGGGCCTGCAGCTGATCGCCCCGGCCTTCGAGGACGCGCGCTTGTACCGCGTGGGTGCCGCTTTTGAAGCCGGCCGTTAACCCCTGGAATACCCTCGCAGCTTTGGCTGCGGGGTATTTTCTTGTGCTGATCGATCAGGGCTTCATGCCCGTGATCACCCCGCTGTTGCCTTTCGACGTCGGCTCCGCCGTGTGGCTGACCAGCATCTACCTGCTGTGCACAGTGGCCCCGATGCCGGCGACCGGCAAGCTTGGCGACGCCTTCGGGCAACGCCGCGTCTTCCTCATCGGCTTGGCCATCTACGTGGCCGCACTAGTGTTCGCGGGCGCGTCCTGGTCGTTCTGGGCCCTGGTGGTGGCCCGCGGCCTGCAGGGTGCGGGCGCCGCAGTGTTTTTGCCGCAGGCGTTCGGGCTGATCCCGCGCGTGTTCGCGGAGGACAAACAAGGCCGGGCGTTCGCCGCCTGGGGCGTGATCGGCTCCGTGGCGTCCCTGATCGGCCCCGTGGCCGGCGGGGCAGTGGCGGACGGCTTCGGCTGGCGCGCGGCGTTCTTCGCCCAAGCCGCGCTCGGTGCGATGGCGCTTGTCGCCGGGGTGGTTGCCCTGCCGCGTCTGCCACGAAGCGGCGAGCGGGTGACCCTGCTGCCGGTGCTGCTGTCGTTCGGCGGGCTGGGGTTGCTTGTGTATGGCATCCAGTTCGGTCAGTGGCCCTCGATCCTCTTCGGTGCGCTGCTGATCGGCGTGCTGGTGCTCTCGGCCCGCAACGGCACCGACGACGGGTTCCTGCCCGTGGAGCTCATGCTCAACCGCTCGTTTGCCCTCGGGGCCCTGGGCGTGGCGGCGATGGGCTTTACCGTGGCGTCGATGTTCATCCCGCTGATGTACTGGCTGCAAACCGTCGCCGGAGCCTCGCCGACGGCATCCGGCGCGATTACCGCACCGATGTCCGTGTTCGCGCTCGTGCTCACCCCGGTGGCCGGGTACCTGACGGACCGGCGCGACCCGGGCAAGCTCTGCGCCGCGGGCTTTGCCGTCTCCGCGGCCGGGTTGGCGCTCGCCATCGCGCTGATCCACACCGACGCCAGCGTGTGGTGGTTTACCGCCGTGACCTCGCTATTGGGCATCGGCGGCGCGTTCGTGTGGGCGCCCAACGCGGCGGTGACCATGCGCGGCATCCCCGAGCACGAAACTGGGGCGGCCTCGGGGCTCTATAACACCGCCCGCCAGGTCGGCTCGGTGCTCGGCGTGGCTCTGGTGGGCATGGTGCTCGCCTCCGGGGCCATCGAATCCACGGCCGGTTTAGCGCTCGCGCTGCCGTGCGCCGCGATGCTGATCGGGGCGGTGTCATCGCTTCGTCTTCGGGGGTAGCCTGGCAGTCATGCGACTTGCCACTTTGACCTCCGGCGGCGACTGCCCCGGCCTGAACGCCGTCATCCGCGGCATCGTCCGCACCGCCAACACGGAGTATGGCTCCACCGTCGTGGGCTACCGCGACGGCTGGGTGGGCCTGATGGAGGACCGCCGCGTCGACCTCTACGACGACGCCTACATGGACTCCCTCCTCCTGCGCGGCGGCACCGTGCTGGGAACCGGCCGCCTCCACCCGGACAAGTTCAAGGCCGGGCTGGACACCATCAAGGCCAACCTGGACGACGCCGGCGTGGACGCCCTGATCGCCATCGGCGGCGAGGGCACGCTCAAGGGCGCGAAGTGGCTTTCCGACAACGGCATCCCCGTCGTCGGCGTGCCCAAGACCATCGACAACGACGTCGCCGCGACCGACTACACCTTCGGCTTCGACACCGCCGTGTCCGTGGCCACCGACGCCATCGACCGGCTGCACACCACCGCCGAGTCCCACAACCGCATCCTCATCGTTGAGGTCATGGGCCGCCACGTGGGCTGGATCGCCCTGCACGCCGGCATGGCCGGCGGCGCCCACTACACCGTGATCCCGGAGGAGCCGTTCGACATCGCCGAGATCTGCAAGGCCATGGAGCGCCGGTTCCAGATGGGGGAGAAGTACGGCATCATCGTCGTCGCCGAGGGCGCGACGCCTAAGGAAGGCACCATGGACGCCGGCCTGGGCGAGGAGGACGAGTTCGGCCACAAGACCTTCAACGGCATGGGCCAGATCATCGGCGATGAAGTGAAGAAGCGCTTGGGATACGACGTGCGCACCACCGTGCTCGGCCACACCCAGCGAGGCGGCACGCCAACCGCCTACGACCGCGTGCTGGCCACCCGCTACGGTGTCCACGCCGCCCGCGCCGCCCACGAGGGCAACTTCGGCACCTGCGTGGCGCTGCACGGCGAGGACATCGAACTCGTGGCGCTCGAGGACGCCGTCGCGCAGCTCAAGACCGTGCCGGAGCGCCGCTACACCACCGCGAAGGCCATGTTCACGTAGATGCACGACCGTATCCCGGACCCCTGCCGCTTGCTCATTGTCGGCATCAACCCTGGCCGCCTCACCGAGGAGGTGGACGCGCCGTTCGCGTTCCCGGGCAACCGCTTCTGGCCGGCGCTCGAGGCCGCGGGCATCACGCCCTACCGCGTCCACGCCAACGAGGGGCTGTCCGACAAGGACGCCGCCATGCTCGCAGAGCTCGGCATCGGGTTCACCAATCTGGTGAACCGCATGACGCCGAAGGCGTCCGACCTGACCAAGGCGGAGTTGGTTGAGGGAGGCGAGGTCGTGCGGAGTGTCGTCGAAAAGCTTCAGCCCACAGCCGTCATGTTCGCAGGCATCGGGGCGTACCGCGATGCCTATCGACGACCAAAGGCCACCCGCGGCCTCCAGCCCGAGACCCTCGCCGGCGTGCCGGTGTGGGTGGTGGGCAACCCCAGCGGGCTCAATGCGCACGAGACGGTGGTCACGCTCGCGGAGAGCTACCGCGAGGTGTGGGAGGCGACGGCTCGGGAGCGGCGGTAGAGCCAGATCAACAGCCCCCACAGCAAGATCGTGATCGCGATCGAGCCGAAGAGACTCGCGACACCGGGAAGCTCTTTGGAGGCGTTGAACGCCCCGTGGATCGCGGCGGCGAGGAGGAACCAACCGATGAGCCGCGACACGCGCCAGCCGAGAGGCTGATCGGTGCGGCACAGGAATTGGCCGAGGCCCCACGCCGCCAGACCGGTGTACACGGCGTGCGAGAACGGGCCCGTGACAACCATTACGAGCATTGACGCGACACCGTCGTAGTACTCGGACTGCAGATCTAGCGCCGCCGCGATCGCGGAATTGTTCACGGTCTCGGCGACGGTGTATCCCGCGCCGATGGCCATGCCGACCACGGCTGCCTCGACGGGCCGGCGCACCGGCGCGAAAGCGGCGATGACAAGGAACGCAGCCAGTAGTTTGGCAGTCTCCTCCGGAATCGAGGAAAACAGGTACGTAACAGCGTCGGGCAGCTCCTGCGCCGCGGCGAGGTACGCGGAGTTGACGAAGGGCACTACGCCGCACAAGCCCGCCGCGGCAATCATGCCGACTGGCAGCCACCACGGATTCTCAGGCCGTCCTGGGTGGCGGTGCAAAAGGAGCCACGCCACCGCGACAGAAATGAGGACGAATGCCGCCGCTGCAGCGCCGAACGCGGGCGTCCACGGCACCTGGGTGAGCGCGTAGACGTAGCGCGCCACGCCCGCGAGGATGACCAGGCCAGCGATGCCTTGGAAAATACGGTTCTTCTGCACTACCGGGCCTCCTCTTCGACTAGACGCTCGACGATCTCTTGGCCGGCGGCGAGAGCCGTTGCCACGTACACCGTGAGGTCACCGCGTTCGACGGCGGCGACGGAAATGTCGTTGCGGTGCACCGCGTACACCCCGGGCGCTGGCTGATCGAGCTCGTCCGTGTCGATTCGCTCGCCGTCTGCTGCCAGCCAGTACATGCGCGTGACCGCGTTGGCGCGCTCGGCCTCGTCGGTCATGGTGTAGTCGGTGCGCAGCTGGATTTTCGTGCCGTCACAGTCCCACACCCACGTGCCGGTGCCGTCACCCGCACTGTCGGCGGCAGCAGTCTGGGTGCACTGTAGAGGAGCGCCGTCCGCGTCGCGCAGTGTGACGCCACCAGCGGACACCTCCGTGGTGGCGGGCTCGCCTCCCTCCGCCGCTGCCTGGGCCACGAATGGTGCCGCCAAGATGAGCGCTCCGACGGCGACGATCCCTATGGTGCCGGTGCGGGTGTTTTTGTCAGAAAAATCGGGGAAATTCACTTGAGCCAGCATAGGGAAACCCTCTCTCGTTCGCATCGGGGTCCTATATGTGCGGGGAGTGGCTAGGGTGATCGCATGAGTCTGCTTGACCAGATGACTAACGCCTACGAGGCGTGGATGCCTCAACAGCTACGCGAGTGGTACACCGCAGACCAGCGGCGTGAGCTCGCGGTGAAGGAGATGCGCCCGCAGGCCGAGCACACTGCCGACGTGGACTTCGGCGCTGGCTTCCGCGACCATCTGAAACCCCTCGGCGGGCCGGACATGTCCGACCCTCTGGCGTGGGCGAACCGGCGCGTGGAGTTTGCGGACGGGCACTGGTGCGTCGCCGGGATCCGCTTTTTGGGGCTGGACCCGGAAAAGCCGTTCGTGCACGTCGTCGCCACGTCGGTGCCGCCGCAGCTCGCTCTCCTAGACGCGTACGCCGAGCAGCTGCACCGCGAGTTCGCGGACTTCGGCCCGCTGGCCATCCGCTTCGAGCTGCCGAACCCGCCGGAGGACGCGGACATCGACCAGTGGATCATCGCCGGGCTCGTCTCCGGGCTGCGGCGGAAACCGCGTCGCCCGCAACACGAACGCGTGCGCCTTACCCCGGCGGACCCCGCGGAGACGGCAGGATATGCCGACGAGGTGCTCGGCAACGTCGCAAAGCAGTTGCCCGAGGTGCGCACCTGGACGGAGGCCGCAACTCTGGAGCAACTGCAACGCTGCGCGGACACGGGCGCGCTGCGCGAAATCGAGGTGGACGGGCAGCGCGCGGGCATCATCGCCGCAGCCCGCGACGACGCAAACGGCATGCGCGGATTCCAGGTCTACGAATTCCTCCTCGACGACAATGCTCGCGGACGCGGCCTCGCACCGGCGGCGATGCAGTTGCTTTGCGACGTCCTACCGGCCCAAACCGGCGACACATTGTGGGGGACGGTGCACGTGGGCAATGGGCCGTCGATAGGCAATGCGCTCGCTGTCGGCCGTGAGAAGACCGCCGCATTTGTGTGGGTGCGGCGGCGCGGCGAGCTGTAGCGCGGGTGCGCGGGGCGGGGCAGTAGACTGATGCGCATGACTGCGTACGACCTGATGGATTACGACGAAGTACTGGAAAAGTACGACCCCGTGATGGGCCTTGAGGTGCACGTCGAGCTCGCCACCGAGACGAAGATGTTCTCCACCTCCTCCGCCCACTTCGGCGCGGAGCCGAACACCAACATCGACCCGGTCTCGCTCGGGCTGCCGGGCGCGCTGCCGGTGGTCAACGCCAAGGGCGTGGAGTGGGCCATCAAGATCGGCCTGGCGCTGAACTGCAAGATCGCCGAGTCCTCGCGGTTTGCGCGCAAGAACTACTTCTACCCGGACCAGCCGAAGAACTACCAGATCTCCCAGTACGACGAGCCAATCGCCTACGACGGCTACCTGGACGTCGTGCTCGAGGACGGCACCGAGTGGCGCGTGGAGATCGAGCGCGCGCACATGGAGGAAGACACCGGCAAGCTCACCCACCTGGGTTCCGCCTCCGGCCGCATCACCGGCGCAACCGCGTCGCTTGTGGACTGCAACCGCGCGGGCATCCCGCTGATCGAGATCGTGACTAAGCCGATCATCGGCGCCGGCGAGCGCGCACCTGAGGTGGCGAAGGCCTACGTGGGCGCGCTGCGCGAGCTGGTCAAAGCCCTCGGCGTCTCCGACGCCCGCATGGACCAGGGCAGCATGCGTTGCGACGCCAACGTGTCCCTGCGCCCGGTCGGCCAGGAAAAGTTCGGCACCCGCACCGAGACGAAGAACATCAACTCCCTGAAGTCCGTGGAGCAGGCCGTGCGCTTTGAGATGCAGCGCCAGGCCGCCGTGCTGCAAGACGGCGGGGAAGTGGTGCAGGAGACCCGCCACTACCAGGAAAAGGACGGCACCACCTCCAAGGGCCGCCCGAAGGAAGAGGCTTCCGACTACCGCTACTTCAACGACCCGGATCTGCCGCCGGTGATCGCGAAGCCGGAGTGGGTCGAGGAGATTCGCGCGACCCTGCCGGAGCTGCCGTGGGTGCGCCGCGCACGCATCCAGGAGGAGTGGCAGCTGCCGGAGAAGGAGTTCCGCGACCTGGTCAACGCCGGTGCGCTCGACCTGATCGTGGACACCGTCGAAGCCGGTGCCACGCCGGATGAGGCCCGCGCATGGTGGGTTTCCTACATCAACGGCAAGGCCAACGAGGCCGGCAAAGACCTCGACGCGCTCGGCGTCACCCCGGCCGACGTCGCCCGCGTGGTCGAGCTGGTCAAGGAAGGCAAGCTGACCACCAAGCTGGGCCGCCAGGCCATCGACGGCGTCATCGCCGGCGAGGGTTCTGTCGACGAGGTAGTCGCCGCGCGCGGCCTCGAGGTCGTGCGCGACGACGGCGCCATTGAGAAGGCCGTCGACGAGGCGCTGGCTGCCAACCCGGACATCGTGGAGAAGTACCGCGCCGGCAACAAGAAGGTCACCGGCGCCATTGTCGGCGCAGTGATGAAGGCGACCCAGGGCAAGGCCGACCCGGGCCAGGTCAACCAGCTCATCGCGAAGAAGCTCGCGGAGTAGCGTCTAACTTCACTAACCCGCCACGAAACCGGCTACCTAGAACCGGCTACCACACGAAATAGGGGATGCGGACAAATTCTTGGAGTGCATTTGGGGGACTTTGTCTCGTTGTTATGCACTCAGTGCTTGTCGGTGTTCGGCGATGGTGGTGTAGCCGTCGCCGAGTGTCGACTTCAATCGTCTGTGAATGTAGAAGTCGATGTAGGTGTCAATATAGTCGCGCATTTGCTCCACCGTCATCGTTGACACCACAGGCCTGCCTTTGAGCAGTTCTTGTTTCATCGTGCCGAAGAACCCTTCGGTGCGCGCGTTGTCGCCGCTGGTGGCTTTGCGTGACAGTGACGGGATGTATCGCCACCGGGTGTCGCACCACGCATCGGCCTGGCAGTCGGGGCAATCCAGGATGTTGTGGGTGTGGTCGGTGATCAGGCTGACCCAGCGTTCACTGCGGTAGAGCCCGCCACGGTCGGAATGGATAATCGGTTGCGCACCGTCGGGTTTTACCTCGTCGATTCGCGCGATCATCTCGGCGACCAAGTCGTGATTCGGCGACGTCGACATGGTGACCGCAATCGGCATCCCGTCGTAGAAATCGATCGCTGCCGACAGGAACAACTTCCCGTCTGGGCAGTGGATTTCGGTGACGTCGGTGCCGATTTTCTCCCACGGGGCATCCGCGTGGAAATCGTGGGTCAGCCCCTGAGTGTCGGCGTGGTCGATGAAATACTGCGACGGTGCAACAACCGGCCGGGCCGCATCCGAATCCGCATCCCCGTCGCTGCTGTCGGGTGGGGTGATCAGCAGCAGGTTTGCCGGTTTGTGGTCGGTTTCACCGGTGTAGGAGGAGTACTTGCCCGACGCCTTCGCCGGCGGGCGGCACCCAAGCTCTTTCATGAGGGTGCGCACGATCTTTTCCGACACTGTATGCCCCATGATCTTTAACCAGGCGTGGATGCGCCGGTAGCCGTAGCTTTGCCCGGATTCGGCGGCTGCCTGCAAGATCAGCGGTTTGAGTGCAGCGTGGCGCTGTTCGCGCTGTTGCACTACCTGCGTGTGTTTGTGTCGGTGGTAGTAAAACGTCGACTGCGCAATCCCAACGACCGCGCATGCTCGAGCGATGGAAAACTCGTGGGCGTCCGTGAGGGCAACCACCACTGCGGCTTTCGCCGCGGTGGACAGCTCACCGTCACGGACGTCGTCTTTTCCCCGCGACTCACCGTCGCGGACGTTGTCTTTTCCCCGTGGCTCACCATCGCTCATGAGCACGTGGATAATGGCGTCTTTGACCGTTTCCCGGTCGCGCATCTCAACAACGAGTTTTTTCAGCTCGTCCATGTCACTGGGTAAATCAGCGATATCGTCTATCGGCCCAGGCCCTGGCAGCCACTCGTTGACTGGCCGGGGTGGTTTCTTCGCATTGGCTGCCTCATCGACTCGCTGCTGCTGATGGTTGCGTTGGACTTTGCGGTGTTTGCTCACGCGTTCCATTGTCGCCGCATAGGCCTCGTCGAAAGTCATCGACGCTGCCGAATCGCGTTCGTCATCGTCGGGCCAAAACCGCTTCGTCCAGGTCAGTGCCGCGGTGTCGTGGACATCGAACTCCACGGCAATGTCACGCACTGTCGCCTGCGAGGTCAATCTGCGTGCGACAACTTTTGCGATGGTCTCAGCGTCGTAGGCGCGTCGCGTACCGTCCAAGCTCTGGCCACGACGCTTGGCCGCAACCCAGTTGCCGACCGTGGCCACCGACGGTCGGCGACCACACGCGTGTTCAGCCCAGTCGCAGACCTCACGGGCAGACGACCCAGCCAAAAACCTCTCAACCGCACCAACGCGGATATCAGATGGAAAACCTGCGGGCATCGGAATACCTTCCAGCCCCCAACACTCCAACTTTTTGTCCGCGCTCCCATATTTGCTGGTAGCCGGGTGTAGGTAGCCGGTTTTCGCGTCGTTGCCGCGGGATCCCGACGATTCCGAGGCGCAACGCAAAACCCCGACCAACAAACGTTGGCCGGGGCGGAGCTGGACGTCGTAAAGCGAAGAGTGCTTACTTGTCCTCAGGCTTGACGGCGGGGAACTCGCCCGTCTTGTACATCTCCTCGTACGCCTCCCAGTGGATCTTCTCGCCCTGGGAATCCGGAGCGCCGGCGTAGGAGTCGGACTCGGGGTCCAGGGCCGGGACGGTCTTGATGTCGAAGTCGCTGGAGGAGTCGGCGTGCATGTCAGCCGCCACTTCCTCCTGAACGGACTGCCACAGCTCGCTGCCGCCGACGTTGGAGTCGGAGGTCAGCTCGTCGACCTCGCTGCGCTCCGCACCGGTGAGATCCGAGCTCTCGGGGTCCAGCTGGGTGCCGGCGAGCTCGGCCAGGCGCTCGCGGCGGCCGGTCTCGTCCTGGATGTTCTTGCGGTCGCGGAACCAGGCAACGCCCATGACGATGCCCAGCACCAGGCCCAGGTAGCCCAGGACCGGGTAGACCCAGCCGACCAGGTCGGCGAAGCCGATGAAGGATAGCGCGAAGCCGACCAGCACGACGATGCCGTAGTAGACGCGGAACTTGCCCGGCTTGTCGTTGCTCAGGCGGCGGCCAAGCGCGTAGAAGAGTCCGACGGCGGTGTTGTAGATCATCAGGTAGATCACGATGGACACGAACACGCCCACGGCCGGGTGCATGGTGTCGAAGACCTTCAGCAGCGGCAGGTCGGCGTCCATGACGTTTTCCATGTTGCAGAACAGGATGAACACCAGGATCATCAGCAGCACCGCGAACATGATGCCGCCGAGCAGGCCGCCCTTGCCGGTCTTGGCCGGGTTCATGTGGGAGCCGGCGAAGACGAGCATCATGGAGGTGTCCATGATCATCACCAGCGTGGCGTAGTTCAGTGCGGTGATCAGCCAGTTGTCGAAGGTGCCGGATGCGTGCGGGTTGGTCTGGGCGATCTCGTTGATGTAGCCGAAGTCGTCCGGGATGTTCATCAGCGTGATCACGAATGCGCCGAGCAGGCAGATGATCAGCAGCGGCGTGATAAAGGAGATCACGCTGGTGAGCTTGTCCACGTCCAGCAAACCGGACAGCAAAAGCAGCACGACCATGATGGCGGAGCCAACCCAGGTGGGGAAGCCGAACTGCTGCTCCAAGTTGGCGCCGGCGCCGGCGACCATGACAAAGCCGATGCAGAACAACGTGAACATGGTGGTGATGTCCATGTACTTGGCCAGCCATGGTCTGGACACGCTGCGGAAGACCACACTGTGGTTGTCTGCCAGGTAGTAGGAGCCGAGCTGGTAGACCCAGCCGCTGAACACAGCGATGGCGGTGCCGGCCACCGCGGCGCCGAGGATGCCCCAGTAACCGAATGACAGGAAGTACTGGATCACCTCCTGGCCGGATGCGAAGCCCGCGCCGACCGTGAGGCCCACAAGCGCAAGGGCGATTTTAAAGGTTTTACCCATAATTTTCCTCAAAGAAATCTAGAAAAAGAGCGGAGCCGAGGGTAACACCATTACAAGGCCATTGCTAGCCGACGCCCACAGGTTCTCCCCGCCAACAGCGCAGCGCACAGGCTCGGATTTGCTGTTTCAACGGCGCGTTACCAAGGATCAGACAGCGCTTTCGCATACATTTGTTGGCATGGCTAACAACCCACGCGATCTCACGCCTAATGAGCAAAACGACCTGACAAACCTGGATTCCCCCGAGGTGCCTGAGTACACAGGCGACGGCAAGGGTGCCGCCGACGGCCTGTACACCCGCACGGGCAAGGCCGCCCCGACGGAGATTTTCCCGCGCGGCGAACAAGCGGACGGGCCGCTGATCCCGCAGTCCCCGGAGACCACCTCGTTTGCTGGCACCTCTGAAACGGTGGCTGTGAACCGCGAGCCGGATTACACCGCTGCGACGCCTACGTACGCAACCGACACCACGGAGCCGGTCTACACAGAGACGGCCGAGCCGGTCGTGGTGGAGGACGAGACCCGCCGCGGCACCACGGACTTCGGCCTGTTCCTGATGCGTCTGTTCCTCGGCGCGTTTTTGATCATCGACTCGGTCGCGGTCTTCTTCCGCCTCGGCGGCAACGAGGGCATCTCCGGCCTGGAGAGCGCGTTCGCGGATTACCCGTACGGCTCCGGCCTCGCCGTTGTGGTGCCCACCCTGGAGCTGGCCGCCGGCGTGTTCCTGGTGCTGGGTCTGCTCACCCCGGTTGCGGCGCTGGTCGCCATCGCCGTGACCGGCTTCATGGCGCTGCACGCGTTTACTGAACAGCCGGACGGTTTCAACGTCTTCGCCTGGACCCCGGAGACCTGGGTGCCGGTCATGCTGCTGGCCGCGTCCCTGGTTGTGCAGTTCACCGGCCCGGGCCGCTACGGCGTCGACGCGTCGCGCGGCTGGGCCAAGCGCCCGCTGGTTTCCAGCTGGATCTGCGCGCTGCTCGGCCTGGCGGCCGCCGGGCTGATGTGGTGGTTCGGCACCGGCATCAACCCGGTCGCCTAGTTAGTCGACCTGGCGCACGGCGCCCTTGTCGGCGCTGGTGGCCATCTTCGCGTACGCACGCAAAGCCTTCGACACCTCACGGACGCGGTTCGGCGTCCAGGGGTTGTCGGAGGCTTCCATCGTTTCACGGCGCTTTTGCAGCTCGGCCTCGTCCACGTCGAGTTTGAGCTCGCGGTTGGACACGGAAATGGAGATGGTGTCGCCATTTTCAATCAGGCCGATCAGGCCGCCGGCCGCGGCCTCGGGGGAGATGTGGCCGATGGAAAGCCCGGAGGTGCCGCCGGAGAAGCGACCGTCCGTGATCAGGGCGCACTTCTTGCCCAGGCCGGCGCCCTTCAAGAACGAGGTCGGGTGCAGCATCTCCTGCATGCCCGGCCCGCCCGCGGGGCCCTCGTAGCGGATGACCACGACCTCGCCCTCGAGCACCTCGCGGTTGAGGATCATGGAAACGGCCTGCTCCTGCGAGTCGACCACGCGTGCAGGACCGGTGAACTCCCACAGTCCTTCTTCCACGCCGGCGGTCTTCAAAATCGCGCCGTCGGGCGCGAGGTTGCCGCGCAGCACCACCAGGCCGCCGTCGGAGGTGAAGGGGTGCTCGACGTCGTGGATCACACCGTTCGCCGCGTCGGTGTCCAGCTCGGCCCACCGCGCGCTCTGGGAGAACGCCTTCGTGGTGCGCTCGCCGCCGGGGGCGGCGTGGTACAGCTCCAGCGCCTCCTCGGTCGCGGCGCCTCCGCGGATGTCCCAGTCGGAGAGCCATTCGCTTAACGACGGATACGCGATCGAGTGCACATCCGTATGCAGCAGGCCAGCGCGGTTGAGCTCGCCCAGAATTGCCGGGATGCCGCCGGCGCGGTGGACATCTTCGACGTGGGCCTCGCCGTTCGGCGCCACCTTAGACAGGCACGGGATCTGGTGGGACAGATCGTCGATGTCGTGCAGGTCGAAGTCGATCTCGCCCTCTTGGGCCGCGGCGAGGATGTGCAGGATGGTGTTGGTGGAGCCGCCCATGGCCATGTCCAGCGCCATAGCGTTGCGGAAGGCGTGGACGCCTGCCACGTTGCGCGGCAGGACGGATTCGTCCCCCTGGCCGTAGTAGCGCTCGCACAGCTCCATGACGGTGCGGCCGGCCTTTTCAAACAGCTCGCGGCGCGCAGTGTGAGTGGCCAGGGTGGTGCCGTTGCCCGGCAGGGACAGGCCGAGCGCCTCGGTGAGGCAGTTCATGGAGTTGGCGGTGAACATGCCGGAGCAGGAACCGCAGGTGGGGCAGGCGTTGTTGGCGATGGCGTCGAGCTCGTCGTCGGACACGTCGTCGTTGGCGGACAGCGTGATCGCGTCGATGAGGTCGGACTTCGGCTTGGTCACCCCGCCGACGGAGAACGCCTTGCCGGCCTCCATGGGGCCGCCGGAGACGAACACGGCAGGGATGTTCAGGCGCATCGCGGCGTTGAGCATGCCCGGGGTGATCTTGTCGCAATTGGAGATACAGACCATGGCGTCCACGGTGTGGGCGTTGACCATGTACTCCACCGAGTCGGTGATGATTTCGCGCGACGGCAGGGAGTACAGCATGCCGGAGTGTCCCATGGCGATGCCGTCGTCGACGGCGATGGTGTTGAACTCCTTGGGCACTCCGCCGGCGGCGCGCACGGCGTCCGCGACGATGTCGCCGACTTCCTTGAGGTGGACGTGGCCTGGCACGAACTGGGTGTAGGAGTTCACAATGGCCACGATCGGCTTGCCAAACTCGTTCTCGCCGGTGCCGGTGGCGCGCCACAGTGCGCGGGCGCCTGCGGCCTGACGGCCGATGGTGGTGACGCGTGAGCGAAGTGGGATCACGGTGGTTACTCCTTAACTTTCAGGGGAAGTTTTCGGCGCGGACGGGCGCGGGCCCGGCAGATCCGGGTGCTCGGCTACGTAGGCGTCGTACTCTTCGCGGGAGAGCAGCACCTTGTGGCCGTCCTTGTCGATGATTTCGTACTTGCCGTCCGCGGCCTCCTGGGCGGCGGTGATCACGTCGGTGATGCGGCCGTTGGAGGCCTCGGCCAGGTCGGGCAGGGAATTGAAGGTCACGCCGGGCAGCGGGTGCTCCGCGCCGTCGACAGTTACCGCGTTGACGGCGGAGCCCTTGAAGGCGAGGCCCTTCAGATCGCGCCACGGCAGGGTGACGTTCTTGCGCACGAGGTACTTGGCGGTGATGCCGCGCTCGTCCACGGTGGTGGAGGAGGCCAGCACCCACGCGAGCCAGACCGCGGGGAAGATCAGCAGCCAGGCCAGGTACTTCGGCGCCCAGAGGATGCCCATCAGGGCGATGCCGGTGGCAAGCACGATGGCGAGGATGTGTTCGCGCGTCGGCTTGAAAACGTGCTGGGTGTGCTCCGGCGTGTCAGTCATAGTTGGCGATGGTAGTCACCTTTGGAACGTCGATAGGCAATAGCCCGCAATTTAAATACTTGAATAAAAACTCCCGCGACGTTGCCTGTGCCACTACAGTTTTGAACCGTGATCAACGAGCGACTTGTAATTATTCTCTCCCGACGGCGCTTGCCGTAGCGGGTGCGTTTTACACGCCGCTGACACACCAAGCGCCCTCGAGAGCACATCGCTCGCCGGGGGCTTTTGTTGTATGAGATCGCGATGACAAGCAGAGTCGAGCTAACAAGGAGCCTTCACGTGGCAGCTTCAGAGAAACGAAAGCCCGAACGCATGACGGGTGCGGACGCCGTCGTGCGCAGCCTCGAGGAACTGGGCACCGAGATCGTATTCGGTCTGCCCGGAGGCGCAGTGCTCCCGCTTTACGACGCGCTGTTCCGCGCCGAGAAACTCCGCCACGTGCTGGTGCGCCACGAACAGGGTGCAGGACATGCCGCGGAAGGCTACGCGGTGGCCTCCGGCAACGTCGGCGTGTGCCTGGCCACCTCCGGCCCGGGCGCGACCAACCTGGTCACCCCGATCGCGGACGCCTACCTGGATTCGGTGCCGATGGTGGCCATCACCGGGCAGGTCGGCTCGCCGCTGCTGGGCACCGACGCGTTCCAGGAAGCGGACATCCGCGGCATCACCATGCCGATAACCAAGCACAACCTCATGGTGACCAAGGCGGAGGAAATCCCCAGCGCGATCGCCACGGCGTTCCACATTGCCTCCACTGGTCGCCCGGGGCCGGTGCTGGTGGATATCCCGAAGGACGTGCAGAACGCGGAGATCGAGTTTGCCTGGCCGCCGAAGGTGGACCTGCCGGGGTACAAGCCGAACACGAAGCCGCACAACCGCCAGATCGCGCAGGCGGCGAAGATGATCTCGAAGGCGAAGCGCCCGGTGCTCTACATCGGCGGCGGTGTGGTCAAGGCCAACGCGCACAAGCAGCTGGCGAAGTTCGTGGAGGCTACGGGCATCCCGGTGGTGACCACCCTGATGGCGCTCGGCGCGTTCCCTCAGGACCACCCGCTCTACCTGGGCATGCCCGGCATGCACGGCACCGTCCCGGCCGTGGGCGCGTTCCAGGAGTCCGACCTGCTCATCGCAATCGGCGCGCGTTTCGACGACCGCGTCACCGGCGACACCGACACCTTCGCGCCGCACGCGAAGGTCATCCACGCCGACATCGACCCGGCAGAGGTGGGCAAGATCCGCCCGGTTGATGTGCCGATCGTCGGCGACGCCAAGCGGGTGCTGTCCGAGCTCACCGACTACTTCGACGACAAAGGCAAAGTCAAGGCGCCCAGCATCGAGCCGTGGATCGACCGCCTGGCGGACTTGAAGAAGCGCTTCCCGCGCGGCTACGAAGAGCACACCGACGGCACCCTTGCACCCCAGTTCGTCCTGGAGACCCTGTCGAAGACCGCGGGCCCGGACGCGATCTACGTCTCCGGCGTGGGCCAGCACCAGATGTGGGCCGCCCAGTTCATCGACTACGACAAGCCGCGGCACTGGATCAACTCCGGCGGCGCTGGCACCATGGGCTTCTCCATCCCGGCGGCGCTGGGCGCGAAGGCCGCGATGCCGGACAAAGAGGTGTGGGCCATTGACGGCGACGGTTGCTTCCAGATGACCAACCAGGAGCTCACCACCGCCGCCCTCGAGGGGTTCCCGATCAAGGTGGCCCTGATCAACAACGGCAACCTGGGCATGGTGCGCCAGTGGCAGACCCTGTTCTACGACGGGCACTATTCGCACACCAAGCTCGGCGGCGAGGTCTACGTCCCGGACTTTGTGAAGTTGTCCGAGGCGCTCGGCGCGGTGTCGTTCCGCGTCACCTCCGCCGACGAGGTGGAAGAGGCGATCCAGCGCGCCCGCGAGATCAACGACCGCCCGGTGGTGGTCGAGTTCGTTGTCGGCGAGGACGCGCAGGTGTGGCCGATGATCGCGGCGGGCACCTCCAACTCCGACATCGAGTACGCGCGCGGCATGCGCCCGTTCTTCGGCGAGGAGGAGTCTGCGGCGGAGTCGCCGGAGACCATCAACGACACCATCGAAGCGCTCGAGCAGGAGGGAAACTAATCATGGCACAGTCCGAACAGATCACCCGCCACACGCTGTCGGTGCTCGTCGACGACGTCGACGGCATCATCACCCGCGTCACCGCGCTGTTTACCCGCCGCGGCTACAACCTGGTCTCCCTCGTCTCCGCAAAGACGGCGAAGGAGGGCATCAACCGCCTCACCGTCGTCGTCGACGCCACGCCGCACTCCGTCGAGCAGATCACCAAGCAGCTGTACAAGCTCATCCAGGTGCATAAGGTGCTCGAGCTTGACGACGCCACGTCTGTCGGCCGCCAGCTGCTCTTGGTGAAGGTCAACGCGGACAACCTGACCCGCCCGCAAGTGGTGGACGCCGCCAACCTGTTCCGCGCCCGCGTGATCGACGTGGCGGTGGACTCCGTGATCATCGAGGCCACGGGCAACTCCGCCAAGCTCAAGGCGTTTCTTGAGGTGATGGACTCCTTCGGGATTCGCGAGTTGGCGCGCTCGGGCTCGGTGGCGCTATCGCGCGGCGCAAAAACGATGGCAAAGTCCGAGTAAATCTTAAAAACCTGAGACGGTTGTGTCATAATGTGAAATGACCGTCTCACAGAATGAAGGAAGTGACGTACACATGGCAATCGACGTGCTCTACGACAACGACGCAGACCTGTCCCTGATCCAGGGCAAGAAGGTCGCCATCATCGGCTACGGCTCCCAGGGCCACGCCCACGCGCAGAACCTGCGCGAATCCGGCGTCGAGGTCGTCGTCGGCCTGCGCGAAGGCTCCAAGTCCGCCGACAAGGCGCGCGAGGCCGGCTTCGAGGTCAAGACCAACGCGGAGGCCGCCGAGTGGGCCGACGTGATCATGCTGCTGGCCCCGGATACCTCCCAGGCCCAGATCTTCACCGAGGACATTGAGCCGAACCTCAAGGACGGCGACGCGCTGTTCTTCGGCCACGGCCTGAACATCCACTTCGACCTGATCAAGCCGGCGGACAACATCACCGTCGCTATGGTCGCGCCGAAGGGTCCGGGCCACCTGGTCCGCCGCACCTTCACCGACGGAAAGGGCGTCCCGGCACTGATCGCGGTGGAGCAGGACCCGCAGGGCAATGGCAAGGAGCTCGCCCTGTCCTACGCCGCGGCAATCGGCGGTGCCCGCGCGGGCGTCATCCCGACCACGTTCGAAGCGGAGACCGTCACCGACCTGTTCGGTGAGCAGGCCGTGCTCTGCGGCGGCCTGGAGAGCCTGATTATGTCGGGCTTCGAGGTGCTCACCGAGGCCGGCTACGAGCCCGAGATGGCCTACTTCGAGTGCCTGCACGAGATGAAGCTGATCGTGGATCTGATCTACGAAGGCGGCCTGGCCAACATGAACTACTCCATCTCCGACACTGCGGAGTTTGGCGGCTACCTGTCTGGCCCGCGCATCATCGACGAAGGTGCGAAGGACCGTATGCGCGAGGTGCTCAAGGACATTCAGTCCGGCAGCTTCACCAAGCGCCTCGTCGCTAACGTCGAAGGCGGCAACAAGGAGCTCGAGGGGCTGCGCGACAAGCTGTCCCAGCACCCGATTGAGAAGACCGGCGAAGAGCTGCGCGACATGATGAGCTGGGTGAAGAACCCGCTCACCGACACCGCCCGCTAAACCAGCAGCGCAAACGCGGCGGAGGCCTTAGGTCTCCGCCGCGTTTTTCGTGCGCGGTCCCGCAGCAGTCCCGCATGAGAAAACCCCGCACTCCCGATTGCGGGGAGACGCGGGGTGAGTTGTGCGAACGACTAGTTGGTCGCTGCAGCACCCTCCGGAGCGCCCTCCGGTGCCAGGGTCTCGGTGATCTCGTCGACGATGTTGGTCTCGGTGACCGTCTCGTCTGCCGGCTCGGCAGCGCCAGTTGCGGCGGACTCCTCAGCGCCGTCAAGGGTGGTGGTCTCGGAGACGACCTCGGTGGCGGCGGTGGTGGTGGAGGTGACGGTCTCACCCTCGCCGTTGTCGCCGGAGAACAGGGACCACAGCAGCCACAGCAGCAGCAGGGCGACCAGCGCGCCGAGCAGCCACTTCCACCAGCCGCTGCCGGTGTTGCCCTCTTCGGTCACCGCGGTGGAACCGGAGGTGGAACGAGCTGGGGTGGTAGCGGTGCGCTCGGTGGTGGTGCGCTCAACGCGGACGTCCTTCTCCGGCTCGACGTTGGTGCGGTCCACATTGACGCGCTCGACGTTGGAGCGGTCGACGTTAGCGTCCTTAACTTCCTTGACACCGTCGACGTCGCCGCGGCCGCGCAGGTCGTCCAGCTTGTGCTGGCCGAAGTCCTTAGCGCCGTGGAGCTTGTCCTGGGCGTCGTGGAGCTTGTCCTCGCCGAATTCCTTAGCGTCCTTGGCAAAGTCCTTCGGGTTGCGCTTCGGATCGATGGGGTTGTTCATTGTAAATTCCTTTCGTGCTAACACAAGTGCTGGCATAACGTCTCCGTCGGACGCAGGGCTACGCCAGCATCCTCGGTGAACGACCGCCCACTGTAACAAAACTTTCGCAACCGCCGCTGCAGGATCTGTGCTGCAAGTCTCATTTTGTCCGGAGTTTCCCCTGCGCTCGTAGGGTGGACGCCCCCAAGCGAAACCATTTTCAATTAGTTGTCATTAAGCGAAACGGCGCATACCGTAGGTCGTCGATAGGCAATGCGAAGGGAACCGACGATGCACGATCACGCACACCACGACCACGGCCCCGCCCACGGCACACCGCTGCGGGCGCTGGCCGCCGCGCTCGCGATCACCGGCACGGTGTTTGTCGCGGAGGTTGTCGGCGGGTTGCTCTCTGGATCGATGGCGTTGCTCGCGGACGCGATGCACATGCTTTCCGACGCCGCGGGGTTGATCATCTCCCTCATCGCCATCATCGTCGGCCAAAAGGCAGCATCCGCGACCGCCACCTATGGCAACCGGCGTGTGGAAGTGCTCGCCGCCCTGATTAACGCGGTGGCGGTGTTGAGCATCTCCGTCTGGATCGTGGTGGAGGCGGTGCGCAGACTGCGCGACCCGCAGCCGGTGGAGACGGCGCCGATGATGGTGATCGCAGTGATCGGTCTGCTTGCCAATGCGGCCTCGGCGTGGGTGCTCTCGCGCCACCGGGAGGGCTCCATTAACGTGCAGGGCGCGTACCTGCACGTGCTGGTGGACATGTTCGGCTCGGTCGCGGTGCTCGCGGCAGGCGCGGTGATCTCGCTGACCGGGTTTACCGGAGCGGATGTGGTCGCCTCTCTGGTCATCGCGGCGCTCGTGCTGCCGCGGGCGTGGCAGCTGATGGTGCGTTCCGCCCGCGTGATGCTGGAACACGTGCCGGCAGGCTTCGACGCAGACGAGGTGGAGCACGCGTTGAGGCAGGTCGAAGGGGCGATGGACACGCACGACCTGCACCTGTGGTCGCTGGACGGGGTGAGCGTGCTGGCCACAGTGCACGTGGTGGCGGCCCCCGGGGTGGACCGGGACCAGCTGCTGGACCGGGTGCAGGTCACCCTGGCGCAGCTCGGGGTAGAGCATGCGACGGTGCAGATTGAGCTGCCCGAGCACATCGGTCACGAGAAGGTGTGCTGAAACTGCACTACGCTTTGGTGCCATGGGTTTCACCACGCCGAGCTACTCACTCAAGGACTTGTTTTCCCGCGCGGGGCGGGGAGAGCTGCAGCTGCCCGATTTCCAGCGCGAGTATCTGTGGGACGTCGACAGAGTCCGCACGCTGGTGACGTCGGTGCTGCGCGGCTACCCGGTGGGCTCCTTCCTTGCCCTTGACACGCGCAACACGGAACAGCGCTTCAAGCCGCGCCCGCTCGAAGGTGTGGAGGTGCACGGCGTGGCTCCCGGGCTTCTGCTTCTGGACGGCCAGCAGCGCCTGACCTCGCTCTACCAGGCATTTAAAAAAGACGGCGAGGTCCGCACCGTGGATTACCTGGGCCGGCCGATCCGCCGCCGCTTCATGGTGGACGTGCGCGCCGCGGCGTCCGCGGACCCGATGCCGGTGGAGGCCCTGTTCGCAGTGGACGAGCAGGGGCAGGTGCGCTCCCACTTTGGCCCGGGCGTCGACGGCGACCTGAATTCGCGCGAGGCCTATATAAATAACGGAGTCATCCCGGTGAGCATGCTGCTGTGGCCGGAGGGCAACGACTTGCTCGTGGACATGGCCGCGAACACCGAGGACGAGCAGCTGCGAGGCGCGGTTAAACGCTTTGTCAACCAGGTCATGCGGGGGCTCTCGGCTTACGACGTGCCGGTGATCCGCGTGGACCGCGAAACCACGCAGGCGGGCGTCGGCCAGATCTTCGCGTTCGCCAATTCCGCCGGCGTGCAGATGGACGTCTTCGAGCTGCTCACCGCGGTCTTCGCTTCCGAGGATCCGTCGTTCGTGCTGGCGGAGCGCTGGCGTGACACGGAGCGCAAGCTGCGCGAACACCCTGTGCTGGACAGCGTGGGCCGCGTGGAGTTCCTGCGCGCGCTGTCGCTGCTGCTGACCAGCAGGAGGGGACAGGCGCGTGGCCACCGCGGCGATATTCTGGACATTTCGCTGGAGCAGTACCGGGCCCACGCAGGCGAGATGCTGGACGGCTTCCTTGCCGCCGCGGCGTTTTTGGAGGAGCGTCGCGTCGTGTCCGCCGACCAGGTGCCGTACCCGGCCCAGCTGATCCCGCTGGCGGTGATCTTGGCGCGGCTGGCCGAGGGCCCGGGCGCACTCGAGCGCGAGGGGGCGGCTGACCGGCTCAACCGGTGGTTCTGGTGCGGCGTGTTCGGCGAGCTGTACGGCTCCCACGCGCCCACAATCCGCATCGGCCTGGACGTAACTGAGGTGACCCCGTGGGTGCGCGGGGACACCGACGAGCTGCCCCGCACGGTGGCGGATGCGCAGTTTTTCGAGTCCCGCCTGCGCACCGCCGGGCCGGACAGCGGCGTCTACCGCGGCCTGTACTCGCTGCTCATGGCACGCGGTGCCCGCGATTGGCGTACCGCTGAGCCGTTCACGGCAGAAACGGTGGGGCAGCTGCAGCCCCGGTTCCGGCAGGTGTTCCCGACGGAATACTTGGCGGTCACCGGCGCGCTGGATGCCGACCCGGAACTGGCCGATTCGGTGCTCAACCGCACCCCGATGGGGAGGCGCACCGACGTGGTGATCGAGCGCAACGAGCCGAAGCGCTACCTGCCCCGGCTGCAGTCGAAATCCCTGCTTGACGACGACGAGTTCGACGCAATGCTTGAAGGCCACGAGATGGACCCGGAGCTGGTGCTGGCCTCGGACTGGGAGGGCTTCGTGGCAGATAGGCGCGATCGCTTCGTGGGCATGATTGAGTACGCCATGGACCGCGCCGCCGAGCGGGACTGGGAGCCGGGCGAGGCGTAAGTGGCGAAAACGAGAACTCTCGCGGGTGCGGCCGCCGTGCTCGCCGCCTCCGCGATGCTGACTTCGTGTGCGCCCGAGGCGCAGTTAAGCCCGCTCGAGCGCGCCCGCGGCGTGAACCAGTCCAAGCACGTGGGAAAGCTGTTCGCGGAAGAACCGGAAGTCGTCGACGATGTGCTGGGCATCAAGACCACCAAGCTGTTTTTCCCGTCCTCGGAAACGCTGGTGCTCAGCGACGCGTCGATTGAGGCGCAGCTGCGCGCGGCATCGATCGCGGTGACCACCAACGCGCCGATGATGGTGTACGAGCCCGCCCGCCACGCCGAGTACGTGCAGATGATCGCGGATATGCACACTGTCAACGTGCTCACGGTCGGGGACGTGGCCATCGCGCCGTCGTCAGGCGCAGTGAGCGTGCGACGGGACCCTGGCGGGCTGCGGGCGCTGGAGCAGATGACGGCGCTGCGTTACCAGGAGCGCACGGTTTCCACCCCGCAGGATGCGGTGCGGGCGGTCTCCGGGCTGTACCAGCGCGAGCCCACGTGGCTGCGGGCGGAATGGGCGGATCCGGTGGTGCTGCCCGCGGCGAAGCCCGAGCCGTTTCCCATTCAATCCCGCCGCGACGCGAACATGGCGCCGCGCGTGGTTGCCACCTGGGAGTCGTCGATTCCGTCCGTCGCAAATGCGCGCAGTTACGGCGCTGAGGTGACTGTTGTGCCGCTGTCTGACCCACGCGCCAGCGAGCAGACGTTGTTCGCCATGGCAGGTTTGGCGGAGCGGCCGCTGGTGGCGCTGGGCAGCCAGTTCGGCACATCGGAGGACCTGGCCGGCCGGATCCGGGAGGCGGAAGCGGCGTACTAGCGCCGCGCGAGGTGTTAGTCTGGGGCTGTTTTCTACTATGTGAGAAGAAGGTTTCAGAATATGAAAATTGCAGTACTCGCAGGCGACGGCATCGGCCCGGAAGTGATGACGGAAGGCCTCAAAGTCCTGCGCACAGTCCGCGATGACGTGGAGACCACCGATTTCGACCTCGGCGCCCGCCGTTACCTGCGAAACGGCGAACTGCTCACGGACGCGGACCTGGATGCGCTGAAGGCCCACGACGCGATCCTGCTCGGCGCCATCGGCGACCCGGAGCGTGTGCCGGCCGGCGTGCTCGAGCGCGGCCTGCTGCTGCCGCTGCGCTTTAAACTGGACCACTACGTCAACCTGCGCCCGTCGCGGCTGTACCCGTCGTCGGTGAGCCCGCTGGCCAACCCCGGCGACATCGACTTCGTGGTGGTGCGCGAGGGCACCGAGGGGCTCTACGCCGGCAACGGCGGCACCCTGCGCCAGGGCACCGAGCACGAAGTTGCCTCCGAAGTCTCGCAGAACACCTACCACGGTGTTTCCCGCGTGGTGCGCTACGCGTTCGAGCTGGCCATGACGCGCCGCAAGAAGCTCACCCTAGTGCACAAGACCAACGTGCTGGTCAACGCAGGCGGGCTGTGGCAGCGCGTCGTCGACGAGCTCGCGCCCGAGTACCCGGAGGTCGAGGTGGACTACAATCACATCGACGCCGCGACGATCTACATGGTCCAGGACCCGCAGCGCTACGACGTCATCGTCACCGACAACCTCTTCGGCGACATCCTCACGGACCTCGCGGGCGCCGTCGCCGGCGGCGTGGGACTTGCCAGCTCCGGCAACATCAACGCGGCCAAGGAGTTCCCCTCCATGTTCGAGCCGGTCCACGGCTCCGCCCCGGACATCGCCGGCCAGGGCATTGCGGATCCCACCGCCATGATTTTGTCGGTGGCGATGATGCTGCGTTTCCTCGGCGACGATGACAACGCTGCGCGCATCGAGGACGCCGTCGAGCGCGATGTGTCGGAGCGCGGCGACGCGAAGGTGCGAACCGCCGAAGTGGGTGACAGGATCGCCGCCGCCCTGAAGTAGGGTTGTGCGCATGCATGTGACCCGCACAATCCCCGCCGTTTTGACCGCAACCGCGCTGGTGCTGACCAGCTGCAGCAGCACCGAGGGCGGGATCGGCGCACCGGCCGCGCTGGAAACCAACGGCGACGAGGTCATCCAGGACGCCGACGGCACCGGTGCGGAAGTCTCGCAGCGCCTCTTCGAATCCTCGGAGACCGTCGTGGTCTCCGCCAAGGAGCGCGATCAGCAGCTCAAGGCTGCGGCCATCGCGGTCAAGCTCGGGGCGCCGATGCTCGTGCGTCTCGACGGCGCCGATGCCGCCGTCGACGCCGAAATCGAGCGACTCGGCGCCACGCGCGTGATCAACGTGCCGGGCGACGAAGAAGATACCGAGGCGGTCGCCTCCGCCGAGCCGGCTGGGGATGCCGCAGCCATCGCCGCGCTGGAGCCGGAGCACCCGAGCGAGCTGACCATGCCGCCGGTGTTCGCCACCGCGCTGTCCTCGCGCGCTTCCGTGGCCACCGCGCGGGCCGCCGGTGCGGACGTGCAGGTGCTGGCGGCACCGGACCCGCGCGCGACGGCGGACAGCATGCGCACGGTCACCGATCAGGACACCCTCGCGCTGGGCCGCCAGTGGGGCGACACGGAGAACTTCCAGGCCCGCGCGGCGCTGGTGGAGGGCGGCGAGCTGCCGGGCGGCGGCGGCCTGGTGTTCCCGGGCCGCCGCATGGTGGCGCTCTACGGCCACCCCTACGGGCCTGATCTGGGCGTGATGGGGGAGCAGGATCCGGCGGCCTCGGTGGAGTTGGCCAAGAAGTACGCCGAGGACTACGCGCCGTTTAGCGACGAGCCGGTCGTCCCCGCCTTCGAGATCATCGCCACCGTTGCCTCCGGCGGGCCGGGCGACGACGGCAACTTCTCCAACGAAACGCCGATGGAGGACCTCGTCCCCTACGTCGACGCCATTGTGGATGCCGGCGGCTACGCCGTGATCGACCTGCAGCCCGGCCAGGGCAGCTTCCTCGAGCAGGCCAAGATCTACGAGGAGCTGCTCAAGCGCCCGAACGTGGGTCTCGCGCTGGACGCCGAGTGGAAGCTCAACCCGGGCGAGGAGCCGCTGTCGCGCATCGGCAGCGCCGCCTCGGGCGAGATCAACGAGGTGGCGGATTGGCTCGCCCAGCTCGTCCGCGACAACAACCTGCCGCAGAAGGCGATGATCCTGCACCAGTTCAACGTGGCCATGTACCCGGACCGCGAAAACATCGTCACCGGCCAGCCGGAGCTCGCCTGGGTCCTGCACGCCGACGGCCACGGCGGCCCGGAGCAGAAGTTCGACACCTGGAACGTGCTGCGCGAAGGCCTGGACCCGAACTTCTTCATGGCGTGGAAGAACTTCTTCGACGAGGATTTCCCGACGTTTACCCCGGAGCAGACCTACCGCGACGTCAACCCGCGTCCGTGGTTTGTCAGCTACCAGTAAAAACCGCCGGTATCGGGCATCGCGCCACGATATTCTTGCTCCATGAGTGTGGAGCTTGAAGAGGTCTACGGTTTCCTCGCCCAGCACGAGCCGTTTTCGACGCTGCCCGAGGCCACCCTCCGCGCCCTGCCCGCCCAGATGGGCATCACCTACATCCGCCGCGGCCAGGTCGTGGTGGAGGTGGGCCAGCCCAACGACACGCTCTATGTCATCCGCTCCGGCGCGGTGGACGTCGTCAGCGAGGACGACCTGCTGCTGGACCGGCGCGAGGCTGGCCTGAACTTCGGCTACTCCACGCTGGTGGGCGAGCGCGAGTCCGCCTATCTCATGCAGGCGGTGGAAGACAGCATCCTGCTCATGCTCCCGCGCGAGGCGTTCCTCCAGCTGCTGGAGCAATTCCCGGACATGGGGCGGTACTTCCAAACGGCCTCGCGCCGCGTGCGCGCCGCCGCCGACGAGGTGCGCGACAGCGGCGCCACCGACGTGCTCCGCACCCCGCTGCGCGAAATCTTCGCTGGGCGGGAGCCGGTGACGCGTGGCAAGCACGTGAGCATCGCCGAGGCCGCCCGCACGATGGGCGAGAAGGGGATCAGCAGCCTGATCATCACCGACGGGCAAGAGGTCGCCGGCATCATCACCGACGCCGACATGCGGTCGCGGGTGGTCGCAGGTGGGGTGGACACGACTAGGCCCGTGGAGGATGTGATGACCAGCCCGGTGCGCACCATCGCTCCCAACGCGCTCGTGTTTGAGGCGATGCTGACCATGAGCGAGCTTGGCATCCACCA
This sequence comes from Corynebacterium sp. CQ3829_602738, assembly GCF_054478435.1. NCBI lineage: Bacteria > Bacillati > Actinomycetota > Actinomycetes > Mycobacteriales > Corynebacteriaceae > Corynebacterium > Corynebacterium sp. CQ3829_602738. Next base: position 1,122,900 of record NZ_CM137003.1, read on the forward strand.
CCTGCCGGTCGCCGGCCAAGGCCAGGTGGTTGGTGTGGTCACTGCCGCGGACATCATGCGCCAGCTGCAGGCGGACCCGATCTACCTGGCGGCGGACGTGGCGCGGGCGTCGCTGGATGAGCTGGAGGACGCCTACCGTGACGCGGCGCGCGTCGCGGTGCGGTTTTTCGAGCGCGGCGCCTCGGCGGCCGAGACGCAGCGTTTGCTCACCTCGATCGCGGATGCGGTGGCGAAGAGGTTGGGCACTTTAGCCGTCGAGAAGCTTGGGCCTCCGCCTGTGCCGTTCGCGTTTGTGGCGGTCGGCTCGCAGGCGCGCGGGGAGATGGGCCCGGCCAGCGACCAGGACAACGCGCTCGTGCTCGCCGATGACTACGACGCCGCGCGGCACGGTGAGTACTTCGCCGAGCTCAGTGCCTTCGTCTGCGAGGGGCTCGCCCGCGCCGGCCAGGCGTTGTGCCCGGGCGAGATGATGGCGTCTTCGCCGCAGTGGCGGATGACGGAAAGCGAGTGGGGCCGCACGTTCCACGGCTGGGTCACCGCGCCGAAGCCGGACGCGCTGCTGAACGCACAGGTGTTCTTCGACTTCCGCGCCGTCTTCGGTTTCGGCGAGGGCTGGCAGGACATGGCCGCGCGGGTGCGCTCCGGCGCGCTGGCATCTGCGCACGGATCGCGCCGCCTGCACACGCACCTGGCCGCGCTGGCCACGTTCCGCGAGCCGCCGGTGGGCTTCTTCCGCGGGTTCGTGCTCGAGCGCAGCGGCGAATACGCCCACACGCTGGACATCAAGCGCGGCGGCACCGCGGCGGTGGTGCAGATGGCGCGGCTTTACGCCATCGCTGCCGGGGTGGACGAGGTGGGCACCATCGCGCGCCTGCGCGGTGCTGCCGGCGGGCCGGTTTCCGCGAAGGGGGCGGCGGATCTCCTGGACGCCTACGAGTACCTGGCCGACCTGGCCATGCGTCACCAGGCCACGCAGGTGCGCGCGGGCGACACACCGAATTACCGCATCGACCCGAAGCAGCTGCCCGAGCGCGACCGCGCGGCACTCCGCGACGCGTTCGGGGTGATCAAGTCGCTGCAGAACGCGCTGTCAATCGCGTACCCGACCAGGGCGGTGTGAGGTGTTCGGTCCGAAGAAGCGAAAGCTTGTCGACGGCTCCCTGCTCGCCGTGGACGTCGAAACCACGGGGCTCAAGCCCGCGCGCTCGCAGCTGGTGTCCGTGGGGTGGGTGCCGGTGAACGGCCGGGTGATCGACCTTTCCGGCGCTGAGTACTTCGTGCTGCGGGGCGCGGACGTGGGGGAGTCCGCCACCCTGCACGGGGTGACTGACGACGACGTGGCGTCGCTGGGCAGGGAGCCCGCAGAGGTGCTCGACGCGTTTTTGGCGGCGCTTGAGGGGCGGAAGCTGCTCGCGCACTTCGCGCAGATGGAAACCGGGTTTTTGGGCAAACTGCACCACGATGTGCGGGGGAGCAAGTGGCGGCTGCACGACAGTGAGGTCGTGGACACCTTTGCCATGGAGCGGCGCCACATGGAGCGCATGGGCACCTACCCGCGCGGGGAGGACCTGCGTTTGCCCAGGGTGCGGCAGCGTTATACCCTGCCGGCGTACGCGAACCACAACGCGTTGACCGACGCTGTGGCGTGCGCCGAGCTCTATCTCGCGTTAACCGGGTAACGCCACTTTTGCAATTGGTTGTATGCTCTGTCACATGCGTTTTGGACGAATTGCAACACCTGAAGGAATGACGTTCGCCGTCATCGACGACGAGGGCAAGACCGCGAAAGCCATCGCCGGCACCCCGTTCACCGACCCCGAATACACCGGCAAAGAGTACGCGCTTGAGGACGTCCGCCTGCTCGCCCCGACCCTGCCGTCGAAGGTAGTGGCAGTCGGCCGCAACTACGCCGACCACGTGGCGGAAGTGTTCAAAAAGTCCGCCGAGCACCTGCCGCCGACGATCTTTATCAAGCCGTCCACGGCAGTTGTGGGTCCGGGCGCCGCCATTAAGATCCCGGAGTACGCCACCGGTGTGGAGTTTGAAGGTGAACTCGCGCTCGTCGTCGGCGTGCCGTGCAAGAACGTCAAGGCTGCAGACTGGAAGTCCGTCATCCGCGGTGTGACCATCATTAACGACGTGTCCTCGCGGGACCTGCAGTTCGCAGACGGCCAGTGGGCCCGCGCCAAGGGCATCGACACCTTCGGCCCGATCGGTCCGTGGATTGAGACGGACCTGGAGAAGTTCGACTTTGCCAACCTGCCCATCAAGGCGCACCACACCCACGACGGCGTGACCGAGACCAAGCAGGACTCCAACTCCAACCAGATGATCAAGACTGTCGGCGAGATGGTGGAGTGGGTCTCCGAATCCTTCACGCTGCTGCCTGGCGACGTTATCGCCACCGGCTCGCCCGCCGGCACCGCAGAGATGGTCCCGGGCGACTACATCGAGGTGGAAATCCCGGGCATCGGCAAGCTGGGCAACCCGGTCGAACGGGCGTAACTACAGGCCGAGCGCGCGCATGATCGTGCGCAGCTTGGCCGAGGTCTCGTCGAGCTCGGCCTGCGGATCCGAGTAGGCGGTAAGCCCCCCGCCCGCCCAGGCGCGAGCCCGGGTGCCGTCGCCGTTGACCTCGGCGCAGCGGATCGCCACCATGTACTCGCCGTCGCCGGCGGCGTCCGTGTAGCCCACCGCGCCGGCGTAGAACCCGCGGTCCGATTCCGCGGTGGTGATCAACGCTTCCGCCGCCGCCTGCGGGGTGCCGCAGACCGCCGGGGTGGGGTACAGGCTCAGCGCGAGGTCGAGCGCGCTCGGCGCGGGATCTTTCAGCACGCCCTCAATCGGTGTGGCCAGGTGCCACATCTCGCTGGTCTTTTCCAGCCGCGGGCGTTCCGGGACAGTGAGCTCGCTGCACAGCGGCGCGAGGATGCGCCGGATGTGGTCGACCACGAAACGGTGCTCGTCCAAGTCTTTCGCAGAATCGCGCAGCGAGTTGGCCGCGGCCTGGTCTGCTTCCTGGTCGCCGGGCACGCGGGCGGCGGAGCCAGCCAGGGGGAACGACCAGACGCGGTTGCCGCGCCGGCGCACCAGCACCTCGGGCGAGGACCCCACGAGGAAATGCCCGTCGCGTCCCGACGGGGTGAGGTCCGCGATGAACCCGTCGTGCGTGTACGACAGGTCGATCAGTCTTGCCGCGACGAGGCGGGGATCCACCGGCGGGTCGAACGCGATGTCCACCGCGCGCGCCAGCACCACCTTGTCCAGAGCGGAGCTTTGGATCGTCGAGATGGCGGCTTCGACTCGGCGCAGGTGCTCAGCCGGGGACGGGTCGACGTCGATAAGCATTGCGCTCAGCTTCGAACCCTCGCCGACGCGGTAGTACGGGTGCGGCTCGAGCGCACCCGGCTCGCGGATGATGTGCTCGGGGACCGTGAGCGCCGCCGGACAATCATGGTCGAAGGGGAGTGCGCCGACAATCATCTCTTCCTCGCCGCGCGCGATCGCGTCCGCGGCCTCCCACGCGTCGTCGAAGGTGCGGAGTGCACCCTGGGTGCGCACGGAGCCGTCGCCACGCGAGAGCAGAAAGTCTGGGGCGCTATCGGGTCTGGAAGTGGGCATGTGACGATACTCTATCCAACCCCCATTTGTGCACGCACGTCTGTATCGCTTGTTGATACATAAAGGCGGGGTTAATGTGGCCGGTGTGAAAATTGTGAAAAGCCTTGCAGGTGGTCTCGCTGCCTTGCTCATCGCAGGTAGCGCGATCGCTCCAGTGCAGGCAGGGGCCCAAGACATGTCCTCGCAAATCAACGGTCAGGTCAACCGTGCGATCAACGACGCAAACCGCGCCGCCGCCGACGCTGTGAACCGGGCCAACGCCGAGTGGAACAAGTTTGTCCAGATGGCCAACGACACCATCCCCGGCAGCTCAGCCCTCCCGCGCAACCCGGTGCCCGCTCCGGCGCCGGTGCCTGCCCCCGCGCCCTGGGCACCCCAGGCCCCCGCGCCGGTGGCTAACGGCACAAACGGCGAGATCCACGCTGCCGGCCGTAGCTACCTGGTTTGGGTGCCGCGAGGCTACAACCCGGCGAACCCGACGCCGGTGATGGTGGGCTACTCCGCCTACCAAGACTCCACCGAAAACTTCCGCAACTACTCCCGCCTGCGCGAATCCTCCGTCGGGCGCGACGCCATCATCGTCTACCCCCGAGCCATCGGCGCATCCTGGGAAGGCTCGCCGACCGCCTCCACCCGGCCCGGCCAGGACATCGCCTTCGTGCGCGCGATGATCGACGACGTGCAGCGCTACTACAACATCGACCGCCGCCGCATCTACGCCACCGGCATGTCCACCGGCGGCGGCATGGCAGCAGTCTCCGCCTGCCACATGGCGGACCTCTTCGCCGGCGTCGCGGGTGTATCCGGTGCCTACTACGCGCCGGTGAACCGCGGCTGCCAGAACCTGCCCATCGCGTTTATGGCACTGCACGGCATGAACGACACGCTCACTCCGTACTACGGCACCACCCGCCGCGGCGAGCGCGTCCTGCCGGTGCCGGAAATGTTCGGCTCCTACGCCGCCCGCAACGGTTGCGGACCCGGCCTCGACCGCGCCCCGCTGTATAGCGCCACCCGCGTCTCCGCCCGCGGTTGCCGCAAGGGCGTCGAAGTGATCCAGGTGCACGGCTCCAACCATTACTGGTGGTACTCGCCGTCCGCCGCCGACGAAATGTGGGCGTTCCTTTCCCGCCACTCCAAGTAGCGCACGGTCCGGGGGTGACTCCCGGGGCGCGACCCGGGGCGCCTGTCAAGGCGCGGTTTTGTAAAACTCGGCCATAGTGGGATGTGGGGAGTTGCGGGTCGGGTCCTGGGTTTTGTTTTAAGCCGAGTTTTGCAAAACCATGTTGTGCCGGTTCTGCGGCCGCATAATGTTGTGCCGGTTCTGCGGCCGCATAATGTTGTGCCGGTTCTGTCCCGGGGTGGTGTTGCTGCTACTTACTTTCGACTCGATTTGAAGCAGACACAAAGTCTAGGGTAGCCAGCTTAGCAAGGTGAATAGGGGTGACTACCCCTATTGGTAGATGCATTGCTCAGTTTCATGACCGGTTTCGCTGACACGAATACCGCGTGTGCGGCTTGGGAACTTCGCAGGGATCCCTGGCTCGAAATCAATTTCAAGTTTTGCTGATAATAGTCGCACCGCATCATCGACTTCATTGGGATCACAGGGAACATCAGCAACAGTTACGAAGAAGAATACTGAGTACTCCGCTTCCTGTTCTGGGCTTAGCTCCTCGCTCGGTGGAATGATCTCTGACAGGAGGAGTTCAAAAGTTGGTTCACTGTGTCCAGCTTGGTATGCCTGTTCAGACGAGAAGTGCACTCTGTTTTTTTCGCGCACCACATCGACACATCTTTGGTGCCTTGCTTTTGCTTCATCAAGTTGGTCGTACCGACACACGAATTTTGTGAAAAAACACCACGTAGATGTCTCATCCATAATGGTTCCTTATCTGTACGTCGATTTAAATAGGTCTCTTCGATTTTGTGTAAGCGCCTCGAGGGGTGTACTTCTTCTGGGTTTTGCAATGACGCTTTGCGTGGTTCGGGCCGAACTTGGAGACGAACGAGTTAGCGTCACTTTCAGCCGCTTCAGGATCCTTGGGGTGATTTCCAAACGTGAAACCGGAAATAGGGTTATCGGGAGCGTTTTCGTGTACCTGGCATTTCACCGTGTAAGTCCCGATACTATCTCTGTAACGAGGATCATCTTTGCCTAGAGCGTCTGCGTGAGAGACGTGAATGGCGGAAACGGTGAGAGCTACTACCGCTGCTGAACAGAATCTACGGCGCGACATCTTTATGCTTTCTCCTTCTCTTGTTCTCTAGCAGAGATAGACCCCATCGATTCGTCCGATGGCAGGGCCAAGATTAGTACGTGAGCCAGGTTCGATTGATTTACAAGCTTTGTCAGGGCCAAAAGCCAGAGTCACTTTCACGCGTTGCGGTTCATCGCCGCCGCAATTGTTTTCCACTTGAACAAAGCCCTTTTCTGCTTTCGCGACAATGCAGTTCGGTGCAGTTGTTAAACCGGCCGCCCTAGCTTGCCCCTTCTCCGGCAGGCCGTTCGGAATAAATTCAACTTTGGCTACATCACCCTTTTGAAAAGAGATGCTTTCACCCGGGGCCAGGTCCGTTTCCGTAGCTGCATTCGTTGATAGTGAAGTGGGTCTATCGTTGGCCTGCGCATTCGCAGGAATTGCGAGCGTAGTCGCTAGGGTTAGGGCGAATATTGCAGCTGAACGAATGGGGTTCAATCTAGATCTCCTTCCGATTTCGTGGCGTGGTCGTCTCTATCCGGCCACCTGAACTAGAAGCGTGTCCGAGGGTAACGTAGAGGGGAGGATAGATAAATGTAGACAATGTATGTTTCATTGCTCGCCACTTTTCCGGAGGGTCTCCCTCGTTATATCCAATTGCAACTCGTGCTGGCACCATTCCCATCTCAGGTTTGTACAGAAAAGAGATTGACTCCAGCGACAACTATCGGGTCGCCCGCGCCTATTTCAAGCTGAGCATGTTACGGGATATCGAGCGGGCATTTTTCGAAACGGTGACCATCTCGTCGAGTTCTTTCGGCATTCGCAGGGCTTTGGATTCTGACAGGCTGGCCGCCGAATCGGAGTCGATTGCGTGCTCTTTGCGCGTGATCGGCGCTCGAGTAGTAAGGGAAGGATGGGCCGTGACGGAGTTTCGGCACCGCCACATCGATCGTCCGTGACAGGCTCTTGCGGTTGCGGTGGGGCACGCCCTAGAGAATGAGGCGTCGCCGTATTGGGCGTCGTTGGCAGGGTCAGTTTGGACGCAAGAGGATCTAGTTGAGTTGACTTGTCCAATCGGGGGTCTCGAGCCAGTTGAACTTTCAAATACGTTGCCGGGAGGATAGGCGGTGCAGCGGTTATTGCCATGCTCCTTTCGGTGGTGCACCGGAGGACGTCGATAGGCAAGGGGCTCTGCGCGCTACGATTGCGCACATGACTGACTCTTCAATGCGCGTACGTTTTTGCCCGTCACCAACCGGAACCCCGCACGTGGGCATGGTGCGCACGGCACTGTTCAACTGGGCGCAGGCGCGCCACTCCGGCGGCACGTTTGTGTTCCGCATCGAGGACACGGATGCCGCGCGTGACTCGGAGGAGAGCTACCAGGCGATCATCGAGTCGCTGGAGTGGCTGGGCCTGACCTGGGACGAAGGTATCAACGTGGGCGGCCCGCACGAGCCGTACCGCCAGTCCCAGCGCTCCGAGATTTACACGGACGTTTTGAACAAGCTCATCGAGGCCGGCGAGGTGTACCCGGCGTACTCCACCAACGAAGAGGTTCAGGAGCGCCACAAGGCCGCCGGCCGCGACCCGCAGCTGGGCTACGACAACTTCGACCGCGACCTGACGCAGGAGCAGATCGACGCGTTTGAGGCGGAAGGCCGTAAGCCGGTGTGGCGCCTGCGCATGCCGGACCAGGACTGGACCTGGAACGACCTGGTGCGCGGCGAAGTGACGTTCAAGTCCGAAACGCAGCCGGACTTCGTGGTCGCCCGCTCCAACGGCGCGCCGCTGTACACGCTGGTCAACCCTGTCGATGACGCGCTGATGGGCATCACCCACGTCCTGCGCGGCGAGGACCTGCTGTCGTCCACCCCGCGCCAAATGGCGCTGTACGAGGCGCTCAAGCGCGTCGGTGTCGCAGAGTTCACCCCCGAGTTCGGCCACCTGCCGTTCGTGATGGGGCAGGGCAACAAGAAGCTGTCCAAGCGCGACCCGGAGTCGAACCTGTTCAACCACCGCGACAACGGCATCATCCCGGAAGGCATGATCAACTACCTGGCGCTGCTGGGGTGGTCGCTGTCTGCGGACCAGGACATCTTCAGTGTCGACGAGTTTGTCAAGGCCTTTGATGTCAACGACGTGCTGGGCAACCCGGCCCGCTTTGACCAGAAGAAGCTCGAGGCCATCAACGCCGACCACATCCGCCTGCTCGAGCCGGAGGACTTCCGCGACCGTCTGCGCGCGTACCTGACCGAGCACACGGACTTCCCGGAGGATTACCCGGCCGACAAGTTCGCCATTGCGGCGGACCTGGTGCAAACGCGCATTAAGGTGCTGTCTGAGGGTTACAACCTGCTGAAGTTCCTGGTCACCGCCGACGAGGACCTGGAGCTGGACGAGAAGAGCGCGAAGAAGAACCTCAAGGAGACCGCCATCGAGCCGTTGGACGCGGGCATCGCCGCGCTGGAAGCGGTGGAGGAGTGGACCACTCCGAACATCGAGGCGGCGTTGAACAAGGCGCTTATCGACGACCTCGGGTTGAAGCCCCGTGTCGCATTCGGTGCCCTGCGCGTTGGCGCGACCGGCGCGGCAGTGTCTCCGCCGCTGTTCGAGTCCATGGAGCTGCTGGGCCGCGAGTCCACGCTGAAGCGTCTCCGTGCCGCTCGAGAGGTGACTCCCTATCAGGCTGCGGAGTAGTTACAACGCTGTTGTTATAGCGCGATAACGGCCGCCGCGATTTGGGCGGTGGCCTGCGGATTTGGTGGCTGTAGCGATTCATGGTTATAGTAATCCACGTTGTTCAGCAAGACAGGCGCTAAACCGGAAGGAAAAGCGCAGGTCAGACTGGAAAACGATGGCCTATGGTGTAATTGGCAACACAACGGTTTCTGGTACCGTCATTCTAGGTTCGAGTCCTGGTAGGCCAGCTGCAGAGCTTCTAAGTTCTGTGTCCTAATGCCCCGTTCGTCTAGCGGCCTAGGACGTCGCCCTCTCACGGCGGTAACACGGGTTCAAATCCCGTACGGGGTACAACGTTAAAACCTCCGATCCAGCAAATGGGCCGGAGGTTTTCTGCTTCCGGTACTGTGAGCGCATGGTTTGGAAGTTGTCGTCGCTGTTCAGCGGTGAAATTCGTCAAAGTGGCTCCAGTCTCATCGATGCGTTCAGCGTGCCAGAAGCGGCGTCGAGCTTGTCTTCCTCGATTCCACTGCTCGCAGTGCCGGCGCTCTTCCTCGCAACGCTTGGCGGGGGTGTCTTCGGTGCGCCGCTCTATGAGGGGTCGGCGGCAAGCGGGTCGTCGATAGGCGATGGCTCCAGCAACGTCGCCGAGACGTTCCCGGAACCGGACGCCAAGCCCGCGACCCTGAAATCAGTGACGCACATTGAAAACGACGTCTACGAGGTCGTCGTGTATTCGCCATCGATGGATAGAGAGGTCAAAAACGAGGTAATCCTGCCCGGCGGGCCGGATAACGACACTCCGCGGCCCACGTTTTACCTGCTGATGGGGGCGGACGGTGCCGCCAACGGCTGGTCCTGGCGCAACTCGTCCGACTACCAGGAGTTCTTCCAGGACAAACTAGTCAATGTGGTCACTCCGATCGGCTCAGTCTCCTCAATGCAGGCTGATTGGTACCACGAAGACGATGCGACGGGGCGCAACAAGTGGCTCACGTACTTCACCAAAGAGCTGCCCCCGCTTATGGACGAGCAATTCCACGGCACCGGCCGCGACGCGATCGCGGGCATTTCCATGTCCGGCGGGCCAGCACTGAATATTGCGTCGTTGGAACCGGAGCGGTTTGCCGCCGCGGCGTCGTACTCCGGGTGCCCGGCTACCTCCGGTGTCCTTGGCGACACATACGTGCGCCAGGCCTTGAAGCTCAACGGGGCGGATCCCCGCAAGATGTGGGGCATGTCCTCCAACCCGGCGTGGATGGCGCACTCGCCCGTGCTGCATCTCGACGCACTGGACAACACGAAGCTGTTTATCTCCGCCGCGCAGGGGGTGCCCGGCGCTATCGACGACACGAAGACGTCCTCCGAACGCATAGGCCCGCCCGTGGCGATCGAGTCTGCGTCGTACGCGTGCTCTGAATACTTCGTGGATAGGGCGCAGCGCGCCGGCCTGGACGTGCGGTGGTACCCGCAGGTGGAAGGCACGCACAGCTGGGGCCTGTTTGAGAAGTCCATGCGCAAAAGCTGGTCGGTGATCGGCCCGGCGCTCGACGTACAGCCCTTCGAACGGGAGACCCCGGTGACGAAGACGCCTCTTTCAGAGGAGACACCGCAGCCTGTCGGCGGGTCTGCGGGGTCGAGTGGGTAGCAACTGGCGCTGCTGTTCGGCGAGCGTGCGGTGGGATGCGGTGTTAAGGTAAGTGCTGTTTTTACCGTGCGCAAAGGAGTTCTTAATGAAATTCACACGAAAGTCTCTGTCTGCAATTGCCACCCTCAGCGCCGCGATGCTCGCTCTCGCTGGCTGCTCTGAGCCTACAGAGGACACAGCATCTAGCAAAGGAACCTCCGCCGGGAATGCTGCTGAAGACGCGGCAAAGGACTCTGCCACCGGTTCGCTCACGCTTTACACTTCCGAGCCGGAGGAGAAGGTCGACGAAATTATCGCAGCGTTTAATGAGGAGCACCCAGATGTAGACGTGCAGGTTTATCGTGCAGGCACCGGTGACCTCAAAGCGCGTATCGAGGCAGAAAAGGCATCTGGCTCCGTGGAGGCCGACCTGATCTGGGCGGCGGACGCACCAACTTTTGAGGCCTTCAAGTCTGAAGACCTGCTCGCACAGTTGAATGATGTGGAAGCTGGTGAGGTTATCGACAGCGCCGTGGACCCGGAGGGGTACTACGTTGGCACCCGCATCATCTCTACCGTTCTTGCGTACAACACCTCAGTGATCGATGAAGCTGATGCACCACAGTCTTGGACTGATCTGACCGACGCACGGTTCCGCGACAAGATCGTCATGCCGGACCCGGCAGTTTCCGGCGCAGCCGCATACAACGCCACGGTGTGGATGAACAACGACGAGCTCGGTGAAGACTGGCTCACCGCGCTGGGTGAGAACGCACCGATGATTGCTGCATCCAACGGCCCGACCTCGCAGGAGATTGCGGGTGGTGGCCACCCGGTCGGCGTAGTGGTGGACTACCTCGTGCGCGATCTGGCGGCACAGGGATCCCCGGTTAAGGAGGTCTACGCCACCGAAGGCTCGCCGTACATCACCGAGCCGATCGCAGTATTCGCGGATTCGAAGAACCAGTCTGCGGCGGAGGTGTTTATTAGCTTTGTGCTGTCGAAGAAGGGCCAAGAACTAGCAGTCGAGCAGAACTACTTGCCGATCATTGACGGCGTCGGTACGCCGGGTGATGCCCCGGAGCTTGATGATATTGCGTTGATGGATGCTGATCTGCAGACACTGACGGACGATCGCGCACGTTCCGTAGAGTTCTTCCAGAGCGCGATGAACTAGGTGGCAATGCAACGCGTTTCTTCGCCGGGGCTCAACCTCGCTCGCCTAGGGGTGTGGTTGGTTGCCGCGGCGATTTTCATTGTTCCTCTCGCGATGGTGGTCTCACTCGCGCTCGGGGGAAATCAGTTTCCGGTACTTGTGGAACAAGGCTTGGCGCGCGCCACTTGGAATTCCGTGATTACCACCGTGCTGTCTTCTATGGGCGCGGTACTCATCGGTGGCACGATTGCGATTGTTTTGGAGCGCACCGATGTTGGTGGAGCAACGGGATTACGCTTATTTCTGCTCTCGCCGCTGTTAGTCCCACCGTTCGTCGGTGCCATTTCCTGGCTGCAGCTGTTTGGCCGAAACCAGGGGCTCAATGCGCTGTTCGACCGGCCGCTGTGGGACCTGTACGGAGCCGACGGCATTGTCTTTCTGATGACGTTGCACTCGTACCCGGTTGTGTACGTCATTGTGGCCGCAGCGTTGCGCCAGATCCCCTCTGATCTCGAACTGGCTGCACGCGTTAGTGGCGCGGGCAGTGGCACGGTGCTGCGCACTGTGACCATCCCGCTGTTGGGGCCAGCATTCTTGAGCGCCTTCACCCTGACGGCAGTGTCGAACCTCGCCGACTTCGGTATTCCATCGATTCTGGGGTCGCCGGTGCAGTTCGAGACATTAGCGACAATGTGTTACCGGTTTATGGAATCAGGCACGGTAAACAACCCGCTGCAGGTCGTGTCCACAGTTGGAGCAGTGTTGATGCTGCTGGGCATTATCGCCGTGGTGGCAGATTACGCGGTGTCGCGCCGAGCCTCCTCGCAAGTCAGTGGCGCCAGCACGATGAAACTTTCACTCGGTGTGGCGAGAGTTCCTGTCACCGTGGTGTCCTGGGTCCTTGCACTCGCGGTTACCCTCGGTCCGATCTTGGGGCTCGCTCACCGTGCGCTGCTTCCGGCCCCGGGTGTGCCGTTTACGTTGGAGACCATCTCGCTGTCGAATCTTCAGCGCACCCTGAGCAACCCGCGGGTGGTTGACGGTTTCACTAACTCGGTCGCTCTCGCAGGCGGTGCCGCACTACTGTGCGGTCTGCTGGGTTGGGCGATCGGCATTTTGGTCACCCGCACCCGCGCGCGTACTAACACGCCGCTATCTCTGGCTACATTGCTTCCGGCTGCACTCCCTGGGCTGATCATTGGCGTCGGATGGCTCATTGTGGGCAGGTACACGGGGCTCTACAACACCCGTTGGGTGATCCTGTTGGCATACGTCTGCGCCTTCACAGCCTTGGTGCTGCAGGCTGTGCGCGCACCGATGAGCAAGATTCCGGTTGCAGTGGAAGAAGCGGCACGAATTTCTGGCGCGGGTAGGGTGCGCTCAATCGTGGATACCTCGGGGCGAATGGCTGTACCAGCGGCGTTCTCCGGGGCAGTTCTCGTTGCAGTCACCGCGGTGCGCGAGCTCACCGTGTCAATTCTGCTCGTTGCTCCGGGCACCACAACAATTGGTGTGCAACTATTCAACCTCCAACAGTCCGGAAACTACAACCAAGCTTCAGCGCTTGCATTGATGTTTGCAGTAATCGGTATTGCCGCCCTGGCACTGACCGTGCGCACCCCTGACAAGGAGTCCTGATGAGTGACATTGCGATTGACGGCCTCAGCGTCGTATTCCCAGACGGTGCCGTTGGGTTGGACGACATCAACCTACGCGTTGGTAGCGGCGAGTTCGTAGCGCTAGTCGGCCCGTCCGGCTCGGGCAAAACCACGCTGCTGCGCACTCTCGCCGGGTTTGTGCAGCCCTCCACAGGCACGGTCTCCCTCGACGGCACAAACGTGACTCGCACACCGCCAGAAAAGCGGCGGATGGGCATGGTGTTTCAGCAGCACGCAGTCTGGCCGCACATGAGTGTTGCGGATAATGTCGCCTACCCGCTCAAACGCGCAGGTACGAGCAAGAAGCAACAACAACAGCTCGTCGAATCGACGTTGCGCACCGTTGGGTTGGAGAGCTACGGAGACCGGAAACCTTCAACGTTGTCTGGCGGTCAGCGGCAGCGAGTCGCACTCGCGCGCGCGATTGTGGCCAAGCCTCAAGTGCTGCTTCTCGACGAAGCTTTGTCGGCTCTCGACGAACCACTGCGAGACAGTCTTCGCCGAGAGCTTGTTGCACTGACTAAGCGGTCTTCCCTAACTACAGTGCACGTGACCCACGACCGCAAGGAAGCGATTGCCATCGCCGATCGCATCGCCTTGTTGCGAGACGGCAAGCTCGCGCAGTTTGCCTCGCCGAGGGATATCGTCGCTCAACCAGCTTCGCCGTGGGTGGCCTCCTTTATCGCTGACGCGACGCTGTTAGAGGGACAAATTATCGATGGCCGCGTGGTCGTCACAACGCCTGCCATGGAATGGCCGACTGCGCATGTGGAGATGGTTGGCGCATCAGGCCATAGAGGTGCTGTCACCGTTGCGGTGTTGCCTGAGGCGGTAGAAGTGGCAGCGCCAGGGGAGCGGAACGTACTAAACGGCCGGGTCACCTCCTCGCTTTTTGAGGTGTCCGGCTACTCGCTCACCATCGATGTGGACGGTGTGGAGTTTCGCGCACGCACTTCGGCCCGCACCACCCCAGAAGTTGGCGAAACGGTCGGCGTCAACGTCCACGCCCCGTTGGTCTACAGCGCTTAAAAACGACCCTAACCTGCCGATTTGTTGGAGGACAATAGCGTCCTTTATTGTTAATAGGTCGCAAACAAGCGAGCGCGCCCCGTTCGTCTAGCGGCCTAGGACGTCGCCCTCTCACGGCGGTAACACGGGTTCAAATCCCGTACGGGGTACAAAGAAAAACTCCCGATCCGGACTCCGGGTCGGGAGTTTTCGCATTGGTAGCCTTGGCTGGGTGACTTCCCTGGACTTCTTTGAAATCGATGTCTTCGCTACCGGCGCGTTCTCGGGCAACCCGCTCGCCGTCATCTGCGGTGCGGACGGTTTGAGCGACGAGCAGATGCAGCAGATTGCGTCGTGGACCAACTTCTCCGAGACGACATTCCTGCTCGAACCGACGAACCCCGAGGCGGACTACCGCGTGCGCATCTTCACGCCGGTAGAGGAGTACGCCTTCGCCGGCCACCCCACGCTCGGCACGGCGCGTGCGTGGCTGGAGCTCGGCAACACGCCGCGCAACCACGGCTGCGTGATTCAGGAGTGCGGCGTGGGCAACGTCGAGGTCCACATCGAGGACGACTCCCTCGCGTTCGCCACCCCTCCGCTCAAGCGCGACGACCAGCTCTCGGAGGGGGAGAAGGACGAGGTGTGCGAGACCTTTGGCGTCGACAAGCAATTGCTTGTCGACGCCACCTTCGGCGACAACGGCCCCGGCTGGAAGCTGGCGCTTTTGGATAGTCTGGACGCGTTGCGGGCGCTGAAGAAGCCGGCGGATAGCGGCCTGAAGGTGGCGTTTGCGGCGCTGACGGGTGGGGCCGATCCGGCCTATGAGCTGCGCGCATTCACGCCGACGTTCGAGGACCCAGTCACCGGCAGCGCGAACGGCGCGATGGCGCAGTGGCTGCGAGGGAGGGGAGACGTGCCGGCGGAGTACACGGTTTCGCAGGGCACGGCGCTCGGGCGCGACGGGCGTGTTGAGATCACGGACGACGGTGAGAACATCTGGGTCGGTGGTCGCGCGCGGGTGCGGGTGCGGGGGACGCTGGACATGGGATAGAATAGGTGTGCGAATAGCGGGATGGTGATGTCGGCGGCGCTCGTATCGTGTGAAGCGTTCCCGACAGAAAGGGGCTGGCATGACCAATGCTCCCGTCGCGTCCCCGCGACTTATCCAAGCAATCAACACCGCAGCGTGGGCGCACCGCGACCACGTCCGTAAAGGCACCGACATCCCGTACGTTTCCCACGTATTCGGCGTGATGCACCTCGTCTCCCAGGTCACCGATGATGAAGATGTGCTCGTCGCGGCGCTATTCCACGACATTTTGGAGGACGTGCCCGAGGAATACAGCCCCGAGCGTATGGCCGAGGAGTTCGGCGACCGGGTGGTGGAGCTGGTGCGCGGGGTGACCAAGGACAGCACGCTTTCCAGCTGGCAGGACCGCTCGGACGCCTACCTGGCGCATCTGCGGGAGGCGGACGACGGCAGCGTGCTCATCTCCGCGGCCGACAAGCTGCACAACCTGTTGTCCATCCACGCGGACCTGGACCAGTTGGGCGATGAGCTGTGGGGCCGCTTCAACTCCGGCAAGGAGCGCCAGCTGTGGTGGTACCGCTCCGTGGCGGACCTGGTGCAGGAACGGCTACCGGGAAATCCGCTGGGTGAGGAGCTGGCCCGCCAGGTTGAGCGGCTGGAGGCACGCGGCGCATAAGCTGGAGCGCATGCAAAATTCGGTGATGAAGGTAGCGATTATCGGCGCCGGCCCGCGCGGCCTGTGGGCGTCAGAAGAGCTCATGGAACAAGCACGGGAGCGCGGCGCGGCTATCGACGTGACGGTGTTCGACGCCAAACCGTTGGAGGAGTCCTCCGCACCCGGGGCGTTTCGAGATTCGGTGCCGGAAGAGTTCATCCTCAACGCACCCAAGTCCATCGTGGAGACGAAACTCGGGCCGCTCGACCCGGACGATGAGCTTCCGGACGATTTTCCCAGCCGCCGGCACGTCGGCGAGCACCTGGATAAGTCGTGGCGCGCGCTCGAGGAGAACCTGCCGGAGCGCTGCAGCCTCACCCACCGGGTGGAAAACATTGAGATGGTCGAGCCCACCGACAGCGGGGTGGACGTGCTCGGCGAGCACTTCGACGAGGTGCTCATGGTCACCGGGCATGCGCATGACTGGCCCGGCTCGCTCGCGCACGCGGACCTCGGCGACCTCAAGGTGGTCGCCCCCGCCTATCCGGCGTCGAACCTGGACGCAGTGAGCCCGGACGATGTGGCGTTGGTCCGCGGCGCCGCGTTGACCTTCATTGACGTGGTGAAGTACGCGGACGCGAAAGTGTTCTACCCCGTGACCCGGTCGGGGCGGTTCATGGAGGTCAAGGCGTACTTCGAAGGCAAGGCGAAGGAGGCGGCGCAGCCGCACATCGAGGAGGCCTCGCAGAAGATCCTCGACTGCGAAGGCCTCGAGGAGTTGGAAGACATCCTTGCGGACTGCGCCACGGAGATCCTCCGCATCGCCGGCGGCGACGGCGGGGAAGACGACATCCGGAAGGTGTTGCGCGGCGAGGACTTCACCGGCGATCCGGTAGCGGAGCTCCGCGCTTCCGTTGCGGCGGCGCGCGGGGAGCGCCCCTGGACGCCGGCGCTCGCCGTGGCGCTTGCATTCCGCGACACCTACGACGCGGTGATCGACCGCGCCTCCTACGGCGGCCGCCACACCTTGGGTGGGAAGGACTTCGACGCTTTCGTGTCCACGCTGGAGCGCGTCGGCTTCGGCCCTCCGGTGGAGTCCGCGCAGACCATGCTCGAGCTTATCGACGAAGGCCGGATCCGCATCGAGCTCATCGCCCGCGGCGAGGAGGACCTCCGCGACTTGGCCGAGGAGGTCAGCGCGACCGTCGTCATCGACGCGGTGCAGGCGCCGCCCGGGATTGTCGAAGGCACGCTGGTGGGCAACTTGGTGGACGCCGGAATCGGCCTGCGCTACGCCGACACGAATGCGCTGCACGTGAAGCCGGACGCCACGCTCGTGGGGCAGGAGCACCTCGCCGCGGCCGGCCGCATGAACGAAGGGTTAGTGCTCGGCCACGACACGCTGAAGCGCACCAAGCAGCACGGCATTGAACGCTGGGCAGACCGCGTGAGCGCCGCTGCAGCAGAGCGCTAGAAACGGCTGCTGAAAGACACAGAACCCGCCACGGCGATCCGGGTGATCGCGGTGGCGGGTTCTGCGTTTCGCGCTAGATGTTGAACTGCTTGCGGATGTCCTGGATCCACTGCGGGTGGACGTAGGACAGTGCCGCGAAGATCGCGCCGAGGACGGCGATCAGGATTGCCAGCACGGTGAGGATGATGCCGCCGGTGCTGCTGCCGGACACGCTGCCCGTGGCGTCCTTGCCGGTGTTCTCCGTGTCCTCGCCTGCGCCCTGATTCTCAGTCGGCTCCTGCGGCTCGGCATTCTTGGTAATGGTCTCCTTGATCGTGGTAGGAACCGTCTTGGTCTTCTCCACGACCTTGGTTTCCGGCGAGGTCTGCGTGGACGTCTCCGTCACGGTGGCGGTGGCGACGGATGTCTTGGTGGTGATCTCCGGCTCAGCGCCCTTGGTGATGGTGGTCGGCACCTCAACCGTCTCGGTCTTCGTCACGGTTTCCTTCACCGTGGTCGGCACCGCCTTGGTTTTCTCTACGACCTTGGTTTCCGGCGAGGTCTGCGTGGACGTCTCCGTCACGGTCGCGGTGCTAACAGAGGTATTCGTGGTGGTGACCAGCTTCTCGGAGGTCTGCGTCGTCGTGATTGTCTCCGGAGCAGGCTTCTGCTCGGTGGTTGCCTGTTCAGAGGTCGGCTTCTGCTCGGTCGTCGGCTTCTGCTCGGTGGTCGGTTTCTGCTCGGTCGTCGGCTTCTCCGCGTCCTTCTTCTGCAGCGTGACCTGGTCCACCACGTACGGGGTGTTGATGTTGTAGGTGGTCAGTTTCAGCTCGGTCGGGGAGACGCTGATGTTGGTGTAGTCCGGGTTGTAATCCTGGCGCCAACGCGCGGTGGAGGCGTGTGCGAGGTCGTGAGCGCGCTCCTCGCGGATATTGGGGTGGGTCTTGCCCGACTCGTCATGGAAGTCGTAGTACTTGCCGCCGGTTGCGGTGGTGGAGGTGAGGTAGAGCACCTCGCCATCCTCCGGGATGAGCACGTCGCCGGACTTGGCCGCGCCTTCGGGGATGACCGGGTCGAAGCCGTTCATCAGGTGGGAGCGGGTGTAGATGTGGTCGTGGCCGCTTAAGACCAGATCCACGCCAGCCTCGGACAGCTTCGGGGTGAGCTGCTCGCGCAGGCGCACCACATCCGAGTCGGTGTAGTGGGTGCCCTGAGAGAACGGTGCCTGGTGGATGCCAACGATGACCCAGTCCGCGTCCGCGCCGTTGGTGGCGATGGCGTCGTTAACAAACTGCGCGTGCGTCTCAATATCGGCCGCGTCCGAGCGGTTGCCGTCGAGGCCGATGAACAACACGTTGTTGTAGTTGAAGAAGTAGTTCGCGGTTGTGCCAACCTCGTTGGGCAGGAAGTAGGTGTCCTGGAAGTGGCGGTCCGGCGCGTAGGTCTCGTGGTTGCCCTTCAGCACAGCGAGGCGGTAGTTCTGCAGTTTCTCGGGCGCGGTAAACGCCTCGAGCTGCGCCACCGGTGCACCCCATCCCTCGGCTTGGTCGCCGAGGAGCATGAGGAACGCGGAATCCGGGTGCTCGCCGGTGGCGACGTTGACTGCCTTGTTCCAGGCGGCGGACTGCTCGTCGATCTTGGCGTCTACGCCGATCTGCGCGTCCGCCATGGCGAGGAAGTTCCAGGTGTCCGAATCCGCGCCGGTGGTAAAGGTGCGCTGCTCGCTCCAGCCACGGTCCTCGTTGCCGACGCGGTAGACGTACTCGGTGTCCGGCGCCAGGCCCGTCATCGTCGCTTCGTGCGGGTAAAAGATCGCCGCGTTGTAGCGGCCCTTCGTGGATTCGACGCTGGTGACGTCGCTCGGGTCGTCCGCCGGCCAGTACTCCAGGTACTGCGCCTCGCTTGTCCTGGACTGCCATGCCAGGTTGGCCTCGGTGGCGTCCGAACCGATGCCGAGCACGATGCGGCTGATCTTAGAGTTGACGGCCTCTTCCTGAGCGGAGGCGTCAACGGCGACGGTAAACGGTGCAAACAAAGAAACAACCACCGCGGCGGCAACAGCGCTGCGGCGGTGGGAACGGTGGGGCTGGGATCGCAGAACAGTCATGTGCCCCTACATAAGTCACGCGGTTTTAACAGCCGGTTACAAGAATCTCGTCACCTCGGTGAATTTGAAGTGAACATTAGGCAACTCCGCGCAGTTGTAATGGCGCGGCACTGATAGCTCGTTGAAAGTAAGCTGCATGAGCTCAAAGTTCCGTGTCAATCGTCGTGTGTTCCTGCAAACTGTCGCAGCGGCAGCAGCCGCAACCGCCATCGGCACCGGCGGCGCCTACGCCGCACGGCGCGGCACGGTGTCCACTCCGGAAGAACCGGCCCCGGCAAGCGAGTGGGACCTGCCGTTCCTCCACGGCGTCGCATCCGGCGACCCGCTGCCGGACCGCGTGGTGTTGTGGACCCGCGTGACTCCGTCCCGCGAGGCGCTGCCGGGCTCCGGCCTGGGCGAGGACGTGGAGCTGGAGTGGCAGATCGACACCTCGGAGGACTTTGGTAACCCGCAGACCGGCAGCGTAACCACCTCGGCGGATTCGGACCACACCGTCCACGTCGACCCGGAGGGCCTGGAGCCGGCGACTGAGTACTTCTACCGCTTCATCGTGAAAAGCGGCGAGTTCGAGGGCGCGACCTCCCCGGTCGGCCGCACCCTCACGGCGCCGAAGGAGGACGCGAGCCTGGATAATCTCAACCTGGCCATCGCCTCGTGCGCGAACTGGGAGTCCGGCTTCTTTAGCGCGTACGGCGACATGGCGCAGCGCGCCCGCGCCGGCGAGATCGACCACGTGGTCTTCCTCGGCGATTACATCTACGAGTACCCGACCGGCGAGTACGCAGGTAAGAGCGGTGTCGCGCGCATGCACCACCCGGAGTGGGAGATCACCACGCTGGAGGATTACCGCCAGCGCCACGGCCGCTACCGCACGGACCTCAACCTGCAGGCCGCGCACGCGGCGTGCCCGTGGATTGTCGTCTGGGACGACCACGAAACGGCAAACAACAGCTGGCTCAACGGTGCGGAGAACCACACCGACGGCCGCGTGGAGGGCGAGTGGCCGGAACGCTTGAGCGCTGCGAAGCAGGCCTACTTTGAGTGGCTGCCGGTGCGCGCGCAGTCCGCGGGTGAGGAGCAGCTGCTCTACCGCAGCTTCAAGTTCGGCGACCTGGCGCAGCTGACCATGATGGATCTTCGCACCTACCGCGACGCGGAGACCTCCGGCGCGAACTTCGCCAACGACGACCGCACGATGCTGGGCAAGGCTCAGTTCGATTGGGTGGCACAGCAGCTGCAGGAGTCCACGGCCCGCTGGGATGTGCTGGGCAACTCGGTGATGGTCTCGCCGATGCGATTTGTCACCATCCCGGACGACGAGAAGGCCAACATCGCTGCAGGTTATATGAAGGAGCGCGCAACGGGCATCGCGGTGAACTCGGATCAGTGGGACGGCTACGCCGCGGAGCGCGACCGCCTGCTCACCATGTTGGATGAGCAGGAGTCGAACGCACTGTTCCTCACCGGCGATATTCACTCGGAGTGGGCGAACTCGATCGCCTCGCCGTCCGGCTTCGGCGAGATCGGCTGCGAGATGGTCACCACTTCCATCTCTGCGCCGAATGTGGACGAGATCCTGACCACCGCGTTCGGCACTTACCACAAGGAAGACAACTCCACCTCGCTGCTGGTGGAGAAGGTTATCCGGGACTACAACCCGTGGGTCAACCACATCGACTTTGACGCGCACGGCTACGGCATCGCCAGCATCCACTACGACTACGTGGACATGCTGTACTACCGCGTCTCGGACGTGGAGGACCCGGACGCCGCGGTCAGCCTCGGCACGAAGCGCCAGTGGCGCATCGGCGAGGGGTTCGTCGAAGCATAAGCTGCTTATCGACGACGGTCGCGAAATCTGGGTGGGCGGGCTGGTCACCGCGCGCGTGCGTGGCACCATCGAGCTGTAGGCGGGCGGCCTACGTCATCATCACCTTGGTCTGGGCGACCGCCTCGTCCATGCGGCCGATCGCGTGGTGCAGCCGGTGACGCAGCCAGAGGCCGAGGAAGAGGAAAGGCAGCACGAAGAGGACGAGGCAACCGAGGGCTCGCCAGAAGTCCCAGCCGTAGGTGCCGAAGACCGCGGCGCGCATAGCGCGGATCGAGTAGGTCGCGGGCAGCCAGGGGCTGATCGCCTGCGTCCAGCCCGGCAGCAGCTGCAGCGGGTAGGCTCCGCCCGCAGCCGAGACCTGGAGCACCAGGATGAGCACGCCCACGGCTTTGCCGGCGTTGCTCAGGGAGAGCACCAGCGTGTAGCAGATCAGGTGGAAGACCAGGCTCGAGACCCACCCCGCCATGTAGAGGAGGAAGGGGTGCGCGGGCTCGATGCCCACGTAGACGATGAGCCCCGCCATGAGGAGCGTGGATTGGGCCAGGCCGGTGGTCACGAACGTCAGGTAGCGGCCAAAGTACTTCTGGCCCGCGGTGAGGCGGTCGGGATCGACCACGTTCTGTTCGATGGAGCGATCGTCCGTGCGCACGGCCACCGACGTCAACAGGGCGCCCACCCACAGGGCGAGCACCGTGTAGAGCGGGGCCATGCCGGCGCCGAAGCTGACGCGGGGGAAGACCTCCTTGCGCTCCACCTTGACTGGGTCGACGAGGGCGTCGGCGAGCACTTCCGGGTGGCTGGAGACGAGGTCGGCCAGCTTCGTCAGGTCCCCGCTCGAGCGCGCCTGCGCGATCGACTGCTTCGCCTCCTGCATCCTCGCCGCGTTGGCGCGCAGAGATTCCGCCGTGCCGCGCAGGTTTGAACCGGAGGCTGCGAGGGTGTCGCGCAGCGAGCCGGGCCGGTTGGCCAGGGCAGAGGAGACGCCGTCCATGTCCGAGCGGGCCTTGTCGACGTTCGCGCGGACGTTGTCCAGCGAGCCCGACAGCGCCTCGAGGCGCGGGCGGATCCCGGTGTCGTAGGAATTCTTGGCCGAGTCCATCGCCTCGCGGGCCCGGGCGATCGAGTCCTCGATCTCCTGCCGGTCTGCGTTCTTCCCGTCCCGGCCGCCCTGCCCGGCGGTGAGGTGCGCGGCGGCGTCGTTGAGTCGGTCGCGCACGGCCGTCTGGCGGGCGATGGCGTCGTTGAGGTCGCCGACCACCGCGCGCACCCCCGGCTGGGCGTCGGGGGGAAGCACCGGGCCGACATGCCCGTTGATGGTGTCGCGCAGGGCCGTGTACTGCTTCACCTGGACATCGACGCGCGCGGCGATGTCCGTCAGGTTCGCGGCGGTGGCCTGGGAGGTGGCGGAGGAGTCCGCCAGCAGCTGGCCGACACGGTCGCTCACGGCGGCGAAGCTTACCGACGTCGCCCCCAGCGCCGCCGCAAGCGCCGCGCCGTCTCCGCCGAGGCTCGCCCCGGTGACCCCGAGGTCGACGGGGTGGACCTGCCCGAGAGAGTCGCCCAGCGCCCCGGAGATCCGCTCGGCGCTGTCGACGAGCGGCACGCTCGACTCTGTGAGCGAGGCGAGCGCGTCGACGGTGTTGGCGCTGGAGAGCAGCTGGTCGCGGGCGTTGGCGGTGCGGGTCGCGATGGAGTCGAGCGCCTGCTTGGTCTCCGCCTCGTTGAAGTAGTCCGAGGTCGTCTCGATCAACCCGAATGACACCTCGGAGAGGGCCCTGGTGAACGACGCGCTGATCTGGGCGCTGACGCCCTGCGTGCCGCTGGAGATGAGCAGCGGGGAGATGGGGTTCTTCTTCTCGTTGATGTAGAGGTCGATCCGGCTGGGTTCGGCGTCGTCGGCGTAGAAGGTGAACATGTCGTCGCTCAGCGTGGGAGGCAGGACGATGGCGGCGTAGTACTCGCCGGATTTCGCGCCCTCGATGGCGTCGTCGACGTCGGTGATGACCCAGTCCATCGAGTCGTCGCGGTAGAGCTGGGAGAGCACCATGTCGCCGACGTTGACGGCCAGCGGGGTGAGGTCGCTCGTGTGGCCGCGGTCGGTGTTGGCCACCGCGACCTCGAGGCGATCGGTGTTGCCGAATGGGTCCCACGCGGCCAGCACGTTGAACCAGGCGAAGAGGCAGGGGATGGCGATGAGGCCGACCATGACGATGCCCGCCATGACGTTGGTGTAGAGCCGGCGCAGGTCGTTGTAGGCGATGGAGAAGACGGTTCTCACTTGGTGTCCTCGCTTTCGGCGTCCGCGGGCCCGATGGTGACGCTGGTGCCGGCGGAGTCGTGGCGGTGGATCACGGCGTCGCGCAGCTCGGCCTCGCCGAGGCGTGAGACCTGTTCGGCGTCGACGAGGCTCTGCGTGAAGTACTCCACCGCGCCGAGGTAGAGGGTGACCAGCAGCGACCAGGCGACGACGATGGCCAGCATGATCGTCTTGTCGGTGGGCAGGAGCATGGTGAGCAGGGTGATGATGACGATGCCGACAACGCCCACGACGATCCCGCCGAAGATGAGGGTGCGGTAGTTCTCCCGCAGCATCCGCGCCCGCTTCTCGACGCCACCGCGGAACTCATCCCGGTCCGACAGGGCGGCCATGATGTCGGACGCGCGGTAGGGCGAGCCCATGACCTCCACCTTCTCGTTGGTGATCAGGTTCGTGCGCGCGAGCTGGCGGTTGAACAGGAGGTTGGCGTGCGAGGAGGTGAGTCGGAACAGCCACCCCAGGGCGAAGGCCGCGGCGGACATGGCGAGAAGCGCCGCCATGAAGCGGAGGTAGTGGTGGTCGTAGAACCCGGCGATGGTCTCGCGCATCGCGTCGATGCCGTAGCGGAAGGGGAGGAAGGGGTAGATGTGGCGGAAGAAGTCGGGCATGAGCTCGATGGGGTAGAGGCCCGACGCGCCCGGGATCTGGATGACGACGAGGAAGACGGCGATGCCGCGGCCAATGTGGCCGAGCGCGGAGACGATGGAGTAGATGATCGCCGTGTAGGCGACCCCGATGGCGATTGCGGTGGCGAGAAAGGCCGTGACGGACTGCATCTGCACCCCGAAGGCCACGTTGCCGAGCGTCACCACGACGGCCTGGAGCACCGAGAGCGTGGCGAAGAGGAGGAAGCGGCCGAGGTAGGCCTGGCCGACGGTGAGGCGGCGGAAGCCCTCGGTGTCGACCTCGACGCGGAAGATGATCGTCAGCACGAACGCGCCGATCCACAGGGCCAGGTTGGTGAAGAAGGAGGCCATGGAGCTGCCGTAGTTCTCCGTGGGGAAGACGGCCTGCTGCTCGACGGTGACGGGCGAGGAGATGTACTCGCCGATCTTCGCGGAGTTGAGGTTCGTGACAGTGTTGAGGGCCTTCGAGTCGGAGGTGGCCAGGAGGGCGTTGATGTCGGACTGGGCGGAGCGGGCGCCGTCGGCAAGCGTGCCGAGGTTGCCCGAGACCTCGTCGAGGATGCCGAGGCTGGCCGCGAGCTGGTTGTCCACCCCGGCGAGCAGGGAGGTCGTTTCCTCGCGCAGGGCACGCTGGCTGCTCAGCGCGCCGCGCACGGAGGCGACGCTGCCGGAGGCCTGCGCGAGCGAGGCGTTGATCGCGGGCACGGACTCGCCGAGCTGCGTGCTCGCGTCGCGCGCTGCGGCGTTGGAGTCGGCGGTCGCGGCCTCGAGGGAGTCGCCGAGCTCGCCTATCGACGCCAGCGCGGCGCCCGCGCTGCGGTCCACGTTGTTCAGGCCGTCGAGGACGGCGCGGGAGGCGGCGGTACGCTCCTCCAGCGCGCTGGCCGCGGCGTCGAGCTGAGCGCGGACCTCGGGCGATAGGGCCGCCCCGGCCGACATGGCACGCAGCTGCGCGGCGGCGGATTCGCCCTGCTTGACCACGCCGTCGACCTCGCCGACGGCGGAGCGCACCCGCCCCTGGGCGGTGCCGAGCTGGCCCGTCGCCTCCGCGATGGAGGCGCTGGCGGAGGCGGCGCCGAGGCTGAGTGCGTTGGTGGACTCGACGAGCGCGGCCGACGTGTTGGCACTGAAACCGGCGGAGGACTTCTGCAGCTCGGCGATGATCCCCTCGGCCTCGCCGAGGGAGGAGTCCACGGACCGGAGGGTGTCGTCGACGGAGCCGACGAGGGTGTTCAGCTCGGCGACGACCGGGCGCGCCCCGATGATGCTCTGCTTCATCGTGGCCACCCGCCCCTGGGAGGCGTCGAGGTCGGCGGCGATCTGGCCGAAGCTCCCGGAGGCCTTGCCTCGGGCCTCCTCGGCGTTAGCGCGCGTCGCGAATCCTTTGTTGCGCAGCTCGGTCGCCGCGGCCTCGCCGACCTTCTTCTTGAAGGCCTCGGACACGGCCGTGTCGACGGCGGAGGCGCCGGCGTCGGTGATCGAGGGGGCGACGCCGTTGCTCTTCTCGTTGACGTAGTACTCCAGCACCGGCTGCGTGTAGGTGCCGCTGACCAGGCTCAGCAGGTCCTCGCTGAACTCCGGCGGGATGAGGAACATGGCGTAGTAGTCGCCGCGCATGAGCCCGTCGCGGGCCTCGTCCTCGGGGAGGAACACCCACCCGATCTTGTCGTTGCCCTTGAGCTGCTCGGTGATCTGCTCGCCGACGTCGACCTCGCCGACGCGTTCGGCGGAGGCGCCACGGTCGTTGTTGACCACCGCGATGCGGATGTTCTGGGTGTGGTTGTAGGGGTCCCAGAAGGCGTTGATGTTGAACCACGCGTAGAGCGCGGGGATGATGAGCACGCCGACGATGATGATGAAGGCCCGGGGAACGCGCAGTAGACGACGAATGTCCCGTACAAGAATCTGCCCGCTCTTTCTCACGTGGCGAGCGTACCCTCAAATAGAGCGTTAGGGGAAACGCCCCGGGTCTGGGCCAAACTCGAGTCCTTCAACCCCGGCGGCAGCGCCAAGGACCGCAGAGCCCGCGCCCTCGTCGCCGACGCCCTCGAGCGCGGCGTGCTCGGCCCGGGACTGGCAGGAGCCGACGCGCGGCGCGTGGCTCACCGAGGTACTCTCCGGCGGCGTCGCAGAGGCGCTGCGCGAGCGCGGGTTGCGTCTGTATCTTGAGCCGGGGCGCTCGCTTGTCGACGGCTGCGGGCTAACCCTTGCCGAAGTCGCCTTCACCAAGACCCGTTCCGACGGCGTGCCCCTGGTGGGCCTAACCATGAACCGCATCCAGTGCCGCACGGCCTCGGATAACTTCCTCATCGACCCCTACCTGGTCAAGCGGACCCCGCCGAGTGAGGAGATCGAGGTGTTCTTGGTCGGCGCCTACTGCATCGAGGACGAACTGATCCTGCGGCGGAAGATCCGCTTCCCCCGCGGTGTGGCGGCGGGGGACCTCGTCGCGATCCCGAACACCGCTGGTTACTTCATGCGCATCCTGGCGAGCGCGTCGCACCAGATCCCGCTGGCGAAGAACGTGGTGTGGCCCGCGGGGCGCTTGGACGACATCGACGTTCGCTGAGGCCCGTTGGCGCCCCCAGTACCAGGCCGGAGCTCGGCTAGAGCTCGGCGCTCAGCCGAGCGGTGGCGTCCTTGAGCGCGGCGCCCCACTTGGCTGCGGGGCTCGGTCCGAGCCGCTCGGCCGGGCCGGAAATAGACAGCACGGCCACCAGCGCACCGTCCGGTTGGAACACCGGCGTGGACACCGATGCGAGCCCGACTTCGCGCTCGGCCACGGATTCAGCGAAGCCGTCGTCACGGACTTGCTGCAGGTCAGCGGCGTCGAAAGGCGCGTCGACGGGGGCAAAAGCCGCGAACACGCGGGCGGCGGAGCCGGCGGATAAGGTCAGGTGGGAGCCGACCGGGACCACGTTGTGCAGTCCGCTTTCGGGTTCCGCGGCGGCGATGCAGGTGCGCGTGGTGCCGGTGAGCTGGTAGAGCTGGGCGGACTCGCCAGTGGTCTCGACGAGATCTCGAAGCACCGGGGCCGCGGCCGCGAGCAGTCTCGGCGACGGCCCGCCGGTGTAGCTGGGCAACGCGGGCCCAAGCGACCATTCGCCGCGTTCGTTGCGGGCGAGCACATGGTGCACCTCGAGTGCCGTGGCGATGCGGTGTGCGGTGGCCCGGGGCAGCTCGGTGGCGTCGCTGAGCTCTGCGAGCGATTTGTCGCCGCTGGCTACGGCCGCCACGATGGCGACTGCGCGGTCGAGCACTTTGATGCCTGATCCTTCGTTATACTGTCTCACAGTTCGAATCCTATCATCTCATTATGTGGGAAGGTGGGGAGGAAACGCGAAGGAGTTTGCTATGGCGGATACACCGTTGACGTTGGCGGAGAAGGTGTGGCGCGACCACGTGGTCAAGCAGGGCGAAAACGGCGAGCCCGACCTCATCTTCATCGATTTCCAGCTTCTGCACGAGGTCACCTCGCCGCAGGCGTTCGAGGGGCTGCGCTTGGCCGGGCGCACGATGCGCCACCCGGAGCTGCACCTGGCCACCGAGGACCACAACGTGCCCACCGAGGGGATCGTCTCCGGCCAACTGCTCGAGATCGCGGAGCCGACCTCGCGCACCCAGGTTGCCACGCTGCGCGAGAACTGCGAGGAGTTCGGCGTAACCCTGCACCCGATGGGCGACGTCAAGCAGGGCATCGTGCACACCGTCGGCCCGCAGCTGGGCATCACCCAGCCGGGCATGACCATCGTCTGCGGCGACTCGCACACCTCCACCCACGGCGCGTTCGGCTCGATTGCCATGGGCATCGGCACCTCCGAGGTGGAGCACGTCATGGCCACCCAGACCCTGCCGCTGAAACCCTTCAAGACCATGGCCATCGAGGTCACCGGCGAGCTGCAGGAAGGCGTCACCGCGAAGGATCTGATCCTGGCGATTATCGCCAAGATCGGCACCGGCGGCGGCCAGGGCCACATTATCGAGTACCGCGGCGAGGCCATCGAGAAGATGTCCATGGAAGCGCGCATGACCATCTGCAACATGTCCATCGAGGCAGGCGCGCGAGCCGGCATGGTCGCACCCGACCAGAAGACCTTCGACTACGTCCAAGGCCGCGAGTACGCCCCGACAGGCGCCGACTGGGACGCCGCGGTGGAGTACTGGAAGACGCTGCCCACCGACGAGGGTGCCACGTTCGACACCGTGGTGGAGATCGACGGCGCGTCGCTGACTCCGTTTGTCACCTGGGGCACCAACCCCGGCCAGGGCCTGCCGCTGGGCGAGAATGTGCCAGACCCGGAGGACTTCACCGACGAGACCTCCAAGCAGGCCGCCGCCAAGGCACTGAACTACATGGACCTGACCCCGGGCACGCCGCTGCGCGACATCGCCGTCGACACCGTGTTCTTAGGCTCGTGCACCAACGCCCGCATCGAGGACCTGCGCGCCGCCGCCGAGGTGGTCAAGGGCCGCACCATCGCGGAAAACACCCGCATGCTGGTGGTGCCCAGCTCCACGCTGGTCAAGCAGCAGGCGGAGGAGGAAGGCCTGGACAAGATCTTCACGGACTTCGGCGCCGAGTGGCGCACTGCCGGGTGCTCGATGTGCCTGGGCATGAATCCGGATCAGCTGAAACCGGGGGAGCGGAGTGCGTCGACAAGCAACCGCAACTTCGAGGGACGGCAAGGCCCCGGCGGGCGCACCCACCTTGTCTCCCCGCTGGTCGCCGCGGCGACCGCTGTCACCGGCCACCTTGCTAGCCCCGCAGACCTGTAAAGGAGCACTCAGATGGAGAAATTCACCACCCACACAGGTGTCGCCGTACCGCTGACGCGCTCGAACGTGGACACCGACCAGATCATTCCGGCGCGCTACCTCAAGCGCGTCTCCCGCACCGGCTTCGAGGACGGCCTGTTTTCCAACTGGCGCGAAAACGAGCCCGGGTTCGTGCTCAACCAGGACGCCTACGCCAACGGCTCCGTGTTGTTCGCAGGGCCCGACTTCGGCACCGGCTCCTCGCGCGAGCACGCCGTGTGGGCGCTGATGGACTACGGCTTCCGCGTCGTGTTCAGCCCGCGCTTCGCCGACATCTTCCGCGGCAACTCCGGTAAGGCCGGGCTTTTGGCCGCGAACCTGCCGGAAAGCGACATCGAGCTGATCTGGAAGCACTTGGAGCAGCACCCGGGCGAGACCGCCACCGTGTCGCTGGAGGACCGCACGGTCACCGTCGGCGACAACACGTTCGTCTTCGAGGTGGACGACTACACCCGCTGGCGCCTCATGGAAGGACTCGACGACATCGGGCTGACGCTTCGCGACGAAGATGCCATCAAGGCCTTCGAAGCGAAACGGCCGGCGTTTAAGCCGGCCGTGCGGTAAGCGCTAGTGGTAAGCGCTAGTCCTGCGCCGCTTCCTCGTCGAGGCGCTGGGTGACCTCCGGCGCGAACTCGGTGAGGAAGTCGCGCGAGGCGGCCACCACGCCCTGGATGCCGGTGAGGATGTGGGACTCGAACTGGTTGTCCGTGTACTCCCAGTGGCCGGGCAGGCTGTAGGCCACGCCGAGGGCGGTGATGCCGCGCTCCTCGTCCTTCAGCGCGGTGACGGTGGGGTAGGCCTTGGTGTAGTTGTACTGCTCGGCCCAGTTGCGGATGTCCTCGTAGCGATCCGCGCCGATGGAATCCACCGCGACCGAGGAGATCACGTTGATGTTCGGGGCGATGTGCGCGATTTCCAGGCCGATGCGGGCAAAGCCGGTGCGGATGGCAAACTCGCTCGCCTCGTCGTACTGCCAGCCCTGCTTGGCAAAGACGTCCTTGACGCGCTGGATGGACAGGGGCTTCAGGGTGTCGTTGCTCATGGGTGTTACGCCTCCTTAGCGCCGTCGTTGAAGGATTCTTCGAGGCCCGGGAAGGTCTCGCGCAGCTGGCCGGCCACGTGGTGGATGGCGGAGAAGAAGTACTCACACATCTCGCGCAGCTGGGTGTCGGCGAAGCCGTCGCCGGAGAAGAACGGCGCCTCGATGATCGCGATGGCGGTGCCGTCCTCGCGCAGCACCGGGTGCACGCGCACCAGCGGCAGGGTGCGGTTCATCACGTTCGCGAACTCGCGAAGCTCCTCGACGTCCTCCGGTTGATCCACAACCGCCATCCACCTAGACGTTGCCTTGAATCCCTCGCGTTCGACCTCGAAGAAGACCACCAGGCCGGGAAACGCGGTGCGGACCTCGCCGCCGTCTTCGCGGAAGTACTTCAGGTCCATGCCTTCCAGCGTGGAGGCGATGCGTTCCTGCGTCACCGGCGGGAATGCGGTGGGGGTGGGGGAAGTCATGTGAAAAATCCGTTCCTTTCTTCTGTTACAGCACCGGCAGTGCGGACGGGACGTAGTCGGCGCCGGTGAGCTGGCCGCCGTGGAAGCTCAACACCCACACGGAGCCCTTCTTCGCGTGGATCTCGGTGTCGATGGGCAGGGTGCCCTGCGCAGACAGCCAGGCGATCATGCCGGGGATGACATCGCCCTGGGCGCAGACTACGGATGTGCCGCCCTGCTCGATCACCTCGGTGAAGGCGCGCTGCGCGCCGACCATGTCGGACAGCCACGCCTCGTCGCCGAAGCGCTCGTCTACGGCCACATCGATGCCCAGCTCGTCCGCAAGCGGGGCGACGGTGGTCTGGCAGCGCTCCGGTGCGGCGGAGTAGATCCGCTCAGGAGAAAACGCGCTGAGCAGCGGGACCAGCATCTCGGACTGGCGGCGGCCCTTCTTGTCCAACGGGCGCAAGTTGTCGTCGCCGGACCACTTCTCGCGCTCGTGCGCGTGGGCGTGGCGCACGTACAAAACGCGCGCGTCCGCCGGGGTGCCGAAGCGCTTCTGAGCCTTGCGCAGCACCTGGCGGTCCAGGTCGTAGGTCATCAGCTCGCAGGCGTCGTCGATATGCAACCAGCGGATCTCGTCCACCTCGTCGTTGGGCTCGAACTCGCCGCCGGTGACCTCACCGGTCCAGTAGTAGACCACCTTCGTGGTCTTCTTCACCGGGTAGACGGTCTTGCCCAAAAGCTTGCCCAGGCGCACGTCGAAGCCGGTTTCTTCCTTGATCTCGCGCACCGCGGTCTGCACCAGGGACTCGTCCGGGTCCAGCTTGCCCTTGGCCAAAGACCAGTCGTCGTAGTGCGGGCGGTGGATGCACGCCACCTCCAGCGAGTCGGGGTTTTTCAGGTCGCCGCGCCACAGCACCGCTCCGGCGGCAAGCGTGGTGCGCTTGAACTCGCTTTGCGGATGGTTGGGGATTTGCTGCAGGCGCCCGGTGAGGAACATTTCACCGCGCGTGTCCTTGTCCTGCTCGTGCAGTTGGCGGTCGTCATTTGGCATACGTTCCATTGTGTCGCAGACTCGGCGGGCGCGCTAGGTCCGGTCAGGGTGGTACGTTGTAGCGGTTGAAAAACGCTGGGAGGACGCACTGATGGTCAACGTGGCAGTACTGGGCGCCGGTTCCTGGGGGACCACCCTTGCCAAGGTGTTCGCGGACGGGGGCAACCCCGTGAGCCTGTGGGCGCGGCGCGAAGATCTCGCCCGCACAATCCAAAACACGCGGGAGAATCCCGAGTACCTGCCCGGCATCGAGCTGCCGGCGGCCATCCAGGCCACCTCGAACGCCGCCGAAGCCCTCGAGAACGCGGCGATTGCGGTGTTCGGCGTGCCCAGCCAGACCATGCGCGACAACCTCACCCGCTGGGCGCCGGACTTGCCCGGCGACGCCACCTTGGTCTCCATCTCCAAAGGCGTGGAATCCGGCACGCACATGCGCATGAGCGAGATCATCGCGGAAGTCACCGGGGTAGAACGCGAGCGCATCGCGGTGCTGTCCGGGCCGAACCTCTCGCGCGAGGTCGCCGAGGAACAGCCGGCCGCGACCGTGATCGCCTGCGCCGACGAAAACCGCGCCAAGCTCGTCCAGGCCGCGTGCGCCACCAGTTACCTGCGCCCGTACACCAACACCGACGTGGTGGGCTGTGAAATCGGCGGCGCCACCAAGAACGTCATCGCGCTGGCCTGCGGCATGGCCGCCGGCCAGGGTTTGGGAGACAACACCCAGGCCACCCTGATCACCCGCGGCCTGGCGGAAATCACCCGACTTGGCGCAGCACTCGGGGCGGACGCGCGCACCTTCGCCGGCCTCGCCGGCATGGGCGACCTGGTGGCCACCTGCGCCTCCCCGCTGTCGCGCAACCGCACCTTCGGCGCCGCGCTCGGCGAAGGCGCGACCATGGACGAGGCCCGCGCCGCCACCAAGGGCCAGGTCGCTGAGGGCGTGGTGTCCTCGCGCAGCATCTTCCAGCTCGCCGAAGAGCACTCCGTGGAGATGCCAATCACCCAGGGCGTGTTCTCGGTGTGCCACGAAGGCATGAAGGTCGCCGACGTGATCGCCGCCCTGATGGGTCGCAGCAAGAAATCGGAGTAGTGCCCGGTAGGCTAGCTCCCCGTGATCCGCATAGCTGTTTTGTACGGTGGCATGTCCACCGAGCACTCGATTTCCTGCATCTCCGCCGACTCGGTCATGTCCCACATGCCCGCAGAATACGAGGTGTTTCCCATCGGCATCACGCAGGAAGGTGTCTGGGTCGAGGGTGTGGCGAATCCGGCGGAAGGGGCGGAGCTTCCCGTCGTCAAGCATGGGCGCGAAGTTGCGCTCTCTTTGAACCCGCAGCGCAAGGGATTGCTTTACGACGTCACCTCCGGCGAGCCCATCACCACCGTCGACGCCGTCTTCCCGGTGCTGCACGGCAAGCACGGCGAGGACGGCACAGTCCAGGGCCTGCTGGAGCTGGCCGGGGTGCCGTACGTCGGCCCGGGCGTGCTGGCGTCCGCGTGCGGGATGGACAAGGAGTACACCAAAAAGCTCGTCTCCGCGGCCGGGATCCCGGTCACGCGCGAGGTGATCTTGGACGGCGCGCGCGAGCTCACCGAGGCAGAGCGTTCGCACCTGGGACTGCCGGTGTTTGTGAAGCCCGCGAACGGCGGGTCCTCCATCGGCGTGTCCAAGGTGACCAGCTGGGAGGGATTGCCGGCGGCGGTGTCGCTGGCGCTGGAGTCCGACGGCAAGGTCATCGTCGAGGCCGAGCTGGTCGGCGACGAGGTGGAAGTCGGGGTGCTGGAGCGCCCCGACGGCACCGTCGCCGCGTCCGTGCCCGCCAAGCTCAACGGCACCGAGGATTCCGCGGAGGGCTTCTACGGCTTTGAGACGAAGTACCTCGAAGAGGGCGTCACCGCCACCATCCCGGCGCCGTACTCGGATGAGCTGATCGCCCAGTTGCAGGAGATGGCCGTGACCTGTTTTCGGGCGCTGGACTGCAAGTCGCTGGCGCGCGTGGACTTCTTCGTCACCGACAACGGGCCGGTGCTCAATGAGGTCAACACCATGCCCGGCTTCACCGCCATCTCCATGTACCCGCAGGTGTGGGCGGCCACGGGCGTGGACTACCCGGAGCTGCTGAGCACGCTGATCCGCACTGCGCTGCGGTAGGGGGTGCGGGCCTAGGCCTGCCCGGTGTGCTCGGCGATGAGGTTGGTCAGGTTCGTGATCGCCTCGTTGCTCTCCGCCTGCGGCAGCGACGCCGCCACCTGGACGTCTCGACCCATCGCGTACCAGGTGGAGGCGGTGGTGCCGTTGGCCAACTTCACGTCCTCGAACCAGGGCACGCCGTTGATCTGGTCCAGGCGCGCGCCCGGGCCGTAGTTCTCCGGGTCGGCGACGCCGCAGCGCAGCACGATCGCGTCTTGGCCTTCGGCAGACCAGGCCACGGTCTGCTCGCTCACTGCGTCGACGCGGGTGTAGCCGTCGGCGATGGAGTCGGGGGCCGCGTCGAGCAGACTGTCGCAGGAAGCAGCGCCAGCGCCGCCACCAGCTGCGAGGTCGGCGAGCGGGGCGGGGTGCTGCTCGGGGGCGGGGCCGGTCAACGCGGAGGTGTCGATGCCGGCGACGGGGGCGGTGCCGTCGCGAAGCTGTTGAGCATCGGCCGTGACGGCGATGACGGGGGAGCGGTCCACCGTGAACCAGGTGGCAAGGGGTGAGCCCGGGGTGGCGTCGTTGACTCGCAGCCAGCGCGCGCCGTCGATGTCCTCGGGCTGCGAATACGGGGTGTACTGCGCGGGCGCGTCCACGCCGCAGCGCAGGGTGATGCGCTCGGTGGAGGAGGCCTGCCACGCGGCGGCGCCTTCGGGGGCGGGCTCGGCCAGTTCGGCGCGTTTGAGGTCGGCGAGGGTGGACGGGAGGGCGTCGATAAGCGAGGTGCACTCCGCGGAAGACGCCTCGGGCGCGGGAAGTTCCGTCATCGCCACCGGCTGCAACGCAACGCGGTTGAAGAACACGCGCGCGCCGACGAGCACGCCGAGCACCAGCGCCACCGCCAGCCCAAGACTGATGTAGATGGTGGTGCGGTTAAATTGAGCATCATGCGCCGTGGAACCCATGGCGGCTGAGTCTAGTGAAAGGGTGCGCGCAGACGTGATCGAGACAGGCTTTCCCACCGGCGGGCCGACGCTGGGCGAGCTCGGCGAGCGCGAAGTCATCGCGCTGATCCGCGCCCAGGCGCCGTCCGCGCTCAACGGCGACGACGCCGCGGTGCTCGCCCAAGCTGCGCCGAACTCGCGCGTGGTGGCCAGCACCGACATGCTGGTGCAGGGCCGCCACTTCACCGCGCAGACCACCACGCCGTACCGGCTGGGGCGCAAGGCGGCGCTGCAGAACTTCGCGGACATCGAGGCCATGGGCGCGCGCCCGATCGCGGCGCTGATGGCGGTCTCCGCGCACCCGGACACCCCGGCGAAGGTGCTGGAGGAGCTCGCACGCGGGGTGGGCGAGATGGCGTCGGACTACGCCTGCGAGCTCGTCGGCGGCGATGTCACGGGCGGCGACTACCTGGTCGTGTCCGTCACGGCGATGGGGGCGCTCGGCGGCAACCGCCCGCCGCTGACGCTGGACGGGGCGCGCCCGGGCCACCGCGTGATCGCGCATGGGCGCATCGGCTACTCCGCGGCGGGTCTGGCGCTGCTGCAGGCGGGCGTGGACGTCCCGGCGCAGCTGGAGCCGCTGGTTGCCGCGCACCAGGTGCCGGAGCTGACCCCGGGCCGAGGCGTGGTGGCGCGCGCTGCGGGGGCGTGCTCCATGACGGACAACTCGGATGGGCTGATCCGGGACATCAGCCAGCTCGCGGAGGCGTCCGGGGTCGGCATCGACCTCGCGTCCAACGCGATCGCCCCCGACCAGCTGTTGGTAGAGGCCGGCGAGTTGCTCGGCATGGACCCCTGGGAGTGGGTGCTCGGCGGCGGGGAGGACCACACGCTCATCGGCACCATCGAAGGCTCCGCGCCGGTGGGATTCCGCTCCATCGGCGCGGTGACCAAGAAGCAAGGCGTGCGTATCGACGGCTCCGCGCCCGCCACCGACACCGGATGGGAGAGTTTTTAATGTTGCCCGTACACGAATCCTGGCAGGCGCCCCTGGCGCCGGTGGAGGATCAGATCCACGCCATGGGCGATTTCCTGCGCGCCGAGGGCGAGTACCTGCCGCGAGGCAACGACATCCTGCGGGCGTTTGCGGACCCGTTCGAGGACGTCCGCGTGCTTATCCTGGGCCAGGATCCGTACCCGACGCCGGGGCACCCGATGGGTCTGGCGTTTTCCACGC
The DNA here is from genome assembly GCF_054478435.1 of Corynebacterium sp. CQ3829_602738. Lineage (NCBI taxonomy): Bacteria > Bacillati > Actinomycetota > Actinomycetes > Mycobacteriales > Corynebacteriaceae > Corynebacterium > Corynebacterium sp. CQ3829_602738. Next base: position 1,158,556 of record NZ_CM137003.1, read on the forward strand.
AGCCAGGGGTGGCCGCACCCCGTTCGTTGGTGAATATCTACAAGGAACTGCAAGCGGATCTGGGTGTCCCGCCGCGCAAGGACGGAGACTTGAGCTCCTGGTCGAAGCAGGGGATTTTGCTGCTGAACAGGGTGCTCACCGTGCGCCCGGGCGCGCCGGCGTCGCACCGCGGCAAGGGCTGGGAGGCCGTGACCCAGGCGGCGGTTGAGGCGCTGGTGGCCCGCGGCACCCCGCTGGTGGCCATCCTGTGGGGCCGCGACGCGCAGACGGCCGCGAGGTTCTTGGGCGGCACCCCGCGCATCGAGTCGCCGCACCCCTCGCCGCTGTCCGCCTCCCGCGGGTTCTTCGGCTCCCGCCCTTTCTCCCGGGCGAATCAGGCGCTGGAGAAGATGGGTGCCCAGCCGGTCAACTGGGCACTCTAAGCAGAACCTGTAAACTCTCTCAGCATGTCTGCATCTCCGCTTTCTAACGGCGCACGCCTGCTCGCATGGGCCCACCGCGCCTTAAGCGAGCTGGAGCGCAAGCGCGCGGAGATCAACGAGCTCAATGTGTTCCCAGTTCCGGATGGTGACACCGGCTCCAACATGGCGCACACGATGGCCGCGGCAGTCCAGGCCGCCGCGGAGCTGGAGGACGGCGCGGGATTGACCGAGGTCGCTGAGGCGCTGGCCGTCGGCGCGGTGCGCGGCGCACGCGGCAACTCCGGGGTCGTGCTCTCGCAGATCCTGCGCGGCCTCGCCCAGGCCGCAAACAATGGGGCGACGGAAGGCGAGATGCTCGCCGTCGCGCTCACCAACGCCGTCGGGTTCGTGGACCGCGCTATCGCGGAGCCGGTCGAGGGCACCATCATCACGGTGCTGCGCGCCGCCGCCGACGCCGCGCGCCCCAACGCGCACCTCCCGCTTGCCGACGTCGCTGCCGCCGCCACCGCCGCCGCCGAAGACGCGCTGCGGCTCACCCAGACCCAGCTGCCGGCGCTGCGCGAAGCCGGCGTGGTTGACGCCGGCGGGGCGGGCCTGGTGGCGGTGCTGCGCACGCTGACGGTTGAGGGGGACGGTGCGGGGGAACCGGAGGACGTCGATAAGCACATGCCCGAAACCCACGGCACCCAGGGCGAGCTGGAAGTGATGTTCAGCTTCCGCGGGGACTTGGAGGCGCTGAAAGGCGAGCTGGCGGGGCTGGGCGACAGCCTGATTGTCGCGCCGCTGAACGACGGCGAGGCCACGGTGCACATCCACTCCCGCGACGCCGGTAAGGTCATCGAGGCTGCATTTGCGTTAGGCGAGGTAGCTGACCTGCGCCTGGAGGTGCTCACGAGCGCCGTGGCGGCCGGCGCGCCGGAACGCCTGATCATCGCGGTGACCCCGCCGGGGTCTGTGACCAGCCTGTACGCCGCATCCGGCGCGGTGACGGTGGTGCCGGGGCCGAACGTGGCGGCGGACATGCTCGACGCGATCACCCGCTCCGGCAGCAACGAAGTGATCGTGCTGCCGAACGGGCAGCTGAGCAACAGCGAGCTCGCGGCGGTGGAGAACGCGGCGCGCGCGGTGGAGCAATCCATCACCATCCTGCCCACGGTGCGGCTGGTCTCCGGTATCGCGGCGCTGTCCGTGCACGACCCGGCGCAGCCGCTGGCCACCGCCGCCTTCGCCATGTCCGAGGCAGCCGGCGAGATGCGCACCGCGCTTGCGTTCCGCGCAGAGAAGGGCGCGCTGACCTTGGGCGGGGCGGTGGCGAGGGGCGACGTGGTGGTCACCTCACGCGGCGAGCACATGCTCATCGCGGACGAGCCGATGGATGCCGTGGAGCGTGCCTGCCGCCGCCTGCTCGAGCACGGCGGGGAACAGGTGAGCATCCTGTTCGACCCGAACGAGCTGCGCGCGGACGCGTTGGAGGAACTCGCGGGCAAACTCGGTGTCGACGTGATGGTCTATCCTGCGGACGGACTGCAAGCCTGCGCGGAGATTGGGGTGGAATAGATGCTGGGTTTCGAGGACACGCGCCCGCTCAACCTGGTCATTCCGCTGAAACAGGCCAAGGCGATAGGCAAGCACCTCGACATCCACACCTGCGGCGAGCTGCTGCGCCACTACCCGCGGCGCTACCTGCACTACGGCACCGGCGCCGATCTGGCCGGGGTGAAACCGGGCGACACGCTCAACGTCATCGGCACGGTCGTGGGCACCGAGCAACTCACCTCCAAGAAGCAGCCGAAGCGGCCCATTTACAAGGTGCACGTGGACGACGGCCGCCAGGTGTTTGTAGCCGCCTTCTTCGGCTCCCACTACGCCCAGCGCGTGCTCAAAGAGGGCCGACGGGTGATGCTGACCGGCAAGTACGACGTGTTCCGCAACCAGCCGCAGCTGTCGCACCCGGACTTCGTGCTTCTGGACGGGCCCACGCAGGCCACCGGCGCACTGCGGCAGCTCGGCCACTTCGGCGACATCGAGCAAATCATGAGCGGGCGCGAGTGGCTACCCATCTACCCGGCGGTGAAAAACGTCAGCACCTGGACCATCATGGGCGCAGTCCATGCAGTGCTCCAGGAGCTTCCGCCTATCGACGAGCCTCTCGGCTTCACCCCAATAGGATTCTTGCCCCTGAACTCGGCTGTCCACCAGATCCACGAGCCGGGCCCGCCGGGGCCCGCGCGAGCGCTGGAGCGGCTGAAGTACGACGAGGCGCTGTCCGTGGCGTTGGCGATGGGCGTGCGTCGCGCCGACGCGGAGGCCCGCAGCGCCGAGGCCCTGCCGCGGGTGAAAGGCCGCGACCAGGACCTGCTGGTGCAGCGCTTGCCGTTCCCGCTGACCTCCGGCCAGGACGAGGTGGTCGCGGAGATCACCCGCGATATGGCGCGCACCGTGCCCATGAGCCGGCTGCTGCAGGGCGAGGTCGGTTCCGGCAAGACCATTGTGGCGCTGATTGCCATGCTCCAGGCCGTGGACAACGGCGCGCAGTGCGCCTTCCTCGCGCCCACCGAAGTGCTGGTGCTGCAGCACGCCCGCTCCATGACGAAGGTGCTGATGAATGCGGGTCTGCCCACACGCGTGGTGGCGCTGACCGGGTCCATGACGGCGGCGCAGAAGCAGGACGCGCTGCTGAAGATCGTCACCGGCGAGGCCGACATCGTGGTGGGCACCCACGCGCTGATCCAGGACGGCGTGGAGTTTTTCCGCCTGGGGCTAGTGGTGGTGGATGAGCAGCACCGCTTCGGCGTGGAGCAGCGCGACGCGCTGCGGGCCAAGGCGGGGGAGGTAACCCCGCACCTTTTGGTGATGACGGCGACGCCGATCCCGCGCACCATCGCCATGACCGTCTTCGGCGACTTGACCGTGTCCACCCTGCGCGAGCTGCCCGGCGGGCGAAAACCCATCCAGTCCGCGGTGGTGCCACAGTTCAAGCCGCGCTGGGTGGCGCGCGCCTGGGAGAAGATCCGCGAGGAGGTCGCCGCCGGCCACCAGGCGTACGTGGTCTGCCCGCGCATCGACGGCGAAGGCGGCGTGCTCGAGGTCGTCGCCGAGCTCGCGTCCACCGAGTTCGAGGGGCTCAACGTAGCGTTTTTGCACGGACGGATGAAGGGCGAGGAGAAAGACACCGTCATGGCCGATTTCGCCGCCGGCGGGGTGGACGTGCTGGTGGCCACCACGGTGATCGAGGTCGGCGTGGACGTGCCCAACGCGACGGTGATGATGGTCCGCGAATCCGAGCACTTCGGCGTTTCCCAGCTGCACCAGCTGCGCGGCCGCGTGGGCCGCGGCGGCAACCAGTCGCTGTGCCTGTTCCACACGCAGGCGAAGGAGGGCACCCCGTCGTTTGAGCGTGTGTCCCAAGTCGCGTCCACCACGGACGGCTTCGCGCTGGCGGAGCTGGACCTACTCAATCGCCGTGAGGGCGACGTGCTGGGCACGCAGCAGTCCGGCATGCACCGCACGTTGAAGTTGCTCAACCTTGTGGAGGACTTCGAACTGGTGCGCCGCGCCTACGACGACGCCGCCCGCCTGGTGGCAGACAACCTTGAGTTCGCCCGTGCCGCGACCGCGGATTTCATTCCGGAGGACTTCGAGTATTTGGACAAGAGCTAGGGCGTTAGAGTTGTGGCCATGAACCGCATCATTTCCGGCGAGGCCCGCGGCCGCAAGATCAAGGTGCCGCCAGAGGGCACACGTCCCACCTCGGACCGCGCGCGCGAGGGCCTGTTTTCCTCCCTGCAGGTCCGCTTCGGGTTCGTGGACATGAACGTTCTCGACCTGTTCGCCGGCTCCGGCGCGCTGGGGTTGGAGGCTGCCTCGCGCGGCGCCGCCGAGGTGGTGCTGGTGGAAAACAACCCGGAGGCCGTGCGCGTCATCGAGTACAACGCCGGTGTGGTCGGCCACCCCAACGTGACCATCGAGCCGGTGAAAGCGTCGACCTACCTCGCCCGCGCGCCGCGCAACCACTTCGACATCGTGCTCGCGGACCCGCCGTACGAGCTCGCGGATGAAGCCGTCGCGGAGATGGTGGAGGCGCTGAAGCCAACGCTTCACGACGGCGCCGTGGTCGTCGTCGAGCGCCACCGCGAAAGCCCCGAAACGGCCTGGCCACAGGAGTTCACCCCGACCGGCCAGAAGCTGAAGAAGCGCCTGTACGGCATCGCGCGCATGGACATGGCCGTGTACACGGACCCGGAAGCAGAGGTGGAGGAATAAATGACTACCGCAGTGTGCCCAGGCTCGTTCGATCCGATCACGAACGGCCATCTGGACATCGTCACCCGCGCCTCGCGCCACTTTGACGAAGTGGTGGTGCTGGTCACCGGCAACCCGACGAAGACCTCGGGGCTGTTTTCCATCGACGAGCGCGTCGAGCTGATCCGCGACGTCATTTCGCACCTGCCCAACGTGCGCGTGGACAGCTGGGGCGGGCTGCTTGTGAACTACACCTCCGCCCACCACATCACCGCCCTGGTCAAGGGACTGCGCTCCTCGCTGGACTACGAGTACGAACTGCCCATGGCCCAGATGAACCGCCGCCTGACCGGGGTGGACACCTACTTCCTGCTCACGGACGAAAAATACGGCTACATCTCGTCCTCGCTGACCAAGGAAGTGGCCAAGTTCGGCGGCGACGTCACCGGCCTGGTGCCGGATTCCGTGCGCGAGGCGATGGCGGAGAAGTACCGCTAGTGCTCGTCGCTTTGGGCGTCGGCGCCGCCGTTGCGGTGGGCGCGTGCCTGCAGCGCATCTCCGGCATGGGCGTGGGGCTTATCGCCGCCCCCGTGCTCTCGCTGCTGCTCGGGCCTGTCGACGGCATCCTGCTGGTCAACCTCCTCGCCGTCATCAACGCGGCGACCAACACCTGGGGCATGCGCGCAGACGTGGACTGGAAAAAGTTCGCCCCAATCGCGCTCGCGCTCGTCTTCGGCGTGGTCCCGGGCACCTGGGTGGTGGCGAACGCGCCGACCAACGTGCTGCTCGTGCTGGTCGGGGCGCTGCTGCTGCTCGCGCTGTCCGTGGTCACGCTGGGCAAGCGCTACGTGCCCCGGGTCGAAGGGGTGGTGCCCGCGGCCGCGTCAGGTGTGATCGGTGGGTTCATGAACACCCTGGCCGGGGTGGCAGGGCCTGCGATCACGGTGTACGCGGAGGCTGCCCGTTGGCCGCAGCGGGTCTACGCCGCCACGCTGCAGCCGATCTTTCTGGTTGGCGGCACGCTGTCGTTCACAGTGAAGGTGTTCGCCGGCGCTGCGGACGTCACCGGCATCGAGCCTGCGCTGTGGGTCGCTACCTTGGCGGCCCTGGCAATCGGGATCGCGGCAGGCAAGCGCCTAGCACCGCTCGTGCCGCCCGCGATCGCGCACCGGATCGCGCTCGGCCTGGCCTTCGCCGGCGGCGTGACTGCGCTCGTGCGCGGCCTGCTGGGGTGAGTTTTGTACGAATCGACATCTGATTTGCGTTTGCCCAGGTCAGTTTTCGGGCACAGGGTCAAAATGTCGATTCGTACAAAATTGGGGTCCTAGAACAGGGTGGAGACGAACGCCTTGGTGCGCTCGTGCTGCGGGTTGTCCAGCACCTGCTCCGGGGTGCCGTACTCGATGATCTGGCCGCCGTCCATGAACGCGACCTTGTCGGCCACCTCGCGGGCGAACGCCAGCTCGTGGGTCACCACCAGCATGGTCATGCCCTGCTCCGCCAGCTCGCGCATCACGCGCAGCACTTCGCCGACGAGTTCGGGGTCGAGGGCGGACGTGGGCTCGTCGAAAAGCATGAGTTTCGGATCCATGGCCACCGCGCGCGCGATGGCCACGCGCTGCTGCTGGCCGCCAGAAAGCTGGATGGGGTAGGCGTCCGCCTTGGTGCCCAGCCCGACCATCTCTAGTAGCTCCATCGCGCGGGCCTTTGCCTGGTCCGCCGGCTGGCCCTTGACGTGCACGGGGGCCTCGATGATGTTGTCCAGGACCGTGCGGTGACCGAAGAGGTTGAAGTTCTGGAACACCATGCCGATGTCGCGGCGCTGCTTCGCGGCGTCCTTCTCGCTCATCTCGTGAAGCACGCCGTCGCGCTCGTGGTAGCCGATCAGCTCACCGTCGACGTAGAGGCGGCCGGCGTTGACCTTCTCCAGGTGGTTCACGCAGCGCAGCAGGGTGGACTTGCCGGAGCCGGACGGGCCGATCAGGCAGGCGACCTCACCGGGGTAGACCTCCAGGTCGATGCCCTTGAGCACGTCGAGGTTGCCGAAGGACTTCCACACGTTCACAGCCTGAATCATTGGTTTTTGCTTGACGGTCATTAGCGCTGCCCCTTCTTCTGCGGTTCTTCCACGATTTCAACGTTGTTGGGGATGGTGCCCTCGGCATCCGCCAGGCTGGCCAGCTGGCGGGCGGTGAGCTGGCGGGTGGCACCCCGGTCGAAGTAGCGCTCCAGGTAGTGCTGCGCCACCATGAGCAGCGAGGTGATCACCAGGTACCAGGTGGCTGCGACCAAGAGCATCGGCACCGGCTCGAACAGCGCGGCGGCGATGTCCATGGAACGGCCGTAGAGCTCCAGCGAGTAGGGGATGGCCACCACGAGCGAGGACGTCTTCAACAGCGAGATGAACTCGTTGCCGGTGGGCGGGATGATGATGCGCATGGCCTGCGGCAGCACCGTGCGGCGCATGGTCTGGCCCCAGCTCATGCCCAGCGCCTTGGAGGCCTCCACCTGGCCCTCCGGAACGGCGGAGATGCCGGAGCGGACGATCTCGGCCATGTAGGCGGCCTCGTTCAGGCCCAGGCCCACCACGGCCAGCGCGAAGGCAGAGGAGGTGAACGGGTCCAGCGGGATCTCGGTGAAGCCGAGGTTGATCGTTTCGTAGATCGCGCCAATCAGGCCCCAGAACATCAGCTGGACGTAGACCGGGGTGCCGCGGAAGATCCAGAGGAAGATCCAGCCGACGGTCTTGAACACCGGGTTCGGGCTCATGCGCATCACGGCGAGCAACACGCCGCCGATCACGCCGATGAGCATGGCCAGCACTGTGATCGCGATGGTGTGCAGCGCCGCGGTGGCGATGCGGGTGTCCAGGAGGTAGGTGAAGTACGTGTCCCAGCCGTAGGCGTCGTTACGCACGGCGCCGATGACGAACCAGACCACCAGGACCACGAGCAGGGCGGCCAGCGCCCAGCGGCCCGGGTGGCGCAGCGGCTTGGCCTGGATGCGCTCGGGGCGGGTGCGCTCTTTCTGGCTCGCCGCGTACTTGGAATAGGGGGTGCTCATGCTGACTGTCCTCCCAGGGGTTGCTCATTTTTCAGGGCCTGGTCCAAAAGGCCGGTGTCGATGTTCCACTGCTTCAGAATCCGCTCGTAGTCGCCGGTGTCGATGAGATGCTGCATCGCCGCCGCCATCGCGTCGGCCAGCGGCGAGCCCTTCGGCACCGCGAAGCCGTAGGGGGCTGCGTCGAACATCTCGCCGACCATTTCCAGCTCGCCGTCGGAGCGCTCCACGGCCCAGGCGGTGACAGGCGAGTCCGCGCTGTACGCGTCGGCGCGGCCGACCAGTGCCGCAAGGGCGGCGTTGTCGGCGGTGTCGAAGGCGAGCACCGTGATCGGGTCCTTGCCGGCAGCCTCGCAGGCCTCGGATTTCGGGCGCACGTCGTCGGTGTCGGAGACGGTGGTGCGCTGCACCGACACCGTCAGCCCGCAGGCGTTGTCCGGGTCCACGTCGGCACCCGGCTGGGCGGCCCACTGCACACCGGCGTAGAGGAAATTGACAAAGTCGAAAGACTGGCGGCGTTCCTCGTTGTCCGTGAAGCCCGACGCGCCAACGTCGAGGCTGCCCGAGGACACGGCGGGCAGGATCATGGCGAAGTCCATGTCGTCGGCCTGGAAATCCATGCCCATGACCGCTGCTGCGGCGCGGGCGAGGTCGAGTTCCACGCCGATGAGCTCGCCTTGCGAGTCTTTGAACTCGAAGGGGGCGAACGGCGGGTTCGTGCCCACGTTGAGCACGCCGTCAGCGGCGACCTCCGGCGGCACCATTGCCGCGATTTCGGGCACAGCGTCCGGGACGATTGGTTCCCAGCCGTCGGGGGTGCCGCCCTCCTCGTTGGTCACGCAACCCGCGAGCAGCATTGTCGCGCTCAGGCACGCGGCGACGCGCAGGGAGGTGGTGTGTTGCATACCGGCTCCAATACACGATGAATATTTACAAGCCATCGTATATTACACCGGGGTGCAAATGCGTATCGACGGCCCCAAGGTCACCCCTGGGGCCGTCGATAAGCAAATGTTTTTGGCTACTGCTGCGCCATGCGAATACCGCGCATAACCAGCTCAATCAGCGAGCCGATCACCAGCATCCCCAAGAACACGGGGATCAGCACCGAGGTGGCCTGGCTGGAACCTGCGGAGGACTGCGCGAAATCACCGGTGAAGAAACCGGAGGACATCATCGCGGAGCCCTGGGCCTCCTGCTTCCACAGCTCGACCGGGTTAGCGGTGTCCGGGACGGAGGAGTTGCGCGCCCACGCCTGGACGAATTCTTTGCCTTCGCCCTCTTCCATGTCGTCGGTCCACTCCAAGAACATGTCGGAAGAGGAGACCTCTTTGAGCGGGTTCTTCTCCGGGTCGATGTAGAGCGGATCGTTCTCGGGGTCCTGGTCCAGCCACTCCAGGTCCGGCGACGGGTCGCCCGGCTTCCGCGGGCCCTTCTTCTTATTGTCGGTCTTGCTGGAAGAGCCTTCCTCGCTGCTGGATGAGGTGCCCTCAGCCGAAAGTTTTTCAAACGCGTCCGCGGTGTTGCGGAAAACCTCGACATCTTCTGCGGTGATGCCGGTGCCTTCCGGCTTGGTCTGCGAGGTGGCGGACGGTGCGTTCAGGCCTGCAAGGACGAGTGCTCCGGCGGTGACGCCGGCGATGAGAGACTTGCGCATGAGGCGTATCTTAACCAATCCGTTAGAGAATGCGATGCAGAGTCTTTCGACCTGCGAAGAGGATCACCAGCGAGACCACGAGTGAAGCGGCGCCGAACCAGTACGGCACGCCAGCGCCCAGCGACGCGGCCAGCGGGCCGGATACAGCTGGCGCCACAGCGCCGCCGAGGAAGCGCATCCCCGAATAGCTCGACGACGCCACGTTGCGCGGCATCTCCGTCGCCTCCATGACGGCTTCAGTGAGTACGGTGTTGAAAACGCCACTGAAGAAACCCGCGAGAATGACCAGGACCACTACGACGCCTAACCGGTGAGCGCCAAAGCCGAGGCCGGCGAGAACTGCACTGAAACCGAGGAGTACGGTCACCACCACCGGAATCAGGCCGAAGGCGCGGGTCAGGCGAGGCGCGATGAACACCGAAGAGACAGCCAGCGCCAGGCCCCAGCCGAAGAAGACGTAGCCCAGCTCAGTCGCGCCGAAATTGCGCCCGCTCAGCGCGGCAGCTTCCTCGATGGGGTAGGGCGAGTAGGCGAGCAGGGTGAAAAACCCGAAGTTGTAGAAAAACGCCACCAAACCGAGAGTGAGCAGGGCTGGGTCCTTGGCTGCTGCGAGCCCCGCCGTCAGCGCGACGGGCTCTGGTTTGCGCTGCGCCTTGGCCAGCAGCGTCGCAATCGCGATAAAGCCGGCCGCCATGAGCACTGCAGTGCCGTAGAAGGGTGCGCGCCAGCTGATCTCACCCAGCACGCCGCCGGCGAGGGGGCCGATGGCCATACCGACGCCGATCGCGGCCTCATACAGGATCACTGCCTGGCCCGCGTGCCCTGCCGCCGCGCCGACGATGGCCGCCAGCGCCGTAGAGATAAACAGTGCATTTCCTAGGCCCCAGCCGGCGCGGAAGCCGATGATTGCGTCGACGGAGCCTGCGGCGCCAGAGAGCGCCGCGAACACGACGATCAGCGCTAGGCCAATCAGGAGTGTGGTCTTGACACCGATACGCGATGAGATAAACGCACTGAAGAACATCGCCAGCGCGGTGATCAGGAGGTAGCTGGTAAACAGCAGCATCGTTTGCGTTGGCGAGGCATCCAGTTCGCGGCTGATGGCGGGCAGGATCGGATCCACTAGTCCGATACCCATGAACGAGACGGCGCAGGCGAAGGCTAGGGCCCATACCGCTACGGGCTGTTTCAGGATTGAATGGGATGCGGATCTTTCGTGCGGCGTGTCTGTCACGCGCGTCCTCCTTCTCGTTGTCTCAATTCTGTTGTCAGCTCCGGCAGGAGCTCCGCCGTGCGCTGAAGCGTTGCGACGTCCTCCGGTTTCAACGTCTCGAAAACCGGGGCAAGCGCCTCGGCTGCTGCTGTCCTGTAGTTGTGCAAAGCCTCGCGGCCGGCGTCGGTGATGGTGAGCACTGTTGCGCGAGCATCATCGTCGGCGGTGTGCCTGGCGGCGTAGCCGTCGTCCACAAGCCGCTTCATGGCTTGGCTCATTGAGGGCTGGCGGATGCCTTCCCGTGCTGCAAGCTCTCCAATCCGGAGCCCCGGTTCACGCTCGAGTGCCGCAAGTGCGCGCATGGACACGTTGGAGAGTTCCATCCCGGACGCCTGGTAGGCGGCGCGAGTGAAGTGGCTGCCCGCCGCAATCAGTTCAACGGCGAGCACGGCGAGGTCCTCGTTGGAGTGCATAGGGAGACTATATAGGTTGCCTATGTATGTGAAAACCCCGCAGGCCAGAAGCGGTCTGCGGGGTCGGCGAGAGGTGCGGGCGGTAGTCTTCGGTCTCCGCGGCGAAGCGTTTCAGGTCTCGCTGGCGGCGCTTCTTGCTGAATTGGTGGCTGGTTACTCCGGCCACCACAGCGCCCACGACGGCGCCGACGATTGCGCCGGAAGCGCCCGCGCTATCGAAGCTGCCGGAGGGGTCGAAGCCGCCGGTGACGATGACGCCCACCAGCCAGACTGCGCACAGCACCCAATAGGTGATGAGGATGCTGCGTGGGGTGTCCCGCAGCTGGAAGATCGGCGATGCGACGTAGTTGCGCATCCACTGTGTGCTCGCCACACTGCTAATGATGGGGATCAACAGGACGGTGACCGACCACAGTGCCTGCCGACCCGGCAGAACCCACGCGAGGATCGCACCCACAAGCGCCATGCCGAGCAGGGATGTGTAAAAGCCCACCGAGTTTGCTTTGTGGTACGTCGCGGCCTCGAACTCATCGGTGGCGGTGCCGTCGACGAAATTGACGATTGAGTCTCCGAAATTCTTGAACATCATTCCTCCTTGGTTTGGCCAAAGATTTCTTCAACTGACTTTTCAAACTGACGGCAGATGTCGAGCGCTAAGTAGACGGAGGGCGAGTAGTTGCCCCGCTCGATGTTGGCGATGGTCTGCCGGGAAACACCGACGCGGTCAGCGAGCTCCTGTTGCGACAACTCGTGCCAGCGCCGCCATTTGCGAACTGTGTTGGTGTGGTCGCCCATATGGCCTCCTTCCATTTGCAGAATGTAAAGTAAAGCGTTTTGGGTGTCAAGATCGCTTTACATCGTGGTTATAGAACTTGGCGACCTGGACTGTTTGATGTGGCTGCCTCAATGAGAGTGCTGGATGAACCAGACTTCAGCGCAAAACCAGACCTCAAGTGCAGGCGCGACCTGGGGGTTTGCAGGTGAGCTCGGCCTGAGGTCTGGATTCAGCCCACCCCGGAAAAACAAAAAGCCTCGAGACACCGTAGGAACGATGTCTCGAGACAACACAGCGTGCCCCAGGTGAGACTCGAACTCACACTGGACGGGTTTTGAATCCGTTGCCTCTGCCAATTGGGCTACTGGGGCATCGGGCGAAAGTTTATCCCAGCGCAGCCTCCGCAACGAAATCACCTCGCTAATGGGCGAGCCGGGCCATGTCGGGCTGCCCGCTAGACTGGCCAACCGTGAGCGATACACCCGAGAACACGAAGCGACTGTTGCTTATCGACGGCCACTCGATGGCCTTCCGCGCCTTCTACGCGCTGCCCGCGGAGAACTTCTCCACCTCAGGCGGACAGCACACGAATGCGGTCTACGGGTTTTTATCCATGTTCGCCAACATCCTGGCGGACGAGAAGCCGACGCACGCCGCCGTCGCCTTCGACGTGGGCCGCAAGACGTTCCGCACTGAGCGTTTCCCGGAGTACAAGGCGCAGCGCGAAGCCGCGCCGCCGGAGTTCAAGGGCCAGGTGCCGATTATCGAGGACGTGCTGGGCGATCTCGGCATCACCACCTTGAGCAAGGAGAACTTCGAGGCGGACGACATCGTCGCCACGATGGTCACCCAGGCGCGTGCTGAGGGCGACTTCGAGATCGTGCTGGTCAGTGGCGACCGCGACTACATTCAGCTTGTGGACGGCGCCACCACGCTGCTGTATCCCACCCGTGGCGTGTCCACCATGACCCGCTTTACGCCCGAGGAAGTGGAGAACAAATACGGGCTGACGCCTGCGCAGTACCCGGACTTCGCGGCGCTGCGCGGCGACCCGTCGGACAACCTGCCCAGCGTGCCCAAGGTGGGGGAGAAGACCGCCACGAAGTGGATCTCGCAGTACGGCAGCCTCGAAGGGCTCATCGAGGGCGCCGACGAGCTCAAGGGCGTGGCCGCCAACAACTTCCGTGAGCGCATCGACCAGGTCCGCCTCAACCGCGAGCTGACCCAGATGGTCACGGACGTCGAGCTGCCGGTCGCGCCGAACGACCTGGAGCTCAAACCGGCGGACGTCACCCAGGTTGCGGCGCGCTTCGACGACCTCGAGTTCGGCGTGAACCTGCGCGAGCGCGTCCTCGCCGCCGTGCCTACCGATGGCGCCGCACCCGAGCCGGAAACCGTCGAACTCGAAGACGTCACCATCGACGACGAGCCACTCGACGCCTGGCTTAAGCCACGCCACACCGACGGCCTTGCCGTCTACGTCTCGGGCAACGCTACTCCCGGGCAGGGGGATGTGGTGGCGCTGGCGATCGTCGATAAGCAACGGCACGGCGTATCCAAGCTCGCCGCTGACTTGAGCGCCGAGGAGGACGCCGCGCTCAAACAGTGGCTGGAGTCGGACGCGCCGAAGTTCTTGCACGAGGCGAAGGCGGCGTACCACATGCTGCGTGGCCGGGGCATCGAGCTTGACGGCATCGCGCACGACACCGCGATTGCCGCCTACCTGCTGCGACCGGGCCAGCGCACTTACGCGCTGGAGGACATCTACCAGCGTCACCTGCAGCGCCAGCTCAATGTCGGTTCCGACCAGATGAGCCTGCTCGGCGACACCGCCGACGTCGATGCGGCGGCCGCGATCCTGGAGCTGTCCGCGGAGCTGACCAAGGAGCTGCGCGAGATCGACTCCTACGAGCTCTACGTGGACCTGGAGCTTCCGCTGGTCACCGTGCTCGCCGAGATGGAGCACACCGGCATCGCGGTGGATCTGAACGTGCTGGAGGACCAGCGCAAGGAGCTCACGCTCAAGGTGGAGCGGGTTGAGGAGGAGGCGCGTGCGCTTGTCGACGAGCCTTCGCTGAACCTGTCTTCCCCCAAGCAGCTGTCCGCCGTGCTCTTCGACAAACTCGAGCTGCCGAAGACGAAGAAGACCAAGACTGGGTACTCGACGGCCGCGGGCGAGATCGAAGCGCTGGCGGAGAAGAACCCGCACCCGTTTTTGGACCACCTGTTGGCGCACCGCGAGCACCAGAAGCTCAAGTCCACCATCGAGGGGCTGATTAAGACGGTGCAGTCGGATGAGCGCATCCACACCACGTTCAACCAGACCGTGGCGTCGACAGGCCGCTTAAGCTCCGCGGAGCCGAACCTGCAGAACATCCCAGTGCGCACCGAGGCCGGCCGCGCGATCCGCTCCGCGTTCGTGGTGGGCGAGGGCTACGAGTGCCTGCTTACGGCCGACTACTCGCAGATTGAGATGCGCGTGATGGCGCACCTGAGCCAGGACGAGGGCCTGATCGAGGCGTACCGGGCAGGGGAGGATCTGCACAACTTCGTCGGCTCGCGCGTGTTCGATGTGCCCATCGACCAGGTCACCCCGGAGCTGCGCCGCCGCGTCAAGGCGATGTCTTACGGCCTGGTCTACGGACTATCGGCGTACGGGTTGTCCAACCAGCTGTCCATCTCCGCCGGCGAGGCGAAGGACATCATGGCCAGCTACTTCGAGCGCTTCGGCGGCGTGAAGCGCTACCTGGATGAGGTGGTGGAGCAGGCGCGTCGCGACGGCTACACGTCCACCGTTTTCGGCCGCCGCCGCTACCTGCCGGAGCTGAACAATGACAACCGCGTGGCGCGCGAGAACGCGGAGCGCGCCGCATTGAACGCGCCGATTCAGGGCACGGCCGCCGACATCATCAAGGTGGCCATGCTGCGCGTGGACGCCGCGCTGGAAGGCAAAAAGTCCCGCGTGCTGCTCCAAGTCCACGACGAGCTCGTTGTGGAGATCGCCCCGGGCGAGTTGGACGAGGTACGCGAGATTGTGGAGCGCGAGATGGACGGCGCCATCGAGCTGCTCGTCCCGCTGGAGGTCTCCGCCGGCACTGGCGCCAACTGGGACGCCGCTGCGCACTAGGAATCTGGCTGGAGCAACGCCGAGGCGGGTAGGAACGATATCGATTCCTACCCGCCTCGCGCACGGCACCCCGCCCACGGCCGTGACCCCTCCCGCGGAGCCTCCCCCAGCAGCTCCGAGTGCGTATTCAGTTGTGGACCTCCCCTTGGGGGGAAGGGGCCGCCGGGGTTGGCCTTGACCGGGCTGGGGCTTAGATTTCACCCCTGGCCAGGTCGTCCCCCGAAAGCCAAGTGCGACCTTACCGAGGGGTAAGGAAACGCTCAACGGTCCCACAGGATAACTTCAGGATCGAACACTGCGTTAACTGGATCACACGGATACTTGGACGGCTGGCCAGCAATTTAAGGTGGCGGGTTACGCGCAGTTCACTTGCGCGTAACGGAGTGTTTCGCCCCCGATTTGTACCCCCGGTGTGCTAGAGCAGGTCGTTGAGGGACCGGCGCTTGTTGTCGTCTTCGGACGACTCAACTTCTTCTTGGACCGCGTCCTTGAACTCGTCGTCCTCCAGGTTCGATTCGGCGGCGAGATCCTCGACTTCCTGGCCGTCTTCGGCCTCCACTGCGTCGGCGCGGCGCTCGCCTTCGTCCTTTAGCTCGTCGCGGTGGCGCAGGTAGGTCACCGTCATCACCGCCATGACGAACAGGCCGAGGTAGCCCAGAATCGGGTACAGGCTGTTCACCAACGGTTGGAAACCGGCGAAGGAGAGCCCGAAACCGACAACGCAGGCGATGGCGTAGGTGGGGTAGAAGCGCTCCGGGTGCTTGCTGGTCAGTCGCTTCGCCAACGCGTAGAACATGCCTAGGCAGGTGTTGAAGACCATGAGGAAGATGACCCAGGTCATGATGAAGCCGAGCACCGGGTCGACGTTGTCGATGACGGCGAGCAGCGGCATGTCCGCGCCGTTAACGGACTCCACTTGAATCAGCAACGATGCCACCAGCAGCGCGAGCATGACCGCGTAGATCACGCCGCCGAGGATCCCGCCATACCGGGTGCTCTTTGTGTCGAACTCGTCGCCGGCCATCACCAACGCCATGGACACGCCGCACAGCGCGTTCAGGCCGGTGTGGTTAAGCGCACCCAGCCACCAGTACGGAGTGCCGTCGGCGCGGGCAACCTCCTGCTGGGCGTAGTCGCCCACCTCACTCCAATTCACGTCCACCTGCGTGAACGAGTAGATGCTGCCAATCAGCACGAACACCACAAGTAGTGGGGTGGCCCAGCCGATTACCGAGGACACCTTGTCTACGTCGAACCGGCCGACAATGAGCATGAGCGCGAGCATGGCCACGGCGCCGACCCAAATCGGCCATCCGAAGGATTGCTGCAGATTCGACCCAGCGCCGGCGAACATGACGAACCCGACGGAGAACATGCACGCCACCGCGGACCAATCCATGATGAACGCCGCGGGCTTGGATGTGACGTTGTAGAAGACCTCGTTGTGCTCACGCGCCAAAAAGTACGAGCCGAAGGTCATGAACGCCGTCGCGGCGAACAGCATGGTCACACTGGCCAGTATCACCCCGAAGAACCCGTTGGTGCCGTAGGCGACAAAGTACTGCAGCGCCTCCATGCCGGAGGCGAAGCCGGCGCCGACGACAATGCCGACAAATGATGCAGCGACTGCGAGGCTGCGTTTCCACATAAACGATTGCTCCCAAAACCGTTGGTATCTATCAGACTCCGCTTATGCTAGCGGTCGGGGCAAACCGGAGGGGCGTCGGAAAGCACCTGCGAATCATTTGCTCTAGCTGGGCAAAGTGTCTACACTCGTGCGGGCGTGTCTACGCGCGGGCACGGGGCCCACCGTAATAGGAGGGTGAGGCGGCCGTCGCAGCGTGAGATCGGCGCACGCGAGCCTATAGCACTCTAGCTGCAGGTTTACGTGGCTGAGAGAGACGCTTCTGTCCAAACACGATCTCCTATTTTTCGGAGCACATAGAACTTATGCGCACTTCCAACGCACCCCAGGTAGCCATCAACGACATCGGTGGCCCTGAGGAATTCCTCGCCGCAGTCGACGCGACCATCAAGTACTTCAACGATGGCGACATCGTCACCGGCACCGTGGTCAAGGTCGACCACGACGAGGTCCTGCTCGACATCGGCTACAAGACCGAGGGCATCATCCTCACCCGCGAGCTGTCCATCAAGCACGACGTTGACCCGGAAGACGTGGTCGAGGTCGGCGATGAGATCGACGCACTTGTCCTGACCAAGGAGGACAAGGAAGGCCGCCTGATGCTGTCCAAGAAGCGTGCTCAGTACGAGCGCGCTTGGGGCACCATCGAGGAGCTGCAGGCCAACGACCAGCCGGTTACCGGCACCGTCATCGAGGTCGTCAAGGGCGGCCTCATCCTCGACATCGGCCTGCGCGGCTTCCTGCCGGCATCGCTGGTCGAGATGCGCCGCGTCCGCGACCTGGATCCGTACATCGGCCAGGAGCTCGAGGCGAAGATCATCGAGCTGGACAAGCACCGCAACAACGTGGTCCTGTCCCGCCGCGCTTACCTGGAGGAGACCCAGTCCGCGGTCCGCTCCGACTTCCTGCACCAGCTGCAGAAGGGCCAGGTCCGCAAGGGCGTCGTGTCCTCCATCGTCAACTTCGGTGCGTTCGTCGATCTCGGCGGCGTCGACGGCCTGGTGCACGTCTCTGAGCTGTCCTGGAAGCACATCGACCACCCGTCCGAGGTTGTCGCAGTGGGCGACGAGGTCACCGTCGAGGTGCTCGACGTCGATCTCGACCGCGAGCGTGTCTCCCTGTCGCTGAAGGCGACCCAGGAGGATCCGTGGCGCGTCTTCGCCCGCACCCACGCTGTGGGCCAGATCGTCCCGGGCAAGGTCACCAAGCTCGTCCCGTTCGGCGCGTTCGTCCGCGTCGAGGAGGGCATCGAGGGCCTCGTCCACATCTCCGAGCTGGCTCAGCGTCACGTGGAGGTCCCGGACCAGGTTGTCAACGTCGGCGAAGAGGTCATGGTCAAGGTCATCGACATCGACCTGGACCGTCGCCGCATCTCCCTGTCCCTCAAGCAGGCTGACGAGGACTACGTCGAGGAGTTCGATCCGTCCCGCTACGGCATGGCCGACTCCTACGACGAGCAGGGCAACTACATCTTCCCGGAGGGCTTCGACCCGGAGACCAACGAGTGGATGGAGGGCTACGACGAGGCTCGTCAGGCATGGGAGGCACGCTACGCCGAGGCAGAGCGTCGCCACCAGGCCCACACCGCCCAGATCGAGCGTCACCGCGCCGCTGCCGCCGAGGCCGCGGAGCAGGAGGGCGATCAGGCCAACTACTCCTCCGAGTCTGCAGCTGCAGCTCCGGCAGCTGAGCAGGCTGAGGAGAACATCGGCTCCCTGGCTTCCGACGAGCAGCTCGCTGCGCTGCGCGACAAGCTCGCTGGCAACTAAGCACTCGCAGGCTCGTGCTTAGGAGAAACTCTTAAGCATCTTGCTTAGCGACGAGCACCCCGCACACCACACAGGTGTGCGGGGCGCTTTGCTATCTTCGGCCCCATGAAGAAAGTGGGCCTGACAGGCGGCATCGGCAGCGGAAAATCCACGGTGGCGCGGATGCTTGGCAGCGCTGGCTTCGCCGTGGTCGACGCCGACCAAATCGCACGCGAGATCATGGAACCCGGCTCGCCGGTGCTGAACGAGGTAGCGCGGGAGTTCGGCGCGGACCTCATCGGCGACGACGGGGCGCTCAACCGCGGGGAGCTCGCGCGCCGCGCGTTCGCCACGACGGAAGACACGCAGCGCCTCAACGCCATCACGCACCCCGCCATCCGGGCCGAGTCCGAGCGCCGCTTCGCAGCCGCGGAAGAGGCGGGGGAGCAGGCCGTTATCTACGACATGCCGTTGCTCGTGGACCTCGGGCTGCACAAGGACATGGACCTCACCGTTGTCGTGGATGTGGACAAGGAGGAGAGGGTCAGGAGGCTCGTCGATACGCGAGGGCTCGACGAGGCCGACGCGCGGGCGCGCATGGCGCAACAGATCGACGACGCCGCGCGGCTTTCGGCGGCAGACGTCGTGATCGACAACAACGGTCCCCTCGAGGCGCTGGAACCGCAGGTGGCCGCACTTATCGAAAGAATCAAAGGTTAGTGAACTGTACTGGCGAAATTTACCGGTGTGACACGTTTCATTTACCTTGCTGCCTTAACTTTCGGTGCATGGGAACGTGGAACACGGGGCCGTTCGACAACGACTCCGCAAATGATGCCGTGACAGCGCTGGTCAACGGCACGTTCCGCATGGACCAGTTCCGCTTCGAATGCGGTTTGGGCTCACTGGGAACGGGGGAAGCGGAATCCGTGATCGCGCTCGCCGCAGTGATCAACGGCCATCTGCCGGAGGGGCTTGAGGGCAGGATCGACTACCCGTTTACCATGGACGACAGGCAGTGGATCCGCCGCCGCGCTCAGGCGGTGATGCGCCCGGGCGGTTCCGCGCTGTATTCCATGTGGGAGGAAGCCGGCGAGCTGCAGGAGTGGCTGGAAACCTCCCGCAAGTACGCCGCCTAGCGCTCGCGGCATTGCTTATCGACGAGCAATGCCTCGCCGACGCTCTTGGCGATACACTGGCCGCTATGGCTTTTGCTGCTGAACATCCCGTCCTCGCGCAGTCTGAGTTTCGCCCCGTGGGCGAGATTGAGCGACGCGAGAAACCCTTCGAGGTCGTCTCCGAGTTCGAACCCTCCGGCGACCAGCCCACGGCGATCGCGCAGCTGGACGAGCGGCTCAACCGCGGCGAGCGCGACGTCGTGCTCATGGGCGCGACGGGTACAGGCAAGTCCGCCACCGCCGCGTGGCTGATTGAGAAGCAGCAGCGTCCCACGCTGGTGATGGCGCCGAACAAGACGCTGGCCGCGCAGCTGGCAAACGAGCTGCGCCAGCTGCTGCCCAACAACGCGGTGGAGTACTTCGTGTCCTACTACGACTACTACCAACCGGAGGCCTACATCGCCCAGACGGACACCTACATTGAGAAGGACTCGTCCATCAACGACGACGTGGAGCGCCTCCGCCACTCCGCCACCTCCGCGCTTTTGAGCCGCCGCGATGTGGTCGTGGTGTCCTCGGTGTCCTGCATCTACGGCCTGGGCACCCCGCAGTCCTACCTGGACCGCTCTATTGTGTTGCGCGTGGGCGAGGAAGTGGAGCGCGACCGATTTCTGCGCCTTTTGGTGGACGTGCAATACGAGCGCAACGACATCGACTTCAAGCGCGGCACCTTCCGCGTCAAGGGCGACACCGTGGACATCATCCCGGCCTACGAAGAGGTGGCTGTGCGCGTGGAGTTTTTCGGCGACGAGGTGGACTCGCTGTACTACATTCACCCGCTCACCGGCGACGTGATCAGCCAGGAAGATGAAGTGCGCATCTTCCCGGCCACCCACTACGTGGCCACGGACGAGCGCATGGAAAAGGCAATCGAGGCTATCAAGGAGGAGCTCGCGGACAGGCTCGAGGAGCTGGAGAACAAGGGCAAGCTGCTCGAGGCGCAGCGCCTTCGCATGCGCACCGAGTACGACCTGGAGATGATCCAGCAGGTCGGCTTCTGTTCCGGCATCGAGAACTACTCGCGGCACATGGACGGCCGCCCGGCGGGGTCCGCGCCGGCGACGCTGATCGACTACTTCCCGGAGGACTTCCTCACCATCATCGACGAGTCCCACGTCACCGTGCCCCAGATCGGCGGCATGTTCGAGGGCGACATGTCGCGCAAGCGCAACCTGGTGGAGTTCGGCTTCCGCTTGCCGTCCGCGGTGGACAACCGCCCGTTGACTTTCGACGAGTTCGAGGCCCGCGTCGGCCAGACCGTGTACATGTCCGCCACCCCCGGCGACTACGAACTCGAGGCCGCCCAGGGCGAGTTTGTGGAGCAGGTGATCCGCCCGACCGGCCTGGTGGACCCGAAGGTCACCGTCAAGCCCACGAAGGGCCAGATCGACGACCTGATCGACGAGATTCGGCAACGCACCGACAAAGACGAGCGCGTCCTGGTGACCACGCTGACTAAGCGTATGGCCGAGGACCTCACGGACTACCTGTTGGATAACGGCATCAAGGTGCGCTACCTGCACTCGGACATCGACACCCTGCAGCGCGTGGAACTGCTGCGCCAGCTGCGCTTGGGCGAGTACGACGTGCTCGTGGGCATCAACCTGCTGCGCGAGGGCCTGGACCTTCCCGAGGTCTCCCTCGTGGCCATCCTGGATGCGGACAAGGAGGGCTTCTTGCGCTCGACCAAATCCCTCATCCAGACCATCGGCCGTGCCGCACGTAACGTCTCCGGCGAGGTGATCATGTACGCCGACCAGGTCACCGAGTCCATGCAGGAAGCCATCGACGAGACGGAGCGCCGCCGCGAGAAGCAGATCGCCTACAACGAAGAGCACGGCATCGACCCGCAGCCGCTGCGCAAGGCGATCGCGGACATTCTGGACCAGGTGTATGAGAACGCGGACGCGGATGCGTCGGCAAGCTTGAGCTCCGATGCGGCCGTCGCCGAGCGCCCCGATGTGTCCACCATGGCCTCGGACGAGGTGCAAAAGCTTATCGACGACCTGACGGTCCAAATGCGCGACGCCGCCGGGGAACTGAAGTTTGAGCTTGCCGGAAGACTCAGAGACGAGATTGCAGATCTCAAACGAGAGCTGCGTGGTATTAAAGACACAGGCAATTAGCGAAAGGAACCTGCTTTGCACACCTACAAGTCGATCGCCGTCGGTACCGACGGCTCCGCCACCTCCATGGTCGCAGTGCGTGCCGCAGCCAGCCTCGCCCGCGTCTACGGTGCCGAGCTGACCATCATCTGCGCCCACTACACCGCGTCCGGCTCGATGCTGAACTCCACCAACGCGGAGCTGTCCCGCGTGGACATCGTCACCGCCACCAACGCGCGCGAGATTCTGCGCAAGGCGGACGAGATTGCCAAGGAGGAGCAGGCCGGCAAGGTCAACCTGGTGTCCAAGGGCGGCCAGCCCGCGAACGTGCTGGTGGAGGCCGTCGGCGAATACGGCGTTGACCTGCTCGTTGTGGGCAACAAGGGCATGCGCTCCATGGCCGGGCGCATCTTCGGCAACATCCCTGGCAACGTGGCCAAGAAGGCCCCAGTGGACGTCATGCTCGTTGATACCCGGGCAGAGGGACACGACTAAACCCGCAAGGGGTACACTGACCACGCTAACCGCGTCGCATTTTTGAAAGGTGATTTCACATGGCCGATAACTACAAGACCATCGTCGTCGGCTCCGACGGTTCCAAGTCCTCTCTGCTGGCCGTTGAGCGCGCCGCGAAGATTGCAGCTGCGTTCGGTTCAACCCTCGTCATCGGTACCGCGTACTACGAGAACGAGGAAGAGGCCGCGAAGACGCTGCGTCAGGATTCCGTGACCATCCTGGGTGACCAGAAGGCGCTGGAGAACCTCGAGGGCGCAGCTGAGCACGCCCGCGCCGCAGGCGCACCGGACGTGCAGACCGCAACCCGCCCGGGCACCCCGGTGCAGGCGCTGATGGCCATCGTCAACGACAACAAGGCGGACCTGCTCGTGGTGGGCAACCGCGGCATCAACTCCCTGACCGGCCGCCTGCTGGGCTCCGTGCCGGCGGACGTCGCGCGTCAGTCCGACTGCGACGTCATGATCGTTCACACGGTCAACTAAGGCACTATTCGCCGACCACCGTTAGCGTCTGCGTGGCGCGGGTGACGGCGACGTAGAGGTCTTGCCACCCCTGTGGCGAGGCCTCTTTAATTTTGCTCGGCTCCACCACCACGACGTTGTCGAACTCCAGGCCCTTCATCTCGCCGACGTTGTCGGCGTCAATAACGGCGGTTAAGCCGTCGCGCTTCTCGACGAGGCTAAAGTCCTCCACAAACTGCACCGGCACACCGGATTCGCGGATCGCCTCCGGTACAGCGGCGTCCGGGTCGATCTCGGCCAAGAGCTCGGCGGCGTAGTCCGCGATCTCCTTCGGCGTGCGGTAATTCACCGTGAGCTCATGGAGGCGGAACCGGTGGCCCACGAAGGGCGCCAGCGCATTCGTCCAATCGTCAACGCCGGCGGGGGAGGACGTCTGGGCGGTGTCGCCAACGAGCGTCATCCACCGCGACGGGCAGCGGCGAAACACCATGCGCCACTCCATAGGGGACAGCTCCTGCGCCTCGTCGACGATGACGTGCCCGTACGCCCACGTCTGATCCGCTCGTGCGCGCTGCGCGGTTGAGCGGGTGTCAGTCTCTCGCTGGCGGCTGGCGAGTGTCTCCGCGTCGATGACATCGGCGGCGGAGAGGATCTCGGCCTCGAACTGGTCGTCGTCGTTGTCCGTGGATTCGGAGGAGGACAGCACGTCGAGCGCGCCCTCAGCTTCGTCGACAAGCTCGCGCCATTCCTCTTCTTCCTTCCGGCGCTGCTCCTCGGGGTCGACGGTGCCGATGAGCACGGCCAGCTCGTCCACAAGCGCGGTGTCCGCGCGGGTAAACGGGGAGCCCGGCGCACGGTACAAGGCGTCGCGGGTGTAGTCGTCGTAGTCGTGCGCTACCTCGGCGATGGCGTCCTTGTCGGTCAGCAGCGTGCTCAGCACCTCGACGGGGTCCAGCTCCGGGAAGTGCGTGTCGATGAGTTGCTCTACCTGGGGGTCGTCCGCGAGGTCGTCGTGAAGCTGGTCCACATCCGCGTCCGAGAGTAGGCTCGCACCGCCGAGCGGGTCCTCGCCGATGCGCTTCGCCAGCGCCTCCGCGAGGAGCTGCGTTAAGCGCTCCGCGAAGTAAGCGCGCGCCTGGTTATGCGGGCGGCGGGAGCGCCGCGCCCTCGTGCGGGCGGCCTTGATCATCTGCGGGGTGGCGTTGACCGGCACCGAGTCGAAGGTGAGGCGCACCGGTTCGTCCGGCACCGTCTCGTAGGCCTGTACAGCTCGCTTCAGGATGGTCACCATCTCTTCCGAGCCCTTCACCTCGCGCGTGGCGATGCTGTCTTGGCCTGTGGGGGTAAAACCAGGCACGAGCTGGTCGGCGGTAGACAGCACCACGCCCGTCTCGCCGAGCTCCGGCAGCACGCGGGAGATGTACTCGAGGAACGTGGCGTTCGGGCCGAGCACCAGCACGCCGGTGCGGGTGAGCTGCTCGCGCCACGTGTACAGCAAATACGCGATGCGGTGTAGCGCCACCGCCGTCTTGCCGGTGCCCGGCCCACCCTGGACCACCATGACGCCGCGGGTGGCGTCGCGGATGATTTCGTCCTGCTCTCGTTGGATGGTTTCCACGATGGAGCGCATGTGGCCGGTGCGGGCCTCGTTCATCGCGCGGCGCAGCGCCGCCTCGGATTCGACACCGGCATGTGATGTTTCAGCGCCGTCGCCGGAGAGCACCTCGTCGTCCACCGCCGTGACGGTGCGGCCGCGCATGCGGATGTTGCGGCGCGTTTCTACGCCCTCCGGGTGCGCCGTGGTTGCCAGGTAGAACGGGCGGGCGAGGGGAGCGCGCCAGTCCAGCAGGAGGGTGCGGTAGTTGTCCTGCCTGTCGTCGATGCCCATGCGGCCGATGTAGCGCCGCTCCAGATCCGGCCGGCCCGGCACCGGGTTCTCCGGGTCGTCGTCGGCGACGTCGATACGGCCGAAGACTAAGCCGGTCTCCGCGACGTTGAGCGCGTCCAGCTTCGCGTTGAGCCCGTGGTACTCCGTTTCGCGGCGCACTAGGGCATCCGAGTCCGGATTGTCCGGGTCCACGTCGCGCTGCACCTCTTCCAGGCGCGCTTGCGCCCGTGCCACCTCGCTATCGAGGTGCGCGAAGAGCTGATCCACGTACGTCTGTTCTGTTTCCTGCATCCCCACAACAAACGGCCCCGGGGCTGGGAATATTCCCAGCCCCGGGGCCGCTAAGTAGTCCGAGTGGCTACGCGAACTTCTTCTGCGCCTTCTTCACCAGCTTCTGCGCCTTCTTCTCGGCCTTCTTGGCCTTGCGCTTCCACTTGAGCTTGGTGATCCAGTTCGGGTCAGTGTCCAACTTGTCCCAAGCGTCCTGCAGGGAGTCGATCGCGTTCTGCGCCTTGTCCTGGGCCTTGGCGGAAGCCTTGTTGACCTTGCGCTTCGCCTTGAACTTATCCAGGGCGGACGGCTGCAGGTCGTCCAGCTGGCCCTGCAGATCGCCGACGACGCTGTTGACCTTGCGCTT
Source organism: Corynebacterium sp. CQ3829_602738 (assembly GCF_054478435.1). Classification (NCBI taxonomy): domain Bacteria; kingdom Bacillati; phylum Actinomycetota; class Actinomycetes; order Mycobacteriales; family Corynebacteriaceae; genus Corynebacterium; species Corynebacterium sp. CQ3829_602738. The sequence continues at coordinate 1,183,703 of NZ_CM137003.1, forward strand.
CGCCTTGAACTGCTGGATCTTGGACGGCTTGATATCGCCGTATGCGTCCTCGGCCTTGTCGGAGGCCTTCTCGGCAGCGTCGTCCAGCCAGTCGCCTGCGTCGGAGAGGAAGCTGGACGCCTGCTTCTTTGCGTCGCCCAGCCAGTCGTTCGCAGCGTCGCTGGCCTTGTTGGCCTTCTTCTTCCAGTCGCCCTTGTTGTCGTCGACGTAATCGGTGACCTGCTCGGTCGCGTCGGAGAACCAGTCGGATGCCTTGTCCCAAGCCTTCTCGGTCTCCGACTTGGTCGGCAGCGCCTGCTTGACGTTCTTCTGCGCGGCCTGGGCAGCGTGCTGCGCGCGCCACTTCAGGTCCGGCTTGCCGTTGTTGTCCACGGTGGCCAGCAGGACACCGCCGGCGAGGCCGAGGTCCGTCAGGGCGCCGGTGCGGCGGCGTGCCTTCTCGTCGTCGTCCTCTGCCTCCCAGAACGCGTGGCGGCCCACAACGGTAGGCAGCGCGGTGGCGGCCAGCAGGGTGGCGGACAGGCGCGGGAACTTGCCGATGGCGAAGGACGCGCCAGCGCCAGCCTTGGTAGCGCCGACGATCTGCGCGGCGGTCTCCGGGCTCTTCGGCAGGAAGCCGCGGTACTCGCGCGGGGTCAGGGCGCGCAGCTTCTTCAACACGCTGTCCGCGCTGTCCTTGTGGCCAGCCGGGTTCAGCAGGGTCTCGACACCGTCGATCACGTAGACCGAAGCCAGCATCGGGCGTGCGATTTTCCGGATCATACTTTTACCCAATCCTTACTTTTTTGTAGCTGAATGTGCTCCCGCCGAGTGTAGCGATTTTGCGCCACCGCGGTGGTGGGTTTTTCGGTTACCAGCGACGATCCCACCAGTCGTCCAGGTGCGGGCGCTCCTCGCCGAGCGTGGTGGGTTTGCCGTGGCCCGGCCAAACGACGGCCTCGTCCGGGTAGACGTCGAAGACCTTCTCCTTCACGTCGTTGAAGAGGCGGACAAAGTCTCCCTCGGACTGGGTTTTGCCCAAACCGCCGGGAAACAGCGAGTCGCCGACGAACAGGTTGACCGTGCCGTCAATCTCCGCAGTCAGGCAGGCGCCGCCCGGGGTGTGGCCGCGCAGGATGGTCACGGGGAGCGTGTGGCCGGCGAACTCGATCGTGTCGCCGTCGTTGAGCTCCACATCGGCCGGGGCAGGGATCGCCGGGGCGTCCAAGAACGGCGCGTAGTGCTTCGCACCGGTGGCTTCGAGCACTTCCTTGAGCGCCCGGGTGTGGTCGTAGTGCCGGTGCGTGGTCAGCACCGCGGTGATTTTCACGCCGGCGTCGTCGGCCATGGCCAGGAGTTCGGGGGCGTGCGAAGCTGCGTCGATAAGCAACCCCTGCCCCTCGCTGCAGAGGAGGTAGCAGTTGTTGTCCATGTCGGAGACAGAGATATGGCGAAGGGTAAGCATGCACCCAAGGCTACTCAGGAATGTTTCCCCGCAATCGCGCGTTGGTAGCGTCTTGGGAGTACTAATCGACGAAAGCGAGAGTGACGTGGCCGAAAAGCTGACAGTGCGCGGCGCGCGCGAACACAACCTCAAGGGCGTGGACATTGAGCTGCCCCGCGACAAGATGGCGGTGTTTACCGGCCTGTCCGGCTCCGGCAAGTCCTCGCTCGCCTTCGACACCATCTTCGCCGAAGGGCAGCGCCGCTACGTGGAATCGCTGTCCTCGTATGCCCGCATGTTTTTGGGCCAGATGGACAAGCCGGATGTGGATTACATCGACGGGTTGAGCCCGGCGGTGTCCATCGACCAGAAGTCCACAAACCGCAACCCGCGCTCCACCGTGGGCACCATCACGGAGATCTACGACTACCTGCGTCTGCTGTACTCGCGCGCCGGTACCCCGCACTGCCCGGTGTGCGACGCAGTGATTGAGCGGCAAACCCCGCAGCAGATCGTGGACCGCGTGCTCGAGCTGGAAGAGCGCACGAAGTTCCAGGTGCTCGCGCCGATTGTGCGCAAGCGCAAAGGCGAGTTCCAGGACCTGTTCGCCGACCTGTCCTCGCAGGGCTACTCGCGCGTGAACGTGGACGGGGAGACCTACCAGCTCTCAGACCCGCCGAAGCTGGAAAAGCAGATCAAGCACAACATTGACGTGGTGGTGGACCGCCTCACCGTCAAGGCCAGCCAGAAGCAGCGCCTGACAGACTCCGTGGAGACGGCGCTCAAGCTTGCGGACGGCCTGGTTGGCTTCGACTTTGTGGAGCTGGACGCCGACGACCCGGAACGCGTGCAGATCTTCTCCGAGAAGATGGCCTGCCCGAACGGACACAAGCTCAATGTGGAGGAGTACGAGCCGCGCGCGTTCTCCTTCAACTCTCCGTTCGGCGCCTGCCCGGCCTGCGACGGCCTCGGCGTGCGCAAAGAGATCGACGTGGACCTGGTCATCCCGGACCCGGACGCACCCGCGGTGGACGCGTTCCAGCCGTGGAACTCCAGCCCGAACAAGAGATACTTCACGAAACTCATCGAGGCGCTGGCGAAGGAAGAGAAGTTCGACCCGAACGCGCCGCTGAGCTCGCTGACCAAGACGCAGCAAAAGCACCTGATCCACGGCTCGTCCACGAAGGTCAACGTGCGCTACAAGAACCGCTACGGGCGCCAGCGCTCCTACACGGCGGCCTACGAGGGCATCGTGGGCTACCTGGAGCGCAAGCTGGAGCAGACCGAGTCCGAAACGCAGAAGGAACGCCTGCTCGCGTACACCCGCGAGGTGCCGTGCCCGACGTGTGACGGCGCGCGCCTGAAGCCGGAGATCCTGGCTGTGCGCCTGGCATCCACCACGCACGGTGAGCAGTCCATCGCGAGCCTGACGCAGCTGTCCATCGAGGAAGCCTCCGAGTACCTGGACAATCTGGTGCTCGGCTACCGCGAGGAGATGATCGCCGGTGCGGTGCTGCGCGAGATCCAGGCACGCCTGCACTTCCTGTTGGACGTGGGGCTGAACTACCTCACCCTGGCACGCTCCGCCGGCACCCTGTCCGGCGGCGAGGCGCAGCGCATCCGCCTGGCCACCCAGATCGGATCCGGCCTGGCCGGTGTGCTCTACGTGCTGGACGAGCCGTCCATCGGCCTGCACCAGCGCGACAACCAGCGCCTGATCACCACGCTGAAGAAGCTGCGCGATTTGGGCAACACCCTGGTTGTGGTCGAGCACGACGAGGACACCATCCGCGAGGCGGACTGGCTCATCGACATCGGCCCGCGCGCCGGCGAATACGGCGGGGAAGTGGTCTACCAGGGCAAGCCGGAGGGCATCCTCAAGGCCAAGGACTCAATCACGGGCGACTACCTGGCTGGCCGCAAGGTGATCGAGGTGCCGGAGCACCGGAGGGACGTCGACAAGCAGAGGCAACTGAAGGTCATTGGCGCGCGGGAGAACAACCTGGACAACGTCAGCGTAAACATCCCGCTCGGCGTGCTGGTGGCCGTGACCGGCGTGTCCGGCTCCGGCAAGTCCACCCTGGTGAACCAGATTCTGGCCAAGACGCTGCAGAACCAGCTCAACGGCGCACGCCAGGTGCCCGGCCGCGTGAAGAAGGTGGAGGGGCTGGAGCACCTGGACAAGCTCGTGCAGGTGGACCAGAGCCCGATCGGGCGCACCCCGCGCTCCAACCCGGCGACCTACACCGGCGTGTTCGACAAGATCCGCAACCTGTTCGCCGAGACCCAGGAGGCGAAGGTGCGCGGCTACAAGGCCGGCCGCTTCTCCTTCAACGTCAAGGGCGGGCGCTGCGAGGCCTGCCACGGCGACGGCACCATCAAGATCGAGATGAACTTCCTGCCCGACGTGTACGTGCCCTGTGAGGTGTGCGAGGGCGCGCGCTACAACCGCGAGACGCTCGAGGTGCGCTACAAGGGCAAGAACATCGCCGAGGTGCTGGAGATGCCCATCTCCGAGGCCGCCGAGTTCTTCGAGCCGATCACCTCCATCCACCGCTACCTGCAAACGCTTGTGGACGTCGGGCTGGGCTACGTCCGGCTCGGCCAGAGCGCGACCACGCTCTCCGGCGGCGAGGCGCAGCGCGTCAAGCTCGCCGCGGAGCTGCAGAAGCGCTCCAACGGCCGCACGATCTACATCCTGGACGAGCCGACGACAGGCCTGCACTTCGAGGACATCCGCAAGCTCATGCTGGTGCTCAACGGCCTGGTGGAGAAGGGCAACACCGTGCTGGTCATCGAGCACAACCTGGACGTGATCAAGTCCGCGGACTGGATCGTGGACATGGGGCCAGAGGGCGGATCCGGCGGCGGCACGGTGGTGGCGCAGGGCACCCCGGAGGACGTCGCAAAGGTGCCCGGTTCCTTCACCGGGCAGTTCCTGCAGGACGTTCTGGCGAAGGCCTAGCGCATGCCGCGGCGCGCCGATTTGGTTTGTGCAGGCATGGGCATGTATATTGCTGCCTACACCGCCCAGCGCGCCCGTGTCATGCGGGTGCGAGGGCCGCAAGAGGAGTGAATCCCACCCCAAGCCGCTCACGTAAGTGAGTTGGATACGGGTCAAACGGTGCGCAAGACACAACTGTGTCTAAGTGTGCCATGGACGAACTCCCGCCACCCGTCAGGGTGAGCGGGTTTTTCGCGTGGGATGAGCCTGATTGCGGTTCAAGTGCGGCACGCATTGTTTCTTTACGTCTCTAGGAGTTCTCATCAGCGCTGAAGCTCGGATCAATGAACGAATCCGCGTCCCTGAAGTTCGCCTCGTCGGCCCGTCCGGCGAGCAGGTGGGCATCGTCCGCACGGACGACGCCCGCAAGCTGGCGTACGAGGCGGACCTCGACCTGGTTGAGGTAGCCCCGAAGGCCAAGCCGCCCGTGGCCAAGATCATGGACTACGGCAAGTTCAAGTACGAGCAGGATCAGAAGGCCCGCGAGGCCCGCAAGAACCAGCAGCAGACCGTGGTCAAGGAACAGAAGTTCCGCCCCAAGATTGATGAGCACGACTACCAGACCAAGAAGGGCAATGTTGAGCGCTTCCTGGAGAAGGGCAACAAGGTCAAGGTCACCATCATGTTCCGCGGCCGCGAGCAGGCCCGCCCCGAGCTGGGGTACCGCCTGCTGGAGCGTCTGGCTGAGGACATCGGGGAGCTCGGCGTTGTCGAGTCCCGTCCGAAGCAGGACGGCCGAAACATGACGATGGTCTTCGGACCGGCTCGCAAGGGCAAAAAGTAGTTCCAACAATCGACACTCTGAAGGGCTTTCACCATGAAGCAGAAGACCCACAAGGGCACCGCAAAGCGCATCAAGGTCAACGGCAAGGGCAAGCTGCGCCGCGAGCAGGCTGGTAAGCGCCACCTGAACGAGAAGCTCTCGTCGAAGCGCCGCCGCAAGCTGTCCGGCTCCACCGACGTCGCGAAGGCTGACGTCAAGCGCGCAAAGCGCCTCCTCGGCATGTCCTAAGCACTGCCCGATCAATCAACCGATACGAGAAAAGAAAAGGAAGTTTGACTCATGGCACGTGTGAAGCGTTCAGTCAATGCTAAGAAGAAGCGCCGCGCAATCCTCAAGTCCGCGAAGGGCTACCGCGGCCAGCGCTCCCGCCTGTACCGCAAGGCGAAGGAGCAGTGGCTGCACTCCCAGACCTACGCATACCGCGACCGCCGCAAGCGCAAGGGTGAGTTCCGCAAGCTGTGGATCCAGCGCATCAACGCCGCTGCCCGCATGAACGACATCACCTACAACCGCCTCATCCACGGCCTGAAGCTGGCCGAGGTCGAGGTCGACCGCAAGATCCTGGCCGAGCTGGCTGTCAGCGACTTCGCTGCCTTCTCCGCTCTGTGCGAGGTTGCGAAGAACGCTCTGCCGGAGGATGTCAACGCTCCGAAGGCTGCGTAAAGCACTTTCGCTTAACGACGAAGCTTCCGCCCATCCCCGCATTGATCGGGGAAGTGGCGGGAGCTTTTTCGTGTGCGACACGCAAATGGGAGCGCGCCCACCGCTGGGGTGGGCGCGCGAATCGCTGTGGTGGGGCTGTTTTAGAAGATGCCCTCGTTCTCGCGGCCGAAGTCGTCGAGCGTGACGTCGCGGGAGTCGACGTCCTGATCGTTGTACTCAGAGTCGTCGCCGTCCAGACGGCCAGTCTGGGAAACAGTGATGTAGTTGGTCAGACGGCCTTCCTTGGTGTTGCCGTCGCCGAAGGAGAAGGAGACAAGGTCAGCTTCCTCACCCGGGTTGATCGGGTTGGACAGGGTGACCTCGAAGATGCGAGCCTGCTCGTCCTCGTCCCAGCCCAGGTCGCGGGCGTAGCCGCCCTCGCGGGTGGTGGTGGTGATCAGGCGGTCAACGTTTTCCGGGCCGTCCTCGGTGCGGACTGCGACGCGGAAGGTCACTGCCGGGAACTCGCCCCAGTAGCGCTCGTTGCCGACGTTCTTCACGCGCAGAGCGGTGGAGCCGGCGAAGCCCTTCGCCTTCGCGGAGGACACGGTGAAGTACGGCTCGAGGTCCAGGTCGTGGTCGGCCTTCTCGTCGCCCTTGTTGGACTCGTCGGTGGACTCTTTCTTTTTGTCGGACGCGGCATCGACCTCGATGGCGCCCTCGGCCTTGTCGGACTCTTCCTTGGCCGCCTTTTCGTTCTCGGCTGCGAGGTTGACGTCCTTGTTGCTGACGTCGGCGGTTTTGTTATCGTCGACCTTTTCCACGTCGTCGATGTTGTCGCCCTTGTTCAGGGCGTCAACGTCCTGGTCGTACTCAGCGTTCGGCTCGTCCTTGACCTCGGTGGTCTGTGCGCCCTTGTTCGGCGCCCAGGAATCGGCCGGGGTGTCGAAGTTCTTCACGCGGACCTCGTTCTTCACCGGCATGTTTGCGACCCACGCGGTCGGGGTTGCCCAGGTGCCGTTCGGGCGGCAGCGCTGCTGGGTGCCAGTCATGGTGACGGTGCGGAAGCCGTAGGTGGCCTCACCGGTGTTGCCTGCCGGCACATCGTATGGGCCGACGGTCTGGCCGACGTTCCAGGACAGCTCAGCGGAGACGTCCCAGCCGAGCGCCTTCGCCACGGAGTAGCCGATGTTGCCCTCGATGCCGTCCTTGGAGCCGGAACCGCCCAGGTTCAGCGTCTCAGTCTTGGAGCCGTTGACGGAAGCGGAGACAGTCTGGGTGCGGGAGAGGTCCTGCTGCAGCGGGATTGCCTCGTCGGACAGGTTCGTGGTGGAGATGGTGCCCACCGGCAGGAAGTTGTCCTTCACCTTGTACACGACGGTGCGGTAGTCCTCGGTGGAGTTGCACACCGGGCGCGGGTTGAGCACGTTGGCCTTCAAGTGGTCGGAGCCGCGGTAGGTGTGGACGATCGGGAGTTTGTCGTTGTTCGCCGGGGTCTCGGGAGCGGACTCCTCGAGGGTGGTCGCGTTCGCGGGAGCGATGGCAGCGCCGGCCATCAGAGTACCGAGAAGCGCGGTAGTGATGCGTCGGGTCTTACGGGTCATACGTTGTCCTTTCCTGTGAAGCTACCGCCAGCGTCGCTAGCAGTCGGGGTGATTGCTTACAGGGGTCAACGTAAGGATGTTGCAGTCGAGTGACAAGGAAAATTTGGTGTCTCGGCACCTTCGTGCCCGATACCGATACTTTCGTTCAGAACCGGGGAGAGGCTAGCGCGTCTGTGGTCCTCGACCGTTGAGGACGGTAACCACGAGGTCGAGGCGGGAAGAGACTCCGTAGGCCGAAAGCAGCTTCGAGACCATCTTCTTCACGGTGGACTCGGAGTAGTTCAGGTGCTTCGCGATGTCGGCGTTGCTCAGGCCGTCGCAAAGCAGCTCAAGCACTTTCTGCTCGGTATCGGAAACGCCCGCAGGCACGTTGACCGTTGCCTTTGAGGGCTCGGGAGCTTGCGGTGCTTGTACCTCCCGCTGGGAGAGGTGGGGGAGCAGCTTGTTCATAGCGGCAGGTGAGATCACGGTGCCGCCTGCGACCGCCTGCCGCACCGAAAGGATGATTTCCTCGCGCGGTTGGCTCTTCAGAATGTAGCCGCGGCCGCCGTGGTCGAGGATGTCGAGCATCGCGGTGTCGTTATCCAGCGAGCTAATCGCCAAAAAGGCCGGGGCGGCACCGCGCGCGGCGAGGTTGCGCAGCAGCTCTGCGCCGCCCATGTGCTGCATGTAGACATCGGAGAGCACCACATCCACGTCTAGTTCGGGGATGCGCTCGAGCGCTTCGGATCCGTCCGAAGCAGTTTCGACGACGGTGATGCCCTCGGCGCTGTCGAGGTAGCTTTTCAGCACCTCGCGGACCAGCGGATCATCGTCGACGAGGAAAACCCGGATTGGGTGATCAGGGGTTGTCATCTCGGTGCAATTAGCACCACAGACGGCCGAGCATGCCGCCGCACTCGAAGGTGTCGCCGATGGCGCCAGCTGCGTAGGGAGTTGCCACGGTCTGTGCGTCTGCAGGTGCTGCAGGGGCGACGGCGATGAGGCCGGTTGCAACCAGGGCGGAGGCGGCGAGGCGAGCAAACTTGCGCATTTGCTTGTCCTTTCGTGAACTAAAGCTGTAAATCGCTACATCGAATTATGGGTGCATACGGTAACAATGTGCAATTAATTCGGGCGCTTAGGGGACAAGTTGGTACGAAAGTATCCTTCATGCCGACGTGGCAATCTACTTTCGTTCCTTCGGCACAGTGAGGTGGTAGCGGAACGCCTCGCCGTGATAGCCCGCATCGAGAGTGGCACCGTCTTCTGCCAACAGTGATGCGACCTCCCCCAAGCCGACGCCGGTGCTCATCTCAACTTTCTGCTCTTGCGGGGCGCCGAAGTTCTGCACCAAGATCTGCACGTCGTGGTCGTCTTCGACCGCGGCCACGATCACTGGTCGATGCTTATCTGCGTACTTGATCACGTTAGTCTGGATCTCACGGAACGCGCTTGGAGCGTGGCGCAAGGCAATCGAGTTCAGACCCTCGCCGTGCATGCCGCTTTCCGTGACCGTGTAGCCGTGGCTGCGCAAGGTGTCCGAAAAGGTCCGCAAGCAGTCATCCAATGTGGGTGTGCTCATGGCGTTGTTCTCGCTGAACTCCGCGGGATCGTCGGAACGCATAAACCGGATGAGCTGACGGACTTCCTGCATGGACCGTCGAGCGTCCTCGGCGATGAGTTTCGCCGCCTTTGCTGTTTGGTCGTCACCTGACATCGCCAAGGCCTCACTTCGGAGCACAACCGAGGTCAGCGACGACGCAACGGATCCGTGCAAGGCCTTTACGGTTCGATCTCTTTCGCGTTCCAGCTCCGCCTTTAGCCGATCTGCTTGGCGTTCTCGAGTGATGAGGAACGCGCGCAGAATCCAGCCAACTGCCCACGCGACAAGGAGCAGCACGAACAAAAAGATTGCCGTTTCAAAGGAAATGGGGAAATAGACCCCGGAGGGAAAGTCTGTCTGTGCGAGATACCAGAGATAGGCCAGCAACGGCAGGCTATAGCGCGCAGATATACGCAGCCCCACAACAGTGGCGATCGCGAACATGCCGATGATGATGATCGCGCTGCGGTACTCCGGTGCAACGTTGGAAAATTGCAGCAGGAAGCCGTATCCCAACCCGGCGGTGACCGGGGCGAAAAACGCGGCGACGATGAGAAATACCGCGTAGAGCGCCACCGCGAACCGGGACCACTCGACGGCAATGGGAGCCCCGCGCAGTGCCAGCAGCCCAAGAGCGAAAAGAAGAGCTGCGAGCGCAAAGCCAATGCGCCAACGGCGCGCCGCCGATGAAAGAAGGCGGGCGCGCACGAGCTCCGAAAACGTAGGCACGGCCAACAGCGTAGTGCCTGCAACGTAGTCTGGAGCTATGCCATTGGATTTCCAGCAGCCGTTTACAGAGCGCACTCCGCGTGTGGTTAATGCGGGGAAGTTGAAGAGAGCGCAAGCTCGTCGTAAAGCAAAGGCTTTTTTGGCGGAAGGCGAGAACGCTGTGGAAGCCGCCGTGGCAACGGGTGCGGCGACGGACCTCTTTGTTACCGAGGCCGCAGCCGAGCGCTTCGAGGAGATCGTGCGGGCGGCGGGCTACATGGACGTCTACACGCACCCGATCACGGACAAGGCGGCGGATTCGCTCGCGGACGCGGTGACGTCCACAGGCATTTTCGCGGTGTGTCGCCCTGTGCTGTGGACTGTGCCGAAGATTCTTAAGGGCCGTCCGAAGCTGGTGGCGGTGTGCGTGGAGACCAACGACCCCGGCAACGCCGGCACGATCATCCGCATCGCGGACGCTGTGGGCGCGGACGCGGTGATTTTTGCTGGTGACACTGTCGACCCAGAGTCGCCGAAGGTAGTGCGCTCGACAGCTGGTTCGCTGTTTCACATCCCCGTGGCGCGCGACCGCGACGTGCGCCGCGTCATCGGGCAGCTTGAAGACGCCGGGCTGTCCACCTTCGCCACCACCATGAACGGGGAGGTGAACCTGGCGCAGCCGGGGGAGACGCTCGCGCAGCCGACCGCTTGGCTGTTCGGCAACGAGGCGCATGGGCTTGACGACGACATCCTGTCGGCCGCCGACCACCGCGTTTCCATCCCGATCCAGGGCAGTGCGGAGTCGTTGAACTTGGCCACAGCGGCGAGTATCTGCCTGTGGGAGTCGTCGAAGGCGCTTGCGGAGGACTAGCTTTACCGGCCGGGTTTGCAGCGCCCGCCCTCGCGCGGTCGCTGTGTCGAGCGATGGGTAAAGTGGTGGACGCTTTTGAACCGACACCGCTGCGGTCTGTATAAACAGCGCAGCGTACTTGTGGAAAGGTGCGGGTGAACACAAGCGTGGCCGACAACGCAAACCCAACTCCCGAAATTGAACTGACCGAGGACGCCCTGAACAAGGCGGCGGACGAGGCGATCGCTGCTTTTGAGGCGGCCGAGGACCTCGCTGCGCTGGAGGAGGCACACCGTGCGCACCTGGGGGAGAAGGCCCCGATCCCGCAGGCCCGCCGCGCGCTCGGAACGCTGCCGAAGGATCAGCGCAAGGATGCCGGTCGGTTCGTCAACATGGCCCGCGGCCGCGCAGAAAAGGCCTACGCCCAGCTGCGCGTGCAGCGCGAAGCGGAGCACCGCGAGAAGCAGCTGCGCGAGGAGAAGGTGGACGTCACCCTGCCCACCTCCCGCAGGCAGGCTGGTGCGATGCACCCGATCACCACGCTGTCCGAGCACATTGCGGACATCTTCATCGGCATGGGCTGGGAGGTCGCGGAAGGCCCGGAGGTGGAGGCGGAGTACTTCAACTTCGACGCGCTGAACTTCATCCCGGACCACCCGGCCCGCACGCTGCAGGACACCTTCTACATCGGCGAAGAGGGCTCCAAGCAGGTCATGCGCACCCACACTTCGCCGGTGCAAGTGCGCACGATGCTCGAGCGCGACGTGCCCATTTACATCGCGTGCCCGGGCCGTGTGTTCCGCACCGACGAGCTGGACGCCACCCACACCCCGGTGTTCCACCAGGTGGAGGGCTTGGCCGTGGACAAGGGCCTGACCATGGCGCACCTGCGCGGCACCCTCGACCACCTGGCCAAGGTGCTGTTCGGCCCGGAGACGAAGACCCGCATGCGCACCAACTACTTCCCGTTCACCGAGCCGTCCGCTGAGGTGGACGTGTGGTTCCCCAACAAGAAGGGCGGCGCGGGCTGGATCGAGTGGGGCGGCTGCGGCATGGTCAACCCGAACGTGCTGCGTGCCGTAGGCATCGACCCGGAGGTCTACTCCGGCTTCGCGTTTGGCATGGGCCTGGAGCGCACCTTGCAGTTCCGCAACGGTCTGTCGGACATGCGCGACATGGTCGAAGGCGACGTCCGTTTCACCATCCCGTTCGGCGTGCAGGCATAAAGGAGACTCTCGATAATGCTCATTTCCAAACACTGGATCGTCCGCCTGCTGCAGAACGCAGGTAACAAGGATTTCAACCCCACCGATGAGGAGCTCGACGCGGGCTTCGTGCGCGTCGGTTTCGAAACCGAGGGCTACGCGCCGCTTCCGGAGGTCACCGGCCCGCTGGTCATCGGCCGTGTGGATGAGATCGAGGAGCTCACCGGTTTTAAGAAGCCCATCCGCTACTGCCAGGTGGACGTGGGCCAGGCCAACGGCACCGGCGAGCCGCAGGGCATCATTTGCGGCGCCCGCAACTTCCAGCAGGGCGACCTGGTCGTCGTCTCGCTGCCGGGCGCGGTGCTGCCGGGCGGGTTCGAAATCTCCGCGCGCGAGACCTACGACCACATCTCCGCAGGCATGATGGCCTCCGCGGCCGAGCTCGGGCTCACCGCGAAAAGCGAGGGCATCATTACGCTTCACAACGGCTCCGCCACCCCCGGCCAGGACGCGCGCGAGATTCTGGGCTCGGACGACACCGTCTTCGATGTCAACGTCACCCCGGACCGCGGCTACGCCCTGTCCGCCCGCGGCCTGACCCGAGAGATCGCCTCCGCCTTCGACCTGGAGTTCTCCGACGTGGCGCAGGATCCGGCAATCGCTGGCATCGACATTGCTGGCGTGCCGGCTCCGTCTGGCGAGACCATCGCGGTTTCCGTGGAGGAGTCCACCAAGGCTAAGCGATTCGGCGTGCGCACCGTCGAAGGCATCGACCCGAACGCGACCGCGCCGTTTTGGATGCAGCGCGAGCTCATGCTCGCCGGCGTGCGCTCGGTCAACGCCGCAACCGACGTGACCAACTACGTCATGCTGCTGACCGGCCAGCCGATGCACGCCTTCGACGCCGACAAGATCGCCGGCGGCCTGCGCGTGCACAACGCTGCTGAAGGCGAGAAATTTGAAACGCTCGACCACGTCGAGCGCACGTTGACCGCAGAAGATGTGGTGATCAGCGACGACAACGGCATTCAGTCGCTGGCCGGCGTCATGGGCGGCACCACCTCCGAGATCTCGGACGAGACGGTCAACGTCCACTTCGAGGCCGCGACCTGGGACCCGCTGACCGTGGCGCGTACCGCGCGCCGGCTCAAGCTGAGCTCGGAAGCCTCGCGACGCTTCGAGCGGGGCGTGGACCCGCAGCTCGTGGAAAACGCCCTCGACATCGCGTGCGCGCTGCTGGTGGAGATCGCCGGTGGCACGATTCACGCGGGCAGAACGCTGGTCGGTGACGTCGAGAAGCGTGATGCGATTGCGATGCGCGCGACGCGCCCGGCTGAGCTGATCGGTGTGGATTACGCACGCGAGGCCGTGGTGCGCCGCCTGCAGGAGGTCGGCTGCGAGGTCGCTGGCGACGGCGAGGAGCTTGAAGTCACCCCGCCGACTTGGCGCACAGACATCACGGTGCCGGTGGAGCTGGTCGAGGAGGTCGTGCGCCTGGAGGGCTTGGACGACATCCCGTCGATCCTGCCCACGCCCCGTGGCGGCCGCGGTTTGAGCCCGCTGCAGCGCCGCCGCCGTGCGGTGACCCACGCGCTGGCCTACTCCGGCTACGCGGAGATCATCCCCACGCCGTTTATCGCCAACGACACGTTCGACACCTGGGGCCTTAGCGCGGACGATCCGCGACGCAACACCGTCAAGGTGCAGAACCCGCTGGATGCGGACTACGGCGTCCTGGGCACCACGCTGTTGCCGCCGATGCTGGAGGCGGCGGGCCGCAATGTCGCCCGCGGCCGCGGTGATGTGGCCATCTACTCCGTGGCGCAGACCTCGGAAAAGCGCGCGGACGTCTCGCCGCTGCCGGATGTGTCTGAGCGCCCGGCGGACGAGGTCGTCGCAGAACTTATCGAGTCGCTGCCAAAGCAGCACCTCCACGCCGCGACGGTCGCGCTGGGCAACACGGAGCTGGAAGGCCCGTGGGGCAAGGGCCGCGCTTACGAGTGGTCGGACGCCATCGAGGCCGCCCAGCTCGTCGCCCGCGTCTGCGGCGTTGACCTGGATGTTGAGGCTGCCGAGTACCTGCCGTGGCACCCGGGCCGCTGCGCGGCGCTCAAGGTGGACGGCGAGGTCGTCGGCCACGCTGGCGAGCTGCACCCGCAAATCCTGGAGAAGCTGAACCTCCCGGTGCGCATCTGCGCGATGGAGATCGATCTGACCGCCATCCCGCTGGCAGAGCGTCTGCCCGCGCCGCGACTGTCCGCGTTCCCGCTGCTTAACCAGGACATCGCCCTGGTCGTGGACGAGGCTGTGGCGGCCGAGGACGTGCGCCGCGCTGTCCAGGAGGGCGCGGGCGAGCTCGTTGAGGCGGTGACGCTTTTCGACGTCTACCGGTCCGACAACCTCGGCGACGGCAAGAAGTCGCTCGCGTTTGGCCTGGCGTTCCGCGCCCCGGACCGCACGCTGACCGAGGAAGAAGCCTCCGAAGCGCGCCTGAAGGCGGCCGAGCTGGCCAAGGAGCGTTTCGGCGCAGAAATGCGCGGCTAAATATATTTGCGTGAATAACTTCCACGCGACTGCATAACTGTTACACTTGCGGCCATGTCAGAAGGCAAGGTTGTCAAAGTAGCGGTCGCGGGGGCCACGGGCTATGCGGGCGGTGAAATTCTCCGCCTGCTGCTGGGCCACCCGGCGTATCTCGCGGGCGAGCTGGAGATTGGCGCGCTCACCGGCGCGTCCAACGCCGGCCAGCGTGTCGGCGAGCTCATGCCGCATCTGCCGGAGCTGGCCGACCGGGTCATCGAAGAGACCACTGTCGAGGTGCTCTCCGGCCACGACGTGGTCTTTTTGGGGCTGCCGCACGGCCACTCCGCGGCCATCGGTGCCGCACTTGGCGAGGGCGTGACCGTCATCGACTGCGCCGCCGACTTCCGCCTGCGCGATGCCGAAGCGTGGCGCGCCTACTACGGCTCGGAGCACGCGGGAGCGTGGCCCTACGGGCTGCCGGAGTTACCGGGGCACCGGGAGGACGTCGCAAAGGCAACGCGCATCGCTGTTCCCGGGTGCTTTCCCACGGGTGCCACGCTCGCCGCATGGCCGGCGGTGCAGGCGGGCCTGGTCGAGCTGGATCTGACGGTGGTGGCCATTACCGGCGTGTCCGGGGCCGGCAAGAAGCCCAAGGTGGACATGCTCGGCGCGGAAACGATGGGCTCGCTGAAGGCATACAGCGTCGCCGGCGCGCACAGGCACACGCCGGAGATTGCGCAAAACCTCGAGGAGGTCGCGGACGGCCAGGTCACCGTGAGCTTTACGCCAGTGCTCGCGCCGCTGCCGCGCGGCATCCTCACCACCGTTACCGCGCCACTGGCACAGGGCGCCGACGCGGAGGCGGTGCGCGCGGCCTACGAAAAGGCCTACGCCGAGGAGCCGTTCGTGCACCTGCTGCCTGCCGGCCAGCAGCCGCAGACGCAGCACGTGGTGGGCTCCAACATGTGCCACGTCCAAGTCGAGGTTGACCAGGCGGCCGGCAAGGTCGTGGCCACCAGCGCCATCGACAACCTGACCAAGGGCACCGGGGGAGCGGCAGTGCAGTGCATGAACCTTGCGCTCGGGTTCGAGGAGGGGGCGGGTCTGTCGCGAGCCGCGGTGGCTCCGTAACCGCCGTCGAGACACCCCCACCTCTTTTTCTGAAAGGATCCCCTCCACCATGGGCACTCTTGGAGTCACCGCACCGCAAGGCTTCTCCGCCGCCGCTACAAGCGCGGGCTTGAAGGCATCCGGCAACCCGGATATGGCCGTCGTCGTCAACGAGGGTCCCGAATTCGCCGCGGCCGCGGTTTTCACGCGCAACAAGGTCTTCGCCGCGCCCGTGAAGGTCAGCCGCGCTGCGGTAGCAGCCGGCGAACTGAAGGCTGTGGTCTTCAACTCCGGCAACGCCAACGCCTGCACCGGCGAGCAGGGGCTGCAGGACGCGCAAACTATGCAGCGGCTTACGGCCGAAGGTGTGGGCGCAGAGCCCGCCCAGGTGGCCGTCTGCTCCACCGGCATCATCGGCGATCTGCTGCCGATGGAGAAGGTGGAAGGCGGCATCGCAGCCGTCGCCAATCAGCTCGGCGACCACGGCGCGGACGCCGCCGAAGCCATCCGCACTACCGACACCGTCGCCAAAGAAGTGTTGGTCAAGGGCGACGGCTGGACTCTCGGTGGCATGGGCAAAGGTGCCGGCATGATGGCGCCGTCGCTGGCGACGATGCTGGTGTGCCTGACCACCGACGCGAAGGTGGAGGCCCAGGCGCTGCAGACCGCGCTCGAGCGCGCCACGGCAACCACCTTCAACACCCTGGACATCGACGGTTCCACCTCCACCAACGACACCGTCATCGCGATGGCTAGCGGCGCGAGTGGGGTATCCCCGGACCAGGACGAGCTGGATGCCGCGGTGTACGAGGCGTGCGCGCAGCTGGCGGCGATGATGCAGTCCGACGCCGAGGGCGTGACCAAGCGCGTGAGCATCACCGTCGAAGGCGCCGCGGACGACGAGCAAGCACTCAACGCTGCGCGCACCATCGGCCGCGACAGTCTGGTCAAGACCGCGATGTTCGGCTCCGACCCGAACTGGGGCCGCGTGCTCGCCGCCGTGGGCATGGCGGATGCGGACATGGACGCGGACAACATCTCGGTGACCTTCAACGGCCACACCGTCTGCGAATACTCCGGTGCAGTGCCCGGCGCGCGCGAGGTGGATCTGAGCGGGGCGGACATCGCTGTGGTGGTGGACCTGGGCACCGGCGGCGAGGGCCGCGCGACGGTGCGCACGACTGACCTGTCTCACGCCTACGTTGAGATCAACTCGGCCTACAGCAGCTAGGAGGTGGGAGAGATGATGCCGAATCTGACCAACGAGCAGCGCGCCACCGTGCTGGCGGAGGCG
Source organism: Corynebacterium sp. CQ3829_602738 (assembly GCF_054478435.1). NCBI lineage: Bacteria > Bacillati > Actinomycetota > Actinomycetes > Mycobacteriales > Corynebacteriaceae > Corynebacterium > Corynebacterium sp. CQ3829_602738. Next base: position 1,200,435 of record NZ_CM137003.1, read on the forward strand.
CTGCCGTGGCTGCAGCATTACCGCGACAAGATCGTGGTGGTCAAGTACGGCGGCAACGCCATGATCGACGAGGAATTGAAGGCCGCCTTCGCCGCCGACATGGTGTTTTTGCGCACCGTGGGCGCGAAGCCCGTGGTGGTGCACGGCGGAGGGCCGCAGATCACCCAGATGCTCGGCCGCTTGGGGCTGGACGGCGGGGAGTTCATCGGCGGGTTCCGCGTGACCACCCCGGAGATCCTGGACGTGGTGCGAATGGTGCTCTTTGGCCAGGTGGGCCGGGACCTGCTGGGCAAGATCAACTCCCACGGGCCCTACGCGGTGGGCACCTCGGGCGAGGACGCCGGGCTGTTTACCGCTAAGCAGCGCGAGGTGGTCGTTGACGGTGAGCCGCAGGACATCGGCCTGGTGGGCACGATCACGGACGTGACCCCGGAGGCAGTGATGGACATCATCGAGGCCGGCCGGATCCCGGTGGTCTCCGGCATCGCACCGGGGGAGCACGGCGAGGTGTACAACATCAACGCCGACGAGGCCGCGGGTGCGCTCGCCGCTGCGATCGGCGCCGAGCGCCTCGTGGTGCTCACCAACGTCGAAGGGCTCTACACGGATTGGCCGAACAAGGACTCGCTGCTGTCCAAGATCGAGGCGGGCGAGCTGGCCAAGATGCTGCCCGGCTTGGACACCGGCATGATCCCGAAGATGGAGGCCTGCCTCACCGCAGTCCAGGGCGGGGTGAAGGCAGCGCACGTGATCGACGGCCGCGTGGCACACTCCGTGCTGCTGGAGCTTTTGACCATGGGAGGCGTTGGCACCATGGTGCTGCCGGACGACTACGACCGCGCGCACTACCCGGACGGAACGATCTTTAGAAAGGACGACGCATGAGCGAGTTTTCTTCGCGCTGGACTTCCGCGCTTCTAGATACCTACCCCGCGCCACCGGTGGAGCTTGTCTCCGGCGAGGGCTCCACGGTCACCGACGCGGACGGCAACACCTACATTGACATGCTCGCCGGCATCGCCGTCAACGCGCTCGGCCACGCGCACCCGGCCATAGTGGACGCGGTCAGCGCGCAGGTGGCGCGCCTGGGGCACGTGTCCAACCTCTTCGGCTCCGAGCCGGTAGTGGAGGTGGCCGAAGCACTTCGCGCCCGGGTCGGCGACGACACCGCGCGGGTGTTTTTCTGCAACTCCGGCGCCGAGGCCAACGAGGCCGCATTCAAGCTCGCACGCCTGACCGGCCGCCGCCGCATCCTCGCAGCTGAGCGCGGCTTCCATGGCCGCACCATGGGCTCGCTCGCGCTGACGGGCCAGCCGGACAAGCGCGCACCGTTCGAACCCATGCCGGCTGGCGTCGAGTTCTTCCCCTACGGCGACATCGAGGCATTCGGGGCCCTGGTGCAGCAGGACCCGGGCAACACCGCCGCGATCATCCTGGAGCCCATCCAGGGCGAAACGGGAGTCATCCCCGCGCCGGAGGGCTTCATCAAAGCGGTGCGGGAACTTTGCGATGCCCACGGGATCCTCTTCATCACCGACGAGGTCCAAACCGGCGTCGGCCGCACCGGCGATTTCTTCGCTTTCCAGCACGAAGGCGTCCTGCCGGACGTGATCACCATGGCCAAAGGATTGGGCGGGGGACTGCCCATCGGCGCGACCATCGCCCGCGGCAAGGCGGCCGAGCTGTTTACCCCGGGCTCGCACGGCACGACCTTCGGCGGCAACCCTGTCGCCTGCGCCGCCGCGGGGGCCGTGCTTGGGGCCATCGACGAGGACTTCCTCGCCGAGGTGCGCCGCAAGGGGCAGCTGCTTATCGACGCAGCTTCGCAGATCCCCGGTGTCGCCGAGGTCCGTGGGCGGGGTCTGATGCTCGGGGTGGTGCTGGATGAGGCGGTGGCGAAGCTCGTCGTCAAGCATGGGCTTGAAGAAGGCCTGATTGTGAACGCACCGGGCGACGACGTCATCCGCCTGACACCGCCGCTGGTGATCACCGATGATGAGATTGAAGAAGCGATGAAGCGCCTCGCCGGCGCGATTGAAGCAGCGAAAGAACGGAGCTAAACCGATGGTCAGACACTTCCTGGCAGACGACGACCTCACACCGAAAGAGCAGGCCGAGGTGCTCGCGCTCGCCGCGGAGCTGAAGCGCGAGCCCTTCTCGCGCCGGCCGCTCGAGGGGCCGCAATCGGTCGCCGTGCTGTTCGACAAAACCTCCACCCGCACCCGCTACTCCTTCGACGCCGGCATCGCGCAGCTCGGCGGGCACGCGATTGTCACCGAAAGCGGCAACTCGCAGATGGGCACGAAGGAGAACTACCAGGACACCGGCGCGGTGCTGTCGCGGTTTGTGGAGGCGATTGTGTGGCGCACCTACTCCCACGACAACCTGCGGGAGATGGCGGAGACGGCCACCGTCCCGATCGTCAACGCGCTGTCCGACGACCTGCACCCGTGCCAGATTCTCGCGGACCTGCAGACGGTGGTGGAGAACTTCTGCCCGGATGAGGGCCCGGCTGGGCTGAAGGGGCTCAAGGCCGTTTACCTGGGCGACGGCGACAACAACATGGCCAACTCCTACCTCATCGGGTTCGCCACCGCCGGCGTGGACATCACCGTCATCGCTCCGGACGGCTTCCAGCCGCGCGAGGAGTTCGTCGCACGCGCACGGCGCCGCGGCGAGGAAACCGGGGCGAAAGTCGCCGTGACCTCGGATATCGCGGCTGCGGAGGGCGCGAACGTGGTCATCACGGACACGTGGGTGTCCATGGGCATGGAGGAAGACGGCAAGGACCGCCGCACGCCGTTTTTGCCGTACCAGGTGGATGCTGCCCTGATGTCGCGCGCGGCGGAGGATGCAATATTCTTGCATTGCCTTCCCGCGTACCGCGGGAGCGAAGTCGCCGCGGACGTCATCGACGGGCCGCAATCGCGCGTCTTTGATGAAGCGGAAAACCGCCTGCACGCCCAAAAGGCGCTGCTGGCCTGGCTTTTGGAGCACCAAGTATGACCCAACCTGTATCCCGCACTGCGCGGCAGGCGAGAATCCTCGAGCTGCTCGAATCAACCCGCGTGTCCTCCCAGGTGCAGCTGTCCGAGCTGCTGTTGGACGAGGGCATCGACATCACCCAAGCCACCCTCTCGCGCGACCTCGACGAGCTCGGCGCGAAGAAGGTGCGCCCGCGCGCAGGCGGGCGCGCCTACTACACCGTGGGCGGCGAGGCAGATTCGCTCGAAGCGGCGCACTCCGGCCCGCGCGAGAAGCTGCGCCGCATGATCGAGGAGCTGGTGGTCTCCGTGGACTACTCCGGGCAGCTGGCCGTGGTGCGCACGCCGCCCGGGGCGGCCCAGTACTTGGCCAGCTACATCGACCGCGTGGGTCTGGACCAAGTGGTCGGTTCCATCGCCGGCGACGACACGGTGTTCGTGCTCGCCCGCGAACCGATCAGCGGCAAGGAGCTGGCGCAGCAGCTGTTCGGGCTGAAGGAAAACGTCGGCGAATAGACATCGCTGCGCCGATCGCATAATTTTACATACACTGAATAATTCTGAATCGTCCTGGAATTCGAAGGAGATCTTTCACCATGACTAACCGCGTTGTGCTCGCGTACTCGGGCGGCCTTGACACCTCTGTCGCCATCCCTTACCTCGCCGAAATGACCGGCGGCGAGGTCATCGCCGTCTCCCTGGACCTCGGGCAGGGCGGCGAGGACATGGAGTCCGTGCGTCAGCGCGCGCTGGACTGCGGCGCTGTGGAGTCCATTGTGGTGGACGCCAAGGACGAGTTCGCCGAGGAGTACTGCCTGCCCACCATCAAGGCCAACGGCATGTACCAGGGCGAGTACCCGCTGGTCTCCGCCATTTCCCGCCCGCTGATTGTCAAGCACCTGGTGGAAGCTGGCCACAAGTTCGGCGGCACCCACGTCGCCCACGGCTGCACCGGCAAGGGCAACGACCAGGTCCGCTTCGAGGTCGGCTTCCTCAACCAGGACCCGGACCTGGAGATCATCGCCCCGGCACGCGACTACGCGTGGACCCGCGACAAGGCCATCGAGTACGCCGAGGGCAAGGACCTGCCCATCGAGCAGTCTGCGGCATCGCCGTTTTCCATCGACCAGAACGTCTGGGGCCGCGCGGTTGAGACCGGCTTTTTGGAGGACCTGTGGAACCCGCCGACAAAGGACCTCTACGCCTACACCGAGGACCCGGCACTGGGCAACGCCCCGGACGAGGTGATCATCTCCTTCGAGGCCGGTAAGCCGGTGGCTATCGACGGCCGCAAGGTCACCGTCCTCGAGGCCATCGAGGAGATGAACCGCCGCGCCGGCGCCCAGGGCATCGGTCGCCTGGACATGGTGGAGGACCGCCTGGTGGGCATCAAGTCCCGCGAGGTCTACGAGGCTCCGGGCGCAGTGGCCCTGATCACCGCGCACAAGGCGCTTGAGGACGTCACCGTCGAGCGCGAGCTGGCCCGCTACAAGCGCGTCATCGACGCCCGCTGGTCCGAGGAGGTCTACGACGGTCTCTGGTTCGGCCCGCTGAAGCGCTCCCTGGACGCGTTCATCGAGTCCACCCAGGAGCACGTCACCGGCGATATCCGCATGGTGCTGCACGCCGGCACCGCCACCGTCAACGGCCGCCGCTCCAACCACTCCCTGTACGACTTCAACCTGGCCACCTACGACACCGGCGACAGCTTCGACCAGACCCTGGCCAAGGGCTTTGTGCGCCTGCACGGCCTGTCCTCCCAGATCGCCAACAAGCGCGATAGGGCGGCTGCCGCCTCCCAGGAGAAGTAGGGATGGAACAGCACAAGACCAACGAGGGCGCGCTGTGGGGCGGCCGCTTCTCCGGCGGCCCTTCGGAGGCGATGTTCGCCCTGTCCGTCTCCACGCACTTCGACTGGGTGCTCGCGCCTTACGACGTGCTCGCCTCCAAGGCGCACGCGAAGGTGCTCAACAGGGCGGGTTTGCTTAGCGACGAAGACCTCACGGTGATGCTCGACGGCCTCGACAAGCTCGGCCGCGATGTCGCCGACGGCTCGTTCGGCCCGCTGCCCACCGATGAGGACGTGCACGGCGCGATGGAGCGCGGCCTGATCGACCGCGTCGGCCCCGAGGTTGGCGGCCGCCTGCGCGCGGGCCGGTCCCGCAACGACCAGGTCGCGGCGATGTTCCGCATGTGGCTGCGCGACGCACTCCGCGGCGTGGCCCAGGACGTCTCTGACCTGATCGACGCGATTGTCCAGCAGGCCGAGGCCCACCCGGACGCGATCATGCCGGGCAAGACCCACTTCCAGGCCGCGCAGCCGATCCTGCTCGCGCACTCTCTTCTGGCGCACGCCCAGTCGCTGCTGCGCGACCTGGAGCGCATCCAGGACGCGGACAAGCGCCTGGCCGTTTCGCCGTACGGCTCCGGTGCGCTGGCGGGCTCCTCGCTGCACCTGGACCCGGAGGCGATCGCCGATGAGCTCGGGTTCGAATCCGCCACGGACAACTCGCTCGACGGCACCGCCTCGCGCGATTTCGCCGCCGAGTCGGCGTACGTGCTGGCGCAGATCGCCATCGATGTCTCCCGCTTCGCCGAAGAAATCATCGCCTGGTCTACGCCGGAGTTCGGCTACGTCACGCTGCACGACGCGTGGTCCACGGGCTCGTCGATCATGCCGCAGAAGAAGAACCCGGACGTGCCGGAGCTCGCCCGCGGCAAGGCTGGACGCTTGATTGGCAACCTCACCGGGCTTCTGGCCACGCTGAAGGCCATGCCGCTGGCGTACAACCGTGACCTTCAGGAGGACAAGGAGCCCCTGGTGGACTCGGTGACCCAGCTGTCGATTCTCCTGCCGGCGTTCACCGGCCTGGTGTCCACGCTTTCGTTCCACGAGGACCGCATGCGCGAGCTCGCCCCGGCAGGCTTCACGCTGGCGACGGATCTGGCTGAGTGGATGGTGCGCCAGGGGGTGCCGTTCCGCGAGGCCCACGAGGCGTCCGGTGCCTGTGTGCGCATCGCGGAATCCCGCGGCGTGGATTTGGTCGACCTTACGGACGAGGAACTGCAAAACGTCGATAAGCGCTTGCTCCCTGAGGTCCGCGAAGTGCTCACCGTCGACGGCGCGGTGGCCTCCCGCGACACCCGCGGCGGCACCGCCCGCCCGCGCGTGGAGGAGCAGCGCGAGCGCGTGCGCGAAGCGAACAAGGCAGCGCGCGAGTGGGCGACAACGCCGGTGCGCGCGCAGTAGTTCGCCGATTGCGGCGCGCATGTCGGCCCGGCCATTTAGCATGTGAGCTATGAGTGTGCCGAGCAGCCATGACGCCAAGCCCCGGGGACGGAAAGTCTCCGTGGTGCTTGGCGTCATTTTAGTTGGGGTGGTTATTGCCGCCGTCGCGCTGGGACGGGGGCTGCTGCCCTTCGGCGGCGGTGACGGCGACGGCGGAGGCGGGGGAGCGGCCGGCGGTTCCGGCGGGTCCGGCGGCAAGCTGACGCAGCTGCACGGCGTGATCGGCTCCGAAAAGCGGGCCTACTTCGAAGACCCCGACGTGGTGGCTCGGCTGGAGGAGCTGGGGTACAGCGTCAGCGTCACCACCGCCGGCTCGCGCCAGATCGCCACCACCACGGATATTGCGGAGCAGGACTTCGTCTTCCCGTCGTCGGCGCCCGCGACACAGAAGGTGCGCGAGCAGGGCAGCGGCTACTCCGTGGACTTCCCGTTCTTCACGCCGATGGCGGTGGCGAGCTGGAAGCCGATCGCCGACCTGCTCGTGGCGGAAGGGGTGGTCAGCGAGCAAAACGGCGCGTACACCCTGGACGTGAACAAATACATGGACCTGGCCCGCTCCGGCAAACGTTGGCGTGATCTGGGCGAGGCGTACCCGTCGCCACGCAATGTGCAGATCCGCTCCACGGACATCCGCACCTCCAACTCCGCGGCGATGTACCTGTCGCTGCTGGCGTGGGAGGTGGCCGAGCGCGACCCGGAGCGCGGAGGCGACGTCGGGTACCTTATCGACGAGATCGCCCCGTTTTTCACCGCGCAAGGCTACAGCGAGGCGTCCTCGTCCGGCCCGTTCACGGACTACCTGAGCCAGGGCATCGGCGCGGCGCCCATGGTGATGGTCTACGAGGCGCAGTTCTTGGGCGAGCAGATGCGGCCGAACTCGCGCATCCGGGACGACATGGTGCTGCTGCACTTGAGCCCCACCGTGCTCGCGAACCACGGCATCGTCGGTGTCTCGGAGGGCGGCAAGGAGCTCGGTCGCCTGCTGTCGAACGACCCGCAGCTGCAGCAGCTCGCCGCGCGCCACGGGTTCCGCCCCGCGAACTCCGGCAGCTTGGCGCAGGAACTCGAGGACCGCGGTCTCGAAGCGCCTTCCGACTACGTCAATTCCATCGACCCGCCCTCCTACGACAGGCTCGAGCAGCTCATCGACGGAGTGGGGCAACGCTACGCCGGAGCGCCCGCGCCGGTGAAGGAGGACGACCAGTGAAACGCCTTTACGCGGCCATCGCCGCCTTGATGTCGCTCATGCTCGCCTCGTGCGTCTCGCTCGACGGCGGCACTTCCGGTTCCTCGGGTTCCGGTTCTGGCTCCGGTTCCGGCAAGCCGGCGGACCTGACCATCGTCGCCGCCACCGAGCTGAAGGATCTCGAGGGGCTGGTCGACCAGGCCGCCAAGGACCTCGGCTTCTCCATCGACATGCAATTTCCCGGCGGCACCCTGGACAACTCGCAGACGCTCAAGCGCGGCGACTTCGACGGAAAAGTGGACGCCACCTGGTTCGCCACCAACCGCTACGTCAACCTCATCGGAGCCACCGACAAACTCGACGGCGAGACGAAGATCGCCACCAGCCCCATAGCGTTCGGCGTCTGGGAGGACAGCGCCAAGCGCCTCGGCTGGGACGCCAAGCAGCCCACGTGGGCGGAGTTCGCCGCAGCCGCGGAGGCCGGGGAGTTCAGCTTCGGCATGACCAACCCGCAGGCGTCCAACTCCGGGTTCTCCGCGCTCGTCGCCGTTGCCACCGCGCTGGCGGACACCGGCGACGCCATCGCGCCGGCGGACTTGGAGCGCGTGGGCCCGCGCCTCGAGCAGCTGTTCCAGGCCCAAACCATGGTCTCCGGGTCCTCCGGGTGGTTGGCCGAGGCGTTCGCCGACGATCCGGAGCGCGCGGACGCGATCGTCAACTACGAGTCCACGCTGCACCAGATGCGCCAGCAGGGCCAGCCCATCGAGGTCGTGGTCCCGGCCGACGGCGTGATCTCCGCGGATTACCCCCTGTCCGCGCTTTCGCAGCCGGCGAATGCGGACGCGCGGGAGCGCGTCGAGAAGCTTGCGAATTGGCTCCTGGAGCACCAGCCCGACATCGCCGACACCTTCCGCAGGCCGGTGACGCAGGTGGACAACCTGCCCGCGGAGATCGCGGACCAGCAGGTCATCGAGCTGCCGTTCCCCGCGAACGAAGGCGTGGTGAACGAGCTCCTGTACGCCTACGACAACTCCTACCGCCAGCCCGGCACCACCACGTTTGTGCTGGACACCTCGGGTTCGATGGAGGGCCAACGCATCGCGTCGCTGAAAGACATCATGCATTCGCTTATCGACGGCTCCGCTTCCACCCTCACCGGCGACGTCTCCCTGCGCGACCGGGAGAACGTCACGCTGCAGTCCTTCGACAGCAGGCCGAACGACCCCGTGACGGCGCGGTTCTCCCACGAGGACCCGGCGGCGGCCGCGGAGCTGACCAACTACGTGGATGGGCTCAGTGCCAGCGGCTCCACGGCGATGTACCAGACGCTGCTTGAAGCACTGCGCGAGACGGATCCGGCCGGCGGGATTCCGTCGATAGTCCTGCTCAGCGACGGCCAAGACACCGTCGGGCCCCGCTTTTCCAAGTTCAAGGAGGAGTACGAGCAGCTGCCGGCCGCACAGCGGTCCGTGCCGGTGTTTGTGATCCTCTACGGCGACGCCAGTGAGTCGGAAATGCGCGAGCTGGCGGAGCTGACCGGCGGCGAAGTGTTCGACGCGCTCGGCGGCGACCTCGCAGCGGCGTTTAAGGAGATCCGTGGCTTCCAATAATGCTTCAGGCAACGCGTTCGCCCGCTACTTCGCGTCGCCGAAAAACCAGGTCGGGTTGGTGCTAGCCATCCTGGTGGTCGTGCTGCACCTGGTGGTGGGTATCGGCGTCTACTGGCCGGTGGCGGCGCTGGCGGCCTACGGGGCGGGCGCGGCGCTGACCCCCGCGCGCACACCCAAGGAGCTGCCGCCCGCGCCGGCGGAGCCCACCCCGGTGGTGCTGGAGCGGTCGCTGCAGGAGACCTCCAGGCGTCTCGGCGGCGCCCGCCCGCCGCGGCAGGTGATGGCCCAGGCGCGTGCGCTCGAAGACACTGTCCGGTTCGTGCTCTCGGAATGGGAGCATTTGGAACTGACCCCGGAGCACCGCCAAACGATATGGAATGTGGTGAAGGTGTACTACCCGGAGGTCGTCGATACGTATCTCGATGCCCCGCAGTACCGCGACGCCTCCGCGGTGCGGGTGGTTGTGGACTCGCTGACCACGCTCACGCGCGCGGCAGGACGGGTGCGGCAGGGCATATTGGACGACAACTTGAGGGCGATGGACTCACAGGCGCAGTTTTTGAGGGAGGAGCTCGGGGAGTTGCCCGGACTCGACGACAGCTACCGCGGCGGCGACGGGTACGATCCGAAACCATGAGTCTGGATCCGAAGCTTCTCAGCGTCCTCGCGTGCCCCAAGGACAAGGGCCCGCTGGAGTACAACCAGGAAAAGCAGCTCCTGGTCAACGAACGCCTCGGAATTGCCTATCGCATCGACGACGGCATCCCGGTTTTGCTTATCGACGAAGCAGAGCCCTACACCCCCGCGAACTAGAAGAAAGCGACCATGACTTCCTCCAACATCATTGATGAGCTGACCTGGCGAGGACTGATCAACCAGTCCACCGACCTAGACAACCTGCGCGAAGCCACGCAAGCGCCGATCACCCTGTACTGCGGCTTCGACCCGACCGGCCCGTCGCTGCACGCCGGCCACCTCGTGCCGCTTCTGATGCTGCGCCGCTTCCAGGAAGCCGGCCACACCCCGATCGTGCTGGCCGGCGGCGCCACCGGCATGATCGGCGATCCGCGCGACGTGGGGGAGCGCTCTATGAACTCTGCGGACACTGTGAAGGACTGGGCGGAGCGCATCTCCGGCCAGCTCAAGCGCTTCGTGCACTTCGACGGCGACAACGCCGCGAAGCTGGTCAACAACAACGACTGGACCAAGGACCTCAGCGCGATCGAGTTCCTGCGCGACATCGGCAAGCACTTCTCCCTGTCCACCATGCTGGGCCGCGAGACGGTGAAGCGTCGCCTGGAAAACGACGGCATTTCTTACACCGAGTTCTCCTACATGTTGCTGCAGGCCAACGACTTTGTGCAGCTGCGCCGCGCGCACGACTGCATCCTGCAGATCGGCGGCGGTGACCAGTGGGGCAACCTTGTGGCCGGCGTGGACCTGAACCGCCGCATCGACGGCGCGCAGACCCACGCGCTGACCGTTCCGCTGGTCACCGATTCCGAGGGCAAAAAGTTTGGCAAGTCCACCGGCGGCGGGTCCCTGTGGCTCGACCCGGAGATGACCAGCCCGTACACCTGGTACCAGTACTTCGTGAACACCGCGGACGCCGACGTGATCCGCTACCTGCGGTGGTTCACCTTCCTGGATCAGGAGGAGCTCGCCCGCCTAGAGGTCGAGGTGGAGGAGCGTCCGTTCAAGCGCGAGGCGCAGCGTCGACTTGCCCAGGAAATGACCGACCTGGTCCACGGCGTAGAGGCGCGCGAGGCCGTCGAGCTCGCATCCCAGGCGCTGTTCGGCCGCGCCGAGCTTGCGGATCTGGACGAGGCGACCCTCGCCGCGTCGGTCTCCGAGACCGACGTCTTCGAGTTCTCCGGCGAGACCACCATCGTGGATCTGCTCGTCGGTGCCGGCCTTGCGGATTCCAAGGGTGCCGCCCGCCGCTCTATCAAGGAAGGTGGCGCGTACGTGAACAACGTCCGCATCGAGGATGAGGCGTGGGCGCCCACCGAGGACGACTTCCTCCACGGTTCCTGGCTGGTGCTTCGCCGCGGCAAGAAGAACTTCGCGGGAGCGAAGCGCGTCTAGCAATCTGCTTTACGACGAGCTGTCGCCCAGGCCAGTTTTCCCTTCTGGCCTGGGCGTTTTGTGTTGTGTTTGGCTTCGTGGTTATATATCCATCCGTTGCTTCTGAGCGGTTCGGCCGCTTGGAGGGAATGGTTTAAGTGCATAGGGGTTACGTTCTGGTTAACCGGGGTTTAACGTGAGTTTGACTTTTGGTTGGTTGGTTGTGTAGCTTCTGACGAAGCCGCTTTTTCCGGCTGGGGCCGTGTTGGGTTCTGGTTGGCAGGTGTGCTGGTGTTGTTTGAGAACTCGATAGTGTGCCAATGTACTTTTGTTGCGTGGGTGTGTTCGCCTGCCTCGTTTTGTACACTGTGTGGCAGACGCCTTTTGGGTGTGTGCCGGTGGTGGCGTGGTTGAATTCCAATGATGGATTGCGTCATCTGTTTGGTTCGGTGTGCGTGGGGTGTGGTTGAACATGTTTCACGTATGTTTTTTGGCCAGCCCCTGCTTATAACCCCGTCGGGTTGGGGGTTGGTTGTTTGAACCTTTGTAATTTTTGGATTTTGCCAGTCCAGCATTTTGTGTTGGTTGGTTTGTTTTTGGTTGGGTTTGGGCTTTTCACGGCCTGTTTCTGCTGAAACTGTTTTTGTGGAGAGTTTGATCCTGGCTCAGGATGAACGCTGGCGGCGTGCTTAACACATGCAAGTCGAACGGAAAGGCCCAAGCTTGCTTGGGTACTCGAGTGGCGAACGGGTGAGTAACACGTGGGTGATCTGCCCTGCACTTCGGGATAAGCCTGGGAAACTGGGTCTAATACCGGATAGGACGATGGTTTGGATGCCATTGTGGAAAGTTTTTTCGGTGTGGGATGAGCTCGCGGCCTATCAGCTTGTTGGTGGGGTAATGGCCTACCAAGGCGTCGACGGGTAGCCGGCCTGAGAGGGTGTACGGCCACATTGGGACTGAGATACGGCCCAGACTCCTACGGGAGGCAGCAGTGGGGAATATTGCACAATGGGCGCAAGCCTGATGCAGCGACGCCGCGTGGGGGATGACGGCCTTCGGGTTGTAAACTCCTTTCGCTAGGGACGAAGCGCAAGTGACGGTACCTGGAGAAGAAGCACCGGCTAACTACGTGCCAGCAGCCGCGGTAATACGTAGGGTGCGAGCGTTGTCCGGAATTACTGGGCGTAAAGAGCTCGTAGGTGGTTTGTCGCGTCGTTTGTGTAAGCCCGCAGCTTAACTGCGGGACTGCAGGCGATACGGGCATAACTTGAGTGCTGTAGGGGAGACTGGAATTCCTGGTGTAGCGGTGGAATGCGCAGATATCAGGAGGAACACCGATGGCGAAGGCAGGTCTCTGGGCAGTAACTGACGCTGAGGAGCGAAAGCATGGGTAGCGAACAGGATTAGATACCCTGGTAGTCCATGCCGTAAACGGTGGGCGCTAGGTGTGAGTCCCTTCCACGGGGTTCGTGCCGTAGCTAACGCATTAAGCGCCCCGCCTGGGGAGTACGGCCGCAAGGCTAAAACTCAAAGGAATTGACGGGGGCCCGCACAAGCGGCGGAGCATGTGGATTAATTCGATGCAACGCGAAGAACCTTACCTGGGCTTGACATACACCAGACCGGGCCAGAGATGGTCTTTCCCTTTGTGGTTGGTGTACAGGTGGTGCATGGTTGTCGTCAGCTCGTGTCGTGAGATGTTGGGTTAAGTCCCGCAACGAGCGCAACCCTTGTCTTATGTTGCCAGCACGTTATGGTGGGGACTCGTGAGAGACTGCCGGGGTTAACTCGGAGGAAGGTGGGGATGACGTCAAATCATCATGCCCCTTATGTCCAGGGCTTCACACATGCTACAATGGTCGGTACAACGCGTCTGCGAGCCTGTGAGGGTGAGCTAATCGCTGTAAAGCCGGTCGTAGTTCGGATTGGGGTCTGCAACTCGACCCCATGAAGTCGGAGTCGCTAGTAATCGCAGATCAGCAACGCTGCGGTGAATACGTTCCCGGGCCTTGTACACACCGCCCGTCACGTCATGAAAGTTGGTAACACCCGAAGCCAGTGGCCTGTCAAAAGGAGCTGTCGAAGGTGGGATCGGCGATTGGGACGAAGTCGTAACAAGGTAGCCGTACCGGAAGGTGCGGCTGGATCACCTCCTTTCTAAGGAGCTTGTATTTTGTGTGCCCGCAGTTGTGGGTGTTGTTTTGTGTGGTTGAGTCGCCGAGTGTGCGACTGCCACGGAAGTATTTTGCCGGGTGGAGACACACCGAGGTCATGACTGCACTGCTTCGATGGTGGTGCGTCTGGCCTGATAAGGGTTGTGCGCTCACATGGTGCCTGGTGGGTGGTCACACCGGTTTGCGTGACAAAAGATTTGATATGCGTTGGTGCACTGTTGGGTGTCTGGGGCAGCACAAGGTTGTTCCTGTTGGGCTCTCATGTGGGCTGGCCACGTTGGTTGTGGTTGGTTGTGTGTGGGGGTTGTGTTGTGTGAGAACTGTATAGTGGACGCGAGTATCTTTCTTTTTTGTGTTTTGGTGTTTGTACCTTGATTGTTTGTGTGTCCGTGTGTTTTGTTACGGGCGTATGGTGGATGCCTTGGCATGCTGAGCCGATGAAGGACGTGTGAGGCTGCGTTATGCCTCGGGGAGTTGCCAACAAAGCGTTGATCCGAGGATGTCCGAATGGGGAAACCCAGCACCAGTTGTGTGGTGTTACCCGCAGGTGAATACATAGTCTGTGTGGGGGTTGACGCGGGGAAGTGAAACATCTCAGTACCCGTAGGAGAAGAAAACAATTGTGATTCCGTGTGTAGTGGCGAGCGATAGCGGATGAGGCTAAACCGTGTGCGTGTGATACCTGGCAGGGGTTGCGTGTGCGGTGTTGTGGGGCGCAAATGGTGCAGGCTGTCAACTGCACGCGCAATGCATATACATCAGCGGAAGCATCTGGGATGGTGCGCCGGAGTAGGTGAAAAGTCCTGTACGTGAAGGTGTGTGTGGTTGTGTTGTTTGTGTTTTTCCCCGAGTAGCAGCGGGCTCGTGGAATCTGCTGTGAATCTGCCGGGACCACCCGGTAAGCCTAAATACTCAGTGTGACCGATAGTGAATTAAGTACCGTGAGGGAATGGTGAAAAGTACCCCGGGAGGGGAGTGAAAGAGTTCCTGAAACCATGCGCTTACAATCCGTCAGAGCACCGTTTGTGTGTGATGGCGTGCCTTTTGAAGAATGAGCCTGCGAGTCAGCGGCATGTCGCGAGGTTAACCCGATTGTGGGGTAGTCGTAGCGAAAGCGAATCCGAATAGGGTGGCAAGTGGCATGTCCTGGACCCGAAGCGGGGTGATCTACCCATGGCCAGTGTGAAGCAGCTGTAAGAGGTTGTGGAGGCGCGAACCCACTTAGGTTGAAAACTGAGGGGATGAGCTGTGGGTAGGGGTGAAAGGCCAATCAAACTCCGTGATAGCTGGTTCTCCCCGAAATGCATTTAGGTGCAGCGTGATGTGAGCTTGCCGGAGGTAGAGCTACTGGTTGGTTGAGCGGGACTATCATCTTAGCGACGTCAGCCAAACTCCGAATACCGGTGAAGTGGTGCATTGCAGTGAGACTGTGGGGGATAAGCTTCATAGTCGAGAGGGAAACAGCCCAGATCGCCGGTTAAGGCCCCTAAGGGTGTGCTAAGTGGAAAAGGATGTGGGATCGCGAAGACAGCCAGGAGGTTGGCTTAGAAGCAGCCATCCTTGAAAGAGTGCGTAATAGCTCACTGGTCGAGTGGTTCCGCGCCGACAATGTAGTGGGGCTCAAGCACACCGCCGAAGCCGCGGCAACAGTTTTCTGTTGGGTAGGGGAGCGTCGTGTGTGGGGTGAAGCCGTACCGGAAGGAGCGGTGGACTGCATGCGAGTGAGAATGCAGGCATGAGTAACGAATGGCAAGTGAGAATCTTGCCCGCCGGATGACTAAGGGTTCCTGGGTCAAGTTCGTCTTCCCAGGGTGAGTCGGGTCCTAAGGCGAGGCCGACAGGCGTAGTCGATGGTTAACGGGTTGATATTCCCGTACCCGTATATGCGCGCCCAGTATCGAAGCGGTGATACTAACCACCCTGACCCGCCGACCGTTGCCATCCTTTTAGGATGGTTGGTTGGCGGTGATGCGTGGGGCCTGATCCGTTGTAGGTCAGTGATGGGGTGACGCAGTGAGGTAGCCGAGCCGCTGATTGGATTGCGGTGCAAGCGTGTGGCACGACACCATGGTAAATCCTGGTGTTTTTTGTGTGAGGCGTGATGCGTAGCCCATAGTTGGGTGATGTTGGTGATCCTGGACTGCCGAGAAAAGCCTCTAGCGATGTGCGTATACGGCCCGTACCCATAACCGACACAGGTGGTCAGGTAGAAAATACTCAGGCGAGCGGGTGAACTGTGGTTAAGGAACTCGGCAAAATGCCCCCGTAACTTCGGGAGAAGGGGGACCTGCACTAGTCAAGCACTTCACGTGCGGCAGCTGGTGTGGGTCGCAGAGAAGAGAGGGGAGCGACTGTTTATCAAAAACACAGGTCCGTGCGAAGACGGTTAAGTTGATGTATACGGACTGACGCCTGCCCGGTGCTGGAAGGTTAAGAGGACCTGTTAGGACGTCATGTCCGAAGCGGAGAATTTAAGCCCCAGTAAACGGCGGTGGTAACTATAACCATCCTAAGGTAGCGAAATTCCTTGTCGGGTAAGTTCCGACCTGCACGAATGGCGTAACGACTCCCCTGCTGTCTCAACCACAGGCCCGGTGAAATTGCAGTACGAGTAAAGATGCTCGTTTCGCGCGGCAGGACGAAAAGACCCCGGGACCTTCACTATAGCTTGGTATTGGCATTCGGTGCGGTTTGTGTAGGATAGGTGGGAGACTGTGAAGCATGCACGCCAGTGTGTGTGGAGTCGTTGTTGAAATACCACTCTGACCGTAGTGGATATCTAACCTTGGCCCATGATCTGGGTTGGGGACAGTGCCTGGTGGGTAGTTTAACTGGGGCGGTTGCCTCCCAAAATGTAACGGAGGCGCCCAAAGGTTCCCTCAGCCTGGTTGGCAATCAGGTGTTCAGAGTGTAAGTGCACAAGGGAGCTTGACTGCGAGACTGACTAGTCGAGCAGGGACGAAAGTCGGGACTAGTGATCCGGCACCTACTTGTGGATGTGGTGTCGCTCAACGGATAAAAGGTACCCCGGGGATAACAGGCTGATCTTCCCCAAGAGTCCATATCGACGGGATGGTTTGGCACCTCGATGTCGGCTCGTCGCATCCTGGGGCTGGAGTAGGTCCCAAGGGTTGGGCTGTTCGCCCATTAAAGCGGCACGCGAGCTGGGTTCAGAACGTCGTGAGACAGTTCGGTCTCTATCCGCCGCGCGCGTTGAAACTTGAAGAAGGCTGTCCCTAGTACGAGAGGACCGGGACGGACGTACCTCTAGTGTGCCAGTTGTTCCGCCAGGAGCACGGCTGGTTGGCTACGTACGGAAGGGATAACCGCTGAAAGCATCTAAGCGGGAAGCCTGTTTTAAGATGAGGTTTCATTTGAGGTTCCCAGAAGACGACTGGGTTGATAGGCCGGACCTGGAAGCACAGCAATGTGTGGAGGCGACCGGTACTAATACACCAATAAACACACTCCGCCACACACCAACCAAGGGTGTGAACACCGCGAAACGAACACAACCAAGCAAAACGCTTGCGTCCACTGTGCAGTCACTGACACAACACACCAACACCACCGCACGGTGTTGGCCGACAAAAATTGCATACACACGCTGAACACTCAGCGCCGTGCACGCCCCTAAAGGTGTGTCGGTGGTTGATGGCGGCGGGGAAACGCCCGGTCCCATTCCGAACCCGGAAGCTAAGCCCGCCCGCGCCGATGGTACTGCCCCCGGGAGGGAGTGGGAGAGTAGGTTACCGCCGACCCAACAACTTCACATAAACTGCACCCGCCACACAAACACCCCTTGTTTGTGCGGCGGGTGCCTTTTCGCATACCCACGACTTGGCCGGCGTACCCGCCCGCGTGTGTGCTTCCACGCTGCGGACAACAACACCCACACCAACAATGGGTGCACACCCACCAGTTCCGTCACCGGGCGTGACCCCACATTGCGGGCAACCGGGCGTAGCCACCGGCGGGGCGTGACTCATTCACTGGGGGCCGAATAGGTCGCGGGGGCAGCACGCGCTGCCACGTTGACGCCTACTGCGGGGCGAATAGGTCGCGGGGGCAGCACGCGCTGCCACGTTGACGCCTACTGCGGGGCGAAAGTCGAGTAGCGGACGTCGAGTACGCCCGTGTACACCGATGAACTCGACCTCCACTACTCGACCAACAACGCACCCACACAAAAACCCTGGGCCCGGCCCGACTCCGCATTGCCGACAATGACACCTGCAGCCATCATTAGCCCACACCCACCGAAGTAACATCCTCCCCAATCGGGAATTCACCAGGGCAGACCGCAGGTAGGTTCTGGTTTCGTGGGCAGCGAGGGTGGGAGCGCGCGGCGGAAGGCGCAGGTGGCTGGAGCCAGATGTGCCCGAGTGTTTGGCTTTCCTATAATGGTCGAGATTAGAAACGGAGGTCCCCAATGGCAGATGTGGACGAAGGAAGAGGGCAGGAGCGCTCTTCCGACGATAACGGTCGCAAGGATAGGCCGCGCGGGGAGCGCGGTGGCCGTGATGCCCGCAACCGTGATGGTCAGGGCGGGTCTCGCAGAGATGGCGGCGGTCGTGGTGAAGGCCGCGGTCGGGACGGGGACCGTCGTCGTGGTGAAGGCCGCGGACGCGGTGAGGGCCGGGACGGCCGCCGTGGCGAGCGTCGTGGACGCGACGGGGACCGTCGCCGGGGTCGCGGTGGTGTGCGCCACGACCGTTCCAACCCGCGCCGCGAGGGCTTCCGCGAGGACCGCATGGCGCAGAAGGAGCTGGAGCCTGATCTGCCGCAGGGCCTGGAAATCTCCGACTTGGACCCGTCGGTGCTGCAGGATTTGAAGGTGCTGTCGAAGGATAATGCGGAGCGCGTCGCAAAGCATATGCTCATGGCGACCGACCTGCTGTACGACGACCCACAGCTTGCGCTGCAGCACGCCCGCGCCGCGAAGAACCGCGCGGGACGCGTGGGCGTGGTGCGCGAAACCAACGGTGTGGTGGCGTACCACGCCGGCGAGTGGAAGGAAGCACTGTCTGAGCTTCGTGCCGCGCGCCGAATTTCCGGCGGTCCCGGTTTGCTTGCCGTGATGGCGGACGCGGAACGCGGTCTTGGGAGGCCGGAAAAGGCACTGGAGCTCGGTCGCAGCCCCGAGGCACGCGAGTTGGACGAGGAAGGCCAGATTGAGCTGGCCATCGTTCTGGCTGGTGCGCGCCACGACCTTGGGCAGCACGACTCGGCGGTGGCGCAGTTGCAGCGACTGAACCCGTCGCTGGATTCCCAGGGTTTTGAACAGGCGCGGCTGAGCTACGCCTACGCAGATGCGCTCTTGGCCACCGGCGAGAAGGCGGAGGCGAAGCGGTGGTTTGAGCACGTCGCCAAGATTGACGTGGACGGCATGACCGACGCGTCCGAGCGTGTGGCGGAGCTGGGCTAGAGCGATGACGCTTGCGTCGAACCATGACGGCCTGCTGCTGGACCTCGACGGCACTGTCTGGTCTGGCGGTGTGGCGATTGAGCACGCGGTTGAGGCGATTAACGCCTCCGGGCTGCCGGCGATGTACGTGACCAACAACGCTTCGCGCAGTGCCAAGGATGTCGCGGAGATGCTCCGTGCCATTGACTTGCATGTGGGTGAGGAGGACGTGCTCACGTCCGCGATGGCGGCGGTGAGCATGGCGGAGCGCTACCTCGAGAAGGGGGACGCAGTCTACGTCGTGGGTGCGCCGTCGCTGCGACAGCTGGTCCAGGACTCCGGCTACCGGGTCGTGGACAGCGCCGATGATGCGCCCAAGGTGGTGCTGCACGGCCACAACCCGGACACGGGGTGGCGCGAGCTGTCGGAGGCGGCGCTGAGCCTGCAGCGCGGGGCGAAGTACCTGGCCACGAACCTGGATACGTCGCTGCCGATGGAGCGCGGCTTGATGGTTGGCAACGGGTCCATGGTCGCGGCGGTGACCTCGGCGACCGGCGTCGTGCCTGAGGCTGCGGGCAAGCCGGAGCCGGCGATGTTCACCCAGGCGGCGAAGTCGCGGGGCATGCAGACACCGCTCGCTGTGGGCGACAGGCTGGACACCGATATTGCAGGTGGCGTCGCCGCTGGCATGCCCGCGCTGCATGTGCTGACCGGGGTTTCTGGCCCGTACGCGCTGCTGCAGGCGCCGCCCGAACACCGGCCGACGTACATCGCCGCGGACATGCGCGGACTGAGCGAGCCGACGGAGGCACTCGCCCCGGGCGCGCAGGAGGGCTTCGAGGCGCGTATCGACGGCTCCGCCATCGTCCTTTCCGGCGGCAACCCCGGCGCCTCCAGCTTGGCTGCGCTTCGGACTGCCCTCGACGTGGCGTGGCGGCAGCCCGAGCCGCCGGCCGATGTGCGCGAAGAGTCCGACGCCGCTGACGCGGCACTCGCCGAGTGGTGGTGACCAAGATGAGCCCCGCTCCGATTCCCCGCGACCCGCGGGCACCGAAGGTCAGCGCCGACGAGGTCACCGAGCGCGTCGAGTCGATTCTGGCGGAGCCGACGGACGGCCTCGCGGAAGAGGTGGACGCGCTGACTCGGGCGCACGCGGTGCTGCACGAGGCGCTGTCCGATAGCTAGTTAAGAAAGGGGGCCGCTACCGTGGCACCGAAACGCACCCGGCTCGACGCGGAGCTGGTCCGCCGCAAGATTGCGCGCTCGCGCGAGCAGGCGCAGTCGTGGATCAAGGAAGGCCGCGTCCAGGTGGGTGGCTTCACGGCAACGAAGCCGGCGACGGTGGTGGAGCCGGAAGCGTCGATCAAGGTCAACACCGACGACGTGGACGATTGGGCGTCGCGTGGTGCGCACAAGCTGCTTGGCGCGCTTGAGGTGTTTGGCGGGGGCGGGCTGGTCGTCGAGAAGCGAAAGGCGTTGGACGCTGGTGCCTCGACCGGCGGGTTTACTGATGTGCTGCTGTCGCGCGGCGCGAGCGAGGTCGTCGCGGTGGACGTGGGTTACGGCCAGCTGGTGTGGCGGCTGCAGAACGACGAGCGTGTGCGCGTGCTGGACCGCACGAACATCCGCAACCTCACTCCGGAGATGATGGGCGGGCCGGCGGATCTTATGGTGGGCGACCTGTCGTTTATCTCGCTGAAACTAGTGCTGCCGGCGCTTGCGGAGTGCATGGTCGACGGCGCGGACATGCTGCCCATGGTCAAGCCACAATTCGAGGTAGGTAAGGACCGCCTCGGCAGCGGCGGCGTGGTGCGCTCGCCGGAGCTGCGCGCGGAGGTCACGCTGGACGTCGCGCGTTTTGCGCAGTCGCTGGGATTGTCCGTGCGCGGGGCGACGGCGTCCCCGCTGCCGGGTCCGAGCGGCAACGTGGAATACTTTCTGTGGCTGGTCAAAGACGGGGGTAAGCACAAGCTTGACGACGACGCACTGGCCGCGCTGGTCAACCGCGCGATCGAGGAAGGACCGAAGTAGATGGGTGAGACGACACGCCGCGAGATCCTGCTGGTGCCGCACCTGTTCAGGGCCTCCAACATTGATTCGGCGGCGCGGGCGGCGCAGCTTTTGCAGCAGGCGGGCATTGAGGTCCGTCTGCTCGAGCAGGAGCAGATGGACGTCATCGAGACCAACCCTGTGCTGTGTGGGCTGACGCGCGCGAAGGCGGACGATTCCGCTGCCGCGGGCTGCGAGTTGGTGCTTGTGCTCGGCGGCGACGGGACGTTCCTGCGTGCGGCGAGCTACGCGCGGGCGCAGGACATCCCGGTCCTTGGCATCAACTTAGGTCACGTGGGCTTCCTCGCGGAAGGGGAAGCATCGAGCCTGGAAAAAGTCATCGGCCAGGTGATTGACCGTTCCTACCGCGTGGTTGAGCGCATGACGCTGGACGTGTCGGTGATCGGCGAGGGCGGGGAGGTGCTGGGCCGCAGCTGGGCGCTCAACGAGTGCAGCATTGAAAACTCCGACCGCACCCGCGTGTTGGACGCGACGCTGGAGGTGGACTTCCGGCCGGTGTCCTCCTTCGGCTGCGACGGTGTGCTGATCTCCACGCCGACAGGCTCGACAGCGTACGCGTTTTCCGCGGGCGGGCCCGTGATGTGGCCGCAGCTCGATGCGATCCTGGTGGTGCCGAATAACGCGCACGCGCTGTTTGCCAAGCCGCTGGTGGTGGCGCCGACGTCGACTGTGGCGGTGGAGTCGGAGCAGCAGACCACGCAGGCCGTGGCGGTGATGGACGGGCAGCGCCGCCTGACGGTGCCCGCCGGTTCCCGCGTGGAAGTGGCGCGGGGCGAGCGCGGGGTGCGCTGGGTACGCTTGGACGACAGGCCGTTCACGGACAGGCTCGTGGACAAATTCCAACTCCCGGTTTCCGGGTGGCGCGGCCCGCGCGGGGCTTGAATCTGACAGGGAGGCACGTTTTTGCTCGCTGAGATTGCTATCTCCAACCTTGGTGTGATCCGCCATGCCTCGGCTGAGCTTTCGCCGGGGCTAACCGTGCTCACTGGCGAGACGGGCGCTGGTAAGACGATGGTGGTCACGGGCCTGCGCTTGCTCACCGGCGGCCGGGCGGATGCCTCACGCGTGCGCACCGGCGCGGACGGCGCGGTGGTGGAAGGCGCGTTCGGCACCGAAGGGCTGCCGGAGGAGGTGCGCGAAGCCGTCGGCGCGATAGCCGCGGGCGCTGGAGCAGAAGCTGATGAAAACGGCGAGTATTTGGTGTCGCGCTCGGTGAAGGCCTCGGGGCGCTCCAGCGCGCACCTGGGCGGGCGCAAGGTGCCGGCGGCGACGCTGAGCGAGCTGGCGGGCCACCTGCTGACGATCCACGGCCAGAACGACCAGCTGCGCCTGATGGCGCCGGAACAGCAGTTGGCCGCCCTCGACAGGTTCGACCCGGCCATCCAAGCAAAGCTGGATGCGTACCGCGAGGCGTACACCGCATGGCGAGCAGCGGCGAAGGATTTGAAGGAGCGCACCGAAAAGCGCTTGGAGCTGGCGCAGGAGGTAGACCGCCTCCAGTTCGCCATCGACGAGATCGATGCGGTGGCCCCGCAGGCTGGCGAGGACGAGGAGCTGGTTGCCACCATCAACCGTCTCCAGGATGTGGACGCCTTGCGCGAGGCCGCCGAGACCGCGCTTATGGCTATCGACGGTGCGGACGCCGTCGGCGGTGTCGGCGGGGAAGAGGAACCCGCCTCCGACCTGATCGGCCGCGCGCAGGCGGCGCTCGAGGGCGCCAGCGACCAGGAGCTGCGCGACCTGGGTGCCAGGCTGGGTGAGGTCGCCGGCGTGCTCTCGGACGTCTCGGCGGAGCTGGGCAGCTACACCAGCGGCCTGCCGTCCGACCCCGAGGAGTTGGAGAAACTCCTGCAGCGCCAGCAGGAGATCAAAGGTCTGACCCGCAAGTACGCCCCTGACGCGGCCGGTGTGGTGGCGTGGCGCGATAAGGCCGGGGCGCGGCTGGCCAAGATCGATACGTCGGAGGGTGCCGTCGAAAAGCTAAAGGCGAAGGTGGCCGAGCTGGAGCAGGCGATGACAAAGCACGCCGCCGCGTTGACGAAGGCGCGCACGAAGGCCGCGGGCAAGTTGGGCGAGGCGGTGACCGAGGAGCTGCACGGGCTGGCGATGCCGAAGGCGCAACTCACGGTCAACGTCGCGAAGGCGCAGTACGGCCGCGACGGGGCCGACACGGTGGAGATCCTGCTCGCGCCGAATAGCGCGCTTGAGCCGAAGCCGCTGGCCACGAGCGCGTCCGGCGGCGAGCTGTCGCGCGTGATGCTCGCGCTCGAAGTGATCCTGTCCGAATCCTCCAGCGGCGCGACGCTGGTGTTCGACGAAGTGGACGCAGGCGTGGGCGGGCGCGCGGCGGTGGAGATCGGACGGCGTCTCGCGCGGTTGGCGCGCGGCAACCAGGTCATTGTGGTCACGCACCTGCCGCAGGTCGCGGCGTATGCCGACACGCACCTGCACGTGTCCAAGGACATCGGCGACGTGGCTGTGACCTCCGGTGTTGCGGCGCTGCAACCGGAGGAGCGCATCGAGGAGCTGGCCCGAATGATGGCGGGCATGGACGATTCGGACACCGGCCGCGCCCACGCCGCGGAACTCTTCGAGCGCGCGCAGGGTGAGGTGGAGCAGTTGCGCGGATAACTCCCCGCGCGCCTCCCCGGTTCAGGCAGGTCACCGTTGCACAATGGTGCGCATGACTGCTGCACCCTCCACCCAAGACCCCACGAAGGAACCGCCCGCGGCCGAGCTGCGCGGCACCTTGCGCGACTGCACCCCGCAGGGCAAGGGCCTTGGCAGGCTCAGCGAGGGCGACATCGTGTTCGTGGACGCCCCCGACATGCAGCGCCGTTTGGCGGAGCAAATCATTGCGCGGCGCCCGGCCGCGGTGGTCAACCTCGCGCCGTACTCCACCGGCACGCTTCCCACGTTCGGGCCGCATTTGCTTCTCGACGCAGGCGTTCCGCTGTTCGAGGCGGCAGGCACAGACATGCGCGGAAAGATCCGCGACGGCAAGAAGGCCGTGGTCTCGCCGACCGGACAAATCACCGTGGGGCGCAAGGTTGCCGGCCAGGCACAGCCGGTGACCCGCACTGAAGTGGACGCCACATTCGCCCAGGCCCAACGCGGTTTGGTGGAAAACATGGAGGCCTACTTCGGTAACACCATCGAGTTCATCCACTCGGAGGCGGCGCTGCTCATCGACGGTGTGGGCGCCCCGGAGCTCGGCGACATCATGGCCGAGCGCAAGGTGCTGGTGGTCTCGCCGGCTCCCGACACGCGCCAGCGCATGGAGGAGCTGAAGAACTTCATGCAGGAGTACACGCCGGTGGTCATCGGCGTTGGCTCCGCGGCGGACTCGCTGGCGTCTATGGGGTACGCGCCGGACGTCATCGTGGGGGACCCGAAGGACGTGGCCTCGGAGAACCTGCGCTCCGACGCGAAGGTGATCCTGCCGGCGGAACCGGACGGATACGCGCCCGGGTTGGAGCGCATTCAGGATCTCGGAGTGGGCGCGATGACCTTCCCGGCGGCGACGGATTCGCCGACGGACCTGGCCATCTTGCTGGCCACATTTCATGACGCCGAGATGATTGTCACCGTCGGCCAGCCGGTGGAGCTGGACCGCATCTTCGCGGATTCGGCTACCACCGCGGGCACCCCGGCAACGGAACCGGCAGCGCTGCTCGCGCGCCTGAAGGCGGGGCGCAAGAT
The DNA here is from genome assembly GCF_054478435.1 of Corynebacterium sp. CQ3829_602738. Taxonomy (NCBI): domain Bacteria; kingdom Bacillati; phylum Actinomycetota; class Actinomycetes; order Mycobacteriales; family Corynebacteriaceae; genus Corynebacterium; species Corynebacterium sp. CQ3829_602738. Next base: position 1,224,927 of record NZ_CM137003.1, read on the forward strand.
CGTGGATTCCACCGTGATCACCAACCTCTACGCCGTCGAGTCCGGTGCGGGTGTGGCGTGGGCGTGGGCGATCCTCGGCGTGCTCGTTGCCGCCGCGGTGGTGATCCTGATCGCCGGCCTCGGCGGTGACGGCAACTTCGCCGACAACCTCGTAGACACCTGGAACACCATCGCGCTGACGGTGCGCGGCTGGTTCGACGGCTGGACCAGCTAGGAGGGCAGTGGCAGATGGCGAAGACTAAAGGCAGGGCCGGGCTGATTGCGGCCGGTTTGGGTTGGGGCGCAGCGCTGGGTATTGCGCTGGGCGCTCTCGTGCTGGTTCCGGCGATGCCGGGCGAGGTTGACCTCGGCTTTTCCGAATTCAAGGCCGACGCTCCGGACAAGCCGGACGCGGACGACTCCGAACTCACTGAGGCGGAGGCACGCGCGGAGGAAGCGAACGACTTGTTGGCCCAGGAGTCCGGCTCCATCGTCTCCGGTGCCCTGAAGGACGTGCCGGTGACCATTGTGCGCACCGCCGCGGCGGACGCTGACGATGTGGAGTCCGTGCGCTGGTTGCTCAACGCCGCTGGCGCCTCCGACTCCGGCGAGCTGACCTTGACGGAGCGCTTCACCGACCAGGCGGGTGCAGACGAGCTGTCCAGCATTGTCGCCAACACGCTGCCTTCGGGCGCGAAACTGTCGGTGGAGGAACGCTCCCCAGGGCTTCATGCAGGCGAATCTCTCGCGACCGTGCTTTTCGACGATGGCACCAACGGCGAGTCCAAAACCCTGCCGGCGGACCGCACCTTGGTGCTGGACACGCTGCAGCAGGCTGGATTTATCGAGTTCAGCGGTTCTATTGTGCCCGCTGGCGCAGTGGTGATTGTGGACGGGCCGTCGCGAGGCACCGACTTCGGAGCCAAGGTGTTGGGCGATTTTGCCAAGGCACTCGGCGCGGAAGGCAAGACTGCGCTTGCGTCTCAGGGCACTGAGCCGGATGCGATCGACGGGGTGAAGACTGTCGGCGGCGTGGACTACGAGGCAGGTCGCATCAAGTCCGTGCTTGCAGTGTCTAGTGGTGGCGGCGAGGCCTAAGGCTCGTAGGCTGGTTGCCATGAGCCACGAATTCACTGTCACTGGGTCCGAAGTTGTCCTCGACGCGCCGATCATCGCGGTGCGCCGCGACCAGGTGGTCATGCCGGGCGGCAACGAGGCCGCGCGAGAAATTGTGGAGCACTTCGGCGCCGTTGCCGTGGTCGCGCTGGATGAACATGGCCGTGTGGCGCTGGTGGAGCAGTACCGCCACAGCGTCGGCGAGCGTCTGCTGGAGCTTCCCGCCGGTCTGTTGGACATGCACGCCGAAGACGAGCTGGCCTGCGCGAAGCGCGAGCTGCAGGAGGAGGCAGGCCTAGCTGCGGACGAGTGGGGCGTGCTGGTGGATCTGGTCACCTCACCGGGCTTCGCGGAGGAGGCGGTGCGGGTGTTCATCGCCCGCGGCCTGCACGAGGTGGAGCGGCCCGAGCCCGAAAACGAGGAGGCCGACATGAGGTTTTCGTGGGTGGACCTGGAGGATGCCGCGGATATGGCGTTGCGCGGCGAGGTGGTCAACTCCATCGCGGTCTCCGGCATCCTCGCAGCCGCGCGCCTGGTTGCGCGGGGTGATGCGCCCCGGCCTATCGACGAGCCGTTCCGCCTGCGCCCGACTTCCCTGGCCGCACGTCGCGCCAAGCAGGGCGTCGTGCCGGACATGAAGCGGATCTAGCAGGTGGATGCGGAGGCGCTGGCGCAGCGTTGGCTGACCCATCTTGCCGTTGAGAGGGGAGTCTCACCCCACACGTTGAGCAACTACACCCGCGACGTGAACCGCTACACCACGTGGTTGGCGGCTGCGGGCAAGACGGATTTGCGCAAGGTCACCTCCACCGACATCGAGGCCTACGTGGCGGATCTGCGCCGCGGGGTGGACGGGGCGAAGCCTCTGGCCGCGTCATCGGCAGGGCGGGCGCTGACCGTTGCGCGCGGCCTGCACAAGTTCGGGGTGGAAGAGGGCGAGCTGCCGGCGGATGCGGCGGCAGAGGTCTCCCCGCCGCAGACCGGCGAGCGGCTCCCGGACACCTTGAGCATCGAGGAGGTGGCAAAGCTTCTCGACGCCTGCCCGACCGAGACCCCCTCCGGCCTGCGCGACAAAGCACTGCTGGAGACGCTCTACGCAACCGGCGCCCGCGTCTCCGAGGTGCTGGGTTTGAGCGTCGACGATGCAAATGCTGCTTTAGACGGCGAGTACGGCGGCGTGCTGGCGGTAACCGGTAAGGGCAATAAGCAGCGTCTGGTGCCGCTGGGGTCGAAGGCGCAGGAGGCGCTGGAGGCGTATTTGGTGCGCGGCCGGCCGGCGTTTGCCAACGGGACCTCGCACGCGCTGCTGTTGAACAAGCGAGGCGGGGCGTTGTCCCGCCAAAGCGCGTGGAATGCGATCAAGGCAGCGGCGGCACGGGCGGGCATTGAGAAGGACATCTCGCCGCACACGCTGCGCCACTCCTTTGCCACGCACCTGCTGGAGGGCGGGGCGGACGTGCGCAGCGTTCAGGAACTCCTCGGGCACGTCTCAGTGACCACCACGCAGATTTACACGCACATCACAGCCGATAACCTGCGTGAAGTTTGGCGCAGCACGCACCCGCGTGCGTAGACTCGGCTGCTTGATTGACGTACGCAATTAACGGGAGAACTAACCATGCGACCCGCATCCTCGAAAACGCACAGCACGCGCCGCGCTGCGCTGCTCGCCGTGCCCGCCGCGCTGCTTCTCGCGGCTCCGCTCGCTCCGGTGGCGAATGCGCAGCTTCCGGGCGGCATGAGCCCGGAGGAGATACAGTCCATGATCCCCGGCGAAATCTCCGTGCCAGCCGGTGAAAGCACGACCGTGGACGTGGGCGTTCCAGTGGACGTGAACTATTCCTCGGGCGGGTGGACGGTGACGTCGTCCGGCACGTCCGTGACCGTGAGCGCGCCGAACCAGCCCGGTGCGACCGCCGCCGTGCCGGCAAGCGCTGGCGGCTACTCGGCGACGGTGAACCTGGTCGCCGTCGGCGACGGCTCCGCGGATGTCGGCGGGGACTCTGGCGAGTCCGGTCAGTCTGGTCAAGGTAGTCAGTCCGGCGGCTCCGGCGGGGGAGTAGGCGGTGCCGCTGCCGGCGGCTCGGACACCCCCGAAGGTGAAGGTGCAGCTGGTAGCTCCGGTGGCGGCGCCGGGGAAGGCTCCGGCAACCAGGGGGGCGAGGCTGGCAGCGCCCCGGCAGCGGCGCACCCGTCGCGCTCCAAGGCGGAGCCCGCCGACGATGCCGCCGCGACGAAGCTGTACTTCGACGGTGAGATCCAGGACAACAAAATCGTGGTGAAGGTGCCGCTGAGCCGCGTCAAGGACCTGATGAAGTACGCCAGCTACGACACCGAGGGCGCGACCCTGCGCTACTTGGACGTCAACGGACAGGTGATTGAAGGTGTCGAGCGCAAGGTGGATAAAACCAGCCGCACGATCACCCTGACCTACCCCGAAGGGGAAACGCCGGACAACCCGTTCATCATGGAAGTCGTGCGCGACGGCAAGGCGGACTTCGTCGCGGTGATCACCTCCACCAACGTGCCGGTCGAAAAAGCCGGCGACAGCAACGAGGACAACCAGTACGGCAACTACGCGAACCAGGATGGTCAAGGACGAGGCGTTGACGAAGGGTCGTCGATAAGCGATGTAGCGCCCCTCGCAATCGCTGGAGCTGCGTTGCTGGCCGCGATCGCGCTGTTGATTGTGTTCCTGCGCCGGAGGCGCGGGCGGGCGTAATGACAACGTTGTAAGATGACGGAAGTCAAGGGTTTGGACGTGATTGAGGGAAGGACCGGCCATGGCGGACGAGGCGCTGTTTGACGCTGCGGACCAGAAGACGTTTCTGACCGGGCGGCCGTGGCGCGAGTTCGCCAAGCCGAAGGAGCTGGACAAGCACGGTCCCGCAACGGTGATCTCCATGGTCAACCAGAAGGGCGGGGTGGGCAAAACTACCTCCACGATCAACCTCGGCGCGTGCCTGGCCGAGCAGGGCCGCAAGGTCCTGCTGGTGGACCTGGACCCGCAGGGCGCGCTTTCCGCTGGCCTGGGCGTGTCCTACGAGGAGGACCAGGTCACGGTCTACGACCTGCTGTTCGACAACACCGCCAGCATCCACGCCGCGATCAACACGACCAATGTCTCCGGCTTGGACGTGGTCCCCGCCAACATCGACCTGTCGGCGGCGGAGATCCAGCTGGTCAACGAGGTCGGCCGCGAGCACACCCTGGCTCGCGCGCTGCGCCCGGTGCGCAACGAGTACGACTTCATCATCCTCGACTGCGGGCCCTCCCTCGGCCTGCTCACCGTGAACGCGCTGGCCTGCTCGCACGGCGTGATCATCCCGATGGAGTGCGAATACTTCTCCCTGCGCGGCCTGGCGCTGCTCACGGACACAGTGGAGAAGGTGCGCGACCGCATCAACTTCGACCTGGACATCGTGGGCATCCTGGTGACCATGTTTGACCGCCGCACCACCCACGCCCGCGAGGTGATGGACCGGGTGGTGGAGGTCTTCGGCAAGCGCGTCTTCGACACCGTGATCACCCGCACGGTCCGTTTCCCAGAGACGTCTGTGGCCGGCGAGCCGATCATTACCTGGGCGCCGAATTCCCAGGGCGCGGACCAGTACCGCAACCTGGCGCTCGAGGTGCTGGAGCGCACCAGCTAGTGGCAGCGGCCGCGCCCGAGCAGTACCCCCAGCCGGAGATCACCGGGTTCACCCTGGCTCTGCAGAACTTCGAGGGGCCGTTCGACCTGCTGCTCACCCTGATCCAGTCAAAGAAACTGGACGTGACAGAGGTGGCGCTGGCCGAGGTGACCGACGAGTTCATAGCCTACACGCGCGCGCTCGGAGAGACAGAAGCGTTGGATGAGGTCACCGAGTTCCTCGTCGTGGCGGCCACCCTGCTGGACCTGAAGACCGCGCGGCTGCTGCCGGGCAACGACGGCGAGAACATCGAGGACCTGGAGCTGCTGGAGGCGCGCGACCTGCTGTTCGCACGCCTGCTGCAATACCGCGCCTACCAACGCGTGGCCGACCAGTTCGCGGAGTGGCAAAAGCACGCGCTGCGACGCTACCCGCGGGCGGTGTCTATGGAGCCGCGGTTTGTGGACCTGCTGCCCCCGGTGGACCTGGGGCACACCCCGGCGAGTTTCGCCGAACTGGCGGCCAGCGTGTTTCGCCCCCGCCCTCCGGAGGAGGTGCGCACCGACCACCTGCACGCGCAGGCGGTGTCCGTGCCGGAGCAGGCCGGCAAAATTCTGGACACGCTGAAGCTGGCCGGCAGCGGCTCGTGGCTCACATTCGCGGCGCTTACGCGAGACTGCACCCGCTCCATGGAGGTGGTGGGTCGCTTCCTGGCCCTGCTGGAGCTGTACAAAGCCAAAGCCGTGGAAGCGGAGCAACCGGAAGCGCTCGGGCGCTTGGACGTGTCCTGGACCGGGCTTGACGTGGACCCGGCCGTGGTCGCGGCCTCGAACTGGACGTAGGCACAAGGCGGGGAGACGGCGACCGATACACTGCCGAAGCATGGATAGCTTGCCCATGGTTTCCCAGCTGCGTTCGCGCATCGAGTCGGTGCTGCTGGTCGTCGACGCACCCGTCGCGGTGGAGGAGCTGGCAAGTGCGCTCGGCGCCACCGACGAGGAGGTGTCCGACCAGCTGTGCGAGTTTGCCCGCGAGCTGGATGAGCGCGGCTCCGGCATCGACCTGCGTGAGACGGCGGAGGGCTGGCGTTTCTACACCCGCACCGACAACGCCGACGCGGTGGAGGCTTTCCTGTTGGACGGCACGCAAAAGAAGTTGTCGCGTGCGGCGATGGAAACCCTCGCGGTGGTGGCCTACCGGCAGCCGGTCACCCGCGCGCAGGTCGCCGGCGTGCGCGGGGTCAACGTGGACGGCGTGATGCGCACGCTCGCACTGCGCGGCTTGATCGCCGAGGTGGACCCGGGCGAGGCCGGGGAAGACGTGCCGGACCACGGCGCGCACCGCTACGTCACCACCGAGTTGTTCTTGGAGCTCTTAGGCATCGATTCCTTGGAGCGCTTGCCTGAGCTTGCGCCGCTGCTTCCGGACATCGATTCCATCGAGGATGCCTGGTAAACTCCCGGGGCATGACACCACCCGCTCGCCGAGATGGCACACCGGAAAAGCGTGGGAAGGACGATACGTTCTACATCTCCTACGCCAAGCCGGCTAAGAAACAGCATGTTCGCCTAGACAAGAGGCGCCAGAACGCCGCGAAGAACCAACCGAACCCTCTGGATGATAACTGGTGGGACGAAGACCCGGCCGCAGCGAAAGTGGCGGCCGAGGGTGTCCGCCTGCAAAAGGTGCTCGCGCAGGCGGGCGTCGCTTCCCGTCGTCACGCGGAGGCGATGATCGAGCAAGGCCGCGTCGAGGTCAACGGTGAAATCGTGACGCGCCAGGGGATGCGCGTGAACCCGAACGTGGACATCATCCGCGTCGACGGCGCCCGCATCAACGTCAATGAAGATCACGAGTACTTCGTGTTCAACAAGCCGCGCGGCGTGCACTCGACCATGAAGGACGAGATGGACCGCGTCTCCGTGGGCTCTTACCTGGCCGAGCGCACCGCGTCTGGCCAGCGCCTGTTCCACGTTGGCCGCCTGGATGCGGACACAGAAGGCTTGCTGCTGCTCACCAACGACGGCGAAATGGCCAACCGCCTGACCCACCCGAAGTACGAGGTGGCCAAGACCTACTTGGCCACGGTGCTCGGCGAGGCGAACAACGCGGTGGTCAAGCAGCTCAAAGAGGGCATCGAGCTTGACGACGGCCCCGCGAAGGTGGATTACGCGCAGGTGGTGGACGTGCATAACGGCCAGTCCATCATCCGCGTGGAGCTGCACGAGGGACGCAAACACATCGTCCGCCGCATGCTGAAGCAGGCCGGATACCCGGTGCAGCGCCTGGTGCGCACGAAGTTCCACACGGTGCAGCTCGGCGACATGAAGCCGGGCTCCATGCGCGCGCTGAACTCCTCCGAGCTGGCGTCGCTGTACAAGGCGGTGGGGATGTAAATGGCTGACACACTGTCCAACACGGCAAACGGCGGGCTCATCGTGGCTGTGGACGGGCCTTCGGGCACCGGCAAATCCACCATGTGCCGCGCGCTGGCGAAGCGCCTGGACGCGAAATACGTGGACACCGGCGCGATGTACCGCGTGGCCACCCTGGCTGTGCTGCGCGCGGGCGTGGACCCGGCGGACACGGCGAAGGTGATTGAGGCGACCGCGGACCTGCCGCTGCAGGTCTCCGACGACCCGGATTCCACCGAGGTGCTGTTTGCCGGCGAGGACGTCAAGGGAGAAATCCGCGGCGCCGAGGTGACCAAGCACGTCTCAGCCGTCTCCGCCATCCCCGAGGTGCGCGTGAACCTGGTGGAGCTGCAGCGCAAACTGGCCCGCGAGGCTGGCCGCGCGATCGTGGAAGGCCGCGACATCGGCACGGTCGTGCTGCCGGACGCTCCCGCGAAGGTGTTCATGACCGCGAGCGCCGAGGTGCGCGCGAAGCGCCGTTACGACCAGGACATCGCGGCGGGGCGCGAGGCGGACTATGACGCGGTGCTTGCGGACGTGCAGCGCCGCGACCAGGCTGATTCCTCCCGCGCGACCAGCCCGCTCAAGCCCGCCGATGACGCGGTGCTGGTGGACACCTCCGAGATGACGCCGGACGAGGTTCTGGCGGCACTGACTGAGGTCGTGGAGAGGAGCGCACGATGAGCGAGCGCAACAGCAACTCCAACGGCGAGCACCTCGAGCCGGAAACCCAGTTCATCCAGCCCGGCATCGACCGTTCCGGCTACACGGACATGGATGCGTACGTGGTTGGCGCCGACAGCGCCGAGTACTACGAGAACAAGGACTTCAACGCTGAAGAGGACCTGCAGGGCTTCGAGGACGCCGGCATTGACGAGTCCGAGTTCGGCGAAGCGGACTTTGGCGAGGGCTACGACTCCGACGACGAGCTGACCGAGGATGAGTGGGCAGAGCTCGAGGCCGAGTACGGCATCGCCCAGCCCGACGTGGTCACCGAAGCGCTGCCGACGGTGTCCATCGTGGGCCGCCCGAACGTGGGCAAGTCCTCGCTGGTGAACCGCTTCATCGGCCGCCGCGAGGCTGTGGTGGAGGACCACCCGGGTGTCACACGCGACCGCGTCAGCTACATCACCGACTGGGGCGGGCGCCGCTTCTGGGTGCAGGACACCGGCGGCTGGGACCCGGACGCGAAGGGCATCCACGCCGCGATTGCCCGCCAGGCGGAGGCCGCGATGGCCACCTCCGACGTCATCGTCATGGTTGTGGACGCCAAGACCGCCATCACTGAAACGGACGCGGTGATGGCCCGCAACCTGCAGCGCTCCGAAGTGCCGGTGATCCTGGTGGCAAACAAGTTCGAGTCCGACAGCCAGTGGGGCGACGTGGCCGAGTTTTACTCGCTCGGCTTGGGCGACCCGTGGCCGGTGTCTGCCCTGCACGGCCGCGGCGGCGCAGATGTGCTCGACGAGATCATGCGCCTGTTCCCGGACGAGCCGCGCGTGAAGGAATCCATTACCGGCGGCCCGCGCCGCGTGGCGCTGGTGGGCCGTCCTAACGTGGGCAAATCCAGCCTGCTGAACAAGCTGACTAAGTCCAACCGCTCAGTGGTGGATAACGTCGCCGGCACCACCGTGGATCCGGTGGATGAGCTCGTGCAGCTGGACGAGGACCTGTGGACCTTCATCGATACCGCTGGCCTGCGCAAGAAGGTGAAGAACGCCCAGGGCCACGAGTATTACGCGTCGCTTCGCACCCGCGGCACCATCGAGGCCGCTGAGGTGTGCGTCGTGCTTATCGACGCCTCGGAAGAAATCTCCGAGCAGGACCAGCGCGTGATCTCCATGGTGCTGGAAGCCGGTAAGGCGATGGTCATCTGCTTTAACAAGTGGGACCTGATGGACGAGGACCGGCGCTACGACTTCGACCGCGAATTCGACGAGACGATGGGTCAGCTCAAGTGGGTGACCAAGCTGAACATCTCCGCCGACACCGGCCGTGGTCTGCACCGCCTGGAGCCGGCGATGAAGGAGGCGCTGGAGAACTGGGATAAGCGCATCTCCACCGGCCAGCTGAACAACTGGCTGCGCGAGGCGATTGCGGCGAACCCGCCTCCTATGAAGAACAACCGCCTGCCCAAGCTGCTGTTCGCCACGATGGCCAGCACTCGTCCGCCGACAATCGTGCTGTTCACCACCGGTTTCCTGGACGGCGGGTACCGCCGCTACTTGGAGCGTAAGTTCCGCGAGCAGTTCGGCTACCACGGCACCCCGGTGCGCATCGCGGTGCGCGTGCGCGAGCGTCGCGGAAAGAAGGGTTAGGCCGATGCGGCAGCGCACGCTGGAAGTTGGCGGCGTGGAGCGCACCTACCACGTTTCCGTTCCGGCAAACACAACTGGCGCGTTGCCGGTGATCGTCGCGCTGCACGGCAAGGGCGACAACGGCCGCGACTTCCTCGCCGGCACGGGCCTGCACCGGGCGCGCGCCATCGTCGCAGCGCCCACGGGTGCGGGCCTCGCCTGGTCGCCCGCGCCGTACGCGCGCACCACCTTCGATGAAGATGCGGCGTTTGTGCGTGCGCTTATCGACGACCTCCGGTCCACCTTCGCCACCACCAAAACCTACCTGGTTGGCTTTTCCAACGGCGGGGGACTGGCAGTGCACCTGAGCCTGGCAGACCTCGAACTCGCAGGCGTGGCCACCGTTGCGGCAGCCGTGCGTGCCACACCGGACGAACTCGCCGCAGCGCAGCCCCTGGATTATCTGAACATCCACGGCACCTTCGACGACGTGGTGCCGTTTGCCGGAGAACAGCGCTCTCCGTACAGCGGGGCGCAAGACGACACCACTTATGGCGCGCCCGACGTGGTGGCCGCGTTTGAACGCCGCAACAGCGACCGCGCCCGCGCCGAGCTGATTGCGGTGGAGGGCATGGGCCACGAGTGGCCCACTGGGCCGTGGGCTGCCCGGCGCGGCGTGGACGCCACCAAGGCGATTGTTGAGTTCTTCGGGCTGGAGTTCAACCGCGTCGGCTAGGCGCGCTCGTAGACGAAGGCGTCGGTGCGGTACGGTAGCGGGATGGTGTCGCCGGGGTCGAAGCCGAGGCGCTCGTAGAGGTACCAGGCGAGGTTCGCCTCCATCTTGGCGCGAGTGCGCTCGTTGGCTTTCAGCCAGTAGGAGCGGGTAGCCATGAGCTCGAAGCAGTCCTCGACGGCGATGGGGTGGAGCCACTCCTGACGCAGCTCATCTTTCAGCTGCCAGGGGGAGGCGACCTCCGGGTAGAAGCCCTCGCGCTGTACGTCTCCGGAGTGCATGATGCGGCTGAGCCTCAGCACCCAGGGGTGGCGCACGGCCAGCGTGTTCCAGCACAGCACGAGGCGGCCGCCGGGACGGATCACGCGGTCCGCTTCTCGGCTTGCGGCGGGCACATCCACCCAGTGCCAAGTCTGCGCGCACGTCAGCGCGTCGACGGAGTCGTCTGCGAGTCCGGTCGCTTCGGCGGTCGCGCGCCACACGGGTACCTCGGGCAGCACCGTGTGGAAGACCCGGGTCATGTCGCCGCTGGGATCGCAGGCGAGCACGGTACGTGAATCGTCGCAAAGCAATTGTGTGAACTTGCCGGTGCCCGCACCGACGTCGCAGACGGTACCGGGGCCGACCAGCTCGCTGAGCGCGTCGGGGTAGGTGGGGCGGGCGGCGTCGTAGCGGGTTGCGTCGCGGTCAAATGCCTCGGCTGCGCCGCTGCGGTGCGCGGAGTTTCTGAACGTGGGGCCAGCTTTTCTGCTGGGGCCTGGCTGTGTTCCGCTCGCGTGCACAATGGTCTAATCTACCTTGCGTGTTTTACCGCCCAGTGATCCGCGCCGCAGCTGCCATCGGCTTGGCCGCAACCTGCTTCAGTGTCGCAGGGTGCGCGGGTGACACGGCGGGGCTGCGCACCGCGATCACCACGCAGCCGGATGCGCCCGAGGACATTGTCCGGGAGGTGGAGCCGTGGACGGATCCAGCAATTGAACGCAGGCAGACGACCTCGGCCGGGCTGAAGCGCGACTACATCCTTTCGGTGCCGCGGGGCGCGAAGCAGCGCGAACGGCTGCCGCTGATCCTGGTGTTCCACGGCTATAAGGAGGACGCGGACCGGATCATGCAGCACTCCCAGCTGGACAAAGCGGATGCCGTTGTGGCGTTTATGGACGGTGTCGGTGAAGCCTGGGCGCCGGCCCCGTACGCGGAGACGAGCGGGGAGCAGGACCTCGCGTTTGTGGACGATGTGCTCGATCAGCTGGAGGGGGAATACTCCATCGACCGCACCCGGATCTTCGCCGCAGGGTTTTCCAACGGTGGCGGGTTCGCTGCGTTTGTGGGCTGCCAGCGCCCGCAGGAGTTCAGCGGTGTGGCCACGGTGGCCGGCGCGTTTTACCAGCGCGTCGCGGAAGGGTGCTCCAGCATCCCCATGAAGCACGTCGACTTCCACGGCACCGCTGACCCGATCATCTCCTACGACGGCGGCGAGCGGCACGAGACGGTGTACAACTCCACACCCGAGATGCTCGAGGAAGCCGCGGTGCGCAACCACTGCGCGGGACGCAGGGAAGACGTCGAGTTGTCGCATACGGTGACGAAGCTGAGTTGGGACGACTGCGACGCCGCGCTGTCGCACTACCGGATCGACGGCGGGCCGCACGTGTGGCCCGGCGGCACCTCCGACAACACAGGCCTGGTGTCGAAAGGGTTTGCCACCCGCACGCTGCTGGAGTTCCTTGGCGTGGGCATGTCCTAGCCGCGCGGTGCGACGCAGTACGGGCCTGGCACGGCTACCATGAGGCGCGTGAATGTCGCGTCTAGTCCCCGGGTGACGGTGGTGTACAACCCCGTGAAAGTCCACCTGGAACGCCTGCGCCGCGCCGTGGAGCGCTACGCCTGGGAGGGCGCGGACATCGAGTGGGCGGCAACGACCACCGAGGGGCCCGGGTTTTCCCAGGCCGACCGCGCGCTCGAGAACGGCGCTGACTTGATCATCGCCGCTGGCGGTGACGGTACGGTGCGCATGGTCGCGCTGGCTGTTTCTGGTTCGACAACACCCATGGCGATCGTGCCGGCTGGCACCGGCAACATGCTCGCGCGCAACCTCGGGGTGCCGCTGCTGCTCGAATCGGCGGTGCACCGTGCGTTTTCCGGTACCGACCGGCTCATCGACCTCTGCCGTGCCGAGATGGTCTACCCCGACGGCCACACTGAGCACTCCGGCTTCGCCGTCATGGCCGGTGTCGGCGTGGACGCGGGCATGATCCACCGCACCCGCGACAGCCTCAAGGCCGCCGTCGGGCCGCTCGCGTACGTGCCGGCCGTGTTCCAATCGCTCGGCGGCGGCAACAGCGTAGACGTGGACATCACGCTTGATGGCGATCCCACGGTCACCACCGCCTTGCACACCTGCATCGTCGGAAATTGCAGCGACCTGGTGGGCGGGATCCCGCTATTGCCGGACGCGCAGCCTGACGACGGGGTACTCGACGCCGTGGTGCTGCGCGCCGAGGACGTCACCGACTGGGCGGGCATCGGCGGCAAACTCGCGCTGGACACCGTGCGCGGCGGCATTAACGCGCTGCTGCCGAGCGAGGTGCAGCCGCGCCCGCCGGCGTCCCTGCCGCCGAGCATGGAGTACCTCGAGGGACGCCGTATCACCCTGGAGTTCGCCGAGCCCGAGCAGCTTGAGCTCGACGGCGACGCCGCCGGCGCGGTCAGTGCCGTGACCTTCGACGTGATGCCGGGCACCCTGCGGATGGTGTGCTGAGCGCCGCGTGCCGTCGAGTAGCAGCGAAGGCACAATGGTGGCCATGATCTACAGCTTTGAAGGCGCAACCCCGCAGATCCACCCCTCGGCGTTTATCTCCGACGAGGCCACCATTATCGGCAACGTGACCATCGGCGAAGACGCGAACATCTGGCCCGGCGTGGTCATCCGCGGCGACGTGGGCGCGATCCGAATCGGCAACCGCGTCAACGTCCAGGACGGCTCCGTGCTGCACGTGGACACGGACGGGGAGACCGTGCTGGAAGACGACGTCACCATCGGCCACCTGGCCATGGTGCACGGCTGCCACATCGAGCCCGGCTGCCTGATCGGCATGAGCGCGACCGTGCTGTCGCGCTCGCGCGTGGGCAAAGGCAGCATCGTCGGCGGCGGGGCAGTGGTGCTCGAAGGCCAAGAGCTGCCGGAGTTCTCTCTGGCGGCCGGCGTGCCCGCCAAAGTGAAGCGCACGCTCGAGCCGGACACCTTCGAGGCCAGGTTGCGCCACGCGGCGTACTACGTGGAGCTGGGCCGGCGGGCGGCGACCGGTTTGGTGCCGGTGGAGCGAGACTCGCTCACGTAGAAGTTCACAGTGAAATCGTCGTCAAAGTCACGCAATGAGGCGTAATGTGACGAGTATGACATTCAATAACGTAACAGTACTTGGTGCAGGTGTCCTGGGCGCGCAGATCGCTTTTTGCTCCGCGTTCGCGGGTAAGAAGGTTGTGTCCTACGACATCAACGAGGAGGCCCTCGCGGCCGGCAAGAAGCGTTTCGACGCTATCGGCGAACAGATGAAGACGGAGCTCGAATCCGCCAACGACGAGACCGTCGCGGCAGCGCACGCGAACCTAACGCAGACTTCGGACCTGAAAGAAGCGGTAGCGAACGCGGACCTAGTTATCGAGGCGATCCCGGAGAACCTCGAGCTGAAGCGCAAGGTCTGGGCTGAGGTGGGGGAGTACGCCCCGGATACCGCGGTGTTCGCCACCAACACCTCCACGCTCATGCCGAGCAAGTTCGCAGACGCGACGGGCACGCCGGAGCGCTTCTTGGCGCTGCACTTTGCCAACCACATCTGGATCCAGAACACCGCCGAGATCATGCCGCACGAGGGCACTGACCCGAAGTATGTGGACCAGCTTGTGGAGTTTGCGGAGCAGATCAACATGGTGCCGGTCCCGCTCAAGCGCGAGCAGCCCGGCTACGTGCTGAACACCCTGCTGGTGCCGCTGCTCAGTGCCGGCATGTACCTGCTGCACCACGACATCGCTGACCCCGTCGACATCGACCGCGACTGGTGCAACTCCACCGGCTCGCCGCGCGGCCCGTTCGAGATCATGGACCTTATCGGCGTGCGCACCTTGGTCGCCGTGATCGAGTCCAACGAAGACGCCCCGCAGTGGCAGAAGGACTTCGTTGAGACGACGCTGAAGCCGATGGTCGCAGAAGGCAGGATCGGCCTGGAAGCTGGGCAGGGTTTCTACACCTACGACGCGAACGGCAAGATCGTGTCCTAAGCGCGGTGCTCGCGGATAAGCACTTGAGCTCGCTGCAGATGCCCTCCGTCAAAACTGGGCGCAACCTGTTTGTCCTCGGCGACGGCGATTTGGTTTCTGCGTGCGAGCTCTTTCCATTGTTTCACTGCGTCGACTGCGCGGCTGAGTCGTTCGATGGCTTGATTGTCATTGAGACCAAACCAGCCCGCGGCACCCATGAGTGTGTCTACTGAATCGTCGCCGACAACGTCCACTGAGGTGGCAAAATTGGTTTTGGTGGTGGCGGGCGTGATATCGAAAACAGGTGAGAGCTGCCACGCACCACCTACGCGAATGAATCCGTGGTTTCGCAGGTGGTTATCGGTGTTGCCCACCAGCAGGTTGATCGCTGCCCTGCTGAAAAGCTCAGCCGCGGAATCGCCATTGATGCTCAGCAGCCGAAGCTCCTCAGCGATCTCGACCATGGATGCACGGTCGCCGTCCGTGCGATTGAGCAGCGTCATTGCGGACATGTAGGGGATACGGGCTTCGCTTCCATCCTCGCCGTAGGCCCGGTCGAACCTTTCCAGTAGCAATACGGACCGCCCATTAATCTCCAAGAGTCTCGAACTCGGTGTGTTGATGCCCGCAAGTTCTGCGATATCCAAACAAACCTTTTCCCAGGCAACCGCGTCGATAGTGTCCGCGGATGACGAGAATTTCGCCATCATCAGCTTGCCTTCGTCATCAATGACTGTCGCTTTCGGGCGGGCGCCGCCCAGAGAGGATCCGGCAACGGCGATGCGTCTCAAGGCATCCACTGCATCATCGCCTTCCTCAACGGCGCGCGAGGCACGCTCAATGTCAGCGAGGTTCACAAGTTTGGGCACCCGGCTGCTCGGCGATTGGGTCACCCCGTTCACTTCGAAGCGCAACGCTCCTAGGCGAAGGCGATCATCGACACCGAGAAGGTAGTCGACCTCGGTCGGCTGTTCACCCCGCCGCGCAAACTGTTTTTGAATGAGCATCCGCCCCCAGCGATCCGGAGCAGAATCGGAAAGCGCGGTGGGCAGGTGCCCGCGATCAGAGAGAAGAGGTTGCTTTCCGCTGTGAAGGGGAAGCGCGGGGCTGATCGCGTACGCGCCTGGATGTTGTATCCACTCCTTTTCGTACTCGAGCGTCCCACCGTGCTGATGCGGAAAATAGGTTGCGACGGAGATCTTGCGGTCCTCGATCTCCGTCCAGATGCCTATAGACGTGGGTGCCATGGCTAAATCATCTGCTCAATCAAAGCCCGACCGCGATCATGTTCCATCGGATCAACCGCGTCTCTCACCCGGTCAAGCAGTTGAAACGCACGGCATACCCGGAGGAAGTTTTCCAGCGTCGCGCCGTGGCCTTGCTCTAGGCGACGCAACGTGGACACACTCACGTCGGCGCGGTACGCAGCCTGCTCGATCGTGAGACGGTTGAGGCGACGCCAGCGCTGTAGATCTTCGCCGATCTCTATGAGCCCACCTTCGACCGCGCGGGGGGTTCGACGGCTACCCATTTGTGACGTACTCATGCCCATATTCTTTCATATTTGAGTAGTCTGTGGGATTAGAGTTCATGCAGAAGGAGAAGGGTGCCCAAATGAACCGCGAAATCGTCTTCATCGTTTACGTGACCGACATTGATAGATCGGTCGAGTTCTACTCAGACCTCCTGGAGCTGGAAACCGACTTTGTTTCACCCCGCTATGTGACGTTCGCTTTGGCGGACGGTGTGGCTCTCGCACTGTGGACTGGGAACTCCGAAGTGCTTGCAGACGCTCCCGCACGCACCACCGAAGTGTGCCTCAACGTCAACGGGGAAGAAGTCATGGACGTGTTCCAGGCCTGGACTGGCAAGGGGGTCGACGTCATCAAAGAACCCCACCAGGACGTGTTCGGAACGACGTTCGTGGTTGCCGATCCAGACGGGAACCAGATCCGCGTGGCACCTGTCGACTAGCAACGTCGCCGAAAGAGAACCCCCGAACCCCCAGAAAAAACTTTGTCGGACTGACAGGATTTGAACCTGCGACCCCCACACCCCCAGTGTGGTGCGCTACCAAACTGCGCCACAGCCCGATTCGCTACCTAAACGGTAACTGCGCAAATATTACAGCACTGTCATACGGACCCAAAACCGGCAGGTCACCAGGCGGCCACCGTCGACACCCCAGGGTTAGCGGACCACGCCGTCGACGTACACCCACCGGCCGGCGCGGCGCTCGAAGCGGGAGCGTTCGCGCATCACGCCGCCGGGGTGATGGGCGGCGAATTCGACGACGCCCTCAGCGTCGAAAGGCCCGCCGCCGGCGGTATCGAGCACCTGGAGCTGGGTGAACGGCTCGCCGTTAGGGTCCACGGACAGATCTGCCGGCCGCGTCTCATCGGCCCAGGTTTCCGCGACATAGGAGCCCGCGCCGCGCACGTAGGCGGTGTAGCGCGAGCGCATGAGCGCCTCAGCGGTCGGTGCCGCAGAGGAACCGTCGATGTAGCGCCCGCAGCACGCCTCATAGGGCAGGCCCTGCCCGCAGGGGCACAAGCCCCGCACGTCGGCCCACAGACCGGTTGCGTCAGCCATTACTTCCCCAGGCGCTCCGCGCGGTGGAGCTTGTTCTGGCGGCGTCGGCGCTCGAGCGAGGCGGTTTCCGCGGTCGTCTCAATCTCGTCCTTCGCCACGTAGCCGTCCACGGTGGAGGACGCGCCCGCGGCGCGCAGGGTCTCCACCTCATCGTCGGTCAGGTCGCCGTAGAGGGTGATCAGGCGGGTGAAGGTGCCGTCGCCGTTGTGGTTGACTTCCACGCGGACGTCGTCAAGCTGCATGCCCTTGGCCGCCTCGCGCACCGCCTGCGAGCAGCTGACCGCGAGCGCGGACATGTACAGGCCAGTGGAGGTGACACCCTGGCCCTTGCCGCCGGTGTTCTTGGAGCGGTCGGTGGTGATCGCGCGGTCGGAGGTGCGCACCACGTCGCCGTACTTCGTGCCGCGCGCGGAGTAGGACACGGCGTTGGTGTCCGTGGTCTTCGCAGGGACGAACAGCGGCTGGATGTACTGCTGCGCCCAGGAGCCGATGATGTCGGCGGCGCGCTGCGCGGTGCCCTGGCGGGTGAGCAGGTGGTCCGCCTTGTCCAGCGCCATCAGGGACTTGGGGTAGCGGGCCAGGGAGAAGATGTTCTGGGCGTTGTCGATGCCGACGGTGACGTCGATAGGCGAGTGCACGACCAGCAGCGGCTTGCGCAGCTTCGGCAGGTACTCCTCCGGGTTGGTGTCGGCGAGATCCTCGAGGAACTCGCGCGAGATGGTCAGCTCGCGGCCGCCGAGCACCACACCGACGGAGCCGTTCGCATCCGCCTCGCCGATCGCGTGGGCGTAGTGCAGCACCGAGTGCGCCGGGTCGAAGGGCGCGCCGACGGTGGCCACCGCCTTGATCATCTTCTTCAGCTCCGGGCGGGTGGCGGCCTTCAGCGTGGCGGCGCCGCCGAGGGAGTGGCCCATGAGCAGCTGCGGGGCCTTGTAGTTCTCCTCCAGCCACAGGGCGGCGGCGACGATGTCGTCCACGTTCTCGGAAAACGAAGTGTCCCTGAACTCGCCCTCGGACTGGCCCAGGCCGGGGAAGTCGAAGCGCAGGGTGGCAATGCCGTGCTCCGTCAGCCGCTTGGCAATGCGGGAGGCGCCCGGGGTGTGGCGGGAGCCGGCGAAGCAGTGCGCGAAAATGGCGTAGGCCTGCGCGGGTCCGTCGGGGCGGTCGATGGTCGCGGCCATCATGTGGCCCTTCGACGACGGGACTTTCACGTTCATAGACAGCATGGGTAGCCGTGTCCTCCTGCGGCTCGGCGGTTCAACGCAACGGTTACTTTCGCTGCAAGACTAATCATCGCACCAACTGTTTGGCACGTTGGCGTTATTCTTAGCCCTTATGGGCAAGTTTGACTGGTTCTGGAAGGCCATGGGCTCCACCACGGAGCGCAACAACAAGAAGTCGAAAGCCGTTGTCGCGGACGCGCATGGGCTGATCGGGGAGCTTTCGCTTCTCGACGATGCTTCGCTCGCCTCCGCAGTCGCCTCCACCGTGCGCGACGGGGCCATCGCCGACAAGCCGCGTTTTTTGGCCGGGTTGTCCGTCGCCTCCCAGCGCACCCTGGGCATGACGCCGTTTGAGGTGCAGAACCAGGCCGTGCTGCGCCTGCTGGAGGGCGACGTGATCCAGATGGCCACCGGCGAGGGCAAAACGCTCGTCGGCGCGATGGCCGCCACCGGGTTCGCGCTGCAGGGCAAGCGCGTCCACCTGATCACGGTGAACAACTACCTGGCCGCGCGCGATGCGGAGTGGATGCGCCCGCTCGTGGAGTTTTTCGGGTTGACGGTGGCGGCGGTCACGGAGTCGTCGACACGCGAAGAGCGCGTGAGCGCCTACCGCAGCGACGTCATCTACGCGCCGGTGACCGAGATCGGCTTCGACCACCTGCGCGACAACCAGATCACCTCCCGCGACCAGACGGTGCAGCTGCCTGCCGACGTCGCGCTGGTCGACGAGGCTGACAGCGTGCTCGTGGACGAGGCGCTCGTGCCGCTCGTGCTCGCCGGCTCCGAGGGCTCCAAGCAGGCCACCGGACAGATCACCGAGGCCGTGTCGAAGCTGGACGAGGACACCGACTACACCATCGACGCCGACGGGCGAAACGCCTTCCTCACCGACGACGGCGCGGCGAAGATCGAACGGCTTTTGGGCATCGACTCGCTCTACTCGGACGAGCACATCGGCACGACTCTCGTACGTGTGAACCTGGCGCTGCACGCGAAGGCCCTGCTGATCCGGGACGTGCACTACATCGTCGACGACGGCAAAGTCGCACTTGTGGACGCCTCCCGCGGGCGCGTGGCGGAGCTGCAGCGCTGGCCCGACGGCCTGCAGGCCGCAGTGGAATCCAAGGAGGGGCTGGACGTGTCCGAGGGCGGGCGCATCCTGGATTCCATCACTTTGCAGGCGCTCATGCGCCGCTACCCGCTGGTGTGCGGCATGACCGGCACCGCGGTGGAGGCGACCGACCAGTTGCGCAGCTTCTACGGCCTGCACGTGTCCGTGATCGACCGCGCCAACGAGCTGCAGCGTTTCGACGAGGCGGACCGGATCTACGCCACGATGGAGGAGAAGAACTCGGCGATTGTCGAGGAGATCGCCCACCTCAACTCCACCGGCCAGCCGGTGCTCGTGGGCACACACGACGTGGCGGAGTCCGAGGCGCTGGCGGAAGCGCTTCAGGCCCGCGGTATCGCGGCCAACGTGCTCAACGCGAAAAACGACGCGGAGGAAGCCCGTATCGTCGCCGAAGCTGGCGACGTGGGACGCGTGACCGTCTCCACGCAGATGGCGGGCCGCGGCACGGATATCCGCCTCGGCGGCGCGGACGAGAGCGACCACGACCAGGTCGCCTCGCTCGGCGGACTGGCGGTGATCGGCACCGCCCGGCACCGCACTGCGCGTCTGGACAACCAGCTGCGCGGCCGCGCCGGCCGACAGGGCGACCCGGGCTTGAGCGTGTTCTTCGTCTCCCTGGACGACGACATTGTCACCTCCGGCGGCGACGGCGAGCAGTTCTCCGCCCGGCCGGAGCCGGACGGACGCATCACCGGCAACCGCGCCCAAAGCTTCATCGAGCACTGCCAGCGCGTCACCGAAGGCCAGCTTTTGGAGATCCACTCTCAGACCTGGAAGTACAACAAGCTGTTGGCGGACCACCGCGACATCCTGGACGAGCGCCGCGCCGCCCTGCTGGACACGGACACCGCGTGGCGCGAGCTGTCCGAGCGCTCCCCGCAGCGAGCCGGTGAACTTTCGCACCTGCCACAGGACGTGCTCGAGCAGGCCGCGCGGGAGATCATGCTGTTTCATCTGGACGCCGAGTGGTCCGAGCACCTGGCGCTGATGGACGACGTCCGCGAATCCATCCACCTGCGCGCCATCGCCCGTGAAACGCCGATCGACGAATACCACCGCATCGCCGTGCGCGAGTTCAAGGACCTGGCCAACCGGGCGGTTGCCGCGGCGGTAGAAACATTCAACTCTGTGGACATTGACGCCGACGGCGCGCACCTGGCAGACGCAGGGTGGAAGCGCCCGAGCGCGACGTGGACGTACATGGTCTCCGACAACCCGCTGGCGGGCTCCGGCAACTCGGTTATTTCCGGAATCGGCAACATTTTCCGCTAGGCATTCTCCGGTAGCCGCCCCTTCGGGCGGGCCGGACGCTATTATGGCGAGAGATCTCAACCACGACTCGAAAGTCAGGAGTTACCCATGAGCGACAACACGCCGCAGAACCAGGTCGAAACCACCTCGGTATTCCGCGCAGACCTGCTCAAGGAGATGGAGTCCGGCGCTGCTACGTCTGCGGACTCCGCCGCCGGTGCGGACCAGCTGTCGGATGGGGAGGCACTCCTCGTAGTCAAGCGCGGCCCGAACGCAGGCGCCCGCTTCCTGCTGGACCAGGATTCCACCACCGCGGGCCGCCACCCGGAGGCGGACATTTTCCTCGACGACGTGACTGTGTCCCGTCGTCACGCAGAGTTCCGCCGCAACGACGGCGGCTACGAAGTCGTGGACGTGGGCTCGCTCAACGGCACCTACGTCAACCGCGAGCCGCGCAACTCCCAGGAGCTGACCAACGGCGACGAAATCCAGATTGGTAAATTCCGTCTGGTCTTCATCACCGCCGGCAACTAGTTAGAGAAGAGTTCGATCACGTGAGCGCAATCCGTCAAACGGCACCAGCCGCTACCCCCGCGAAGCCGGCGAAGGCCGCCAAGGCAACCAAGACCGCGAAAACGATGTCCATCGGCGTGGTGCTTGAGCGTCTGCGCACCGAGTTCCCGGACGTGACCGTCTCCAAGATCCGCTTCCTCGAGTCCGAGGGGCTGATCACTCCGCAACGCACCGCCTCCGGCTACCGCCGCTTCACCGAGGAAGATGTGGAGCGTCTGCGCTACATCCTGGTCACCCAGCGCGACAACTACCTGCCGCTGAAGGTCATCCGCGAGCAGCTCGAGGCGATGGATTCCGGCCACGTCACCGCGATCCTTACCGCCGGCGAGTCCGAGCCGATGATCTCCCCAGAGAACTTCCGCGCGCCGTCGGCGACGCAGCTGACCGACGCGGACGTGGCCGAGCAGGCCCAGGCGGATCCGTCGACGGTGGAGGAGTACATCAAGGTCGGCCTGATCACCCCGGATGCCGCCGGGCTGTTTACCGCCGACGACGTCCGTACCGTCACCACCGCACTGTCGCTGTCCGAGTTCGGCTTCGACGCCCGCCACCTGAAGACGCTGCGCACCGCGGCGGCCCGTCAGGCCGACATGATCAACCAGGTTGCGGAGCCGGTGTCGAAGTCCGGCAAGGTCACCGCGAAGCAGAAGGCCGAGGAGATCGGCCAGCAGATGTCCGCGCTGGTCGTGTCCCTGCACGCGTCGCTGGTGAAAAACGAGCTGCGCAAGCAGCTGGGGAGCTAATGGAGGCCGTCAACCTCATCGGCGTGTTTCCGGTCGGCCCGGAAGATTTCCTCTGCGCCCTGCTCCAACGGCCCACGAACGGGCGCTGCATTCCGGTGTGGCTGCCGCCGATGGAGGGCGCTGAACTGGCCATGCGCCTGGACGGGTGGGCCCCGAACCGCCCGCGTCCCGTCGACGCGATCGCGGAGCTCATCCGCACCTCCACCAACGGCGCGGACAGCCTCGAACTTTCCAGCTACGTCAACGGCACCTTTATGGCCACCCTGACAATCTTCGGCGGCACCGAAATTGATCTGCGCGCTTCCGACGCGCTGCTGTTAGCCGAGGAGCTGGACATGGAGCTGACCGTCGACGACACGGTCGCCGCCCAGGCCTCGGTGTTTCTGTCGCAGGGGGATGCCCAGCGCTACCTGCAGGCGGAGATCGAAATCGAAGATTTCGCGGATGAAGCTGTCTCCGCCAGCGGCGACGCCCAGGCCGACGCGGACTTCGAGGCGCTGATGCGCAGCCTCGGGGTGGAGGACTCGGATTTGGGGGAGGATAACCCCAAGGAGGGGTAAAACCCTCAAGTATTCCTTGAGAGTTTCGGCGTGTTACGCATGTGACTATTGACCAGCTCCGTATGCTTACCCTTTAATAGTCATTAGGCTTCGAGCTAACTTTCATGGGAGTAATTACGTGAGCATCATCGAGGAAAATCAGGACGGCCTGTTCGACGCTGTGCAGGAGTCGCTTTTCGACGTCGGCCCGTCCGACGAAGTCGGCTACCGCGTGCCGATCGCCTGCCAGGTCGCCGGCATCACCTACCGTCAGCTCGACTACTGGGCACGCACCGGCCTGGTGCGCCCGTCCATCCGCGGCGCTAAGGGCTCCGGCTCTCAGCGCCTGTACTCCTTCAAGGACATCCTGGTCCTGAAGATCGTCAAGGGCCTGCTCGACACCGGCATCTCGCTGCAGAACATCCGCCTCGCAGTGGACAAGCTGCGTGACCGCGGTGTGTCCGACATCGCCGAGATCACCCTCGTCTCCGACGGCGTGACCGTCTACGAGTGCCGCTCCAACGAGGAGATCATCGACCTCCTCGGCGGCGGCCAGGGTGTGTTCGGCATCGCCGTGCCGCAGATCATGAAGGAACTGACCGGCACCATCTCCGCGTTCCCGTCGGAGCGCGTCACCGAGGACGACGCCGACAACGTCATCGGCTTCGACGAGCTGGCGGACCGCCGCCGTCGCAAGACCTCTTAAACGAAGCGTTTAGGCCCGGGCTGGGATCACTCCCACCAGCCCGGGCCTTTTTCTATGTCCTCGTCGCACAGACCCTGGGAGGCAGAGCCTGCGATCGCTCGATTTTCGCCCGATCCCAGGCTTAGGATCCCAGGGTCTGTCGCAGGGGGGGCTGACCGGATGCCTACAGGCCGGATGCCTGCTTCACGGCGCCGTCGATGCCGTCGGCTTGCTTCGCATCCACGGTCTTCGCGGACAGGGCCTCGACCGCCTTGTCAGCCACACCCTCGCCGACGCGCACGACGGTGATCTCCACCTTGTCGCCGGCCGCGCCTCGCACTGCGTCTTCGAAGGCCTTGTCGTCGCCGGCATCGGCTGTGCCAGTGGTGACCAGGACGACGCGGGTCTTTGCCTCACCAGCGCCGTAGGCGCCTGCGGCTGCCTCGACGGCCTGGCGGGTCTGGGGCACGCCGCCGGTGAGGAAGCGTCGCACCGCCACGGCGACGGAGTCGGCGTCGGGGGAGACGCTGATGTTCTGGCGATAGCCCACTACAACGCCCGGGTTCAGCGGGGAGGAGTAGTTCCACAGGCCGACCTGCTTGCCCTTGCCCCCGAGCTCGAGCGCGGCGTTTGCGATGGCGTCCTTCGCCGGTTGGAGGTACGGGCTCATCGCGTTGGAGGTGTCCAGGAGGAACAGGGTGTTCTCGGGCTGCAGGGCGCCGGCATTGGCACTGGCGGCGTCAGCGCCGTCGCCGCCAGCAGCCTTGTCGGCGTCGGCGCCGTCCTGCGCGTCGCCGTCCTTCTTCGCGTCCGATGTGATGGCCTCGCCGCCGGCGGGCAGGGCAGCGGCCCACACCAGATCGGAGACGGCCGGCTGGTCCTTTTCGGTGCCGTCGAAACGCTCGGAGGCGAAGCGGGCGAAGTCCTGGCCCGCGCGGGCCTGGTTCTCGTCGACCTTGTCGTTCTGGTTCAGCGGAAACGCGGTGTAGACGGCGTCGGCACCGACCGGGGTGAACTTCAGGCCTTCCGGCACGGCGTCCTCGGCGGTGGCGAGGTACTCGCCGCCATCTGCGTTGAGCTCGTCGGCGCTGCCGATGCGCTGATCGGTCAGCGCCTGCACGGCGTCGTTGTCGTTGCCGGCCACCTTTGATGCCACCAGGGCGGAGGCTGCAGACTCTTCGGATACGGGGAAGCGGACCTTGTCCACGGTCAGGTCCTCGAGCTTGACCTCGTCCTTGCCGGCCACGCCGACGGCTTCGCTGTACGCAGCCTTCGGGTCAGATACGGCGGGGGTGCGACCGGCGCTCTCCAGCGACTGGTGGGTCACCGCCGTGTTCGGGGCGATAAACACCGCGGCGTCGGCAACAGAGTCGACCAGCTGGGGCTTGACGCAGTAGTCGCGGACGACGGGGGAGGACGCACCGTAGGCGTCCACAAGCGATTGGCCCGCGCCCTTGTCGGAGGCCGCGACGGGGAGCACGAGCTCGCCCGCGACGCAGTCCTCGGCCTGCGCCTCAGTGCTGCCAGCGTCCTCGCCGCGGCTGGTCAGCCACCAGATGATGGCCGCTGCGATCAGGGCCAGCACCACCAGTAAGGCGATGAGCTCTCCGGACAGCCTGTAGTTGTTCTTGCCGCTTGCGTGCTTCGCCACCGGAATCGCCGCCTTTTTCGATCGAACGAGTGAAAACCGTCTTCGAGTCTAGCCGTGATAGGCGGCGTCGATGACCGCGACAAGCCGCTGGCGCAGCGGTTGTGCGCGGCGGCTGAGCTCGCGTTGGCGGGCTACGTACTCCGCCTTGCCCTCGGGCGTTTCCACAGCCACCACGCCGAAGCCCAAGCTCTTGCAGTCGTACGGGGAGGCCTCCATGTCTAGGCGCCGGGCGTCGGCGGCGAGCTCGAAGCAGTCCATCAGCAGCTCGCCGGGCACGAGCGGTCCGAGCTTCATTGCCCACTTGTACAGGTCCATGCTCACGTGCACGCACCCGGCCTGGTCGTTGTCCGCCTGCCCCTCGCGCGTGAGCACCGTGAGGTTCAGCGGCCGCGCCGCCGGGGTGAAAAAGCGGAAGGCGTCAAAGTGGGTGCACTTGACGTTGTGCGCCTCCACCACGGCGTTCGTGCCCTCCGCCCCCAGGCGCAGCGGCAGGCTGTGGCGCGGGCTGTCCGTGCGGTACACCATCGCCCACTCGTGCATGCCGAAGCAGTCGAAGTGGGCTTCACGCCTATCGACGGACCGAAGGATGGCCTCCACCTCCTCCACGTCGCCTCTGCGGTGGGTGAGGAACCGTTGGACGTCGAGAAGCACAGTGCCCTTGTTACAGACATAGTCGCGCCAGCCGGCGTGGGGGAGCGAAGCGGCGTCTTCGAGCGCGACGCCGATGCCCGGGTGCCAGCGCTTCAGATGGGCGGGGCGCTGCGGGTAGTAATCGAAGAGGAAATCCCACACCGGGTGATACTGGCCGCGTGCCCGGCGCGCCACCCTTGGCGCGGTCCAGCGTTCGGCGCGGGCGGCGTGCGCTGCGATGCGCGGCATGTACTCCTCGGGGGTGAGTACCTGCATTTACTCGCCCTCGTGGGTCCAGTCGGACACCGTGCCCACGTATTCCTCGATGAGGTCTTCCAGCGCGACCACGCCGACGAGTTTGCCGTTGTCGTGCACCTCCGCCATGTGCGCGGAACGGCGGTGCAGCATCGCGAGCGCGTCGTCCATGGACTGGGCGGCATCGACTGTAGTCAGCGGGCGGATGCGCTTGAGCGAAACCCGCGGATCGCCCTGCGGGAACTCCATCAGGTCCAGGATGTCCTTGACATGGACGTAGCCGGCGAGCGAGCTGGCGTCGATGCGGACAGGGAAGCGGGAGTAGCCGGTGTCTTGGACCGCCTGCTCGATGACGGAGAGGCGGATGCCGCGAGGGTCGTACGGGATCGTCGTGACCTGGGCCAGCGGGATCATGGCTTCCTTGAGCTGGCGGGAGTCCTGGCGCAGCGCCTTGGCCAGGCGCACGGTCTCTTCGGCGTCCAGGAGGCCCTCCTCGCGCGACTCCTGGATCATGGTGGCGAGCTGTTCCTGGTCCACGGTGGATTCGAGCTCGTCGCGCTGCTCGATGCCGAACAGCAGCAGCGTCTTGCGCGCGACCCAGTTGAGGAATTCCAGCAGCGGATGCGTGAGCTTCATCCACAGCGTCATCGCGGGGGTCAGCCACATCGCCATGCGTTCCGGGCCCGCGATGGCAATGTTTTTCGGCACCATCTCGCCGAACAAGATGTGCAGAAACGAGATGATGAGCAGGGCGAGCACGAACGCGACGGGGTGCAGCAGGTCGCCGGGCATGCCCAGGGCCTCAAACGGCGCCTCGATGTAAGAGGCGATCGCAGGCTCGGCCACCTTGCCCAGAATCAGCGACGCCACCGTGATGCCGAACTGTGCGCCGGCAAGGTAGATCGAGAGGTGCTCGGTGGCGTAGAGCACGCCCTCAGCCTTGGTTTTGCCCTGCGCAAGGAGCGACTCCAAGCGGTCCTTGCGGGAGGAGACGAGTGCGAATTCGACGGCCACGAAGAACGCGTTGGCGCCGAGCAGCGCGACGATCAGCAGTGCTGCCAACCAGATACTCACTTGGTGTCCACCGCCTCTCTAACTTCGCCTGCTTTATCGGGCGGGACCGGACGCAGCAGCGCGCGGTCGATGCGGCGGCCGTCCATCTCGGATACCTGCGCCAGCCAATTGCCGGCGCCGCCGGATTGCAGCTCCTCCTGGAAATTCGCCGCGGAGGCGGTGCGCAGCACGACCTCGTCGCCGAGCTCGGGGATGCGGCCCAGCGTGGCCATGATCAGGCCGCCGAGGGTTTCGTAGGGACCGTCCACGGCGGCGAACCCGGTGCGTTCCTCCAACTCGTCGAGACGCACGAGGCCCGCAACCTCCCAGGACGTGCCGAAGCGGGTGAAGTCCTTCTCGCTTTCTTGGTCGTCGTACTCGTCGTAGACCTCACCGAGGATCTCCTCCACAAGGTCCTCGATGGTGACCAGGCCCTGGGTGCCGCCGTACTCGTCGGCCACCAGCACCACCTGAGAGCCTGCGGAGCGCACGCGGTTGAGCACCGAGTCGCCATCGAGCGTGCCCGGCACGAACGGCACCCGCCGCGCCAGGGAGGCCAACTTCGTCGTGGCGCGGAACTCGTGCGGCACAGAGAAGGCATCCTTGATGTGGACCACGCCGAGGGTGTCGTCCAAGTCGCCGCGGCGTACCGGGAAACGGGAGTGGCCAGTCTCGCGCGCAAGGGCGATCAAATCCGCGACGGTGTCGTCCGCGTCCAGTGAATCAATGGTTGAGCGCGGCGTCATCACTTCCTCAGCCGTCGTCTCGCCGAAACGCAACGAACGGTCGATCACTGCGGCAGTAGCCGCATCCAGGCCGCCCGCTTCAGCGGAGTTTCGCACCATCGCGCCAAGCTCCTGGGAGGAGCGGGCGGACGCGAGCTCGTCGGCAGGCTCGATGCCCATCTTGCGCACCACCCAGTTCGCGGCGGTGTTGAGAAACAGGATGAACGGCTTGGTCGCCATGTTGAAGTAGTGCACGGGCGGCACCACCGTGCGGGCCGTGTTCAACGGGTCCGTGATGGCGACGTTTTTCGGCACCAACTCGCCGAACACCATGGACAAGAACGTCGCCACCACCAGTGCGAGGACAAGCGCGACGGTGGTGGACGCGCTTGCAGGCAGTCCGACGAGCTCGAGGACCGGGGTGAAGAATTTGCCCAGCACCGGCTCTGCGAGGAAACCGGCGGCAAGGGTGGTCACCGTAATGCCCAACTGCGCGCCGGAGAGCACGAACGAGAGGTTTGCGTGGTCGCGCGCAATCGCCCGCGCTGTGGCGTCGCCCCGCTCCTTGACGTGGGCGTCGATGGTCGAGCGTTCCAGGCCCGTCATGGCGAATTCGATCGCGACGAAAAGCCCGGTCGACGCCGTGAGTAGCACGAACGCCAGTAGGGCGAGGATGGATAAGAGTATGTCCATGGATGGTGGTCTGTGCCTTAGCGGCCGTTACTCCTTCGACTTCGGTCCGTACGGCGGGCGCGGTTGCGGTTGTTGCTTCCGCCGCGGCTGGCATTGCGGCTACGGTTGCCGCCTGCCTTGCGGTTGCCGGAGGCAGCGGTCCTCTTCGGCCGCTGGGGTTGGCCCGGCGGAGGAAGCGGCGTGCCTTCCGGTGTGCGTGCACCGGTGATTGTAACCAAGGATTCCGAAAGCGGAGTCACCCTGACCTCGGGCGCGTCCACGCCGGCCTTGCGCAGAAGCTGCGCGACTTCCTTGGCTTGGTCGTCCATCACGAGGGTGACCACGGTGCCGGACGTGCCGGCTCGTGCTGTGCGGCCTGCGCGGTGCAGGTACGCCTTGTGCTCCGCGGGCGGGTCCACGTGCACGACCAGGGAGACGTCATCGACGTCGATGCCGCGGGCCGCGATGTCCGTGGCCACCAGCACAGGGGTGGAGCCGTCGGCGAAGCCCTCAAGCGCTCGTGTGCGCGCGCCCTGGCCCTTGTCGCCGTGGAGGCCTTGGGCGTGGATGCCGGCGCGGCGCAGCTTTTTCACCTGGCGGTCCACGCCGTGCTTCGTGCGCATGAACATGATGGTCTTGCCCTCGCGCGCGGCGATCTGCAGCGCGATCTCGTTGCGCTCCTCGCGGCCGCCCACCATGAGGCGGTAATGGTCCATCGTGTCTACCGCCGCCTGCACCGGGGCGGTGGAGTGGGTGACGGGGTCGTGCATGTAGCGGGCGATGAGCTTTTCCACGTCACCGTCGAGGGTGGCGGAAAACAAAAGGCGCTGGCCGTCCTTCGGGGTGCGGTCCAAAAGCTTGCGCACCTGCGGCAGAAAGCCCATGTCCGCCATCTGGTCCGCCTCATCCAGGGCAGCAATTTGCACCGAATCGAAGGACAGCTTCTTCTGGTTGATCAGATCCTCGGCACGGCCGGGGGTGGCCACCAGCAGGTCCACCGGGGACGCGAGCGAGCGGATGTGGTGGTTGATGTTCACACCGCCCACAACATCGAGCACGCGCAGGCCGAGCGCGGCCGCGGGGTCCTCGAGGCGTTCGCGGATTTGCGAGGCGAGCTCGCGCGTCGGCGCCAGAACAAGGCCGCGCGGGTGGCCCGGGGTGCTCGGAGCGCCTGCGAGACGAGCCAGCATGGGCAGGCCGAACGTGAAGGTCTTGCCGGAGCCTGTCGGGCCGCGGCCCAGCACGTCCTTGCCGGCCAGCGCGTCGGGGATCGCCGCTTCCTGGATGGGGAAGGGCTCTGTGATGCCTTGCTTGCCCAGGACGTTGACAATGGCCCGGGGCAAACCGAGATCGGCGAATGTAGTCATTCAGTGCAGTCTACGCGGTCGGACGAAAGGGGAGAAGCCGAGCTAGTAGCTCAGTTCCTCGCGTTCGCCGGACCACGTGGTGTGGAACGTGCCCTCCATGTCCACGCGCTTGTAGGTGTGGGCACCGAAGAAGTCGCGCTGGCCCTGGATCAGCGCAGCCGGCAGGCGCTGCGCGCGCAGCGAGTCGTAGTAGGACAGCGAGGATGCGAACACCGGCACCGGCAGGCCCAGCTGGGTTGCGGTGACAACCACGCGGCGCCAGGAATCGACCAGGCCCTTGTCCAGCTCGCCCTTGAAGTACGGGTCCAAAAGCAGCGACGGCAGCTCCGGGTCCTTTTCGTAGGCCTCCGTGATGCGGTCGAGGAACTTCGCGCGGATGATGCAGCCGCCGCGCCAAATGCGCGCGAGATCGCCGGGCTTGATGTCCCAGTTGTGTTCCTGGGAGCCGGCGTTGATCTCGTCAAAGCCCTGCGCGTACGCCACCAGCTTAGAGGCGTACAACGCGCGCCGCACGTCCTCAACGAACGACTGCTTATCGACGCCTTCGGCCTCCAACGTCGTCGTCTCACCCGCAGGCAGACCGACCTCCTGGGCCGCCTCGCGCTGAGCCAGCGCAGACGACAGCGCGCGGGCGAAGACGGCCTCGCCGATGGCGGTGGTGGGAACCCCGAGGTCCAGCGCTTCCTTGACCGTCCAGCGGCCGGTTCCCTTCTGGCCGGCGGCGTCCACGATGACGTCGATGAACGGCTTGCCGGTGCGCGCGTCCACCTGGCGCAGCACCTCCGCAGTGATCTCGATGAGGTAGGAGTCCAGGTCGCCCTTGTTCCACTCCGTGAAGATGTCCGCGATCTCCGCCGGCTCGAGGCCCGCCGCGTAGCGCAGCAGGTGGTAGGCCTCGCCGATGACCTGCATGTCCGCATACTCGATGCCGTTGTGCACCATCTTGACAAAGTGGCCGGCGCCGTCCGGGCCGATGTGGGTCACGCACGGGGTGCCGTCCACCTTCGCGGAGATGTCCTCCAGCAGCGGCCCGAGAGTCTCCCAGGATTCCACCGGACCGCCCGGCATGATCGACGGGCCACGCAGCGCACCCTCCTCGCCGCCGGAGATGCCGGCGCCGACGAAGTGGCGGCCAGCTGCAGCGACTTCACGTTCGCGGCGGATGGTGTCCGTGAACAGGGAATTGCCGCCGTCGATGATGATGTCGCCGTCGTCCATGGCCTCCACGAGCTGCTTGATCACTGCATCTGTGGCGGCGCCGGCCTGCACCATGATCACTGCCTTGCGGGGGCGCTCGAGCGATGCGACGAAGTCCTCGATCGACTCGGAGGGGATGAAATTGCCCTCGTGGCCGAACTCTTCAACGACCGCGCGGGTCTTTTCCGGGGAGCGGTTGTAGATGGCCACGGTGTGGCCCTTGGACGCGAAATTGCGGGCCAGGTTGGAGCCCATCACCGCCATGCCGACAACACCGATTTGAGCGAGCTGGTCACCGTTGTGTTCTGCAGTCATACGCCGGATTCTACGCGGGGTGCGCCCGCTTTCGCCCGTAAGATTGGCCGGCATGGACATGGAGAAGAATCTGCGCCTGTACCGAGAGGTCATCGAGGCCCCTCTGACGGAAGAAGAGCTGTCCTACATCAATTCCGGCGAGTTTGATTTCGCCCAGACGCTGGGGTTGAAGCTGACGTACTGCTCCAAAGACCGCCTCGATGGGGCGCTGGAGGTGGAGCAGCGCCACCTGCAGCCCACCGGCATCGTCAACGGCGGACTGTACTGCGTGATCGGGGAGACGCTTGCCTCCATCGCAGCCGTGGCGGCGAGCGCGAAGCCTGCAGTAGGCATGAGCAACTACACCGACCTGCTCGGCAGCGTGCGGCTAGGCCAGACGATTCGCGCGGTGGCCGAACCCGTGCACGTCGGCAAGCGCACGCACCTGTGGCGCGTGGAGATGACAGCCGACGGCAAGCTGGCCGCCGTAACCAACCTGAAGCTGATGGTGCTGGACCGCTAGCTACAGCCAGTTGTTCTTGCGGAACCACCACCACATCGCGGAGATGGCCAAAAGCATGACCAAAAGCGCGGCGGGGTAGCCGTAGCGCGACCCAAGCTCCGGCATGTGCTCGAAGTTCATGCCGTAAATGCCCGCGATCAGCGTCGGCACCGCGGCCATGCCGACGACAGCGGAGATGGTGCGCATGTCCGAGTTCTGCTGCATGGTGATCTTGGCTACCGACGCATCGAGCAGCGACGTCAGACGCTCGTCGAAGCCGG
Source organism: Corynebacterium sp. CQ3829_602738 (assembly GCF_054478435.1). Classification (NCBI taxonomy): domain Bacteria; kingdom Bacillati; phylum Actinomycetota; class Actinomycetes; order Mycobacteriales; family Corynebacteriaceae; genus Corynebacterium; species Corynebacterium sp. CQ3829_602738. The sequence continues at coordinate 1,256,717 of NZ_CM137003.1, forward strand.
ACAGGCGGTCGCTGACGATCGTGGAGTTGTCCTGCACGTCCCGGAAGTAGGTGCGCAGGACCTTACGCATGAAGTCCTTGTTGCTGGTCAGGCCGTTACGCAGGGCAGGAGCGAGCGGATCGATTGCGTGCCGCATCTCCAAAATCTCACGCTTGTAGGTGTAGATCTTGTCGATGTTGATGGTGCGGCGGGGCGTGAACACCTCATTTTCCAACTCGTCCACGTCGTCCTCGAGCAAGTCGGCGACCTTGAGGTAGTTATCCACCAGGTAGTCCGACACCGCCCAAGCGACGGCGGTGGGGCCGAGCACGGCGAGATCTTCTTCGTCCTCAAGCTTTGGCGTGAGGTCCGGCAGGCGAGCACCGTGACGAATGGTGATGGCGAACTTTTCGCCGACGATCATCTGCACCTCGCCGGTGGAAATGATTTCGCGGGCGTCCGCGACCTCTTCATCGTCGCGGTAGGACACGGACCGCACAACCATGAACAGTTGCTCGTCGTGTCGCTCGATCTTCGGGCGCTGGTGCGCATCCACGACGTCGTCGACGACCAGGTCCTCGATGTCGAAGACCTCCGCGATCTTCTCCATCTGCTCCGTGGTCGGCTCTTTCAAGCTCAGCCACACGAAGGCGTTTTCGTAGCGCTCCACAACCTCGAGCGCGTGCGACATCCGCACATTGCCCGGCTGGCGCTTGCCGTCCACGAAGACGCGGCAGAAATCGATCTGGCGCTCGAGGGGGACCGGGATGCTGCGCGTGGGGGGCTGTACCTTCTTCGGTCGTTGACCCGGCATTGGAATACGTGGTGGCATTGCTTCAGCCCCCTTTCACTCGTGCGAGGGGCCGGTAGCAATGCAGGATCTTGGCGCTGCGGCGCAGTGGCCCCCGTGCGGCGGGAGAGTGCGCCCCTGGCGCGCTCGACAACTTAGGTAATACTACGCTGATCGCGACGGTTGTCTAGCGGGGGTGCGCCCGGGTGTCCACCCGGGCGAAAAGCCGCTAGAACACCGTCAGCCCGCGACTGCGGAAGATGTCGCGCGCGTGCTCGACAGCCTTCGGGCTGGGGGGCTTGACGTCCGCCAGCTCATAATCCAGCCCGATCTTTTCCCACTTATCGGCGCCCATGTTGTGGAAGGGGAGCACCTCGACGCGCTCCACGGTGCCCTTCCAACGCGCGACAATGTCGGCGACGTTCCGGATGTTCTCTTCGCTGTCCGTCAGGCCGGGCACCAGCACGAAGCGGATCCACACGGGCTTGCCTTTCGCATGCAACCGGTCGCCGAAGTCGATGGTCGGCTGCAGCTGGCGGGCAGTCACGTGCTCGTACGTTTCCGAATCGCCGGACTTCACGTCCAACAGGAAGAGGTCGATATTGTCCAGGTCCTCGTCGGTGAGTCGCGCACCAAGAAAGCCGGACGTGTCGATCGTGGTGTGCACGCCCGCGTCGTGCACCGCCTTCAGCAGGCGGCGCGTGAACGCGATCTGGAACAGCGGCTCGCCGCCAGAGAGCGTGAGCCCGCCACCGGAAGCGCTGAAGACCGGCTTGTAGCGCAGCACGCGACGCACGACATCGTCGATACGCTCGAGCGTGCCTTCCTTCATTTCCATCGTGTCCGGATTGTGGCAGTACTTGCACCGCAGCGGGCAACCGGACAAGAAGATGGTCATCCGGGTGCCGGGGCCGTCAACAGCTGTGACCAGCTCCCACGAGTGGATGAGGCCGATTTCGCCCGTGCGGCGGGCCTCGAACAGCTCGGGGCGGGTGATCTCCAGGTCGTCGGTGGACAGTCCGCCTAAACCGGCAGCGACGCCGCGCACGCGCTCGCCCTGCTCGGGCGAAAGCGTGACGACGCCGCTAGTTCCGTCCTGCGCCATATATTAAGCGCCCTTGTGGAAGGTACGGGAGATAACGTCGCGCTGCTGCTCCTTCGTCAGCTTGACGAAGTTCACGGCGTAGCCGGAGACGCGAACGGTGAGGTTCGGGTAGTTCTCCGGGTGCTCCATTGCGTCCTCAAGGGTGGACTCGTCCAGCACGTTGATGTTCGCGTGGTACAGACCCGACTCCATGTTGTTAGCGGAGCGGGAAGCCTTCATGGAAGCGAGGCGCTCGTCGAAAGTAGGGGTGGTCATGATGTTGTCTCCTTCGGAGTGAGTGGGTGGGTAGGGAAGTCTTGGTTAGGCGGGGTTGATGACCGTGTCGGCGTTGTCCATGATGAAGCCTGCGTCTAGGACACCGACCAGGTTGGTCACCTGCTCGTCCTTGTTGCGGCCCAAGCCCGTCGGAGTGATCGTGTTGGTCAGCGAGATGCCGTCCAGCGCGTCGTTGTAGTCGAGCTTGCCCACGGAGAGCATGGACGCGACCATACCGTGGTTGTCCGCGCCGTTCTCCGGGTTAGCGCCCGGTGCGAACGGGGTACCAGCCTTGTGGCCGGAGGGGAACGAACCGGTTGCCTTGCCGTAGACCACGTTGGAGGTGATGGTCAGCACCGACTGGGTCGGGATGGCGTCGCGGTACAGCGGGATCGCCTTGATCTTCTGCATCACCGTGTGCACCACCGTGGCGGCGATGTCGTCCGCGCGGTCATCGTCGTTGCCGTAGAACGGGAACTCGCCCTCGGTGACGTAGTCGACGATCAGGCCGGTCTCGTCGCGGACCGGGGTGACCTTGGCGTACTTAATCGCCGAGAGGGAGTCCGCCACGATAGACAGGCCGGCAATGCCGCAGCCCATGGTGCGGACGATGTCGGAGTCGTGCAGCGCCATCTCGATGGACTCGTAAGCGTAGCGGTCGTGGCAGTAGTGGATGATGTTCAGCGCTTCGACGTAGGTGCCGACAACCCAGTCGAGCATCTCCTCGTACTTCTGCCAGACCTCGTCGAAGTCCAGCGGGCCGTCGCCCTGGATCGGGGTGTGGTCGCCGTCGGTGACCTGCTTGCCGCTGACCTCGTCGCGGCCGCCGTTGATGGCGTAGAGCAGAGCCTTCGCCGCGTTGACGCGGGCGCCGAAGAACTGCATCTGCTTGCCCACCTTCATCGGGGACACGCAGCAGGCGATGGCGGCGTCGTCGCCCCACTGGCCGCGGATCTGCTTGTCAGACTCGTACTGCAGAGACGAAGTCTCGATGGAGATTGCGGCGCAGAATTCCTTGTAGCCCGCCGGAAGCTCCGGGTCCCAGAAGATGGTGATGTTCGGCTCCGGCGCCGGGCCGAGGTTACGCAGCGTCTGCAGCAGGCGGAACGAGGTCTTGGTCACCTGGTGACGGCCGTCCTCGGAGAAGCCGGCGTCGGACCAGGTTGCCCAGTACGGGTCGCCGGAGAAGATCTGGTCGTAGTCCTCGGTGCGCAGAAAGCGCACGATGCGCAGCTTGATCACCAGTGCGTCGATGATCTCCTGGGCCTCAACCTCGGTCAGGGTGCCGTTGGCCAGGTCGCGCTCGAAGTATGCGTCCAGGAAGGGGGAGAGGCGGCCAATGGACATGGCGGCGCCGTCCTGGCTCTTCACGGAGGCGAGGTAGCCGAAGTAGGTCCACTGCACGGCTTCCTTCGCGTTGGTTGCCGGGCCGGAGATGTCGAAGCCGTAGTCTGCGGCCATCTTCTTCAGCTTCTTCAGCGCCTTGATCTGCTCGGCGTGCTCCTCGCGGTAGCGTGCCCAGTGCTCAGAGAAGCCCTTCTCCACGGACGCGTCCTTGGCCTGCTGCTTTTCCTCGATGAGGAAGTCCACGCCGTAGAGCGCCACTCGGCGGTAGTCGCCGATGATACGGCCGCGGCCGTAGGCATCCGGAAGACCGGTGACGATGTGGGAGGAACGGGCTGCGCGGATGCGCGGAGTGTAGATATCGAAGACAGCGTCGTTGTGGGTCTTGCGGTACTGGGTGAAGATCTTCTTCACGTCCGGGTTGACCTCTTTGCCGGCCTCCTTGATGGCCTGCTCGACCATGCGCCAGCCACCGTTGGGCATCATCGCGCGCTTGGTCGGGGTGTCCGTCTGCAGGCCGACGATGACATCGTCGTCATCCGAGATGTATCCCGGCTTGAACGCGTCGATGTCGGCGGGGGTTTCGGTGTCGACGTCGTAGACGCGGCGCTCGCGTTCGACGGCGAGGTAGTTCTTGTCCAGGTAGTCCCACAGGCGCAGCGTCTTCTCGGTGGCGCCTTCGAGGAACGAAGCATCCCCGTCGTACGGGGTGTAGTTGCGCTGGATGAAATCGCGAACGTCGATGCGTTCCATCCACGGTCCCGGCGTGAAGCCTTCCCACGCGCGGTTTTCGGTTTGCGGCTCTGTAGAAACAGTCACAGTTGCACAGTCCTTCGGTAAAGCTTATGAGGATCTCTCGCGGCTGCACTTGCCCAATCAACATGCCCATGTACTTTCAAAGCGCGGGCCGCTCACACACGATTGTAGGGGACGTGAGAACAATAAAGGTAATACGATAGGTGTGATTCTTCCCACTCGAATGGTTACGCTCTAAGCGGGACGAAAAATGGCCCCGAGCCTGGGTAAACAGGTTCGGGGCCGGGGGAGAGGCGCGGCTACAGCACGCCCGGAAAAGGCGAGGGACTACTTCTCGTTGTCCAGTTCAGAGACCTCAAGCTGGCCCTCAGTTACCGCCAGGTTGTGGCGGGCACGGGAGAAGGCGTTGGTGGTCCACTCGGTGGCAGCCACAAGACGGTTGCGGGTGCCAGTGAGGAAGGACAGGTGCACGCCCAGCCACATCAGCCAACCGATGAAGCCGGTGATCTCCACCTTGCCCATCTTCACCACAGCGTTGAAGCGGTTGATGATGGCCATGGAGCCCTTGTCGAAGTACTCGAACGGGTCGCGGCTCTCCGGTGCGACGTCGTGCTCGACCTGCTCCTTGATGATCTTGCCGACGTACGCGCCGGACTGGATGGCCACCTGCGCCACACCCGGGAGACGGTCGCGGCTCATCATGTCGCCGACGATGAAGACGTTCGGATCGTCGCCGACAGACAGGTCGGCGTTGACCGCGACCTTGCCCGCGCGGTCTGCTTCAACGCCGAGCTGGTCTGCGACCTGCTTGCCCAGCGGGGAAGCGGCCACACCGGCGGACCAGATCTTGGTCGGGGTGCTGATGGTGGTCTCCTGCTCGGACTTCATGTCCTTGTAGGTCACGCTCTCTGCATCCACGTTGGTCACCATCGCGTTGAGGATGACGGTCACGCCGGCCTTCTCAAGCTCGCGCTGCGCCTTCTTGCCCAGGCGCTTGCCAAACGGCGGCAGCACCTGCGGAGCCCCGTCAAGGAGGTAAATCTTGGCCTGCTCGGTGCTAAAGGAGTAGCGGCCGGAGGTGAACGCGCGGTGCGCCATCTCTGCCACCTGGCCAGCCAGCTCCACACCGGTCGGGCCAGCGCCGACGATGACGAAGGTCAGCTGGCGGTCGCGCTCTTCCGGGGTCTCGGCAAGCTCGGCGCGCTCGAAGGCGGCGATGAGGCGGGCGCGGATCTCAAACGCGTGGTCCAGCGTCTTCAGGCCCGGAGCGAACTCGGCGAAGTGGTCGTTACCGAAGTAAGACTGGCCAGCGCCGGCGGCGACGATGAGCGAGTCGTAGGAGAAGGTCGATTCCTTGCCGCCCTCGACGGAGGTGACGGTCTTCGCCTTCACGTCAACCGTTTCTACGGTGCCGCGCACGACGCGGACGTTCTGCTGGTTGCTGAACATCTGGCGCACGTCGCCGGTGATCTCACCGGAGGACATCAGGCCGGTTGCCACTTGGTACAGCAGCGGCGGGAAGAGGTGGTGGTTGGTGTTATTGATCAGCGTGATGTCGACGTCTGCATCTGCGAGCTCCTTTGCCGCGTTCACGCCGCCAAAACCTGCGCCCACGATGACGACGTGGTGGCGGCTACCTTCGGGGCGGTACACCTGAGAGGCCATGAGTGATATCTCCTCGGGTCAATGACGTAATTAATCGGAACGGCATACATAGTACGCGCCCGCCAGCAAACCGCGCGGCCAGGCTCCGCCGTGGCACTCCGCATCTGAGCTGCCGGCGCAGTAGCATCCGAGGAATGTCCGAGAGCACTCCCGCGAACACCCCAGCGCACCTACAGTCGGTCGATGCAGACGCTTGGCCGGGAGTGGCTTCAGTGCCGCAGCCAGGCAGATTACGCACGAGGCTTGCGGAGGCGGGCTTTGCCCGCGCGTGCGCGAAAGCGGGACTGTCCTTCGAGGGCGACGGCGCGGATCTCACGGTTGAGCGCGCGGAGGTGTTCCAGCGCATCGCCGCGAGCGGGTGGGTCGGGCTCGCGGAGGGCTACATGGCGGGAGAGTGGTCGACCGGGGGTTCGCAGCAGCTTGTCGACGTCCTCACGGCCCTCCTGCGCACCGGCTACCTCCCGCGCACCCGTAGGGTGGACGCGGTGCGGCCCGCGACACCGGGCGAGCTGCCGCCGGACTTGGTGGCCCATTTTTCCGGAGACGGGCTGAGCGCATTTCAGGGCCATTTTTCCACCGGCGTAGCCACCACGGAGCGCATGCGGGTGAAGTCGCACACCAAAGGTGCTGGTAGAGGCCGTGAACCTCGGGATCATTTCGTCGACGTGACGGAATTCGGGTCCCCGTTAGAGTCTGACCGCGCGGACCTGAAGGACGCGCAAACCCGCAGCGTACGAGCTATTTTGGACCTTTTGGGGGCGGGTGCGGGTACGCACCTGTTGGAGTATCCGTCCGGCGGCGGAGCGGTTGCTTTCGCCGCGGCAGAACGGGGCGCGACTGTAGATGCGGTCGTGCGCGACGCCCGCCTGTATGCGGCCATGCGCGAGCAGCTCGTGCTGGCAGGCACGGACGGATCGGTCACTGTGGACCGCATCGCGGAAGGCCCGGACGCTTTGGCAAAGCAGCGCCGCGGGGTCTATGACGCAGTTGTGAGCATGGAGATGCTGGAGACGATGCCACGGCGACAGCAGCGGCAGTATCTGCTCGCTGTGGACGCGTTGCTGGGCCAGGGCGGCAGAGCCAGTCTGCAAACCGTGGTGCGCGCCAAGGCGTACAACCGGACGGCGGATCTCGCGTTGGAGTCTCTGCGGGCGTACATCTGGCCGGGGTTGCATTTCACGACGGCTGCGGAGATCGGCAAGACGGTCGACCGCGAGACGGATCTGCGCGTTGTGGCGCAGACGTCGGCGCCGGAGCATCTCGCGGCGTCGTTGCGCCTGCAGCGCATCACGTTCGACGGCAAGCTGCGCGACGCGGCGGCAGACGGCTACGACGCCGTGTTCCGCCGCCTGTGGGTGTGGCAGTTCGCGTTACGTGAAGCGATGGCGCGGCTGGGGATGATCGATCTGGCTCAGATCACGTTGGCGCGGCGGAACAGGAGAGGCCGTCGCTAGGTAGGAGTCCAGCCACCAGAACCGTACTTGACATAATGTACATTATCGGACAGTTATATACGGTGGAACCATAAAAGGCGCCGAGCGCTCCTCGCGCCCGACGCCCTTCCATATACCCCTTTTATCGTAACGTTACGTAAACAAGCCCATCTACTTGGTCATGTTGATGCGGACATTGACTTCGCCTTCTTCGGCGATTTTCGCCGCGACGAGCTCCGGGGTCTCCACGCCGTAGTCCAAGCGGTTGATCGGAATGTCGCCCGCGACAATCAGATGGTCGCCCGAGCGCGCGACGTCGAACTCGTGCGTGATCTCGTTCGTCTTGCCATGAATGGTCAGCTCGCCGGTGAGCTCAACGGACCCCACAGTGCCGTCCTCTGGGACGGCGGACACGTCAGCCGGCTCGGTAACCTCGAACGTCGCCTCCGGGTACTCGTCCGTGTGGAAGATGCGGCGGCGCACTGACGAGTCGCGCTTGTCGCTGTCGGACGACAGGTGCTGCATGTCGACGGTGATCTCGCCGGCGGTCAGCGTGCCCTCGGCAATGGTCGCGAAGCCTGTGACCCCGCGCGTGGACGCCGACGTGCTGCGGCGCTCGCCCGGCAGCACCTCCTCGAAGGTGAAACCGGCGGACGTGACGTTGTCGCCCGGGCGGTTAGTCACCTCCCAGTCGCCGTCGATGTCCGTCGAGGCGGCCGAAACCTTGTCGGCGGTGATGCCCTCCGTCTTCACGCCGCCGCCCTTAAACAGGGTCATGAGTAGCGGAACCATGGCCACCAGCACTGCCGCGACGATGAAAATGGATACGACAACGATCAGGGTTGTGCGCGTCTTTGCGCTGGTTGCCGCGCTTTTCTCCACCTGGAAATCACCTCAGCCTTTCAAGTTGCTGGGCCAATTCTACTAATTCGTCACAAAGCGGGGCCAAATCGTCAGATCCCGCGCCCTCCGCCGCCGCCGTGCGTATGTCCTCCGCTGCGCAGCGCAGCGCAAACAAGCGGTCGCGTATCTCGGCCACTTTGTTACGGTTCAAGATCACCGCATCCTCGTCGACCGACGTGCCGGCTAGCATCGTGCGCTGTTCGTACGCACGCTGCTTGCACGAAGGTCCGCAGTACTTCCGTTTCCTGCCGCGACCACGGTTGACGGGGATTTCCTTCCCACACCATGCGCACACGGCTTGCTTCTTGGTAAGAGCACGTAGTTTATCCGTCACAGTTATGCAGTTTATTACAACTGTCGATTACGCAAAAGTGGCCGGGAACAATTCACAGAACTGCACCGTTATACTGGAGCGACTGAAAACAAACGGGTTGAAAAGGATGGTGAGTGCCATGGCTGATCGAGTTCTTCGCGGAAGCCGCATGGGCGCAGTCAGCTACGAAACGGACCGCGACCACGATCTCGCGCCACGCCAGATGGCGAAGTACCGCACCCCCAACGGTGAGGTGTTCGAGGTGCCGTTCGCTGACGACGCCGAAATCCCCGAGGAGTGGATGTGCAAGAACGGCCAGGTCGGCACCCTCATGGAGGGCGAAGGCGTGGAATCCAAGCCCGCCAAGCCGCCGCGCACCCACTGGGACATGCTGCGTGAACGCCGCAGCATCGAGGAGCTCGACGTCCTGCTCGAGGAGCGCCTTGAGCAGCTGCGCAAGCGCCGTCGCACCGCCGCCCGCATTGCGAAGGAACAGCAGCAGGCAAACGAGAGCTAGTTCGCTTTACGACGGCTCACGCAAGTGCCCGCCCCCGCGACACGAATTCGCGGAGGCGGGCACTTCCCTATTGTCGGCCGCTACTTCTTGCGCTTGCCGTCGAAGCCGAGCGCGTAGAGCGCTTGTCGGACGGTTTCCTCGCCCAAGTGGATCGCGGTGTTGACGCGGCGGGCGGCGTTGGCCTGGACCTTGCCCAGGTCGGCGTTGTCGATCTCGTGCTTAGCCACCGCGCCGAACTCGCCGAGAGCGTTGATGATCTGCTCGGGAGCGTCGGCGGCCGCGCGGCGGACGTCGGCAAGCTTCGAGTGCTCCACGGCGTAGACGAACTGGCGGACAGTCTCAGAGGTGAAGTCCTTGACGAAGGTGGCCTTGTCCGCGGCGCCCCACTTGGTCACCTCGGCCAGCGAGGCGGTGGCGAAGCTGGCGTCCAGCTTGGACTCGCCGAGCTTGCGGTCCTCAAAGGTGATCGGCACCTCGCGGATGTCGAAGCCCAGCTTGTCCACCTTGTGCGCAATCTCAACCTGGAAGATGTAGCCCTTGGTGGACAGCGAATCCAGGTCCAGCTCCTCCAGCACTTCGCGCTTGAAGGCGCGGTAGCCTGCGGTCATGTCCGCCACGTCGGTGCCGAGGGCGACGGAGACGTACTGGTTGCCCAGCTTGGACAGCAGGAAGCGGTTCTTCGGCCAGTTGACCACTTCCCCGCCCTCGATGTAGCGGGAACCGATGGCCAAATCTGCGCCGTCATCCAGCGCGTCGAGAAGCCTGTGCAGTTCCTCCGGCGCGTGGGAGCCGTCGGCATCCATCTGCACCAGCACCTGGTAGTCGCGCTCCAAGCCCCAGTTGAAGCCGGCGCGGTAGGCGGCCAACAGGCCGTCCTTGCCGGTGCGGTGCAGGACGTTGACCTCGTCGTGGGCGGCGGCGAGCTCGTCGGCCTTCGCGCCGGTACCGTCCGGCGAGTTGTCGTCCACGACGAGGATGTCAACGGCATCCTTCGTAGCCAGCACGCGCTCGACGATAAGCGGGAGGTTCTCCACCTCGTTGTAGGTCGGAATGATCACCAGAGTCTGGTTGGCCACGGCGCTAATTCTCCTCAGGTTTACGCTGTTGTTCTCCGGTAGGAGCATACCCGCGCCCACCGCGGCGCGCGGACACGGCTGCGGCAATTATGAGCGCCGCCCCGGCGGCGACGAGCAGCCACTCCAAAATCTGCCCGAACCGGACCGCGGGCGTCGTGCCGGTGCGCAGCGGAAGCGTCTCCATCAAGTGCGCGGGTTCGAAAATCTCTGTCTGCTGGGACACGTGGCCGTCCGGGTGCACGATCGCCGAGACGCCCGAGGTGGCAACGACCACCACTGCCCTGTCGGTTTCAATCGCGCGCATCCGGCTCATCGCCAGCTGCTGATACGTCATGTTCGTGAACCCGAAGGTGGCGTTGTTCGTCGGCGTGGACAGGATCTGCGCGCCGCCGCGCACCGCCATGCGGTAGGCCTCGTCTACCGCCACCTCGTAGCAGGTGGCCACGCCGACCGGGATGCCGCCCATGTTGACCACGCCGTTGTCGTCGCCGGGCTTGAAGTCGCCCGCCAAGTCCACCAGGTCGGAGAAGTTGCGGAAGAAATCGCGCATGGGCATGTACTCGCCGAACGGCTGCAAAAAGCGCTTGTCGTGGCGCTCCCCCGGCCCTGTTACCGGGTCGAAGACCACCATGGTGTTGCGGGCGCCGACCTCGTCGCGGGTGAGCGTGCCAACAAGCAGGGGCGTATCGACGCCGCGCACCGCCGCACCCACCAGCGCCTCGGCCTCCGCGTCGACGAACGGGTTGACGTCGGAGGCGTTTTCCGGCCAGAACACCATGTCCAGTTTTTCCCCGGATTCCTTGGCCTCCTCCGCCAGACGCAGCGTCTCGTTGACGTGGTTGCTCAGCACGGCGCGTCGCTGCTCGTTGAAGTCCAGCCCCATGCGCGGCACGTTGCCCTGCACAGCCCCCACGCGGGCCTCGTCGACGGTGGAGCTGTCCTTGCCGACGCCGAGGTTGGCGATCAGGCCGGCCGCCAGCGGCAGGATGATGGCGGCTGCGGCGGGGCGGCGCGACGTGCCGTCGAGAAGCGAAATGCACCCGACTGCGACGAACGCTGCGGCGATAGTGACCAGCGCGGGTCCACCCCAGGCCGACAGCGCGGCGAGCGGGCCGTTGATCTGCCCCCACGCCAGGCGCACCCACGCGAAGCCGCCGAAGGGCCACGAGGAGCGCACGAACTCGACAGCCAGGTAGACCAGCGGAAACGCGAACGCGCCGAAGCGCCACCGCGCCACCAGCACACCGAACGCACCGGTGGCCAGCGCGTAGAGCGCCATGGTGATCGCCAGCGCGATGTACGGCATGGCGCCGACGAACTCGCCCACCCACGGCAGCAGGAACAGGTAGCAGAACAGGCCGTGCGTGAACCCGATAAGCGCACCGAAGCGCGCGGACGGGCGCTCCTGCGCCTCCCCCGCCATGCCCAGCGCCGCGGTGGCGCGCCTGGGCCACGGGATGAGCGTGAGCCACAGCAACGCGATGCCGAGGACTGCGGCCCACCAGTGGCCGATCGGTTCGTACGAGAGGTAGACCAGCCAGCCGGAGATGGCCGCGAGTCCGAAACGGAGAAACGCCGGCACTTAGCGCGCCCCGCCCTTGCCGCCGCCTGGGTTGTGCGGGTCCTCGGGGCTGTCCATGCGGTACCACTGCTCGAGCTCGTCGGCGTCGATGACCGGCTCCTGCGGCTGCGCGTCGCCCGGCTGGTTGAAGGAGCCGTAGCTGGTTTGGAACTGGCCCATCGGGGTGGCGTCGTAGACGCGCACGCCGAGGTTCTCAACGGCGGCGCGCGCCCGCTTGGTCATGGTCTTGCGGATCACAGCGCGCGTCGGCCCGAACACCAGCGGCAGGCCGATGAGCGAGGTGACGAAGCCCGGGATGACGGAGAGCGTCCAGCCGCCGATGAGCAGAGCGGAGTCGCCCGCGAGCTTACCCACGCTGGATTGGCCGTGCGCGGCCTGCAGCAGCGAGTTGCGCAGCGCCATGCTGGCCGCCGCGCCGCCGGCGATCATGAGCGCGAAGATCGCCAGAAGCGCCCAACCCACACCAATGGCCTTGGCCACCAGGAAAAACGCGAGCGCTTCGACGAGGAAGTATGCGAGAAGAGGAATCGGCATGGCCACGAGGTTACCTGGCCATACCGCTACCTCGGCATGTGCCTCCACACCGGCCGCGGAACGACCCGCATGATCGCGGCCAGGATAGCCAGGCGCCGCGGGATCCAGACTGTGGCACTTTTGTCGCGCGCGGCGGCGTCCACCACCGCGTCCGCGACGACGTCCGGAGTCACCGACATCACCGCCGGTTTCATGCCTTCCGTCATCGAACCGATGACGAAGCCCGGGCGCGCGAGGATGAGGTTGAGCCCGGTGCCGTGCAGCCGGTCCATCAGCCCCTGGCAAAACGCGTCCAGGCCTGCCTTGGTGGAGCCGTAGACGTAGTTCGCGCGGCGCGCCCGCCACCCCGCGATGGAGGAAAACGCGTAGATCTCGCCGCGCGACATTTCGTCCGCCAGCACCGTGAGCATGCTCACCTGCGCAAGGTAGTCCACCGTGGCGATGCGGGCGGCCTCGTGCTCGTCGCGCTCGGCGAGCTCCTGGTCGCCGAGGATGCCGAACGCCACGATCGCGGTGGTCACCTCGCCCGCTTCGCGGACGATGCGCCGTTGCGACTCCAAGTCGGTGGCGTCGAAGTCGAGCGCGCGCACTGCCGTGGCACCCGCGGCGAGCAAACGCTTCTCGACGTCCTCCAATCCCCCGCTCCCCCTGGCCGCGAGCACGACCTCGCGGCCCTGGCAGACGCGTGCGGCGATCTCGCCGCCGATGTCGCTGCGCGCCCCAAGCAGGAGCACTGCGCCCTGCCCGGTGGAGCCAGGCCCGGTCGAGCTAGGCATCGTCGCCGCCCAGCGTGCGGCGGGTGTGGTTGAGCGTCTCGATGCCGCTGGCGGTCATGCGCACGATGTCTTCGATGCGCATGCCCCACTTGCCCGGCACGTAGATGCCGGGCTCGATGGAAAACGCCATCCCCTCGCGCAGCACCACGTCGGAGCCGGCGATGATGAACGGCTGCTCGTGGCCGGAAAGCCCGATGCCGTGGCCGAGACGGTGGGTGAAGTACTCGCCGTAGCCGGCGTCTGCGATCACGTCGCGGGCCGCAGCGTCGAGCTCGCCTGCGGTGATCCCGGGCTTGGCGGCCTGGCACGCGGCATCGAACGCGCGCTCCAGCACCGCGTAGGCCTCCAGGAAGTCCTGCGGCGCCTTGGCCACATCGCCCACCACGTGGGTGCGGGTGCAGTCGGACTGGTAGCCGGACGGCAGCGCGCCGCCAAGGTCCACCACCACCGGGTCGCCCTCTTCGAGGACGCGGTCGGAGAAATCGTGGTGCGGGTTGGAGCCGTTGGGACCGGAGCCGACGATGACGAACTGCACGTTCGCGTGCTCTTCGAGGATCAGCGCGTGCAGCTCGTCCGCGATCTCGCGCTCAGTGCGGCCCGGCTTGAGTAGCTGGGCGGCGCGCTCGTGCACGCGGTCGATGGCGGCGCCGGCTTTCTCCAGCTCGGCGACCTCCTCGGCGTCTTTGACCATGAACAGCTCCGCCACCGCGTCGGAGGCAAGCTCGGTTGCAGGCAGTAACGCCTGCAGGGCGAAGACGTGGTCCGCGGTCAGCGAGGAGCCCAGACCCACGGCGCCGTCGCCAAGTGTGTCCGCGACAAGCTGGTGCGGGTTTTCCCCGTCGCGCCAGCCGACCACCTCGACGTCTGCGGTGCCGTCCAGACCCAGCGACTGGATGTCCGTCACCGGCGCCACCACGGTGGCGCCGCCTGGCGCGATCACCAGCGCGGTGAGGCGCTCGTGCGAGGAGGTCCAGGAGCCGGTGAGGTAGGCAAACTCGGCGCCGGTGCCGATGACCAGCCCGCCCAATCCGCGCTGTTTCACCAGTTCGGAGGCCAGCTTGCGGCGTTCGGTGTACACATCAGAGTCGAATGCAGTCATGTGCGCCATGGTAGATCGCTAGCATCGTCACCGTGTTGCCTGCCCTGACCCGCTCCGTCGCCCGCCTGAGCGCACCCGGCGGCGGCTACTGCTCGGGCGCACTCATCGCCCCCGACATCGTGCTCACCTGCGCGCACTTCTTCCGCGAACGCCCGCACACGGGGGCGCAGGTGCGTATCGACGGCTCCGTGTTCCCCGTCGACAGCCTCCACACCATGCCTGGCACAGATGTGGCGCTTGTTCGTCTGCCCGAGCGGGTGGATGCCACCCCGTTCGTGCTCGGGCCGTCGCCGCGCCCGCTGTCCCGCACGCTCACGCTCGGCTTCGGCGGCCAGGCCCGCAGCGTCCAAGCCCGGCCGGGTGTCTACCTGGGAACGCTGCCGGTGTCCTGGTCCAGGAAGCGCGTGACTCGCGTCCGGCCCGCTGGCCTGGTGTACGCGAACCCGCCGGCGGTGAAGGGCGATTCCGGCGGGCCTGTGCTGGTCGGCGGCAAGGTCATCGGGGTGCAATCCCTCATCCTGGATCCGCGGGGCACCAACCTGCGGATCGCCACCGTGTCGCTGTGGCCGCGGGGGCTGGCGCGGCCGCTGCGCCGGCTTTAGTTGCCGATGGCCACCACGCCGCGGCGGATCGCGTCCACGGCCCGGTTGGCGTTGTCCCGGATCTGGTCCGAGTAGCCGGTCTTTTTGATCTGCTCCAGCAAGTCGATCACCTGGCGGCACCAGCGCACAAAGTCGCCCGGGGTGAGCTCCGCGCCGGATTCCGCAGCGGCGGCCAGGGCGTAGCCCAGCGGTGCTCCGGCGGTCCACTGGTGAATGGATAGGCAGAACCCGGGATCCGGGAGTCGGGTTGCGGGCAAGTTGTGGCGCTGCTCGTCGGAGACCAGCTCGCCGTAGATGCGCATCGTCTCGTTCATCGCGTCGGCCATGGCGTCGGTGGCGGCCTCTGGGCTGCCGCCGGTGGCGCGGCGGTTCTCAAACACCACCATGGAGGCCACGCCGGCCAACTCGGCAGGATCCAGCTCGTCCCAAATTCCGCGCTTGAGGCACTGCGCCACCAAGAGATCGGAGACGTTGTGGATGCGGGAGAGGCGCTCGCCTTCGTCGGTGACCTGCGGTTCGCCGTCGTGAAGCTCGACGTAGTCCATCTCCGTGAGCAGCCCGATGATGCGCTCGAAGGTGCGGCCCAGCGAGTCGGTGGAGGTGTCCACGCGGCGCTCCAGCTTGGCCAGTGCCCGCTCTTCGCGGACGATCTCCTGGGCGGTGCGGGCCAACAGCTCCCGGTCCGCCGCCGGCCAGTCGTGCACCGGGTGGTTGCGGATGGCCTCGCGCAGCGCGGTGATCTTCTTATTCGGCCGCACCCGGGACTGCTCGCGCAGGCGCTTCGGGGCGTCGAAGTGGCCGCGGTGTAACAGACTCGCCACCTTTCGGGCGTGGCGGCGCGGCTGGTCCTGCATGTGGCGCGGTACCTTGATGCGGCCCACCACCAGCGGCGGGTTCTTGAACGTCGCGGCGTCGATGCGCCCGGACCAGCCGCGCTCTGTGGTCACCCAGGGGCGCGGGTCGTGCGGCTTGCCCGCGGGCTGCACCACGGCGGCAAGCTCCGGCTTGCGCTTGCTGGGCAGCGCGATGACCTGGCCCACCTGCAGCGAGCCGAGGATCTTGATGGTTTCGGTGTGCCGGCTGTTCAGGTGGTCGTGGCGGGCCTGCTTCTCCTCCTCCGACAGGTCTCGGCGCAGCTGCGAGTACTCGACCAGTTCGGCGGCTGCGTCGTCGCTAGGCGGAGCGAACGCGGAGATGTCGCGCTCGAGCTTGGTGCGCAGAGAGCGCACCTTCTGCTGGAGCCTCTCGATGTCGCGCACCTCGCCGACCACCGAGCGGTCCGTCTGGAACTGCGCGAAGGACTGCTCGATCAGGCGGATGGAGTCGTCGAAGCCGTTCATGGCCAGCATGTTGATGGCCATGTTGTAGCCGGGCTGGAACTGGGAGATCAGCGGGTAGGTGCGTGTGGACGCCAACCCCGCCACCTGGTGCGGGTCCATCGCGGGTGCCCACTGCACCACGGCGTTGCCGATGTGGTCGATCCCGCGGCGGCCAGCGCGGCCGGTGAGCTGGGTGTACTGGCCCGGGGTGAGGTCCACGTGAGCCTCACCGTTGAACTTGACCATCTTTTCCAGCACCACGGTGCGCGCCGGCATGTTGATGCCCAGCGCCAGCGTCTCGGTGGCGAAGACGACCTTGACCAGCCCGCGGACGAACAGCTGCTCCACGATGTGCTTGAACGCGGGAAGAAGCCCTGCGTGGTGCGCGGCGAACCCGCGTATCCAGGCGGTGCGCACCTGGCGGAAGTTCAGCACCTCCAGGTCCTCTTTGGGGATACCGTCCACGCCTTCGTCGATAATCTGCTCGATCTCCGCGCGCTCCTCGGGCGTGGTCAGTTCCTTGCGCGAGCGCAGGCATTGGAACAGCGCGCCGTCGCAGCCCGCGCGGGAGAAGATGAACACGATCGCCGGAAGCATGTCCTGGCCCTGGAGGGCGGAGACAACCTCGGGCCGGCCGACGGGGCGCACCTTGTCCTGGCCGCGCGAACGTCCGCTGCGCGAGCGGGAGCGAAAGCCCCTCCCCTCCTCGAAGTCGCGGCGGCCCTCGTCGGAAGAGCCCGCCTCGATGCGCTCGATGGCGTGCTCGAGGCTGCGGTTGACCCGCCCGTCCGTGCCCGGCTCGAACAGCGGAAACATCTTGCGGCCAACCATCATGTACTGGCTCAGCGGCACGGGGCGGTGCTCGGAGACGATGACTTCGGTGTCGCCTCGGACCGCGTCGAGCCATTCGCCGAACTCCTCGGAGTTGGACACGGTGGCGGACAGGCCGATCAGGCTGACGGAATCGTCGAGGTTGAGGATGATCTCCTCCCACACCGCACCCCGGTCGCGGTCCGCCAGGTAGTGGATCTCGTCCATCACCACATGCGTGAGCCGATCCAGCTGGGGCGACTCCGCGTACAGCATGTTGCGTAAGACCTCGGTGGTCATCACAACGATCTCGGCAGAGCCGTTGATGCTGGTGTCGCCGGTAAGCAGACCCACCGCATCTTCGCCGTGCTCGGCGACTAAGTCGTGGTACTTCTGGTTGCTCAGCGCCTTAATCGGCGTGGTGTAGAAGCACTTCGTGCCGCGGTGCAGAGCGAGCGCGACAGCGAACTCGCCGACGATAGTTTTGCCCGAACCGGTGGGCGCGCACACCAGCACGCCGCGGTCCTGCTCCACCGCCTGGCAGGCCTGGAGCTGGAAGTCGTCGAGGGCAAACGGCTTCGCCTCGGCGAACTCCCGCAGAAACGAAGTACCAGGATCGGGGGAAAGCATGCCCCCTACAGTACGTCCCGGAAATCTGCTCCGCCCGCGTAGCCCCGCGGCGAGGAATTCTGCTGAGCTTCCGGCGCGCGCTGCACCGGAGCCGGGCGCTCAATCGGCTCCGCACCGATGCTGCTGGCGCGGCCCACTGGCGTCGGCGCCTCAATCGGGCCGGAGGCTTCCTCGTCGTCCAGATTCATCCACTCAGGGCGCACGCGCTTTTGCTTGCGGTCGTTCCAACGGCAGAACTGGAAGGCCATCTCCACCAGCAGGCAGATGGAGATAGCCAGCGCCACCATGGAGAACGGGTCCTGGCCCGGCGTCATCACCGCAGCAAAAATGAAAATACCGACAATGATAAGCCGGCGCTTGTCCTTGACGTGCTCGTAGCGCAGGATGCCCAGCAGGTTGAGCATGATGATGATCAGCGGCACCTCGAAGCTCACGCCGAAGATGACGATGAGCGCGAGGAGGAAGTTGTAGTACTCCCCACCGGTCAGCGCGGCGACCTGAAACTCGCTGCCGATGGTCATCAGCACGTACAGGCCCTTGTCCAGGACGAAATACGCGAGAACAGCACCGGAGACGAACAGCACCACCGCGATGGTGACGAAGCTGAACGTGTAGCGCCGCTCATTTTTGTGCAGTCCGGGGGTGATGAAGTTCCAAATCTGCATCAGCCACACCGGTGAGGCGAGGACAAGCCCGGCGAGCGCGCCGACTTTCAGACGCAGCATGAACATCTCAAATGGGCTGGTGGCCAGCAGGCGGCATTCGCCGTCGCCGGTGAAATCCGCCCGGAGCTCGGACGGCAGGTTGCAGTAGGGGCCGCGGATGATCTCGCCCAGCGGCATCATGCGCGGCGGGGCGGCTTGGTACCAGATGAAACCAATGATGGTGCCAACCACAATGGCGGCCAGCGAAATGATGACGCGGCGGCGCAGCTCCTGGAGGTGCTCCACCAGCGACATCTCGCCGGTCGGGTTCTTCTGTTTCTTCGGCCTCTTGGGGGTCTTCGTGCGTGCCATCAGGCAGACTTAGCGCGGATTGTTCTCCGGGCGCTCCCAGAAGTCCGCCTCCTGGGCAGCGCTGCGGGTCTCCTGCGTCGGCGCGGCGTCGATCTGACGCTGCTGCGCCGGGGTTTCCGCCCCGTCTTCGTTGCGCATCTCCTTGACCTCGGACTTGAAGATGCGTGCGGAGCGACCCATGGAACGCGCCAGGTCCGGCAGCTTGTTCGCGCCGAACAGCAGCAGCACGACGAAGATGACGATAATGAGTTCGGTCCATCCAATGTTTGGCATGGGTTGTCCTTTCCGAAAACGGTCTAACGCGCAGATTAGTCTAACGCCTCGAGCCCGCGATGCACGCGGGACATGGCTTCGTCGGCGAGTGCTGCTGGTTCGACGATGCGCACCCGGTCAGCCTGACTCAGGCAGAAGCGCACCAACCAGTCGTCGCTGCCGTAGCGCATCGTGGCGGGGATCCACTCCCTTGGCGCGCCAGCATGCTCCGGGGCATTGTCCAGCTCGATCTCCCAGTAGTCAGCCAGCCAGGTCGCGTCCGGGTGGATCAGCAACTTCGCTTGTGCTCGATCGGCCATGCCGAACGGGTCCGCGGGATCGAAGTCAGTGTCGAAGTCGGTGGCGACCGAAGGGGCGTCGAGAAGCTCGGCGCTTTGGATCCTGTCCAAGCGGAACGTACGCATCTTGCCGTGCTGCGCGGCGTGGAGGTAGGTCGCCCCGGATTGGTGGAACAGGCTCGCGGGGTCAATTTCGCGCTCGGTGACTGTGTCCGAAGACGCCGAGTAATACGTGATGCGCAGCTTGCGCTTGGTCGCCAGCGCTTCGGCGACGGTGCCGGCGACACCCGCCTCACCGGTGTGTTCCGCGTCGCCGACCGCCTGCGATTTGGTCACCGCGCGGATCTTTTCGGCGGCGGTGCGCACGGCGCGGCCGTCCACAAGTCCCGGCATGGTTTCCAAAGAATCCAGCAGGATCAACAGCGCGCTAGCTTCCGCGGGAGACAGGCGCAGCGGCGTGGTCATCCCCTGGTCGTCTTTGATGTTGACGCCCTTCCAGGAGTACTCCAGGTCGATCATTTCGCCCGGCCCGGTGCCGACGCCGGAGAGGAACAGCAGCTCGAAATCGTCGCGCACCTGCATCGGGTCTGCGCCCAGGTCGCGGGCGATCTCCATCGGGGTCAGCCCCGGGTGGTTCGAGGAATAGGCCAGCAAGTTGAGCAGGCGCACGACGCGCTCTTGGCGCTTGAAGTCCACAGCCATCAGTTCTCCCCTTCCAGCGCGGTGCGCAGCAGCTTGACGACGTCCTCACGGACCTCCACCGGCTCCACCGCCACCACGTTTCCGGCGAGGCTGGCGATGGTGCGCACGGCCCAGTCGCGGTCCACGCCGCGCAGCGTGATGGCGTCGGTGGCGGTGGCGCCTCCGTCCGCCTCCCCTTCCGTGCCGACTTTGTAGGTACGTGTGCCGCGCTGAGCGAGCTCCT
The DNA here is from genome assembly GCF_054478435.1 of Corynebacterium sp. CQ3829_602738. Taxonomy (NCBI): domain Bacteria; kingdom Bacillati; phylum Actinomycetota; class Actinomycetes; order Mycobacteriales; family Corynebacteriaceae; genus Corynebacterium; species Corynebacterium sp. CQ3829_602738. The sequence continues at coordinate 1,276,697 of NZ_CM137003.1, forward strand.
CGCCGGTGCCATGGGTGACGGTGACGGTGGCGTCGATAAGCTCACCGCGAAGTGTTTCCTCCACCAGCGCCTGCAGGTCGCCGGCGCGCTCGTGGAACGCGTCCGAGTGGCGCACCTTCTTCAGCCGGGAGACCTTTTTTAGGCGGAACACGCGCACGTCGTCGCGGTCGATGTCGTAGCCGACGAAGTAGGCGCGGTTGTTCAGGGAGACCACACCCCACGGGTCGGCCACGCGGCGCTCCGGGTCCTTGCCGGGGGCGCGCACGAAGTCGAAGGAGATGCGCTGCTTGGCTTGGACGCACTTCACGATGGCGCGCAGCGTGTCGGGGCGCAGCTGGAAGATGTCGTTGGACACGCTCATCAGCGCCGGCGCGTCCATGGAACGCGTCGCCCCAGAGGCGGCGAGCTTGGTCCAGCCTGAGCGGGCGAACTCGCCGAGGGAACCCGGCTTGCTTAGGTCCGCGGCGAGGCCCACGACGGAGGCCTCCTCGGCGGTGAGGTCAACTGCCGGCAACTCGTAGAGGTCCTTGACCACCCACACTTCGCCGTCCTGGTAGCGCGCGGGCACGCCGAGGTCGCGCAGCTCACGCACGTCGCGCTCAATCAGGTGCGCGGCGGCGTCGCGGGTGCGGCCGCCGTAGCCGTCCACGTGCTTCTGCACCCAAGCCACGTCGCGTTTTGCGGGCGAGGCCAGCAGGGCAAACGTGAGCCCGACCTGGCGCACGACCATGTCGTTGTCGTTGGCCACCGCGACCTACCCTTCTTCGGTTTCCTGCGCCCGCACCCAACTGATCAGGTCGGCTGCGGCGTCGTCCGTGGTAGCGAACGGGTCCTGCAGCTCCACCGTGCGGGGTTCCGGGCGGTTGACCTTCAAGTGCACCCAGTCGACATTATGCGCAAGGCCACGCTCGCGCACGGCGGAAAGGAACTCGCCACGGATGGCGGCGCGAGTGGTCACCGGCGGGTTGTCCACCGCCTGCTCGATGGCCGCCTCATCGATCCAGCGCGCCGCCAGTCCTTTGCGCTCGAGCAGATAGAACAGGCCGCGCTGCGGGTTGATGTCGTGGTAGGTCAGGTCGATCTGGGCGAGCTTCGGGTGGTCCCAGCCGCAGCCGAGCCGGTCCTTGAACTGGGTGAGCAGCTTGCGCTTAATCACCCAGTCGATCTCCGTGTCCACGCCCGAGAAATCCTGCGTGGCAATGGCGTCGAGCACGCGGGCCCACAGGTCCACCACCCGGGCCATCTCCTCGTTTGGCGTGCCCTCGTCCGGGCGCTGTGTGAGCCAGCGCTTCGCGGCGGCGAGGGTGCGCTGCTGCACCTCGAGCGCGGTGACGGTGCCGCCCGCTGCAAGGGTGAGTTCGGTGGCGCCCGTGGGGTCGGCGGCGATGTCGCGGATGTGCGCGATCGGGTCCGCAAGCTCCATGTCCGGCAGGTCGAAGCCGGCCTCCAGCATCTCGATGACCAGCAGCATCGAGCCGACCTTGAGCGCGAAGGTGGGCTCGGACATGTTGGAATCGCCCACGATCACGTGCATGCGGCGGAAGCGGTGGGAATCCCCGTGCGGCTCGTCTCGGGTGTTGATGATCGGCCGGGTACGCGTGGTGGCCGAAGACACACCCTCCCACACCTGGTCCGCGCGCTGGGAGATGACGAACTTGTCGCCTGCGATCTTGCCCGCGCCGCAGATGAGCTGGCGCGTGATCAGAAACGGCAGCAGTTGCTGGCCGAAAGACTTCAACGCGAGCTCGCGGCTGATCAGGTAGTTCTCGTGCGCGCCGTAGGAGTTTCCACGTGAGTCCACGTTGTTTTTGAACAGGTAGGTCGAGCCGGCAAACCCGTCGTTACGCAGCGTCTCATCGCACTGCTGCGACAATCGGTGGAAGATCCGCTCCCCCGCCTTGTCGTAGGCCAGAAGCTGGCTCAGCGAGTCGCACTCTGCGGTCGCGTACTCCGGGTGCGAGCCCACATCCAGGTACAAACGCGAGGCGTTAGCGGTGAACACGTTGGAGCTGCGGTGCTGCGACACCACCGGGCGAAACAGGTAGCGTGCGACCTCCTCGGGCGTGAGCACCTGGCGCGAGCCGTCGTAGGCGACCACGCCGAACTCCGTTTCCACGCCCATGATGCGGCGCGGGTAGCTGGTTGCCAGCTTACTGCCCGCCCTTCTGCACAAAGGACTTCACAAACTCCTCCGAGTTGGAGTCCAGCAGCGCGTCGATTTCGTCGAGCAGATCGTCGGTGCCGGAGGCGTTGATCTGGGCCTGGCCGGCAGATTCCGCGGCGACGTCCTCGCCGTGGTTGTCCCCGCCGCCACCGGAAGCGTGTGTCTGTTGCGTAGCCATAGATGCAACCTTAGCGCTCTGGAGCCAGCCCCAGGCCGGAAAGCAGCTCGCGTGTTGTCGCAGACGTTTCAATCAGCTCGCCCACGTCCGCCTTGGTGTGGCTGCCCAGCAGGTCCAGCGGCACCCGGTAGAGCTGCCCGTCCACGGTGAACAGCATGGACTGCCAGTTCGAGGCTGTTAGGTCCTCGGCGAACTTTTCGCCCGCGCGACCCCGGAAGTACGCGCGGGTGTCCTCCGGCGGGTGTGCCGCGGCGCGCGCGATCTCCTCCGCGCTGACCATCGTGCGCATCGCTCCCTTGCGCACCAGCGCGTGGTACAGGGAGCTTGCGGGGTCGATGTCCGCGTACTGCAAATCAATCGCCTGCAGCTTCGCCTGCGTCGCCCCGCGCTGCTCAAACCTGCGCACCAGCGCCCACTTCGCCGTCCAATCCAGCCGGTCGGCGGTGGACAGCGGGTCGCGCTCCAGGTCGTTGAGGACCTCGTCCCACATCTCGAGCACTTGCTTATCGACGTCGCTCCGCCCGTCACACCTTCTCCTGTATTCACGGAGGATGGAGATCGCGGTCAACCTTTGGCCGTCGAGAAGCTCGAGCTCGTATTGCAGCGTGGGGTCGTGGCTGACCGTCTTAATCTCTTCGACCGGGCTTTTCAGTCGCAGATCCGAGAAATCCACGCCGGCCTCGATCGCGTCGAGCACGAGCGAGGTCATGCCGAGTTTGAGGAAGTTGGAGAACTGGCTCATGTTCGCGTCCCCCACGATGACGTGCAGGCGGCGGAAGTCCTCCTCCGGTGCGTGCGGCTCGTCGCGCGTGTTGATGATGCCGCGGTTGAGCGTGGTCTCCAGCGAGACCTCCTGCTCGAAGTAGTCCGCGCGCTGCGAGATTTGGAAGCCGGGCTTTTCCGATTCCTGGCCGATGCCCACGCGTCCCGCACCGATGATGACCTGGCGGGTGACGAAGAACGGGATCAGCGCCTGGGTGAGGATTTCGAAGTTGGTGTGGCGCGAGTACAGGTAGTTCTCGTGGCTGCCGTAGGAGCGGCCCTTGCCGTCGACGTTGTTTTTGTAGAACTTCAGCGGCGGGCATGGCTCGTGCTTAGCCAGCACAGAGACCTGCTGCTCCCACAGTTCGCGTATGCACGCGGCGGCGTCGTTGAGGACGATGTCGCCGGCCGCGTCGTAGACCATCGCGTCAAACGCGTTCGAGCACTCCGGGCTGGAGTACTCCGGGTGCCCGTGGTCGACGTAGTAGCGGGCGCCGTTGGTGGTGACCACGTTGGCCACTCCGATCGCGTTCGCGTCCACGACCGGCACGCTGCGGTAGCGCTGCAGGTCGAAGCCGCGCGTGTCTTTCAGCGGGGCCTCTTCCGCGTAGTCCCAGCGGGTGCGGGCCTGGGTGCGCAGCGCCGCGTAGGCAACCACCGCGTGCGTGGAGGTCACCAGCGGGCTGATCTGCGGATTATCCGGGCTGGTGATGCCGTATTCGGTTTCGGTCCCCATGTATCGCAACTGGTCACTACTCATAACCAAATCAGAATACGTGACTGAGATAAGAGATTGTTACGTATTGCAGTACTGCCCGCTAGCGGCGCCCTGTGCTACGATTCTTTTGCACGTGCATATCTGTCGAAAGCACGTCATCCACAAAGCCTTGAAAGGACATCGAACATGAAGACGACTAGGCATCGTATTTTCGCCGGCCTGACAGCAGCTCTAGTCGGTGCAACTTCCCTCTCGCCTATTTCGGACGCGTCAGCCAGCGCTGGCGTATCAACAAACCCATTTCAATGGTCTGATGCACCCACTGCGTGGGTGACCGATGATTCGTACAATGGTGAAGGGGCCGTGCGCAATAAGGATGGCGCGGGAATTGCGCCGTATGCTTTTCGAGAAAGTGGGGCTCCGGGAACCTGTCGTTTAGTCGTTTGGGATATCGGTTGGGACCAGTCTAAGAATTGGCTGGGCATCCAAGGCGGTAGAGAAAATTGTGCAAACAACAGTGCTTTCTCTTTGGAGCTCCGCAAAGATCTTACCTGGTGGCCGGATCCAATCATTGGATCTGTGACGGGCGTGAATAACCAAATAGTTCGAGCTTTCGGTGCATGCCAGGGGTCCGGTAACTATTACGGCAGGGTGGCGAGCAACACAGGGAACTCGTTGCGTGGAGATAACTCCGGGGCGTGCCGATAAGTAAGAAGGAAGCTCCTTGATCCGCACCAACTCGCTGAGCAAGACTTTCAGGTCCCGCACCGGCACCACAGAAGCGGTCAAAGACGTTTCCGTGACGTTTCCGTCTGGCCTCTCCGCCCTGATAGGCGGAAACGGCTGCGGAAAGTCTACGCTGATTCGCCTGTTATGCACGATTGAAAAACCGACCCGAGGCGGGTTTTCGGTCAATGGTTCCGAAATCGCAGGGAGAGCGTTAGTTAACTATCGGCGTCGCATCGGTTATGTACCCCAAGATGTACATTTCGCCTCGACTATGACGTGCCGAGACGCCCTTTCCTACGCAGGATGGGTTGCAGGGCTTGATAGACAAACCTATCTGCGGCGAATCCCGGAAGTTTTGGATTTGGTCGAGCTTCCTGAAATAGAGAATTTCAGAGTCAGCAATCTTTCTGGAGGACAAACGCGACGCGTTGGAATTGCTGCTTCTCTAATCCATTCGCCGGACATTCTATTTTTGGATGAACCTACCGCGGGTCTCGATCCGCAAGCCAGGATTGAGGTGCGGCGTCTCCTTAATCGCCTCAAAGATAGCGCAACAATTATTCTCTCCACGCATCTGCAGGATGATCTCGAGCATGCGGCCGACAACGTGGTTGCACTCCACAACGGTCGCGTCGCGTACGAGGGTGCATGGGATCGACTAAAAGCCGTATCGGCAGACAATTTTTCCTCGGTGTCAACCGATCCCCTAGAACGCGCCCTCGCTTACGTGGCTTCGAAAAGTTAGATCAGGGATTCAAACTTATGATCGCTAGAAAACTCGGATCACCAGTGCTCATGGTGCTCGGCGTTCTTCAGGTTGTATTCAGTGTTGGGGTTTCCTTTTGGGAGACCTCTAAACTGTTGCAATTCTCATACCCGCGAACTGCGGATATCGCTGAAGCGCTTCGGTCTGTAACCGCCTTATCCTGTTTTGGACTTGCAATCATCGTCTCCTACAACGTGGCAGCGTTAGCTTCTCCTCGTGTAGGAACAGCCAACTCACTTGGCCGGTACCCGCTGAAACTGCAGGTTCTCTTCTTGACCCTCACCCCAGCATTAATTACGGCCGTGTCAATATCGCTTGGGGCCCTGCCTACTTTTATCGATGCTGTCGTTAAAAGCGCAGCCGGATCGGTCTGGATTCCGCTGGTGGTCGTGGTCAGCACTGCTTTTCTATTCACCGTTGCTGCGCTGTCGACTTTAGTTGCGCTAGCTTTTCGCAAGTTCCATCCAGTTGTCTCCTCATTAATTTCAATTATTATCGCCTACTTTGTCGTCGTGTTCGGTGCTAACAGCGATAGGACGTGGGCAGTCGCTCCAATTGTGTTACAGGCGGTTGATCCGACCGATCTCACTGAGCCCCGAAACCTGGTAATCGCCTTGGGTGTAAGCGTTTGCCTCGCACTGGTAGCTGGTGGACTTCTTTTGTTGGCTGCTGGTGCTTCGAAAAACGTTAGTCTTAGCGGAGTAATTGCTATTATGGCGATTGTCGGTGTTGCAGGTCTGTTGCAGGCAGCTGCAGGTCCCGTCGCGATCGTCGATCGAGACTCTTGCGCATTCTCGTCGGGCGGCTCAGAGATTTGTGTGGATTCGGCCGATGAGCCCGGGCTTGAGCAGATGACTCGTGATATCTCCGCCCTCGAAGAATATTTACCGGACGGGGTAAGACCGAGGAAACTCGCCAGTATTTCGGCTTACCGGATCAAGTCCGGGGACCACGGTTACCAACAGTTTACGACCGCCGGCGAAGATCGGCGCCTAGACATCAGTGGGCTTCTTCTCGACGAGCTAGGAATCGGGTCATGCACAGATCCGACGTCCGAAGGAGCCTTTGTGATCGACCGGATTGGGGTTTATATCACTAAGCGCACTGGTGTTTATTCCAAGAGCGTTGAGAACAATGGTGCTTTCTACCAAAGTGTTTCCGCGAGCGGTGAGGCGGATCCAGCACCGAAGGACGTTCTGTCTTCCCTTGAACACAGTGTGGTCGACAAAAATATAGCGAAAAACTGGAGAGCAATCGTGTCCTGTCAAGCTACATGGGAAATGTTGACGGAGGAGTCCTAGGTCAATCATTGACCATCGTTTAATTGCTCAGAGGTAGCCCGATGCCGATCCGTAGTATTCTCTTGTCCACCCCGTGGCACGTCATTTGCCTTTTGGGGGCATTTTGCGGAGTAATGATTCGTTTAGTTCGTGGGATAACGTTTGAGGTCGGAGGCAGTCCCACTGAGCCCTTTGTCATTACAGCTGCCGAGCTAGTTTCGCTTCTTTTCGCTTTGACCACGGTTGTGCTTTTAACACCTTCGATGCCTCACATTGATCTGCGGAGACGACGGGCTCAGTGGTTATCAGTATTTAGACAAACCGTTGGTGCGATGATGGTCGTGATTGTCGCCTATTTCGCCTCGATCCAGATCAATGTTGCTTATCATCTTCAGCCGGGGACCGATTCCGCCGTCAGCCCGGAGAGCGAATTGATTATCAACAACAGTGTGTTGATATTCGCTGCAGGTGGAATGATGATCACGCAATGGGGAAAATCATTGGGGGTCACAGCCACTATTGTGCTATGGGCTACATGTAATGCACCGTTGGTATTCTTCACCAACTTCACCCCATGGCCCTTTGCGGTTCTTCTAGGTGAAGGTCCCTGGTTTTCTCTGGAACATGTGGCGGCTACCGGGCTGGTGTTAATAGCAAATTTCTTAGTGCAGTTCCGCGTTGCTGGAGCTGGAGCTTTCGCGATTCGAGCGGACAGATAGATGCCAACGCTCAAGAAGGAAGGTCTTCTTCCCCAGTCATAAAAATGGCTGGGGGCGAAGTGTTCGTCAGATGTAGGTTGCAGAGCACGGGCGTGCAACGATTTCCATCTCAGGTGGATAGTCGAGGAAGAAGAGATGCGTTACCAGCCGCGCTCGGCCAGGCGGTGCGGCGCCGGGAGGTCGGCGACGTTGATGCCCACCATCGCCTCGCCCAGGCCGCGGGACGCCTCGGTGACCACCGCGATGTCGTTCCAGTTCTTCGTGGCCTTCACCACGGCCTTCGCGCGGGCCTCCGGGTTGCCGGACTTGAAGATGCCCGAGCCGACGAACACACCGTCCGCGCCGAGCTCCATCATGAACGCGGCGTCCGCCGGGGTGGACACGCCGCCGGCGACCAGCAGCGGCACCGGCAGCTTGCCGTTCTCGGCCACCTGCGCGACCAGCTCGTACGGCGCCTGCAGCTCCTTGGCGGCAACGTAGAGCTCGTCGCGGTTGTTGGCCCAAATGGCCTGCAGCGCGGCGATCTCGCTGGTGATCTTGCGGATGTGCTTGGTGGCCTCGGAGACGTCGCCGGTGCCGGCCTCGCCCTTAGAGCGGATCATGGACGCGCCCTCGTTGATGCGGCGCAGCGCCTCGCCGAGGTTGGTCGCGCCGCAGACGAACGGCACGGAAAAGCCCCGCTTGTCAATGTGGTTGACGTAGTCCGCCGGGCTGAGCACCTCGGATTCGTCGATGTAGTCCACGCCCAGGTGCTCGAGGATCTTCGCCTCCACCGCGTGGCCGATGCGGGCCTTGGCCATGACCGGGATGTCGACGGTGTCGATGATGCCCTCGATGAGGTCCGGGTCGGACATGCGGGCCACGCCGCCCTGCGCGCGGATGTCGGCGGGCACGCGCTCGAGCGCCATGACGGCGGATGCTCCCGCGTCCTCGGCGATCTTCGCCTGCTCGGGCGTGACCACGTCCATGATCACGCCGCCGATGAATTTCTGGTTCAACTCTTCTGCCTTAGACATACTGCTTAGTCTGCCTCGCCAACTGGTAGATTCCAAGTGCCAGTTCTATTTAGTTTCTTTGGACCAGTTGATGCTGCTGCACATCGAACGCGACCACCCCACCCCCATTCCCGCTCAGATCGCCGCGGGCATCCGCGACGCTGTCGCCAGCGGGGCGCTTTCGCCTAACGACGCCATCCCGTCCACCCGCGCCCTCGCCGAGCAGCTCGGTGTATCACGCGGCAGCGTGGTCACCGCCTACGACCAGCTCGAGGGCGAGGGCTACCTTCTCTCCCGGCAAGGCGCGCCGACCCGGGTCCACCCGGATCTCACTGTCGTGGTTCCCCTTGTTGCGACCGGCTAGTTGGTAGCGGTGTGGTGACTTTCGGGTAGCGGTTCAGTGGGTTTCCGGTAGCGGGGTTGGCGGTGGCGGGTGATGCTTTCGGGTGGTTGCACCACAGGGGTGTAGCCGGTTACCGGAAGGAGTCCGCTGATGACGGATTACCGGGCGGTGATGAAGCTGCTTGTGCAGCAGCGTTCGTACCGCCAGATTGAACAACAGCTCGGATGCTCCCACCGCGCGATTTCCCGGTCGAACCAGGTGCTTCGATCCCTCGGGATTCGCACTATCGACCAGGTGTTGGCGTTGACGGATGATGAGCTCGACGAGTTATTCGTAGATGGGCGCAGCACAGGCCAGGGCGAGTTCGTCCCTATCGATTTCGATGCGGTGGTCAAAGCCCGCACCGGGCGTAACAAGCAGACACTGCAAGTGCTGTGGGCACGCTACACCTCCACACCTGCTTTACCCGGCCAGCTCCATTACAGCTACGACCGGTTTCGCCAGTTGGTGGCGTCCCATGTCGATGCGGCCGGTTTGACCGCACGCATCACCCATACACCGGGGCACACCATGCAGGTGGATTGGGCAGGCACCAAGATGCGCCTGTTCGACCCTTATGGCGCACCGGGGGTAAAGGTCAGCGTGTTTGTTGCCTCAATGCCGTATTCCGGGATGATTTTTGCCCTCGCATGTCCGGATGAGCGCCAGCATTCCTGGCTTGATGCCCACCACCACGCGTTCGCCTACTTCGGGGGCGTGCCTGAGGTTGTGGTGCCGGATAATGCCTCGACTGCGTCGAACGCGATCAGCGCGGCGGATCGAAACCGCAAGGTCAATGACACCTACGAGCAGTTTTTGGAGCATTACAACACCGCAGCGCTGCCCACAAGGTCGAAACGGCCGAAAGACAAAGCCAATGTCGAAGCCGCAGTCAAGATCGTCACCCACAAGGTCATCCACGCACTCGATGGTCACCAGTGCGTCGACCTTGACGAACTCAACACGCGCATGAGGCAGTTGGTTGACCAGATCAACCAGGCGGTGCCGTTTCGTCACCAGCAGTCAAGCCGCAAAGACATTTTCGATGCGCATGAAAGACACCTGTTGACAGCACTTCCCGATACCCCGTGGCAGCGCACCGAGTGGAAACGCGCCAAGATCGCCCCGGATTTCCACATCACCGTAGCCAGCGTGCGGTACTCCGTGCCGCACCAGCTCGTTGGCCGCACTGTCGATGTGCGCATCACCGGGCAAGTGCTCACGGTCTTCGATGGTGGCCGTGCCGTTACAACCCACACGCTTTCCCACACCCGCGGGGCGTATGTCACCGATACCGATCACATCCCGGCGAACATGGATCACACCCAGGGCCTGTGGACGAGCGATTACTTCCTGCGCGAAGCCCAAAAAATCGGCCCGGCGACACGCACCGTCATCGAGGAAATGATCGCGGCGAAAGCAATCCCGGCCCAGGCGTACCAATCGTGCAGAAACGTGCTGTCAATGGGCAAACACGCCAACAAGCCCGTGCTGGAAGAAGCATGTAAGCGTCTGCTCTCCTCCGACGGGACCCGCCGGGCGGTGTCCTACACCGCGGTCAAAAACATGATGGCCGCCGTACGCAAAGAAGCCGCAACTCGCCCACACGGCTTCGACCAGCCGGCACCGGCCACACCTGGGCATCCGGCCCACGCACCCGCCGCTGCCACACGCGACACCAGCGGCGCCTACCTCGGTGGTGCAGCACAGTTCAGCCTGGACAACCTCATCAAGAAAGGAACCACAACGCCATGACCCCACCGACCCCGCCGCAAGAGCGTTTCCTCGACGAATCCGTCCTCGCGGACTTCACAGCAATGCGCATGACAGCCTTCGGCAAAAGCGTCATCGACATCGCCAACGACCCAACCTTCGATACGTGGACCTTCTCACAAAAGGTGCTCTACGCACTCGACAAAGAAGTCGCGGCCAGACGCGAACGCCGCATCAACAAACTGCTCAAGGCATCACGATCGCCAAACCCCGATGCCTGCCTCGAAGACGTCGTCTACGCGCCTGACCGCAACATCAACCCAGAACAAGTCAGCCGACTCGCTCACGGACAATGGTGCCACCTGGGCCAAAACATTGTCATCTTGGGCAAATCCTCAGTCGGCAAGACCTACCTCGCCCAAGCACTGATCACCGCAGCATGCCGCAACGACTACTCCGCCAGGTTCTACCGCACCGACATGCTTGCCGCGCACTTCGCAGTGATGCCACTCGACGACCCAGCCCGGCTCAAACTCACCCACGAGTTGATCAGCGTCGACGTGTTAGTCCTCGACGACTTCCTCACCACCCCAGTCGATGCCACCACCGCACACCTACTCTTCAACATTCTCTCCGAACGAGAAGGCAACCGATCAACAATCGTGACCTCACAGTTCACCCCGCAAGACTGGTACAGATCCATCCCGGACGCCGTCATCGCCGAATCCATCCTCAACCGACTCATCGCCGGCGCCGAAATCATCACCCTCGAAGGGCCAAACATGAGACTGGAAGCTAACCAGTAACTCCACAACACGCCTGAGCGGGGACCGCTACCGGATCCCCACTCAGGCGCTACCACAAACTCACCACACCGCTACCATTTCAATCTTCTAAACACCCCTGCCCGAACCCACCGCCGACACACCTGCCCGCACAATACCTAGGGCCCGTATCTCCCTGAAACCCTCGCCAGGCAGCGCTGGCACCATCCGCCCCGCTACATGGCGAAAGGCGTGGCGCGAGGCTGCCGCGGAACCCGGGAACAGCGTGGACAAGTCCGGCGAGCCCGAGCTGCGCCGCGCCGTGGCCGAGCACCTCCGTCTCGCCCGCAGCATGCGCGTTGCCCCGGACCAGATTGTTGTCACCGGCGGCTCCCGCGAAGGGCTGATGTGCATCCTCTTGGCGCTTGGCCCGAACCTGCGCGTCGGCGTGGAAGACCCCGGGCATCCGGGCCTGCGGCGCGTAATCCCGCTCGGCGGCCACGAGGTGGTGGAATGCACAACCGACGCCGACGGCATCGTGGTCGACGCGCTCCCCGACTTTCTCGACGCCCTGCTGGTCACCCCGTCGCATCTCTACCCCTTCGGCGGCGCCATGCCCGCGGCCCGCCGCGTGGAGCTGCTCGAGTGGGCCGCGCGAACCGACACCGTGGTAATCGAGGACGACTTCAACACCGAGCTGCGCTACCGGATCTCCCCGCAACCGGCGCTGTCCTCGCTGGCCACCCGCGCGGACGTGCTCACCCTCGGCACGTTTTCCACGCTGCTGTCCCGCGAACTCGCCGCGGGCTACGTCGTCGCCTCACAAGCGACCGCCGAGGCGCTACGCGAGGTCCGCAGCGTCCTGGGCATGCCGGTCTCCTCCGTCACCCAGCGGGCGATCGCGCATTTGCTTAACGACGGCGTCGCCCGCCGCGCATCCCGCGCCGTCCACCGCGGGCTGGCGCAGCGACGCGAGGTGCTGAACCAGCGGCTGGTTCCGCTCTTCGACGGCGCCCGGCTCGCGCCCGGCGACGGCGCGGACCTCACTGTGCGCTTTGGCACACGCGAGGAGCGAGATGAATTTGAGAAACGCCTACTTAAAGCCGGTATTGAATCCGGGCACGAATCCACCTTGTGGACCAACAGCGGCGACGGTTTGGTGCTGAGCTTCGCGCACCTCAGCGCTGGTGATTTCGGTGTTGCTGTCGACACAGTTGCGCAGACGCGCGCTACCCTGGGCCGAGCCCAGACGTGAAGCGAAAGAGGGAACGGATATGGACGAGGCAATAAGCCTGGCGAGTCAACACTTTGACGTCGTTGTCGTTGGAGGCGGATTCGCCGGGAGCGCGGCAGCGATCAATCTCGCTCGGGCGAACCGGAAGGTGTGCCTGGTGGACGCGGGCACGCCCAGGAACCGCAACAGCGAGCACATGCACGGCGTGATCGGTCTCGACGCAGAGAATCCCTCCGCACTGCTTACCCGCGGCCAGGCCGAGTTCGTGTCGTACGGGGGCCTTCTTATCGACGGACGCGTAGAAACCCTGGAGCACCTGGACACGGGTGATTGGTCCGTGAAGCTCGCGTCGGGCGAAGCATCCACAGCTTCGCAGGTACTGGTTGCAACCGGAATCACGGATGTGCTTCCCGAGGTCCCCGGGTTGAGCGAGATGTGGGGCACCCGCGTTTTCCACTGTCCGTACTGCCACGGGTACGAGGTCAACGGCACGAATCTCGGTGTCGTCGGAGGCAAGAACCCAGGGTTTACCACCAGGATCGCAACGTTGCTGACCAAGTGGGCCTCCAGCGTCACGCTTTACTCCAACGGGATGGACCTGAGCCCAGAGCAGCGCGAACGCCTTGAACAGCGTGGAGTAGCTCTCGTCGTCGATGAGGTATCGCGAGTTTCACCAGCCACTGACGACGACCACACCGTCGAGATCACCACTGACTCCGGGCCGATTCGCTATGAAGCTTGCTTCACTGGTCCGGAGTTCAAGCCGAACGACGAACTCCTTCGGGGAGCTGGCTGCACTGTTGCAGATGGCTGGGTCCAGGTTGAGGGAGGAAAGACCTCACAGCCTGGACTGTGGGCGATCGGCAACGTAGTTAGCTCGCCGGATCAGGTCTCTCAAGCGCTCGGATCGGGTGCCGCCGTGGCTATCGCCATCGATCAGCATCTCTTCGACCAGGGCTAAGCGAAGGTCAGCGCCGTTCCTAACCGATAACCTCCGCGGCTAAGACGCGTTTTCCGTGGCGGCCGGTGAATCGCGCCCACTCGTCCGGGTTGGCGGTGTTCGGCATGTCCTCGCTTTCGTCCTGCTCGGCGCGGACAGCCTGGCGCAGGTGCTCTTCCGTCAGGCCCGCGGTAGATACGCCAGAAAGGTGGTCCTTGATCGCCAACTTTTTGGCGCGGTCCACCACGTTGGCGATCATCGCGCCGGAGACGAAGTGGTAGTAGTGCAGGGTTTCGGCGGAGCCGTCGACAAGCTCTAAGCGCACATAGGGGCGCGGGGCGAACATGGCGTCGGCGGTGGCGTCGATAAGCAGCTCGCGCGGGGACGCGAGCGGGACCTCGTCGGTGATGTAGCGCGCGAGGATGTCTTTGGCCTCGTCCTTGTTGGGGCGGGAGACGCGGATTTTGATGTCCAGGCGGCCCGGGCGCAAAATCGCCGGGTCTATGAGTTCCTCGCGGTTGGTCGCGCCGATGACGATGACGTTGGCGATGTCCTCCACGCCGTCGATTTCGGTGAGCAGCTGCGGCACCACCGTGGTCTCCATGTCGGAAGATACGCCGGAGCCGCGGGTGCGGAAGATGGACTCCATCTCGTCGAAGAAGACGATCACCGGGTTGCCTCCGGCGGCCAGTTCCCGGGCGCGCTCGAAGATCAGGCGGATGCGGCGCTCGGTTTCGCCGACGAACTTGTTTAAAAGCTCGGGGCCTTTGACGTTGATGAAGTGCGCCTGTCCCCCGTCGCCGATGCGCTGCGACAGCGAATTCGCCACCGCCTTGGCGATGAGCGTCTTGCCGCAGCCGGGCGGGCCGTACAGCAGCAGGCCCTTCGGCGGGCGTAGGTCGTAGGCCTGGTAGAGCTCCGGATGGGAAAACGGCAGCTCCACGGAATCCTGGATGGTCTCGATCTGGGAGGCCAAACCGCCGATGTCCGCGTAGGTGACGTCCGGGACCTCGTCGAGCGAAAGCTGGTTGACCTCGGTTTTCGCGATGCGCTCAAACGCGTAGCCGGCAGACGCGTTGACTAGCACCGTGTCGCCGGCGCGGGCGGCGTGGCGCAACGGCTCGGCGAGCATGACGATCGATTCCGCGCCCTGCTGGTCCGCCACAATCGCGCGGTCCCCGCCGACGCGCTCGACCATGGTGGCCAACTGACCGGTGGGGTCGAAACCGCAGGTCTCCACCACAATCGTGCCTTCGCCCAGCCGCACGAGCGTGCCGGGAACAAGCTTGGACGGGTCCACCAGCGGCGAGACCTTCAGCCGCATGCGCCGGCCGGTGGTGTGCACCTCGGCTTCCCCATCGCGCGGGGCGGGTGCGAGGTAAATCCCGTACGTCGATGCCGGCTCGTTGAGCTCCTCGACCTTCGCATACAAGTCGTTGAGCTTGTCGCGGCTGACTTTCAGCAGTTCAGCGAGCTTCTCGTTGCGCGACCCGAGATCGCGGTTCTTGCGCTTGAGCTCGCGCAGCTCCGGTCCGAAGGCATCGTCGTGGATTTCAGGCATACGTTCGAGCCTACATAGGAGCGAGAGGCTTATCGACGAGCTTTGCGCTGCGGCCGCGGCGGCGTCACCCCGTCGGCAAGCCGGCGCGTCCACACGAGGAATGCCGTGTGGGCGTTCATGCGGTGCTCCGGGCGCGTGGCAAGGCCGTCGACCTTCCACTCGCGCAGCAGGGTCTCCCACGCGCGTGGCTCGGTGAAGCACTTCGCCTCGCGGATGGCCTCCATGATGTTCATCAGCTGCGGCACGGTAGCCACGTAGGTCATGAACACGCCGCCCGGGATGAGCACGCTTTTCACGGTGCCGATGAAGTGCCACGGCTCCACCATGTCCAAGATGATGCGGTCGACCTGGCCGTCCAGGTCTTCCGGGGTGACCTCGCCGAAGTCGCCGAGGCGCGGGGTCCACCACTCCGGCTCGCCGCCGAAGTAATCGGCGACGTTGTCTTTGGCGAACGCCAGGTGGTCGTCGCGGATCTCGTAGGAGTAGACGTGGCCTTCCGAGCCCACGGCGCGCAGCAGCGACATGGTCAGCGCGCCGGAACCGGCGCCCGCCTCGAGCACGCGCGCGCCCATGAAGATGTCGCCCTCGACCAGGATCTGGGCGGCGTCCTTCGGGTAGATCACCGCGGCGCCGCGGGGCATGGACAACACGTGGTCCACCAGCAGGTGGCGGAAGCACAGGTAGTCGGAGCCGAGCGTCGACTTCACCACGGTGCCCTCGTCGGCGCCGATGATGTCGTCGTGGCTGACTATGCCCTTGTGCGAGTGGAACTGCCCGCCCTCTTTGAGCTCGATGGTGAAGTGGCGGCGCTTCGCGTCTGTGAGCTGCACCTTGTCGCCTGGCTGGAACGGTCCCGAATACATGGCGGTAAGTATGCCCTACTGCGCGGCCGCATAAAAAGCCGTCAGCGCGCGCACGAAGTAGTCCATGTCGTCCACGCCGCACAGCTCGCGCGCGGAGTGCATGGACAACAGCGGCACGCCGACGTCCACCGTGGGAAGGCCCAGGCGCGTCGAGGAAATCGGCCCGATGGTGGACCCGCAGGGCACCGCGTTGTTGCCCACGAATGTCTGGTGCGGCACGCCCGCCGCGCGGCAGGCCAGGATCCACTCCGTTTCCGTGGCGGCGTTGGAGGCGTAGCGCTGGTTCGCGTTGATCTTGAGCACCGGGCCTTTGTTCACCAGCGGGTGGTGTGTGGGGTCGTGCTTGCCCGGGTAATTCGGGTGCACCGCGTGGGCCGCGTCGGCGGAGACCTGGATGGAGCCCGCGATGATCTCGGCCGGGTCGCCGAAGCCTTGCGCCACCTTGGACAGCACGCGCTCCAGCAGCGGGCCTCCGGCGCCGGCGGTGGATGCGGAGCCGACCTCCTCGTGGTTGAAGGCCGCCAGCACCAGGATGTCCTCGGCGTCGTCCTTCGCCGCGAGCATCGCCTCCAGGGAGGCCCACACGCTGGTGAGGTTGTCCAGCCTGCCGGCCGCCAGCAGGTCGCCGATGACCTCGCCGCGCTGCGCATCCGCGGTGATCAGCTCGTGCGCCACCACGTCTTCGGCGTTGATGCCCGCGGACTCCGCCGCCAACTCCAGCAGCGGACGGTCCACGCCCAGGATGGGCTGGGTGTGCACCTGGCGGTCGATCTCCGGCATGTCGCCGCGGTAGAGGTGGATGGCCAGATTCGGCACGCGCGCGACCGGGCCGGTGTTCACCAGGTGCTCGGTGCGGTCCGCGGTGACCACGCGGCCGGCAAACGTGAGGTCGCGGTCGAACCAGCTGGCCAGAATCGGCCCGCCGTAGACCTCCACCGGAACCTGGCGGAAGCCCTCGCGCACCACGTCCGGGTCCGGCTTGGCCATCAGCCCCGGCGAATCGGTGTGGGAGCCGACCACCCGAAAGCGCGGGCGGGTCTTCTCCGGCACCCACCAGGCAACCGCGGCGCCGTCGCGCACGATGAGGTGGCCGCCGGGGGCGTGTGCGCCGTCGTCAAGCGAAAAGCCCTCCGCCTGCAACCTCGAGGCGACGTTGCTCGCGGCGTGGAATGCGGAGGGACTCTCGGCGATGAAATCGATGAACGGCTGTGTCATGGCTCCACTCTATGATGTTGGGCACCATGTCTGATGCCAGTACTCCCCCACGCCCACTAGCCATCTCGCCCTCGCGCGCCTCCGACTACAAGCGCTGCCCGCTGCAATACCGGCTGCGCGCCATCGACAAAATCCCGGAGCCGTCCACGGAAGCGCAGGTCAAAGGCACACTGGTGCACGCCGTGCTGGAGGAGATGTTCGCATGGCCGCGCGAGGAGCGCACATACCCGGCCGCGGTGAAGCGCCTGAAGCCGAACTGGGAGAAAATGCGTGAAGAAGATCCCACCTGCGCGGAGCCGGTGAAGGACGAGTACCAGTTGCTTGTGGACGCCCGTACGTTGCTGCGCGGCTACTTCACCATGGAAAACCCGCTGGGCTTCGACGCGCACGCCCAGGAAATGCCGGTGGACTTCACGCTGCCGAACGGGGTGCCGGTGCGCGGATTCATCGACCGCGTGGACATCGCGCCTACCGGGGAGGTGCGCGTGGTCGACTACAAAACCGGCAAGAAGCCGCTGCCGCGCTACTCCGAAGACGCGCAGTTCCAAATGCGCTTCTACGCGCTGGTGTACTGGCGCATGTTCGGCGTTGTGCCCACGCAGCTGAAGCTGATGTATCTGAAGGTGATGGACTCGATGATCCTCGCCCCCTCGCGCGAGGAGCTGGAGTACTTCGAGCGGGACTTGGCGGAGCTGTGGTGGAAGATCGAGGCCGACGGTAAATCAGGCAACTTCCGCCCGCAGCAGTCCAAACTGTGCGGGTGGTGCGCCTTCCAGCACCTGTGCCCGGTCTTCGGCGGCACTCCCCCGGCGTACCCCGGGTGGCCGGGGTCGCGGGCGGAGGCGCGTAGCGACGGCGGCGCCCCCGAGGCCGGGCCCGAGGCCTAGAACAGGCCGGAGACCACGCCGTCGGCGTCGACGTCGATGTTGTTGGCGGCCGGCTGCTTGGGCAGGCCCGGCATGGTCATGACGTCGCCGGTGAGCACGAGCACGAAACCGGCGCCGGTGCGCGGGACGATGTTGCGCACGTGCAGCGTGTGGCCCTCCGGCGCGCCGAGCTGGGTCGGGTCGTCCGAGAAGGAGTACTGCGTCTTGGAGATGCACACCGGCAGGTTGTCAAAGCCGTTGTCCTTGAGCGTCTGCAGGTCCTTCAGCGCCGCGGCGGAGTACTGCACGTCGGCGGCGCGGTAGATCTCCTTGGCGATGGTCTCGATGGACGCCTCCACGCCCTCGGCCGGGTCGTAGAGCGGGTGCGAGGTGCCCTCGGTGAGGTTGTCCAGCAGCGTCTGGGCGAGCTCGAGCGCGCCGTCGCCGCCCTTGGCCCACACGTCCGCCTCGGCCAGCGCGATGTCCTTGGTCTGCGCCCAGTTCTTCAGGAAGTCCAGCTCGGCCTCGGAGTCGGTGGTGAAGCGGTTGAGCGCGACCACCGGGGTCACGCCGAACTTACGCACGTTTTCCACGTGGCGCTCGAGGTTGACAATGCCCTCCTCCAGCGCGGCGACGTTCTCTTCTGCCAGTTCCGCCTTGGCCACGCCCGCGTTGTGTTTGATGGAGCGGATCGTGGCCACAATGACGGCACCGGCGACGTCGAGGTCGCCGTAGCGCGCCTTGATGTCGAAGAACTTCTCCGCGCCCAGGTCGGAGCCGAAGCCGGCCTCCGTGAGCACGATGTCGGCGTACTGCTGGGCGGTGCGGGTGGCAATCAGGGTGTTGCAGCCGTGGGCGATGTTGGCGAACGGGCCGCCGTGGATGAACGCAGGCGTCCCGCCGAGGGTCTGCACGAGGTTCGGGTTGACCGCATCCTTCAGCAGCGCGGCCATCGCGCCCTGGGCACCGAGGTCACCGGCCGTGACCGGCTTCTTGTCGTAGGTCAGCCCGATGGTGATGTTGGCCAGGCGCTGCTTTAAGTCCTCCAGGTCCGTGGCCAGACCCAGAATCGCCATGATCTCGGAGGCGGCGGTGATGGTGAACCCGGTCTCCGCCGGCACGCCGTGGGCCGGGCCACCTAGGCCGGTGACCACGTTGCGCAGCGCGCGATCGTTGACGTCCACGCAGCGCTGCCAGGTCACGCGGCGCGGGTCAATGCCGAGCGCGTTGCCCTGGTGAATGTGGTTGTCAATGAGCGCGGCCAGGGTGTTGTTGGCGCTGGTGATCGCGTGGAAATCGCCGGTGAAGTGAAGGTTGATCTGCTCCATCGGCACCACCTGGGAGTAGCCGCCGCCCGCGGCGCCGCCCTTGATGCCCATCACCGGGCCGAGCGACGGCTCGCGCAGCGCGACCATGGCGTTCTTGCCCAGC
This sequence comes from Corynebacterium sp. CQ3829_602738, assembly GCF_054478435.1. Classification (NCBI taxonomy): domain Bacteria; kingdom Bacillati; phylum Actinomycetota; class Actinomycetes; order Mycobacteriales; family Corynebacteriaceae; genus Corynebacterium; species Corynebacterium sp. CQ3829_602738. Next base: position 1,295,977 of record NZ_CM137003.1, read on the forward strand.
TTCGCCAGCGCGTCCGTCAGGCCGATCAGCGTGGTGGACTTGCCCTCGCCCGCAGGCGTCGGCGAGACACCGGTGACCACGACGAGCTTGCCCGGCGTGTTCCCCGGGTTCTGGGTGATGTCCACCTTGGCCATGTGCTTGCCGTACGGGATCAGCGCATCGTCGGCGACACCCGCCTTCGCGGCGATCTCCGTGATAGGGGCGAGCTCGTGGGCCTGGGCAATTTCGACGTCAGTCAACGGTTGTGCAGTCATGCACCTCACACTACAACGGCGCCGATGGCATAACCCAGAATCACGCTGACAAAGATGCACACCACACCCGGAACGAGGAACGGGTGGTTAAACACATACTTGCCAATGCGGGTGGAGCCGGTGTCGTCCATCTCCACCGCGGCGAGCAGCGTCGGGTACGTCGGCAGCACGAACAGCGCGGAGACGGCCGGGAAGGCGGCGAGCGCGGTCAGCGGGCTCACGCCAATCGCCAACGCCGCCGGGATGAGCGCCTTGGCCGTCGCGGCCTGCGAGTACAAAAGCGATGCGGCGACGAAGAGCACGACCGCGAGCAGCCACGGCTTCGCGGTGAGCACGTCGCCGGCGATGCTTTGGATGTCTTCGATGTAGTAGTTGATAAACGTCGTGCCCAGCCAGGCCACGCCGAGTACGCACACGCAGGCGGACATGCCGGAGCGGAACACCTGGGTGTTTAAGATCTCCGCCGCTGTCGTGCGCGTGACCAGCACGATGGCGGCCGCGGCGCCAAGCATGATGGCCATGATCGCTTCGTTGCGCGGGATGGTCGGGTCCGCAATCAACCCCACCTGCTCCGAGATCAGCGTGGCGTAGACCATCACGATCACGATCGCGGCAAGGAAGATGCCCACCGAGGCCTTTGCGCCTTGGGGCGGGACGTAGTGCTCGCGCGATGCGGGCTTTGCGACGAGACCGTCGGCCACCCGCTGGCGGTAGACCGGATCATCCTCCAGCTCCGCGCCGGACTTGTTGGCAATCCACGCCATGGGGAAGATCGCGAAGAACGTCGCCGGGATCATTACCGCCAGCAGCTGGAGGTAGCCCACCCCGAGTGGCTCGAGCGCGGACGCCATGAACACCACTGCGGCGGAAATCGGCGAGGCGACGATGGCCATCTGCGAGGCAATCACCGCAGCCGACAGCGGGCGCGAGGGCCGCACCTTGCCTTCCTTTGCCACCTCGACGATGACGGGCATCGTGGAAAAGGCGGTGTGGCCGGTGCCGGCGAGCACCGTCATCAGCCAGGTGACAATCGGGGCGTAGACCGTGATGCGCTTCGGGTTGCGGCGCAAGAAGCGCTCGGCCAGGTCCACCAGGTAGTCCATGCCTCCGGCGAGCTGCATCGCGGAGATCGCGGCGATGACGCACATGATGATGCCGATGACATCGAACGGGATGGCCTCAGCGCTGACCGGCATCCCGGTCGCGCCGAGCAGCAGGACTCCGAGACCGCCGGCGAAGCCGATGGCGATGGAGCCCATCCGCGCGCCCACCACGATCGCCCCGAGGAGGATGATGATGTGGACGGCGAGTAACACGGCGGGCTCCTTCAGACAGTTATTAGGTCATCCCATTATCTGTCCGAAGGAGCCCGAAACGAAAATGCAGCCGGTGTGATGTTGCCTACCCGGCTGCGCTAAGCACTGAGCCTACGCCTCCAGGCCCGGCTCGTCGTCGACGTAGAGCTTGCCCCGGTACTCGGGGTGCATGAGGTTTTCCTTGCTCAACAGCTTCTTCAGGTCCTCTTCCTCGATGAGCCCCTTCTCCAGCACGAGGTCGTAGACACTCTTGCCGGTTTCCGCCGCCTCGCGGCCGATGAGGTCGCCGTTGTGGTGGCCGATCACCGGGTTGAGGTAGGTGATAATTCCGATGGAGTTGGTCACGTACGCCTCGCACACATCCTGGTTGGCAGTGATGCCGGTGACGCACTTCTCGCGAAGGGTCTTCGCCGCGTTGGCGAGCAGGCTGATGGACTCGAACAGGGACTGGCCGATCACCGGCTCCATCACGTTGAGCTGAAGCTGGCCCGCCTCGGAGGCCATGGAGATGGTCACGTCGTTGCCGAAGACCTTGAAGCAGACCTGGTTGACCACTTCGGGGATCACCGGGTTGACCTTCGCCGGCATGATCGAGGATCCCGCCTGCCGCTCCGGCAGGTTGATTTCGTTCAGACCAGCGCGCGGGCCGGAAGACAGCAGGCGCAGGTCGTTGCAGATCTTCGACAACTTCATCGCGGCGCGCTTGATAGCGCTGTGCATCATCACGTAACCGCCGGTGTCAGAGGTCGCCTCGATCAGGTCCGGCGACGCCTGGATGTCCAGACCGGTGACCTCGCGCAGCGCGGAGACCACCTGGTCACGGTAGCCGCTCGGGGTGTTGATGCCGGTGCCGATGGCGGTGGCACCGAGGTTGACCTCCAGCAGCGAGTCGGCCGCGCCGCTGATGGTGCGCTGCTCCTCGGCGAGGTTGGCGCCGAAGGCGGTGAATTCCTGGCCCAGGGTCATCGGGACAGCGTCCTGAAGCTGGGTGCGGCCCATCTTGATGATGTCGGCGAACTCATCGCCTTTCGCACGCAGCGCCTTCTGCAGCTCGTCGAGCTCCTCCAACAGCCCCTGTACGGCGTAGTACACGCCGAGCCGGAAACCGGTCGGGTACGCGTCGTTGGTGGACTGCGACATGTTGACGTCGTCGTTCGGGTTGATCACCGAGTAGTCGCCCTTTTCGCGGCCGATCAGCTCGAGCGCGAGGTTGGCTACCACTTCGTTGGTGTTCATGTTCAGCGATGTGCCCGCGCCGCCCTGGAAAACGTCGATCGGGAACTGGTCCATGCACACGCCCTCGTCCAGGATCTTGTCGCAGGCCGCGATGATGGCCTCGGACTTGTCCTTGGGCAGGGCATGCAGGCGGCGGTTCGCCATCGCGGTGGCTTTCTTCACCTGCACCATGCCACGAATGAACTCCGGCACATCGTTGATGGTGCTTCCGGAGATCTGGAAATTATCCTTGGCGCGCTGGGCGTGGATGCCGTAGTAGACGTCGGCGGGGACCTCGGCGGTGCCGAGGAGGTCTTCTTCAGTACGAGTGCTCATGAGCGCCACTATACGTAGCAAGACGCTTCTCGACGGGCGCTGCGTACCCCCGTTTTATGCCTGTCGAGCTGCAGAAAACCAACGATCCACGTCATCGGCGCCCGCGCCGACGAAGTTGTTCGGGTCGAACTTCGTCACACCCGCGGGAACCTCATCCGCCAGCCCCAGCACCGCGCAGCCTGCTGCGGCCCCGGCGGACATGCCGTGCCAGGAATCCTCCACCACGAGGCATTCCCCCGGTTCTGCGCCCGCGCGCCGGGCTGCCTCGAGGTACATGTCCGGAGCCGGCTTGGAGTGTTCCACCTCGTCGCCGGTGATGGTGCCGGCAAAGAAGTCGCGGCTGATCGCGTCGATGCACGGATCCGCCACCACCCGTTCCGTGTTGGTGCAGATGAACATCGGCGTGCCCCGCCGCGTGAGCGACTCGAGCACGCCGCCGATGCCGGGGTTGAGTTCAATGCCGTCCGCGAACAGCTCCGCCATGCGGTCGAACATCCAGGTGCGGTAGCGCTCCAGGTCGCCGTCTTTAAGCTCGTAGCCCGCCCACTCGGCCACCACGCTCAAGGTGTTGGGGAAGCTGCCGCCGATAGTTTTAGCGCGCACCTCCGGGGTGAGCGGGCGGCCCAGCAGCTCGCCGAGCTCGAAGGTGGCCTTGCCCCACAGCGGTTCGGTGTCGATGAGGGTGCCGTCCATGTCCCAGAGGACGGCCTTGGGCCTACTCAAGTTCCGGAAGCTCGTTGAGAGCCTCGTCCGTGGCGCCGGTGGCGGCCGCCGCGCGGAACACCAGGGTCTCGATGTCGGCCTTCTCCTCCGGTTCAAGCACCGCGTTGGCGTGCTTCTCGTTGAACTCTTCGAGGTTCTCGTAGAACGGAGCCACGACCTTCACCAGCGCGTCGCCCTCAGGATCGTCGCCGAGCAGGTCGAGGGCGTCCAGGAACATCTCCAGGAGCTTCTTCAAATCCGGCAGCACCGCCGGGTCGAAGGGCTCTTCCCACAGGTCCTTGTCCTCGTCCTGCAGGTAGGAACCGGTGGCGAAGGTGGTCAGGTCGTCGATGAATTCGTCTACCTCGGGCTGAAACTGGGCCCGAATCGAGTTGTCCGCAGCTGCGCTCATGCGCCCATTGTGCGTGAGGCGCGCTAAATGCGCACCCCGAGCAGCCCGTCGAGGGCGGTGGCGATGATCTGGTTGCAGTCGCCGGCCGCGCCGTCGAGAAGCGAAAGTGCCTCCGGGGTGTTCAGATCGTCCGCAAGAATCGCGCGAAGCTTATCGACGACATCCGTCGCCTCCGCCTCGCTCACCTCGCCGGCGAGCTGCTCGCGCCAACGTGCGAGGCGTTCTTCTGCCTCGGCGAGGATCGCGTCGGAGAAGTCCCGGTCCTCGCGGTAGTGGCCCGAAAAGACGGCCAGGCGGATCGCCGACGGGTCGTGGCCCGCCTCCGAGAGCTTGTGCACGAACACGAGGTTGCCCAGGGACTTGGACATCTTCACCCCGTCGAGGGCGATCATGCCGGCGTGGACGTAGTGGCCGGCCATACGCTCGACCTTCAGCGCGGCCTCAGCGTGCGCCGCGGAGAACTCGTGGTGCGGAAACGCCAGGTCAGACCCGCCGCCCTGGATGGCGAAGTGGCTGCCGAGGCGGTTGGTGGCAATTGCGGAGCACTCCACGTGCCAGCCCGGCCGGCCCGGGCCGAACGGCGAGTCCCAGGCGGGCTCGCCCTCACGGTGGCCGCGCCAGATCAGCGCGTCCAGCGGGTCGCGCTTGCCCTCTCGATCCGGGTCGCCGCCGCGCTCTGCGAAGTACTCCTCCATGGTGGCGCGGTCCAGGTTGGACTCGTAGCCGAACTGCTCGGTGGCGTCGATGGAAGCGTAGATGTCGCCCTGGTCGAGCTCGTAGGCGGCGCCAGCGTCGAGAAGCTGCTGCACCATTGCGATCACCTCGTCGACTGACTCCATCGCGCCGATGTAGTCGCGCGGCGGGATCACGGACAGGATCTCCATGTCGCTGCGGAACAAGTTGATCTGGCTGGTGCCGAGTTCGCGCCAGTCCACGCCGTCGCGCTCTGCGCGCTCGAACAGCGGGTCGTCCACGTCGGTGATGTTCTGCACGTAGTGGACCTTGTGGCCGTTGGCGAGCAGCTGGCGCTGCGCCAGGTCGAAGGTGAGGTAGGTCGCGGCGTGGCCGAGGTGGGTGGAGTCGTACGGGGTGATGCCGCAGACGTACATCCCCACCTCCCCGTTCGCATCCGGGGTGGTGTCTACTTCCTTGACGCGCTGATCGGCGGTGTCGAAGAGCTTCAGCGGCACCGGGGTGCCAGCGACTGCGGGTACGGACGGGTCGGGCCATGCATGCATGCGGACAACCCTACAACTAGGCGGCCATCACGCCAGTGCCGAGCAGCGCCATCACGAGAAGGCCCAGCGGAATGCGGTAGGCGGCGAACCACGCGAACGAGTGGTTGGACACGAACTTCAGCAGCCAGGCAATGGAGATGTAGCCGACCACAAACCCGATGCCGGAGCCGACGAGCAGCTGCAGCCCGCTTGCCGCCTGGCCCGCCTGGGGGTCGAAGGCGTCCGGCAGCGAGAACAGCCCGGAGGCAAGTACTGCCGGGATGGCCAGCAGGAAGGAAAAACGGGTGGCAACCTCGCGGTCGAGGTTGAGGAACAAACCGCCGGAGATGGTGCCGCCGGAGCGCGACACACCCGGGATGAGCGCCAGGCACTGCCACAGGCCCATCAGAACCGCGTCTTTCATGGTCAGTTCTTCGAAGCCGCGGGTCTTTTTGCCGCGGCGCTCGGCCAGGATGAACACCAGTGAGAACAGGATCAGCACTGTGGCGGTGATCCAGAGGTTGCGGAAGTTCTCGCGGATTAAGTCCTTGAGCAGCACGCCCGCAAGACCGACCGGGATGGTGCCGGCGATGACCATCCAGCCCATGCGGTAGTCGAAACCGCGCTTGGACTTGTCCGCGAGGCCGGCGAACCAGGCGGTGAGGATGCGCCAGATGTCTTTGGCGAAGTACACCAGCACGGCCAGCTCCGTGCCCAGCTGGATCACAGCGGTGAAGCTGGCGCCGGCGTCTTCGCCCCAAAACAGTTGGGAGACGATGCGCAGGTGGCCCGAGGAAGACACGGGCAGAAACTCGGTGAGGCCCTGGACAATGGACAGGACGATCACCTGAACCCAGGACATTGTGGTGGCGGGATCAGTCATGGCGAAAGACACTACCACGCCTACTTAGCCATCGCGGTGCGCGACGGGCGCGTTGCTAGGCTTTGACCTTGTGAATGCTCGTTTGTTTGCCCCCAGTTCCCGCCTCCGCTTTGCCGCAGTTTCCGGTGCCGTCTCGGCTGCCCTGGCGCTGAGCGCCTGCGGCGCGTCTCCTTCCGCCAAGATCGAGGAAGCCGGCGGTGAGGCGGCTGCGAACATGGGCAGCGCAGAGCCTGTGCAGTCCCCGCAGTCGTCGGACCCGGCGGGCGCGGTGGTGGGCTTCGAGCCAGTGAGCGATGTGGACGTCACGAACGGCCGCATCGGCGTCCGCACGGAAAACGCGCTGACGATCGGCACGCTCGAGGAGATCCAGCAAGGCAAGGCCGCCCGCCACGAGCTGGACCAATCCTGCGGCGAGGCATCCGCCAACGCCGGCACCTTCGCGCTTGCCTGCGCGGGCGAGATCAAGCTCTTCGGCGACCGGGAGGAGACTATCGCCACGGATAAGCCGGTCACGGTGGCCACGGTGGCGTCGACAGGCGAGGTGCTCGCAGGCAGCGACACTGAGCGCAAGGTGTGGGTCTTCGACGGCGGAGAGCTGAAAGACACCATCGACGTCGCACGCGAGACCGATCAGCTCCAAGCGGTGCAGGTGGACGGCCAGCGCGACTCCGTGGTGCGAACCAACCGCTTCGACACCACCATCCAGGACATCGACTGGAACGGCTCGCGCCAAGGCGGCACCCTGCGCGTCGGCCTGGGAGTGGGCAAGGTGCGCGGCGGCGAGCACGGCCTGGTGCTGGCTGCGGATTCCACCGGCAACCAGCTCCACGTCTACACCACCGACGACATCATCCGCCTCCAGCAGTCCGCGCCGGTGCCGGAAGGACCCTGGGATGCCGCGTGGGACCCCGCGCAGCGCCTCGCATGGGTCAGCTCGCTGGCCAGCAACACCGCCACCGGCTACGACATCTCCCAGGGCATTCCGGTGAAGCGCAAGCACTTCGCCACCGTCGCAGATGCCCAGAGCATCATTACGCTTGACGACGGCACCGTGGTCGCCGCCTCCGCATCCGGCGACGGCATCCAGATCGTCTCCCCCGCCGACCAGACCGAGAGCAACTAGGAGATTCACCCGTGACGCTCTACGACCGCGCACTCAAGCTCATGTTCCTGCTGCCGCCGGAGCGCATCCACGGCATCATCAGCGGCGCCCTGCAGACGCTGCACCTGGCCACCCCTGTCAACCGTGTTATGGAAAAGGCCGTGCGCGTGCACGACCCGGTGCTGCGCCAGACCGTTTTCGGCGTGGATTTTCCCGCCCCGCTGGGGTTGGCGGCCGGCTTTGACAAGAACGCCGAGGCGATCGACGCGTGGGGCGCGATCGGTTTCGGTTACGCCGAGATGGGCACCGTGACCCCGAAGTCCCAGCCGGGCAACCCCACTCCCCGCCTGTTCCGCCTGCCGGAGGACAAGGCGATTTTGAACCGGATGGGTTTCAACAACAAGGGCGCGCTCGTGGTCGCCGACAACCTCCGCGCGCGGCGCTCCCGCGACGTGGTGGGCATCAACATCGGCAAGAACAAGACCTCCGAGGATGCCGTGGCGGACTACCGCGCCACCGCGACGCTTCTGGGCCAGCTTGCGGACTACCTGGTGGTCAACGTCTCTTCCCCCAACACGCCGGGTCTGCGCGACCTGCAGGCGGTGGAGGAACTCCGCCCGATCCTGGAAGTGGTGAAGAAATCCACCACCACCCCGGTGCTGGTGAAGATCGCGCCGGATCTTTCCGACGACGACATCGACGCCGTGGCTGACCTCGCCGTCGAGCTGGAATTGGCCGGCATTGTGGCCACCAACACGACCATTTCCCGCTCCGGGCTGAAAACGCCCGCCTCCAGGGTGGAGAAGATGGGCGCGGGCGGCATCAGCGGAGCCCCGTTGGAGAACCGCTCGCTTGAGGTGCTCAAGCGCCTCCACGAGCGAGTCGGCGACAAGCTGGTGCTCGTCAGCGTCGGCGGCATCTCCACGCCCGAGCAGGCGTGGGAGCGCATCACCGCGGGCGCGAGCCTGCTGCAGGGCTACACCCCGTTCATCTACGGCGGGTTGGGCTGGATCCGCGGCATCCACCGCGGGATCGCCGCGCAGATCAAAGCCCACGGCCTGGACTCGATCGAGCAGGCCGTGGGCAGCGGGCTGGAGTGGAAGGCGCTCTAAGCGTGTCCGGCTGCGCTGCGGCGCAGCACCACCGCGCAGAGGCCGGCGGCGAGCGCCCAGCCGATCAGCCAGAACGGCGTGGTGGCCATGAGTTCGGTGTCGGGCGCGATGAAGCCGAGCCCGATGAGCACCACGGCCACGATTAGCGCGCCGACCTGGGTGCGTGAGCCTTCCTGCTTGGTGTTGTAGGTGGCGAAGGCGCCGACGATGGCGACCGCCACGATGATGGAGAGCACCTGCGGGGTGACGGGGAACGCGGCGTCGCCTCGAAGCAGCGCCAGCACGGCGTAGAGCACGAGCACGAGTGCGATGCCCATGAACGCGCCGCCGACGCGGAGTTGCACTGGAACCATTCGGCGAATCTTACTGGTTTTCGTACCAGCCCCAGATGATTGCTCGGCCGAGCGAGTGGAAGTTCAGGTTGAAGCCGAGCTGGGTGGGGTTGGCAATCTCGTCTGCGGGCAGCTCCGTGTCCACCGCGTGGACGGCGAACAGGTAGCGGTGCGGGCCGTGGCCGGCCGGCGGGTTCGCACCGTAGTAGCCCTTAACCCCGCTGTCGCCGGTGAGCACCACCGCGCCGACACCGAGGTCGTCCTTCGCGCCTGCTCCGGCTGGCAGCTCGGTAACGTCCGCGGGGATGTTGAACGCGGACCAGTGCCAGAAACCAGAGGCGGTCGGCGCGTCCGGGTCGAAGCAGGTCACCGCAAAGGTCTTGGTGCCCTCCGGGGCGCCGGACCAGGAAAGCTGCGGGCTGGTGGCGTTGTCGCCGGCAAGCGTGTCGGCGAGGCGCTCGCCGTCGACGATGTCCTCGGACGTGATGTCGAAGGACGGCACGTCCGCCAGCGGGGCGTACGGGTCGGGGCCGGGGAAACGGTCGGAAACATAATTTGCAGTCATGTCCCCATTCCTACCGGAGAGTTAGTGACCGCCGCCACTCCACGCAGCGAACAGTTGCGCGTATCTCCCGTCGGCGGCGACGAGTTCGGTGTGGGTGCCGTCCTCGATGATGCGCCCGGCGTCCATGACCAGGATCCGGTCCGCGGCCGCCGCCTGGTCTAGGCGGTGCGCCACCACCAGTGCCGTGGTGTCTGCGGTGATCCGCGCGGCGGCGTCCTCCAGCGCGTTGGTGGCGTCGCTGCCAGCTTCTGCCGTCGCCTCGTCCAGGATGAGCACCTTCGGGCCTGAGAGCGCCACGCGTGCGAGCGCGAGCTGCTGCTCCACCTCCGGGGGCAGCTCCTCCGCGCCTGCGCCGACGGCGGTGTCCAGCCCCTTCGGGAACAGGCGCGCGAACTGGGTGCCTTCAGGGTCGAGCCCGACACTTGCCAGCGCCCGCAGCAGGTCCGCGTCGGTCGCATCCTGTGCGGCCATCGAGAGGTCCTCGCGCAGGGTGCCGGCGAACAGGTGGACGTCCTGGGTGAGCAGGGTGACGTTCTTGGCGGTCCACGTGTCGCTGACCTGCGAGGTATCTACTGCGCCTACCCGGATGCACCCAGACGTGGGCTCCACCAGCCCCGCAATGAGCGCGGCGAGCGTGGACTTGCCGGCGCCCGAAGTCCCCACCAGTGCGGTAGTTGTTCCCGCCTCGAGCGTGACAGAGAGGTCCTCCAGCACGTTGGCGCCGCCCGGGTAGGCAAACGAGACGTGGTCGACTTCCACGTCCACCGGCTCCGCCAGATCCTCCGGAACGGCCGTAGCTTCACGCCCGTCCGCGAGCTTGGCCAGGCTCACCGCGCGGCCCACTGCGGTGGCCGCGCTCTGCAGCTCGCCGACGAAGAACAGGGCGTTGAACACCGTGACCTCGGCGCGGATGACCATGAACACGGCGGCACTCGCCTGGCCCGGGCTGACGGCACCGGCCGTCGCGAGCCACGCGCCGACGCCAAGCGTGAGCAGCACCCACGCGGCGAAAGCGACCTGGCCGATGCCTGTGAGCCGGATGTCCCAGGGCACACGGTCCATCTCCGCCTCCACCGCGCCCCACGAGGTCCGCCGCATCCGTGCCAACGCCCAGCGCTCCAAGTCGAAGGCGCGCAGCGTGGGCAGGCCCCGGACGGTATCCAGCAGCACCGCGTTGCGACGCGCCTCCGCCACGCTCACCGCGTTGGAGGCATCCGGGATGGCGCGCACCACCGCGCGGGCAAACGGGTAGGTGCATATGCAGATCAGAAGCAGGATCAGGGCGAAGCGGACGTCGATAAGCAAAAGCCCGATGAACGTGATCGGGAAGACGAACACGGTGGTGAGCACGCGCGAGCCGATGTCGGTGATGGTTTGGACGACGTCGTCGATGTCCTTGGTCATGCGTGTGATGACGTTGCCGGTGCCGAGCTCCATCACCCGCGGCACTGGTGCGCGCAGGATCGCGTCGAGGCAGCGGCGGCGCAGGTCGATGGACGCGCGGGCGACTTTCTGGCCCACCACATAATTGCCCAGCGCCCGCAAGAACATCTCGACGAGCATGCAGGCCAACGCCAGGCCAACAGTCCACACAAAGGCGCGGGTGCCGGTGCCCAGTAGCGGCACCTCGCCTCCGGTGAGCGGGTCGACGCTACGGCCGAACAGGTTCGACTGCGTGGTGTAGACAGCGACAATCAGCGCCTGGATGATCAGCAAACCCGCCCACCAGCGCTTGTCCAGAGCGTTGGGTAGCGCAGACAGGTACGCGAAGGTCTCCTTCACGCTCGCGGGGGCGACCGCGTCAGTGCGTTCGTATTCGCGCGCCATTTACGCCACCTCCAATTCGGTTCCAGCGTGCTGCCACGCGGCGTTTCCGGTGATGACCACGGTGGTTTTGTCTGCTCTGAGCGCGGCGACGGCTGCCACGACGTCCGCCTGTGTCACGGAATCGAGGCCAGTGGTCGGGTCGTCCAGGATGAGCACGTCCGAGTCGGCGGCGAGCGCCCTAGCAAGCGCGACGCGCTGCCGCTGCCCGCCGGAGAGATTCAGGCCGGCCTCGCCCAGCGGTGCGTCCGGCAACTCGCCGCCTGCGTCTATGCCGCCGAGCCTGCGGAGGATGTCTTGGCAGTGGGCGGCGGCGAGCGCCTGCTTGACGACGTCCTCCGGCACATCCCCGCGCGGGTTCACGTTGTCTGCGATGGTGCCCTCAAACACGTTGACGGTGTGCGGCGGGAACAGCACGTCTGCGCGCTGCGCCCACGCGGCGGCGGTGGCGTAGGAACGCTCCGCCGGCTCGAGAATCCACAGACCCGCGCCTGGGACCGGGGTGTCTGTCGGCTCAGGCCCCGCCGCGTCATCGCCCGCGTGGTGCAGCTGCTCGATGCGTTGACCGCTCGCCACGGCCCTGCCCCACCCACTTGCCAGGTCGCCGAACGCGAAGCCCGCCATGTCCAACGCAGGCGGCACCAACAGTGCCACAGATGTCAGCTGCCCCGGGGTGATCTCCCCGCGCAGCGTCATCCACGCGCTCAAGCCCACGATGGCAAGGTTGCACAGCCACGCCACGCAGAACCTGGCAAAACCCAGCCAGACCTCCACACGCAGGTGCGTGAGCATCAACCGCTTCGCCTTCGCCGTTTCCGAGTGAAAACGCTCGGCCACGGTTGCGCCCGCGCCGAGGCCTTTGACGGTGCGGATGCCTTGCGACGCATCCGTGGCCAAGCCAGCAACATCCGCCTCCGCAGCGCGGCGCTTCAGCGACACCCGCGTCACCGGCCCCGCGGTCCACGCGGCGAACAGGGCGATAATCAGCGCGCTGGCTGGGATGGCCAGCGAGATCCACGGGGAGACCGACCACATCGCCACCATCGCGCCGGCCGCGTAGCCGATGGCCATCAGCGGAAACGACAGCAGCTCGCGGTATCGACCGACGGTGTTCGCGTCCGCGTCGATGGTGTTGAGCACCGTGCCGGGGCTCATCGCTCCCGCCCCGCGGCGCAGCACGCCCGAGGACAGGTGCTGCTGCGCGTTGTGGGTCACGCGGCGCACCGAGGCTGTGGCCAGGCCGTCGCCGGTGGCCTCGCCGATGAACTGGATGATGAAGATGCCGACCAATACTGCGAAGAGCCACCATGCGTTGAACTTTTCTTCCCCCACCAGGCCGTCCACGATCATGCCCACCACCACCGGCACAAACGCGGAGATGCCGGTGCCGATGAGGTAGCTCAGAATGTGCAGCACTAGCACGCCCGGGTATGCGCCTACCATGTCCCTGACCACACGGTTCCCGCTGCTCCAGCGTGCTGGGTGGAGCCGCGCCGGATCGTCCGCTGGCGGCGCGGGCGGGACGAACCAGCTGTACGTCTTCATTCTGCGCGGCGGTGGCATCATTCTGGAAAATCTAGCAAATATTGGGTTAAGGGTCAAAAAGTGTGTCCGGAATCGCGGATTTTTAGGGATTGACTGTCAGATGCGGGTTTTTGGTACCGGTGTTCCGGAGACCCGGTACTGCTGTGTTCCGGGTAGTTGGTACCGGGGCCGGGCCGACGGAGTTGGCCCGGCTGTTTGTCTTATTCGTCCGGTTCTATTGGGGCGGTGGCCTTGCGCATGTCGAAGTCTCCGATGCGGATTCGGTGGCCGTTGTTGAGGCGGCTAACGAGTGAATCGGCTCCGACTCTGTCGGGGAGGGCTTCGACCCAATAGGCGGCGGCCGATTGGGAGGAGATCAGTGTTGGGAGCCGACCGTCGCGGTCGAATATGATCTTGCTCAGGTCTTCTTGCCCGCGCTGGTTGATGCTCATGGTCATAAAATCGTCGATGATAAGGACATCGACATTGATCAGTTTCCGCATCTTATCGAGGTAGTTTTGGTCAGTCGGTGAGAAGACCGCCAACATGTCTACGAGTTGGTCTAGCCGGTAGTAGGCCACGGAGTATCCGGCTTGGCATGCGGCGACGCCGATGGCGCAGACTATGTATGTTTTCCCTGTTCCGGTCGGTGCGAGGATGTGAATGTTGGTCGGGTTTTCCCGCCAGTTGGTCGCCGCGATTCGTTTCAGTTGGCGCATGTTGATGCCGCGTTGTTCTGCTCGGGTGACTTCAGCAAGGCTCGCGTCCGGGTATCGGAATTGTGCCTGGGTGATGGCTTTGGCGATGTTGCGTTGTTGCCGCTGTGTGTAGGCCTCTTCGACTGCTGCGAGGAAGATGTCCTCTGGTAGCGCATCCGCGTAGGCCTCGTCGTTGACAATCTCGTAGAAGACATCAGCGAAGGTCGATACGCGAAGCTTTCGCATTTTTGCCCGTACTGTTTCGTCATTGATGTTGCTCATGGTTCACGCTCCTTCTAGTTTTCGTAGTGGTCAGCAGGACGGATGAAGACGGCGTCAGCTGCGTCGCTGGTAAGCGGGGCGCTTGGGCGTTGTTGGTTCTTCGTCGCGGGCTGTGTCTTTCGCCCTGGTGCAGCAGGGGGCTGCTGAGCGTGCGCAATGTCAGTCTGGATGCGCTTGATCACAGCCATAGTTGGAGCCAGCTTCTTTTCTAAGACCTGCTGGCACGCCGGCTCGAGGGTGGCTTTGCTGTGCTTTTTGCCCAGGTTGGCCAGCACGTTGCGAGCTTGAAGAAGTCCGCGGGGGACGGCGGCACTATTACGATCGAGGATCATCGCTATGACTGTGTGCGTTGCAGAACCGAACGACGAGGCCCAAGCCAAGAGTTCGTCGCGGGTGAGCGCCTTGTGGCCTTCGTCATCGCTGCTTGGCCCATGGTTGGGATCAGTGGAGTACCGGTATTTGAATCCGTGAAGGCGTGTGTGTTCAGCAACTAGTTGATCACCGTTGAAGATGCTCACCAGTTGCGGGGTGAGCCTGACCGTCACTGCCTCTCCTACCAGCTGAAATGGCACAGAATAGTACTGGTAGTCACAGGTGATGTGCCAATTACGGTCGACTTTGAGCCGCTTGTATGACACTTCCGTAAACGGTGTCGGCGGCAGATCGCGCATCACTGGTGCTTCTTCTTGCTCAAAGCGCATGCGCCGTGTTGTGCCATCAGCCCGTGTCATTGCGCTGTTGATATCGGCAAGCCGGTCAGCGATTGCCTCATTGAGTTCATCGAGATTGTAGAAGACCTCGTCGCTGAAATACCCGAGTATTTTGGTGTAGGCGATTTTCACAGCACGTTCTACTGCCGCTTTGTCGCGTGGCCTGCCAGGTCTTGTCGGCACAATCGTGACCCCGTAGTAGTCGGCAAACGCTGCGTAGCGGTCAGTGACCATCCGGTAGCCTGAATGCTTCCTCGGCCGGTAGGTCGCCGTAGAGGCATTATCCGGCACGATGACCGCCGGTAATTTGCCAAGATAGTTCAACGCTTTGACGTGGCATGCAATCCAAGCCGGCATCTTCTCATTCGCAGCAGCAGTGACGTACATCAGCCCTGAGTACGGGCATACCGCGACAAACAGCGACGCCTTGAATGCGGTATCACCACTGGCCTGATCCACCACCGGCACTTTGTCGCCAGCCCAGTCGACGTAAAGCTCTTGCCCCGGCTCATGGGTGACGACTTCGACAAGATCATGAGCACGGAGAAATTCATTGAGCCCACTGCAAAACTGGGAGTACTGGTACTTTGTCTTGTCCGTCGGACACGGCTGCGACAAGTAGTCCATCCACAGCTTGTGCCTGGTCACGTGCTTTTTGCTTTGGAGCTTGCGTGCAAGGGCTTGAAAATCAGGCTGGTCGTAGGACATCGTCCGCTTACTCCGGCCGTCGCTGAATCGATCATCGAACCATCCCGGTGGGAGTTGGCGGAAACGCTCTGGCGTTAGTGCCTCATCAGCGATGACTTTCTTTGCGCGGGATACTTCTCGTCGTGAACATCCCAATGCGTGTGTGATCTGCGCGTAGCTTGCACCGTCAAGGCACATCGCGATGATCTGTTTGAAGTTAGCCACAAGGACCGGCTCCTTCCAAGTAGATGTTGACGCGACACCACCGGATTGTGGTGTCGCCAACATCAACTATGAAAGAAAACCCCTTGCAGTACCGGGTACGTGGAACACCGGTACCAACTACGCGGACTCGCGGTACCAACTACCCCGAATCGACAGGATTGACCTGTAGGTTTCAGGAAAGTATATGCTTCCGGGGCATATATCTGGGTCTCGAGCGTTCAATCCTCGGTGTGGCAGCGTTGGTGTGCTATGCGCGGCGTGGTGTGGTGTCGCAATGTCAAAGAACCAACCTCGCTGCTACTGCGGCGGTGAAATGAAACGCAACGGCACCACTAGCAAAGGCACCACCAGATGGCGCTGCAAACAATGCGGCGCCTCCAGCGTGAAACGCCGAAGCGACATCACCAACGCGGCGGCGTTCACCGTCTTCATCGACCACCTCACCACCGGTGCCAGCCTCGATACTGTTGCCCGCCGTGTGGGGTGCTCACCGCGCACGATGCAACGTCGATTCGAACCGTTCTGGTTCGTTGATGTGCCTGACCCCACCGCCGGCCACGACAAGCGGGTCTACGACCAAATCTTCCTCGACGGCACCTACACCGCCGGCGGCTGCCTGATCATCGCGGCGACAATCGACCACGTGATCGCCTGGCACTGGTGCAAACACGAAACCACCCGCGACTACCAGCTGCTGCTTGAACGCATCGAAGCCCCACTCATCGCCGTCATCGACGGCGGCCAAGGCGCATACAGCGCAATCAAAAAGTGCTGGCCGACCACGAAAATCCAACGCTGCCTCGTCCACGCCCAACGGGTGGTGCGCCGCTACACCACCAGCAACCCGCGTACGGATGCCGGGCGCACCATCTACCGACTTGCGCTGAAACTGACCCGGATCACCACGCTGGATGAAGCCGCCGCATGGGGTGCGCAGCTGCACGAGTTCTCCACGATCTACCGGTCATGGATGGACGAGAAAACCCTGATCAAGGACCCCAAAACCGGTGCATGGACACGGGTGTGGACACACCACAACGTGCGCAAGGCCTACAACAGCCTCAACCATCTTTGGCGGTCCGAGATGCTGTTTGTCTACCTCAACCCGCCAGCAGGAGTCCTTGCGCCCGAGCGGATCAAATCCACCACCAACAGCCTGGAAGGCGGCATCAACGCCCAGCTCAAACTGCTCGCCAGAACCCACCGCGGCAGATCAGGCGAACGACAACGCCGCATGCTGGATTGGTGGCTCTACTTAAAAACGGAACTGCCTGACGATCCAGTACGAATCGCCAGGCAGTCCAACTGGGGCCAGGGCCAACTCGCCAAAGTATCCACCCTGACCCGAAACGAGAACCAAGCCGACCACGAAACCGGACGACCAGCCCTCTACGACAACGCTATCGACACCGACTACACCCACTCAATCGGCATCCAAAAAGGCCAAATCTAACCCCCACGACACGCCGAGCCAGACACACTTTTTGTCGTTTAACCCCAAATTTTCAGGGTTGTACTGGCGATTTGGCGGTTCCATGGGCCCGCCCTATAGTTATGCGAGTGCCCAGCCGAGAGGCTGAAAATCACCCTAAGCCCGGGTGGCGGAATGGCAGACGCGCTAGCTTGAGGTGCTAGTGTCCTATTAACGGACGTGGGGGTTCAAGTCCCCCTCCGGGCACCATGTGTTGTCTCGAGACATCGTTCCTACGGTGTCTCGAGATTTTTTGTTTCTCATAGTTTCAACCAGACCTCAAGCCAAGCACACCTGCAAAACCCCACGTCGCGCTCGCGCTTGAGGTCTGGTTTCACGCTGAGGTCTGGTTCCTCCAACCGGGCCCACTCATCGTGACACTCGAGTCGTCTCTGCGCCGCGACGCTTCTCGTTTCCGCGGTTGAGCAACACGACGAGCAGGAAAAACGCAGCGGCGAAGGCGATCACCACTGCGACCCAGAGGTACCCGAACAGCGGGGTTTCCCAAAGCAGGTGGGCCAAATGAACCATGAGTCTATGGGGCGCAGCGACCAACACGACGGCGAGCACCACCGCTGCAATGTACGGCCACAGCTTGCTGGAACGCGCGGTGAGATACGCCCAGGACATGGCCAAGAAGGAGACGGCGGGTTCGTAGATTCCGACGACGATGGCGTAACCGGCGGGATCCCCTTTCAGAATTGGGGCGATCCACGGTGTCACGACCGCCACAACGACGAGCACACAAGACGCCGCTGTTCGTGCATCACCGCCAGTTGATGCCCGCGCAGCCGCTATGCACCCAATGGCGAGCGCGCCGCCATAGAACACCAGTGACAGGACCATCGGCCCGTAGGTCACCCCGATTCCTAGGAGTGTCAATGCCAGGGAAAGTAGAAACAGTCCGACTCTCATGAGCCCCCCTCCTCAAGTTGGTTCCAGACTACCGCCCGATGGAAGATAGCGGGGTGAATCGTTTGCGGAAGGCACCCCGGAACCAGATCGCACTCATCGTTGCGGCCGGCGCGTTGTTCATCGCAGCATGGATGCTTCTCGACGTCCCCCCGCTTTCGACCCTGCGCACCTGGTCCGAGCAGACCGGTGCCTGGTTCCCCGTCCTGTTCTGGCTGCTGTACGTGCTGATCACCCAGTTCCCCATCCCCCGGACCCTGATGACGGTCTCTGCCGGCATCCTGTTCGGCACTGCCCGCGGGATCCTCATCGCGCTGACGGCGACGACGGTCAGCGCAGTCATCTCGCTGCTCATCGTGCGCACACTGCTGCGGGAATGGGTGGAGCCGCGCCTGACGCACCCGGCCGTGGAGAGCATCAATCGGCGGCTTGAAGAACGTGGGTGGTTGGCCATTTTGAGCTTGCGCATGATCGCGGCGGTGCCGTTTTCCATCATGAACTACGCTGCGGCACTAACCCGTGTGCCCGTGGCCCCGTTCGCGCTCGCCACGTTGGTGGGTTCCGCCCCGGGCACGATCCTGGTCACGCTGTTCGGCGACACGCTCACCGGCGAGGCAGACCCGGTGTTCGTGGCCATCATGGCGGTGCTCGCCGTCGTCGGCGTGGCGGGGCTGGTGCTGGACGCTCGCATGCCGACCCGCTCGGGACGTGTCGGAGTCAAGCCCCAAGGGTAGACCGGAGTACGCTACGGCCTATGATTGCCGTGCATGCGAGGTACCGGGGCCGCGAGAAGGCCCGCGCCGCCGTGGTGGAGCGCTCCGCTGAGGCGCTCAGTGGCCTGCCCGGTGTTGCAGGCTTCGAGGTGCTCGGGGTGGAAGACATCCGCTCGAAGGTCGAGGACGCCGAAGCTGCGCTGAACCTGATCATGGCGCTGCTTTCGGACGGCAACTGGGCCATCGGGCTCGGCATCAGCGACGGCGAGGGCTCCACGCGCGACGCTTCTGCCACCGCGACGAAAGCTGTCGGAACGAGGGCGGGCCAGGTGCGGGTGATCGTCGATAGGCAACAAGCGACGACTGAGGCCGCGGACATCGCGGCGACCTTCGCGCTGATGGCGCACGTGCTGCACAAGCGCACCTACGAGGGGCGCGAGGCGACATCGCTGGTGCGGCGCGGCATGAACCAAAATGAGGCCGCCGCAACCCTGGGCATCTCCAAACAGGCGATGAGCCAGCGGTTGCAGGCGGCCGGGTGGCCCGCGGAGCAGGCCGGGTGGCAGCTAGCGCTGAATTTGATTACTCGGGCTGCTGGTCAGGGCGAGTAACGGGGCGCGAGACCGGCTCGGACACGTCAGTGTCGCGGCCGAAATCCTGCTCGAAGCCGGTGCGCTCCGGCTCGCCCGCGGTGATCTCGCGGCGGGTGGCGCCGCTGGGTTCCGGCTTGATCGAATCCTGCGCTGACCCCTGTGCCGCATCCTGGGTCGGATCCGGGTCGTCGACGTGCTTGTTGGCCACCGCACGCGCCTCGGCGAGAGCCTTTGCCAGCTCCGGGTCGGTGGAAGTGTCGAACCAGCGGTCGGTGTTGTCCGCCTGGGCCATCTCCCGGTCGCGGTCGTTCGGGGACTCGGACTCGTAGCGGAACACGCCGTCGTCGTCCTTGTTGGCGAAGGCGCGGGCGAACTGCTGCAGGGAGTCGCCGAACTGGGACGGGATCATCCACATCGTCGCCGCGTCGTTGTTCGCGATCTTCGGCAGCTGCTCCAGGTACTGGTACGCCAGCAACTCCGGGGTCACGCCGGAAGACTTGATGGCGGCGTTGACCTTCTGGATCGCGCGGGCCTCACCCTGCGCGGCCAGGTACTTGGCGGCGCGCTCACCCTCGGCGCGCAGCATCATCGCCTGACGCTCCGCCTCAGCCGCGAGGATGGCCGCGTGCTTCTCGCCCTCCGCGGAGAGGATGCGCGCCTGCTTCTCGCCCTCTGCGGTCTTGATGTCGGACTCGCGCTTACCTTCAGCGGTGAGAATCATGGCGCGCTTTTCGCGGTCCGCCTTCATCTGCATCTCCATGGACTGCTGGATGGACGGCGGCGGATCAATCGCCTTCAGCTCCACTCGGCTGATGCGCAGGCCCCACTTGGCGGTGGCCGCGTCCAGCTCGCCGCGCAGGCGACGGTTGATGGTCTCGCGCGAGGTCAGCGTCTCCTCGAGCGTCATGCCGCCGACGACGTCGCGGAGCGTGGCCACAGAAATCTGCTCCACGCCCACGAGGTAGTTGTCGACGCCGTAGATCGCCTTTGCCGGGTCGTTGATCTGGAAGGTGACCACCGTGTCGATCGCCACGGTCAGGTTGTCCTGGGTGATCACGGCCTGCGGCGGGAAGGACACCACGCGCTCACGGGTGTCCACGCGCTGACGCACGCGGTCGATATAGGGCACGAGGAACGTCAGCCCGCCGGATGCGGTGCGGGTGTAGCGGCCGAGTCGCTCAATAACCGCCGCTTCGCCTTGCGGGATCAGCTTGATTGACGCGGTGAGAATTGCCACCACCAGCGCGATGATGACGAAGAATGTGATAAACCCTCCCATTTAGGGCTCCTTCCACACGACAGCGACGGGGCCGTCAATATCGTAAACGGTCACGCGGGATCCCGCCGGGATGGTCTCCGCCGGGTCGAGGCCGCGGGCGGACCACAGGGAGCCGTCGAGACGCACCTGGCCGTTACCGCCCACGATGTCCTCGACGACCTCGGCCGTGCTGCCCACGAGCGCCCGCGGCGAGTCGTCCAACACCAGCGGCTTCTCCATCCGGCGGCGCAGCGGCGGGCGCAGGAAGAACCAGAACAGTGCGGACGAGGCAGCGAACACGGCGACTTCCGCCCACGCAGGCACGCCGCCGAGCGCCACGAGCGCGGTGGTCAGGGCGCCCGCGCCGAGCATGAGCAGCGTCAGCTCGCCCACGGTCAGTTCCAGCAGCGCCAACAGCGCCGCGGCCAAAAACCAAAGCAAAGGTCCCACGTGTTTTACCTTACATCTGTCTAGAGGTCGTGTTTCGACAATTCGGGGTTGGTGACGAAGTCCACCAGCCGCTCAACCGCGCCGATGAGCGTGGAATCGAGGTCGCGGAAGGTGCTCACCGAGGAGGACACGCGGCGCCACCCCTCCTTGGGGTCCGACCATCCGAGACGGCGGCATACGCCCGTCTTCCAGTCCTCGCCGTAGGGCACCTCCGGCCACGCGGGGATGCCCACGCTCGCTGGCTTCACTGCCGCCCAGATGTCGATGTAGGGGTGGCCGGTGACCAGCACGTGCGGTCCGACGTGTTCCACCAGCCGGGATTCCTTCGTGCCTTCAATCAGGTGGTCCGCCAGCACGCCGATGCGACGGCCGGGACCGGGCTGGAACTCGTCGAGTCGCTCCTGCAAATTGTCCAGGCCCTCGAGGTACTCCACCACTACGCCTTCGACGCGCAGGTCGTGGCCCCACACCTGCTCCACAATCGCGGCGTCGTGGATGCCTTCCACCCAAATCCGCGACGGCATGGCCACCTTGGCTTTGACGTTTTCTACCTTGCGCGAGCCCGAGTTAGAGTGCTTCGGCCCCTCGTTGCGCGGTGCGACGTAGCGGGTCAGCGTCACGCGCTGGCCTTCCACCATGAACGCGCCGGGGAGCATCTTGAACAGGCGCTGCGTGCCGTAGCGGTCCTCCAGGCGCACGAAGTCGCCGTCGTAGGTGCGCTCGAACCCGACGACGGCGCCGACAAAATCGTTGCCCACGATCTCCACGATAATGCCGGGTTCCGCCGGCATCTCCGGGTAGCTCGGGCGCTTACTACGCACGTGTCCGCTGAAAATGTCTCCGCTGTACCGGCTATCTCGCATAATGCGTCCGCATTGTATCGGCCCCGTTACACTGGCCCGGATGCACACGCGCGCCGAAGTCTATTCACCCCTGCAAAACACCGCCGTCTGGCTGGCGGCCTGGCTCTACAACGTCGAGTCCGCCGACGACACCGTCGACGCGCTCACGGATCTCGGCGGGCAGCATTCGTACGGAAGCCAGGCTCTCACGCAGCTGCTTCACGACGTCCGCTCCGCCACCGACCTCAATTCGCCCGGCCCCGCCGTACGGTTGGTCCTCTGGGGCCCGGGCCAAGCGCCACGCCTGCGGGCGGGCTCCCCGGCGATGGAAGCGCTGACGCAGGCCGGCGCGCTGGTCGTTCGTGGGGCCGACATGCACCACATCCTGGTGCCGGAGTACTCGGGTAGCGGGGTGAACTGGCGCTGGTTCGAAGACCCGGAGCCCCTCCCGGAGCCGGAGTGGCTCTCACCCGGCGAGGCGGACCAGCTGCTGTCGCGCGCGACCGACCAAGCCGCAGTGCTCATCGAGGCCGCAGGCGGCACCCGCAAGGAGCTGCCCAACCCGCGGCTGGCGGTGGGCACGCTCGCCGACTTCTACGACACCCCGGGGCTACCCGCCGGTGTCACCCCGCGCGCGGCGAAACTCTTTGCCCGCGCGGACCGGGTGGCCGCCACTATCGAAACGGTGACCGACCGCTTGGACGACCACTCATTCGACCCCCAGCTGTTCGCGCTCTGGCGCCACGTGCGTTCCGCCCGCATGGCTGGTGTGGCCGATGCGGCGGTGGACTACCAGCGCGAGTGGGCGCGCTAGCGGCCCGGTCGTTTCACCGGGGCGCAGCAGCCTTCTTTGCACGGCGCGCCGTTGACGGTGCAGCCCTGCACCGAGACCGAAGACAAGGTTTTAGGCTTGACTTGCGCACCGACGGCCTCGGCGACGTCGACGATCATACCGGCGAACGCGGGTTCTAAGCCGACCGTCGGGGTGCGCTCGAGCGTCACGCCCATCTCGTCGCACGCCTGCTTGAGCTCGGTGTCGAGGTCCCAGACCACCTCCATGTGGTCGGTGATAAATCCGATGGGCACGCAGATGAGGTGCTCCATGCCGTCGGCCTTGAGCTCCTGAGCGCGGTCCACCACGTCCGGCTCCAGCCACGGCGTCGCTGGGTTTCCGGAGCGCGACTGCCACACCACTTCAAAGCTGTCTACGCCTGCGTGCTTTGCGACGAGCTCCGCCGCCTCCGCGACCTGCCTAGAGTACAGGTTCTGGTCTGCCGGGCCGCCGGAGTTCTCGTCCGCTGCGGTGGGCACGCTGTGCGCGGTGAAGAGCACGCGGGTGTCGCCGGTCGCCCTCTCCACAGCCGCGCGTAGTCCGGCGGCGACAAGCTCGACGAACGTCGGGTGCCCATAGAACTGCCACAGCTTGGTGTAGGTGATCTCCGGGGTGACCTCGCGGATGCGCTGGATGTCCTCGTCGTACTGGCGGCAGGCGGAGTACCCGCCCCAGGCACTGGTGGCGAAGACGAGGACGTTCCTGTGGCCGTCATCAAGCAACTGCTTCGCAGTGTCCTCGGCGAACGGGTGCCAGTTACGGTTGCCAAAGTAGACGGGGAGTTCGATGCCGCGGCGCGTCAGTTCCGCCTCGATGTTGGCGATGAGCTCGCGGTTTTGTCCGTTGATGGGGCTCACACCGCCGAAGTGGAAGTAGTGCTCACCGACCGCCGCAAGGCGCTCGCGGGGGATGCCGCGGCCGCGCGTGACGTTCTCGAGAAAAGGAATAACCTCGCCCTCCCCTTCGGGGCCGCCGAAGGAAAGGACGAGGAGTGCGTCGTAGTCGTTGAGAGCCATGCCCTCGAGCTTATCCCCCTAGAGCAGGCGCACCGCGTTCGGAGCCATGCCGGACCAACGCACCGGAGCAATGGTGACGTTCTGGCCGGACTGTGGAGCCTCGATCATGGTGCCGTCGCCGAGGTAGATGGCCACGTGCTGGTTGCCGCCCGGGCCCCAGAACAGCAGGTCGCCGCGCTGGGCCTCGCTGGCCGGGATCTGGGTGCCGCGCTGGTACTGATACCCGGTGTAGTGCGGCAGCGCCACGCCAGCGGCCGCGAAGGCGTACAGCACCAGCCCCGAGCAGTCGAAGCCGGAGACGGAACCGCCGTTTACTCCCGTGGTCGGGCCGTTGGCGTCGCCGCCGCCCCACACGTACGGGGTGCCAATCTGGGACTGCGCACGCGCGATCACAGCCTCCACCTGGGAAGAGTTCGACACCGCGGCGACAGACTTCTGTGCCTTGGTGGAAACGTCAGCAGCGGTCTCCACCTCGGGCAGCACAGTGGACAGGGAATCCGCAGAGTCCGCAGTTTCCGTGGTGTCGGAAGTCTGCTCGACCGTGCCCAGCGCACCGTTCAGCCCATCCGCGAAGGCGGTGACCAGCTCGACGGCATCCGTGTTGGAGCTGTCGAAGGAGCCGTGGTTGGCCGCCACGCCGCCGACCATCGCGATGCCGGCCGCGACGGCGCCGACCTTGGCGATCGTGTCGCTGTCCAGCGCCGGCAGGCCGGCCTGGGAAGACAGCGCGGCGATGTCGCTTGCAGAGGAGGTCTGCGCAACAGTGCGCACCGCGTCCACCACGACCTCGCGGCTGGGCTCCGGGGCCTCCGGGGCGTCGTTGGACACGCGCTTGCGCACCAGGTCCACGACCTCTTCGGGCACCTCGTAGGTGGTGTCGCCCTTGGACACGGTCAAGGTGGCCGCGTACGGGTCGGCAGCGATGGCGTTGTCGGGGGCAGCTTCAGCAGCCTCGGCCGACGCAGCATTATCTGCAGACGGGGTTTCTGCGGCTTCAGCCTGCGCCGGGCGCTGCTGCTCCAGGTCCTTCTGCGCGCTATCGAGCTGGGACTGGGCGGCGTCGCGCTCAGCGACGGAGGCTTCGAGCGCGGCGCGGTTTGCGTCGAGAAGCTCGCGCGCGTTTGCCTCGGCCTGCTTCGCCTCGGCCTCGGAAGCGTCGGCGAGCTCGCTCGCCTCGCGCAGCGTGGCCTCCTCATTCGCCGCCTCGGCACGCGCCTGCTCCGCCTCGGCGAGCTTGGCGCGCTTCTCCTCCGAGCGCTGGCGCAGGAAGAACGAGCGGTCGAGCACGTCGCGCTGCGTGTCCTTGCCGCTGACGGCGACGAGCGCGTCACCCGGGCTCGCGCCGCGGTACTGCGAACGGCTCAGCTCGTCGAGCTCGGCGCGTAGGACGTCGACACGCTCCTGGGCTTCGTCGAGACGTCGCTTCGCCTCGTCCTTGCCGCGGCGGGCCTGCTCGGCCTTGACCTGCGCATCGTGCAGGTCCACCAGGGACTGGTTGACGGACTCCTGCAGGCCGCCGAGGTCGAGGTTGAGCGAGTCCACGTTAGCTTGCGCACGGGACACAGCGGTCACGAGTTCGCCCATTGCAGAGGTGGAACTCTGACCGGTGGCGGCCGGGCTGACTAGGCCCGCCGCCAAAGAAACAGTTGCGGCACACGCGGCGGCACCGAGCACATTTCGCGCACGACCAAACCGGGTGCCCCTTTGTGGATTAGCCACGAAGGTGCTCCTCACACCGCCCGTCGCGCACACTTCAGCGGCACTCGGGCGATCAAGAAAACCCGAGGCTTCAAAGCGCAGGCGAAAACCGTGACTAGCGGTCCCACGAGCGGTCTAGATGTTGACTACTGACGCGGCAGCGCGAATCGCAGCTGGCACAGCTCTGACCTGGAACCTGGTACTCGGCGTGCTTCCCCACATGCCCGAACCTTCGCGGGCGCTTGACTAGAGCGCCCTAACGGTGCCATTGCGTTGCGTGTGACAGCCATCGACCCGCGAGCCGATACGGGAACCATACGTCAAGGCAACAAACTTGTATCCCTTTTGTTACAAACAATCTCGCGAGTCAAGGCTATTCACATGATTCACACCCGCCTCACCAGCACAAACCTGGGCGCGAGAGCGTTACGTGACGTTTGTCACACTGCCTGGATCACGCTCGTAAAAGTTGACCAAACTGATGAAAACGTGGAATCTGACCTGCGGGTTTCCGGGGTGCGCGTCAACTTTTGCGAGCGAGCGCGTCAAGGCAGCAAGCTTGTCGACGACTACCCGCGGCGGGCGGAGAACGCAGCCGCCGCAGCTACCGCGGCAAGGACGACGAGCACGGCCGCGACCACCAGCGGCCAGTTCAACGAGAACCCGTTGGCAGCGTCGGCGAAGGCGTGGACGCCGGCGACGTAATCCGGTTCGGCGACCATCGCCCGCTCACCGCGCTCCACCTGAGCGCGGTTCAAGGAGTCGCTCACCCCGACAGCGACCTGCGGGGTGCGCACCAGCACTGTGTCGAGACCGGTTTCGGCGGCGGCGTCCTGCGCCAAGTCGCGAAGGTCCGCGATCACCGGCGGGGTCTGCTCGAGCACGATCATGCCCGCGGTGTCGAGACTGGCGTCGGCGAGAGCGGCTTGCAGTGCCGGACCCAGTTCCGCGTTGACCGGATTGTCGGTGCCGAAGGCCACCGGGGACGAGGCGAGCTGGGAGACGAGATCTTCCAGCGCTGCTTTAGTCTGCATGGGCCTTGCTCCTCGGGTTTCCGGGCGATCTATACGGTCGGTTTTGCAGTGTAACGGTGGTGGCCGGAGGTGCGTCGATAAGCGCAATGCGAAAACATAACGGGCGTACTGTTAATATGGGCGCGGAACTATGGAAGGTCGCATAAACTGGTGGCTTGACCATAGGGTCGCTAACCCCTGATTAGATACGACGAGAATTGGAGCTCACCGTGGCAGAAAGCAAGAACTCGTTCGGTGCCAAGAAGACGCTCGAGGTCGGCGGAAAGTCCTACGACTACTTCGCGCTCGACGCTGTCGAAGGCATGGAGAAACTCCCCTACTCCCTCAAGGTGCTGGGCGAGAACCTCCTGCGCACCGAGGACGGCAAGAACGTCACCGAGGACCACATCAAGGCAATCGCGAACTGGGACCCCTCGGCGGAGCCGAGCGTGGAAATCCAGTTCACCCCGGCCCGCGTCCTCATGCAGGACTTCACCGGCGTGCCGTGCGTGGTCGACCTTGCAACCATGCGTGAGGCCGTGAGCACCCTCGGCGGCAACCCGGACCAGGTCAACCCGCTGAACCCGGCCGAGATGGTCATCGACCACTCCGTGATCATCGAAGCATTCGGCTCCGAGAACGCCATCGACAAGAACGTCGAGATCGAGTACCAGCGCAACGAGGAGCGCTACCAGTTCCTGCGCTGGGGCGCAGAGAACTTCTCCAACTTCCGCGTCGTCCCGCCGGGAACCGGCATTGTCCACCAGGTCAACATCGAGTACCTCTCCCGCGTCGTCTTCGACAACGAGGGCCTGGCGTACCCGGACACCTGCATCGGCACCGACTCCCACACCACCATGGAAAACGGCCTGGGCATCCTGGGCTGGGGCGTCGGCGGCATCGAGGCTGAGGCCGCAATGCTCGGCCAGCCGGTCTCCATGCTCATCCCGCGCGTTGTGGGCTTCAAGCTCACCGGCGAGATCCCGACCGGCGTGACCGCAACCGACGTCGTGCTCACCATCACCGAGATGCTGCGCGAGCACGGCGTGGTGCAGAAGTTCGTCGAGTTCTACGGCAACGGCGTCAAGGAAATCCCGCTGGCAAACCGCGCCACCATCGGCAACATGTCCCCGGAGTTCGGCTCCACCTGCGCGATCTTCCCGATCGACGAGGAGACCATCAACTACCTGCACCTGACCGGCCGCTCCCAGGAGGACATCGACCGCGTCGAGGCATACGCCAAGGCACAGGGCATGTGGCTGGAGCAGGACGCAGAGGAGGCCGAGTACTCCGAGTACCTCGAGCTGGACCTGTCCACCGTCGTCCCGTCCATCGCCGGCCCGAAGCGCCCGCAGGACCGCATCCTGCTGTCCGAGTCCAAGGACACCTTCCGCAAGCAGCTGCCGGACTACAACACCGCGGGCGAGGGCACTGAAGAGCCGGTTCGCGCCGAGAAGGTCGACGCCGTCTCCTACAACGAGTCCTGGGCCGCCAACGGCGAGTCCGCCGCTGAGGGCGCAGAGGGCCGCGCTTCCAAGCCGGTCATCGTCGAGTCCCCGAAGGGCGGCGAGTACACCCTGGACCACGGCTTCGTGGCCATCGCTGCCGTGACCTCCTGCACCAACACCTCCAACCCGTCCGTCATGGTCGGCGCCGCCCTGCTGGCACGCAAGGCCGCCGAGAAGGGCCTGAAGGCCAAGCCGTGGGTCAAGACCATCATGGCTCCGGGCTCCCAGGTCGTGGACGGCTACTACGAGCGCGCTGACCTGTGGAAGGACCTGGAGGCCGTCGGCTTCTACCTCTCCGGCTTCGGCTGCGCATCCTGCATCGGCAACTCCGGCCCGCTGCCGGCCGAGGTTTCCGACGCCGTCAACGAGTTCGACCTCACCGCAACCGCCGTGCTGTCCGGCAACCGCAACTTCGAGGGCCGCATCTCCCCGGACGTGAAGATGAACTACCTCGCGTCCCCGCTGCTGGTCATCGCATACGCCATCGCCGGCACCATGGACTTCGACTTCGAGACCCAGCCGCTGGGCCAGGACGCCGACGGCAACGACGTCTTCCTCAAGGACGTCTGGCCGTCCACCGAGGAGATCGAAGAGACCATCGCAGGCACCATCTCCCGCGAGATGTACGAGGCCGACTACGCCGACGTGTTCAAGGGCGACGAGCAGTGGCAGGGTCTGGACATCCCGACCGGCAAGACCTTCGACTGGAACGAGGACTCCACCTACATCCGCAAGGCGCCGTACTTCGACGGCATGCCGGAGGAGCCGGAGGCAGTCCAGGACATCGAGGGCGCACGCGTGCTGGCAAAGCTGGGCGACTCGGTGACCACCGACCACATCTCGCCGGCTTCCTCCATCAAGCCGGGCACCCCGGCCGCGAACTACCTGGACGCCAACGGTGTCGAGCGCAAGGACTACAACTCCTTCGGCTCCCGCCGCGGCAACCACGAGGTCATGGTCCGCGGCACCTTCGCCAACATCCGCCTGCGCAACCAGCTGGTGGACGAGCAGGGCGGCTACACCCGCGACTTCACCCAGGAGGGTGCACCGCAGGCCTACATCTACGACGCCGCGATGAACTACGCCGAGAAGAACATCCCGCTGGTGGTCATCGCCGGCAAGGAGTACGGCACCGGTTCCTCCCGCGACTGGGCTGCGAAGGGCACCAACCTGCTGGGCGTGAAGGCCGTCATCGCCGAGTCCTTCGAGCGCATCCACCGCTCGAACCTCATCGGCATGGGCGTGCTGCCGCTGCAGTTCCCGGAGGGCCAGTCCCACGAGTCCCTCGGCCTGGACGGCACCGAGACCTTCACCCTGACCGGCATCACCGAGTTCAACAACGGTGAGATCCCGGCGACGGTCCACGTCAAGGCTGAGAAGGACGGCGCCGACGCCGTCGAGTTCGACGCAGTGGTCCGCGTGGATACGCCGGGTGAGGCGGAGTACTTCCGCCACGGCGGCATCCTGCAGTACGTGCTGCGTCAGATGGTCAAGAGCTAACAGGCTTTCGGCCGTCGTTTCAGGGGCCCCGCACGCCGCGGGGCCCCTTCCCCATTTTTCTGACCCCTACCTGGAGCCCGAAGGAGCCCCCTCATGCCGATTGTCAGCGACAAAGAGCTGCAGCGCCGCCGCGGCGAGATCATCGACGCCGCCCGCGTCTGCTTCGCACACTACGGCTACGAGGGGGCCACCGTGGCCCGCCTGGAAGAGGCCACCGGCAAGACCCGGGGCGCGATCTTCCACCACTTCGGCGACAAGGAAACACTGTTTCTCGCCATCGCCGAGGCGGACGCAGAAAGGCAGGCCCAGGTGGTCAGCGAGCGCGGTTTGGTGGAGGTCATGCGCGGCATGCTCGTGGACCGCAGCTCCAACGACTGGTTCACCACCCGCGCCGAGATCCTGCGCAAGCTGCGCACCGACCCCGAGTTCGAGGCGCGCTGGCGCGAGCACCAGGAGGTGCTGGACCACGCGGTCCGCGAGCGCTTGGAGTCCAACAAGCAAATGCGTGACGACGTCCCCGTGGCCGTCGTGCAGACCTACCTGGAGACAGTGCTCGAGGGCTTCATCACCAAACTCGCCTCCGGCGAGCCCGTGGAGCGGCTCGAGGAAATGCTCGACGTGGTAGAGCAGTCAGTCCGCGGGTAATTCCGAAAAATAGACTAAGCGGTATAGAATTGCCGCTATGTCAAAGCTGCTTTTCCTCTCCCTTCGCAACGGCGAGATCGGGCCGGACGTCGCCCACGCCGAGTACCACGACGCTCTGCGCGCCACGGGCTTGAGCGAAGTGGAGATGGAACTGCGCGTCATCGACTCCCCCGACTCCGAGCTCGGCCCCCTCGACCCCGTCAGCGGCATCATCGTCGGCGGCTGCTCGCTCAATGTGACCAACCCCGAGCGCGACGCGTGGCACAAGCGTATCGACGACATCCTGTCCGCCACCGTCGAATCGGGCAAGCCCGTCTTCTTCGTCTGCTTCGGCATCTCTTGGCTGGTGGACCACCTCGGCGGCGAGATCGGACGCACCCACCCCGAGCCGTCCGGCCCGACCACCGTGGACGTGGTGGCCGATGATGTTTTGGCCGGCCCCAGCGGCACGTTCACCGCGCTGACGGGGCACACCGAGAACCCGGTGCGCGTGCCAGGTTCTGTCACCGTGGTGGCCACCGCGCCCGACGGGATGGTGCAGATGGTCCGCTACACCGACCGGGTGTGGGCCACCCAGTTCCACGCCGAGATGGACGCCGACGCCATGCGCACCCGCATGGACTTCTTCCACGACTACGGCTACTTCCCCGCCGAGGAGTACGCCCGCATCGTCGCCGACCTGCCCAACCACGACGTAAGCCGGGCGAACGGGCTGCTGCGCACCTTCGCCCGGCTCTGCACCGAGGGCCGGTTCGACTAAATCTCGGCGACCTTCGCCTCGCCGCCCTCAAAGTCGAGCGGGTTGCGGTCGAACTGCTTGCCGCGGCCGACCGACTCGACGATCACATCTGCCACAAGCTCGCGTGGGGTTTCTGACGAGGGGTCCCTTTGGTCGTCGAGAAGCGCGATGCCCTTAGCCGGATCATCGGTGAGGCGGGTGGGCCCGAGGATCTGGTACGGCAGGTCGGAGGCGAGCAGCCGCTTATCGACGGCCTTCTTGGCCTCGACGTAGGCGTACCACGAACCGCCGTCGTCCTCCGTGGTGGCCTCGGCGGCGCCGGCGTAAGAGACCATGACGGTAAACGGGGCGAACTCGCCGAGCTCCTCGAGTGCGTCGATCATGGCCATCGCCGCGTCGCGGTCCACGGCAAAGGTGCGCTCGGCGGAACCGCCGCCGGCACCCGCGGACCACACGACCACGTCGAACGGGGTGAGCAGGCGGGCCCAGTCCTCCTCGTCGAGGGTGGTCAGGTCGCGGACGATGGCGGTCGCGCCGTCGTCGACAAGCTGTTGCACATGATCGGGGTTGCGCACGAGCGCGCTGACGCTGTGGCCAGCTGCGACGAGCTTGGGGACGGAGTGGCGCGAGACGTTGCCGCCCGCGCCGAGAACGAGAACGTGTTGGGATTGCTTAGGTGTTTCCATAACGCCCACCGTAACGCTATTTCTGCGCCTATACTTTGCGCATGCACGCAATTATTACGACCACTGGTAAGGACCGCCCCGGCGTCATCGCCGCAGTTGCCAAAACCGCCGCTGACGAGGGACTGAACATCCTCGACGTCTCCCAGACCATCATGGACGACTTCTTCACCATGATCATGCGCGTCGCACTGCCCGAGGGCGAGGTGGACATGGGTGCGCTGCAGGAGGCGTTCGACGCCGCCGGCAAGCCGCTCGGCATGGTCGTGCGCATCCAGTCCGAGGCCCTGTTCAGCGCCATCAACGACATCTAAGGGGCGGCTGTGAATTTCGAGTTTTCAGACGCGCGGTTCCTCGATGTCATCCGCATGATCGAGGACTACCGCCTAGACATCCGCACCGTGACCATGGGCATCTCGCTCATCGGCTGCACCCGGCCCACGATGGAGGCCACCGCGCAGGCGGTGTACGACCGCGTGGTCGAGCGCGCCCGCAACCTGGTGCCGGTGTGCGAAGGCATCGAGCGCGAGCTGGGCATCCCGATCGTGAACAAGCGCATCTCCGTCACCCCCGTCGCGCTGGTGGCGGCCGGCGCGGACGGCAACCCGGTGGAGATTGCCCGCGCGCTGGACCGCGCGGCCGGCGAGCTCGGCGTCAACTTCGTCGGTGGCTACTCCGCGCTGGTGGAAAAAGGCGGCACGACCGCGGACAAGAAACTGATCTGCTCCATCCCGGAGGCGCTGAGCGTCACCGATAACGTGTGCGGGTCGGTCAACGTGGCGTCGTCACGCGCCGGCATCAACATGAACGCCGTGGCCAAGATGGGCGAGATTGTGAAGGAGGCCGCGGAGGCGACCGCGGACCGCTCCTCCATCGCCTGCGCAAAGCTGGTCGTCTTCGCCAACGCCGTGGGCGACAACCCGTTCATGGCCGGCGCGTTCCACGGCATCGAGGAGCCGGACACGGTGATTTCGGTGGGTGTGTCGGGCCCCGGCGTCGTCGACAATGCGATTGCTCCGCTCAAGGGGGCGTCGTTGAACGAGGTCGCCGAGGAGATTAAGAAGGCTGCGTTTAAGATCACCCGCGCGGGCCAGCTCGTGGGCACGCTGGCGGCGGAACGTCTCGGCGTGCCGTTCGGTATCGTCGACCTCTCCCTCGCGCCGACTGCGGAGATGGGCGACTCGGTGGCGCACGTGCTCGAGCGCATGGGCCTAGACCAGGTGGGCACGCACGGCACGACCGCCGCGTTGGCGCTGCTCAACGACGCCGTGAAGAAGGGCGGCATGATGGCTTGCTCCCGCGTTGGCGGCCTGTCCGGCTCGTTCATCCCGGTCTCCGAGGACAAGGGCATGATCGAGGCGGTTCACAGCGGTGCCATCTCCATGGACAAACTCGAGGCGATGACTTCGATCTGTTCCGTCGGCTTCGACATGATCGCCATCCCCGGCGACACTTCAGCCGAGCTCATCGCGGGCATGATCGCCGACGAAGCCGCGATCGGCGTGATGAACCACAAGACCACCGCTTCGCGCCTGATCCCGGTGCCCGGGACCAAGCCCGGCGACGAGGTGAACTTCGGCGGCCTGCTCGGCTACGCGCCGGTCATTCCGGTGAACACGGTGGGTAACGACGAGTTCATCCACCGCGGCGGATTCATCCCCGCGCCGGTGCACGGGTTCAGGAACTAGCGCTTCTTCCCTACCGCGAACCAGGCGACCCAGCCCAGGGTATTGACAGCGCCAATCACCGGGGTCCACAGCCACTTCGGGCCGCGCACTCGCTTTGAGTTGGTGCGCGCCAGGTCGCGCAGCGCGAAAGCCTTACCAGCGGTGTCGATGGTGGCGAGCACGCCGGCAATGGTCTTCTGGTCGGAAGAAAGGCCGTTCCAGGCGTCCTTGATGGTGTCGATGATGTCGTTGTTTCTTGCCATATTGCGAGTGTAGCGGGCTGCTTTCGGGGTCCACGCTTCGTCCGTCGATAAGCAAGATGCTCACTATAGTGGACAAACTCTTGTGCGGTTTATGTTTCGGTTTATACGTTCGCGGAAACGAAACTTCCGAACCGAAGGAGGCCGCAAATGCAACGTCGTAAAATTCTGCACATCATTACCGAACGCGTTAACTGCGAACCCCGCGGGATCACAGTCGATTCAAACACTATGCAGTTCGAGTGGATTCTCGGTGACATCATCCTTTCTGGATATATTCCATAGAATTGAATCTATTTTTTTCAGGGGTTGAGGTAAGGAACATCTCTACAAAACCAGAGCCCTGGAGCATTTCGTCCCACTCGATAGATTCTTCATTTTTACTTAAATCAGGGAATCTTCCCCAAAGACGAACAACTTTTCCTTCGTGAAGTCCAGGGTTAAAGAGATCGAAGTGGTACCAGAGCTGATTTTCGGGGGAGCCGCTGTTTCTTCCCGCTTGGATGCCGACTCCTGCTAAAATTGTTTCCTCTGGAAGTATGGTGTCTTGAAACATTTGGGTGGATATATTTTTCAAAAACTTGATTTCATCAGTCGTGATAGAAATAAATTGATTGATGACTATTCTCCTAGCGGTAGAAAGCAGTGATTATTCCGACAGGTCGGCCGTCTCCGCTCACGGGATCTACTCGCTCTGTGGCAACAACCGTCATAACTCTTCCATTGATTGGGTAAGAGCATTCTTTCTTGCCATTTCCTGCATTTAAGCCGCCTTTGCAGTCGGGGGCGTTATGTAAAACTGTGTCAATCTCTGTAGTGGCTGGAACGAAACCGCCGTGACTGTCCTTGATGTGAGAAAGCCCAAAACCAACACTGCCGGGCTCATCTCCCTGCCCTACGCGGAGTGGAAGATCCTCGCCTTTCGGGCCAATGATTGTTTGGCTAATAGTCCAGTCAATTGGCTGAGCGGCCACTGCAGTGGGGGAAACAAGTAACCCGATAAATGCCACCAAAGTGGCGGATAAAAATTTCTTTACTTTCACGGGCAACACCCTTCAAAAATATCTGGAAGATATGCGACGGGAGAGAATAAACCTTTGGCGCTGATGTTGGGGTCAAGTGAGACATGAATCAAAAAGGAAACCCTGTCTCATTAATTATGATGGTTTAGCTCTCCGTTTCCCGCAAGACCTTTTGTGAATATATAAATTAATTTATTCAGAATCGACACCTCAGATCCTTTTCGGGGGCTGGAGCAGGCACTTACTTGGGTGTTCCACTGGAACTCAACGCCATTCGGCGCGAACGTCACTGGCAAGCTTCTTGATGTCCACAGCGAAGAATATTTGACGTTGGATTACGCTCGAGGTGAGGTGACCCCGCAGGTCAGTGGGATGCCGAAGATGCGCAGCGCGCTAACCCCAGACGACGTGTATCCCTTATTCGAGCTGGTCTGGGCCAAAAATGAGCCAGACCCATACGGAGAGACGCCGAAGTTTCCGAAGCTCTCGGCGGTGCGGCTCATTTGCGAACGCAGTGGAGAGCTCGCCTCCGGCATTGACGTCTTCTACCCAGTGGGCGGTGAAGATGCCATAGAGAAGTTCCTACCCCGAGTTCGTTGGGGCCAGACAGTCGATTCACTCTTCTCCGACCTCTGGCACTTCGGAGAGCTGAACGACTTGGTGAAACCGTTTCAATGCCTGAAAATCGGAAACGAGTACGCGACTACGACACCGCCACCGCGCGAGGTTGACTGCCCGATGGTCACCGTTGATGTCCCCAACGAGTCGCTCCGGCTAAGTAAGGCCGACGGCGAGTTGCTGATGATTGTGGACCTCACCGATGAGGCCGTTGAGCGGATGTTGGCCGAATTTAGGCGGCTAGTGGACCCCTGGGCGCAGCCTCGGATGCCCGTCGGTTCACATCCCGACTATGAGCCCTGGGCTGGCGCTGTGCCATTCTGAAAAATGTGATCCTCGTAACAGTTTTTCTCCTTATGTGTTCGATGGTGGACATAGATCCTGTTTATGTCGGGGCGGCTTGTAGGTTAATCGTAAACCCATTCGATTAGGCAACTTGAAAGGAGGGCGAAATGACCGTTGAACTGCGAAAGCACGTCGACACAATCATTCATGCCCTCCTGGCCATGAAGGACCTGTGTGCAGACCCCGATGCGGTCGAGTTCGAGGAGGTTCGGGAGGATTTCGAGCGCCTCGAAGCAATATTCAACGTGAAGGCTACGCTCGACGCGCTTTTCGCGTACGTGTGCGAGCGTGACGACGCCGGGCGCGTCGTCGGCTCAAAGCACGCCAATCAGTACCTTCAAAAGAAGCTTGGGTTGGAGCCCAAGGACGCCTACGACCGTCTCGCCCGAGGCCGGGACTACTACGGTGAGCCCGAGGTTGAAGAGGAGCAGGTCACCGACCTGTTCGACACCGAGTGTGAGGAGACGCCCGCGGATCCGGCGGCGGAGGCTGAGCGGGAGGAAGCGGCCCGCGAGGCTGCTCGAGCAGCTGCCCGCGAAGAGGCGCGGCGCAAGCAAGAAGAAGCCCGCCGTGCCGCCGAGCGCGTGAACGCCGAGAAACAGCGCGTGATCCGCCAAGAGCTAGACAAGCTTGTCGGGGATGCGAAGGGAGCGCGTGCCCGTCTCCAGGTGGACGCGCTCGCGGAGGCTCCTCGACGTTCCGTGAAAGATTTGCGCGCCACCGTGCGCCGCTGGGTCGAGCGCGAGAACCGCAAGCACGTCGAGCCCACGAACCCGAATGCAGGCATGGAAAACCGCGGGCTGTACATCGGCGCTCAGCGCGCAGACGGGACATGCCGGATCACTATCGATGCCGTGGCCTCTGATTCAGCGCTGTTCAAAGCACTGAGCGATAAGGGGTTGGTGCCCAACTCGAACCTCCCCGAGGGTGTGGAGGATTACCGCACGCCGTCGCAACGCAGGTACGACCAGTTCTCTGAGATCCTCAAGCATTACGACGCCTGTGAGAAGCCAACCGGCGGCGGGTGCGCGTCCGTGGTTGTGTCGGTGACGCTGGACGAGCTGGCGGAGGCCGAGCCGACCACGAAGTTCGCCACCAACACCGGAATCGAGCTCGACGCCTTCGACCTCGTGCGTTTGGGCATGGATGGTACTTCCGACTTCGTGCTGACTGTCGACGACGCAACGTCGTTGCCGTTGAACCTCTATCGGACGCGTCGACTGGCGTCACTGGCGCAGCGGATCACCTTGCTGGCGGTGCAGGGCGTGTGCGCCTGGACCGGCTGCACTGCCCCGCTCACGGAGACGGAGATCCACCACATCACATCGTGGCTGCAAGGCGGTGACACCAACATCGACAACCTCACAGCGCTGTGTCGGACCCACCACCGCTGCAACAACGACTTCAAAGACCACAGAAACAACACCAGTCACATGGATGTGGACCCAGCGACGGGTCGGGCCGGGGTGAAGGAACCCGAGTGTGCAACGCTGCAGTTCAACCACGCGGACTCGGCCGAGCATTCAGCGGTGAACAGGTTACGGAAGAGACACCGGCAGCGCGATCGGGCAACCGTGCCCGATCCGGGTGGCGCTACGGCCCCACCGGATACTCGCGTACCACCAGAACCGCCGGATCCACCTCCCCCACGGGAGCCGGTGGAGCCCCCGCCATGGGCGAAGGGGCAAGACCCGTACCCGCCGTTCTAGATTTGCCCCGAGCACCTCGGGAAGTTTAGGCGAGCTCGACGATCTCCATGTACTCGTCGCTCCACATGTCCTCGTCGCCCTCGGGCATGATGATGACCCGCTCCGGCTCAAGCGCGCGCACCGCGCCCGGGTCGTGGGTGACCAGGACGACGGCACCCGTGTAGGTCTTGAGCGCGTCGAGGACCTGCTCGCGGGATTGGGGGTCGAGGTTGTTGGTGGGCTCGTCGAGCAGCAGCACGTTCGCGCGCGAGGAGACGAGGGTCGCCAGCGCGAGGCGGGTCTTCTCGCCGCCCGAGAGCGTGCCCGCGGGCTGCTCCAGCTTGTCGCCCGAGAACATGAAGGCGCCAAGCAGGCCTCGCAGGTCCTGCTGGCCGGCGTCGGGGCAGGCCGCGATGGTGTTCTCCCAGACGCTCTTGTCGCCGTCGATGGTGTCGTGCTCCTGGGCGAAGTAGCCGATCTTCAGCCCGTGGCCCGAGACCACGCCGCCCTCGCCGTCGGTGCGCTCCACCCCAGCGAGCAGCTTGAGCAAGGTGGTCTTGCCGGCGCCGTTGGTGCCCAGCACGACCACGCGCGAGCCCTTGTCCACCGCCAAGTCCACCCCCGCGAAGACCTCGAGGGAGCCGTACATCTTGGTCAAGCCCTTGCCAAACAGCGGGGTTTTGCCGCACGGCGCCGGCTCCGGGAAGGAGATGGAGGCGACCTTGTCGGCCACCCGGACCTCGTCGAGCTCCCCCATCATTCGCTCGGCGCGCGCCATCATCTGCTTCGCGGCCGAGGCCTTCGTGGCCTTCGCGCCCAACTTCGCGGCCTGCTTCTGCAGGGCTGAGGCCTTCTTCTCGGCGTTGGCGCGCTCGCGGCGGCGCCGGGCCTCGTCGAGGGCGCGGGCATCCTTGTACTTGGAAAAGCCCATGTTGTACACGTCGGCCTCGGCGCGCACCGCGTCCAGGAACCAGACCTTGTTGCACACCGCGTCGAGCAGCTCAACATCGTGGGAGATCATGATCAGCCCGCCCTCGTGCTTGGACAGGAAGTTGCGCAGCCAAGAGATGGAGTCGGCGTCGAGGTGGTTGGTCGGCTCGTCGAGAAGCAGGGTGGTCTGGGACTTGCCCGAGCCTTGGCGCGAGGCGAACAGGATCTGGGCGAGCTCCACGCGGCGCCGCTGGCCGCCCGACAGGGTCTTCAGCTGCTGGTCCAGGATGCGCTCCGGCAGCCCCAGGTTGTCGCAGATCTGCGCCGCCTCCGCGTTGGCCTCGTAACCGCCGAGCGCCTGGTAGCGCTCCTCCAAGCGGGAAAACTTCGCGATCGCCTTGTCGCGCTCCTCCCCGTCCGTCTCCTCCATCAGCTTCTGCTGCTTGGCCATCGAACGCTGGATCTGGTCCAGGCCGCGGGCCGACAGGACGCGGTCGCGGGCGGTCTGCTCAATGTCGCCCTCCTTGGAGTCCTGCGGGAGGTAGCCGATCTCGCCCGAGCGGGTCACCGAACCGCCGTAGGGTTCGGTCTCCCCCGCCAGGATGCGCATCGTGGTGGTCTTGCCGGCGCCGTTGCGGCCGACCAAGCCGATGCGGTCGCCGGGTTGGACGCGGAGGTGCTGGCCGGGGGCGTCGAGAAGCGTGCGCGCGCCGACCCGGACCTCGAGATCATTGGTGACAATCACGGGGGTTCACTGTATCAACCACCCCCAAATCGCCAGCTACTTCTTCGACACCGCGCGCACGATCCAAACGATTAGCGCGATGATCAGCGCGACCTTCAGCGCAACCAGGCCGACGGTACCGAGCATGGCCAGAATTTCAGCAAACCCAACGTTCACAACAATCCTCCTTCACAACGCGCAAGTCCCCCACAGGTTAACAACCTGGGGGGACTTCAAGGGGCGCTTTTACACCGCGAAACCGAGGGCGCGGAGCTGCTCGCGGCCCTCCTCGGTGATGAACTGCGGGCCCCACGGCGGCATCCAGACCCAGTTCAGGTCCAGCTCGTCGACCGCCGTGTTGTTCACGACCGACAGGGTGGCCTGGTCCTCGATCACGTCGGTGAGCGGGCACGCCGGCGACGTAAGCGTCATGTTGACCACCGCAACGGTCTTGCCCTCGCGCTCCTCAATCCACAGGTCGTAGACCAAGCCGAGGTCAACGACGTTGATGCCCAGCTCCGGATCGATCACGTCGTGGAGGTACTCCTCCACCTCGCCGATGAGCTTGAGCTGCTCCTCGGTCTGCTGCGGGCGCTCCGCCTGCTTATCCGGTTCAGTCATGGCTACTCCTTATCTTCCGGGGCGTCCGATTCTCCCAGTGCGTCCGACGTCGCCGCCTGGAACGCCTTCCACCCCAGCAGCGCGCACTTCACGCGCGCCGGGAACTTGGCCACGCCGGCGAAGGCCACGCCGTCGCCGATCTTCTCTGCATCCCCCTCGACGGTGCCCCGCGAGGTGATCATCTCGTCGAACGCGGCGAGCTTCGACATCGCCTCGTCGACAGGCAGCCCAATGACCTCCTCGGCCATCACCGAGGTGGAGGCCTGCGAGATCGAGCAGCCCTCAGCGTCGTAGGAAACGTCCTCGACCGTGGCGCCGTCCTCGGACAGGTGCACGCGCAGCGTCAGCTCGTCGCCGCACGACGGGTTGACGTGGTGCACCTCCGCCTCGTACGGCTCGCGCAGCCCCGCATGCTGCGGGTTCTTGTAGTGGTCCAGGATGACTTCCTGGTACATGGATTCGAGGTTCATCGCGCGAAAAACTCCTTCGCTTTGCTAATCGACGACACCAAGGTATCAACCTCGTCCAGCGTGTTGTACAGGTAGAAGCTCGCCCGGGACGTGGACTGCATGTCCAGCCCCCGGTGCAGCGGCCACGCGCAGTGGTGGCCCGTGCGGATGGCAACACCCTCGGAATCGAGCACCTGGCCCAGGTCGTGCGGGTGCACGCCCTCGACCGTAAAGGCGATCGCGCCGCCGCGGTTGTCGGCGGTGAGCGGTCCGGCGATCCGGAGGCCGTCGATACGCTGCATCTGCTCCAGGGCGTAGGCGGTGAGCTCGCGCTCGTGGGCGGCGATGTCCTCCATGCCGATCTCGGTGAGGAAGCGCACCGCCTCGCCGAGCCCCACGACCTGGGAGGTCATCTGGGTGCCCGCCTCGAAGCGCTGCGGCGCCGGCGCGTAGGTGGAGCCCTCCATGCGCACGACCTCGATCATCGAGCCGCCCGTGAGGAACGGCGGCAGCTCGTTAAGGTGCTTCGAGTACAGCGCGCCCACGCCGTTTGGGCCGCACATCTTGTGCCCGGAGAACGCCGCGAAGTCGACGTCGAGTGCGTGGAAGTCCACCGGCATGTGCGGCACCGACTGGCAGGCGTCGAGCACGGTGAGCGCGCCGACGGCCTTTGCGCGGCGCACCATCTCGGCGACGTCGGCGTG
Source organism: Corynebacterium sp. CQ3829_602738 (assembly GCF_054478435.1). Taxonomy (NCBI): domain Bacteria; kingdom Bacillati; phylum Actinomycetota; class Actinomycetes; order Mycobacteriales; family Corynebacteriaceae; genus Corynebacterium; species Corynebacterium sp. CQ3829_602738. The sequence goes on from NZ_CM137003.1 coordinate 1,336,274, forward strand.
CGCGCCGGTGACGTTGGACTGGTGGGTAAAGGCAACAACCTTGACCGTGTCGTCGAGCTCGAGCGAGTCGAGGTCGATGCGGCCGTCCTCGGTCATCGCATACCATTTCAGCTCAGCACCGGTGCGGCGCGCCAGCTCCTGCCACGGCACGAGGTTGGCGTGGTGCTCCAGCTCCGTGATCACGATGGTGTCGCCCTCGCCCACGGCGAACGAGCCGGCGCGGGAATCACCCAGCACGTACGCGACCAGGTTCAGCGCCTCAGTGGCGTTTTTGGTGAACGCGATCTCGTCGTTGTCGGCGCCGACGAAGGCCGCGATGGCCTCGCGGGCGGACTCGTACGCGTCGGTGGCCTCCTCCGCCAGCTCGTAGGAGCCGCGGTGCACGGGCGCATTGCAGCCGAGCACGAAGTCGCGCTCAGCGTCCCAGACCCGCTGCGGGCGCTGCGACGTCGCCCCCGAATCCAGGTACACCAGCGGCTTGCCGCCGCGCACGGTGCGAGACAGGATCGGGAACTCCTTGCGGATGGCTGTTACGTCGAGCGCCATTAGATGAACTTCTCGTAGCCCTCGGCCTCGAGCTGGTCGGCGAGCGAGGAGTCGCCGGTCTGCACGATCTTGCCGTCGGCGAAGACGTGGATGAAGTCGGGCTTGACGTAGTTCAAGATGCGCTTGTAGTGCGTGATCATGAGCACGCCGCCGCCGGTCTCCTCCTGGTAGCGGTTGATGCCCTCGGAAACGATGCGCAGCGCGTCGACGTCCAGGCCGGAGTCCGTCTCGTCCATGACCGCGAATTTCGGCTTCATCAGGGCAAGCTGCATGACCTCGTGGCGCTTCTTCTCGCCGCCGGAGAAGCCCTCGTTGACGGAGCGCTCGGAGAAGGAGGCGTCCATCTGCAGCGCCTCGCGGGCGGCATTGAGCTCGCCGACCCACTCGCGCAGCTTCGGGGCCTCGCCGCGCACCGCGGTGACTGCGGAACGCATGAAGTTCGAGGAGGACACGCCCGGCACCTCAACCGGGTACTGCATGGCCAGGAAGAGGCCGGCGCGGGCGCGCTCGTCGATTTCCATGTCGAGGACGTTCTCGCCGTCGAGAAGCACCTCGCCCTCGGTGACCTCGTACTTCGGGTGGCCCGCCAGCGTGTAGGCCAGGGTGGACTTGCCGGAGCCGTTCGGGCCCATGATCGCGTGGGTCTCGCCGCCCTTGATGGTCAGGTTGACGCCCTTGAGGATCGGCTTCGGCTCTTGGCCTTCCTCGGTGGGCAGGACGTTGGCGTGCAGGTTCTTGATTTCCAGGGTGGACATGTATTGCTCCTTTTAGTTTTCGTTGCGCTCGAGCTCGCCGGCGACGCGGGCGATGAGTTCTTCGCGGATGGACTCGACGGGGATCTGGTTGAGAACCTCGTTGAAGAAGCCGCGGATGATCAGGCGGGTGGCGTCTTCCTCGCGGATGCCGCGGGAGCGCAGGTAGAACAGCTGGTCGTCGTCGAAGCGGCCGACGGTTGCGGCGTGGCCCGCGCCGGCGATCTCGCCGGTTTCGATCTCCAGGTTCGGGATGGCGTCGGCGCGTGCGCCGTCGGTGAGCACCAGGTTGCGGTTGGTCTCGTAGGTGTCGGTGCCCTTCGCCTCGGCGCGGATGAGCACGTCGCCCACCCAGCAGGTGCGGGCCTCGGGCAGCTTGGAGGCCTTGTCGCCCTGCAGCGCACCCTTGTACAGCACGTTGGAGCGGCAGTTCGGCACCGCGTGGTCCACCAGCAGGCGGTTCTCGATGTACTGGCCCGCGTCGGCGAAGTACACGCCGGTCAGCTCGGCGTCGCCGCCCGGCGCCTCAAAGGCAAGGCGCGGGGTGATGCGGACGACCTCGCCGCCGAAGGTGGCCACGTGGTGGCGCAAGGTTGCATCGCGCTTCACGACGATCGACTGCTGGCCCACATGCACCGCATCCAGTTCCCAGTCGGCGTCCACCACGGCGTTGACGCGGGAGCCCTCGCCGATGACCCAGTTGACGTTGTCGGCGTGGGTGCCGGAGCCGGCGTAGCGCACCACAACGGTGGCGGAAGAGTTCGCGCCGGTCTCGACCACAATCGTGCCGAAGGTGGTCTTGTCGGCGCCCGCGCCGGTGACCGTGACGGTGACCGGCTCGGCCAGCTCTGCGTTCGCCGGCACCGTAATCAGGGTGGCGTTCTCGGAGGAGCTCCACGCCTGGGCGGCGACACGGTCGACGGGGGCGCCGGCGGCGGTCACGCGCTCGTCGTCAAGCGAAACTTGCTCGACTGCGACCTCGCTGGGGGCATCCACCGCAATCTGCGCCTCGGTCTGCGGGGCGAACTGGCCGTTGTGCAGGCCGCGCAGGCGGCGCAGGGAGATGAAGCGCCAGACCTCGTCGCGGCCGCCCGGGACCTCGAAGTCCTCCACGTTGAAGGAGGAAAACAGGTCGCCCTTGTTGTTGTGCGTGGTGGCGTTTTTGACGGTTTCGGCCATTTAGCCCACCGATCCTTCCATTTGCAGCTCGATGAGGCGGTTCAGCTCGAGGGCGTACTCCATGGGCAGCTCCTTGGCGATCGGCTCGACGAAGCCGCGCACGATCATGGCCATGGCCTCTTCCTCGGCGATGCCGCGCGACATGAGGTAGAACAGCTGGTCCTCGGAAACCTTGGACACCTTCGCCTCGTGGCCCAGGGTCACGCGGTCGTTGCGGATGTCGTTGTACGGGTAGGTGTCCGAGCGCGAAATGTCGTCCACCAGCAGCGCGTCGCACTCCACGTTGGACGCGGAGTCGTGCGCGTTGGCGTTGATCTGCACCAAGCCGCGGTAGGCCGCGCGGCCGCCGCCGCGGGCGACGGACTTGGACACGATGGACGAGGAGGTGTGCGGTGCCATGTGCGTCATCTTCGCGCCGGTGTCCTGGAACTGGCCCTCGCCAGCGAACGCGACGGAGAGCACCTCGCCGCGGGCGTGCTCGCCGGTCATCCACACGGCCGGGTACTTCATGGTCACCTTGGAGCCGATGTTGCCGTCGACCCACTCCATGGTCGCGCCCTCTTCAGCCTTCGCACGCTTGGTGACCAGGTTGTAGACGTTGCTCGACCAGTTCTGGATGGTGGTGTAGCGGCAGCGGCCGCCCTTCTTCACGATGATCTCCACCACCGCGGAGTGCAGCGAGTCCGACTTGTAGATCGGGGCGGTGCAGCCCTCGACGTAGTGCACGTAGGCGTCCTCGTCGACGATGATGAGGGTGCGCTCGAACTGGCCCATGTTTTCCGTGTTGATGCGGAAGTAGGCCTGCAGCGGGATGTCCACGTGGACCCCCGGCGGGACGTAGATGAAGGAGCCGCCGGACCACACGGCGGTGTTCAGCGCCGAGAACTTGTTGTCGCCGGCCGGGATGACGGAGCCGAAGTACTCCTTGAACAGGTCCTCGTGCTCGCGCAGGGCCGTGTCGGTGTCGACGAAGATGACGCCCTTTTCCTCCAGGTCCTCGCGGATCTGGTGGTAGACCACCTCGGACTCGTACTGCGCGGCCACACCTGCGACGAGGCGCTGCTTCTCCGCCTCCGGGATGCCCAGCTTGTCGTAGGTGTTCTTGATGTCCTCCGGCAGGTCGTCCCAGCTGGCGGCCTGCTCCTCGGTGGAGCGGACGTAATACTTGATGTTGTCGAAGTCGATGTCGGACAAGTCCGCGCCCCAGGTGGGCATCGGCTTTTTGTCGAAGATCTCCAACGCCTTCACGCGCTGGTTGAGCATCCATTCCGGCTCGTTTTTGATGCCGGAGATGTCGCGCACGACCTCTTCGTTCAGGCCGCGGCGCGCGGAGGCGCCGGCGACGTCAGAGTCGTGCCAGCCGTAGTTGTAGGCGCCGATCGACTCGATGATCTCGTCGTCGTTCATCGGCTTCTCAAGGCCTGGTGTGGGCTTCACTTCAGTCATTGTCAGCCGCTCCTTTCGTTGCTGTTCCCGCCGGGCGCGTCCGGGTGCGCGCCGCAGCAAGGGGGATGTTAGTTGTGCAGATTCCGTCGCCGTCGGAGATGAGGGCGAGCGGCTGCACATGCGTATCGACGATCCGCGCCACCGCCTCCCTTTCCGCCTCGCAGAATTCCGGGTGCGCCGCGGCGACCGCGGACACCGGGCAGTGGTGCTGGCAAATTTGGATGCCGGCATCGGTGCGGTGGACGCTCGGGGCGTAGCCGTGCCTTTCCAGCGCGGCGGCGACGCGGCGCGCCGTCTCCTCGGCATCTTCCGCCGGTTCCACGTCGCCGAGGATCTTCTCCACGCGAGCGCGGGCGAAGTCGCGCACCGCGTCTTCGCCCCCGATCTGCTGGATCAGTTCCACGGCGTCGAGCGCGAGACCGTCGTAATGCGAACCGAAGCGCTCCCGGCCCGCGGCGGTGAGCTGGAAGTGCTTGGCCGGACGGCCGCGCCCCTGCTCCTCGCCCGCGACGGCGCGCGGTGCGCAAGGCTCGGCCAGCTGCTCCTCGACGAGCTTGTCCACGTGCCTGCGCACGCCGGCCGCCGAGAGGTCGAGCTCTTCCGCGATGTCGCTGGCCGCTACCGGCCCCCGCTTGAGCAGGACCGACATCACCTGCGAGCGCGTGTCGCCGCCAGCGCGGGACGCGTCCGCAGGAGCGGGGTTGCGGCTTACTGCTGAATTCGCTGTATCCGCTGTTTCCACGATGGCACCACCTTTCGCTCGATGTGGTCTGGGTCGCTGCCTTTTCACAACACTAGTGTGTTGTAAATATTCCTGCCGCACCGGGTGGGCCCGTGTCGGGGCGCGCCTTAGACTGTTCAACCGTGACTGCACCCGACCGCCCGCACGGCTCCCGACGCGCCCGCCGCGCCCCGCGCGTGAACGTGGCCAGCGAGCTGCCGCGCTTCGGGCGACCCGGGTCCCGCTCGACGCTGCTGCACGACCCGGCCTCGCCTGCGCACAGCGCACCCACAAGCGCGGCTGTGCGGGCCCGCGAGCGCGGCCGTTTCGCCGCGCTGCGCTGGGCGGGGGCCGCCGGCGCGTTCCTGATCGGTTTCGCGGGTATCGGCGGCGGCGCCCTGCCGGTGGTGGAAAACCCGTGGCAGAATTTCCCCTTCGGCGCGGAGATGGGGCGCATGATGCTCGCCTCCAACGCGCTTGTGCTCATCGGCGTCGGCGTGCTGGTGGCGGCGTGGCTGGCCATGGCCCCGTTCGTCGGGGCGTCGCCAGGCGCGGCGCGCGGGGCGCGGGTGAGCAACCCGGAGATGCTGTGCACTTTCATCGCCTGGGTGCTCCCGCTTATCGCCACCGCGCCGCTGTTCACCCAGGACATCTACTCCTACCTGGCCAACGGCAGCATCGTGCGCCAGGGGCTCGACCCGTACTCCTCCGGCCCCGTCGAGCTGCTGGGGGTGGAGCACCACCTCGCCCGCTCCGTGCCGTTCATTTGGGCGCACTCGCCTAGTCCGTACGGACCGGTGGCGCTGGGGACCGCGGCGGTGATCTCGCACATCACCGGCGATTCAATCTTCTGGGGCGTGCTCGCCCACCGCGCCGTGTCTGTCGCTGGCATCCTCGCCGCCGCCTGGGCCGTGCTCGCGCTGGCGAAGCGCTGCGGCGTGACCGGCCCGGCCGCTTTGTGGCTGGGCATCCTCAACCCGTTGACGGTGCTGCACATGGTCGGCGGCATCCACAACGAGGCCATCATGATGGGCCTGCTGCTCGTCGGCCTGGAGGTGGGGCTGCGCGGCATCGACCGGCTCGAGAGCAACCGCCGCTCCGGCTGGGCGCTGCTCGCTGCCTCTGCCGCCCTGATCAGCTGCGCCGGCATGGTGAAGGTGATCGGCTTTTTGGCCCTCGGGTTCACCGGCATGGCGCTGGCCCGCCACCTGCGCACCCGCCCGCAGCGCCAGCGCAGCGGCCCCCGCGCCATCGCGACCTCCGCCGCCCTGCACGCGACCATGCTGGCGGCCACCGCCATCGCGGTCTCGCTGGCCTCCGGCATCGGCCTGGGCTGGGTCACCGGCCAAGGCGGCGCCGCCCAGATCCGCAGCTGGCTGTCTCTGACCACCGACATCGGCGTCGCCGGAGGCTTCCTCGGCATGAACCTGGGGCTCGGCGACCACACGGACGCGATGCTCAGCGTGACCCGCTGGGCGGGGCTAACGGTCGCGGCGGCGTTTGCGCTGCGCATGCTGTGGGCCACCTACCGCGGCACCATCCACCCGGTAGGCGGGCTCGGCGTGTCCACCTTCGTGCTGGTGGTGCTGTTTCCCGTCGTGCACCCCTGGTACCCGCTGTGGGCCGTGCTTCCGCTCGCGGCGTGGGCGAACCGCTTTACCTTCCGCGCCTCTGTGGCCGGGTACTCGGCGCTGGTGAGCTTCCTAGTCCTCCCTCGCGGGCTCCGTCTCCAGGCGGGCGCCGTCGCCACGATTTACGGCTCCGCCGTCGTCGGCTTCATCCTCCTGGCGGCGTGCGTAGCGCTCGCGCTTCGGGTGTGGCGGCGCAGGAGGTCTACACTCATCACCCATGAGTGATCACGCGCTGGTCGTCGAAAGCGTTATCAAGCGATTCGGCGAGAAAACGGCGGTTGACGGGCTCTCTTTCACAGCGCGGCGCGGCGAGCTGCTGGCGCTTCTGGGCCCCAACGGTGCCGGCAAAACCACCACCATCGAGATGTGCGAGGGCTTCACCAAACCCACCTCCGGGTCGATCCGGGTGCTCGGCATCGACCCGGTCGCGCAGCCGCAGAAGGTGCGCGACCGCATCGGCATCATGCTCCAGGGCGGCGGCTCCTACGCCGGCGTCTCCGTCGAGGAGATGCTCAACCTCGCCGCCAGCTACAACAAGCACCCCCACGACCCGCGCTGGCTCATGGAGCTAGTCGGCCTCCAGGGGGCGGCGAAGACTACCTACCGGCGCCTCTCGGGCGGCCAGCAGCAGCGCCTGTCGCTGGCGCTGGCCCTGATCGGCCGCCCCGAGCTGATCTTCTTGGACGAGCCCACCGCGGGCCTGGACGCCCAGTCACGCATGGCGGTGTGGGACATCATCTCGGCGCTGAAGCGCGACGGGGTGAGCGTCCTGCTCACCACCCACCTCATGGACGAGGCCGAAAGCCTCGCGGACGACGTGGTCATCATCGACCACGGCACCGTCGTCGCCCAGGGCTCCCCGGAGGAGCTCACCAGCCACGAGGAGTTTCCGGTGCTTTCTTTCGACACTGCAGAGGCCTTCGAGGTGCACAAGCTTAACGACGAGCTCACGCCCGCCGGCCTCACCGTCGAGGAGATCCGGCCCCGCAGTTACCGGATCAAGGGCACGGGCTCGCCGGAGGTCGTCGAGAAGCTGGCGCGCGAGGCCGCACGCCAAGGTGTGCTGATCCGCGAGCTGAGCGTGTCCCACCGCAACTTGGAGGACGTGTTTTTGGACATCACAGGAAGGGAGCTGAGGAGCTAATGAAAAAGCTCACCCCCGGCATTTTCGCCCCGGCGCCGCAGCGGGCGTCCTTCGGCCGGATGGCCGCGGCCCAGGGGCGCATCGAGGCGAAGCTGATGCTGCGCCACGGCGAGCAGCTCCTGGTCAACGTGCTGATCCCGGCGGCGATCCTGCTGGCGGCCCACTTCGCCCCGATCCTCGGCGAGAACACTGAGTCCGACGTGCTCGTGCCCATGGTTTTCGCCGTGGCCGCCACCGGCGCGGGCTTTACTGGCCAGGCCATCGCCGTCGCCTTCGACCGCCGCTACGGGGCCTTGAAGCGCACCGGCGCGTCCGGGGTGCCGCCCTGGACCATCATCGTGGGCAAGATCCTCGGCGTGCTGGCTACGGTGGTGGTGCAGCTGGTGGTGCTCGGCGCAATCGCCCTGGCGTTGGGGTGGCGCGTGACCCCCGCCGGCGCCGCGTTCGGGTTGGCCACCCTCCTGTGCGGTGTGGCCGCGTTCACCGCGCTGGGGCTGCTGATGGGCGGCACGCTGCGCGCCGAGCTGGTGCTGGCGCTGGCGAACCTGATCTGGCTGGTGCTCATGGGCATCCTCGGCTGGGTGGGCTACTCCGGCGACATCGCGCACGCCGGGTGGTGGAACGCGGTGCCCACCGTGGCGCTGGCGGGCGCGCTGGTGCAAGCCCTGCAACTGCAGGTCAACTGGGCGGCGTGGGCCTCGCTCGCCGCCTGGGGGGTAGCCGCGGTGACCGCGGCCGTGCGCCTGTTCCGCTTTGACGGGTAGGCGCGATACACTCACCACGATCAACATCGTCCGAAAGTTGGAGAAACAGTGACCGCAACCACAGCCGAGACCCGCCCGAGCTCCTGGAGGGAGGCCTGGCGCGACCCGTCGCTGAAGCTGCAGCGCACCCTCGCGATGGTGCTGCTGCTGTGCCAGGGCGGCATCACCGTCACCGGCTCGCTCGTGCGCGTGACCGGTTCGGGCCTCGGCTGCGACACGTGGCCGCTGTGCCACGAGGGCTCGCTCGTGCCGGTCGCCGGCGCGGCCCCCTGGATCCACCAGGCGATCGAGTTCGGCAACCGCCTCCTCGCCTTCGTGGTCGCCGCGGCCGCCGGCCTCGTGCTCTTTGCCGTGATCCGCGCCGGGCGCCGCAAGGACATCAAGACGCTGGCCTGGATCTCCCTGCTCGGCGTGGTCGTGCAGGCCGTCATCGGCGGCATCTCCGTGCGACTGGACCTGCGCTGGTGGTCCGTGGCGGTGCACTTTTTGCCGTCGATGGTGCTCGTGTTCGTCGCCGCGATGCTGTACATGCGCATCGCCGAGCCCGACAACGCCGCGCCCACCCGCCGCTACCCCGGCTCCGCGCAGACGTGGACGCTCATCGCCGCCGCCGCGCTGTGCCTCGTGCTTGTCACCGGCACCATGGTCACCGGCTCCGGCCCGCACGCCGGCGACGCCACCGCGGGCATGGAGGGCCGCCTCGAGATGGACACGCGCGTGCTCGCCTACGTGCACGCCGTGTGCATGTACCTCTACCTCATCGCCACCATCATCACCACGGTGCTGCTGCGCAACTCCGGCGCCCCAGACGACGTCAAGCGCACCGCTTACGTGCTCATCGCGATGATCCTGGTGCAGTGGGCCATCGGTGTGATCCAGTTCCGCCTCGGTGTTCCGCGCTGGACAATCCCTGCACATATCGCCATGTCGTCGGTCGTGGTTGCGTTTAGCGGCTTCCTTTTTGCACATGGGAAGCGCAGGTTGCCTACGCTCGTGTGACATGAAAGCAATCGTTGTCACATCCCATGGCGGCCCGGAAGTCCTCGAGTACAAGGACGTCGAGCCGCCACAGCCGTCTGAGGGGCAGTTGCTTGTCGACGTCACGTACGCCGGCATCAACTACATCGACACCTACTTCCGCTCCGGAACCTACCCCTCGAACCCGCCGTACATTCCCGGCACCGAGGGCTGCGGCCGCGTGGTGGAAGATCCCCTGGGCAAGATCGCGCCCGGCACCCTCGTGGCCTGGCACGCCGCCCCCGGCTCCTACGCCGAGCAGGTGGCGGTGGACCGCAACCGGCTGGTCGCCGTGCCGGAGGGCGTCGATCCTGCGGTGGCGGCCTCGATGCTGCTGCAGGGCATGACCTCGCACTACCTCCTCCACGGCGTGCGCGAGACGAAGCCGGGCGACACCATGGTGGTCACCGCCGGCGCCGGCGGCGTGGGGCTGATCCTGACCCAGATGGCGGCCGCCGAGGAGGCGACCGTGTACTCGGTGGTCTCCAGCGACGAGAAAGAAAAGCTCGCCTACGAGGCGGGCGCGACCAAGGTGTTCCGCTACGGCGAGGACCTAGCCGAGCAGATCAAGGCCGAGAACGGCGGCGGCGGCGTGGACGTGGTCTACGACGGCGTCGGCCAAGACACCTTCGAGATGTGCCTCAACGTCACCCGCCCGCGCGGGCTGGTCTGCTCGTTCGGCTCCGCCTCCGGCGACGTCGAGCCGTTCAAGATCCAGGAGCTCAACGCCCACGGCGCGCTGTTTCTCACCCGCCCGTCGCTGAAGCACTACGTGGCCACGGACGACGAGTTCCTCATGCGCGCCCAGGCCGTGGCCCGGGCGGTAGAAGAGGGCACGGTGAAAATCCGCATCCACCCGCCCTACGAGCTGAAAAACGCCCGCCAGGCCCACGAGGACCTGCAGGCGCGAAAGACCACCGGCTCGGTTGTGCTGAAGGTTTAGAACAGCAGCTGGCCGACGGTCTCCCAGCCGAGCACTGCGTCGAAGGACAGGCCCAGAAACAGCGCGGCGAGGTAGTTGTTGGAGAGGATGAACAGCTTCAGCGGCTTGACGTTCTCGTCGCGCACGATGCCCTGGTGCAGCTTGGTCGCCATGACCAAGAACGCCGCACCCGAGGCGATCGCGATTACCAGGTAGATCCAGGACGCGGCCGGCACCAGCAGCAGCGAGACGGCCACGGTGAGCCAGGAGTAGATCACGATCTGGCGGGAGGTTTCTTCCGCAGTCGCCACCACCGGCAGCATGGGCACGTTGGCGCGGGCGTAGTCGTCCTTGTACTTCATGGCCAGCGCCCAGGTGTGCGGCGGGGTCCAGAAGAAGATGATCGAAAACAGCACGATGGCCTGCCACCAGTTGTCGGCGGAACCGTCGTGGACGTTGTCGCGGATCACGGCCCAGCCCACCATCACGGGCATGCAGCCGGCCGCACCGCCCCAGATCACGTTTTGCCAGGTGCGGCGCTTCAGCCACTTCGTGTAGATGAAGATGTAGAAGAAGTTGGTCAGGAGGATGAAAAACGCCGCCAGCCAGGAGTTGCACAGCACCCCGAGCCAGAGCACGGACAGCACGAGCATCACCCAGGCGAACACGGCCGCCTTCTGTTTGGTCACCGAGTGCCGCACCAGCGGACGGGCGCGGGTGCGGCCCATCTTCTGGTCGATGTCGTAATCCGCGACCATGTTGAAGGTGTTCGCGGCCGCGGCACCCATCCAGCCGCCAAGCAGCGTGCCCAGCACTAGCCAGAGGTGCACCTCGCCGCGGTGCGCCTGCAGCATCGCGGGAATCGCGGCGACCAAGAGAAGTTCAATGACCCTCGGCTTCGTCAACGCGAAATATGCCTTGATGGTCTCCAACAACTCTCTCCTTTTTGTACCGCCGTCGGGCGCGGGCAATCATACCTTCGGATGATGGTAGCCCCAACCAGCGTGAGTTAACGAATCGAGCGACGGGTAGGACCGGTGGCGTCGATAAGCGATATGCTTTTGTGCGACCTTAAAGAAAGCGAGGAACCCATGACGCTGCCCCCGAAACTGCAGGCAATGACCGAGCGTAACTACCCGCAGGACTGGATCGAGACCGACACCCGCGCCGTTGACACGGCCAGGGTGCTCGCGGCGGACGCGGTGGAAAACTGCGGCTCCGGCCACCCCGGCACCGCCATGAGCCTTGCGCCGCTGGCCTACACCTTGTTCCAGCGCGTGATGGACGTGGACCCAGCCGACAAGGATTGGGTGGGCCGCGACCGCTTCGTGCTGTCCAACGGCCACTCCTCGCTCACGCAGTACGTGCAGCTTTACCTGGGCGGCTTCGGGCTGGAGCTGGAGGACCTTAAGGACTTGCGCACCTGGGGCTCGAAGACCCCGGGCCACCCGGAGTACAACCACACCGACCACATCGAGATCACCACCGGCCCGCTCGGCCAGGGCCTCGCTTCTGCCGTGGGCATGGCGATGGCTTCTCGACGTGAGCGTGGCCTGTTCGACCCCGACGCCCCCGCCGGCGAGTCGCCCTTCGACCACTACATCTACGTCGTCGCCGGCGACGGCTGCCTGCAGGAGGGTGTGACCGCCGAGGCGTCCTCGCTCGCCGGCACCCAGCAGCTGGGCAACCTCATCCTGTTCTGGGACGACAACCGCATCTCCATCGAGGACGACACCCAAATCGCGTTCACTGAGGACGTGCTCAAGCGTTACGACGCCTACGGCTGGCAGACGCTTACCGTCGAATCCGGCGAGGACGTCGCCGCCATCGAGGCCGCCGTGGCCGAGGCGAAGGCGGAGCCGACCAAGCCGACGATCATCCGCGTGAAAACCGTGATCGGCTACCCGGCCCCGAACCTGATGAACACCGGCGCCATCCACGGCGCGGCACTCGGCGCCGACGAGGTCGCCGCGGTCAAGGAGGCGCTCGGCTTCGACCCGGCGGTGAACTTCCCGGAAGAGGATGAGGTGATCGCTCACACCCGCAAGCTGCGCGAGCGCGCCGCAGAGAAGCGGGCCGTCTGGGACGAGAAGTTCAACGCCTGGGCCGAGGCGAACCCTGAGCGCAAGGCGCTGCTGGACCGCCTCACAGCCCGCGAGCTGCCGACGGATTGGAAGAAGGACTTCCCCACCTGGGAGCCGGACGCGAAGGGTGTGGCCACCCGCAAGGCGTCCGCGGCCGCGATCCAGGCCGCCGCGGCCGCGCTGCCTGAGCTGTGGGGCGGCTCCGCCGACCTGGCAGGGTCCAACAACACCCTGATCGAGGGCGAGAGGTCCTTCGGCCCGCGCTCCATTTCCACCGAGATGTTCTCCGCCGACCCCTACGGCCGCAACCTGCACTTCGGCATCCGCGAGCACGCCATGGGCGCGGTGATGAACGGCATCGCCCTGCACGGCGGCACCCGCGTCTACGGCGGCACCTTCCTCATCTTCTCCGAGTACCTCTACCCCGCCATCCGCGTGGCCGCCCTGTCCGGCATCGACGGCTACTACGTGTTCACCCACGACTCCATCGGTCTCGGCGAAGACGGCCCGACCCACCAGCCGGTGGAGACCCTCGCCGCCCTGCGCGCCATCCCGGATGTCGCCGTGATCCGGCCGGCGGACGCGAACGAGACCTCGGCCGCCTGGATCGCCGCGCTCGAGGCGAAGGAGCAGCCGAAGGCGCTGGCGCTGTCCCGCCAGAACCTGCCCGTGCTCGAGGGCACCAAGGAGAAGGCCTTCGACGGCGTGGCCCGCGGCGCCTACGTGCTGGTCGAAGAATCCGCCGACACCCCGGACGTGATCCTCATGGCCTCCGGCTCCGAGGTGCAGTACGCCGTCGAGGCCGCCAAGGTCCTCGAGTCCGAGGGCACCGCCACCCGCGTGGTGTCCGTGCCGTCCATGGACTGGTTCATGGAGCAGGACGATGCCTACATCGACTCCGTGCTGCCGCGCGATGTCAAGGCCCGCGTGTCCGTCGAGGCCGCGACCTCCATGCCGTGGTTCCGCTTCCTCGGCGAATACGGCCGCGCGGTGTCCCTGGAGCACTTCGGCGCCTCCGCGCCGGGTGCGGAGCTGTTCGAGCGCTTCGGCTTCACCACCGACAACGTCGTTCGCACCGGCCGCGAGACCCTCGAGTGCGTGCGCGAGGAGCGCAGCGTGGCGACGAGCGTGCGCGTCGGCGACACCGAGGCTGAGCCGACCCGCGGCGACGGAAAGTAGGGTTGCGGCATGACTGCTATCGACGATCTGTACCAGGCCGGCACCTCCACCTGGCTCGACGACCTCTCCCGCGAGCGCATCGCCACCGGCAACCTCGCCGAGGTGAAGGACGCGAAGTCCATCGTGGGTGTGACCACGAACCCGGCGATCTTCGCCGCTGCCATGGGTTCCGGCAACCACTACGACGAGCAGCTCGCCGAGCTGAAGCAGGCTGGCACCACCGCCGACGCCGCTGTCTACGCCATGAGCGTCAAGGATGTGCAGGACGCCTGCGACCTCTTCCGCGACACCTACGAGGCCACCGGCGGCAAGGACGGCCGCGTCTCCATCGAGGTGGACCCGCGCTTCGCCGCCGACGAGGCGAAGACCATCGCCCAGGCCCGCGAGCTGTGGCAGCTGGTGGACCGCGACAACCTCATGATCAAGATCCCGGCGACCGACGAGTCGCTGCCCGCCGTCACCGCGGCGCTGGCCGAGGGCATCTCCGTCAACGTCACCCTGATCTTCTCGGTGGAGCGCTACAAGCAGGTCATCGACGCCTACAAGGACGGCATCCGCAAGGCCGCCGCCGCAGGCCACGATGTCAGCCGCATCCACTCGGTGGCGTCCTTCTTCGTCTCCCGCATGGACACCGAGGTGGACAAGCGCCTCGAAGCCATCGGCACTGACGAGGCACTGGCGCTGCGCGGCAAGGCGGGCATCGCCAACGCGCGGCTGGCGTATGCGCTGTTTGAGCGTGAGTTCGGCGAAGCTGTCGTCGATACGCTTCCTGCGAACGCGAACGCCCAGCGCCCCCTGTGGGCGTCGACCGGTGTGAAGAACCCGGCCTACCCGGCGACGATGTACGTCACCGAGCTCGCCGGCCCGCAGACCGTGAACACGATGCCGGAGAAGACGCTCGACGCTGTGCTTCGCGACGGCGGCGTGCACGGCGACACCCTCACCGGCACCGAAGCCGTCTCCCGCGAGACCTTCGCGGCGCTGCGGAGCGTGGGCATCGACCTCGACGACGTGGTCGCCGTGCTGGAGCGCGAAGGCGTGGAAAAGTTCGTGGACGCGTGGCAGGAGCTGCTCGATTCCATGACTGCTAGGCTCGCCTAACGTGACTTCTCCGCACCAGCAGTGGACCAACCCGCTGCGCTCCCCCGCCGACAAACGTCTCCCCCAGATCGCCGGGCCCTCCGGCATGGTGATCTTCGGGGTCACCGGCGACCTCGCCCGCAAGAAGCTGCTGCCGGCCGTCTACGACCTGGCTAACAGAGGTCTTCTGCCCGGCGGGTTCACGCTGGTCGGGTACGGGCGGCGCGACTGGTCCAAGGCTGACTTCGAGGCGTACGTGCGCAAGGCTGTCGACGACGGCGCGCGCACCGAATTCCACGAGAACGTCTGGCGGCGCCTCGCCGAAGGCCTCGAGTTCGTCCAGGGCAACTTCGACGACGACGCCGCCTTCGACCGGCTCGCCGCCACCTGCAAACGCAGCGACGAGCAGCGCGGCACCGCCGGCAACTGGGCCTACTACCTGTCCGTGCCGCCGGAGTTTTTCGCCGAGGTAGTCCACCAGCTGGACCGCTCCGGCATGGCGCACGAGGGCGAGAACCAGTGGCGCCGCGTGATCATTGAAAAGCCGTTCGGCCACGACCTCGAATCCGCGAAGGAGCTCAACGAAGTCGTCGGCGCCGTGTTCGACGAGCGGTCCGTCTTCCGCATCGACCACTACCTGGGCAAGGAGACGGTGCAGAACATCCTGGCGCTGCGCTTTTCCAACCAGATGTTTGAGCCGGTGTGGAACTCCCACTACATCGACCACGTGCAGATCACCATGGCCGAGGACATCGGCTTGGGCGGGCGCGCCAGCTACTACGACGGCATCGGCGCCGCCCGCGACGTGATCCAGAACCACCTGATCCAGCTGCTCGCCCTTGTGGCCATGGAGGAGCCGACCTCGTTCTCCCCCGGCCAGCTGCGCGCCGAGAAACTCAAGGTGCTGCGCGCCACCTCGGCGGTGGGCCCGTTCGGCAAAACCACCGCCCGCGGCCAGTACACCGCCGGGTGGCAGGGCTCCAAAAAGGTGGTTGGACTGCGCGAGGAGGAGGGGTTCGACCCGAACTCCACCACCGAGACGTTTGCCGCCTGCACCCTGCAGATCGATTCGCGCCGCTGGGCCGGCGTGCCGTTCTACCTGCGCACCGGCAAGCGGCTGGGCCGCCGCGTCACCGAAATCGCGCTGGTGTTCAAGCACCCTCCCTACCAACCGTTCTCCCAGGGGCAGACGGACCTGCTCACAAACAACGCCGTGGTCATCCGCGTCCAGCCGGACGAGGGCGTGCTCATGCGCTTCGGCTCCAAGGTCCCCGGCCCCGGCATGGAGCTGCGCGACGTGAACATGGACTTCGCCTACTCCGAGGCATTCACCGAGCAGTCCCCCGAGGCCTACGAGCGCCTCATCCTGGACGCGCTGCTCGACGAGTCCAGCCTGTTTCCCACCAACTCCGAGGTGGAGCGCAGCTGGGAGATCCTGGATCCGGTACTGGATTACTGGGCCGAGCAAGGCAGCCCCGACGATTACGCCGCCGGCACCTGGGGGCCGGCCTCTGCCGAGCGCATGCTGTCGAAGGACGGGCGCGCCTGGCGGCGTCCATAAGCAAGAAAGGCTCGAGCATGATCACCGAACTGCCGGACACCACCACCAAAGCCATCGCCGCCGAGCTCTCCCACGCACGGGAGCGCCACTCACTGGCCACCGGGCGCGTGCTCACCCTGCTGGTGGCCATCGACGACGCGCGCGACGACAGCATCGACGAGACACTCGCCACCCTGCGCGACGCCTCCTTCGAGCACCCCGCCCGGGTGCTGGTGCTCATCTCCGGCGACCCGGACGCCGAAACCCGCCTCGACGCGCAGGTGCTAGTGGCCACCGACGCCGGCGCCTCCGAGGTGGTGGTCATGCGCCTGTACGGCGAGCTGACTGGCCACATGGGCGCGGTGGTCACGCCGCTGCTGCTGCCGGACACCCCGGTGGTGGCGTGCTGGCCGCAGAAGGCGCCGAAGCACCCGTCCGGCACGCAGCTGGGCCGCATCGCCCAGCGACGCATCACGAACCTGCGCCGCGGCACGAACGGCGTGACGCTGAAGCAGCTCACGGACGGCTACGAGCACGGCGATTCGGACATGATGTGGTCGCGCATCACGCCGTGGCGCGGCATCGTCGCCTCCGCCCTGGACCGCCACCCCGGCAAGCACGTTCATTCCGCTGAGATCGCGGGCGCCGCCGGGGACCCGAGCGTGGACCTCGCCGCCGGCTGGCTCGCCTCCAGCCTGGGCGTGGACGTGACACGCTGCGCCGGCGAGGCGGCCGGCGACTTCCCCATCGCCCGCTTGGTGCTGCACTGCGAAGGCGGCGACGTGGAGGTCGCGGTCCAGGACAGCCACACCGTGCGCATCTGCGCGCCCGGCCACGCCGATTCGTTCGTGGCCATGGGCGAACGCAGCGAGGCCGAAAGCCTCGCCGAGGACCTGCGCCACCTCGGCCCCGACACCACCTACGAGCGCGCGCTTCGCGGACTCCAAGGAGTACACATTGAGCTTTAACGATCTGGCATCGCTTCTCGACGCCGCAACGTCTCGGTTCACCACTCTCATGTCCGACATCCACGCCGAGGGCCGCACCGCACGCGTGGTGTTCACCGGCGGCACCGCCGGCATCGCCCTGCTTGAGCGCCTCGCCGGCGAGGACATCGACTGGTCGCGCGTGGAGGTCTTCTTCGGCGACGAACGCAACGTGCCCGCGGACCACCCCGACTCCAACGAGGGGCAGGCCCGCGCGGCGCTGCTGTCCAAGGTGGACATCCCGGAGGAGAACATCCACGGCTACGGCCTCGACGGCGGCCCGATGGACGCTGCGGTGGAACGCTACCGCAAACTCGTCGGCGACGGCGGGTTCGACCTGCACCTGTTGGGCATGGGAGGCGAGGGCCACATCAACTCCCTGTTCCCCCACACCGACGCGGTGCGCGAGCGCGACGCGATGGTGGTGGCGGTGACTGACTCGCCGAAGCCGCCGGCCGAGCGCGCCACCCTGACCCTGCCGGCGGTGCAGTCCGCCGACCGGGTGTGGCTGTTGGTCTCCGGCGCGGAGAAGGCAGAGGCGACCAGCCACGCCTCGGACGGGGCCGAGGCCGCCGACGACTGGCCGGTCGCCGGCGCTATCGGGCGCAAAGAAACGGTCCTGTTCGCCACGAAGGACGCAACAGGACCGTTCTAGCTTCGCGCGTGCTTAGACCGCGTAGGTCTGAATCAGATTCAGGCCGATGATGCAGAGGATCCAGATCAGGGCCAGCAGCACGGTGACGCGGTCGAGGTTCTTCTCCACCGTGGTCGAACCGGACAGGTTTGCCTGGACGCCGCCGCCGAACAGGCTGGACAGGCCGCCGCCCTTACCCTTGTGGAGCAGGACGAAGACGGTCATGATGATCGCAGCGATCACCAGCACAATCTCAAGGGCTAAAGCCATGTGTGCGACACCTTTCAAAATGGGCGATGGTGCAAACTCCCGATGAGCTTACACCACCGCAAAGAAGATCCCGGCAGCGACTTACATCACCGAGTTTGCGGCCGCCGCGGCGAGCTTGGCAAAGTCCTGCCCGTCCAGGGAGGCGCCGCCGACCAGGCCGCCGTCCACGTCCGGCTGCGAGATGATCTCGGCCACCGTGTCGGCCTTGACGGAGCCGCCGTAGAGGATGCGGATCGCGTCGGCGACGGAGTCGTCGCTAAGCTCGCGCACGAGCTCGCGGATGCCGTGGCAGACCTCCTGGGCATCCTCGGCGGAGGCGACCTTGCCGGTGCCGATCGCCCAGACCGGCTCGTAGGCGATGACCGCCTTGGACAGGTCCACGCCCGCGAGCGACTCGCGCGCCTGCTCCACCACGAAGTCGACGTGCTCCCCCGCCTCACGCACCTCGAGCGGCTCGCCCACGCAGACGATCGGGGCGATGCCGTGCTCGATGGCCTTGGCGGCCTTCGCCGCGACCTGCTCGTTGGTCTCGCCGTGGTACTCGCGGCGCTCCGAGTGGCCGACGACCACCCAGGAGCACCCCAGCTTCTCCAGCATCGCCGCGGAGATGTCGCCGGTGTAGGCGCCGTTGTCGTGCTCGGAGACGTCCTGGGCGCCGTAGGTGATCTTGAGCTTGTCGCCCTCCACCAGGGTCTGGATGGAACGCAGGTCCGTGAACGGGACCGTCAGCGCGATGTCGACGTACTCGTAGCCGTCCTTCGGAAACGCGAAGGCGAGCTTCTGGGCGCTCTGGATGGCCTCGAGGTGGTCGTGGTTCATCTTCCAGTTGCCCGCGATAAGTGGCGTGCGTGCCATAGGTAGCAAACCTCCTAGTTCAGTACGGAAACGCCCGGCAGTTCCTTGCCCTCGATCAGCTCGAGGGAGGCGCCGCCGCCGGTGGAGATGTGGCTGAAGCCGTCCTCGTCCAGGCCGAGGGTGCGCACCGACGCCGCGGAATCGCCGCCGCCGACCACGGTGAAGGAATCGTTGTCCTTCGTCGCCGCGATCATGGCCTCGGCCACAGCCTTGGTGCCGTCTGCGAAGTTCGGGAACTCGAACACGCCCATCGGGCCGTTCCAGAACACCGTCTTGGAGTCCTTGATGGCCTCGGCGTAGTTCTTGGCGGTCTCCGGGCCGATGTCCAGGCCCATCCAGCCCTCCGGGATCTCGTCCAGGCCGACGATCTTCTTCTCGGTGTCCTTGTCAAACTCCGCGCCGGCGGCGACGTCCACCGGCAGCAGCAGCTTGTCGCCGAAGCGCTCGATGAGCTCGTTGCAGGTGTCCACCATGTCGTCTTGCAGCAGCGACTTCTGCACGTTGTGGCCCTGGGCGGCGAGGAAGGTGTAGCACATGCCGCCGCCGATGATGATCTTGTCGGCTTTCTCCGCCAGCGCTTCGATCACGCCGAGCTTGTCGGAAACCTTGGAGCCGCCCAGCACCACCACGTACGGGTGCTGCGGGTCGTCCTTCACGGAAGACAGCGTCGCCACCTCCTTGTCCACGAGGTAGCCGGCGTAGGCCGGGAGCTTCTTTGCCACGTCGAAGACGGAGGCCTGCGCGCGGTGCACGACACCGAAGCCGTCGGAGACGAACGCGCCGTTGTCGGCGGCGAGTGCGGCGAGTTCCTCGGCGAACGCGGTGCGCTCCGCCTCATCCTTGGAGGTCTCGCGCGCGTCGAAGCGGACGTTTTCGAGCAGGAGGATTTCGCCCTCGGTCAGGCCGTTGGCACGCTCGTGGGCGTCCTCGCCGGAGACGTCGCCCGCCAGCGGGACGAACTGGCCCAGGCGCTCGGACAGCGCTTCCGCCACCGGGGCGAGGGAGAACTTCGGGTTGACCTCGCCCTTCGGGCGGCCCAGGTGCGCCATGACGATCACCTTGGCGCCGCCGTCCAGCAGCGCCTTCAGGGTGGGCAGGGAGGCGTCGATGCGGCCGGCGTCGGTGATGTTGCCGTCGTCGTCCAGGGGGACGTTGAAGTCGGACCGCACCAGGACGTGGCGGCCGTCCACGCCTTCGTCGAGAAGCTGCTGCAAGTTCTTGGTCATGGGTATCTCCTTTGCTCTGTAGACACTCACCATCGTATGAAAAACGGGCCCGCCGTGCCGGAAGACACCACGGGCCCAAAGGCCGAAGCCTTTAGAGCTTGTCCGCCACGAACTTGGTCAGGCGGATGTACTGGGCGGTGTAGGACCACTCGTTGTCGTACCAGGAGATGATCTTTGCCAGGTTGCCGTCCTTCACACGGGTCATGCCCGCGTCGAAGATGGCGCCGTGCGGGTTGCCGATGATGTCGGAGGAGACGATCGGGTCCTCGGTGTACTTCAGCGCCTGGCCGAACTCGGCGTCCTCGGCCGCCTTCTTCACCGCAGCGTTGAGCTCCTCAACGGTGGTCTCCTTGTTCAGGGTGACGGTGAGGTCTGTGGCGGAGCCGGTGATGGTGGGCACGCGCATGGCGAAGCCGTCGAGTTTGCCGTCCAGGTTCGGCAGCACCAGGCCGACGGCCTTGGCCGCGCCGGTGGTGGTGGGCACGATGTTCTGGGCGGCGGCGCGGGCGCGGCGCAGGTCCTTGTGGGGCGCGTCCTGCAGGCGCTGGTCGCCGGTGTATGCGTGGATGGTGGTCATCAGACCGCGCTCGATGCCGAAGGCCTCGTCAAGCACCTTGGCCACCGGTGCCAGGGAGTTGGTGGTGCAGGACGCAGCGGAGATGACTTCCTCGGAGCCGGTGTAGTCGGTGTGGTTGACACCCCAGACGTAGGTGCCGTCGACTTCCTTGCCCGGTGCGGAAATGATGACCTTCTTCGCGCCGGCGTCGATGTGCGCCTTGGCCTGCGGGCCCTTGCGGAACACGCCGGTGCACTCGAGCACGATGTCCACGTCGACGTCGCCCCATGCGAGGTTGGCCGGGTCCTTCTCCGCGGAGACCTCGATGCGGCGGCCGTCGATGGTGATGGAGTCGTCGTCGTGCTCGATCTCGTGGTTGAACTGGCCGTACGCGGTGTCGTACTTCATCAGGTGCGCCAGGGTCTCGTTGTCGGTGAGGTCGTTGATCTTCACAACCTCGAGCTCGCCCTTGTACTCGTCCTCGATGATGCGCAGTGCTGCGCGGCCGATACGGCCAAAACCGTTGATGCCAATGCGGGTAGTCACAGTCAACACTCCTCGTGCTCGTGGTCTGTCGGTCCACCCCCGAGTGTAATGACCAGGGCTCTCACCTGCAGAGAGCTTTCTGCCTATCGACGAAACCAGGGGTGCTAACCGCAAGCAGCACCCACCCTGGATGTTGGTTTATGCCCGGTTCCGGTCGTCAGGGGGAGCCTTTTCCGTCGCTTCTACCCCCGACGCAGACCGTAAAGGCCCATTGTGAAGTGCATCACCTGCGCGGGTTTTAGGTGGTCGGGCTCCCGTGCGTGTCCTCCACGCCCAGTTCGGCGGCGCGTTTGTCTGCGAGTGAGAGCAGGCGCCGGATGCGTCCAGCCACCGCGTCCTTGGTCATCTGCGGATCCGCTAAACGGCCCAGCTCCTCCAAGGACGCGTGGCGGTGTTCAACGCGCAGCAGGCCCGCTTCGGCCAGGTGCTCCGGGACGTCGTCGCCGAGGATCTCCATGGCGCGCTCCACGCGGGCCGCCGCCGCGGCTGCCGCCTGCGCCGAGCGGCGGGTGTTCGCGTCGTCGAAGGTGGCGAGCCTGCTGTTGGCTTTCGCCTTGACTGCGCGGGATTCGCGCTTCGTGTCCCATTCGATGCGGGTTGCCGGCGCGCCCATGCGGCTGAGCAGGATGCCGATGGCCTCCCCGTCGCGCAGCGTCACTCGCTCGACGCCGCGGGTCTCGCGTGTCTTGGCGGTCAGCCCCAGGCGCCGGGCGAGCCCGACCAGCGCCAGCGCGGCTTCCTGGCCCGGGCAGGCGACCTCGAGGGTGGCGGTCCGGCCCGGTTCAGCCAAGCGCCCGCGTGCGAGGAAGGCCCCGCGCCACGCGGCCTCGACTCCGGCCATGTCGCCGGAAATGACCTGCCGCGGCATCCCCACGACCGGGTGGCCGGACGCGGTGACGAGCTTCAAGCGGCGGATGACGTCCGCCGCGCCGTCATCGACGCGCACCTCGTACCGCGATTCGCGGTTGCCTGAAGACGCCGGGATCAGCTCCACGCTCGCCTCCACCGCGCACAAATCGGCCACCGTGCTGGCCAGGCGCCGCGCGACCGCTTCTTCTTCAAAATCCGCGACGATGGCCACCCCGCCCTCCGCCGGCTGGATCTCCCCGCCGAACCGGATCAGCGCGGCCGCTTCCGCGGCGCGCGCCTCCAGCCCGCCGCCGGTGGCGCGCAGGAGTTCGTCCTTGACCTTGGCCGTGAGCGCCACCGGCGCCTCCCCTCGTTTACGTGTGTTGCAGCTTGGAACCGCCCAGCATTCTATCGTGCCGGGCGCAGCGCCTTGAGGGCAGATGCCAATTGCTTCGGGTCGTGGCGGTTCAGCGGTGCGCCCACGGCGTCCACCTCGCGCAGCGGGGCGAAGGCGACCTCTGCGTCCAAACGAGCGGCAGCGCGGGCGATGTTGTCGCGCTCGCCGTCGGAGGTGGCGGTGCGCTCATCGGCGAGGAAGTAGTCCACGTGCAGCTGCGGGGCGTGCTGGGAGAACACGTGGATGTGACGTTCTGTGGTGAACCCGTGGGTCTCCCCCGCCTCCGGCGAGAGGTTCAGGATCACCGCGACGGTCGCCGACGTCTCGTTGAGCGCCTGGGCGATGTCGGGCACGAGGATGTGCGGGATCACCGAGGAGAACCAGGAGCCGGGCCCGATGGTCACCATGTCCGCGTCCATGATCGCCTGCACCGCCGCCTCACTCGCGGCTGGCTGCGCCGGGGTCAGGCGCACACGCCGCACCGCCCCGGGGGTGGTGGCCACCGCCACCTGGCCGCGCACGGAGCGCAGCACGCGCGGGTCGTCGTCCAGGCCCGCCACGTCCGCCTCGATGTCCAGCGGCTGCGGGCACACCGGGATGACGCGGCCGGCGGATCCGGTCCAGGCGGCCACCTGATCCAGGGCGGCCTGGGTGTCGCCGAGGCGCTCGGCCAGCCCGGTGATCAACAGGTTGCCCAGCGCGTGGCCGGCCATGGCGCCGTGCCCGCCGAAGCGGTGCTGCAGGGTCTCGCGCCACTGCGCGCCGTCCTCGCCTTCGGCTGTCAGGGCCGCCAGCGCCATGCGCAGATCCCCGGGCGGGACGATCTCCATCTCGCGGCGCAAGCGCCCGGACGATCCACCGTCGTCCGCCACGGTGACCACCGCGTTGATCGTGGACGCGCCGGCTTCGCGCGCGGCGGTAAGCGTCTGGTACAAGCCGTGCCCTCCCCCGAGGCACGTGAACGACGTATGGCTCAATTGACCCTTCTTTCTGATGGCCTAACCGGCTCGCTTAGTGGCGCTCAAGATCGCGGTGGATCACATTGACATCCACCTGCCCCTGCTGGCGCAGACGCTTTCCGACGGCCTCCGCCACCGCCACTGAGCGGTGGTGCCCGCCCGTGCAGCCGATGCCGACGGTGATGAAGTCCTTGCCCTCGTGGCGGTAGCCGCCCAGGGTGCTAGAGAGCAGGTCGACGAAGTTGTCCACGTACTCGCGGGCGCCGTCCTGGCTCAACACGTAGTCAGAAACCGCCTTGTCCACGCCGCGGAACTCCCGGAGCCCCTCCACCCAGTACGGGTTTGGCAGGAAACGAACGTCCAGCACAATATCAGCGTCGCGCGGCGAGCCGTGCTTGAACCCGAAGGATTCGATGGTGACGTGTTGCCGGCCCACCGGCAGCTCGCCGACGGAAGCCTCCACCGCGCGGCGCAGGTCGTGCACCGACAGGTTCGAGGTGTCGATGATGACGTCCGCGGACGCGCGCAGCTCCTCCATCTCTTCGCGCTCGCGCTCGATGCCGGACTGCAGCGTCCCGTCGCCCTGCAGCGGGTGGGTGCGGCGCACCGAGTCGAAGCGGCGGATCAGCACGTCGTCGCGCGCCTCCAGGAACAGGACGAACGGCTGGTGGTCGCGGTCCCGGATCGCCGCGATGGTCTCCATGAGGGACCCGTTGAATTTCGCCGCGCGGATATCGCTGACCACCGCGAGGCGCTCCACCGGGGAATCGTCCGCGGCGGCCAGGTCCACCAGCTCCAGAATCAGCTGCGGCGGCAGGTTCTGGGAGACGAAAAAGCCCTTGTCCTCAAAGACCTTCGCTGCCGTGGACAGGCCGCCGCCCGACAGGCCCGTGATGATCACAGGGCGCATCGGGGTCGCGGAATCTTCCTGGGGCAATGCGTGTGCGGAGGATGTCGTGGACATAAGGAACATCCTAGACAAGGAGGGGGCGACGTGCCGTCGATTAGCAACCCGCTTCTACTGGTGCAGATGCTGGTAGATGGTCTCCGCGAGCTTCGGGCCCACACCCTTGACCTGCTGGATCTCCTCCACCGTCGCTTCCTTGATCTTCTTCACGGAGCCGAAGTGCTTAACCAGGTCCGTGCGCCGGGCCGGCCCCAGCCCCGGCACCGCGTCCAGCGCCGAGGCGCGCATCCGCTTGGAGCGCTGCTGGCGGTGGTAGGTGATCGCGAAGCGGTGCGCCTCGTCGCGGATCTGCTGCAGCAGGTACATGCCCTCGGAGTTGCGGGGCAGGATGATCGGCTCATCGTCGTCCGGCACCCACACCTCCTCGAGGCGCTTGGCCAGGCCGATGAGCTGCACATCCACGATGCCCAACTCGTCGAACACCGCCTGCGCGGCGTTGACCTGGGGCTTGCCGCCGTCGACGATGAACAGCTGCGGCGGGTAGGCGAACCGCTTCGCGCCGGTGGATTCGTCCGCCTCGTCCGCGAAGGTCTGCTCCTCCGCGACCTCGTCGGGGTTGGCCAGCTTGTCCTCGTTGTAGCGCTTGAAGCGGCGCTGGGTCACTTCGGCGATGGAGCCGACGTCGTCGGAGCGGCCGTCGCCGGCGGCCTCCTTGATGCGGTAGCGGCGGTAGTCGTTCTTCTTGGGCAAACCGTCCTCGAACACCACCAGCGACGCCACCACGTCGGTGCCCTGGATGTGGGAAATATCGGTGCACTCGATGCGCAGCGGCGCCTCGTCCATCCCGAGGGCGTCCTGGATGTCCTGCAGCGCCTGGGAGCGGGCGGTCAGGTCGCCGACGCGCTTGAGCTTGTGCTGGTGCAGCGCCTCCGAGGCGTTCTTGTGCACCGTTTCCATCAGCGCGCGCTTGTCGCCGCGCTGCGGCACGCGGATCTCTACCGGGCCGCCGCGCAGCTCCGCGAGCAGCTCGGTGACCTCCGGCAGTTCCGTCGGCAGCGTCTCCACGAGGATTTCGCGCGGCACCGGCATCGGCGCCTCCGCCTTGGCGCGGGATTCCTGGTCCACGCCGCGGCGGCGCACCTTCTGCGCCTCGATCGTGCGGTCTTCCTCCTGCTCCTGGCGGACCCGCTCCACCGCGTCGGAGTAGTACTGCACAAGGAAGTTCTGCATCAGCGTCGGCAGGGTCGGGTCCTTCTGCCCCTCTTCCAGCCGCTCGGCGGCGCCGGGCTCATCGCCGGTCTTTTCCACCACCCAGCCGCGCTGGGCCCGGATGCGCCCGTCGCGCACGTTGAAGATCTGCACCGCCGCTTCGAGCTCGTCGGTGTCGAAAGCGATGACGTCGGCGTCGGTGTCTTGCCCCAAGACGACCGTCTGGCGTTCCATGACCTTGTTCACGGCGCCGAGGTCGTCGCGAAGCCTGGCGGCCTTCTCAAACTCCAGATTCTCGGAGGCTTCCTGCATCTGCGCGGTGATGCCGCGCACGAGCTGGTCGGTGCGCCCCGACATGAAGCCCAAGAAGCCCTGCACGATCTCGTCGTACTCGGCCTCGTCCACGCGCCCCACGCACGGGGCGGCGCACTTGTCGATGTAACCGAGCAGGCACGGCCGCCCCAGCGACTCGTGACGGTTGAACACACCGTTCGAGCAGGTCCGGATCGGAAACACGCGCGTGAGCAGGTCCAGTGTTTCGCGCACCGCCCACGCATGGGAGTACGGCCCGAAGTAGCGCACCCCCTTGCGCTTCGGGCCGCGGTAGAAGAACGCGCGCGGATAGCGCTCCTTCACGCTCACCGCGAGCATGGGGTAGGTCTTGTCGTCGCGGTACATGACGTTGAACCACGGGTCGAAGCGCTTGATCCACGTGTACTCCAGCTGCAGCGCCTCCACCTCGGAGGCCACCACAGTCCATTCCACGGACGCGCCGGTGTAGACCATCTGGCGGGTGCGCGGGTGCAGCGTGTGCGGCGGCTGGAAGTAGTTGTTCAGGCGCGCGCGCAGGCTTTTCGCCTTGCCCACGTAAATGACGCGGCCGTCGCGGTCGCGGAACTTGTACACCCCGGGGTCGGTCGGGATGGTGCCCGGCGCTGGGCGGTAGCTTTGCGGGTCCGCCAACGCTTAGTCCTGCGGCATGTACTTGGCTTCGAGCGCGCGGAAGTCATCCACGGCCTTCAGTGCGTGCTCGTTGTCGCCGGACTGAATAGCCCACAGGGGCACGTACTCGAATTCCGGCAACTCAAGGCGCGCCATGCGCGAGCCTTTGGGGAAGCTCAGACCGTAGATCACGGCCCACGGGTAATAGCGGGTGCCGATGATGTTGCGCACCTGCACGCCGTCCTCGTTCGCGCGCACCCGCGGTCGGGTCAGCGCGATCCAGGACAGCACGGAGATGATCAGGCCGACGCCGATGAAGGCGAACTTGTCCAGGTCGGTGATGGACACGCCGGTGAATTCGGCGTCCACGGCCCAGGACATGAACACGTGCACCGCCATGACCACAACGATCCAGCCGACGGCGACCTTGCGCAGAAACTTCGAGGACAGCTCCAGCTCCCACGGTTTCGTGGTGGTGGTGGCGTGCGGGTCGAGCGCGTTGAGGTAGGCAATCTCGTCCCGGCCCGAAAGTCCCGTGGGGTTGTGCTGTTCAGCCTGATCAGCCACTGCCGTTACTCCTTACAAGCGCTCGAGCATGTTGCGTGGCAGCGTCCCAAAGGCCGCCCCACGCCCTCCGGGCTACCTTAGCCCTTCAACGGCAGAGCGCGAACTTTGCGCAGCTCCGCGGCTGTACCGGCGGCGGCGCGCATGGCCTCGGCACCCTTGTCTTCCTTGGCGTCCTCGCCACCGGCGCGCTCGTAGGCCTGGTCCTCGTCGTCGACGGTGAGCACGCCGTTGCCCACCGGAGTCTGCTCATCCAACGCCACGCGGGTCAGCCCTGCGGTCACGGAGTCGCACACGTACTGGAAGTGGGCGGTTTCGCCGCGGATGACGCAGCCGAGGGCCACCACGGCGTCGTAACGCTTAGCGCACGCCTGGACCACCACCGGCAGCTCGAGGGCGCCGGCGACGGCGTACTCCTCCACCTTCACGCCGAGCTCCCGGGCCTCATCCCGCGCGCCGGCGCGCAGCAGGTCGACGATCTTGTCGTTCCACCGGGTGTAAACCACGGCGATGGTCATGCCCTCCGCCTGTATGGAATAGTCCTCGGGTGCTCCACTCGATGCCACTTGCAGCTCCTTTTGGGTCCGTTTAGGTTGCGTACCCCGGATGGGCGTGGAGCCATTCGGCCACACCAGGTAGGTCGTGGCCCATCCGGTCGCGCTTGGTGCGCAGGTACTTGATGTTGTCGTGTGTGGGAACGATCTCGATCCTACTGCGGCGCGCCACCGCAGGGCCGTAACCCGCCAGCGCGTCGGACTTGTCCGGGTTGTTGGTGAGCAGCTCGAAGGTGCCCACCCCCAGATCCGCCAGGATCTGCCCGGCCGCGGAGTACTCCCGCGCGTCCGCCGGCAGGCCCTGCTCCAGGTTCGCGTCCACGGTGTCCAGGCCCGCGTCCTGCAGCCGGTAGGCCTGCAGTTTCGCCATGAGTCCAATGCCGCGGCCCTCATGCCCGCGCAGGTACACCACCACGCCGCGCCCGGCAGCTTGGATGCGCCGCATGGACTCGCGCAGCTGAGGGCCGCAATCGCAGCGCGTGGAGCCGAACACGTCGCCGGTGAGGCATTCGGAGTGCACCCGCACCAGCACATCTGTTGCTTCCCGCAGCTTCTCGACGCCTCCGGCAACCAACGCCACATGCTCCACCCCGGAAACAGTGTCGCGGTAGCCCACGGCGGTGAACTCGCCGTACTCGGTGGGAAGTTTCGCCGCGGTGACGCGCTCGACGGTGCGTTCGTGATGGCGGCGGTATTCGGCCAGCTGCTCGATGGAGATCATGGGCAGCCCGTGCGTGTTGGCGAAGCGGCGCAGCTCGTCGAAACGCGCCATGTCGGTGGGGTCGTCCTCGGAGACGATCTCGCACAGCGCGCCCACCGGGGTCTTGCCCGCCAGCCGCGCCAGGTCCACGGCCGCCTCCGTGTGGCCGGGGCGTTCCAGCACGCCGCCGGCCTTGGCGCGCAGGGGCACCACGTGGCCGGGGCGGGTAAACGACGAGGCGTTGGCGGAGCCGTCTGCAAGCAAGGCGATCGTCGTCGCGCGCGAGCGCGCGGAGATGCCGGTGGTACCGGTGGCCGCGTCCACGGTGACGGCGTAGGCGGTGCCGTGCAGGTCCTGGTTGTTGGCCACCATCGGCGGCAGCTCGAGTGCGGTGGCGCGCTCATCCGGCATCGAAACACAGATGTAGCCGGAGGTGTGGCACACCATGAACGCGACGAGCTCCGGGGTGGCGTCCTCGGCGGCGAAGATGAGGTCGCCCTCGTTCTCGCGGTCCTCACTGTCCACCACAACAACGGCCTTGCCAGCGCGAATGGCGGCGATAGCCTCCTCGACCGTATTCAAGGAGTTAGGGGAAGTCATACCGTCCAAGCCTATCCCCGCACCATCTTCTCAACGTATTTGGCCACGATGTCCACCTCGAGGTTCACCGGGTCGCCGGGGGCGAGCGCGCCGGCAGTGGTCTCGCGCAGCGTGGTAGGGATCAGCGAGACCTCGAAGTAGCCCTTGCCGACCGCTGAGACGGTCAGCGAGGTGCCGTTGACCGCGATGGAGCCCTTCTCCACCACGTAGCGCTCAAGCTGCTTTGGCAGCGTGAAGCGCACCACCTCCCAGTGCTCCGACGGGGTGCGCGAGACCACCTCGGCCACACCGTCGACGTGGCCCTGGACGATGTGGCCGCCCATCCGCTGGCCCGCGGCAAGCGCCCGTTCCAGGTTCACCTCGGAGCCGGCCTCGTAGGTGCTGAGCCGGGAACGGTCCATGGTCTCGCGCATCACGTCCGCGGTGAAGGTGCCGTTCGCGTTGTCCACCACCGTCAGGCACACCCCGTCCACGGCAATCGAGTCGCCGGGGGCGGCGTCCTCGGTGACCTTGGGGGCGCGCACGGCGATCCGGACGGCGTCGTCAAGCAGCTTCAGCTCCTCCACCACACCGATTTCCTCAACGAGTCCCGTAAACATCTCTCTCCATTTCTATGAACACATCGCCTCCCACCGGCCGCACGAGGGTGGTGCGGAAGCGGCGGGCGTCGGCGATGGTGCCGGCAATCGCGCGGTCCAGCACCCCGCGGCCGGCGCCGAGAAGCGCGGGCGCGATGTAGGCCTGCACCGCGTCCACCAGATCCAGCTCGAGAAAGCTCGCGGCGAGCGTCGCGCCGCCTTCGACCAGCACGTCGCGCGCACCGGTTGCCCACAGCGCTTCTAATGCCTCCTCGGGTGTGGCGTACTGCTCGAAGCCCAAGCGGGTGAGGTTGCCCTCGGGCACCTCGCGCGTGCCGACGACCACGCGGCGCGGCTGGTGCCCGCGCAGCGTGCCGTCCGGGAAGCGCGCGGTCAGCGACGGGTCGTCCGCGATCGCGGTGCCGGTGCCGACGATGATGGCGTCGAGCTTCGCGCGGTCCTCGTGCGCCAGCTCGCGGGCTTCATCGCCGGTGATCCACTTGCTCGTGCCGTCCGTCGCGGCGGTGAAGCCGTCGAGCGTGGAGGCGAACTTCAGCGTCACGCTCGGACGGTTGTGGCGCACCGAGCGCAGCCACGGCTGCAACGCCGCGATCCGCACCGGCTGGAAGTCCACCTCGACGCCGTGGGAGCGCAGGTACTCGGCCCCGCCGGCGGCCGCGTCGTTCGGGTCGGCGGTGAAGTACACCACGCGTGCGATCCCCGCCTCCACCAATGCCTGCGAGCAGGGGCCGGTGCGGCCGGTGTGGTTGCACGGCTCCAGGGTCACCACGGCGGTCGCGCCCCGGGCGCGCTCGCCCGCGTCTCGCAGGGCGTTGATTTCCGCGTGCGGTCCGCCTGCGGGCGAGGTTGCGCCGGTGGCGATGAGTTCACCGGAGGCGTCGATAAGCGCGCAGCCCACCGGCGGGTTCGGCGAGGTGGTGCCGCGGACGGATTCGCCCGCCTCGATGGCGGCGGCGATGGCGCCGAGCTCCGCCGTCACCCTCGCGCGGCCTCGCGGGCGAGCTCGCGCAGGCGCTCCACCGCCTCACCCGGGTTGTCGGCGCCGAAGACCGCGGAGCCGGCCACGAACGCGTCCACGCCGGCCTCCGCAGCCTGCGCGATGGTGGCGTTTGCGATGCCGCCGTCGATGCCGATGATGGTGTCCAGGCTGGCCTCCGCGATGCGGTCGCGCAGCACCATGACCTTGCTTAAGACCTCCGGCATGAACTTCTGCCCGCCGAAGCCGGGCTCCACGCTCATGACCATGACCTGGTCGAAGTGCTCCAGATCGTCCAGGTACGGCTCAATCGCGGTGCCGGGCTTGATGGCAAAACCGGACTGCACGCCCAGCTCGCGGCACTGCCTCGCGGCCGCGACGTGGTCGACGGTGGCCTCAACGTGGAACACCAGCCGGTCGCCGCCAGCTTGGACGTAGGTTTCGAACCAGCGCTCCGGCTCCTCGATCATCAGGTGCATGTCCAGGAACTGGTCGGTCACCCCGTTTACCGCCTTTGTCACGTCCGGCCCGAAGGAGAGGTTGGGCACGAAGTGGCCGTCCATGATGTCCACGTGAATCAGGTCCGCGTTGGGAACCTTGCGCACGTCCTCGCCGAGGGCGGCGTAGTTCGCGGCCAGAATTGATGGGGCGATCTGAATCATGGGTCCTACCCTAGCTTTTTGCGCAGCACCGCGAAGAACATTGCGTCGGTGCCGTGGCGGTGCGGCCACATCTGCACGCTCGGCCCCTCGCCCACGTCCTCCATGCCGGCGGCCCACTCGCGGGCGTCGAGCTC
This sequence comes from Corynebacterium sp. CQ3829_602738, assembly GCF_054478435.1. Lineage (NCBI taxonomy): Bacteria > Bacillati > Actinomycetota > Actinomycetes > Mycobacteriales > Corynebacteriaceae > Corynebacterium > Corynebacterium sp. CQ3829_602738. The sequence continues at coordinate 1,367,404 of NZ_CM137003.1, forward strand.
ATCCACATCGCCTTTCGCCAATTGCTTCTCGACGATCCTCCGGGTCTCCCGCACATCCGGCGAGCACGTGGAGTAGACCACCACCCCGCCCGGCTTGGCCAGGTTCACGGCGGATTGGAGCAGCTCTTCCTGCAGCTGGTTCAGCTCCGCGATGTCGCCTTCGGACTTCGTCCAGCGCGCCTCCGGGCGCCGCCGCAGCGCGCCGAGGCCAGAGCAGGGCGCGTCGACAAGGATGCGGTCGTAGCCGGGTTCGAGTTTGGAGTCGCGCCCGTCCGCGGTGTGGACCGTCACCGGCAGGCCGCGCACCGTCTTCGAGATGAGCTCCGCGCGGTGGGGGCTGACTTCGACGGCGTCGACCGTGGCGGCGTCGATAGCCGCGATGGCCCCGATGAGCGCGGCCTTGCCGCCGGGACCCGCGCAAAGGTCAAGCCAACGGCCTTGATCCTGCTCGACGGGGACCTCGGTGACGGCACGCGCGATGATCTGCGAGCCCTCGTCCTGCACCGCGGCAAGCCCCTCGCGCACCGGCTCGAGCTGGCCCGGATCCCCCTCCGGCAGGTACACCGCGTACGGCGAGTACTTGCCCTGCTCGCCGCCCGTGGACAGTGCAAGTTCTTCCGCGGAGATCTCGCCGGGGCGCGCCACCAGGTGCACGACCGGGCGGGCCGAGTCCGCCTCGAGCGCGGCTTCCAGCTCGTCGCGCTTGTCACCGAGCGCCTCCGCGAAGGAGCGCGCGATCCACTCCGGGTGGGCGTGGGTGAAGGCCAGCGCGCCCAGCTCGTTGTCCGGGGCGAGGGTGCGCAGCCACTCGTCGGCGGGCGTGCGGCCGATGGAGCGCAGCACGCCGTTCGCGAAACCTTTCGCCTTCTCATGGCCCGCAGCCTCGACGAGCCGCACCGAGGTGTCCACCGCGGCGTGGTCGCCCACCCGGGTGTAGAGCAGCTGGTAGGCGCCCAGGCGCAGCGCGGCGAGCACCTCGGGCGCGATGCGCTCGAGCTCGCGCGAGGAATTCTTCGCGATCACCGCGTCGAGCACCCCGAGGCTGCGCAGCGTGCCGTAGGCCAGCTCGGTGGCAAACGCGGCGTCGCGGCCGGTGATCTTCCGCTCGCGCAGGATGCCGGGCAGGGTGAGGTTGGCAAACGCGCCGTCGCGGGCGACGCGCAGCACCACCTCAAAGGCCGCCTCGCGCGCCGGGTCACCGATGCTGGCCGGGCGACCCTTCACCGTGTAGCGCTGGCGCCCGCCGCCCTGCTTGCGGGGCTGTTGTTTTGCATTGCCGCCTTGCTGCCGGTTGCGTGCGGGTGTGTCCTCTCGGCGCCCCGCGGAGCGCGACCTGAATCCGCCGCTCACTCGAACACCACTCCTTCTTTCGCCTCAGGGTTGAGTCCGCGGGCCCAGTCCGCCGCGTTCATCATCTTCTTGCCCGGCGGCTGGATCGTGCCCAGGCGCACGTCCCCGTCGGCGGTGCCCACGAGCACCTCGTTCTTGCTAAACGCCGCCTCACCCGGGGCGAGCGCGCCCGAACCCATCGGGGTGACCGGGCCGAGCTTGAAGCGGTCCTCCCCGCGCATCGTCCACGCGCCCGGCGCCGGGGTGTGGGCGCGGATGCCGCGGTCGATCACGGCGGCCGGCTGGTTCCAGTCCACCCGGGCGTCCGCCGGGTTGATCTTGTGGGCGTAGGTGCCCTCTTCCGGCTGCGGCGTCGGGTCCGCGGTGCCGGCCTCGAACGCATCCATGGTCTCAACCAGCAGGTCTGCACCCACGTAGGCGAGGCGCTCCAGCAGCTCGCCGCTGGTTTCTGCCTCGCCGATGACGGTTTCCAGCGTGTCCAGGATGTCGCCGGTGTCCAGGCCCTCGTCGATGCGGAAGGTGGTGGCGCCGGTGACCTCGTCACCGGCCGCGATCGCCGCCTGTACCGGCGCCGCCCCGCGCCACTTAGGCAGCAGCGAGAAGTGCAGGTTCACCCAGCCGTGTGCGGGGATATCCAGCATGTCCGCCGGGATGAGGTTGCCGTAGGCCACCACCGGAATCGCGTCGGGGGCCAGCGCCGTGAGTTGCTCCCGGATGGCGTCGTCGCGCGTGAGGCTCTCCGGGGTGAGCACCTCGATGCCGTGCTCGAGAGCGAGCGCCTTGACTGGCGACGGGTGCAGCGTGCGCCCGCGACCGCGGCGCGCGTCCGGGCGGGTGAGCACCGCGACGACCTCGTGGTCAGACGCGATGAGCCGCTCGAGTGCCGCGGCGGCGGGTTCGGGTGTGCCGGCGAATACGAGTCGCATACAAACGTTCTCCTTAGCTCCAGTCGGCGGCCCGGATCGCCGCCATCGCTTCCTTGCGCTGCTCCGGTGACATCCTGCGCATGAACATCACGCCGTCCAAGTGGTCCGCCTCGTGCTGAAAGCAGCGCGCCAAAAGCCCCGTGCCGCGCAGCGTGAGCGGGCGGCCAAAGCAGTCCTGGCCGCGGGCGATGACCGTCTTGTGGCGGGTGACCTCGCCTCGCACGTCCGGCACCGAGAGGCAGCCCTCGACGCCGGTCTGCATCTCCTCTCCCAAGGGTTCCCACACGGGGTTGACGATGTGCCCGCGCATGCCCTGGCAGTCGAAGACGAAAATCCGGCGCGTAAGCCCAATCTGGTTCGCGGCCAGGCCGACTCCGCCAGCGTGGTCCATGGTCTCCAGCATGTCGGCGACCAGCCGCTCCAAGGCGGCGTCGAAAACAGTGACCTCTGCCGCAGCGGTGTTGAGCACTGGGTCGCCGAACAGGCGGATGTCGCGGATAGCCATGGGGCCAAAGTGTAGTAGCGCGACCCCGCTAGCCGATGTCCACCGGGTTGACCTGGATGCGCAGCGGCAGGTCCTGCTTCGCCGTCGTCCACGCCACCGCGCCGGCACGCAGGGCCTTGCCCAGCGCGGTGCGGCCGGCAAGCGGGGTGCGCACCAATATCCGCTGCGCGGGCCCGAGCGCCTCCCGGTTCCACTCGCCCGGCAGCCGCACCCCGGGCGGCAGGTCCACCGGGCCGAGCAGCTCGGCGTGCTCGGGCAGCTCGGTGCGGGCGAAGAATTCCTCCAACCCGTCGCGTGGGGCGTCCACAACCGCCACGTGCACCGCCGGCGGGAAGCGGGCCTCGCGCCGCAAGGAAAGCTCCAAAGCTGCAAACCCGGGCGCGTCCCACCGGATCAGGTGCTGCACCACGGGCAGGGAGGGCTCGGCCACCACGACGACTTCCCCGCCTGCGCTGTGCGGCTGCACCAGCGTGGCCGCCCCCATCCACTTGGCAAAGGTGTCTTCCACCGCGCGCAGGTCGGGCCGCTGCATCAGCGCCCAGGCGTCCAGAAGCACCGCCGCGCCGTAGCCGCCGTCAACGTGCGGCTCCGCACCCGGCGTGGCCACCACCAGCGCCGGGCCCGCCGGCACCTGCGCGCGCACGTTGTCGCCGCCCGAGGTGATCACCTTGTACTTGGCAAAGGCGCGGCCGAGCTCCTCGGCCGTGCGCTCCGTGCCCAGCACCACCGCGCGCAGCCTGCGCGAGCCGCACGTCGGGCACACGTGCGCCGGGTCCATCCGGCCGCACCACCGGCAGGTCGGCGCCACGGCCTCGCCGCCCGGGGGCAGCCCGAGCGGCCCGTTGCACCACCTGCACCGCGCCGGTGTGCGGCACTGCCCGCACGCCAGCGACTGGATGTAGCCGGTGCGCGGCACCTGGAACAGCACGGGGGTGCCGCGCTCGAGCGCCTGCGCCGCCGCCTGGAACGCCGAAGACGGCAGGCGCGCCTGCTTCGCGCGCGGGTCGCGCTCCATTGCAAAGTCCGAATCCCCCGCCGCGTGGATGTACGGCGAGCGGGTGCGCAGGCTCTGTCGCGGGGCGACCAGCTCGTGCATCCACCCGGATTCCACCAGCAGCTGCGCCTCCGCGGTGCGCGCGTGCCCGCCGATGACCAGCGAGCACCCCTCCTTCGCCGCGCGGGTAGTCAGCACCTCGCGGGCGTGCACGTACGGCGCGCGCGGATCCACCAGGTTGTCGTCGCCGTCGAACATCAGCGCCGCAAAGCGCAGGTTTTTCACCGGGGCGAACGCCGCCGAGCGCGTGCCCACCACGATCCGGCCCTGCCCGTGCAGCACCGATAGGTAGCGCGAGTACCGCGCCTGCGGGCCCTGCGAGGCCGTCAGCGTGGTCACCTGGCGCGCCCCCACGATCTCCTTCAGCGCCGCCTCGCACGCGTCCACGTCCTTCTGGTCCGGCACCACGATCAGCGCACCCGCACCGTCCAGGGCCACCTTCGCCGCCAACGACGCAAGTGCCGCGGCCCAGCTGTCCCCCGGTGCGACCTGCCAGGCCGCCCGCGCGATCTTGCCAGCGACCACCGCGTCCACGAACGACTCGCCAAAGGTGTAGGCGGTCCACGCCGACAAGTCCGGCTCCCCGGCCTCCCCCAGCTCCTCCCAGGGCGTGGAAGTGTCCGTCTCCTCCGCCTTCGCGTGGCGCGCCGGGATAGCAGAACGGTAGATGTCGGACCGCACGCCTGCGTAACGGTCCGCCAGCACGTCGATAAGCTCCCGCGTCCTCGCCGGGGCCACAACCTCCGGCGAGATGACGCGCTCGATGAAGCGCAGCGACCCCTCGTGCCGCGATGTCGAGGCACGCTCGAGCACCACGGCGTCCACGAGCCGGCCCGCAAACCGCACCCGCACCCGCACCCCGGGCTGCACCGCGTCCGCGTCCTGCGAGGGCACAAGGTAGTCGAACGGCCTGTCCAGGTGCGCCAGCCCGAGCATGGGCAACACGCGCGCGATTGGGGCTTCGGCGGCGGGCGTGTCAGACATGACCCCGGATTCTAAACCACCGTCCGACACCGCCTTGCCCGCGAGCGTTCCAATCCCCCAGCCCGGTCTTTTATGGAGTACTAATAAGACTGAAAGTTTTCCCCTTACGCGCGTTTGAAAGACCCCGCCACCCCATGAAACGCATGCTCACAGCAGTCACCTCTGCCACACTCCTCGCCGCTGCAACACTGGCCCCGTCCCCCGCCTCCGCGGATGTGTCCAAGGTCACGCAGCTCGCCCTGCCGCAGGACGCAAAGATCATCTCCGGCGACAGCTTCGGCCCCATCCTCGTGCAGGGAGCTGGGTTGCCTATCGACGGCAGCTCCGCCTTCATCGCCGGCTCCTCCGACCGCGCCCGCATCGCCGTCGAGGACGGCTGGCGCCGCGCCTACAACGGTCTTCCCGGGCAGGTGAAGCAGGCCGTGCCGCCGCACCTGCGCCCGCCCGAGCCAGCGAAACCGGCCGATGTCACCGTCGCGCCCGCGCAGGAGCCCGCGCCGTCGCCGGTGCCGCCCAAGTGCTACAACTGCGTCGCCATCACCTACGACGACGGCCCGGTCCCCGGCAGCACCGAGCGCCTGCTGGACATCCTCAAGCGCAAGGGCGTGCACGCGACCTTCTTCGTGGTGGGCCGAAACGCCAACGCGAACCCGCAGATCCTGCGGCGGATCCGCGACGAGGGCCACACCATCGGCAACCACTCCTTTTCCCACCCGGACCTGGCCAGGCAGTCCGACGGCGCCATCGCCGCGCAGATGGACGACACGGACGCCGCACTGCAGAAGCAGGCCGGGCTCGACCCGCACTGGTTGCGCCCGCCCTACGGCTCCCACGACCCGCGCGTGGCGTCCGCCGCGGGTGCCCGCGGCATGGCGCTGGCCGTGTGGGACGTGGACACCGCCGACTGGCAGCACCGCAACCCCGCCACCACCTGCAAGCGGGCGGTGGACGGCGCACGCGAGGGCTCCATCATCCTCATGCACGACATCCACCAGCCAACCGTCGACGCGGCGGAGTGCGTCATCGACGGCCTGCGCGCCAAGGGGCTCAATCCCGTTGGCCTAGACGAGATGATCAAACGACCCGAGGCGGGCCACGTCTACACGCGCGCGGATTAGTTCCTATACTCTTGCCCGTGACTGAACAGCAGGACAACGGCGGCCGCCACGGATGGGTCAAAGCCATCCCCTACGCCATGCTCGCCGCCTACGCGCTCGGGCCCCTGCTGCTCATCCCGTTGGTGGGTAACCCGTGGGTGATGGTCGGGTTCATCTTCGCAGTGGCGATCATCGCCGGGCTTATCGACGGCATCGCCTTCCGCCCCACTTTGTCCCTGCCCCTTTTGACCGGGGTGGGCTTCTGGATCTCCAAGGCCCTGTACTTCAACGACGGCACGTTCATCTACTCCATCGCGGTGACGCTCGTCTGCGCGGCGGCGATGTGGGTGGGGTCGTTGGTGGGCGGCAGCTCGTCGAGAAGCAAGGCGGAGGCGTAGCCGATGGAAACCTGGAGCCTCAACCACCCCGAATACGGCCTGATCGAGGTCCGCGTCGGTTTCGACCGCGACTTCGCCGCCGAGGACCCCAGCTGGCCCGGCGACGAGGCGGACAAACCCGGCGCCCTGGCGACGGCGGAGAGCCCCCTCAAAGAGCGGATCAAGCTGTGGACGAAAAACCCCACCGAGCGCATGGAGGTGCGCGTCAACGGCGAGGTGCAGCACCGCTACAACGACGTCGCAAGCGCCCGGCTGCCGCTGTTCGGCGACGGCCCGAAAGGCGAGCTGGAAACGCCGGCGGGGCTCAGCACCGACCGCACAAAACCGCACCTGAAGCTTCGGGTCAGTAGTTTCGACGAGCTGCTCAGCGTGGAGTTTCGCGAAGGCGACACGGTGGTGGAGTTCGACCCGCCCACCGGCTCCCGCGGCGCGCACAGGCGCGAAACCATGCAGTCCAGCGAGCTCAAGCGCACCCTTATCCCCATGGCGGAAGGGTTGGGCAAGGGCGGCTGGGCGCTCGCGGTGCTCGTGCTCGGCCCGATCATCTCGAGGTTCATCGGCTGGCTAGTTGGGTTTTTGCCCGACTGGGACCTGCCCGATTGGCAGCTGCCGCACATGGACCTGCCGGTGCCGTCGCTGCCAGAATTCAACCTGCCGATGCCAGACATCGACCTGCCGGAGTTCCCCGAGGTTCCCGAGTGGGCGCTGTGGCTGCTCGAGTACTCGAAGATCTGGGTGCCGGTGGTCATCGGCATCGTCGTCGGCGTGGTCGCGCTGCGCAACCACCGGCGTTCTGAGCAAGAAAAAGCCGCCTGGCAGCAACACCAGGCGGGCAAGACGCCGGAGACGGACTAGACGCCGGCGGCGCCCTTCAAGTCGTCGACCTTGTCGGTGCGCTCCCACGGCACGTCGATGTCCGTGCGGCCGAAGTGGCCGTACGCGGCGGTTTGCGCGTAGATCGGGCGCTTGAGGTCCAGCTCGCGGATGATCGCCTCGGGGCGCAGGTCGAAGACCTTCTCCACCGCCTGCTGGATGCTCTCGTCCGTCTGGCCCTCCGCGGCGGTACCGAACGTCTCCACGTACAGCCCCACCGGGTTCGCGCGGCCGATGGCGTATGCCACCTGCACCTCGACGCGCTCCGCCAGGCCCGCGGCGACAATATTCTTGGCCACCCAGCGCATCGCGTACGCGCCGGAACGGTCCACCTTTGAGGGGTCCTTGCCGGAAAACGCGCCGCCGCCGTGGCGGGCCATGCCGCCGTAGGTGTCCACGATGATCTTGCGGCCGGTCAGACCGGCGTCGCTCATGGGGCCACCCTGGATGAAGGAGCCGGACGGGTTGACCAGAACCTTGGTGTCCTCGCGGTAGTACTGCTCCAGGTTTGCGTCCTTGAGCACCCAGTTGATCACGTGCTCGCGAAGCGCCGCCTCCAGCGCCTCGCCGGTGAAGTCCGGGTCGTGCTGGGTGGAGATGACGATCGTGTCGATGAACGCCGGGGTCTGGCCGTCGTAGGCGAAGGTCACCTGGGTCTTGCCGTCCGGGCGCAGCCCCTCGACGATGCCCTCGTGGCGCACCTGGGACAGGCGGCGGGCCAGGCGGTGCGCCGTGGAGATCGGCAGCGGCATGTACTCGGGCGTCTCGTTGGTGGCGTAGCCGAACATCAGGCCCTGGTCGCCCGCGCCGGTCTGGTCGTCCTCGCCGGTGGAAGTGTTCTCGCGGACCTCCTGGGACGTCACCACGGAATCGTGGATCTCCGAAGACTGGTCGCCGATGGCGATGTTCACGCCGCAGCTGCGGCCGTCGAAGCCGACCTCAGAAGAGTCGAACCCGATCTCCACCAGCTTCTCGCGCACGATCCGCGCGATGTTGGAGTAGGCGGAAGTGCGCACCTCCCCCGCCACATGCACCTGGCCGGTCGTGGCGAGGGTCTCCACGGCCACCTTCGCGTCCGGGTCCTGAGCGAGCATGTCGTCCAGGATCGAGTCCGAGATCGCGTCGCAGATCTTGTCGGGGTGGCCCTCGGTGACCGATTCGCTTGTGAACAAGCGGAAGTACGTATCAGTGGACAAAGCAGTCTTTCCTTAGCGTCTATGCGAACGGGTAGCGTTCCGGCGGCGTCCAACGGCTGAAACGGGAACGGCACGTCGTGAAGTGATGCCCACGATAGACCAAGCTGTCTAAATGTGCAATGTCACTGCGAAAGGCGCTCGACGGCGTCCCAGATCCGGGCCGCGACCTCGTGCTTGGTGCCGTCGGGAATCTCCTCTTCGCGGCCGTCTGCGCTAAGCAGCCAGCCCCGGTTGCGGGCCTGGCCGAACACGCCGCCGCCGGCCACGGAGTTGAGCATGAGCATGTCCGCGCCCTTGCGCTTGAGCTTTGCGCGGCCATTTTCGAACTCGTTGTCCGTCTCCGCGGCGAAGCCGATGATGGTCGCGGCGGTCTCCCCTGCCTCCCGCATCTGGACCAAGCCCTTGAGGATGTCCGGGTTTTCGGTGAGGCGGATCGTGGACAGCGCGTCATCGGCTTTGCCCTTCTTCAGCTTCGTGCTCGCTTCTGCTTCTGGACGGAAATCCGCCACGGCAGCAGCCATAATCACCACGTCGGCCTCCGGCGCTCGTTCCGCCATCGCCTGTTGCATTTCGCGGGTGGAGCCGACCTTGATCACCTCCGCGCCCGACGGCGGATCCAGCGCATCGGTCGCCCCCGCCACGATGGTCACCTTCGCGCCTCGTTGCGCGGCGACGTCGCCGAGCGCGTAGCCCTGCTTGCCGGAGGACCGGTTGCCGATGTAGCGCACCGGGTCAATGTTCTCCTGGGTGCCGCCCGCGCTGATCAGCACGCGCTTGCCCGCAAGGGTCGGGGCGAATGTGCTAGTGCGCAGCACCGTGCGAGCGAGTTCGGCGATCACGTCCGGTTCCAGCAAACGCCCGGGCCCGGTGTCTTTGCCAGTGAGACGCCCGTGCGCGGGTTCAAGCACCGTGATACCCCGCTCGCGCAGCGTGGCGACGTTCGCCTGCGTGGCCGGGTTGAGCCACATCTCGGTGTGCATCGCGGGGGCAAGCACCACCGGGCACGTGGCGACGAGGATGGTCGAGGTGAGCAGGTCGTCCGCACGCCCCGCGGCGGCCCGAGCCATGAAGTCCGCGGTCGCTGGCGCCACAACGATCAGGTCGGCCTCCTGCCCCACCCGCACGTGCTGCACCTCGTCGACGCGGGTGAACACTCCGGTGTCCACCGGGTTGCCGCTCAACGCCTCGAACGTCGCCGCACCCACGAAATTGAGCGCGTTCTGCGTGGGAATCACCCGGACCTCATCACCCGCCTCTTTGAAGTTTCGGACAAGATGGCAGGCCTTGTACGCGGCGATACCGCCGGAGACTCCTACGACAACACGCAGTGGATGGGACGAGTGTGGGGCTTCGCTCATGAGCCCCAAGCATACAAAACCGCCGCCGCCCAGCATGATTGCTGGGCGGCGGCGGACACCTGCAGAGCGCTAGCGCAGCGCTCTGGCAATGGGGTGAGGCTTACTGGCCTTCCTCGTGCTCGAGCAGTCCTGCCTCGATCTCGCGCAGCGCGATCGACAACGGCTTCTCGCCCGGCTCAGGAGAGACCAGCGGGCCCACGAACTCGAAGACGCCGTCCTCGGAGTTCTGGTAGAAGCTGTTGATCTGGCGGGCACGCTTCGCTGCGAAGATGACGAGCGCGTACTTCGACGACACCTTGGTCAAAAGCTCGTCGATCGGGGGCGCCGTAATGCCCTCCGGAGTGTCGTAAACGTTCTCCTGCTGGGTGGTTTCCTCAGCAGCGGACGTCTCGGACAAATCCTTGGTTGTGTTGCTCACGTGTAACCCACTCGCTAACTGTTGTTGGAAGATGTGCCTTGAAGAATGCCGGCGATGGTGGCCACTGCCGTGTCCACGTTGTCGTTGACCACCACGACATCGAACTCGCCCTGGGCGTCGAGCTCCTCGCGGGCGGTGGTGAGCCTGCGCTCGATCACCTCCGGGGTCTCGGTGCCGCGCCCGGTGAGCCGCTGGACAAGGATGTCCCACGACGGCGGCGCCAAAAACACGGTCTGCGCTTCTGGCAGCAGGCGCTTGATGTTCCGTGCACCTGCGAGGTCAACTTCGACGAGGACGGGACGGCCCGCATCCATGGCTTCCTGCACCGGCCCGGCGGGTGTGCCGGAGCGCTGCAGCCCTCCGTGGATGTCGGCCCACTCCAGCATCTCTCCGCGGTCGATGCGGCCCTGGAAGTGCTCTGGGGTGACAAAGAAGTAGTCTTTCCCGTCCACCTCACCCGGGCGCGGAGCCCGGGTGGTCATGGACACCGAGAAGTACAAATCCGGTACGGCACTGCGAAGGCCGCTCACCACCGTCGACTTACCCACCGCGGACGGGCCGGCCAAGACGACCAGCTGTCCGCGGGGAGCCACCTCAGACACGACTAGTTCTCTTCGTAGCCGAAGCGCTCGAGCAGCGCGCGACGCTGACGGTCACCGAGGCCGCGCAGACGACGGGTCTGAGCGATCTCCAGCTCCTCCATGATCTCGCGGGCCTTGACCTTGCCCACCTTCGGCATTGCCTCGAGGAGTGCGGAGACCTTGGTCTTGCCGATGATTTCGTCGGTGTCAGCTTTGTTCAGGACGTCCTTGAGCGTGGTCTCGCCGCGCTTGAGGGATGCCTTCAGCTCAGCACGCGCCTTACGGGCCTCTGCTGCCTTCTCAAGTGCTGCCTTGCGCTGCTCATCGGTCAACTGTGGAAGTGCCACGGGTTCCTCCATGTAATAGTTACGAACAATTGTCCAGTCCGACATGTGCCGGATCCGGGGCGCACTCCTCCGAATGTCATCGGTGCAATTCGCCACGTTCGGCACAGTCTAACACTGCTTTATTCTGCAACGGTTCCGCGGAGCGCGTTGTACACCGCATTTCTCCACGTCACCGTGCGACGGGACTAAACTACCAGGGATTTTGCTGGGCAGTTAATAGACCCTAGCCTTTCGCCTGTTTCCCCAGGTCAGATACGCGTTTGCGCAGCTCAGCCACATCCGGACCAGCAGTGAGCACCGAACGCGAAACACTCGGGAAAACCAGGTGTCCAATTTCACCCGCGATGGCTTCCGCATCGGCCATCGTCGCTCCCTGCGCGCCCACTCCGGGCATCAGCACCGGGGCGTTCAGGCCGTCGAGCACCGGCGGGGTTTGCACGGTCGCGCCGACGACCACGCCGACGTGCCCGATGTATTCAGGATCGTCGGCACGGTTGTACTGCGCGCACTCGTCGACCATCCGCTGCGAGAGCATCTTGCCGTCGATCGTGCCGGTTTGCAGCGCCACCGCCTCCGGGTTGGAGTTGGCGGCCATGACAAACACGCCCTTGCCGTGCTGCGCAGCCAATTCGATTGCCGGGTCGAGCGATCCGACGCCGAGGTACGGGGTCACAGTCAGCGCGTCCGCCTCCAGCGGAGCACCGGGCGCAAGCCAGGCTGACGCGTATCCCGCCATCGTGGAGCCGATATCGCCGCGCTTCGCGTCGGCGATCACCAAGGTGCCACTCTCGCGCAGCCGGGCGAGCGTGTTCTCGAGCACCGCGAATCCGGCTGCGCCGAAGCGCTCGAAAAACGCCACCTGCGGCTTGACTACCGCGGCGTGGCCCGCGAAGGCCTCCACGCACGTCTCCGAGAACGCGCGCAGCCCCTCGACAGTGTTGTCCAGCCCCCACTGCTCGAGCAGCGCGGCGTGCGGGTCAATGCCCACGCATAGACGGCCGTGCTCCTGCCCGGCCGCCACAAGGCGCTGGCTGAAGGTCTGCGCAGCCACTACTTCGCCTCTGCCTTGCCGTGCTCGAGCTCCTGCAGGCTAGTCACCGAGATTTCGTTGGCGCGGATAGCCTCGATGCCCTGCACCGCCGCGGTGACGCCCTGCACGGTGGTCATGATGGCCACGTCGGCGACGACGGCAGCCGCGCGGATGTCGTAGCCGTCGTGGCGCGCGCCAGCGGAACCTGCCGGGGTGTTGAGCACCAGGTCGATCTCGCCGTCGAGGATGCGGTCCACGATGGATTTGCCCTCGGCACCCTCACGGACCTGGGACCCCTTGAGCACAACCTCGCACTCGATGCCGTTGCGGCGCAGCATCTGGGCGGTACCCTCCGTGGCCAGCACCTTAAAGCCCATGGTGGACAGCCGCTGGATCGGGAAGATGAGGGTGCGCTTGTCGCGGTTGGCCAGCGAGACAAACACGGTGCCTTCGGTGGGCAGCTCGCCGAACGCGGCGGCCTCCGCCTTCGCGTACGCCACGCCAAACGACGGCGCCAGGCCCATGACCTCGCCGGTGGACTTCATCTCCGGGCCGAGGATGGTGTCCAGCAGCGCGCCGTCCGGGCGGCGGAAGCGGGTAAACGGCAGCACGGCTTCCTTCACCGCGATCGGGTGCTCCATCGGCAGCGAGCCGCCGTCGTAGTCGGACGGGATCAACCCCTCCGAACGCAGCTGGGCAATCGTAGTGCCCATCATGACGCGCGCGGCCGCCTTGGCCAGGTGCACGCCGGTGGCCTTGGACACAAACGGCACGGTGCGCGATGCGCGCGGGTTGGCCTCGATGACGTAGAGGATGTCGTCCTTGAGCGCGAACTGCACGTTCATCAGGCCCTTCACGCCGATACCGTGCGCGAGCGCCGCCGCGGAACGGCGGACGTTGGCGATGTCATCCGGGCCCAGCGTCATCGGCGGCAGCGCACACGCGGAGTCGCCGGAGTGGATGCCAGCTTCCTCGATGTGCTCCATCACGCCGCCGAGGTAGACGTCCGTGCCGTCGCAGAGCACGTCGACGTCGATCTCGATGGCGTTGTCCAGGAAGCGGTCCACCAGCACCGGGTGGTCCGGGGACAGTTCGGTGGCGCGCTCGATGTAATCGCGGAGGTTGTCCTCGTCGTAGACGATCTCCATGCCGCGCCCGCCCAGCACGTAGGAGGGGCGCACCAGCACCGGGTAGCCAATGCGGTCCGCCACCTCGCGCGCACCCTCGAAGGTGGTCGCGGTGCCGTAAGCCGGGGCCGGCAGGTTCGCGGCGTCGAGCACCTTGCCGAACTCGCCGCGGTCCTCCGCCATGTCGATGGCCTTGGGGGAGGTGCCAACCACGGGCACGCCGGCGTCCTCGAGCTGCTGCGCCAGCCCCAGCGGAGTCTGGCCGCCCAGCTGGACGATCACGCCAGCGACGGTGCCGGTGGCGGCCTCGGCGCGGTAGATCTCCATGACGTCCTCGAACGTCAGCGGCTCGAAGTAGAGGCGGTCCGCCGTGTCGTAGTCGGTGGAGACAGTCTCCGGGTTGCAGTTGACCATCACCGTCTCGTATCCCACACGCGACAGCTCAAGTGCCGCGTGCACGCAGGAGTAGTCGAACTCGATGCCCTGGCCGATGCGGTTCGGGCCGGAGCCGAGGATGATCACCTTCTCCTTCCCGCTGTCGCTCGAGGAAGAAACAACCTCATTTTCCGCGTCCGGGTCGAGCTCGTAGGCGGAGTACAGGTACGGCACCTTGGCGTCGAATTGGCCCGCGCAGGTATCCACGGTCTTAAAGGTCGGGGTAATCCCCAGCGACCAGCGCAGCTGGCGCACCCCGGACTCCCCCGCCAGCTCCGGGCGAAGCGCGGCGATCTGGGCGTCGGACAGGCCGAACGCCTTCGCCTCGCGCAAAAGCTCGGCGTCGAGCACCGGGGCGTCGACAAGCTGCTGCCTGAACGCAATGAGCGCGACGAGCTCCTCCAGGAACCACGGGTCGATGCCGGAGGCCTCGTAGACCTCCTCGACGCTGGCGCCCAGGCGCAGCGCAAGCTCTACGTCGTAGAGACGCTTGTCGGTGGGCACCTTCAGGTCCTCGAGCACCGCGGCGGCGTCGGTTGCGCGCTCGTCGGCGAAGTACTCGTCCGGCTTGGTCCAGAAGCCGTTCGGCTTGTCCTCCATCGAACGCATAACCTTGTTCAGGCCCTGGATGTAGTTGCGGCCGATGCCCATCGCCTCGCCCACAGCCTTCATGGACGTGCCCAGGGTCTCGTCGGAGCCAGGGAACTTCTCAAAGGCGAAACGCGGCATCTTCACGATGACGTAGTCGAGCGTCGGCTCCGCAAGCGCGGTGGTTTCGCCGCCGGTCATGTCGTTCGGGATTTCGTCGAGCGTGTAGCCGATGGCCAGCAGGGTGGCCACCTTGGCAATCGGGTAGCCGGTGGCCTTGGACGCCAGCGCCGAGGACCGCGACACGCGCGGGTTCATCTCGATGGTGATCATGCGGCCGTCTTTGGGGTTGATGGCGAACTGGATGTTGCAGCCGCCCGTTTTCACGCCGACCTCGCGGATGATGGCCTTGCCCTGCTCGATCATGGCGGTGACCTCGGGCTCGGTCATCGTCAGCACCGGCGCCACGGTGACCGAGTCGCCGGTGTGCACACCCATCGCATCCACGTTTTCAATGGTGGCGATGGCGATGCAGTTATCCGCGGAGTCGCGGATGAGCTCCAGCTCGATTTCCTTCCAGCCCAGGATGGATTCCTCGATCAGCACGTTCGCCTCCGGCGAAGCCACCAGGCCGTCGCCGGCGATGCGGTGCAAATCATCCATGTCGTACGCCAGGCCGGAGCCGAGCCCGCCCATGGTGAACGAGGGGCGCACCACACACGGGAACCCCAGCTCCGCGACGGTCTCCTCCACCTCTTCCATGGTGAAGCAGACGCGGGAGCGGGCGGATTCGCCGCCAATCTTGTCCACGATGTCCTTGAATTTCTGGCGGTCCTCGCCGCGCTCGATGGCGTCGATGTCCGCGCCGATGAGCTCCACGCCGTGCTTTTCCAGAATGCCGAGGCGGTCCAGCTTGATCGCCGTGTTCAGCGCAGTCTGGCCGCCGAGGGTGGGCAAAATAGCGTCGACCGGGTGGCCCTGCTCGGCTTCGCGGGCGAGGATGCGGTCGATGTAGCCGGGCTCAATCGGTTCCACGTAGGTGTGGTCGGCAAACTCGGGGTCGGTCATGATCGTCGCCGGGTTCGAGTTGACCAGCGTCACCCGCAGGCCTTCGTCCTTGAGCACGCGGCACGCCTGGGTGCCGGAATAGTCGAACTCGCAGGCTTGGCCGATCACGATCGGGCCGGAGCCGATGACCAGGACGTGGTTCAAATCGTTACGCTTCATGTCTGTATCTCCTGGTCTTTCTCTTAGGCTGTGTGCTTTTCGACGGTGACCTGCCCCCGCACCGACTTCCCCTCGCGGGCAGCAGCGGCCAGATGGCGGACGAGCTTGCGGGTGTCCACGCCCCACAGGCCGGTAATCCCCTGCGCCTTGAGCTCTTCGGCGAGGGTGCGCTGGGCGTTGTGGTTGGAGGCGATGCGCGCGAGGTCGCGCACGATGACTGCTGCGGCGGTGATGTCGGTGCTGCCGGATGCGCCCTCGCCGGTCCAGCCGACGTTGCCCACCTGCGGGGTGGCGAAGACGAGGATCTGGCCGGCGCGCTCGGCTTCGCACAGCTCGCGCTCGTAGCCGAACATGTCGGTGGTGAAAGCGACCTCGCCGGCGACTTCGTTCTCTGCAGGCGTCGCGCCGAAGATGAAGCCGGGGAAGGCGGAGCCGTCGTCAAGCACGAGCGTTGCGCGCGTGCGCTGGGGTTGTGTGGTGGTGTTTTCAGACATGGTTTACGCCTTCTTCGCGTCGTAGGTTTGGGTGCCGCGCAGCCAGGTGCCAACCACGCGGGCGGAAAATTCGATGCCTTCGTACGGGGTGTTCGAGGCCTTGGACGCCATCTGATCGCCGTAGGCGGTCCACGGCGATTCCGGGTCCACCAGCACCAGGTTGGCCGGCTCGCCAACAGCGATCGGGCGGCCCTGGTCTTTCAGGCGCAGGATCTCTGCCGGGCGCTCGCTCATGACCTTGGCCACGAAGCGCCAATCAGCGTCGCCCGGCTCCACGAAGATGCGGTGGACCACGGCCAAAGAGGTCTCCAGGCCGAGCATGCCGGGCTTGGCGTGCTCGAACTCCACGCACTTGTCTTCAGAGCCGTGCGGGGCGTGGTCGGTGGCGACCACGTCGACGGTGCCGTCGAGAAGCGCCTGCTTGAGCGCTTCGGCGTCGCGGGCCTCGCGCAGCGGCGGGTTCACACGGAACAGGCCGTCGTAGGTGGCGAGCTTCTCGTCGGTGAGCATGAGGTGGTGCGGGGTGACCTCGGCGGTGACGTCGATGCCCTGGTTCTTGGCAAAGCGCAAAAGCTCCACGGTGCCCTCGGTGGAGGCGTGGCACAGGTGGTAGCGGCCGCCGTAGTCGCGGGTCATGATCGCGTCGCGCGCCACAATGGACTCCTCCGCCACGCGCGGCCAGCCGCGCAGGCCCAGGCGCGCGGCCTGCTCGCCCTCGTGGGCGACGGAACCTTCGGTCATGCGGTGGTCCTCGGCGTGCTGCGCGAGCACCACATCGTGCGCCTTGGCGTACTCGATGGCGCGGCGCATCAGCTGCGGGTCGTTGACGCACTTGCCGTCGTCAGAGAACATGCGCACGCCGCTGCGCGCCATCAAACCGATCTCGGTGAGCTGCTCACCCTTCAAGCCCTGGGAGATGGAGCCGACCGGGTAGACGTCGCATTTGCCGTACTCCTGGCCCTTCGTCCACACCGCCTCGGCGAGAAACGGCTGGTCAATCACCGGAGAGGTGTTCGCCATGGTGAACACGGCGGTGAACCCGCCCTTGGCCGCGGCGTCGGAGCCGGTGGCGATGGTCTCAGTGTCCTCGCGGCCCGGCTCGCGCAGGTGCACGTGCATGTCCACCAGGCCCGGCAGCAGCACGTTGCCCCCGCAGTTCACGACCTCGTCCGCGTCGTCGAAGGGGTTCTCCCCGACCGCGTCGATCACGCCGTCAGCGACGTCGATGAGAATGTTGGTCACGTCCTCGCCGTACGGGCGGACGTTGTTCAAAGCGAGCGTGGTCACTTGCTGGCTCCTTCCTCATTGCCGCCCTGCTCTCCTGAGCTGGCGAGCAGCGTAAACAGCACGGCCATGCGGGTGTAGACACCGTTGGAGACCTGGCCCAGCACCACGGCGTTGTCGCGGTCCGCGACGTCGAAGTTGATTTCCATGCCGCGCAGCATTGGACCCGGGTGCATGATCAGCGCCGAGTCCTTCATGCGGTTCGCGCGGTCCTTGCTCAGCCCGTAGAGGGTGGCGTACTCGCGGTGCGACGGGAAGAAGCCGCCGTGCATGCGCTCAGCCTGCACGCGCAGCATCATCACCACGTCCGCCTGCTCGACCTCCGCGTCGAAGTCGTGCGACACGCGCGCCGGCCAGTACTGCACGCCGGTGGGCAAAAGCGTCGGCGGGGCCACCAGCACGACCTGGGCACCGAGCGTGTGCAGCAGATCCACGTTGGACCGCGCCACGCGCGAGTGCAAGATGTCGCCGACGATGAGCACGGTCTTGCCGGCCACGTCGCCGATGTGCTGGCGCATAGTCACCGCGTCCAAAAGCGCCTGGGTGGGGTGCTGGTGTTGGCCGTCGCCGGCGTTGATGATGCTGGTTTCCGGCAGCCACTTGCGCAGAAGCTGCGACGCGCCCGAGGCCGGGTGGCGCATGATGATCGCGTCCGCGCCGATAGCCTCGAGGGTGGCCGCGGTGTCTTTGAGCGACTCGCCCTTCTTCACCGAGGACGAGGACGCAGACAGGTTGATCACGTCCGCGCTCATCCACTTGCCCGCCGTCTCAAACGAGGACCGGGTGCGGGTGGAGTTTTCGTAAAACAGCGTCATCACTGTACGGCCGCGCAGGGTGGGCAGCTTCTTTATCTCACGGCCGTCCAGGGCTTCGCGGAAGCGGTCCGCCTCGTCCATCAGGCCGACAATTTCCTCGCGGGAAAGGTCCGCGATGTCGATCAGGTGCTTCATTTACGCCTCCCTAGCCAGCGTGACCCGGTCCTCGGCATCGAGCGGCGTCAGCGACACGGTGACGTCCTCGTCCTTCGAGGTGGGGATGTTTTTGCCCACGTAGTCCGCGCGGATGGGCAGTTCTCTGTGGCCGCGGTCCACCAGCACCGCCAGCTGGATGGCTGCGGGGCGGCCGATGTCGCGCAAGGAATCCAGCGCCGCGCGGATCGTGCGGCCGGAGTACAGCACGTCGTCGACAAGGATGACCACTGCCCCGTCGACGTCCACCGGGATGTTGGTGGGCCGCAGGGCGCGGTGGGGGCGGTTGCGCAAGTCGTCGCGGTACAGCGTCACGTCCAAGCTGCCCACGGGGATCGCCACCCCGGAAAATTCTTCAACGGCCTCAGCGATGCGCTGCGCCAGCGGCACTCCCCCGGACGGAACTCCCAGCAGCACAACCTGCGGGCTGGTCTCATCGTCCAACGCCGTTTTCTCGATGATCTGGTGCGCGATGCGTGCAACAGTGCGGCCGACGTCTTGAGCGTTCAGCAACTCAACGGTCGACCGTTCGTTCTCACTCATCGAACCTCCTTCCCCGCCTCACAGTGCGGAATTTAAAGGATTTCGAACCGGCCCCGCCTGTCGGGGCCGTGTGTAGTCTTGGGACCGCGTTTCACCTTAGCACCTGCATGTATAAACCGGGAAGGATTCCATGGGCATCCACGCTGAGTACACCCTCCCCTTCGACCGCGACACCGTCTGGCGCTGGCACACCCGCCCAGGCGCGGTCACCCGCCTTACCCCCGGTTTCCTGCCGATGCGGGTGGCAAGCGAAGCCGCGTCGATACGCAGCGGCACCACCGTGTTCCGCCTTCCCGCGGGCCAGAAGTGGGTCGCGCGCCACCTCGCCGACGGTTACGTCGCGGGCCGCCAGTTCACCGACATCGCCGCGAACCAGCCGGTGCGCGCGACTACTGGTTGGCGCCACGTGCACCGCTTCGAGGACGCGGGCGAGGGCACATTGCTTATCGACGACGTCAGTGCCCGCATCCCAGAAGCCGCGCTCCGCCCCGCCTGGGCTTATCGCCAACGCCAGCTGGTTCAGGACCTGCGGTTCATCGCTTCCCTGCCTCACGCCGCCCCGAAGACGGTGGCCATGACCGGCTCCAGCGGCCTCGTCGGCACCCACCTGCGCGCGCAGCTAACCACCGCCGGGCACACCGTGATCCCGCTGGTGCGAGGCACAGCGGGCCCCGGCGAGCGGCACTGGGACATGGACAACCCGGCAGCTGACCTGCTAGCCGGCGTGGACGGGGTGATCCACCTCGCAGGCGAGACCATCATGGGCCGGTTCACCGAAGAAAAGAAGCGCAGCATCCGCGACTCGCGCGTGGAGCCCACCCGCAGACTCGCCCGCCTCGCCGCGGACTCGGGAGTGGAGGTCTTCGTCGGCGCCTCGGCGGTGGGGTACTACGGGACAGATGCTGGCAGCGTTCCACGCGCCGAGGCTGACGGGCCCGGCGAGGGGTTCTTGGCCGAGGTCTGCGACGCCTGGGAGCACGCCGCCAATGTCGACGGGATGCGCAGCGTGCACATCCGCACCGGGCTGGCGCTGTCCAGCGCTGGCGGGCTGTTGCCGGTGCTCAAGGCCAGCGTCAACGCGGGGCTCACCGCGCAGTTCGGCCGCGGCGATTTCTGGATGAGCTGGGTGGCGCTGGACGATCTGACCGATTTCTACGTGCGCGCCCTGCTGGACGAGACGGTCTCCGGGCCCGTCAACGCCACTGCGCCAGAGCCGGTGACCAACGCCGAAATGTCTTCCACCCTCGCTCGCCTGCTGCACCGGCCGGACGTATTTTCCATCCCGACGTTCGGCCCGAAACTGCTGCTGGGCGAAGAGGGCGCGCACGAGCTCGCGCTGGCGGACCAACGCGTCCTGCCCACCGTGGCCGCCGAACACGGCTGGCGGCTGCGCTACCCCACCCTCGACGCAGCCCTGCGCCACGAGTTGGGCCGCGAGCAGCTGCTAGTCTCGCAGGCGTGACTACAGATCAAACCGAAGAGCCCGTCCAGCCGAGCGAGCACCCCGAACGCAACGTGACCGAGCAGGTCACGCCCGAGGCCGTCGCCGCGATCTTCGAGGAAGAAAACCTCGAGTACCGCATCGAAGACCAGCTGGTGCGTTCCGGCTTCATTAACGCCGCCATTGCGGTCGTCATCGATGGCGATCACCTCGTGTTCGAGGCGCTGTGGCGCGGCGAGTTCCCCCGCGAGATGGCGCCGAAGGTGCTCTACGCGTGCAACGAGCACAACCAGACGCACTTCGCGCCCACCCTGCGTTTCTTCGAACGCGGCGAGGACCAGCTGGCCATCAGCGCCATCCGCGCGATGCGCATCGCCGAGGGTGCGTCGTTCAACCAGCTCGGCGCGTTCATCGCCAGCTCCATCGACACCACGTTGCAGGCCTTCGACTTTTTGAAGAACACTTTCCCCACCGTTGTCACCTGGGAGGAGCCGCAGTAATGAGCAACGCAACGCTCGTGACCATCGACCGCGTGATCAAGGCCATGGCCGGCCACGACGTGGAGGTCTCCGACGACCCCTCGGGCCGCGCGGGCCACGCCAACGTCAACGGCTACAATCTGCTGTTCGTGCTGCTGGATTCCGTGCTCATCGTCCGCGCGGACTCCGTCACCGACACCCCAGCCGACACGCCTGACGCCACGTTGTACCTGGCGGCGAACCAGGTCAACAGCTCCTACCTGGACGCGCGCGCCCTCGTGGTCAACCGCACCGAGAACATCGTCGTTCGCACCGAGGCCGAGATCCAGGTTGGTGCGGGGCTCGCGGACGACCAGCTCTCCAACTCGCTGAAGGCCGCCGTCGACGGCGTGCTGGCCACCCAGGACGCGATGCGCGCTCTGGTCAGCGAGATTCAAAAGCAGGCCGAGGCCGCCGGCGCCGCCCCGACCGGTGGCGACGACAGCGCGAACTCCGCCGACTAGGAGTTCGCCAAACGCTCGAGCTCGACCTCGGGATCGAAATCGGCGGCAGGCCATTCGAGGTTGAGCGACTTCAGCGCGTCGAAAAGCAACGCCTTGACCACCGTGCGGCAGTACTTCTTGTTGTCGGACGGGATGCAGTACCACGGCGCGACCTCGGTGGACGTGCGCGTCATGGCGATCTGGTAGGCGGCCATGAACTGGCTCCACAGCTTGCGGTCGTCGATGTCGGAAGGGTTGTACTTCCAGTGCTTATCCGCGCGCTCGATGCGCTTTTTCAGGTTTTCCGCCTGGAACTCGCGCGAGATGTGCGGCATCACCTTGATGATCTTCGTGCCACGCGCCGCGAGCTCGTTTTCGAACTCCACGATCGCGCCGTAGCGGCGCTCGATCTCCTCCGGCGGCGCCATCTGCTTCACGCGCTGCACCAGCACGTCCTCGTAGTGCGAGCGGTCGAACACCGCGATCTGCCCCGGCTTGGGCAGGTGCGGGGTGAAGCGCCACAAGAAATCGTGGGCGGCTTCCTCCTCCGTCGGGCGCCCGAATCCCTGGACGCGCACGCCCTGCAGGTCCATGGTCGCCCCGATGACGTTGCGGACGATGCCGCCCTTGCCGGAGGTGTCCATGCCCTGCAGCACCAGCAGGATCGAACCGGCGTCCTCGTTGCCGGCGCGTCCGTTGGCGAAGAGCATCTCCTGCAGCTCGTCAAGGTCGTCGTCGTAGTCGTTGAACGCGTCGTCCACGTCCGAGACGCCCGGTGTCGCAGCTGGGTCCACGTCCACGAGCTGGAAATCGGGGCCCACGAAAAACTGCTTGGCTTCTTCAACGGTGAGCTTCGACATGTCGCTTCCTTTCGGTGGTGTGCGGTCTGGAAGTCGAGTAAAGGAGGTCGAGTACGCCGCTCAATGGGCGTGTACTCGACCTCCTCTACTCGACTTTCTGCCGGGCCCGGTACTAGCCGCGGGTCCCGTCCGTCGCCGGTTCCCCGGCCTCCAAGTCTTCGGTGGACTCGGCGATCTCGTGCGCCGTGGCTGCGTCGGTGTCCTCCGCCTGCTCCAGCCCGGAGTCCTCTGAGTGCTCATCGGTGGGGGCACTCTCGTCCTCTACCGGGTAGGCGTCTTCCGCGCCCTCGCCGGCAAACGGCGAGTTGGACGCTGCGCGCTGGGCGATGCCGTCGAGCACGACGTTAATGTACGGCGCTGCCTGGGCCCCGGAGTACTCCGCGGCCATCTCCACCCCCTCGGCGATGGAGATCGGCGCGTCCACCTCGTCGTTGAACAGAATCTCCCACGCCGCAACGCGCAGGATCTGACGGTCTACGGCGGGCAGGCGGAACAGCTCCCAGTCCTCGGAGAGGTGGCGCTCAATAGCGTCGTCGAGGTCGTCCAGCTTCTCCGCCGCGCCCGCGACGATGGTGCGGGTGTAGTCCGCCACCGGCGCGACTGCGTTGAGCGGGTCCTGGGACAGCTGCGCGCGATCCTCCACGATCGCCACAGGATCGATGTCGCGGGTCTCCGCCTCGAAAAGGATGTCTACTGCCCGGCGGCGCGCACGGTAACGCGCGCCGTGTCGTTTGTAATCGGGCATTAGTTGTTCACGCGAGACAGGTACTCGCCGGTGCGGGTGTCCACCTTGACCACGTTGCCGGTCTCCAGGAACAACGGCACCTGGATCTCAGCGCCGGTCTCCAGGGTTGCCGGCTTGGTGCCGCCGGTGGAGCGGTCGCCCTGCAGGCCCGGCTCGGTCTGCTCGATCTTCAGATCCACAGAGATCGGCAGCTCGGCGAACAGCGCCTCGCCCTCGTGGAAGGAAACCTGCACGCGCATGTTCTCCAGCAGGAAGCGAGCGGCATCGCCGAACTTGTCTGCCGGCAGCTCGTACTGCTCGAACGTCTTGTCGTCCATGACAACGTAGTTGGTGCCGTCGTTGTACAGGTAGGTCATGTCGCGGCGGTCAACGGTTGCGGTCTCCACCTTCACACCAGCGTTCCAGGTCTTGTCCACGGTCTTGCCGGTGACAACGTCCTTGAGCTTGGTGCGCACGAACGCCGGGCCCTTGCCGGGCTTGACGTGCTGGAACTCGATGATCTGCTGCAGCTTGCCTTCGTTCTTCAGCACCAGGCCGTTCTTGAAATCGGCGGTAGTTGCCATGGTAAGTACCTTCCTCCTGGGAGTATCGGGGCGTGTGCAAACACAGCAATGTTACAGCACTGTCAGTTCCTTGGTGTACTCCGTGATCACCTTCGGCGCCGCCGAGGTGATGATGAGCGTGTCCTCAATACGCACGCCGGCCTTGCCCGGGATGTAGATGCCGGGCTCGATGGTCAAGGTCATGCCCTCCTCGAGCACGCCGGTACCGGTCTTTGCCGCGCTGGGAGCCTCGTGCACGTCCAGCCCCACGCCGTGGCCCGTGGAGTGCACGAAGTACTCGCCGTATCCGGCCTCCTCGATCACGTCGCGGCAGGCCTTGTCCACGTCCACAAGCTTCGTCCCCGGCACCGCCGCTTTCACTCCCGCGAGCTGGGAGGCGAGGGTGACCTCGTAGATCTCTCGCTCGAGGGAGCCGATCTCCCCGATCGCGAACGTGCGGGTCATGTCCGAGTTGAAGCCGAGGCGGTGCATGCCGAAGTCGATGGTGACCAGATCGCCCTCCGCGATCACACGGTCGCCGGCGCTATGGTGCGGCTTCGCCGAGTTCGGCCCGGAAGCAACGATGGTGTCGAAGCTGACGCGCTCCGCGCCGAGCACGCGCATGCGGTATTCCAGGTCCGCCGCGACTTCCCGCTCGGTGCGGCCGGCGCGCAGCTCGCCGGCGTCCAACACTGCGTCGATCGCCTGCACCGTCAGCTCCGCAGCCTCCGTCAAGCGCGTGAGTTCCAGGTTGTCCTTGATCAGACGGATCTCCTCGATCACCCCGCTCACCGGCACGAGCGTGACCCCCTCGGGGCACGCCTCGCGCAGCTTCTCCAGCTGGGCAACCGAAACGTAGTCGGCTTCAAAGCCCACGCGGTGCCCCTCGGCGGCCTTGGACAGCATGGCCACGCCGACGTTGCGCTCGATGGTGGCCGCAATGTCCGGCACTTCCTCGCCGATCTGGGTGGTGTAGCGCCCGTCGGTGGCGATGGCGGCGGTGCGGTCCTTCGACACAAGCATCGCGCCGTTCGACCCGGAAAAGCCGGACAGGTAGCGCACGTGCGTCAGGTGCGTGACCAGCATGTCGTCGATGCGGCGCTCCGCCAGCTTCGTGGACAGTTTGCGGCGGCGGTCCTCAAATCGGGTGTCTGCCAGTGCCATCAGAGCCTCCTTGCGTAGTAGTCGAGCGCGAGCCGGTAGCCGTCCACCCCCAACCCCGCAATGACGCCTTCGGCGATCGGCGAAAGGTAGGAGTGCGCCCGAAACGGCTCGCGCGCGTGCACGTTGGAAATGTGCACCTCGATAAAGCCGTGGTGATCTTTCAGTTCTACCAGCGCGTCGCGCAGCGCGACTGAGGTATGGGTAAATCCGCCGGGATTAATCACCACGGCCCACCCGTTGTCCGCCGCCTCGTGCACCCAGTCGATCAGCTCGCCCTCGTGGTTGGACTGGCGGCACTCCACCTCCACGCCGAGCTCGCCGCCGCGCTCACACAATTGCTTCTCGACGTCCGCCAGCGTCACCGACCCGTAGATCTCCGGCTGCCGCTTGCCCAGCCTGTTCAAGTTTGGCCCGTTGAGCACCAGAATCTTCATCGCTACTCCGAAATCGCCTCGTACGTCGCGCGCATCTCCTCCACCGTCGCGTCCTCCAGCCTGGTGGCCGAGCCCAACCCGTCGAGGACGACGAAGCGGATACGCCCGTCGCGGTTCTTCTTGTCCAGCAGCATTGCGTCGTGCAGCTCGTCGAACGCGCCCGCCTCGTAACGGGTGGGAAGGCCCGCCTTTGTCAGGATTTCTTCGTGGAGGGCGACCAAGGATGCGTCGATAAGCTTCCTGCCCAATGCCAGGTGGGCGACGAACATCATGCCCACCGCGACCGCGTTGCCGTGGCGCCAGGTGTAGTTCTCGCGGCGTTCAATGGCGTGGCCGAGGGTGTGGCCGTAGTTGAGAATCTCGCGCAGGCCGGACTCCTTGAGGTCCTGCCCGACAACATTCGCCTTCACCGCCACGGAACGGCGCACCAGCTCCGGCCAGTGGTGCTCGGCGCCGTCCTGGTAGAGCTCCAAAATGCGCGGGTCCGCAATAAAGCCGGTTTTGATCAGCTCGGCGGAGCCTGAGACCACTTCCGCCTCAGGAAGGGTGTCGATGCGGGCGAGGTCGATAAACACGCTGTCCGGCTCGTGGAACGCCCCGACGAGATTCTTGCCCGCCGCCGTGTTGATGCCGGTCTTGCCGCCGACGGCCGCATCCACCATGGCCAGAAGCGTGGTAGGCACCTGCACGACCTTGATGCCGCGCATCCACGTCGCCGCGGCGAAGCCAGCGAGATCCGTCACTGCGCCGCCGCCGAGGCCGACAACGACGTCCTGGCGGGAAAAGCTGTGCGCGCCGAGGGTGTCCCACAGACTGGAAAGCACAGCCAGGTCCTTGCCTGCTTCCGCATCCGGCACGCACACCGCCACCGGCTCCACACCGGCGGACTCAAGCTGCTGCGCAAACTCGCTTGCGGCATCAGCCAGCGGCACCTGGTGCACGACGAGTGCGCGGCGCGCGCCGACCTGTGCGACGCGCTGAGCCGCCTGGCCCAGGTTGCCGCGCCCGATATTGACCGCGTACGGGCTTTGCCCCGTCACCTCAACTACAGCCATGCGCCTCGCCTTTCTCCCGCAGGGCTAATCCACGTCAATGAACCCGAGGACTTCCGCCACCACACGCTGCGGTGGGCGCTCGTCCGTGCGCACGCGGAAGCTGGAGACCTCCCGGTAGAAGGACTCTCGCTGCTCCAAAAGGTCCCGGTAGCGCTGTTCGCGGTCCTCGCCGTCGAGCACCGGACGCGACGCATCCTCCGCCGTGCGGCGAATTCCTTCCTCGGCGGTGACGTCGATCCACACCACGGTGTGGCGCTGCAGGAGCGTGCGCACCTCTTCGGTGACAATCGCGCCGCCGCCGAGGCTGACCACCCCGCCGGTGGCGAGCGCGCGGGCCACGTAGCCCACCTCGAGCTCGCGGAAGGCGTCTTCGCCGAGCTCCGAGTACAACTCGCCGCAGGCCTTGCCCTCGCCCTGCTCCATGAGGAGATCGGAGTCCACGATGGGCAGGTTCAGTGCGCTGGCGATCCGCCGGCCGATCGTCGACTTGCCCGCTCCCGGCATGCCCACCAGCACAACACGCGGCGCGGAGTGCACCAATGCAGGCGCCGCAGTGACGAGTTCGGTCGCACTCGGCGCATCGTTCTCGTCGAACGGTGTTGCGCTGTCCGCGCCATCAGCGCGCGCGGCTTCCGGAGCGAGACCGTGCACCAAATCGTTGACAATATCTGCCGGGGATGCCCCGGCCGGAGTGGTCATGCCAAATCCTCCTCTCGGGCGAACGCGAGCCGGTCCGCCGCGTACGCGCGGTACGCCTCCACGTTGCGTCGAACCTCATCCACAGTATCGCCGCCGAACTTCTCCGACACTGCTTGCGCGAGCACCAGCGCCACCATCGCCTCAGCGACGACACCACCAGCGGGCACCGCGCACACGTCCGAACGCTGGTGAATGCCGGTGGCGGCTTCCCCGGTGGACATGTCCACGGTCTTCAGCGCGCGCGGGACAGTCGAAATCGGCTTCATGGCCGCACGCACACGCAACTGCTCGCCGTTGGTCATGCCGCCCTCGAGGCCGCCGGCACGGTTCGTGGAACGTGTCACGCCGCCCTGCCCGCGCACCATCTCGTCGTGCGCCTGCGAACCCCGGCGGCGGGCCTCCTCGAAACCGTCGCCGACCTCGACACCCTTCACAGACTGGATGCCCATCAGCGCGCCAGCCAGGCGCGCGTCAAGGCGGCGTTCGCCGGAGACGTGCGAGCCCAGGCCGACCGGCAAACCGTCCACGATGACCTCGACAACGCCGCCGAGGGTGTCCCCGTCCTTCTTCGCAGCCTCGATGCGGGCGACCATGTCCGCCTCCGCTTCTTTGTCGTAGGCGCGGACCGGGGAGGCGTCGATAGCCTCAATGTCCTCGAAGCTCGGGTGCGGCCCTGCGTACGGGGCGGACTCGCCGATGGAGATCACGTGCGAGAACACCTCCACACCGAGGGTTTCGCGCAGGAAGCTACGGGCCACAGTCGCAGCCGCCACGCGCGCCGCGGTCTCGCGCGCGGACGAGCGCTCGAGCACCGGACGGGCGGAGTCGAAGCCGTACTTGATCATGCCCGCGAAGTCTGCGTGGCCCGGGCGCGGGCGGGTCAGCGACGCTCCGCGCCCGGACGACATGGCCTTCGCCACCTCCGGGTCCTCCATGTCCACTGGTTCCGCGGACATGATCGTGGTCCACTTCGGCCACTCGGTGTTGCCGATCTGAATGGTGATGGGGCTGCCGATGGAGGTCCCGTGGACCACGCCGGTGAGAAGCGTAAGCTCATCGGCCTCGAACTTCATGCGTGCTCCACGCCCGTATCCGAGCCGGCGGCGCGCCAGCTGGTGGGCGATGTCTTCCTTGCGCACCGGCAATCCAGCCGGCGCGTTTTCCACTAACGCAATGAGGGCTTGGCCGTGCGACTCCCCGGCCGTTGTCCAACGAAGCATGGCGACATTCTTGCACAAGCCTCGCCAAATTCGGCCCTCAAACCCCCGAATACATACACAAAAAAGGAAACAGCACCCATCCGGCTCCAAGCATCGACGGCCCGTGCGGCACCGCGCGCATCCCCGTAACGACAGCGACAGCAACACTGAGCAGGCCCGATAGCCCAATCGCCGCGACGACGCCGAGGGGCCCTCCCACGGCCGCGCAAGCCACCCCGAGCGGTACCGCGAGCTTGACGTCTCCTCCGCCAATTCCGCGGCCCACGAGAAGGTACAGCGCCGGCCACACCAGCCCCCACGCCAACGGCGGGTGCCACACGCACGCGATGGCAGCCGCCACCGCAGGCGGGACAGTCAACGGGTCCGGCAACCTGCGCTCGCGGATGTCGTAAGCCCCCAACAGCGCCGACCACGCAAGAAAAACTCCCCCTGCCGCATAGGCGGCGAATCCCCCGATCCCCATGCAGGCGAGACTAGTGGGACTGCTCCCAATGGCGCAACAGCGCCTCACGCATCGCCTCGCGCGGAGCGTCAACGCCGGTGAACTGCTCGAACTGGGCGTAGGACTGCCCCGCCAGCATGGACAACCCGCCCACCACCGGGTAGCCGTTCGAAGCGGCACGAATCGCTAGCGGGGTCGGCCACGGGTTGTAGATCACGTCGAACACCGGAGCGTGCCCGAGCTGTTCAGCGTGCTGCTCCAGCACATCCGCGGGCACAGTGGACGCGACGACATCGGCCTGCAGCGCCACGCTCTCCAAGTCAGCGTCGTAGGTGCAGAAGGACACATCTATCCCCTGCGCCAGCTCCACATACTCAGCAGCACGGTCCGAACGGTTGACCACCGTGACCTGTTCGCAGCCGAGCTCGCGCAGCGCCCACATCACCGCCCGTGCGGTGCCGCCGGCGCCGACAAGCACGGCGCGCTTCGGAAGGGTGTGCCCCAACAGCTCCCTCAACGCCACTAGGGCGCCCTCGCAATCGGTGTTGTCGGCGCGCCAGTGGCCGTCGACACGCGTGAGTGTGTTCGCGGAACCGATCTGTTGCGCGCGCTCAGTCACCTCGTCCGCAAAATCCAGCGCCGCAAACTTGCACGGCATGGTCACCGAGAAGCCGCGGTAGGTCTCGCCGGATTCCCGCACGACCCGGGAAAGCTCCTCTGCCTGGCAGAGAATCCTGGTATATTCCCAGCCCTCAAGGCCCGCCGCCTCGTACCCGGCGCCATGCAGCACCGGAGACAGCGAGTGCGCGATGGGCGAGCCGAGGACCGCTGCGCGGTGGGTGATCTCCATGAGCTAGCGCTGCGAGTCCAGCACGCCGGAGTCCACCGCACGCTGGGTGTCGTTGAGGTGCTGCTCGAAGGTGTCGTTGAAGATGGTCGTGCCGTCTTTGTCCACGGTGACGAAGAACAGCCAGTTGCCCTCGGCCGGGTGCTCCATCGCCTCGATGGCCTCGATCGACGGAGAGGCGATCGGGGTCTGCGGCAGACCGTCCATGGCGTAGGTGTTCCACGGGGTCACCCGACCACGGTCCTCGTCGGTCGTGGCGACCTCGACGGACGGCAGGCCGTAGTTGACCGTGGAGTCGAACTCCAGGCGCATCGGCTCATCCAGACGGTTGAGGATCACTCGCGCGACCTTGTCGAACTCGCCGGCCGGAGCCTCGCGCTCAACCAGCGACGCCGCCGTGAGCAATTCGTACGGGGTCAGACCGACAGCCTTTGCGCGGCCGACAATGTCGGTGGATTCGTACTGCTTGGCGGACCGGGTGATCAGGTCAGTCAGGATCTCCTCCGCGCTCGCGTGCGGATCAATGACGTACTCGCCCGGAGCGATCAGGCCCTCAAGACGCTTCGCGTCGCCTGCGCGTCCGGCCACCGTTTCTCGCGCCCACTCGGGCACACCGAGGGCTTCCGGATCTGCATCCGCCGCAACCTTGTTCAGATCCTCCAGATTCACGCAATCAGATGCTGGCTTCTCGCCGCACGCGGACTGCTGAATCATGGTGAGGATGCCCAGGCGCTTCTGCCCGCCGAGGATGTTGATGTCCATCAAGGTCGCGCCGCCGTAAACCTGCAGCGGCGTGACGCGTTGCTTCGGGTCGAGCAGCGCCTCCACGGCGGACTCGGCGCTCATCTCCCCCTGCAGGCGGTAGAAACCGGGCTGGATGTTGTCGGCGTTTTGGTTGTTCGCCGCAGCAGTCTGGAATGCGTTGTCGGAGGCGACGATGCCGCGCTCTTCCAGCTCCGGGCCGAGCGCGGACAGGCTTGCGCCCTCCTTGATCTGCACTACCTGCTCCTCGCCGTTGCCCGTGCCCTCGTAATCCGACACGTTGTTGCCGCGGGCGATGGCGATCCAGGCGATCAAGCCGATGATCAGCAGGAGCGAAGCAACCAGCACTGCGGTGCTGCGTGTGCGCCGCATGGCGGCCTGTCGTGGGGTCACGGTTAAATCTCCTTGAGGTAGTTCTTGCGGCCGTCCAGCCATGATTGCAGAATCTCCACCGCCGCCGCCTGGTCGATCACGGCGCGCGCGTCCTTTTCGCGCACGCCTGAAGCTCGCAGCGCGTGCGTGGCGGCGACCGTGGTCAGTCGCTCGTCCGCCATTTTCACCGGCACGTCGCTGCGCCGCTTGATGCGGAACGCGATTTCTTTCGCGTGCTTGACGCTCTTGGAGCCGTCGCCGTTGAGGTTCGACGGCAGTCCGACAACGACCTCCACGGCGTCGAGCTCGTCGATAAGCTCAAGCAAACGCTCGATGTCTTCGCCGTCGCGGTCCTTGAACCCGGTGACCCGGCGGACCGTTTCCACCGGGGTGGCCAGCGTCGCGTCCTTGTCGGAGGAGGCCACGCCGATGCGGACGGTGCCCACATCGATGCCGATGCGGCGGCCCTGCCCCGGGTCGTCAACCCCCGGGGTGTCTGGCTGCACCTTCATCCGTGTGTCCTTTCCACCTTCGACGGCTACGTAAACAACAGACCGGTTACCGGCGGGGCGGTTAACTGGCCTTAGTTAAACCTAACCGTTTCCTGTGGAACCGGCGGGGCGCTTCTTCGGCGTGTCACGCATTACAGCGCTGGTTTTCAGGCGAGCGACTCACGCACTGCGCGCAGCGCGTCCTCGATTCCGGCCGGGTTCGCGCCGGTGCCCTGCGCCAGGTCCGGCTTTCCGCCGCCCTTGCCGTCGACGTACTGGCCGATCAGCTTGACCAGGTCGCCGGCCTTCACGCCGGACTGAACGGCCTGCGGCGTCGCGGCTGCGGCCAGCGACACCTTGCCGTCCACCTGGGACAGCAGCACGATCACTGCGTCTTCTGCCTGCAGCTTGCCCCGCAGGTCGTTGGCAATCGTGCGCAGGTCGCCGGTGGTGATACCTTCGGGCAGCTGCTTTGCGACGACTCGGTGCACGCCGAGCGTCTGCGCCTCATCCGCCAGGTTGGCAGTCGAGGCCAGAAGCTGCTGACGGTGCAGGTTCTCAATCTCCTTCTCGGCCGCGCGCAGGCGCTCGGTCAACTGGGCGATCCGGTCCGGCAGCTCCTCGGTCGGTGCCTTCAGCTCCGCAGCCAGGCCGGACGCGAGCGCGGCCTCCTTGGACAGGAACTTGAAGGAGTCCATGCCGGAGTACGCCTCGATGCGGCGGGCGCCGGAGCCGACGGAGGATTCGCCGAGGACGGCCACCGGGCCGATCTGCGAGGCATGCTCGACGTGAGTGCCGCCGCACAGCTCGATGGAGAACGGCCCGCCGATCTCCACCACGCGCACGGTGTCGCCGTAGCTCTCGCCGAACAGCGCCATCGCGCCCATCTCCTTCGCATGGTCCAGAGAGGTCTCAATGGTGTTGACCGCGAAGTCCGCGTCCACCGCCTGGTTGGTGATGGTGGCGATTTCCTCGAGCTGCCCGTCCGTGAGCTGGTCGGTGTAGTTGAAGTCGAAGCGCAGGTAACCCGGCTTGTTCAAGGAACCAGCCTGGACTGCGGTGGGGCCGAGCACCTGGCGGATCGCGGCGTGGATCAGGTGGGTCGCGGAGTGCGCCTGGCGCGCGCCGTGGCGCCACGCCTCGTCCACCTCGGCGGTGACGGTGGAGCCCAGATCGAGCCCGCCGTTTTGCACCGTGGCCTTGTGCAGCCACAGCTTCTTGCCCACTCGCTGCACGTCGTTGACGTTGAGGATGGTGTCGCCCATGAGCAGGCGGCCGCGGTCGGCCATCTGGCCGCCGGACTCCGCGTACATCGGGGTCACATCCAGGATGACCTCGACCTCGTCGCCTTGGGCGACCTCGCCGACCTTCTCGCCGCCGCGCACCAGGCCGATCACCTTCGCGTCGTGGGTGAGCTGGTCGTAGCCCACGAACTCGGTCGGGTTCGCGTCCACCCACTCGCGGTAGAGCGACTCGTCCACGTTGCGGTGCTTCTTCGCCTTGTTGTCGGCCTTGGCGCGCTCGCGCTGCTCCTGCATAGCGGCGTTGAAGGCGTCCATGTCCACGTCCAGGCCAGCCTCGCGGGCCATCTCCACGGTCAGGTCGATCGGGAAACCGTAGGTGTCGTGCAGCTCGAAGGCTTGCGCGCCCGGCAGGACCTTGGCGCCGGATGCGGAGACGGCGGAGGCGGCTTCGTCGAAACGCGAGGTGCCCGCCTCAAGTGTC
The DNA here is from genome assembly GCF_054478435.1 of Corynebacterium sp. CQ3829_602738. Classification (NCBI taxonomy): domain Bacteria; kingdom Bacillati; phylum Actinomycetota; class Actinomycetes; order Mycobacteriales; family Corynebacteriaceae; genus Corynebacterium; species Corynebacterium sp. CQ3829_602738. The sequence continues at coordinate 1,399,947 of NZ_CM137003.1, forward strand.
TTGGAGAACGCCTTCTCCTCGGCTACCGCCACGCGCAGGATGCGCTCGCGGTTGTCGGCGATCTCCGGGAACGACGGGGTCATCGTGTCCATGATGGTGTTCATCAGCGTCTCCATGACCGGGCCGGTCGCGCCCAGCAGGCGCGCGGAGCGGATGATGCGGCGCAGCAGACGGCGCAGGATGTAGCCGCGGCCCTCGTTGGACGGGGTCACGCCGTCGAGGATGATCATCATGCCGGTACGTGCGTGGTCGGCGACGACGCGGAAGCGCACGTCGTCGTCCTTGTTTCCGGCGTCGTACTTCGCGCCGGTCAGCTCCACAGCAGCATCGATGACGGGGCGCAAAAGGTCGGTCTCGTAGACGTTGTCCACGCCCTGCAGGATGCAAGCGACGCGCTCGATGCCCATGCCGGTATCGATGTTCTTCTGCGGCAGCTCACCGACGATATCGAAGTTGCCCTTCTTGTCGCCCTCGCCGCGGATGGACTCCATGAACACGAGGTTCCAGATCTCCATGTAGCGGTTGTCGTCGGCGACCGGGCCGCCCTCGACGCCGTATTCCGGGCCGCGGTCGTAGTAGATCTCCGAGCACGGGCCGCAGGGGCCGGGGATACCCATGGACCAGAAGTTGTCTTCCATGCCCATGCGCTGGATCCGCTCTTCCGGAATGCCGATCTTGTCGCGCCAGATCGAGGCGGCCTCGTCGTCTTCCAAGTAGACGGTCACCCACAGGCGCTCCGGGTCCAGGCCCAGCCCGCCGTCCTCGACAGCGCCGGTGAGCAGGGTCCAGGCGTGCGTGATCGCGCCTTCCTTGAAGTACTGGCCGAAGGAGAAGTTGCCGGCCATCTGGAAAAACGTGTTGTGGCGGGTGGTGATGCCCACTTCCTCGATGTCCAGGGTGCGCACGCACTTCTGGATGGATGTGGCGGTGCCGTTTGCGAAATCCGGAGTCTGGTCGCCCAAAAAGTACGGCTTGAACGGCACCATGCCGGCGTTGACGAACAGCAGCGTCGGATCGTCCAGAATCAGCGGAGCGCTGGGCACCGGGGTGTGTCCCGCCTCGACGAAGTGGTTGGTGAACCGCTCTCGGATCTCATGGGTCTGCACGCGTGATTGTCCTTTCAGCAGCGCCGGTTTTTATCCGCGCTTACTCTACCCCGCGCCTCGACGCCGCCCGGTGTCACCGCCCGCGGACGAGGTTCCTCAGCCGCCCGATGTAGTCCTTGATGCGCCGCTCCGCCCCGTGGTCGGTGGGTTCGTAATACACAGCATCTTCGAGGCCGTCGGGCATGTACTGCTGCTTCACGACGCCCAAAGGATCATCATGCGGATAGACATAGCCCACCGCATTGCCCATGGCCTTCGCCCCTTCGTAGTGCCCGTCACGCAGGTGCGCCGGCACCGGCGGGGCGTGTCCCGCGCGCACGTCCGCCAAGGCCCGGTCGATCGACTGGATCACCGAGGGCGACTTCGGTGCCGTGGCCAAATGAATCGTCGCCTGCGCGAGCGCCAGCCTGCCTTCCGGCATGCCGATGAACTGCACTGCGTTCGCCGCCGCGTTGGCGGTCTGCAGCGCGGTCGGGTCCGCCATGCCGATATCTTCGGATGCGTGGATGACAAGGCGCCGGGCGATAAACCGTGGGTCCTCCCCCGCCTCGATCATCCGCGCGAGATAGTGCAGTGCGGCATCCACGTCGGAGCCGCGGATGGATTTGATGAACGCGCTGACGATGTCGTAGTGCTGGTCGCCGTCGCGGTCGTAGCGCACTACCGCACGGTTGACGTTTTCCTTGACAGTGTCGACGGTGATTGTCTCCCCCGGCTGCACCGCTTCGGCCGCGGCCTCCAAGTAGGTCAGCGCGCGGCGTGCATCGCCGCCGGCGAGGAGGACAAGTTGGTCCCGTGCGGCGTCGTCAAGCTTGAATGCGCCGTTGAATCCGCGCTCGTCCGCCATCGCCCGGTCGAGCACCCTGCCCAAGTCCTCCGCATCGAGGGACTCCAGCTTCAGCAGCAGCGAGCGCGACAAAAGCGGCGCAACCACGCTGAAGCTCGGGTTTTCCGTGGTCGCCGCGACAAGCAGCACGGTGCGGTTTTCCACGGCGGCGAGCAGCGCATCCTGCTGCGTCTTGGAAAAACGGTGCACCTCGTCGATGAACAGCACCGTCTTCTCCCCGCGGATCAGGTCTCGCCGTGCTTCGTCGATGACGGCACGGACTTCCTTTACCCCGGAGGACAGCGCCGAAAGCGCGACAAAACTCTGCCCCATCGCAGACGCGATCAGCGATGCGATGGTGGTTTTGCCGGTCCCCGGCGGGCCGTAGAGGATAACCGAGGCGGCGCCGGAGCCGTCGATAAGTCTGCGAAGTGGCTTGCCCTCGCTGAGCAGGTGCCGCTGGCCCGCGATCTCGTCGAGGGTCCGCGGCCGCATGCGCGCGGCCAACGGCGCGGACGCCCCAGCCTCAAAAAAGGCGGTGCCGCGGTTGCCGGAATCGCCGCGGCTGTTGTTGCCGCCTGCGGCAGCGAATAGTCCCTCTTGTTCCACGCGCACCTCTCTTAGCGCAAGCGCTCAGCCAGCGTTTGCGCGAACTCGCTTATCGTGCGGTACGCGGGGTCCTTGCCGGTGCCCGCGAACGCGGCGAGGGACTCGAACGTCTCGCGCAAGTCCCGGCGCACCAGCGCCTCATCGGCGGTAAACGGCCCCTGCGAGTGCGGCCGCAGCACATCTCCGGCGTAGTCCGCAGAGTGTTCTTCGGTTTCGGCGCTCGCTTCCAACGGACCCAGGTCGGACACGTCAAGGCCAGCGGCCTCGAAGTCCTCCTTGAGCTTGGCGTCGTGTTCCACCAACTCGGCTGGGCTCACCGGATCCAGCATGGCCACGCTACTCATCGCCCAGCCGATGAGCCCCGCAGTAATCCGCGCCTGCAACGTATCCGGGTGCTCCACGCTCGGCCAGATGCCGCGCACCTCGCTCACCCACGCGTCGATGAACGCCTCGGTGGCGGCGGCGTTGAACGGCTGCGCCGCGAGAAACACCGGGAAGCGGGCAACCACAAACGCCACATCGAACGTGACGTCCCTGTAACCCGCCCACTCGTAGTCCAGGAAATGGAACGAGTTGCCGGTTTGGATGATGTTGTCCGGCGTCAAGTCGAACGGGGTGAACGCACGCATCCCGCCGCGCAGTAGCCGGGTAAGCACGTTCGTGGCGGCGAAGCGGACCTCGCCAGGAATGTCGATTCCAGCCCGCTCCAGGAACTCCACGCCGATACGGATGCGGTGCGACAGCAGGCGGTCACGCAAAAGCTGCAGGTTCGCCGAGTTCTTCCGCGAACGCGTCATGCGCTGAAACAGCACATTGAACGCGTCTTCGTCGTCCGCGGTGCCCGCGTGCATCTTGCCCAGCGCCCGGCCGAGCCGGCGGAGAAGATCAACGTGCGTGTCCGCGTCGACGTCCTGCAACAGGTCCGCGAGCGTTCGACCGTCGCCCAAATCCGAGATGATCAGGATGCGCTGCGCAGTGTCGTAGCCCAGCAACACCGGGCCCGGGCGCGCATCTTCACTCAGAGAGGTGGCGAACTGGTAGGCCACAGTCTCGCGCAGAAACGCCGCATCCGCCAGCTCGTCGCCAGTAGCCGGCGAGTGCTTCACCACCACCGAACGGTGCTGGAAAAACGGGTTGTTCACCACCCTCGCCCGGAACACGTCCGCCAGGCCGGACCCGTTGAGCCGCTCGACGTCGACAAGCTGCTGCTCGCCGCCGTAACGCTTGGTCAGAATGTCGGCGGCTGCGCGGATGATCTCCTGCGTATCGCCCATCGCTGGCCTACTTTTCGTCGCCGGCTCCGGCCTCGCCGCCCTGTGCTTCGGCGTCCTTCTTCGGCTTGAAGTCCACGCCGGTCTCCTTGCGCTGCTCCGCCGGGATCGGCGCCGGGGCATCCGTCAGCGGATCCACGCCGCCGCCCGACTTCGGGAAGGCGATGACGTCGCGGATGGATTCAAAGCCGCCGAGCAGGGACACGATGCGGTCCCAGCCGAAGGCGATGCCGCCGTGCGGCGGGGCACCGTACTGGAAGGCGTCCAGCAGGAAGCCGAACTTCTCGTCTGCTTCCTCGTCGGTGATGCCCATGACCTCGAACACGCGCTTCTGCACGTCGTGCTCGTGGATACGGATCGAGCCGCCGCCGATCTCGTTGCCGTTACAGACAATGTCGTAGGCGTACGCGAGCGCCTCGCCCGGGTTCTCCTCGAAGTTGTCCAGGTACTCCGGCTTCGGGGAGGTGAAAGCGTGGTGGACGGCGGTCCACTTGGAGTGGCCGAGAGCGACATCGCCGGAGGCCGTCGCATCCGCGGCCGGCTCGAACAGCGGCGCGTCGACGACCCAGGTGAACGCCCAGTCGCCGTCCTTGATCAGGTCCAGCTTCCGGGCGATCTCGCCGCGGGCTGCGCCCAGCAGCGCGCGGGACGCCTTCGTCTCACCTGCCGCGAAGAAGATGCAGTCGCCCGGCTTTGCGCCCACGTGCGCGGCAATGTCGGCCTTCTCCTCTTCGGTAATGTTCTTGGCCACCGGACCGGTCAGCTCGCCGTCCTCCTGCACGAGGATGTACGCCAGGCCCTTCGCGCCGCGCTGCTTCGCCCACTCCTGCCACGCGTCGAGCTGGCGACGCGGCTGGGAAGCGCCACCGTCCATGACCACAGCGCCGACGTACTCGGCCTTGAACACGCGGAAGGTGGTGTCCTTGAAGAACTCGGTGCACTCCACCAGCGGGATGTCGAAGCGCAGGTCCGGCTTGTCGGAGCCGTACTTCTCCATCGCTTCCTTGTAGGTCATGCGCGGGATGGGCGTCTGGATGTCGTAGCCGATCAGCTTCCACAGCTCGACCAAGATCTCCTCGGCGAGCTTGATGATGTCGTCCTGGTCCACGAAGCTGGCCTCAACGTCCAGCTGGGTGAACTCCGGCTGGCGGTCCGCGCGGAAATCCTCGTCGCGGTAGCAGCGCGCCAGCTGGTAGTAGCGCTCCATGCCAGCCACCATGAGCAGCTGCTTGAACAGCTGCGGCGACTGCGGTAGGGCGTACCAGGAGCCCGGCTTCAAACGAGCCGGCACCAGGAAGTCGCGTGCGCCCTCCGGGGTGGAACGGGTCAGCGTCGGCGTTTCAATCTCAGTGAAGTCGTGGCTGTCCAGCACGCGGCGGGCAGCCTGGTTCGCCTTCGCGCGAAGACGAATCGCCCTCGCCTGGCGCTCGCGGCGCAAGTCCAGGTAGCGGTAGCGCAGGCGGGCTTCCTCGCCGACCTCGCTGGAGGAAGCGTCCTCGATCTGGAACGGCAGGGCCGCGGCCTTGTTGAGCACCTTCAAGTCGGTGACGTTGACCTCAATCTCGCCGGAGGCCAAATTCGGGTTGGCGGACCCCTCCGGGCGCGGCTCGACGGTGCCGGTGACCTGGATGACGTACTCGCTGCGCAGGTCGTGCGCAGCCTCGGCCACCTCGGACTCGCGGAAGACCACCTGGGCCAAGCCAGAGCGATCGCGCAGGTCGATAAAGATCACGCCGCCATGGTCGCGACGACGGGCCACCCAGCCGGTGAGCGTGACAGTTTGGCCGTCCAGTTCTTTATTCAGGTTCCCCGCAAGGTGAGTGCGCAGCAAGGTATCCACGTCCTTCCACGTGATGGCAAATCTAACCTGTAAAAGTTTACCCGCCGTCTCGTCGCAGTGCGCCCGGCCCCTCTCGCTGATGGGGCGACACAGGCGCCAACCGACCCAGATCCCACACGTGCCCTAGTTATTTGGCACAATTCTGGCCATGACTTTCAGAGGCGATTACGCACAGGGCCAAGGCGGCAACGTCAATACCAGCTCCGGCGGCGGCCGCGGAGGCGGCGGCTTAGGCAACGGCGCGATGATGTTGCTGCCGCTCCTGCTGCGCGGAGGCGGCGGCGGAACCATCATTTTGGTCCTGCTGGCGCTGCTGTACTTCAGCGGCGCGTTTGACGGCATTCTCGGCGGAGGGGGCGACTCCCAGTCGCAGTCCCAGGGCGAATACTCCCTGGAGCACTGCCAGGAAGCAGGTTCCTCCAACGAGTACGACGACTGCCGGGCAGCTGCGACTATGGGATCGCTAAACGCCATCTGGGCAGATATTTTGCCGGCGCAGTCCGACACCCAGTTCACCAAACCGGAAATGACCATCTTCAAGGGCAGCGTGAACTCTGGTTGCGGTTACGCCAGTTCGGACACCGGCCCGTTCTACTGCCCGCAAGACAAAACCGCCTATCTGGACGTGAGCTTCTTCGACCAGCTGTCGCAGCTCGGCGGCTCTAACGGGCCGCTGGCGCAGGAGTACGCCACCGCGCACGAGTACGGCCACCACATCCAGAACCTTGAGGGCACCCTGGGCCTAAGCGACTACAAGAATCCGGGCCAGGATTCCGCCGCGGTGGCAATCGAGCTGCAGGCCGACTGCTACGCGGGCCTGTGGGCGCACCACGCCTCCAAGGGTGACAACGCCGCTCTGGAGCCGATCACCGACGAGCAGCTGCAGCAGGCTCTGCAATCCGCGCAGTCCATCGGCGACGACAACATTCAGAAGCGCTCCGGCGGCGAAGTCGATCCGGACGCGTGGACGCATGGCTCGTCGGAGCAGCGCATGCAGGCGTTCAAGTCCGGCTACGAATCCGGCCAGATGTCGTCCTGCGACACGCTCAACCGCGGCGTGTACAAGAGCTAAACCGCCTCTGTTCCGCACCGCTTTCGAAACGGCACGGCGCTACAGTGGCCGGCATGAGCAATGCTGAGCCCAACCGCGCCGTGCCGTTTCTTGCTGCGTTCAACTCCATTGAGAAGTTCTTGCGCAGTGAACTCGATGCCAAACGGTCCGATTCGTTTTCCTGGATGACCAGGCTGGCGGCGAAGAAGGGAGTCATCACGCTCGAGCAGTCTGAGACGCTGCAGGAGTTCGCGGATCTGCGCAACGCGATCAGCCACGGCGAGTACGACAACCTGCGCCCGATCGCCGAGCCACTGCCGGAAACCGTCGCCGAGATCGAGCGGATCCGGGATTCCCTGCTCGCCCCGACGCTGGCCTTAGACGTCATTGAGCACCAGCAGGTGGTCACCTTCTCCCCCGACACCGACATCCACGAGCCGTTGGACACCATCGCCTCGCAAGGGCTCGCCCAGTTCCCGGTCTACGACGGTGGCGAGTGCGTCGGTTTGCTCACCACCAACGCGATTGCGCGGTGGCTGGCGGCGGAGCTGCGTGACGACGACACGATTGCGGCAGGCACCGTGGCCGAGGTGCTCGACCACAGCGGCAAATTGGACCAGCCGATTTTTCTGCCGCGCACCGTCACCGCCGCAGCCGCGGTCGAGGCGCTGAGCACACCGCTTGCCTCCGGCGCGGTCCCCCGCCTCGCCATCATCACAGAGCACGGAAAGCCCACTCAGAAGCCGCTGTCGGTGCTGGGTGCGACCGACATTCCGGCCCTCGCCCAGGAAGCGTAAAGCACCGCTTTTCCTGTGGCGCCGCGCACCTTTTCGTGCTGTAGTATCCCCGGCATGTCTGCAAACTTTGTGAGCGTTGTCGACCTGTTCAGTATTGGTATCGGCCCCTCGTCGTCCCACACTGTGGGCCCGATGCGCGCGGCCCAAGCATTCATTGACAAACTCGACACCTACCCAGCCAAGGTGCTTGTTGAATTGCGCGGCTCCCTGGCAGCCACCGGCGTCGGCCACGGCACCGACCGCGCTGCCCTCTTGGGCCTGGTCGGCTACACCCCCACCACCACGTCTGCCGATATTGCGCCGAAGCCGGGTGAGCCGATTCCCTCCACCGGCACCGTTTCCGGGCCCATCGGCACCGTTGAATACGAGCTCAGGTTCGACCCTGCTCCTGTCGCCGCACATCCGAACTGCCTCATTTTCGACGCGTGGGATGCAGACGGCAACGTGCTCGCAGAGCGCGAGGACTACTACTCCGTCGGCGGCGGGTTTATTCAGGACCGCTGGGAGATGGAGGCGCACCGCGACGAATCCGGCGTCGCGGCGGCGCGCGACATCCCGTCTGTGCCTTACCCCTTCGACACCGCGGCCGAACTCATGCAGCGTTGCGACGAGACCGGCCTGACCATCGCAGAGATCATGCGCGCCAACGAGGAGTCCATCCACGGCAGCGAGAAGCTCGACGCTCACCTGGACGCGGTGTGGAACGTGATGCAGGAATGCGTCGCACATGGCTTGAAGACGGATGGCACGCTGCCCGGCGGGTTGAACGTCAAGCGGCGCGCGAACCGCCTCCACCGCCTGCTCACCGCCGAATACGAAGCTTCCACTGCGCGCGGGCTGGACGCAATGGAGTGGGTCAACCTCTACGCGTTGGCTGTCAACGAGGAAAACGCCGCGCACGGCCAGGTTGTCACCGCGCCAACGAACGGCGCGGCCGGCATCATCCCCGCGGTGATGCACTACTGCCGCGACTTCACCGACGATTTCACCGGCGAGCGCGCCCGCGAATTTTTGCTCACTGCCGGCGCGGTCGGCTCGATCATCAAGACCAACGCGTCGATCTCCGGCGCTGAGGTCGGTTGCCAGGGCGAGGTCGGCTCCGCGTCTTCCATGGCTGCCGCAGGCATGTGCGCCGCCCTCGGAGGCACGCCTGCCCAGGTGGAAAACGCCGCCGAGATTGCCCTCGAGCACAACCTGGGCCTGACCTGCGACCCCGTCGGCGGCCTCGTGCAGGTGCCCTGCATCGAGCGCAACGCCATCGGCGGCGTGAAGGCCATCAACGCGGCGCGCCTGGCCAAGCTGGGCGACGGCACCAACATCGTCACCCTCGATGACGTGGTGGAGACCATGGCCGCCACCGGCCGCGACATGATGACGCAGTACAAGGAGACGTCCATGGGCGGCCTGGCGGTGCAGTTGGGCCTGCCGGTGAACATCACCGAGTGCTAGAAGCTAGGCTCCCGTGACCGCCTGAGTCACCGCCTGGACAGAAAGCTCCACGGACTCCTGCGAGTGTTCCGCGAGGTTCTTCACCGCCACCTCGCCGGCTTCCAGCTCACGCTCGCCGAGCACGAGCGCGTACCTCGCGCCGGCGCGGTCGGCGCCCTTCATCGAGCCCTTGAGTCCGCGCTGCCCGTAGGACATGTCGGCGGACACGCCGGCGGCGCGGAGCTCGTCGATAAGTTTGCTCATCTTCACGCGAGCCTCGTCGCCGATGGCGATGCCGAAGACGTCCACGCGGTGTGCCGCCTCGTCCAACTCCACGCCTTCTGCCTCAAGCGCGAGCACGGCGCGGTCCACGCCGAGGCCGTAGCCGATGCCCGACAGGTCCGGGCCGCCGATCTGGGCCATCAGGCCGTCGTAGCGGCCGCCGCCGCCGATGCCGGACTGCGCGCCCAGGCCGTCGTGGACGAACTCGAAGGTGGTCTTGGTGTAGTAGTCCAGGCCGCGCACCATGCGGGGGTTGATCACGTACGGCACGCCGAAGCTGTCCAACGCAGCGGTGACGGCCTCGAAGTGGGCACGGCACTCGTCGCAGAGGTGGTCCAGCATCAGCGGCGCATCCGCGGTCATCTCCCGGACCTCTTCGCGCTTATCGTCCAGCACGCGCAGCGGGTTGAGCTCTGCGCGTTTGCGGGTCTCCTCATCCAACGGCAGGTCGAAGAGGAACTCCTGCAGCTTCTCCCGGTACTCCGGGCGGCAGTTCCTGTCGCCGAGGCTGGTCAGCTCCAGACGGAACCCGCTTAAGCCGATGGCGCGGTAGCTGCGGTCCGCCAGCGCGATGACCTCAGCGTCCAGCAACGGATCGTCCATGCCGATGGCCTCAACGCCCACCTGCTGCAGCTGGCGGTACCGGCCGGCCTGGGGGCGCTCGTAACGGAAGAACGGGCCGTAGTAGTTCAGCTTCACCGGCAGGTAGCCACGGTCCATGTTGTGCTCGATGAAGGAGCGCATCACGCCTGCGGTGCCCTCCGGACGCAGCGTGACGGAACGGCCGCCGCGGTCCTCGAAGGTGTACATCTCCTTGCTCACCACGTCCGTGGACTCGCCCACACCGCGGGCAAACAGCGTCGTGTCCTCGAACACCGGCAACTCAATGTGCTGGTAGCCGGCGATGCGCGCCTGGCGGGCGAACTCGTCGCGCACATGGATAAACGCCGCCGATTGCGGCGGCACGTAGTCCGGCACGCCTTTCGGGGCGGAAAGCTTCTGAAACTGGTCGTTCTTGTTCTCGCTCACACCGCGCAAGTCTAGTGCAGGCAACCTCGCCCGGGACGAGTGCCCGATTAGCGGTCGGCGTTGGCCTGGCGCAGGTACGGGTTGGTTGCGCGCTCCTGTGCAACGGTCGTGGCGGGACCGTGGCCGGGCAGCACCTGCAGCTCGTCGTCCAAGTCCCACACCGGCCCGCGGAGGCTCTCCTGCATCTGCGCCGGGTCCGAGTCCGGCAGGTCCGTGCGGCCAATCGATCCGCGGAACAGCACGTCGCCGGAAAAAACCACCTCGTCCGCAACCAGCATCACGCAGCCCGGCGAGTGCCCCGGTGCGTGCACGATCCGCAGGTCCACTCCTGCCACGGTCAGCGTCTGCCCGTCCTCAAGTGGCGTCGGATTGTCGATTGGGGGCATGGCGGAGGCGTCGTAAAGCTGGCGCGCCTGCTCGCTCACCCCCTCGCCGCGCAGCAGCATGAACGCGTCCGCTGGGTGGACAAACGTCTCCACCCCGAACGCGGCGGCGTCGCGGATGTGGTCGATGTGGCCGTGCGTGAGCACCACCGCCTCCACGTTCAGCCCCTGCTCCTGCGCCATCTGGCTCACCGCTTCATGCGCGCCCAGCCCCGGATCGATCACAAACGCGCGATCCCCGTTGGCAACGACATAGCAGTTGGTTTGAAAAGGTCCTGCTGCGAAACCGGCGATTCTCATGCTGGCCACTATAACGGTGCTGATAGGCTTTCTAGCCGTTCAAGGGCGGATGCTTATCGACGTCTACTCCGCCCATCCCGACAAATTGGCGAGGTGTAAACCCCAGTGGCATCGAACGAAAAGCGCGGCAAGGAAGCCCTGTCCCACCTGAAGAGCGAGCTGGATTCGCGCGACCGCAAGGAGAAGTCCCGCCCGTGGTCGGTGGCGGCGATCTCCGCGGCCGTCATCGCGCTGATCGGCGGCGGCATCTACTTCGCGGCCAACAACGACAGCGGCGAGGACCTCGCCGCCTCCGAATCCACCGCCGCGTCCGAGGCCACCACCGAGGAGCAGGAGCCGTTCGACTCGTCGAAGTTCGAGCCGATCGCCACCAAGCGCGAGCAGGCGCTGCCGGCGACGGTGAACTGCAACTACAACGAGGCCCAGGAGCAAGGCGGCGACGGTGTCGGCACCCCGAAGACCGAGGGTGTGTCCACCGAGGGCACCGTCACCGTCGAGCTGGACACCAACCAGGGCCCCATCGGCATGGAGCTGGACCGTGCGGCCTCCCCGTGCACCGTCAACGCCGTCGAGTACCTCGCCGAGGAAGGCTTCTACAACGACACTGTCTGCCACCGCTTGACCACCGGTGACGGCCTGAAGGTGCTGCAGTGCGGCGACCGCGCCGGCACCGGCGCCGGCGGCCCGGGCTTCCAGTTCGCAAACGAGCTGCCCACCGACCAGGCGCTCGAGGGCATCGACCTGTCTGAGGCGGGCATCCCAGAAGGCGCGTCCGAGGAAGAGATGATGCAGGCCAAGACGATGATGCTGCAGCAGAACAGCCAGCCGCAGCGTTACGACCGCGGCACCATCGCTATGGCGAACGCCGGCGTGGACACCAACGGCTCCCAGTTCTTCCTCAACTACGGCGACTCCGTGCTGCCGCCGCTGTACACCTACTTCGGCCACATCGACGACGAAGGCCTTTCCACCTTGGACAAGATTGCCGAGGCCGGCGTCGAGGGCGGCGAACAGGACGGCGCCCCGGCAGACGAGGTCCGTATCAAGAAGGCGACCGTGAAGTAGCAGCGGGCAGTAACGCTTCAGCCCGTTGAAGCGACGTAGCTCTGGGAATCGCCTCAGAGCTTACTGTCCTAGGTAGCGCTCTACCAGCGCACCCGATAGCATTCCGAGAAGCACACACATTTTTACGAGTGAGGAAAATTCGATGAAGCTTCGCACCAGCCTTGCAGCGGCAGCAACCGCCACCGCGGTCATGGTTTCTGGCGCCGCAGTCGCCGACGCAGCTCCGACGGTCAACGACACCGCAGAGAGCAAGTCCAAGGACTCCGGCGGCAAGGACTCCGACAAGAGGACCATCAAGGACAGCCTGTCCTCCTCGAGTGAAGAGGGCTCCTCTATCGAGGACATGAGCCCGGAGGAGCTGAAGAGCTGGATCGCCGTGGTCACCGCGATCATCGGCATGCTCACCCAGGTGCTGTCCATCGCGTCTAAGTTCGCGCGTTAGAGCCACCGCGTTCTCGCACGGGGCACACTCGCGCCGCTGCGCAAAACACAACCGGCTACCTACTACCGGCTACCAGCGAAAATTTCCGTTGGTAACCGGCTCTAGGTAGCCGGTTCTTTTCGTTCCAGCCCCACGACCGCGCCAACGGCGACGCCGCCGCTCCCCCTCGCGGGAAACGGCGGCGTTGTCGCGTGCAGCCTCTATCAGGTCAGGATCGTGCTCGTCCTACTTGTTGTTGTTCAGCAGCGCGATCGGGCCAAGCACGGAGTCAATCGGGAACGCCAGCGCCAGCGGCAGCACGAGAGCCAGGACAGCGGCGATGATGCCGAGAATGACGCCAATCGGAGCGTCGGAGGAGGAAGAAGCGGAGCTTTGCTCCTCGGTCGGCTTCTGCTCCTCGGTCGGCTTCTCTTCCGGAGCCGGCTTCTGCTCCTCGGTCGGCTTCTGCTCCTCGGTCGGCTTCTCTTCCGGAGCCGGCTTCTGCTCCTCGGTCGGCTTCTCTTCCGGAGCCGGCTTCTGCTCCTCGGTCGGCTTCTCTTCCGGAGCCGGCTTCTGCTCCTCGGTCGGCTTCTCTTCCGGAGCCGGCTTTTCAGCCTCGGCAACAGTTACCGGCAAGGACACCTTGGTGCCTTTGTCGGTGGTGATCTCCAGGGTCTGCTCGCCGGACACGCCCGCCGGGATCTCCAGCTCAATCTTTGCGCGGCCCTGCTCGCCTAAGCCCTTGTCGGCGTCGGTGACCGCGTTGTCGACGTCGGCGGTAGCCGTTGCCTCGCCCACCTTCGCGGTGACGGTCTCAGCCTGCGCCTCGCCCTCGGAGGAGTAGCTCAGGGAGGTCAGCTCGATGGTGTTCTTCTGGCCAGCCTTCAGACCGCCCTCCGGGAGCACCACGCCGACGTCCTTTTGGCCCTCACGGACCTGGGCGTCGCCGGTCTGCAGGTAGTCCACAAATGCCTGCAGATCGTTGTAGCCCACATCGTTGCGGTCGCGGACTTCGTCAGCGTTGATCAGGGCGTCGCCACCGTCGAGCAGGAAGGTCGACGCTGCAACGGTGTAGTCCTTCTCCGGATCCACGGACTCGCCGTTGATCTGGATGTCCAGGATGCGGTTGCCACGCTCAGCGTTCGGGTTGTACGTGTAGGACACGTTGTCGGACAGGCCCATGTCCAAACGCGGGCGACCCGACTTTGCTGCAACCTCCGGGGTCTGCCACTGATTCTCCAACGCTTCCTTGATGGCGGCGCCGGACAGCTTGGCAACAGCGATGTTGTTGCCGAACGGCTGGACGGTGGCGGCCTGTTCGTAGGTCACATCGCCCTTGGTCAGGTCCGCACGAACACCGCCGGCGTTCATCACACCGAAGTCGATCTCGGTGTCGAGGAATGCGGAAAGCGCAGCGACGGCGGACTGCGCCAGCATGTTGTTCGCGGTGGACTCGGTGCCGCGGTTGGAGCCTGGCTTATCCTCCGGATTGGAGCCACGCTTGAAGTCGGCGGCGATGTTGGCGACGACCTTCTGGCCGAGCTCGCTGGCAATCTTGTCTGCCTCTGCAACGATCTTCTCAACCTCGGCATCAGGGGTGATGCCGAGCTCCTCGAGCTGCGACGCCTCGATCTGGCGACCGTCGACCTCGACGAGCTTCTTCTCGGCCTTATCGTAGGTGAAAGCAATATCGGTGACGACCTTGCCGTACTCGTGGGACTGCGCGTACGGAACCTTGCCGTCGCGGTCGAGCTCCAGGCGCTTGATGTGGTCATCGCCACCGAATACGAAATCGACGTACTTCGCGTCGAGCTTCGGTGCGCTGGTGTGGGCCGGATCGTGAATCAGAGCGATGACGAGGTCAGCCTTGCCGGACTCCTTGAGCTTCTTGGCCTCGACGTTGACCTGCTCGGCGGAATCCGTGAACTTCACACCCGCAACGTTGGCCGGGCTGGACTTTTCCGGGGTGAGGTTGGAGGTCGTGCCCACCAGGGCAACCTTCACGCCCTCCTTCTCCACGATGGTGTACGGCTTCACCGGTTGCTCGCCATCAACGAAGATGTTCGCGCCGAGCTGCTTGTCATTGGTGCCCGGAACGATGCGGTCGATCAGGTCCTGGTAGCCCTTATCGAACTCGTGGTTGCCCACAGCGGAGCCGTCGGTGCCGATGGCTTTGATGAAGTCCATCGTGTACTTGTCGTCGGAGATGAAGGAAACGAACGCCGAGCCACCCTGGTTGTCACCGGAGGTGGTGACGATGGTGTTCGGGTTCTGCTCACGCAGGTAGTTCATGATGCCCGCGACATTGGCGGCACCCATCTCGTCGCCGGCCTTCGGGGTGATTTCCTTGACTTCCTTGCCATTCTCGTCGAGGACCGGGTTGCCTGCGGCGTCCTTCACCGTGGTCGTGGACGGGTTGTACTTCAGGCGACCGTGGAAGTCGGTGATGTTGGCAACGTTGATGGTGACCTGGTCAGCCTCAGCTGCTGCAGCGAACGGTGCTGCGGTGAGCACAACTGCGGTCGTGGTGGTTGCGGCGATCAGGGCGCCAGCGCGACGGAAATCAAACACGGGAGACTCCTCGGTGTCGGGGGATGGTGTCCCTCCCTTGTATCCCTTACTCCTCCACTCCGCAGCGCAACTTCCCGCCACACGACTGTCTGCGCTGGGAAGATAACCCCGCGTGCACCAACATTTCATCTGTTGGACACCTTAACGTCGGCTTGGGGGAGGGTGAGGGGGACCTTTGGTCGTCGTTAAGCAGTGACGCGATAGACGTCAAAGACTCCCTCGATGTTGCGGATCTGGTTCATGATGGAACCGAGCTGCTTGATGTCGGAGACCTCGATGGTCAAACGGATCGTGGCGATGCGGTCGTCGCCCGCCTGGGACGACATTGCCAAAATTGGCAGTTTCGCCTCCGAGAGCACCCCGGTGGTCTCCGTGAGCAGGCCGTTGCGGTCCAGCGCCTCCAGCTGGATGGTGGCTCGCGACGCGCTCTTGTGCGAGCGTTGGTTCGCCCACTCGACGTCCACCAGGCGCTCCGGCTCGTCCTTGAGCTTGTTGGCGTTCGTGCAATCCGTGCGGTGCACCGACACTCCCCCGCCGCGGGTGACAAAACCGAAGATGGCGTCGCCGGGCACCGGCTGGCAGCACTTGGCCAGCTTCGCCATCACATCCGGGCTGCCCTCTACCAGAATCGCGGGGCCGTCGCCGCTGGTCTGCGGGCGCACCAAAGCCGACATCGGCGTGCGCGCGGTAAGCGCATCGACGGCGTCGTCGTCGCCGCCGAACATGTCCATGAGCAAGTGCGCGACGTGCTGGGAAGAGACGTTGCCGGCACCGATAGCGGTGTACAGCGCGTCCACGTCCTGGTAGTGCAGCCGCGTTGCCACCTGGCGCATGGACTCGTTGGTGAACAGGCGGTGCATGGGCAGCCCGCCGCGTTGCACCTCTGCGGCGAGCGCGTCGCGGCCGGCCTCAAGCTGCTCTTCGCGGCGCTCCTTGGCAAACCACTGGCGGATCTTCGCTTTTGCGCGCGGGGAGACAACGAAGTCCTGCCAGTCGCGCGACGGGCCCGCGTTCTGGTCCTTGGAGGTGAAAATCTCCACCCGGTCGCCGGACTTGAGCTCGGTTTCCAGCGTGACCAGCTTGCCGTTGACTTTGGCGCCGATGCAGCGGTGGCCAACTTCGGTGTGCACCGCGTACGCGAAGTCCACCGGCGTGGACCCCGCAGGCAGGTCCACCACGTCGCCCTTCGGGGTGAAGGCGAAGATCTGCTGGCTGGTCAGGTCGTAGCGCAGAGAATCCAGAAACTCGTTCGGGTCCGCGGCTTCCTTCTGCCAGTCCAACAGCTGGCGCATCCACGCCATCTGGTCCACCTCGGACTGGTCGCCCTTGTGCGAGCCCTTCGTCTCCTTGTAGCGCCAGTGCGCGGCTACGCCGAATTCAGCGTTGTAGTGCATCTCGTGGGTGCGCACCTGCACCTCGAGCGGGCGGCCCGTCTGCGTCATCACGGTCGTGTGCAGCGACTGGTACACACCGAAGCGCGGGTTGGAGATGTAGTCCTTGAACCGGCCCGGCATCACGGAGTACAGGGAGTGGACCACGCCGATTGCCGCGTAGCAGTCGTTGACGGTGTCCACCAGCACGCGCATGCCCACGAGGTCAAAGATCTCGTTGAAGTCGTGGCCCCGCACGGACATCTTCTGGTAGATGGACCAGTAGTGCTTCGGGCGGCCCATCACCTCGGCTGTGATGCCGTTGGATGCGAGCTCGCGCTGCAGCACCTCGGTGATCTCCCGCAGCGCCCTGTCGCGCGATGGCGCATGGTCCGCAACCATGCGAACGATCTCCTCGTACTTCTTCGGCTGCAGGATGGCGAAGGCGAGGTCTTCCAGTTCCCATTTCACGCTGGCCATGCCCAAGCGGTGTGCCAGCGGGGCGATGACGTCAAGTGTTTCCTGCGCCTTCTTCGCCTGCTTCTCCGGAGGCAAAAAGCGCATCGTGCGCATGTTGTGCAGGCGGTCCGCCACCTTGATCACCAGCACGCGCGGATCTTCCGCCATAGCGACGATCATTTTGCGGATCGTCTCCGCCTCGGCCGCCGCGCCGAGGGCGACCTTGTCCAGCTTGGTTACGCCGTTGACCAGCTTGGCTACCTCGGGCCCGAAGTCGCGGGTGAGGTCGTCGAGCGAATAGTCGGTGTCCTCCACGGTGTCGTGCAGCAGCGCCGCCACGAGCGTGGTGGTGTCCATGCCGATCTCGGCGCAGATGGTCGCCACCGCCAACGGGTGGGTGATGTATGGATCGCCGGATTTGCGGAAGACGCCTTCATGCAGACGCTCCGCAGTGGAGTAGGCGCGGTCGAGCAGTTCCGCGTCGGCCTTGGGGTGGAACTTGCGGTGCAACGACAGCAGCGGATCGAGCACAGGGTTGGTTTTGGAGCGGCTGTTGCCGGTCAGCGACCGTGCCAGGCGGGCGGACATGCTGCGCACGGAGGGGCCTGTCCTCTTCACCGGCTTGTCGGTCATCTCCAGCCTCCGATCCCAGGAACTACTCCAGCGACTAAAGCCGTAATACTACGCTTCCTCGGGGTGCTCTTCGCCGAGGACCACCAGCGGAGCGTCGCCAAGCTTGGCTCGCCCTCCAAGCCCCGGGACCTCGAGCACGACCACGTAACCGGCGACAGAACCGCCGGCCCGCTCAATTAGGTCGCGGGCAGCGACGAGGGTGCCGCCGGTGGCGAGCACGTCGTCCACAAGCACGATGCGTTTGCCGGTGATGTCCATGCCGTCCGCCGGAATCTCCAGTGCGGCCGAGCTGTACTCGGTGGTGTACTCCTGCGTGATCACCGGCGGCGGGAGCTTACCCTTCTTGCGGATCGCCAGAATGCCGGTACCGAGCTCGTACGCCACAGCAGAGCCGAGCAGGAAACCGCGGGCGTCTAAGCCGCCGACGAGGTCTGCGCCGAGCTTGCGGCTGGCGGTGGCCATTTCCGCGATGACGATGTTGAGCGCCGCCGGGTCCGCGAGCACCGGGGTGAGATCCTCAAACAGTACGCCCTTCTCCGGGAAGTCCTGCACTTGGCGGATCTTGTCCTTCAGCGCGTCTCGGGCGGTGGCGTAGCGGTTGCCGTCGATAGGTGTGGGGGCCATTGGTTGAATTCTCCTGTTAGTTTTCGGCCGGGGTTGTCTCTGAATTCAGCTGCCACCGGTCCATGTTCCAGCCGATGCCGGCAAGACCCGTGTACGGCACCACGTTACGCACTGCGCCGTCCACCGCGAAGGTGCGGGGCTGTGCGGCCAGCGGAATGGACGGCAGCTGCTTCCACAGGTGACCTTCCTGCGCGCGCAGGGCGCCGAGTTCCTGGGCGCGGTTGTTCGCGGACGGGAACTCCCGCATCGGGTCCGTGGCGTGCAAGATCACATCGGCGGCACCGTCGGTCCAGGTCTCGGTGCCCCATTCGTCGTACTCCGCCCGCGGCAAGTCCGCAAGCGTTTTACCGCCCTCGGTCACGTCAGTGACCGTGATACCGGCGGGCTCGCAGGTGCGGCGGATGGACTCCACCATGGCGGCGAACCGCGCATCCGGGTAGGGGTAGCCGATGCGAATCTCTGTGCCCGAAAGCGCAGACGCGGCTTCGATGTCCACGTCGAGATTGGGGGCTGCGACGTCGTTGAGGCGCGCCGCCAGTGGGTCAGCGTGCTGCAGCACGTGCAGCGGTGCGACGGGCACGTCGAGGCCGGCGACACCGCTGGATGCCTTAGCGACGGCACGCGGGTCCACGCACTTGGCAAACGCCTGGCGGTTCTCGGGGATCGCCCACATGCCGATCTCCGGAAACGTCAACGCCTCAGTCAGCTCGCCGATCTGGGTGTCAACGCTGAGCCGGTTGCCTTCGGCGTTGACGTTGTGCCATTCCGGGGAGGTCTCGCGCAGATCGCCGATGCGCAGCGCCTCGTCCGCCGCCAGCTCTCCGGAGTCAGCGGACCCGGGCCAGACAACCATTTCTGAAGTCTGCGGCGCGTCGCCGTAGTAGTGCTCGTTGGCGACTAGCGTCACCTCACCGCGCTCTCCTACCTCAGCGATCTTGAAGGGGCCGAAGGACACCTGCAGATCGGGGTCGAACTCGGACAGGCTGAAGCCGTGGCGCCACACATTGGCAATTGGTTTGAGCAGGGAGAAATCGCCAGACTGCAAGTCGTGGTCCAGCTCCTCAACGCTCTTGTCCAGCTTCGCGGCCACGGCGTGGGCTGGCAGCACCGTGCCGGCGTCGAACAATCCGCGCCAGCGTGCGCCCCGCTTCTCCTTGAACGTCAAAGTGAATTCTTTGGCGCCTGGGGTGCACGACAGCGCTTCCGTGTCGTCGAAAAGCGGCATGTGCGATCCGAACATGCCCGGGTAATGCCCGGCTGTGAACGTGAGCAAGTAGTCGGAACAAGTCACCGGCGTGCCGTCCGAAAAAACCGCGGCGTCGGACAAGGTGTAGATCACCTTGCGCTGATCACTCGGCAGCACCTGGGTGGTGACCAAATCCGTGTTCGGGATCATCTGCCCGCTCGGGCCCGGCACGTACACACCCGGGTACAGACGACCAGAGAGCACCTCAGCCATGTCGGTGGCGCCCTCGAGCGTGCCGGCGTTGGTGGTGCGCAGTTCACCGAGCACCTGGTAGCCGAACAGCTTCTTCGACTGGTTGTCGTCGTTGTCTGCCGTGCCGCACGCTGCGAGCGAGGCACAACCGATCGCCGCGGCGGCAACCGCGGCTAGTCCCCGTATGAAACGTCCTGCCATGTGCGTGCCGCCGTCTACCGCCCGGGACGCCAGGTTGTGGATCCGGCGGCACCGTCAGTTGCGGCCTCGGTGCGCCGCACTGGCGTGGCCACCTGGCGCTTCTCGTGGGCGACCTCCTCGGTCGTCTCCTCCTCCAGCTCGCTGGTTCCGCGGGCGCGGTAGCGCTCCACTGCGGCGTTGTGCTCCTTGTACTTCTTCTTCCGGTTCACCAGGCTCACCAGCAACGGCGTAGCCAGGAACAGCGAGGAGAAGATGCCCTCGATCACGCCGATGAGCTGGATCAGCGCCAGATCCTTCAGCGTGCCCACGCCAAGCATCCACACCGCCACGACCATCAGCGCCACGATCGGCAGCGCCGAGATCACGGAGGTGGAGATGGAACGCATCACCGTCTGGTTCACGGCCAGGTTTGCCTCTTCGGCGTAGGTGGAGCGCCGCGAATCAAGCACACCCGAGGTGTTCTCGCGCACCTTGTCAAACACGATGACGGTGTCGTACAGGGAGAAGGTCAGCACCGTGAGCAGGCCGATGATCATGGCCGGCGTGACTTCAAGGCCGAACAGAGCGTAGAAGCCGGCGATCAGGACACCGTCCACGACGAGCGCGGCCATGGCGGCGGCTGCCATTTCACGCTGCAGGCGGACAGCCACGTACACGGCAGCGGCGACCATGAACACCGCCATCGCCAACAGCATGCGGTTCGTGATGGTCGAACCCCAAGACTCCGAAACCGTGGAGTCGCCGATGGCGTCGGCGCTGGGCTCGCCGGTGTGGTCTTCAACCTGGTATTCGTCGAAGATTGCCTGGCGTGCGGCGTCGATCTGTTCCTGGCTGAGGTGCTCGGAGTTGATCTCCAGGGTGCGTGTGTCGCCGGCGCCCACGATCTGGGTCAGTTCCGGAGTTACGCCAGTGGCGTCGACGAAGGTCTCCTCCACTTGCTCGGCGACGAGGTCGCCGGCCGGCATGGTCATCTTGGTGCCGCCTTCGAAGTCGATGCCCATGTTGAATCCGCGCAGCAGCATTGCCAGCAGCGAAATCACCACGAGCACGAACGTGATGCCGTACCAGAGCTTGCGGCGTCCCACGAAGTCGATGGCGCCGGAGCCGTCGTAGAGCGTCTCCGCGGAGCGCTTCGCCTTCACGGGGGCGGCGGTGCCCGCCGCGCCAGTGGAGGTGTGTGTCGATGTTGCCTTGGTGCTCGACATGTCTAGATCTCCTCATTCGTTGCGGCCGGTTCGAGCTCATGCTTTTCGACGCCATCCTGCTCCCCGACGCCACGGGTTTCCGCACGCCGTGCTTCTGCAGTCTTGAACGCCTTGCCCATGCCGTTGACGGACGGCTTGGACCAGAACTTGCTGCGCGACGCGATGATCAGCAGCGGCGCGGTGACAAGGAAGGTCACAACCAGGTCGAAGACGGTGGTCAGGCCCATGGTGAAGGCGAAGCCCTTCACGTCGCCGACAGCCAGGAAGTAGATGATGACCGCGGCGATCAATGTGACCATGTTGCCGGTGACGACCGTGTCCTTCGCGCGCTGCCAACCGGATGCGGAGGCGGAGCGGAACGTCTTGCCCTTGCGCACCTCATCCTTAATGCGCTCGTAGATGACGATGAACGAGTCGGCGGTTGCGCCGATGCCGATGACAAGGCCGGCGATGCCGGACAGGTCCAGCGAGTAGCCGATCCAGCGGCCCAGCAGCACCAGCGTGCCGTAGACGAGCGCGCCTGAGGCAACCAGCGAGGCCAGCGAAATCAGGCCGTAGAGGCGGTAGTAGGCGAAGACAAACAGTGCGACCAGGATCAGGCCCACCAGGCCGGCGTAGAGGCCGGCCTTCAGGGACGCCTGGCCCAGTGACGGCGGCACGGACAGCGCGGTGCCGCCGGGCTCTCCGTTCTCGCCAGCAAACGACAGCGGCAGCGCGCCGTAGCGCAGGTTGTTTGCCAAGCCCTCAGCTTCCTCCTGAGTGAAGTTGCCCGTGATAGAGGTAGCGGAGCCCACCGGGGTGGGGCCCTGGATCACCGGAGCGGAGATCACCTGGGAGTCCAGGGTGATGGCGATCTGCTTCTGCAGCATCTCGCTGGTCAGGTGCGCCCACGTCTCGGAGCCGTTGGGCTCGCCCGCCTGGCTGAAGGCGAAGCTGATTTCCATTTGGCTGGACTGCGGGTTGAAGCCGCCGGTGATCGCGCGGTTGGTGTCGATCTGCTCGCCGGTCAGGCGCGGTCCGTCTGGATCGGTGACACCGTCGAGCAAGGGAACCTCGTCGAGAAGCAGCGCCTGGCCCGAAGTCGGGTCACAGGAAACGAGCGGAAGGTCCGCCTTGTCGGAACCGGCGAGCGGGTCGGTGATCTGGCCCATGCAGCGCGCGGACATGAGCGTCAGGGCCGCGAACTGCTCCGTCGGATCAGTGGACTGGCGGGTGCGGCGCAGCATGTCCGTCGTTTCCTGGCGGCGCTCCGCCGCCTCCACCGGGCCGTCCGGCTCCGGCAGCGGCTCGGCGCTCAGCTGCGGGACGTCCTTCGGCGCGGCAGGCTCTTCCTCTTCCTTCGGCGCGGCGTCCTTGCCCTCGCCGTTTGGATCCTGCGGATTTTCGGCAGCCTTTTCGTTCTCCTTCTCCGCCGCCTCCTTGCGGGCCGCGATCTGGGTGAGCACTGCCTGGCCCTCTTGCGGGGTGAAAATGCCGTACTCGACCCACTCGTTGGTCATGTCCAGGATGACATCGTCGACCTTTGTGCTGTCCGCCGCCGGCGGGTCGAGCACCGGACGGAAGAACAGCTGGGAAGTCTGGCCGATGTTGCGGATCTCAGCGGTGTCGTCGCCGGCTGCCTCGATGACAATCGTGTTGCCGTCCACGACCACGGACGCGCCGGAGACACCCATGCCGTTGACACGGTTTTCAAGGATCTTGCGGGCGTCCTGCAACTGCTCGTTGGTCGGTTCCTCGCCCTGCGGGACAAGGGTCACGCGCGTGCCGCCCTGCAGGTCGATGCCGAGCTTCGGCTCAGCGGATTTGCTTCCGGTGAAAAAGACTAGGGCGTAGACGCCGATGACAATGAGGGCGAAAAGCGCGAGTAGCCGGGCAGGCCAGCGCTTCTTCCCCTTCACTTCGCGGGACCGCCGAGTGCTGTTGGACACTGAGCTGACTCCTCTGCTTTCCGAGCTCCAATTTTTCTCCTCCACCTGCCCCAAAACACCCATGAAGCGGTATGAGTGAACAGCGTGCCGGTGAAGACACAACGGAACATGCTACGGCATAGCCCCGCAAAACCAGCAGTCCGGTCCGTGTCAGCCTTAATAGAGCGACATTTGGCCCGGTGCGTCCGGCGGCGCCTGCAGCCCCAGGTGCTCCCACGCCGCCGCCGTGGCCACCCGCCCACGACCGGTGCGCGACATCAGGCCGGCGCGCACGAGGTAGGGCTCGCACACCTCTTCAATAGTGCCCGGCTCCTCACCGACCGCGATGGCGAGCGTGCCCACTCCCACCGGTCCCCCGCCGTGACCGCGGATCAGCGCGTCCAGCACCGCCCTATCCAGCCGGTCAAGGCCGAGCTCGTCCACGTCGAACACGCTCAGCGCCGAGCGCGCGGCACCAAGGTCGACATGGCCGTCGCCGTGCACATCCGCGAAATCGCGCACGCGCCGCAGCAGACGGTTAGCGATGCGCGGGGTGCCGCGGGAGCGCGAGGCAATCTCCACCGCGGCATCGGTGTCTATGCCGACCCCCAAGATTTGCGCGGCGCGGCTGACCACCTTGGTCAGATCCTCCACGTCGTAGAACTCCATTTGCGCGGTAAAGCCGAAGCGGTCACGCAAAGGACCGGTGAGCATGCCGGCGCGGGTGGTGGCGCCGACGAGGGTAAACGGCGGGATCTCCAGCGGGATCGACGTCGCACCGGGGCCTTTGCCCACGATGACGTCGATGCGGAAATCCTCCATCGCCATGTAGAGCATTTCCTCAGCCGGGCGGGCGATGCGGTGGATTTCATCGATGAAAAGCACGTCGCCTTCCATCAGATTGGACAGCATCGCCGCGAGGTCACCCGCCCGCTCGAGGGCCGGGCCAGATGTCATCCGCAGAGAGGTGCCCAGCTCTTGCGCGACGATCATGGCCATGGTGGTCTTGCCCAGCCCGGGCGGGCCGGACAGCAGGATGTGGTCCGGGGTCACACCGCGGCTTCGCGCGCCCGCGAGCACGAGGTTGAGCTGCTCGCGCACCTTTGGCTGGCCGATAAATTCGTTGATCGACTTTGGGCGCAGCGAACGCTCAATGTCGTGCTCGTCTGCTTGCGCATGCGCGTCTACTGGCGACGGCGGCTTCGCCGCGAACCCGTCCGGCAGTTCAAACTCTGTCTTTTCCACGTCGGACACGGCTGCCTCCCTACTTCTTGCCCAGCTGGCTCAGCGCCTGGCGCAGCAACGCGGACGCGTCTTCGTCCGGGTTCTCCTGCACCAGCGCATCCACCACCGGCCTTGCCGATCGCTCCTGGAAGCCCAGCCCGACGAGAGCCTCGACCACCTGCTCGGAGACCAGCGAAGTGCCCTTTGCGGCAGTGGCGGGTCCGCCGGCAGCTGCAGCGTCGCCCACCGGCACGAAAGCCTCCACCTTGTCCTTGAGCTCTAAGGCAATGCGCTCCGCCATCTTCTTGCCCACACCGGGGATGGATTGAATCGCCTTCACGTCCCCGGACGCGATATGGGAGGACAACTCCCCCGGTTCGAAGACAGAAAGGGTGGCAAGTGCAAGCTTCGGGCCCAGCCCGGAGACGGTCTGCAGCTTGTGGAACATCTCGCGGGTGTCCGTGTCGCCGAAGCCGTAGAGGGTCACACCGTCGTCCTTGACCACCATGGACGTCATCACCCGGCATGTCTCGCCCCGGGTGAGACGGCCCAGCGTCTGGGGTGCGGCCAAGAAGCGGTAGCCCACGCCGGAGCACTCGATCACTGCGTGGTCGAGCCCGATGGTGAGCACTTCGCCGTTGAGAGAATCAATCATTGGTTCGCCGCTTTCATGGTCAACTGGTTGGTTCGTGCGATCAAGGGGGCGCGCCAGCAATGACACACCGCGATGGCCAGCGCGTCTGCCGCATCCGCGGGTTTCGGCGCCTCGGACAGTCCGAGAATGCGGGTGATCATCGCAGTCATCTGCTTCTTGTCCGCCCTGCCGTTGCCGGAGATGGCTTTCTTTACCTCGGACGGGGTGTACATGTGCACCGGGATCCCGCGCTCCGCGGCGGCGAGCACCATCACGCCCACAGCGTGGGCGGTGTGCATGACCGTGGAGACGTTCCCCCGCTCGAAAATGCGCTCCATGGCGATGACGTCTGGCTGGTAGTCGTCGATCCACTCGCCTACGGCGCGGGAGAGGCGCAAAAGACGCTCCGCGAGTTCCGCGGTAGACGGGGTGCGCACGACGCCGACGGCGACGGGGATGATTTGGCGGCCACGTCCCGCCTGCACCACGGAAAGACCGCACCGCGTCAAGCCAGGGTCGATGCCCATGACCCGCAGACCCTCCAGCGACATTGCCTCTCCTTTCCGCACATGTGACACATATGTTCTACCACAGTAGACACAGCAAACGCCCGCGCCACAGTCAGCGGCACGGGCGTTTACGCGAATCGGATCTAGTCCTCGAGCTGCGCGGCCACTTCGTCGGAGATGCTCATGTTGGTGTAGACATTTTGCACATCGTCGGAGTCTTCGAGGGCGTCGATGATGCGCATCATCTTCTTCGCGCTCTCAGCGTCAACCTCGACCTCGACATCGGCACGGAACTCCTGCCCGGCGTCTTCGATCTCAATGCCCTCGCCGCCGAGCGCCTCGCGCACCGCCGGCAGGTCGGTCGGCTTGCAGGTGATCTCGAATTCATCGCCGAGGTCGTTGACTTCCTCAGCTCCGGCGTCGAGCACCGCCATGAGCACGTCGTCCTCGCTGAGCTCACCCTTCTGGATGGTCACCACACCAGTGCGCTCGAACATGTAGCCGACAGAACCGGACTCGCCCAGGTTGCCGCCGTTCTTGGTCATAGCGGTGCGCACCTCGGTGGCCGCGCGGTTGCGGTTGTCCGTCAGGCACTCGATGAGCACGGCGACGCCGTTGACGCCGTACCCCTCGTACATCACGGTCTCCCAGTTCGCGCCGCCGGCTTCCTCACCGGAGCCGCGCTTGCGGGCGCGCTCGATGTTGTCGCCCGGCACCGAGGCCTTCTTGGCCTTGCGGATCATGTCGTCCAAGGTGGGGTTCGCGGCCGGGTCGCCGCCGCCGGTTCGTGCTGCGACCTCGATGTCCTTAATCATCTTCGCCCACAACTTCGACCGCTTCGCGTCGTTTGCGGCCTTCTTGTGCTTCGTGGTTGCCCACTTTGAGTGGCCCGACATAACGCACCCCTTTTCCTCGGTTGACGTGTAACAGACGGTATTATACGCACCGCCTCAATCAAGCTCTTACCGGTCACCTCGCGCAAACTGTGGCAATGCCGCCGTGCCTCCGAGGCGGAAGATGCTTACCGACGGCCGAAGGCGCAGCGCACGCGTATCCGCCACAGCGTCGTCGTAGAACCGCGTCGCCAGCTCAACCCGGATGTCCGCGTCACTGAGCGCGCCCGGCGCCTCCTTGCCTGCGATCCGCTCGGCCACCTGGGCCGAGAGTTGCTCCTCCTGCGTAAGACGTGTGTGTATGTCCTGCGGTGTCATCCTGACGTGCTCCGCATCTTCCGCGGCGGAACGAAGCTCGGGGTAGATGGCAGCGATGACAGCGCAGCGCCGGTCCAGCGCCGCCTGCAAGGCGTCGCGCGAACGGTCGAGCCGGATGTGCAGCCGGTTGAGCCGCTGCGCCGTGTTGTAGGCCCACGCAGCCAGCAGCGTCACCACCACCGCCACGGCGATCCACACCAAAGTCATAGCCACCCTTCCACCCCGACCTTCTCCCCGATCGACACAACCTCGTACACCGCCAGCACCTGACGTGCCACAACCGACCAGTCGAAGTCTTCGGCCCGCTTCACGCCGCGGGCGGCGAGGTCAGCGCGGAGCGGGGCGTCGTCGATAAGCAACTGCAACTGCTGCGCGAGCGCCGACACATCGCTGGGAGGAAACAACACCCCCGAACCCTCGCCGCAGACCGCGGCGAACGCCGGAATGTCGCTGGCCACGACGGCGCAGCCGGCGGCCATCGCCTCCACGAGCACGATCCCGAAGGATTCACCGCCGAGGTTCGGCGCGACGAAGATGTCGGCGCGACCGAGGATCTTAGCCTTCTCCGCCTCGGGGACCAGGCCCGTAAATTCGACGCCCTCGACCTCGCGGGGCGCGCCAGCTCCAATAACCGTGACCCGGGGCTTTTGCGGAAGCTGGTCCACAGCCTGCAAAAACACCTCCAGGCCCTTGCGGGGCTCGTCCAATCGCCCCAGGAAGACCACTTCTGGCCTTGCCTGGTTTCCCGAAGCGCGCCGCGCCTTTTTAAACCGGGCGGTGTCCACGCCGTTGGGGATGATCACGGGGTCGGTGCCCACCTGCTGCGACTGCCAGCGCCACGCCTCCTCGCTGACCGCAATACCGGCTCGGATCTTTTCCAGACTGCCGCGCAGCGCGGGCAACGCAAGTTTGAGTGCGTACGAGGAATCCGCCGAGGCGTGGTACGTGGCCACGATCGGGCCGGTGCCCATGCGCAGCGCGGCCATGGAGTAGCTCGGCGAGTTCGGCTCATGCACGTGCAGGATGTCGAAGTTTCCGCGCTCGACGAACTGGCGCGTGGTGCGGCGCACCTGCGGGCCGAAGGACAGCCGCGCGACCGAGCCGTTGTAGCGCACCGGCACGGCGATGCCGCCGCGGGTCACCCACTCCGGAAGGTCGACGCTGTCGGAGGCCGGTCCGAGTACCTCGGTGTGGTGGCCCATTGTGCGCAGCTGGGCGGCAAGGTCAAGCACGTGGGCTTGAACGCCGCCCGGCACGTTGAAGGAATACGGGCACACCAGACCAATCCGCACCTCGGCTACCTCCTCCGTTTGGGATGCTCGCGCGACCGCCGCTCCAGCTCCCTGCGACGGCTCGGCTTCCGCCTGTCGGCGGGCCACAACGGCTGCAGCATATGCCAGTCCGTCGGATGGGCGGCGATGTTTTCTGCAAACTGGTCGGCCACCCGCTGCGCCGTGTCCTCGAGCGTTGCCGCCTCCACCGGGGCGGAGATGCTGAAGCCCCAGCCGGGATTGCGCCACGTGCCTGTGAACCAGGAGTGGGCCACAAGCAGCGTCGCGCCGGTGTCCCGCGCTAGCTTGGCCGGGCCCGCCGGAAAAGTCGTTTCCTCGCCGAAGAACGTCACCGGCACCCCGTGGCGCGAGAAGTCCCGCTCCCCCAGCAGGCACACGATCCCGCCGTCTAACAGCACTTCCTTCAGCCGCTCGAACGGGGGCTGCTCGCCCCCTGTCAGCGGCACCACCTCGAAGCCGAGCGACTCCCGGAACTTAACGAAGGCGTCAAACAGCGCTTCGGGCTCGAGCCGTTCGGCGACGGTGGTGAACCCTCCATAGTTTGCAGCCAGCCACGTTCCCGCCATGTCCCAGTTGCCGGTGTGCGGCAGCGTGAGCACGACGCCTTTGACGCGCGCCACGGCGGCGTCGAGGTGTTCGCGGCCGACCACCCCGGCAGAAAGCGCAGCGTTCAACCCCGGGTCGCCCACCATTCGCGGCAGGCGGAAGGCCTCCAGCCAGTAGCGCGCGTAGGAGCGCGTAGCGTCGCGCACCAACTCCCGCGTGACGTTTTCCGGCCCCACCACGTGGGTGAGGTTGCGCCGCAGCATCTCCATGCCCGCGCCGTCGCCAGAGGCCCGGTCAGCGGCCCACTGCGCGGCCCGCGCGGTCAGTCGCTGCGGAAGCGCGCCGACGATTATCCAGCCGGCGATGTAGCCCGCGGCGACAATTCGCTCCCGCACGGAAGCCATTTACGCTCCCGCCGGCGGCGCAATCTTCGCGTCCGCTCCCCTGTCGCGCCCGGCGAACATCAGGCGCTGGACCACAGTGATCACGGACCCGATCAGCAGGATCCACAGCGAAACCACCACGGCGTTTGGCACGCCGAAGCCTTCTAGCGCGATGCCGCCGAGGCCCAGGATCAACCGTTCAGGGCGTTCGATCAGGCCGCCGACGATCTTCAACCCGCCGGCCTCGCCGCGCGCCTTGATGTAGCTGATCGTCTGCGAGAGCACGATGACCGCCAGGCACACCGCCACGTTGACGGGCGCGGCGTCCGCGACGTAGATCAGCCACATCGCGATCGCGCCGAACAGCGCGCCGTCGGTAAGCCTGTCGCAGCTCGCGTCTAGCGTCGCGCCGAATGCGGTGCCCCCGCCGCGCAGTCTGGCCATCGTGCCGTCGACCATGTCGAAGGCGGCGAAGAGCAGGCTAAGCACCGCCGCCCACACCAGGTGGCCGGTGGGGATGAGCACCATCGCTGTCAGCATGGTCAGCACGGTGCCCGCAACAGTTGTTGCGTTCGGCGTCAGTCCGATCTTCAGCAGCCCCTTCGCCACCGGCTCAACCACCACAGCGGCGGGTTTGCGTCCATGCACGCTAAGCATCGCGTTCACCTGCTTCCATCTCGTGGACTTCGCGCCAGCCTTCGGCAAGCAGCGCCCGTGTTTCCCGCAGCAGTTGCGGCAGCACCTTGGTGCCGCCGATGACGGTCATGAAGTTCGCGTCGCCCGCCCAGCGCGGCACCACGTGCAGGTGCAGGTGGTCGCCCACCGACCCGCCCGAGGCCTTGCCCAGGTTGAGCCCGACGTTGATCGCCTCCGGCTTGGACACTCGCTTGAGTGTTTTCACCGCGTGCTTCGCAAACGCCATCAGCTCGGCTGTCTCCGCGTCGGTGAGCGCTTCAAGCTCGGCGACCTTGCGGTACGGCACCACCATCAGGTGCCCGGCGTTGTACGGGTACAGGTTGCACACCGCGTACACCGTCTCCCCGCGCGCGACGATCAGGCCGTCCTCGTCGCTCATCTCCGGGATGTCGAGGAAGGGATCGCCTTTGCTTCTCGACGATCCTTCGGCCTCCCCCGTCTCCTCCCCCGCCGGCATCTGGGTGATGTAGCTGGAGCGGTACGGCGCCCACAGACGGGCAAGACGGTCCGGGTCGCCCACGCCGGTATCGACGTAGGTCTCCCCGTTAGTTGCCGGCTGCAACGGTGTCCTCGCTCGGTTGGTCGTTGCGCTTGGCGGTGATCCAGTCCGTGATCAGCTCGACCGCGCGATCGACCGGCACGCCGTTGATCTGGCTGCCGTCGAGGAAGCGGAAGCTCACCGCGTTCGCCTCCACGTCGCGCTCGCCGGCGAGGAGCATGAACGGCACCTTGGAGGTGGTGTGGGTGCGGATCTTCTTCTGCATGCGGTCGTCCGAGTGGTCCACCTCGGCGCGGATGCCGCGCTCGCGCAGAGCACCGATGACACCGTCGAGGTGGTCGGCAAACGCGTCAGCCACCGGGATGCCCACCACCTGGTGCGGGGCCAGCCATGCTGGGAAAGCGCCGGCGTAGTGCTCGAGCAACACGCCGAAGAAGCGCTCGATGGAGCCGAAGAGTGCGCGGTGGATCATCACCGGGCGCTTCTTCGAGCCGTCCGAGGCGGTGTACGTCAGGTCGAAGCGCTCGGGCAGGTTGAAGTCCAGCTGCACCGTGGACATCTGCCAGGTGCGGCCGATGGCGTCGCGCGCCTGCACGGAAATCTTCGGGCCGTAGAACGCGGCGCCCGCCGGGTCCGGAACGAGCTCCAGGCCGGACTTCTTCGCCACGGATTCCAGGATGCTGGTGGAGCGCTCCCAGATCTCGTCGTCGCCGATGTACTTGTTCGGGTCCTTGGTGGAAAGCTCCAGGTAGAAGTCGTCCAGTCCGTAGTCCTGCAGCAGGGAGATGATGAACTCCAGCACGCTGGTCAGCTCTTCTTCGAGCTGCTCCTCGGTGCAGTAAATGTGGGCGTCGTCCTGCGTGAAGCCGCGGGCGCGGGTCAGGCCGTGGACCACACCGGACTTCTCGTAGCGGTAGACGGTGCCGAACTCGAACAGGCGCAGCGGCAGCTCGCGGTAAGAACGCCCGCGCGAGTCGAAGATGAGGTTGTGCATCGGGCAGTTCATCGGCTTGGTGTAGTAGTCCACCGGCTGCTTGGTCACGTTGCCGTCTTCGTCGACCTCTCCGTCGAGCTTCATCGGCGGGAACATGCCGTCGGCGTACCAGTCCAGGTGGCCCGACTTCTTAAACAGGTCGCCCTTGGTCACGTGGGGGGTGTTGACAAAGGAGTAGCCGGCGGCGACGTGGCGCTCGCGCGAGTGCTGCTCCATGGTCATGCGCACGATGCCGCCGTCCGGGTGGAACACCGGCAGGCCGGAACCGACCTCGTCCGGGAAGGAGAACAGGTCCAGCTCGTTGCCCAGGCGGCGGTGGTCGCGCTTTTCCGCCTCCTCGAGCATGGTCATGTACTCTTCGAGCTTTTCCTTGGACTCCCAAGCGGTGCCGTAGACGCGCTGCAGGCCGGCGTTGTTCTGGTCGCCGCGCCAGTAGGCGGCGGACGAGCGGGTCAGCGCGAACGCCGGGATGTACTTGGTGGTGGGCACGTGCGGGCCGCGGCACAGGTCGTGCCACTCCACCTCGTTCGTGCGCGGGTTGACGTTGTCGTAGTGCGTCAGCTCGCCGGCGCCGACCTCGGTGGCCTCATCGGAGTCAGGGTCGACGTTGCCCTTGTCGTTGATCAGCTCGAGCTTGTACGGCTCGTCCTTGAGGTCTTCCGCGGCCTCCTCCGCGGAGGCGTAGACGCCGCGGACGAACTTCTGGCCCTGCTTGATGATCTTCTTCATGCGCTTTTCCAGCGTCTTCAGATCGTCGGGCGTGAACGGCTCCGCAACGTCGAAGTCGTAGTAGAAGCCGTCGTTGATGGCCGGACCGATGCCCAGCTTGGTGCCGGGAAACTCGGCCTGCACGGCCTGGGCGAGCACGTGGGCGCAGGAGTGACGGATCACGGAGCGGCCGAGCTCAGTGTTTGCCGGCACCGGTGTGAACGTCGCGGTGGCCTCGGGGACGTGCGAGAGGTCTTTCAGCTCGCCCGCTTCGTCCTGGACGCACACGACGGCGTCCTCCCCTTTGTTCGGCAGGTTCAGCTCCCGCATGGCGGCGCCGACGGCGGTGCCGGCGGGAACCTCGAACGGTGCGAACTCGACTGCTGCTTCGGTAGACATATCTGTCGTGCGCTCCTTTGCGCGTCACTGGGCTGCGTCATACCTGGACGCCGCCCATCTTCTACGTTCTCTCCCGACGGCGCAGGTGGCGCGCCGGACGCCAGGGATTCTACCCCCGGGCGCCGGAAAGCACTGTTTCGCCCCAGTACGTATCGCCGCTTCCTTCCCCACCGGGCTTTCGTGTCCCCGGCGGGATCCAGTACACCGCGGATCCGATGTGCGTGGTCCACTCGTTGAGCCGGTCCACCTCCAACAGTCGTTGCAGCACCGGCGTGAACTGCACGTCCGGGTCCTGTTGGTAGGCCAAGAAAATCAGGCCTGCGTCAGACAGCTCGCCGGGCGCCGGCGGCAGCGAGTAGTTGTACGGTCTGCGCAAGAACTTCTGCTCCGGGTGGTCCGCAGGCGGCATGGCGCGCGCCATGTGGGAGTTCTTGTCGATGACCGGCAGCCCGTACTCGTCCAACGCCTCCATGTCCGGCGCATCGAACTCGTCTTCGCCGGTCAGCGGAGCGCCGTCGGAAAGCTTTCGCCCCACTGCAACCTCGCGGGAGGTGCGGTCCAGCCGCTCCCAGTCGTCGAGGTCCATCGCGATGCGGCGCACCACGAGCGACGACGAGCCGTCGTCCGCGAAGACCTGCTCGGCGAACTCCTCGTCCGTGCGCGGGTTGACCGTGCCGTCCACCTGGCCGAAGAGGTTGCGCGGCGTCTGGCCTTTGGGGATGGAGCCGAACGCGTGCATGAACCCCTGCTGCAGCCAGGCGGTTTCCACGTAGTCCATGCCGGCGCGTGACATGTGGCGCAGCGCCCAGGCGCACATCACCGGGTCGTCGGAGCAGATCTGCAGCACCAGATCCGTCTGCCCCCACTCCGGGCGCAGCTCTTCGCGCGGCATCGCGGGGATGTCGTGCAGCCACCTCGGCTTGCTGCCCGGCGCCGCGATATCGAAGATGCGCTCGCCGAATCCGCAGGTGACGGTGAGGTTGGCGGGCCACTGCGTCATCTCCGGCTCCAGGCTGGACAGCGGGTTGCGCCCGGCGGTCAGCTCGCGGGCGTCTTCCGTCCACAGGCGCATCAGCCTGACGACGCCCGCAGCGTCCACCCCATCCTTGAGGTTGAACCCAGCCAGGTTGAGCGACGCCTGCGTCGGCGTCTGGATGCCAGCCTGGTGCGCGCCGTCGAAGGCGACGGACGCCTCCGTCAACGGTTCGGTGTTCGGCTCGGAGTTGCTCGGCTCGTTATCGCACGCTGCAAGCAGCATGCCCGACGACGCCACCCCGGCCACACCAGCCGTCCCCGCCAAAAACCCCCGCCGGCTCACACCCGGCATGACGCATCCTCCTCTAGTGCTTGTGTTCACCGTGGTCGGCATGCTCGGCGTGGTCGGCGTGCTCGCCGAGGTCGCCGTAGCTTTCGTCGCCAGACAGCATGGTGCGCACGGCAACATCGGACACGGTCGCGGTCGCGCCGCCTTCCAGCAGCAGGGTCACATCGATGGTGTCGCCTGCCTCGATGGCCGGCGCGTAGCCCATCACCATGAAGTGGTCGCCGCCCGGTGCCAGCTCGTGGGTGCCGCCCGCGGGGATGTCGAAACCGCCGTCCTTTTGACGCATCATCCCGTCGACAACCTCGTGGATCTGGTAGTCCGCCTCGCCGAGCGAGGTGGTGAATCCCACCACAGTGATGTCTTTGTCAGTGTTGTTGTGCAGGGTGCCGAAGATAGAGGTCATGTCGCTGCCATCTGCGGCATCCTTCGCGGCTTTAGCCCGGACAGCTCCGCTTTCCAACGTGACCGCGTTACCCGTCAGGTCCGCGGCCGGGGCAGTGCTCGCGGAATTGCCGGTGGGATCCTCCGAGGCAGCTTCGTCGCTGCAGCCGGCAAGCACCAGAGCGGCCGCCGCGGTGAGGGCGGCAATTCGCTTGTTCACGGGCATCGCCTACTTCTGCGTATCCGGGTCGGCTTCGGAGATTCGGCGGCTCTTGGCCAGCGCACCGAAGCCGGCACCGGCGACGACCAGCACGCCCGCCAGCGCGAGCAGCACCTGCATGGTGGTGCTCATGCCTTCGGCCGCGTCAACAACTGGGTCCTGGCTCGCGTCCGAGGTCGTCTCACCGGATGGGTTGAAGCTGAACGAGGTCATCCCCTTCGTCGAGTGCCCGTCGGACGAGACGATCTGGTAGCCCACCTTGTAGTCGCCCGGCTGTGCGTCAAGGTCCGCCGGAACGTCGAGGGTGACAAACCGGCCGTCAATCTCGGGCTCACCGGAGTAGACGACCTCGGACTGACCGTTGACGTCCTGGGAGAGCGCGACGGTGTTGAAGCCGTCCTGGATCTCCCCGGAAAACTCCAGGGTCACAGCGTCGGGAAACTCGCTGACCACCCCCTTATCTTCGGGGTCCGAGCCAATCACGGAATCGTGGGCGTAAGCGGGCGCTGCCGCGCACAACGTTGCAGTCGCCGCCATGGCCGCGATTGCGCCACCTCGTGTGAATGATGCCGGGATGAGCATGCTGCCTCCTCAAGTAAAACCAACGCGCCGACTGGCGCTAAGAGCACTAGTCGCATCCAAATCCACGTTAGTTCCCGGCACACCCGCCCCAAAACTGCGAACCGGGCAACGCAGCCTAAACGCCGATATCGGCGTTTACCCCCGGACCCGAGACGCGACCTGGGCTTTTCCAAGGGCCGAACCCACAAATGCCGATATCGGCGTTTAGCGTGCAAACGCAAAAAGCCCCAGGCTGCTATCAACCTGGGGCGTGTTTTGTGGTCCTAGCTGGGATCGAACCAGCGACCTTTCCGGTGTGAACGGAACGCTCTTCCACTGAGCCATAGGACCGAACGAGAAGAGAGATTACACGCCGCACCCGAAAGTACCGAATCGGCTGGTCATTGGCGGTAACAGGGATTGCCGACAGCGGGGGCGTCGACAAGCGAATGCACCGCGGGCCAAATTGCACCAACGTAATTCACGCTTATCCCCCTCAAAATGGCCGTGACATGGCGATTTGTAACAGCGGGCGGTATGCGGATAAGGTTTGTTCTCGCGTTCAACGCGGACAGCGCGGAACGCATGCGGATGTAGCGCAGTTGGTAGCGCATCACCTTGCCAAGGTGAGGGTCGCGAGTTCGAGTCTCGTCATCCGCTCCAGTTCCCCAGAGGAACGTGGGCGCGATTAGCTCAGCGGTAGAGCACTACCTCGACACGGTAGGGGTCACTGGTTCGATCCCAGTATCGCGCACAGAGGGCTTACGCCCTCGTCAACTGAATAGCAATGCGGATGTAGCGCAGTTGGTAGCGCATCACCTTGCCAAGGTGAGGGTCGCGAGTTCGAGTCTCGTCATCCGCTCCAAGTACTTCGGGGTTTAAAGCCGAATACTTCGGAGGTAACTCCACGGTGGATTGGTCGAGTGGTTAGGCAACGGTCTGCAAAACCGTGTACACGGGTTCGATTCCCGTATCCACCTCCAAGCTGCAATAGCCTTGCGCGATTAGCTCAGCGGTAGAGCACTACCTCGACACGGTAGGGGTCACTGGTTCGATCCCAGTATCGCGCACAGAGGGTTTACGCCCTCGTCAACTGAATAGCAATGCGGATGTAGCGCAGTTGGTAGCGCATCACCTTGCCAAGGTGAGGGTCGCGAGTTCGAGTCTCGTCATCCGCTCCACGCAACATAAAGGGGTCCACCCTCCCGGTGGGCCCCTTTTTGCTATTCGCGCTCCCCCGCCTCCAAGCGTTGCAGATACAGCCGGGCGACGGTGAATTCCAACGGCTCGTCCAGCGGCGACGAGTACGTGCGCGCCCCGAAGTCGCGCGCAAGCTGGCGGCGGGCAGCATCCACAATGGCGCCAACGAGCCCGGAGGACACCTGCATCGGGTTCTTCGGCGCGAACGCCACTTCTTCCGGCACTCCC
The DNA here is from genome assembly GCF_054478435.1 of Corynebacterium sp. CQ3829_602738. Lineage (NCBI taxonomy): Bacteria > Bacillati > Actinomycetota > Actinomycetes > Mycobacteriales > Corynebacteriaceae > Corynebacterium > Corynebacterium sp. CQ3829_602738. The sequence goes on from NZ_CM137003.1 coordinate 1,435,772, forward strand.
CGGTCCACCGCGAGCTTGCGGAAGATGTACTTGTCGTGGCCATTGTCATCGGGCTGCACCAGCGACGGGTGGATGCGCTGTGCGAGCTCAACCGCCGCGTGGGTCTGCCAGATCTGGACGTGCCGCTCGGGATCGTCCAAGAGCCGCTCGTAGAAGTCCGGCACAAAACGCTCGCGCTTGAAGTTCTTGGCGACGTTTGCCCGCAGCGCCGCATCCCACGCGTCAACGAGGCTCTCCCCCGCCGCGGGAGCCACCGTGTGCCCGCCCATGAACAACGCGTCGGCCCCGGCTCCGGAAAGCAGTACGCCTTCGGCGCCGTGGTCGTGCGAAGCGCCGTCGATAGCCTTCAGCACGGCACCCGCCGAGATCTCCCACGGCTCCGGGAACTTGAGAGCCCGCACGACCCGCGCGAGAAGCCGCTCGAAGTCTTCGTCGGTGGGGCGAACAATCACGTGCTCGAGGCCGCATTGCTTTGCGACGGCTGCCGCCCTCCCCACTTCCTGGTCCTCCGTGTGCTGGCTGTAGGTCACGGCCAACGTGCCCGGCGCGACCTCGGCCACGTAGGTGGCCAGCAGGATGGAATCGATGCCGCCGGAGAGTTGGAGCACGGGCCGCCCCGCACTGCGGGCGACGGCGGCGGTGACGCGTGCACGAAGGTAGTGGTCGATCGCGGCCGCCGCTTCGCCGGCGTCGGCGATGTCGTAGGGCCCTTTGGTCAGCTCCTGTTCGTCTGCGACGTATTCGAGCGCTGCCCCAGTGATGTCGTGCATAGCTACGTTGTCCTTTCGCGGTAGCCGTCGTGAAGCTGCGCACCGGTGCGTCGTTGCTCGCCGGAGACGCTGTCCAAAAATTGTGCCAGCTGATAGTTGGTGTTCCTCATCTGCTCGATGTCGCGCTCAAGCCCGCTGATCCGCTCTTGGAGCTCGGCTGTCTTTCGCGGGCGTCGCAGCGAGAACTTCTGGGGTTTCGTGCGGACCTCCTTGGGGCCCTCGCGGCCTTCGCGCACCCGGAATACGGTGTTGCGCACCAAAAGGAAGAAGCCGACCATGATGAGTGCCATCAGACCGATGAGCCCGACGCGCTCGAGGGTGGAGATGCCGTCGATGCCCAGCACGCTGATGTTGGTGATCAACAACCCCATCAGAGCAGCAAACAGCGACAGCACCTCTACAGATTTCCACACGAGCTGGTTCGACTCTGACTCGAGCTGGCGAGACAGTGCCTGTACTTTCTCGTCCACGGAAGCTACCTGCCTCTCGACGGCACTGCGGATGGCCGTTTGCACCTGCCACTCGGTGGAGACCAGCAGCCGGTAGTTCTTGTACTCCTCGTGGCGGGCAAGCTGTTGCGGGTCCAGTACCCGGATTGCCATGTCCAGCGATTCCACGGCGCGCCGGTAGCAGTAGTTCTGGTCTTCCAGCAGCGTTGGGTCGGCGCTAAGGGTCTGCTCCAATTCGGGTGCGTGGGTCGCGGACGGCCCAGTTTCGAAATCCCACTGCGTTGCTGCGGCGATTCTGCGGTAGGCCTCCCCCATCCGGTAGTACGCGTTGCCGTCCTTGGGATCCGACTTGACCAGAGACTCCGCCAGAATCAGCATCTCTACCCCGTAGAAGCGGAACGGAAACAGCCACAGGCCGTGCAGCAAGAGGTGGCGCAGCTTCACGGGCACACGGTCCAGGTGCCGCGAGAGGTTTGTCGGACTTTCTGGATCTAGGCCGATGGAGGAAAACAGCTCTGACGGCACGATCCGTTTTCCGGCGCTGAGTTGCGCGAACGTGAGGTAGATGCCGTTGAGGTCGTAGGGGCCGACTTGCAGTGGGGCGTCGTCGGCGCGGCTGAGCACTTCAAAAATGCCGTCGTAGTTGAAGTCGAACCGGTACAGCTGCAGCTCAATCAGCGCGGTTGCCAGGTACAGCAGGCGTGGTTGCTCCACGCTGCCGTGGCGGCGCACGCGCTGCGGCTCATGCGCCCCAAGTCCCCTCTCCCGGGCTTGCCAACAAACGTCGGTGACCATGTTCAAAAACGGCTCGAACCAAACCATCTCAGTTGCTCTGTCCGCAGTCGACGCGAACGCGGCCTGCGCGGATGCCGCGAGGTTGTCTTTCCAGTGGCTTGTATCCGAGCGGTCGAACAGGAGCGAATAGAACTCGGATGCCTCCGAGTCCGCAATCCAGCCATTCCGTGCAGCGACGGCTGCCGCGTCGAGGTCAAAATGGTTTCCGGTAGGTTGCACAACATCCCCTTCAACAGACTGGAAGCAAGTGTAATGAACGAGCGACCTCAATCCCTTGATCCGGAACTTCTCATCGGTCCGGTTAAGCCGCCCGGAACGCGGGAGACTCGCCTTATGGGAATTGCGGCGCTGACCGGAGCTGCCGCAAGCAAGGGAACTTCTTCCGGCTTGGGCAACGACACCGATTTCGCGCTGCTGAACGCACTGCGCATCTGGTCAGATGCAGTGCTCGTCGGTGCCGAGACCGCGCGCAAAGAGAACTACTTCGGCGTGCGTACCACCGCACAGCAGCGCGAGGCTCGGCGTGAACGGGGGCAAGCGGAAGTGCCGCCGATTGTCGTCATGACCAAAAGCCTGAATTTCGACACTGCAACGCAGCTGTTCACGGACACGCGCACACCGCCGCTGTTCGCGGTGCCCGAAGACGTCCTGGGTGATACCGAGGTGTCTGCACGCGCGCGGAAAATCGAGCAGGCGGGCGGCGTGATCGTGCCAATGGAAGGCCAAGACGTGTCGGCAGTCGTGGCTGCGCTGCACTCTCGGGGGTTGGCCCGCATCGTCTGCGAGGGCGGGCCCAGCTTGAACGCACAACTCATTGGCGCCGGCGAGGTGGATGTATTCCACTACACCGTCAGCCCGCGTGCGGTGCAACCGTCTGAACTACGCCTATTCGCCGGGGTGGACACTCCTTCAGACCGCGCCTTCGTCCTCGAAGCGGTACACGCCACAAGCGACTCGATGCTCTTCCTGCGCTACCGGAGCGTACGCGAAGAATAGCCGCACCGTGGCAGGTACGGTTAGGCGCGTGATTGCTACCCCACCGCCTCGAAGCGCCCCCGATGAGCCTGCACCGGGTTCGACTGCAGTGCAGGCCCAGCCCGCCGACGAGCGCGGGGGCCTCGCGCCGGCGATCGCCGCTGCCGCCTGGCCTGTCGCGGTGCTTCTGGTCGTCCATCGGCTGTTCATCCTCGCGCGCGCGGGCTCGGTGACGGACGACTTCACCACCGTGTGGTCCGCAGCGCGCCGGTTTGTGGAACGCGTCCCCGTATACAACGAGGTCTACAGCCACGTCAATCCGCACTACCTGTACAACCCGGGCGCCACCCTGCTGCTGTCGCCGCTGGGGCTGATTTCCGACATAGACCTGGCCCGCCCGCTGTTCATCGCCGTCAACGCCGCGTGCATCATCGTCGCTTTAGCGTGGCTGACCAAGCTTGCAGGCCGCCCGCTTTCCGGGCCGACGTTTCCCGTCGCCGTTGCGCTGGCGTTTTGCACCGAAGCCGTGACCAACACGCTGGTGTTTTCCAACATCAACGGCATACTCCTGCTCGCGCTGGTGGCCTTTATCGCGCTCTTGCTTGCCCGCCGCGACATCGCCGCCGGTGTGGTGCTGGGGTTGGCCATCTTGGTCAAGCCGATGTTCGCCCCGCTGCTGGTGCTGCCGCTGCTGCAGATGCGCTGGCGCCCCGCGCTCGGCGCTATCGGCGTCCCGGTGGTGATGAACCTCATCGCTTGGCCGTTCACGCCCGGCGCCCGCGACTACTTGGACGTTGTGGTGCCGTATCTGAAGGTCACGCGCGACTACGCTAACTCCTCCCTATCCGGTTTTGCCGTTTATTTCGGCATGCCACGCTGGGCACATGCGCTGCTGTTCCTTCTCCTAGCCGCTGCGGTCGCCGGAGCGGTGCTCGGTCTTGTGCGCGTGCGCCACAGCCAGGAGCTGCTGTATCTCGCCGTGGGCTCCGGTGTGCTGCTCGCAGGAGTGTGCCTTTTGTCCTCCCTGGGCCAGGCGTACTACTCAATGATGTTGTTTCCCGCCCTGTTCACGGTGTTCCACCCGGACAGCCCCCTGCGCAGCTGGCCCGCTTGGCTCGGCGCGGCGCTGTGCCTGTCGCCCTTGAGCTGGTCCAGCTCGTTGCACCCTTTGGCCGGCAGCTGGCTCAACACGTTTTTGCCCACCGCTGGGTGGGCCGTGTTTATTGTGGCGTGCGCTGCGTGGGTATTGTTTAGCCCAACCTTGTGGCGCACTCCGAAGGAAAGGATTGGGCGATGACGAATTTCAAGGACTTCACCGACGCGCAGTGGCGCGAAAAGCTGAGCCCGGAGGAGTTCCACGTCCTGCGGGAAGCTGGCACGGAACCCCCAGGCGTCGGCGAGTACACCAACACCACCACCGAGGGCGTGTACCGCTGCCGCGCGTGCGGCGCCGAGCTGTTTCGCTCCACTGAGAAGTTCGACGCCCACTGCGGTTGGCCCTCGTTCTTCTCCCCGCTGGCGGGCGACGCCATCATTGAGCGCGAGGACACCTCCCTCGGCATGGTGCGCACCGAGGTTTTGTGCGCAAACTGCCACTCCCACCTAGGCCATGTCTTCGCCGGCGAGGGTTTCAACACCCCCACCGATCTGCGCTACTGCATTAATTCCATTTCGTTGACGTTCGACGAAGCGTAGAAAAGGCGCCAGAAAGCAATTGCTTTCCGACGCCACCTTCGGTGCCCAGCCGCTTAGGGCAGCACCGAAATGATTTCGCCGATGTCGCCGACCCGGCGGCCCGTCTGGAACGGGATCTCCTCGCGCACGTGCAGGCGGGCCTCGGTGTAGCGCATGGTCTTCATCAACGCCTCGATACGCTCCAGCGTCGGTGCCTCAAAGGCGAGCATCCACTCATAGTCGCCGAGCGTGAAAGCCTCGACGGTGTTGGCTCGCACATCCGCAAAATCGCGGGCCGCCATGCCGTGCTCCGAAAGGATGCGGCGGCGCTCCTGCGGGTCCATCACGTACCAGTCGTAGGAACGCACGAACGGGTAGACCGTGATCCAGTCCCCCGGCTCCTCGCCCATGATGAAGCTGGGCAGGTGAGACTTGTTGAACTCGGCGGGGCGGTGCAGCCCGTTGCCGATCCAGCTCAATTCCACCTTCTGCCCGAGCTCCGTCTCGCGGCGGAAATCCGCGAGGGCCTTTTGCAGATGCTCGAACTCTTCGGCGTGCCACCAGATCATGAAGTCAGCATCAGCGCGGATACCGGTGTTGTCGTAAATGCCGCGGACCGTGACCACGCCTTCCTGCTCGAGGTTGGAGAAGAAGGCGCGTGCTTCGTCGATAAGCTGGCTGCGCTCGGTGCCAAGCACCCCGGGGAGCGCACGGAACACAGCGAACTGCAGAAATCGCTGCGTGGCGTTGAGTTTGTCAAAGTCGAGCTTGGCCATGGATTTTGCCCCTTCCCTGCCGCACGGCAGATCAAACGAAAGTCGTAGGACATTCTACGCCCTAGGTTCCGACACTCACGGCGCGCCTCCCCCAACCGCGCCGGTTGCTGGATACGTTTGAGCCTGTGATGAAATCGGACACCACCTCCCACATGTCCGCCGGAAGCGCGGGCGGCAACAGGGACGACCACGGCAACAGCGATTCCTGGCCCGCAGAATTCAGCGCGGCCGTTGAATCCATGCACGCGGCGCGCCTGCGCCCCGAAATCACCCTGGGCACCATCCGCCCGCCGCAGCGCCCCGCACCGTTCAGCCACGCCGTCGGCTTGGAGGTCGCGCACGCAGACGAAGAAAACGTCCCGGTCGACTCTGAAGGCGATGCCTTCGGCCGCCTGATCTTGCTGCACTCGCCCGCCGCGGAAGAAGCGTGGGAGGGCACCATGCGCCTGGTCGCCTACATCCAGGCCGACATGGACGACGCTGTAGCTTCGGACCCGCTGCTTCCGGACGTGGCCTGGCAGTGGCTCAACGAATCGCTGGCTGAGACAGGCGCGCGCCACACCAACCTCGGCGGCACCGTCACATCGACTGCCTCTGTGCGCTTCGGCGAGATCGGCGGGCCGCCACGCGCCTACCAGCTGGAGATGCGCGCGTCCTGGACCGCAGAGGGCACCGACCTTCAACACCACGTCGAAGCGTTTTCCAAGGTGCTCGCGCACGTGGCCGGTTTGCCTCCGGAGGGTGTGACACAGCTCGGCGCGCGCTAATATCGTTTTTTGATGAGTGCCCGGCTGGACTACCGCCTTGTAGATACGCCCGCCGCCTTTCGTGAGGCAGCGGGCGCACTCGCGCACGGTCGCGGACCGTTCGCCGTGGACACTGAACGCGCTTCCTCCTTCCGCTACGGCAACCGCGCCTTTCTCGTGCAAGTAGCGCGCCGCGGCGCGGGAACGTTTCTGATAGCGCCCGAAGGCCACCGCGACGAGGTACGCGAGATCTTCGCACCCGTGCTGGGTGGACAAGAATGGATCATCCACGCCGCGGGAGAAGACCTGCGCAGCCTGGCACTGCTCGGCTTGCACCCCGGCATCCTTTTCGACACCGAGCTGGCATCACGGATCGTCGGCTACGACCGCCCCAACCTCGCCGCCATGGTCGAGCGTTTCGTCGGTGTGGAGCTGGAAAAAGGCCACGGCCACGAGGATTGGTCGCGCACACCGCTGCCAAAGTCGTGGCAAGACTACGCCGCACTCGACGTGGAATACCTCCACGAGCTGGCAGAAGCGCTCACGGAAGTTCTCGACGCACACGGCAAACTGCGTTGGGCGTTCGAGGAGTTCGCGCACCTGATCGCCGTATATTCGAAGACTCCCTACCCGGAGAAGACGTGGCGGGATATGAAAGGGCTCGCGTCAGTACGTGACCAGTCCGGACTCCAAGTCGCCCGCGAACTTTGGCATGCGCGCGAAGAGATCAGCGAACAGCGCGACATCGCCCCGGGGCGGCTACTTCCCAACCGGGCCTTATTGGATATCGCGCTCGCCGAACCGGACTCCCCCCACGGACTGACTCGTGCGATCGGGGGTAAAGGCATGTCCTCACGGGACGTGCGGCGCTGGCTCGGCGTGGTCGAACGCGCACTTTCGGCAGACCCAGCCACGTGGCCGCGACGCCGAGATCCGCGTGAAAACAGCACACCATCGAAATCCGGCTGGGAACGCCACTACCCCGAATCGTGGCAGATGCTGCAGCTGTGCCGCGAAGACATCGCCGCCAGCGCAGAAGACTTAGACATTCGTCCCGACATTTTGCTCACGCCCGCGATTTTGCGCGAGACGGTGTGGAACGCGCCCGACAAGGCACCGGCGTGGGACACCCACCAGGCAGCAACGGCACTGGAGAAAGCGGGCGCGCGACCGTGGCAGATCCAAATCACCGCGCCGATCTTGGCCGCAGCGCACGCGGAGATGCTCGAGCTGGTCTAGCGCTTCGCTTAAGCTTCCGGGTCCGCCAGGCTGGCCGCCCACTGACAGACCTGATCCGCAGCAGAGGCTGGATCAAGGCCGTACTCCTGCAGGATCTCGCCGCGAGATGCGTGCAGCGGGAAAATATCCGGGAATGCGAGCTGCCGCACCGGGGTATCCACCTCCGCGGCCGCGAGCGCCTCGGCTACAGCGGATCCCACGCCACCGCGGACCACGCCGTCTTCGTACACCACCACCAGGTCGGCTTCCGCGGCCAACTCCAGCACGTCGGATGAGACAGGGATGACCCAGCGCGGGTCTACCACGGTTGCCCGGATGCCGTCGTCACGCACCGCTTCTGCTACCTCGAGGCCGTACCTCGCAAACGCACCGACGGCGACGATCAGCACGTCGATGTCGTCCTCGGTGCCCTCGCCCTCCGGGCGTGCCAGCACGTCGGTACCGCCGGCAAGACGCTCGAGAGTGTCAATATCAGCGCCAACCGCGCCCTTGGGGAAGCGGACAACCGTCGGCCCGTCGTCGACAGCAATAGCCTCGGCGAACTCCTCACGCAGACGAGCCGCATCCCGCGGCGCCGCAATGCGGATGCCCGGCACGATAGAGGCGATCGCCATATCCCACACGCCGTTGTGGCTGGCGCCGTCCGAACCGGTCACGCCGGCGCGGTCGAGCACCAACGTGACAGGCTGATCAATCAGTCCGACATCCATGAGCAGCTGGTCGAACGCCCGGTTCAAAAACGTCGAGTACACCGCGACAACCGGGTGCAGGCCGCCGAGCGCCATGCCCGAGGCGGAAGCGACAGCGTGCTGCTCCGCAATACCGACGTCGAAGAAGCGGTCCGGGAACTGCTCCGCAAAAGGCTGCAAGCCGGTCGGCCCCGCCATTGCGGCGGTGATGGCCACGATATCGTCGCGCTCGTGGCCGGCGCGCAGCAGCTCCTCGGTGAACACAGACGTCCAGCCCGGTTCAGACGCTGCGAGCGACTGCCCTGTCACCGGGTCGATCACACCCGTGGAGTGCATCTGATCCGCCACATTGTTCACGGCCGGGGCGAACCCGTGGCCCTTTTCAGTGACCACGTGCACGATCAGCGGCCCCTCATAGCGCTTGGCGTATTTGAAAGCGTTGAGCAGGCTTTTAATGTCGTGGCCTTCAACTGGGCCGACGTACTTCATTCCCAGCTCAGGGAACATCTCGGTGGGCAGCACCTGGTACTTCACGCCTTCTTTGAGCGCGTGCAGTGCGTCGAACGTGCGCTCGCCTACCCAGCCCATGGACTTCAACGTCTTCTTGCCGGACTCCATCACTTCGTCGTACGCCGGCTGCATTCGAAGCGCCGCGAGCTGGTCGCGAAGTTTTGTCAGGTTGTTGGCGAACCCGCCGATAGTCGGCGAGTAGGACCGGCCATTGTCGTTGACCACGATGACAACGTTGCGGTTGGCCGCCGCGATGTTGTTCAGCGCCTCCCAGCACATGCCGCCGGTCAACGCACCGTCCCCTACAACCGCGACGACGTTGTCGCCATCGCTGCCCTTCAGCGCCTTTGCCTTGGCAAGGCCGTCCGCGTACGACAACGACGCGCTCGCGTGCGAGGACTCGGTCCAATCGTGCTCCGACTCCGCGCGCGCCGTGTATCCGGAAAGCCCGCCCTTTTTACGCAGCGTGTCAAACTGCCCGCCGCGGCCGGTGAGGATCTTGTGCACGTACGACTGGTGGGAGGTGTCCCAAATAATCGGGTCGTTCGGTGAATCGAAGATGTAGTGCAGTGCAATGGTCATCTCCACCACACCCAGGTTGGGGCCGAGGTGCCCGCCGGTGGCGGAGACCTTCTGGATCAGCATCTCGCGGATCTCATCCGCCAGATCTTCAAGCTGCACAGGAGAAAGCTTGCGGACATCCGCTGGCGTCGCAATATGCTCGAGCAGTGCCACAGTCCTGTCGTACTCCTTCGCCGTATCGGGCGCGCCCGGAATGGGCGCAGCTGCCGTTTCGTTCACGCTAGTTTACACGCTGGCTTTTAGACGAATTCTCGTCCCGCTACACCGCTTCCAGCATCGCGATCACTTCGAAGTGGTGGGTGTTCGGGAACGCGTCGATAAGCTTCATCTGCTTCACCGCGTAGCCGTGCTCGCCAAAACCCGCCAGGTCGCGAGCGAACGTTGCCGGGTCGCAGCCGACGTGGATGATGCGCTCGGGTGCCGCCTGGGCAATCGCACGGACCACCTCGGCGCCAGCGCCTGCACGCGGCGGGTCCAGCACAACCAAACCCGGCGGTCGCTCCAGCTCGCCGACGACCACCGCCACGTCGCCGTGGTGGACGCGCACATCGCATGCGTCCGCGACCTGCTGGCGGCGGGAGGTTGCTGCGCTGGAATAGTCCACCGACTCGATTCGGCCGCCGCCGAGCGCCTCGCTCATCGACGGCACGAACGCGCCGACGCCGCCGTAGAGGTCCCAGCCCACACGGTTGGTGTACTCCCCCGCACCCCACTGCGCGATCACGTCGGAGTACGCCTCAGGGGCGCGCAGGTGCGCCTGCCAAAACGCAGTTGGTGGAAAGACGAAGTCGAACCCGCGCACGCGCTCCACCAGTTCACCTGGACCTTCAATCACGCGCTCGACGCGCTCAACGCGGCGGCCGCGTTGCGCAGCCTGGGTCTCCACTACGTGGCGGGTGCCGTCGGCATCAACCGCAACGACAAGCTCGGCGCCGGGGGTGAACTTCTCGGCCTGTTCGCCCACGATGCCGTCAAGCAAGCCCGGCACCGGCTGGGTGCACGTCACTCCTGCGACAACGTCGGTGGAACGCGCCCGCCGCATGCCGGCGTTGCCCTGGCTGTCCACGCCAAGCCGGACGCGGGTGCGCCACCCGGTGACCGGCTGGAGCTGGACCGCCTCCACTGCACCAAGGTCGAGCGCGTCAAGCACCCCGAAGCGGGAAGAAAGCGCTCCAAGTTGTCCAAGCAGCACCTCGCGCTTGAACTCCAGCTGCGCATCTGCCTCGATATGGGAAAAGTCGCAGCACCCCGCGCCTGCGGCCGCCGCGGGGCAGGTGGGATCGACTCGGTGCGGCGACGGCTCAAGTACAGCGGTGGTCTCCGCGCGGGCCCAACGCTTCTTCACCTTCGTCAGCGTCGCCTCCACCGTGTCGTCGGGGATTGCGCCGCGGACGAACACCACGCGGCCGTCGGGCGCGTCGGCAATGCCTTCACCGCCGTGAGCCATGGCCCGGACATGCAAGCGCACCGGCTCCCCGACCGCGAGAGCGGGCGAGCCGGTGCCGTGCTGAAGCTCCGCCACTTACTCGGCAGCAGACGGGGTGTCGCCGCCTGCCTTCGTGCTGCCGCCGGCTGCGCGGCGCTCGCGCAGCTCCTGCAGCTGCTTCTGGTTCTCCGCGTTTTGGGCGATGATTTGCTTCAGCGCGTCGCTCAGGGCGTTCGGGTTACCCTCCGCCGGAGCCTGCGCGGACGCCTGACCCTGACGCGCCTTGGCCTCAGCCGCTGCCTGCACCTGCTGCGCCAGCTGCGCAGGAAGGACTACCTGCAGGGAGTTGCCGGCCAAAATCGGGTCCTCGCCGCGGTAGACGAAGGAGCGCGCGATGGTCTCGCGGCCGATCTCAGCGAGCTGGTCTTCAGACCCGGTCGGTGCTGCCAAGGTCACGCGGTAGAGCCAGCGCGGGCCCTCCACACCGATAATGCGGATGACGCCGTTTGTGCCGGTGCCCACGATCTCCTGGCCCCACGGGCCCTGCTGGATCTCCACCGGCATGCCTTCGGCGCGCATGCCCTCAATGATCTCCTGCGAGGATTCCTCCCACAGGCCGCCGGTGCGCGGCGCGGCGAATGCCACCGGGGTAATGCGACCGTAGCGGGTGACTACGTGGACCATCTTGGGGCCCTGTTCACCCATCTCCACCTGCACCTGGGATTCCTTCGGCAGCGGGACGCGGATGGAACCGAGGTTCAGGGTGACGTTGGAAAAATCCGAGAAGTCGAAGTCCTCGATGTCCACGTTGTCGCCGTCGAACGGGCCGGTGGAGCCGCCGACCGGGTCGTAGTCCGTCAGCGCCTCCACACCAGCTGCGGCGGAAGCGACAGGTGCGGACGCGGGGGCAGCTTCCGGCTTTTCTTCCTGCTTTTCGACGGGCTGTTCAACGGGCGCAGCTTCCTCAGCCGCCTCGATCTTCGGCGCCGCCTCAGGCTCAGCCGCGGGCTGGTCCTGCTTCGGCTCGAGCGGCGAGGACTCCACAGGATTCTCCTGCTTCTGCTTCTTCTTTTTCTTGCCAAACGGCCAAAATGCCATCGGTGGTCACTCCCTAAATTGGTGGTCGCAGATGAGTGTAATTCTTGTGTTTGCGGTTACTGACTGTAGCCCGTGCTAGTGCGTGCCGGTCGAGCCGTACCCGCCCGCGCCGCGCTGTGTTTCGTCCAGCGCCTCAACCTCGGTGAAATCCACCAATTCCACGCGCTGAATCACCAGCTGCGCGATCCGCATGCCGCGGGTGATCTCGATCGGCTGGGATCGGTCGGTGTTGAGCAGGCAGACCTTCAACTCTCCGCGGTAGCCCGCGTCGATCGTGCCGGGCGTGTTGACGATGCTCAACCCGTGCTTGGCGGCCATGCCGGAGCGCGGGTGGATCAGGCCGACCGTTCCCACCGGCAGCGCGATTGCCACACCGGTGGCCACCAGCGCCCGCTCCCCCGGCTGCAACACCAGATCTTCTGTGGAATACAGGTCCGCGCCGGCGTCCTCCGGATGTGCCCGCATCGGCATTGGCAGCTCCGGATCAAGGCGCTTGACTGGAATCGGCGGGAGCGGATCGCCACCGTAGGTGCTGTACGTGCTGTTTTGGTTCTCCACCCGCCCCACACTACGTCAGTGCCGCTCCGGCAGCGCTACTTCGTCGGGGCACTGCGCCGGGCTCCCCCGTTGCTGCCGCGCAAGTATGTCCCTGCGTTTGCCCCGCCTATTGTGGAATGCGTGAGTGAGACCGCTTCGACCCCTTCAAACCCCGGCTCCGAGAATGCAGCACCGGCTGCGACGGCACCTCAGGCAAAGGTGTTGTACACGGAGCGCCAGTGGGTGCCTTGGTATTGGTGGGCTGCCCTCGCCGGGCTCGCTCTGCTGCTCGCCGGGCAGTTGGGCCTCAACCGCAACGTGTGGTGGTTCGCAGTTCCGCTAGTGCTGTTCACTGCCCTGTTCGCGTGGTTTTTGTTCTGGCTGTCGCGCACCACAGTCTCCGTTGAACAGGATCCGGACGGCACGCGCTGGCTGCTCGTCGACGACGCGAACCTGCCCAACACAGTAGTTTCACGCTCGATGGTGGTGCCGGGTTCCGCCCGCCAGAATGCGTTGGGGCGCCAGCTGGATCCGGCGGCGTATTTGGTCTCGCGCCCCTGGGTCAGCGAACACGTGCTGATCGTCTTGGACGACCCGGAGGACCCCACCCCGTACTGGCTGGTCTCCTCGAAGAACCCCGAAGCGGTGCTGGCGGCCTTCGCGCCAGGCACTACCGCCGGGTAGCCCGGAGCGTCACAGCAGACAACAAAGGGCGGCGCCATCTGTCGGGATGGGGCCGCCCTTTAGCCGTCGATAAGCAGCTGCCTACTCGCAGTCGAGACAGATCTTGGAACCGTCTTCCTCGGTGTAGGCGAGGCGCTTGTTCTTCTGCACGAGGAAGCAGGACGCGCAGGTGAACTCGTCGTCCTGGCGCGGCTTGACCTCGACGTTGAGTTCTTCGCCGGAGAGGTCCTGGGTCGGAGGCTCCACCGGTTCCACGATCTCGCCATCGTCGTCCATGCTGCTGCCAGCTACTTCAGCAGCCTTGAGACCTTCCAAGGAGTCGGTCTCAATCTCGTCGTCCATGCGGCGGCGAGGCGCGTCGTAATCGGTGGCCATGGTGTGTGTCCTCCAGCTCAGCGTGGTCGCCCCGGGAGGGGCCTGAATGTCGTTATTTGAGCGGAATACTAGGTCAAACACATAGCCCTGTCATCTTTCCTGCTCAGAAGCAGAAAACTTCAGTCGCGATGCGCAGTAGCAAGGCGGAACTGCCGTGACGTTTGTACACTTCACTGCATGACAGAACAGGCCCTAGGTTTCGGCGTTGATGTGGGCGGCTCCGGCGTGAAGGGGGCCGTAGTGGATCTGCGCACCGGCGAATTCGTGAGCGAACGCGTGAAGATTGCTACGCCGCAGCCGGCAACGCCGGAAGCGGTGTCCGAAGTGGTCGCGCAAATTGTCCGGCAGTGCGATTGGGACGGCCCCGTCGGGGTCACCCTCCCCTCCGTGGTGACGCAGCAGGTCGCGCGCACCGCTGCCAACATCGATGAATCGTGGGTGGGCACCAATGTGCACGACCTGTTCACCCAAGCGCTGGGCCGCGATGCCGTCTCTGTGCTCAACGACGCGGACGCGGCCGGCATCGCCGAGGTGGCCTTCGGCGATGAGGCCGCCCGCAAGGGGGCAGTCATCTTCCTCACCTTCGGCACCGGCATCGGGTCGGCGTTTCTCATGGACGGCACGGTGTTCCCCAACACCGAACTCGGGCACATGCTTATCGACGGCACCGAGGCAGAGCACCTCGCCTCCTCCGCGGCAAAAGACCGGGAGGAGTTGAGCTACAAGAAGTGGGCCAAACGTGTGGATAAGGTGCTCCACGAGTACGACCGGTTGTTCAACCCGGCCGCGTTCATCGTCGGCGGCGGGATTTCCCGCCATTCCGAAAAGTGGGTCCCATTGCTCACGGTGGACACCCCGGTTGTTCCAGCAGCGTTGCGCAACCGTGCAGGAATCGTGGGGGCAGCGATGGCCGCCCAGAACCATGTCGCACCGTAGACCAGCCTGAAGGTTGTTGTACGGTGGTTGCCGTTAAATGGTCAGTCCGCGGGGGAAGGAATACTCCGCTCGGACGACTGTTAATATTGGCGTTCTGAAAATTTCGGGACGCATACGTACCCTGGATTGCCAGTGGTAAGGTCCGATTGACTCGAAAGGGCGTACGTGGTAGCCAGCCAAGCTTCAAGCAACAGTGCCGACGACGTGACTGCGGTTTCGTCCGACGGCGGCGCAGGCAGCGTTGCCAAGTCCAGCGCGAAAAAGACAGCCAAGAAAGCTGCGAAGAAAACCGCGAAGAAGACCGCCAAAAAGACGGTGAAGAAGGCAGCTAAGAAGACTGCGAAGAAGACCGCAAAGAAGTCTGCCAAGAAAACTGCCAAGAAGACGACGGCGAAGAAAGCCACAGCAAAGAAGGCGACCAAGGCCGCGAAAAGCGCCGCGGGCGATGCCGACGAGCTGGACGACGAGCTTCAGTCTGTCACCGGCGGCGCGGACGAATTGGACGATCAGGATTCTGACCGCGATGACGCGGATTACGATGCGGAGATCGGCGACGATGACGATGCCTTCGACGAGGATATCGACGGTGCTCTCGGCGACGACAGCGAGGATGACGACGACCTCGGCGAAGACGGCGACGATGACGAGGACGAAGAAGACGAGGACGAGGGCTCCTCTGTCTGGGACATCGAGGAATCTGCCGCGCTGCGCCAGGCGCGCAAGGATGCGCAGCTGACCGCCTCGGCCGACTCGGTGCGCGCCTACCTCAAGCAGATCGGCAAGGTTGCCCTGCTCGATGCTGAGCAGGAGGTGTCCCTGGCCAAGCGCATCGAGGCTGGGCTGTACGCGCAGTACCGCCTCGACGAGATGGCGCGCGCCGCCGCGGAGGGCGACAAGGACGCCAAGCTCACCCCGGCGGTGAAGCGCGATCTGCGCGCAGTGGCGCGCGACGGCCGGAAGGCGAAGAACCACCTGCTGGAGGCGAACCTTCGTCTGGTGGTCTCCCTTGCGAAGCGCTACACCGGCCGCGGCATGGCGTTCCTGGACCTGATCCAGGAGGGCAACCTCGGCCTGATTCGCGCCGTGGAGAAGTTCGACTACTCCAAGGGCTACAAGTTCTCCACCTACGCCACCTGGTGGATCCGCCAGGCCATCACCCGTGCGATGGCGGACCAGGCGCGCACCATCCGTATCCCGGTGCACATGGTCGAGGTCATCAACAAGCTCGGCCGTATCCAGCGCGAGCTGCTGCAGGATCTCGGACGCGAGCCCACGCCGCTTGAGCTGGCGAAGGAAATGGACATTACCGAGGAGAAGGTCCTCGAGATCCAGCAGTACGCCCGCGAGCCGATCTCCCTCGACCAGACCATCGGCGACGAGGGCGACAGCCAGCTCGGCGACTTCATCGAGGACTCCGAGGCTGTCGTGGCGGTGGACGCGGTGTCCTTCACCCTGCTGCAGGACCAATTGCAGGACGTGCTGCACACCCTGTCCGAGCGCGAGGCAGGCGTTGTGCGCCTGCGCTTCGGGCTTACCGACGGCATGCCGCGCACCCTCGACGAGATCGGCCAGGTTTACGGCGTGACGCGCGAGCGCATCCGCCAGATCGAGTCCAAGACCATGTCGAAGCTGCGCCACCCGTCGCGTTCCCAGGTGCTGCGCGACTACCTGGACTAACAGCCTGGTTTTGGCCCGAAACGCGTAAACGCCCCGACCGCTCGTGGTCGGGGCGTTAGCCGTCGAAAAGCAAAGTGCTTAGTTGTTCAGGCTCTTTTCAACCTCGTCTTCGATACATGTCTTGTACTGCTCGTTATCGCCTTGGAACTGCTCGCACGCCTCCATGACTCCGTCGTCCAAGAGCTGCTTCGCCACAGAGATGCCGAAGATGAGCATCAGCGCGGACAGGATGGTGGCGATGGCACCCATGACGATGCCGGAGATCGCCATGCCCTTGCGGGAACCCGGGCCAGCGATGGAGTTTGCCTTCTTCACGCCGACGATGCCCAAGATCAGCGCGATCACGCCGAGGATGAGGCCCGGGAAGAGGAAGAGCAGGCCCAGCAAGGACAGGATGCCCAGGATCATCGCGGCAAGAGCAACACCGTTGTTCTGCTGGGGCGGGGCAGCCTCGTAGCCGTACGACGTCGGCGGCTGGTTGTAGTTGCTGCCGGCCATGCCGTAGCCGGCGTGGCCAGGCTCGCCGCGGGTGTAGTCCGGCTGCAGCTGCTCGGGGGCGGTGTAGTCGCCATAGTTGGAAACGCCCTCCGGGTGGCCGCCAGCAGGGTTGGTGCCGTACTGCTCGCCACCGTAGGGGTTTTCACCGTACGGATTCTGGCCGTTCGGGTTCTGGCCGTTCGGGTTCTGGCCGTTCGGGTTCTGGCCGTTGTAAGGGGTGCTCATCACAAATCCTTTCGTTTCATTGCGGTGCACGCCACCCTACCGGTGGGGCTACCAGTCTCGCAGGAAGGCGATGCGCTCGCGCAGCTGCTCGGCGTTGCACAGCGCGGTGGGCGGCCCGCCGCAAGCTTTGCGCACCTCCGTGTGGATCGCGCCGTGGGGCCGGCCGGTCTTCCCGGCGGCGATGGCCACGCGGGCGTTGAGTTCTTTGCGCAGCGCGGGGATTTCGTCCGCGGCGGTTGTGGCGTTAGAGGCGGCCGCCGCTTCCGGTGCCGGGGCCGGCTTTTTCACCGGCTCGCCGAGCACCTTCGCCCGCTCGCGGGCCTTGCGCTCCTCCGCTTTACGCGCCCGCTCTTCAGCGTCGCGCGCGTCCAGTTGGTCGCTTTGGCGCTTGGCCAAAAGGGTGCGCACCTGGTCGGCGTCGAGCAGGCCGGGCAGACCGAGGAAGTCCTGCTCCTCTGCAGAGCCGGCTTGGGTAGGCGTGCCGTAGGTGGAGCCGTCGAAAATCAGCGAATCCAGCTCGGCGGAAGCGCCGATGGATTCGTAAGACGGCATATCGTCCGGCTCGGTTTGGGTGCGGTTGGCTTGCTCGAGCAACTCATCGGACCAGCCTGACTCCCGGTGGGGTTTACCCAGGACGTGGTCGCGCGAGACCTCCATCTCCTCTGCCAGTCGTAGCAGCACCGGCACCGACGGCAGGAACACGGACGCAGACTCGCCCGGCATACGGGAGCGCACGAAGCGGCCGATCGCCTGGGCGAAGAACAACGGAGTGGACGCTGAGGTGGCGTACACGCCCACGGACAGCCGCGGCACGTCCACGCCCTCAGAGACCATGCGCACCGCCACCATCCACTCGTCGCGCGAGGCGGAGAACTCGTCGATGCGCTCGGACGCGCCCGGCTCGTCGGAAAGCACCACAGTAACTGGGGTGTTGGACAGCTTCTTCAGAATCTTTGCGTAGGCGCGGGCGGTGGTCTTGTTCGTGGCGATGACGAGGCCGCCAGCATCCGGCATGTTGGCGCGGATCTTCATCAACCTGGTGTGCGCGGCGGAAAGCACCGCGGCAATCCAGTCGCCCTTCGGGTCCAACGCGGTGCGCCAGGCGCGGGTGGTTTGCTCTGCGTTCAGCGGTTCCCCCAAGCGCGCGGAATACTCCTCGCCCGCCGAGTCCTTCCACTGTGCCTCACCCGAGTACGCGAGGAAGACCACGGGGCGCACCACGCCGTCGGCAAGCGCATGCGAGTAGCCGTAGGTGTAATCGGCCTCCGAGACCAAGTGCCCTTCGCCGTCTTCGACGTAGCGCACGAACGGGATCTGCGAGTCGTCGGAACGAAACGGTGTGCCGGTCAGCGCAAGTCGGTGCTCCACATCGTTGTACGCCTCGTAGACGCCGTCGCCCCAACTCTTGGAATCGCCGGCGTGGTGGATCTCATCCAAGATCACCAGCGTGCGGCGGGCGGAAGCCACAGCGTGGTGTTTGAAGGGGTGCATGCCCACCTGCGCGTAGGTGACCACGATGCCGTCGTAGGAAGCGTTGACGGCAGACGAGTTGGTGAAGTTCGGGTCCAACGACAGCCCGAAGCGTTTCGCCGCGTCGGACCACTGATGCTTCAGGTGCTCCGTTGGCACCACCACGATGATGCGCTGGACGGTCTTGTCCTCTTTCAGGCGAGAGGCCAGGGTGAGCGCGAAGGTGGTTTTGCCCGCGCCAGGGGTTGCCACGGCCATGAAGTCGCGCGGCTTGTCGCGGAGAAACGAATCAAGGGCCTCCTGCTGCCATTTGCGCAGCTGGGGCCCAGAAGTCGCAGCGGTCACTTGCGGCGCAGCCCCTTGTAAATCCGTTCGCAGTCGGGGCACACCGGGGATCCCGGCTTGGCCTGCTTTTTCACCGGGAAAGTCTCGCCGCACAACGCCACCACCACTTTGCCGGAGATGGCGGAATCGACGATCTGGTCCTTCTTCACGTAGTGGAAGAACTTGGGGGTGCCGTCGTCTGTGGTCGACGAGGTATCTTCCCTGAGGTCCGGGCGCTCGAGCGTCTTCGTCGTCGTATTCACGGCATCCATCATGCCCCAATTCGGGCGAGAGGTTAAGCCGGAGGGCTAACCTCAAGGTTCATGAGCGCCAACGAACAGCCATCCACTGAGCGCGCCTCCCGCCGCTTCCGCCGGGGCAGGAAATCCCGCGCGCTGATCACGGATGCTTCCTACACTCCCGAGCAGAATAGGCAGTCGCGCGAGAAGCAGTACGCCGTCTTGCAGGGGTTGCGCTTGCCATTCATTGTCGCGGCGGTGGCTGCGGCGTGGGCTCATTGGTGGGTACTCGCCGGCATTTTCTTCGTGGTCTCTGTCCCGTTGCCGTGGATTGCTGTGGTGCGAGGAAACGCGCAGGGCGAGGTACGGGATACCCGCCAGAAGAACGTGTACAAGCCTGCCGTGGCACGCCAGGAGCAGCAGATGTTGGCGCAGCAGCAGCGCACGGCGCTGGATTCGGCCGAGGCAGATCGCGGCAGCTCCCCCGCTATCATCGACCACGACGAATAAGCCCCCTCGCACTGCAGGAGTTTTAGCGTGACTGCCCCAGATGACCTCTCCCCTCACCTTCCCGCAGTTGCCCAGGCGCTTGCCAAAGAACTCGACGCGGCGGGTTTCAGCGCCGACGGCATCGCGGCCCACCTTGGGCCGGAGGCCACCGAGGCGCTCTACCGCCGCGAGCCGGGGGTTGTTCTGGCGGCATGTTCCGACGACGCGCGCCTGTCGCGCCTGATCCGGTTCTTCGTGCTGCGTCGCCCCGCAACAGCGGAGGCGTTGGGTGAGATGCTCACCCCAAAGCTTGCGCTTTCGCTTATCGACGACCACTTGGTGCTGCCCGTGCCAGACTCATCCACCTACCGTATTGCCGTCGAGGTACGTCCCCACGTCGTGGCCGGGAAACCGAGGTTGGTGCTGTCCGACCTGGATGCCTCTATGACTGAGCACGTCCCGGGCCGCGACCACGTCCTCGGTGTCGGCTCGGCCTCGCTGTCCTTGCTGTCGGCCACACCGTGCACTCCGGTGGATTCGGTGCTGGATTTGGGCACCGGCTCCGGTATCCAGGCGCTCGCGCAGGCGGACGCCGCCACGCGCGTGGTGGCCACGGACGTCCACACCCGCGCGCTGGAGTTCGCCGAGGCAACCATGCGGGCGAACGGGGTGGACAACGTGGAGCTGCGCGAGGGCGCATGGTTCGAGCCGGTGCAAGGCGAGACATTCGACCGCATCGTGGCCAACCCGCCGTTCGTGGTGGGGCTGCCGGAGGTGGGGCATGTCTACCGCGATTCCGGCTTGGACCTCGACGGCGCAACTGAACTGGTGCTCAGCCAGGCGCCGGAGCACCTCGCCGAGGGCGGCCGCGCGTTCATCCTCGGTTCCTGGGTGCATGTGCTCGACCAGTCCTGGCAGGCCCGCGTCGCATCCTGGCTACCGTCCCACGGCGTGAGCGCCTGGGTGCTGCAGCGCGATGTGGTCGATCCCGGAATGTACGTCTCCACCTGGCTGCGCGACGAGTCCATCGATCCCCGCTCGGACGAGGGCGTCGCGCGCACCGTGCAGTGGCTCGACCACTTCGCCGACAACGACGTCCACGCGGTGGGCTTCGGCTGGATCCTCCTGGAAGACATCGGCGACGCTCCCAGCGAGATCACCTGCGAGGAACTGTCCCAACCGTTCACAGACCCGCTCGGCCCGGAGGCGGAAGAGTACTTCACCCGCACCGCGTGGCTGCGTGGCAAAGACCGCGACGGCATCCTCGACGCGAACTACGTGGTCCGGCCGACGGTAGCGCTGGAAGACATCAAACTCGCCGACACCGAGCTCGGAATGGGGTTCGCCGATGAAACACTGCGCATCACCCGCACCGACGGGCCGCGGTTTTCCCACACCATCGACGCTGGCATCCTCTCGCTGATTTCGGGACTGCACCCCAACGGACTGCCGTTGCGGGACGTTGTCGGCCTGTACGCGGCGTCGCGCGGGCTGGGGCAACCGGAGGACGTCGACAAGCTTGAAGCGGATGCGGCGGGCGCTGTGGTTGACCTTGTGCGCCACGGGCTGATCCTTCCCGCTGAAATTGCGCAATTGACTCACCTTTAAACAGAACGGAGCAGCAATGAAAGCAGTACTCGCGCGTGTGACAAGCGCGTCCGTGACCGTGGACGGCGATACCGTCGGCGCGATCGACTGTCCCGACACCGGCGGGATCCTCGCTCTCGTCGGCGCGGGCCGCGAGGACGCGGACGATGCGTGGGAGACGGTTGCGCGCAAGATCGCGGAACTGCGCATTCTCGACGGCGAACGGTCGGTGGAGGATGCTGACGCTCCGGTGCTGCTGGTCAGCCAGTTCACGTTGATGGGCCGCACGGCGAAAGGACGGCGCCCGTCCTGGAGCGACGCTGCACCTGGCGACGTCGCGGAACCGGTGATCGGCAATATTGCCGAGGCACTGCGCTCGCGCGGCATCCACGTCGAGGAAGGCCGATTTGGTGCGCATATGCAGGTCGAAAGCGTCAACGACGGTCCCTTCACCGTGATCGTCGAAGCGTGACCTGAATATATTTCCCGCGGGCGGGAACACTGGGCGACAGCTGAACGTTGCCCATCTAGACTGCCCAGCTGTCCCACCCAGCTTTTCCACCTAGTCCGAGGAGGCGTTGCCACATGACCCAACCGGATCACGCTGCACAGGGAACCAAGGAATCCGAAGAGACCGTCGACCGCGGTAGCCGGAGGAACCAGACAAACGACAACCCTTCTGCGGACCTTGTTCGCGTCTACCTCAACGGCATTGGCAAGACTGCCCTCCTCAACGCTGAGGAGGAGGTCGAACTCGCCCAGCAGATCGAGGTCGGCTTGTACGCGCAGCGCCTTTTGGACGATCCGGAGGTGAAGCTCACCCGCGCGAAGAAGCGCGACCTGAAGATTCTGGCGAAGGAAGGCCGCAAGGCGCGCGCCCACCTGCTGGAAGCCAACCTGCGCCTCGTGGTGTCGCTGGCGAAGCGCTACACCGGCCGCGGCATGCCGCTTCTGGACCTGATCCAGGAAGGCAACCTGGGCCTGATCCGCGCGATGGAGAAGTTCGACTACTCCAAGGGCTTCAAATTCTCCACCTACGCCACGTGGTGGATCCGCCAGGCGATCACGCGCGGCATGGCGGACCAGTCCCGCACGATCCGCCTCCCAGTCCATCTGGTGGAGCAGGTGAACAAGCTGTCCCGCATCCGCCGTGAGATGTACCAGTCCCTGGGCCGCGAGCCCACGAATGAGGAGCTGGCGGAGGAATCCGGCATCGAGGAATCCAAGATTGAGATGCTGCTGCGCCAGTCGCGTGACCCGGTGAGCTTGGACATGCCGGTCGGTGCCGACGAGGAGGCGCCGCTGGGCGACTTCATCGAGGACGCCGAGGCCACCGATGCCGAGGACGCGGTGGTGACCACCCTGCGCCACGACGATATCGAGGACATCATTAACGGCCTCGAGCAGCGCGAGCAGGACGTCATCCGCATGCGCTACGGCTTGACCGACGGCGTGCCGCGCACCCTGGACCAGATCGGCCGCCAGTTCGGCCTGTCGCGCGAGCGCGTCCGCCAGATCGAACGCGAAGTGATGGCGAAGCTGCGCGCCGGCGAGCGTGCCGACCGCCTGCGCGATTACGCGCTCTAAGCTGCCGCAGTCAGCACACGTTTACAGCCCAGCGCCCCGCATGAGGTTCACCGGTACCGCCGCGGGTGCTGGGCTACAGTGTTGCCACATGGTTTTTGGACCCCGAGCCAGCACCGCGATTGGAAGGGAGCATCACAGTGCGTGACCTCGTTGACACCACAGAGATGTATCTGCGCACCGTCTACGAACTGGAAGAGGAAGGCATTACGCCGCTGCGCGCGCGAATCGCGGAACGCCTCGAGCAATCCGGCCCCACCGTCTCGCAGACGGTGGCTCGCATGGAGCGCGACGGACTGATCGTGGTCGAGCACGACCGCTCCCTGTCGCTGACCGATGAGGGGCGCCGGCGCGCCACCGCCGTGATGCGCAAGCACCGTCTTGCAGAGCGCCTGCTTACGGACGTGCTGAAGCTGGACCTCGCCCAGGTCCACGAGGAGGCGTGCCGGTGGGAGCACGTCATGAGCGAAGATGTGGAGCGCCGCGTCGTCGCGGTGCTGGACAACGCGGACCGCTCCCCCTTCGGCAACCCAATCCCCGCACTCGACGAGCTCGGCGCAGCCGCCAGCACCGCCGACCAAGCGGGCACCCGCGCCAGCGACCTCCGGCTCAAGGAACCTGTGCGCGCAAAGGTGGTGCAGATCAGCGAGATCCTGCAGGACGGCGCACTGCCAAGGGCCGCCGGCCAATTGGTGGGCCAGACGGTGGAACTGCAGCCGCTGGAAGACGGCGCACTGGAGGTGTCCACAGATAAGGGTGAGACTTTCGTTCTCACCGCGGATGTCTCGCATGCCCTTCGCGTGGAGCGCGAAGACTAGCCAGCACGGAAAGGACTGCCATGAAGCTTGTTGTCACCGGCGGCGCCGGCTACGTGGGCAGCGTATGCGCTGCCACCCTGCTCGAAGCGGGACACGAAGTGATCGTCGTGGACGATCTGTCCACCGGCAACCGTTACGCCGTTCCGGAAGGCGCCACGTTTGTCGAAGGTGAGATCCGCGACGTCATCGACGATGTGCTCGCCGCAGACGGCGCCGCACCGGTGGACGGCGTGCTGCATTTTGCGGCGAGGTCCCTTGTCGGCGAGTCCATGGAGGACCCCGCCAAGTACTGGCACGGCAACCTCGACGTTTCGCTGGCTCTGCTCGATGCGATGCGCCGCCACGGTGCGAATTCGCTGGTCTTTTCCTCCACTGCCGCCACCTACGGAGAACCTGACGTGGTGCCGATTACGGAGGACGCTCCCACCCGGCCGACCAACCCGTACGGCGCGACGAAGTTGGCCATCGATGACGCCATCACCTCTTACTGCAACGCCTACGGCCTTGGCGCAACCAGCCTGCGCTACTTCAACGTCGCCGGCGCGTACAACGGCATCGGCGAAAACCACATCACGGAGACGCACCTGATCCCCATCGTGCTGCAGGTGGCAATGGGCTACCGCGACAAGATCATGATGTACGGCGACGACTGGCCCACGAAGGATGGCACGTGCGTGCGCGATTACATCCATATCCGGGACCTCGCAGACGCGCACGTGCTCGCGCTTGAAGCCAACTCCCCCGGCACGCACCAGATCTACAACTTGGGCTCCGGCGACGGGTACTCCGTTCGCGAGGTGGTCGAGGTTTGCCGCGAGGTCACCGGCCACCCAATCCCGGCGGAGGTGGCGCCGCGCCGTGCAGGCGACCCGGCGACGCTGATCGCGTCCTCGGAGAAGATCCGCGACGCCCTCGGATGGAACCCGACGCGGACGCAGCTGCGCACCATCGTCGAAGACGCCTGGGAGTTCACCCGCCAGCTCGGGGACCGGTCGCATTCCGCACGCTAGACGCGCATTACCCCTCGAGCTCGCTCCAGGTGTCTAGGCACCCCTGGCGACACAGCTCGAGTAGTGAATGGCCCTGCCCGATGTCCAACACGCCGCCCAACAACGCGGTCAAGTTGTGCCCCGGCAGCTCCCCCTCTGCACACTCCAGCGCCGCGCTGGCCCAACCGATGAGTCCCTGCGACAAGGCGATCATGGCCCACAGGCACAGCGCGTTCGCCCTGATTTCCCCGCGGAAATTGCGCGCGATGGTCAACAGCACCGCTCCGGCCGCCCGCGGGCGTTCCAACGCGTCGAGAATGAGGAAGTCGCGCAATCTACTTCCGGACAGCATGGCGGCGAACAGCTCGACGTCGTCCTGACCGGTAAACACGTCGTCGATAAAGAGGCTGCCGTCGATGTCGATCAGCCCCGCGTTCGGCGCGGCGGCGTAGACGCTACATGCTCTTTTGATCTGGACCCGCGCGGCTTTCGGAGCCATCTTCACCAGTTGGAACAATTCAGCGCCGCGCGTGTACGCGGCGGGCGCGAGAGCCTCCCCTGTCTCCACATCAGGCTCGAAGACCGGGGCAAAGTGGGAGAACACTTCGCCCTTGTGCAGCTCCGGCAGCACTCCGTGGTCGATCAACGGGCGCATCGGTTCTGCCGCTGCCACCGAGGTCACCGTGCCTTGCTCGTAGCCCGCGCTCCATTCCCAGACTGCACTGGCGGTGTCCGGGTCGGGTCCGAACACCAACTGGTAGTGCGTGCCGTCGGCGATTTCGGAGACGATCCAGCAGGCTTCGACGATCTCGCCGAATGCGTCCGCTGCCATTCGCAACCCTTCCGCAGCCACCGCAACCATCTGGGACTCCGGAACCCGCGTGACAATTACGGCAAAGGTGGCCACATGTCGGGCGAGAGGGATGCGTTGCAGCGCGCGTTGAATACTCTCGGTGCTTCCCACATCGGCGTCGAGGTAGGCCCCGATTTCCAAGGTCTGTGAAGCTCCCGGTGGGCTGTAGGCGTTGATGAGCACTACCGCCTCGTTTGGGAAGTAGCCGAGCGCGGCCGGGATGGAGGCGATGAGTTGTGCCGGCGAGCGGAGCAACTGCGCGCTCGGGCACGGCGAGATCGGGCTGGTCGGATGGTTTGTTTCGTGCGGTTGTGGCTGAATATCCATAACTGTTAGACGCTCGAAGGGGCGCACCGGTTCCATGCGGGAGCGAAGTTTTCTTCACACCTCTTCGTACGCAATCCTTAAGGCCGTGGGTGCCAACTTCCGGTTGCGGGTCGGGCACAATGGAATATTCCGCGACGCCAACCGTTGTGTGGGTGGAGCACGAAAGCCGGGAAGGCGAGCAATTTCAGGAGGCCGAAGACCATGACGCAGGAACGTCGTATGTACGAACTTGAGTACCCCGCGCCGCAGGTGAGCGGGGAGGCAAACAACGGCCCTGCCCTTATTGTCGCGATGCACGGCTACGCCGATGCGGGCCACGCCATTGAGTCCGCGGCCGACCACTTGAAGGCCGCGCTGGAGTCGAGGACTGTGGCGACGTTTAGCAACGACGAGCTGATTGATTACCGTTCCCGCCGCCCGACGGTGACGTTGTCGCACGCCGAAATCACCGATGTTGCGGACCTGCAACTAGATATGCGCGTCGTTCGCGACGAGAAGGGCCAGTCCTTCCTTCTCCTCTCCGGCCCGGAGCCGGACCTGCGCTGGGAGGCTTTTAGTAGTGCGGTGGCGGATCTCGCGGATCGGTTTGGCGTAAGCAAGACCATCTGCCTTTATGCGGCTCCGATGGGTGCTCCGCACACCCGCCCGCTGGTGGTTTCCGCCCACGGCAACGACCGCGAGTTGGTCGGCTCCATGTTCACATTCGACGGCATGGTCAGCGTGCCTGGTTCCGCTTCGGTCTTTATCGAGCGGGAACTGCACAAGCGCGGCCGCCCGGTCGCCGGCTACACCGCGCACGTGCCGCACTACGTAGCGGCTTCGCCGTACCCTCACGCGACGTTCCAGCTGCTGCAGTCCGTGGAGGATTCCACCAAGCTGCAGTTCCCGCTGCGTTCCCTGGAGGCGGATATGCGCCGGGTGTCGCAGCAGCTGGCGGAGCAGACGCATAACTCGGACGAGATCACGAATGTGGTGCAGGCCCTGGAGGAGCACTACGACCGGGAGATGCAGGAGTACCGCGACCGCCACCCGCAGGCGATGATGCCGGGCGAGGCACAGATGCCTAGCGGCGAGGAGATCAGCGAGGCGTTTGAGAACTACCTCACCGCCATCGAGGACCGGGACCGCAACGAGCAGCGCAGCCTCCCCCACAGCGAGGAGACGGATCAGCGCCTGCGCGACCATTTCTTCATCGATCCTTCGGCTCCCGAGCGTTCGCTTGACGACGACCAAGGGGATTCCGACGGGGACGGCTACGGCGACGACCCCCGTTAGCGTGTCGGCCGGTCGGCTACGGTGAATGCTGTGATGCTGACCGATTTGCTTGAAGACATTGCGCAGGCCCCCGAATCGCTGTTCGAGGATGCCGTGTGGGACTCGTTCAATTCGTGGACGACATCCCGCGGCATCTCGCTGTATCCGGCGCAGGAGGAGGCCTCGCTCGCGCTGCTTGCGGGCGACAACGTCATCTTGGCCACCCCGACCGGATCGGGTAAGTCGATGGTGGCCAACGCCGCGCACTTCATCGCGATGGCGCGCGGCCAGCGCACGTTTTACACCGCGCCGATTAAGGCGCTGGTGAGCGAGAAGTTTTTCGCGCTGTGCGAGATTTTCGGCGCGGAGAACGTCGGCATGATGACGGGTGACGCGTCCGTGAACTCGAATGCCCCCATCATCGCCGCCACCGCCGAGATCGTGGCCAACATCGCGCTGCGCGAAGGCAAGGACGCCCGGATCGACCAGGTGGTGATGGACGAGTTCCACTACTACTCGGAGCCGGAGCGCGGCTGGGCGTGGCAAGTACCGCTGCTGGAGCTGCCGAAGGCGCAGTTCCTTCTCATGTCCGCCACGTTGGGCGACACCGCCTGGCTGGAGAAGGACCTCACTGAGCGCACGGGTCGCAAGACCACGTACGTCGGCGGCGCGGAGCGCCCGGTGCCTTTGGACTTCCACTACGTGTTCTCCCCGGTGCACGAGACCATCGAGGAGCTGCTCGAAGACAACAAGGCGCCAATTTACGTGGTGCACTTTTCCCAGCGCGAGGCCACGGAGCGGGCGCAGGCGCTGACGAGCATGAACATCATCACGCCTGAGGAGAAGCAGCGCATCGCTGACGAGATCGGGGACTTCCGCTTTACGACGACCTTCGGCAAAACCCTGTCCAAACTGGTGCGCCGCGGCATCGGTGTGCACCACGCAGGCATGCTGCCGAAGTACCGCCGCCTGGTGGAGCGGCTCTCCCAGACCGGACTGCTGAAAGTCATCTGCGGCACCGACACCCTGGGCGTGGGCATCAACGTGCCGATCCGCACGGTGCTGATCACCGGCTTGGCCAAGTTCGACGGCACCCGCCAGCGCATCTTGAAGTCCCGCGAGTTCCACCAGATCGCCGGGCGTGCCGGACGTGCGGGCTACGACACCGAGGGCACGGTCGTGGTCGAGGCGCCGGAGCACGAGATCGAGAACGTGAAGCTGCGCCGCAAGGCGGGCGACGACCCGAAGAAGCTGAAGAAGATCCGCAAGAAGGCGGCACGCGACGGCGAGGTCAGCTGGTCCGAGAACACCTTCGAGCGCCTTAAGGTGGCCGAGCCGGAGGAGCTGACCAGCCAGTTCAAGGTGTCTAACTCGATGCTGCTCAATGTCGTCGCCCGCCCGGGCGACGGTTACGAGCACATGCGGCATCTGCTGCGCACGAACCACGACCCGCGGGCGAAACAGAACCGCGACATCATCCAGGCGGTCAACCTGTTCCGCGGGCTGATCAACGCCGGGGTCGTCGAGCGCACGCCGGATTCTCCCGCGTACCGGCCATACACCCTGACCCAGGAGCTGGACCGCGATTTCGCGCTGAACCAGCCGCTGTCCCCTTTCGCGCTGGCGTTTCTCACGTTGCTGGACCCGGAGTCGGAGACCTACACGCTGGACGTGATTTCCGCGTTCGAGGCGATTTTGGACGACCCGCGCCAGCTGCTGCAGGCCCAGCAAACCGCCGCCCGCGGCGAGGAGATCGCGGCGCTGAAAGCCGAGGGCGTGGACTACACCGAGCGCATGGCGATCATCGAGGACGTGACCTACCCCAAACCGCTCGCCGACGAGCTGGACGAGGCCTTCGACACGTTTACCCAGGGCAACCCCTGGGCCAAAGAATTCGAACTGTCGCCGAAGTCCGTGGTGCGCGACATGATCGAACACGCGATGACGTTCTCGGACCTCATTGCCACCTACGGGCTGGCCCGCTCCGAGGGCGTGGTGCTGCGCTACCTCACCGACGCGTGGCGCACCCTGTCCTACTCCATCCCGGACGCGTACATGAACGAGGAGCTGGAGGACATCGTCGTCTGGCTCGGCGAGTTGATCCGGCAGGTGGATTCTTCGCTCATCGACGAGTGGGCACACATGACTGGGGACGATCAGCCGGTGAGCCAGGACACCATCGACCGCGAGCTCGCCTTCGGCGTGGAGGACCCCACGGCGCTTACTGCGAACCGCCGTGCCTTCACCATCATGGTGCGCAACTACTTCTTCCGCCTAGTGGAGCTGTTCGCCTACGAGAAGGAGGACCAGCTAGCGGAGATGCTGGACTACCTGGAACCGGATGCGCGTGTGGACTGGCCGGCGGCGATGGACGACTACTTCGACGAGTACGACGACGTGGACTTGGGCCCTGACGCGCGCGGGCCGGAGTTCTTCCGCCTTGCGGACACCACAGGCCGGTCGTGGACGGTCTCCCAGATCATCAAGGACCCGGAGGGCGACAATGCCTTCCAGCTGCACGGCACTGTCGATCTGGACGCCTCCGACGAGGCCGGCGAAGTGCGACTTGCGGAGTTGGTGATCAAAGGGGGGTAACCGAAGGGACGTCGATAGGCGAAATGCGGGGCGGCGAGGTGTGCGCTGCGGTACATTGCCCTCAGCACAATCGAACTTCTTTGTGAGGAGGACCATAAATGACCCGCACGATCGTCGTGGGAGCTGGCATGACCGGACTTTCCACCGCGTGGCATCTTCAGGAGTACGGCCATGAGGTGGAGGTGCTCGAGCGCATCGACGTCGCCGCCGGTTCGTCTTGGGGCAACGCCGGCTGGCTGGCACCGGGCAAGACCATTCCCCTGTCGAACTCGAGCCTGTGGGCATACGGTCCGACCGCACTGTTTGATAAGCACGCCGCGCTCGATGTGCCGGTGCGCATCGACCCGAAGCTGTGGCGTTTCTGCGCCAACTTCATGGCGCACGCCACCGGCCGCGCCTGGGACAAGACGATGGCGGGCCTGACCAAGGCCGATCTCGGCGCGCTCGCGGCCTTCGACGAGCTCGAGGCCGGCGGCGTGAAGGCGACCACCCACGAAGGCCCGTTCATCATCGGTTTCGAAAACGAGAAGAAGGCCAGCGGCTTCCTCAAGGAGGTCGAGGGCGCCCAGCGCCACGGCCAGGAGATCCCGTTCGAGCAGATCACGCTTGACGACGCCCGCACGGACGCCCCGATGCTCACCGACAAGGTGGGTGCGACGTACCGCATGGGCGGCCAGCGCTTCATCGAGCCGGGCCCGTACTGCCAGGCAATCGCGAACTCCATCGTGGAGCGCGGCGGCAAGGTCACCACCGGCGTGGAGGTCGTGGAGGTCAGCTCCACCCGCAAGCCGGCCGTGAAGCTGGCCACCGGCGAGTGGCTGCACGCTGACAACGTCGTGTTGGCCACCGGCGCGTGGCTGCCGAAACTGGCCAAGGACCTCGGCGTGACCACGCTGATTCAGGCGGGCCGCGGCTACTCCTTCTCCGTGGAGACCGCAGAGCCGGCAACTTGCCCGGTGTACCTTCCGGACCCGAAGATCGCCTGCACCCCGTACCAGGGCCGCTTCCGCATCGCCGGCACGATGGAGTTCCGTGGCCCGGACGAGCCGTTCCAGCCTGGCCGAATCGCGTCCATGATCCACACCACCAAGCCGTTCTTCCGTGGCATCGATTGGGAGGACCGCCAAGACGAGTGGGTCGGCTCCCGCCCGGTGACCCCGGACGGCCTGCCGCTGGTGGGCGCGACCAAGGTACCCAACGTCTACACCAACGGCGGCCACGGCATGTGGGGCATCATCCTCGGCCCGCTGTCCGGCAAGATGCTGGCCAAGCAGATCGAGACCGGCGAGGTGGACGAGACCATCGCGCCGTTTGACCCGTTGCGCGGCCCCTTCGGCGGCCTTTAACCCCGCCTCCCCTAGCCCCGGAAACCGGTGTTTTCCGGGGCTTTTTCATGCCCGCAGAGAATCTTTGACAAATCAGTGGCCTGCGTCGTACATATGCATTAGTTTGAGGGTTGTCACATAGGACTGTTTTAGTGGTAAGGAACACATATGCCGAACTTGCTCACCAACCAGCTCCCGCCCGAGAACACCGCTGACCTCGATCATGTGGTCGACGCGGCCGTGACCCGCGCGTACCACTGGATGGAAGCGACCGCCGACGCCGATGCGGACGACGCCCAGACACAGCAGCTCGCCGAGATGCTTCGCGACGACAACGGTGTCCGCTTCACCATGGACTTCGTCGACCGCGTGATGCGCCCCGAAGACAACCGCGTGGCCGCGAACGCGTTGCGCGCAATCACCAGGGGCGTCGACGCGTCCTTCCTCGGCCGCATCAACGCCCTGCTCGTCGGTGCCGGTGCTTTCGTCGGCCCGTTCTTGCCGTTTGTGGTTGTCCCGGCGGCGCGCATGCGTCTGCGCCAGCTGGTTGGCCACCTCGTGCTCGACGCGGAGTCCGACGCGTTGAACAACCTGCTCGACAACGCCGAGAGGCGCGGCGAGGAACTCAACCTCAACCTGCTCGGCGAAGCCGTGCTCGGCGAGAAGGAAGCGACGGACCGCGCAGAGCGCACCCTGAACCTGATCAAGAACCCTCGCGTGACCTACGTGTCCGTCAAGGCCTCATCCATGGTCTCCCAGCTCAATCATTGGGACTACGACGAGTGCGTGCGGCTGGTCAAAGACCGCATCCGCCCGCTGTACCGCGCCGCGCGCGACCGCAGCCCCCAGGTGTTCATCAACATGGACATGGAGGAGTACCACGACCTCCACCTCACGCTCGACGTGTTTACCCAGCTGCTCAGCGAGGACGAGTTCAAGGACTACCAGGGCGGCATCGTGCTGCAGGCGTACCTGCCCGACACGCTCGGCGCGCTGGAGTACCTCGCAGACTTTGCGAAGCAGCGCGTGGCCGACGGCGGCTCCAGGATCAAGATCCGTCTGGTCAAGGGCGCGAACCTGTCCATGGAGCGCCACCACGCGGAGGTCAAGGGCTGGGCGCAGGCACCGTACCTGACCAAGGACGAAGTGGACGCGAACTACTACCGCCTGCTCGACTTTATCGTGCGCCCCGAGTACGCCGACAGCGTCGCCATCGGCATCGCCTCCCACAACTTATTCACCTCTGCCCTCGCTTACGAGCTGGCGCAGCGCCGCGGTGTCGCTGGCATGCTCGACTCGGAGATGCTGCAGGGCATGTCGCCGGCGCAGCAGCAGATCGTGCGCGAGGCTTACGGCCGCCAGATCCTCTACACCCCGGTCGTGCGCAAAGACGACTTTGACGTGGCGGTGAGCTACCTCGTGCGCCGTCTCGAAGAAAACGCCGCACCGCAGAACTTCTTGCACGCCCTGTTCGCGCCCAAGACCGATAAGCGGGACCCGATTAAGGAGCAGGAGGAGGTCTTCCGCTGGGCGGTGGACAACCGCTGGGGCGTGCGCAACGGTCCAAATCGGGACCAGGACCGCACCAACGAGACCGGGCGCCAGGTCTCCGCGGAGTCGGCCACCACCGGCCGCTTCTTCAACGAGCCGGACACGGACCCGGCGCTTGAAGCCAACCGCGCGTGGGCAATCGAGCACCTGACAAACCCGCCGGCTGTAGACACCGGCGAGGAGATCACTGACCCAACCGTCATCGCCGACCACATCTCCCGCGCCCAGGAAACCCAGAAGGCCTGGGGCGCGCTTTCCGCGCACGAGCGCGCCGACATCCTCGACGCCATCGGCGACGAGATCGCGCGCCGCCGCGGCGACTTCGTCGCGGTCGCCGCACACGAGGCCGGCAAGACGGTGGACCAGTCCGACCCGGAGATCTCCGAGGCGATCGATTTCTGCACCTACTACGCCGACAGCGCCCGCCACCTGGACGAGATCGCCGCGGACTTCGAGCCGAACACACTCACCGTCGTTGTGCCGCCGTGGAATTTCCCGGTAGCCATCCCCACCGGTGGGGTGATGGCGGCGCTGGCCGCAGGCTCCGCCGTGATCCTCAAGCCGGCGCCGCAGGTGACGCAGTGCGCCAAGCTCATCGCGGACTGCATCCACGCGGTGTTCGCGGACAAGGGCATCAACGCCGACACCGTGCAGTACGTGCGCGCGGACGAGGGTGAGGCGGGCAAGGCACTGCTTACCGACGACGCCGTGGACGCCATCATCCTCACCGGCGCCTCCGAAACCGCGCAACTGTTCAAGTCCTGGAACCCGAAGCTCAACGTCATGGCGGAGACCTCCGGCAAAAACGCCATTATCATCACCCCGTCCGCCGACCCGGACCTTGCGGTCAACGACCTGTACCTGTCCGCGTTCGGCCACTCGGGCCAGAAGTGTTCCGCGGCCTCGCTGGCCATCCTTGTCGGCTCCGCTGGTGAATCCGAGCGGTTGAAAAACCAGCTGCTCGACGCAGCCTCCACCCTGGTGGTGGGCCCGGGCACCGACCTGTCCACCACCATGAACGGGCTGATCGAAGCCCCGGGCGAGAAGCTCGAGCGCGGCCTGACCACCCTGGAGCCGGGCGAGACATGGCTCCTGAAACCGCGCAAGCTCGACGAGGAAGGCAAGTTCTGGTCCCCCGGCATCCGCGACGGTGTGCAGCCCGGTTCCTGGTACCACCAGAACGAGTGCTTCGGCCCGGTGCTGGGCATCATGCACGCCAAGGATCTGGACGAGGCGATTGAGTGGCAGAACTCCACCGGCTTCGGCCTCACCGCCGGTATCCACACCCTCGACGGCGAGGAGATCACCACGTGGCTCGACCGTGTCGAGGCCGGCAACGTATACGTCAACCGCGGCATCACCGGTGCGATCGTGCAACGCCAGCCGTTCGGCGGCTGGAAGAAATCCTCCGTGGGCCCCGGCGCGAAGGCGGGCGGGCCGAACTACGTCGCGCAGATGGGCACGTGGCGGGAGCGGGCGGAGCTGGCGCCGTCGTTAGGCGTGAGCATCTCGGCGAAGGTGCAGGAGCTTCTCGACGCATTCCGTGCCAACGTCAGCGACGAGGACTTCGGGTGGCTCTCCCGCGCTGCCGAGTACGACCAGCGCGCGTGGGACAACGAGTTCGGCCGTGGCCACGACCACTCCGGTCTGCGCTCCGAGGCCAACATCTTCCGCTACCGCAGCACCCTCGAGCCTGTGGTGGTCTACGTCGGCGAGGGCTACCGGCTGCGCGAGGTGTACCGCCAGCTGCTCGCCGCCGCGATCACCGGCACCGAGGTGCGCGTGGTGGCCCCGGATGCGATCGCCCGCGAGCTTGAGGCAGCCGATGTGGCCGTCGACACACACGCCGTCACCGGCACGCCTGACCGCATCCGCGTGGTCGGAAGCGCGCCCGAGGAGCTCTACGGCGACGTCGCCACGGCGGTGTTCGACGGGCCCGTGCTCATCGACGGGCGCCGCGAGCTCCTTCCCTACCTGCTGGAGCAGGCCGTCTCTGCGACGCTGCACCGCTTCGGCGTGATCCACGATCCGGCTGGCATCCGGAACTAATACCCCCGTCCACCTAGACACACAGGGAGCACCCTGATGACGACTGCCCCACCACCACAACCAGACGCGACGGCCCGTCCGAAGGCCGGCGTCGTCCCCGACGAAGATGCGGGCTTGCAGAAAGGCCTGTCCACGCGCCAGATCAACATGATCGCCATCGGCTCGGCGATCGGCACCGGCCTGTTCCTCGGCGCGGGTTCGCGCCTGCAGGCGGCCGGCCCGTCACTGGCCCTGATGTACCTGCTGTGCGGGTTCATCGGCTATCTCATCCTGCGCAGCCTGGGCGAGCTCATCGCCCACCGTCCGACCTCCGGGTCATTCGTCTCCTACACCCGCGAGTTCTACGGCGAGAAGGCCGCGTATGTTTCCGGCTGGCTGTACTGGTTTAACTGGGCAGCTACCGCGGTGGCGGACGCAACCGCGCTGGCTATTTACATCCGCTGGTTCGGCCAGTACTACGGCTGGATCAACGACGTGCCGCAGTGGGTCTACGCCCTGGTCATCATCGTGCTAGTCACCGCCATGAACCTGGTGTCGGTGAAGTTCTTCGGCGAGATGGAGTTCTGGTTCTCGCTGATTAAGGTGCTTTTCCTGCTCACCTTCCTCGCCGTGGGCACCTTCATGGTGATCTTCGGCAACCCGAGCGGTGACATGACCGGCCTGACGCTGATCACCGACAACGGCGGCTGGTTCCCCAACGGTGTGCTGCCCGCGCTGATTGTCATCCAGGGCGTCGTGTTCGCCTTCGCCGGCATCGAGCTGCTGGGCACCACCTCCGGCGAGGCGAAAAACCCGAAGAAGGACATTCCGCGCGCCATCAACGCCGTCGTATTCCGCCTGCTGCTGTTCTACTTCGGCTCCATCTTGCTGCTGTGCATGCTGTTGCCCTACACCGAGTACTCGGGCGACGAGTCGCCGTTTGTGACTTTCTTCGATTCCATTGGCGTGCCGTACGCAGGCGCCATCACCCAGCTGGTGGTCATCACCGCGGCGTTGTCCTCGCTCAACGCAGGCCTGTACTCCACCGGCCGCATCATGTACTCGCTGTCCAAGGCGGGTTCCGCCCCGCAGTGGGCGGGCAAGGTGACCAAGGGCGGCGTGCCGTACGGCGGCATCCTGCTCACCACCGGCGTCGCACTGTTCGGTGTGGTGCTCAACTACTTCGTGCCGGAAGCTGCATTTGAGGTCGTGCTCAACATCGCCGCGCTGGGCACTATGGCGTCGTGGGCGGCCATCTCGCTGTCCCACATGCGCTTCGTCCGCCTGGCGCGCGAAGGCAAGTACACACGCCCCGACTACCGCGCCCGGTTCTCGCCGTTCACAGACATTGTCTCGCTGCTGTTTTTGGTGCTCGTGGTCGTTCTCATGGCCTTCGACTACCCCATCGGCACGTGGACGCTTCTGGTGTCGCTGCTGATGTGGCCGGCGCTTGCGTGGGGCTGGTTCAAGGTCCGCGACCGGGTGGAGTTCATCTCCCGGTCCCACGTGAATTACGAGAAGATCACCGGCGAGCAAGCCCCAGACATCGACCCGCCGCGGCGCAGCCCGTAGCGCTGCTACACACGTAACCGACCACACACCCAACCAAACCCGAAAGGAACCTCATGCCTCAGCTCGTAGACGTTCAGAACATGTGCCGTTGGATCAACCATCACGGCGTGGAAAAACTCATCGCCGGCATCCAGAGCTACATTGAAGAAGACTTCGTGCGCTGGGAAAGCTTTGACAAGATCCCGCGTGTGGCCAGCCACACCCCCATCGGCGTGATTGAGCTCATGCCTACCTCGGACTCCAACGAGTACGCGTTCAAGTACGTCAACGGCCACCCCTCCAACCCGGCCCGCGGCTACCAGACCGTCACCGCGTTCGGCGTGCTGGCAGATGTGGACAACGGCTACCCCACCTTCGAGGCGGAGATGACGCTGCTGACCGCGCTGCGCACCGCCGCGACCTCATCCATGGCCGCGAAGTACCTCGCACGCAAGGACTCAGAGGTCATGGCGATGATCGGTGCGGGCTCGCAGTCAGAGTTTCAGGCGCTGGGTTTCCGCGCGGCACTCGGAATTGAGCGGGTGCGCATCTTCGACATCGACCCGAACGCGATGGAGAAGTTCCGCCGCAACATCGAGCCGCTCGGCATCGAGGTCTACATGGCCGCCAGCGTCGAAGACGCGGTTGAAGGCGCGGACATCATCACCACCTGCACCGCGGACAAGGCGCAGAACACCATCCTGGACTACTCGCTTGTCCGCCCCGGCGTACACATCAACGGCGTCGGCGGGGACTGCCCCGGCAAGACCGAGCTGGACGCGCGCATCCTCGACGACGCCACCGTGTTCGTGGAGTTCCCGCCGCAAACCCGAATCGAGGGCGAGATCCAGAACAAGGGCGACGATTTCGAGGTCGTGGAGCTGTGGAAAGTCATCGCCGGCAAGCACGAGGGCCGCACCAGCGACGAGGAGATCACCCTGTTCGACTCCGTCGGCTTCGCCATCGAGGACTTCTCCGCGCTGCGCTACCTTCGCGATTCCGTGGCGGGCACCGAGTTCGAGGAGTTCATCGACCTAGTCGCGGACCCCGACGACCCGAAGGACCTGTTCTCCTTGACCACCAACGTGCTCAGCCCCCTGTAGAGCCTCTGCTCCACGCGACAGACCAGACCTCAGCGCAAAACCAGACCTCAAGCGTGGGCGCGACCTGGGGTTTTGCAGGTGCGTTCGGCTTGAGATCTGGTTTCACCCGCTTCACGACGAAACCTCCGGCAGCCCCCGCTTCGTGCGGGTTCTTGCCGGAGGTCGTGCCGTCGTCAAGCGTAAATGCTTAGCGGGCGTCCTCGATGGTGATTGCCTGGGCCACAGCCTGGACAACGCCGGCGACCTTGACGGCCTCCCAGACCTGCTCCTTGGTCACACCCTCCTCGCGGACGGTGTTGGCGTGCGCCACGGCGCAGTGCTCGCAGCCGTTGATGGTGGAAACAGCGAGCGACCACAGCTCGAAATCGGCCTTTTCCACGCCCGGCTTCGAGATGATGTTCATGCGCAGGCCGAACTTCACGTTGGCGTAATCGTCGCCGAGCCAGCCCTTGGCGCGGTAGGCGACGTTGTTCATCGCCATGACGGTGGCGGCGCCGTACGCGGCCTCCACAGCCTCCTCGGAGAGGTGCTCCTTGGCTTCCTCAGCGATCTCTGCGATGACCTTCGCGTTGCGGGTCGCTGCCGCGGAGGCGAGCAGGGTACCCCAGAGCTGCTGCTCGCTGAGCTCGGTGGAGCGGGTCAGCGAACCGAGGTTGAGCTTCTGGTCCTTCGCGTACTCGGGCAGTGCGCCGCGCAGGTTCTCAATCGACATCATGTTCTCCTTTGCCGGACGGGTTTGACTGAAAAAGGGTTTACTTCAGGGACTCCTGGACCACGGCCATCTTGTCGATGTTCTTGGTCGGGTCGTTCTTCTGCCAATCGCAGGCGCAGACCTCTTCGGACTGCAGCGCGTCGAGCACGCGCAGAACCTCGTCGACGTTGCGGCCGACAGCGTCCGGGGTGACGGAGACGAACTGGATGATGCCGTCCGGGTCGATGATGAAGGTTGCGCGGTCGCACACGCCGTCAGCGTTCTCGACGCCGAGCGCGCGGATCAGGTCGTGGCGGACGTCAGCGAACATCGGGAACGGGATGTCCAGCAGGTCCTCGTGGGTCGCGCGCCAGTTGAAGTGGGAGTACTCGTTGTCGGTGGAGCCGCCGAGCACCTGGGTGTCGCGGTCCTCGAACTCCTCGTTGAGCTTGCCGAATGCGGCGATCTCGGTCGGGCAGACGAAGGTGAAGTCCTTCGGGTAGAAGAAGACGATCTTCCACTTGCCCTCGTACTTGTCCAGCGACACGTTCTCGAAGTAGTCGTCCGGGGAAGACGCGTTAGCTTCCTTCAGGTTGCCGCCCTTCAGCGCGACAAGGTCGAACTCCGGGAAACGCTCTCCAACGGTCATGATCGGCATAGAAATTCCTCCAAAGAAACTGGTCAAAGGTGATTTTCAACGGACAGCAACCAGTATGACACAGAACGCGCCCGCTTTCAACGTAAAAACCTATGAACTTCGTGTAGGTTCATAGGCATGGCTAATCGAGAGTATAAACCGACGCTCGCTCAGCTCCGGACGTTTGTCACCGTCGCCGAGCAAAAGCACTTCGTCTCCGCCGCGAACAAGCTCGGCATCTCGCAGCCCTCCCTGTCGCAAGCCCTCGCCGCCCTGGAGGCCGGCCTGGGCATCCAGCTGATCGAACGCTCCACCCGGCGCGTCATTGTCACCCCCACCGGCGAGGAACTTCTCCCCTTCGCCAAGGCGACGCTGGAAGCGGCGGACGCGTTCGTGGCGCAATCCCGCGGCGCCCTAGGGGTGCTGTCCGGGCCGCTGAACATCGGCGTGATCCCCACCATCGCCCCGTACATCCTGCCGACGCTGCTGAAGCTCATCGAGGAGGAGTACCCGGACTTGGAGCCACGCATTGTGGAGAACCAGACCGAGGAGCTGCTGCAGCGGCTTCGCGACGGGCAGATCGACGTCGCAGTGCTCGCCACCCCAACCGGCGCCACCGGGGTGTCGGAAATCCCGCTCTACGACGAAACCTTCGCGGTGATCACCTCCCCCGACCATCCCGTGGCCGGCAGAGGAGACCTCGATCTGAACGCGCTGCGCGACCTCGATCTACTGTTGCTGGACGACGGGCACTGCCTGCGCGATCAAATCGTGGAGCTGTGCAAGATCGCGGAGGTCAACCGCTCCCCCGGCGCGCAGTCAGTCACCCGCGCGGCGTCGCTGACCACGGTGGTGCAGCTGGTGGTGGCCGGACTCGGCTCCACGCTGGTGCCCGTCTCCGCCTTGTCCACCGAGTGCGCGCGCCCCGGCATCGCCGTTTCCGCCTTCGGCCCGGGCGTGGACGCGAAACGCACCGTCGGGCTCGCAATGCGGGCTTCGTCTCGTCGCCGTCCGGAGTTCGAGCAGCTCGGCGAGTTAGTCTCCCGCGCCTTCAAGGAAGCGACGGAATCGAGCCGTAAGCTGCTGCCGCGCTAGACTCACGCTCTGGTTATGAATGAGCACGCATCCCCTACCTCACCTCCCACAAAGCCGCAGCTGTATGAGGCGCTCGACGGCGTCCCGATCGCAGACGTGCGCAGGTTCCGACGGCGCTTGAAGAAGGCCAATTCCACTGAAGCGTTGACGGCGATTGGGGCGGACGTGGACAAGGCGGCAGCTGCCGTCGCTAAGCGCGATGCCCTCGTCCCCGAGATCACCTACCCGGAGAACCTGCCGGTTTCTGCGCGGCGCGAGGACATCATGGAGCTGGTGCGCGACAACCAGGTCGTGGTGATCGCGGGCGAGACCGGCTCCGGCAAAACCACCCAGATTCCGAAGATGCTGCTGGAGCTGGGCCGCGGGCGCCGCGGCCTGATCGGGCACACGCAGCCGCGTAGGCTCGCAGCCCGTACCGTGGCGGAGCGCATCGCCCACGAGCTGGGCCAGGGCATCGGCGAATCCGTCGGCTACGCCATCCGCTTCGACGACCGCGTTTCCGAGTCCACTGCGGTGAAGCTGATGACCGACGGCATCCTGCTCGCGGAGATGCAGCGCGACCGGTTTTTGAACGCCTACGACACGATCATCATCGACGAGGCGCACGAGCGCTCGCTGAACATCGATTTTCTGCTCGGGTACCTCAAGCGGCTGCTGCCGAAACGTCCGGATCTGAAGGTGATCGTCACCTCCGCGACCATCGACCCGGAAGCGTTTGCGAAGCACTTTGCCGACGCCGAGGGCAACCCAGCCCCCATCATCGAGGTCTCTGGGCGCACCTACCCGGTGGAGATCCGCTACCGCCCGCTGGTGGAGCAGGTGCAGGCAAAAGACGGCTCCGTCAAGGAGATCGACACCGACATGATCGACGGTGTGGTCGACGCCTGCAAGGAGCTCATGGGCGAAGGCAAGGGCGACATCTTGTGCTTTTTCGCCTCCGAGCGCGACATCCGCGACTGCATGGA
Organism: Corynebacterium sp. CQ3829_602738; assembly: GCF_054478435.1. NCBI lineage: Bacteria > Bacillati > Actinomycetota > Actinomycetes > Mycobacteriales > Corynebacteriaceae > Corynebacterium > Corynebacterium sp. CQ3829_602738. The sequence continues at coordinate 1,475,908 of NZ_CM137003.1, forward strand.
GGCCATTGAGAAACAGCACTGGCGCGGCGTGGAGGTCGTGCCTTTGTTCGGCCGCCTGTCCAACGCGGAGCAGCACCGGGTGTTCTCCCCGCACTCCGGTCGACGCATCGTGCTGTCCACCAACATCGCGGAGACCTCACTGACTGTGCCGGGCATCCACTACGTGGTGGACACCGGCCTGGCGCGCATTTCGCGCTATTCCACGCGCACCAAGGTGCAGCGCCTGCCCATCGAGGAGATCTCCCAGGCCTCCGCCAACCAGCGCTCCGGCCGCTCCGGCCGTATCGCGGACGGTGTGGCCATCCGCCTGTACTCCGAGGACAACTTCGAGGCGCGCCCCGAGTTCACCGACCCGGAGATCCTGCGCACCAACCTGGCCTCCGTGGTGTTGCAGATGATCTCCCTGCGCCTTGGCGACATCAACGACTTCCCCTTCATCCAGCCGCCGGATAAGAAGGCCGTGCGCGACGGCCTGCTGCTCCTGCACGAGATCGGCACGATTTCGGACAAGGAACGCGACGGCGCACCCGTGCTCACCGCGGTGGGGCGCGACATCGCGCGTATCCCGGTGGACCCGAAGATGGCTCGCATGCTGGTGGAGGCCAACCGGCTCGGCGTGCTCGACGACGTCACCGTGATCGTGGCCAGCATGACCATCCAGGACGTGCGTGAGCGCCCCCTGGAGTACCAGGCCCAGGCCGACCAGGCCCACGCCCGGTTCAAGGACGCGACGTCGGACTTCCTGTCCTCGCTGAAGCTGTGGGACTACATTGGCGACTCGCGCGACGAGCTATCCGGCAACGCCTTCCGCAAGCGCATGAAGCGCGAGTTTTTGCACTACATGCGCATCCGCGAATGGTTCGACCTGGTGCGCCAACTGCGCGACGTGGAGCGCCAGCTGGGCTGGTCCCGAGCCGAGAACGTCGCCGGCGAGCGCGACGCCGACGCGATCCACAAGTCGCTGCTCACGGGCCTTTTGTCCAACATCGGCGCCCGCGACGGCAACTCGAAGGAGTTCCAGGGTGCGCGCGGGACGCGGTTCTTGGTCTTCCCCGGGTCGTCGCTAAGCAAAAAGCCCCCGGAGTTCCTCATGGCCGCCGAGCTGGTGGAGACCTCGCGCCTGTGGGCGCGCGACGTGGCAAAGATCGAGCCCGCCTGGGTGGAGGCTGCCGCGGGCGAGCTGATGAAGCACAGCTACTCCGAGCCTGTGTGGTCGCGGAAGCGCTCGGCCGCGATGGTGCACCAAAAGTCCATGCTCTACGGCGTGACCATCGTGCGCGACCGGCTTGTGCCTTACCACCGTGTGGATGCCGAGGGCGCGCGCAACATGTTTATTCGCCACGCCCTGCTCGAGGGCGACTGGAACCGCCACCACCACTTCATCGACCACAACGAAGCCCTACTCGCCGAAGCCGCTGAGGTGGAGGAAAAGGTGCGCCGCCGCGGATTGGTGGTGGACGAGGACACCCTGTTCGAGTTCTACGACTCGCGCTTGCCGCAAAGTGTCACCACCGCACGCCACTTCGACTCCTGGTGGAAGAAGAAGCGGGCCGAGGACAAGCACTACTTGGACTTTGACCCAGCCGCGCTTCTCGACGACGAGGGCGTGGACTCCTCCTCCGCCGCCTTCCCCGAGGTGTGGCGCCAGGGCTCCATCGACTACGCGTTGCGCTACAAGTTCGAGCCGGGCGATCCTTTCGACGGCGTGACCGTGGACGTGCCGGTGCCGCTTTTGGCCAATTTGCGGCCGGACGGCTTCGACTGGCTGGTGCCGGGGCTGCGCTCGGAGCTTGCCGCGGAGTACATCCGCACGCTGCCGAAGGCGCTGCGCAAGACCGTGGTGCCGGCGCCCGACTTCGCCGAGCGCGCCCTCGACGCGATCCGCGCACAGCAAGCCGCCGACGGCGTCAGCGAGCGCGAGCTGCGGGAAACACCGTTTGCCGAGGCACTCGCGGAGGCGCTTCGAAGCGTCGGCGGGCGCGGCATCAACGGTGCCGACTTCAACCCTTCTGCGCTGCCCGAGCATCTGAAAGTGACCTTCGCCGCGATTGACCGCCGCGGCAAAGTGGTCGACCACGACACGGACCTCGGTGCGTTGAAGCGCCGCCAGGCCGGCAAGATCAAGTCCTCCGTGTCCAAGGCCGGCCGCACATCTGAATCGGATGCGGTGGCGAAGTGGACCACCGACTCCCTCGGCGCGGTGTCGGAGACGGTAGCCACCACTATCGACGGCAACGAGGTCGACGCCTACCCGGCACTCGAGGCCACCAAGGACGGCGTGAAGGTCACCGTGCATCCGACGAAGGCCGCCGCGGACGCCTCGATGGTCACGGCGACGCTGACGCTGCTGCTGCGGGAGATCACGGTCAACGCGGGGCAGATGACCAAGGGGCTGCCGCTGCGGCAGAAGGTGGCGGTGGACCGCTACCCGCACGGCGGCGCCGACGGGCTTGTGGAAGACGCCCGCGTCGCTGTGATCCGCGACCTGATGTTCTCCTCCGGCGGGCCGGTGCGCTCCCCCGAGGAGTTCGACGCGTTGGTGGGCGAAATCCGGCCCCAGGTGGCAGGAGGTGTGCGCCGCGTGGTGGTCACGTTGGCGCCGGCGCTCGCGGAGTACGCGAACATTGCAGCGGAGCTGCGGCAGTGGGAAGGCCCAGCTATCGACGACATGACGTCGCAGCTGCAGTTCTTCCTGCCGAAGCACGCGGTGACTGTCCACGGCATCGGCCACTTGCAGCATTTGCCCCGCTACATCGACGCGATGCGGATCCGGTTGGAGGACATGCGCCTAGATCCGGACCGCGACGCCGACCGGCAGTCCGTGATTGATTCGGTGAAGGCTTACTTGGCGCAGCGTATGAAGTCCTTGCCTGCGGGCCGGACAAAGACCAAGGCCTACAAGGACATCTTGTGGCTGATTGAGGAGCTGCGGGTGAGCCTGTTTGCGCAGCGGCTGGGCACGCCGAGGCCGGTGAGCCAGCGTCGCATTGAGAAAAAGATTGACGCGCTGCGTTAGCGCCATGGCCGCGGGTTAGAAATCTTCGCGGTCGCGGCGGCGCATGAGCCGGATTTCGGATTCGAAGTCGTCCGCGCTCTCGAACGACTTGTACACGGAGGCGAAGCGCAGATACGCCACCTCGTCGAGGGCACGCAGCGGTTCGAGGACGGCCAGGCCGATCTCGTGGGCGGGCACCTGCGAGCTGCCCTGCGCGCGCACAGTCTCTTCCACTTCTTGGGCCAGACGCTTCAATGCGTCGTCGGTGACATCGCGGCCCTGGCATGCTCTGCGCACGCCGACGATGAGTTTGTCGCGGTCGAACGGTTCGCTCACGCCGTTGCGTTTCACAACAGTGAGGACGGCCTTTTCCACTGTGGTGAAACGCCCCCCGCACTCGGTGCACTCTCTGCGGCGGCGAATTGCTGAGCCGGCTTCGACCAGCCGCGAGTCAGTCACACGAGATTGCTCGTTGTGGCAAAAAGGACAAAACACGGTTTTCCACCCCCAGAGTTGTCAAGGCTTGGCGTAGCCGTGAGTCTACGCCCTGCCTAGCGCGCAGTTGCCGCCACAGCCGAATGAGCCGCCTGGCCGCTGGACATGGACGAAGGATCCTCTGCTTGCGCCGAGAAAACACCGCCGAATGCGGAACCGATAAGCAGCGCCGCAGTCATGCACACGCCGAGCAGGAGCGTATCGCGCGTCTCGTGCCGTGTTTCGAACGCGTTCACATTGGAGGAACCGTCAAGACTCCCCTTGGCAGATGAGCGAGCATCCGTTCGATGGGAGCCGGAAATCGCTCGAACACCGGCGCCGCCTGTTCGACGCTTCGGCGCGGAATCAACATCCCAGACTTCTGCCGGAGGGACCACAGATGCGGCTCCGGCGCGTCCAACTAATGTGTTATGTACTGGATTGATTGCAACTGACATGGTGTGTCTCCCTTCGTTCTGCGGCACACTCTACGTTCGGCGCCGACACGCTCGAACGTTCTAACGTTCATTTGTTCGAATACGCTTACGTGTTCGATTTATAGCATCACGTTTGATACGTGTCCACCCAAAGCTTGCGCCCATCGAACATGAGTGCCCTATCTGGTAGGTTCGTAGGCGCACAACGCCACCGAGTCCAAGGAGAACGTCATGGCACGAAAGAAGTCCGATCCAGGTAACCCGGATTACAACGCGCTGTCAGACCGCCAGCGCCGGATCCTCCAGGTCATTCAGGACGCTGTGGTCCTGCGTGGCTACCCGCCGAGCATCCGCGAGATCGGTGACGCGGCCGGGCTGCAGTCCACCTCGTCTGTTGCATACCAGCTCAAAGAGCTGGAGAAGAAGGGATTCCTCCGCCGCGACCCGAACAAGCCCCGCGCCGTGGACTTGCGCCAAATGCCGGAAGCCGGCCGAAAGAAGCGCAAGCCGCAGGAGGCGAAGCCGGAAGATTCTGGCAATGCCCGCTACGTGCCGGTAGTCGGACAGATTGCCGCGGGTGCCCCGATCCTCGCCGAGGAGAACGTGGACACCTACTACCCCCTGCCCGAGGAGCTGCTCGGTGACGGCGATGTGTTCATGCTCAAGGTCGTCGGCGAATCCATGCGCGACGCCGGCATCCTCGACGGCGACTGGGTGGTTGTCCGCTCCCAGCCGAACGCCGAGGAGGGCGAGTTCGTCGCGGCGTTGCTCGACGGTGAGGCGACGGTCAAGGAGTTCCACCGCGACTCCACCGGTGTGTGGCTGTTGCCCCACAACGATGCCTTCGAGCCGATTAAGGGCGACGAAGCGGAGATCATGGGGCGTGTCATCTCGGTGTTCCGTACGCTGTAGTCGGTGCGTTTGCATCGAGCAGCCGCAGCCCCACAGACCGGAAATCACATAGCGACAAGCGCAGGAGATCGATGTACGCCGAGGAGCGTAGACGCCAAATCGCGTCTTTGACCGCAGTTGAAGGCCGCGTCAACGTCACGGAGTTGGCGCAGCGCTTCGACGTCACCGCGGAGACCATCCGCCGTGACCTTTCGGCGTTGCACGACGAAGGCGCTGTGCACCGCGTCCACGGCGGCGCAGTGGCGAGCCAGTCTTACCGCTCGACGGAAATTCCGCTGGATACCCGTCAGCGCGCCTCCCTTGCCGCTAAAGCCGCGATCGCGGAAACCGCGCTGCAGTTCGTGCCGGATGCGCAAAGTTGCACCATCTTTTTGGACTCGGGCACGACGATCAGCAGCTTGGGCAAGCGTCTGGCGGAGACCCGCGGGGACCGGGAGTACTCGGTGGTGACCAACTCCATCCCCACTGCATTGGAGCTGAGCGATTCCGGATTGCACGATGTGCAGCTTCTCGGCGGCTCAGTCCGGCCGATCAGTCAGGCAGTCGTCGGCAGTACCGCGCTTCGCACCCTCGCTCTGTTGCGCGCCGACGTGGCGTTCGTGGGCACCAACGCGTTGTCCATCGGCCACGGCCTGTCCACTGTGGACGCCAAGGAGGCGGCGGTGAAGGCCGCGATGGTCACCAACGCCCGCAGGGTTGTCGTGTTGTGCGACTCCACGAAGCTGGGCAACGACTATGTGGTCAGCTTCGCGCCGCTGACGGACATCGACGTGGTGATCACCGACGCCGAAGCGCCCTCCGCGTTCGTGGACGAACTGCGCTCGCACGGTATCGAGGTCGTGCTCGCGCAGCCCCAGTAACCCTCGGTGCGCCGCCCGACGTATTTCACTGGGGCGTTCTTTGACTTTCTGCGCGAAAATGGTGGCATCTTCGTATGAATGCGACCTACACTCGTTGCAGACTTGAATGAAAAACAACGGAAAGGACACCCGAATGGCTTCCAAGACTGTGAAGGTCGGTTCCACCGTCGGGCTGCACGCTCGCCCGGCCACGGTGATCGCAGATGCTGCCGGCGAGTACGACGACGAGATTCTGCTGACCCTTGTCGGCGGCGACGATGACGACGAGACGGACGCTGCCTCCTCGCTGATGATCATGGCTATGGGTGCCGAGCACGGCGACGAAGTCACTGTCACCTCCGATAGCGCAGACGCCGTGGAGAAGATTGCGGCGCTGATCGAGCAGAACCTCGACGAGGAGTAAGCACTCGTAGCTTTACGACGAGCTAACGCCCGGGCACACGTCGCCCGGGCGTTTTCGCGTGCAGCAAGTACCGGACGCTAGAACGTCGACGGCTTCGGCACCTCGAAGTCCTTGCGGTACTGCCCCTCCCCCAAGGTGTCGTACGCCCAGCGCATCAGCGGGTAGATCACGATGATGCCGACGGAGCCCAGCGCGATGCCTTCCAGCGTTACAGCGCCCACATCGAGAGTGAGGTTGCCGATGCCCACAATCAGCGCGACCGCGGCCGCGGTGAGGTTCGCGGGATCGGTGAAGTCGACCTTGTTGTCCTGCCAGATACGCACGCCCAGCATGCCGATGAGCCCGTAGAGCACCAGGCACGCGCCGCCGAGCACGCCGGCGGGGATGGTGAAGATCACGGCACCGAACTTCGGGATGAACGCCAGCACAATCGCAAATGCGGCGGCGACCCAATACGCTGCGGTGGAGTACACCTTCGTCGCCGCCATCACGCCAATGTTCTCGGCGTAGGTGGTGGTGCCGGACCCGCCGAAGCCGCCGGCGAGCGTGGTGGCGATACCGTCGCCGATCAGCGCGCGACCCTGCATGTCGTCGAGGTTGCGTCCAGTCATCTCGGATACGGCCTTGACGTGGCCGACGTTCTCCGCGATCAGCACGACCAGCACCGGCAGGGTCACCAGCACGGCGGAGACGTGGAACTCCGGGCGGTGGAACTGCGGCAGGCCGATCCACGGGGCGTCGGCGATCGTTTGCAGCGCGTCCTCGCCGAGCCCTCCGCTCATGGCAGCAAACAGCCAACCGACGAGCACGCCGATGAGGATGGAAAGGCGCGAGAGCAGCCCGCGGGTGGCCACGGTGACCACCACAACCGTCAGCAGCGTTACCGCCGCGACCCAGGGCTGGGTTTCCACGTTCGACACCGCGGTCGGCGCCAGGTTGAAGCCGATGAGCGCGACGATGGCGCCGGTGACCACGGGTGGCATCACCGCGTCGATGACGCGTTTGCCCGCCCATTCAACGACGATGCCGACGAGGATGAGTGCCACACCGGTCAGCAGCACCCCGCCCAGCTGCGCGCCGACGCCATACTGCTGCGAAGCCGTCAGCGGAGCGATAAAGGCGAAGGACGAACCCAGGTAGCTGGGCACTTTATTGCGGGTGATCAGCAAGAAGATGATGGTGCCCAGGCCGGAGAACAGCAGCGTGGTGTTCACCGGGAATCCGGTCAGGGTGGGCACCAGCAGTGTGGCTCCGAACATTGCAACCCCGTGCTGCATGCCGATGCCGATGGTGCGCGGCCAGCTCAGCCGCTCGTCCGGGGCGACAACAGCCCCGGGGCGCACTGTGCGCCCGTCTCCGTGAATGGTCCAGCCGAAAGTGTTAGTCACGAAATGCCATTATCACCCCGCCACCTGATTTTTCCTGTGCCGGGGGTGCCTGGCGGGCAAAGTAATTAGCTCTCAGTGAGGCCTTGCTATTTTGAGCATCATGGAAATCATTGTGCGCCCCACCGCCGAAGAAGTAGGCGTGTCCGCAGCCGACATCATCGAACCGTTTGTTCGTGACGGCGCGACCCTCGGCTTGGCCACGGGTTCAACCCCGACCCCCACGTACATGGAGTTGATCCGCCGCCACCGCGAGGAAGGCTTGAGTTTCGCACAGTGCGACGCGTTCCTCCTGGACGAGTACGTCGGCCTGGAACGCTCCGACGAGCAGTCCTACTACGCCACCATCCGCCGCGAATTCACCAGCCATGTCGACATCGACGATGCGAAGGTGCAGTCTCTCGACGGCCTGTCGGCGGACACCGAAGCTGAAGCCCGCAGCTACGAGCAGCGCATCGCAGCCGCCGGCGGCGTGGACGTGCAGATCCTTGGTGTGGGCGCCAACGGCCATATCGCGTTCAACGAGCCGCCCAGCGCCCTTGATTCGCGCACCCGCGAGATCGACCTGCACCCCACCACGGTGGCGGACAACGCCCGCTTCTTCGACAACGAGGACCAGGTGCCGCGCAAGGCCCTGACCCAGGGCGTGGGCACCATCATGGAGGCGCACACCATCGTGCTGATCGCCACCGGCCCGAACAAGGCCGACGCGGTCAAGGCGCTGGTGGAGGGACCGGTGTCCCCGGGCTGCCCGGCGTCGGTGCTGCAGAACCACCCGCGCACCACGGTCATCCTCGACGAGGATGCCGCGGCGAAGCTCAACCGATAGCTAGCTGACTACGAACTCCGCGTACTGCTCGGCCAGGACGCGGGGCAGGCGGACGTCGATACGCGTGCCCGCCTCCTCGTATTCCTCCGAGCGCACCGTGCCCTCGTCGTGGACGCGGCTGACCACGTCGCCGCGGGTGTAGGGCACCACCATGGTCACGTGCGCGTCAATGGAATTGAGGTGCTGCTCGATGCGCGCCTCAAGCTCCTCAATCCCCTCGCCGGTCAGCGCGGAGACGAACACTGCCGTGCGGCCGGTTTTTTCAAACGCGTGGCGCAGCTCGGCCAGCACCAGCGGGTCGGCCTCGTCGATCTTGTTGACCACCACGATCTCCGGGGGCATTTCCTCGCCGGAATCGCGGGTGACCTCGGCGAGCACCTCGTTGACGGCCTCGATCTGCTTCAGCGGGAACGCATCCGAACCGTCCACGACGTGCAGCAAAAGGTCGGCGCCGGCGACCTCTTCAAGCGTGGACTTGAACGCCTCAACCAACTGCGTGGGCAGGTGGCGCACAAACCCGACAGTGTCGGTGAGCACCACGTTGCGCCCGTCCGCGAGCTTCGCCTTGCGTGTGGACGGGTCCAGGGTGGCAAACAGCGCGTCCTCCACCAGCACGCCGGCACCCGTCATCGCGTTGATCAGCGAGGACTTGCCCGCGTTGGTGTAGCCGGCAATCGCGATCTTCGGGATGGTGGAGCGCTGGCGCTGCGCGCGCTTGACCTCGCGCGCCGTGGTCATGTCGCGCAGCTGGTGGCGCAGCTTCGCCATCTCGGTGCGCAGGCGGCGGCGGTCCGCCTCAATACGCGTCTCACCGGGGCCACGCAAGCCCACGCCGCCGTTGGAGCCGGCGCGGCCGCCAGCCTGGCGCGACAGGTTGCCGCCCCAACCGCGGGTGCGGCTGTACAGGTACTCCATCTGCGCGAGGCTCACCTGGGCTTTGCCCTCTTTGCTCTTCGCGTGCTGGGCGAAGATGTCCAAGATAAGCATGGTGCGGTCGATCACCTTGATCTTTAGCGCTTCCTCAAGCGCGATCATCTGCGACGGCGAGAGCTCGCCGTCGAAAATCACTGTATCCGCGCCGGTGGCCTGCACGATCTCGCGCAGCTCCGCCACCTTGCCTGAGCCGATGTAGGTGCCCGGGTCCGGCTTGTCGCGCTTCTGGTACAGCATGTCCAGCACGTCGGCGCCAGCAGTTTTCGCCAGCGCCGCCAGCTCCCACATGCTCGCCTCCATCTCCGCAGTGGTTCCCTCAGTCCACGCGCCGACGAGGAGCACTTCCTCCAGGCGGAGCTTGCGGTACTCAACCTCGTACCCGTCGGTCTGTTCTTCAGAGCGGAGTTCGGTGGCTCCGGTAACGCTGCGGAACGCGTTGCGGTCGGCGAGGTCCAGCGCACCGACCGTGGGTTCCGCACCGGGCTGTGGCTCGTTGTGGCGAAACGCCTGTCGCAGCAGTTCATCGTGGGTGCGCTGCTCGGGCGTCAGTTCGTCTTCAAGCAAAAAGCGATCTTTCCTGTGTGTTGAATCTGTCACTGTCATATCTACCCGATTAAACGCGGCAAGGCCCAGGATTCTTCCCGGTCGGGGCGATTGACTAGAATCAACGGCCATGAGTACAGCAGTCAGCACCGATCTTTCCGCACTCGGCTTGAGCTTTAACAAGTGGCAGGACGCGGTCGAAGCCGCGATCGCCACCGACCGCCTCGCCGTCGTCGGCGAAGTCCGGGGAGGCCAGCTGATCCAGTACACCGACCCGTCTGGCGCGCAGCTGAACATCCTGGCTATGGAGCCGTTCGCCACCTTCGCGGGCTTCGAGTCGGTCACCCGCGCTTACGCGCACATCACGCCGCTTAACGACGTCGTCGCGCTGGCCGACGTGGTCGACCCCCGCGGCAACGCCATGGCGTCGCTGACAGTGAACCTCGCGCAGGAGCCGCTGCTTGTGGACGATCCCGCGCTCGAGTGGCAGGAACTCTCCGTCACGGCCCTGGGCCTGGCGGTGGACCGCTACGAATCCACCGAGGCCTACCTGGCCCTGCACCCGGGCGCCGTTGTCGGCACCGTTGCTTCCCCCGGCACCGAGGCCGTGGCTAGCGGCAGCGCCACCACCCCGGATGCGGGCGCCGAGTTTTCGGCCCGCGTGCTGGAGGCGGAGTACCGCACCTCCGCGCTGACCGGTCAGCGCTTCATCCACGTCTCCGTCGATGCGGCGTTCCCGTTCGACGTTTGTCTGCCCGACGGCGAGCTGCCCGCACGCGATTCCGTGATCGCGGGCACCGCCGTGATGGCCGGCTCCATTCCGACGCCTTCCGGCAGCGGCTGCGGGGGCTGCGGCGGATCCTGCGGGTGCGGCGGCCACTAGCCGTTACAGGGGCTTCCCGATGAGCTCACCGAACAGGGATCTCTCAAGAGCGTTAATCGGCGCACTCGTGCTCGCTGCCGTTGTGCTGCTGGTGTTCACGCTCAAACTGCCGGGTCTAATGTTGTCGGCTCTGCTGATCATCGGGGCGATATTGCTCGTGCGACGGGTGCAGATTGACCCGGAGGTGCTGGCGATCCGGTCGTCGCTGCAGTACGCGCGCGACGACATCGCCGAGGTGCTCGACGCCTACGAGCTGCTGCAGCACGGTGCGTCCGCTTCCGACATCGCGGACCGCACGTTGCACTACCCCGCCCTGGCTAACCCGGATAACTCGGTACCGCAGGTCAATGAATTTCTGCTGCGGGCCTCTTCCGCCCGGCGCTTCTTGGAGCGCATCGACGGCTACCTGGAGTCCACCTCCGCCGACAAGGCGCAGCTGGAGCGCATCCTCACCGTCGCCGACGAGCGTGCCTTCGAACTGCAGGAGGCCTGGGACGACGCACGCCGGGCCGCGAAAGAAATCGGCCCGGCGTAGGTCTTCGGCTTACAGCTCGTCCGCGAGCTCCCCGCGGAACACGATCGTGGACGGGCCGGTCATGGTGGCCTCGCCGCCGTCAAGTACGACCTCGATGGCCCCGCCCGGGACGTTCACGATCACGGAGCCGTTCTCGATGCCCGCGTCCGCGAGCGCCGCTTGCGCGGCGGCGACGGTGCCGGTGCCGCAGGAGCGGGTCTCGCCCACGCCGCGCTCCCACACGCGCATGTGCACGCCTCCCTGATCCAGCTCCGTGAGCACCTCCACGTTCACGCCCTTGGGGAAGAACTCTGGGTCGAACTCCGGTGCCGCAAACTCCATGTCGGCCAGGTCCGAGGAGCTCATCCCCGGGATCACGCACGCCAAGTGCGGGTTGCCCACGTCCACGCCGATGCCGGCGAACTGGGTTTCCCCCATGGCCGCGGTGGAGACACCAGTGACCTCAACGCGGCCCATGCCCACAGACACAATCGCGTCGGCGCAGTCGGCGGAGATCACCCGGATGTGCTTGACGCCGGCGCGGGTGTCCACGTCGAACTCGGTCGCGTCCTCGAGTCCTTCGGCCACCAGCACGTGGGCGAACGCGCGGATGCCGTTGCCGCACATCTCCGCGATGGTGCCGTCGGCGTTGCGGTAGTCCATGAACCACATGCCGTCTGTTCCCCCGCGGCGCACCACGCGCAGCAACCCGTCGCCGCCGACGCCGGCGCGCCGGTCGCAGAGGAAGGCGACCTGCTCCGGGGTCACGTCGAGGGTGTCCTCAACGTCGATGAGGACGACGAAGTCGTTTTCGGTGGCGTGCGCTTTGATAAATTTCACGCCAGCGAGTCTAACGCGGCGCCCACAACGTCCGCGCCGGCCGCGTCCAGCCACACGGTTCGCGGGTCGCGGTTAAACCAGGAGCGCTGGCGGCGCACGTACCGGCGCGTGCCGGTGATCGTCTGCGCCACGGCCTCGTCTTCGGTGAGCTCGCTGTCGAGCATCGCCAGCACCTGCGCGTAGCCGATCGCGCGGCCGGCGGTGGATTCTCGCACGAGGCCGGCGTCCACCAGGCCACGTGTTTCGTCGATAAGCCCCTGCTCAAACATCATGCGCGTGCGCAGCTCGATGCGCGGGTTGAGCCACTCGGCGTTGGTGCGCAGCCCCAGGATGCGCGTACCCCAGCGCGGTGCAGCGTTCTTCGGCGGCTGCGAGGCCTGAAACGGTCTGCCGGTCAGCTCGATCACCTCAAGCGCGCGCACGGTGCGCCGCGGGTCTTTGTCCTCAATAATGCGCGCGGCCGCCGGGTCCACCTCGGCCAGCTCCGCGTGCAGCGCGTCCACCCCGATCTCGCCGAGACGGGCTTCATACTTCGCGCGCACGGTGGGGTCGGTGGGTGGGAACGACCAGGCGTCGATAAGCGATTGCACGTACAGCATCGAACCGCCCACCAGTACGGGCACCTTGCCGCGCGCCATGATCTTCTCCACCGTCGCGACCGCAAGCTCCTGGTACTCAGCCACCGACGCGGTGCGGGTGACCTCCCAGATGTCCAGCAGGTGGTGCGGGATGCCCTCGCGCTCGGCCGCCGGCAGCTTCGCGGTGCCGATGTCCATGCCCTTGTACAGCTGCATGGAGTCCACGTTGACCACTTCGCCGTCGAACTCGTGCGCCAGCGCGATGCCGAGGGCGGACTTGCCGCTCGCGGTCGGGCCCACTACTGCGATCGGTTTCATACGCTCCACTCCGCTACGTAGCGCCCTACGCCCAAGGCCTCGTCGTGGTCGATGAGCCGCGCCTCTCGTGGCCGCAGCGTTGCCAGTTCGTGCCAGAGTGCGGGTTCGAGCAATTGCTTATCGACGACCTCCGGTTGCCCACCGTCCAGCCACTCGCACAATCGCTGGTGGTACTCCGGCGCGTCGTCGACCAGCGCGAGCGGGGCCCGCGGGGTCAGCCCGGCCGGACCGTCGAGCACCACCACGGTCACCGCGTCCGGGTCCGGGGTGCCGATCTCGCCGCGGACCTCGCGGATCTCCGGGTCCCCCAGGGCGAACCGGGCGACCAGCTCGCCTAAGTGGTTGCCCGCACGCACGGTGATCTCCGGCCGGCCCCAGGCAGCGAAGGATCCGGTGTGGGCGGTGCGCCAACGCTCATCGAGCGAGCAGACGATGTCGATCGCCCTGCCACCGGCGGTGCCTGCGAGCGCGCGGACGGACTGTAGGAGCCGTTGCGAAGCGTCGTCGCTAGGCGAAAGCGCGAGTGCCGGCGATCCCGGCACGATCCAGAGGTTGGGTCTCACGCGGACAACCCTACCCAGCGCACCGTTTGCTCCCCGCAGGGCGTGAAGTGCCGGTAATATCGCACGCATTGCGCAAGGCAGCCGCGACGCGCGGCACAGAGCGGCCACATCAAAGGCCGCGGAAAGGACGTCCACCATGACCGATTCGAACTCCACTCCGACCCCGGGCACCAAGGCACCGTCGCCGGCCGCGATGGCGAAGAAGCCGGGCCCGCGCCCAGGAGCAGCGGCGAAGACCGTCACCCCGGCTCCCCTGCCGGCGCGCGAGCCGTCGGACCCGTCCAAGTTCGGTCGCGTAGACGACGAGGGCAACGTCTTTCTCACCCGCGGCGGCGAGGAGCGCCAGATCGGCTCCTGGCAGGCGGGCACGCCCGCAGAAGGCCTGGCCCACTACGGCCAGCGCTACGACGACTTGGTCACCGAGGTGGAGCTCATCGAAACCCGCCTGCGCGCCCACCCGGAGGACGCAGATGCGCTGCGCAAGTCCGCCGAGACACTCAAGGCATCGCTTGCGGACGCGGCCGTGATCGGCGACATCGACGCCGTGGAGGCCCGCCTGGACAAGGCGATCGACGCTACCGATACCGCGCGCGAGAAGGCGAAGGAGCAGAAGGCGCAGCGCCGCGAGCAGGCGATCGCCCGCAAAGAAGCGCTCGCCGCAGAGGCCGAGGACCTGGCGGAGAACTCCACGGAGTGGAAGGCCGCGGGCGACCGCATCCGCGCGATTCTGGAGGAGTGGCGCGGCATCCGCGGCATCGACCGCGCAACCGACGACGAGCTGTGGAAGCGCTACTCCCGCGCCCGCGACAGCTTCAACCGCCGCCGCGGCTCCCACTTCGCCGAGCTGGACCGCAACCGTGCGCAGGCCAGGAAGACCAAGGAGGAACTGGTCGAGCGTGCCGAGGCGCTGAAGGACTCCACCGACTGGGGCCACACCGCGCGCGCCTACCGCGACCTGATGACGGAGTGGAAGGCCGCCGGCCGCGCCCCGCGCGAGGTGGACGACAAGCTGTGGGAGCGCTTCCGCGCCGCCCAGGACCACTTCTTCGAGGCCCGCAACGCCGTCAACGCCGAGCGCGACCGCGAGTTCGAGGCCAACGCCGAGGCGAAGGACGCGCTGATTTCCGAGTACGACCCGCTGATCGACCCCGCTAAGGGCCTCGGCGCGGCAAAGGCGAAGCTGCGCGAGCTGCAGGACAAGTGGGACGAGATCGGCTTTGTCCCCCGCGGGCGTGTGCGCGAGTTCGAGGACAAGATCGGCCGCATCGAGCAGCGCGTGTCCGAGGCCGAGGATTCCCGCTGGCGCAAGACCGACCCGGCGCAGCAGGACAAGGTCAACCAGTTCCAGGTCAAGGCCGACGACTTTACCAAGCAGGCCGAGGCCGCCGAGGCCAACGGAGACGCCACCAAGGCCGCTTCCCTTCGCGAGCAGGCGAAGCAGTGGCAGGAGTTCGCCGACGTCGCCGCCAAGGCCGTCAACGAAGGCTAGTAAGTTAACGCGAGTGCTCCACCCCCACCTTTTCGTCCCCCGACAACACCACGGCGACAACGCCGAGGCCGTCGTCGGGGGCTACGCCTTTTCCGCCACGTTGGCCATCCAGGACATCACGGGTCTTGCCACCTCCGGCGTCTCCGCCGCGCACATTGTCAAGCGTTTAGAGCCCTCCGCCGAGTCTGAGGCCATGTTGTTCGGCTTAGTTTCAACGCAGCACCTGCGACCGGTCACCGACCTGGGCTACCCGGAGCTGTTCCCCGAAGACCTCGACTCCCTCGATGCCTGGCTGTTCGTCTCCCTGCCTCTGCTGGAGGACCGCGGGGTGATCGAGGCGAACTTCACCTTCGACTCCGAGCTCGCTCCCCTTCCGGGCGAGCCCATCCCCGACGCACCGTGGGAAAGCGCGCTGAAGCTTCTCGACGACCTGTCGGCCCGCCTCACCCGCCCCACCCGCCAACTGTGGGTCACCCACGCTGTTGCAGCAGATGAACCGCCGCACGCGCGGGGCTACGGCTACGCGCCGGTGTTCCGGGAGGACCAGGGCACGTTTTCCATCTCCGCGGTCGAAAGGCTGCCTGGTGCCGAGGAATCCGCGGACGCCGAGTTCGCGGTGGTTCAGGGCCCCGGCTTCTCAGCGCGGCGAAACGCCGCACCCGGTGAACTGGAGCAGTTCTCCCGTTTGCTCACCTCAGCCTCGTGCGACTACCCCCGCGGCGAACTGGTCATGGACACCATCGAGTGGGACCTCACCCGCATTCAGGACGCCGGCGCCAGGTTGCAGGACCGTGGCGGCTCCCAGCTCACTGGCCTGGCATACGTCAACGGCGAGTGCGTCGGTCTTTGCGAGGTTGTCCGGTACTTTTCAGACGACCCGAAAGTCTGCGAACTCGGTTTGATATATCTGCTGCCCGAGCACCGCGGCCGCGGCATCGGCTCGGCACTGCTGCGAGCGTCGCTCACACGCGCCAAAGAGACCTGGGAGGACCTGGAGACGGTCTACTGCTCCTACCCCGCCGACTCCCCCGCGGCGAACGCGATCATGCGCGGGCTTGACGCTGAGGTGGTTTCTTCCACCACCGCGTGGCAGAAACCGTAGGCAGTGCGCTCCTTTTAAATGCCGATATCGGCGTTTACAAGGTGAGCCGCCACAAAAGCCCAGGTCGCGGGTCGGCGGTCACGCTACATGCCGATATCTGCTTTTGCGGGCTGGGGGAACCGTCCCAGTTTTGTATCCGTTAGTCCAAAGATTTTCGGTGTCGCTCTGCTGCGCGGGCACGGCGGTCGTCGATAAGCAAAGGGTTCTCCTGCTCCCTCGTCGCGGCGCGCTGCGCGAGCGCCACCTCGTCCTTGCCCTGCGCTTCGGCGCGCTGCTTGGCGACGGCCGCCTGTTCCTCGTTGCGCGACAGGATCAGTGGGAAGACCGTGAACACCACGATCACCACCGCGAGCACGACCAGGTAGTAGCTGGGACCGCGGCTGATGCCGGTGGCGTTGGAGTTGCGCAGCCAGATGCCAAGCACGGAGTAGACCAGCGAGACGGTGGTGACCATCCACGCGGGAACCGCGAGCGCGAAGCGCTGCGTGGCCACGGCAAGGGTGGTCAGGACACCGACGCCAATGAGCGAGATCCACGCGAAGACGTACTCCGTGACCGCGGTCTGCGCGTCCTTCGCAGCGTCGGTGGCGGCGAGCACCTGCCATAGCGACGCCCCGCCCACAAACGGCAGGAACAGCGCCACCACGTAGATGGCTACCGCGGCGGCGAGCACCCAGCGCTTCGCGCCCATGTCCACGGTGGATGCGGCTTTCTTCTCCGCGCGGGCAAGGGATTCTGTGTTGGGCTGCGTCATGTCGCCCAACTGTAGCCCTAGCCGCCGCAGCAGGCGGAATCTGCTGGAGCGGCGGCGGGCTGGCCGATCGTCGGCAGGCCAAGGCCCACCCCGATGGGCGCGGTGGTGGGCACCTGGCCCGCCTCGGAGTTGTCGCCCGCCTTGGTGCGGCGGTGCTCGTGGATGCCGGAGTCCGCGATCAGGTAGTGCGGCTTCGCATCGGTGATGGTGACGGTGACGATATCGCCCGGGCGGACCTCGCCGTCGATGTTGCCCTCGACCGCGAAGTGCACCAGGCGCCCGTCGCGGGCGCGGCCGGACATGCGATGCGTGCGGTCGTTCTTGCGGCCGTCCTCTTGGACGAGGAGTTCCTGTTGCGTATCGACGAGCTTCGCGTTCTCCTCCGCACTGATCCGCTCCTGCAGCGCGTGGAGGCGTTCGAAACGCTCCTGGACCACAGCCTTGGGGATCTGCTGCTCCATCTCCGCCGCCGGGGTGCCGGGGCGCGGCGAGTACTGGAAAGTAAACGCTGAGGTGAAACGTGCCTTCTCCACGACGTCGAGGGTGGCCTGGAAGTCCTCTTCAGTCTCGCCCGGGAAGCCGACGATGATGTCGGTGGTGATCGCCGCGTGCGGCAGCTTCTCGCGCACCTCGTCCAAAATGGCCAGGAACTTCTTGGAGCGGTAGGACCGGCGCATGTCCTTGAGCACCTTGTCGGAGCCGGACTGCAGCGGCATGTGCAGCTGCGGGCAGACGTTCGGGGTCTCCGCCATCGCGTCGATGACGTCGGAGGTGAACTCCGCCGGGTGCGGGGAGGTGAAACGCACGCGCTCCAGCCCCTCGATGTTGCCGCAGGCGCGCAGCAGCTTGGAAAACGCGGAGCGGTCGCGCTCCATGTCCTCGTCGACGAAGTTCACGCCGTACGAGTTCACGTTCTGGCCCAACAGGGTCACCTCGGAAACACCCTGGTCCACAAGTGCTTTGACCTCAGCGAGGATCTCTCCCGGGCGGCGGTCCACCTCCTTGCCGCGCAGGCTGGGCACGATACAGAACGTGCAGGTGTTGTTGCAGCCCACAGAGATGGACACCCAGCCGGCGTAGGCGGACTCGCGCTTGGCGGGCAACACGGACGGGAACACCTCGAGGGCCTCCACGATCTCCACCTGGGCCTCATCCTCCACACGCGCCCGGTCGAGCAACGCCGGCAGCGCGGAGATGTTGTGGGTGCCGAAAACAGCGTCGACCCACGGCGCCTTCTCGATGACGGTGTCGCGGTCCTTCTGCGCCAGGCACCCGCCGACGGCGATCTGCATGCCCGGATGATCGGCCTTGACGTTCTTCAGCTGTCCGAGCGAGCCGTAGAGGCGCTTATCAGCGTTCTCGCGCACCGCGCAGGTGTTGAAGACCACCAGGTCGGGCTCCTCGCCGGCATCGGCCGCGACGTAGCCCGCGTCTTCGAGCATGCCGGAAAGACGCTCGGAGTCGTGCACGTTCATCTGGCAACCGAACGTGCGCACCTCGTAGGTGCGGGGATTGCTGTTTTGGGTGGTGCTCGCCGTAGTCACGGCGAGACAGTCTAACCAGGTGAGCTACAACCGCGAAATGGCGTGAGTCAACCCGTCGATCTGCGCGTCGGTGTGGGTGGCCATCACCGTTACCCGCAGCATCGCCGCACCGTGCGGGACGGTCGGCCAGCGGATGGCGGGCACGAAGTACCCGGCCTCCCGGAGCCTGGCGGACGCGTTCACCGCGCGCGTTTCGTCGCCGATGGGCACCGGGATGATCGGGCTGGCCCACGCATCCATCCCGAGCTGGCTTGCCAAGCGACGGATGTTCCGGTGCAGCGCAAGCACCGGACTGTCCTCGCCCTCAAGCACGCCGATTGCCGCAGAAACCGCCGCGCACGTGGCCGGTGTGGACGAGGTGGAATAGACGAAGGTGCGGGCTTTCTGCCGCAGCAGTGCAGCCACTGGTGCGGAGGCAGCCACTGCTCCGCCTTCGACGCCGAGTGCCTTGGATGAGGTCGCGCCGAGGATGTCCGGATGGTCGTCGACAAGCGAAAAGTGCTCCGCGATGCCGCGGCCCGTGGCGCCGAGGGTGCCGGTGCCGTGCGCGTCGTCGACCATGAGAGCGGCGCCGCGGGCGCGGCAGACTGCGAGGAGTTCGGGGACGGGCGCGAGGGTGCCGTCCATGGAAAACAACCCGTCGGTGACCACGATTGCTGCTCCGGAGTGCCCTCGCAGCAGCTCATCGACGTGCGCCGGATCGCGGTGGCGGCTCACACGCACCGTGGCGCCCTGCGCCTTGGCCAGGCGGCAGCCGTCGATGATGCTGGCGTGGTTGCGCTTGTCCGACACGATGAGCGTTCCCGGGCCGGCGAGCGCTTGCAGCACGCCAGCATTGGCCATGAACCCGGTGGAGAAAAACACGGCGTCCTCGTAGCCAAGGAAGCGGGCGAAGTCGCGCTCAACTTGGGCGTGCAGGTTTGTGGTGCCGGTGGTCAGGCGCGATCCGCCGGAGCCCGCGCCGAAGCGGTTGAGCGCGTCAGCGGCTGCTCTGGTGACGGCGGGGTGTTCGGCCAGCCCCAGGTAGTTCGAGGAGCTGAACAGGACATACTCGCGCCCGTCGATGGTCGCTACCGGGGTCTGGCCAGTGCGAAAGGTTGCGGGGGTTCGCTCAAGTCCTTGGCTGCGCCAGTTGTCGCACTGTTGCCTGGCAGCGTTGTCGAGCCAGCTCATTTGGCCTCCTCGACCAGGACGGGGGTGTGCTCGAGGTAGGTGATCAGGTCCGCAGGATCGTCAGTGTCCACCACGAACAGGCGTCCGCCAACTGGGGAACCAGCAGGCTTCATCTTGGGCACGCGCAGATAGCCCAGCTTTCTGGAGGCGAGGTAGCCGGTGGTGTAGTCCGGATCGTCCGAGATGCAGACCTCGGCGAGCACCGCCGGGTGGTGCGCGACCTTGGAAGCGAGCACAAGCGCATCGGTGACGCGGGTCTTGCCGGAGCGGGACTCGGGACGCTCCTCTGTGGCAGTGGCGGCGTCCATGGAGGTCACCCGTACGCCCCGGGCGTGATCCGGTTCGAGGCGTCGGCCGGTTGCAGCGTGGAACAGGATCCCGCCGCGCATGTCGCGCACGCCGGTGAGCAGCTTCCATGCGGCTGCGGCATGCGGCGTCAGCGGGGCCAGGTTCTCGATGACGGTGTCGCGGGCCTCCGCTGGGTCCGCGCAGTGCGCCTCTGTGATTGGCAACGCCGGGATGTGCGCGACTTCGCCCTCGATGGCGGTCACAGTGACAGTGATGGAGTCCGGCTGCCCCTTGCCGTGGGCCAGTGCGCGCTGGCTCATCGCGGCGCAGACATCAGGGACCTCGCGCTCCTCCACGATGCGCTCGGCGCCGGAGATATGGGTGCCGCCCGCGCTGGAGCGCATCTTCACGCTGAACAATGCCATGCGGGCAAGTTTAGGAGACCGCCTTGAACACCGTTCAGTGTTTCGGACTATTCCTCACACTCGGCAATGCGCGCGTCCAGCTCCTCGCGGGCGATGCGCAGCGCCATGCCCTGGTTGAAGCCGCGCCGGGCCAACGCACCCACGACGCGGCGCAGGTGCTTGTCGTACTCGGTGCGGTCTGCCGGAGCTGCCTTGACCTTCCGCGCGGACTTTTCCGCAACCGCGCGGGCGGTGTGCTCCTCGTCCTCGTCCGAGATCTGGTCCAGGGCCGCGGCGCGGTCTGCTCCCCCGACGCCCTTGTCTCGCAGCTCCATGTCCAGCGCACGGGCAGACTTGCCGCGGCGTGCGGCGCGCTGGCGCACCCACTCGTGGGCGAACTGCGCGTCGTTGAGCAGGCCGGAACCTGCGAGGTCGTCGAGGACTTCGTCGACAAGCTGCGGCTCGAACTCGGCCTTGAGCAGCCGCTCGCGCAGCTCCGCGCGGGAGCGCGCACGCTGGTCCAGCAGACCTAACGCCCGCTTGCGCACGGGTGCCAAAGCCTCCTCGTGTGTCCGGTCGAAAAGACCGGTGCCCGGCTCGTAGGCGTCGAGCGCCTCCTGGAGCCGAGCGATCTTGTCCGCGTCCGCCAACTACTTCTCCGCGGTTGCAGGTGCCGCCACGTCGTCCTCGTCGTCGAAGTCGATGTTCGGCACCATATCCACCGGCTCGTCCGTCAGCTCGTCGGAGGCGTTAGCGTATTTGCCCACGCCGAGCGCGCGGAAGATCTTGTCCTCGATCTCGTCCGCCAGCTCCGGGTTTTCCTTGAGGAAGATGCGGGCCTTCTCCTTGCCCTGGCCGAGCTGGTCGCCCTCGTAGGTGAACCAGGAGCCAGACTTTTTCACAATGCCGTTTTCCACACCCATGTCGATAATCGAGCTCTCGCGCGAGATGCCCTCGCCGTACATGATGTCGAACTCGGCGATCTTGAACGGCGGGGAAACCTTGTTCTTCACCACCTTCATCTTGGTGCGGTTGCCGATAGAGTCCTGACCGTCCTTCAGCGTCTGGATACGGCGGACATCGCAGCGCACGGATGCGTAGAACTTCAGCGCCTTACCGCCGGTGGTGGTCTCCGGCGAGCCGAACATCACGCCGATCTTCTCGCGCAGCTGGTTAATAAAGATGGCGGTGGTGCCGGAGTTGTACAACGCACCGGTCATCTTGCGCAGCGCCTGCGACATCAGGCGGGCCTGCAGGCCGACGTGGCTGTCACCCATCTCGCCCTCAATCTCCGCCTTCGGGGTCAGCGCCGCCACCGAGTCGATCACAATGATGTCGATCGCGCCCGAGCGCACCAGCATGTCCGCAATCTCGAGCGCCTGCTCGCCGGTGTCCGGCTGGGACACCAGCAGGTTGTCGGTGTCCACGCCGAGCTTGCGCGCGTAGTCCGGGTCGAGGGCATGCTCCGCGTCGATAAACGCCGCGATGCCGCCGCCGCGCTGCGCCTCCGCAATCGCGTGCAGCGCCACAGTGGTCTTACCGGAAGACTCCGGACCGTAAATCTCCACGATGCGCCCGCGCGGCCAGCCGCCGATGCCGAGCGCGACATCGATGGCGGTGTTGCCGGAAGAAATAGACTGGATCGGCGGGCGGTTGTCGTCGCCCAGGCGCATGACCGCGCCCTTGCCAAAGTCCTTCTCAATCATTGCCAGCGCTGCATCGAGCGCATTCTTGCGGTCGTTGCCGGCCGAAGCCGCAGACTTCTTCTTCGTTGCCATGTGGTGTTTCTACCTCCAAGTATTCGGCGGCGCTGGGCGCGTCGCGTGCACAGTTTCCTAGTTAGACGTATCGCCATACCGCTTCGGTTCCCTCGGACGCGAAGAAAATTCTCCCAAGCGGAAAACACGGCACACTGTAGAACGCGACGGCGACACCCCAGAGAATACACGCAAACGTGTTCGAAATTCAACGACACGCCGGGGTGGCGGAGCCGTCGATAAGCAACGGCCCCTAAAAGCCCGGGCGGTCGACGCCGAGGCGGCGCTCCTCCGGGACATCGAACGCGTCACAGAGCCCGCGCCACGCGTCGCGCGGGTCCACACCGGCATCGATGAGCTGCGCAGACGTCTGCTCAAACCCGGGCAGCACCTGGGTCTGGATGATCCACTGCGCACGCTCCGAGCCGAATTCGTCCTGCACAAGCTGGTGAAACTCCGTCAAACGCATGCGCCCGACAGTACACGCCACCCGTCGCGGTACACTCCCGCGCATGAAGAAAAACTCTACGGCGCAGGATATCGCGCTAATCGCGGTCTTTGCCGCCATCGTCATTGTGCTGGGCTTCGTGTCCATCCCGGTCGGCGCGGCCGGCGTGCCCATCGTGCTGCAGAACGCCGCGGTCATCCTCGCTGGCCTCGTCCTGGGGTGGCGCCGCGGATTCTCCGCCGCCGCAATCTTCCTGCTGGTGGGCCTGGCGCTGCCGGTGCTCGCGGGCGGCCGGACCGTGATTTCCGCCCTCGGCGGGCCGACCGTCGGGTACCTGGCCGGCTACCTCGTCTCCGCCGCCGTCGCCGGCGCGGTCGCGTACACCGCACCGTTCCGCTCGAACAAAGCGGCGAGCATCGGAATCCTCATCCTCGCCGGCTACCTGGCCCTGTTTTTCCAATACCTCTGCGGCGTGTTCGGCCTGATGTGGCGCTCACAGATGTCCTTCGGCGCGGCATGGGCAGCACAGGTGCCGTTCCTGCTGCCGGACGCCGGCAAGGTCGCGCTTATGATCGCCATCGCGTTCGCGGTGCACCAAGCGTTCCCGGATCTGCGCGGGGCTCGCAAGTAAACACCATGCCGCTTATCGAGTTCCGCGGCGCCGCCGTCGCCTACGACGGCGAGCAAATCCTCGAGCCGCTCACCGTGAGCCTGTCGGAGCAGCGCATCGGCATCATCGGCTCCAACGGCTCCGGCAAATCCACCACCGTGCGCCTGATCAACGGCCTCATCGAGCCGACATCAGGGCAAGTGCTTTACGACGGGCTCACGCCCGACAAACGCGGCAAAGACATCCGCAAACGCGTCGGATTTGTCTTCTCCGACGCCGAATCCCAAATTGTCATGCCGCGCGTTTCCGACGACGTGGCGTTTTCCTTGCGACGCTTCAAGCTGCCGCGCGAGGAGGTCAACCGCCGCGTGGCAGAAGCACTCGAGCGCTTCGAACTCACCGACCGCGCCGAGAACTCCCCGCACACCCTCTCCGGCGGCGAAAAGCAGATGCTGGCGCTCGCCTCCGTGCTGGTGATCGAGCCGGACACGATCATCGCCGACGAGCCCACCACCCTGCTGGACCTGCGCAACCGCCGCCGCATCGTGCGCGAGCTGATGTCGCTGGACCAGCAGCTGATCGTGGTCACCCACGACCTGGAGATGCTGCGCGGCTTCGACCGCGTGCTCGTCATCGACGACGGTGCCCTGGCCTACGACGGCACGCCCGACGCGGCAATCGCGTTCTACACCGACCTGATGGACGCGAAGCCGTGATCCGCGAACTCCCCCTAGGCGTCTACATCCCCGGCGACACGTGGCTGCACCGCCTAGGCGCTGCGCTGAAATTCGTACTGCTGGTCGTCTTTATCATCGCCGTCACTGCCCTGCCGACCCAGCCGTGGCACTCTTTAGCCGCGCTCGTATTGGTGCTGGCGCTCTACGTGTGGGCGCGCATCCCCGCACGCGTGGCGCGGCGCCAGCTCGTGCCGCTGCTGCCCGTGCTGCTGTTCTTGGGCGTGTTCATGGTGTGGCAGAACGGTGTGCAATCCGCACTGACGCTGCTGATCGGTCTGCTGGCCACCATTGCCGCGGCGAACCTGCTCACCCTGACCACCCCGGTCGAAGAGCTTCTGGCAGCGCTTGATCGCGCACTGGCCCCGCTCGGCCGCACCGGGGAGTTGATCTCCCTGACCATCGCGCTGACCATCCGTCTCATCCCTTTGACCCTCGCCACAGCCAACGAGGTCCTCGAGGCGCGCAAAGCCCGCGGCGTCGGATTCTCCTTCACCGCCTTCGGCATCCCGCTGGTTATCCGTTCCGTTCGCCGCGCAAAGATGATGGGCGAAGCGCTCATGGCACGCGGAGCTGTGGATTAGCGCTTTTGCCTTACAACGATGATCCGCCCGGCCCCTCCGTGGAGGAACCGGGCGGAATGCGTTTATCGGGCGTGAGCTGTGTTACGCGTTGCTGCTGCCCGTGGAGCTACCTCCGCCACTGCAAGCGTTAACGATGCTCACAATGGCCAAGATACCTAGTGTCGCCGCGGCGAGACCCCCAGCAAGCATCTGAATCTCTGGGTCCACTGGAGGGAGCATCCGCGCTGCCTGCTCCTGCAAGCCTTGAACCATCTGCTGCACCTGTGCAGGCAGCGGAAGCTCAATCTGGGAGGCGATACCCAACGGGACCAAGGCCACCAGCGGCACCATCCATCCAGCCAGCGCAGCGACACACTTACCATCCAACGATGAACCGGCGTCTACCTCCGACTGGTTCCCGGTAGATGGGACTTCCGAGGTGGTAGTCACTGTGGTGGCTAGACCTTTGCCGACGCGGAGCTCAAACTTTGCAACCAGTCGGTTTTCACCTTCACCCTGAGTTACCGCGATGTCGTAGGCACCAGCTGCAGCGGAGCCCGTGATAGCTCCGCTTTCAGGGTTGTACGCCATACCTTCGGGCAGACCCTGGACCTTGACTGCCTGCGGATCCGAAGCCTGAACCGGGATGTTAATGGTGGCATCCGGGACAGCCTCCACAATTACCGGAGCGTTCACCGAAAGAGCCGGCGTCTCCACCGCAACAGTCGGCGTCTCGGCGGTTACCGTCACTGCAGCCGGAGTCTCAGTTTCGGTGGCCGCCACCGCCGTCAACGTGACCGTTTCGGCATTGACGGTGGTAGTTGGGGTCACGGTCGTGGTAAGCGGCTTCGCCACCGTTGTCAGCGGCGACAGGACCTTCGTGTCCTCGACAGTGCTGGTCACAGTACTGGTTTTTCCAGTCGAGGTAATGACGTTGGTGGAAGTCACCGTGGTCACCGGTGTCTCAGTCGTGGTCGCACCAGCAGTCTTCACCGTCGACGTCGCCGCAGTCTTCGTCGCGGTCACTGCAGTGTCGGCAACCGTGGTCACCGGCGTCTCAGTCGTGGTCGCACCAGCAGTCTTCACCGTCGACGTCGCCGCAGTCTCCGTTGCGGTCACTGCAGTGTCGGCAACCGTGGTCACCGGCGTCTCAGTCGTAGTCGCACCAGCAGTCTTCACCGTCGACGTCGCCGCAGTCTCCGTTGCGGTCACTGCAGTGTCGGCAACCGTGGTCACCGGCGTCTCAGTCGTAGTCGCACCAGCAGTCTTCACCGTCGACATCGGCGCAGTCTCCGTTGCGGTCACTGCAGTGTCGGCAACCGTGGTCACCGGCGTCTCAGTCGTGGTCGCACCAGCGGTCTTCACCGTCGACGTCGCCGCAGTCTCCGTTGCGGTCACTGCAGTGTCGGCAACCGTGGTCACCGGCGTCTCAGTCGTGGTCGCACCAGCGGTCTTCACCGTCGACGTCGCCGCAACCTCAGTGACCGTCCATTCCGGATCCGTAACAGTGGTTACCGGAATTTTCGTTTCGGTCGCACCAGCGGTCTTCACCGTCGACGTCGCCGCAGTCTTCGTCGCGGTCACTGCAGTGTCGGCAACCGTGGTCACCGGCGTCTCAGTCGTAGTCGCACCAGCAGTCTTCACCGTCGACGTCGCCGCAGTCTCCGTTGCGGTCACTGCAGTGTCGGCAACCGTGGTCACCGGCGTCTCAGTCGTAGTCGCACCAGCAGTCTTCACCGTCGACGTCGCCGCAGTCTCCGTTGCGGTCACTGCAGTGTCGGCAACCGTGGTCACCGGCGTCTCAGTCGTAGTCGCACCAGCAGTCTTCACCGTCGACGTCGCCGCAGTCTCCGTTGCGGTCACTGCAGTGTCGGCAACCGTGGTCACCGGCGTCTCAGTCGTAGTCGCACCAGCAGTCTTCACCGTCGACGTCGCCGCAGTCTTCGTCGCGGTCACTGCAGTGTCGGCAACCGTGGTCACCGGCGTCTCAGTCGTAGTCGCACCAGCAGTCTTCACCGTCGACGTCGCCGCAGTCTCCGTTGCGGTCACTGCAGTGTCGGCAACCGTGGTCACCGGCGTCTCAGTCGTAGTCGCACCAGCAGTCTTCACCGTCGACGTCGCCGCAGTCTCCGTTGCGGTCACTGCAGTGTCGGCAACCGTGGTCACCGGCGTGAAAGTAGTCGTGGCTGCAGGGACAGTTACCGTTGAGGTTGCCACCGTAGCCGTCGTTGCGCCAGCAGTCACTGTCGTTGTGGGTGCAGTACAGTCTTCAGTTTCCTCACTCGATGCTGCGCGAAGAGCGGTCGAGTTGTCTGACAAACCGTCATCAGCCCAGAGGAACCTCGTAGTCAAAGTCTTCTTGCCTTGCACACATTCCCCGACATCGGTAAACGTAGCGAAGCCTTCGTTGGCGGCGCCTTCAGGCATCTTTTCCGGGTCAAACTGAGCCTTGCCAACCGGCTCGAACTTGGTTTGTGCATACTTAACTGCGATAGAAGCACCGTCGCAGACCTCGTCGCAGACAACCCGCAGTTCTTGTGAAACCGCGTTGTAATCGAGGGCCATGACGTTTTCAAATGGTGCCTTGTACCGCTCGATTTCTGCTTCGGTAAAGTTCGGTTTAAGGAAGATGACCTCGCCCGTTGCCTCGACGCCCACAGCATAAAGGTCCTGTTCGGGAATGTACTCAATGGCTTCGAGGCCCGAGTTCGGTCCGACAAGTCCAACGACGTTCTTGAGGTTCCACTCATTCGTCGCCATTAGAGTTCCGCCGGTTCCCGCTGGAATGTCAAACCGCAACACCGAGGGTCGCGAAACCTTCTTGGTGTCGTCGCTTCGCGTATCACGTTCAGTAGCGACGTAGATGGCACCGTCCTTACCAATCGTGACCCCCTCGGCGTCCGGCTGGCCCGCATTGTCGTTCGGGTACCGCAGTTGCCACGAACCCGCTGCGACGTATTTCCCGTCGTTGTAATCGAATGCCCACAGCGTGCCGGTCTTGTTATTCACAACCCAGGCGCGACCATCTGAGTCAAAATCGACACCGGAAGTGTCGTCGATTTGGAAATCGGCCCCGAGCACTACGTTGTCGACATTCTGTGGATCAAACGGCCACGGCTCTTCAGCCCAGATGACTTCGTCCGGGCTAAGATTCGCAGCCCCTCTAGTCGGCTTTCCAGTCTCGCTGAACTCACCAGTACCGTCTGGAAGGCGACCCAGCGTGCGCTTCGAATGAGACGTCCAATCAATTCTGTCTATTTGATTGCCCTTGTTGTCGTACAGCACAGCTTCGTCGGCTTCCCCCAAGCCGAATCCGTTATTTCCCGCCCCAGCCAAGGCGTCAACATAAAACGCAATAAATTCACCGGGTTGAAGGATCGTGCCATCCGGGATCGTCACCTTGTGCTTAGACAAACCGCCTTTATCGGTCAGTTGCCAACCGGAAATATCAACCGCGTCGGATCCCATGTTGTAGAGCTCAACCCAGTCATCCAAAGGATCACCGTTGGACTCGACCTCATTGATCACGACACCAGAGGTTGACGGAGTGGTTGGGTTGGAGTCCGAGGAATTTGTGGTCCCCCGAGTCGGCTTCACATTGTTGCTGCCGAGATCCGTAAACTCGCCCGTGCCATCCGGCTGACGGCCCCACGGAGTCGCGTGCGCACCATTGCTCCACCCCACGGAATCAATCTCTACTCCGTTCGCATCTGAGATCGTCACCGAGTCTCCCTTGCCAAGCCCGAAACCTTTCGACTTGTCAGGGGTGTTGGCAGCTCCATCGGTGTAAAACGCGTAGAAATCACCCGGTTGCACAACTGTCCCGTTCGGAATGACGATCGGGGTATGGGTCGGATCATTGTCGATGACCTTCCAACCGGAAATGTCAATCGGCGCCGTGCCCTTGTTGTAGAGTTCTACCCAGTCCGAAACCGGATCGCCGTTGGAAACCACCTCGTTGATTACAATGTTCTTGGGGTCGACCTGTGCAGGGGCAACATTCTTCGCCCCCTGAGTGAGCTGGTTGGACGTAAACGCCCCAGTCATATCGTCAAGGCGCGACCAGGACTCACCGTCATTCGGATGGCTCGTCCACGAGTGGCTGTCCACTTTCTTACCGGAAGCATCGTAGACCGTGACACCGTCATTTCCGTCGAAACCAAAATTCGATCCTGTGGTTGCAACGTAGTATTCGCCGGCAGGCACTTTAGTTCCGCTTGGGATCACGAAAGGCTGATTCTGTGCCCCGTCGCCACTATCAAATAGGACCCAGCCACTGATATCAACGTCTTCATGCCCTTTGTTCGCTAACTCAACAAATTCAGTGCCCTTTGTCGCAATCTCGTTGATCACGATACTTTCGGAACCAGCCTGAGCGATCGCGTTGTCGGATCTGGCATTCAAAAAATCAATGATCTTATCCGGGCAGTTCCAAGTACCCTTCGAGTTCCCGCTAGGGAGCTGAACCATATCGCCGGTTCCGTCGGCGCAACGGTGGAAGTCTGGGCCGTCACCAGCCTTTGTCCACTGGAAGCTGTCTGAGATCTTCCCATCTGGGTCTTTCAGCACGACCTCTTCGCCATCCTTGTTCAGGTTGACATTCGGGTCGATAACGATGAAGCCGAACGGCGGAATGACCGCCGCGACATCGGCTAGTTCATGTGTATCCGTGTCTTTATTGCGGTCTTCAAGAACCCAGCCGGCGAGAGGGATCGTCTGGCTTGTGGTGTTGAAAATCTCCACCCAGTCGTCATCATTCGAATCAATCTCGTTGATTACAAGCGGTCCACGGTCAGCCAAGGCTGAGTCAGTAGTCTTTGCACCGGCTGGCGCGGCCACTGCCCCCGCCACGAGCGCCGTGGCGAACGCTGGCACGATCGCGCGCCGGAATAGTTTACTATGCATATCTACCCTTCCTCATAGGGTGCTCACAGGAATAGAACACGCTCACCCTAGTGCGTCCAGGGAAATATCAGCCCACTGTCAGGTTAAATCTGCATGAACGTACAGATTCCGGTCGTACAACTCGATCCAACCTGGCGCCGCGACCAGCTTCGGTAGCCAAGCTGCCGCCTTCACCTCCATCCTGATTCCACTGCCCCAATTAGCTCCCCAACTGCTGCCAAAGTTCCGGTTGAGATTGCGATATACGGACCCGTTGGTGAATTACAAAAGGCGCCGAGGATAATCCTCGGCGCCTACTTAAGCTTCACTGGCTACACGCCTACTCCCCGCGCAGCTCGCGCATGCGCTGCGCGACGGCGTCGTCGGAAACATTGCCGCCGACCGGGTTCGAAGCGCCAGCAGCACCACCCTGGACGGCACCGCCCTGGGCAGCACCACCCTGCTCGATGGCCTGCTTGTTCCCGGAGGTCAGCTCCCCTGCCATCTCAGCGCGCAGCTGCTCCAGGCGGCCGTGGCCCGCCATCTGGATGCCGGCCTGCTCCACCTCAGCCATGCGGCCTTCGATGGAGTTCTGCGCCAGCTCGGCGGCACCGAGCGCGTTGGCGTAACGGCGCTCGATCTTGTCGCGCACCTGGTCCAGGTTCGGGCCGGAGGCGGTAATGGAGTTCATGGACTGCATGGTCTCCGAGACCTTCTCCTGCATCTTCGCCTGCTCCAGCTGGGAGAGCAGCTTCGAGCGCTCCGCAACCTGCTGCTGCAGGTGCGCGGCGTTGCGCTCGACGGCCTGCTTGGCTTGCGCGGCCTGCTGCAGCGCCTGGTCGTGCAGCTGCTTGGTGTCCTCGACACCAGACTCGGCGGTAACCAGCTGGGCCGCGAACGCCTCTGCGGCGTTCTCGTATTCCTGTGCCTTCTGGGCGTTGCCCTCGCCGCGTGCCTTGTCGGCGAGCTGGAGTGCCTGGCGTGCGTTCGCCTGCAGCTTCTCGACGTCCTCCAGGCGGCGGTTGAGCTGCATCTCCAGCTGGCGCTGGTTACCAATCACGGCAGCCGCCTGCTGGGACAGTGCCTGGTGCTGACGCTGTGCGTCGTTAATGGCCTGCTCGATCTGGACCTTCGGGTCTGCGTTTTCTTCGATCTTGTTGTCGAAGAGCGCCATCAGGTAGTTCCAGAACTTGGTAAAGGGATTCGCCATGGCTAAAGCACCGTGACCTTTCTGTCAGTAGATTGCGTTAATCGCCAACCACTGTAGTCGCGGATTGCCAGCTACGCTTCCGCTGCGGCCGGCGTGGTGCGCTCCAACTCTTCGGTGAACGAGTGCAGAGACATGTTCGCCACAGCCTCAAGCAAAACCTCGGAAACTGTGGTGCCCAACGCCTCGCACAAGGAAGCCAACAACTCTGAGGAAACTTCCTTCCGGCCGCGCTCCAGCTCGGAGATGTAGCCGGACGACACACGCGCTTCCTTTGCCAGGGCACGCAGCGTCACGCCCTTGTCCGCGCGGAACGCGCGCAGCGACATGCCAAGCGCTTCACGGAATAGCGGCTCGCGGTGTGAAGCGCGGTCTGCCTCCGGCGCAAGCGGCAGGTCAACCGGGGTATCGTAGAGCAAAGTAGTAGTGGTCATCAATTCCTCCAACGACTCGCCGCTTAGTTTTGTTCCCGCACGCCCGTCAGCGCACCGACCAGCGCGGCCTCCACCGCCAAGCGACGGACCTCGTTGCGCTGCCCCGACAGCACACGCACCGGCACCGCAGCTCCCGGCATGAGCGCGTACTGGCCAACCGCGGGATCGAGCAGCTCCGCCGCCTGCGACGAGGCGGTCCACTTCGGCCCGGCCAGCCCGATCCACACCGTGCCGGCGGGCACGTCGTCCTGCGCGTCGGGGCCCGCCACGCCAGTCAGCGCCACAGCCCAATCAGCGCCGCAGACGCGCCGTGCCCCGCGCGCCATCTCGCGCGCGACGGCCGCGGAGACCACGCCTTCGCTCTCGATCAGGTCCGCCGGCACGTCCGCAAGCGCCGTCTTCAGCTCCGGCGAGTACGTCACCAGCCCGCCGACCAACACGTCCGAGGCGCCGGGCACGTCAGCCAACGTCGCCGAGGCGAGACCGGCAGTGAGCGATTCGCAGAAGGCGATGGTTTGGTGGCGGGTGCGGAGCTCGTCGATAAGCAATTGCGCGGTAGTCACTTGTTCACCTTCCCTGCATCAACCAAATACTGCACGCCCGTGACCACAGTGACCGCGACCGCAAGCAGCATCACCACGAAGGTCGGGGTGTCCATCCACGCAGGCAGCGGGCACAGGTACAGCCCCACGGCAAGAGTCTGCAGCGCGGTCTTGAGCTTGCCGCCCTTCGACGCCGGCACCACCTTGCCGCGGCGCAGCATCACCATGCGCCACACCGTAATGCCCAGCTCACGCGCCACAATGACCACCGTCACCCACACCGGCAGCGTGCTGGCGATATTCAGCGTGACCAGCGCGGTGATCATCAGCGCCTTGTCCGCGATCGGGTCGGCGATCTTGCCGAAGTCCGTGACCAGCCCACGGGCGCGCGCGATGTCGCCGTCGAGCTTGTCCGTGATCATGAGCGCAACGAACAACCCGAACGCCCACCACCAGCGCTCAGACAGCACCAGCCAGGCAAAAACGGGAATGAACAGGATCCTCATCGAGGTCAAAATGTTCGGGAGGTTCCAATTCGACTGCTTGTCGGGTTGCATCACAGCCTCCACCATACCCATGCGACGGTGCGCTCTTAGACTGCCCTACATGAAGTATTTCGCAGCCACGTACACCTACGGTGAGCAATCGCTTGTCGACGACACACGTCCCGCCCACCGCGAATTCATCGCCTCCCAGCTGTCGCTGGGCCGCATCGTCGGCTCCGGGCCGCTCGCGGGCGCCGAGCAGGCCCTGATCGTCCTGCAGCTGCCGGACTCGGCCACGGAGGCCGACGCCGCGGCAGTGTTGGACGAAGACCCCTACACCGTCGCCGGCGCCCTGGCCGCCCGCGAGATCCGGGAGTGGAACCCGGTGATGAACATCTTCAGCTAGGGGTTCGCTGGTTAGCCCTTGCGGGTCAGCCCTTGCGTCCGCCGCGGGCGACGTCGAGGTGGTCCGTGTCGCGCGAACCTGTCGCGGTGTGATCGCCCTTGCCGGAGGTAGCCGGGTCGTCGATCCATTCCACGTGGTGGCCGTGCTTGTCCACCTTGCGGCGGTTTCCGTGGTCGTCGTAGTCGACGTGGTAGTTGTTCTCCTCCGGATCCCGGCGGCCCGCCTTGACGTCGGCACGGTCCTTGATCACCGAGGCAATCGCGGTGATCGCGAGCACGCCGACGATGACCAACAGCGAGGCGACAGTACCGACCTCCGGCACGTCGAGCCCCTCGCCGCCGTTGATGAACGACAGGTTGTTCTCGTGCAGCGCGTGCAGCAGCAGCTTCACGCCGATGAAGCCAAGCACCACCGCGAGGCCGTATGGCAGGTACACCAGGCGGTCAAGCAGGCCGTTGAGCAGGAAGTAGAGCTGGCGCAGGCCCAGCAGCGCGAACGCGTTGGCGGTGAACACGAGGAAGGATTCCTGGGTGATGCCGTAGATCGCCGGGATGGAGTCGAAGGCAAACATGACGTCGATAAACCCGATCGACAGCAGGGCGACGAACAGCGGCGTGACAGCCTTCTTGCCGGCCTGAGTCCTCGAAACGAGCCGGTCGGAGTGGTACGACTTGGTCACCGGAATGACCTTGCGCAGCGTCTTGACCACGAACATATCGTTCGGGTCCGGGTCCTCCTGGTCGGTGACTTCGTCGTAGACCAGCTTGATGGCGGTGTAGATGAGGAAAGCGGCGAAGATGTAGAACACGTCCGACCACGCCTCGATGATCACGGCGCCAAGCAGGATGAAAATGAGGCGGAACACCAGCGCCATGACAATGCCGATGAGCAGCACCTTCTGCTGGTACGCGCGAGGGATCTTGAACGAGCCCATGATCAGGGCGAAGACGAACAGGTTATCCACCGACAGCGACAACTCGGTGATGTAGCCGGTGAAGAACTGCACGGCGTGCTCCGCATCCCACAGCCACCAGACCAGCCCGCCGAACACGCACGCCATGGACATGTAGAACAACGCCCAGCCGCCCGACTCCTTCATCGTCGGCTCGTGCGGAGTACGCACGTGCGAGACGAAGTCGAAGATGAAAAATCCCAGGATCACCGCCGAGGTGATCAGCCAAATGTAAAGGGGCACATGCATAAGTAAGCCTCCGGTCAGCGTTGCGTAAAAGACCGGAGGTCTCCCCCACCACTGTGGGCGGTCCGGACCGGGGCTATCGCCTGACGACGGCACCGTGCTGACGATCCTGGACACTTCCGGGGTACTCCCCTCCAAGCGCGTTTCACACTACACCACGCGGCGGCGTGCCGCGTCCGCCGCCGCGCGCCGCCCTGTATCGCTCCGGGCCGCCCCACCTTCCGCGCAAATGCATACCCCAGGATGCTTACTGCCCGAGGATGCTTACTTCTAAACGCTTACTTCTCGAGATATCGAGGGCCTCGGCGGGTGCACCACTCGATGGATAAGCATCCTGGGGTAAGCATCTAGCCCCGGTAAGCATCCTGGGGTAAGCATCTACGGCGGGGTTCTGCGTCCGCCAGCTAGAACGCTCCTCCGGTCGGGTTGTACGTCGCGGTGACGGTCCGGGTGTCGGCGTCGCCGTCCGCACCAGAGCCACCCGCATCGGAGCCACCCGCGCCGGAATCTGAACCGTTGGCGTCGCCGGCGCCGTCGTCAAGCTGCACGTCCTTGGGCGCCTCGGCCGGGTCTGCGCCCTTGATCATCCAGATGATGGTATCCAACTCCTCGGGCTTGACCAGCACGTCGCGGGCCTTGGAGCCTTCGGACGGGCCGACCACGCCACGGGATTCCATGAGGTCCATCAGGCGGCCGGCCTTGGCGAAGCCGATGCGCAGTTTGCGCTGCAGCATTGAGGTGGAGCCGAGCTGGGAGGTGACCACGAGTTCGACGGCTTCGAGCAGGTCGTCCATGTCCTTGCCGATGTCGTCGTCGATGACCTTGGCCTCGGCCTGCTTGTCCTCGGTGACACCCTCGACGTAGTCGGGCTCGTCCTGCTGCGCCTTCGCTGCCTCGACTACGGCTTGGATCTCCTCGTCGGAGACGAACGCGCCCTGGAGGCGCTGCGGCTTGCCGGCACCCTGCGGGATGAACAGGCCGTCGCCCATGCCGATGAGCTTTTCGGCGCCGCCCTGGTCCAAAATCACGCGGGAGTCGGTCAGCGAGGACGTCGCAAAGGCGAGGCGCGACGGCACGTTCGTCTTGATCAGGCCGGTGACCACGTCCACGGACGGTCGCTGGGTCGCCAGCACCAGGTGGATGCCCGCCGCACGCGCCTTCTGGGTGATGCGCACGATGGATTCCTCGATCTCCTTCGGCGCGGTCATCATCAGGTCGGCCAGCTCGTCCACCACGCACACGATGAACGGGTACGGGCGCATCTCGCGCTCGGATCCCGGGGGTGCGGTCAGTTCGCCGGAGCGGACCTTGCGGTTGAAGTCCTTGATGTGGCGCACGCGCGCGGACTTCATGTCCATGTAGCGCTGCTCCATCTCCTCCACCAGCCATTGCAGGGCGGCGGAGGCCTTCTTCGGCTGGGTGATAATCGGCGTGATCAGGTGCGGGATGCCCTCGTACGGGGTTAGCTCCACCATCTTCGGGTCCACCAGAATCAGGCGGACTTCCTCCGGCGTCGCGCGCGTGAGCAGCGAGATCAGCATGGAGTTCACAAACGCGGACTTACCGGAGCCGGTGGAACCGGCGACCAAAAGGTGCGGCATCTTCTGGATCGAGGAGGCGATGAAGTCGCCCTCGATGTCCTTGCCCAGGCCGATGAGCATCGGGTCGTCCTGCGCGGAGACTTTCGGCGAGTCCAGCACGTCGCGCAGCCGCACCATCTCGCGGTCGGCGTTGGGCACCTCGATGCCGACGGCGGATTTGCCGGGGATCGGGGTGAGCAGGCGCACGTTGTCGGTGGCCACGGCGTAGGCGAGGTTGGACTGCAGGTTGGTGATCTTGGAGACCTTCACACCAGGCCCAAGCTCCACCTCGTAGCGGGTGACTGTCGGGCCGCGGGAGAAGCCGGTGACCTGCGCATTGACCTTGAATTCCTCGAAGACGTCGGTGATCGCCTCGATCATGCGGTCGTTGGCCTCGGTGCGCGTCTTTGGCGCGTTACCCGCGAGCAGCAGTTCCGTGGACGGCAGGTGGTAGTCGCCCTGCGGGATCTTTCGCACCTGTTTCGGGGCGGCCTGTTCGGTCTCGGACTTCGGAGTGGTCGCGGGGATCTTGGAGGCGTCGATGCCGCTGCGCGCCGCGATCGCCTTCGCCATCTGCTCGCGCGAGCTAGCTACGGCGTCGGGGGCAGTTGCTTCTCGACGTTCCGTCTCCGGATCTTCCCGCTGCAGCACCTTCGTCTCGTTGTCGCGCTGGGGCGGCTTCGGTGCCGCAGGTTTGGGTGCCGCGGGCTTGGCTGCCGGCTTGGGAGCCGGTGCCGGAGCAGCCGCCGGGCGCTGGACCACCGCGGTTTCGGCGGAGGCGGCAGGCTCTGCTGCAGGTTGGCCGAAGTCGTCGTGGTCTTCGACCTCGTCGGCGAAATCGAACAGGTCCAGCTCGCCGTCGCCATCGGCCGGGTAGCTCTCCATCGGAGTCGGGCGTCGCAGCGACGGGCGACGCGTCGGGCGGGCCGGGCGCTCGACGTCGGCGGCGCGGCCGCGTGAACGTCGAGAAGCGGCGCGGTCGCGCGCAGTGCGTCGCTCGCGCCCCTCCGCGATGTCGTCCAGGTCGTCGGCGACGTGGCTGTACGGGTCCAGGTCCTCGTCGTCTGGCGTGTCCGTGTTGGACAGCATGCGGGTGACCAGGTCCTTGATGTAGTCATAAGCCTCGCGCACGGTGATGCCGGTGGCTTTGAGCGCACCGTAGAGAATCACCAGACCAAGCAGCGGGATCGCCACAAACGAGGAAAAGCCAGCTGCGAGGACACCGCCGGTGAAGGCGCCGAACGCGCCGCCGGCGAGTTTGCGCTCCTCCCACGTCGCCGGGTTGCCCGCGAAGACGTGGATCAAACCGAGCATGCCAATAGAGATGATGGAAAAGCCCAGCGTCACTCGTGCGCGCACTGCGTCGGAGGTGCGCACATTGAGCATCAGAGCGATGGCAATGCCAACGAGGATGACCGGCAGGATCAGCGCGCCGGCACCGATGAGCCAGTGGGTGCCGGTGGAGATGACCTCACCCACCGGTCCGGCCACATCGAACCAGACCGACCCGCCGATGACGGCGGCCAGGCCAATGAGAACTAAACCCCACGCGTCGGCGTGGGTTTCAAACGTGCTGTGGCCACCGGCGTGGCCACCGTTCCGCGGTTCGCGGCGTCGGCGTTCGCCTGAAACGGAGCTTTCGGCGCGCTCCTCTGGCATCTCGAAATCGTCCTCCCATTCATCCTCCCAATCGTCACGGCTGCGACGGGGCCTAGGGCCGGCGGCATCGTCGTAGTCGGACTGGTCCTTGTCGCGACGGAAAAACGACCCGACGCGGCGGGCGGCGGCGCCGAGCGAATGGCCGACAACTTTATACGCGGAACCCACGCGTTCGTCGGCGGTTTCAGCAGCCACGTTCGACGATGTCGGCGGGTGCGTCATGGACACCGGACCGCCGTGGCGGGTGCCGCCGGCAGGACGGCGCGTAGAAGACCGCGACGAGCGCGGCGCGGTGTTTTTGACAGACATGGCTGTAACTCTAACGCCTTAAGTCACATTTACACCTTACGCCACACCCGAGACGGTCAGTCAAGGGTCACATCTTGATCTCGAAACCCTCGAATGCGTCAACGGAGCCAGTCAGCTCTACCTGCGCCGCGTCGCGGCCGGAAACCCACAGCAGCAGCTCGCCAGGATCGCCCGAGACGCGCAACACGTTGTCGCCGCGTTCGGCCACCCCAGCCTTGTCGCCGATGGTTGCGGGTGGCGTGGTCGGCGGGGTCAGAATCACAGGCACGGGAGCGCCACGCAGCGTCAACTTGCCAAAGCGCTTCGCCAGCGAAAACAGCTCCTCGTTGATCACCTGGGAAAATTCGCGCGGCTCCACCACTCCCCCGCCCCGGCGCACGTCCTCGTGGTGGATGAAGTGCTCGGACGTGTTCATAGCGGAGTTGAGCGGCTTGAGCCACACCGGCGGGCCGGCAGCCCACTCGCGCACGACGTCCTCGTACGGGCGGGCCATTTGCTTCGCCGTCTCCTTCTCCGTGACACCTGAGAGTGCGTTCACGAAGATGCCGGGGGCGGCTGCCGGCTTGGACTCGCGGATGAGTAGATGGACTGCGAGGTCCCGAGTGGTCCAGCCCTCGTTCAGCGTCGGCGCATCGGGGCCGACCCGAAGGAACAACTGGGCGAGGCGTTCACGTTCTTTCTGCGCAAAAGACATGCGCCCAGCCTAGCTGGAAAGGTTCACCCCGGAGCCGCTGGAAAGCTGCAGTTCCAAGTTGTTGAAGCCCTTGATCAGCGGGGCGAACTGCTCAACCTTCGGGTCGAAGGTAATCACTTCGCCGCCGACGCCCCATCCGAGCTTGGTCGCCTGCTTGCCGTCTTTGAAGCACTCATTGCGCCCGCCCTTGGCGTTCATGTGGCACATGACAGAGTCGCCCTCGAAGGCGCCCAGCACGCGCACGCCCTGCACCTTGATGTTGCGGAAGTTCGGGTCACCGAAGCGGATCACGTCGTAGAGCTTCCAGGCGGATGCGTAGCCGGGGTCGTACGGCACCTCCGTGCCGGGTGGCAGCGGGTGGCCACCCGTCCAGTCGACGTCATCCTGTGCGTGAGCGGTTGGTGCGAGGGTTACCGCGGCGGCAAGCAAAGCCGCGGCGGTTTTCGTTGCGGTCTTCATGGGCCACATTGTGCACACCCGTAACAGAGATGCCTAGGCCTTGTTGCGTGGTTGTTATGAAACCGTACGGTTTCCGCCTAGATCTGGGAGGACCCTGCGAAAAGGTTCGACAGGCCCAGCCGCGCCTGGATCCCCAAGAAAAAGCGGATTGCCGGCGCGAAGAAGTTGACCAACGGATCGACAGTCACGACCTTGCCGAACGGCATGTAGCTCAGCTCGGTCGCCTCCTAGCCGTCGACGTAGCAGCCCCACATGCCGCCCTTTGCATTTTCCAGGCACAGGATCGAATCCTGGTTGAACTGCCCGATCACGCGAACGCCTCGCACATCCTGGTTGCGGAAGTTGGGGTCGCCCAACTTCACCACGTCGTAGCTGCGCCACTGGGTGGCGTAGCCGGGATCGAACGGGACCTGCGTTCCCGGCGGAAGCGGGTGCCCGCCGGTCCAGCTGGTCTCGTCGGCGGAAGCTACTGGCGCAAGAAGCGAGACGGCAATAACGACGGCTGCTGCGGTGCGGTGGAAGTGTCTCATACCCCTTCTATCGCAACGCCCCACAAACGCGTTAGCCCCCTCGGCTGCCGCGGGGCGGGCCGAAGGGGCGTCGATAAGCAAATGCTTAGCGGGACTCGCGGGTGGAGGCGATCTCGTCCTCGGTGGCGGCGTGGTTGTCCGAAGACATCGGCACCACGGTCGGCAGAATCACAGGCTGGCGCTTGTAGTTCTGCTCGATCGCGCGGGAGACCTTGCGGCGGATCTGCTGCACCATGCGGAACGCATCGTTCTCGCCTTCGGCGGCCAGATCGCCCATGACGGCCTCGACGCCTTCAACGACCTTCTTGTTGAAGTCGCGGTCGTCGTCGCTGTAGCCCGTCGTGGACACCTGCGGCGCCTCTAGCAGGCGGCCGGTGCGGTCGTCGATCACACAGGTGATGGACACAACGCCGCCGGACGCCAGCGAGGTGCGGTCCGCCAGCACGTCCGGGTCCACGTCGCCCATGGTGGTGCCGTCGACGTAGAGCTGGCCCACCTGGTACTGGCCGGCGACCTTGATATTGCCCTTGTGCATGTCGACAACCACGCCGTTTTGCGCAAGCGCGGTGTTGCTCGGCTTCACGCCGGTGGAAATAGCAAGCTCCTTGTTGGCGCGCATGTGGCGCCACTCGCCGTGCACCGGCATCGCGTTGCGCGGGCGCGCCGCGTTGTAGAGCGCGAGCAGCTCGCCGGCGTAGCCGTGGCCGGATGCGTGGACGTGCGCCTCGGAGTTGGTGATCACGTTCGCGCCGATCTGCGCGAGGTTGTTGATCACCGCGAACACCGCCTCCTCGTTGCCCGGGATGAGCGAGGAGGACAGGATGATCGTGTCGCCGTCGTGGATGGTGATCTGGCGGTGCTCACGGCGCGACATGCGCGACAGTGCAGCCATCGGCTCGCCCTGGGTGCCGGTGGTGATCAGCACCGTCTTGTGCGGCGCCATCTTCGCGGCCTCCTCGATCGGGATGATCGTGCCCTTCGGCGCCTTGAGCAGGTTCATCTTCTCCGCGATCTCCATGTTGCGCAGCATGGAGCGGCCGTTGAACGCCACCTTGCGGTTGTTGGCCACAGCGGCGTTGATGGCCATCTGGACGCGGGAGACGTTCGACGCGAACGACGCGATGACCACGCGCTGGCGCGCGTTGGACACCAGGCGGGTCAGCGTCTCCTCAATGCCGGCCTCCGAGGCGGAGATGCCCGGGATGGTGGCGTTGGTGGAATCGCACATGAATAGGTCGATGCCCTCGTCGCCGAGGCGGGCGAGCGCCGGGATGTCCGTCGGCTTGCCGTCGTACGGCGTCTGGTCCACCTTCACGTCGCCGGTCATCACAACGTGGCCGGCGCCGGTCTTGATGGAGACACCCAGGCACTCCGGGATGGAGTGGTTGACGTGCCAGAAGCGCAGGCGGAACGGGCCGACGGTGACCTCGGAATCCTTGTTCACGTCGTTGAGCTTCGGACGCTGGCGGTGCTCCTGCGTCTTCGCCTTGATCAGTGCGTTGGTGAACTTGGACGAGTAGATCGGGATATCGCTGCGCAGCTTGAGCAGCCACGGGATCGCGCCAATGTGGTCCTCGTGGCCGTGCGTGACCACGAGCGCGTCGATCTTGTCCAGCTTGTTTTCAATCGGGCCGAAGTCCGGCAGCACCAGGTCCACGCCCGGCTCGTCGGAGTTCGGGAACAGCACGCCGCAGTCCACGATGAGCAGGCGGCCGTTGTACTCGAAGACCGTCATGTTGCGGCCGATTTCGGAAATGCCGCCGAGCGCGTAGATGCGCAGCGTGTCCTTCGCCGGCTTCGGCGGTGCGGGCAGGCGCTTGGTCAGATCGGCGCCCTGCATGGACTTCATGGGGTTGCGGCGGCCGCCGCCCTGGCCCCCACCGTTACCGCCGTTGCCGCCGCGGCCACGGCGACGACGGTTGCGGCTGCTGCCGCCACGGTTGTTGCCGCCGTTT
Source organism: Corynebacterium sp. CQ3829_602738 (assembly GCF_054478435.1). NCBI lineage: Bacteria > Bacillati > Actinomycetota > Actinomycetes > Mycobacteriales > Corynebacteriaceae > Corynebacterium > Corynebacterium sp. CQ3829_602738. Next base: position 1,516,583 of record NZ_CM137003.1, read on the forward strand.
CCGCCGTTGCCGTTGTTGCCGCCGTCGCGGCCGCCGCGGTTGTTGCCGCCGTTGCGGCCACCGTTGTCGTCGCGGTTGTTGTTGCCGTTGTTGCCACCGTCGCGCTCAGCGGGCGCGTCGTTGCCGCCGCCGTTCGCAGGAGTGTCGCTCGGCGCCTGGAATACCGGCTGCTGTTCGGTTGCCTCCGGCGGCCCGGCCTTACGCGTCACCTTGCGTGCGCGGTTGCGGGGTTCATTCATGTTTATAGGACTCCAGCCTGTGTCATTTCTTCGCGGAGCCGCTCGACCTGTTCGTTTGTCGCTGCAGCGACGGGCAGGCGCGGGTCTCCTACTTCGATGCCCTGCAGTCGCAGAGCTGCCTTTGCAAATGTCACGCCGCCCAGCGCTCCCTGTTGGCGCGCGAGCACGTTGAGTGTGTTGGCGTTGATTTCCCGTGCGCGGGCGAGATCGCCATTCTCGTATGCAGTCACTAATTCACGCAGCGCCTTCGGTGCGGCATGCCCAACCACAGAGATCATTCCGGTCGCGCCGACAGCGAGCCACGGGAGGTTCAGCGGGTCGTCGCCCGAGTACCACGCCAGCCCGGTCTCCTGAATCAGGGTGGACGCTGCGAGCATGTCGCCTTTCGCGTCCTTCATTGCCTTGATCGTGTCCACTTCCGCAAGCCTGCGGATGGTGTCGGAATCGATCGGGATGCCGGAGCGGCCGGGGATGTCGTACAGGCAGAGCGGAAGGTCGGTCGCTGCCGCAACTGCGCGGAAGTGCGCTTCTACGCCTGCCTGCGACGGTTTGGAGTAGTACGGCGTGACCACCAGAAGGCCGTCAGCGCCGGCCTTAGCGGCCGCTTTCGCCATTGCCACCGCGTGGCGGGTGTCGTTGGACCCCGCGCCTGCGATGATGCGGGCTTTGCCCCCTACCTCTTCGCGCACTGCTTTTAAGAACGCGACCTTTTCTTCGTCAGTGGTTGTCGGGGATTCGCCCGTCGTGCCTGCGAGCACTAGTGCGTCGATTCCTTGTTCTACCAAGTGGGCAGCGAGATCGCGGCCTGCCGCAACGTCGAGTTCGCCGTCGGAATCAAACGGCGTGACCATTGCTACGCAGACGGAGCCGAAGATGTCGGCTCCCAGATCAGCTTTGAGAGATGTGCCCATGGCCCAGTAGGATACCTGCCCCTTACGAGCAATTGCTTATCGACGTTCCCCTTCGGCCAAATCGCCGAAAAGCAGCGGCGCCTCGCGCTGCATGACATCGAGGACCGCACCGGCAAGCTGACGGATTTCTTCGTGCTCGAACCTGCCGTTGTGCGCTGCGATGAATTCGCGCCACGCCCGGTAGGTGCCGGTGGCGACCAGTTCAGTTTCGGCCGCGGCGGGCACGAGTGCGTCGGCAGCTTCGCGCGCCCGCTTGCGGCGCACAAGCGCATTCGGCTCGTCCGCCATCGCCTCCTCCAGGGCGCGCAACAGCTCGCCGCGGACGAACTCCGCTTCCTCCACGGCAGCCTCAAACAGCCGCGTGAGCTCCTCGTCGGCGGCGATCGCGGCCGGGATCACCGCGCCCTGCGCCGCGCGTTCGCTGACCGCGAGGCCGTGGCCGCGGACCGCGGCGGCCGCGTCGCGCGAGATACCCCGAATATGCAACGTGGCGCTTGCGTGTTCCAACATGTGCGCGCGGGAATCGGCAAGGTCGTCGGCGTTGCGGCGGAGGAGGGCGGCCGGAGGTTCGTCGCTAAGCATGGCGAACGCGACCGCCCCCTCGCCTGGCGTGACGCCTTCTGCAACCGGGGTCCGCAGTGCAGTGGCCGCAATGAGTGCAACCTGCATTTATAGACCGAGGTAGGCGTCGAGGCCGATGGTCAGGCCCGGGCGGTTTGCCACCTCGCGCACGCCGGTGAGCACGCCCGGGACGAAGGACTCGCGGCCGTAGGAATCCTGGCGGATGGTCAGGGACTGCTCGGTGGTGCCGAAGATGACCTCCTCGTGCGCGACCATGCCCTGCATGCGCACCGCGTGGACCGGCACGCCGTCGACGTTCGCGCCGCGCGAGCCGTCGAGCGCCTGCTCGGTGGCATCCGGCATGTCGGAAAGGCCGGCTTCCTTGCGCGCATCCGCGATCCCCTGCGCGGTCTTGACCGCCGTGCCGGAAGGCGCGTCCAGCTTGTTCGGGTGGTGGAACTCCACCACTTCCGCGGACTCAAAGAACGGCGCGGCCTGGCGGGCGAACGCCATGGTGAGCACGGCGGAGATGGCGAAGTTCGGGGCGATGAGCACGCCCACCCCCTCGTTCGCCGCGCACCAGTCGCGCACCTTCTGGTAGCGCTCGTCGTCGAAGCCGGTGGTGCCCACTACGCAGTGGATGCCGTTATTGATGCAGAACTCCAGGTTGTCCATCACCGCGTTCGGGGTGGTGAAGTCGACGATGACGTCCACGCCTTCGTCCACCAGCACCTGCAGCGAGTCGCCGCTGTTTACCTCTGCGGCGAGCTGCAGGTCATCCGCCTTTTCCACACCGGCAACAACGGCGGAGCCGACCCTGCCAGCCGCTCCGAGCACTCCAACTTTGATCATGGGTGTCCTTTCTATTTGTCTCCGCCGGCCATGGTAGTCCCGCTAGGGTGGGGCTTATGACTCTCCACAGCCGCAGCTTCCGCCCCCGCCGCAGCCGAGCCGTCTTCGCAGCGCTCGCAGTGACCGCTTTGACCGTTGCGGGCTGCGGCTCTGAAACGGGTGACACCGGTTCGTCGTCTGAGCCAACCTCAGAGTCGGCTATGGCGACGAGCGCCGCCGAGAGTTCTGCAACGCCGGTGTCCACGTTCACGTCCGCGGAACAACCGGAGGAGGCCGACACGAAGGACGTCTCCGCGGCGGCGGCCCCGGCGGGCGGCCCGTCCGCCTCCCCGTTCACCCTGGAGGACACCCACCTGCAGCACCCGGGCAACCCCGAGCTGCAGATCGAAGACGTCCGGGCGGGCTCCCACGAAGACGTCGACCGCGTCGTGGTGGAGCTTTCCGGCGCCGGCACGCCGAACGTGTTGGCCGGCTACACCGCAGACCCGCGCCAGCAGGCCTCCGGGCAGCCGCTCGTGCCGGCTGGCAACGCGTACTTCGAGCTGATCATCCAGGGCGTGCCGTGGTCGATGGGCCTGAGCGACGCCGACTTGGCCAAGGCTGACCCCGCCGGCGTGGCGGCCGGGGGCATCCAGGAGATCGCCGACGGCGGAATCTTCGAGGCGGATGCCCAGTACATCGTCGGCCTTGATGCCCAGCGCCCGTACAACCTGTACCTGTTGGAGAACCCGACCCGCGTGGTCGTGGACTTTCAGAAGTAGGAGGCAACAATGAGTCTGATTTCCTGGCTCGGACTCGGGTTCGTGGCACTGCTCGCCATCGGCGGCATCGTTGCCTTGGGCAACACCTCAAAGGAGATCTACGAAAGCGACATGGAGGAAGACTCCAAGCGCCGGTGGGGTTTCCTCATGGGGTTTTCACCCCTAGCCGGGCTGTACGCCTACAAGAGGCGGAATGAACTGTTCGGTCACGGCGGGCGGCCAGAGGATGAGCCTGGCCGGGGTGGCGATCCGGAAGAATTCCGTAGCTAAACATTTCCAGCCTTTTATGCGATGCCGCGCCCAAAAAGCGTCTAGAGTGAACGGGAGCACACTGACGCCTAAAAGTGGCGCCGGAGAATCTGTGTGAAAGGTTTTGTGATGTTTGACCCCTATCGCCGCCCCACGGTGGCGGTTGTCGGCGCCGGAATCTCTGGTTGCACCGCCGCGGCGGAGTGCGCGTTTTCCGGCTTCGACACCACGCTGTTCGACCGCCAGGAGTACATCGGCGGCCACCTGACCGCCCCGGACGCACCCACCGTGTCCAGGCGGCAACACTTCCGCACCCCGTACTTGAAGCTCACAACGACGGACGGCACCCCACGCTCGCTCATCGCGCACCTCGAGGCCGCCGTCGATGCGAGCGGCGCGACCTTCAGCGGTGGTGCCGAGGTCACGGGCGCCGAATGGAACGCCGAGGAAGGACAGTGGGAGGTCAGCTACACCCGCGGCGGCGAGACACGCACCGAGCTTTTCGACGTGCTGATCCGCGCGACCGACGAGCCCTCCCCGTGGATCGGTGTCCCGGGCCGGGCAAACATCAGCGCGGACGAGCTGTACCTCCACAACGGCGTGGACGTCGTCGGCCTGCCCAACGCGCTGTTCGTGGACTACCACACCCCGGACCCGAAGTTCGACCAGAAGTCCTGGGCCGTCTTTGAGGCGCGCGGCGACTACGCGCGCAGGTACGTGCGCCAGCTGGAGATCCGCGGCCCCGGCGCCCTGACCGTCAAGCCGGACAAGTGGCGCGTGCAACCCGGCACCGTCCGCGGGCTGAAGGCAGCCCTTGTCGAATTCGATCCGGACGTCCACGCATTTACCCGCGCCGAGAACTACCAGGCCGCATCCCGCCGCGCCCGAAGCGAAGCTGCAAGCTAGGCAGCGGCGAACGATAGCTTTTTAGGAGACACGATGACCACCTTGAAACCCTCCGCCAGCACGACCCCAGCCGAGTTCGACTCCCACGGTGCCGCAGTAGACGCCAGCGGCCTGCCCGAGCTCGGCCCGGATTCTATTTTGTGGCAGCGCTTCGGCGACTGGCGCTCCCTGTTCGTGGCCCTGAGCGCCGGCGTGCTGCAGATCGCGCAGCGCGACATCAGCCGCTCGCTTGTGCAGCAGTCCAACGTGTTCGACAACGAGGTCGCCCGCCTGGTCCGCTCCGCGTTCCCGATTATCCGCACGGTGTACGAGGGCCCGGAGGTCGGCGCGATGATCCGCGACTTCCACAAGGACATCAAGGGCACCCACCCGGACGGCTCGCGCTACCACTCGCTGAACCCGGAGGTCTACTACTGGGCGCACGCGACCTTTACCGCCATGCCCTATCTCCTGGCCGGCAACTTCATGCCCGACATGACGCATGCCGAGCGCGAGCAGCTCTTCCAGGAGTCTCGCACCTGGTACAGCTACTACGGCGTGGCCGAGCCGGAGGGCGCCCCGAAGTCCTACGACGAATACGTCGACTACATGGATGCCATGTACGACAAGCTGGGCCCGAGCGAGACCATCGACCGCTCCCGCATCATGAACGGCCTGACGCTGGACCCGCCGGACCCGTCGGTGCCCCGCTGGGCGTGGAAGCCGATCGCGCCGTACGCGTCAAAGCTTCTGCTGTGGGTGTCCATCGGCTTGCTTCCGGAGAAGGTCCGCAACTCCCTCGGCCTTGAGTGGACCAAGTCCGACCAGCGCAAGCTCAACGTCTTCTCCCGTGCCACGCGCGCCGTGTTCTCGGTGCTGCCGCGCAAGGCGCGCATGGTGGCGATCGCCTCCCGCGCCTTCGAGCGCGCCGAGGCGGAGACCAGATAAAAGGCGCGAAGCACGGGGCCGTCGGTGCGTGCCGACGGCCCCGTGCTTTTTCTTTTCTCTGTCTACTTCGGAACCTTCAGCTGCACCGCGGGCGCATGCAGGTGCAGCCCGTCGAGGCTGACCATCTGCATGGACACGTTGCCGAGGGCGATTCGGTCCATCACAAAATTCGGCACGGGAACGTTTGGTACCGGGCGGGCATCCGGCACACCCAACTGAGCGAGTACGTCGCCGAGGGAGCCGCGGAGGTCTACTGTCACCGGGACCGTGGGCACTCCTGCTACGACAGGGGTTGCGGTCAGCCCGGTGGCAACGACGGTCACGGGCCCGTCGGAAACCTGTGTCTCAACTTGGCCGGTGGTGAGGATTCCGCGGGCTGCGAAACCTGGCACTTCCAGCGAGAGGTTGCGCGCGGTGAGCTTGTCCCCTGTCAGGATCAGCGTCCGCGTCGGCACGTCGCCGATTGTGACCATGCCCATCGTGGCTCGCACGTTGCCGGTGATCGCCACATTGTCTGCGGTCACGGTGCTGAGGTTCTGCGGCGCGATCGTTCGCGTCGGCTCGAGTTCCGGGTACGTCAGTAGATCCCGCGACTCCTCGGGTTGGGGTGCTTGCGCCGAGGGCAGCTGCGGTGCCGGCGGCACCTGAATATCCAGCGGGTTGGGCAAGCTTGGCAGCTGAGGCAATTCAGGCGCGGGAGGCAACGGCGGCAGCGCCGGGATTTGCGGCTGCTGCGGCGCCGACTCTTGGGCGTTGACCGCGGGCTCTTCTCCCAGATTCACCGCAAGCAGTCCCGCAGCCGCAAGCACGACAGCGACGGATTTGGCGTTGCGCAACAAAGACAGGTCGATCTTGGTGGATCCTCCGCGGCGGGGAGCTTCACCTTCGTCCGCTGCCGGCGGCGCCTGCTCCCGCTTTCCACTTCGGGTGTGCTTGCCACCAGGTTTCGCATCCCGGTCCTCCCAGGCGAGACCGAGGGCTCCGCCAACAATGCCAAGCAGAGAGCCGACGAGGAACCCGCCTATATTCGACGTTGGCAGCGCGACAATGGCCACCAAAATGCTCATCACACCCAGATAGGGCGCAGCAAATGGCTGCAGCCACATACCGATACCGAACATGATCAGCGCGACACCGATGAGCAACGTGGATACGCCCGAGATGGTTGCAATCATCACCAGCAAGTCGGACACGCGGATAGTGAAGTAGGCCGGTGCGAGCATCACTACGCCAGAGAGAATTACCAGCAGGCCCGGAAGAAACGGCCGCTGTTTCCGCCATGCTTTGAACCGTTCTCGTGCGGGAGTTTGCTCGGCACGGTGCCCACCGTCGCGGCGCTTCGCTCCCCGCCCCTTCTTCTCCTCGTCGGCAGCGCTTTGCTGCGCGTCTTCGGAGTCGCCGTCGTCGAAGAAGAAGTCGTCGTCCTCCGGTTCGGTGTTAGCTCGTGCAGCCATCGGCCATTCCCCGCGCTACGTCGACCACCACGCCGGAGGCGATGAGCTTCTTCGCACCGACGGAGGTGGCGCGAATGTCATCCGCACTCAGCGTGACCTTATTTGCGTGCAGACCCCATGTTCCCTGCGGCGCCATGGAGTTGAACTGATTCGCATCGGCGCCTACCGAGGCATCCGTGAGGTCGAGTGCGCCCTTGATATCGGTAGCACCCACCACAAGGTCGCGGACCTCGACACTGTTGTCGCCGAGGGCCTTCAGCGTAAACGTGCTCTCGCCCACCACCGGAACGTCGGGCAGGGCAGCGGAGAGGCACAGGTTAGACGCGTACGCATGTTCAAATTTGAGGCGCGCAACGGGGAGCGACTCGTTGGCCATCTGCTCGCCGTCGGTAAAAATGCTCAGCCCTTCCCCATCAAGGTGGGTCATACTGATTTTGAAAAACGTTCCCGACAATGCGAGGTTCGCGGTCAGTCCGCCCTGCGCAACAGCAACGCCGGTGGCACCAAAGCCGATGAGCCCAGCGAGAAGAGCTGCACCAGCTTTCGCCTTGTTGATCCTTCCCATGGCGTTTCCTTCCGTCCGTGGCCGGACGCCAAACCGCCGGTCTGCCGACGGCTGCCATCACGGTAAGCATTTATGATCTGGAACACCGTAGCACATCGCTTGTAAGGGGTTTAACACATACGCGCCACCCCTTTTTGATCGTTACCCGTGACCCACTTCGCAGTGACTATTTGCATGTATTACACTTCACAAACACACGCGAACTTGTCCCTAGCAGCACCCAGAGAAAAGGAAGATCGCTGATGTCTCACGCACTTGCACCTGATGGAGCAGACGCCCGCACGAACGAATCCGTAGAGGACACCCGCTTCGCGCAGCCGGACAATCTGGAAAAGCCGGAGCGCGCAAAGCGGGAACTGAAGCGAGCGCCGCTCGGCCCGGATTCCTTGCTGTGGAAGTGGGGCTCGGACCAGCGCCTGCAGCTCCTGCGCGGCTACACCGGCGTGTTGCAGAACATGCACCCAGCAATCGGCCAGTCGCTGCTGGATCACTCCAAGTTCTTCGAAGAGCCCTTCGCACGCCTTGAGCGCTCCACCCCGCAGATTATTTACTCCATCTACGATGACGGCACCCGCGCCAAGATGATCCGCGATTACCACCACACCATCAAGGGCAAGCTCCGCAACGGCGAGCGTTACCACTCGCTGAACCCGGACGTGTACTGGTGGGCGCACGCCACCTTCGTCTGGCGCGTCATTTGGGCGCAGGAGCTCTTCGGCACCCCCTTCACCCGCGCGGAGAAGGAGCAGATCATCCAGGAGGGCGTGACGTGGTGGGACATGTACGGCATGTCCGAGCGCCCGGTGATCGACACTCTCGACGGCTACATCAAGTACTTCGAGGAGATGGAGGAAAAGGTCCTCGAGCGCAACGAAACGGTCGACTTCGCCTTGCGCACCGCCCGCGTGGAGCCGGTCAAGGCTCCGGACGGCGTGCCTGAGGCTGTGTGGAAGGTCATTTGGAAGCCACTCATGAACAGCGTCATCTGGCTGACCTACGGCACGCTGAGCGATAGACAGCGCGAGATCCTGGACCTGCCATGGACCAAGAAAGACCAGCGCCGGTTCGACCGCATCGCCAAGGCGGTGAAGAAGCTGTTCACCATCCTGCCGGAAGACAAGCGCTACATGGAGCCGGGTCGCTCCATGATGATCAAGGCAGGGATGATCGAAGGCAAGTACAAGGAACCGAAGCTTGCCGACGCGTACCACGGCCAGGGCGACAACGACGCGGACACCGCGCCCAAGGACGAACCCAAGACCGGCGCTCAGGACGGCGACGCAGACGGTCGCCGCGCCGCCGGTTGCCCCTTCTAACCGTTCTCATCCGCCCCAGGACCCCAGGCCCTGTCCCTCCACTTCGCAGGTGCCTCCGGTGCTGGGGTGTTCTTCTCGTTCAACCATTGTTACGGAGACCTCATGGCTATCACCCGCCTGAAAGAACAACCGCTCCCCGCGGACTTCCTCGACCGGCTGCAGAAGTTCACCACCAACGCGACGACCGGCTCCCTGTACACAGGCGAGCGTAAGTCGGTCACCTCCCCGTTCTTCGACGGGGAGCTTGGCTGGGTCGGTGTCGGCACCGCCGCCGACGTGGACGAGGCATTCAAGCTTGCTCGCCGCGCGCAGCCGTTGTGGGCCGCAAAGCCGGTGAAGTACCGCGCCGCTTTGCTGGAACGCTTCCACGACCTAGTCAAAGAAAACCGTGAGCTTCTCGCGGACATCGTCCAGCTTGAAACCGGCAAGGACCGCACCGCGGCGTACGACGAAGTGCTGGACGTGATGAACAACGCCCGCTACTACGCCAACATCGCCGCCGATGAGCTGGAGATGAAGGCGCGAGCGGGCGCATTTCCCCTCATCACAAAAACCGTCGAGCAGCGGGTGCCGAAGGGTATCGTCGGGCAGATCAGCCCGTGGAATTACCCGCTCGCGCTCGGCATCTCAGATGCGCTCGCGGCGCTCGTCGCGGGCAATGCCGTGATTGCCAAGCCGGACCTGAACACCCCGTTTTCCAACATCATCTCGCTGAACCTCCTACTCAACGCCGGCCTTCCGCACGACGTGTTCCAGATCGTCACAGGCACCGGCCGCGAGGTGGGCCAGGCAATCGCCCAGCAGTGCGACTACCTCATGTTCACCGGCTCCACCGCCACCGGCAAGCTTTTGGGCAAGGTTGTCGGCGAACGCCTCGTGGGCTACTCCGCGGAGCTCGGCGGCAAGAACCCGATGATCATCGCGCCAGATGCGGACATCGAAGCCCACATCGACACCATCGCCACCGCCTGCTTCTCCAACTCCGGCCAGTTGTGCGTCTCCATCGAGCGCATCTACGTGCCCGACGAGGTCTTCGACCGCTTCATCGGCGCGTTCCGCGAGGCCACCAAACGCATCAAACTGGGTTCGGGCTTGAACTGGAACTACCAGATGGGCTCGCTGATCAACCAGAACCAGTTGGAGACCGTGCAACGGTTCGTCGATGACGCCGTGGCCAAGGGCGCGACCGTCGTCACCGGCGGCACACCCCGACCGGACCTTGGGCCGTTCTTCTTCGAACCGACGGTGCTAACAGACGTGCCCGAAGGCGCCGACCTGCTCACCCAGGAGGTCTTCGGCCCCGTCGTCTACGTCCAGCGGGTGGCGGACACCGACGAGGCGATCCGCCTAACCAACAACACCAGCTACGGCCTCAACGCCTCCGTTTTCGGCGCTCCCGACACAGCCTGGGAGATCGCTGAGCAGGTGCAGGCCGGCGGCGTGACCATCAACGACGGCTACGCGGCCACCTGGGCATCCGTGTCCACCCCGCTCGGCGGCGTGAAGGAGTCGGGTGTCGCCCGCCGCCACGGGCCCGAGGGCTTGACCAAATACACCGAGGTCAAAAACATCTCCCAGCAGCGGATCATGCCGATGCGCGGCCCGAAGCAGCTGCCGCGCAAGTACTACGGCGAGCTCATGACCACTGCGCTGGATCTGGGCAAGAAGTTGCGGTTCTTGCCGTGACGTGAAACGTCGAGAAGCAAGAAAGCGGGCGCCCTCACCACGAGAGCGCCCGCTTTTCGACGATTACCTGCCGGTTTACTCGCCGTCCTCGACCGGAACCAACGAGATCTTGCCGCGGTTGTCGATGTCGCGGATCTCCACCTCGACCTTGTCGCCGACGTTGATGACGTCCTCGACGTTTTCCACGCGGGTGTTACCGCCCAGGTTGGAGATGTGAATCAGGCCGTCGGTGCCCGGCATGATGGACACGAACGCGCCGAACGCCACGGTCTTGACCACGGTGCCCAGGTAGCGCTCGCCCACCTTCGGCATCTGCGGATTGGCAATCGCGTTGATCTTCTCAATCGCGGCGTCCGCTGCCTCGCCGGAAGCGGCGGAGACGAACACCGTGCCGTCGTCCTCGATGGAGATCTCCGCGCCGGTGTCCTCGGTGATCTGGTTGATGGTCTTGCCCTTCGGGCCGATGACCTCGCCGATCTTGGCCACGGGAACCTTGACGGTGGTGATCTTCGGGGCGAGCCCGCTCATCTCGTCCGGGCCCTCGATGACCTCGGCCATGGTGTCCAGGATGGCGTCGCGGGCGTCGTGCGCCTGGTTCAGCGCGTCAGCCAGCACCTTCGACGGGATGCCGTCGAGCTTGGTGTCCAGCTGCAGCGCAGTGATGAACTCGCGGGTGCCGGCGACCTTGAAGTCCATGTCGCCGAACGCGTCCTCCGCGCCCAGGATGTCGGTCAGCGCGACGTACTCGGTCTCGCCGTTGACCTCGCCGGAGACCAGGCCCATGGCGATGCCAGCCACCGGGGCGGCCAGCGGCACGCCCGCGTTGTACAGCGACAGCGTGGAGGCGCACACCGAACCCATGGAAGTCGAGCCGTTGGAACCCAGCGCCTCGGAAACCTGGCGGATGGTGTACGGGAAGTCCTCGCGCGACGGGATCACCGGCAAAAGCGCGCGCTCGGCGAGGGCACCGTGGCCAATCTCGCGGCGCTTCGGGGAACCGACGCGGCCGGTCTCGCCGGTGGAGTACGGCGGGAAGTTGTAGTGGTGGATGTAGCGCTTGGAATCCTCCGGGTGCAAAGAATCCAGGTGCTGCTCCATCTTCAGCATGTCCAGGGTGGTCACGCCGAGAATCTGAGTCTCGCCGCGCTCGAACAGTGCGGAGCCGTGGGCGCGCGGGATGAGCTGGACCTCGACCTCAAGGTCGCGGATGTCGGTCACGCCGCGGCCGTCGATGCGGAAGCCCTCGGTGAGGATCTTCTCGCGCACGATCTGCTTCATCAGCGCGTTGTAGGCCGCGCGGATCTCCTTCGACGCTGCCGCGTGCTCCTCGCGGTCATCGTCGTCGATGTCGAAGTCGTCGAGAAGGCTGTCCTCGATGTCTTCCATGTATTCGTTGGTGGCCTCGTCGCGCTCGGCCTTGCCCTTGATGGTCAAAAGCTTGGCCAGCTTCTTGGACGCCTTCTTCTCCACGGCGTTGAAGACCTTGTCGGAGTACGCCGGGAAGAGCTGGAACTCCTTGGTCTCCTTGGCCATCTCCTCGGCCAGGCCGCGCTGGGCGCGGCACAGCGTCTCAATGAACGGCTTGGCGGCCTCGATGCCCTCGGCGACGGTGGACTCGGTCGGTGCCGGGTAGCCGGCCTCGATTTGCTTGACCACGTTCACGCCGGCGCCGGCCTCCACCATCATGATGGCGACGTCTTCCTCGGTCTTGCGGCCGCGCTTGCGCTCGACCATGCGGCCGGCGACAACCATCTCGAACAGGCAGCGCTCGTGCTGCTCGTGGTTCGGGAAGGCCACCCACTGGCCCTCCGGGTGCTTGTCGTCCGCCAGCAGCGCCATGCGCACGCCGCCGACCGGGCCGGAGACCGGCAGGCCCGACAGCTGGGTCGCAGCGGACGCGCCGTTGATTGCCACGACGTCGTAGTACTCCTCCGGGTGCTGCGAAAGCACGGTGATGACCACCTGCACCTCATTGCGCAGGCCCTTGACAAAGGTCGGGCGCAGCGGGCGGTCGATCAGGCGGCACGCCAGGATCGCCTGCGTGGAGGGGCGGCCCTCGCGGCGGAAGAAGGAGCCCGGGATCTTGCCGGCCGCATACATGCGCTCTTCCACGTCCACGGTCAGCGGGAAGAAGTCGAAGCCCTCGCGCGGCTGGTTGGATGCGGTCGTGGTGGCCAGCATCATCGTCTCGTCGTCGAGGTAGGTGGTCACGGAGCCGTCCGCCTGGCGCGCCAGCTGGCCGGTTTCAAAGCGGATGGTGCGCGAACCGAAGTCGCCGTTGTCCAGGGTGGCTACTGCCTCGGTGATGCCAAATTCCTCGTCCACGTGGACATCGAAAGCATTCTTTGGCTTGAAGTTGCTCAAAAGGATCCCTCTCCTTGAAGGTTTGTGGCGATCATCGGTGCCGCCTTGTCGTGTTTCTCATGCAACGGCCAATGATGATAACAAAAAACGCCCCACTATGCTGGTGAGGCGTTCTTTTGAGCTGAAGCTTAGCGACGCTTAGCGGCGCAGACCCAGACGACCGATCAAGTCGCGGTAGCGCTCGACGTTGTTCTCGCGCAGGTACTTCAGCAGACCGCGACGACGGCCGACGAGCAGCAGCAGGCCACGACGGGAGTGGTGGTCGTGCTGGTGGTCCTTGAGGTGCTCGGTCAGGTTGTTGATGCGCTCGGTCAGCAGCGCAACCTGAGCCTCCGGGGAACCGGTGTCGGTCTCGTGCAAGCCGTAAGCCTTGAGGATCTCAGCCTTCTTCTCAGTGGACAGCGCCATGAGGTACTCCTTGGTTGTTTCAGTTCGCGTTCTACGGAAAAAGTCTTCACTGCGCCGCAACTGCCGCGAACCACAGTCGATTGGCGCAAGACCTTGGGAGAGGTTACACGACCGGGGTCTCGCGGGCCAAACCGGTCAACCTGCGCATGAACTCCTCCAAGAAGCGATCCACGTCCACCCCCACGGCCACGCGGGCAGACTTCACCGGGTCGTTCAGGCACGTCTCGTCGCCGATGGTGCGCCCGCGCGTCTCGCCATCCGTGTCCACCTTCAAATTGATCGCCAGCGTGTCCACCAGGGAAGGATCCGCGGCCACCGCGACAGCCAGCGGGTCGTGGAGACCGCATCCGCCGAGGTGCGGTGCCGTGGTCTCGTACGCCTTGATGTAGTAGTTAGTAGCCGTGGCGAGGAAGTCTCCCCCGGCAGTGCCCAGATCTCCCCACTGCTTGGTCTCCACCGTGGTCAGCAACGTTTGCAGGGTGACATCCAGGCCGATCATGGTGATGTCCTCGCCCTGGCGGAACACAAAGTCGGCCGCCTCCGGGTCCTGGTTGATGTTCGCCTCCGCGCACGGGGTGACGTTGCCCGGCACTGTCAGCGCGCCGCCCATGCACACAATGTGCGCGCGCGAGGCGAAGGTTTCGTCGGCCTCAGCCGCGGCAGCCACCGTCGTGAGCGGCCCGACGGGCACGATAACCAGGTCGTCGCCGTACCGGTGCACAGACTGCACCATGAAATCGACGGCGGATTGCTGCTCGGCGGCACGTGAGGCGTCGTAAAGCTTCGCCTCCCCGATGCCGTTGACTCCGTGGATGAACTGGGAAATCTCCATGACCTCGAAGCCGTCGCGCTGCGGCCCGGCGAACACCGGAACGTCCGTCCTACCGAACAGTTCCAGGATGGCCAGCGAGTTTCGCACCGCCTGATCAACTTCGACATTGCCGTACGTGCACGTCACCCCGATGAGGTCCAACTCCGGCGAGGCAAGCGCGTACGCGATAGCCAACGCGTCGTCGATGCCGGTGTCCACGTCCAGAATGAGCTTTCGGGCCATTTACGCCACTCCTAAGATCTCGCGGGTCGTTTCCACGTCATGGGCCATGTTATCCAGCAACTCGTCCACCGAGTTGAACTTCACCATGTCGCGCACTTTGCCCACGAACTCCACACGCGCCATCCGGCCGTACAGGTCCGCGTCGCGGTCCAGCACGAAGGACTCCACGCTGCGCCGCGCATCCCCGAACGTGGGGTTGGTGCCCACGGAAATGGCCGCCGGGTAGCGCACGCCGGGTTGCATGTCGCCTTCGATCTCGCCGTCGTCGATGATGGTCAGCCACCCCGCATACACGCCGTCCGCGGGCACCGCCGAGGTGTCGGAGGCGTACTGGTTCGCCGTCGGGTAGCCCAGCTCCTTGCCGCCGCGGCCCGCACCGCGCTCAATCGGCGCGATGACGGAAAACGGCCGGCCCATAAAGTCGGTGGCCAAGGCGACGTCGCCGCCGGAGAGGTGGTCGCGGATGGCGGTGGAGCAAATCCGCACCTCGCCCTCGCCCAGCAGCTTGACGATGGTCACGTCCACGCCCGCCTGCTCCCCCAGCTGCGCCATGTCGGTCGCGGTGCCGGCGGCGTCGCGGCCGAAGGTGAAGTTCTCCCCCACCAGCACGTGCTTCGCACCCAGGGCGGAAACCAGCACGTCGTCCATGTACTCCGCGGGCGTCAGGCCAGCGAGTTCTTCGCGGAAGTCGATGACCAGCAGGGCGTCCACGCCGAGTTCGGCGATGTGGCGGGCGCGCTCGTCGAGAGACATCAGCGCCCGCGGCGCGCGTTCCGGGGCGAAAATGGTCACGGGGTGCGGGTCGAAGGTCATCACCACGCACGGCACGCCGAGCTCACGAGCGGTGCTCACCGCTTTGGAAATGAGCAGCTGATGGCCGCGGTGCACCCCATCGAACACACCGATAGTGACCACCGTGCCGGTTTCCGCGAAGGAATCCGGCACGCTCGCAAGCCCGCGCAGAATATCCACGGGGACTTAGCGTACGGCATACTTCGGAAGCATGAACGATCCCCTCGCAACCTCCGGAATCGTCGTCGTGGACAAGCCCGCCGGCATGACCAGCCACGACGTTGTCGCACGCCTGCGCCGCTTTTTCGGCACTCGCAAGGTCGGCCACGCGGGCACGCTCGACCCCATGGCAACCGGCGTGCTGGTGGCGGGCATCGAGCGCGGCACAAAGCTGCTGGCCCATCTTGTGGCGGAGGACAAGGTGTACGAAACCACCATCCGCCTGGGCGCCTCGACGACGACGGATGATGCCGAGGGCGAGATCGTCGACAAGCATGATGCCTCTGGGGTGACCGATGCGGCGATCCGCGCCGAGGTGGCGAAGCTGACCGGCACGATCATGCAGGTGCCGTCGAAGGTGTCCGCGATCAAGATCGGCGGGCGGCGCGCGCACGAGCTGGTGCGCGCCGGCGAGGAGGTGGACATCCCCGCCCGCGAGGTAACCATCCACACGTTTGAGTTGGGCAAGATCCGCCGCGACGGCGAGTTCGTGGACGTTGACGCGCGCGTGCACTGCTCCTCCGGCACCTACATCCGCTCACTCGGGCGCGACCTCGGCGCCGCCTTAGGCGTCGGGGGGCATTTGATTGCCTTACGACGCTCACGCGTCGGCTCCTTCTCCCTCACCGACGCACGCACCCTCGAGCAGCTCGAGGACTCCGCCGAGCTGTCCCTGAGCCTGGACGAGGTCTTGACGCGGGCGTGGCCGGTGCTCGACGTGACTGCCGAGGAATACGACGCCCTGGCCATGGGCAAATGGCTGGAGCCGCGCGGGCTGGAAGGCGTCCACGCGGCGGTGGGCCCGGACGGGCGCGCGGTAGCGCTGGTGAAGGAGAAAGGCAAGCGGCTGGCAACGGTGTTCGTGGCGCGCCCGTCGACGTTGTAGACGGTGTTGGTTGCGCTGCGGTCGCCGTCGCCGCGCCCGCGCTACCGCACGTAGGTGGCCGTGACCACGTAGCCGCAGCGCTCGACCCAGCGGCCCTCGAACAGCGGCACCGGGGCGGGGCGGGCCAACAGCTGGGAGGTGAACGTCCCGTCGGTGCGCAGCTCGATTTCGGCTTCGTCAAAGTCCAGCCAGCGCCGGGTCATCGGGTACCAGCACTTGTAGGTGGCTTCCTTCGCGCAAAACAGGAGGCGGTCCGCCCACGGGTAGCCGTCGGCCTGCAGCCGCTGCACCATCGCGATTTCGGTTGCGCTGGCGATGGAGTGCAGCACCCCCTCCGGGAGCGGCTCGGCGGGTTCCGCGTCCAAGCCCATGGAGTGCACGTGCCGGGTGGACGCAGCCACGGCGGCGCGCAGCCCGTCGGTATGCGTGAGCGAGCCGGTGAAACCCTCCGGCCACAGCGGCATGCCCCGCTCCCCCCGCAGGATGGCGCCGGCCGATTCCACGCCGAGTTCGCGCAGCGCCTGGTGGGCGCACCAGCGGGCGTCGCCGAACTCGCCTTTGCGCAGGTCCACGGCGGCGCTGACCTCGTTGCGCTCGTCGGGGTGCAGGTGCTCGTAGCGGGTCAGGTCCACGGCGTCGGATGCGTCGTCGGTCAGGTAGAACACGCAGCGTGCCTCGGCAGGGAACAGCGCAACGTCTTGCATCACTGCTCAACCTCCATGACCGGGTACGGGAACGGCTGCGCGGACGGGTGACGCTCCCATTCGCGCGGATAGCCGAGAGACGCTTCGATGTGCTCGATTCCGTCGACAGTTGTCACCCCCGGCATGTGCAGGTGACCGTACACGACGGCTTGCGCGTTGTAGCGCTGGGCCCAGGTTCGCGTGTGCCGAGTGCCGCACCACAGGGCAATGTCAGACCACTGCATGCGCTGCACCGGTTCCTGCACCAAGGGCCAGTGGTTGATCAGGATCGTCGGGCCATTGATGCGGGACAGCCGTTTGGTGGTGTAGGCTAGGCGGTCCCAGCACCAGGCGCGGATGTCCACAAAGGGGGCGATGGCGACCTCGTCGGTCATCACCACGTTGTTCTCGTGGGCCGCGGCGAGGGCCTCCTCCACGGTCAGGTCGCGGGCGCGGAACGAGTAGTCGTAGAGGGTGAACAGCGGGCAGACGGTCACTCCGCCGAAGACCGGGTAGCGGTCCTCCGGGGTGATCACGCCGATCGAGCGCATGGCCTGCACCAGCATCGTGTACTTCTCGCGCCCGCGGTGCCTGTCCGCGGAACGGCAGAACAGCTCGTGGTTGCCCGGCACCCACACCACCGTGTCGAAGCGGTTGGCAAGATCTTCCATCACCTGGACGATCAGCTCCGGGCGCTCGGCTACGTCACCCGCGACAATGAGCCAGTCCGACGGGTCGGCCGGCTGGATGGCATCGATTTTCGGGCCGTTGCGCTTCACCGCCGCATGCAGGTCGCTTACGGCCCAGAGCGTGGTGGTCATTCCTCATTCTTACCATCCACGCCAGACACGGCCCACCGCATTGAGCGGAATCTCCACGCCACGCCAATCAACCGCGCCACAACCTGGCCCAGCTGCCCGACCCAGATGCCGGTAAGCCCCCAGCCGAACGCCCCGGAGGCCAGGATGAACGGCAGCGCCACCCCCAACAGCGAAAACAGTGTGAGGTTGCGCAGAAACGCTGCGTCGGCGGCGCCGAGCAGCACGCCGTCGAGGGCGAAGACCGCCCCGCCGACCAAGATCATCCCGATGAGCAGGAACCAGGGAACCCGCAGCGTGTCGACGACCTCCGGGTCCGACGTAAACAGAGTCTGAATCGGCACAGCGAACACCGCGAACACGGCGGACAGCGCCACCGCGAAGATCATGGAGTACTTCAGCGACTGCACCCCCACGGCGCGGGCCTCCTTCGCTCCCCCGCGGCCCAGCGCGGAACCGGTCAGTGTCTGCGCCGCAATCGCCAACGAATCCAACACGAGCGTGAGGAAATTCCACAGCTGCAGCATGAGCTGGTGCGCCGCCAGCGCCACCACCCCGATCCGGCCTGCCACCGACGCGGCCGCGAGGAGCGAGACCTGGAACGACAGCGAGCGCAAAATCAGGTCCCGGCCCAGCACGAGCTGGCGTTTGATCACGCCCCAACGCGGCGCCCAGCTACCGCCGTACCTGCCGTTCTCGCGCACCAGCACGGCCACGAACAGCGTTGCGGTGATCCCCATGCCGATCACGTTGGAGACCGCCGAGCCGATCAGCCCGTAGCGCCCCACCAGGATCGGCAGCAAAATCGCGCCGGGGATCAGCCCGCACAGCGTCAGATAAAACGGCAGTTTCGTGTTTTGCACGCCGCGCATCCAGCCGTTTCCGGCCATGATCATCAGTGTCATCGGCACCGCAAAAACGGCCACGCGCATCCACTGGGCCGCCCGCACACTCGTGTCGTAGTCGCTGGCGAGCGCTTGGGCGAGAGGCTGCGCGAACAGCCCCACAATGAGCGCCAGCAGCGTGCCGACGCCTAAAGCAACCCACGTGGCCTGCACCCCCTCCGCCACAGCCTTGTCTCGCTGGCCGGCGCCGAAGAAGCGCGAGCTGCGCGCAGTGGTGCCGTAGGACAAAAACGTCAGCTGGGTGGTCACCGTGGACTGAATCGCCGCACCCGCCGCAAGTGCCGCGAGCTCGGCGGTGCCCAGCCGGCCCACCACCGCGGTATCCAACAGCAGGTACAGCGGATTGGCGGCCAGGACACCGAGCGCGGGCAGGGCGAGCATGAGGATCTCGCGGCCCATTGAACGTTGTGTTGCTGGTTGCGAGTTAGTCATCGGGCTCCGGGAACGCGTCGAGAAGCTGGCGAATGACCTCTTTGCGGGTACCGGTGGCGGAGTAGCCGGCGGCAGCCCAGTGGCCGCCGCCGCCCAGCTGTTGCGCGACGGCGGAGACATCCACCACCACCGAGCGCAGCGACATCGCCCAGTATTTCGGCGCCTGCTCCTTGAGCACAACGCCGACATCGGTGCCTTCCAGCGAGCGGGAGTAGTCGATGATCGACTCCACCGCCGTCTGGCTCATGCGCGAGTGGATGCCGACGGGAATCGTCAGCACCGCCACCGACAGACCCTTCGTGGGCACGATCTGGGTCTTGGCCAGCACCTCGCCCATCAGCTGCAAGTCCACAGGGCCCATCGTGTCCATCAGGTCGAGGGCAATCTGGCGGGTGTTCAGCCCGTACTCCATCAGCTCGGCGGCGAATACGTGCATGCGCGGTGTGCCCCAGCGGAAGCTGCCCGTGTCCGTGACTAGGCCGGCGTACAGGCAGTAGGCGATGTCCGGGTCCAAGTCCACGCCGAGGCAGCCCAGCAGCTCGCGGACCATCACAGTGGTGGATTCGCTCTCCACAATCAGGTTCATCCCGCCGAAGCCGGGGTTGGTGTTGTGGTGGTCGATCACGATGACCCGCGAGGGGTCCTCCAAAATCGCCGGCATGAGTGAGCCGGTGCGGTCGGCGGAGGCGCAGTCCACGGTGACCACGAGCCCGTCGTCAGGCAGCGGTGCCGCATAGTGGATGCGGTCCACGCCCGGGATGGTGCGCATGTTCGCCGAGTGCGGCAGAGGCTGGCCGATGTAGACCTGCACGTCCTTGCCCAGCTTCTCCAGCCCGAACGCCAGCGCGCACGCGGAGCCGATCGCGTCCGCGTCCGGCTTGATATGCGCGACCACCGAGATCTTCTCGGCTGCGCGCACACGGGAGGCGGCGGCCTCAAACTGCGCCGCCGCCTCCGGAATGTATACCGGTGCCTGCTTAGACATCGTCACCTGTGCGCTTGTAGGGGTCGCTCTCACCCGCCGGCTTCGCGTTCGCGCGCAGCTTCGCCAGCTCCTCGTCGCGGGCGCGGGCGCGGTTCAGCAGCTCCTCCATGTGGGCGGACGACTCAGGCACAGTGTCGCGCTCAAAGGCGATCGTCGGGGTGAAGCGCACGCTGAGCTGGTCGCCCACGATCTTGCGGATCTGCCCGCGGGCGCGGTGCAGCGCCTCTGCCGCCTGGTCGTAGTCGGGCTCGTCGTTGATGTCGCGTCCGCGCACGGTGTAGTACACGGTTGCATCATGCAGGTCGCCGGTGACGCGGGTGTCGGTGACGGTGACCAGCTCCAAGCGGGGATCTTTCACCTCTCGCTCGATGGCGGAAGCGACGATCGTCTGAATCTGCTTTGCCAGGCGCTGCGCGCGTGGGTTGTCAGCCATGCTCAACTCCTTTGTCCGAAACTTTCAATAGTGTAACCCCCGCCCTGCGCGGGTTCGCGCGGAGCGGGGGTTGGCGTCGTAAAGCAATTGCTTTGCGACGGTTGTCACGCGGCAGTGCTAGTCGCGCGGCACCTCGACCATCTCGTAGGTCTGGATGATGTCGCCCACCTGGATGTCCGGGTAGGACAGCACCATGCCGCACTCGTAGCCCTTCGCCACCTCGTTGGCGTCGTCCTTCTCGCGGCGCAGCGACTCGATGGTCGCGTCCGGGGTGATGACGTTGCCGTCGCGGACCAGGCGCAGCTTCGCGCCGCGCTTGACCTTGCCCTCGGTAACCATGCAGCCGGCGATGAGGCCGACAGAGGAGGCCTTGAAGATCTGGCGGATCTCCGCCTCGCCCAGATCGCGCTCCTCGTAGATGGGCTTGAGCATGCCCTTGAGCGCGTTCTCCACGTCCTCGATGGCCTGGTAGATCACCGAGTAGTAGCGAATCTCCACGCCCTCGGCGTTGGCCTCCTCGGTGGCCTTGCCGTCGGCGCGGACGTTGAAGCCGATGATGACAGCGTCCGACGCCGCCGCGAGGGAGACGTTGGTCTGGGTCACGGCGCCGACGCCGCGGTCGATGATGTTGACCTCGACCTCGTCGTCGATCTCGATCTTGAGCAGCGCCTCTTCCAGGGCCTCCACCGAACCGGCGTTGTCGCCCTTGAGGATGAGGTTGAGCTGGCTCGTCTCCTTGAGCGCCTGATCCAGGTTCTCCAGGGAGACGCGCTTCTTGCTGCGCGCCTGGATCGCCGCACGGTGGCGGGCGTCGCGCTGCGCCGCAATCTGGCGCGCCACGCGGTCGTCGTCCACCACGAGCAGGTTGTCGCCCGGGCCCGGGACACCGTTGAGGCCCTGGACCTGCACCGGGCGGGACGGGCCCGCCTCTTCGACGTCGTTGCCCCACTCGTCGACCATGCGGCGCACGCGGCCGAAGTTGCCGCCGACGACGATGGAGTCGCCGACGCGCAGCGTGCCGCGCTGCACGATGACGGTGGACACCGGGCCGCGTCCGCGGTCCAGGTGGGACTCGATGGCCACACCCTGGGCGTCCATGTCCGGGTTCGCCGTCAGCTCGAGCGCCGCGTCGGCGGTGAGCAGGACGGCCTCCAGCAGGTCGTCGATGCCGGTGCCCTGCTTCGCGGAGATGTCGATGAACATGGTGTCGCCGCCGTACTCCTCCGGCACGAGGCCGTACTCGGTGAGCTGGCCACGGATCTTGTCCGGCTGCGCCTCCGGCTTATCCACCTTGTTCACGGCGACCACGATCGGCAGCTCGGCCGCCTTGGCGTGGTTGATCGCCTCGACGGTCTGCGGCATCACGCCGTCATCCGCCGCCACGACCAAAATGGCCAGGTCGGTGGACTTCGCACCGCGGGCACGCATGGCGGTGAACGCCTCGTGGCCCGGGGTGTCCAGGAACGTGATCTTGCGCGGCTGGTCCTCGAGGGTGACCTCGGTCTGGTACGCGCCGATGCCCTGGGTAATACCGCCGGCCTCGCCGCGGCCCACATTGGCGTTGCGGATCGAGTCCAAAAGACGGGTCTTACCGTGGTCGACGTGGCCCATGACGGAGACCACTGGCGGGCGCTGCTCCAGCGCCTCTTCGCCGCCTTCGTCCTCGCCGAACTGCAGGTCGAAGGACTCGAGCAGCTCGCGGTCCTCGTCCTCCGGCGAGACGATCTGCACCTCGTAGTTGATCTCGGCGCCGAGCAGCTGCAGCGTGTCCTCGGACACGGACTGCGTCGCCGTCACCATCTCGCCGAGGTTAAACAGCGCCTGCACGAGCGAAGACGCATCGGTGTTGATCTTCTCCGCCAAGTCAGACAGGGTCGCACCCTGACGCAGGCGGACGGTCTTGCCGCCGCCGTCAGGCAGACGAACGCCACCGATGACGTTCGGCTTGTGCATCTCCTCGTACTCGGCCCTCTTCTGGCCCTTGGACTTGCGGCGCTTGCCCGGTGCACCACCGGGACGGCCAAATGCACCAGCGGTGCCGCCGCGGCGTCCGCCGCGACCGCGGAAACCGCCGCCGCCCGGTCCGCCGAAGCGGGGACCGCCCGGTCCGCCACCACGGCCACGGCCACCGCCGCCACCACGGCCGCGACCGCCTGGAGCGGCCGCCTTGGACGGCATCTGTGTCGGGGACGGACCTGCCGGCATATCAGCCGGGGACGGACGAGAGCCGCCACCCTGACGAGCGCCGCCGGGACGCGGACCACCCTGGCCGGGACGGCCGCCACCCGAACGCCCGCCACCCGGACGCGGCGGACGCTGGCCACCGCCGGTGTTGGAAGAGAACGGGTTGTTTGCCACACGCGGACGGCCCGGCTTCGGCACCGGACGCGGCATCGCGCCCGGCGTCGGAGCGCCGCCCTTCGCGGCCGGCTTCGGCGCGCCAGGCTTCGCGGCACCGGGCTTCGCGGCACCGGGCTTTGCTGCGCCCGGCTTCGGCGCACCAGGCTTCGCGGCACCCGGCTTCGGCGCACCGGGCTTCGCGGCACCCGGCTTCGGCGCACCGGGCTTTGCTGCGCCCGGCTTCGGTGCCGGCTCGCCGCCCGCTGGCTTCGCTGCGCCCGGCTTCGGGGCGCCCGGAACCGGCTTCGCCGTAGCCGGCTTGCTCTCCGCCGGCTTGGCTGGCTTCTCGCCCGCCGGCTTCGGGGAGGCAGGCTTCGGCGCCGCAGCCTTCGCGCGGTTCTGGCCCGGCTTCTTCAGCGGCGGCTTCTTCGGCGCAGACTCAGCCTTCTTCGTGTCGGCAGCATCATCGCCGCCGGCCTGCTTGGCGTAGTGCGCCTTCATCTTCTTCACGACGGGCGGCTCGATTGTCGACGACGCCGTCTTCACAAACTCACCCTGCTCCTTGAGCGTGGCGAGCAGTTCCTTACTTGTTACGCCGAGCTGTTTGGCCAACTCGTGAACGCGTAGCTTTCCGGACACGTATCTCCTCTTCGTTGTTGCTAGGAGCAGTGCCCTTCCGGCTACTTGCCCCTAGACGTGGTCAGTGACATTCATCGCTGATGCTGCTTCATGGTTGCGTACTCATCAGTGTTCAGTCTTTCCTTTTTCGTCTGGGTCTTTTACTTCGTCGCAGTTGCTTTGCGACGACGCAAGGTACGTACGTACATGACCTAGGTCCACCGCAGTGGACAGACGGAGCGCCCGCCCGAAGGCACGGCGTTGTTCCGCCAGCTCGACCGCGTCCAACGAGGGCGTGATCCACGCTCCCCGGCCAGGAAGTTTCCTGCCCGGGTCTGCGAGCACCCGCCCTGGCACGTCCGGATCGGCGACGACCCGCAGCAGCTGGGTATCGGGCTGCGCGGTGCGGGTGGCGATGCAGGTTCGGGTGCGGATCGGCTGCTTGCGGGCAACACCCATCCGCGTCCCGTCCTTTCTCGCGTTTTATCGTCGCCGCACCTGAACGTGCGGACACAAAAGCCGTATAACACTGTACGCCAAAACCCGCTGGATCTATATTTCCAGCGGGTTTCCTGGTTACAGCGGTGTTATTTACTCGGCCGCGTCAGCGTCGGAGCGGATGTCGATCTTCCAGCCCGTCAGACGAGCCGCGAGCCGGGCATTCTGGCCTTCCTTGCCGATGGCCAGCGACAGCTGGTAATCCGGCACAGTCACGCGGGCCGCCTGCGCCTCAAGGTCCAGCACCTCGACGGAAACCACCTTCGACGGGGCCAGGGAGTTGCCCACGTACTTGGCGGGGTCCTCGTCCCAGTCGATGATGTCGATCTTCTCGCCTCCGAGTTCGGACATGATGTTGGTGACGCGCGCGCCGCGCGGGCCGATGCAGGCGCCCTTGGCGTTGACGCCCTTGACGGTGGCGCGCACCGCCACCTTGGAGCGGTGGCCAGCCTCGCGGGCGATACCGACGATTTCCACGGAGCCGTCTGCGACCTCCGGCACTTCGAGCGCGAACAAGCCGCGCACCAGCTCCGGGTGGGTGCGCGACAGGTTCACCTGCACGCGCTTGTCGCCCTTGTTCACGCCCACGACGTACGCCTTGATGCGGTCGCCGTGCTTGAGCTTTTCGCCCGGGATCTTCTCCGCCGGCAGCAGGATGCCGTCCTGCGGGTCCGCCTCGGTGCCCAGCTGGACGATGTTCAGGCCGCGGGCCTCCGCCTGCGCGTCACGCTGCACGATGCCCGAGACCACCTGGCCCTCGAACCCGGAGTACTCGTCGTAGACGCGGCCGGCTTCCGCCTGGCGCAGACGGCCCTTGATGGCGTCGCGCACAGCGACGGAGCCGATGCGGGAAAAGTTCACCGGAGTGTCGTCGTACTCGGAGACGACCTCCCCCTCGCCGTCCAGCTCGCTGACGATGACGGCGACGTCGCCGGTTTCAGTGTCGATGTCGACGCGCGCCTTGGTGCCGTCATCCCCCTTGGCACCGGCGTCCCCCTCCTTGAACTCGCGGTAGGAAAACAGCAGCGCATTCGCGATGGTCGCCAGCAAATCCTCCATGGCGATCCCCTGCTGTTCCTCGATCGCCTTCAGCGCGTTCAAGTCAATATTCACTTGTTTTCCTTCCTCACCGTTGCAGCGGCATCAAGATCTTCAAACGCCCGATCCGCCAGCTCCATCTCGGCTGCCGGCGGGGCATTGAACTCAATTTCTACCACTGCTCCCGACAATTCAGAAACTGGCGAAACGCGAACCTCCTCCCCCTTTTTCGTCGCACGCACCAGCGCCACCTTGTTCTCCTCCGCGTCGAGCGGGCCCACGCGCCACTGCTCCCCGCCCACCTTGACCTTGCGTCCACGGTTGCGGCGGAAGTGCCGCGCCTCGGTCAACGGCAGGTCCACGCCCGGGGTGGTCAGCTCCAGGGTGTAGCCCGCGCCGAAGCTGACCTCACCACGTTCCTCGGCGTCGTCGAAAAGCGTAGAGAGCTCCTTGGACACCTCCTCGAGGTCATCGAGTGTCGGATGCTCGTCCGAATCCAGAGCGATGACCACCTGCGACTTCTTGCCCGCCTTGACCGTGCGGATCTTCTCAATGTCCATGCCGTAGGTGCGCGCAACCGGTTCAACCATGCGCTCGATTACCTCGTTCGTGGGAAAAGCCATGCCGACCAACCTAGCGTGTAACGTGCAGCGCGTGAAGAAACTCCTCCTGCTGCCCGCCGCCGCGCTTTTGCTCACCAGCTGCACCGTGATGGACGTCGTGGGTCCACGCGCGAACGGCGAGATCATGGCGCTGGCCAAGCAGGCCTCCGCCGACTGGGTTTTCGGGGACCCCGCACGGGAACAGTGGCGCGAGATGCGCCAGAAGCAGAGCGAGGAGCTGAAAGAGGAAGCGCTTCGTTTGTGCGGCCTGGACGCGCAGGGGCAAACGCCTGCCTCGTGCGACGTCAGCTACGGCGACACCGACCTGCCCGCCGAAGGTAATGCGTCTGCGGTGCTCGAGCACACCGTCGCCGCCGCCGACAAGGTGCCGGAAGAGTCCGTGGACCTCATCGTCGCCCAGGCTATCGACGCACTCACGCTCTCCCCCGTCAACCTCGAGCCCGTCACCGAGACAGTGTCGAACGCCGCGGATACGGAAGCTGCCCGCGACATGCTCGCGCGGGAAAACGCCGTCTACTACGGGCTCGGTCTCGCGCTCGCCTACGCCGATTCCGATCTGCGCGAGCGCGTCGGCGAGCTGCGCGAGGCCTCCCACGAACGCACCGCGGCACTGACCCGCGTGCTGGATATCGCCGACGGCGAGTCTCTGGTTCCGGCCGCCGGATACGAGTTCGCCGAGGGCTACACCGAGCCCGCGAATGCAGAAGAGGCCGCTCAGCT
The DNA here is from genome assembly GCF_054478435.1 of Corynebacterium sp. CQ3829_602738. NCBI lineage: Bacteria > Bacillati > Actinomycetota > Actinomycetes > Mycobacteriales > Corynebacteriaceae > Corynebacterium > Corynebacterium sp. CQ3829_602738. The sequence goes on from NZ_CM137003.1 coordinate 1,542,826, forward strand.
GGTCAAGACCATGCAGAGCGACCTGGTCGCGCAGTGGCGCTACGCCGCCGCCCACGCGGAGTCGGCGACGTGGCGCGGAGACGCCATCAGGCTGGCCGCCCACGCCCAGCGGGTCTAGCCGAGGCGCTCGGCGACGAGCTCCTGCACCTTTGCCACGATCTCGTCGGCCGGGACCTCCAGCGTCTCGCCGCCGCGGATGCGCAGCTCCACGATGCCGTCGGCGAACGCGCGGCCGAGGATGACGATGAACGGCATGCCCAACAGCTCGGCGTCCTTGAACTTTACGCCCGGGGAGACCTTTGGTCGGTCGTCGAAAAGCACTTCGAGCCCGGCGTCGGACAGCTCGGCTGCGATGCGGTCGCCCGCCTCGAGAGCTGCGGCGTCCTTGTTCGCCACCGCGACGTGCACCTGGAACGGGGCGATCTCCACCGGCCAGACCAGGCCCTTGTCGTCGTGGCGCTGCTCCGCGATCACCGCGAGCATGCGGGAGATGCCGATGCCGTAGGAGCCCATTGTGGGCACGGCGCGCTTGCCGTTTTCGTCCAGGATCTGCACGTCCATGGCCTCGGTGTACTTGCGGCCGAGCTGGAAGATGTGGCCCAGCTCGATGCCGCGAGCGAGTTCGACGGTGCCGTTGCCGGACGGCGACGGGTCGCCGGCCTTAATCTCGGCGGCCTCGATGAAGCCGTCGACGGTGAAGTCGCGGCCGGCGACCAGGCCCACCACGTGCTTCTGCGGGGCGTCCGCGCCGGTGATCCAGGCGGTGCCGTCCACCACGCGGGGGTCCGCCAGCACGCGCACGCCGTTGGCCGCGAGCGCGCGGGGGCCGACGTAGCCCTTGACCAAAAAGTCGTTCTTGGCAAAGTCCTCGTCGCTGGCCAGCTCGAACGTGGCGGGCTCAAGCGATGCCTCGAGGCGCTTCTCGTCCAGCTCGCGGTCGCCGGGGATGAGCACGCCGACCAGCTGCGGGCCGACCGGCTCGCCGTCCTCATCTACCTGACGCGGGTCGTTGACCTTCACCATCATGCATTTGAGGGTGTCGGCGGCTTCGGCGGAGCGGCCGTCGATAAGCACGCCAGCCCCCTGCGCCCACTCCACGAGCGCCGCGATGGTTTCGGACGCAGGCGTGTCGTGCTCGACCGCCTCCGGCAGCCCCTCAAACGGGCGCGGCTCGGGCGCGACGGTGGTCACTGCCTCGACGTTCGCCGCGTAGTCGCCCGCGGTGGAGACGACGAAGGTGTCCTCGCCGTTGTCCGAGTACGCCAAAAACTCCTCGGACGCGGAGCCGCCCATGGCGCCGGAGGTGGCCTTGCAGATCTCGTAGCGCAATCCCACGCGGTCGAAAATGCGCTGGTAAGCCGCGCGGTGGTTGGCGTAGGACTGGTCCAGCCCCTCATCCGACATGTCGAAGGAGTAGCTGTCCTTCATCACAAACTCGCGCCCGCGCAGAATGCCGGCACGCGGACGCGCCTCGTCGCGGTACTTGGTCTGGATCTGGTACAGCGTGACCGGGAAGTCCTTGTAGGAGGAGTACAGGTCCTTCACCGCGGTGGTGAACATCTCCTCGTGCGTGGGGCCAAGCAGCATGTCCGCGCCCTTGCGGTCCTTCAAGCGGAACAGGTCGTCGCCGTACTCCGCCCAGCGGTTGGTGGCCTCGTACGGCTCGCGCGGCAGCAGCGCCGGGAAGAGCAGTTCCTGGCCGCCCATGGCGTCCATCTCCTCGCGGACCACGCCCTCGATCTTGCGCAGCGCGCGCAGGCCCAGCGGCAGCCAGGAGTACACGCCCGGCGCGGCGCGGCGCACATAGCCTGCGCGCACCAGCAGCTTGTGGCTGGGCACCTCGGCATCGGCGGGATCTTCGCGCAGCGTGCGCAGGAACAGCGTGGACAGGCGTGTAATCATGGTTTGGAAGTTTACCGCTAGGGTTTTGCGCATGCTGATCGTGCTCCCGCCTTCTGAAACCAAAGCCCCCGGCGGCACCGACGCGTCCATGTCGCTGTCGTTTCCCTCCCTCGACGCCGTACGCACATCGCTTATCGACGTCCTCACGGCCACCGACGTGGACACCCAAATGCGCGAGTTGAAAATCCCTGCCGGAAAGCGCTTGGAGGCCGAGGAGAATCTAGCGTTGCGCACGGCGCCGGTGATGCCGGCGATCGAGCGCTACACGGGCGTGCTTTACGACGCCCTCGACGCTCCGTCCCTGCCCGATGAGGCCCTGGCGCGCCTGGCCGTGGGCTCCGCGCTGTTCGGGGTGGCGCGCGCAGGCGACCTGATCCCCCGCTACCGGGTTTCCGGCGGCTCCAAGGTGGACGGGAAAACGATGAAGGCGTGGTGGGGCTCGCTGGTCAGTGATGTGCTCGCGGAGGAGGGGTTCGTGGTGGACATGCGCTCCGGCGCCTACCAGCAGCTCGGGCCGGTGCCGGGAGCGCTGACGGTGCGCGTGGAGCAGGCCGACACGGGCAAGGTGGTCAGCCACTTCAACAAGCAGTACAAGGGCGAGCTGGCCCGCGCGCTGGCGCCTCACGACGCCACGTCCGCCGAAGATGTCGCCGACATCGCTTCCGCCGCCGGGTTCGACGTTTCGGTCGACGGCACACTGCTCACAATGCGTGTGTAGGTTGAGCTCCATGCCATCCCAGTACCGTCGCTACGCCCTGGCCGCGCTGATCTACGCCGCCGGGTTCGCCTACATCCTGCTGCGCTGGGATGCGATCCCCGACCCTGTGACGGTGCACATCGGCCCCACCGGCGAGGCGGACGGCTTCGCGCCGAAGACGCTGCTCAGCACGACCCTGCCGATGATCATCGGCATCGCGGTAACGCTGATCCTGCCGCTGTTTCTGCCGCCGAGATCGCTTGCCCGGCACACCGTCGACGTCCCGGCCGACGGCGCGTTGCCGTTTTCGGAGACGGTGGCCCGGCGCGTCGAGAAGCTTTGCGACGCCTCCGCAGACATCGTCTCCAAAATAATCCTCGCGATGGCCGCACTGTTCGCGGTGATGAACATCTCCATGGTGGTGCCGGACGTGAAACTGCCGTTCTGGCTGGAGATTGTGCTCTGGATCGGCTTCATCATCTATGTGGTGGTGATCGGCATGCGCGTGACCTCAAAAAAGGACGGGATCGAACCGGACGCGGACGAACAGGCCCGCAACGAGCAGTTGCGCTACCAGGGCGGCATGGGCACCTATTCGGCGCCGAACGACCCTATGGTCGCCGCGGTGCTGCCGTCGAACCCGGGCAAGATCGCGGTGAACACCGCCCACGCGCCGGGCAAGCGCTACTTGCGGCGGGTGGTGGTCGGCATAGCTTTGATCCCCATAGTGTGCGTAGCGCTGTCTTTTGCGGTTTAGCAATTTATCGGTTTATCGGCCGGATCGAATTTATCGGTTTATCGGTTGCACCCCTTTTACCTGCGCTAACTCGCCGCCTTCTCAACCATCTCCGCTAACGCGAGAAGCCGGCGCACATCTGCCACAAACTCATCTTCTCTGAACAACAAATCGACCGGCGATGGGCGCAGTAGCTTGACGCCGGCCTTCAGCAGGTTCTTTTCGCGGCGGCGTTCTTTCCGCAGCGTCTCGTCGGTGGGTTTGAACGTCACTCCGTCGTATTTGTAGTCGCCGTCTATCTCCGTCACGAACATCCCGCGGCGAAGATCCACCTCATAGCCGGCAAACATGCCGTTGACGATCCAGTGCTCCGCCACCCGCTCAATCAGAATCGCTCTTCCGTACGACTCGAACGGCGAGCGCGAGTTGTCCACCGCGAACCTCACTACTTTCCGCAGCGTGTCAATGCCTCGCACCCTGCCCAGCTTCTCCATCTCGGCCTCGACCGTGTCTCTGTCCGCGTAGAACTTCAGTATCCAGTCCATGGCGACGAGCCCCTCCCGGAAACCATGTCGCAGCGCGATTTCGAACGCCGTGGTCAGTTCATCCGTGGCACGCAGTGTGTCGAAGCGCCGGATTGTCGCTGGCCGCTTCCTTGCCCGGTGATAGACCGTGTTCGCCGGCTGCTGCTTCTTCGGCGGCGCTTTGCCGTTTGGCAGAAGTAGCTCCACTGGCTCGTTGACCTCGGTCGTCACCACCCACATATCCAACGCCCTTGCAGCTGATCGCCCGGCCAGTGCTGCTTTCCTGGCGGCTTTCCCCGCAGCGATGGCCTGGATCCACCGCCTCTCATAGAACGCGAGCCCCGAGAAGTCGGCCCGCGACATGCAGTGCTTCGATGACAGGATCACTGCACCTGCGTTGTCGTTGACGTTATCCCGATGGCGTAGTTTGCGCACAATCTCTGCTTGTCTCCCCCGATCCATGCCGCGATACTGACAGAGGTTCACGCAAAATGGAAGGGCTCTTGCTCATCTGTGGATAACTCGCCGCCATCGTTATCCACAGTTCAGGTACTTGGGAACCTCTCTGTACAAAAGACGATATCGGCATTTACCGTCCCGACCCGACCGCGACCAGGGCTTTTACCGCCGCGTCAGCCCTAAATGCCGATATCGTCGTTAACACCGCCCCCTGGCCCCCGCCCCACAGGTACCGTCGCACCCATGACCGCCTCCTCCACCATCGACACCGCCCGCGCCCTTATCGCCGACGCCTCCCACATCGAGGTCTTCACCGGCGCCGGCATGAGCGCCGACAGCGGCATCGCCACTTACCGCGACGCCCAGACCGGCCTGTGGGAGAACGTGGACCCGCAGGACATGGCGTCCATCGACGCGTGGCACGACGACCCGGACACCATGTTCGCCTGGTACCTCTGGCGCGCCCACCTCGCGCAGCAGGCGGAGCCGAACGCGGGCCACGCCGCCGTCGCCAAGTCGCAGAAGACAACGGTGACCACGCAAAACATCGACAACCTCCACGAGCGCGCAGGCAGCAAGGAGGTCGTCCATCTGCACGGCTCGCTGTTCGACTTTCGCTGTACGCTTTGCGACGAAAGCTTCGCCCAGCCCATCGATCTCCCCAAAGAACCCGTGGCAGCAATTACTCCCCCGGCTTGCCCAGAATGCGGAGGCCCAGTGCGCCCCGGCGTGGTCTGGTTCGGCGAGGCACTGCCTGAAGCCGAGTGGAAGGAAGCGGAGCGCCGCATGCGCACCGCCGACGCGCTGGTGATCGTGGGCACCTCCGGGGTGGTCTACCCCGCCGCCGGCCTGCCGCTGATGGCGCACGCCCGCGAGATCCCCATCATCGAGATCACCCCGATGCGCACGGACCTATCGCACCTGGCCGACGTGGTCATCGAGGACACCGCCGCCAACGCGCTGCCCGCTCTTCTGGGCTAGTAGTGATAGCGGGCCTGCAGTATCACTAGGTCTCCATCCGCAAGCATGTAAACCAATCGGTGTTCTTGAGTTATACGCCTCGACCAAGCACCATCCGCGCCATACTTCAACGGTTCAGGCTTACCAATCCCCTCGAAGGGATCTCGCAACACGTCGCGGAGAAGCTGGTTCACCCGCTTCAGCATCTTCCTATCAGTGGTTTGCCAATAGAGGTAGTCGCTCCACGCATCGGCAGTCCAAACGAGGCGCATTACTCATCCAGATCGAGATCATGCTCAACGAACTTGCCGTTGAGGGCATCCTCATAGGACCGAGTCAACCTGCGCCTGTTCTCCCGCGATTTAAACAGGTAAGCGGTCTCTACCCATGACTCATAATCTTCTGCTGCCATGAGCACGGCATTGCCATTGCGCGACACAATTTCAACCGCGTCGCGGTCGTTGTTCACACGCTCGATGAGCGGATATAAGGTCCGGCGAGCTTCCGATGCACTGATGGACATTTGCCCCTCCTTTATGTGGTACCACAAAACGGTACCACATTTACGAGCTGGCGCGGAGCACCGTGAAGGTCCTATCGCGCGCGACCTGCTCCACGGACGCGAAGCGACGCTCCACCTCGCCGCGGTAGCGCAAGTGCGAGTTGTGCACCAGGTACAGCGCCCCGCCGGGGGCGAGCAAACGCACGGAGGCGTCGAGGAGGTGCTGCACTAACGTGGCGTCGACGGTGGTGCCGTCGTGGAACGGCGGGTTCAGCGCGATTGTGTCGAAGGACGCGTCCGGCAATCGGGAGCCGGCGTCATCCCACGTCGCCTCCAGCCCGATGGCGCGGGCGGAGAGCACCGCATCGGCGTCCGCGTCCGTGGCGACGCCGCCCAAGCCCCGGGTGACGGAGCCGTTGCCGCAGCCCAGGTCGAGAAGCCGGCCGGGCTCGGCGGGCAGGCAGGAGCGAAGCAGCTCCCCGCCCCGGTCCGGTTTTGCGCCGGAGAAAACTCCGCCGACGGCGACGAGGCCGTCGTAAAGCAATGGCTCATACGACACCTCGCGGGGGCCGGAGGCGACCAGGCAGCGAAACTTGCCGCGGCCGAGCGAGGCGGCAACTTCTTCGAACGACTCCCCCAAAGTAGCGTTCATGCTGCGTGCGAGGTGCTTGTTGTTCGCACCGAGCACGAGGCGAACGTCGTCGTAGCCGGCGCCCGCGATAGAGCGCGCCAGGTAGTCCAGCCGTGCCAGGGACTTCGGCATCTCCCCGACCGCAACGGCAGACCCGGACGCGCCGGCGAGGTACTCGTCCAGGCGCACGTCCCCGGCTACCTCGGCCCCGAGCGAGCGGGCCTGCTGGCTGCGCGTGTAGTCCGAGTCGCAGAACACCACGGACGCACCCGCGGCGACCGCCGCGCGGGTGAGGTCCAGGGTCGGGTCGTGGCAGATGAGCACTGTCCTTTGACCACCGTCCGACAGACCCTGGGAGCCTAAGCCTGGGAACGCTCTTTTTTCGGCCGTTCCCAGGCTTTGGCTCCCAGGGTTTGCGCGCTCAGCCGCGCCGAAGGCGACATCCCAGATCAAGCTATCCAGCGTGCGCAAGGCCCGCGACCTCCCCCACCACGTACACGGCGGGCGCGGCGACGCCTTCGGCCTCCATCACGTCGGCCAAGCTCGCTGCGGTGGCGAAGTACACCCGCTGCGCGTCCGTCTCGCCCTCCTGGATCACGGCGGCTGGCGTGTCCCCGGACAACCCGGCCTCCACCAGCGCCGCCGTGATCGCGCGCACGTTGCGCACGCCCATCACCACCACGATCGTGCCACCGACGCGAGCGAGCGCACCCCAGTCCACCAGCGACTTCTCGTGGCCGGGCGGCAGGTGCCCGGAGACCACCGTGAACGCGTGCGTCACCCCGCGCTGCGTCACCGGCACCGAAGCGGCGGCCGGCACGGACACCGCCGAGGTCACACCCGGCACCACCGAGCACTCCAGCCCGGCGGCCGCGCACGCCTGTAGTTCCTCGAAGCCACGGCCGAACACGTACGGGTCGCCGCCTTTGAGCCGCACCACGTGCTTGCCGGCGCGCCCAAACTCCACCAGCATCTCGTTGATCCGCTCCTGCGCCACCTGCCGCGCGTACGGCAGCTTCGCCACGTCCACGACCTCTTTGCCGGTCAGGTCCAAAAAGCTCTCCAGCTCAGCGGAGGGGCCGAGGTGGTCGGCGAGGATGACGTCGGCAGCCTCGAGCGCGCGCAGTCCGCGGATGGTCAGCAGGTCCCACGCGCCCGGGCCGCCGCCTACGAGTGTGATGTGGCCGGTAGTCATAGCCAATCAGTTTAGGGTGGAGCTATGAATCACCCCCAGCTCGCCCACACGCTCGCAGACACCCTGCCGGAGCTCGCGCACGAGGAGCCCGGCACGCAGTTTGAGAACCCGCAGCTTGTCGCCCTGAACGAGCCGCTTGCGGCAGAGCTCGGGCTCGATGTCGCGTGGCTCAAGTCTGACGACGGCCTGAAGTTCCTCTCCGGCTCCCACGGCGGCCACGCCATGGCGTACGCGGCGCACCAGTTCGGCCAGTTCGTGCCATTGCTTGGCGACGGCCGCGCCCTGCTGCTCGGCGACACCGCCGGCCACGAGATCCAGCTCAAGGGTTCCGGCTTGACCGCGTTTTCGCGCCCCGGCACGGACGGGGTGGGCGCAATCGGGCCGATGCTGCGCGAGCACCTCGTTTCCACGTTCATGCACGCGGTCGGCGTGCCCACCACCCGTTCGCTTGCGGTGCTGTCCACCGGCGGCACGGTGATCCGCCAAAACGGCGCGGTCCCCGGCGGCATTGTGGTGCGCGTGGCCAAGAGCCACCTGCGCGTGGGAACGGTGCAGTACGCGGCGACGCAGTCGGAGGAGCTGACGCAGAAGGTCGTCGCCACCGCCGGTTTCGCGGACGCCGAGGAGATGCTGCGCACCGTCACCGGCCGCCAATTCGACCTGGTGGCGCACTGGATGCGACTGGGGTTCGTCCATGGGGTGATGAACACCGACAACGTGGCGCTGTCGGGCGAGACCATCGATTACGGCCCGTGCGCGTTCACCGAGCGTTTCGACGGCACCGCGAGCTTCTCCTCCATCGACCGCCAGGGCCGCTACGCCTTCGGCAACCAGCCCAACATCATCGCTTGGAACATGGCGCGGCTGGCGGAGGCGCTCTATCCGCTGCTAGGCGCGGAGAAGGTCGACGCCTACGTCAAAACTGTCCAGCCAGCCTGGGACGAAGCCTGGGCGACGTGGATCGGGGACGACCACGACGGGCTCAACGCCGCCGCCGACATCACCATCTACAACCGCGAGCACGGCATCAACGGGACGCCGGGGCCCATTTTCATCCCCCGCAACCAGATGCTGCAGGAGGCTATCGACGCCGCCGAGCTCCGCGGCAACTACACCGCGTACAACGAGCTGCTCGCCGCGGTGAGCGACCCGTACAACGAAAAGGCCGGGCCCGAATGGATGGCCCGGCCTGAGGGGCAGCTGCCCTACGTCACCTTCTGCGGGACGTAAAAACCGCTCCCCCTGTAGTGCGACGAAGTCGCGCTACAGCGTGTTCTCGCCCGTGTCCAGCCCCAGCGTCTTCTGCGTCCACGCCCACTGCTCGTCGTAGGCGTCCTTGTCGCGCTTGAGGGACTTGCCGTAGGTGGGGAACATCTCGTGCAGCTTGTCGGCCCAGTCGATCATGTGCTCGCCGAAGCAGCGCTCAAGCAGCTCGATCATGGCGGCCGGGGTGATCGATGCGCCCGGGGATGCGCCGAGCACGCCGGCGATGGTGCCGTTCTGGTCGTTGACCAGGGCGGTGCCGAACTCGAGGGTGCCGAAGCGCGGAGCGGCGGCCGGCTTAATCACCTGCACGCGCTGGCCGGCGACCACGACCTCCCAGTCCTTGCCGTCTGCTGCCGGGTAGTACTCGTGCAGCATGTCCACCTTGCCGTCGAAGTCGCGGAAGACTTCCTGCACCAGGTACTTCACCAGCGAGATGTTGGTGGCGCCGACGCCCAGGTAGGACGGGATGTTGTCCGGGCGGATGGACTTGAACAGGTCCAGGTAGGAACCTTCCTTGAGGAACTTCGGGCTCCAGCCGCCGTAGGGGCCGAACAGGAGGGATTCCTTGCCGTCCACGACGCGCAGGTCCAGGTGCGGCACGGACATCGGCGGGGCGCCGACCTTGGCCTTGCCGTAGACCTTGGCCTTGTGCTGCTGCACCAGTTCCTGGTTGTCGGTCTTGAGCCACATGCCGGAGATCGGGAAGCCCGCGTAGCCGTGGACCTCCGGCACGCCTGCCTTGCGCAGCAGGTCGAGGGCGTAGCCGCCGGCGCCGACGAAGACGAAGCGGGCGCGCACGACCTGCTTGTCGCCGGTGTGGACGTTTTTGACGGTGACCTTCCAGAAGTTGCCTTCGCGCTTGATGTTGGTCACTTCGCGGCCGTAGCGGATCTCGGTGCCGTTGTTCTTGGCGGCATCCAGGAACTGCTTGGTCAGCGAGCCGTAGTTGATGTCGGTGCCGGCGTCGGTCCAAGAGATGGCCACCGGCTCTGCGTCGAAGTCGCGGCCCTGGGACATCAGCGGCAGCTTCTCGGCGAAGGTGTCGCGGTCGTCCGCGAACTGCATGTTGGGGAACATGTGGTTTGCGGAGAGCTTGTCGTAGCGCTTGCGCAGGTAGTTGATCTGGTCTTCGCCCTGGGCGAAGGACACGTGCGGCACGGGGTTGATGAAGGCGCGCGGGTCGGTCAGCACACCGTTTTCCACCTGGTAGGACCAGAACTGGCGCGACAGCTGGAACTTCTCGTTGATGTTCATCGCCTTGGAGACATCAATGCGGCCCTTCTTCTCGGGCGTGTAGTTCAGCTCGCACAGGGCGGAGTGGCCGGTGCCAGCGTTGTTGAAGGGGTAGGAGGACTCCTCGGCAGGCCCATCAAGCCGCTCGAAGATCATCTGGGACCACTCGGGTTCCAGCTCGTGCAGCATCGAGCTCAACGTCGCGCTCATGATGCCGGCGCCGACGTGCAGGATGTCCACCTCGTCCGCGTACTTCTTACCACCGTTGTCAGACATACGTAGTCATCCTTTGATGTTTATCGACTTTTGGGAGTGGTGACTATATTACGTCCCCTTCATCGCCAAGGTGCAAAGGCTTGTCGACGACCACAGGTGCCGACCGTCCGCAGAAAAGTATCATCGGCCGCATGAATGAGCTTGATTGGCAACCCGACCCGCTGGGCGACGGATTCGAGCAGGCAGCGCTCCCGCAGGGGAAGGACCCGGACAGCAGAACTCGCGTGGATGCGGTGCTGGTGCGGGACGTGCGGGCGTCGAAAAGCAAAAAGCCCCAGAAACCCGCAGTGCTGTGGGTGCACGGCATGTCCGACTACTTCTTCCAGGCCCACGTCGCCGACGAGTTCACGCGGCACGGGTACCCGTTTTACGCGCTGGACCTGCGGCGTTGTGGGCGCGCGCTGAAGAAGGGGCAGCGCGCGCACTTCACGCTGTCGATGAGCCGGTACTTCCCCGAGCTCACCCAGGCGCTGGATATTCTCGCCGCGGAACACGGTTCGGTGGTGGTGCTGGCGCATTCCACCGGCGGGCTGATCGTGCCGCTGTGGGCGGACCACCTGCGCCGCGAGAAGCCCGCGGAGCATGCAAAGCTCGCCGGGGTGGTCCTCAACAGCCCGTGGCTGGACATGCAGTTTCCGAAGTGGCAGGTGGCAGCGCTCAAGCCGCTGCTGAACTTCTTCGGCACGATCTTCCCGTCGCTGCCGCTGTTGCAGCGCGGGGAGGGCACCTACGGCAAGTCAATCCACCGGGACTTCCACGGCGAGTGGGAGTTCAACACTGAGTGGAAGCCTATCGACGGGCACCGCAAGTACCTGGGCTGGATCCGAGCGGTGATGCAGGGGCAGGAACAGATCCACACCGGAAACGTTGACACTGGTGTGCCGACGTTGACGCTGTGCTCGTCGCATTCGTACCTGGGCGAGGAGTACTCCCCCGCCGCGGACACTGCCGACACGGTGCTGGACGTCGACCAGATCCAGCGCTGGGCGCCGACGCTGTCGGACGAGACAGAAGTGCAGGTCATCGACGGTGCACGCCACGACGTGTTCCTGTCCGAGCGCCACGCCCGCGAGGCCGCGTTTAAGGCTGTGTTCGGGTGGCTCGACGGCCAGCATTTCACCCAGTAACGTCGATACGCAAAATACACATATATATAGAGGAGAAGACCATGCCCGCTCACGTAAGCGATTTACAGGACGCCACACACTACGACCTGATCATTGTGGGAACGGGTTCAGGAAACTCCATTCTCACTCCCGACTTCGACGACAAAAACGTCGCCATTGTGGAAAAAGGCGCGTTCGGGGGCACGTGCCTCAACGTCGGCTGCATCCCCACCAAGATGTACGTGCTCGCCGCGGAGCAGGCGTACGCGGCGCGCGAGGCTGGAAAGCTCGGCATTGATCTCGAGTACAAGGGCGCGGACTGGCCCGGGATCGTCGAGCGCGTCTTTGACAACCGCATCGATCTGATCGCCAAGGGCGGCGAGGACTACCGCCGCAACGGTTGCCCCAACGTCACCGTCTACGACGTGGAGGCGTCCTTCCTCGGCCCGAAGACGCTGAAGACCGGCCGCGGCGGGGCCGAAGAGTTCATCACCGCCGACACGATCATCCTCGCCGCCGGCGCCCGCCCGTTCATTCCGGAGTGGGCCAACGACGTCACGTTCCACACCAACGAGGACATCATGCGCCTTGAGCGCCAGCCGAAGTCGTTGACCATCGTCGGCGGCGGCTTCATTGCCATGGAGTTCGCGCACGTCTTTGACGCCTTGGGCACCGAGGTGACCATCATCAGCCGCTCTCAGCTGCTTCGCCAGCTGGACCCGGACCTCGCGGAGCCGTTCAACAAACTCGCCGCCGAGCGCTACACCGTCCACATCGGCCGCACGGTCACTTCCGCCACCGAGAACAGCGAGGGTGTCACGCTCACGCTTGACGACGGCACCACGGTCAGCTCCGAATCCCTCCTCATCGCCACTGGCCGCATCCCCAACAGCGACACCCTCGATGTCGCCACTGCAGGGATCGAAACGCACGAAGGCGGCCGCGTCGCCGTCGACGAGTTCGGCCGCACCTCCGTGGACGGCGTGTGGTCGCTCGGCGACCTGTCTTCCCCATACCAACTCAAGCACGTGGCGAACGCAGAACAGCGAGCCGTGACACACAACGTGCTTCAGGCATGGGCGGGCAACGACGACTCCGCGATGGTGCCGATGCCGCACGATCACGTCCCGTCGGCGATCTTCACCCACCCGCAGATCGCGACGGTGGGCCTGACTGAACAGGAAGCAGCGGACGCGGGCTTCGACGTCACGGTGAAAGTGCAGAACTACGGCGATGTGGCCTACGGCTGGGGCTTGGAGGACTCCACCGGTGTGGTGAAGCTGGTGGCGGACCGCGAATCCGGCCAGCTGTTGGGCGCGCACTACATGGGTCCGCAGGCGTCCACGCTTATCCAGCAAATGATTACCGTGCTCGCATACGGGCTGGACCTGCGGGACTTTCCTCGCTCGCAGTATTGGATCCACCCGTCGCTGGCGGAGGTGACCGAAAACGCGATCCTCGGCCTCGACCTGACGTTCAAAGAAGTCTAAACCCCTACTTTACCCCCTCTTTCGGGGGACCGGGTTAAAAGGCATGACCTTTTCCGCACAGGTGCCGAAAAGAGCACGTGAGAGATATTTGGTTTAGCCCAATTCTTTCAGTGAACGCCAAGCTTTCCAACCTTTGGTTGAACTTTTGAAAAATTTTAAGCGTCAACTTGCATACGGCTGGAAGTGTTCGGCTATTGTCAGTGCAGACACCGGGACCGAGCCCACCGGGCTTGCTATCGGTCCTAGGAGCTCAATGCCCCTGGGATTCTTTGAATTCCACCCGGACGTCGTGCAAGAACTATCAGAGAAGGATTTCGTTTCATGCGTAATTTCCGTAAGGCAGCCCTCGCCGGCGCAACCGCCGTCGCTGTGGCATTCGGCTCCACCGCAGTCGCAACCGCAGCAACCGAAGGCACTGAGGCACCGGAGGCTCCGGCCTACACCGCACCGGTCCGCCCGGTTGAGGACAAGGACAGCAAGGACGGCGTCGAGCCGGCTTCCTCCAACAAGATCGTCCAGTCCGAGTGGCTCGAGTTCCGCGACAAGGACGGCAACCTGCGCGGCACCGACGGCGAGCAGATCTTCGGCAGCCAGAAGGACAACTTCGGTGACCAGCCGCGTTACGCTCGTCTCGCGTACGGCGCAACCATCTTCACCGCTGTTTCCGCAGTTGTCGGCCTCATCGTTGGCCCGCTGTACAACTACTTCGTCCACGGCGATTTCCAGTTCTAAGTTCGCGGATTCCCGCAAACCAATTCCAACTCATTTTTCGAAAGAAGGAACACGATGCGTAACTTCCGCACCGCTGCAGTTGCTACCGCAACCGCTCTGACCGTCGTTGCTGGTGGCACCGCAATCGCCTCCGCTGAGGAAGGCACCACCGAGACCAACTCCAAGGACAAGGCCGTCGTCTTCGTCGGCAAGCAGAAGGAGACCGATAAGGACTTCGGCGAGGTTGTCAGCGACGGCACCAAGGGCCTGTTCGATGGCAAGGGTTCTTCCCACTACTTCAACGACGCGAAGGATCCGTTCTACCCGACCGATGCTTTCGGTAACACCACCAACGCTGAGGACGTCCCGCAGTGGGCTCGCTACTGGATCGACGGCTCCATCGTTGCCGCCATCGGCGCCCTGGTTGGCCTGGTCATCGCTGGCTTCAACTTCGCCTTCTACAACGGCTGGCTGCAGCACCCGCTCAGCAAGTAATTCTTGCTGCTGAGACACGTAACCCCCATCTGCACGTAGCAATGGGGGTTTCGTTCTGTCTGCGGTCCGTCCGTAGACGTAAAGCGGGCCCGTACGGAATAGATCCGTACGGGCCCGCTTTACCTTCTTGCGCGGTTTACTCCCCCAGCATGTGCTGCCCGGCGGCGACATCCGCGTCCGGGATGGTGAGAATCTCGTTGCCGCTGTCGGTAATCACGATGGTGTGCTCGAACTGGGCGGTGTACTCGCCGTCGATGTTCTGCACTGTCCAGCCGTCGTCCCACACGCGGTAAGGCAGCTCGCCGAGGTTGATCATCGGCTCGATGGTCAGCGTCATACCTGGCTCGAGGACGTCCGTGTAGGCGTCGGAGTCGTAGTGCAACACCACCAGCCCGTTGTGGAAGGTGGTGCCCACTCCGTGGCCCGTGAAGTCCGTGACCACGTTGTAGCCGAAGCGCTTGGCGTAGGACTCGATTACACGGCCGATCACGTTGATCTGGCGGCCGGGCGTTGCCGCGTTGATGCCGCGCATCGTCGCCTGGTAGGTCCTGTCCACCAAGTCCTTGTGCTCCTGGGCCACCTCGCCCGCGAAGAAGGTGGCGTTGGTGTCGCCATGCACGCCGTCTTTGTAGGCGGTGACGTCGATGTTGACTATGTCGCCCTCCTGGATCACCGTGGTGTCCGGGATGCCGTGGCAGACAATTTCGTTCAGGGAGATGCAGGAGGACTTCGGGTACCCGCGGTAGCCCAGCGTCGACGGGTAGGCGCCGTGCTCCACCAGGTAGTCGTGGACGATGCCGTCGATCTCGTCGGTGGTCTTGCCCGGGGCCACGGCGGCACCGGCAAGGGCGAGCGCGTTCGCCGCGATCTTGGAGGCTTCGCGCATCGCCTCGATGGTCTCGCGGGTCTGGACGATCGGCTCGCCGACGTTCTCCTGGACCTCGTCCTTCCACGCGTACTCAGGGCGCTCAATGGACTTTGGCACCTTGCGCTCTGGGGTGGGTTTTCCTGGGGTAAGTAGGCCTCGGTTATTCATGTCCCCAATGGTAGACCTGCGGTCAAACGGGCCCGCGCAGCCCTCTGGGCGGCCTACTGGGCGGGCGCGTCCAGGTTCAGCAGCATCCGGTCCGAAAGCGCCACAGCGGCCTCAGAACCGCCGCCGAGGACTACCAGGGTGGCAAAGGCGATGTCGTCGTCCGCGCGGTAGCCGGTGAACCACGAATGGGAGCCGCCGTTGATCTCAGCTTCGCCGGTCTTGCCGCGGATATCCCCGCCCGCGGTAAACGCGCTCGCGGTGCCGCCCGGGCCGGTCACGGCGGCCATCATCTGGCGTAGTTCGTCCACCGCCTGGGGGTCCATAGGGGCCGCATCCTCACTCAACTTCGTCTCCTCGCCCTCCACCAGGTACGGCACGGGCAACGATCCACGAGCGGCCGCTGCGGAGACAAGCGCCATGCCGAACGGGCTGGCCAGATCCAAGCCCTGGCCGTAGCCGGCCTCGGTGCGATCCAGCGGCTCCTCGCCGTCGGGGATGGAGCCGGTGATGGTCTCCACCCCGGGGATCTCCATGTCTATGCCCAAGCCGAACTGTTTGCCGATGGTCTTCAACTCCCCCGGCGCCAGCTTCGTGGAAATATCCGCGAAGGTGGTGTTGCAGGAACGGGCGAACGCGGTCTCCAGCGGCACGGTGCCCAGGCCGAAGCCTGCGTAGTTGGTCACGGTGCGCCCAAAGAGGTTCATCGTTCCGGGGCACGGCACAGGCGAGCCCGGGATGAGCCCTTGCTTGGTCAGCCCGGCGAACGCGGTGAGGATCTTAAACGTCGAGCCCGGCGGGTACTGGCCCATCGTTGCCAGGTTGCCGCCGGCGTCCGCGGCCGGCGTCTGCGCAATAGCCAGGATGCCGCCCGTGGACGGCCGGATGGCCACGATCATGGCCTGCTGGCCCGCAACCGGCTCCAGCGCCATCTCCGCAGCGCGCTGGATGCGGTGGTCCAGGCTGATGTGCACCGCCGGAGCCGGGGCGGCGTCCTGGCGCTTGATCTCCTCGTAGGAAGCGCCGTTTTCGTTGACCACGTCGACGCTCCAGCCGGTATCGCCCTGCAGGTCGTCGCGCACCAGCTCGCCCACGCGCGCCATGATGTCGGGGGCGAAGTCCGGCTGCGCGTTGACCATCGCGGCCTCTTCGTTCAGCCGCACGCCGGGCTCGCCTGCCAGTGCCGCTTCGAACGCGTCGCGCGCAGGTGCGGGCACCACGGCGACGGAGTACGTCCCGGAGGCGTCCTCCAGCTCCTTGGCAATACCTTCCGCGTCGCGCAGGGGCACGCCGCGATCCACCTCGTGCGCCTTCGCCAGTGCCGCGCTGATACCTGCGGCCGTCGAGCTTGCGCTGCGCATCTCGTCCGTGTCCACGAGCACGCGGTACGCGGTGCCGGGCTTGAGCAGCTCCACCCCGTCGGATGAGACCACGCTTGCCTGCGAGGGCGCCACCGAGCGCAGCTCCAGGTGCTGGTTCGCGCCCAGCCGCGGATGCAGAACCGACGGCTGCCAGCGCACATTCCACTCGTTGCCGCTTTGTGTCAGCGTCATCTGCGCCTGATACGTCAGATCTCGCTCTCGCGGCAGGTCCCAGCGCAGCTCGTAGGTGGCGGTGGCCAGGTTGTCGTCCTGGTGGACGTCGATAAGCGATGCGCTCAAGCTCTCCGCCTGCAGCCCACCCCACGTCTCGTTCAGCGAGGTTTCGGCGGCGGAGGCGTCGTCGATAAGCGACGAGTTCACCTCGCGCTTTTCCAGCGCGCTGAGAAAATCGGAGGCGGCGGGTTCGGCGTCGTTGGGTCGCGGGGTGCAACTGCTTATCGACGCCGCAAGCGCCACCACCGCAACCCCCGCGACACTGCGACGGAGCATGCTAGCGGGTGACCTTGACCTCGGCCTTGGTGCCTGCGACCTCCTCGAGGCCCTCCTCCTCGGCGATGCGGTGCGCGTACTCGATGAGCGTTTCCACGATCTTGGACTCCGGCACGGTCTCCACGACCTCGCCCTTGACAAAGATCTGGCCCTTGCCGTTGCCGGACGCCACGCCGAGGTCGGCGTCGCGCGCTTCGCCCGGGCCGTTGACAACGCAGCCCATCACGGCCACGCGCAGCGGGAACTCCATGCCGTCCAGGCCGGCGGTGACCTCCTCAGCGAGCTTGTACACGTCCACCTGGGCGCGGCCGCAGGACGGGCAGGAGACAATCTCCAGCTTGCGCGGGCGAAGGTTCATCGACTGCAGGATCTGGTCGCCGACCTTGATCTCCTCCACCGGGTCCGCGGACAGGGACACGCGGATGGTGTCGCCGATGCCCTGCGACAGCAGCGCGCCGAAGGCCACGGAAGACTTGATCGTGCCCATAAACTTCGGGCCGGCCTCGGTCACGCCGAGGTGCAGCGGGTAGTCGGTCTTCTCCGCGAGCTGGCGGTAGGCCTCCACCATCAGCACCGGGTCGGAGTGCTTCACGGAGATGGCGATGTCGCCGTAGCCGTACTCCTCGAACAGTCCGGCCTCGTAGATCGCGGACTCCACCAGCGCCTCCGGGGTGGCCTTGCCGTACTTCTCCAGCAGGCGCTTGTCCAGGGAGCCGCCGTTGACGCCGATGCGGATCGGGATGCCCGCGTCGCCCGCCGCCTTGGCGACCTCCTTGACGCGGCCGTCGAACTCCTTGATGTTGCCGGGGTTCACGCGCACGGCCGCGCAGCCGGCGTCGATGGCCGCGAAGATGTACTTCGGCTGGAAGTGGATGTCCGCGATCACCGGGATCGGCGACTTCGCTGCAATCGCCGGCAGGGCCTCCGCGTCCACCGTCTTCGGGCAGGCCACGCGCACAATGTCGCAGCCTGCGGTGGTCAGCTGCGCGATCTGCTGCAGCGTGGCGTTGATGTCGTGCGTCTTCGTGGTGGTCATGGACTGCACAGAAATCGGGTGATCCGAGCCGACGCCGACATCTCCCACCATCAGCTGACGGGTCTTGCGGCGCGGAGCCAAAGTCGGTGCCGGGCCTTCGGGCATGCCTAATCCGATGGGGGTGTTCATGGTGGCTAACTTTAGCACCGTCAGCCAAAAATTCGGACGGGGTTGACCACGTCCGCGGCCATTACCAACACACCGACGCCGAGCAGCAGCGCTGCCATGGCGTACGTCAAGGGCATGAGCTTTTCATAGTTCGCGGGAGCGCCCGGGCCGAGGCCGCGGAGACGTCGTAAAGCATCGCGAATCTTTTCGTACAGCACCACCGCAATGTGCCCGCCGTCCAGCGGCGGTAGCGGCACGAGGTTGAACAGGGCGAGGAAGAAGTTCAGGCTGGCCAGCATCATCCAGAACGCGGACCACATGTCCTGCTCCACCAGCTCGCCGCCGGTGCGCGAGGCGCCGATGACGCTGACTGGGCCCTCGATGTCGCGCTCCGCGCCGAAGATGGAGGCCACAACGCCCGGGATCTTCGCGGGGAACGACGCGATGCCGTCCACAGTCGCGCGCAGCATCTCGCCGGTGAACCGGAAGGTCGCGGGCACGGCCTCTGCAGGACCGTACTGCTTCACCGCGTCCGTCACAGGCGCGGGACCGATGCCGACCGCGCCCTGTGTGACGCGCTCGCCAGTGGCCGGATCGATGCGCTCGACGGCGGCGACAGGCACGTCGAGGGTGACGGTCTCACCGCCGCGCAGTACCTCGAGGCTCACCGTTTCGCCGGGCTGCTTGGCGACGGCATCGCGCAACTGCTCGAACTGCTCAATCTTCTGCCCGTTGAGCGCCACCAGCGTGTCGCCGACCTGGACACCGGCCTCGCCCGCCGGGCCCGCGCCGGAGCACTCCCCCAGCGTCTCCGCATCCACTTGGTCCGCCACGCACACCGTCTTGCCCACGCGCGGAGTGAAGTCCGCGTCCGGGTTCGGGATGCCGGAGAACACCGCCACGAAATAGGTAATGACCACGCCGATGAGCAGGTTCATCACAATGCCGCCCGCCAGCACCGCGATGCGCTGCCACGCCGGCTTGTTCACCATCGCGTGCGGCTCCTCCTCCGGCGTGAGGGGATCCATCGCGGTCATGCCCGCGATGTCGCAGAACCCGCCGAACGGCAACGCGGCAAGGCCGTACTCGGTGTGGCCCTTCGTAGTCGACCACACCGTGGGGCCGAACCCGATGAAATAGCGTCGCACGCGCATGCCGAACGCGCGGGCGGTGAACATGTGCCCGGCCTCGTGCAGCGCAATGGACGCGGCGATCGCAAGCGCGAACGCCAGAATGCCTAGCGCACCCACAGAACCCCTAGTGCGCTACTTGTGCGCGAGGCGCTCGACAACGGCCTCGGCACGCTCGCGAGCGCGGGACTCGGTGCGCAGGACCGCGTTGACGTTGGCAGGCGCCTCCGCGAAATCATCCGCGTTCTCGAGGACCTCGGCGATGATGTCCACGATGTACGGGAACTTGATGCGGCCTGCCACGAACGCGTCGACGGCAACCTCGTTGGCTGCGTTGTAGATCGCCGGGTACGGCTCGCCCTTCTCAGCGGCCTGGCGTGCCAGCTTCACCGCCGGGAACGCTTCCTCATCCAACGGCTCGAAGGTCCACTCGAAAGCCTGCGAGAAGTCTAGGGCAGGCTGCGCATCCGGGATGCGGTTCGGCCAGTTCAGCGCGTGGGAGATCGGCAGCATCATCGACGGCGGGGACGCCTGGGCGATCGTGGCGCCGTCGGTGAACGTCACCATGGAGTGGACGATGGACTGCGGGTGGACCGTGACGTCGATGTTGTCCGGTTCGACGTCGAACAGCAGCGATGCCTCAATCAGCTCCAGGCCCTTGTTCACCATCGTCGCGGAGTTCAGCGAGTTCATCGAGCCCATAGACCACGTCGGATGGGCAACGGCCTGCTCGTAGGTGACGTCCATCAGCTCCTCGCGGGAATTACCGCGGAATGGGCCACCGGAGGCGGTGAGCACGAAGCGGGCCACCTCCCCGCGGTCACCGGAGCGCATCGATTGGGCCATCGCGGAGTGCTCAGAGTCCACCGGGATGATCTGTCCGGGTTTCGCAGCCTCGAGCACGAAGCGACCGCCAGCGACGAGCGACTCCTTGTTCGCCAGCGCCAGCGTCGCGCCGGACTTCAGCGCGGCGAGGGTTGCGGGCAGGCCAGCGGAGCCGACGAGCGCGTTGAGCACTAAGTCCGCTTCCTGCGACTCCACGAGCGCGGTCGCGCACGCGTCGCCGGTAATGACGAAGCCACCGAGCGCCTTCGAAACCTTCTTGGCCCCTTCCAGATCGCGCACGGCAACCTGGTCGGCGCTGAGGCCGAATTCGCGGGATTGCTCGATAGCCAGGTCAGGGTTGGTTCCGCCGGTGGCGATGCCGACCACGTTGAACTGGTCTCTATGTTTGCGGATGATATCAACCGCCTGAGAACCGATAGAACCTGTCGAGCCCAAGATGATTACATTCTTCACGCGCCCATTGTGACATGAAACAGCACATTCTGGCACTGTGCGGGCATAATCCCGTGGACTGTGGTGCGAAAGTTTGAACACATTGGGGGTTGGAAGTCCCCTCTGCCCCACCCAGTGTGCGATGATAGGCGCTGAAAGTTTTACCAATCTTGGCAACCGCTAACCAGGCTTTGAAGGAGCATTCCAGTGGCCCACGCGAAGGACAACGCACCCCAGGTGTACAACGGCGTTTCTGAGGCGGATGTTCCGTCCGCCCGTTTCGGCTGGAGCGCCTTCACCGACCGCACTATTCAGATCGCCGGTTGGATCTCCGTCCTGTTCCTTATCGCCTACAACTTTGGCAACCACCAGGGCCACGTCGAGACCATCTGGCTCATCGCCCTCGCGGTGCTGATCGCGCTCGGCCTGATCCTGCACGCCACCAAGCCGAAGCTGAACCAGGTGCGCACCGTCACCGCCCACAACAAGCCGGTGGGCCACCAGGAGCCGGACTGGATCTACGACCAGGCCACCCTCTCCGGTGACGTGTACGAGAACCTCTCCGACTCTCAGCTGCGTTCCCTGAACATCGAGCCGGGCCGCGTCGCCCACCTGCGCCCGGCTCGCGGCCAGGAGCGCGTGGTCGAGCGCACCGCTGCCCGTCCGGTGGACGCGGCGCAGCAGCGCGAGGACGTTGAGGTCATCACCGTCGAGTCCCGCGGCAAGCACGAGCGCATCTAAGCTTTTCGACGGCACCGTCACCGCCAGCCCCCCGCTGGCGGTTTTTTCGTGCCGTGTGTGCCCGCCCTGCACCCCACTCGCCACCTCCCCATTCCGCCTTGGCTCGAATCCGCAGACCCCGAGCAAGAGACCCCTAGTATGGTCCTATTTCGGGCATACTAGGGGTCCTGTACTCGGGGTCTGTGCGCGGAGGCGTGCTCGGGAGGGTTGCGGCGTGGGCTGTAGCGCCGCAGGTAAACGCGAAAAGTGAGCTCGGCAGAAGCTAAGCGGCTAGCTGGCGTCCTCGTCGGCGGCGAGCTGTCCGCAGGCTGCGGCGATTTCCTGGCCCTTGGTATCGCGCACGGTGCACGGCACGCCCTGGGCTGCCACACGGCGGACGAACTCGTCCTGGCGGGCCTTCGGCGAGGCGTCCCACTTCGAGCCCGGCGTGGGGTTGAGCGGGATCACGTTGACGTGCACGCGCGAGCCCAGCGCCGAGTGCAGCTTCTTGCCCAGCAGGTCCGCGCGCCAGTCGTGGTCGTTCATGTCGCGGATCAGCGCGTACTCGATGGACACGCGCCGGCCGGTCTGATCCGCGTAGTAACGGGCGGCGTCCAGCACTTCGGACACTTCGAAGCGGTTGTTGACGGGGACGAGTTCGTCGCGGAGCTCGTCGTCAGGCGTGTGCAGGCTGACGGCCAGGGTGCAGGACAGGTCCTCGTCCGCGAGCATGCGGATCTGCGGGGCGAGCCCCACCGTGGAGACGGTGACGTTGCGCTGGGAGATGCCGAAGCCGTCCGGGGACGGCTGGGTGATCTGGCGCACGGCGTTGACCACGCGCTTGTAGTTGGCCAACGGCTCCCCCATGCCCATGAACACGATGTTGGACAGGCGCGAGCCCTCCGCAGCCATCATCGCCGCGGCGGCGCGGACCTGGTCGACGATCTCCGCCACGGACAGGTTGCGGTCCAGCCCGCCCTGGCCGGTGGCGCAGAAGGGGCAGGCCATGCCGCAGCCGGCCTGCGAGGAGATGCACAGGGTTGCGCGGCCGGGGTAGCGCATGAGGACGGATTCCAGCAGGGTGCCGTCGTGAAGCCGCCACAGCGTCTTCGTCGTGTCACCCTCATCGGTCTCCACCGTGCGCACCGGCGTCAAAAGCGTGGGAAACAGCGCGTCCTTGACGGTTTGACGCTGCGCCTCCGGCAGGTCCGTCATGGTCAGCGGGTCGGCCTCGAACTTGCCGTAGTAGTGGCGCGCGATCTGGTCGGCGCGGAACTTGGGCAGGCCGAGTTCCTTGAGCGCGTCGATGCGCTCGTCTTTGCTCAAGTCCGCGAAGTGCTTCGGCGGCATGCCGCGCTTCGGGGCGAGCAGCTGGATCTGGGGGAAATCGCTCATAGTGCGCCCCATCTTGGCACGTCGCGCCACGAATTTCGAATCTGGCGCGGGCGCAGACCTAGGGGTTCATCAGCGTGATGGTGGTCAGCAGGATGTAGGTCGCCGCCGCGGCGGGCAGCATGCCGTCGAGGCGGTCCATGATGCCGCCGTGGCCCGGCAGCAGGTTGGACATGTCCTTGATGCCCAGCTCGCGCTTGAACTGGCTTTCCACCAAATCACCCATGGTCCCGCAGATGACCAAGGCGATGCCGAGCACGATGCCCATCCACCACGGACCGTGGATGAGGAAGTGCACCACCAAAACGCCGGTGATGATGCCGGCGGTCATGGAGCCGGCGAAGCCCTCCCAGGACTTGTTCGGGCTTACGGCCGGGGCCATCGGGTGGGAGCCGAACATCACGCCCGCGGCGTAGCCGCCGACGTCGTTGGCCACCACGCACAGCATGAACGCCACGATGTAGGCGGAGCCATCAACCCCGGCCTCGGTGATCCGGGAGATCATGGCGGCGAATGTGCCGAACAGCGGGATCCACGCGAGCACGAAGATCGCCACTGCGGTGTCGCGCAGGTAGTTCTCCGGTTGGTGGTGCCTACCCTGGTGGAACATGCCCCAGAACATCACCACCAGCACGGTGAAGGCGAATCCGGAGACCAGACCCGTGGTGCCGTAAGGCGCGGACAGCCAGAGCATGGCCTGGCCGAGGATGATCATCAGCGTGCGCGGCTGGACGTAGCCAGCTTCGCGCAGGCGCGTCATCACCTCCCACATGGCCAGCGCCACGGCGACGGCGACCAGCGGGTACCAGGCCATAGGCCCGATCCACACCGCCGCGATGACCAGCGCGCCGAGCACCACGCCCGTGGCAATCGCCGCCGGCAGGTCGCGCCCCGCCTTGTTCTTCGGCTTCGGGGCGCGGCTGGGCCAGCGGCTCGGGTTGGCCTCGCGCTCCTCCGGCGCATCATTCACCGCCGCACCCATCTCAGTGGTTTCCGTCTGCGCCTTCGACACGTCGGCTTAGACCTCCAGCAGCTCGTTTTCCTTGCGCTGCACGATCTCGTCGATCTGACCGACGTAGTCCTGAGTGGTTTTGTCCAGCGACTTCTCAGCGGTGATGACCTCGTCTTCGCCCGCGTCGCCGTCCTTCTGGATCTTCTTCAGCGCTTCCATGCCCTGGCGGCGCACGTTGCGGATGGCGATCTTGCCGTCCTCGCCCTTCTGCTTGGCCTGCTTGACCAGCTCTTTGCGGCGCTCCTCGGTCAGCTGCGGGACGGACACGCGGATGACCTGGCCGTCGTCGGTCGGGTTCACGCCGAGGTCGGAGTTGCGGATGGCGTTTTCGATCTCGCCCATTGTGGACATGTCGTACGGCTTGATCAGAAGCATGCGCGGCTCCGGCACCGAGATGGTTGCCATCTGGTTGATCGGGGTGGGCGCGCCGTAGAAGTCGGCCATCACGCCGTTGAACATGGCCGGGTTCGCGCGGCCGGTGCGGATGGTGGCCAGCTCGTTTCGGGTGTGCTCAACGGAGGCGGTCATGCGCTCTTCGGCGTCCAGCAAAACGTCATCAATCATGGTTTTACCCCTATCGTTTCTCGGGTTTGCGTCACCCTTAACTTACCAGCGCCTGCCGAGTGCCTAGACTGTCGCCATGCCGCACCCAGCCTTCACGTTCGTCGCGCCGCCCGGCGCCGCGCTCACGGGCCCGCTCGGCGGGCGGCTTTCCGGCTGGAGCGTCCCGATCAAAGACGGCACCGACGTCGCGGGCATGCCCACCACGCACGGCAACCCCGCGCGCACCTACACCGCGCAGGCAACGGACCCGTTCGCGCAGATGCTTATCGACGCCGGAGCGCGCGTCAGCGCCAAAACCCTCACCTCCGAGCTGGGTGCCACCTGCTACGCGGAGCGCCCCGGCGTGGCCGTGCTGGAATCCCCCGCCTTCCCCGGCCGCACGCCCGGCGGCTCCTCCGCGGGCGCTGCCGTCGTGGTGGCGGACGGCACGGTGCGCGCCGCCCACGGCACCGACGCCGGCGGCTCGATCCGCGTGCCGGCCGCGGCCTGCGGGGTGGTGGGGCTGAAATTGGCCAGCCGCGACCTGTCCGCCCACGGGTTTTTCACCCGCAACGTCGCTGACCTGTTCACGCTCACCGGTTGGACGCCGCCCGCGCGAAGAAGGCTGCGCATCGGCGTGCTCACCCGCGGCGTGTTCGCGGACCCTGATGTGGCGGAGGGGCGCGGAGCTGACGTCGAGAAGCTTGCTGCTGCCCTTGGACGCGCCCACGAGGTAGTGGAGATTTCCCCCTACGCCGAGTCGCGCGAGACGTACGAGCACTTCAGCACCACAATCACCCGTTCGTTCAAGGACGTGGACCCGCTGGACAGCGGCTATATCGCGTGGCTGAAAGATCAGGCGCACCGCCTGCGTCCAGAGCAGATCGCCGCGGCGAAGGCGCACACGCGCGCACTCCCCGCGTTGCTTGCGGCGCAGTGGGGCGTGGACGCGGTGCTCTCCCCCACCATCGCGTTCGATCCGCCCCCGCTCGGCTACTTCCCCGCGCTGCGCCCCGAAGCAAGCTTCCACGCGCAGACCGAATGGTCGCCGTGGTGCTCTGTGTTTAACATGCTGCGCACCCCCGCAATCGCGCTCGCGGGGGTGCACCTGGGCAGCCTGACACTCAGCGGCCCGGAGTTGCTCGGCCTGGCGGCGCAGGCCGAACTGTTGCGCGCTTAGGCCACCAGCGTGCCCACCTGCTCGCCGGAGACGGCGCGCGCGATGTTGCCCTCCTGCAGCAGGTTGAACACCAGGATCGGCATGTTATTGTCCATGCACAGGCTGAACGCGGTGGCGTCGGCGACCTTCAGCCCGTTTTCGATGACCTCGCGCGGGGAGATCTCGGAGTACAGCTTCGCGTCCGGGTTCTCGCGCGGGTCGGAGTCGTACACCCCGTCGACGGCCTTGGCCATCAGCAGCACCTCGCAGCCGATCTCCAGCGCGCGCTGGGCGGCGGTGGTGTCCGTGGAGAAGTACGGCATGCCCATGCCGGCGCCGAAGATGACCACGCGGCCCTTCTCCAGGTGGCGGGCGGCGCGCAGCGGCAGGTACGGCTCGGCGATCTGGGCCATGTTGATGGAGGTCTGCACGCGGCAGTCCACGCCCATCTGCTGCAGGAAGTCCTGCAGCGCCAGGCAGTTCATCACCGTGCCCAGCATGCCCATGTAGTCGGAGCGCGCGCGGTCCATGCCGCGCTGCTGCAGCTCGGCGCCGCGGAAGAAGTTGCCGCCGCCGATGACCACGGCCACCTCGGTGCCTGCGCGTGCCACGTCCGCGATCTGGCGTGCGACGGACTCGACCACGTCCGGGTCGATGCCGACCTTGCCTCCGCCGAACATTTCACCGCCCAACTTCAGCATCACTCGCTTGAAACCTGTGCGGCTGGGATTGAGGTCAGTCACCGAAATTCGCTCCTTTTGCGCGGCGGGATGTGCAGATGTTCGCAGACGATTCTAGACGTGCTTTAATGCGCACACCGAAACGTGCAATTGGGGGCATCATGCTTCACGACGAAGCCCCGCACACGCCACCGGCCCAACTGGGCGGAAGCGGTGCGGGGCTTTGCGGTTAGCGCAGCTTAAGGCAGCAGCTTAAGCCTGGCCGACCTCGAAGCGGACGAAGTCCAGGACCTCGATGCCGTTCTCCTCGGCGTACTGCTTGACGGTCTTCTTGGAGTCAGACAGCGCCGGCTGATCCAGCAGAACAACGTCCTTGAAGAAGCCGCCCATGCGGCCCTCGACGATCTTGGCGATGGCAGCTTCCGGCTTGCCCTCGTTGCGGGTGATCTCTTCCTGGACCGCGCGCTCCTTCTCAACGACGTCCGCCGGGACGGACTCCTGGTTGAGGTAACGAGCCTTCATCGCGGCGATCTGCAGAGCGACCTGGTGCGCTGCCTCGGCGTTGTCCCCGGTGTAGGACACCAGCACGCCGACTGCCGGCGGGAGGTCCGCAGCCTTCTGGTGCAGGTACGCCTCAACACGCTCGCCCTCGATGGTGGCGGCGCGGCGCAGCTCGAGCTTCTCGCCGATCTTGGCGGAGAGGCGCTCCAGGACGTCGTGCGCGGTCTCGCCGTTCACGTCTGCGTTCGCCAGCTCCTCCTGGGAGTTCGCCTTCGCTGCGGCGGCTGCGTCAGCGATCTGGGCTGCGATGTCTTTGAACTCCTGGTTCTTGGCCACGAAGTCGGTCTCGGAGTTGATCTCGATGATGGTGTTGCCGGAAACGGCGACCAGGCCCTCGAGGGCGTTGCGCTCAGCGCGCTTGCCCACGTCCTTCGCGCCCTTGATGCGGAGGTTCTCGACGGCCTTATCGAAGTCGCCGCCGGTCTCCTCGAGTGCCTTCTTGCAGTCGAGCATGCCGGAACCGGTGGTCTCGCGGAGCTTCTTGACGTCAGCAGCAGTGTAGTTCGCCATAGTGGGCGATCCTCCTCGTGAATGTGTTGCTAAAAGTGTTCAAACCGTTTCAAGCGTAGCCGACAGTACTCGCTGTGGCACGGCTTGGAACGGGGCGCACACAAAACACCCCGCGCCCGCACTGTCCCGGGCGTGAAAGCCGGCGGGCGTGAGCGGAACGCGGGGTGCGCGTGCAGGTGGCGTGAGCCGGAAAGCTTACGCCTGGGTTGCAGACTCGTCGCCGGACTCGTTCGCCTTGGCCTCAGCCTGCTCAGCTGCGCGGACAGCGTGCGGCTGCTCAACCTCGGCAACTTCCTGCGGAGCGGCGGACTCAGCTGCGACGGCAGCCTTCGCTGCGTCAGCTGCGGAGACTTCCTCGGAAGCTGCAGCCTGGGCAGCGGCCTCTGCGGCCTCTGCCTGACGCTTCGCGTCGTTGTCGCCTGCAGCGTCGCGTGCGGAAGCGAGCTGGCGCTCCTCGCGCTGCTGCTTACCGGCGATGACAGCCTCGCCCACGATGTGGGTGAGCAGCTTCACGGCGCCGATGGCATCGTCGTTGCCCGGGATCGGGAAGTCCACGACGTCCGGGTCGCAGTTGGTGTCCAGGATGGCAACCACCGGGATGCGCAGCTTCTGCGCCTCGTTGACGGCGATGTGCTCCTTGTTGGTGTCCACGATCCACAGCGCGGACGGAGCCTTGGTCATGTCGGCGATGCCGCCCAGCACGCGCTCGAGCTTGATGCGCTCGCGGGTGAGCATGAGGACTTCCTTCTTGCCGCGGCCTGCGTAGCCGTCCTCGGCTGCGTCCATGGCCTGCAGTTCCTTCATGCGGCCGATGCGCTTGGACACGGTCTGGAAGTTGGTGAGCATGCCGCCCAGCCAGCGGTGCGTCACGTACGGCATGCCGACGCGCTGCGCCTCTTCCTGGATCGGCTCCTGCGCCTGCTTCTTGGTGCCGACGAACAGGACGGTGCCGCCGTGTGCGACGGTCTCCTTGACAAACTCGTAGGCCTCATCGATGTAGGTCAGCGTCTGCTGCAGGTCGATGATGTAGATGCCGTTACGGTCGGTGAAGATGAAGCGGCGCATCTTCGGGTTCCAGCGACGCGTCTGGTGGCCGAAGTGCACACCGGCGTCGAGGAGTTCACGCATGGTTACAACTGCCATGGTTTTGTCTCCTTCGGAGAAAGTAGTTCGGTTACATTGCGTATCTCACGTGCGGGTTTTTATCCCGCACCCTGGCACCGTGCTCGCCCTGCACCCTGTGAGAGGGACCGTCGCTGAGCAGGCATTATCCGGCGCGCGTAGTCAGCCCATAAAAGCTGCCCGTGCAACACTACCCGCTTACGTCCGCAAAACCTAATCTCATCTGCACATTCTGTGGATAACACCGCAGCAGGCACCGGGTTATCCACAGATTTCCGCAACCAGGCTAGTTTTCTTGCGTCCTGCGTGCTCCTATTCACGCATGCGCCTATCGACGATCCTCCGGTCCACCACCGCCCTCATCCTTGCCGCCGCCACCTGCGCCGCCCCGGCAGCCGCCTGGGTCGATCCCGCCGCCGGCACCCCGCACCCGGCGGCGGTGGCGCGGCCCGCTGACATCCCGGAGCAGAACTGGAAGCCCGGCCACCGCGGCGTGGATCTGCCTCTTCGCATCGGCGCCGACGTACTGGCCGCCGGCGATGGCGTGGTGGCGTTCGTTGGCGCGGTGGCCGGCACCCCGGTGGTCTCCGTCGACCACGCCGGCGGGATCCGCACCACGTACCAGCCGGTGCGCTCCCCGCTGACTGTCGGCGACAAGGTGAAAGAGGGCGAGCCGATTGGCACTCTCGCGCACGCCCCGGCGGGGTTTTCCGGCTCCCACGACGGCCTGCACTGGGGCGCGCTTACGGGCAAGGACGCCTACATCGACCCGCTCACACTGTTGGAGGCGCCGCGGATCCGGCTCAAACCCCTGGACGGCTCCCCTACGCGCGCGGGTGCGCCTGGTCGTAGACGCGCTTGAGCCGCTGCGCGGAGACGTGGGTGTAAATCTGCGTGGTTTGCAGGCTGGAGTGACCGAGCATCTCTTGCACCACGCGCAGGTCCGCCCCGCCTTCCAGCATGTGGGTGGCAGTGGTGTGGCGCAGCGTGTGCGGGCTGACATTTTCTACGCCGGCGCGCTGCCCGGCGCGCTCGACGATGCGGCGCACCTGGCGCTGGTCGATGCGCCCGCCGCGGGAGCCGACGAACATCGCCGGCGTGTCGCCCGCAAGTTCTGCACGGCCGAATTCCAGCCACTCGGAGACGGCCGCTGCGGCTTCGTCGCCGAACGGCACGACGCGTTGCTTGTTGCCCTTGCCGGTGACGTGCGCCAGGCCTCGGGCTAAGTCCACGTCGCCGAGATTTAAGCCCGTCAGCTCCCCGACGCGGATGCCGGTGGCGTAGAGCAGCTCGAGCATGGCGCGGTCGCGCAAAAACTCGGCCGGGTGGGCGTCGTCGGCGGTGCCCGCCTCAACGAGCTCCCCGGCGCGCTCGCCCTTGACCACCGTGGGCAGCGGGCGGTTGACCTTCGGCGCTTTCAGCCGCGCCGCGGCATCGGTGCTGATGTATCCCTGGCGGTAGGCCCAGGTGGAAAAGGCGCGGGCGGCGGCGGTGCGGCGCGCGAGCGTGGCGCGGCTCTTGCCAGCACTCATCGCGTCCGCCAGCCAGCGCCGCAGCGCGTCGAGGGTGAACGCGTCGAAGGTATCTGCGTAGCCCGCGAGCCCTTTCAGGTCCGCGACGTAGCCCTTGACCGTGTTCGGGGAGCGGCCGAGGACAAGTTCAGCGTATTCGGCGAAGTCTTCCACCGCCGCCTGCACTTGCCCCAGCTGTTTACTCATGTCACGGCAGTGTACCCGCTCCCCCTAACCCGGGCTGTTCCACCCGCGACCAGAGCCGCTTGTCGCGCTCCACCAACCCGCGCTTGGACAGGTCCATCAGGATGTGCACCGTCAGCGCGATGGAAAGCCCCGAATCCGCCGCCACCGCCTCGGCTTCCCGGCCGGCGCGGCCGGCGGGCGGAAGGGCGTCGTAAATGCGCAGCTCGTTGCGCGAGAGCTGCTGGGTCACGCTCGGCGGGTACTCCATCTCCATCTGCTCTTCGGCGCTGAACTCGCCGACGGCGGAGAGCTGCTCGTGGATCTGGCCGGCGTTGAGCACCATCTCGGCCTCGTTGTTCTGGATGGCCAGGTTGGCGCCGAGGGATTGCGCGTCCGTGACAGGCCCCGGCACCGCCATGGCGGTGCGGTTGAACACGTTGACCCACTTCAGGGTGTTCAGCGCCCCGGAGCGAAACGGCGCTTCCACCAGCACGGTGCCCAGCGTTAGCGCCGCCACGAGTCGGTTTCTGGTGAGGAAGCGGTGCCTGTCCGGGGTGACCGAGGGCGGATACTCCGTCATCAATGCGCCGCCCGTGGCCACCACGCGCTCGAAGAGCGCCTTGTTGGAGCGCGGGTAGTGCTCGCCAGGCCCGCAGGCCGCCACCACCACGGTCGGGGTGTGCACGTCCATGGCCGTCGTGTGGGCGACCGTGTCGATGCCCAGCGCGCCGCCGGAGACCACCGTGTAGTTGTGCCCGCCCAGCCCCGCAACCAGGTCTTTGGTTGCCATGTGTCCGTACTTGGTGGCGTGGCGGGTGCCCACCACGCCGACGGACTGGGCGAACAGCCCCGGCAGGTTGGTGTTGCCCGCAACCCACAGCGCGTGCGGCGCAATGCCGTCTGGCTGGTGGCTGGCCTTGCTCGCCGCCCCCGTCTGCTGGCGGCCAAACGAACACTGGATCGCCTCCGTCGGCCACTGCGGCGACTCCGGGGTGATAAGCGTGTAGCCGAGCTCCGCCGCGAACTCGAGGTCTTCGGCCGGGCGGTCCCAGGTGTATCGGTTCTCGGTCTGCGACAGCAGGCCGCCGATCCAGGTGGCGCGGGTGCGCACACCGTCGGCGATCTCGTCCGCGGTCTTGCCCACGCGCAGAAGCGCCTGGATGTGGTGCGACGGCCCCTCCACCACCCGTGAGAGGTAGGCCCAGGATTCCAACGACGACATCTACGCCACCTCCTGCTGCTGCAGCTGGTGCTCGCGCATCTCCACCGCGCGGCAGACATGGTGGATGTCCGGCTGGTCCATCTCTTCCAAGTCCGCGAGCGTCCAGGCCAGCTTGAGGCATTTATCCACCCCGCGCTGCGTGATCTTGCCGTGGACCAGCTCCGCCTGCAGCATCGCCATCGCCGATTCCTTGGCGGGGAAATGTCTGCGGATCAGCGTCGCGGGCACACGTCCGTTGACGTCCTCGTCGCAGCCCGCTTTCCCCCACCGGGCTGCGGCGCGCTCGCGGGCGGCCGCCACACGCTGGGCGATGCTTCTCGACGGCTCCGCGTCCCTCGGGCTGAGCACCGCCGCGTCGCCCGAAGTGGTCACGAACACGTCCAGGCGGTCCTTCAACGGTCCGGAGACGTTGCTTAAGTGCCGCGCCCGCTGCGGGGACTTGCACGAGCACTGCCCGTTGATCCGTTGGCACGCACACGGGTTCGCCGCCAGCACCAGCTGGAAATCCGCCGGGTAGACCACTTCCCTTCTCGCGCGTGTCAGCCGCACCTCGCGTTTTTCCAGCGGGATGCGAAGCGCGTCGAGCACCGGCGCCGGAATCTCCGAGGCCTCGTCCAAAAACAGCACCCCGCGGTGCGCCTGGCTCACCACACCGGGCCTCGGCGTGCCGCCTCCCCCGCCGATCAGCGCCACGCGCGTCAGCGAGGGGTGCGGGGCGATAAACGGCCGCGTTTCCACAACCCCACCGCCGGACACCCCGGCCGCGGAGTGGATGGCGGTGACCTCGACCATCTCCTGCACATCCATCGGCGGCAGGATCGACGGGATGCGCTCCGCCAGCATGGACTTGCCCGAGCCCGGCGGGCCGATCATCATCACGTGGTGCCCGCCGGCCGCCGCCACCTCGAGGGCCTCGCGCTCCTCGGACATCCCCGCCAGGTCCTGGAAATCCGGCACCGCCCGCTGCGGCGCGTCAGCTTCCGGCGCTGTTGCGGGCTCGAGCTCCACCTCGCCGGCGATCCACCGCCACACCTGCGCAAGCGAATCCGCCACCAACACCTCCCGGCGGCCCAGCAACGCGGCCTCGGCGGCGTTGGCCCTGGGCACGACGACGGTGCGGATTGGCTCTGCCGCGTCGAAGGCTGCGATGAGCATCGGCAGCACGCCTTCGGCCCGTCGCAAAGTCCCGTCCAGGGCCAGCTCCCCGCAGAACATCGTGGACGCGAGCGTGCGTTCCACCCGCGGATCCAGGCTGCCCAGCACCGCCAGGGCGATCGGCAGGTCAAAGTGCGAGCCGGCCTTCGGCAGGTGCGCGGGCGAGAGCGACACCATGATCTTCGTGCGCGGCCACGGCAGGGAAGAATTCGAAATCGCGGTGCGGATGCGATCGCGCGACTCTTTCACAGCCGCGTCGCCCAACCCCACCATGTGCATGCCGGGCAACCCGGCGCCAACGTTTGCCTCCACCGTGACCAGGCGGGCGGTGACCCCCTCCACGGTCGCGCTCATCGTGCTAGCAAGCGCCATCTTCCACCCCCGGGAACCGGCGCAGGATGTAATCCTCCCCATCGAAGACCACCTCCACCACGTCGAAGCGGATCGGGCGGTACTGGCCCTGCGAATGCTTGTCCAGCCACTGCGCCGCGCACCGGCGCATGGTGTTCAGCTTCTTCGTGGTCACCGCCTCCGCGGCGCCGAACGCGGTGCCGCGGCGGGACTTCACCTCCACGAAGACGACGGTGCCGTCCTCGTCCTCGACGACGGCGTCGATTTCGCCCGCCCGCATGCGCTGCCGGTGGCCCAAGAGGGTGTAGCCCTCGTCCTCGTACCACCTGATGGCGGCGTGCTCGCCTGCCCTGCCCAGCTCCCACTGGTCCTGATAGTTCACCTGCACGGTGCCTCCCCGTTTCATAGAGTTGCCAAAAATGTTGGTCCTCTATCAGACGCGGAAGGCCCCGCCGCGGTTCCATGGCGCGGGCAGTTTTGTAAAACTCGGCGACCGCACCGGAATTTGGCCAGGTGAATCCCTGACGCAAAGCGCGACACGCCGAGTTTTACAAACGGTTCGCGACAGCCCTATTCCGGGAAGGTCAGATCGGGCTTGTCCAGCTCCTCGATGTTGACGTCCTTGTAGGTGATCACACGCACGTATCGCACGAAGCGCACGGCGCGGTACATGTCCCACACCCACGCGTCCGACATCAGCACCTCGTAGTAGACGTCGCCGCCGTCGGTGTGCGGGATGAGTTTCACGGCGTTGGCCAGGTAGAACCGGCGCTCCGTTTCCACCACGTAGGAGAACTGGCTGGCCACGTCCCGGTACTCGCGGTAGAGGGAAAGCTCGACGTCAGCCTCGTAGTTGTCAAGATCCTCGGCGCTCATGCGTGCCCCTTCTTGCTGGACTGCCAATAGAAGTCGTCAGCGTCCCTGACGTTCGCATAACTATAACGGTGCTCGGGGCTCGCACCGTGGCGGCGCACCGCGTCCATGTGCACCTTCGTGGAATAACCCTTGTGGCCCTCTAGCCCGTACTGGGGAAACTTCTGGGCCATTTTGCACACCAGCCGGTCCCGGCTCACCTTGGCCAGCACGCTTGCTGCGGCGATGCAGCGGGCGGTGTAGTCGCCTCCCACCACCGGCAGTTGGGGTGAGGGAAGGCCGGGGATACGGAACGCGTCGACAAGCACGTAGCCCGGCTGCACCGAAAGCCTGGCGACGGCGCGACGAGCGCCGTCGATGTTGGCGTGTTGGATGCCGCGGCGGTCAATCTCTGCCGCGGAGATGTGCACCACGGAGTACGCCACCGCGATGTCTTTCACAGCGTCGAACAGAATGTCGCGCTTGCGGGCGGTGAGCTTCTTAGAGTCCGTGAGCTCCGCCAGCGCCGGCTGTGGCTTTGGCGAAAGCACGCACGCGGCGATAGTGATGGGGCCGAAACACGCGCCCCGGCCAGCTTCGTCCACCCCCGCCAC
Source organism: Corynebacterium sp. CQ3829_602738 (assembly GCF_054478435.1). Classification (NCBI taxonomy): domain Bacteria; kingdom Bacillati; phylum Actinomycetota; class Actinomycetes; order Mycobacteriales; family Corynebacteriaceae; genus Corynebacterium; species Corynebacterium sp. CQ3829_602738. The sequence goes on from NZ_CM137003.1 coordinate 1,577,055, forward strand.
CGGGCCGAAACCCGCCTTGTCCAAGGCGACCTCGTAGGTGCGCAGCTGTTTTAAGCGCCGCACGGGCCTACTGCTGGATGTCCGGGTCGCTCACGCCCTGCATGCGGTTGACCGGGAAGACCACTGCCTTGACCTTGCCGCGGATGTTCTCCTCCGGGATGGTGCCCTGGAACTGGTCGCCCATGTGCGCGCGCGAGTCCAGTGAATTGGTGCGGTTGTCGCCCATCATGAAGTAGTTGCCCTCCGGCACCGTCACCGGGCCGAAGTACGGCCCGCCGCAGGCGTCGGAGCCTGTGGATTTATCCACCGGGTAGAAGTTCGGCTGCAGAATGTAGGACTGGTCGATGGGCTTGCCGTCCACCATGATCGCCGGGTCCCCCGCCTGGCAGGACACCGTCTGCCCGCCGGTAGCGATGATGCGCTTGACCAGGGTGTTTTCGTCCTTCGGCACCAGGCCCACCCAGGAGCCAACCTCCTGCATGCCCCGGATGACCGGGTTGGAGGAACGGTTGGAGTCGAAGCCCGTGTTCCAGGAATCGGTGCCGGCGAAGACAATCACGTCGCCCGGCTCCGGGTCGGAGAAGTAGTAGCTGACCTTCTCCACGAAGATGCGGTCGCCGGAGCCGGACTCGCCGTGCAGCGTGGGCTCCATGGAGGCGGACGGGATGACGTAGAGGCGGCCGATGAACGTCTGGATCACAAACATGATCAGAAGCGTCAGCACCACCACGACCGGGATCTCCACGTACCAGGGAAGCTCTTTCTTCTCCTCCGGCTCGTCCGCGGCCGGCTGCTGCGCCACCGGGGCGGCCTCATAGCGCGGCTCGGCGGCGTACGGGTTGTGGGGCTGTGCAGGCTTCGAGGCGGAAGGCTCGCCTGCGGGTCCGTTCACGTTGGTCACCCGGGATACGTTAGCACCGCGGGAGCCGTCGACAAGCAAAGTGCCCCGCCCGAGCGAACTCGGACGGGGCACTTGTGCGCGCTGAAACTAGCGGCGCTCCTTGATGCGGGCAGCCTTGCCGCGCAGGTCACGCATGTAGTACAGCTTCGCGCGGCGGACGTCGCCCTTGCGGACAACCTCGATCTTCTCGATGTTCGGGGAGTGCACCGGGAAGGTACGCTCAACGCCGATGCCGAAGGAGACCTTGCGCACGGTGAAGGTCTCGCGGATGCCCGCGCCCTGGCGGCGGACCACAAAGCCGGTGAAGACCTGGGTACGGGTCACAGAACCCTCGATAACCTTGACGTGGACGTCGAGGGTGTCGCCCGGGCGGAAGTCCGGGATGTCGTCGCGCAGCTGGCCTGCGTCGACAAGATCAATGATGCCGTTGCTCATGAAAGCAATCCTTTACGTGTTCGGACAGAGGACCCTGGCGGCACTTCCCCACCTGGGGCGCTCGGCCGGTTCATGTCGATTACAAGAACCTGCAGCATTTTACATATGCGCCGGTCACTTCCCAAATCCGGCGCGTTTCAACGCGTCGGCCATCGAGCCGGATGCTTCTCGACGTCCCTCCGGCCTACCCCGCTTCCGACCCTTGCCCGAAGTCTTGCCCTGCTGCTTGCGCTGCTTCATCTGCGCCGGCTGGCCCGGCTCGTCGTCAAGCCGCAAGCTCAGCCCGATGCGGTTGCGGGCGACGTCGACATCCATGACCTTGACTTTCACCACCTCGCCGGAGCGCACCACCTCGTGCGGGTCCGAGACGAACTTATGGCTCATGGCGGAGACGTGGACCAGCCCGTCCTGGTGCACGCCCACGTCCACGAACGCGCCGAAGGCGGCGACGTTGGTCACCGTGCCTTCCAGGATCATGCCGGGTTTGAGGTCCTTGACCTCGTTGACGCCTTCCTTGAACTCGGCGGTCTTGAATTCCGGGCGCGGGTCGCGGCCCGGCTTGTCCAGCTCGGCAAGGATGTCGGTGACGGTGGGCACGCCGAACTGTTCGTCGGCGAAGTCTGCCGGGGCGAGCTTGGTCAGCACCGCGGTGTTGCCGATGAGCTGCTCGGTGCTCAAACCTGTGGCCTGGGCGACGCGCTCGACCACCGGGTAGGCCTCCGGGTGCACCGCGGAGCCGTCGAGCGGGTTGGCCCCGCCCTGGATGCGCAGGAAGCCGGCGGCCTGCTCGAACGCCTTCGGGCCGAGGCGCGGCACCTTGCCCAACTCCTTGCGGGTGGTGAACCGGCCGTTTTCGTCGCGGTAGGCCACGATGTTCTTCGCCACCGTGCCTGACAGGCCGGCCACGCGCTCGAGCAGCGGCGCCGAGGCGGTGTTGACGTCCACGCCGACGGAGTTCACCGCGTCCTCCACCACTGCGTCCAGCGTCTGGGCGAGCGCGGTCTGGTTCACGTCGTGCTGGTACTGGCCCACGCCGATGGACTTCGGGTCCACCTTGACCAGCTCCGCCAACGGATCCTGCAGGCGGCGGGCGATGGAGACCGCCGAGCGCAGGGAGACGTCCATGTCCGGGAACTCCTCCGCCGCGATCTGGCTGGCGGAGTACACCGACGCGCCGGACTCGGACACCACCACCGGGGTCGGCCGCTTCCCGCCCGCCTGGGCGATCAGGTCCGCCACCTCACCAGCGAGTTTTTCCGACTCGCGCGAAGCCGTGCCGTTGCCCACTGCGATGAGCTCCACACCGTGCTGCGCGGCCAGCGACGCCAGCTCAGCGCGCGAGGCGTCCCAGCGGTTCTGCGGCTGGTGCGGATACACAATCGTGGTGGCAAGCACCTTGCCGGTCTCGTCCACCACGGCGCACTTCACGCCGTTGCGGTAGCCCGGATCCAGCGCCAGCGTTGCCCGCTGGCCTGCCGGCGCGGCAAGCAGCACGTCGCGCAGGTTGGTCTTGAACACTTCCAGCGCGCCCTCCTCCGCCTTCTCCTTCAAGCGCATGCGGGTGTCCAGGTTCGCGGAGACCTGCAGCTTGGTGCGCCAGCCCCAGCGCACCGCCTTGGCCAGCCATTCGGAATCTTTCACCGGCAGGTCGAAGCGTTCCGCGATCATGCCCTCGTACACGGCCTCCTCGCCCGGGTCCATGTCCAGGGTGAGCACGCCCTCGGCTTCGCCGCGCAGCAGCGCCAAGATGCGGTGGCTGGGCAATTTCTCAAAGGGCTCGGAGAATTCGAAGTAGTCCGCGAACTTCGCGCCCTCGGTTTCTTTGCCCTCCACCACGGCGGAGCGCATGGTGCCCTGGGCGTACACGCGGTCACGCACCTCGCCGACTAAGTCCGCGTCCGTGGCGAAGCGGTCCACCAGGATCGCGCGGGCGCCCTCGAGCGCGGCCTTCGCGTCCGGGAAGCCCTCCGACAGGTAGGCCTCTGCCAGGGTTTCGGGGTCGACCGAAGGGTCGTCGATAAGCTGCTGCTCCAACGCCTCAAGCCCGGCCTCGCGCGCGATGTCCGCCTTAGTCTTGCGGCGCTTTTTGTACGGCAGGTAGAGGTCCTCCACGCGCGCCTTCGTGTCAGCGCTAAGGATCGCCTGCTTCAGCTCGTCGGTAAGTTTGCCCTGCTCGTCGATGCTTTCCAGCACGGCCTGCTTGCGCTCGGCGAGCTCCAGCAGGTAGGTGTTGCGCTCCTCGATGTGGCGCAGCTGCGCGTCGTCGAGGCCGCCCGTGGCCTCCTTGCGGTAGCGGGCGATGAACGGGACGGTGTTACCCTCGGCGAGCAGTTTCAGCGCCTGCTCGACCTGGTTGTCCCGCACATTGATTTCGTTCGCGATGGTGGCTGCGATTGATGTCATTCGGACGAGTCTAGTCGCGGGCGTTTCGCGCAAGCTTTACAACAGCACCTGCGCCAGAAGCGAGCCCACCAGATAGGTTAAACCTTTTTAGTCTCGCCGGACTGATAAGCCCCAGGTGGCAGCGCCTTTTCCACCGCACGCGTCGCCTCATCGAGCGCGAGCGCGGTGCGCCCGGCGACGGTGAGCGTATCCCCCTCCAGGGTGATCTCGGGTTCGCGGTAGCCCGCCTTCTTCAAGGCCCTGCGCAATTGCTTCACGACGATCCGCGTCGCCCCGTCCACCCTCACCGTCGTGAGCACGTCGCGGGCGTCCAACATGAACCGGTCGTCCTCGCTCAGGCCGGCGGCCTCGAGCAGCTCGGGGCGCACCTCGCGGGTGCGCTTCAGCGACTGCTCGCGGCGCCACGCCTCCACCTTGGCGTGGTCGCCGGACGTGAGCACCGACGGTGACTCAAGGCCGCGCCACACACGCGGCTTGGTGTAGCTCGGGCCCTCGAGCAGACCGTCGGAGAAGCTGTCGTCCTCGTGGCTTTCGGTGTTGCCCAGCACGCCCGGGATCAGGCGCGTGACCGCCTCCGCGATGACCAGGACGGCAACCTCGCCGCCGATCAGCACATAGTCGCCGATGGAGACCTCGCGCACCCGGTAGCGCTTCTTCGCATCCTCGAAAACGCGCTGGTCGATGCCCTCGTAGCGCCCGCAGGCGAACACGATGTGCTCCTCGCGCGACCACGCCTGCGCGTCCTTTTGCGTGAATGGCTTGCCGGCCGGGGTGGGCACGAGCAGCAGCGGCTTGGTGCTGTCCTCGCCGCCTTCGTACGGACGGGGTGCCACCTCGTGCACGTCGTCGTGGCGCAGCTTGTCGTTGCGGTGCGCGGCCGCGGTGTCGAGGGATGTTCCGGGGCGGCCTTCGGCAACGTCGTCAAGCGCAGGCCCCCACACCTCCGGCTTCATCACCATGCCCGGTCCCCCACCCAGCGGCGGCGCGTCCACAGACTTGTGGTTGCCGGTGGCCCAATCGCGCAGATCGTGCACGCCCACCGACAAGATCCCCTGCTCGATCGCCTTGCCCAGCAGCGCGTGGCGAAGCGGATCGAGGTACTCGGGGAAGATGGTGATGACGTCGAGGCGCAGCTTAGACATCCAGCAGGCCCTCGGGCGGGGTGATGGTGAGGTATCCCGCCTCCGTGTCGAGCTCCGGGACGAAGTCCATCACGAACGGGACCATAACGTCCTTGCCGTTGTAGTCGATCTCCAAGATCTTCCGGTTCGGCGCGTCCATCACGCCGGTGACCTCGCCGACCTCTGCGCCCTCGTGGCGCACCTTCAGGCCGATGAGCTCATGGTTGTAGTACTCGTCCGAGTCCTCTTCACGTTCCAGCGGCTCGGCGAAGAACTTCATGCCCCGCAAGCTGTCAGCGGCAGTGCGGTCCGGCACTTCCTCGAAGCTGACCAGCAGGCGCTTCTGGTGCGGGCGCACCGTCTTCACGGTCAGCTCCCGCTCCTTGCCCGCCTGGCGGCCGGTCAGCACAGCGCCGACAACGATGTGCTCCTCCGACTCGTCCGCCAGCAAATCAACGGCAACTTCACCTTTCACGCCGTGGGACTTGACCACGCGGCCGATCTGCAGCTCCATGGGAGCCAAGACTATCAGCACCCATTCTGCTTACACTGCGCGAGTATGAGGATCTACGAAGGCCCATCCGGCGAAGCTCGCGAGGTGATGTACTCGTTTGACGCCTTCCCCACGCGCCCCGCAATCCGGTTTAAGGTCAGCGGGCGCCCGGATAGCCCCACAACTACTAAGGTGTGCGGGACCCCGTACCTCCCCGAGCACGCACCCTATCCGCGCCGTGACGGACGACCGATGCTGTTCATCGCGCAGTTCAACTTTTCCGAGTTTGAGGCATTACCGGGGTTTCCCACCGAGGGCCTGCTGCAACTCTTCATCCCAGATGAGGATCTGTGGGGCATGGTGTATTCGGAGGAAGACAGAAAGGCATGGGACCGGGTTCCCACTCAGATCGCCCGGTACCTGCCCGACACGTCTGCGCCGCACGTCGGGGAAGTGCCCCACGACGTTGCTGAATCGGACAATCACCCTGCTGAGGAAAACTTCCTTGAAGCCACGACACTGACTGGGGTTCGCACCGAACAACTCACGTCCTGGCGGTCAAAGGAATTCTCCAGCTACGCATTCTACGAGGGTGATCCTCACGCGCTACTGCGCGGGGGCGACGACATAGTCACGCTCCACGAACTCAATTTCCGGATCGTGACCCGTCGTTTCATACGCGGTGAAGAAACTACGCACACCTCCGAGCCAGCGGCTGACAGCCGAGAGGAACTGCTGAACATCTTTGCCACCGCCGTCGCCGCCCTCGAACGCGAAGGGTTCACACTCGATCCCACGGCTGATTCACTCCTCGAGCCGGCCCGCAGCAACTGGAACGAACACACCCGGCTTGGCGGATACCCAGTGTGGCTCACCGACTGCATGTTGCGTCCAGGCGACCCTCGTGTGCTGCTTGCCAGCGTCGCGCACACCGGCTACCTCATGTGGGGAGACAATGGCTACGGCAATTTCTTCATCCACCCTGACGATCTCGCCGCGCGCAACTTCGACCGGGTCATCTTCGGCTGGGAGTGCAGCTAGAGAAAACACACCCTAAACAGCTGCCTCCGCCAACGCGAAACCCCCGTTCCGCGCGCGGTGTGCGGGAACGGGGGTTCGTCGATAAGCGAAGAGTGCTTAGTTCTCCTCAGCCGGAGCGTCCTCGGAAGCCTCGGACTCAGCCTCTGCGGACTCGCCCTCAGCCTCAGCAGCCTCAGCCTCGGCGGCAGCGGCGGCCTCAGCGGCCTCCTTTGCCTCAGCCTCTTCCTTGGCCTTCTTGCGCTTCTCGGTGATGGCCTCGGCGGTCGGGCCGTTCTTGGCCTCCTCCAGAGCCTGGTTGAACAGGTCGAGCTTGGACGGCTTCTCCTCGGCCACCTTCAGGGTGCCCTCGGCGCCGTCGAGGCCCTTGTGCTTCTGCCAATCGCCGGTCACCTTCAGCAGTGCCAGCACCGGCTCGGTCGGCTGCGCGCCGACACCCAGCCAGTACTGAGCGCGCTCGGAATCGATGCGGATCAGCGACGGCTCTTCCTTCGGGTGGTAGATGCCGATGTTCTCGATGACGGCACCGTCGCGGCGGGTGCGGGCGTCAGCGATGACGACGCGGTACTGCGCGTTGCGGATCTTGCCAACGCGCTGCAGCTTGATCTTTACAGCCATGGTGTACTTCCTTTAGGTCACTGGGCAGTGCAGACACTCGCCACTTATCGACGAGCCGGTTCAACCCTTCTTATTTACCCTGCGCGTGCCTGGCCGGGCGACCTCCCGTGCTTCAAAGCACGGGGTGAGACGGATCCGGCGCGTACGCAGTTATGGACTTGTCGTGCCTGGCGAACAAACACGCCGGACAACCCGTGATACCTTACGCGCGCTTTGGCCAGGCTCCAAAACACGCGTCCGCTTTTGCCCGGTCATGCCCGCGCGAGTCTGGTTCGGTCTCGCGAACACGGAACGGTATTGTCCTTAACCGCTTGTGACGATAGTCGGCGCAGCACAGAAGCACACACGACAAGACGGTTTGGAGAAACGGTTGAGTACGACGGCAGGGCACCCACCACAGCCGACGAAGGGCTCCACCGTCTACCGCGTCGACCTGGACGGACTGCGCGGGTTCGCGATCGCGCTCGTGGTGATCTTCCACGTGTTCGTCGGCCGCGTCTCCGGCGGCGTTGATGTGTTCCTGCTGCTGTCCGGCTACTTTTTCCTCGGCGGCCAGCTGCGCTACGCGCTGCGCCCGAACCCGAACCTGAATCCGTGGTGGCCACTGTGGCGAACAATCCGCAGGCTGGTGCCGGCGCTGGCGCTGGTGGTGGTTGCAGTCGTCGGCCTGGTCATGGCGTTCACCCCGGAACTGATGGGCGTGGAGCTGTCGCGCCAGGTCACCGCGTCGATGCTGTACTTCCAAAACTGGGAGCTGATGGCGCAGAACGCAGACTACGCCGCGGCCAGCCAGGAGACTTCCCCCCTGCAGCACCTGTGGTCCATGTCCGTGCAGGGGCAGTTCTACGTTTTTGGCATTTTGCTGGGCTGGGTCGTTGCCGTGGCCGTCGTGAAGCTGCACGCGAAGCCTGAGCACGCCCGCCGCGCCGCGATTGCGCTGCTGGCGGTGATCACCGTGGTGTCGTTCGCTTGGGCCTCTCGCTTCGGGCTGGAGGGCACCGGCGAGAACTACTACTCCACGTTCTCCCGCGCATGGGAGCTCTCCCTCGGCGCGCTGCTCGCCTTCGTGCCGGCGAACCGGTTCCTGCCGCAGGCCACCGCGTGGCTCACCGCGCTGCTCGGCGTGGTGCTCATCGCCGTCACCGGTCTGATCGTGCCCACCTCGCTGGCCTTCCCCGGCCCCGTCGCCCTGATCCCGCTCACCGGTGCGGCGCTGGTGATCCTCTCCGGCAACGCCAACAGCGTGTCCAAGGTGCTCGCCTCCGCCCCGATGACCTGGCTGGGCAGCGTGGCCTACTCGCTGTACCTGTGGCACTGGCCGCTTTTGATCATCGTCACCGTCATCGGCGGCTACGACACCCCGCCGGCCTGGCTGGGCGCACTTGTCATCGTGGTGTCGCTGTGCCTGGCGCACGTCACCCACACGCTCGTGGAGGATCCGCTTCGTCAGCACCGCCAGCGCCCGCGTGGCGACGACCATCCGGTGGCGGACGCGAGAGCGTCGCTACGCACCTTGCCCGGTGCCGCGCGTGCGGTAGGTGGCGCGCTGGCGGCGGCGCTTTTTGCTGTGGCGCTGGCCGTGCAACCGTACTGGGACAACCGAGTTGACAGCGCAGAAAAGGCTCTCGACCCGGTCAACTACCCCGGCGCCCGCGCCTTCCAGGGCGCCCAGGTGCCGGATGTGAAGCCGCAGCCGAACCCGCAACTCATCGCCGGTGTGTTCCCGCCCATTGGTCTCGACGACTGCATGATTTTCCTCCCGGAAGCCCCCGACGCCATGCCCGGCCCAGACTGCACCTACGGCGACCTGGAGGCGGGGACCACGATCGTGCTCGCCGGCGGCTCCCACATCGAACCGTTCATCGTCCCCCTGGACAAACTGGGCAAGGAGCACCACTTCAAGGTCGCCACCTTCGTGCGCCAGGAATGCCCGCTGGTTGTCGGCGGGCCAATGGATCCGGCCAACGAGATCGTCTCCCCCGAGTGCGCCGAGTGGGGCGAAAACGCCATGCAGGAGATCATCAACTTGCAGCCCGACCTGCTGATCTCCACATCCACCCGCCCCGCGGGCCACGCCGGCGACGGCCGCGTCTCCGCCGACTACGTGCCGGAAGCCTACGCCAACCTCTGGCAGCGCCTGGCCGAGCTAGGCATCCCGTTCGTGGGCTTGCGCGACAACCCGTGGATGTTCACCCCCACCGGCGAGCCGATGGACCCGAACCTGTGCATAGTGGCGGGCTACTCCGAGCACGACTGCTCCATGGCCGCGGACATGGTCTACGCTCCCGAGGACCCGGCCGCGTACTTCCTCGACGGCGGTTACGCGCAGTGGGAAATCGACACCGCCGGCTGGTACTGCGTGGACGGTCTGTGCCCACCGCAGATCGGCAACGTGTACATCTACCGCGACCAGAACCACATCTCCAACGCCTACGCCGAGTCGCTGGCTCCGGTTCTGTGGGAGCGCCTCGCGCCGATCTTCGAGGAGCTTTCGCTTCTCGACGCCCCTCCGGCCACCCCGTAGCCCCCCTCGTTCGGGGCGCTCCCGTCAGCTCCCCCCGCGGTTCGGCCCGCTCGTTCCCCGTCACCGCGAGCTCGTCCCCCGCCCCAGCCCGCTCGTTCCCCGTCCCCTCGCGCAGACCCTGGGATCAAGACCCTGGCAACGCGCGATTTTTGCGCGATCCCAGGCTTTGCCTCCCAGGGTCTATGCCCCGGAGCCCCACCCACGCCCACAGCCCCACCGCCGGAGCCCCGCCGCCGGAGCCCCACCCCACAGAACCAGAGCGAGAAACCCCTAGTACGGCCGAAAACTGGCCATACTAGGGGTCCTCCGCTCGGGGTCTGCGGGAGAGTGCCGCCGGTTGGCAACAACGCCCGGGCAGACCGCGGCGCGGCTTAGAAGAACTTGCCCTTCTGCATGCGCTTCATCGCCTCGTTGAAGTCCAGGTTGTTCAGGTCCATGCCCTGCATGCCTGCGGGCAGCTGCTCCTGGAGCTTCTCCAGCTCCTTCGGGTCCGGCATCCCGCCGGGCATCCCCGGCATACCGCCGCCTATGCCCGGCATGCCCGGCATCTTGGGCATGCCACCTCCGCGCTTCGGCGCCTTGCGCTTGCCGTTCTTGCCCTTGCGGCCCTTCGGCTTCTTCTTCGTGGCGGAGCGGCCGCCACCCATGCCCGGCATGCCCGGCAGGCCGAACTGGCTGGCCATCTGTCCCATCATCTTCTTGGCTTCGAAGAAGCGGTCGACGAGCTGGTTGACGTCGGAGACTTTGACGCCGGAGCCGTTGGCGATGCGCTTGCGTCGAGAGGCATTGAGGATCTTCGGGTCCTGGCGCTCCTCGGGCGTCATGCCGCGGATGATGGCCTGGATGCGGTCGAGCTGTTTCTCGTCGACCATGTCGGCCATCTGGTTCATCTGCTTACCGCCCGGCATCATCTTCAGCAGGTTGCCGATCGGGCCCATACGGCGGATCATCAGCAGCTGGTCCAGGAAGTCTTCCAGGGTCAGCTCGCCGGACGTCAGCTTGTTCGCGGCGGCTTCGGCGTCCTGCTCGTTGTAGGTCGCCTCGGCTTGCTCGATCAGGGAGAGCAAATCGCCCATGCCGAGGATGCGGCTGGACATGCGCTCGGGGTGGAAGACGTCGAAGTCTTCGAGCTTCTCGCCTGTAGACGCGTACAGGATCGGCTTGCCGGTGACCTCACGGATGGACAGTGCCGCACCGCCGCGGGCGTCGCCGTCGAGCTTGGTCAGCACCACGCCGGTGAAGTCCACGCCCTGGGCGAACGCCTCGGCGGTCTTGACCGCGTCCTGGCCGATCATGGCGTCGATGACGAAGAGGACCTCGTCGGGGTTGACGGCGTCGCGGATGTTGCGCGCCTGAGTCATCAGCGTTTCGTCGATGCCGAGGCGGCCCGCGGTATCGATGATGACCACGTCGTTCTTGTGGTGCTTGGCGTGCTCGATGCCCTGCTGTGCCACGGCGACCGGGTCGCCGTGGGAGGTGCCCATCTCGTGCTCGTAAGAGTCCAGGGAGGTGCCCGGGTCCGGGGCGAAGGTGGGCACGCCGGCGCGCTCGCCGACGATCTGCAGCTGCTGCACCGCACCCGGGCGCTGCAGGTCGCAGGCCACCAGCATCGGGGTGTGGCCCTGCTTGGCCAGGTGGTGTGCCAGCTTGCCGGCCAGCGTCGTCTTACCGGCGCCCTGCAGACCGGCCAGCATGATCACGGTCGGCGGGTTCTTCGCCATGTTCAGCCGGCGCGTTTCGCCGCCGAGGATGTTAGTCAGCTCCTCGTCGACGATCTTGATCACCTGCTGCGCAGGGTTCAGCGCCGCTGAGACATCGGCGCCGAGCGCGCGCTCCTTGACGCGCTTGATAAACGCGCGCACGACGGTGAGCGAGACGTCCGCCTCAAGCAGGGCGAGACGGATCTCGCGCGCGGTGGCGTTGATGTCTTCCTCGGTGAGCTTGCCCTTGCCGCGCAGGCCGCCGAGGGCTGATTGGAGGCGGTCGGACAGTGACTCGAACACGGTGTGCACGCTCCCTTGTGCTGCTAGCGGAAAATAATCCCCACAAGACTAGCGCGCGCCCCGGGCAATGGGCACATCACTGTGTCATCGCCGGGGCGCGTGGGCGTCGATAGGCAAATGCTTAGCCGAGCAACGCGTCGACGAAGCTTTCCACCTCAAACGGCGCGAGGTCGTCGGCGCCCTCGCCCAGGCCGACGAGCTTGACGGGCACGCCGAGCTCCTCCTGCACCTGGAAGACGATGCCGCCCTTCGCGGTGCCGTCGAGCTTGGTCAGCACCACGCCGGTGATGTCCACGACGTCGCGGAACACGCGCGCCTGCATGATGCCGTTCTGGCCGACGGTGGCGTCCAGCACCAGCAGGACCTCGTCGACGTTGCTCTTCTTTTCCACCACGCGCTTGACCTTGCCCAGCTGGTCCATCAGGCCTGTGGAGGTGTGCAGGCGGCCCGCGGTGTCCACGAGCACGACGTCCGCGCCCTCGGACACGCCGGTGGCCACGGCGTCGAAGGCGACGGACGCCGGGTCCGCCCCCTCCTTGCCGCGCACGGTGGAGGCGCCGACGCGCTTGCCCCAGGTCTCCAGCTGATCCGCGGCGGCCGCGCGGAAGGTGTCGGCCGCGCCGAGGACCACGGAGTGGCCCATGGACACCAGCACGCGCGCAAGCTTGCCAGTGGTGGTGGTCTTGCCGGTGCCGTTGACGCCGACAACCAGGATCACGGCCGGCTTGCCGTCGTTCGGCATCGCCTTGATGGAGCGGTCCATCTCCGGGCGCGCGGCCTCGATGAGCGTCTCGCGCAGCATCGCGCGGGCCTGGTCCTCGGTTTCCACGCCGCGCTCGGCGATCTTCTCGCGCAGCGAGTCGGTGACCTTCATGGTCAGCTCGGCGCCGAGGTCCGCCATAATCAGCGTGTCCTCGATCTCCTCCCAGGCGTCCTCGTCCAGGTCGCCCGCGGTGAGGATGCCGAGCAACCCCTGGCCGATCGCGTTCTGGGAGCGCGACAGGCGCCCGCGCAGCTTGCCCATGCGGCCGGCGGCCGGCGCGATGTCGTCCAGCGGCTCCTCGGTCGGTGCCTCAACAACGACGGCATCCTCGGAGACCTCGGCGCCCTCCCGGCGCGCCTCGTCCGCACTCTCCTGCGCGGCCGCCGCAGCCGCCGCGGCTTCCTCGGCCTCAGCCTCAGCAGCAGTCTGCTTATCGACGGGCTCCGCCTGGACCTCGTCAACCCTCTCCACGGGCTCAGCTGGTTCGACGGGCTGCTCCGGCTCTACGGGCTCAGCGGGTTCCACGGGCTCTGCTGGTGCTGCCACCGGCTCGTTGGGTTCGACCGATTTCTCGACCGGCTCCGCCGGCTCTTCGACAGCGGGCTCGACCGGCTCAACCGGCTCAGCAGGCGCCTCCGGCTCAGCCTTCGCGGGCTGGGTGGTTTCGGTGGGCACCTGCGGTTCGTCGTCACGCGAAATTGCGCGTTCGACGACGGTCTCTTCTTCCTCCTGCTTCGGTGGGACAAAGGCCGCAGCCGCTTCCGGCTTCGGCTTCGCCTCAGTCTTCGGCTTTTCGCGGCGCACCGGCTCCTGCTGCTTCGGCTGCGCATCCGCCTGGGCGAAGTTGAAGCCGCCCTTGGCCTGGTAGTTGCCCGATTTCTCCTGCTGGGTCAGCTCCTTGGGCTCTTCGACCTTGTCAAAGGAGACGGTCTTCGACTCTTTGCGCTTCTTCCCGGCGACAACAACGCCGATGAGGATCAGCGCAATGACGATGACTGCGAGGACAATCCAAAACGCAGTGCTGTTGACTAAAGCATTGAGATCCATGCGCTCTAGTGTGCCAGCACCGCCGACATCACGCGGGCGCAGCCCCCGCGGGCTGCATACGCTGCGAAAGCACGCGGGTGACACCGTCGCCGCGCATGGTCACGCCGTACAGCACGTTCGCGACGTCCATGGTGGGCTTCTGGTGGGTGATCACGATGAGCTGGGAATCCTGTCGCAACTCCTCGAGCAGGGCGATGAGGCGGCGGAGGTTGACGTCGTCAAGTGCTGCCTCGACCTCGTCCAGCACGTAGAACGGGCTTGGGCGTGCGCGGAAGATGGCCACCAGGAAAGCAAGCGCCGTCAGCGACTTCTCGCCGCCAGAGAGCAAGGACAGGCGCTTGACTCGTTTGCCCGGCGGGCGGGCCTCGATCTCGATGCCGGTGGCGAGCATGTCGTCCGGCTCGGTGAGCACGAGGCGCGCCTCGCCGCCCGGGAACAGGGTCTGGAACACGCGCGGGAACTCCGCTTCCACGTCCGCCCAGGCGTCGGTGAACAGCTGCAGGATCTGCGCGTCCACGTCCTCAATCACGTTCGTGAGGTCCTTGCGCGCTTGGATCACGTCGTCGAGCTGCGTGCTCAAAAACGTGTAGCGCTCCTCCAAGGCCTTGAACTCCTCCAGCGCCAGCGGGTTGACCTTGCCCAGCGCGCGCAGGTCCTTCTCCGCCTGCTTGAGACGCTTCTGCACCGCGTCGCGGTCGAAGTCCTCGCCCGGGGTATAGTCCGCGAGCAGGTCGGATACTGCGATGCCCAAGGAGGCGGTGATGTTGGCCTCCGCCTCGTCGATGCGCACCTGCGCCTGCGAGCGCGCGATGTCGGACTGGTGCGCATTGTCCGTCAGCCGCGCGAGCTGCTGGCGGGTGGCGCCCACCTGCTGGCGCGCCTGCTGCACCTTGCCCTGCAGTGAGCTGACCTGCGCGTTCAGCTCGTCACGCTGGGCGGTGGCGCGGGCGAGCGCGTCCTCGATGCGGGCTGCCAGGTCGCGCGCGTGCTTCTCGACGGCACTGGCCAGCTCCCCTTCCGCCCTCCGGCGAGCCATCGCCGCTTCATGGCGGGCCTTCGCCTGCCGCTCCTGCTCCGCCTGCCGGCGCAACGCGTCACCCTTGCCGGCCTCCGCTTCGGCGCGCTGCTGCGCGGTGCGCGAGGCGAGCGTGGCCTCCATTTCCAGCGACTTAGCGTGGTTGAGCGCGTTTCTGGCCTGGTCGCGCTGCTCCGTCGACGGCTCCTCGGGTGACTCAGCCACGTCTGTGTCCACGCGGGTGAGGCGATCGCGTGTCTCCTCCAGCTCGGCCTTGCGCTGCGCCAGGCGCGCGTCCGCGTCGTTCGCCCTTGCTGCCGCGCGCTCGTGCTCTGACTTGTTCGCCTCGGCCTGCTTGACCAGTCGGGCGAGGTCGCGGCGCCAGGATTCCACCTCGGTGTCGTGCTCGCGCAACGCGGCCTTGGCGGAAGCGGCGCTCATGCGGGCCTCGTCGGCGGCGACGGTCGCGCCCTCGAGCGTGCCAGCAAGCTCCTCGAGCAGCTGCTGCGCCTCGGCGAGCTCCGACTTCGCGGCCTCGATGCGGGCGGAGACCTCCACCGTGGACGTCTGCCCGGTGCCGGCGGCGACCCACCCCTCGCCCACCAGCACGCCCGCTGGGGTGACAGCGCGCAGGCGCGGGTCCTGTTCCACCACGCCGCGGGCGGCGACGAGGTCGTCCGCCACCACCACGTCCGCGAGCAGGCGCGTGACCGGGCCAACCACCGTTGGGTCCAGCTCCACGTGGTCGAGCAACCAATCCACCTCGCCGTCGGTGTCCAAGCGCCAGGTCGACCCGCCGCGCGCGTCCACCACCACCGTGCGCGCGGCGGACTCCAGTGCGCCGACCGCGTCGTCGGAGACCTCGCCCGCCAGCGCCTCGGCGTGCTCGCCGAGCGCGGCAGCGAGCGCGCGGTCCAGCCCTGGCTCCACGGTGACCAGGCCGGCAAGGGCGGTGAAGCCTTCCAGCACGTCCTCCGCCGAACGCTTCGGCGCCTGCTCCGCCAGGGTGTCAATGCGCGACTGCAGGGTCGCCACGGCCCGCTCGTGCTCGCGCTGCTTCGCCCGCAGCTGGTCCAGGCGCTTGTCGGCGGCGTCGGATTCGGTGTGGGCGCGGGCGAATGCGTCGTCGAGAGGCGAACGCTCCGAGCTAAAGCCCGCAATGCGCTCCTCGACGGACGCGACCTCCGCATCGGCCTCCCGGGCGCGCTGCTTCGTCTCCGCGAGCGTCTCCTCCAGGCGGCGGACCTCGTCCTCGGCCGCCTCGACCGCCGCTGCCTGGGACTCCTCCTGCGCGATCAGGCGCACAACACCTTCACGACGGTCCGCGATCGCGCGCACCTGCGCCATGTGCTCGCGCTCGGCGGCGTCGAAGGCCTCCTGCCGCTCGGCAACTTCCTCGCGGATGGTCTCGAGCTTCTCCGCGGCCTCTTCGGCGGCTTCGAGGGCCTCGGCGTAGCGCTCGTCGGCAAGCGAAGCCCTCGCCTCCAGGTCCTCCGGATCTTGGCCCGCGTAGGGTGCGAACGAGTTGGAACTGCGGGCGCGCTCCGAAGCAATGCGCTGGGTGGCGCTGACGCGCTCAGCCAGCGTGGACAGCGCGAACCACAACTGCTGCGCCTCCTGCGCCTGCGGCTGCAGCTCCTGCTGGCGGGCTTCCACGGCCTCCTGCTCCTCCACCGCGGTCTCTAGCGTGGCGGTGACGGTTTCCACCTGCTCCGCCAGCATCTCGGCGGCGCGCTCGGCGTCGGCGTACTTCGCGCGCAGCCGCACCACCTGGTCACCGGCGAGCTTAAGCTTCGCGTCGCGCAACTCCGCCTGCACCGCAGCACCCCGTTTGGCGGCCTCGGCCTGGCGGGCCAAGGGTTTGAGCTGCTTGCCCAGCTCATCGGTGAGGTCGGTGAGGCGGTCCAGGTTCGCCTGCATGCCCGTGAGTTTGCGCTGCGCCTTCTCCTTACGGCGGCGGTGCTTGAGCACACCCGCAGCCTCCTCGATGAACGCGCGGCGCTCCTCGGGGCGCGAATCCAGAATCTCGGAGAGCTTGCCCTGGCCGACGATGATGTGCATCTCGCGGCCGATGCCGGAGTCGGACAACAGCTCCTGGATGTCCATCAGGCGCGCCTTCGAGCCGTTGATCTCGTATTCCGAGGCGCCGTCGCGGAACATACGGCGGGTAATGGCCACATCGGTGTAGTCGATGGGCAGGCGTTTGTCCGTGTTGTCGAAGGTGAGGGTGACCTCCGCGCGCCCCAGCGGTTTGCGGCCGCCTGCGCCGGCGAAGATGACGTCTTCCATCTTCCCGCCGCGCAGATTCTTCGCGCCTTGCTCGCCCATCACCCACGCGAGTGCATCCACCACGTTGGACTTGCCGGAGCCGTTCGGCCCCACCACCGCGCAGATGCCGGGCTCGAATTTCATCGTCGTCGCCGACGCGAAGGACTTGAATCCTTTGAGCGTCAGCGATTTCAGGTGCATTGGGGCAGTGTAACCCAGCGTGCGCGACGCCAGGCAAGGGAACAAGGAAAGCCCAGTGGACGTGGTCCAAGACTCCCGTAATATCTGCTATAACCGATATTAGAGGGGATGCTGCAATGAGCTACGCGGATAACAATTCCAAAGAAATAGATTTTGGGAGCCACTTGAAGGACCCCGGATTCGCGGGAGCTTTTGAGGATGCCTCCGCCCGGTCCACTCTCGTAGAAACACTGCGTCAGCTCAGGAAAGCGTCCGGCCAGACCCAACGTCAAGTTGCGGACGCCATGGGCACCACTCAGTCTGCGATTTCAGATCTGGAACGGGGTGAATCAGACCCGCAACTGTCGACCGTGCAGCGCTATGCGCGAGCAGTCGGGGCGAAGATCCGTTTCACCGTGGATTCACCTGACTACGCTACGTCCCCGGACTCCCCCTAGTCGTCAAACAGTGAGCTCATCGCTCCTCAAACCCTTCCGCGCCCTTCGGCTCCCCGAACTGCGCCTGGACGTGCTCCACATTTCCCGGGCGCTTCGCAGTCGAAGGCTGCTCTTCAAGAAGGGCTTTGAGCTTCTCGACGGCACCTTCGGCCCCCTCCGCAACCACCTCAACCCTGCCGTCTGAAAGGTTCTTCGCGTATCCGGCCAATCCCAGCTCTAGGGCGCGGGAGCGGGTCCACCAGCGAAACCCCACCCCCTGGACGTTGCCGCGGACATGGGCGGTCATGCGTGTTGTTGTCATGCCACCCAAGCGTAGCGGGGTTAGCGTACCTTCGGACTAAGTCTTTTCTCTTCCGCGTAGCGAATCGCTTTCCGCACCGTGGCGAGCTTCCGATCTGTGTCCTTGAGTCCCGGCGCATTTTTGTCGCTGAACCGTTCAAGCTTTGACCGTTGACGAATAAGGTCACGCTCCAGTTCAGTCCACACGTGCCACACTGATTCATCACACGGCATTCTCCATGTGTCTCGCAGAATCAGCCGGGACAACTGAATGTGGATTACTCCCTCGAATTCCTCGGCGGTGCTCCCTGCGGTCATCATTCCCACTGCAATAGTCCCCGACCCAGCAGACACAAGTGCTCCTGCGGTGAGAAGGCCTCCCACCATGCCACCGGGGCCGAAGGATGCCAATGCACTTGTAACGGCCGCTGCCCCAGCCAGTCCTGGTGCAGCTGGCAGTAAAAGTCCTCCTGAGGCAACTACAGCAAGCGCACCAGCTCCCAGCAATCCCCACTTCATAAGCCGCGTTTTACCAGCCAACGCCTTGGAAGCTTCTTCAAGTGCGTCGAACGCGTCCTCCCCCTGCTGCGGAGTCAGCGCCATCTCCGCCGCAAGCTGCCTCATAGCCGAGATACGCACTGATTCTTTAACCTCCACCTCATATGGAGAGAGAGGATTTTGAAGGGCAAGTGTGATGAGATCCTTCGCCGCTTGGTCGCGGTCCGGGAACAAGTGCACCACCGGAGTGCTGAGGTTATCGGGGTCACAAACCTCATTCGTCTGCAGGACAGAAAGACCGCCAGGTATGGCACGTCGTTCCATTGTGCGTTTAGCAATGAGGTCGTTAATCACCTGAAACTGCGTATCAGAGAGCGCTCCACCGAATCGCTCTTTTGTGTCACCCTTCAGGTTTTCCCGGATCAGGTGCGACAAACGTAGACCCGCAAGAACTAGCTTTTCCTCGTGGTCCATCTGAACATCCACGCCTGTTTCAATCACCGCGAGCTCAGCCGATTGCGCTCCGAATAGAGCATATCCAACTGCTTTACCTACGAGCTCTTCTTCCAGATACTCATGTGCAGAGTGTGCAAAGTACGGATTAACTGGTGTGGACACACGGAGATCCAGCAACCACGGCACAACTGACGAAGCTCCGCGCAGAGCAGCAACGGGATCCCAGTGACTCCAGAAGTTAATCCACCATGCGAGATTGGACGGCGGTTCTTTGAGGTTGGTCTCAAGCTTGCTCAAATCAAAGTTGCCCTGCGCTAGAGGGCTCCCGATAGTGACCATGCCTGCAATTTTGAGGTTGTGCGGTATGCGGGGCAGCAAGTCAGCCGCGATCACGCTGCCCAGGCTGTGTCCGATAAGCACAATTGACCCATCGGCCGGCAACTGCCGGATAACCCGGTTAAGCACATCGCGCCGAACTTTGTCATCGTTCATGTAGTTGCTGGCTTCTCGGAACTTATTGAACCTGAAGGCCGCTGCTGCAGCCATCTCCGCAGCGGTTGCTAGGGGTTTGGGTCCGAGAGCATCTGTGTCGGCGAGGCGACGCTCCATCGCAGCCATGCGCGAATCGAACTCGGATCTTTTCTGGCGACGCTCCGAGGACGACTGTTTCGTCTGCGTAATTGGGGGAATCGGGGCGTCGATTTTGTCTGGGTCGCCGTTGAGTTTCTGAAGGAGATCAGCGTAGGAGGGCTCGACGATACTGACGTCTTCCAACCCCGGGTACCCCGCAGCGTGAAGCCCTCGGGCAAGCCCTTCCTTCCATTTTGCAGAGGAAGGCGCCTCTGGCCCCTTGCTGTTCACGCCGTGCAGATAGACCAGCGTGGGAGTAGTTTTCTCAGGCCGATTCATGGTACCTGAGTTTACAACTGACTAACGCCCGTCGTAGCTCTCGCTGATGGTGATGCGGTCCTCTTCGCTGCGGCGGGTCACCGGGTCGGAGCCGTCCCAGTACTCCACGTTCTTCAGCTCCGGCAGCATCTCGCGGTGGAACACCGGGTCGATGCCCTTGCGGCGCTGGTCGTTGAAGTTCTTCAGCAGCTTCAGCGCTACGCCGCCGAGCGGGACGATGGCGACGATGTTGAAGATGGCAAGCATTCCGGCCATGGTGTCGCCGAGCGCCCACACCAGTGGGACGGAGCCGAACGCGCCGAAGATGACAAAGCCGATGACCACCAGGCGGAACACCGTCATCGCGGTCTTCGAGTCGGTGAGGTACTGCAGGTTCGCCTGCGCGAGGTAGTAGTTGCCGATCACGGAGGAGAACGCAAGGAAGAACAGGATGAACGTGATGGCGTGAGCGCCCCAAGCGCCGACGGAGTCAGCCAGCGCGGACTGGGTCAACGACGCGCCCTGGATGTCGTCGCGGCCGTAGGTCACGGCCGGGCCGAGCAGCACCACGAACGCGGTGATGGAGCAGACCAGCAGGGTGTCGAAGTAGACGCCGAGGGTCTGCACGAGGCCCTGCTTGACGGGGTGGGACACCGTTGCGGTGGCGGCGGCGTTCGGGGCGGAGCCCATACCAGCCTCATTGGAGAACAGGCCGCGGCGCATACCCTGCATGAATGCGGCACCAACACCGGCCCCGACAACCTGCTCGAGGCCCAAAGCGTGGCCGACGATCATCTCGACCATGCCCGGGATCTCGCGCCAGTTGATCACCAGCACGGCCAGGCCGATGAGGATGTAGGCGCCGGCCATAAACGGCACGATGACCTGGGTCCAGGAGGCGATGCGGGTCACGCCGCCGAAGATGACCAGTGCGGTCAGCACAGCAATCACGCCGGCGACAACACCCTTGAGCGCGACGGAGTCGGTGCCCAGGGAGCCGCCGACTGCCTCGACGATGGAGTTGGTCTGGATGGCGTTGTAGACGAAGCCGTAGGTGACGGCCAAGAACGCGGAGAAGATCACGGCCAGCGGCTTCCAGCCCAGGCCGCGCGTCATGTAGTAGGCCGGCCCGCCGTGGTAGTTGCCCTCGGCGTCCTTGGTCTTCCACAGCTGTGCAAGGGTGGACTCCACGAACGCGGTGGCGCCGCCGAGCAGCGCGAGCATCCACATCCAGAACACCGAGCCCGGCCCGCCGATGGAGATTGCCAGCGCCACGCCGGCGATGTTGCCGGTCCCCACACGCGAGGCGGCGGAGATGGTGAAGGCCTTGAATGCGGACAGGCCGCCGTACTCTTCATCGAGGTCGCGCCCCTCGCGGTCCTTGCCCTTCGGGGTTTCGGCGACCGCCTTGAGCATCTCCGGGAACAGGCGGATTTGAACGAACAGTGTGCGCACGCCGAAGTAGACGCCGGCGAGGACGAGGAACACGGGGACGACGTTCCAGACCACGCCGTTGAGAGTGTCCTCGACGAATGAGGTAGCGGTTTCCATGGCGGGCAGTGTATCGCCAGGTTGCCCACATCACACAACGACGGGTCTTTGAGCTACCCCTCCACCTCCGGTGTGCACACCTCACCAGGCTGAATCGCGCCGTGGGTGCCAAACTCGCGTTGCCAGTACAGCAGCGGGCAGTTGGTGTTGACGTCGGCGGCGGCGACGTCGACAAGCACGAGCACATGGTCGCCCGCCTCAATCCGCTGCGCCACACTCCCGGCCACCCAGGTGTGGTTGCCGGCCAGCTGCGGCGCGCCGTCCGCCATCTGCCACTCCACCCCCGCGAAGCGGTCCACCCCCTTCGAGGCGAAGCGCCGCGCGAGCAGGTTCTGCTCGGTGGAGAGCACATTAATGCCTATCGACGCACCTTCGGACAACAACGCCAACAGCGATGACCTCTTGTCCAGAGACACCAGCACCATCGGCGGATCCAGCGACAGGGACATAAACGCGCTGACGGTGGTGCCGTGCGGGTCTGTCGCGGAACCGGTGGTCACGATTGCCACCGCGGCAGCCAGCTGGCTCATTGCGTCTTTGAATGCTGACTGATCAACCATGTCGCACCACCGTACTCGCGCGCTAGCGCACCTGGCAGACCGGGCAGAAGTAACTGGAGCGCCCGCCGACCGTCACGCGCTCGATCGGGGTGCCGCAGCGCGCGCAGGGTGTGCCCGCCTGCCCGTAGGCGTTGAGCGAGCGGGAGAAGTACCCGGACGCGCCGTTGACGTTGACGTACAGCGAGTCGAAGCTGGTGCCGCCTTGCTCCAGCGAGCGGGCCATCACCTCGCGCGAGGCGTCCAGCACGGCCTCCGCGTCGCGCTGGCGCATGGTCTTCGCGCTGCGCCAGGGTTTCAGGCGCGCGGCCCACATAGCCTCGTCGGCGTAGATGGAGCCGATGCCGCTGACCACCTCCTGGTTCAGCAGCACATTCTTCAGCGGCGATCTTCTACGCCGCATCGCGCGGGCGGTCTCGCGCAGGTCGAAGTCATCCTCAAACGGGTCGGGAGCGATGTGCAGCGCGGGCTGCGGGACACCGCCCACAAGCTGCGTGTACTGCCAAAACCCAAAGGTGCGCTGGTCCACAAAATCCAGCTCCACCTCCCCCATGTCGGCGCGGATGCGCAGGTGCGGAGAGGTCACGGTGCCATGCTTTGCGACGAGCATCTGCCCGCTCATGCGCAAATGCACGAGGAGTGCTGCGCCGTCGCTGAGCGTGAACCACATGTACTTGCCGCGCCGGCCAGTGCCGGTAATTGTCAACCCCGGCAAGGTTTGCGTCAGGTCCACGGTGTTGCCGCGGGCGGCGCGGGGGTGCAGCACCTCCACCCGCTGGAAGGTGCGGCCGACCACGTGCTGGTCCAGCCCGCGTCGCACCACCTCAACCTCGGGCAGCTCAGGCATTGCCGCGCACGGCCTCCGCTGCGTGGTCGCGCAGGTACAGCACCGCCTGGTGGGCCGCCTCCTGCTCCGCCAGCTTCTTGTTCGGGCCGGTGCCGGTGCCGCGGGAAACGCCGCCCACCAGCGCCTGCGCGGTGAACGTCTGGTTGTGCTCGGGGCCGGACGCTTCGGAGACGTACTCGGCCACCGGCAGCTTCAGCTCGGCAAGGCGCACCTGCAGGTCGGTCTTCCAGTCGTGGTGCTTCTTGTTCACGGTGGCGGTGCGGAGCTTCTCGTCGAAAAGCTTGAGAATCACATCGCGCGCCGGCTCGAAGCCGTGCTGCAAGTAGATCGCGCCGAAGATGGCCTCGGTGGTGTCCGCGAGGATCGACTCCTTCTCGCGGCCACCGGTGAGTTCCTCGCCTTTGCCGATGAGTACGTGCTTGCCCAGGTCGATCTCCCGGGCGATGTCGGCCAGGCCGTAGCGCGAGACGATGGCGGCGCGCATCGGCGACAGGTCGGACTCCGGGCGCGACGGGTACAGCTCGAACAGCTTGGTGGCCACGGACAAGCCCAGCACGGCGTCGCCGACGAACTCTAAGCGCTCGTTGTTGGGCAGGTGCCCGTGCTCGTTGGCGAACGAGCGGTGCGTCAGCGCAAGCTTCAGGCTGTCGCGCTCGATGTCCACGCCGAGGTGCGCAATAAGCGGGGCGTGGTCGACGGCGTCAAACGTCTGCTCCCACAGCTCGTCCGCGTTGCCTTTGTTCTTCTTCGAGCGGCTCACAGGAACTTCTCCAGGTCGGCCCAGCGCGGGTCGACCAGGTTGTTCTCCTCGCCCTCGACCGCGTCCGGGGCGGGCACGTCAGTGTCGCCCTCGCACTCCGGCTGGCAGGTGGGGTTGAACGGCCAGTTCATGCCGGCCTCGTCCACGAACGCCTGCTCCAAGTCCACGGTGCCGTCGACAACCTTGCGGATCTCGTCGCCGGAGCCCTGGTCCTCTTCTTCCTCACTGTCGCCGGTGATGAAGTCATCGGAGGCGGAAAACACCTCGGAAATGCGCAGCGTCTCGGTCGGGGTGAGCTCCTTTAAGCAGCGCACGCACTGCCCTTCAAGCTGCGCGGTCGCGGTGGCATCCACCATCACGCCGGAGCCCAGCGGGATCAGCGTCGCCTCAACTTCAACCTCGCGCCCTGCCGGGATGGCAATCATCTCGGGGCCGATGCGCGACGGGGACGGGCCTGTCTGTGTCACCGTCTCTGGGGTGCCGTCGCCGCCGAGGACGTCGCTGACATCGAATACGAAAGGATTGGTAGACATAACGGCAACAGACTACCCGTTAGTAGTCGTCGCGTCGGCCGCGAACCGCAGCACCAGCGGCGCCGGCGCCGCGGCGCAGCGCGGAGCGGTCGGAGGAGACGGTCTGCAGCACGTTTCGCAGCCCCTCCTCAAACTCGGCGAGCTTGGAATCGACGTAGTCGTCGCACTCCGAGCGCAGGCGGTTGGACTCTGCGGTCGCCTCATCCACCAGGCGGTGCGCCTCCTCGTCGGCGCGGCGCATGACCTCGGACTCGGAGATGAGGCGCTCCTGCTCCGCCAGGCCCTTGTCCACGGTGCGCTGGTACTCCGCGTTGCCGGACTCGACGATGTTGTCGGCCTCGCGCTGCGCGTTGTTCACGGTCATCTCGGCCACGTTCTGCGCCTGGGTGACCATCATGTTGGACTCTTCCTCCGCGTCGGTGACCAGGTTGGTCGCGCGCGCCTGCGCGTCGGAGAGCATCGACTCGGACTCGGAGTGCGCGTCGGAGACGATGCGGCGGGCATCCTCCTCTGCATCGCCGACGAGCATGTCGGCGCGGTCCTGCGCCCCGCGCAGGATCTCGTCCTGCTTGTCCAGCACGTCCTGCGCGTCGTCCAAGTCGACGGGCAGGGCGTTGCGGAGGTCGTCGAGAAGCCCAAGCATCTCGTTGCGGGGAACCATGCAATTGGAGGTCATGGGCACGCCGTAGGCCTGCTCCAGGGTCTGAACTAGCTCATCCAGGGCTTCAAAAACGCGGTACATGGTGCCTAAGCGTACCCGCTGAAACGTTAAATCACGCCCTGGGCGAGCATCGCGTCGGCAACCTTTTTAAAACCGGCGATATTTGCGCCGATGACGTAGTCGCCTGCGTGGTCGTATTCCTCTGCGGTGTCCTTGGCCACCGTGAAGATGTTGGACATGATCTGGTGCAGGCGGTCGTCCGTGTAGTCGAAGGACCAGGAGTCGCGCGAGGCGTTCTGCTGCATCTCCAGCGCGGAGGTGGCCACACCGCCGGCGTTGGCGGCCTTGCCCGGGCCGAAGCAGACGCCGCGCTCGCGGAATACCTCCACCGCTTCGGCGGTGGACGGCATGTTCGCGCCCTCCGCGACGTAACGCACACCGTTGTCAACGAGGGTGCGCGCATGGTCGCCGTTGAGCTCGTTCTGCGTCGCGCACGGCAGCGCCACGTCCGCCTTCAGGTCCCAGATGGAGCCGTCGCTGTGGAAGGTCGCGCCGGTGGCCTCCTCCACGTACTCGGACACGCGCCCGCGGCGCTTCTCCTTGATCTCCTGGACGAGCTCGATGTCCACGCCGTTCGGGGTTTCCACCCAGCCGGAGGAATCGGAGAAGCCAACCACAGTTGCGCCGAGCTCCTGCGCCTTCTTCATCGCGTAGATCGCCACATTGCCGGAGC
The DNA here is from genome assembly GCF_054478435.1 of Corynebacterium sp. CQ3829_602738. NCBI lineage: Bacteria > Bacillati > Actinomycetota > Actinomycetes > Mycobacteriales > Corynebacteriaceae > Corynebacterium > Corynebacterium sp. CQ3829_602738. The sequence goes on from NZ_CM137003.1 coordinate 1,602,085, forward strand.
CGGAGACGATCACCTTCGCGCCGTCGATGGAGTCACCGTTCGCCTTCATCATCTCGTTGGTGAAGTAGACGCTGCCGTAACCGGTGGCCTCCTTGCGCACCAGAGAGCCGCCCCAGGTCAGCCCCTTGCCGGTGAGCACGCCGGACTCGTGCTGGTCCACCAGGCGGCGGTACTGGCCGAACAGGTAGCCGATCTCGCGGGCGCCCACGCCGATGTCGCCGGCGGGCACGTCACGGTACTCGCCGATGTGGCGCCACAGTTCCGTCATGAAGGACTGGCAAAAGCGCATGATCTCCCCGTCGGAGCGGCCCTTCGGGTCGAAGTCGGAACCGCCCTTGCCGCCGCCGATGGGCAGGCCGGTCAGGGAGTTTTTGAAGATCTGCTCGAAGCCGAGGAATTTGATGATGCCCAGGTTCACGCTCGGGTGGAAGCGCAGCCCGCCCTTGTACGGGCCGAGCGCGGAGTTGAACTGGACACGGAAGCCGCGGTTGACGCGCACATTGTTGTCGTCGTCCAGCCAGGGCACGCGGAAGATGATCTGGCGCTCCGGCTCGCAGAGGCGCTCGATCAGGCCGTAGTCCGCGTAGTGCGGGTCCTTGCCCAGCACGATCTTCAGCGAATCCAGCACTTCGGCAACCGCCTGGTGGAACTCCGGCTCGCCCGCGTTGCGCTCCAGCAGTTTCTGGTAGTAGCCGGCAACTTCTTGGTCAATCGCGCTCATTGGGCGTGGCCTCCGATATCTATAGCTATGCAGAATTGTGTACCGGACAAACTTTACAACACCATTCGGCCCCGCGTGGCCGGTAGCTAAACTCTCCCCCATGGTTTCTCCCCTCGACGCAGTTCCGTCGCCCAAAATCGTTGTCGCGCCGGACTCCTTCAAATCCACCGCAACCGCCGCCGAGGCCGCCGAATGGCTCGCCGAAGGTGTGCGTTCCGTCATCCGCGACGCGCAGATCGTGCTCACCCCCATGGCCGATGGCGGCGAAGGCACCTCGTCGTTGTTCGAGGGCGAGCGCATTTGCTTGCCGACGACTACCGCGGCCGGCCGCCTCACCGAAGCGGAGTACACCTTCCACGCCCCGAGCAAGACCGCCTACATCGACGTCGCCGCGGCCTCCGGCCTGCCCGCGGTGGACGAGCCGGTGCCGCTGACCGGCGACACGTACGGCACCGGCGTGCTCATCGCGGACGCCGAGACCCGCGGCGCCGAGCGCATCGTGCTGGGGCTCGGCGGCACCGCAACGATCGACGGCGGCACCGGCATCCTCGTCGCCCTGGGCGTCAACCCCTTGGACCAGGCCGGCTACCAGCTCAAGCCCGGCGGCGGGGCGCTGGAGCAGCTGGCAAACTTCGACACCGCGAAGGTCAATGTGCCCGCCGGCGCGGTGGAGTGGGTTCTGTTGACCGACACCACCGCGCCCGCCACCGGCCCCCAGGGCGCGGCCCACGTGTTCGGCCCGCAGAAGGGCGCAACGGAAGAAGGCATCGAGGTGCTCGACCGGGGCCTGGCGCGTTTGTGCGAGGTTGCGGACGTGGACCCGGCAACTCCGAGCCTGGGCGCTGCGGGAGGCGTGGGCATCGGTATCACGTGGCTGTCCACAATGCTCCACGGGGACGCCTCCCACGTGCACATCCTGCCCGGCGCGCGCGTGGTGGCGGATTCCAACGGGCTGGCGGAGCAGGTCGAGGGCGCGGCCCTGGTGATCACCGGCGAGGGCCGCTTCGACGGACAGACCGGCACCGGCAAGGTCGCCTCCGTCGTCGGCGAGCTAGCCCGCGGGGCCGGTGCGGCGTTCGCGGTGGCCGCAGGAAGCTTTGACGAGGAGCCGGGCGAGGGCACCATCGCGGTGACGCTGGCGGAGACTGACGACGTGCGCGAGCAGCTCACCCAGGCCGGCGCGGAGATTGCCGTAGCCTACCTCAACACTTCCACGGTCCAGGGGTAGATCGAGGGCGACTCGAAGCGGTCCTGGTCCTCCAACATCACTGGGTCGTTCGGCAGGTCCACCTTCGGGGTGAGGATGCGCGACAGGCCCATGGCCAGGCGGTTGAGGCTGTCCGCCCCTTCGGGTGTGATGCTGTAGCGGAACACCTCGGCCTCCGCGGGATCTTCGCCCCGGTCCCGCTCGTAGGTTTCGGCCAGCTGGGCGCGCACGGAGTCGTCGATTAGCACCTGCTCCATCTCCACCGTGCCCGCGGTGAGCATCTCCCGGTTCACGAGGATGTCGAGCGCGCGTTGGAAGACCTCTTTGACCTCGTCGGCGACAGTCGGCGGGACGAGGACGTCGAATTGGATCACAGACATGCGTGTAAGGCTAACCGGTATGGTTGCGTGCATGTCCAACCCCGCCGTGAACCCAGCTCACTCGTACCACGTTGCACTGCGGACCATGGCGGACGGGACGCTCAAGCAGGTCAATCCCTTCTCCGGCACGGAGGTGTGGACGGTGCCGGGGCGCGGCAACCGGCCCCTGGCCGCAGCTGGCGCCCCGCCGGAGCCGCTTGCACCCGGCGCGCACACGGACACCTGCAATTTCTGCGAAGCGCGCAAGCTGCGCACCCCGCCCGAGAAGTCGCGGCTCATCGCCGACGGCGACGGGTTTGCCATCCTGCGCGACGCCATGCCCGACGAGTTGGACAACACGGTCGCGGAATTTCGGCGGGTGCCCAACCTGTTCGAGATTGTCTCTTACGACTACTGGCAGAAGAACTACGGCTACGAGATGCCCACGGCGCGCCGCGTCCACATGGAGCGCTACCTGGCGGATCCCGCCGGGCGCGAGCATGTGCTGGCAACCGTGCGCACGCGCCTGGCTGCGGCGGGCCAGGACCCGGACAGGCCCGACGAAGAGCTGCTCGAGCTTGCCCCGGCGTACTTCGGCGGCGGGCACGACGTGATCATCGGCCGGCGCCACTACCAGGACGGTGCTACGCGCACCAACCAGCTCGCCGGCTCCGGGTCGCTGACCCCGGAGGAGCACTACCGCTTCATCGCGTTCACCGTTGATTCGCTGCGCGACTTGGTGGAGCAGCACACCTACGCCCGCTACGTGGTGGTGTTCCAAAACTGGCTCTCGCCCGCCGGCGCGTCGTTCGAGCACCTGCACAAGCAGCTGGTGGCCATCGACGAGCGCGGCGTCAACGCCGAAACTGAAACGGCGAAGCTGCGCCAGAATCTGAACCTGTACAACGACTGGGGTGTCAACCACGCGTTCTACCAAAACCTGGTGATCGCGGAGAACGACCACGCCATCCTCACCGCCGGCGTGGGCCACCGCTACCCCACCATGACGGTGTACTCGAAGTCGCGCGCCAGCGAGCCGTGGGAGCACACGGACGAAGAGGTTCGCGCGGTGTCTGACCTTTTGCACGCGGCGCACGCCGCCACCGGCGGGCAGGTGGCCACCAACGAGGAATGGCACTACCGCCCCGTGGACCTGGACGTGCCCATGCCGTGGCGCATCAACCTGAAATGGCGCATCTCCACCCTCGCCGGCTTCGAGGGCGGCACGCAGATTTACGTGAACACGCTCTCGCCGTTTGACATGCGCGACCGCGCCACCGCGGCACTTCGCACATTGCGTAGCGACGGCCACGTGTCTGCGTCGTTGCGCATCGCCGAGGAATGCACCCCGGCACCGAACCTTTTGCGATATAACCCAAATTTGGAGAGATGAAATTTGAGTAATATTTCCGAGATTTTGCGCTCCTACTCCGTCGACGAGGTGTGGCAGCGCCGCCTCTACGAGCTACTGCACGCCAACCCGGAGCTGTCCATGCAGGAGGAGGAGACCTACAGCCGCCTGATGATGGAGCTGTCGCGGTTCAACTGCGAGGTCATCGCCCCCATCGGCAAGTTCGGCATCTGCGCCGTCTTCGAAAACGGCGAGGGCCCGACCGTGATGCACCGCGCGGACTTCGACGGCCTGCCGGTAACAGAGCAGACGGGCGCGCCGTACGCCTCCCACAAGGTGGCCAAAACCGACGACGGGCAGACCGTGGGCACCATGCACGCCTGCGGCCACGACATCCACACCACCGCACTGCTCAGCATGTGCGACTTTTTGGACAACACCCGCGAGCACTGGTCCGGCACGTTCATCGCCCTGTTCCAGCCCGGCGAGGAGATCGGCGCCGGCGCCCAGGACATGGCCGACGGCGGCCTGACCGAGAAGGTGCCCGCCCCCGACGTGGTCTTCGGCCAGCACGTCATGCCGGGCCGCGCCGGCGAAGTGATGTCCAAGCCGGGCCCGCAGTTTGCGGCCTGCGACTCCATCCGCATCAAGATCCCGGGCCGCGCTGCCCACGGTTCAATGCCGCACAACGCCATCGACCCCACCTACACCGCGGCGATGATCATCGCCCGCCTCCAGGCGGTCGTTGGCCGCGAGGTGGACCCGGCGGACTTCGCCGTGGTCACCGTGGCCAGCATGCACGCCGGCACCACCAACAACATCATCCCGGGCGAGGCCGAACTGGTGCTCAACTGCCGCTTCTACTCCGACCGGGTCAAGGCAAAGGTGTACTCCGCCATCAAGCGCGTGGTCCACGCCGAGGTGCTGGCCTCCGGCTCGCTGGACCAGGCCATGATCTCCTTTTTCGCCCACGGCGAGCTTTTGGACAACGACGAGGAAGTCTTCGCTCGCGTGCGCGAGCAGTTCGACGGCGTCTTCGGCGACGCCTCCGTCACCGCCGACCCGAAGACCGTCTCGGAGGACTTCCCCGTCATCGGCCAGGCCTACGGCGCGCCGTACTTCTTCTGGCTTGTCGGCTGCACGCCCCACGACGTGTGGGACAAGGCCGTGGAGGAAGACCGCGTCGGCGAGGACGTGCCGGTCAACCACATGTCCACCTTCCTGCCGGAGTACGAGCCCACCATCGACGCCTCCACCCGCGCGGGCCTGACCGCGGCGCTGACCTACCTAGCTAAGTAGCTCACCTGCACGTCTGCGACCACGCCGGTACGCTCGGGGCACATGACTGCCACCACGCCACCACCATTCGAGCAGACCGTCGAGGGCCACGTCCGCAGCTTCTCCGGCCGCGCGCCGCAGGACTCCACGGTGAAGAAGTTCTGGACGGGCCTTTCGGCCGCCACCGTCGAGCAGATCGCCGACAACTGGGCGAAAACCCGCAACACCTACAAGACCACCCGCCGTGCCTCGTACTTTTCTGCGGAATTCCTGGAAGGTCGGGCGTTGCTGAATAACCTGACCAACCTTGGGCTCGTCGATAAGGCGAAGGCTATCGCCGAGGAGAATGGCTTCGAGCTTTCGGACGTCCTGGAGGCTGAGCACGACGCCGCCCTCGGCAACGGCGGCCTGGGACGCTTGGCCGCCTGCTTCCTCGATTCCGCCGCCGAGCAGGACTTCCCGCTGACCGGCTACGGCCTGCTGTACCGCTACGGCCTGTTCCGCCAGGAGTTCGAGGACGGCTTCCAGCGCGAGCACCCGGACGCGTGGAAGGAGTCGTTCTACCCCTTCATCATCCGCCGCGGCTCTGAGCAGCGCACTGTGAAGTTCGACGACATGCACGTGCGCGCCATCCCCTACGACATGCCGATCACCGGCTACGGCACGGACAACGTGGGCACGCTGCGCCTGTGGGACGCCTCCCCGATCGCCGAGTTCGACTACGACGCGTTCAACTCCCAGCGCTTCGCCGACGCGATCCTCGAGCGCGAGGCCGTCCACGACATCACCCGCGTGCTCTACCCCAACGACTCCACCTACGCTGGCAAGCTTCTGCGCGTGCGCCAGCAGTACTTCTTCTGCTCCGCATCGCTGCAAGAGCTTATCGACGACTACCGCGCCGCCCACGGCGACGACCTGCGCGACTTCCACAAGTACAACTCCATCCAGCTCAACGACACCCACCCGGTGCTGGGCATCCCCGAGCTGATGCGCCTGCTCATGGACGAGCACGGCCTGGGCTGGGACGACGCCTGGGAGGTGACCACCCACACGTTCGCCTACACCAACCACACGGTGCTGCAGGAGGCGCTGGAGACGTGGGAGGAGTCCATCTTCAAGCAGCTGTTCTGGCGCATCTGGGAGATCGTGGAGGAGATCGACCGCCGCTACCGCCTGGACATGGAGGCCCGCGGCGTGGACGCGGAGACGGCCCACCACTACTCCCCGGTGCACGACGGGCGTGTGCACATGGCGTGGATCGCCTGCTACGCCTCCTACTCCGTCAACGGTGTGGCGGCGCTGCACACCGAAATCATCAAACGCGACACCCTCGGTTTCTGGCACGGCCTGTACCCGGAGCGCTTCAACAACAAGACCAACGGTGTCACCCCGCGCCGCTGGCTGCGCATGTGCAACCCGCGCCTGTCCGAGCTTTTGGACCGCCTCTCCGGCTCCGACGCATGGGTCACCGACCTGGACAAGCTCAAGGAACTCCGCCCGCTTATCGACGACCCAAAGGTGCTCAACGAACTCCGCGACATCAAGTCGGCGAACAAGCGCGACTTCGCGGAGTGGATCGCCGCCCGCCAGGGCGTGGAGATCGACCCGGACTCCATCTTTGATACGCAGATCAAGCGCCTGCACGAGTACAAGCGCCAGCTGATGAACGCGCTGTACATCCTGGATTTGTACTTCCGCATCACGGTCGACGGCGAGCGCGACATTCCTAAGCGCACCTTCATCTTCGGCGCGAAGGCCGCCCCGGGCTACGTCACGGCCAAGGGCATTATCAAACTCATCAACACCATCGCGGAGCTGGTGAACAACGACCCGGAGGCCTCGAAGTACATCCACGTGGTGTTTGTGGAGAACTACAACGTCTCGCCTGCAGAGCAGATCATCCCGGCCACCGATGTGTCCGAGCAGATCTCCACCGCCGGCAAGGAAGCGTCCGGCACGTCGAACATGAAGTTCATGATGAACGGCGCGCTCACCCTGGGCACCATGGACGGCGCGAACGTGGAGATCGTCGATGCTGTCGGCGAGGACAACGCCTACATCTTCGGCGCCCGCGAGGAGGAGCTGCCGGAGCTGAAGGCGCACTACAACCCGCGCCAGGTGGCCGAGCAGACCCCGGGGCTCATGCGCGCCCTCGACGCGCTCGTCGACGGCACCTTGGACGACCGCGGCACCGGCGCCTTCCACGACATCCGCGCCTCGCTGCTGGACGACAACGGCTACGGCGAGCAGGACGTCTACTACGTGCTCGGCGATTTCGCCGCCTACCGCGAGGCCCGCGACCGCATGGCCGCCGACTACTACGCCGACCCGGACGAGTGGGCCCGCAAGTGCTGGATCAACATCTGCGAGTCCGGCCGCTTCTCCTCCGACCGCACGATCCGCGACTACGCCGAGGACGTGTGGAAGATCGAGCCCACCCCGATCAACTAGCTAGCCGCGCACCATGCGCTTCAAGGTGACGCCGTCGCCCGCGTGGTACGTTTCCTCGCCGTCGAAGGCGAAGCCCTGCTTGGTGTAGAAGGCCTGGGCGCGCTCGTTGAAGTCCGCCACCCACAAGAACGCGGGCTCGCCTGGGCGCACGACCGCGTCCAGGAGTTGCTCGGATATGCCGTTTCCGGCCGCCTCCTCGAGCAGGTAGAGGTTGCACAGCTCAGTGCGCTCGCCGGGCACGCCGTAGGCCATGCCCACAGCCTCGCCGTCCACCTCCGCAAGGAAGACGCGGCCGTCGGGGGCGTCGAAGTACTCGGCCCACTTGAGCTCCAGGGGTTCGAAGTTGTCCAGCACCTCGTCGGCGATGCGTCCGCGGAACGCTTGTGCGCGGGAGCGGTTGTGCACGGCGGCGACAGTGGCGGCGTCTTCGGCGCGAGCTGGCCGGATTGTGGCGTCCATGCAGTTAAACGCTATACGATCTCGGCACAATGATTCTGCTCGTCGACAATTACGACTCATATACATTCAACCTCGCCCACCTCATTGCTGAGGCCGCCGGCCGCGAGCCCCTGGTGGTCCCCGCGGGCGAGGCCGGCGACCTTCCGCAGCGGGTGCGCGCCGGCGAGTTCAGCCACGTGGTCATCTCCCCCGGCCCCGGCACACCTGAGCGCGAGGAGGACTTCGGCGCTGCCCGGCGCGTCATCGAGGCAGCCGCGGACGCCGGCGTCCCGCTGCTCGGCGTGTGCCTCGGCCACCAGGGGTTGGCCATGCTCGCCGGTGCCAGCGTCACCCGCGCGCCCGAGCCGCGTCACGGGTTCGTCTCCACCGTCACCCATTCCGGCGAGGGCATCTTCGCTGGCATCCCGCAGGGCTTCGAGGTGGTGCGCTACCACTCCTTGCACGTCGAAGAGGTACCCGGCATCACCGTGCACGCCCGCAGCGAGGACGGCGTGATCCAGGCGCTCAAGGTCGACGGGCTGAATCACTGGGGCGTGCAATTCCACCCGGAATCCGTGCTCACGCAGCACGGCGCGGCGATCATGCGCAACTTCCTCGGCGGCTGGCGCGTCATGCACCGCGAGGTGCCCGGCGCGCTCGACTGCCAGCGCGTGTTCAACGCGATCTCGCGAGACGGCAACGACGCGTTCTTCCTCGACTCCGCCGATGCGCGCGGGCGTTTCTCCATCCTCGGCGACACCGCGGGTGCGCTCTCGCGCTCCATTCGCTATTCGCTTGGCGACGGCAACGTGCTCGACATCCTCGACACCGAGCTATCCACCCCGGTTTTCGACGCACCCGACCTGCCGTTTACCGGCGGGTGGATCGGGTACCTGGGCTACGAGTGCGCCGAGCTGACCCTGCCGATCACGCTGCGCCACCGCTCGCCCTACCCGGATGCGTACTTCGTGCGCCCGCAGTCGTTCATCGTCTACGACCACAAGGCCGAAACCGCGCACCTCTGCGCCCTGGCCGGCGACGGCGCCGACGGCTTGCTCGACCGGCTTGCACAGGCGCTTGCGGGGGCGGGCACCGCCGGAGGTGCGTCGATAGGCGAAGGCTCCTGGAGCAACCCGGACTACCTCGCCAGCATTGAAAAAGCGCAGGAGTTGCTGCGCGCGGGCGAGAGCTACGAGGTGTGCCTGACCGACACCTACACCACGCACGCGACCGGCGATATCTATGCTGCGCTGCGCGAACACAACCCGGCGCCGTACGCGGCGCACCTGCTTTTCGACGGCGTCGAGGTCGCCAGCGCCTCACCCGAGCGCTTCCTCACCGTGCGCGGCCGTAACGTGGAGGCGAAACCGATCAAGGGCACCATCGCCGCCGACGAGGACCCCGCCTTGCTTGACGACGCGAAAACCCGCGCCGAAAACCTCATGATCGCCGACCTGCTCCGCAACGACCTCTCGCGCATCTGCGAGCCCGGCACCGTGCGCGTGCCTGGGTTGATGCAGGTGGAGAGCTACGCCACCGTGCACCAGCTGGTCTCCACCATCACGGGCCGCCTGCGCGAGGGCCGCACCGCCGTCGACGCCGTGCGCGCGACGTTCCCGCCCGGCTCCATGACCGGCGCGCCGAAGCTACGCACCTGCGAAATCATCGACCGGCTGGAGACTTCCCCGCGCGGCGTCTACTCCGGCGCGCTGGGCTACTTCGGCTTCGACGGCCAGGCCGACCTGTCGGTGGTAATCCGCACCGCTGTGCGCGCAGGCGACACCGTAACGGTGGGCGCCGGCGGCGCGATCGTGCTCGCTTCCGACGCCGAGGCCGAGCTCGCCGAGCGCAACCTCAAGGCCAAGTCCGTGCTGGGGGCGTGGGATGCGTAGGTACGCCTGGCACGGCTCGTTCATCCCGCGCGATGTCCCCGACGGGCCCCTCGACGTCGCCGACTCCTGGCGCCACTCATCCGGCCGCACCAACGGCCTCGACCTGCACCTTCAGCGTTTTTCGCGTGCTGCTGGCCCGCTGCCGGCCGGCTTCGTCGATAAGCTCATGCCACTGCTGTCCGAGGGCGAACTGTTTCCCCGCATCGCCCTGTCGCAGGGGCTTTTGCTTCTCGACGTCCGCTCCGCCCCTCCCCCGCGCCCCACCACTGCACTGACATATGCGCAGGCCCCTGACCCGCGTACCCAGCCCAAGGTGAAAGGCCCCGACTTCGCCGCGTTCCGCGCGCACCGTTCGCGGTACCAGCTGGCAGGGACCGACGACACAGTGATCGCGGATAAGCACGGCGCAATGTTGGAGACCACCACCGGCGCGCTGGTGATGTGGGACGGCGACACCCTGTGCGTCCCAGAAGGCGTGTGGCTGCCGAGCGTGACTTTGCACCAGGTGGCTGCGCGGGCGGCTCAGCTCGGCGTGTCTGTTAAGCGGCGTCGGCTCAAACCCGAACTCGCCGCTGAGCACCCGCTGTGGTTCCTCAACTCCCTGCACGGCATCAGCCCGGTCAGCGAGTTGCACGTCGGCGACACCGTGATCACTCCGCCGGTGCACCCCTCTTTCGACGAGTGGCGCGACTGGTGGTGGGGCGGGTTTATGTAACCTCGGCCGCATGAGCAGCCAACTGCCACCCGCAATCACCCTTGACCAGTACCTCGCCGACGCCGAACCCGCCCCGATTCCCGACCTGACATGGGACGAGGCACAGTCGATCCTGGCCGAATCCGACGACGTGGAAACCCAAGTCACCGTCGTTCACGCGCTCGCCCGCAACCACATCAACTCACGCAGCATCAGTGGCAAGGAAGCAAACGCGGTGTTCGCCGATTCGCCGTTGGCGCGGTGGACGGCAATGACGCTGAGCAGCTACGACGCAGCGCACTACTCACCGTTGGATTTGTACAGGTTCGTTGAGGCGGCGGAGGCTCCGTCGGAAAGCGATGAGCTCCTCGCCATGCACCACTGGGCCACCGCGGTGCTGTTCCACGAGGCGCTCGACGACCCTGACGAAGCGATCGCGGCCTGCCGTGCATTTCTTGAACTTAGCGACGGGCGCAATTGGACGCGGCCCGACATCGCAATTGCGGGCATCGTGCTCGACGCCGCGGTGGAAAATCCCGACGGCCCAATCGGTCCACTTGGTGCCGAAACCATGCAGCGTTGGGAGGAGCGCCTCACCCGCGCGATCGAGGCGGTCGACCCGGACTACGCCTACACCGAAAATCAGCTGCTTCGAAATTGGCAAGACAGGTAGCGGTGATCCGATAACGTACTTCGTTTGACTATGCATCTGCATAGTAGATCCGATCCCGCGCGACTATGCAGCTGCATAGTGAATCCAAGCTCGCGGCACTATGCAGCCGCATAGTGGACCACCGCCCAAAGGACTATGCCGCTGCATAGTCACTACTACTTGGACGGTATCTCCGCGACTATGCCGTCTCAAAGTGGCCGACCCCTCCCGACTATGCAGCTGCATAGTGAATTCCGACCAGCGAGACTATGCCGCTGCATAGTCGACGAAGCTGAGTAGAACGTTTCTGAGGCGGGCTGGCTATCGCAGAAACTATGCAGCTGCATAGTGACCAGGCCCCCCAGGACTATGCCACTGCATAGTCAACGACCGTGCCGGGACTATGCCGCTGCATAGCGGGACCGGGCAGCAAGACTATGCCGTCGCATAGTGGAATCGGCCAGCACGACTATGCAGCTGCATAGCGATTCAAACCGCTTGCCCCCTCGGTTTTGTACGAATTTACATGCGGCAAACCTTATAAGCTTCTGACCTGCACCTTTAAATCTGAACGACCGTACCAATTGTCAACTTTTGCAAAGTTCGTTTGCTGGTCACTCTAACGCAACTTAGAAAACAGGGGCTCCGCGACTATGCCGCTGCATAGCCCCACCAACGGCGACCTACGCCGAACGCTCGGCCAGCACCTTCCCGGTTGCAGTTTCAGACTTCGCCAGCTCGGCGGGGGTGCCGGTAGCCACAACCTGACCACCCTCGGCGCCGGCACCGGGGCCCATTTCGATCACGCGATCGGCTTGCGCGATCACGGACAGGTCGTGTTCGACCACGACCACGGTTTGGCCCGCGTCGACCAGGCTGTTGAGCTCCTTGACCAACAGCGCCACGTCGGCGGGGTGAAGGCCGGTGGTGGGCTCGTCCAGCAGGTACACGGTGTGGCCCCGGCGCGAGTTGCGGGAGCGCTGCAGCTCGGTGGCCAGCTTGATGCGCTGCGCCTCGCCGCCGGAAAGCTCCGGCGCGCCCTGGCCCAGGCGCAGGTAGCCCAGCCCCACCGCCTGCAAGGTTTCCACCGCGCGCAGGATTTTCGGTTCGTCGGCGAATACGTCCGCGGCTTCGTCGACAGTCAGCTCCAGCACCTGCGCGATGGTGAGCCCATCCCAGGTCACCTCGAGGGTCTCGTCGTTGTAGCGCGCGCCGCCGCAGTCCGGGCAGGTGGTGTACGAGCCTGGCAGGAACACCAGCTCCACCTCGATCTTGCCGGCGCCGCCGCAGGTCGGGCACTGCCCCTGCTTCACGTTGTAAGAAAACCGCGACACGGTCCACTTGCGCCGCTTCGCCTCGTCGGTGCCGGCGAACAGTTTGCGCACGCCGTCGAACAGCCCGGTGTAGGTCGCCAGCGTCGAGCGCGGGGTGCGCCCGATGGGCTTCTGGGTGATCTGCACGACTCGGCTCACTGCGTCGAAGCCTTCTTGCCTATCGACGGTCCATCCGGCCTCCCCCGCCCCCGCATCACCCGCAGAGTCGTCCTCTTCCTCCACAACGGTGGACGCGGCGTCGCGGAGCACACCTGCGAGGACGGTGCTGACCAAGGTGGACTTGCCGGAGCCGGACACACCGGCCACCGCGGTGAACTGGCCCATCCCGAAGGAAACGTCCAGCCCCTCAATCGAGCGGGCCGACACGCCGGAAAGGCGCAGTTCGCCGGTGGCGGACCGTGGGGCGTCGTTAGGCGAAAGTGTCCGGTTCGCCAGCGCCTTCGCTGTGGGCGCGTCGCCGGTGTAGTCGCTGGTGGGGCCGGAGTAGACAACCTCACCGCCGCGCTCGCCGGCGAGCGGGCCGACGTCCACGAGCCAGTCGGTTTGGGCGACGAGTTCCATGTCGTGTTCGACCAGCAGGACCGAGTTGCCGGCGTCGATGAAGCGGCGGCAGATGTCCAGCACCGCGCCGCGCTCGGCGGGGTGCAGGCCGGCGGACGGCTCGTCCAGCACGTACGCCACGCCGAACAGGCCCGAGCGCAGCTGGGCGGATAGGCGGATGCGCTGCAGCTCGCCGGCGGACAGGGTTGGCGCGGGGCGGTCCAGGCTCAGGTGCGCCAGGCCCAGGTCGAGCGCGGATTGCAGCGCGGGCAGGATCTGCTTCAGCAGCAGGTCCTCGGCCGAACCCTCGGTCGGCTCCTGCGCTGCCAGCACCTCGTGGACCTGGTCGAGCGGCAGGGCGCCGAGCTCGTCGATAGGCATCCCCGCGTAGGTGACCTTGAGCGCCTCCGGGTTGAGGCGGCGGCCGTGGCAGGTCTCGCACACGCGCGACTCCATGTAGGACAGCACGCGTTTGCGCAGGGTGTCGGACTGGGTCTCGGCGAGCGTGTTGGTCAGATACGACGCCACGGAGCGCCACGTGCCCTTGTAGTTGCGCTGGATCTGGTCCTCGCCGCGCAGCGGCTTGACGGTGACCACGGGGCGCTCCTCGGTGAACAGGATCCACTCGCGGTCTTCCTTGGGCAGGTCCTGCCAGGGCGAGTCCAGGTCGTAGCCGAGCGTGGCCAGGATGTCGTGGAAGTTTTTGCCGGCCCACGCGCCCGGCCAGGCCTGGATCGCGCCATCCTCGATGGACAGCATCGGGTCCGGCACCATCGATGCTTCGGTGGGCTCGTGCACCACGCCGGTGCCCTGGCACGTCGGGCACATGCCCTCGGGCGTGTTCGGGGAGAACGAGTCGGAGTACAGCCCCTTCGGGTTGTCGCCCGCGCGCGAGTACAACAGCCGGATGCTGTTGGACAGCGCGGAGACGGTGCCCACGGTCGAGCGCGCGCCTCCGCCGGAGGTGGACTGCTCCAGCGCCACCGTCGGCGGCAGGCCCTCCACGGAACCGACCTGCGGGTCCACCGCCGAGCCAATCAGGCGGCGGGCGAACGGCGCCACCGATTCGAGGTAGCGCCGCTGGCCCTCGCCGTGGATGGTGCCGAAGGCGAGCGAGGACTTGCCGGAGCCGGACACCCCGGTCACCGCGACGAGCGTGCCGCGCGGGATGTCCACATCCACGTTGCGGAGGTTGTGCAGGTGGGCGTCGCGAACTTCAATTCCGGTTTCAGGCATGCCCACCAGCGTAACCACTTACGGGTTGCGCGTGTCCTCGCCGAGCTGGTGCACGTGGATGGTGTTCGTCGTGCCCGCAACACCCGGCGGGGTGCCAGCGACGACGACCATGGTGTCGCCCTCGTTGTACTGCTCCATCGCCAGCAGCTGGCGGTCCACCACCTTGATCATGTCGTCGGTGCTGTGGACCTGCTCGCACAGGAACGTCTCCGCGCCCCACGTCATGGCCAGCTGCGACCGCACCTGCTGCACCGGCGTGAACACCAGCAGCGGCAGGTCCGGGTGCAGGCGCGCCACGCGGCGGGCGGTGTCGCCGGAGGTGGTGAAGGTGACAATCGCGCGCGCGTTGAGGCGGTCGGCGATGTCGTGGGCCGAGTAGGACACCACGCCGCGCTTCGTGCGCGGGATGTGGTTCAGCGGCGGCACGGTGCCCATCTGCTCCGCGGAGCGCACGATGCGGCTCATGGTGCGCACCACGTTGTGCGGGTCCACTCCCACGGACGTCTCGCCGGAGAGCATCACGCCGTCCGCGCCGTCGAGCACCGCGTTGGCCACGTCGGAGGCCTCTGCGCGGGTCGGGCGGGAGTTCTCGATCATGGAGTCGAGCATTTGCGTGGCGACGATCACCGGCTTGGCATTCTCACGCGCAATCTGGATCACACGCTTCTGCACCGCCGGGACCTGCTCGAGCGGGATCTCCACGCCCAGGTCGCCGCGCGCCACCATGACTGCGTCGAACGCGAGGATGATGGACTCCAGCGCGTCCACAGCCTCGGGCTTTTCAAGCTTGGCGACGACAGGCACACGCCGGCCGACCTCATCCATGATTTCGTGCACCAGCTCCACGTCGGCCGGGGAACGCACGAACGACAGGGCGATGATGTCCACGCCGAGCTCGAGTGCGAAGCGCAGGTCCGCCTTGTCCTTCTCGCTCAGCGCCGGCACGGAGATGTCCATGCCCGGAAGCGACACGCCCTTGTTGTTGGACACCGGGCCGCCCTCGGTGACGCGGCAGACCACGTCGTTGCCGTCGACCTCGGTGCAGACCAGGCCGACCTTGCCGTCGTCCACGAGCAGGCGGTCGCCCGGCTTCGCGTCCTGGGCGAGCTGCTTGTAGGTGGTGGACACGCGGTCGTGCGTGCCTTCGATGTCGTCGACGGTGATGCGGACGGTCTCGCCGGTTTCCCAGTAGGTCTTGCCGTCGCCTTCGAAGCGGCCGAGGCGGATCTTCGGGCCCTGCAGGTCGGCCAGGATGCCCACTGCGTGGCCGGTCTCGTCGGTGGCCTCGCGGACCCAGCGGTAGTTCTGCTCGTGGTCCGGGTAGTCGCCGTGCGAGAAGTTCAGGCGCGCCACGTCCATGCCGTCGCGCACCAGCCCCAAAATCGCATCCTTGCTGGCCACAGCGGGGCCGAGGGTGCAGACGATCTTTGTCCTTCTATCCACGTGTACCAACCTCACCTTCGTAGGTGCCATTCGTGTTCTTCAGCGCCCCACGGTACTCCCGATCCTGGGAGTCTGCCGTGGACGAACGGTTGTACTCCGGGTCCACTTCCTCCGGGGTCTCCCTCCCCTTTTGCAGCATGAAGAAGATCACCACGGCGACGATGAACAAAATCGCGGAGACCCACGTGTTCACGCGCAAGCCGAGGATGAGGTTCGCCTCGTCGCGGCGCATGAACTCGATAAAGAACCGGCCCAGCGTGTAGCCGGCCACGTACAGCCAGAACACGCGGCCGTGGCCGAGGCGGAAGCGGCGGTCCGCCCAGACGATCACGAAGAACACCGCAACGTTCCAGATCAGCTCGTAGAGGAACGTCGGGTGCACGCTCGCGATCACCTCGCCGGTGGAACGTCCCGTCAGCGGGGCGTACTGGCCGGCTTCGTTGACGCGATAGTAAATGTCCAGCGCCCACGGCACATCGGTCTCCGCGCCGTAGAGCTCCTGGTTGAAGTAGTTGCCCAGCCGGCCGATGCCCTGGGCGAGGATCACCGACGGCGCGATCGCGTCCGCAAGCGGCGCTATCGGCAGCCCCTTGCGCCGCATCATCACCCACACCGCCAACGCGCCAAGCGTCACCGCGCCGATGATGCCAAGGCCGCCGGCGGTGATGTTGAAGGCCTGCCAGGGGTTTTTGCCTTCGCCGAAGTACTTCTGGTGGTCCGTGATCACGTGGTACAGGCGCCCGCCGATGATGCCGGCCGGGATGACCACAATCGCCGCGTCCCACACCGTCTCCGGGTTGCCGCCGCGCGCTTTGTAGCGGCGCAGCGAGATCGCCATCGCGACGATGATGCCGGTGATGATGCACAGCGCGTAGGCGCGGATGGGGATGGGACCGAGGTACCACACGCCCTGCGGCGGCGACGGAATGTGAGCCAAGTTCAGCGTTTGCACGCCACTTAGTGTGCCATTTAGCGTCGCGACGGGCACGCGGGGTGCTGGCCCGCCGTGGCCAGCGAGCGCGTCGCGGAGAGCACATCGCCCGCCGCCATGACGGCCTCCGCCGCCAGCACAGCGTCCGCGCCGCAGGAGGCGGCGTTGATCAGATCGCGCGGGGTGGCCACGCCGCCAAGGCTGATCTTGATCACCTCGCTAGGCAGACCGGGCGCGATCTCGGCGAAGGCGTTGCGGTTCAGGTTGTTGGTGTCGAAGGTCCAGGAGTTGACCGCCACCACGGACACGCCCGCGCGCAGTGCGCGGTCCGCCTCCTCCGGGGTGCGCACCTCTGCCACGGCGGCCATGCCGAGGGATTCGGCGCGGTCCAGCAGCGCCTCGAAGCGGGCCTGGTCCAGGATGCCCACCTGCAGCGGGATGGCGTCGGCGCCGTAGCAGCGGGCCTCGTGGATCTGGTACGGGTCCACGATCACGTCGCGGCACACCATCGGCAGCTCCACCGCTGCCCTGGCCTGGGCCATGTCGGCCAGGGAGCCGTCGAAACGCAACCGCTCCGTCTGGCACGCGATGAGGTGGGCGCCGCCCGCCTCAATGTTCTGGGCCAGCGTCTCGACGCTGGAAAGCCCCGCGCCGGTGGGGCCGAAAACCGGCGAGTTGCGCTTGATCTCCACGATCACGCTGCAGCCATGACGCAAAAGCGCCGCCCGGACATCCCGGGTCGGCGCCATATCGCGCGAACGCGCTTTGATCTCTTTGAAGGAAACGGCGGCCTCACGTTTGGCAACGTCGCGAAGCACACCAGCGACAACGTCGTCGAGTGTGCTCGGAGCCGGCATGGCTACCTCCCAGTTGCAAGGGGCCTGGCCTGTCACGGATAAGGCTAGCGGGTGGACTCCGAGGATCGGAAATCCGGTCCATTCTGCGGATCAGTCGGGTCGATGTCCGCACTGATCGCATCCCACAGCACGCGGCCGGACTGGGGGTCCTCTTCCAAGTCCTCGCGCACCTTCTCCCGGCGCACGGTTTCTTTTTCGTATTTGTTCTGTCGGGGCGAATCCTCGCCCGGCCGCGCGATCAGCAGCACCCCGCCTGCCAAGCCGAGCACCGCCGCCGCGAGCGCCAACCCGGGGCCGGCAACAATCGTGGTGGCGGAGGTGATGTCCGCCCACTGCGCGATCGCCGGCGCGGAATTGCCCTGCTGCGCCTCGTCCGCGCCAGCGGTCAGCAGCGCGTGCACACGCTCCGGGTCCGCCCCGCCGAGCAGCAAGCGCACCGCTGGCACCGCCAGGCCAACGGACGCCGCGGTACAGATGGCGCCGATGACGCGGCGGCCGAGGCGTCGCAAAGCAAATGCCGCGACCATGCCGGCAAGCAGCAGCACCGCAATCGCGCCGGTCTCAGTGGACCAGTCCGCGCCGTTGACGGTTGCCTCGCCGCCGCCGGAGATGTCGTCGACGAACTCGGCGCGCACCCACGCCATCCGCGAGCTGATCCAGCTCAGCGCGCCCGCGACACCGAGCGCGAGAGCCCCTTTGCGGGCGGCCTTCTTGTCGGGTTTTGCGGCTGTAGTCATGCGTTAGTCCTCCTCGCCCGCATCAATTCGTACTGCCTGAATCGCCTCCATCACCGCGGCGTGGGCTTTGGTGGTGCCGACCACTGCCCCGACTTTGCCGGGCTCCCACGGCGTGCCGTCGCCGGCGGTGGCCACGGCCCCTGCGCTGCGGGCCAGCAGGATGCCCGCGGAGTTGTCCCACACGTGCGGCGAAAAACTCACCGCGGCCTGGTAGATGCCTTGGGCGGCGAACGCTAAGTCGATGCCCACCGAGCCGGAAATCCGCGGGCGCAGGTGCGCCCGGGTCAGCTCCCCTGCCAGGTCCAGGCGCTGGTTGGACGGCATGCGCCTGCGGTCGCGGGAGAACAGGGAGCCGACGCCGACGTGCGGCGCGGACGTGGCCTCGTTCACCGGCGGCAGCGCGGCGCCGTTGAGGTGCACCGGACCACCCTCGACGGCGGTCATCCGCATGTCCAGCAGCGGCGCGTCCACCACCGCCACCACAGGCTGCCGCTCCACCAGAAGCGAGACCAGGATCGCGCAGTTGGGGTTGCCGGTGGAATAGTTCGACGTCCCGTCGATGGGGTCCACCACCCAGCAGGCGTGCTCGTCCAGCTCACCGCCTTGCTCCTCGCCGAACACGCCGATGCCGGTCGCGCCGGTGAGCTTGTCGCGCAGCAGCTCCTCCACCGCCAGGTCCGCTGCGGTGGCGAAGTCGCCCGAGCCTTTGTGCAGGGCGGGCGCGGCGCCGAGTTCGTTGACGAAGATCTCGCGGGCGGCGTCAACCGCCGCCACTGCTGCTTGAAGGTTCTCCGTCATATCCGTCATCGTGCTATCCCAGCTGCGCGATCCAGTTGCGCAGCACGCCGGCGCCGGCCGCACCGGAGGCTTCGGGGTGGAAACGCGTCGTCCACAGCGGGCCGTTTTCCACCGCGGCGAGCACCTCGCCCGCCCAGCTCAGCTTCGGGTAGGCGATGAACTCGTCTTCTTTCAGCTCGAAATCGCGTGCCCCGGTCGCGGCGTTGAACACGAATTCCTGCGCGCCGTCGAGCATCTGCGAACCGTCCGCGGCCGCAACTGCTGCGCGCTCGACGGGAGCATCAAGCTTTACGACGCCTCCCGGCCACTCCCCGAACCCGGCCGCGCCGTCCGCGGCTCGCTCGAACAGCGCGTCCATCGCGGCGCCGACGACAAGCACGGGGCGCGAACCGGCGAGGCGCTGTCCCACCACGCGGTCCACCTGGGTGTTGCGCAGCACCCGCAGCGCCTCGGCGGCGTCGCCGGAGGCGGCCACCACCAGCCCGTCCGCGGCGACGGCGCTCGCCGGGTCCGACGTGATCTCCGCGTCAACCCCCTCAGCCCGCAGCGCGTCACGCAGCGCGCTGACGGCGGGGTCCGCGCCCGCAAACGGGTCGAACACTGCCACAGCCGCGGCTTGTTGGCCGGAGGATGTCTCGCTCATAGGTGCGTAGTCTAGCTCCCGCGCCGGTTACTGGCGCTTGCGCGGGTAGGGCCGCGGCACCTGCACCGACTTCAGGCGCGCGGACAGGTTGTTCACTTCCACCACGCGGTGGCGGCCCAGCTGCCGGTCCAAAAGCGTGATAGCCAGGCCGATGGTGATCACCGCAGAGGCGATGCCGAACACCGGGGCGAACGCCATCTGCGCCACGAGCACGCCGTAGAACGTGGAGCCCAAGCCGGTGCCGCCGTCGAAGCCGATGTTCCAGATCGCAGAGGCCTCCGACGTCTTGTGGCGCGGCAGACGGTAGAACAGCAGCGTCAGCGCCTCGTTTTGCACCCCGCCGAAGCCGGCGCCGTAGAACAGCGCGGCGATGAGCATCGTCCACGCCGGCAACTCCATGGACAGGATCATCGCCATCAGCGCGACACCGATGGCGGCGATGATCTGGCACGGGATGATGACGCTGCCCGGGTAGCCGCGGCGGTCCATGATCCGGCCGGCGGCGTAACGCGCCACCATGGCTGCGAAGTTGAGCACTGCGAGCATCACGCCCGCCAGCGCGGCGCCGGAGACTGGGTCAAGCTCACGCATGGACACCGGCAGGAAGTTCGTGATTGCGCCGTAGGCGGTGGTGACAAACATCAGGCCGAGCGCCGGGACCAGCGCGAGGTGCCACATGGGCACGCGCACGCTCTGCTGCGTCTCCGCGTCCGGATCCGCCGGCGGAATGGGCGGGATGGACAGGCAGGCCACCAGCGAGATCGCGCCGATGGAGGCGGCGATGACGTACACCGCGTCGTAGCCGATCTTGTCCACCAGCGCCAGACCGGACGGCAGCGCCACCATCTGCGCCAGGCCGACGACCATGCCGAAGATGCCGGTGGCGCTGCCCAAAAGGCGCAGCGGCACGAGCTCGGCGATGATGGCGGCTTCCGCCACGGACAGCGCGCCGAAGCCGACGCCGCGAATGGCGCTGACGGTCAGAAGCGGTACCGCGTCCATGCCGAGCATGTAGCCGAACGCCGGGATGCCCAGCAGCAGCGAGGAGGCCGCCAGCACCCAGCCGAAGCCGAACGTTTTCAGCGCTTTGGGGGTGAACACCTGGGTGATCACGGTGGCGAGCATGAACACGCCGGTGGACAGCCCTGCCAGAGAAGCCGGCTCGCCCGCGTCGATCACGGCGGTGGGCACCACCGGCAGCAGCAGCGCCCACGCCGCGAAGGCCGAGGCCACGGCAACGAGCACGGGGATCAGGCCGCGGGCGCGCCAGACGTTGGTCAGCGATTCAACCTCGCCGCGGGTCAGCGGTTGTTTGGACCACGCCATGTCACATCACCTCCAGGAGCGTGAGAGCTGCGAAGAGCAGGGCCATGACAGCCAGAAGCGCTAACACGGCGGTAACCGCGCGCGGCGCTCCGCGTTGGTAGCTGGACCACACTCCGCCGACGAGAAGCCCCGCCACAAGGCTGAGCACCACCACCAAAATCGGATTCCCGACAGCGGACACCGCAATGACCTCCTTCACAACCGAGTCGATTCCGCCGACATTGTAGACGCTGCATCGAAATCCACGGCCGCTGCCGTCGGGCGGGGCGTTATGCTCGCTGTATGGGAAAGCACGCTGCACCGGTGGGCCGCCAGCGCCCCGGCGAGGTCACGCTCGAGCGCGCCGCCGCCGTATTGGAGGGCCTCGGTTTCAATCCGCTGGTGCGCCCGGACCGCCTAGTTATCGGCGCCCACGCTTTCACCGTTGCGCTGTGGATTGACTACGCCCGCCCGATGGCGCTGGTCATCGACACCGCAGAGCGCATCCCCACCGACTTCGAGCATGCAGGCGCGCTCGCCCGCTTCATCAATACGTGGAACCACGACCGGGTCGGACCGTGGGCGAGCTACCGCCTGATGGAGTCCGGCGATGTGTGCGCGCGCATGCGCCGGGGCGTGCACATCAAGCATGGGCTTAGCGACGATCAACTGGCCGCCGAACTCGCCGACACCCTCGAGCACGCCGCCGCGTTTTACCGGCAGCTGCGCGAGCGCTTCTTGGACGCGAGCCTGGACCAGCCGCTGCCGCCGCAGCTCATGCGCGCCCAGGACACGGAGGTGCTGCTGGGGCGGCACCCGTCGCTGCGTCACCTGCCCCGCGGGGGACGTCGCGAGGTGGCCACGGCACCGGAGCTCTTCAAAGACGTGGACGGGCCCGCCGGCGAGATCGCGCCGGCGGACATCAGCGACCTCACCGCCGCGTTGGACGAGTTGGAGTTCCGCTACGGCGTCGGCGAGGACGGCGTGATCGCCACCGGTGTCAACGGCGTGGCGTTCGCGCTGACCATCGACGGCGAACCGGGGCCGCGCTACGCCCGCGTGACTGGCATGTGGGACACCGGCCGCGACGCGCTGGACGCGTTCTTGCCGCTGTGGCTGGTGTGCAACGACGTCAACGAACGCACCTGCGCCACCGCCGCGTACCTGCACGAGTTCGACGGCGCCGCCCACATGCACGCCGAATCAACCATGCTAGTGGCTGAAGGCGCGGCGCCGGAGCAGGTCGGCGAGTTTGTCGTTTCGGCGATGGCGGCGTGTCTTGCTGCCATCGACCACGTCAGCCAGCAGACGGCTGGCCACTCCGTGGTGGATTGGCCGGGCAGGCGCTAGCTAGCGCTCTTCTTTGGCGTAGGCCAAAAGGTTGGCGGTCCAGTACACCAGCACTGCCGCGAACGGGCCCGCCGCCCAGGCGGCACCTGGACGCACGGGCGGCACCATGGTCAGCGTGTCGCCGTCCGAAAGCGCATCGGGCGACGGGAGGGGGTGCACAAGCCCCACGAACCAGCCGCCGAAGATGTAGAGCGCGACCGCGGCTACAGCGCTGACGATGCCAGCCCAGAGCAGCCACGCCACCGACCCGCGGACCTTCCCGCGCCTCGCGGCGATCAGCGCGACTGCCGCCACGACAACACCGGCCAACGTGGTCAGCAAAGCGAACGAGCCGAAGCCCGCGAACTCGGCGTTGACGGGGCTTTCCGCCTGGTCCACGCGCAGCCCGCCGCCTTCGACCACGCCGATGTAGGCCGGGCGCACCAGCGCCCACACCCCGCCGCCGAGGATGCCCAAAACGCAACCGAGCGCCAGGAGCCCAGCTCCGGCGCTCAGTGCGGACTTGCGGATTAGTTGCACAGCTTCCAGCGGCCGTCTTCCTTCTGGAAGATCATGGTCGAGGTTTCCTCACCCTGGTCGCTCTTCGCGGTCAGGCTTGCGGACGCGCGGTCACCGTCGATACGCACATCGTCCAGGCTGACCTCGGTCTCCGGCAGGTCGATGCCCTGGCCCTGCTCCTCGGCAAGACGGCTGGCTTCCTGCACCTGCTCCAGGCTCATGCCCTGGCGCTCAAGCTCCTCCAGCATCGGCTCGGTCACGGCCTTGCAGGAGTTTTCCAAGATGGTCGGGGTCCAGTCCGCGAACGAGCCCGGGTTCAGCACGGCACGGGCGGTGTCTTCCATCTCCCGGCGGTCGTCCTCGCTGCCCTCCTTACCGTTGGCCAGCGGCTCGTTGGTGTTTTCCGGCATGCCGTTTTCAAACGGGTTGGCCAGTGTCGGCGGCTGCTCCTCGCCGCCCTGCGCCTGGTCGGACTTCTTCTTGTCGTCCTTGTTTTCCTTCTTCTTCTTTTCCGTCTCGGAGCTCTTCGAAGTCTTTTCCGTCTTCTCTTCGGACTTTTCAGACTTCTCGGATTTTTCCGCAGAGGCTTCCGTGGAAGAGTTCGCGGCGGACGCCTCAGGTGCCTCGGCGGCGGTGGAAAGGCCGCCGGAGGTGCCTTCGTCGTCGGACCCGCACGCGGCGAGCGGGAGCACGAGGGCGAGCGCCGCCGTCGTTACTGCCATGCTCTTCTTCGTTTGCAACTTCACGGTATACCTGTACCTCTCGTTGTCGGACCCGCCCGGTAATTCGGCACGGGTTGGCACCAGCGACTGTTTCCTTCTTCGTTTTTCGGTATCAACAATGCAGTCGCGGTGAAGACCTGTCAGAAATAGTACCAACTACTCACTGTCGCTCCCGTTGGACATCTATACAAGCATTCTGGAGGGTTTCTGTGAGTCCGCGTAAAGCCTTTTTGGTCACTCGAAGACGCCGCACGTCTATGTTGGAGGAATGCAGTTAACCCGTGAGCGCATCACCGGCGCGGCGTTGGCAATCCTCGCCGAGTACGGGCTCGCGGACGTGTCCATGCGCCGGGTGGCCACCTCGCTTTCCGTCGCGCCCGGCGCGCTGTACTGGCACATCGCGAACAAGCAGGAACTCATCGCCTCCATGGCGGAAGAGATTGTGCAGGAGCTTTTGTGCGGCCCCCTGCCGGAGCCCGCACGCTTAAGCGGCGAGCTGCGCGAAGCGCTCCTTTCCACCCGCGACGGCGCGGAGGTCGTGGTCGCGGCGGTCAGCCAGCCCGGCTCGCAAGTGCAAAAAGAGTTGGAAACCAGGTTCGCGGCGTCGGTGAGGGCGTGGCTGGGCGAAGCTGCGTCGACAAGCAATGTGCGCGTCGCGGCCCGCGGGTTGCTGCGACTGACCTTAGGCGACGCGGCGGTGCAGCAAGCCGCCGCGCAGCTGGCGCAGGCGACCGGGGCGGACGAGGAGTCGGACGGCGCGGACGAGCACGCCGCGGCGGTGGCCTTCCTGCTCGACGGCCTAAAGCGAAGTGCCTCAGCGGGCACTAAGCTGTGGCCCCATGAGTGAGACCATCGTCTGGCCCGGTTCCTCCTACCCCCTGGGCTCCACGTTCGACGGCGCAGGCACGAACTTTGCGCTGTTCTCCGGTGTCGCGGAGAAGGTGGAGCTGTGCCTCATCGACGACGACGGGGCGGAGACCCGCATCCCGCTGGAGGAAGTGGACAACCACGTCTGGCACGCCTACCTGCCCGGCGTGAGCCCGGGCCAGCGTTACGGCTACCGCGTACACGGGCCGTGGGATCCGGCGAACGGCAAGCGCTGCGACCCGAACAAGCTGCTGGTGGACCCGTACGCGCGCGCCTTCGACGGCAAATTCGACCAGCACTCCTCGCTGTTTTCCTACGACGTGCACGCCGACGAGCCGGGCACGGGCCGCAACGAGGAGGACTCGCTGGGACACACGATGCTGTCCGTGGTGATCAACCCGTTCTTCGACTGGGGCGACGACCGCGCGCCGAAGATCCCCGAAGGCGAATCCGTCATCTACGAGTGCCACGTCAAGGGCATGACGCAGACCCACCCCGGCATCCCGGAGGACCTGCGCGGAACCTATGCCGGCATGGCGCACCCGGTGATGGTGGACTACCTCAAAGACCTCGGTGTCACCGCGATTGAGCTGTTGCCGGTGCACCAGTTCCTGCAGGACGACCGGCTGCGGGACTTGGGGCTGCGCAACTACTGGGGTTACAACACGTTCGGGTTTTTCGCCCCGGAGAACAACTACGCCTCCTCCACCGCCCCGGGCGACGCGGTCGCCGAGTTCAAGCAGATGGTGCGTACGTACCACGAGGCGGGCATCGAGGTCATCCTGGACGTGGTGTACAACCACACCGCCGAGGGCAACCACATGGGGCCCACCATCGCGTTCCGCGGCATCGACAACGAGGCGTACTACCGGCTGGTGGACGAGGACAAGTTCCACTACATGGACTACACCGGCACCGGAAACTCCTTCAACGTGCGCTACCCGCACTCGCTGCAGCTGATCATGGATTCGCTGCGCTACTGGGTCACGGACATGCACGTGGACGGCTTCCGCTTCGACCTCGCCTCCACCCTGGCCCGCGAGTTTTCGGACGTGGACCGCCTGGCCACCTTCTTCGACCTGGTGCAGCAGGACCCGGTGGTCAGCCAGGTCAAGCTCATCGCCGAGCCGTGGGACGTGGGCGAAGGCGGATACCAGGTGGGCAACTTTCCCGCCCTTTGGAGCGAGTGGAACGGCAAGTACCGCGACACCATGCGCGACTTCTGGCGCGGCGAGGACTCCACACTCGGCGAGTTCGCCTCGCGCCTGACCGGTTCGTCGGACCTGTACCAGCACAACGGCCGCCGCCCCACCGCGTCGATCAACTTCATCACCGCCCACGACGGGTTCACCCTCAACGACCTGGTCAGCTACAACGACAAGCACAATGAGGCCAACGGCGAGGACAACCGCGACGGCGAAAGCCACAACCGCTCCTGGAACTGCGGCGCGGAAGGTGACACGGACGACCCGGAGGTGTTGGACCTGCGTGCTCGCCAGCGCCGCAACTTCTTGACCACCCTGCTGTTGTCCCAGGGCACCCCGATGCTCGCCCACGGCGACGAGATCGCCCGTACCCAGGGCGGCAACAATAACGTCTACTGCCAGGACAACGAGATCGCCTGGATGGACTGGTCCACGCTGGAGGAGGCGTCCGACCTGCACGACTTCACCCGGCGGCTGATCGAGCTGCGCCGCGACCATCCGGTGTTCCGCCGCCGCCGCTTCCTCGCCGGCGGCGCGCTGGGCGACGATGAGCACGACCGCGAGATCGCGTGGCTCACGCCTGAGTGCACACTGATGACGCAGGACGATTGGAATACCCCGTTCGGTCGTGCTCTGATGGTGTTCTTGGACGGCGACGCCATCGCCGAGCCGGATGCGCGCGGACAGCGCGTGGTGGACGATTCCTTCCTGCTGATGTTCAACGCCCACTACGAAGACATCGACTTCACGGTGCCGGGCGCCGAGTTCGGCGACGAGTGGGAGGTTGTCGTGGACACCACCGAACCGCTCGGAGTGCGCGAGAACGCGGAGCCGGTCCAGCCCGGCGCGGCTGTGACCGTGGGCCAGCGTTCCACCGTGGTGCTGCGCCGCACCCAACCACCCGCAGGCGAAGGAAATTCGGAGGCCAGCCACTAATGATCACCGCGCACGGCGCAACGTTGACCGTGACCAACGAGGCACTGACCCTCACCCCCACCCCGCTCGCGGCGTCGCTGCAAGGCAGTGGTAACTCCCGCGAGGTGGCCATCGCCGACATCGCCGGCGCCACCTCCGTTAAGGGTGACGCGTGGACCCGCTCGCGCGTGGACATCGACACCGGCGGAGACGCCTTAGCCGTCTGGTTCGCCCCCGGCGACGAGGAGGGCCCGAATGAGCTTTGCAAGCTTCTCGACGACGCACGGCACGGCCACGCCCCCGCCACCGGCACCGTGGCCGGCGGCGCCGGCATCCCGGGCTTTTCCTTCGTCGGCTTCGACGTGGAGACCGCGAACCGCCGCTGGGGCTCGATCTGCCAGATCGGCCTGGTGAAGATCGTCGACGGCGAAGAGGTGGACCGTGCGTCCTGGCTGTGCAAGCCGCCGGCGTCGCTGTCGCAGTTCGAGGAGGGCAACGTGGCCATCCACGGCATCACCGAGCAGGACGTCGCCGACGCGCCGGACGTGTGCGACTGCATCCCGAAGATGGCCGAGTTCGTCGGCGACCTGCCGCTGGTGGCGCACAACGCCCAGTTCGACGCGTCCGCGCTGCGCGACGCCTGCCGGGCCTCCGACGTCGAGGTGCCCCAGATGCTGTTCGCCTGCACGCTCGCCCAGGCGCGCGCCACCAAGCTGGACGTGGCCAACCACCGCCTGCCTACCCTCGCGGAGCACTTCGGCATCACGCTGGACAACCACCACGACGCCTGCGAGGACGCCGCGGCCTGCGCCGGCGTGATGGTGGGCCTGGCGCGCCAGGCCGGCCACACCGGCAGCCTGATGAGCTTCGTGCACGACTCCGGCTTCACCCTCGGCTCCATCGACGCCGCGCGCGTGACCCCGGTGTTGCGCGACCGCTCCGGCGCGGGCCGCGCGATGCAGGCGGAGAAGGCGGCCCAGGGCGGCGTCTCCGCTGCGGTTGCAGCATCGGCGGCGCCGCAAGGGTCGAATCAGGCGGGGCCGGCGAAGCCGTCGCAAAGCAAAGGGCCCCAGCGGCCCTGGCAGTCCGTGGCCACCCCGGACACCGTGCCGGAGCCGAACGCCGACGCGGACCCGAACGCGCCGCTCTACGGCGAAAACGTCACGCTGACCGGCGAGTTCGAGCCGCACGACAAGGGCGAGCTGTGGCAGAAAATCGCCGAGCAGGGCGCGCAGGTGGGCAAGAACGTGACCAAGAAGACCACCGTGCTGGTGGTCGGCGAATGGGCGACGGTGACCTCGAAGGAAAAGCGCGCCCGCGAGCTGATGGACAAGGGCCAGGACATCCAGATCTGGCAGGCCAGCCAGCTGCTTGAGGCGCTGGGGCTAGACGAACAACCGCCGTTTTAAAACAGTTTCGGCCTCGAGGGAACCGGGGCGGGTGCGGCTGCGTCTAAGTAGCCATGCAGCTTCTTCAACCAGCACCCGTATCCGCCACGGCGGTCACCTTGCGGCTAGCGCGAGTGGACAGCGCGGAAACCCGCGCGTGCATCGCCGCCGGTTTCGGCGCATCCACCGCGTTTATCAGCCTGTCGCCCGGCCTGGTGTGCGTGTTCGACTCTCCCACCGCCACCGGGCTGACGCACCAGGAGGTCGGCGCCGCGGGTATGAGCGCCCACCAACTGTGGAACGCCGCGGCGGCCCAGCTGGTCTCGCGCGCGCAGCGCGAGCACGGCGTGGAGTTTCTGGTGCGCTGCCCCAGCGCCGCGCTGGCCTGCGAGGAACTGCCGCGTGGCTTCGAGGTGGACGGCCACAGCGCCCCCGCCGCCTGGTGGCTTGCCCACCCGCAGCCCTTTACCCTGCTGCACCGCCACTTCGAGGCCGTGCTGCGTCCGGAGACTGGGCTTGTCTACGCCACCCGCGACGGGCGCGAGCTGTTCGTCTTCGACGCTCACGCCGAGGATGTGGCGCGGTGCCTGCCCGGCGCGGACGTGCTGAGCTACTCCGTAGGCTTTCCCCTGCTGTACGGCGGCCAATCCCGCTAGGGTGTGGGGCGTGAAGCGCCCGATCACCTCCACGTACCGCCTGCAGCTGCGCGGCCCGCACGCCGATCCACACGGCCGCGAATTCGGCTTTGCCCAGGCCGCCGAGCTCGTGCCCTACCTGGCCGAGCTCGGGGTGTCGCACCTGTACCTCTCCCCGATCTTCGCCTCCGCGCCGGAGTCGAACCACAACTACGACGTAGTCGACCCGACCGTGGTCAACCCCGAGCTCGGCGGCATTGACGGGCTGCGCCTGCTCGCCCGCGCCGCCCACGACGCCGGGCTGGGTCTGGTGGTGGACATCGTGCCCAACCACCTCGGCGTGGAGGTGCCGCGGCGCAACCGGTGGTGGTGGGACGTGCTGAAACACGGCCGGGCCTCGGACTTCGCGCACTTCTTCGACATCGACTGGGCCGATGACAACGGCGCGGGCGGCAAGATCGCGCTGCCGGTCCTCGGCGCACCAAGCGACACGGATGCGCTGAAGCTGGAACACATCGACGGCGAGGACGTGCTCACCTACTACGACCACGTCTTCCCGCTCGCCCCCGGCAGCTACGCGGGGCTTTCCGACGACCCTGCCGCCGTGCACGCGAGGCAGCACTACCGGTTGGTGTTCTGGCGCGACGGCATCATCACCTACCGCCGCTTCTTCTCCATCAACGGCCTGGCAGGCGTGCGACAGGAGGACGAGGACGTCTTCAACGCCACTCACGCCTGCCTTAAGGAACTTGTGGGCGAGGGGCTTATCGACGGCGTCCGCGTCGACCACCCCGACGGCCTGACCGACCCGTTCGGCTACCTCACTCGTCTGCGCGAGCTCATCGGCCAGGACACCTGGCTGATCGTGGAGAAGATCCTCGCCGCGGACGAGCCCCTGGACCCGCGGCTGAACATCCACGGCACCACCGGCTACGACGCGCTACGCGAGTTCGACGGCGTCTTCGTCGATGCCGGCGCGGCGGACACACTCGGCTCGCTGGCGCGAAAATACTCGGGCTGCACCTGGGACGCCGACGATGTGGAGGCGGCCGAGTGGGAGCTCAAAGCCCGCATCGCCGAGGAGAAACTCGCCGCGGAGGTGCGCAGGCTCGCCCGCGCCGTACGCCGCGACAGCCGCGCAGATACCGATCTCGCCGAACTCACCGAGGTGCTAGTGGCGCTGGTGTCGCGCATGCCGGTCTACCGCGCCGACTACCGCTCCCTGTCGCGGGTCACCGCAACACTCATCGCGCAACTGGCAGAACTCGGGCACAACCCGGCCGCGCTGGACACGGTCGCCGCAGCGCTCGCCGCCCGCGGCGAGGCCGCCCACCGCTTCGCCCAGGTCTGCGGCGCGGTGATGGCCAAGGGCGTGGAGGACACCCTGTTCTACCGCGCGTGCCGCCTGGTGGCGCTGCAGGAAGTCGGCGGCGCGCCGGGGCGTGCCGGGGTGAGCCAGGCCGAGTTCCACCTGCTGCAGGAGGAGCGTGCCTCGCTGTGGCCGCGCACCATGACCGCGTTGACCACCCACGACACCAAGCGCAGCGAGGACACCCGCGCCCGCATGCTCGAGATCGCGGAGCTGCCCGACGAGTTCGCCCGACTGGTCCGCGACGTGTTCGCGCTGACCCCGCCGCCGGACGAGGCCACCGGGTACTTCCTCATCCAGAACATCCTCGGTGCCTGGCCGCGAGACGGCCGCGCAACCCAAGCATTCACCCAGCGCCTGAAGGCCTACGCCGTCAAGGCCGCGCGCGAGGCGGACCGGTTGACCAGCTGGTACGACAACGACGAAGCGTTCGAGGCCGAGCTGACAGGCTGGGTCGCCCGCCTCACCGACGGCCCCGCCACAGCCCTGCTCGCCGACTTCGCCCGCGAACTCGACCGCGGCGGTGTGGCCGTCTCCCTCGGCCGCAAACTCCTGCAGCTCGTCGGCCCCGGCATCCCGGACATCTACCAGGGCACCGAATTCCTCGACTTCTCGCTGGTGGACCCGGACAACCGCCGCTTCGTCGACTACCAGGCGCTTGGTGCTGGTGAGGGGGCACCGGAGGACGTCGATAAGCAGCGCATTGTGCGCGCCGCCATGCACCTGCGACGCGAGCGCCCGCAGCTCTTCCTCGAAGGCGGCTACCGCGCGATCTTCGCCGCCGGTCCCGCGCGCGAGCATGCGGTGGGCATGGTGCGCACACTTGACGACGCACCACAGGTCATCGCCGTAGCCACCCGCACCCCACTCGCCTTAGAGCGCGCCGGCGGCTGGCGCGGCACCACCCTCACACTACCCGAGGGCACCTGGACGGACCGGCTGACCGGGCGGGAATACTCCGGCACGGTGGAAATGGCGCAGCTGTGCGCCGAACTGCCCGCAGTGCTTCTGACCATGTAAGCTAACCCGCCGTTATGAGCACAGCAAAGCCCGCGAAGCCCCGGAACAAGGCGATGGACGACACCATCGCCCGCCTCGGGTCGACCTACTTTGCCTGGATGCGCGAACACGAGGACGCCGCGACGACGTTTAGGCACGCACTGCACGAACTCATGCGCGACGCCGGCATCAACTTCGACCGCGTGGACGCGCGCGTGAAGTCCTGGACCTCGCTGAAGGAAAAGGCGCGCAAGACGCGCGACGACGGCGAAATGGTCTACCCCGACCCGTGGCACGACATCAAGGACATCATCGGCGCGCGCATCACGGTGCTGCACTCCACCGAAATCCCGGCCGTGCAGCGCCTGCTCGCGGACCAGTTCGAGGTGCTGCGCAGCGTGGACAAGGCCGAAGAAACGCGCGTGGCCGGCGGCTTCGGCTACGGCTCGCACCACATGATCGTGCGCGTCCAGGAGCAGTCCGAGGGGCTGGAAGACTACGTCGGCCAGGTCTTCGAGGTGCAGATCCGCACCGTGCTGCAGCACGCCTGGGCCGAGTTCGAGCACGACATCCGCTACAAGCGCGCCACCGAGAACTTGGACCCGCAGGTGGACCGCGCCTTCACGCTGGCGGCCGGCCTGATAGAGCTTGCAGACCAGCAGTTCGACCAGATCGCCGCACTCGCCAACCCGGAGGATCCGGCCGACAAGGTCAACGCCGAGGTGGACGCGGAGATCTCGCCGGAGACCCTGCCGGGCATCCTCACCGTCCTGTTGGGCAACCAGTTCCCGCTTTCGCGCGCCGGCGACTACCGCTTCTGCACCGAACTTCTGCGCGCCCACGGCATGGAGCACGTCTCCGACGTCGCGGAGCTGACCAACCCGGCGGACATCGAGGCGATCTCGAACTCGCTGTCCTACCCCTTCGTGCCGGGCCAGGTGCGCATTGTCGACGACCTGCTGCTCAACCGCTACGGCACCGAGCACATCGAGCGCACCTGGGACGCAGGCAACCGCCCGCAGGTGCGGCGCAAGCGCCTGACCAGCCGCTTGGGTCTGCTGCGCGGCGAGTAGGTCAGCTGCGCCGACCCATCAGCCGGTCGATCTCGCGGCGCTCCTTCTTCGTCGGCCTGCCGGTGCCGCGGTCGCGCACCGGCGGGGCGGCGAACAGCTCGCGCGGCGGGGGCGGCGGCGAGTGGTCGATGTAGCAGGAACGGGCAACGGGCGCGCCGACGCGCTTGCTCACCGTCGCGGCCACCTCGAGGATGTACTCGCGGTGGTCCTTCCACACGCGCACCGTCTCCCCCGGCACGACCTGCTGGGCGGGCTTGACGGCCTTGCCGTCGATTTTCACGTGCCCGGCGCGCACCGCGTCCGCGGCTTGGCTGCGGGTTTTGAAGATGCGCACGGCCCACAGCCAGGCGTCGATGCGCACCGCCGCCATGGTTGGCTGAGTCAAGCTAGTACTGGTCCTTGTGGTTGACGATCCGCTGGACCTTGTTCCAGTTGGTGAACCCGCCGGCGACAGCCACAACCAGGCCGAGGAACAGGAACGTCCAGGAGCTGAAGATAAGGCCGAACGCGATGCCTCCGGCCACGCCGCCGCCGGCCCACAGGACGGCGTTGCGGGAGTACTGGCGCACGGCGGCCTTGCGCTGTGCGATCGGGTCATTGGGGCGCGGCTGCATCGTCATGGGCACTAAGTGTAGCGCCTTACGCGCCGCGTTCGACCCAGCGGTAGCCGGCCTCTTTCATCTCGGCGCCGCCGTGGGTGACGGCGGCGAGCAGCGCGTCCACACGCTCGCGCTCCCCCGGTGCGAACGCCAGGGTGTAGGCGGCAGCGCGTCCGTATTCCACGTCCACTACGTCGATGCCCGCGGTGCGCAGCTCCGACTCGATGCGCCCTGCTTCGGCGTGCGGGAAGTCCACGGTGCCCAGCTCGCGGACCTCGCGCGTGACGCGGGTGACCTGCTCGAGCGTGTCGGCCACGGATTCGGTGTAGGCGCTGACCAGCCCGCCGGTGCCGAGCTTGATGCCGCCGAAGTAGCGGATCGCAACCGCCACCACGTCTTGCATGCCGGAGCCTTTGAGCACCTCCAGCATGGGTTTGCCGGCGGTGCCGGAGGGCTCGCCGTCGTCGGAGGAGCGCTCGATGGGCTGCGCGCCGTCTTGGTGCACGATGAACGCGGAGCAGTGGTGGCGCGCGTCAGGGTACTCCTCGTGCGCGGAGGCGATCACCGCGCGCGCTTCTTCTTCAGTGGTCGCGCGGGCGACCCAACCGATGAAGCGGGAGCGCTTCACCTCGAACTCGTGGGTGACAAGTTCCGCCGCGGGGCGTACGTACGACTGCTCCATCTAGCCCGCCACGATGTAGTCGTACTCCGGTGTGCCCGGCTCCAGGCGGCGGCAACCGATCGGTGAATCCTCCATGCGCTCAAGCAGCGGGCCTAAGTCCTCGGCGTGGGCGAGCTCGATGCCGACGAGCGCGGCGCCGGTTTCTCGGTTGTTCTTTTTCAGGTACTCGAACAACACAATGTCGTCTTCCTCGCCCAGGATGTCGTTGAGGAAGTGGCGCAGCTGGCCGGCCTCCTGCGGGAAGTTGACCAAGAAGTAGTGGCGCAGCCCCCGGTGCACCAGGGAGCGCTCCATCACCTCGGCGTAGCGCAGCACGTCGTTGTTGCCGCCGGAGATGATGCACACCACGGTCGAGCCGGGCGCCAGCTCCCCCAGCCCCAGGCCGGCCACGGACAGCGCGCCGGCGGGCTCGGCGATGATGCCTTCGTTTTGGTACAGCCCGAGCATCTCCGTGCACACGGCACCCTCGTCCGCGGTGTAGAGCTCGGTGGCGTCGCGATGCGCGTTGAAGACCTGCCACGGGATCTCGCCGATGCGCTTGACGGCGGCACCGTCGACGAACGGGTCGATGGCCTCCAAGGTGACGGGCTCGCCGGCCTCGCGCGCTGCGCCTAACGACGCCGCGCCCTTCGGCTCGACCCCGACCACCTTTGTCGCCGGGGACATATCCGCCAGGTAGGACAGCACGCCGGAGATGAGCCCGCCGCCGCCCACCGGCACCAGCACCGTATCCAGTTCTTTGCCCAGGCTGGCCAGCTGCGCCACGATCTCGGCGGCGACGGTGCCTTGGCCGACCACGGTGTCGCGGGAGTCGAACGGCTCAATCACTGTCGCACCGCGTGCCGCGGCGTCCTCGCGGGCGGCCTGCGCGGCCTCGTCGAAAGTGTTGCCCGTGACCACGAGCTCGATGGCGTCGCCGCCGTGGACGCGGATGCGGTCGCGCTTCTGCTTCGGGGTGGGCTTGGGCACGAAGATCTTGCCCTGGATGCCCATCGCGCGGCAGGCGTAGGCCACGCCCTGGGCGTGGTTGCCTGCGGACGCCGCCACGACACCGGCGGCGCGGGCCTCTTCGCCCAGCCGGGAGATGCCGTAGTAGGCGCCGCGGATCTTGTAGGAACGCACGTCCTGCAGGTCCTCGCGCTTGAGGTAGACCTCCACGCCGTACTGTTCCGACAGGCGCGGGCAGTACTGCAACGGGGTCGGCGAAATCACCGATGAGATCCGGCCCTGCGCGAACCGGATATCTGCTGCGTGGACTTCCTCGAAGGCGGAGTCGGACGTGTTCGGTGTGGCTGTGCGCATGGTTAGCGAGTCTACAACTGCCCCGCTCGTTCACTCCCCCTTCACCTCGCCGTAACTTCGTACCCACCTTCAGGCTGTACACAAGAACGCGTACTCGTTTTTGCAGCATCCCCGAAAGGTCCACCCATGTCTGGAAACCGTATGTCCCGCACCGGCCTCGCCGCCGCGTGCGCTACTGCACTTACTCTCGGCCTTGTCTCCCCGGCAACCGCCGCCGTTGTTGCGGAGCCGGTGAAGGACCTTGCCGACGGCGCAACCGCCGACATCTCGGTGCTGGGGTCCTACGGTGCTGGCGCGTTTGATGAGTCCGCCGCCGAAATCGTCGCCTTCCACGCCGACTCCAAGCGCATCCTCACCGTCAACGCGCTGTCCGGCAAGATCGACGTCCTCGACGCGGCAGACCCCGCCAAGCCCACCAAGGTCGGCGAGATCTCCGGCGGCGAGAACACCACCATCAACTCCGTCGCAGTGCGTAACGACGGCCTCGCGGTCGCCGCCGTCGAGCCGGAGAACAAAACCGACGCTGGCGAGCTGATCTTCTTCGACGCCGGCGCCGACGAGCCCGGCACCGTGCTCGGCCGCGTGGGCGTCGGCGCCCTGCCGGACATGGTGACCATCACCCCGGAGGGCGACTACGCGCTGGTGGCGAACGAGGGCGAGCCCGCTGAGGATTACTCGGTTGATCCGGAGGGCAGCGTATCCGTCGTAAAGCTTCCTGCTTCTGTTGAGGCCGCAACGCAGGCCGACGTGCGCACCGCAGACTTCCGCGCCTTCGAGGGCACCCTGGCGGACAAGGGCGTGCACATCTACGGCCAGGTGGGCGCCTCCACCACGGAGGCGCAGAACCTCGAGCCGGAGTACATCGCCGTCGCAGGCGGCAAGGCGTACGTGACACTGCAGGAGAACAACGCCGTCGCCGTGGTGGACATCGCGTCTGCCACCGTCGAAGATGTGTGGCCGCTGGGCTACACCGACCGCCGCGAGGTGCCGATGGACATCTCCGACAAGGACGGCAAGATCAACATCCGCACCGCGCCGGTCAAGGGCATCCTGCAGCCGGACTCCATCGGCGCCTACGAGGTCGACGGCACCACCTACCTGGTCACGGCCAACGAGGGCGACGCGCGCGACTGGGAGGCCTACTCCGAGGAAGAGCGCATCAAGAAGCTGGGCGGCAAGAAGCTGGCCCCGATCTGCGAGGGCTACGCGGGCATGACCGCCGGCGAGATCGAGGAATTCCAGGCCGACGAGAACGCTGGTCGGCTGAAGATCACCACCGCGTTCGGCCTGAACGAGGAGAAGAACTGCTACGAAGACCTCTACACCTACGGCGGCCGCAGCTTCTCCATCTTCACCGCCGACGGCACGCGCGTGTTCGACTCCGGCGCCGAGTTCGAGGAGCTCACCGCGAAGCTTCTGCCGGAATACTTCAACACCAACCACACGGAAAACGAGCTCGAGTCCCGCTCCGATGACAAGGGCCCAGAGCCGGAGGGCGTCACGCTCGGCGAGATCAACGGCCGCACCTACGCCTTCATCGGCTTCGAGCGCCTCGGCGGCGTGATGGTCTACGACATCACCGACCCGGCGAAGCCGGCCTACACCGCCTACATCAACAACCGGGACTTCTCCATCAACATGGAAAAGCTCGCCGAAGAGGGCGACGACGCCGTGAAGGCCGGTCTGGAGAAGGTCGGTGACTTGGGCGCCGAAGGCCTCACCTTCGTCCCGGCGAAGGATTCCCCGAACGGCGAGAACCTTCTCATCGTGGGCAACGAGGTCTCCGGCACTACCACCGTGTTCCAGGTGGACTCTCTCATTGAGGCACCGGCCGAGCCCACCCAGCCGGGCAACGACGGCGCTGGCAGCTCCCTTTCCAAGGGCGGTGTGATTGCCATCGCACTTGCTGCCGTGGCCCTTGTCATGGGCGCACTCGGCGCACTGGGCAACGTTGTGAACTCGATGTTTGCCAAGTAAACCCAAAGCGGCGGCCGACTGTTGTCCATGAAATTAACGCCGCCGCTTCACTACATTTTTAACGATAAACCTGCTAGGTTCATCGGGGTGTCATGTCGGGCACAGCGCCCACATCGACTGTTTTGGATCTTCTACGAGGAGAATTAGAGAACATATGAAGCGTATTTCCACCGCAGCCGTGGCTGCCGCTACCGCCCTGTCCCTGGCCACCGTCCCGGCGATGGCTCAGGAGAACACCGCAGCTGCAACCACCACCACTCCGGCTGCAACCACCACCACTCCGGCTGCAACCACCACTCCGTCCCAGCCGTCTGAGACCACCACTCCGGCAACCACCCAGCCGTCTCAGCCGACGACCACCACCCCGGCTACCGAGACCACCACGCCGGCTACCACCCAGCCGTCCCAGCCGTCCCAGCCGTCTGAGACCACCACCCCGGCAACCACCCAGCCGTCTCAGCCGACGACTACCACCACGAAGCCGCAGCAGAACCAGCAGAAGAGCTCCGGCTCCTCCCAGGGCACCCTGGTCGGCATCTTCTCCGGCACCCTCGGTGCCGTGCTGACCACCTCGTTGATCGTGTTCTCCGACCCGCGTGGCGCGAACAAGATCATCGACATGGTCAACGCTCAGTTCGGTCTGGGTCTGCCGCACCTGCACACCCCGAAGGTTGAGCTGCCCAACTTCCAGCTCCCGAACCTCCCCTTCTAGCCAATCCGCTCTCTTTCGCCTGAGGAAGGTCAATCAATGAAGTCCCGTTTCGTAGCCGCGTCTTTCGCGGCAACCGCAATCGCAGCCGGCTCCCTCGCGGGGGCCGCAGCCGCCGCCGAAGCTGATACTTCGACGACGACCACGTCCACCACTGCCGAGCCGTCCACCACGGCTACGCAGGATTCCAAGATGACTACCACGGCGCCCACTACGACCAACGAGCCGGCCCCCACCAAGAAGACTCCGGCAGTGGTTGAGCCGTCCGGCACTGCCACTACCCCGGCTACTACCACTACGCCGGCCACCACGACGGCTACCACCGAGCCGACCGGAACCAACGTCCTGACCAATACCACGACGCCGACCT
This sequence comes from Corynebacterium sp. CQ3829_602738, assembly GCF_054478435.1. Lineage (NCBI taxonomy): Bacteria > Bacillati > Actinomycetota > Actinomycetes > Mycobacteriales > Corynebacteriaceae > Corynebacterium > Corynebacterium sp. CQ3829_602738. Next base: position 1,639,612 of record NZ_CM137003.1, read on the forward strand.
ACACCCCGCCGGCATGGCTGCAGCCGTCCTCCTACGAGGAGCAGGCGCTCGAAGTGATCGGTAAGATCTCTCTCTGGGTCACTGCACTCGCAGCGGCGATCAGCTCCCTGATGGTGGTTGTGGGCGCAGTCCCAGGCTTGAAGGAGAACCTCAAGCAGCTGACGGGCAAGAAGTAAGAGCCTGTAGCACAAACGCGAAGCCCGCCCGGTTTTACACCGGACGGGCTTTCCGTTTGCCTAGCACCAGGTGCTAGCCCAAGATCCCGGCTCCCAGTGTCGCCTTCAAATCGCCCATCAAGCTGGCAGAGCGGTTCACGCGCAGGTGGTCGCCCAGAATCATCAGTTGGCTGTGCTCGCCGTTGACCAGATTCAGGTAGACGTCGGAGTCGCCGGCGTTGTTCACCAGCACGCCCTTGAGCTTCGCGATGTTTTCCGCCGTGCACTGGTCCGTGCGCATGGTCAGGCGCAGCGGCAGGCCCGCACCGTTGCCGGGGCCGAGCTCGGGCACCTTCACGTCGTCGCCGAACAGGCTCATGCGGTCGTCGCGGATAGACACGTGCGCCTTGACCAGGATGATGTTGTCCTCCACAATCTGCGGCGCAACCAGTGCGTACACCTTGTTAAACAGCAGGACATCCACCTGGGCGCCGTGGTGGTCCTCAATGGTCACGATGGCCCACGGCGAGCCGTCCTTCTTAGAGAAGCGGCGGTCCACGGAGGAGATCAGCCCGCCGATGGTCACCTCCGCCCCGTTGCGCATTTCGCCGGAGAGGATGGTGGTCAGCTGGGTATCCGTCTGCGCGTCGATGGCCTCCTCGAAGCCGTCGAGCGGGTGGCCAGAGACGTACAGGCCGAGCATCTCGCGCTCCAGTGCGAGCTTGTGCTTTCGGTCCCATTCGTCGTCAGGCACCTCGATGGTGAACGCGGAATTGTCAGCGCCGTCTTCCCCGCCAAAACCGGCGAAGAGGTCGAACTGCCCCTTGTCCGCCGCTTTCTTCGTGGCAAGGACGGAATCGACGGCGTCTTCCTGGATCAGCATGAGGCCCTTGCGCGGGTGTTCCAGCGAGTCAAACGCGCCGGCCTTGATCAGCGATTCTGTGATTCGCTTGTTGCAGGCCGCCAGCTCGATCTTGTCCAGGTAGTCGGAGAAGCTGGTGAAGGCTCCCTTTTCCTTTCTGGTCTTCTTGATGGACTCCACCACTTCCACGCCGACGTTGCGCACGGCGGCAAGCCCGTAGCGGATGTCTTCGCCGACAGCCATGAAGTTCTCTTCGGACTCGTTGATGTCCGGCTGTAGCACGCTGATCCCCAGGTGGCGGCAGTCCGACAGGTAGATCGCGGACTTGTCCTTCTTGTCGCCCACAGAGGTCAAAAGCGCAGCCATGTACTCGGCGGCGTAGTTCGCCTTCATGTAGGCCGTCCAGTAGGACACCAGCGCATAACCTGCGGCGTGGGACTTGTTGAACGCGTACGACGCGAACGGCTCGATGGTGCCCCACAGCGCGTCCACGGCCTCCTTGGAGTAGCCGTTGGAGAACATGCCGGCGGAGAACGTCTCGTACTCCTTCGCCAGCACCTCCGGCTTCTTCTTACCCATGGCCTTGCGGAAGCCGTCTGCTTGGCCGGCCGTGTAGTTCGCCACCTTCTGCGAGATGTTCATGATCTGCTCTTGGTAGACGATCAGGCCGTAGGTTTCGTCCAGGATCTCCTTGAGCGGCTCTTCCAGCTCCGGGTGGATCGGCGTGATCGGCTTGCGCCCGTTTTTGCGGTCCGCGTAATCCCAGTGGGCGTTCACACCCATCGGGCCCGGGCGGTACAACGCCAGCGACGCGACAATATCGTTGAACCCTGTCGGCTTCATGCGCTTGAGCAGCTCTTGCATGCCGCCCGAGTCCAGCTGGAACACGCCCAGGGTGTCGCCGCGCGAGAGCAGCTCGTAGACTGCCTGGTCGTCGGTGTCCAACGCCTCGAGGTCGATGGTTTCGCCGCGGTTCTTCTTCACGTTCTCCAGCGCGTCGCCGAGCACGGTGAGGTTGCGCAGGCCCAGGAAGTCCATCTTCAGCAGGCCGATGGCCTCGCACGCCGGGTAGTCCCAGCCGGTGATGATCGCCCCGTCGGCCGGGCGCTTCCACATCGGGATGTGCTCCATCAGCGGCACCGACGCCATAATCACCGCGCACGCGTGCACGCCCGCCTGGCGCACCACGCCCTCGAGACCGCGCGCCGTCTCATAAATCTTGGCCACGTCCGGATCCGTCTCAATCAGCGAGCGGACCTCCGCGGCCTCGGTGTAGCGCTCGTGCTCCGGGTCGGTGATGCCGGACAGCGGAATGTCCTTCGCCATGATCGCCGGCGGCAGCGCGCCGTTGATGCGGTCCGCCATCTGGAAGCCGGGCTGGCCGAAGTTCACCTTCGCCGAGTCCTTAATCGCCTGCTTCGTCTTCACCGTGCCGAAGGTAATCACCTGGGCGATCTTGTCCTCGCCCCAGCGCTCGGCGGCGTATGTGATCATCTCGCCGCGGCGGCGGTCGTCGAAGTCGATATCGATATCCGGCGCGGACGGGCGCTCCGGGTTCAAGAATCGCTCGAAGAGCAGGCCGTGCTCCATCGGGTCAATGTTGGTGATCGTCAGCGCGTACGCAACCAGGGAACCTGCCGCGGAACCACGGCCCGGTCCGACGCGGATGCCGATCTCGCGGGCGTGCTTAATCAGCTCCGCCACGATGAGGAAGTAGGACGGGTAGCCCTTCATGTCGATGACGTCGATCTCGTAGCTCGCGCGCGTGAGGTACTCCTCCGACACCTCTCCCCCGTCGAAGCGATCCTCCAGCCCGCGCTGGACTTCCTCGCGCAGCCACGTGGTCGGCGTGTGTCCCTCCGGCACGTCCGCGATCGGCATGCGGTCGTGCGGGTGCTCCTCCCACAGCTCGCCGTAGTCGCCAACGCGCTCCGCGATCCACAAGGTGTTGTCGCAGCCGTCCGGCACCGTGGAATCCCACAGCTCGCGCATCTGCTCCGCGGACTTGATGTAGTAGCCGGTGCCGTCGAACTTGAAGCGGTCCGGGTCAAGCAAGGTCTTACCGGTCTGCACACACAGCATCGCCTCGTGCGCCGGCGCCTGGGACTCGAGCACGTAGTGGCAGTCGTTGGTCACCAGCGGCGGCAGATCCAGCGCCTGGCCGATGCGCAGCAGGTCCTCGCGCACGCGCCGCTCAATGTGCAGGCCGTGGTCCATCAGCTCCAGGAAGTAGTTGTCCTTGCCGTAGATGTCCTGCCACATCGCCGCGGCCTCCAGCGCCGCGTCGTATTGGCCCAGGCGCAGGCGCGTCTGCACGTCGCCCGACGGGCAGCCCGTGGTGGCGATGATGCCATCCGCGTGCTCTGCGATCAGCTCCGCGTCCATGCGCGGCCACTTACCCAGCTGCCCCTCGTAGGACGCCAACGACGACAACTTGAACAGGTTGCGCAGACCCGTCGCGTTTTCCGCCAGCATCGTCTGGTGCAAGTACGCGCCGGACGCGGAAACGTCGTCACGCTTCTGGTCCGGGGTGCCCCACAGCACGCGCTTCTTGTTGAAGCGGGACTCCGGGGCCATGTAGGCCTCGATGCCGATGATCGGCTTAACCCCGGCGTCCACCATGCGGCGGTAAAACGCGTTCGAGCCGAACATGTTGCCGTGGTCGGTCATGCCCACCGCGGGCATGCCCTGGCGCACCACCTCTTCGGCGAGCATGTCCACCTTCGCCATGCCGTCCAGCATGGAAAATTCGGTGTGGTTATGCAGGTGCACGAAGGAGGATTTTTTGGCCATGCGGCTCATCTTAGACGGCGCGCCGACACGCGCGAATCCCCTCGAAAACCAGTGCGGTTACTCGTACCGGAGGGCGTCGATCGGCTGCATCTTCGCCGCCTTCGAGGCGGGGTACGCGCCGAAGAACACACCTGTCGCGAGCGAGAACAGCAGCGCGAAAATCACGGCGCTCAGCGGCGGCCACGTCAGGTCCAACACCGCGGAGCTTGCGATCATGCCGATCGCGCCGCCGAGGATCACACCGATGATGCCGCCGATGAGGCAGACCAGCATCGCCTCGACGATGAACTGCACACGGATGTCGTTCTGCGTCGCACCCAGGGCCTTGCGCACACCGATCTCGCGGGTGCGCTCGGTGACCGTGATGAGCATGATGTTCATCACGCCGATGCCGCCAACGAGCAGCGAGATGCCGCCGATGGCGGACAGCACTGTGGACAGCGTGCGGAAGATCGTGGTTAGGCCCTCCAGGCTCGCGGAGATGTCGAAAACCTCAGCCTCGTAGTTCTCGTTGCCTGCGTACTTGCGGTCCAGGTAGGACTGCAAATCGTTGCGGAAAACCTCCGGGTCTTCCTCGGGTGAGGAGCGGACGCTAAACGACGGTGTCCAGCTGGCGTCCAGCCCAACCCGGTCCGCGGCCGTGGCCGGAATGAAGATCTCCGCGGCTGCGGACTGCCCGAACGCGGGGTCCTTCTCCGCCCGCTCCAGCACACCGACGATGGTGAACACGCTGGTGGTGCCGTCTACGTCCACGTCGAAGCGGGAGCCGAGGGCGGCGGCAGAATCGCCGTCGAAAAGCGCCTCCACAAGCTCCGGCGAGACGACCGCGACGGGGCGACGGCCGTCGAGCATGTCCTGCGTGATGCCGCGGCCGTACTGCACCTTCAGGCTGCGCAGGTCTAGCGAGCCGGTCAGCGCGGGGTTGATGCCGACGGAGACGGAATCGTCGCCGGTGCTGGCCTCGCCTTGGCCGAAGACGTCGATGTCCACGCCGCGGATCCGGTCGCCGAATGTGGAGGACAGGTCGTTGAGATCGTCCAAGCTCATGCCGTCGCGCTCCTCCGACGGTGGGGCCATGCCGAAGCCCGCGAACGGGTCGTCGCTGCCCTCGCCTTCTTCGGCGCGCTCGTGGATCATGACCGGGTAGGTGGTGGTGCCGGCGTCTTCAAGGCCGCCCATGACGTCGTTTTCCAGGGCGCGGCCGAGCGTCATAATGATGATCACGGCCATGATGCCGATGATGATTCCCAGGAGTGTCAGCAGCGAGCGCAGCTTGTTCGTGTTCAGGCTGGACATGGCCAGCCGCATGGATTCGCGGATGTTCATCTAGCTCGCCCCTCCCGGTTGACGCACGCCGGCGATGCGGCCGTCCATCATTTCCACCACGCGTCCGGTCTCTTCGGCGAGCTCCGGGTTGTGGGTAATGAACACGATGGCCTTGCCCAAGTCCTGGTTCAGCTCGTGGAACAGGTCCATCACCATGCGGCCAGTCTTGGAGTCCAGCGCGCCTGTGGGCTCGTCCGCGAGAAGCAGATCCGGGTCGTTGGCCAGGCTGCGCGCGATGGCCACGCGCTGCTTCTGGCCGCCGGAAAGCTCGTTCGGATTGTGGTGCAGGCGGTCGCCCATGCCCATCCGGTCCAGCAGCTCGGCGGCGCGCTCGTCGCGCTCCTTGCGCTCCACACCGGCGTACATCATGGGCATGGCCACGTTCTGCAGCGCGTCCATGCGCCCGATCAGGTTGAAGTTCTGGAAGATGAAGCCGATGTTCTTGCTGCGGTAGGACGCGAGCTCTTTGTCTTCCTTGGCGTAGACCGGCTCGCCGTTGAAGGCGTAGGCACCCTCCGTGGGCCTATCCAGCATGCCGATCAGGTTCATCAACGTGGACTTGCCGCAGCCGGACGGGCCGACGATGGAGACGAACTCGCCCTGGTCGGCGTAGAAGTCCACCCCGTGCAGCACCGTCAGTTCGCTGGGTTCGCCCTCGTTGTAGGTTTTGACCACATTGCGCATGTCGATGAGCAGGCCGGAATCGGCCATGCCGCCGTGCTTGGAAGCCTCCGTCATCTACTGCTGCCCCTCGGCGGCACGACGGGTGCTGGTGACCGTCACCGTGGCCGTGGTGCGCTCTTTCTTCTCCCGCGCCTGACGCACCTGGTCCGGGTTGAAGTTCGGGTCCGTGATCTCCACGCTCTCGCCAAGGCGGCCCTGGTACTCATCCGGCCAGTTGATCACGATGTCGCCCGGCTTGAGCTCGCCGCCGGTGACTGCGACGTCCACGTCGTTGGAGGCGCCGGTCTTCACCTTGCGCTCCTCGACGGTGCCGGATGTGGCGTCGTCGCCGTCCGTGGCCAGCACGAGCACCTTCTGGTCGTTGTCCTCGCCGTAGACGGCGTCCAGCGGCACGTTCAGCGCGTCCTTCGCCTCGGCGGTGATGATCTCCGCTCGGGCGGAACCGCCGAGCAGCAGGCCTTCCTTGTCGCCGGTGACCTCGATCTCCACGGGAAAGGTCACCTCGCTGGATTTGTTGTTGCCCTGCTGCGGCATACCTTGCATCGGGTTCTGGTTGCCGCTGGCAACGGAATCGGACGCCGGCGCGATACGGGTGACGCGGCCCTTAAACGTCTTCTTGCCGGTGGCGGTGGTGGTGAACTCCACCCGGTCGCCCTCCTTGACGTTGGGGACGTCCGACTCGCGCACGTCGGTGCGGATGACCAAGCGGGAGTCATCCGCGATGGTGAGCAGCTTGCCCTGCGGGATGTCGCCCTCGCGCACGTCCACGCTGGTAACCAGGCCCGCCATCGGGGCGTAGATGGTGGATTCGCGCACCTGGTACTCCAGGGTGCCGTCACCGTCGCCGAGCTGGGCAGTTTCCGCCTGGCGCACCGCGGAATCCAGCTGCGCCTGCAGCTGGTTACCCTCCTGCGCCGCCGCGGACCGCGCCGCAGCTAGGCCCGCCTGCGCGTCCTGCAGCGCGGCCCTGGCCTCTTCGACGCTCAAGCCCGCGCCCACGGCAGCACCGCCGCCAGCGTTCTCTCCCGTCAGCTGCGCGAGCTGCTCGGGGCTCAGCTGTCCAGGCTGGCCGGGCTGCTCCGGAGCCGGCGCGGCCGGCGCTGCCGGTGGCTGCGGCGCCTCCGGGGGTGCGGTCCTGATGCCCAGGTTCGAAGAAATGCCGCCGGCTGCGTGCTCGACGGCCGCGATGCCGCGGTTGACAATGCGGGCTCCGCCGTTCGCAGCTACGGCCGCGTCGTACGCCGCCTGCGCCTGGTTGACCTGCGCCTGGGCTGCGCGGATGGCCTCGTTAGTGCCGTTGTTCACGCTTTCCTGGTGGGCGTTGAGCGCCGCGCGCGCCTGATCCACCTGCGCCTGGGCATCCGCCTGCGCGTTGGCCTGCTGCTTCTGCTGCACCTCCAGCTGGCGCTCCAGCTGCTCGGAGTTCATGGAGGCCAAGAACTGCTGCGGCTGCACGCGGTCGCCAGCCTTGACTGCCACCTTTTCCACCTCGGACTGCACCGGGGTGGAGATGTTCACGGAGCGGATCGGCTCGATCGTGCCGTTGACCACCACACTGTCGGACACGCCCTCGTTGGTGGCCACGGTGTAGTCGCCGGGGTTCAGGCCCGCGCCCTCAGCACTGTCGTCGCCGCCTCCGCCGAAACCGCAGGCGCCGAGGAAGAGCGCGGAGGTTGTCACCAACACAAGCCCCGCGCGGGTAAGACGCTTGTGTCCGGTCGAGTTTTCGGTAGAGGAAGTCAAGAGCTCTCCTTGCCTAACGGTGCAAAACGGGCTTGCGTACAACTCCGCAAACTATACACCCCCCACGTGTCGCAGAAGGAGTGATGGAAAACGCTCCCCACACCGCGTCCGCTGGCAGCATTTCCACAGCAAGGACCGTGTCCGTGGCGTTAATCCGCTCCAGTTGCGTGCGCGGGGCAAACACTACTGCTCCGGCGATTGGGGAGGCGGTGGCGGACCGGAGGACGTCGATACGCATTTTGCCTATCGACGCCTCCGGGACCACCACCGGAGCCACCCCCGGAACCACCAGCGCACTCACGCGCGGGGCGGGCTCGAGTGCCGTGGCAGCCTCGTCGGGGCCAAGCGGCCGGTCGAAGGTGACCAACGCGAAGGAGGCCTCATCGTGGTCGAGGGTTGCGGCGGCCCGCTGGACGTACTGCTGCGCGGTCTCCCCGTTCTCCGGGCCGAGCTGGTCGCCCTGCAGTACTGGCGGGGCAGGCGGGTTGGCCTCGCCGACGAGCCAGAATCCGGCCACGAGCGCGAGCACCAGGGCGAGTGCGCGCATCTAGCCGTTCCGCACCTTATCCAGCGCGGTGCGCAGATCCTCCGGGTACTCGGAGGCGACCTCCATGTACTCGCCGGTGCGCGGGTGGGTAAACCCCAGCTTGGTGGCGTGCAGCCACTGGCGCTTCAGGCCCAGCTCCTTGGCCAGGTTCGGGTCGGAGCCGTACATGGGGTCGCCCACGCAGGGATGCCCCACCGAGGACATGTGCACGCGGATCTGGTGTGTGCGCCCGGTTTCCAGGTGGATGTCCAAAAGACTCGCGCGGCGGAATGCCTCGATGACGCTGTAGTGGGTCACGCTCGGGCGGCCGTCCTGGGTGACGGCGAACTTCCAGCCTGCCGACGGATGGCGCGCAATCGGCGCGTCGATGGTGCCCTCAATCGGATCCGGCAGCCCCTGCACCAGCGCGTGGTAGGTCTTGTCCACCGTGCGCTCCTTGAAGGCGCGCTTGAGCACGGAGTAGGCGGGCACGCTCGCCGCCACGATCATGACGCCTGAGGTGCCCACGTCCAGACGCTGCACGATGCCCTGGCGCTCCGGGGGTCCCGCGTCCGGCAGGGTAAAGCCCATCGCCTGCAGCCCGCCGACCACGTCCGGGCCCTCCCATCCCAGCGTCGGGTGCGCGGCTACGCCCACCGGCTTGTCCACGGCGATGACGTCCGCGTCCTGGTAGAGGATCTCCAGTCCCTCCACCAGCTCGGTCACCGGCTGCGGGGCGCGCTTCGGCTCAGGCAGGGTGACCTCCAGCATCGCGCCGGTGGTGACGCGGTCGGATTTTTGGGCGGCAGCTCCGTCGACAAGCACATCGCCCTCCGCCGCCATCTCGGATGCGACGGAGCGCGACACCCCGAAGAGTTTGGCGATCGCCGCGTCCACCCGCATGCCCTCAAGCCCCTCAGGCACGGGCAGGGCCCTGAACTCACCGCCCACGTTCGCCTCCCTTCATCTCCGCGGCGATCGTTCCCAGGATGAACACCACCACGCCGACGGTGATCGACGCATCGGCCAAGTTGAACACCGCGAAGTTTCCTACGGAGATGTAGTCCACCACGTGGCCGAACCAGAATCCAGGGTCGCGGAACAACCGGTCAATCAGGTTGCCCAGCGCGCCGCCGGCAATTAACGCCAGGCCCAGTGCCTCCCACTTCGAGGTCATGCGCGGCCCGAACCACAGCGCACCCAGCACGAACGCCAGCTGGATCGCGGTGAACAACCAGGTGAGGTTCTCCCCCATCGAAAATGCCGCGCCGGAGTTGAACAGCAGGTAGAAGCGGAACCAATCCCCGATCACCGGCTGCGGCACCCCTGGCTCCAACCAGTTCAGCATCAGCTGCTTGATCCCCTGGTCCGCCGCGCCAACCGCGAGCATGACCGCCACCACCAGTCCGAGGTAGCGCGGGGTGCGTTGTGCTGTCGTGTCCTGCTTCATTGCCAAACCACTTTAGCCGGTCGCGCACAGCCTGCCTGTATTCCGCTGCGCGGGCCAGGTAGCTTGAGAAGAATGTTCCGCACCCTCCGCAGTATCGCCGCCGCAGCCACCCTCACCCTCGCGCTCACCGCCTGCTCCTCCGCCGAGGACGATCCGGTGGCTGGGGTGCCGGCATTTCCTATCGACGCCCCTTCGGTCACCCTGGTCAACCCCGGCGAGAACCCGGAAGAAGTGCGCTACTCTCCTGATGCTGAGTGGGACACCGCTGTCTCCGTGTCCGCCGGCGTGGACCAGCACATCGCCGCCCCGGGCGAAGCCGAGGTCGCGGATGCGCCCGCCGGCGGCAACGTGAACAAAACCACCCTGCCGCTGACGGTGACCGCCGGCGAAGCCCCGGCCCCGGAGGGCGACGAGGAGGACGCAGATTCCCGCATCGACTTCGTGGTCGGCTCCGGCAAGCACTCCGACCTGGATATCGGCCAGGACGTCGCCGCTTCCGAGGGGTTCCGCATGAGCTGGCGCGCCGACGACACCGGCCGCATCTCCACCCTGAAACTGCTCGCGCCCGCCGACGCGCCGCAGCGCGGCCTTCAGCTTGTCGAGCCCACCCTCATCGCGCTCATCAACAACTCCGTCGTCTTCCCCGACGAGCCCATCGGTCCCGGCGCGACCTGGACCGTGGAAGGCCGCGTCGCGGGCGACACCGCAATGACGCGCACCACCACCTACACGCTGGTCTCCCGCGACGGCGACACGCTGACGCTGGACACGAAGGTTGAGGAGCACCCCCAGAACAACAACGTCACCATCGACGGCCCCGGCGAGCTCGAGGGCGAAAGCGTGCAAGTGGATTCCTCCCGCACCACCTCCGAGGGCCAGATCGTGGTGGACCTGTCGCGTCCGCTGCCGGTGTCCGGCCAGACCGCCTGGACCACCCGCCTGATCTACGGCGGAGACGACAAAGCGCGGGTGGTCCAAGACATCACCCGCGCTGTGCAGTACGGCGCTTAGAGCGCCGGCGCTTCGGCCGGTGCTTCGGCCGGCGGCTGCTCGGCCGGCGCCTCGGGGGCTGCCGGCGCACCGGTGTTGCACATGTCCGGCACCTGCTCCGGGGGCAGCGTGTTGCTGACCAGGAAGCAGGCCCAACTCTTGGAGATCTTCCAGTTGCCTTCCTCGTTGATGAACTCCACGTCCTCCGCCAGCTGGGACTCAGCGTCCGGGCGGGTGAAGTTCACGGTGGCGAGCACGGAGTTGGCGGTGTAGCCCGGCAACACCGGGTCGACCACCTGGAAGTTCGCGCCGGATTCCTGCTGCGACTGCGTCATCAGGTCGAACAGCTCCGGCGTGGTCTCGCCGCCCTGCACGGTGTTCGCTCGCTCGGCGATCGGCAGGTTCGGGTCGGCAGCGCGCTGCAGCACGGCGTTGAGCTCTTCCGCCGTCGGCATTTCGGCCACCGGGGCGGCCTCGGAGGAGGCCGCCTGGGTTTCGGCGGTAGTTTCAGTCGTGTCCGAATCCTCGGAGCAGGCCGTCAGGCTCAGCGCAAGCCCCGCGACAGCTGCGGCTGCGACAAGTTTCGGTGTTTTCACGTGTTCTCCTTGCGTAGCGTAAATCTCTCGCTTCACGTTACTGCACACCCGCAACTTTCTGGCACTCTGTGTGCATGAACGTGTTAGTCATCTCAACCGGCGGCACGATCGCCTCCACTGCAAACGCCCGCGGCGCGCTCGTACCCACCCTCACTGGCGAGGAACTCGTCGCCCGCTGCGGCACCCCACGCCGAGTGCGCGCCATCGACGTCGCCAGCCTCGATTCCTCGTCCATGGGCTTGGCTGAGATCGACATGTTGCGCGAAACCGTGCGCACTTCGCTTCTCGACGACTCCGCCTCCCTCGTCATCACCCACGGCACCGACTCCATGGCCGAAACCGCCCTCGCGCTGGACTTTGTCCACGCCGACCCCCGCCCCGTAGTACTCACCGGCGCGATGCGCTCCGCCGACCATGCGCACCCCGACGGGCCCGCCAACCTGCGCGGCGCGATCGAGGTGGCCGCCACCCGGCGCGACACCGGCGTGCTCGTCCACTTTGCCGGCGAGACCCTCCCGGCGCGCGGGTTGATGAAGACGCAAACCACCGCCGAGCACGCCTTCACTCTGACCAGCGGCTCGCCCCTGCCCCGCCCCATGTCGGTGCCTCCCGCGCCACTGGCCGGGTTGAACATCCCCATCATCCGCGCGTGGGCCGGCGCCGACGACGCCCTCATCCGCGCGCTCGGGCCTATCGACGGGCTCGTCCTCGAAGCCCTCGGTTCCGGCAATGTGTCGGCGTGCATGGGCGGAGCCGTCGCAAAGCTGCTGCGTCGCGGGGTCCCTGTGGTTGTCGCCACGTCGGTGCCCTACGGCGAGGTGTCGTTCGCCTACGGCGGGGCCGGCGGCGGCTCCACCCTCGGCGATCTTGGCGCGCTGCCCGCCGGCTACCTCAGCGCCGGCCAGGCCCGCATCGCGCTGGCCACCGCGCTGGCCAGCGGCGTGAACCCGAGCTCACTGTTGTGAGAACCAGTCCTCCCACGCCAGCGAATCCAACGGGTCCGCCTGCTGGAGCTGCGGGTCGTCCGCGCGCAGGCTCTTGATCCTGCCCGGCCCCGTCGCCCGCGTTTCAAACCGCACCGTCACCCAGCCCTTGCCGGCGCCCTGGACCCAGCCATGGCCGTACTCCGGGTGGTAGACGTCCTGGGTCGCGCGCCACACCCCCTGCTCCGGAGCGGTCTCCTGGTGCACCTCCGTGTCGAACTGCGTCTCATGGTCGCTCACCCCGGTTTCATAGTCCGCCGACACCGGCGCCGGCTTCACAATCGCCTGGTCCAGCTCCGGAAAGAGCACATCCTGCAACGTGTCCTCCAGCCCCGAGTACGACACTCCCACCAACCGGATCGGGCCCACCTCGTCCGGGTAGCGCACGATACGGAAGGCAGTGGCCAGCAGCGTCTCCGCGTCATCGGTGGCGTACGGCAGCGTCGCCGAACGCGACTCGATGCGGAAGTCCGCCATCCGCAGCTTCACCGTCACCGTGCGCGCCCCGCGGCCGTCCTTGCGCAGCCTGCGGTGCGACTCCGCAGCCGCCCGCTCCAACGCCGCGTCCACCTCCGGCGGGGTGGTCAGATCCTGCGGGTACGTGTGCTCCGAGGAGATCTGTTTCGACTCCGCCCTCGGCGCCACCGGCCGCTCGTCCACGCCCCGCGCCAACCACCACAGCTGCTTGCCCACCGCGCCGCCGATGGCGATGTCCAGCTCTTTCTCGCTGAGGTTGGCGAGGTCACCGATCGTTTCAATTCCGGCAGCGAGCAGCTTCGATTCCGTCACCGGGCCCACACCCCACAGCTCGTTGACCGGCATCGGGTGCAAAACCTCTAGCTGCCGATCGTGCGGGATGACGAACACCCCGTCCGGCTTTGCCCGGCCCGAACCGATCTTTGCGTATTGCTTTCCCGGACCGGCCCCGATCGAGCTGGGCAAGCCCGTCTCCTCTTTGATGGCTGCACGCAGCTCGTTCGACCACTGTTCCACATCCTCCGGGCTCGCCCCGACCAAATCTTCCGGCTCCATGAACGCCTCGTCGATGGACAGCTGCTCCACCACGCCCACGTGCCTGCCGATTACCTCGAACACCCGCCGCGACGCCGCCACGTAGACCGGCCTGCGCGGCGCCACTAGCACCGCCTTCGACCCCACCAGGCGCGCCGCCCGGTGCGTCGGCATCGCCGAGCGCGCCCCGTACTTGCGTGCCTCGTAGCTGGCGCCTGCGACCACGCCGCGGCCCGTTACTCCCGCCACCAGCACTGGGCGTCCTTTGAGCGTCGGCCGGGTCAGCTGCTCGCAGGAGGCGTAGAACGCATCCATGTCGATGTGCAGCACCCAGCGGTTCATGTCCACCACTGTGCACCACCGGGACCGCCTAGTTCCAATCTCCTCACCCGGCGAACGAATCTCCGGTGACGTACTCCATCCGCCTCGGCTGCTTTCGATTACGCGAGACGAACCGGGCACCGTTTTTGAACGTGAAGAACAAATCGCTTCCCTGGCGCTCGATGGTGATCACTCCGTGGCTCACCTGGGAGTGGCAGCTCGAGCACAGCGGGATCAGGTTGTCCAAATCGGTCATGCCTCCGTGCTCCCACTCCTTTATGTGGTGCATCTCTATGAAGCGCCTATGCGAACATCCAGGCATGGCGCACTGATACCCCCAGATCGCGAGCAGTGCCTGCACCTGGCCGTCTGTAGCGAACCTCCGCGAACGTCCGACGCGGATAGTCAGTCCCGTGTCATCCAGCAAGTGCAAACGCACCATCGCATTAGCGAGGTAGCTGCGCACGTCCTCAGAAGGTGCCGAGCGGTTCTCCGGCATCCAACACTGTCCGCTCTGACTCACCATGAGGTTGACCTGCACACCGGGGCTGCGAAGCGGACTCTTCGGGTTGGCGCGGACCATGTCGATCATCGACAACAAAGCCCCGTACACGTCCTGTTTTTCTGGAGGCCCGTAACGCGACACCGAACGCACGATGTCGTCCATAGTGATCTTCGTGCGCTTACGCGGAGCGCGGTCCTGCTCTGACGGGACGGCGTCTTCGGTGGCAGCTGCATCGTCGATAAGCTTCTGCACCTTCTCCGGATCCTGCAGATCATCCGGGTCCACATCCTCCAGACCGAAACTGGCCAACTGTGCCACCTTCAACGCAGTCAGAAGTTTTTGGCCGGCTACCGCGGGAAGCCTCGCCTCGAAGGCGAGCATGCCGTCATCGCACTCGCGGGCGCGAGCGAAAGGTTCAGTCGGGTCCTCCTCTTTGGGCCTTGCCCCGGCGAGCAAAAGCTGGAGATCAGCAAACGACATGCTCAGTGCTAGTTTGACGTGCTGTTCCTCGTTGTGCTCGTCCAAATACGGGAGAAGGAAGCGAACAGTCGAATACGGCATCACCCCTGATTCGAATGCGTCGTACAAACGCCTGAACTTCCTCAGCCCCCGTGCCACGCGCACATACTCGAACGCAGTGGCCTGCGGGAGGTTGAGCTCGCTGCGCAGCCACGTTGCCGTCGACTTCTCCCCGTACTGCTCCGCGAGCTCTTGTTCGTCGAACTGTCCCACCGCATCGAGCATTAGCGCCCGGTGGTGATTCGCCGACAACTGATTGCATTTGATCTGGTCCTCGAGCACCTCTGCCGACAGGCCACCCGTTCGACCTTCCGTCCGTTCGTCCACCGCAATTGTCATGGTTAATCCCCTCGCTCATGAACATTGACACCTTTATAGACCGCTCATGTGTTCGAGTCAAGGGCTCTGCGGAAAATGTCAACTGAAGTGGACAACGCATGCGTCTTAACTGATTTGGAATGTCGAACATAGGAGCCTTTAACTATGCAGCTGCATAGTGAACGCCCCGCCCCGCATACCCCGTGAGACTATGCCGCATAGTGGGTACCACCCCACAGTTGGTTAGAAAAACTATGCCGCTGCATAGCCGACGCCACTCTCCAAGCGCCCCACCCGAACATCCCAAAAGACTATGCCGCTGCATAGTGGGTAACACCCCACTGTTGGTTAGAAAAACTATGCAGCTGCATAGTGCCCAAAAACGATGGCCTATCCGCCCACCCCTGCTCAGCAGGCAAAAGGGCCCCACCCTGCACGAGTGAGGCCCCAGGTTTCCCAGTAGAACCTAGCCGTTCTTGCGAACGGTGGCGGTGACGCCGTCGACGATGTCGTGGCCCTCGACGGGCTCGGTGACCACGTCGAAGGACGTCGCCAGGGTCTCGGCGGCGATGTGGTCCGCGTGCGTGCGGGCCCACGCTTCCTTCTCAGCCGGCACGGCAAGCACCACGGCGATGCGGTCGGAGACCTCGAAGCCCTCGCGCTTGCGGGCGTCCTGCAGGCCGCGGATCACGTCGGCGGCCCAGCCCTCGGCCTCGAGTTCCTCGGTGACCTCGGTGTCGAGGACGACCAGGCCGACGGTGCCGTCGGCGTCGACACGCGCGGTGCTGTCCGGGTTCTCCGCCACCAGTCGCTCGGTGTAGAGCTCCGGGGTGAGCACGATGTCGCCGTCGACCACCACGTCGTCGCCGCGGCGCTCGTAGTTGCCGGCCTTGACGTTCTTGATGGCGCGCTGCACGTCTCGGCCCAGCGACGGGCCAGCCACCTTCGCGTTCACCACGACTTCGAAGGATCCGGCGGAGTCAACGTCGTCAGTCAAAACGACGTCCTTCACGTTCACCTCGTCGCGGATGGTGGAGCGGAACGGCTCAAGCTTGGCGGAATCCGGCAGCGCGACGGTGAGCTTCGGCAGCGGCAGGCGGTTGCGCAGCTTGTTCGCCTTTCGCACTGACGACGCCGCAGAGCAGACCGCGCGGGTCGCATCCATCGCGGCGACCAGGTCAGCGTCGGCCGGCAGCTCGGTCGCCTGCGGGTAATCCGTCAGGTGCACCGAACGGCCGCCGGTAAGCCCGCGCCAGATCACCTCGGAGACGTACGGAAGCAGCGGCGCCACCGCGCGGGAGACGACCTCGAGCACCGTGTAGAGGGTGTTGAACGCCTCCGGGTGCGCCTCCTGGCCCTCCCAAAAACGGTCGCGGGAGCGGCGCACGTACCAGTTGGTCAACGTGTCGGCGTAACGGCGCACCTCGTCGCAGGCGTCGGCGATGCTCGTGTCGTCCAGCGCCTCCCCCACTGCTGCGACCAGGTCGTGCGTCTTGGCTAGGATGTAGCGGTCGAGCACGTTATCCGAGTCCACGGACCACTGCGCGTCCTCCGAGGAGTACAGCTGCAGGAACGTGTAGGCGTTCCAGATCGGCAGCAGCGCGTGGCGCACTCCCTCGCGGATGCCTTGCTCGGTGACGATCAGGTTGCCGCCGCGCAGGATCGGCGAGGACATGAGGAACCAGCGCATGGCGTCGGAGCCGTCGCGGTCGAAGACCTCCATGACGTCCGGGTAGTTGCCCTTCGACTTGGACATCTTCAGACCATCGGAGCCCAGCACGATGCCGTGGGCGACAACCTTCTTGAACGCGACGCGGTCGAAAAGCGCGGTGGACATGACGTGCTGGAGGTAGAACCAGCCGCGCGTCTGGCCGGAGTACTCCACGATGAAGTCGGCCGGCTGGCGGGTCTCAAACTCTTCGCGGTTCTCAAACGGGTAGTGGTACTGCGCGAACGGCATGGAGCCGGACTCGAACCAGCAGTCCAGCACGTCCGGCACGCGGCGCATCATGGACTTACCGGTCGGGTCGTCCGGGTTCGGTCGCACCAGCTCGTCGATGTGCGGGCGGTGCAGGGACTTCGGACGAGTGCCAAAGTCGCGCTCCAGCTCATCTAGGGAACCGTAGACGTCCACGCGCGGGTACTCCGGGTTGTCGGAGACCCACGCCGGCACCGGCGAGCCCCAGTAGCGGGTGCGGGAGATGTTCCAGTCGCGCGCGCCCTCGAGCCACTTGCCAAACTGGCCGTCGCGGATGTGCGACGGGATCCACTCGATCTCCTGGTTCAGCTCCACCATCCGGTCGCGGAACTCGGTGACCTTCACAAACCAGGCCGGCAGCGCCATGTAGATCAGCGGTTCGCCGGAGCGCCAGGAGTGCGGGTAGGAGTGCACGATGGTCTGGTCGCGCAGCACGCGGCCCTTGGCGCGCAGGTCGCGGATGATGTCGCGGTTGGCGTCGAAGACCAGCTTGCCCTCGTACTCCGGCACCAGCGAAGTGAACTTGCCGTCGGCGTCGACGGGGATGACCAGGTCGATGCCGTATTCCTGGCAGGTGAGCATGTCGTCCTCACCGAAGGCTGGCGCCTGGTGGACCACGCCGGTGCCGTCCTCGGTGGTCACGTAGTCCGCGTTGAGGATCATGAACGCGTTGTCGTGGTCGCGGAAGTAGTCGAAGACCGGTTCGTATTCCAGGCCCTCCAGCTGCGCGCCGGCGTAGGTGGCCACGACCTCGTACTCGCCGAGCTCCTTCGCGTAGGCGCCGAGCAGATTCGTCGCCAAGAGCAATTGCTTATCGACGAACCCTTCGGCCCCGTCCGCACCGACCTTCACCAACGAGTACTCCACCTCGGGGTGGACCGCGAGGGCCAAGTTGGACGGCAAGGTCCACGGGGTCGTGGTCCAGGCGATAGCGGAGGCGTCGTGAAGCTCAGGGTGCTCGGCCCAGGTTTTCTCCGCGGCGTAGCCGGCGCGCCCGCCTGTAAACGGCAGGGTGACGGTGACGGTGGGGTCCTGGCGGTCGCGGTAGGAATCGTCCAGGCGGGTCTCCTGGTTGGACAGCGGTGTGTGCTCGGCCCAGGAGTACGGCAGGACGCGGAAACCCTGGTAGATCAGGCCCTTGTCGTAGAGCTCCTTGAACGCCCACATGACGGACTCCATGTACTCCGGGTCCATAGTCTTGTAGCCGTTTTCGAAGTCCACCCAGCGAGCCTGGCGGGTGACGTAGTCCTCCCACTCGCCCGCGTAGTGCATGACGGACTTGGCGCAGTACTCGTTGAACTGCTCCAGGCCCATGTCCTCGATCTGGGCTTTGTCGGTGATGCCGAGCTGCTTCTCCGCCTCCAGCTCTGCGGGCAGGCCGTGGCAGTCCCAGCCGAACACGCGCGGGACGTGGTAGCCGGACATGGCGCGGAAACGCGGCACGATGTCCTTGACGTAGCCGGTGAGCAGGTGGCCGTAGTGCGGCATGCCGTTTGCGAACGGCGGGCCGTCGTTGAACACGTACTCCTCGCAGCCCTCGCGCTGCTCCAGGGAGGCCTTGAACGTGCCGTCCGTGTTCCAGTAGTCGAGGACGACGCGTTCCATCTCCGGGAAACGGTCGCTGCCGCCGGTCATGTCAACCTTGGGGTAGACGTTGCCAACCATGACATCACTCCTTCAGCCGTGCAGGGACGCATTGCTGCGCGGTACCACCCTGCTTGGAGCGCGTGATGCGCCCCCACTTCGTTGCGGTGAAGGAAGTTACGTCTTCCGTGGTTGACGTCCGGGTCTAGTAAGCAAAAGCCGTTCTTCCGGAAACGCTCCCCGGTGATGGCCGGATCACTGCGTGTTACGAGTAACGCCCAGCATCCTACAGGGATGCTGGGCGTTTGTGAAGAGTCAGGTACTACTTCTCGTTCGGCGCGGTGGTGGAGCGGGACTCCAGCTCCTCCAGCTGGGACTCCAGCAGCGTCTTCAGACGCGTGCGGTACTCGCGCTCGAAGGTGCGCAGCTCCGCAATGCGGTTCTCCAGTGCGGTCTGCTGCTGCTTCACCGTGTTCATGATCTCGGTGTGCTTGCGCTCGGCGTCTGCCTTGAGCTTGTTCGCCTGCTCCTCCGCCTGGCGGATCTGCGCCTCAGCGCGGGAGTTGGCCTCGTTGGTGGTCTCCTCGGCCTTCTTCTGCGCGTCGGCGACCATCTGCTTGGAGCGGGTCTCTGCGTCCTGCAGCTGGGTGCGGGAGCGGGTCTGCGCGTCCTCGAGCTGCTTCTTGGACTTGGACTCGGCATCGGCGATCTCGCGCTCTGCCGCGGCACGGGCGTCGGCGAGCATGGAGGACGCCTCCGCCTGCGCGTCGTTGGTCAGGCGGTCCGCCATCTCCTGCGCCAGGCCGAGCACCTTGGCTGCCTGCACGTGGGTGTCAGCGGAAACGTCGCTGCGGGCCGGCTGGGACGCGGCAGCGGCCGGAGCGGTTGCCTGCTTCGGAGCCTTCGCGGCCTCCTCAGCCTGCTTGCGGGCCTTTGCGGCCTCGTCCTTGGCAGAGCGGGCCTCAGCCTCAGCCTTCTCCTGCGCCTGCTTCGCGGAGCGCAGCTGCGCCTCGAAGTCGGCGCGGACCTTCTGCTCCACCTCGCGGCGGATAGCGGCCTCGTCGACCTTCTCGGAGTCGTCGGAACGCTTCACCGGGGCTGCAGCGACAGCGCCCTGGCCGCCCTCCTCCAGGCGGGAACGCAACTCGTCGTTCTCATCCTGCAGCTGTGCAAGCGTGTCCTCCACGAGGTCGAGGAACTGATCCACCTCGTCCTCGTTGTAGCCTCGCTTGCCAATCGGCGGCTTGCTGAAAGCGACATTGTGCACGTCTGCTGGTGTCAGCGGCATTTGCGTTCCCTTCGATAATCGTGTGAGTTCTCGCTCGCGCGAAGCATTATCTGCTGAATTGTAACGGTTTCGTTCGACGAGTGTAGCCCAGCCTAGCCGTAGAGCCGGGCTAAAGCTCAAGTAAAGCTATCGCAACGCCGGATTAATCAGCACGGCACCGATGAGCATCTGGATGAGCATGAGGATGAAAAACAGGACAATTACACTCACGTCCAGGCCCACACCACTTCCGCCGAGCCTCAGGGGCGGAATGAGTTTGCGCAGCGCATTCACCGGCGGATCAGTCATCCGGAAGATGGGTTCGGCCACCATGATGAACCAGTGCGGCGGGTCGAACTGCTTGGAAAACGCTTGCACCATCTCAATGATGATGCGCACGATAACCAGCAGCGAGTACAGACCCACCAGGGCGTAGATGATTGCTCCAAAAAGTGCCACGGCGAATCACCCTACCGGCTAGCGCAAGCCGGCAGCACGCTTGAGGTCGTCCTTCTCCAGCTTCGCGTTCTCCGGAACGATGGCAAACAGGCGCTTGCGCGTGTCGACGCCACGGGACAGGTTGTGCATGCTGCCACGCAGCGCGAAGCACAGGCCGGCGGCGAAGTCGACGATACGCTTCGCGTCGGCGGTGTCCAGGTCGGTCAAGTCCATGACCACAGCGTCGCCGTCGCGGAACGGCTCGCCGATCTCCTTGGCGTCGTTGTAGTTGCGCGGCGCCGCGGTGACGATGTGCGTCGTGGAGCGGTAGCTGGGGCGGACGGTTTCACGGCCGTAGTCGCGCGCGGCGGGGCGGTCCATGCGCGAGGGGCGCTCCACACGGTCTGCGCGGTCTGCGCGGTCATAGGCGGTGGAACCGGCGGCGTTTGAGCTGTACTGCGGGTCGTCGTAGTAGGCGTCGTCCTCGGCGTTATCCACGGGGCCGAGGCCGAAAAAATCTTTAGCACTGTCGAAGAAGGACATGCGGGCGGCTCCTTTTATGGGGTGATTCGCGGTGGATTTCAGAGTACGGGCCGGGGCCCGAGGAGGGCTGTTCCGACACGCACGATATCGGATCCGCACTCGATCGCGTCGACGAAATCACCGCTCATACCTGCGGAAAGTCTCAAGTCGCGCTTGAGTTTCGCGGCGTAGTCGTCCGTCAACGAGCGCGCCTGGGCGAACACCTCGCGGGGCTGCGAATCCAACGGCGGCACAACCATGAATCCGGTCAGTTCGAGGTACTCGGATTCCTCCACCGCTTCCACGATCGCGGGAACGTCGTCGAGGTGTGCGCCGCCGCGGGCAGTGTCGCCGTCGTAAGACAGCTGCACCATGCACGGCAGGGTCTCGCCTGTGCGGTCGCCGCGCTCGAGCGCCAGCGCCATGCCGCGGTCCAGCCCGTGGGCCAGCTTCAGCGAGTCCAGCGAGTGCACCTCCGAGGCCCAGCGCGCCACCGAGTTTGCCTTCTTGGACTGGATCTGGCCGATCATGGCGATGCCGCAGCGCCCCTCAAGCGCCGCCGCCTTGTCGCGGGCCTCCTGTTCCCGGTTCTCCCCCACCAGCACAACGCCGAGCGATGCCAGCTCGATGATGCGCTCCACCGGGTGGAACTTCGTCACCGGCAAAAGTGCCACGCTGCCTTCTTCACGGCCGGCGGCGCGCTCCGCGTCGCGGATCTGTTGGCGGACAGTGTCGAGGTTTCGCGAGAGATCAGACATTTGGCATCCAAATTACGCCAGCCTGGCGCCCGGTCACACCTTCGCGGCGGTGGGAAAAGAAGTCCTTGTCGGTGATGGTGTCGCGCGGGTCCGCGTCGATGTGGGTCACCCCCAGGCTCATCAGCTGGCGCACCAGCCCGGCGCGCACGTCGATGCCGGGGGTGCCCTTCTTTGTGCGGGTGCGGGAGCCGGGCAAATGCTTCTCGACGTCTAACGCCATCCCCTCCGGGACCTCATACGACTCCCCGGCCGCGGCAGGCCCCAGCAGCACCTGGATGCGCGACGGCTCAGCGCCGAGGCCCACCATCGCCTCGACGGTGTTTTTCACGATCCCGTTGCGCGCGCCCATCCGCCCGGCGTGCGCCGCGCCGATGACGCCGGCGGTGTGGTCCGACAGCAGCACCGGGGTGCAATCAGCCACGAGTACGCACAGGGCCAGGTTCTTTTCTCTGGTGACGATGGCGTCGGTGGCTTCCACGGGGGTGGCCGAAGGTCCGTCGATAAGCGTGACTGTGTTGGTGTGCAGCTGCTCCATCCACACGAAGCGCTCCTCGGGCAGGCCAAGTATTTGCGCGAGCCGGGCGCGGTTCGCGGCGACATCGGCGGCGTCGTCGCCGACGTGGGTGCCCAGGTTGAACGAATCGTAGGGGGCAGCAGAAACCCCGCCCGCACGGGAGGTGAACACCATGCGGACGGGGCGGGAGGAAAGATCTGGCATGCCTGCCAGCTTAACTAGCGCATGAAGTCCGGCACATCGACGTCATCGAAGCCGCCGTCGAAACCGCCGTCGCGGGGCTCGCGGGGCTCGCGCTCACGCTCGGTGAACAGGCCGCTACGGGTGGACGGCTCGTAGCGGTGGCGCGGCTGGTACTCCTCCTTGGCTGGCTCGGCCTCCACGACCTTGGTGGAGGTCTGCTCCGGCTGCGCCTGCGGCGCTTCCTGCTCAGCGGGCTCGGCCGGGCGGGCGTTGGCCTTCTCGTCGAAGCCGGTGGCGATGATGGTCACGCGGACCTCGTCGCCCAGGTTGTCGTCGATGATCGTGCCGAAGATGATGTTGGCGTCCTCGTCGGCCTTCTCCTCGACGATGGAGGCCGCGTTGTTGACCTCCATCAGGCCCAGGTCGGAGCCGCCAGCGACGGAGATGAGCACGCCCTTGGCGCCCTCCATGGTGGTCTCCAGCAGCGGGGAGTTGATGGCCTGCTCGGTTGCCGTCATCACGCGGTTGTCGCCGCGGGCGGAGCCGACGCCCATCAGGGCGGAGCCGGCGTCGGCCATGACGGAGCGCACGTCCGCGAAGTCGACGTTGATCATGCCCGGGATGGTGATCAGGTTGGTGATGCCCTGGACACCGTTGTAGAGCACCTCATCCGCCGCGCGGAAGGCCTCCATCATCGAAAGCTCCGCGTCGCCCAGCTGCAGCAGGCGGTCGTTCGGGATGACGATGACGGTGT
Source organism: Corynebacterium sp. CQ3829_602738 (assembly GCF_054478435.1). Classification (NCBI taxonomy): domain Bacteria; kingdom Bacillati; phylum Actinomycetota; class Actinomycetes; order Mycobacteriales; family Corynebacteriaceae; genus Corynebacterium; species Corynebacterium sp. CQ3829_602738. Next base: position 1,662,392 of record NZ_CM137003.1, read on the forward strand.
CGCAGACTTCCTTGAGGTTCTCAATGCCCTCGAGCGCCTGGCGGGTGCGGCGCTTGCCCTCGAAGGTGAACGGGCGGGTGACCACGCCGATGGTCAGCGCGCCCATCTTCTTGGCGATGCCGGCGACCACCGGGGCGGCGCCGGTGCCGGTGCCGCCTCCCTCGCCGGCGGTGACGAAGACCATGTCGGAGCCCTTCAGGGACTCCTCGATCTCCTGCTTGTGGTCCTCGGCCGAGGTGCGGCCAACCTCGGGGTTGGCGCCGGCGCCGAGGCCGCGGGTGGCCTCGCGCCCGATGTCGAGCTTCGTGTCGGCATCAGTGAACAGCAGTGCCTGGGAGTCAGTGTTTATCGCGACAAACTCGACGCCCTTGAGGCCTTCCTCGATCATCCGGTTGACGGCGTTGACGCCGCCGCCGCCGACACCGACGACGCGGATCATGGCGAGGTAATTGGCGGGAGAGGTCATGATGGTGGTCTCGCCTTTCACAAGTTGGTTTTTGGAGTTGCTACCCATCTTGTGTGAAAGCGCGCGGTTTTTTGTTTTCTGGATCGGCGTGTCACAACCCTAAACCTGTACTTTAGGGTTGTGACCTGCGGTTTTAGCGCGAAGTGACCAGTTCCGGGTTGGAAATGTTGAATGTTTTTCCGTCCAGCTGCAGCACCGTCTCAAGCGCGAGCGCCTTGTTGTGGTTGTCCTCGGACGCACCCCACGTGACAGTCCTGTCGCCGTCGAGCTTGAGCACGAAACTGTGGTCCCCGTCGCTGGTGAGCTCGCGGACCTGCGGGCGGGCCGGGTCCGTGATCGCGGAGGCGACCTCCACCGCCTTCGGCAGCTGCGCTTCGCTGATGCCGACGAGCTGCACCGCCCCCAGCGGCGGCTGGGCGACCACGAAATCCTTGCCCTCGCTGTTGATCAGGTGCGGCTCGCCGCCCTGGTCGATCCAGGCCACCGGGGTGTGCTCCACCACCGTGACATCCACCGCGTTGGGCCAGTTGCGCTTCACCGTCACCGAGTCCACCCACGGGTTGCCGGCCACCTTCTGGGCGGCCCCGCGCACGTCGACACGCCCCATTGGGGTGCCCGGCTGCACGCCGGACAACCCCTCGATTTCTTCCGCTGGCAGGTTCACTGCGCCTTCAACGTTGACGCTGTCTACCGGCATAGCCGGGGTGAACGGCAGCGCCGCCACAACCGCGAGCACAAGGGCTACGCAGCCGGCAACGATGGTGATCGCGCGGCGAGACATCTTTACGCCTCCTGCAGGGCGGCGAGGATCTCGTCCGCCAGCATGGTCACGCTGCCCGCGCCCATAGTGAGCACGAGGTCGCCCGGCTTCGCCACCGACGCCACGGTCGCAGGCGCCGCGGAGAAGTCCGGCTCCACACGTACCGGCGCGGTCATCTTTTCGGCGATGATCCGGGAGGTCACGCCTTCCACCGGCGTTTCCCGGGCGCCGTAGATGTCCAGCAGCACGCATTCGTCGCTAAGCGAAAGCGCTTCGGCGAACTCGCCGGCGAACTCCTGGGTGCGCGAGTACAGGTGCGGCTGGAAGCAGACGACGACGCGGGCGCCGTTGCCCTCGGCGGCGACCTTGTCGCGCGCGGCGGTGAGCACGGCGGCGACCTCCGTCGGGTGGTGGGCGTAGTCGTCGTAGACGCGGGTGCCGCCCACCTCTCCCTTGAACTCGAAGCGGCGGCGCACGCCGGTGAACTCGCTGAGCCCCTGGGCGAGCTTCGCCGGGGCGGCGCCCACGAGCACGCCGGACAGCAGCGCGGCCGCCGAGTTGAGCACCATGTGGCGGCCCGGGATCGCCAGCGTGTACATCACGTCGCCGGAGATCCGGTCGGTGCGCAGCTGCGCCTCCACCACGGCGCGCTCGCCCTCCTGGCGCTCGCCGGTGATCACCGCGGCCGCCGGGATCTTCGGGTGCCGGGCGGCGGCCTCGGCGGTGCCGTAGCCGGAGACGGTCAAGCCGCGCTCGAGAGCGCGCTCGCCGCAGGCGGCGGCGTTGTCGTCGTCGAGGCAGACCACCACGTGCTTGGCAATGTCCGCGAATTCGTCGAAGACCTGGAAGTACTTCTCGCGGGTGCCGTAAAAGTCCAGGTGGTCGGGCTCAATGTTGGTGATCACTGCGACGTCCGGCGAGTAGCGCAAAAACGAGGCGTCGGACTCGTCGGCCTCCGCCACGAACACGTCGCCGTGGCCGTGGTGCGCATTGGTGCCGGCGCGGTTGAGCTGGCCGCCGATGGCGAACGAGGGGTCCTCCCCCGCCGCCTGCAGCGCCACCACCGCCATCGACGTCGTGGACGTCTTGCCGTGCGTGCCCGCGAGCAGCAGCTGGGTCGAGCCATCCATCAGCTCCGCCAGCAGGTCGGAGCGGCGCAGCAGCGGAATGCCTTCACGCTTGGCGCGCACCAGCTCAGGGTTGTCCTGCGGGATGGCGGCGAAACTGGTCACCACGGCGGTGGGCAGCTCCCCGGACAGCTCCAGGTTGGCCTCGTCGTGCCCGAGAGCGACCTTGGCACCCTTGGCTTTCAGCGCGCGCACGGGGCGGGAATCCTTGGCGTCGGAGCCGGTCACGGTCGCGCCGCGGTCCAGCAGGATGTGCGCCACGCCGGACATGCCGGACCCGCCGATGCCGATGAGGTGGACGCGGGAGAGATCTGTCATTTTGTGTCCTTTCCAGCAGCCGCGGCGATGCGCGCGGCAAGGTCCTCGGCAACGCTGCCTGCGCCGGTGTCCTCGAGCGTCGCGCGCATCGTCGCGCGTGCGTCGGGGTCCTTTAGGGGCAGCAGCTTCTCGACGAGCACGTCGCCGCTCAGCGCCGCATCGTCGATACGCAGGGCCGCCCCGGCATCGACGAGGTGGGCCGAGTTGAGCCCCTGCTCGCCGTTGCCGTGTGGCAGGGGGATGTAGATGGCGGGGAGGCCGGCGGCGGAGTTCTCGGCGACCGTCATCGCGCCGGAGCGGCACACCACCACGTCGGCGACGGCGTAGGCGGCCTCCATGTCGTCGATGTACGGCACGGCCGTGTAGTGGTCGTGGCCCGCCGGCGCGTCGTTTTTGCGGCCGTAGGCGTGCAGGATTTGGTACCCCGCGCCGGTGAGACGCTCCACCGCGTCGGCCAGGGCCGCGTTGATGCTCACCGCGCCTTGGGAGCCGCCGGTGACCAGGATGGTCGGGCGGTCCTCCTGCAAGTTCCACATGCGCAGGCCCCGCTCGCGCTTCGCGCCGTCCGGGTCCACGCCCACGCCGGGGCGCACCGGCACGCCGACGACCTCGCCGTCCATGCCGGAGTTGGGCACCGCATTAAACCCGGTGCCGCCGAGTTTCACGCCCAGCTTGTTGGCCATGCCGGCCAGCGCGTTGGTTTCCAGCACGAAAAACGGCAGTCCCAGCTGCTTCGCGGCCAGGTACGCCGGGCCGGAGACATAGCCGCCGGTGCCAAAGACAACACTCGCGCCGCTGCGCTTCATCGCCTGCTTGGCCTGGCGCACGCTGCGCGCCAGCTTGAACGGCACGGACGCGAGCTTCCACGGCTTCTTGCGCGGGATCGGCACAGGGTCGATCAGGGAAAGCTCGAACCCGCGGGCCGGCACGATGGTGGTTTCCAGTCCACGCTCCGTGCCCAGGGCGACGACGTTGGCCCCGTAGGCCTCGCGAAGCACCTCCGCGACTGCGAGTGCGGGCTCGATGTGGCCCGCGGTGCCGCCGCCTGCGATGACGACGCTGAAGTTTTCGGTAGTCATAGCTCTCCTAACGGCGCGGGGTCCGGCGGTGCGGCTGCCTATGGTAGGCCGCTGCGACCGGCTGGGTCACCGGCGTGCCGTAGCGCTCGCGGCGCGGCGCGGCAGCCGGAGCCGGGCGGCGCTGCTTGAGCGCGCGGGGCTCGGCGATGAAGAAGATGCGGTCGAACACGGGGCGGCCGTAGTTCTGCATGGACGAAATCGCGTCCGGCTCGTGGCGCGCAACTGAGGCCAGCACGCCCATCGCGCCGAGGGTGAACACGGCCGAGGAGCCGCCGGCGGACAGCATGGGCAGCTGGATGCCGGTCACCGGCAGAAGGCCCACCACGTAGGCCATGTTGATGAAAGCCTGGGAGACCACCGTGGCGGTCAGGGACGCAGCCATGAGCGTCTGGTACTGCGTCTGCGCGCGCAGCGCGGTGCGCATGCCGAAGAAGCCCAGCAGCGCGAACAGGGTGATGACCAGCGCGCCGCCCCACAGACCGAGCTCCTCGCCGATGACGGCGAAGATGAAGTCGTTGCGCGCCTCCGGCAGGTAGAACCACTTCGCGCGGGACTGGCCCAGGCCCACGCCGAAAATGTGGCCGTCCGCCAGTGAGAGGAAGCCCTGGTGGGACTGGAACGCGATGCCCTGCGTATCATCGAAGTGGCCGCGCAACGCGTCGAAGTAGACGTGGAAGCGGTCAGAGCGGAAGCTGCCGGAGAGGAAGATCACCACCAGGGCCACCAGGCCCGAGGCCACGACGACGCCCACGGCCTTCAGGGACACGCCGGCAAAGAGCAGGATGAACGCCACCACGACGGCGAGCGACAGCGCCATGCCCATGTCTCCCTGCATGGCGATCAGCCCGACGCAGATGATGGAAACGGTGAGGAACGCGGCGAATCCGTTGTTCGGTGTGCTCAGGCGGCGCGGGTCCTTGTTGGACAGGATCTTCGCGCCCCACATAGATATGGCCACGCGCGCGAACTCGGAGGGCTGCAGGCGAAGCGGGCCGGCCACCAGCCAGGACTGCGAGCCCACCTCTGCGCGGCCAGTGCCCAGCGGCGTGAGCACGGCGATCAGCAGCAGGACCGCAATGATCATCAGCCAGTTGCTCAGGCCCCGCAGCCGCTCCGGCGGGGTCTTCAGCGCCGCCCAGAACGCGATGAGGCCGAGCACGACCATCACGAACTGGCGCGCCGCCAGCGACCACACGCTCGCGCTCGCGGCGAACGAGGTCGCCATTGACGAGCTCATCACCATGACCACGCCGAGGCCGGCGAGGAAGAGCACGATGCTGCGGATCATGGTGTAGTCGATCAGCGGCCGGGAGTCGAGCGCCTCCTGGATGCGCCTGACCCCTGCACTGAGCTTCGATGGGGCGTCCGGCCGTGGTGCGCGTTGCCGGGGTGCGCGTTGAACCGTCATGCTGCCCTTTCGATTGGAACCGCGGAAGAAAACCTCAACCTTGAGTTGAGCTTACTTGTTGTGCGGGTTCCAGTGTCGCATTGCGGCGGCCGCGAATGCGTCGCCACGCGCAGACATGCCGGAAAACATGTCCAAGCTCGCCGCGGCGGGCGCCAAAAGCACGGTGTCCCCCGGCTGCGCTTGCGTGGCCGCCCACGCGACGACCTCGTCCATCGCCTGCTCCGGGTCCTGCGCGTCGGAGACGAACACGGGCACCTCCGGCACGACCTGCTCGAGCGAGGTGCGGATCAGCTCCCGGTCCACGCCCAGAAGCGCCACCGCGCGGAACTGCGTGGCGTGCGCCTTGACCACGGCGTCCACGGACGCGCCCTTGAGCTGCCCGCCGGCGACCCACACCACGGTGCCAGCGCCGGTGAGCGCCGAATCCGCCGCGTGCGGGTTGGTGGCCTTGGAGTTGTCCACCCAATCCACCCCGCCGCCGGAGTGCACGACCGCACCACGGTGGCCCTCCACCTGGTACGCGTCCAGCGCACGTTGGATGTGCTGAGGGCTGGCACCCTGGGTCAGCGCGACCGCGGTGGCGGCCAGCGCGTCCAGCACACCTGCGGCACCGGCGGGCTCGATGCCGTCGGCCGATGCGACGTCCACAGACTTCCCGCCAAGCTTTGCGACGATGCGTCCGCCCGACACACCAACCTGGCCGTCCGCCGGCTCGCCGAGCGTGAACCCGACGATGTCCTCGCGCCCCGTGCCGGCGGCGATGCGGGCGACCTCGGTGTCGTCGATGCCCGCCACCGCTACCGGCGCCTTGAGCACCTTCGCCTTGGCCGCGGCGTACTCGGCGAAACTGCCATGCCAGTCGATGTGGTCGTCCGCCAGGTTCAACAGCACGCCCGCATCGGGCACGAGCTGGGACGACCAGTGCAGCTGGAAGCTGGAAAGCTCGGCCACCAGCACGTCCAAACGCTCCGGCGCGAGCATCGCCTCCCCCACCGCGACGCCGATGTTGCCGCAGGCGCCGGCGCGCAGGCCGGTGTCGTTGCCGGCCTCGATCATCATCTGCGCGAGCATGCCGGTGGTGGTGGTTTTGCCGTTCGTGCCGGTGACCACCAGCCAGGTGCGGGGTTTGCCGAACACTCCGGCGCGGTCCAGGCGGAAGCACAGCTCGACGTCGCCGATGACGTCGATGCCGGCGGATGCGGCGTCGACAAGCAAAGGCGTGTCCGGCCGCCACCCGGGCGAGGTGACCACAAGGCCGACCTCGCCGAAGCGGGCGCGGGCCTCGTCGCCGGTGCAGGTGTCGTAGCCGGCTGCCTCGGCGCGGGCGCGGCCGTCCTCGTTGTCGTCCACGATGGTGAAGCGGGCGCCGGCGCGCTCAAGCAGCTGCGCCGCACCGAGGCCAGACACGCCGGCGCCGGCGACCAGGGTGTAGTCCGGCAGGATCGAATGCGTCACAGGTTCGCCCCGTTCAGCCATTCGCCGTAGAACACAGCCAGGCCGAGCATGAACGCCATGGCGGAGATGATCCAGAACCGCACCACAACGGTGGTTTCGTGCCAGCCGCCGTTTTCAAAGTGGTGGTGGAACGGCGCCATGCGGAACACGCGCTTGCCGGTGGACTTAAACGACACCACCTGAATGACCACCGAGAGCGCTTCGAGCACGAACAGCGCGCCGATGATGATCATCAGCAGCTCCGTGCGCGAACCCACGGACAGGCCAGCCACCAGGCCGCCGAGTGCGAGCGAGCCGGTGTCGCCCATGAAGATCTTCGCAGGTGCTGCGTTCCACCAGAGGAAGCCCACGCAGGCGCCAAAGCCGGCGGAGGCCAGGATGGCCAGGTCCAGCGGGTCGCGGACGCTGTAGCAGCCGGCGGCAGCCACGGCCTCGCAGGAGTTGCGGAACTGCCAGAAGGTGATGCCGACGTACGCGGCCATCACCAGGGCGGTGGTGCCGGAGGCGAGCCCGTCCAGCCCGTCGGTGAGGTTCACCGCGTTCGACCACGCGGCCAGCAAGATGTAGATGAAGATGAGGAAGAACACCGTGCCGATGGTCCCGCCGCCGAAGGTCAGGTCGATCGTCTCGATGTCGCGCACGAAGCTTAGAAACTGCGAGCCCGGGGTCAGCCCGTTGTCGTCCGGGAAGCGCAGGATGAGCACGCCGAAGATCAGCGAGATGGCCAACTGTGCCAACAGTTTCGCAGTCTTGTTCAGGCCCAGGTTGCGCTGCATGAACAGCTTGATGCCGTCGTCCGCAAAGCCGACCAGGCCCAACGACAGGGTGAGAAACAGCACGATCAGGCCGGTGGCGGTGAACGCTGCGTGACCTGTGATCAGGGCGACGAGGCTGCCGCCGAGGTAGCCCATGGTGATGCCGGCGAGGATGGCGATGCCGCCCATCGTCGGGGTGCCGCGTTTGCGGGCGTGGGACGCCGGACCATCCTCGCGGATCTCCTGGCCCATGGCCCGCCGGTTGAAGTACCGGATAAGCGCTGGGGTGAGGAAGATCGAAACCAAAAAGCTGATGATTCCGGCGCAGATAACTTGAACCATGGAAGTTGTACCTTGCTATTTCTCTACGTCGCGTGGTCTACCTAAGCGTATGCCCTTGCAGGAGCGCTTCAGCCACCACCCACAGCCGGGCGGCGTTGGAGGCCTTGACCAGCACAACATCCCGGTCTGCGCGCTCGCGCCAATTGTCCTCCCCCGCAGGCGCGGACGCCAACAGCTCGCGCACGGCCTGCGCGGCCTCGTCGGTGTCGGCGACTGCGGTGGTGCGGATGCCCTGGTCTTCGGCGCGCTGGGTCAGCGCGGCCATTGCATCGGACTTGCCGACGGCCACAAGGTGCGTCACCCGGTAGCGCGCCAGTTCGTCGGCGAGCAGCGCATGCTCCTGCGTGGCGCCCGCGCCGAGCTCGCTCATCTCGCCGAGCACAGCCACAGAGCGCACTCCCGGGCGGGCGGCGGCGGTGTAGCCAAGCGCCGCGATGGCCGCGCGCATGGATTCGGGGTTGGCGTTGTAGGCGTCGTTGATCACGGTCACGCCGTCGGCGCGCGTGTTCACGTCCATGCGGTTGACGGACACCGAGCTGGCCGCGGACAGCGCCTCAGCCACGGCGGACGCGTCCATGCCCAACTCCGTGCCCACGGCCGCCGCGGCGAGCGCGTTGCCCACCTGGTGCGCGCCGAACACGCCGAGCGTGACGCGCTGCGGCTCGCCGTCCGGGGTGTGCATAGTGAAGGACGCCCGCGCCACCGCGTCCAGCTCAACGCCCGTGGCGTAGTAGTCCGCGGACGTGTTGCCGGATTCGGAGAACGTGACCACGCGCGCGTTGGTGCGCGGCGCCATGCCGGCTACCAGTTCGTCGTCCGCGTTGAGCACGGCGACGCCGCTCTGCGGCAGCGCCTCCACCAGCTCGCCCTTGGCCTTCGCGATGTTTTCGCGGGAGCCGAATTCGCCGATGTGCGCGGAGCCGACGTTGAGCACCACGCCGATTTTCGGCGGTGCGATAGTGGCCAGGTGAGCGATGTGGCCGATGCCGCGGGCGGACATCTCCGCGACCAAGAAGTCTGTGTCTTCGGTGCAGCGCAGCACCGTGTACGGGTGGCCGATCTCGTTGTTGAAGCTGCCCGGGGGCGCCACCGTCTCGCCTGCGCGCGAGAGCACCGCGGCGATGAGGTCCTTCGTGGACGTCTTGCCCGCAGAGCCCGTCACGCCCACGATGGTCAGCCCGTGATTGTTTGTCAGCTCGCGGGCGACGGCGGAAGCGAGCTTGGACATGCCGTCCACCACGCCCGCGGCGGAGCCGTCCGGGTCGTTCGCGGCCAGGTCCGAGTTGTCGCCTTCGCGGGGCGGAAGCTTCTCGACGATCACCGCTGGCCGGCCCACCTCACGCGTGGTCAGCGACGCGGCAGCGCCAGCCTCGGCGGCCTTGTCCACGAAGTCGTGCCCGTCCACGCGCGCGCCCGGGAAGGCCACGAAGAGCCCGCCGGGGCCGATCTTGCGGGAATCGAACTCCACGAACCCGGTCACGTGCGTGTCCGGGTCGGCCTCGGGGCTTAGGCGCCCGCCGGTGATCTCGGCGATGCGCGCCAGCGTCATGTCGATCATGCTCGAGATTGCCTTTCTGTGATTGCCCTGCGCATCTCTTCGCGGTCGTCGAAGTGCAGCTTCTCGGTGCCCACGAGCTGGCCAACCTCGTGGCCTTTGCCCACCACGATCACGGCGTCGCCGGGACGCGCCCACTCGACGAGCGCGTCGATGGCTTTGCCGCGGGAGCCGACCTCGACGATCTCGGCGCCGGTGCCGGCCTCGCAGGCGCCCGCGAGCACCGCGGCGCGGATGGCGGCGGGGTCCTCGGTGCGCGGGTTGTCGTCGGTGACCACCACGAAGTCCGCGCCCTTGGCGGCCTCGGCGCCCATCAGTGGGCGCTTGGAGGAATCGCGGTCGCCGCCCGCGCCGACGGCCACGCCGATGCGGCCTTCCACCTGGCCGCGCAGGGTGGCCAGCACCGCGCCGATGGCGGCCGGTTTGTGGGCGTAGTCCACGACGGCGACAAAGGGCTGGCCTTCGTCGATACGCTCCATGCGCCCCGGCACCGCCGCCTGCTCCAGGCCGTGCAAGAACGCCTCCAGCTCCACGCCCGCAGTCTGGGCGACAGCCGCGGCGAGGGCGGCGTTGGCCACGTTGAACGCGCCCGGCATCGGCAGTGTGAACTCGTGGGATTCGTCGGCGGTGAGCTGGATACGTTGGCGGCCTTGGTCGTCGATACGCACAAGCTCCGCGGTCACATCAGCGCCCTTGGTGGTTGCGACGGTGACCGGCGCCTCGGCGAGTTCGGCCATGCGCTCGCCCCACTCGTCGTCGACGCAGATGACGCTGCGGTTGGCGCGCAGCTCGCTCGCCGGGTCGAAGAACAGCGCTTTGGCCTGGAAGTAATCCTCCATGGTCAGGTGGAAATCCAGGTGGTCCTGCGAGAGGTTGGTGAACGCGGCGACGTCGAAGTCGGAGCCGGTGACGCGCCCCAGCATCAGCGCGTGCGAGGAAACTTCCATGACCACGTGCGTGACGCCTTCGTCGCGCATCTGCGCGAACAGCCGCTGCAGCATCGGCGCCTCGGGCGTGGTCAGCTCCGTGGCCACGTCGCGGCCCATGATCTTCGTGCCGGTCGTGCCGATCAGCCCCACCTTGCAGCCTGCTGCGGTGAGCCCTTTCTCCAGCATGTAGGTGGTTGTGGTCTTACCGGACGTGCCGGTCACGCCAAGGAGCATGAAGCTTTGCGACGGGTGCCCGTACACCTCAGCCGCCACATGGCCCAAAATTGCCCGCACATCCTCGACCACCAGCACCGGGCGGCGGTCGGCCGTCTGCTGGATAATCGCCAGCCCGGCTTCGTCGGTAAGTATCGCGCCGGCGGCTGAGTCGAACGCGTAGGTCGCGCCGTGCACCCGGGTGCCGGGCAGCGCGGCGAACAGGCCGCCGGGCTCGACGTTTTGCGAGTCCAGGCCGATGAAGGTCACCGGCGCGTCCGCGCTCGGCGGGTTGACGATGCGCGCGCCGGCGATGTCGGCGAGATGCTGCAAGCTTGTCATAGGTGAGTCCTCCATCTGTATCTACTGGCCCTGCAACGGATACGGCTCTGCCGGCGGGCTCAGCGGCACGTTCTCACGGTTGAGCAGCCAACCCGAAATCTGCTTGAAAATCGGGGCCGCGGACTGCCCGCCGTTGCCGCCCTCGAGCACGCCGCGCTGCGGCTCGTCCAGCATGACGGCGACGACGAAGCGCGGGTCGTCCGCGGGCGCGACGCCGGCGAAGGTGATCCAGTAGGCGCTGTTGGAATACGCGCCGGTGTCCGGGTTGACCTTCTGGGCCGTGCCGGTCTTGCCGGAGAACTGGTAGCCCTCCAGGTTGTTGCCCTGGGCGGTGCCGTTGTTGACGCCGGCCGGGTCCTCCTGGAACGCGGCGCGGAACATGTCCAGCGTGGTGCGCGCAGCCTCCTCGCTGATCACGCGTGTGCGCTGCGGCTCCTCCTGCGCGATCTCCTCTCCGTCCGGGCCCGTGATCTTGTGGATGATGCGCGGCTGGATCCGCTCGCCCTCGTTCGCGATGGTCTGGAACACCCCGGCCATCTGCAGGGTGGTCCAGCTCATGCCCTGACCGATGGGCAGGTTGGCAAACGTGCCGCCGGACCACTGCTCAAGGACCGGAAGCAGGCCAGAGGACTCGTTGGGCAACTCAATGCCGGTGCCCTGGCCGATGCCGAAGCGGTTCAGGTAATCCCAGAACCGCTCCTCCCCCAGGCGCTGGGCCAACTGGAGCGTGCCCACGTTGGAGGACATACCGAAGATGCCGGCGGTGGTGTACGGCATTACACCGTGTTCCCACGCGTCGCGCACCGTGACGCCCGCCATGTCGATGGAGCCGGGCACCTGGTGCACCTCGAACGGGTCGGTCAGCCCCTGGTCGATCGCCGCGGCCGCGGTGATCACCTTCGCCACCGAGCCGGGCTCGAAGGGGTGCGACACGCTCGGGTTTTCAAAGTCCTTGCCCTGCTTGACCTGCTGGTCCACGTTGCCGTTCGGGTTGATCGTGTCGGTGTTGGCCATTGCCAGCACCTCGCCGGTGTGGGCGTCCATCACCACGGCCTGGGCTTCTTTGGCCAGGGAGTTGGCCTTGGCCTGCTCCAGGGTCTGCTGGACGTAGGTCTGCAGATCCAGGTCGATGGTCAGCTCGATCTGGGCGCCGCCGACGGACGGAACGACGTCGCGAAGCGAGCCCGGAATGGACTGGCCGTTCGCGGAAACGTCCTCGGTGGAGCGGCCGTCGATGCCCGTGAGATCCGCGTCGCGGGAAGCTTCCATGCCGAACTGGCCCTGGCCGTCCATGGACACCTTGCCGATGATGTTCTCGCCGACCGCGCCGTTCGGGTACTGGCGGATGTCCTGGTGGTCCGCCGCGATGCCGTGGAACGCATCCGCGACGGTGGCGGCCACATCCGGATCGACGTTGCGCACCAGCACCTCATAACTGGTGTCGGCGTGCAGCTTGTCCAGGATCTCCTTGGCGCTGACCTGTCCGACCTTGGTGGTCGGCTCGCCGGTGGCGGTATTCGCTGGCGCGTCGCGCACCACTTCCCCGTCGCCGATCATGCCCGGGATCTCGTTGGCCATCGTGCGCAGCTGGTCCTCCACGCGGGCATCGACCTGGGCGGCGATCTCCTCCGGGGACATGCCATCCACACGCATCTCAAGTTCCTGCTGTTCCTTGAGCTCCTTGCGCAGCTGCACCGGAGACACCGTCAAAGAGCGCGCCTGCATGGTGTATGCCATCTTGTTGCCGTCGCGGTCCACGATCTCGCCGCGGCGCGCGCGGTCCACATAGGTGCGGCTGCGTTGATCGTTGGCCTGCTCGCGCAGTTCGTCGCCGATGATCACCTGCACCCAAAACAGGCGTCCAATAAGCAAGGCCGCCACCGCCAAGAAAGCGATAGCAAGCCAATACACGCGCGTACCCGTGATCTGCTTTTGGGAAGCCGGCGCTGGCTTCTCTGGCCTTACCTGCGCGTTAGCGTGAGTGCGTGGCACTGCTCACCTCCCATATCCACTGGCTGGTACCCGCCGTTTTGTCGACAACCATCATGCCCCGCCCCCGGGCAGATACCTAGGTGCGCCACGCCCTCCGCTACGGCCGGGCCGCAACGTTGGCCTGGTACGGCGCCAAATTGTCAAGGCGCGGAGCGTTCGCGGCGCGTCCCGGACGCTGAGTCAGAGCGTCTTCCAGCTCCTTCGTCGCGCGGTTGTCCGACGAGGCGCGGGAGGTGGGGCTTCCCTCTCCGTTGACATCCACCAGCTTGGTGGCCGACTCCGGGTTGTAGGGGCGCTGTTCCTCAGCGTGGCCCTCCTCGTTCACCGCAATCACGCCCGGCTCACCAGCAAGGACCATTCCCATCGAGTCCGCCCGCTGCGCGAGCGCCGCCGAGGAACGGCGGTCCTCCAAGTCGCGATTGAGGGACTCGACCTCGTTGGACAGCTCCTGCTCACGCGCCTGTAGCTTCTGGATCGCAAACGTCTGCGTAGTTGCGATACCGGACAAGATCATTGCCGCGGCGATGCCAACCACCAGCAGCGGCAACGCAATCTGGGATAGCGAGGAAAACTTGGAACGCGCCTTCGTGGTGGCCACGCGGCGCCCGCGGACGGACACCACCTGATTCGACCCCAGGCGGCCCCGGGACTTCGGGTACTCCACGTGCGGCTTCACACCCGGCATGGTGCGCACGCGGTTGGCCGGGTGCTCAGTGCGGCGCGGGGTGCGGCCCTGTGTGCGGCTCTGGTTACGGGTCAGCGTTGCCGATCTCGTTGCTCGTGCGGCCATGGTGTCCGTCCTTTGTCGGGCTTAGTGGGTGGGCTGGGAGGGGCTGAGTTTTTCAATGCAACGCACCCTCACGGGTGCGGCGCGGGGATTGCGTTCGATCTCCTCCGCCGGAGCTTTCTCCGCGCCGCGAGTGACGGTGCGGAACTCCGGCTCGGTGCCCGGCAGGTCCATCGGCAGGCCAGCCGGGGTCTTGGAGGTGGTGAGCTCGTTGAACGCGGCTTTGACGATCTTGTCTTCCAGGGACTGGTAGCTCATGAACATCGCGCGCCCGCCGACACCGAGCAGGTCGGTGATCACGGGCACGACGTTTTCCACCGCCTCGAGCTCGCGGTTGACCTCGATGCGCAGCGCCTGGAACGTGCGCTTGGCGGGGTGTCCGCCGGTGCGGCGGGTCGCCGCCGGGATGGTGGCATAAAGCAGCTCCACCAGACGCGCGGCGCGGTCGAAGGGCTCGCGCTCGCGCTCCGCGATCACGGCGGAGGCGATCTTGCCGGCGAAACGCTCGTCGCCGTAGGTCTTCAAAATCCGGGCGAGGTCGCCGTGGCTGTAGGTGTTGAGCACCTCGGCCGCGGTGATGCCTTGGGTCTGATCCATGCGCATGTCCAGCGGGGCGTCGCCCCGGTAGGAAAAGCCGCGCTCTTCCTGGTCCAGCTGCATGGACGACACGCCCAGGTCGAACAGCGCGCCCGCGATGCCGTGCTCGCGGGCCGTGTCGAAGATGTCGCCGGTGTTGTCCGCCACCGCCTCGTCGACGTGGTCGAAGCGGCACTGCACTGCGGTGAAGCGGTCGCCGAAGGGCGCCAAGCGCTGCTGCGCCTGACGCAGCGCGTTCGGGTCCCGGTCCACGCCGATCACGCGGGCGTTGGGAAACACGGTGAGGAAGTGCTCGGTGTGGCCGCCGGCGCCAAGCGTGCCGTCGATAAGCACCGCATTTGCGCCGAACTTCTCGACGCTGGGAACGAGCAGTTCAGCCATGCGTTCGCGCATGACGGGGACGTGACCGTGCGGGTCGTCAGCGAGCGTGAAGTTCGCCATGCCATGCCCTCCGTGTCCCTTTAGTGTCCCAAGCTCGTGCGGTGTGTCAGCGATGTCAGCGCGGGGAGCGCATAGAGCCCTGCCCGGGGCGGCTGTTCTGATGTCGGGGAAGTACACCAGAACGCTTCACGCCCCGGACAGAGTCCGTACACGCTCTCCGTAGTCGATGCCTGCTGCCGGGTAGTCAGCCCTACAGCAGACCGGAGAGAATGTCGTCGTCATCCGCCGCGGAGAACGCGGCTTCAGTCTCTTCTTGATACTTATTCCAGGACTCGAGGTCCCAGATCTCGAGAAAATCCACCGAACCGATGACCACGCACTCCTTGGAAAGGTTTGCGTACTCCCGGTGCGCCGGGGACAGGGTGATTCGCCCAGACCCGTCAAGCGTTTGCTCATCCGCGCTGGCAGCCAGGTTGCGGATGAACGCGCGCGCCTTGGGGTTTGTGCGGGATGCCGCTGCGGCCTTGCGGGCGCGGGCGGCGAACTCGTCACGCGGGTACACCGCAAGCGAGTGGTCCTGCCCCTTGGTCACCATCAACCCGTCCGCAAGATCCTCACGGAACTTCGCGGGGAGCGTCAGGCGACCTTTGTCGTCGAGCTTGGGAGTGTAGGTTCCCAGAAACATCCGGCGACCTACCTTCCTTCACTTTCTGACGTTGGCTGTGAAATTTTCTCGGCTTCGTTCCACACCGCGCACGTAGTCAAGATGCGCGCCACGTCACTCCGCTGAGCCCCACTTTAACCCACTTTCCCCCACAAACGCCACACTTCGGCAGTTTTTTGTTCTGACGTGTCGCATTTTCACAGCTCAAAGCCGCTATTTCGCCGTGGGCGAGTTTACCCGCAAAGTCTCGAACCACGGCTCACACACGCCACTTTCTCCCCCTCTAACCCCATGGCTTTCGTCCCGAGTGGAACGTCTGCACCCAAGTTTGGGCGCTTTTGGGGCACAGGTGGGGAGAAGTGGGGGATTTGGGGCGGGCACGAAAAAGCGCCCTCCCGCTATGCCGGGAAGGCGCTGTCGCAGATGCCGTTAAATATTACTGACGGTCCTCAAAACGCCGACGAAAGCTTTCCTCCATGCTGGCGCTGCGCTGGGTGCGGGGCTTTGCCTGCCTGGACGCGCGTGCGGACGGGGACGACTGGTTCGACGGGGTGCGCAGGGCCATGATGCCGCCGAAGAGCATGACTGCGAAGCCGATGATG
Organism: Corynebacterium sp. CQ3829_602738; assembly: GCF_054478435.1. Classification (NCBI taxonomy): domain Bacteria; kingdom Bacillati; phylum Actinomycetota; class Actinomycetes; order Mycobacteriales; family Corynebacteriaceae; genus Corynebacterium; species Corynebacterium sp. CQ3829_602738. The sequence continues at coordinate 1,678,164 of NZ_CM137003.1, forward strand.
CTCAGCACAATCGTCCAAATGCTCAAGCTCGCCAGTGCCACGCCGCCGAGCAGCAGCACGAGCCCCAAGACGATCAGCGCGACGCTGCGCATGGTCAATCGCCCCGTCTTAGGCGCGGAACCGAAGCCAGATTCAGTCACGACACTGCTACCGAATTTCGGGTCGTCCGCGAAGAGCGACTGCTCAATTTCGCGCAACGCCCGCATTTCCTGCTCAGATAGAGACACTGCTCACTCTCCAGATACCGATGGCGGACTGACAATATCCGATTAACGGCCATGGTACGCAGATTGTTCCCGTGTCCCACTTTCGTCCCGCTAGGCGGCCATCGGCACCTCCCCTGCACGGGTGGACAGGTAGAACTCCTCCGCATCCGCAAGTAAGCGGTGCACGACGGCCGCGCCCGGATCCGTTTCAATGCCGGACGCCACCCTGCCGCGTTGCGCCGAATAGCGCTTGAACACGGCCGCCCAATGCGCGCCGTCGTCGCCCGTGAGCGCGAGCTTGTCCCACGCGCTGGTGGGCAGCCGCTTGCGCTTGCGCACGACCGGCGAGCCCGCGTTCCGCGCCCCGGCGACCCGAAGCGCCGCACGGTAGGCGTTTTCCATCGCCACGTCGTGCCTGCCAGCCTCAAAATCATCGTGCGCCAGTCCAATCAGCTCCTCGGCCGCGGCCAGGAACTGGTCCGCCTTGCTGATACGCGCGCCCCGCCCGTACACCGCACCGGTTGTTGCCGAAACTACGCTTCCCATCATCGCTTCCTCCTGCGCAAACATTGCTTTCGTTTAAGTGATGGGCTCACCCTAAAACACCCGTTCGACACCACCGGCCCCTCAAACGAACGTGTGTTCGAACCAATGTTTGGGTTCTTGTCACGCCCCGCACCCGCAAGTGCTTCCATAGAGGGGTGACTGCAACCATCCAGCGCCTCACGGCAGCCGAGTTCCTGATGCTCGTCCCCACGCTCGTTGACATCTATATCGAGGCCATGGGGTACCCGCGGTCTATGCGCCGCCAGCGCATTCAGGTGTGGAAGGGCGAGGTGCGCTCCCCCGGTTTCACTGCGATCGCGGCGATCGAGGGCGGCCAGGTCGTGGGCGTCGCCTACGGCTTCATCGGCACCCGGGAGCGCTGGTGGGACCGCCAACTCGTGCGCGCGATGGAGGCGAACGGCGGGATCACGGATCAGGACCGGGACATGCTGCGCAGCTACTTCGAGGTCGCGGAGGTGCACGTCTCCCCCGCCCTGCAAGGCAATGGTCTGGGCTCCCGCCTGCTCACGGAGCTGCTGCGGGAAGCCCCGACTCGCTGGGCGCTGCTGTCTACTCCGGAGGTTGCGGGCGAGGCGAACAACGCGTTCGGGCTCTACCGAAAGTTCGGTTTCACGGACGTGGCGCGCAATTTCCTCTATGAGGGAGATAAACGGCCCTTCGCCATCCTCGCCCTCGATCTGCAAAACCCCACTGGGTAGGGTTTGCAGGGAAAGCACGAATTTCAGGCACGAGGAGCGTGGGCGTGAAAAATCTTGGGCTCGAGGACGTACCGGCACAGGTGGAGCAGCATCTTGCAGCGTTTTTTGACGAGCGCGCGAAGGCTGTCGAAACCATTGGTGAGCCTGTCGCCCACGCCGTGGGCCACCTGCGTCGCTTTGTCCTCGGCGGCGGCAAGCGCGTGCGCCCCACGTACGGATGGGCCGGGTTCGTCGGCGCCGGCGGTCTTCACGGCACCGAGGACCCCGCGGCAGTGCTTCGCGCGGTCAGCTCGCTGGAGCTGATCCAGGCGTGCGCGCTGGTGCACGACGACATCATCGACGCCTCCGACACCCGGCGCGGCAACCCCACGGTGCACCGCGCGCTCGAAGCGGAGCACCGCAGCCAGGGCCTGCTCGGCTCCGCGGAGCTCTACGGCACGAACGCGGCGATCCTGCTCGGCGACCTCGCACTCGCCTGGGCTGAGGACATGTGGCGTTACTCCGGCGTCTCCCAAGACGCGCTCGCGCGCGCCGCGGAGCCGTGGGTGGGCATGCGCACCGAGGTCATCGGCGGCCAGTTGCTGGACATGATGCTGGAGAGCCTCGGCAGCGAGTCGGTGGAGATGGCCAACCGCGTCAACCGGTTCAAAACGGCGGCGTACACCATCGAGCGCCCCCTCCACCTGGGCGCGGCGCTTGCGGGTGCGGGCGATTCGCTTATCGACGCCTTCCGTGGTTACGGCCGCGACATCGGCATCGCGTTCCAGCTGCGCGACGACTTGCTCGGCGTGTTCGGCGACCCGGCGGTGACCGGCAAGCCGGCCGGCGACGACATCCGCGAAGGCAAGCGCACGGAACTGTTCGCCACCGCCCTCGAGCTGCTGGACCAGGCGGACCCGGCCGCCGCGCAAGAGCTACGTGACGGGATTGGGAAGACGGAGGACGAGGCGGAGCTGCGTCGATTAGCAGCGCTCATCCGCTCCAGCGGCGCGGAAGACGCGGTGGAGGCGCGCATCGAGGAGCTCACCGCCTCCGGCCTGGGCTTTTTGGCCGGCGCCGGCATCAACGACGCCGCCGTTGAAGCGCTCACCGTGCTCGCGCACAAGGCCACCGACCGGCGGATGTGATGCGCCCGCAGCATTTGGGCGTGGCCGCCTGCGCGCTGATCGCCGTGGGTTCGTTCGGCGCCGGCGCGACCCGCTACCGCGGCGGCCTGCTGCGCGCGGTGGGCCTGGAGCACCTGTCCTACGGGCACGGCCGCGCGCTGATGGACGTGCTGCTCACCGCCGGCATTCTCGGCCTGGTGGTGGCGTGGGTGCTGCTGTGGAAAACCCGGCCCGGCCTGGCGCAGGTGCGCCGCAGCGTGTGCTGGTGGGCGGGCGTTCTCGCGCTGTCCGCGCCGATCCTGTCGCGCGACGTGTACTCCTACCTCATGCAAGGCGCGATGCTTCGCGACGGCTTCGACCCCTACTCCGAAGGCGCCGCCGTCAACCCGGGGCCGTACCTGTGGGAGGTCTCCCACGACTGGCGCAACACCACCACGCCGTACGGTCCTTTGCACCTCGGCGTGGGCAAGGCGGTGACGTGGCTGGTCGGCGAGAACGTCACAGCTGGCCTGGTGGTCTACCGGCTGATTTCGCTGGCCGGGTTCGCGCTGATCGTGTGGGCGCTGCCGCGGATAGCGAAGCAGATCGGCGGCGACCCTGCCCTCGCCCTGTGGCTGGGCGCGGCCAACCCGGTGATGCTGCTGCACCTCATCGGCGGCATGCACAACGAGGCCGTCATGGTCGGTCTGGTCAGCGTGGGCCTTCTGTCGTGCCTGCGCAGCCGCTGGTGCACCCCCGGCATCGCGCTGATCGCGCTGGCGGTGTCGCTGAAAGCCACCGCCGCGGTGGCGCTGCCGTTCGTGGTTTGGCTGATGGTCCAGCGGCGCAGCACCACCACGCTTGGCGCCGCCGGCATGCTCGTGGCCGGCGGGGCGTGGGCGCTCGCCGTCAACGTCGCGGTGATCCAGCTGGTCACGTGGGCATCTGGCACCACCTGGGGGTGGCTCGAAGAGATCACCGGCAACTCGAAGGTGATCAACCCGCTCGCCGGCCCCACCCTCGCCGCCGAACTGATCACGCCGGTGCTCCAGCTTTTCGACGACACGTTCCGCTACAACACCGCCCTCGGCTGGACCCGCACCGTCTTTTCCGTGCTCATGCTGGTTGGCCTGGCGGTGGTGTGGTGGATTTTCCGCCCCCGCCGCGGCGAGGCCTACGAGCGCCGCGCCGTCGCCGGCACCACCGCCGCATACACCGTGGCGTTTGCCGCAAACGCGGTGACGCTGCCCTGGTACTACGCCTCCGTCATCTCGCTGGCAGGCACGTTTAAGCCACCGGCTTGGGTGGTGCGGGTGACCGTGGGGGCGTCCATAGTCGTGGCGCTGGCGTTCAAGGGCAGCGGCAACCACCGCCTCTACGACATGTGGTTCCTCGCCTTTGCCGCGATCGCCGCCGTCGTGGCGGTGGAGTGGCTGTTTAGGGATCCGGCTAGAACGCCATCGCCTGCGCGCGGCGGATCACTTCGCGAGCTTTTTGGCCGTGCAGCGCGTCCACAGGACGCCCCGGCAGAGACTCATCCGGCGTAAACAGGAACGCCAGGATCTCGTCGGCGTCGTAGCCGCCGTCGAAAAGCACGGTGATCGCGCCGGAGACGAATTTGCTCAAGCCGTCCTCGCCGAGCAGGCTCGCCGGCACAACCTTCTTGCCGTTCTTGACGTAGTGCACCAGCTTCTTCGCGCCGATGTAGTCATGCACCTTGGTCACCGGCACGCCCAGCTTCTCGGCGACATCCGGGAACGGCAGCAGGGTTTCGTCGATAAGCAATTGCTCAAGATTCGTTTGTGCGCTCACGGTCGGCGATTCTACTCTGGTGCACATGGCAACCTTGCGCGCAGGCACGACACTGGACGGGCGTTACGTTGTCGACCGCCCAATCGCCCGCGGCGGCATGGCCACGGTCTACCGCTGCGTCGACGCGCGACTCGGGCGCGAAGTGGCCGCGAAAGTCATGCACGAGCAGTACGTGCACGACGAAGTGTTCCGCGAGCGATTCCGCCGCGAAGCCCGCGCAATGGCGCAGCTCAGCCACCCGAACCTGGTCAACGTGTACGACTTCTCCGCATCCGGCGGCGAAGTATTTTTGATCATGGAGCTGATCACCGGCGGCACCCTGCGCGAGCTGCTGGCAGAGCGCGGCCCCATGCCCCCGCACGCCGCCGCGGCCGTGATGCGCGGCATGCTCACCGGGCTTTCGGTCGCGCACGCGAAGGGGATGGTGCACCGCGACATCAAACCGGACAACGTGCTCATCGACACCTCCAGCCGCGTCAAACTCTCCGACTTCGGCCTCGTGCGCGCCACCGCCGAAACCACCCAATCCACCGATCAAATCGTCGGCACCGTCGCCTACCTCTCGCCCGAGCAGGTCGACGGAGGGGCGCTGACCGCCGCCTCCGACGTCTACTCCGCCGGCATCGTCCTCTTCGAACTACTCACCGGCCGCACGCCGTTTAGCGGCGAGACCCCCTTGGCCCACGCGTACGCGCGGCTGCGCTCCGATGTGCCCGCGCCGTCCTCGCTGATCGCGGGGGTGCCCAAGCTTTTCGACGAGCTCGTGGCCACCGCCACCGCCCGCAACCCGCACGACAGGTTCCACGACGCCGCAGAGTTTTTGGCGGCGTTGGACGATGTGGCCAGCGAGCTGCGGCTTCCGTCCTACACCGTGCCGGCGCCGCGCAACTCCGCCGCGCACCGCGCCGCCGAGCACCCGACCAATTTTGGGCTGGCCGCGGGGGTTGGCGGTGGTGCTGGCGGTGCTGACTCGAGCGCCCAGAGCGCCGCCCACCAGCGCCTTTTCCCCGGCGACGACGCCCCCACCCGCGTCTCCCCTTCCCCCGCCAGGCCGGCCCAGCCAGCACCCGGCCCGGCGCGCGGCCAATGGCCCGCGGCTGCTCCGGCTGCCGGTCCTGCGCCAGTCCCGGCCGCTGGCCCGGCACCTGCTCCAGTGCCTGCACCTGCGCCGAGACCGATTCCCCCCGACGCCCCGGATGCCCCCTCCTCCCGCGAATCCGCTTCCCGACGTCCCACCGTTAAACCCGTGTCGAACCGTTCCCCGTTCGGCGTGGCCCTGTACACCGTCTTCGCCATCATCGCGATCGTCGCCGTGGCGCTGGGGGCTTGGTGGTTCGGCTCCGGCATGTACGGCGAAATCCCGGAGGTCATCGTTCCCCAGCCCTAGCCGGGCGACTTCCACTATGCAGCTGCATAGTGGGTATCAGCCAACCATTGGTGACGGCCAAGCTGTCCGCAAAAGCAGAGTCCGCAACCGGCGCCTCGTCGCTATGCAGCCGCATAGTGGGTGCCGGCCAACCATAGGTGACGGCCGAGTTATCCGCAATGCAGAGTCCGCAACCGGCGCCTTGCCGCTATGCAGCTGCATAGTGGGTGCGGGCCAATCATTGGTGGCGGCGGAGTTGTCCGCAATGCGGGGTCCGCAAGCACCGACCCCTCCCTGCGCTCGCAAGATCTGACAACCGTCCGACTTTTCTGCAGGTAACCGAGACCCGATTTCAGAAAAATGTCAGCTTTTACGAGGGACCACCACCCACCGCTATGCAGCTGCATAGTGGGTGACGACCAATCATTGATGGCGGCCGAGTTGTCCGCAATGCGGAGTCCGCAAGCGCCGCCCCCCCTCCCGGCGCTCGCAAGATCTGACGACCGCCGCTTTGTGTCAAGTGGTTGTGAACAGTTTCTGGTTCAGGCGACGGTAAGTGTGGGTGATTGTGGGCGGGTTTTGGTGGTTGTGCGGATGATGGTGACCTCTTTGGGTAGTCCGGTCGGTGTTTTGGGCATTGCGGTGATGAGTCCGGCTTCGAGTGCGGCACGTGCTGCGTTGATGCGGTTGGTTTCGTATTGCTTCCAGGTACCGTCGAGCACGCTTTGCGGGGTGTAGCCGTTGATGCCGCTGTGGGGCCGGTTGTTGTAGTGCCTGGTAAAGCGGGCTACCCATTGGGTGGCGGCGTCGATGTCGGCGAAGGCTTTCGGGTAGTACGCAAATCCCTTCATGGTGTGGAACAGTGACTCCATCTGGGGGTTGTCGTTGCTTGTTGCCGGCCGGCTAAACGATGCGTCAACGTCGTGTTTGGCGAACACTCGCTTTAAGGCGTTGCTTCGCATAGCTGCCCCGTTGTCGGAGTGCACGGTTTGCACTGTGGGGTAGCGCGTCAAGATGTCGTCGAAGAGTTTGGATACACCGCGTGCGTCTTCGCGGTGGGTGACCAACGTGCCGATCACGGCGCGTGAGTACAGGTCGATGATGGTGTGGCAGGCGTAGTTTTCGTTGACGAACGGGCCAGGCAGGAATGTGATGTCCCAGCACAGCACTTGTGCTGGTGCAGTAGCGACGACATGTGGTGGCTGGTTGTTGCCGCGTTTCGACCTGCGTTTGGTGCGAGTGCAGTTACGGTGCTTCAACAGTCTGTTGTGCTTGCGGGCGATGCGGTAGAAGCTGCTCAAACTGGCGACGTAAACGCCGTGGTTATAGGCGTTGTAGAACACATCGTCCACGCTCGATTGCGGGTTGGCGTCCAGCTGGGCGAGGATCTTATCGACGTGTTCCTGTGTGAGCCGGGCGATGTTGCGTTCGTGGTGGGCAATCGGGTTGGCGGTTTTCGGCCGCGGGTTGGATTCGTAGTAGATCCGGCTGCGGCTGACTCCCAGCAACACACACGCCCGGGAAGTGGAGTGGCCTAATCCGACAAGGGCGTCGATGAGTCGTTGTTCTTCTTGTCGACCAGCTTCATAGCGTCGCGTTTCGTCTTCGGATAGGCGTTTTCCTCCGCGTCGTAGTCCACGCCAGGAAGATCGGGCATGGACGCTAAAGCTTTTCCCAACACATCACTGGTTTTGACCCATTTATCCAGTTCTTGTTCTTGCCGGGTGAGTTTGCGGTTGGCTTTGGCGAGTTCTTTTTTCAACCGTTCGTTTTCCCGAATCATCGCCTCAACCTGGCGACGTGACTGCGTGAGGTCATCTGAGGTGCGTTTTCCCACTGTTCCTGCCTTTCGTTTATGCGTGTAATGCGCGATCGACCCGTCTGCGACCATGGTGGCCCACCGCAGCACTGTCCGGTGGCACAGATCATGCCTGGCGATAAACGCCTCCTTTTCACCGTAAGGAAGCGAAAGGTAGCGCTGCACCAGCGACGTCACCGCCGCGGCGTCGAGCACCGCTGGCAGTTCCTCGTCGCCGACCGACGCTGCCTTTTGCTGCGCGCAGGTCAAAAGCCCAAGCTGTTGGCCCCACCGAAAGATCTTGGCTCCATACAGCCCATGGCGATCAAGCCAGATACCTTTCGCCCCATACGGCAACTGGCGATAGATCGTGACCATCTGTCGCTTCTGAGCGGCAGTAAAATCCAACCCCCGCGAATACGGCTGGCACGCTGTAAACACAACCGCGCCAGCCTGCGGCATAACCAGGTCATCCTCGTCGAGGACCTCGCCAGGAGACAGCACCGTCACCGCAAGGGACAACACATCATCAGCGCGAAGCCTCCGCCTGGGCAGGCGACCGCTTCGAACCTGTTGACCACCGACCGAAGCTGCCTCGGACAGCACGTCCGGCTCCGGGATCAACACTGGAACATCGAGCAAAGTCATGAACAAAACCTCCTACGGATCGTTGTTCACAACCAGCCTGACAGAGAGGGCGCCCGACATTTCCGCAGGTCACTAAGGGCCAATTTCGGCAGAATGTCAGCTTTTACGAGGGGCCACCACCCACCGCTATGCAGCTGCATAGTGGGCACCGACCAACCGTTGGTACTGGCCGAGGTGTCCGCAATGCGGAGTCCGCAAGCAGCGCAATTTTGTACGAATCGACAAAACGCCCCGGGTCTCCATTCCCCCACCTGGGGAAATGCCGGAGCGTTGTCGATTCGTACAAAACCCGCCGGCCCCGAAGGCCCCGAAGGCCCCGAAGACCAGCAGAGCACACAAGCGGGCCGACTGAAGACTAGTAGCGCAGCATCTCGGCGACGAGGAAGGACAGCTCGAGGGCCTGCTCGGTGTTGAGGCGGGGGTCGCAGGCGGACTCGTAGCGGCCGGGCAGGTCGACGTCGGTGATGTCCTGGGCGCCGCCGAGGCACTCGGTGACGTTTTCGCCGGTGAGCTCGATGTGGATGCCGCCCGGGTGGGTGCCCAGCTCGCGGTGGACCTCGAAGAAGCCTTGGACCTCGTCGAGGATTTTGTCGAAGTGGCGGGTTTTGTATCCGTTTGAGGAAGTGAAGGTGTTGCCGTGCATCGGGTCGGACTGCCATACCACCTTGTGGCCGGACGCCTCGACGGCCTTCACGATGCCCGGCAGGACCTCGCGGACCTTGTCCTGGCCCATGCGGATGACCATGGTCAGGCGGCCAGGGATGCGGTCCGGATCCAGCTTGTCGGCGTACGCGACGGCCTCCTCCGGGGTGGTGGTCGGGCCGAGCTTGATGCCGATCGGGTTGGAGATCAGGGCGGCGAAGTTGACGTGGAAGTCGTCGATGCCGCGGGTGCGCTCGCCGATCCAGAGTTGGTGGGCGGACAGGTCGTAGAGTCTGGTATCGCCCTTGGAGTCGGTGGCTAGGCGCAACATGGCGCGCTCGTAGTCCACAAGCAGCGCCTCGTGGGAGGCGTAGACGTTGGAGGTGCGCAGGTTGTCGTCGCGCACGCCGCAGGCGTCCATGAAGGCCAGGGAGCGGGAGATCTCGCGTCCCAAAGCTTCGTAGCGCGCACCCGCCGGGGAGTTGGTCACGAACTCGCGGTTCCAGTCGTTGATGTTGTGCAGGTCGGCGGTGCCGGACGCGGTCAGGGCGCGGACCAGGTTCATCGCTGCGGACGAGTTCGCGTAGGCGCGGACCATGCGGGCCGGGTCGTGGCGGCGGGCTTCCTCGGTGGGCTCAACGCCGTTGACGATGTCGCCGCGGTAGTTAGGCAGGCCGTTCGCGTCCAGGTCAGAGGAACGCGGCTTCGCGTACTGGCCGGCGATGCGCGCCAGCTTCACGACGGGCATGGACGCGCCGTAGGTCAGCACCGCGGCCATCTGCAGCAGGGTGCGGACGTTGGCGCGGATGTGGGGCTCGGTGTTGGACTCGAAGGTCTCGGCGCAGTCGCCGCCCTGCAGCATGAACGCCTTGCCGTTGGCGACGTCCGCCAGCTGGGCCTTCAGCTCCTCCACCTCGGGGGCGAGCACGACCGGCGGCACGGACTCGAGGATCTTGCGCACGTACTGCGCCTGGGTGGGGTCCCAGGAGGGTTGCTGCTTCGCGTCGCGGGAGATTGCGTCCTGGAACTGCTCGTTCAGGTCGCCCGGCAGCGGGGGCAGGTCCGGCAGTACGTCTTTGGGGATGTCGATTGTCCAACTCACCCAATCAGTAGTAGCACGAATCCCACCGCACTACAACCTATTTCACCTGCACTTTCCCAAACGGTGAAGAAACTGTCTCACTATTTGGACACTGCGCCGGAGGCGTCGATAGGCAATGCCTCCATGCAAACGCGGAATTTACGCAGGTTGTGGCGCGCATCCACGAGCGCGTCGTGGTTGCCATCCGGCACCTTGGGCAGGCGCGGGCGCCCCGCCATCTGCCAGTACTGCTTCAGCTCGCGCGTGTAGCGCGGAAGGTCCTTTGGCAAGCCGGCCATGTCGCCCCAGAGCTGGGCGAACACGACGTGATCGTAGGCACCGACCCAGGCCCACAGCTCCGGCTTGCCGCGGCCGGCGGTGAGAAATTCGTGGGCCTCGTCGCGGATCTGCTGCAGCGGCTTCCACGCCGGATGCGAAGCGCGCGGCAGCTTGTTCAGCACGTTCTCGCGCACCCATTCATTCGCGTTGGAAGCATTAAACTCCGTGCTCACGGCGTAATATTCGCGTCCGTCTTCGGCGACGATGCCGATGGAGACGAGCTCGATGGTGGAGCCGTCCTCGATAAATTCAGTGTCGTAGAAATACCGCATCTACTTGCGCTGCTCCGACCGGATGTCGTCGAGAAGCTCGCGTCTCGACGGCCCCTTCGGACCGCCGCCGCGGCGGGGCCAGAACATCACCGCAGCCACCGCCAACACGGCGAGCGGCCCGGCCAGCTTGGGGTACCAGCCTGCCTCGGAGGCAACCAGGTAGATCGCCACCACAACGGCGACCAGCGCAAAACGGATAATCAGCGGTTTGTTCACGGGCGTGCCTCCTCCGGGTACTCCCCCGTCTCCGCCAGCGACTTCTTCACGTCCGAGGCGTAGACATCCACGTAGTCCTCCCCCACCATGTCCGCGAGGCGGCGCATGCAGTAGTCCGTGAACGGGCGCATGACCTCGCGCGATGCGGGGTCGAAGCCGTGCTCGGCGGCCCAGGCGTGCGGGTGGATCTGCTCGGAAACCTTGATGCGCACCTTCACCGGGCGCGGGATTGTGGTGCCGATCGGGTTGGCTTTCCCAGAGCCGATCATGCCGATAAGCACGATGGGTGCGCCAGTGGCCATGGCCACGCGCGCTATGCCGGTGCGGCCTTTGTACACGCGCCCGTCCGGGGACCGGGTGCCCTCCGGGTAGATGCCGAACAGGTCGCCCTTGCCCAGTACACTTTCCGCCGCGTTCTGCAGCGCGTCGCCGGCGTCCTTGGAAGCGCGGTCCACGGGGATTTGGCCCACCGAGGAGAAGAAGAACTTCTGGATGCGCCCGGACAGCCCCGGCGAGGTGAAGTACTCCTTCTTCGCAGGGAAGGTGATCTGGCGCTTGACCAGAAGCGGCAGGTAGAACGAGTCCAGCACGGCCTGGTGGTTGGACACCAAAATCGCGGCGCCTTCGTCGGGGATGTTCTCCGCGCCCTCGATGGTGGGGCGGTTCCACACAAGTAGAGGTGGCCCGAGAATAACCTTGAACAGGGAATACCACTTGTTGTTCATCGTTTACTCGCCTTCTACAGCAGTTCACGGGCCAGATCAGCGACCCCGATCATACCCGCCCGGGACCCCAGCTCAGCGCACAGGATCTCCGGCTGCGGGCGGTATCCGGTTCCGACGATGTTGGCGGCCATGGACGCGCGGGCGTCGTCCAGGTACAGGTCCGCGTCCTCGCTCACGCCGCCGCCGAGGACGATGTGTGCGGGGTCCAGCACGTCGGCGACGATCGCAAGACCGCGGCCGAGCCAGGTGGAGAAGCTGTCCAGGGCGGCCTGCCCCAGCGGGTCACCAGCGCGGGCTGCGGCCATGATGTCGTGTCCGCTCGCCCGCTTCTCGACGACCGCCCGGTACACCGACGAATCGCGAAAGCTGCCCTTGGTGGCGATTTCAATGGCGCAGTCCACAAGCGACGTGCCGGAGGCGTAGCGCTCTAAGCACCCCTGCTTGCCGCAGGAGCACACGCGCCCGCCGGGGACCACGGTGATGTGGCCGAACTCGGGCGCGGTGCCGAACGCGCCGCGGTAGATCTCGCCGTGGTGCATCAGCGTCGCGCCGATGCCGGTGCCGACGGCGAAGAACACCCACGTGTCCAGGTCGCGGCCGGCACCGTAGCGGTACTCGCCCCAGGCGGCGGAGTTCGCGTCGTGCTCCAGGCGTACCGGCAGGCCCAGCGCCTGCTCGAGGTCGCGGCGCACGGGCTGATCGTCGCGCCAGGCCAGGTGCGGCGCGAAGCGCACGATCTCGCAGTCAGGGTCCAAAAAGCCCGCCACGGCCACGCCGACCGCCCCGATGTCGTGGGATGCGCGCAGCTCGCCGACCATCTCCACGATCGTGCGGGTGAGCCCCTCCGCGTCGTGCGGTGTGTCGGTGCCGAGCGAATCGACGATCACCCCGTCAGCGTCCACCACTGCTGCGCGTGCGTTCGTGCCGCCGATGTCGAATCCGACGGTCATCGGTGAGTGAGCAACCATGGAATGGCAGTCTAGTCCCGCCGCCCGCGAGCGCTGCATAGCGCAGCCAACCGCGCCCCGAGCACGTCCCAGGAGAAGTGCTCGGTCACATGCGCGCGTCCGGCGCGACCCATCTGGGTGCGCCTTTGGTCGTCGAGAAGCAGCTGCGCAATCGCCTTGGCGACGGCATCCGTGTCCCGGCCGTCCACCACCACCCCCGTCTCCGCGGTGACCGTCTCGGGCGCGCCGCCGGAGTCGCCCGCGACGACGGGCACGCCGCACGCCTGCGCCTCCAGGTAGACGATGCCGAGGCCCTCGACGTCGAGCCCGCCGAGACGGGTGCGTGCGGGCATGGCGAACACGTCCGCGGCCGCCACGATGTCGCGCAGCCGCTCCCCCGGCACCGCGCCCGTGAACACGACGCCCTCGCCCGCCATCGCCTTCAGCTTCCGCTCGTACGGCCCGGAGCCCACGATGACCAGCCGGGCGCCTTTTGCTTGTCGACGAACCTCCGGCCACCCCCGAATCAGCACATCTTGCCCCTTCCTGGCCACCAGCCGCGAGGAGCAGACCACCAGCGGCGCGTCGCCGACGCCGAGGAATTTGCGGGCGGTGGCCCGCTGGGAGGCGGTTGCGGGGCGGAAGAACTCGGTGTCCACGCCGGACGGCAGCGCCACGAACCGGGGGCGGGTGCCCAGCGCGGTCAGGCGCTGTCGCGTGTATTCCGAGATGTAGGTGACGGTGTCGGCGCTGCGGCCGATGGCGGTTAAGACCTGGCGGGCGACGGGCAGCATGCCCCAGCCGACCTCGTGGCCGTGGGTGGTGGCGATGACGTAGGCGGCGCCGGCGCGCTTCGCGGCAGCGCCCATCAGCGCCAGCGGTGCGGCGGCGCCGAACCACACCGTGCCGATGCCGCGGTCTCGGATGAGACGCTGCATCTCGCGGCTTGTGGCCGGGGTGGGCAGCATGACGCGGCGCGGCCAGCGCACCACGGTGTACGGCGCGGACGCGTCCCACTCGCTGGCCGCGTCGGCGTCTTGGGTGGAGGCGAACACCACGAGTTTGTCGGGGCCGAGGCGGTTCGCGAGTTCGCCGGCGAAGTCCCGCAAATACGACTGAATCCCGCCCACTGTGGGCGGGAAGTCGTTGGTGACCAGCAGCGTCTTAATAGCGAACTGCACCCTGGATCGGCATGGAGTTCAGCGGCACCACCTGGATCGGGATGCCGTAGTCCGAGGAGTGGACCACCATGCCGTCGCCGATGTACATGCCCACGTGGGTCACGCCCGGGTAGTAGCCGATGATGTCGCCAGGCTGCAGGGCGTCCAGCGACACCGGGGTGCCGCCGGCAAGCTGCGCCTGCGAGGTGCGCGGGATGCCGATGCCGTTCTGGGCGTAGGCCCACACCATCAGGCCGGAGCAGTCGAACGCGTCCGGGCCGGCAGCGCCCCAGCCGTACGGCTTGCCCAGCTGCGCCATGGCCGCGGCGACGATACCGGAGTCCACACCCGGCAGGGACGCGGAATCCACCGGGTTGTCCTTGTTCATCCACCGCTGGCGGTCCGCCTCGTTCAGGCTGTCCACGCGGCGCTCAATGTCGGCGACGCGCAGATCCAACTCCTCGCGCTCCTCTTCCAGCTTCTTGCGCTTGCCGTCCAGCTCGTTGCGGGCGTGCTGCGCTTCTGCCACCGCGATGCTGGCCACGCTCGCGCGCTCGCCGGCGGCGCGGTTGGCGTCCTCCAGCTCCGTCAGCGCGCGCTGCGAGTTCCGGCCCAATGCGGCCAGGTACGCAGACCGGTCGATCGCCTCCTGCGGGTTGCCGGAATCCAGGGTGGTCAAAATCGCGTCGGACTTGGGGATGCGGTAGCGCGAATGCGCAATGTCGCCGACGTTCTTGCGCTGCGCGTCCGACACTCCGCGCAGGGACTCGAGCTGGGACTTCGCCTCGGCGGCGCGGGCGTTCGCCGAACGCAGCTTCGCCTCGGACTCGGTAATCTCGTCCTCCAGCTCCTTGATCTCCTCCGCCTTCGCCGTGGCGTCGTGGGAGACGGACTCCATCTCCTCGATCAACGCGTCCACGTCGTCCGCATGTGCGGGGGCCGCGGGAAACACCGTTGTGGCGATGACGCTGCCGGCGACAGTGGCCGCGACGGCGGCGCGGGAGCGGTTGGGGCGGAGGGAGTGCTTACCCACGGTGGACACCTCTTCAGATTTCTGCACGAACGAACAAACTATAGCTGCTCCCGTGGCCGTCGCCAAGCAAAATGCTCAACGTGTGACTTGAGTGAATACTGAGGTAAGAGAGAAAAAATGCCCCGCCCGCGCGATGCGGGACGGGGCACAGTTTCTACTCTTAGAAGCGGACCACGGAGTGGATCGGCATCATGTGCAGATCGCGGTAGCCGACCGGGATACCGGAGTTCAACGCGTCGATGATCTGGCCGTTGCCAGCGTAGATGGCAACGTGGGAAGCGCCGCCGTAGTAGGCGACGATGTCGCCCGGCTGGATGTCGCTCAGCGCGACCTGCTGGCCGGCAGACGCCTGTGCCTGGGAGGTGCGCGGAATGGACTTGCCAGCCTGCGCGTAAACCCAGGAGGTGAAGCCGGAGCAGTCGAAGGCGTTCGGGCCCGCAGCGCCGTAGACGTACGGGGAGCCGATCTTGGACTGCGCGATGGAAACGATGCGCTCGCCAATGGACGGCTCCGGAGCCGGTGCGGCAACCGGTGCGGAGTAGGTTTGCTGAACCGGTGCCTGAGCCGGTGCCGCCGGGCGGACCTGTTGCTCGACGTTAGCGAGGAACTGGGTGAAGCCCGGGACGTTGGCCACGCCCGGCATTGCCTTCACAGAGGCAATGGCGTTCTGGACGTTGCCGTTTGCCGGTGCGCCAGCGAGCGACGGGATCCAAGCGTCGATGCCCGGAATGGATGCGATGCCCGGGACATTCTCGATGCCCGGAACCTGGACGGAAACCGGAGTGTTGGGAACACGGACCTCTGCTGCGGAGGCGGCGGCCGGCGCGACCAGAGCGGCGCCCGCTGCGACGGCTACGGTAGCCGCTGCTGCGCGTGCTGCGGTGTTGTCCTGGCGACGGTGCTTTGCCACGATAGTTTTCTCCATATCTTCTCTTCGCCAACCGGGTTAGCTGTCGGGCCGGGCGTTGAGAAAAGACCCTGCGCCCCACGGGAGCTTCTGGCTCCACTGCGGTTCCCCGGTCCCCATGGCGTACGGTCCGCGGATTCGGACCGCCGCTTCGGGTGTCGGCTCATATGTTGTTTTCGGTACATGCTGCCAACGGCTGTTGTCGCAATGTCTCGAACAGGTTACGAAACGGCAACAACGGTGTCCACCCGCCACGCCGTTACAGTTCCGTTATCAACAAAAATATTGTGTGACACGACCGCCTCTCAGCATGCTTTAACGTCCTCTCAGGGACGCAGAACAAGACAGTTTTCCACGCGTACGCTGGCGTTTTTTGAGTGGCGCTCAGCCCGCGCGACTTCACTCAAGGTTTGCACGCAGACACAACCATAAATCTCCTGTGGTCTTTGTCACATGGCCTTGTTTACGCGTTTGTAACAAAGCAAAACCCCCTCTCCCATAGCCGGGAAAGGGGGTCAGCTTGCGACCGCAAGAGCGCTATTTTTACTCCGCGTTCTCGTGAGTTGCGTCGCGGTCGGAGCGATCCTTCGTCGCCTCGAGCGCACGCATCGTCTCGACGGCCTCGTGGTGCTTCTGCTCCTCAGCGTCGCGCACGCGCTCAGTGACGCCGAGCTCCGCCGGGGAGAACTTGCCGATGGTGTCGGAGTCCGCGAAACCGAGCTGGTTCATCTGCTTCGGCACGCGGGCACCTGCATACTCCAGCGGCACCGGGTGGCCGTGCTCGTCCACCGGGCCCAGCGGCTGGTGGATCTCCACGAACGCGCCGTTGGGCAGGCGCTTGATGACGCCGGTCTCGATACCGTGCTCGAGGACCTCGCGGTCGGAGCGCTGCAGGCCGATGCACAGGCGGTAGGTGATGAAGAAGGCCAGCGGCGGCAGCACGATCAAGCCGATACGGCCGACCCAGGTCATCGCATTGAGCGAGATTTGGAAGAAGTGCGCCACGTGGTCGTTACCACCGGAGAGGGTCAGCAGCAGGAAGAAGGTCAGGCCCATGACGCCGACACCGGTGCGCACAGGAACGTCGCGCGGACGCTGCAGCAGGTTGTGGTGGGCGGTGTCGCCGGTGACCTTCTGCTCGATGAACGGGTAGGTGATCAGCAGCACGACCATCAGGCCACAGAGCAGGGCCACCCAGAACGCGCCCGGGATGGTGTAGTTGCCCAGGTAGAGCTCCCACGCCGGCATGACACGGGCGGCGCCGTCCGTCCACAGCATGTAGATATCCGGCTGGGAACCAGCGGACACCTGGGACGGGTTGTACGGGCCAAGGTTCCAGATCGCGTTGATGGAGGTGAGACCAGCCATGCCAGCCAGCACCGCGAAGACAACCATCATGTAACCGATAGCTTCGGTTGCGAACACCGGCATGATGCGCACGCCGACGACGTTGTTCTCGGTGCGGCCCGGACCCGGGAACTGGGTGTGCTTCTGGAACCAGACCAGCGCGAGGTGAGCCGCAACCAGGGCGAGGATGATGCCCGGCAGGATCAGCACGTGGAGGATGTAGAAGCGGTCCAGCATCAGGTCGGACGGGAAGTCGCCGCCGAAGATTGCCCAGTGGATCCAGGTGCCGATGATCGGCAGGCCCAGGATGATCGCGGACATGATTCGCAGGCCGACGCCGGAGAGCAGGTCGTCCGGCAGGGAGTAGCCCATGAAGCCCTCGATCATGCCCAGCAGCACCAGAGTGACACCGATGAGCCAGTTGGCCTCACGCGGGCGACGGAACGCGCCGGTGAAGAACACGCGCATCATGTGGGCGAACATCGCCATCATGAACATCAGCGCGGCCCAGTGGTGCATCTGGCGGACAAACAGGCCGCCGCGGACGTCGAAGGAGATATCGAGCGCGGTTGCGTACGCGCGGGACATTTCGACGCCGTTGAGCGGCAGGTACGCACCGTCGTAGATGACCTTCGTGATGGACGGGTCAAAGAACAGTGCCAGGTAGATACCGGTCAGCAGCAGGATGATGAAGCTGTACAGCGCCATCTCACCGAGCATGAAGGACCAGTGGGTCGGGAAGACCTTGTTCAGCTGCGGGCGCAGCACGCCCGAGATTGTGTAGCGCGAATCAACGTTGTCCGCGACTTGCTCAAGTTTAGTGCTCATTAGGACTGACGCTCCCAGAATGCCGGGCCGACGGGCTCAATGAAGTTCCCGTTGGCGATGAGGTAACCGTCTTCGTCAACAGTCACAGGCAGCTGCGGCAGTGCGCGGGCGGCCGGGCCGAAGACCGGCTTGCCGTACTGCAGCGCGTCGAACTGCGACTGGTGGCACGGGCACAGGATGCGGTTGGTCTGAGCCTCGTACAGCGAGGTCGGGCAACCGATGTGCGTGCAGATCTTGGAGTAGGCGTAGTAGTCGCCGTAGTGGAAGTCCTCCTGGCCTTCGCGCTCAACCGCCTTTTGCGCGTCTTTGGAACGCAGGCGGATGAGCATGACCGGGTTACGCGGACCGTGGATCGAGTGCATGTGGTGCTCGTAGACGTCGCGGGTCGGATCGTAATCGTCGCCGTCGTTGACGTCCTCCGGGTAGAGCGGGAACACCGTTTCCATTGCGGCTGCCGCGAGGTCCTCCGGGCGCATGCGCACCAGGCGGGACACACCCGCGGTGGTGTAGTGCGAGCCGGTTTCGCCCTCGTGCAGCTCGGCGATAGCGCCGGTGTCGCGGCCGAGGTAGACCTTTACTCCCTTGTCCTGGATGGTCCAGCCGTGGGTCCACAGGGTGCCGTCGCCGTGGTAGTCCAGCTCGTGGCGGACCTTCCACGGGTTCTTGATCGCGCCGCCGAGGGGAGCGATGACCATCAGGCCGGCGAGAACGCCAGCGGTGCCGAGCAGGCCCTTCAGTGCCGAACGACGGCCGAGGGTCGATGTCTCCCATGCGTCGTTCAGCAGCGCGGTGGTGGTGCGGCGGTCCAGCTCGCTGGAGCGGCCGTCGTGGCGGCGCTGCACTGCGATCTCTTCCGGCACAAACTTCTTCACGTACTGGATGATCGCCACGCCGAGGCCAACAAACGCCAAAGCCGCGGTCAGGCCAAGCAGCGGGGTGTAGAGGGTGTAGACAAACAGACCCTCATCACCGTGGAACTTCGGGTGCCACGGCCAGAACAGGTAGACGCCGAGGAAGGCCAGCGCGGAAATGATCGAGATAGTCAGCCAGATGCCGATGCCGGCAGCAGCGGACTTCTCGCGCGGATCGCCCTCGACCGGGAAGCGCTCCTTGCGGTACGCCACCGTGACATCGTCGAGCTCGGTGCCCAGGGCAGCCAGCTCCGCATTGCTCATGCGGTCCAGCTCTTCCTTCGTGTAATTCTTCTTCACATCACTCATGAGCGAGATCCAATCCACATAGCAGCGGCAGCGACCAGGGTCACGCCGATGATCCACATCGCCATACCTTCAGAAACCGGGCCGAGGCCACCGAGGGCGTAGCCGCCCGGGGACGGGGTTTCCTTGGTGGACTTGATGAAGGCGATGATGTCCTTCTTCTCGTCAGCGGAGAGCTGACGGTCGGAGAACTTCGGCATGTTCTGCGGACCGGTGAGCATGGCCTGGTAGATCTCCTGCTCGTTGGCCGGATCCAGTGCGGGCGCGTACTTACCGGAGGACAGTGCGCCGCCGCGGCCGGTGAAGCTGTGGCAGGAAGCGCAGTTCAGGCGGAACAGCTCGCCGCCGCGGGCGACGTCGCCTTCCTGGATCTTGCCGTCGTAGTCCTTGCCGCGGAGCTCCTCCATGGCAAGCGAGCCGTCCTCGTTGTACACCAGCTCCGGGCCACCGCCGTTCGCTGCGACGTAGGCAGCGAGGGCGAGAGCCTGCTCCTCGGTGTAGCGCGGGCGCTTGCGTTCCGCCTGCGCGTCGTTGGACATCATCGGCATACGGCCGGAGTTGACCTGGAAGTACACGGCGCCTTCGCCGGTACCGATGAGCGACGGACCGCGGTCCTGAACGCCCTGCAGGTTTGCGCCGTGGCAGGTGATGCAGGCGATGTCGTAGAGGTCCTTGCCCTCCTGGATCATCGCTTGCTCATCACGGGCCGCCGTTGCCACCTGTGCGTTCGGGGTCAGTGCGGACGCGAGAAGCCCCGCGCCGGTCAACCCCAGCGTCAAGGCCGCAGCGCCAGCGAGCGTGCGCTGCGTCTTGCGTCCCTGGCGCTTCTTCTTGGGTGTGTTTTCCATTGTGTTCCCTTTATCGACTTTTCAGAACTTTTCCGCTCCCCCAGGCATTCACCTGGAAGAGGACTACTGAACGAGGTAGATGGTGATGAACACGCCGATCCAGATGGCATCGACGAAGTGCCAGTAGTAGGAAACTGCCATTGCGGCGGTTGCCTGAGCCGGGGTGAACTTCGACTTGGCCACGCGCAGCAGCACCACGATGAACGCGATGATGCCGGCGGTCACGTGCGCCATGTGGAAGCCGGTGATGATGTACACCACCGAACCGAAGACGGAAGACTGCGGCGTAACGCCGGCCGTGACCATCTCGGTCCACTCGAAGGCCACCAGGCCGAGGAAGATGACGCCCAGCACAATGGTCACGGTGAACCACTTGCGCAGGCCGAACACGTCACCCCTCTCGGCGGCGAACACACCGAACTGGGAGGTGAAGGAGGACGCGATCAGCACAGCGGTGATGATTCCGCCGAACACGATGTTGAGATGATCGGTCTGGGTGCTCCAGTCACCGTTAGCGAGGCCGTTTGCGCGCGACGTGAAGTACATCGCGAACAAACCGGCAAAGAACATGAGCTCTTGGGCGAGGAACGCAATCGTGCCCACGCTGACCATGTTCGGACGGTTCAGCGCTGGGACGCGATTCTGCGGCGTCGCCATATCTTGGTTTGTCATTGCGGTCGTCACGGATGAGATTATCCCCTATTTCGTCCTGATATTCATCTCACTCACCCCCGCATTTTTCCTGTGAACTCGCGCGCAACCAGCACCTTTTCGCACGGCCCGTATTGCGGAAAAACTTTTTTCAATTTCCCGGGAACTTTTCTGCCTCATATCCGACTAGAACGATGCTGGTCATCGCATCGGGTGCACGCCTACTGCCCTACCTCGCAGAATTGGCCGACAATTTTCTGGACGGCTCTCCCGGCCTCGAAAAGTTCCCCGGTGTGCCTGATCTCACATCTCCCGCAGCTTGCCCGCCCGCGCAAAATGGGGGACAAACTTTCGGATGATCGGACCATTTTCGACCGTCAAACGCAAAAATTCCCCCGCCGCGACCCATCGCGGCGGGGGGAGTTTTCGTTTCAGCGTTTAGTGCTTCTCGCGCGGAATACCGTACTGCAGGCTCAGCATGGTAGTGGCCCAGATCAGGAACACCGCACCAAGGGCGAGCAGCCACAGCTGCCAGAAGGCAATGCCCAAGCCGAGCACGCAGATCGCCATCGCCATCGTGAACGGCCAGATGGAGCTCGGAGAGAAGAAGCCGAGCACGCCGGCGCCGTCTTCGATCTCCGCCTCTTCCCAGTCCTCCGGGACGATGTCCATGCGGCGCTCAGTGATGCTGAGGTAGCCGCCCAGCATGAAGGAGAAGACGGTGGCAAGTACGAGGCCGACCGAGCCGATCCACTCGATACCGAACAGGTACGCGTCCTCGCCGATCCACGTCGTAGCGAGGATGTAGAACACGGCCATCAAAGCAAGGAAGGTGCCGATGGCGTAGAAAACCTTTGATCCAGTTCCCATGGCTTCGCTCTCTCTTTCTTAAACGTTCGCGTTCGGGTCGACAGTGTTGTTGCCGTCGCGGGTCGCATCGCGCTGGGTGACGAACGGACGGGTGGAGGTTGCGTACGGATCCTCGCCGATAGACTTCAGTGCCTCGGAGTTCGGTGCGTCCGGGTTGTCGCGGCGGAACTGGATGTACTGCTCGAACTTCTCCGGGCTCACGGCGCGGACCTCGAAGTTCATCATCGAGTGGTAGGTGCCGCACATCTCGGCGCAACGGCCGACGAATGCGCCTTCCTTCTCAATGCGCTCGATCTGGAACGCGCGCTGCTGCTGGTTGTTCTCCGGGTGCGCGTAGACGTCGCGCTTGAACAGGAACTCCGGAACCCAGAACGCGTGGTTCACGTCGCCGGAGGCGAGGCGGAACTCGATCGCGGTGTCGGTCGGCAGCACCAGCACCGGCACCTCTTCGGTGGAGCCGATGGTCTCAATCTCGTTGAAGTTGAGGTAGGACTGGTCGCCCATGGAGGTGCCGTGAATCGGGTTCGCGTTGTGCATGTCCTCCGGGTCGTACTTGGTTTCCTCGGCGAGCGCCTGACGCTCGGAGTCCAGACCGTCGTAGTCCTTGCCGTCCTCGGTCAGGTCGCCGGCAACGTTGGCGTAGCCGAACTTCCAGTTCCACTGGTAGCCGGTGACATCCACGGTCACCTTAGGGTCCTTGTCCAGGGCGGTGGTCTTGGTCTGCGCCTGGACGGTGAAGAAGAACAGCACCATCACAATGATGACCGGCAGGATGGTCAGGCCCAGCTCGAGGCCGACGTTGTACTGCAGCTGGCGCGGGAACTCGCCGGCACCCTTCTTGGCGCGAGCCTTACCGTTCCAACGGACGATGGCCATGATGAACAGGCCCCACATGATGATGCCGATAATCCAGGCGGCAAGCCAGGTCCACACCCAGAAGTTGTACATCTGGGTGCCCTCCGGGGTGACCGGGTCCGGCCAGCCCATGTCGAGGATGTTTGCGAGCGCCTCCGGCGCAGCAACGTCACAGCCGGCAAGCCCGAAGCTGCCGAGCAGGAGCGCGCCCGCGACGCCGAGCTTCCTGGCGATACCGCGGTTTACTTCCTTATCCACGTGTGTCTGCCTTCCTGTCCACACTAAAAACACTGAATGCCCATGCTCATGACAGAACATTCTTACGTGGTCAGAATAGTTCATCTCGCCTACCCCGTCGGAATCTCGGAGGGAGGCGCAGCCGCGGGCACCGGGGGAACGTCGATAAGCAAGTGCTTAGCGACGATAACGCTTCGCCAAGCAAACGAACCCGTGAAAAAGTTCATCCATAAGTTGGCCCCCTTATGGGGCACGGCGAAAGTTGGGCGGTTCCGGTTCACGAAAACGGGACGCAAAACCTTATTGTTGAGGGGACTTCCCGCCGCGTAGCAACGGCGCACCTTATATATACGGAGAGGTTTGAGTATGTGTGGCCTTCTTGCCCTGCTTAGCGCGGACGCAAACGCAGCCAAGTTCGTTGATGCTGTCGAGCGCGCCCTGCCGTGCATGTACCACCGCGGCCCGGACGCCGCCGGCACCTGGAACGACGACTCTGCGGTGTTCGGGTTTAATCGCCTGGCCATCATCGATATCGAGCACTCCCACCAGCCGCTGCGCTGGGGGCCGGCGGACAACCCGGAGCGCTACGCGCTGACGTTCAACGGCGAGATTTACAACTACATCGAGCTGCGCGAGGAGCTCCAGTCCGCCGGCTACACCTTCAACACCAGCGGCGACGGCGAGCCGATCGTGGTTGGGTACCACCACTGGGGCGCGAACGTGGTCGAGCACCTGCGCGGCATGTTCGCCTTCGTCATCTGGGACACCGAGACGCAGACGATGTTTGCGGCGCGCGACCAGTTCGGTATCAAGCCGCTGTTCTACGCCACCACGGACAAGGGCACGGTGTTCGCCTCCGAGAAGAAGTCCATCCTGGAGATGGCGCCGGAGCTCGGTCTAGGCCTGGACCTTGATCGCCGCGCGATCGAGCACTACGTGGACCTGCAGTACGTGCCCGAGCCGGAGAGCCTGCACAAGGAGATCCGCCGTGTCGAGTCCGGCTGCACCGTCACCTTAAAGCCGGGCGGCGAGGTGCACTCGGACCGCTACTTCAAGCCGCACTTTCAGTCCCAGCCGGTGACGAAGGGCAAGGAGCAGGACCTCTACGACCGCATCGCGCGTGCGCTGGAGAACTCCGTGGAAAAGCACATGCGTGCCGACGTCACCGTGGGCTCGTTCCTCTCCGGCGGCATCGACTCCACCGCCATTGCCACGCTGGCCAAGCGCCACAACCCGGACCTGCTCACCTTCACCACCGGTTTCGAGCGCGAGGGCTACTCCGAGGTCGACGTGGCCGCCGAGTCCGCCGAGGCGATCGGTGTCGAGCACATCGTGAAAATTGTCTCCCCCGAGGAGTACGCCGAGGCCATCCCGAAAATCATGTGGTACCTGGACGACCCGGTGGCGGACCCGTCGCTGGTGCCGCTGTTCTTCGTGGCGCAGGAGGCCCGCAAGCACGTCAAGGTGGTACTCTCCGGCGAGGGCGCCGACGAGCTGTTCGGCGGCTACACCATCTACAAGGAGCCGCTGTCGCTCGCGCCGTTTGAGAAGCTGCCAGGTGCGCTGAACAAGGGCCTGAACCGTTTGAGCCGCGTGCTGCCGGAGGGGATGAAGGGCAAGAGCCTGCTCGAGCGCGGCACCACCCCGATCGAGGACCGCTACTACGGCAACGCCCGCTCCTTCAACTTCGACCAGCTCAACCGCGTGCTGCCGTGGGCGAAGCGCGAGTGGGACCACCGCGAGGTCACCGCCCCGATCTACGCCGCCTCCACCGAGATGGACCCAGTGGCGCGCATGCAGAACCTGGACCTGTTCACCTGGATGCGCGGCGACATCCTGGTCAAGGCCGACAAGATGAACATGGCCAACTCCCTCGAGCTGCGCGTGCCGTTCTTGGACAAGGAGGTCTTCGAGGTCGCCCAGACCATCCCGTTTGATCAAAAGATCGCCAACGGCACCACCAAGTACGCGCTGCGCAAGGCGATGGAGCAGATCGTGCCGCCGCACGTGCTGCACCGTAAGAAGCTGGGCTTCCCGGTGCCGATGCGCCACTGGCTGGCCGGCGACGAGCTCTTCGGCTGGGCGCAGGACACCATCCGCGAGTCCCAGACCGACGACATCTTTGCCAAGGACCAGGTGATGGAGATGCTCAAGGAACACCGCGACGGTGTCTCCGACCACTCCCGCCGACTGTGGACGGTGCTGGCGTTCATGGTCTGGCACGGCATCTTTGTCGAGCACCGCATCGACCCGCAGATCGAGCACAAGGACTACCCGGTCCAGCTCTAGCGCAGCCATTTTCCGGCGAATCTGGCTGCCGGCATGACGGCTGCCTGGTTCAATGGTTTGCATGTCAACTGCACGGAAAGTCCTCATCGCAGTAGCCGGCGTCCTCGGCGCGCTGATACTTGTCGCCGTCGCCGCCGCGTTCGTCTACGGCCCCACCATGACCGCGAAGTTTTCGGGAACCGCGCGATTCTGGGGCACGGACACACCACGCCGCTACGCAAAGACAGTGTTGGATCTGTCGGAGGAGGGCATCTACGGCGACTCCGAGGAGTTCCGGGCCGCGCGCGCCGCAGCCGAAGATGCGGTTCAGGGGGCATCTTCGCGTGACGACGTCCGCTCCGCCCTCAACGATGCCGTGAAGGCTGCCGGCGGCAAGCACTCCAAGCTCATCGAGCCTGGTGCCGAGCAGGACAACGCAAGTGAAGCGGACACCCGCTCCCCGTCTGTGAATGTCAAAGACGGCGTGGCCTGGGCGACGGTGCCCGGTGTGGGCCGCCACGACGACGGCCAGCATTACGCCGACACGCTTGCCAAGGGGCTGGCTGCCGCTCGCGACGGCGGTGCCTGCGGCGCGGTGGTGGACCTCCGCGGCAACGACGGAGGCGACATGGGGCCGATGCTCGCCGGGGTCTCTCCCCTACTGCCGGACGGCACAGCACTGGAGTTTGTCTCCAACGCGTACTCCAGCCCCGTGACGATCGAGGGCAACGGGGTGCGCGGCGGCGGTAGTCCGACGACTACCTCCGGCGGCAAGTGGGACGCGCCGGTCGCAGTGCTTGTCGACGGCGATACCGCTTCCTCCGCCGAAGCGACCATGCTGGCGTTCCGAGGCTTGGACCACGCCAAGAGTTTCGGCACCCCGACAGCCGGCTACGCCTCAGCCAACATGGTCTACGACTTCCCCGATGGCAGCGCACTGATGCTGACCATTGCGAAAGATAAGGCACGCACCGGCGAAGTTTTCTCCGAAGACCCGATCCAGCCCGATGAGCCCGGCGGCGAAGACGCAGCCCTCGCGTGGCTCGCGGCCGAGCACAGCTGCGCATAAGACGCGAAAAAGCTCCGCACTGTGTGACGGTGCGGAGCTTTAGTCGTCGATAAGCACGAAGTGCTTAGTTGAAGCTGTCGCCGCAGGCGCAGGCGGAACCCGCGTTCGGGTTATCGATGGTGAAGCCCTGCTGCTCGATGGTGTCCGCGAAATCGATGGTGGCGCCCATGAGGTACGGCACGCTCATCTTGTCCACGACCAGGCGCACGCCGCCGACCTCGTCGGCCTTGTCGCCGTCCAGGTCACGGTCGTCGAAGTAGAGCTGGTAGCGCAGGCCGGCGCAGCCGCCCGGCTGGACAGCGATACGCAGGGACAGGTCGTTGCGGCCCTCCTGATCAAGCAGGGCCTTCGCCTTCGCAGCGGCGGCCTCGGTGAGGTTCACGCCGGTGGTAGAGGTGGGGGCAGTCATTGCAGTCTCCTTCGTGCCTCGACTCAAGTCTTTCGATGTGGAGTGGCGCCCATGCTACGCGCCACTGGCCATGCACAGTGCAACCGGTAGGCGTGCCGGGTTATTCCACTCCCGCACGCGGGCCTTGTAGCCTAATGAGCGTGAAACTTCCCTGGCAGAAAACCGAGCAGAGCGCAGACGCGGCGCAGGGCTCGACGAAGGTCGAGCTGCCTGAGGCTGAGCAGGCCGAGCAGACGGGGGAAAAGCTCCCTAAGGGCTACACCCCGCCGAAGGGCCGCCCGACGCCGAAGCGCATCGACCAAGAGATCAAGCGCGGCGTGGTGCGCGACCCGAACGCCGCCACCCCGGCGCAGATCCGTCAGCGCGAAAAAGAGCTGAAGAAGACCATGTCCAAGGAGGAGTGGAAGGCGCACAAGAAGCAGGTGCGGGAGGAAAACCGCGCCCGCAACCGCGAGATCCAGGCCCGCATGGACGCCGGCGACGAGCGCTACCTCACCGAGCGCGACCGCGGCGAGGTGCGCGGGTTCGTGCGCGACTGGGTGGATTCCAAGCGCTTCTTCAACAACTACGTCATGCCAGCCGCGCTGGTGCTCTTGCTGATCATGCTGATCGGCACCTGGCTACCGCGCGTGTCCGCCGTGCTGTCGCTGCTGAGCCTGCTGTTCATGCTGACCATCTTCATCGAGGGGTTCATCATCGGCATCCGGGCCAACCGCGCCGTGCGCGAGAAGTTCCCGGAGGCCGACACCGGCTTCGGCCTGGGCATGTACGCCTTCTCCCGCGCCACCCAGCCGCGCAACTGGCGCACCCCGAAGCCGCGCGTGGCCGTGGGCGAGAAGGTTTAGGCCATGCAGTTTCCACCGGTTGACGCCCCGAAGCAGTCCCACGGCCACGCCGTCGCCGACGCCTTGGCTGGCTCTGCTGCGGGGCTGGCGCTGGGCAGGCTGGGTTCTCTGGCGTCCAGGATCGCCTCGGTGCAGGGCACGGATGTCCCCGCCCCGTTTGCCCGTCCGCGGGTTGTGATCGTGGCGGGCAAGCACGGCGTTGCCGCGCGCGGCGTGTCCGCGTGGACGGAAGACGCCGGCGACGTGCAGGCCGAGCAGCTGCGCGCCGGCGGCGGCCCGGCCCACGCCGCGGCGCGACTGGCAGGTGCGACGGTGCGCTTCATCGGCGACTACCTGGACACCCCCACCGGCGCCATCGACGTGGAGCCCGCCACCTCCCCCGAGGTGTTCGACGCCGCCCTCGCCGCCGGCGCCGAGGTGGCGGACAACGAGATCGATTCGGGCGCGGACCTGATCATCCCCGGCGACATCGGGGTGGGCAACACCACCGTCGCTGCGGCGGTCTACGGCGTATTCACCCGCACCGAGCCGGTGAAGGCCATCGGCCGCGGCTCCGGCATCAACGACAAGGTGTGGAAGGTCAAAGTCGCCGCGGTGCGCGACGCAATGTTCCGCGTGCGCGACTTCCGCGAGGACACCGAGTGCGTCTGCGCCGAACTGACCGGCCCGGACTTCGCGTTTTTGGTCGGGCTGATCGCCCAGTCCGCCGCGCGCCGCACCCCGGTGCTCATCGGCGAGGCCTACCCCACCCTCGCCGCCTACGTGGCCGAGCGTCTCGCCCCCGGCACGAAAGACTGGCTCATCGCCGGCCAATCCACCGCGGAACCGGCCCACGCCGGCTGCCTCGAGGCACTGGGCCTGACGCCAGTACTGGCGCTGGAAATGAAAACGGGCCAGGGCGCAGGGGCCCTGGCCGCGCTTGGTCAGCTCAACCTCGCCGCTGAGTTGGCGGGTGAGGTGCTGGCCGAAGGTGCGTCGATAGGCAATTAGCTCTCGATGAGCACGGTGTTCCAGCCGTGGGTGTCCTCCGCGTCGCCGGTCTGGATGCCGCGGAGGCGCTCGCGCATGGCCATGGTGATCTCGCCGGCCTCGTTGTTGTTCACCGTGAATTCGCCCTCGTTGGACTTCACGGTGCCCACCGGGGTGATCACGGCCGCGGTGCCGCACGCCATGGTCTCGGTGATCGTGCCGTCCTCGACGCCTTGGCGCCACTGCTCGACGGTGATCTTGCGCTCCTCGGCGGTGTAGCCCAGGTCCTCGGCCACCTGGAGCAGCGACTTGCGGGTAATCCCCGGCAGCAGCGAGCCGGTCAGCTCGGGGGTGATGATCTTCGCGTCCGCGCCCGAGCCCTCGACGAACATGAGGTTCATGCCGCCCATCTCCTCGATGTACTTGCGCTCGATCGCGTCGAGCCAGACCACCTGGTCGCAGCCCTTCTCCGCCGCCTGCTGCTGCGCGAGCAGGGACGCGGCGTAGTTGCCGGCGAACTTCGCGTCGCCCGTTCCGCCGGGGGCCGCGCGGACGTAGTCCTCGGAGATCCAGACGCTCACCGGCTTGATGCCGCCGGAGAAGTACGCCCCTGCCGGGGAGGCGATGATGTAGAAGCTGTAGCTCGACGACGGCTTCACGCCCAGTGTCTTCTCCGTGCCGATCATGAACGGGCGCAGGTACAGCGACGCCTCGCCGCCGGCCTCCGGCACCCAGGCCTTGTCAATGTCCACGATCTGGCGCACCGCCTCCAGGAAGACCTCCTCCGGCAGCTCCGGCATGGCCATGCGATTGGCGGAGTTGTTCAGGCGCTTCGCGTTCTGCTCGGGGCGGAACGCGGTGATGCTGCCGTCCGCGTGGCGGTAGGCCTTCAGGCCCTCGAAGATGGCTTGGCCGTAGTGGAACACGTTGGACGCCGGATCCAGCGAGATCGGCTCGTTGGCGCGTACCTGCGCGTTGTGCCAGCCTTCGTCCTCGGTCCAGTCGATGGAGACCATGTGGTCCGTGAACTGCTGGCCAAACGCCGGGTCTTCGAGGATCTTCGCGCGCTCGGCGTCGGGGGTGGGGTTTGCGGTGGGGGTAATTGTGAATTCGATCTCAGCCATACCGGCCAGGGTACTCCCCTCATTCAGTACCCTCACAGGGTGTAATTGCCCGCACAACGAAAGGACATCCATGGCCTTCGACATCAGCCTCCCCGCCCGCGGCACCACGGTGCGCACGACGCTCGGCGCCACCGCCCCTGAGGGTGCGGCGCTGCTTATCCCCGTCGCGAACGGCGAGGACGGCATCGAGGTCCCGGTCACCGCACTCGCCCCGAAGGGTCTGCTGGAAGCGCTGGTTGCGGTCGGCGCCAAGGGCACCGAGGGCGAGGTGACGCATCTGCTTATCGACGGCTCCCTGGTCACCGCATTCGGCCTCGGCGACGCCTCCGAGATCGACGACGAAGCCGTCCGCCGCGGCGTGGGTGCGGCAGCGCGCGCGTTGAACGACGTGGAGCGCGCCGCCATCTCCGCCGAGTTCGGCGTCACCCCCGTGGTGGAGGGCCTGCTTTTGGGCGGCTACACCTACACCGGCCTGAAGTCCCAGGCCGAGGTGCAGGACGACGAGAACACCGACGCCGAGACGCCGCAGACCACCGAGGTCACCGTCGTCGGCGCCGACGAGGCCGAGTACAACGCCGCCGTGATCGTCACCGAGTCCGTGAACCTGGCGCGCGACCTGGTCAACACCCCGGCGAACTACCTCTACCCCGAGTCCTACGCGTCCGTCATGGGCGAGGTCGCCTCCACGGCTGGCCTGGACATCGAGGTGCTCGACGAGGCCGCGCTGGAGGAGCAGGGCTTCGGCGGCATCCTGTCCGTGGGCCGCGGCTCCTCGCGCCCGCCGCGCCTGGTGCACCTGACCTGGGCGCCCTCCGGGGCATCGAAGAAGGTCGCGCTGGTGGGCAAGGGCATCACCTTCGACACCGGCGGCATTTCGCTGAAGCCCGGCTCCGGCATGGAGGACATGATCTCGGACATGGGCGGCTCCGCAGCCCAGCTCGCCGTCATCGCGGCGGCGGCGCGCCTTGAACTGCCGGTGCGCGTCGACGCCTGGCTGCCCCTGGCGGAGAACATGCCGTCCGGCACCGCCACCCGCCCGGGCGATGTAATCACCCATTATGGCGGCATCACCAGCGAGGTCATCAACACCGACGCCGAGGGACGCCTCGTGCTTGCCGACGCCATCGCCCGCGCCTGCGAAGACGGCCCCGCCTACCTCATCGAAACCGCGACTTTGACCGGCGCTCAGCTGGTGGCGCTGGGCAACCGCACCGCCGGCGTGATGGGCTCCGACGAGCTGCGCGACCTCATCGCCGAGACCGGCCGAGGCGTGGGCGAGCAGGCCTGGGCCATGCCGCTTCTGGAAGAGCAGGAGGACGAGCTGAAGTCCCCCATCGCCGACATCCGCAACACCCACAACGCGCGCACCGGCGGCATGCTCTTTGCGGGCCTGTACCTGTCCCGCTTCGTGCCGGAGGACGTCGAGTGGGCGCACATCGACATCGCCGGCCCCGCCTGGAACGGCGGCGCCCCCTACGGATACACCCCGAAGCGTGCCACTGGCGCGCCTGTGCGGACGATTGTGGAGACGTTGTCGCGCCTCGTCGATAAGCAATAAGAGTCGGCGACGCTCCGGCGCTCGCAAGATCTGACAACAGCCCTACATTTCCGCAGGTCGCCACGGGCCGATTTCGGCAGAATGTCAACTTTTACGAGGTTGTCCGCAATGCGGAGCCCGCAAACGGCGTCTTTTGTACGAATCAACAACGCCCCGGCGTTTTCCCAGGTGGGAAACCAGCACGCCGGGGCGTTTTGTCGATTCGTACAAACTAGCCGTAGGGGTTTTCGCCGCGCTCGAACCGGGCGCGGCGCTGCTTTTGCTCCTCGCGCTTGCACAGAATGCGCTCCTGCTCGATCTTTTTGCGCATGCGGTCGGGGTAGCCGGTCTCCTCGACGTCGTAGAGCATGATGCCCAGCATGTCGGCCACCTGGTCGATGCCCTTGGGGCCGCCGATACGGCGGCGGGTGTAATTGCCCTTCTCGTCGACGAGGACGACGGACATCTCGTTGACCATTGTTTCCGGCTCGACAAAACCCTCGACATAGGACCTGCCGACGACCCAGTCGCGCAGGTACTGCGCATCGTCCGGACGAATCGTCTCCCCCGGCGCGCGGGGTGGTTTAAACGTCGTGGACTTCTTGCCTTTGCCGAACAGGTTGAACACGTCACACATCATACGGGGCGTCTCGGGTAGAAAAGGTCACCCCTTGGGCGACGTGCGGGGCGTGTTACAGGTACGCTTTATGCCTGTATAGCTTCCAACGTTTCAATGAGGAGACTTAAGAAATGGCGCACTCAGTTGAGATGCCCGAGCTGGGCGAATCGGTCACCGAAGGCACGATCACCACGTGGCTGAAGGAAGTCGGCGACACGGTCGAGGTGGACGAGCCGCTGCTCGAGGTCTCCACCGACAAGGTCGACACCGAAATCCCGTCCCCGGTCGCAGGCGTGATCCTGGAGATCAAGGCCGAGGAGGACGACACCGTTGAGATCGGCGACGTGATCGCCATCATCGGCGACGAGGGCGAGGAAGCGGACTCTTCCTCCGACAAGAAGGAAGAGAAGGCTGAGGCTGAGGAGCCGGCCGAAGAAAAGACCGAGGAGAAGGCTGAGGCGCCGAAGAAGGACGACAAGCCGGCCAAGAAGGCCTCCGGCGACGCCACCGACGTGGAGATGCCGGAGCTGGGCGAGTCCGTCACCGAGGGCACCATCACCACCTGGCTGAAGGAAGTCGGCGACGAGGTTGAGGTGGACGAGCCGCTGCTCGAGGTCTCCACCGACAAGGTCGACACCGAGATCCCGTCCCCGGTTGCCGGCACCCTGATCGAGATCCTGGCTGAAGAGGACGACACCGTCGAGGTCGGCGACGTCATCGCCCGCGTCGGCGACGCTGATGCTGCAGCAGCTTCCGACGACTCCAACGAGGACGAGGCAGAGGCAGAGGAGCCGGCCGAGGAGAAGGAAGAGCCCAAGGAAGAGAAGAAGGCCGAGCCGAAGAAGAAGTCTTCCGGCGGTGCAGGCACCAAGGTTGAGATGCCGGAGCTCGGCGAGTCCGTCACCGAGGGCACCATCACCACCTGGCTGAAGTCCGTCGGCGACATGGTCGAGGTCGACGAGCCGCTGCTCGAGGTCTCCACCGACAAGGTCGACACCGAGATCCCGTCCCCGGTCGAGGGCACCATCCTGGAGATCCTGGCCGAGGAAGACGACACCGTAGAGGTCGGCGATGTCATCGTGATCATCGGCGACGCTGACGCCGCCGTCGAGGAAGACGATGCCGACGAGGCTGAAGAGGCTGAGGCGCCGGCCGAGGAAAAGGCTGAAGAGAAGCCGGAACCGAAGCAGGAAGAACCGAAGGCCGAGAAGACCGAGAAGGCTGACAAGGCTGACTCCAAGAACGCGTCCGCCAAGGTCAACAACGGCGACAACGTCCCGTACGTCACCCCGCTGGTGCGCAAGCTCGCCGACAAGCACGGCGTGGACCTGAACACGGTTGAGGGCACCGGCGTCGGCGGCCGCATCCGCAAGCAGGACGTCCTGGCCGCTGCCGAGGGCGGCAAGGCCGAGGGCGCCGCTGACGCAGCTGCGGCGAAGGGCGACGAGAAGGCGGCCCCGAAGGGCCCGCGCGCAAACTGGTCCACCAAGTCCGTGGATCCGGCGAAGGCGGAGCTCATCGGCACCACCCAGCGCGTGAACCGCATCCGCGAGATCACCGCCGCGAAGATGGTGGAGTCCCTGCAGACCACCGCGCAGCTGACCCACGTGCAGGAGGTCGACGTGACTCGCGTTGCGGAGCTGCGTAAGAAGGTCAAGCCGGCATTCGTCGAGAAGCATGGCGCAAACATCACCTACCTGGCCTTCTTCATCAAGGCCACGGCAGAGGCGCTGGTGTCCCACCCGAACGTCAACGCCTCCTACGACGCTGACGCGAAGGAGATCACCTACCACTCCGACGTCAACATCGGCATCGCAGTGGATACCCCGATGGGTCTGCTGGTGCCGGTAATCAAGAAGGTGCAGGACATGAACCTGGCGGATATCGCGAAGGCGATCACCGACCTGGCGTCCCGCGCACGCGACAAGAAGCTGCGTCCGGACGACCTGTCCGGCGCGACCTTCACCGTGACCAACATCGGCTCCGAGGGCGCGCTGCTGGATACCCCGGTGCTGACCCCGCCGCAGGCCGGCATCCTGGGCACCGCCGCGATTGAGAAGCGCCCGGTCATCGTGACCGAGGACGGCATCGACTCCATCGCAATCCGCCAGATGTGCTACCTGCCGTTCACCTACGATCACCAGCTGATCGACGGTGCGGACGCGGGCCGTTTCGTAACCACGATCAAGGACCGCATCGAGCAGGGCGATTTCGAGGCTGATCTCGACATCTAGCCCCGGAATGCGCTGAACCCGGCACCGTTTCTCGGTGCCGGGTTTCGTCGTTTTTGGCATAAAGTGGCGGTATGGCTGACACGTTCAAATCATTTCGTAACTCCACCGACCACTTCATGCGCGAGGCCCTCGGCGGCCTTGTCGCCGCGCACCCATGCGCCGAGTGGCACGACGAGGGCTTCGTGGGGCTTTTGCTTGACGACGCCACCAAAGGCGAACCCCGAGTAGCCGTCATCTCCGGCGGCGGGTCCGGCCACGAACCGATGCACGCTGGTTTCATCGGCGCCGGCATGCTGGATGCGGCCTGCCCGGGCCTGCTGTTCACCTCCCCCAACGCGGTGCAGATCGGCGCGGCCACCGAGTGGGCCAACCGCGGCGCGGGCGTGGTGCACGTGGTGAAGAACTACACCGGCGACGTGATGAACTTCACCGTCGCCGCAAACCACGCCGACGCTGAGGTGGCGCAGGTGCTCGTGGACGACGACGTGGCCACCGAGATCGACAACGACGACTCGCCGGGCCGCCGCGGCACGGGTGCCACGGTGATCGTGGAGAAGGTCGCCGGCGCTGCGGCGGCGCGGGGCGACGACCTGCAGGCGGTGGCGGAGGTTGCCCAGCGCGCGGCGGATCAGTCCCGCAGCATGGCGGTGGCGCTGCAGCCGGGCCACTCCCCGACCTCGGACCGAGCGACGTTCGACTTGGGCGAAGGCCAGATCGAGATCGGCGTGGGCATCCACGGCGAGCCGGGCGTGGAGCGCCGCGACATCGCCGGCGCGCAGCTCACCGCCGCAGCCCTGGTGGAAGAGCTCCTGGATGGCATCCTGTCCTCGCTGCGCGACGCCGGCGTTGAGGGCGAGGACGTCATGCTGTTTGTCAACGGCCTCGGCGGTACGAGCCAGCTCGAGCAGGACCTGGTCTTCGGCGAGGCGGTCAAGCAGCTGACGCAACGCGGGCTGAAGGTGCGCCGCGGGATGCGCGGCACGCTGGTGACCTCGCTGAACATGGCGGGCATTTCGCTGACGCTCACCGTGGTCGACGACGAGCTGATCCAGCTCATCGACGCCGACACCGCCGCGCCCGCCTGGCCCGGCACCGTCGCAGATCCGGAGTACGCCGACGCGCGCATGGTCGACGACGAAACCCAGCCGGATTCCGGCGAGGAAAACGCGTGGCTGACCGGCTTTGTGGAGCGCCTCGCCGCCAGCTACGACGACCTGACTGCCCTGGACCGCGAGGCCGGCGACGGCGACTTCGGTCAGAATATGGAGGCAGCCTTTGGTGACGTCGTCAGGCCTGTGCGGGGTGCTGATGCAGAGGTGCTGAATTTCTTCGCCCACCGCATGCTGGTGCGCGCCGGCGGCACCTCCGGTGCGGTGCTGGGCACGCTCTTCCGCCAGATGGCGGACGCGTTCGAGGACGCCGGCGTGGATTCACGCGACGCGGACGGCGCCGCGTTTGCCGGGGCGCTCGCGGAGGGGCTGCAGCGCGGCGTCGACGCCATCACGGAGCTCGGCGGCGCGAAGGAGGGCGACAACACGCTCGTCGACGCCCTCGCACCGGCCGCCCGCGCCGCCAAGGACGCCACCGGCAGCGTCGACGAGGTGCTCGAGCACGTCTTCGCCCCGGCGGTCGAGGGCGCGAAGGCGACCCGCGGCATGCAGGCGAAAAAGGGCCGCGCGTCCTACCTCGGCGAGAGCGCGAAAGACGTGCCGGATCCGGGTGCGATCGCGGTGACGTGGCTGTTCGGAGAAGCGGGTGTAGACGAGTTCTAAATCGGGCTTTCTGGGGCTGAGAAACAGCTAAGCTGTCGCGTGGTTATCACGACCCGATTTTCAAGGAGCCCCAGTTGGATTACATCTCCCGCCATATCGGCCCAGACCAGGCAGAACAGCAGAAAATGCTGGATGCCCTGGGTTACGATTCCATCGATGCGCTGATCAACGCCGCGGTGCCCTCCGGCATCCTGACGGAGCAGCCGCTCGACCTGCCGGAGGCGTTGACGGAGTACGAAGCCCAGGCCCGCCTGCGCGAGCTCGCAGACAAGAACACCGTGCTGCGCGCGTTCTACGGCCAGGGCTTCTCCTCCACCCTGACCCCGCCCGTGATCCGCCGCGGTGTGGTGGAGGACGCGGGCTGGTACACGGCGTACACGCCGTACCAGGCCGAGATTTCGCAGGGCCGCCTTGAGGCGCTGCTGAACTTCCAGACCATGGTGCAGGATCTCACCGGTTTGGACATCGCGAACGCATCGCTTCTCGACGAAGCATCCGCCGCCGCCGAAGCCGTCGGTTTGATGTCGCGTGTGGTGAAGAAGGGCCGCCGGGTGCTTCTGGATTCGCGCCTGCACCCGCAGGTGATCACAGTCGCCTCCGAGCGCGCCCGCGCGATCGACCTGGAGGTCGAGGTGGTCAACCTGGCCGAGGGCGTGGTCGGCGAGGACCTGGTCGGCGCGGTGTTCGCGTACCCGGGCACCGAGGGCGACATCGTGGACCCGCGCCCGGTGATCGAGGCGATCCACGAGCGCGGCGGCCTGGTCGCCGTCGACGCCGACATCCTGGCCCTGACGCTGCTTGAGTCCCCGGGCGAGTTCGGCGCGGACATCGCCATCGGCACCACGCAGCGCTTCGGCGTGCCGCTGTTCTACGGCGGCCCGCACGCGGCCTACATGGCGGTGCGCGAGAAGCTGCAGCGCCAGATGCCGGGCCGTCTGGTGGGCGTGTCCAAGGACGCCGAGGGCTACCCCGCCTACCGCCTGGCGCTGCAGACCCGCGAGCAGCACATCCGCCGCGAGCGCGCCACCTCCAATATCTGCACCGCGCAGGCGCTGCTGGCGGTGACCGCGTCGATGTACGCCGTCTACCACGGCCCTGCAGGTTTGACCGAGATCGCGCGCGCGGTGCACCAGCGTGCGGCGGACTTCGCGGCGTCGCTCGAGGCTGCCGGCGTGGCAGTCAAGCACGCCGAGTTCTTCGACACGGTGGCGGTTGAGGTTGCGGGGGCACCGGAGGTCGTCGCAAAGCTCGCGGATGCTGGGTACCTGGTCCGCGCGATCGACGAGACCACCGTCGGAGTGTCCTTCGGCGAGGACACCACCGACGCCGACGTCGAGGCGCTGCTGGCGGGCTTCGGCGCTTCCGCTACCGAAGGCGCCGCGCGCATCCCGGCAGCGCTGGAGCGTGAAACCGAGTTCCTCACCCACGAGACGTTCAACCGCATCCACTCCGAGACGCAGATGATGCGCTACATCCGCACGCTCGGCGACAAGGACCTCGCGCTGGACCGCACGATGATCCCGCTGGGCTCGTGCACCATGAAGCTCAACCCGACCGCCGGCCTGGAGGCGATCACCTGGCCGGGCTTCGCCAACGTGCACCCCTACACCCCCGACGAGTACACCGCGGGCTGGCGCGAGCTTATTAACCAAATCCGCTCCTGGCTGGTGGAAATCACCGGCTACGCCGAGGTGTCAGTGCAGCCGAACTCCGGCGCGACCGGCGAGCTGGCCGGCCTTCTGGCCATCCGCGCGTACCACGTGGCCAACGGCGACACCGAGCGCGACATCTGCCTCATCCCGGCCTCGGCGCACGGCACAAACGCGGCGTCGGCGACGCTGGCGAACCTGCGCGTCGTGGTGGTGAAGACCGCCGACGACGGCTCGATCGACCTTGAGGACCTGGACGCGAAGCTGGAAAAGCACGCCGACGCCGTGGCCGCGATCATGCTCACCTACCCGTCCACGCACGGCGTGTACGAGGAAGACGTGCGCGTGGTCTGCGACAAGGTGCACGCGGCCGGCGGGCAGGTCTACATCGACGGCGCGAACATGAACGCCCTGACTGGCATCGCGCGCCCGGGCGACTTCGGCGGCGACGTCTCGCACCTGAACCTGCACAAGACGTTCACCATCCCGCACGGCGGCGGCGGCCCGGGCGTGGGCCCGATCGGCGTGGGCGAGCACCTGATCCCGTTCCTGCCAGGCGACCCGACCGCCGCGGACGGCGAGGGCGGCGTGCCGGTGACCTCCACCCTGTACGGCTCGGCAGGCGTGCTGCCGATTTCCTGGTCGTACATCGCCATGTCCGGTGCCGCCGGCCTGCGCAGCGCCACCGAACACGCCGTGCTGGGCGCGAACTACATCGCACGCGCGCTGAACGACTCCTACCCGGTGCTCTACACCGGCAACGACGGCCTGGTCGGCCACGAGTGCATTCTGGACCTGCGCGAACTTACCGACGCCTCCGGTGTCACCGCGGCTGACGTAGCCAAGCGCCTGATCGACTACGGCTTCCACGCCCCCACCCTCGCCTTCCCGGTCGCCGGCACGCTGATGGTGGAGCCGACCGAGTCCGAGGACCTGGCCGAGCTGGACCGTTTCATCGAGGCGATGCGCTCCATCCGCGCCGAGATCCAGGAGATCATCGACGGCAACGTCGAGTACGAAAACTCCGTCGTGCACAACGCGCCGTTTACCGCCGCCAGCGTGATCCGCTCGGAATGGCCGTACGAGTTCACCCGCGAGAAGGCCGCCTACCCGGTTGCCTCGCTGGTGCACGCGAAGTACTTCCCGCCGGTGCGTCGCATCGACGAAGCCTTCGGCGACCGCAACCTCCAGTGCGCCTGCCCGCCGCCGGAAGCGTTTGACATCGAAACTGAGTCTTAAAGGAGAACCACCAATGCCACAGACCCCGCTGCATGCCACCCACGAGAAGCTCGGCGCCAGTTTCACCGACTTCGGCGGCTGGGAGATGCCGTTGAAGTACGGCTCGGAGCTGGAGGAGCACCGCGCCGTCCGCAACGACGTGGGCATCTTCGACCTGTCCCACATGGGCGAGATCACCGTCCAGGGCCCCGACGCCGCCGCGTTTTTGGACTACACCCTCATCTCCGACTTCTCCGCGCTGAAAGACGGCAAGGCGAAGTACTCCATGATCGTCGCCGAGGACGGCGGCATCCTGGACGACCTGATCACCTACCGCTTCAGCGAGAACCACTTCATGGTCGTGCCCAACGCCGCGAACACCGCCGCCGTGTGGGCCGCGTTTGAGGCCCGCAAGGGCGACTTCGACGTACAGCTGACCAACAATTCGGAATCGTTCGCGCTGGTTGCGGTCCAGGGCCCGCGTGCGCTCGAGGTGCTGGAGCCTTTGCTTAGCGACGACGCCTCCGCCCTGTCCTACTACTCCGGCGCGTGGATGACCCTCGACGGCGTGGAAACCTTCGTCGCCCGCACCGGCTACACCGGCGAGGACGGCTTCGAGCTGTTCTGCGCAAGCGATGACGCGCAGAAGGTGTGGGACGCCGTCATCGGCTCCGGCACCCCCTGCGGCCTGGCGGCGCGCGACTCGCTGCGCCTGGAAGCTTCGATGCCGCTCTACGGCCACGAGCTGACCGTCGAGATCACCCCGGTGGAGGCCGGCATGGGCCGCGCGTTTGCCAAGAAGGAGGCGGACTTCGTGGGCAAGGACGCGCTCACTGGCCGTGAACCGAGCGTCGTCATCGCGGGTTTGACCTCCGAGCAGCGCCGCGCCGCCCGCGAGGGCGCCGAGGTCTTCCTCGCAGGCTCGGACGACAAGATCGGCGTGGTCACCTCCGGCCAGCCGTCGCCGACGCTGGGCCACCCGGTCGCGCTCGCGCACCTGGACCCGGCGCATGCTGAGGAGGGCACGGAAGTGGAAATCGACATCCGCGGACGCCGTTACCCGTTTACTATTGCACCGACCCCGTTTTACTCCCGAAAGGACGCATAACCATGGAGCTGAAGCCGGACTTCTACTACTCCGAGGACCACGAGTGGATCAACGCCACCCCGGACGAAGCAGCAGGCAAGACTGTGCGCGTGGGCATTACCCACGTTGCGGCTGACCGCCTCGGCGAGGTCGTCTTCGCGGAGCTGCCGCAGGTCGGCGACACCGTCACCGCGGGCGAGACCTGTGGCGAGATCGAGTCCACCAAGTCCGTCTCCGACCTGTACTCCCCGGTCACCGGCACGGTCACCGCGGTCAACGAGGACATCGACGGTGCCTACGAGGCCATCAACAACGACCCGTACGGCGAGGGCTGGCTCTTCGAGGTGGAGGTCGAGGAGGTCGGCCCGCTGATGACCGCCGACGAGTACGCCTCCTCCAACGGCGTCTAAACCGGCGGGGACTAGGGTCTAAGGGTATGACTGCCCCGCGCGACCCGTTTTTCCCCGCCGACAAATCCATCCGAGCCTCAGCCGCGCCCATTGACGTGCGCGAGCTGGGGCTCGTGGACTATCAGGAAGCCTGGGACCTCCAGGCGGACATTGCTTCTCGACGGGCCAAAGGCGAACTGCCGGACACAGTATTGGTCCTCGAGCACCCCTCCACCTTCACCGCCGGCAAGCGCACGCAGCCGGAGGACATGCCCGACCCCGCCTACCCCGTGCCCGTGGTGCCGGTGGACCGCGGCGGGCGCATCACCTGGCACGGCGAGGGCCAGCTGGTGGTCTACCCCATTATCAAGCTCGCGGAGCCGGTGGATGTGGTCGACTACGTGCGCCGTCTCGAAGAGGCGCTCATCCAGGTCGTGCGCGACGCTGGCGTGACCACGGCGGGGCGTGTCGACGGCCGCTCCGGGGTCTGGGTGCCGGAGGAGACGAAGGCGGTGGACCCGGCAGCGTCGACACGCGAACGCAAGATTGCCGCCCTGGGCATCCGCATCACACGCGGCGTGACCATGCACGGCCTCGCCTTAAACTGCAACAACACCCTCGAGCACTACGAACACATCGTCGCCTGCGGCATCGACGACGCCGACGTGACCACCCTGTCGCTCGAGCTCGGCCGCGACATCACCCCCGCCGACATGGCCGCGCCGATGGTGCGCGAACTCGAGCGCGCGCTGTCCGGCGAGCTGGTCGTGGCGGACCACACCTTCGCCACCCGACCGGACCCCTCGAAGGGTTTGACACGGAAGGTACGGTGAGAAGCGTGACTGTAGCACCAGAAGGCCGCAAGCTTTTGCGCGTTGAGGCGCGCAACTCCGAAACACCGATTGAGAAGAAGCCGCGGTGGATCCGCAACTCCGTCAAGACCGGTCCCGAATACGAGGACATGAAACAAAAGGTCAAGGGCGCGGGCCTGCACACCGTGTGCCAAGAGGCGGGCTGCCCGAACATCCACGAGTGCTGGGAATCTCGTGAGGCGACCTTCCTCATCGGCGGATCCCGCTGCTCCCGCCGCTGCGACTTCTGCGACATCGCCTCCGGCCGCCCGGATCCTTTGGACCGCGACGAGCCGCGCCGCGTGGCAGAAGAAGTGCAGAGCCTCAACCTGAACTACTCCACCATCACCGGTGTCACCCGCGATGACCTCGACGACGAGGGCGCCTGGCTCTACGCCGAGGTCGTGCGCAAGATCCACGAGCTCAACCCGCACACCGGCGTGGAAAACCTCACCCCGGACTTCTCCGGCAAGCCGGACCTGCTCCAGGAGGTCTTCGAGGCCCGCCCCGAGGTGTTCGCCCACAACGTGGAGACCGTGCCGCGCATCTTCCGCCGCATCCGCCCGGCGTTCCGCTACGAGCGCTCCCTCGACGTGATCCGCCAGGCCCGCGACTTCGGTCTGATCACCAAGTCCAACCTCATCCTCGGCATGGGCGAGACCCGCGAGGAAGTCCTCGAGGCGCTGCACGACCTGGTCGACGCAGGCTGCGACATCATCACCATTACCCAGTACCTGCGCCCCGGCCCGACCTACCACCCGATCGACCGCTGGGTGAAGCCGGAAGAGTTCATCGAATACCGCGACGCCGCCTACGAGATGGGCTTCGGCGCCGTCATGTCCGGCCCGCTGGTGCGCTCCTCCTACCGCGCCGGCAAGCTCTACGTCGAGGCGATGGCCCACCGCGGCCTCGAGCTGCCGGAGAATCTCGTGCACTTGGCGGAGACGTCGCAAGGCGATACCGCCCAAGAAGCCTCCACCCTGCTGAAGAAGTACGGCGCCTCCGCAGACCACCCGGTGGAGACCCGCTAGGGTCTTTGGCCCGCGTCTTAGCTGTGGCATACAGTTATGGCCATGGCTAAGACGCAGGACAAGGAAGCGGCAAAAGCCGCCAAGAAAGAACAGCGCGCCGCGAAGCGCGCCAAGGGCAAAGCAACCCGCTCGCAGCTCAAGCAGGCGTTCGACATCCAGCGCAAGCGCGACAAGGCGCTCATCCCGATCATGCTCGCCTGCGTACTCGGCGGCGGGCTGCTGTTCTTCCTTCTCGGCCTGTGGTGGGGCGCGAAGTGGTTCTGGCTGATCATGGGCCTGATCCTCGGCGCTGTGCTGGCGATGTTCATCTTCTCCCGCCGCCTGGAGAAGTCCATGTACGACGAGGTCGGCGACACCCCCGGCGCCGCCGGCTGGACGCTGGAGAACATGCGCAACACGATGGGCATCGTCTGGCAGACCAAAACCGGTGTGCAGGCCAACACCCACATGGACACCGTGCACCGCGTGGTGGGCAACCCGGGCGTCGTGCTCGTCGGCGAGGGCGACCCGAACCGCCTGAAGTCCCTGATGGGCAAGGAGCACAAGCGCGTGGAGCGCCTGCTGGCGGGCGTGCCCGTCTACGAAGTCTACGCCGGCGAGGGCGAAGGCCAGGTGCGCAACCGCGACCTGCAGAAGCACCTGCTCAAGCTGCCGAAGAACTACCAGAAGGACGAGGTGTACAACCTCGCCGCCAAGCTCGACGCGATGGATTCCCGCGGCCGCGGCGCCCAGGCGGCCGGCCTGCCGGGCGGCCCGCTGCCGAAGCAGGCGCAAAACATGGCGGGCATGAACCGCAAAATGCGCCGCATGCAGGAGCGCAAGGGCGGCAAGTGACCGCACACAACCCGCCCATGGACGCCGAGGCGAACACCTGTCTTCGCTTCGGCGTCTTGCTGTTGGCTGCCGGCGCGTCCGGCTACCGCGTGATTCGCGCGGTGAAGCGCTGCGCGCGCTCGGTGGGCTTCGACAACGCCGACGTCATTGTCGGCTTCAACACCATCAGCTGCACGTTCCACCGCGGCGAGCAGTTCCGCACCGCCGTGTCCGACGTGCCGTTGCCGGGTGTCAACGCCTCGCGCATCGAGGCGCTGGAGACCGCCGCGCACTCGCTGCTGCAGAGCTACCGCACCCCCGAGGTCATTAATGCGGTGCTGGATGAGATCGAACGCATCCCCTCCCCACGCTGGGGCTTTCGCCTATCGACGCTCGCCGCCGGGCTGGCCTGCGCCGGATTCGCAGTGCTGAACCAGTTCGGGCTCGCCACCGCCGCGCTGGTGTGCATGGCGGCGATGCTGGGCCAGCTCGTGCGCGCGTTTTTG
Source organism: Corynebacterium sp. CQ3829_602738 (assembly GCF_054478435.1). Classification (NCBI taxonomy): domain Bacteria; kingdom Bacillati; phylum Actinomycetota; class Actinomycetes; order Mycobacteriales; family Corynebacteriaceae; genus Corynebacterium; species Corynebacterium sp. CQ3829_602738. The sequence goes on from NZ_CM137003.1 coordinate 1,720,909, forward strand.
CACAAGGCCCACTTCAACCTGATCGGCATCACGATGGCGGCGTCGTTCGTCGCCTCGTCGGCGTTCTTGCTGCTCGACCGGGTGCTGCCGCTTGCGAGCGTGGTCTCCCCCGGTTTCATCGCCGCGGTGCTGTTTTTGATCCCCGGCTTCCCGCTGTTCACCTCGTTTGTGGACCTCGCCCGCTTCGACTTCACCGCCGGGATCCCGAGGCTGTTTTTCGCCCTCGAGATCATCGTGGTGATCATGCTGACCGTCTCCGTGGTCGCGATGCTCTCCGGCACCCCGGACCTGCCGTCGGCGGCGGTGCCGAGGTCGGCGGAGTTCATGGTCGCCGGGGCGCTGGCCAGCTTCGTCAGTGTGGGCTGCTTTGCGTTGCTGTTCAATTCGTCGAGACGCATGGCGCTCATCGCCGCAACCCTCGGGATGGTGGCCAACGCCGCGCGCCTCGCATTGCTTGCGGACGGGGTGCGCTCCTACCTCGCCGCGTTCGTCGCCGCGCTGATCATCGGCATCGCCGGCGGGGTGTTGGGCCAGGTGGCGAAGGTGCCGCGCACCACCGTGACCATCCCGGCAGCCGTGGTGATGATCCCCGGCCCCGTCATCTACGCCGCGGTGCACAACTTCGCGGTCGGCGACATCATCAACGCGCTGTCGAAATTCACCGAAGTGTCCTTCGTGGTGCTGTTCATCGCCGGCGGGCTCTCCGTCGGACGCATGCTCACCGACCCGACCTGGGCGTTCTTCCGCTACATCGACTTCGACCACGAACTCGTCGGCGAGGAACGCCCCATCAACAACTAGGTGCGGATCACCGTCGTGGTGGTGGCGCGGTCGTGCATGCCGCGACCGTCAGCGTCCACAAGCGCCGCCGGCAGCACAAAGCCCGTCAGGATCGTGCGGACCGCCGCGCGCCACAGCCCCACCGGGGCCTCCTTGTCCACGCGGGCCACACCCATGCCCAGCGCCGCCATGCCCGGGGTGCGGGCGAACAGCCAGCCGCACACGATGCCGAGGACGATCCACAGCAGGTACGTCGCGGTGTAACGGTCCCCCAACGCGGAGGTGTTCGCCGTGATCAGCGACGCCGCCACCGCGCACAACGCCCAGTCGATGAGCACCCCACCCATGCGGCGCAGCACCGACGCCTGGGATCCCTGCCCCTCCTTCGGCAACCCCAAGAACTGCCCCGGGTAGTCAGGCAGAGCGTCCTCCCCTGAGAATTGGTTCGGGATTTCGGGACCGTCGTGCCAGGTTTGTCGTCGAGAAGCAGCCATGCCTCCGAAGCGTAGCGGGACGTCCGCGTAGACTTGAAACCGCTTATGTCCGACACACAACGAGGAGTACTGCCCGTGTCCTTCGACAACATCGAAGACGTCAAGAAATTCATCGCCGACGAGGAGGTGGAATTCATCGACGTGCGCTTCACCGACGTGCCCGGCATCGAACACCACTTCTCCATCCCGGCATCGATGTTCGACGAAGACGTGATGGAAGAAGGCCTCGCCTTCGACGGCTCCTCCATCCGCGGCTTCACCACCATCGAAGAATCCGACATGACCCTCATGCCGGACCTCGCCACCGCCAAGCTGGACCAGTTCCGCGGCGCCAAGACCCTGAACGTGAAGTTCTTCGTCAACGACCCGTTCACCCACGAGCCGTTCTCCCGCGACCCGCGCAACGTAGCCAAGAAGGCCGAGGAATACCTGCGCTCCACCGGCATCGCCGACACCTGCTCCATCGGCGCAGAAGCGGAGTTCTACCTGTTCGACTCCATCCGCTACGAGGTGGAAGGCCACTCCGCGTTCTACGAAATCGACGCCGAGGAAGGCTGGTGGAACCGCGGCAACGAGGTCGAGGCCGACGGCTCGCCGAACCTGGGCTACAAGAACCGCTGGAAGGGCGGCTACTTCCCCGTCGCCCCGCACGACAAGACCGTCGAGGTGCGCGACGCCATGGTGCGCAACCTCGATGCCGCAGGCTTTGAGATTGAGCGCTTCCACCGCGAGGTGGGCAACGGTGGCCAGCAGGAGATCAACTACCGCTTCAACACCCTGCTGCACGCGGCCGATGACCTGCAGGACTTCAAGTACATCATCAAGAACACCGCGACGCTGTACGACAAGACCGCCACGTTCATGCCTAAGCCGCTCGCCGGCGACAACGGCTCCGGCATGCACGCCCACCAGTCGCTGTGGAAGGACGGCGAGCCGCTGTTCTACGACGAGTCCGGCTACGGCGGCCTGTCCGACATCGCCCGCTGGTACATCGGCGGCCTGCTCGAGCACGCCGGTGCGGTGCTGGCGTTTACCAACCCGACGCTGAACTCCTACCACCGCCTCGTGCCGGGCTTCGAGGCGCCGATCAACCTGGTGTACTCGCAGCGCAACCGCTCCGCCGCCATCCGCATCCCGATCACCGGCGCGAACCCGAAGGCCAAGCGCATCGAGTTCCGTGCCCCGGACCCGTCGGGCAACCCGTACCTCGGTTTCGCGGCGATGCTCATGGCGGGCATCGACGGCATCAAGAACCGCATCGAGCCGCACGCCCCGGTGGACAAGGACCTCTACGAGCTGCCGCCGGAGGAAGCCAAGGACATCCCGCAGGCACCGACGTCTCTCGAGGCCGCGCTCAAGGCCCTGGAGGCGGACCACGACTTCCTCACCGAAGGCGACGTGTTCACCGAGGACCTCATCGAGACCTACATCAAGCTCAAGTACGACAACGAGATCACCCCGGTGCGCCTGCGTCCCACCCCGCAGGAGTTCGAGATGTACTTCGACTGCTAGGTTTGCATAGCCTGACCTGCAGTAAGGCAGGCCGAACTTCCTTGCGGGGGTGATTCGGCCGGGCGATGATTGGGTCATGACTGATCTGATGGATTGTCCGGGCACGGCGGAAGGTGGCGTCGATAGGCATGAGCCCGGCGCCGGCGAGCGGCTGAACCGCTTGCGCGCCGCGGTGCTCGGGGCGAACGACGGCATCGTCTCCACCGCCGCCGTGGTCGTCGGCGTGGCGGGCGCGACGTCCGATCAGACCACGATCGCGATGTCCGGCCTGGCCGCGGTGATCGGCGGCGCGGTTTCGATGGCGCTGGGCGAATACGTCTCGGTGTCCTCGCAGCGTGACTCCGAGCGCGCCATGGGACTCGCCGCGCAGATGCAGGTCAACCCGTGGTCCGCGGGCATCGCGTCCTTCCTGTCGTTTTTGCTCGGCGCCGCATTGCCCTTTGCGACGGCGCTGCTCGCCCCCGCGACCTGGCGCATCGCCGCAATTTTCGTGCTGACCCTGGTGGCGCTCGCGTTGACGGGCGCGCTGTCCGCGAAGCTCGGCGAGGCCCCGGTCGCCCGCTCGGTGGCCCGCATCGTGGTCGGCGGCACCATCGCGCTGGCGGCCACGTTTGCCATCGGCTCGCTGTTCGGAGCAAACGTGGGCTAGAAACACACCGCGGCCCAACAGTGACCTGCCCAACCAGAACCCGACCGAATCGGCGCAAAACCGCAGGTCGGGTTTTGAGCTGCCGGGGCCGTTTTGGTGCAACGGGTCCCTCCCGGCGGGCCGCGCGAGCACCTTCCCAAGAAAGGGATTACCATGCGCTGAGTGACTGACAAGTTCCGCCAACTGCCACCGCCCGGCCCCGCGTGGGGCGGCAGCCTCATGGGCACCTCAATCGTGTCGCGATTGCTCGTGGAAATGGACCACCAGTTCTTCGCCGCCGTCTTCGCCGCGATCGCGTGCTTCATCCTCGTCGTGCTCGTGTACGGGTTCGCGCGCTACCGCCACCCCAGCTTCAAGCGCACCACCATGGCGGAATGGTCGATGTTCTTCATCGGCATCCTCGCACTGGGTGCTGCGCTTTCTGGGCTTACCGACGAAGGCGTCTACCGCCTCATCGGCTTCTGGGTCGGCGCCCCCGTCACCGTCATCACCTGGGCCATCCAGCTCAGCCGCTTTGAGGGCGCGCCGAAGTTCACCTGGGGCCTGCCGTTGGTCGGCCCGATGATTTCCGCGTCGGTGGCTGGTTGGCTCGCCCGCGACTACGGGCAGTTCTACCACGTGCTCGGCACCGTGTTCTTCCTGATGTCCCTGTTCACCGCGGTGCCCACGTTCGCCCGCGTGTACTGGGCCGCGTGGCACGGGAAGGTGGACCTTTCGGGGCCGCTGTCGGCGACCGCATGGGTGCCGCTGGGCGTGATCGGCCAATCCACCACCGCGATGCAGATTTTGTTCCCCGGAAAATTCTCCATCCACTACGGCTACGTCGCGCTCGTCTTGGCTATCCCCCTGGGCATTTGGGCGATGTTCAACTTCTACCCCAACGTCGCGCGCTGGGTGGAGTACTCGCCGGCCTGGTGGGCGTGCACGTTCCCGCCGGGCACGGTGAGCATGGGCGGGCACCAGGTCGCGCTTGTCAACGGCTCGCACTGGCTCGATGTCATCGCGTTGTCGCTGCCGTTCCTGCTCATCGTGCACTGGTCGCTGTGTTCCGGCCGCTTCATCAGCTGGGTGCTTGAGGGTCGCCACGACGCCGCGCGCGATCGCCTATCGACGTCCCTCCGGTAGCAAACGGCACACCAAATTGCCCGCCTTGTGAGACGGGTTTTCGGTGTGTGGGGGTTAGTCGAAGAGCAGCTCCATCGCGCCCGGGGTGGTCATGGGGACGCGTGTGCCGTTGGGTGCGACCCAGTGGATGCGGGCGTTGGGGTTGTCGATGTAGCCGAACGGGCCTTGCCTGTTGTCGGCGTTGACCCCGTTGTGGAAGGGGCACAGCTCGGCGAGGTTGTCCATGTTGGTCATTCCCCCGTAGCGCCAGGCGTTGATGTGGTGCGTCTGGGTGGTCTCGGCGGAGTGTTTGCAGTCGGGAAACGCGCAGGCCGGGCAGAGCAGCTTCGACATGACCTTTTGCTTGGGGTTGGCGCAGCGCTTACCGTAGTACAGGTTGACTGGGCCTTCCTGGGGGTGGAACGCGGCGACTTCGAGTATGTCGCCGAATTCGTGCTCCATGTATTCGGCTCCGGTCATGGTGGTGCCGTCGGTGCAGATCAAGGTGACCTCGTCGGCGTGGCCGGATTGGATGCGGGCCCAGTCGGCGATCGGCACCAAAATGATCGGCCGGAACGACGCCTTCGGGACACCTTTGCCGTCGCGCAGGATCGCGATGAGGGCGTCGGCCATTTGGGCGGCGGCGGGGTCGTCTGCGTCGATGAGTTTGCGAAGCAGGTGTTCGAGATCGGCGAGGTCGCGCTCGTTGTAGGTCAGGATCATGGTGCGCATGCCGGCCTTCGAGCGGCTGAATCTGCACGAGGGTGGGGCTGGTTTGACGGGTTGTTTGATCAGCCGTTTGATGCGCTTGGTCAGTGCCCTGTAGGAGCCGCGGTGGCGCACCAAATCCAACCTAATGCGCCAGCGCTCGGCGGCCCCTTCGACGGCGAGCAGTTTCTTCTCGATGTGCACGAGTTGGTCCACTGGTAAGCCTTCCGCGGCGGCGAGTGCGTCGCGTTGCTTGCGGGTGAACTGGGTCGGCCCGTAATACGCGTGGTGCACCCGCGCCAGGTCACGGACCCGCCCGGTGGACAGGCCGGCGGCCATGGCGGTGCCGCGGTCAAAGTCGGCGAGCACGGCTACGCCTGCGGAAACAAAGTCAGTGAAGTTCATGGCCCAGAAGCTAAGACAGCGCAACCCCCAACACCAGGCCCTGCGCGAATTGTGGATAACTGAACCTGAGAAATTCACAAAGCGCAGTTCACAGGGCCAAACTTAAATCTACGTCCGTCCCGTCTACGCGGCCGCGCGAGGTGAACTGCCACACTGTGGGCGTTGGAAGGCCGACGGGGCGCGGCCACGCCCCCACGTCCAAAGGCGTCGAAACGTCGACCACCGGGTTCGAGCCCCACTGCGCCAGCCACAGCGCGCCGAACTCGGCCACGTCCGCGAACAGCATGTGCCGCCGCCAGTACCAGGCGTTCGTGTAGACTCCAGCTACTTCGACGCCTGCGGAGGAGAAGGAGTGGTGGGCGGAGCGGACGTCGAGAAGCGAAAGCCCCGCGGGGGACTCGACGTCGAGCCACAGAGGCAAGCGGCGGCCCCCGAGAACCTCGAGCGCGGCCGACACCTGCGCCGCAATGGTGGTCCCTTCGGAGGGGGCGCGCAGGAAGTGGTACGCCGCGGTCGCGAAAGGGGCGAACGACGAAAACGCAGCGTCCTGGTACGTGCCGTCGGTGGTGCGGGCGATGACGAAGTCGAAGCGGGAAACGTCGAGCCCGGCCTGGTGCTCCGAGACGTCGACGCCGAGCCTCACCGCTTGGTCAGCCCCATGCGCGGCGCGAAGCTGCCCGGGTGGCGGCGCTGCGAGGCTGCGTCGGCGATGGCCAGGCGCCACTTCGGGTCGCGCACCGGCATCTGGGAGATGGGGAACCAGCCGGCCTCGGTGTTTTCGTCGTCGCCGACCACGGGTTCGACGGTGGGGTCGAGTGGCTCGCAGCGCAACTGCACCGTCATGTAGCTGGCCTTATCCCCGTTCGCGTGGGTGACCGGGCCGTGCGCGCCGACACCCAAAATCGCCGCGGCGGTGACCCGCACGCCGGTTTCCTCCAGCACCTCGCGCACGGCGGCGACGTGCGGCTCTTCGCCCGGGTCCGCGATCCCGGTCACAGGTGTCCACTCGCCGTTGTCGGCGCGGCGCACCAGCAGCACCTCGGGGACGGCCCACGGTGACGCATCGGTGGCGTCGCGAAGCACGACGGCGCACACGGCGGGCACCCACATCAGGTCGGTGCCGATTTTCTTGCGGGTTTCCACGATGAACTCCGGGATAGGCATGGTGGCAAGTGTACAATCCCCAGAATTATGAGCACCGCCGTTTCCGACACACAGCCCTGGGTCAGACGCGTCCCCGCTCCCCTGTTCGTCGCGGTGTACGGCGCGCTGGTCATCCTGGTGATTTTCGGTGTGGCGATGGCGGCGAGCCGCACCACGGCGAGCACCCCGGAGGACGCGGAGCTGCCGCAGCCGGAGCGCCCGTTCAACCCGGCGCCGGCGGATCCGGGCAACGTCGCGGCGAGCATCCGACCGAACCTGATCGACAACGTGCGCGTGGGCGAGACGAACTCGGGAGCGATGATGCGCGGCGACGTCGTGGACGGCGCCCTCGACGACTCCACCGAGATCGCGGGCCACCTGTCGCGTCTGCTGGAGCAGAATTGTCTGGATACGGTGACGTTGACGTCGAAAAGCGGGATGCGCTTTAACTTCTGGGGCTTTTGCTTCTCGACGCTTCCTCCGGAGACCCTCGCCCAGTACATCGATTTCGGCGTGGCAGAGGGCGCCGATTCGGTGTCGTTTGTGGACTACGCGTCGCACAACCACTTCCGCGTGATCACCCTAAACTGGATGGACGTGGACGACGCCGACGCGCTGTCGAAGCGGTGGCTCGATGTGGAGCGCCCCGACGAGATCGACCGCGTGACGTTCAACGGCTACACCGACGACGAGGTCGTGGTGGTGGACAACGACAAGGAAACCGGCGAGCACCTCAAGCGCTGGCCGCTGCTCGCCAACCCTGTCACCAACGCCGGGGAATAAACTCCGCGTCCGGCACCGCGTGACGGATCACGGCCATGACCTGATTGACGTTGGAGTAGCTCATCAGGTGCGGATCCTCCATGCCCTCGTAGCACTCCTCGCCCGCGCGGCCGGCTTCCGTGCCGGAGACGACGCCGATGACGGTGGCTCGGCCGTTGACGTCGGCGAACACCGGCCCACCCGAGTCGCCGGAGGCGGCGCACACGGCGGCGATGTCGCCGAAGGTCTCGTCCTCCACGCCGGGGTCGAGGTTGACTATCTGCACCCGCTCAGTGTCCTCGAAATCGCCACACGTGTAGCCCGTGGTCGCGCCCGTTTTGCACACCCTATCGACGGGCCCAAGGCCCTCCCCGATCCCAGTCGGTATCGGCACGCCGACCATGTCCATGAACCGGTCCGGGTCCGTGATCTCGATGATGCCGACGTCCGCGCCCTCCGTCTCCGGGGTGTTCTGCGAATACAGCCCGGAGAAAATGAAGTGGCCGACCTCGGAGGCGTAGTCGAAGGCTGTGGAGGCGTTGGTGGGCCACACCAGGTCGCCTTCGCGGCCGCAGTGGCCGGCGGTCACCGCATACGCCCGGCCGTCCTTGCCGGTAAACGAAAACGCCGCGGTGCACGACTGCGCCGTGAAATGCTCCCCGGGCGCCGGGCGGTGGTCCGTGGTCTGGATCTTCGTCCCCGGTGCCCAGGGGGCGAACGCGGGCACGAGCACGTTGTTTTCGTTCTCCGGCGCGGGAGCGTCGTCGTCAGGCGTTTGCACCTCGGACAGCGCCTCGCGCTCCTCCACCGTGCCGGTGGGGACCTTCGACGCGTTCAGGCCCAGCCACACCACGATGCCCACGACCATCGCCATCGCGACGATGACGGTGATCCACCCGCCCGTCTGCAGCCCGCTGCGGCGCGCCCGAGCCGTGGAGCCGGGCTGCGCGGGCATGTCGGGGAACTTCAGCGGGTACTGCGGGTACTGCTGCCGCTGCGGCGCTGGCTCTCCGGGCATGTCCGGGAAGCGCCACTGCGGGCCCTGCTCGGGCTGGTAGCGCTTGGCTGAACCGCCCTGGCTACTCGGAGGCGTCAACCGCCGAGCCCTCGTCGCCGGACTCGCCGTCCTTCTCCTTTTCTTCGGCCATGATCTTCATGTCCCGGATGAACTTCTCCGGGTCGAAGTCGGTGTAGTGCTCCGGGCCTGCGAACTGCTCCTGTGCCATGTGCGCGCACTCCTTTGTGGCTTGAGGACGATGTGCCCTAGACGTTAGTGCCCTCAATGGCCTCGGCGATAAACGCCTTGACGGCCTCGGCGTCATTGGGCAGGTCGGTCACGTGGCGCTCCGCGTCCATGATGCCCGCGAACCGCTCCGGCACCTCCGGCGCCTGACCGATCGCCTCGGTAATGGTGTCGGCGAACTTCACCGGTAGCGCAGTTTCCAGCACCACGATCGGGGTGTCCACCTCGCGCGCGAGTTGCTCGGCCACGTGGATCCCGTCGGCGGTGTGCGGGTCCACCAGCACGCCGACCTCGTCGTGCACGCGCTTGATGGTGGCCACCCGGTCGGCGTGGGTGGAGGTGCCGGAGGCGAAGCCGAACTCGCCGCGGATGCGCTCCATCACCTCTTCCCCGCCCAGGTCGGAGGCAGCGAAGCCGCCGTCTTTCACCCTGTTGGCGAACAGCTCGCGGGTGAGGTCGGAGTCGCGCAACGTGGCGTCGAAAAGCATCCGCTCAAAGTTGGACGCCTTCGAAATGTCCATCGACGGCGAGGACGTCGCGTAGGTCTCCGCGGCGGAGCGGGGGCGGTACTCGCCGCGCGCGAAGAAGTCGTGGAGCACGTCGTTTTCGTTGGTGGCCACGATGAGGCGGTCGATGGGCAGGCCCATCTGCTTCGCGATGTGGCCCGCGCACACGTTGCCGAAGTTGCCGGTGGGCACGCAGAACGAGACGCGCTCGTCGTTGGTCTCAGTGACCTTGAGATACGTGGCGAGGTAGTACACCACCTGCGCAAGCAGGCGCGCGAAGTTGATGGAGTTCACCGCGCCGATGGAGTACTTCGACTTGAACCCCGCGTCCGCGCTGACGGCCTTGACCACGTCTTGGCAGTCGTCGAACACGCCGTCCAGGGCGATGTTGAAAATGTTCGGGTCGTCCAGCCCAAACATCTGCGCCTGCTGGAACGGGGTCATGCGCCCGGCCGGGGTGAGCATGAACACGCGGATGCCGTCGCGCCCGCGCATCGCGTACTCGGCCGACGACCCAGTGTCGCCCGAAGTCGCGCCCAGGATGTTGATCTCCTCGCCGCGGCGGGCCAGCTCGTACTCGAACAGCTCGCCGAGCAGCTGCATCGCCATGTCCTTGAACGCGGCGGTCGGGCCCTCGGACAGGTGGCCGATATGCAGCTGGTCGTTCAGGCGGGTCACCGGCACGATCTCCTCGTCGGCGAACACGGGCGTGCGGTACGCCCGGCGCGCGATGGCCTCGAGGTCCGTCTCGGGGATGTCGTCGACGTAGAGCTTCAGCACTTCGGCGGCGAGGGCAGCGTAGCCGTCGTGAAGCAAAAGCTCGCGCCACTCGCTCAGAAGTTCCGGCGTGATGGCCGGGTACACCGCCGGCATGAACAGGCCGCCGTCGGGGCTTAGGCCTGTGAGCAGGATGTCTGTGAAGGAACGCGGCTGCGCCGATGCGTCGCGAGTTGAGATGTAGTCCACCCCGCGCAGTCTACGTCATGGGCGCCTACCTGCGCGGCGGTTCCTGTCGACCGGTCAAAATATCCACCACCGAACGAATCGCGGCGTCGCCAAGCGGCGGCACGGTGCGCTCCTTCTCCGGCGCATGCTCGCGCGCGGGCGTGCGGGTTGTCGGCTCGACGGTGATGCTCAGCGACTCGCCGTCGAGCTCCAGCCCGGTCTTGGGGTCAACGCCGGCCACGCGCGCGGCGTCCACCAGCGCGACAAGGTCCGCGAAGGTGGCGTTGTTCAGGTCGATGGTCATGTTCACTGCCATGGGCTCGAGCATATTGCCTATCGACGCCACTGCGCCTCCCCGCCCTAATCGAACTCGTGCGACGGCACCTCTCCCCAGAACACCTCCTCGACCACCTTGTGGGCGTGGCGGGTGATGCGCAGGTAGTCCTCTAAGAACTCCTGCTGGTCGTCGGGGTCGTAGCCGGCAGAGCCCGCGACCTGAGCGAGCTGCGGGCCCGGCGCGGGAAGTTGGTCCGTGCGCTTGCCGGTGACCAGCACGATGGCGTTGCGGGCGCGGGTGGCCGTGAGCCACGCGGTGCGCAGTATCTCGGCGTGCGAGCCGCGGATGACGGACGGGTCGTCGAGCTCGACGAGGAAATCCAGCGCGTCGAGGGTGGACGGGGTGCGCAGCTCCTCGTGGGTGTGGGCGTGCTGCATGGTCAATAGCTGCACGGTCCACTCCACGTCCGCGAGCGCGCCGCGGCCGAGCTTGGTGTGGGTGGCGCGGTCGGCGCCGCGGGGCAGGCGCTCGTTGTCCACGCGGGCTTTGATGCGGCGGATTTCGCGGATGTCGGCGGGTTTGGCGCCGCCGGCCGGGTAGCGGAAGTCGTCGATGGCCTCCAAAAACGCGTCGCCCACGCCGCGGTCGCCGGCAACGACGGCCGCGCGCAGCAGCGCCTGGCGCTCCCAGACCTCGCCCCACTCGCGGTAGTAGCGCTCGTAGCTGGCGATGGTGCGCACCACCGCGCCGGAGCGGCCCTCGGGGCGCAGGCCCAGATCCACCTCGAGGGGCGGGTCGCCGGAGGGCTTGGACAGGCGGGCGCGCATCTGGTCGACGATCTTTGCCGCCCAAGAAATAGCCTTGGCTTCGTCGGCTTCCTCGCTCGGCTCGGCGACGATCATCACGTCGGCGTCGGAGCCGTAGCCGAGTTCGGCGCCGCCGAGGCGGCCCATGCCGATGACGGCGATGCGGGCGGGAGGCTCGTCGTAAGGCGAGGATGCGAGATCGGCGTACACCTCGGCGCGAAGTGCGGCCTCAAGCACGGCCTCCCACACGTAGGTCAGCTCGAGGCAGACCTGGCGCGGCTCCATGAAGCCGAGCAGGTCGGCGGACGCGATGCGGGCGAGCTCCGCGCGGCGCAGGGAGCGCGCCACGGCGACGGCCTTGTCCGGGTCGGCCTGGTGGCGCTTGGCGGAGGCGAGGATGGCTTTGTGGACCTGGTCGGGGGCGGCGTCGAGCAGCCGGGGGCCGTTGGAGCCGTCGCCGAGGAGTTTGACCACGTCGGGCGCGGAAATGATGAGGTCGGAGGCGTACGGCGAGGTGCCCAGGATATGCATGAGGCGTTGCGACGCCACGCCCTCGTCGCGCAGCATGCGGAGAAACCAGCTGCGGTCCACGGCGGCGTCCGAAAGCTTGCGGTAGTTCAACAGCCCCTGGCCGGGGTCGGCGGTGTCCGCGAGCCAGTGCATCAGCGACGGCAGCAGGATCGCCTGCAGCTTGGCCTTGCGCGAGGTGCCCTTGACCAGCGCGGAGAGGTGGTCAAAGGCGCGCGCCGGGTGGCGGTAGCCGAGCGCGGCGAGCTGGGCTTTCACCGCGTCGGCGGAGAGGGTGGCCTCGCCGACGGACATGTCCGCCACCGCGCCGAGCAGCGGTCGGTAGAACAGGCGCTCGTGCAGGTCAGAAACGTCGCGGCGCACGCGTTTGAGCTCGCGGTACATCGCGTCCGGGGCGGAGCCGCGGTGGTTGGCGGTGAAGCCTGCGGCGCGGGCGAGCCAGCGGTTGCGTTTCTCGTCGTCCGGTTCGGGCAGCTGGTGGGTGCGCTTGAAGCGCTGCAGCTGCAGGCGGTGCTCTAAAAGGCGCAGGAACTCGTAGGCCTCAGTGAGCACGCGAGCGTCTTCGCGCCCGACGTACCCGGCCTTCGCCAGCGCCGCGAGGGCCTCCAGGGTGTTGCGGGAGCGCAGCGTGTCGTCGATGCGCCCGTGCACGAGTTGCAGAAGCTGCACGGCGAACTCGACGTCGCGAAGCCCGCCGGGCCCGAGTTTCAGCTCGCGGCGTCGCACCTCGGCCGGGACGTTTTCCAACACGCGCCGGCGCATGGCCTGGACGTCCTCAACAAAGCTGTCGCGCTGGGAGGCCTCCCATACCAGCGGCGCGATCGCCTCGGAGTACGCCCGCCCCAAGTCCATGGAACCGGTCTGCGGCCGCGCCTTCAACAGCGCCTGGAACTCCCAGGTCTCAGCCCATTTCCGGTAATAGGCCTGGTGCGATTCCAGCGTGCGCACCAGCGCGCCCGAGGTACCCTCCGGCCGCAGGTTCGCGTCCACGTCGAAGAAGCACGCGGAGCCGATGCGCATCATCTCCGCGGCCACGCGCGTGATCTTGGGCGTGGCGGGCTCGGCCACGAACACGACGTCCACGTCGGAGATGTAGTTCAGCTCGCCGGCGCCGCACTTGCCCATGGCGATCACGGCGAGCTCCGCGTCGGGCTCCACGTCGCCGTAAACGTCGCGCACCGCCACCGCGAGCGCGGCCGTGAGCGCGGCGTCCGCGAGCCACGTCAGCCGCTCCGTCGTGTAGCTGTAGCTCATGGATTCGCCCTCGCCGTAGCCCTTGACCGCGGCAAAGGTGCCGGCGAGGTCGGCGGCGGCGATGCGCATCACCAGGTCGCGGTGGGTGGCGCGGAGCTTTTGCTTAGCCGCGCTTACTTCGCCCTCCCCCGCCTTATACAACCCCGGCCCGTCAGCGTCGACCCCCACGGCGGCGAGCATGGTGCGGTAAAGCTCAGCCTCATCGGGCAGGTCCTCGAGCAGCAGCCGCCACTGCTGCGGGTGCGCGATCAGGTGGTCCGACAACGCGGTGGAGCCGCCCAGCAGGGCGAACAACCGGGTGCGGAACACCGGAAAGTCGCGCAGCGCGGCAAGCAGCTCCGCCCATCCGCCACCTAACGCGTCGAAGAGCCGGTGGGCGTTGTTGAGCGCCAGGTCCGGGTCGCTTGAGCCGGCGAGGGTGTAGAGCGAAGCTTCGTCGTAAAGCGAAAGCTCCTCGATGTCCTCGGCGGCGCGCGGGCTGGTCAGTCCGAGCTTGGCGGGTGAAATCACAGGTCGATCCCCGTATCGATCTCCCAGGGGGTGATCTGGGCGGTGTAGTCGTGCCACTCGGCCCACTTGGCGCGCAGGAAGAACTCGAAAACCTGCTCGCCCAGCACCTCGGCCATGAACTCGGAGCGCTCCATCTGGCGCAGCGCCTGGTCCAGCGAGTTGGGCAGGTCCCGGTAGCCCATCGCGCGGCGCTCGCGGCGGGTCAGGGCAAAGACGTCGTCGCGGGCGGGCTCGTCCAGCTCGTAGCCCTCCTCGATGCCCTTCAGACCCGCGGCGAGGATCGCGGAAAACGCCAGGTAGGGGTTGCACGCGGAATCCAGCGAGCGCACCTCCGCCCGGCGCGAATCCGCCTTGTGCAGGCGGTAGGTGGGCACCCGCACCATGGCGGAGCGGTTGGAAATACCCCAGGTGGCGGCGGTGGGCGCCTCGGAGCCGAACTGCAGGCGCTTGTAGGAGTTGACCCACTGGTTGGTCACCGCGGAGATCTCGCCCGCGTGCTCGATGATGCCGGCGATGAACTGGCGGCCTGTGGCGGACAGGCTGATCTCGTCGTCCGGGTCGTGGAAGGCGTTGGCGTCGCCCTCGAACAGGGAGAAGTGCGTGTGCATCGCCGAGCCCTCGAGGTCGGCGAACGGCTTGGGCATGAACGTGGCGTGCACGCCGTTCATCTCGGCGACCGTTTTCACGATGTAGCGGAACGTGACGATGTTGTCGGCCATGGTCAGCGCGTCGGTGTGGCGCAGGTCGATCTCCTGCTGGCCCGGCGAGCCCTCGTGGTGGGAAAACTCGGTGACAATGCCCATGTACTCCAAGGCGGAGACGGCCATGCGGCGCAGCTTCGGCGCCTCGTTGCGCTTGGCCTGGTCGAAGTAGCCGCCCTTGTCCGCAGGTGTGGGCGGCTGGTCGCCTTCGCCGGGTTTGACCACGTAGAACTCGATTTCGGGGCTGGCCACAAACTCGAAGCCCATGTCGCGGGCGTTGGTGATCTGGCGGCGCAGCACCTGGCGCGGGTCGGCGAAAAGCGGGTCGCCGTCGGGCATGGTGATGTCGCAGAACATCCGCGCAGTCTGCAGGCCCGCCTCCTCGTCGAAGGGCAGCGGCTGGTACGTCGACGGGTCGGGGCGCAGCAGGGTGTCGGACTCGGAGACGCGGCTAAACCCCTCGATGGAGGAGCCGTCGAAGCCCACGCCCTCCTCGAAGGCGCTTTCCAGCTCCGCGGGCGACATCATCACGGTTTTCAGCGAGCCGAAGATGTCGGTGAACCAGAGGCGGATAAAGGCGATGTCCTGCTGCTCCACCATTCGCAGCACGTTGTCGGTTTGGGCGCTCATGCTGCTCAACTGTAGCGGGCCTTTGGGCGTCGATAGGCAGGCTAAGCTTGGGGGCAACAAACCATTGAAGGAGGACAACGATCATGGCTGCACAAGCACCCGAGCAGTTCCTCGAGGTGGAAATCAAACTCGCCGTGGACGAGGGCACCGGCATGCCGGACCTGACGCAACTGCCCGGCGTGGAGGAAATCTCCAACATGCGCGAGCACAACCTCTCCGCCGTGTACTACGACACCAAGGATCTGCGCCTGACGCGTTCCAAGATCACGCTGCGCCGCCGCACCGGCGGTGCGGATGACGGCTGGCACCTCAAGCTGCCCAAGGAGGGCGGGCGCAACGAGGTGCGGATGCCTCTCGACGATCCATCGGCCGTGCCCGAGGAACTTCTGGCCCAGGTGCGCTCGATTGTGCGCACCGAGGAGCTGGCGCCGGTGGCGCAGGTGGACAACCGCCGAGTGGAGATCGCGCTGGCGGGCGATGAGGGCGAGGTCGCGGAGTTTTGCGACGACCACGTCACCGCCTGGTCGCTGCTTCCCGGCGGCGAGCGCACCAACTGGCGCGAGTGGGAGCTCGAGCTGTCCGAGACGCTCGCCGGCACCGAGGCGGGCGAAACGCTGATTAACCAGGGCACGAGCTTTTTGATCTCGGCGGGCGCGCGCAAGTCGTCCTCGCCGTCGAAGCTGGCCACCGCGCTGGGTGATTCGGTCAAGACCGCTCCCCTGCCGCCGCACATGCAGGCCGAGCTGGAGGCGGACTCCCCGGCGGCGGCCGTGGTGGATTCCCTGCGCAAGCAGCGCGACGCCATCGTTTCCTGGGAGCCGCGCGTGCGCGCCGACGAGTACGACTCGGTGCACCAGCTGCGCGTGGCAACCCGCGAGATGCGCTCCCTGCTGGAGACGTTCGAGGGTGTTTTGGAGGGCGAGCAGCTCGGCGCGCTTGAAGACGAGCTCAAGCACGCCGCCGGCGTGCTGGGCGTGGCCCGCGACGCCGAAGTGGTGGAAGAGCGCTTCCTGGAGCTGTTGGATTCGGACGAGTCCGGGCTGGTGGACGACGCCGCCCGCGCGCACATCGCCGGCGATATGCGCCGCGACTACAACGAGGCCCACGCCGAGATCGTGGCCATGCTCGACTCGCAGCGCTTCATGGATCTGCTGGACGCGATTGACGGGTTGTTGGCTAAGCCGCCCGTCGCAAAGCAAGAAGCTCCTGAAGACACCCCGGCGGAGTCGAAGGAGGTCCTCTACGACCACTTGAAGCGTGGCTACAAGAAGCTGAAGAAGCGCCACGACAAGGTGGATGAGCACTACCACGACACCGACCTGCCGCTGCACGAGCGCGAAGACTACGTCCACGACGTGCGCAAGGCCGCGAAGAAGCTGCGGTATTCCGCCAACGCCGCGGCCGACGCCGGGCTGAAGGCGGGGCGGCTGGCGAAGGCATGCAAGGCGCTGCAGTCCAAGCTGGGCGATTTCCAGGACGCCGTGACCTCGCGCGACCGCATCCAGCGGCTTGCCGAGGAGGCCCGCGAGCGCGGCGAGGACACCTTCGCCTACGGCATGCTCTACCAGCGCGAACTCGACCGCGGGGAGCAGGCCTTGAGCGGTTACGACGAGGCCGTGCGCGAGGTGCGCAAGGCGTTTAAGAAGATCAAGCCGTAAGCGGGTTTACTTCTCCCAGGACGGGGCCTCGCCCCAGTTGTCGTCCGCCTCGTCCTGGTTGTCGGCGCTCTTGTTGCGCTGCGCGGCGATCTGCAGCGCGGACTCCGCCTCTTCGCGGGTGGCGTACGGGCCCATGCGGTTGTCCCAGGCGGCCTCCTTGCCCTGGGTGACCTCGCCGGTGGACGGGTTGTAGTAGTACTGCTCGTCTGCCATTTTCGTTCCTTTCGGGTGTTGTTTACCCGTCCGACTGTACCGGGGCGGTTGGTAGTGTGGGTGCGGTTAAAAGGAGCGTGACATGGCATTATTTGAAACCCCCTCGAAGTCGCCTGCGGAGCGCGTCCGCGCAGCGTCCGGGCGTGTCGCATCCGCGCCCGGCACGTGGGTGCTCATCGGTGAAAACGTCGACCACTTCGGCGGCGTGACGCTGGTGGGAACGTCGTCGCTGCGCGCCGCGGCGGCGGTGTCCCCGCGCACGGACGGCGTGATCTCCATTGCGGCCCGCGGCCCGCTCGGCCAGGAGTTCTCGGAGCAGTTGCCCTACAGCGATGAGCCTGCCGACGGGCTCGCCCGCCGCTGGTGGGGGCTCGTGCACACACTCGTGCAGCGCCAAGTGCTCTCCCGCGACACCGCTGGCGTGGACATCACCGTGGAGTCGGACGTGCCGGTCGGCGCGGGCCTTGGCGCGCTGTACGCCGCCGACGCCGCGATCGCGCTGGCTCTGGCAGGTTCGCACGACGACGTGGACACCGCCCCGTTTCGGGCCCGGCTGGCGGAGATCTGTTCGCACGCCGTGGCCACCTACTCGTCGCTGCCGGTGCTGCGCGCCCGGCACTCGGTGGCGCTGCGCGGGGCCGAGGGCGTGTCGGTGGTGGATTACGCCGACGGCTCGTTGACCCAGGCGCCGCACCCCTCGCGCCACGGCGTGCGCGTGTTTTCCGTGTCCCAGGAGCTGGGCGTGCCGTTTACGCAGTCCCGCGAGGCGATCGCTGAGCGCCGCGCGTTCATCGACGCCGCCTGCTCCAACTTCGGCGTCTCCTCGCTGCGTCAGCTTCCCGACGCCCCGGGCCGCGCCGTCCAATGGGTCGAGGCCCGCCGCGCCGCGGGTGACTCGGACGCACCGGAGCCGGAGGCCGCGCGGCGCTGGGTGACGTTCTGCGAATCGGAGACGCTGCGCTCGCTTGCCGCGGCGAAGGCCCTACGTTCGCGCCGCGCCAACGAGCTGTTTACGCTGCTCAACTCGCCTTCTGAGGCCCACGACCTGGCTTCCCCCGATGCCCTGGTCGCCCTAGCCCGCAAGCGCGGCGCCGTCGCCGCCCGTCCTGCAGCCATCGGCACCTCCGACGCGGTGATCGCGTTCGTGCCGGTGCAGGAGGCGGACTCGTTCGCGGCCGCGATGGCGCGCGAGTTCGAGGTGGTGGAGGTCGCCGCCGGCGAACCCGCCCGCCTCGAGGGGTAGGGCCAACTTTGGCGCTTATTCTTACGCTCGACTCTCTTGGCTATCCGGAGGACGCCGGCGGTGTCGTCGAGAAGCTTATTGCTGCGCATGCTGGCTACCGCAACTCCCGCAACGAGTACTACGACGAGGTGCTCCACGAAGTTGAGGACCGGATTGCTGCATCCGGCAGCGCCGGAAAAACGGACGTAGCAGCGCTGGTGAGTTGGAAACGGCTCAACGCCAGCGCGGTGTGGGTCCGAGAATTAATGCAACTTCCTGAAAGCGCCGTGCGCGACGCCACTGGTACGGCGTTCGCGGCAGCACGAAGCACGGAATCGATTTCGGAAGCCGCCGCCAACGCCGTCGCAGCGTTGCACCCGCTCCCCGGCTTGCGACGAGGCGGAGCCGTCGCGTCGGCTGTGCTCACCGCTGGGGTGCCGGAACGAATGGCAGTTTACGACCGTCGCGCGCACGCATCGTTGAGGAAACTCGGTATCTCCATTGGGTACAAGACAGGCATCTATTCTCGGTACATGGCAGTTGTTGAAGCATTGCGCTACGACATCAATAACGCACGCGGCCTGGCCTGGCGAGCACGCGACGTCGACCTCGCGCTGTACTGGATGGCGGAATAGAGTTACCGACACTGAGGGCTCCCCGTTTTTCGAGCGGCCTCTGACATTCCGTTTGAACCCATGGCGGCATTGTTTGACCGCGCGAAAGAGGAAATGTAAGTCGACGGCGCGGGCTGCCTCCTCTGTACCGCACCGCTGCCGTGCTAGCCGTCCCAGCTAGAGGAACCAGGCCTAGTCCGCGGGCCAGGCGAAGCCGACCTCGCGGGCGCCAGAGTCCGCCCGCACGAGGGAGAACTTCGTCTCGGCACCTTCCTCCGGCGCGCCCGCGGACGGCGCGAGCACCGGCGGGTCCACGATGAACACACGCGCGGCATCCTCCCTGCTCTTGAGCGTCACCCCGTCGAAGTTGTGGCCCACCCACGGCTCGAGCACAGTCGCCTCCGTCAGGTGCAGGCACGCCTTCTCCACCGTGTTGGCGAGCTGGGAGGACCGCCCCATCGTCTTGATCACGCGCGGGGCATCGCGCTCGACCCACTCCGGAACGTCCTCACCAGCGCAAATGGCGAGGCAGACTTCGGTGGCGTAGCGGTCGATCAATCGCCGCAAGGGCGCGGTGACGTGCGAGTAGAACCCGCCGATACCGGCGTGCACCTCGGCCTGCTTCTCGGACAAGTCCACGTAGCCGGATCCGCGCAGGAGTTTCTGCGCCTCGCGCATCACCGCCATGCCGCGCGGGGTGTCGGCGTCCACGCCGGCGAGGAACTCCCCGATGTCGCCGGCGACGTCGTAGCCCAAGTTGCGTGCTTCTCGACGGAACTCCGCCTCCCCGCCCTCATCCGCCGGGCCCAACGTGCGCAGGAAGCCCACCCCGGCGTCGACCATCATCCGCCCCGCGACCATGCCGGTGAGCAGCGAGATCTCGGAGTTGTAGTCCATGACCGGGTGGCGCGGCTCGATGACCAGCTCGAAGGTGCCGCCGTCGCCGACCACGCGCACCGACGGCAGGCGCAGGTTGATCGCGTGCCTGCGCAGCGAGGACTGCTGCCGCAACTGCCCGACTTGCTCCAACAGCGCAATCGACGGGTGCACCGACCCTGCCTGCATCTCCTCGTGCACGCCCTCGTAGTCCAGCCGCGCCACGGAGCGCACCAGCGCGCGCTCCACGTGCGCCGAATCGACCTCGCCGCGCTCGTCCAGCTCGAACGTCCAGAGCACTGCGGGGCGGTCCACGTCGGGAAGCAGCGAGGCAGAGCCTTCCGAAAGCTCCTCCGGGTGCAGGCGCGCAGGCTCGTCGGGCAGGTAGATGGTCTGGCCGCGCTCGAGCGACTCTGCCGCCACCTCAGAGTCCGGGTCCACGAACGCCGCCACATCCGCGATGGCGTAGCGCACCACGTAGCCGCCGCCGTCGCGCGCCTCGATGTGCACCGCCTGGTCCAGGTCTTTCGAGCCGGCGGGATCGATGGTGACCAGCGGCACGGAGCGGGCGTCGATACGCAACTGCGAAAAGCGGTCCTGAAGCTGCGAGGCTTGTGTGTGGAGCTCCGGCGCGAACGTTGTGCGCACGTCGAATTCGCGCGCAATCGAGCGGAAGTTCAGGGGCGCGGCGTAGAGCTTCATAAGCAGCCATCGTGCCACGAAAAGGGCGAATGAGTCGGCCTATGAGCCGGATTCTGTTCCCCTTGCGGGGCGGCGACCATCCATCTGGACCTCCCATCGCTGGGGGCCTCAAGCAGCTACCTTCGGACTGGGCGGGCAGCCTACATCCGATGACCTCCGCCTTGCGACGGGGGCTCTTGCCTTGCTCCCGGTGGGGTTTACCTGGCCACCTACGTCACCGCAGATGCCGGTGCGCTCTTACCGCACCCTTTCACCCTGACCTCGTCGCCGAGGCGGTCTACTTTCTGTTGCACTTTCCCGCGGATCGCTCCGGGTTGCTGTTAGCAACCACCGTGCCCTGTGGAGTCCGGACTTTCCTCGACCCGCGCCTTCCCCAAGGTTGGGGTGGTTCACGGTGCCGCGGCCGCCCGGCCGGCTCATTCGCGAGGTACAGCATACGCTTTCCGCCGGTTGGAACGGAACTGCCGGGCATCGGTCGAGGATGCTTACCCAAGGATGCTTATCCCTCGAGAGCGTTGACGGGCATCTCTCGTGTCCACTCGAGAAGTAAGCGTTTAGGAGTAAGCATCCTCCCCCGGTAAGCATCCTGGGGTAAGCATCTAGCGCCGGAACCTACCCGCGGTGGTGAGCGACGTCGTTGACGCAGCGCACCACGCCGAAGTCGCCGTAGTAGTCCACGACGCTGATGCTGGCCAGGTCCAAAAACAGGTGCTTGAACAGCTCCGGCCCGGCACCGAGGGCCTGGCGGAGAAACGACTTCACCGGCGTCATGTGCGTGACCACCAGCACGTTCTGGCCCTCGTAGCGTTCCTGCAGCTTCGACCGCGTGCGCGTGACCCGGCGGTGCAACGCGGTCAGGGACTCGCCGCCCGGCGGCGCGTTGTTCGGCGAGGACTGCCACTCGTCGAACGCCGCCGAGTCCCGCGCGACGGCCTCGTCGCGGGTGAGCCCCTCGAAGTCGCCGAAGTCGATCTCGCGCAGCCCCTCCTCCACAACCACGTCGAGCCCGAGCGCCCCGGCGGCGATGCGGGCGGTGCCCTGCGCGCGGGCCTGCGGCGAGGCGACGATGGCGTCGATGCGTCCGAACCCCCGCAGCGCGTCGGCGGCCCGGCGCGCCTGGTCGCGGCCGGTGTCGGTCAGCTCGGGCTCGGCGGCGCCGGAAAAGCGCTGCTCGGCGGAGTGCTGGGTCTGCCCGTGCCGCAGCAGGATGAACCGGGTGCGCGGCGCGTCGGCGCCTGCCCAGTGCGCGGGGCTCGCGGTCTGGTGCGTGTGCTTCTCGACGTCCTCCGGTTCCCCCCGCTTCTCCCCCACCCACACGCCAGTGCCTTTGACGATGCCGGGCGCGTCGCCGCGGGCGGCGGCGTCCATGGCCACGTTGGAAAGCTCGTCGGCTTTCTTGTTCTTCGCGCGCGGGACCCAGGTGTAGGTGACCTTCTCAAACGAAGACGCGAGGTCGCGCGCCTCCCGCGCCAGCTTCTGCATGTCGGGGTGCTTGACTTTCCAGCGGCCGGTCATCTGCTCGACCACCAGCTTGGAATCCATGAACACGTCCACCACCGTGGCCCCAACCTCACGGCAGGCCTCCAGGCCGCGGATCAGGCCGTAGTATTCGGCGACGTTGTTGGAGGACTTTTTGCCCACCACGTAGGCGATCTCGCCGAGGGTTTCGCCGGAGGCGTCGTAGACCACCGAACCGGAGCCGGCCACACCCGGGTTGCCGCGGGAGCCGCCGTCGCAGTACATCTTGACGTGCATTTACGCCTCGTCGGTAACCGGGTTGACCCGCACGAGCAGCGTGCCGCAGTTCGGGCAGGTGGGCAGCTCGTCCTCCGGCTCGGCCAGCACCTCGGCGCGCTCGGCCGGCGGCAGCTGGATGAAGCAGCCGCCGCAGGCGCGGCCGTTGAACTTGGCGGCGCTGATGTCGTCGTAGGCGCGGAGCACGTCGTCAGGCAGCTGCCCCCGAAGCGCATCGGTGTCCACGACGTCTTCCTCGGGCAGGGCGTCCACGGCGCGCTGGGCGGCCTCGACCTTGCGGTTGGCCTCGTCGACGCGGGCGGCGTGGACGTCGCGGTTGTTGCGCAGCGCGGCGATCTCGTTGTGCGCCTCCTTCAGCTCGGAGAGCAGGTCGGCGATGCGCGACTTCGCGGCGTAGCGGTCGTGCTCGAGATCCTTGCGGCGCTCCGGGTCGGTCTCGGCGGACAGCTGGCGCTTGTCGTCCAGCTCGCGCTTCTTCAGCTTGCGCTCGTCCTCCTGGATGCGCAGGATTTCCAGCTCCATGTCGTCGACTGCGAGTTGGGCTGCGGCGGAGGCGTCGGTGAGGCGCTTGCGCTCGTCGATAAGCTTCTGCAACTCCTGCTCCTCGGGGCGCACGCGCGGCTGCGAGGACGCGGCGTCTGCCTGCGCGAGCTGCAGGAGGACGGGCTGCAGGTCTTTGGAAAGGTGCATCGTTTCTCCTTACTCGGGGTGCGCGGAGATGGTCCACGGGTCCGTGCGGATGTGCAGGATCTCGGTGTCCACGCTTAACGGAGCCACGATACTCTCCGCCTGCTGGGTCCAGGGAAACTCGCTGGCCCAGTGGGCGGTGTCGATCACGGCGGGCCCGCCTGCGCGCAGGTGCTCGTCCACGGGGTGGTGGCGCAGGTCGGAGGTGACGTAGACGTCCACGCCGAGCTTCGCCACATCTGCGAGGAAGCTGTCGCCGGAGCCAGAGGAGACCGCGACTCTCTGCACGATTTGGTCCGGGTCGCCGGCGGCGCGCACGCCCCACGCGGTCTCGGGCAGCGCGTTGGCGACCTGCTGGGTGAACTCGCGCAGCGTCATCGGTTTGGGCAGTTCGCCGATGCGGCCCAGGCCGGTCGCTTTCTCTAGGTCCTGGGTGTCGGCCATCTGCACCACGTCGAACGCGGGTTCTTCGTAGGGGTGCGCTTCGCGCAGCTTCTCGACGATCCTCCGGCGGTCCCTCGCCCTGGCCACAAACTCGATCCGGATCTCGTCGCCCGTGTAGTGCGTGCCCACGGCTCCGTCGGTGGGGTTCGCGCCCTCGACGGGGGTGAACTCGCCGGTGCCTTCGACGGAGAAGGCGCACTCGCGGTAGTCGCCGATCGCGCCGGCACCCGCTTCGAACAGCGCGCGCTTCAGGTCCGCGGCGGCTGCCGGCGGGACGTGCACGCCCCAGCGGTCGGTGGCGTCCAGGGTGACCGGCTTGATCGGGCGACCGGGTGCGATGCCGACCAGCTCCGCCAGCTTGTCCGAGACACCCGGGCGGGCCGAATCGGCGTTGGTGTGCGCCGCGAACAGCGCGCAGCCGCCGGCGAGCAGAGTGTGGATGACCTTGCCTTTCGGCGTGTTCGCCGCCACCGAGTGCACGCCGCGCAGCAGCAGCGGGTGGTGCACGACCAGCAGCTGGGCGCCCGCGGCGACGGCGCGCTCGGCCACCTCCTGGGTGCAGTCCAGGGCGAAGGCCACCTTGGCCACCTTCGCGTCCGGGTCGCCGCAGATCAGGCCCACCTGGTCCCAGCTCTCGGCCAGCGCGGGCGGGTAGGCCGCCTCGAGCGCGTCAACAACTGTCTGCACTGTTACGTCTGTCATGGCAGCCAGCCTACAAATTTGGAACAGTGGGTATGTGTGAACGCCACTTTGCTTTTCGACGTCGACGGCACGCTGATCGACTCCTTCCCCGGCATCCGCCACGGCTTCCTGGTCGGGCTTAATGCCGTGGGGTGGGAGATCCCCGACGAGGAATTTATCCGCCGCATCCCCGGCCCGCCGATGCCGGAGACGATGCGCTCGCTCGGCATGACCGCCGCGCAGGTCGACCAGGCCATGAGCGCGTATTCGGACTACATGTCCGGCGAGGGCTGGCAGCGCTTCGAGGTCTACCCCGGCATGGACGACCTGGTGCGGCGGTTGACGGGTGAGGGCTACCGCGTGTGCACGGCGACGTCGAAAAGCGAACGCTTCGCACGCGCCGCCCTTGAGCGCGCCGGGCTGCTGGAACACATCGACTTCCTTGGCGCGGCATCGAACGACGGGGTGCGCGCGAAGAAGGTCGACGTGATCCGGCACGTGCTGGACACTGTTGCGCCCGAGCGGCCGCTGATGGTCGGCGACCGGTTGCACGACTTCGAGGGCGCGAAAGAGTTCGGAATCCCGAGCGTGGCCATGACCTGGGGTTACGGCGCGGAAGAGGAGTGGAAGTTGGCGGACTACGTGGCACACGACGCCGCAGAACTAGAAAGGATCATCCGTGAGTTCTAAATTGCACATCGACTTCGTGTGCACCGGCAACATCTGCCGCTCCCCGATGGCGGAGGTGATCGTGCGCGACAAGCTGGCGGAGGAGGGGCTTGCGGACGCGGTCACGGTGACGTCGTCAGGCATTGGCGGCTGGCACGTCGGGCAGAAAGCCGACGAGCGGGCGCGCGCCGAGCTTGCCGCCCACGGCTACGACGGCGAGGCGCACCGCGCGCAACAATTCGGGTTTGCGCAGGAGCAGGCCGACCTGATCGTCGCGCTGGACACGAACCACGTCTCCGAGCTGGTCGCGCGCGGCGTGGACGAGGACAAGGTGCGCCTCATCCGTTCGTTCGACCCCGCCGCTGAGGAAGGCGCGGGCGTGGCCGACCCCTACTACGGCGGGCCCCAGGGCTTTACCGTTGTGCGCGAGCAGATCGAGTCCGCAGCTGACGGCATTATTGCCTGGGTGCGTGAGCGACTAGACTGACCCGGCGTGAGCGCCAACAATCAGACTTCGAAGCCGTGGTGGCGGCAGATGCTTACCCCCGGCTGGGTCATCGCGGCGCTGTTGATCGGGGTGTTTTCCTACTACGCGTTTACGTTCCTGGCGCCGTGGCAGCTGGGCAAGAACGAGGCGCTTGTGGAGCGCAACGAGCACATCTCCGCCGCCTTCGAGCACGACCCGGAGCCGTTGTCCTCCCGCGTCGGCGCCGACGGTTCCCTCGGTGCCGACGCCGAGTGGTCCCGCGTAGTCGCCACCGGCCACTACGCAGGTTCGGACGTGCTGCTGCGCCTGCGGCCCGTCGACGGCACACCCGCCTTCCAGGTCCTCACGCCGTTTATGCTGGACGACGGTCGCGCGATCGTCGTCCACCGCGGCTGGGTGAAAGCCGAAAACTCCACCCAAGTGCCCGCCGTGGAACCGGCGCCGACCGGCGAAGTCACCCTCACCGGCCTGCTGCGCGCCGACGAAGGCGAGCACCCCAACCCGCCCATGCACGAGCAGGGCTACGACATGGTCTACTCCATCAGCCCCGCCCAGATCGGCTCGCTGACCGGCACCAATGTGGTCTCGCCGTATCTGCAGCTCCTCGGCGGCGAAGCGGGCGTGCTCGACCCGATTCCGCTGCCGCAACTCGAAACGGGCAACCACCTCTCCTACGGGCTGCAGTGGATCCTGTTCGGCATCGCCGCCCCCGCCGGCCTGATCTACTTCCTCTACGCCGACTCCCGCGAGCGGCGCCGCTTCGAGGCCGAGCAGGAGCAATTGCTTCTCGACGACACCACCGCCGCCGGCAGCCCCGACCCGGATCCTTCTCCCGCTGTGCCCACTGTTTCCACTGCCCGGTCCCGCCAGCGTTACGGCTCCTCCCGCGCCAACCCGTGGGCCAAGGCCTACGATAAGGAAGAAGAACGCTAGCTTTCCTTGATCGTTGAAGGGGACGGATGTCTACCGCCGTGAATTCGACCGCCGACCAGCTCCACTCCGCCCTGTTCACCCTGCAATCCGCGGGTGTCGGTCTCGCGGATGATGTCGAGGTAGACGACATCGACGACGCCGTGGCCGACCAGCCAGTCTTGTTCCCCACCCGCCCGTTCGCGGTGTTGGCGCAGGTGGCGGGACTGTCAGACACCGACGAAGCTCTGTTCGCTCTCGCCCGCCCCGGCTCCCTGGAAACCCGCGCCGCCCGCGCCTGCGCCGCCGCCGGCGTCGAGCTTTGGAGCCTCGCCATCGTCCCCGACGCCAAAGGCTCCGCGGCCGGATCCGCCCGGGTGCAGTTCTCCGAGTGGGACGTCGCCGACGTGCCCTTCGACGGCCCCTCCCCCAGCTTCGAGCTGGCCATCTTGGCCGCCATCGAGTCCCGCGCGCTGTAGTCCCGCACTGCCCGCGCTCCTCTGCTGGCGCCCCTGCCCAGGGTCTGTGGGCACCGAAACCCCGCCCCAGGCTAGATGCTTACTCCTAAACGCTTACTTCTCGACGAACCTCCGGCCGCGCCCGCCACTACACTCGAGAAGTAAGCATCCTCGGGTAAGCATCTAGGCCGGGTAAGCATCCTCGGGTAAGCATCTAGGCCCGGTAAGCATCCTGGGGTAAGCACCTAGGCCCAGATGAGCTGAGTTACCCAGCCAGCAGCAGTTTTCGCTTCCCGTAAAGGCTCTGCTACTCTGCTTGCTACGCGCGCCGTTAGCTCAGCTGGAAGAGCAACTGGTTTACACCCAGTAGGTCGGCGGTTCGAGCCCGTCATGGCGCACCAAATCAATGGTCCCGATCCGGCATTCCGGAACGGGACCATTCGCATTGCTGCCTAGCCCCGCGACGTGGCCAGCGCTGGCCAGAATCCGCCGACAGCTACCGGTTGCGGGGTGTGAGGCAGGAGCCCTGCCAGGCGCCGAAGCGGTCCGCCTTCGTCTGGATGAAGCCGGCGAGCTGGGCAGACTCGGCGATCTCGCTAGGCGGGACAACTCCGGTAGAGGCGGAGCCGGCGCCGGGGGTCATCAGCCAGATGCGGCCGCCGGGGCCGAGGCCGCGGGAGACGTCGACGAGATCGTCGACGAGGTCGCCGTCGCCGTCGCGGAACCAGAGGAGGATGGTGTCGCAGGGTTCGTCGGCGTCTTCGTCGAGAAGCTCGGCCCCGATGGCATCCTCGATGGCCTCCGAGATGGCGGAATCCGCGTCCTCGTCCCAGCCGATCTCCTGCACAACATCACCCGGTTTTACCCCCAGGCGGGATGCGTAGGTGTCCACTCCTGTGGCACTCAAATCTCCATGTCCTCCAAGTATCAAAATGGTGTGGTTTGGGCGATAGCTTAACGTCGAGAAGCAAAGAATGCTTGGAAACTCGTGATTAGTCTCACCAAAGGCCACCCGCTGTAAGAAAGCGCGCGCGTAAGCACGTATCCTTGGGGACGTATTGCCCGACTGAAGCCAGGAGGTTGAAGTGGCCCAGAAAGAGACCAAGATGGAAGACGCTCGCGTGAAGAACGCGTCCGAAGTTGACACCAACATTCTCTCGCTGCGCGAAGGCGTAGCGTCCTACCTGCACGACGCAGACCCGGAGGAAACCCAGGAATGGATGGACTCCCTCGACGGTCTGCTGGAGGAATCCGATCCGGAGCGCGCCCGCTACCTCATGCTGCGCCTGATCGAGCGCGCCAACGCCAAGCGCGTGCCGCTGCCGGCGCTGTCCTCGACCGACCTGGTCAACACCATCCCCACCAAGCTCGAGCCGGAATTCCCGGGCGACGAGCAGATTGAGAAGCGCTACCGCCGCTGGATGCGCTGGAACGCCGCAGTGATGGTGCACCGCGCGCAGCGCCCCGGCATCAAGGTCGGCGGACACATATCCACCTACGCCTCCGCAGCGGCGCTGTACGAGGTCGGCTTCAACCACTTCTTCAAGGGCAAGGACGCACCGCAGGGCGGCGACCAGGTCTTCTTCCAGGGCCACGCCTCCCCCGGCATGTACGCCCGCGCCTTCATGGAAGGCCGCCTGAGCGAAGACGACATGGACGGCTTCCGCCAGGAGCACTCCCGCAAGCAGGGCGGCCTGCCGTCCTACCCGCACCCGCACGGCATGCCGAACTTCTGGGAGTTCCCCACCGTGTCTATGGGCCTGGGCCCGATGAACGCGATCTACCAGGCACGCTTTAACAAGTACCTGCAGGACCGCGGCATCAAGGACACCGACCAGCAGCACGTCTGGGCATTCCTCGGCGACGGCGAGATGGACGAGCCGGAATCCCGCGGCCTGATCCAGATGGCCTCCCTGTACGGCCTGGACAACCTCACCTTCGTGATCAACTGCAACCTGCAGCGTCTCGACGGCCCGGTGCGCGGCAACGGCCAAATCGTCCAGGAGCTGGAGAGCTTCTTCGTCGGCGCAGGCTGGAACGTGATCAAGGTCGTGTGGGGCCGCGAGTGGGACGAGCTTTTGGAAAAGGATGAGGACGGCGCACTCGTCCACATCATGAACACCACCAAGGACGGCGACTACCAGACCTTCAAGGCCAACGACGGCGCCTACGTCCGCGAGCACTTCTTCGGCCGCGACGAGCGCACCAAGAAGCTCGTCGAGAACATGACCGACGAGGAGCTGTGGAACCTGCGCCGCGGCGGCCACGACTACCGCAAGGTCTACGCCGCCTACAAGCGCGCGCTGGAGACCAAGGGCAAGCCGACCGTCATCCTCGCCCACACCGTCAAGGGCTACGGCCTCGGCCACAACTTCGAGGGCCGCAACGCCACCCACCAGATGAAGAAGCTGACGCTGGAAGACCTCAAGCTCTTCCGCGACAAGCAGCAGATCCCCATCTCCGACGAAGAGCTGGAGAAGGACCCGTACCTGCCGCCGTACTACCACCCGGGCGAGGACGCCGAGGAAATCAAATACCTCAAGGCCCGCCGCGAGGAGCTCGGCGGCTACCTGCCGGAGCGCCGCGAGAAGTACACCCCGCTGGAACTGCCCGAGTTTGAAAAGACCTTCAAGGCGCTGTTCAAGGACTCCGGCAAGCAGGAAGTCGCCTCCACCATGGCGCTCGTGCGCACCTTCAAGGCGCTCATGCGCGACAAGGAGCTGGGCAAGCGCGTCGTCCCGATCATCCCGGACGAGGCCCGCACCTTCGGCCTGGACTCCTGGTTCCCCACCCTGGGCATCTACAACCCGAACGGCCAGAACTACGTGCCGGTGGACCACGACCTGCAGCTGTCCTACAAGGAAGCCACCGACGGCCAGATCCTGCACGAGGGCATCAACGAGGACGGCTCGTCGGCCTCCTTCATCGCCGCGGCGACGTCGTATGCCACCCACGGCGAGCCGATGATCCCGATGTACATCTTCTACTCGATGTTCGGCTTCCAGCGCACCGGCGACAACTTCTGGGCCGCCGGCGACCAGATGGGCCGCGGCTTCATCATCGGCGCCACCGCCGGCCGCACCACCCTGTTCGGTGAGGGCCTGCAGCACATGGACGGCCACTCCCCGATCCTGGCGTCCACCAACCCGGCCATTGTCTCGTACGACCCTGCGTTCGCCTACGAGATGCCGTACATCATCTCCAAGGGCATCGAGCGCATGTACGGCCAGGGCGCCGGCAAGGACGAGAACGTGATGTACTACATCACCGTCTACAACCAGCCGCACCACCAGCCGGCACGCCCGGAGAACCTGGACGTGGAGGGCCTGCACAAGGGCATCTACCTCTACGACGAGGGCAAGGACCTGGACAACAAGGTCTCCCTGCTCGCCTCCGGCGTGGGCATGCAGCAGGCGCTGCGTGCGCAGGAGATCCTGCAGGAGCAGTACAACGTCGGCGCCGCGATCTACTCCGTGACCTCCTGGACCGAGCTCGCCCGCGAGGGCCAGGCCAAGGCCACCGAGCAGCTGCTCAACCCGGGCGAAGATGTCGAGGAAGCCTTCGCAACCAAGCAGCTGAAGCAGACCTCCGGTCCGTACATCGCGACCTCGGACTTCGCTTCCGACCTGCAGGAGCAGATCCGCGCCTACGTCCCGGGCCAGTACATCGTGCTCGGCGCCGACGGCTTCGGCTTCGCCGACACCCGCGAGGGCGCCCGCCGCTTCTTCAACATCGACGCCGAGTCCATGGTCGTCGCCGCCCTGCTCGGCCTGGCCAACGAGGGCAAGATCGACCGTTCCGTCGCCGCCCAGGCAGCGAAGGACCTGAAGATCGACGACCCGACCGCCACCGCCGCCAAGACCGACGGCGAGGACGAGGGCGACGAGAACGCCGCTGAGTAGCTTGAGTTAGGGCCTTCTGCCTAGCGACGGAGGGGCGTTCCCGGTAGCGGAACGCCCCTTTTCGTGTGCCTTTTTGGGGTGGTTTTGGGCGGGGCTTGGGTGGATTCCTGACAGATTACGGCGGCCCTTTGTGCCGACCTGGGCCGATGGGGCCAGACTGACAGATTCCGCCGCGATGCGTCTGGGCCGCGCGTCCTCGTCTACCGGCACGCCTGGATTTGTTCACTACGCGATGAATCAACCCTCCCCTTTCGATCATCCGACCTGGGCAAAATGAACAAACCACCGCGAAGATGAGGGGTTTGTTCACCAGCTAGCAGCCCGCGAGTGAACAAATTCCCGGGGATGGCCCCGGGAGAGCCCGGGGCCCCTACATCTTGGGCAGGAACTGCTGCAGCTGCGGCCACGCGAAGGCGGCGGCGCTTACCAGCAGCGCCAGGATGCCGAAGACGAGAGCGGCCTTCTGCGCCGTGGACGACCCGTTAGAGCTGCCCTCTCCGCCCGGCGCCGGCGCATCCGGCTCCGCCGCCGGGGGCTCCGGCAGCTCCACACCGACACCAGAGTTGTCGATGCTGGTCCAAGTCTTGCGCTCCGACCCATCCGCGAACGTAGTGACTACCTCGAAGTTTGCGTCGCTGTAGGAGTCGGTCGGCACCGTCGCGGTGATGGTGCCCGTCTTCTGGTCGACGCTCCAGTCCCACCCCTCGCCGCCGGTGACCTTCCAACGAGCGTTCGTCGGCAGATCCAGCTGGAATTGGTTCTCCGGCGTCAAGGTCACGGTCTGGCCGGGGTTGGCGGTGACGCGGGCGTCGTAAAGCGGGTTGTAGTAGAACGCGTCGTCGGAGGTCAGTTTGACCTTCTGCGAATACAGCTCATTCGACCCGTCCGGGAACAAAACGCGGACCGAAAAGTCGATGACGTTTTCGCCGGGCTGCGGGGGTGTTTCCCTGGTGTAGTTGTTCAGCCTGACGCCGAGCGGCTTATCCACAAATTCGGTTTCCCCGTTGAACAGCTGCGCCTTCTTCCGCAGCGTGTCCTCGCCGGTCTGCTTCCACTTCGTCCCCTCCGGCACACCGAGAAGCTCGTATTCGATGGTCTCCGAATACCCGTCCCCCGGCTTCACAGCCGCATGCCGCGGCGCCGGATCGAAGTGGGGCGTGTACTCGTCGGCCATCGCGGCGGAGGCGGCGGGCGCGAGCAGGCCGGCGGCGACGACGACCACGGCCGGAAGTGCGAAGCGTTGCATGCGCTTATCATAACGGCATGGAACTTTCGCAGCGGTTGAACCTGAGCAACCTCGACCTCGCCGACGACACGGACGCCCAAGAGCAGGCGGAGGCGCGGGGCACGTTCGCGCGCATTGCGGAGCTCGTGGAGGATATCTCCGGCGTCGAGCTTGAACCGGAAACGACGATTGACGGGAGCGGGATTTCGTCGTTAAGCCGTATTGAGCTCGCTGTTCGCATCGAGGAGGAGTTCGCAGTGCCTATCGACGAGCACGTCTACGCCCAATGCACCACCGCCCAAGACCTCGCCGACTATGTGGAGGAGCACCAGTGATTTCGTATCTGACCGACATGGATGGCGTGCTGCACCGCGAGGGCGAGATCATTCCCGGCGCCAAGGAGTTCATCGGAGCGCTGCGCAGCGAAGACATCGATTTTATGGTGCTGACCAACAACTCGATTCAGACCCCGCGCGACCTGTCCGCGAAGCTGATGCGCATGGGCCTGGACATCGAGCCGGAGCGCATCTGGACCTCCGCCACCGCGACCGCGAAGTTCTTGTCGCAGCAGGCTGGCGAGGCATCCGCATACGTCATCGGGGAAGCCGGCTTGACGACGGCTTTGCACGAAATCGGCTGGATCCTCACCGACACGGACCCCGACTTTGTGGTGCTGGGCGAAACGCGCACCTACTCCTTCGAAGCGCTGACCACCGCGTCGAACCTGATCCGCAACGGCTCGCGGTTCATCGCCACCAACCCGGATCTGACCGGCCCGGGGCCCGCAGGCGTGGTGCCGGCGACCGGGTCCGTGGCCACCATGATCACCGCCGTGACCGGCATGGAGCCCTACTACGTGGGCAAACCGAACCCGGTGATGATGCGCTCGGCGCTCAACAACATCGGCGCGCACTCCGAGAACACGGTGATGATCGGCGACCGTATGGACACCGACGTCAAGGCCGGCCTCGAGGCGGGCATGCGCACCGTGCTCGTGCGCAGCGGCATCTCCGACGACTCCGAGATCGCCAAGTACCCCTTTCGCCCCACCGCGGTGGTGGATTCCGTGGCGGACCTGGTGGACCGCATCCGCGACCCGTTTGGCGACGGGTTCTACACGGACGGCGAGTAGCCGGGGCAGTTGCCTACGGGGCGAGCTGCCTCGCCCTATTGACGAGCTTCACTGACAGCCGCGAAGTCTGTTTAACCTGCACTTCGCTAAGGCCGACGTCGCTGTAGTTCGCCACCGTTTTGTTTTGCAGCACCGTGTTGAGCGCCTTCGCTGCGTCTTTTTCTCCAGCCAACTCGAGCATCCGCACCGCCTCGAGGTGATCAGCGGAACGGTTGTATTCACCAGTCAGCGCTCCGCAGATCACGTCCCCAGCACCGATCGCTGCGTTGATGTAGCTCGAGATCACAGCGTTCGCTCCGAACTCGCCTTCGGCGAACTGCGCCAACTCCAGATGCTCTTCTACGCGGAGCATCCGCTTGCGCAAGACAGCGTTGTTAGCTTGCGCGGTCTTCCCCTTGCCCGCTCGTGGTGCCACGAATCCCCCTCAGAATCCCCCGAACTTCTTGCGGATCACCATAAATGGTTTTGCCCTCGCCCGCTATGTTCTCAAGGATCGCGCCCGGGTTTTCCTGGTTACGCGTCCAGACGACAACATTGGCGGGCACCCCTGTCCAGGCTTCTACCTGCCGGGATAGCTCGTACGCTCCGTTTTCCGCCTGCACCGCCGCCGATTCGCTGTCCACCAAAATGAGCAAATCAATGTCGCTGGAATCCCCCATCTCGCCGCGAGCCGCCGAGCCGAATAGTACGCACCCCGCCACGCTCGCAGGCCAAGCATCCAGGGACTGCGCGATGCGGGAGTACAGCTCCTCGGTCGCTTGAGCGATTTCCCGGATCGGGCCAGCAAGCAGGTGTTGTTGATTCAGCGAGTAGCCCCTCGCCTGCCCCAGCACCCGCTCAAGAACCACCCCGCTCCGGGCGAGCCGTTCCAAGCTACGACGCACGCTGGACAGAGACGGCCCCGCCACGAGACGGTGAACCTGTTGGGCGGTGAGCTCCACCGGCGCTCGGCCGAGCGAGAGCAACACCGCCGCATCCGCATCTGAGCAGATGGCAGTGAACGGGTTCTGAAGCTTCATGGTGTCAATATTGACACGCTCGTTTCATTTTTGAAACAGCTACACCGCCGAGTCGGAGCCGGCGACGTAGAAGCGCTGGTGGTTGACAAACTCGTCCATGCCCAGCGGGCCGAGCTCGCGGCCCAGGCCGGACGCCTTCACGCCGCCGAACGGCAGCTCGGCGCCGCGGGCCTGCGGGATGTTCACGTGGATCATGCCGGTGTCGATCTTCGCGGCGACCTTCTTGGCGCGCTCGGCGTCCTCGGACATCACGGCGCCGCCGAGGCCGTAGCGGGAATCGTTGGCCAGCTCGATCGCTTCCTCCTCGGAGGACACCTTGTACACCTCGGCCACGGGCCCGAAGAACTCCTCGTAGTAGGAGTCGGAGCCGACCGGGATGTCGGTGATCACGGCCGGGGTGATGTAGGCGCCCTTGCCGGTGACCTCGCCGCCGACGCGCAGGTTCGCGCCATCCTCGACAGCTAGGCGCAGCTGCTGCGCCAGAAGCTCCGCAGCGTCGCGGGAGGACAGCGGGTAGAACTCGTTGCCGTCGCCGGGGTTGAGCGGGTCGCCCTCGCTATACGACGCCGCCAGGTCCACCAACGCCTGCACAAACTCGTCGTAAATGTCCTCCATAACGATCATGCGCTTGTTGGACGTGCAGGCCTGGCCCACGTTGCCGATGCGTTTGTTCCACGCGGTCTCCGCGGCGGCCTTGACGTCGGAAGCATCCAGCACGACGTAGGCGTCGGTACCGCCGAGCTCGAGCACGCACTTCTTCAGCGCCTGGCCAGCCTGGGAGGCGATGGTGCGGCCGGCGCGCTCGGAGCCGGTGAGCGACACGCCCTGGACGCGGTCGTCGTTGATCAGCGTGGAGACCTGCGAGTGCTTGGCGTACAGGTTCGTGTACAGGCCCTTCGGCGCGCCCGCCTCGTCGAAGATCTTCGCAATCGCCGCGGCGGAGCGGGGACAGATCTCGGCGTGCTTGACCATCACCACGTTGCCGGCCATCAGCGCCGGGGCCGCGAAGCGTGCGACCTGGTAGTACGGGAAGTTCCACGGCATGATGCCCAGGATCACGCCGAGCGGGACCTTGCGCATCACGGAGGTGCCGCCGCGCTGGTTCGGGATCTCCTCGTCGGCGCCGAACTCAGCGCCGTTGTCGGCGTAGTAGTTGAAAATCTCGACGACGTCGTTGATCTCGCCGTCGCCCTCCTTGACCGACTTGCCCATCTCTTCTGCGATGATGCGGGTCAGCTCGGCACGTTGCTCGTCGAAAAGCTTCGCAACCTTGCGAAGGACCTCCGCGCGCTCCTCGAAGCTCCTCTCGCGCCACTGCTTGAACGTGTCGTTTGCGGTGGTCAGCGCGGTTTCGAGCGCGTCGTCGGTGATGAAGTCGAAGGACTCGACGATCTCGTTGTTTTTCGGGTTTTGTACGCGGTATTTAGTAGACATGCGGCCCATCGTAGGAGCGTGGCGTGAGGCTCGCCACAAAATTTTTCTCCCGCGAAAGCCGGTCCATGGCCTGCGCAAACGGCTCGATCTCCTCGTGCGTGGCGTAAATCGTCTCGCGGCACGAGTACGTGCGGTCCGCGCGCCGCTGCCAGCGGGTGAACCAGATTTCGCCGGGCGCGCCGTCGGGAAGCAAGAGCATTTGCTTTTCGACGCTCCGTCGTTCCCGCACCGGCATCCCCTCAACGCAGAATGTCCACGCGAGTCGGGTGCGCGGGGCGCGGCAGGTCGGTGCGGCCAGTGTTGTCGTCATTGGTGGGGACCCTTCTTGCGGGCGCCTTTTCGGCGTGCCCGCATCGATGGCGGCACACTCCGACCCCGGTGACTAGGCGGGATGTTGCGCCGCGGCGGGTGACTAGTCCGCGCGGCGGAGTGTGAGACGAGAGGTTCGTCTTCCCCAACGGCCTCTGATTTCTCTCGGCCGATATTGCTTCACACAAGTTGACTCGAGCAACCCTCAACCGCTGGTTGATCCCCCTATTTGCTCGAGCTTCGGTTGAGGTTGAGGGGCGGCGGGCACGCGTAGCCCGCACGTCAGGCCGCGAGCCCCTCTTGCCGCCCCGATCGCAAATGCCGATATCGGCGTTTACGCCTTCCGAGATGCGGCGACCTGGGCTTTTGCGGAGCCGTTACGGGTAAACGCCGATATCGTCGTTTAGCACCCCGCCCTACAGCAGCCGCACCGCCAGCACGCCGAGGAAGATCACCACCAGGCCGGCCAGGCGCGTCGCCGTCAGCGGGTTCTTCCGCGCCCCGAACGCCCCGCGCGCCTCCAGCGCCTGGCCGGCCGCGATCGTGCCCGCGTTGAACGCGATCACGGTGGTGGCTGTGCCAAGCAGCGGCGCCAGGGTCGCGCCCGAGATGACAAACGTCGCGCCGACCAGGCCGCCGAGCCACATCCACCACGGCCCCGGCTCAGGACGCCGCGCGAGCTGGCGAGGGCTGGTCACCAGCGCCGCCACCAGCAGCAACACCGCGCCGACCGCGAGGTTGATCTCGCCGGCGTGCAGCGACGACCCGGCGATGCCGCCCATGTAACCGTTCACGGAGGTCTGGATGGCGGTGCACACGCCGACGAGCACGCCGAGCACGCGGAAGATCGCCAGCTCGAGCCCCTCGGCGTCGCCCTCCAGCACCGGTCGTTTGCCCGCGCGCAGCACCACCACAATCCCGGCGAACACCACCGCCGCGCCCAAAACGCGCATCCACGACACCGGCATCGCGGGTGCGCCGAACAGCCCGAACCGGTCCACGAGCAGCCCCATCACCACCTGCCCCAGAATCGGCAGGACCACGGTCTCCAGCGCACCCAGGCGGGGAAACAGCAGGATGTTGCCCAGCACGAAGCACACGCCCATGACGCCGCCGAGCCAGCCCCACCAGGGCACGTCGGCAGAAAACTGCGGCACCGGGTTGCCGCGCAGCACCGTCGTCGCCACCACCGCGAAAAACAGCGCCGAGCTAAACGAGATCAGCGCCGACACCACCGGCTTGTTCCCCACGCTCATACGCAGGCGGGAGTTCGCCGCGGTCTGGATCGGAATCAGCCCGCCGACGGCGAGCGCCACAAGCAACAGCATGCGCCGATCTTCTCACGCCCAGCGCGCCGCCGTTTGTCTAGCCCGCAGCGGTAGCTACTTCAGCCCGTAGGCGCGGTAGAGGGCGGCGATGAACTCGTCGTGGGTGATGTCGCCGTCGATGGCGGCGAGCTCGTCGCGCACATCTTTGCGCGTCGGCGCGGAAATCAGGGTCGGGTTGGCGTTGCGCTGCCGGTACGTAACGGGCGGAAGCTTGCCGCCGACCCGGTGCTTCATGCGCGTGAAATAGCTGTCCACGGGCGCGAGCGCCTCTACGCCCGGCACCGACCAATCCAGCCAGTACGCGGCCACACCCAGCGCGATGCCGAGCAGCGCGGACACCGCCAGGCCCACCGACTGCCAGCCAAGGTCGTAGAAGAGCTGCACGCTTATCGACGACACTATCGCCGGGACCACGTACAACTGGCGGTCAATGAGAATGTTGGGAATCTGCCCGATCATCATCTCGCGGATGACCATGCCACCGGTGGCGGTGAGTACGCCCATGAGGATGCAGCCGAACCACGTGACGTCGGCACGCAATGCTGTGACCGTGCCGGTGACCGCCCACACGCCCACGATGACCATGTCGCCGTGGAAGCGGAACAGCTCCCACGCGCGGCCGCCGATGGACAGCGCGAACGCCACCAGCGAACCGACGAGCGCCGTGCCGATGTACCACGGGTTCTGCAGCGCGGACGCCGGGGTGGAGCCGATCAGGGCGTCGCGGATCATGCCGCCCGCCATGCCGGAGATTATGGAGATGATCATGAACCCGACGGCGTCGAAACGCATCCGCCTGGCCACAAGCCCGCCCATCAAAGCGTTGAGGAACACGCCGATCAGATCCATCACGGCAAACGAAAAACCCACAGGGGTGAGCACGTTGTCGAAGTACATGCGCGCCATCGTAGGGGGCGAGCTCGGTCGTGGGTTAGGTCTTGGCCTCCGTGCTCTCCCGCACCTCGTTTTGCAGCATTACCCGCAGCGCCTGAATCAGCTGCTCGTCCGAGGCGTGCTCCAACGCGTTGCGCACCTCCCGACCGGACTCGGCCGGGCGTCGCGAATCCGTGTCCACGCCGAGCGCCTCGCCGATCTTCTCCTCCAGCGGGCGTTCGATGCGCTTGGTCTGGAGCCCCAACAGCTTGTCGCCGCCGAAGTACACCGCCAGCGCGAACAGCGGCGCGGCGATCGCGGCGGCCAGCATGCCCTCCCACACCAGGTCAAAGCGGTTGAGCACCAACATGATCACCGACGCGATGATCGCCGGGAACACCGTCATCTTCTCGCTGGTAAAAAGCGCCGGGATCTGCCGCAGCACAATGTCTCGGGCGAGCGTGCCGCCGGTCGCGGTGATCACGGCGAGCAGCACGCACGGCACCCAGCTCAGCTCCGCGTTGAGCCCCTTGATCGTGCCGCCGACCGCCCACACGCCGATGGTGACCACGTCCGCGTAGAACCGGAAGTTCTCCCACAGTTTGCCGCGCAGGGGTGCAAAGTAGGCGATCAGCCCGCCGATCGTGGCGGTGATCAAGTAGCCGGGGTTGGTCATGGCGGCGGCGGGGCCGTCGTTAAGTATGGCGTCGCGCATGAGGCCACCGCTTAACGACGAAATCAGCGCCACGAACGCGAACCCCACAATGTCGAAGTTCATCCGCTTGGCCACGGTCCCGCCGATCGTGGCCGCCAACAACACGCCGGTGTATTCGAGGACAAAGTAAAGAGTGCCCACATCATCAGAAAAGTCCATGGGCGCCAAGGCTAGCTTTCCGGGCGGGTGCGCGCCTGGACGGGCATTAGGTGGTCGGTGTGGGGTTGCTCCACATGCCATAAACCGGCTACCTAGAACCGGTTACCAGCCGAATTTTCGCAGGGTAACCGGTTCTAGGTAGCCGGTTTTGTTGGAAAGCAGGTGCTTGGCCGAGCAAACCGCACAGATGGTGAAAGGCAGATGGTGAATCCGCGCGGCGGGATCAAGCGGTTAATGCGCCACGTTTGAATATTTGCTCGAGTATTTCACGTGGTGTTGCTCCGCCGAGGACTTGTCGTGGTGTGTCGTTGAGTTCGTTTTGTACCCAGGC
The DNA here is from genome assembly GCF_054478435.1 of Corynebacterium sp. CQ3829_602738. Taxonomy (NCBI): domain Bacteria; kingdom Bacillati; phylum Actinomycetota; class Actinomycetes; order Mycobacteriales; family Corynebacteriaceae; genus Corynebacterium; species Corynebacterium sp. CQ3829_602738. The sequence continues at coordinate 1,759,668 of NZ_CM137003.1, forward strand.
GACGTGCTCGGGGGTGACTTCGGCGAAGTCGGTGCCTTTCTTGTAGAACCGGCGGCGGATCTCACCGTTGGTGTTTTCGTTGGTGGGCCGCTGCCACGGCGAGTGCGGGTCGCAAAAGTACACCTCGCAGCCGTCTTTGATGCGCACACGTGCGGTTTCAGCCATTTCCACGCCTTGGTCCCAGGTGATGGTCTTGAGCTGTTCGGCGTTGAGGTCTTTGACCATCTGCTGGATCGTTGCAATCACCGTCATCGATGTGTGTTCGGTGGGCAGATGTCCAAGCAGGGTGTAGCGGCTGGTGCGCTCAACTAGGGTGATCAGCGCGCTTTTGCCGCCTTTGCCGATGACAAGATCGCCTTCCCAGTGCCCGGGGATTGCCCGGTCGTCGGCTTCTGGGCTGCGCTTGGTGATTTCAGCGCCTTTGATCCACGGCTTGCCGGTGAGCAGACCTGCATTGCGGGGCCGGGTTTTTCGGCGTTTCCCGCCGCGGATGAGCACATCTTGGGTCTTCATCACCGCTTCAAGCTCGGCGCGCAGGCTGCCTTTGCCCTGGATGTATAAGGCGCTGTAGATCGCTTCGTGGGAAATACGCATGCTTTCATCATCGGCGAAAGCATGCTGAAGCCACACACTGATGCGCCCGGGTGACCACCGGCGGGCAAGGCACTCCACCACCACAGCGCGAAGTGCCGGGTTGTCGTCGAGCTTGCGCACCTTCGGCCGGCACGCACGCGCCTGAGCACCCGTGTGGGCACGCCGGGCGTTGTAGAACACCTTCTTTTCGCCGTCATCGTCGATGATTTCCCATCCGTTGCGGGCAATTTCCCGGCTGATCACGCTGTGGTGGCGCCCCAGAAGTGTGGCGATCTGTCTGGCTGACAATCCCTGGCTGCACCCATGTTGGATCGTCAGGCGGTCTTCAAACGACAGTTGGACCCCGCGGCCGACTTTCACACGGTCCTCGGCATGGGCGGCAGGCACGTGGCCTGCCTGTGTTTTCATTGGTGCTGGCACGGAATCAACTTTGCTGTGTGCAGGGGTCTTTACCGCGCAAGCATCCGGCGTGTCCGCGCGCTGTGGCGCATCAACGCGTTTCGCCGCTTTCTCCTGGCGTGCTTGCTGCACCCAGCGATACACCGAATTCGCAGACCTGTCGAACGCTGCCGCGACCTTGTCAACCGGCTCACCAGCTAATACTCGCTCGACCGCGTCTGCTTTTTGCTGCGGGGTGATACGGGGCTTTTGCTGCAGTTCGGTCCGCACACCGACTTTCGCCAACCGCTGGTACAACGCCCCTGGTGACATGCCCAACGTCGCAGCCGCGTCCGGTACCGACATGCCTGACATCACCAGCGCCACCGCGTCGTCGACAAGCTGGTCACGCTCACGCGCCAACGCCTTCATCGGTGGGAGTGCGCCAGCTTGCTTGACCCATTCATAAACCGTGGCCTCTGCCACTCCGGCATCACGAGCAATCTCGCCGACATCATCGCCTGCAACAAGCCGCGCCACAGAAGCAGCCTTCACATCCTTCGGAGTCCAACGACCAGCCACAACAACCTCCAAGTCGAGGTGGCGCATTCACCCACTGACAACTCCCGCCAATTTTGCGCATATTCACCATCTGCCTTTCACCATTTGCGGGAAGAGAGCGGGTGGCGCGCCCCTACCCCAGGCGCTCGACGGCGTCGACCACGAGGTCCCAGAACCGGTCCACGTCCAGGCGCGTCGCCACCGAAGTGTTGCAGGCCGGGTCTGCGGCGGACGCAGCAGCACCAGCAGCGCCACCGCCCGGCACGCCCGACGCGAGCGCAGCGCCGAACGCGCGCAGGTCCGCCACGGTCCGCCCGCGCGTCAGCGTGCCGGCAAGCTCCACCGACACCGGCACGGAAGCGGTCTCGACCACGGTCGGGTCGATGACGTACGCCACCGCGCACGGGTCGTGGACCGGCGGGTTGTCAAAGCCCTGGGCGTTTTTGTAGTTGGAACGGAACGCGTCCACAAGCGCGGCCAGGAAGTCGCCGCTCGGCGTGCCCAAATCCCGAAAACGTTCCTGCACTGCGGGCGTCGCTAAGGCTTGGTGCGTCAGGTCCAGCCCGACCATGACCACGGGCCAGTCCTCGCCGAACACGATCGCGGCGGCCTCCGGGTCGACGGCGATGTTGAACTCCGCGGACGGCGAGTAGTTGCCGGCCCCGTACGCGCCACCCATCAGCACGACCTCGCGCACCCGCGAGACAATCCGCGGCTCCAGGCGCGCGGCCAAGGCGATGTTGGTCAGCGGCCCGGTGGGCACCAGGGTCACGGTCCCCGGCTCTTCGCGCATCAGCGTATCGACGATCCACTGCACCGCCCCGATCTCCCCCACCGGAACAGCAGGTTCCGGCAGGTCGAAGCCGTGGATTTCCATGCCGGTGTCGCCGTGGATGTCTTCGGCGGTGACGACGTCGTTAAGCAATGGGCGCGTCACCCCGCGGAAGACGGGGACATCCGTGAGACCGGCGACCGTGAGCACCTGCTGCGCGTTGCGCGTGACGTGGTCGATGGTGTGGTTGCCGCCGACGGTGGTCAGACCGAGCAGCTCGATGTCCGGGTGGCCGGCGGCGAGCAGGATGGCGACGGCGTCGTCGTGGCCGGGGTCGCAGTCCAGGATGATTTTACGCACGGGCAGCCATATCCTCCGCCGCGAGCGTGTCCGGAACGGTCTCCGGCTTCGGGATGAGGAAGGACGCCGCGAACGCGCAGCCCAGCAGGATCGCGCCGGCGATCATGCCCGCGCGGTAGCTGCCGCCGGTGGCGGTGAACACGGCGAAGATGATGGTGAACGACAGGCCGGCGCCCAGGTTGAACGCGCCGCCGTTGAGCCCCGGCAGGTAGCCCTGGTTGTGCTTCGGCGCCAGCACCACCCCGAGCGAGCCGAGCATGATGTTGCCCATGCCGGCGTAGGTGATGCCGGCGAGGATGGACATGGCCAGGAGCATCGCGTGGGTGGCGTTGCCGACGACGACGGTGCCGAACAGCACGGACAGCGCAGCACCCGCGATGCCGATCTGCAGGATGATCTTGTAGCCCACGCGCCCCGCGAGCCAGCCGGAGATCGGGCCCATGGCCAGGCCGGCCAGGGCGTACGGGGTCAGCGTCCACCAGGACACGACGCCAGCGGACATGCCCGGGCCGGCCGCCGGGTCCTGCGCCAGGTTGGGCACCAGGCCGTTCATCACGGCGAACACGCCGGTCATGGTCAGGGTGGTGGTCAAAAGCAGCGCCCAGGTGCGGCGCTGGGACAGCAGGTCGGTGGACATCAGCGGGTGCGGACTGGACTTCTCGGTGCGCCAGAACCACACCAGCGACGCGCCGCCGATGACCAGCAAGAGGATCACCATGAACCAGTTCGCAGCGGCGAGCTCGCTGGCCATGTTCAGGGCGGTCAGCACGAGGCCGACGCCGACGACCAGGCCGACAACGCCCTTCCAGTCCATCGGCTGGAGCTGGTCGGACTTAGTCTCCGGCACGCCGTACTGCACGGCGAATACGGCGATCAGCGCGGCGGCGCCGATGACCCAGAAGAGGGAGCGGAAACCGAAGGCGTCGGTAAGCCAGCCGCCCAAAATCGCGTCGATGCCGGCGATACCGCCGTTGACCGAGGTGAGGATGCCCACCAGGAACGCAAACTGCTTCTCCTCGCGCACCGCCTGGCGCAGCATCACGGACGTCAGCGCCACGGTCGGGCCGGACACGCCCTGGATCACGCGGCCGATGAACAGCATGGTCACGTTGGTGGCCAGCGCCGCGACGACGGAGCCGATGACCGTGCCGATCATCATCCACACCAGCACCTTGCGGCGCCCAATCAAGTCACCCCAGCGCGGCATGAACAGCGCAAACACGGCCGCCGCGGTGAAGAACGCCGTCTGCGTCATGCCGATCTGCGCGGTGGTGGCGTTGAGGTCCATCTCCATCGTGTGCAGCGCCGGCGCGAGCATGGAAGCGTTGAGCTGGAACGCGAAAACGGCGACCAGCAGCGCCGTCATCAGGGGCACGACCTGGTTGGTCGGCAGCTTCTGCCCCGCTGCTGGTAGCGGGGTGTTTGTCGTAGTCATGCGTGCAGTTTAAAACACTGCGCGCCGCGCGCCTACACGAAAAAGGCGGTGGCTACACCCGAAATGCGGGGGCATTTTGCCTATCGACGCCCACCTCACCGGCCCCCACTCCCCCCGCCGAAGATCGCCGCTTACCCCAGCGCCTCCCACAGCGCAGTGTTGGTCTCCTGCCACAACGGCTTGGCCCAGTCGCCGAACTCGCGGTCCGTCAGCACCACGCACGCCTGCCCGCCCGCGACCCACAGGTACGTCCCGGCCATGCCGAAGTGCCCGACGGTGTCCGCGGGCATGCCGTCGCCGGTCCAGTGCGGCGCCTTCTCGCCCTTGATCTCAAACCCGAGGCCCCACTGGCACGGCTTCTGCATGCCGTAACCAGGCACAACGCCGCGCAGGTCGCCGAACTGGTTAGAAAAGGCCTCGCCAAGCGTCGACGGGTCCAGAAGACGCGGCGAGAGGAGCTCGGAGGCGAACGCAGAAAGGTCGCCGACGGTGGAGCGCCCGCCGTGGCCGGCCGAGCCGTAGATTTCGGTGGAGTCCATGCCGAGCGGCTCGAAGACCCCCTCGCGGGCGTAGTCCGCAAACGCGATGCCGGTGGTTTCTTCGACGTGGTCGGCCAGGATCTCGTAGCCGGCCGAGGAGTAGATGCGGCGCTCCCCCGATTCCTTCTGCGGCTCGCGGGAGTCGAACCCCACCCCGGCAGCGTGCGCGAGGAGGTGGCGGATGGTGGAGTTGGGGGGACCGGCGGCGTCGTCAAGCTCGAATGCCCCCTCCTCCACCGCGAGGAGCACGGCGTACGCGGAGAGCAGCTTGGTCACGCTCGCGAGTTCGAAGACTTTGTCCTGGTCGCCGAACGTGGCTTCCGTGTCGCCGACGAGGGCCGCCGCGACGTTGTCCACCGGCCAGTTGCTGAAAAACTTCTCGAGCTCCATGCCGCCCACCTTACGTAGAAGCTCGTTTCTTCAGCTGTTCTTCGCCCTGACAGCCGCAACACGCACCTGTTCAAGCTTCCTTCGGTTTTCCGGGGTCAGCATGCTCGGGTCGTTGATAACCGGACGCCTTGGATCCAAAATATCGGAATGAACCAAGTCTGGTATTCCCCGCTCGAACAGATGCAATTTGGATTCGTATGTAAAAGCCCCTCGTGCTGCACTGATCTGCTTGGATTCCGCTAACCATTCGTAGCGAGAATTAGGAACAAGTTGGGATTCAACAGCGCGTTTAACGAGAGCGCAAACCCAATCCGCAAACTGGATGTTGGCCGAGAGCGTGCTATCAATATGCATCGGTGGTTCAATGATTCTCCGCATTTCCTCGAAGTCAGCGGCCCTTCCCAGAATGTGGGCGTACATCTGAGGTAGGCGTTGCTTCCGAGACTTCTCATTAATCTGATCCATCATCACCATCACCGATTGGTCGGCTTTGTCGGCGTGCCGAGCGATCCGATTTAGCGCCTCGTACATTGCAGATTGTTCGCGCCTTTCGAATTCTGCTGGGCCGGTGTTGGTCTGCTTCGGTGTCCCCACTGGCTTCTCATCCACGTAATAAAAAAGGTGCCCGCCCATTCCCCTTAACGAACCGATCAAAGAGTTAAACACCCTCAGATTCTGGGGTCGCTCTTCACACACCCTCGCGTACAAGAGCGATGCACCTTTCTTCTCCCAACGCCCCGGGTCTTGGCCTTCAGGAATCTCGTTTTTGAACAATCTCTTCTTCGCTTCTGCGAAGTACGCCCCGAATACACGCGCTTTGTCCTCTGGAATGATGAACCCGCCATAGCCAAATGCTGGGCTGTCAGCGAACCTTGGATGACTAGGGGAGACAAAGGCGCCAGGTGCCCCTATCTCATCTAGATACGCAAGGAGCACGCGAAACCCCCTTCAGGCGAAGCGCCAGGACAGTCGTGCATTCAATACACGAAAACCCACACTAGCGTGTGGGTTTCGGAGTTGCTGCCCGGAGGATTCTTGCGGACGCTCACCTCTGGCTCACATCTGTGAATATACGACGCGCGGGGTACAACGTCAAAGGGTTTCACGCAGAAATTCAAACCGCCCACCCGGCAACGTCGGCAGTCACGAGCCTCAAGCCGGGGACCGGGTGGCGTGCGCCCCACCCGCAGACCCCTAGTAAGCGATCCCTATTACGGCCCATTTTCAGCCATACTCGGGAGGGCTTACTCGGGGTTTGTGTCCTTAGAACGGCAGCGCCGGGAGTGTGAGCCCCGGGACCATGCCTGCCGACACCGCGAACGCCGCCCCAACACCGAGCAGCGCCAGCACCACGGCGACGATGCCGGCGATGGTGCCCGGCGCGACCTCCGAATTCAGGCTCGACGGCGCGGCCGGCGCAGTGCGGTTGATGTCCTTGCCGCAGTCCTCGAAACGCTGCGCGGTGTAGGAGGCGGCGGACTTGACGTAGGCGACCTCGTTGGCGCTGAACGGGGTCTCAAAGGTGGACGCGGCGCGCCGGTCTTGGAGCTTGTCAGGTCGTCGGCGATGACGGAGCTGGTGGTGTGCTCCTCGACGGGCCACAGCTGCAGATCATCGGTTTGCTTCACCGAGCCCCAGCCGTTCTCGCCGAGCCCGGCGCGCAGCTCGTCCTGTTTCTTCGCCCACAACGCGAGCGCGTCGGCGCGGGAACCGGAGTGGTAAAGGATGTCGTCGGCGTTAAGGCCGGCGGCCAGGGCAGGCACCTGGTCCGCGTTGTACTCGACGGCGCAGACGCGGGAAAAGCCCGGGTCGACGGGCGCTTCAGGCGCGTCGGCGGCTCCGGCGACGGGCGGAAGTACGGCAGCAGCGGCGGCGCAGACGACAACGCCGGCAGTGAGAGTTTTACGCATGTGGAAAAAGATACCCCGCACGGCACCTCCTTACCAGCCTTTCCACAAACCCCGAGAAACCCGCACCTCGTAGTCCTCGTACTCCGTGCCGGACACCAGCGCCGCCACGTGTGCGCGCACGAGCTCCTCGGCGTGCTGCCCGGCGCGGTCGAGAAGCCCGGACGCGATGGCTTTCTCCCGCGCGTCGGCCTCCCGGTCGGCGATGAACCCGGTGACGTCTTCGACGCGGAGTTGGTTGATGGGGTTCATGGTTTGGTCGTAAACCTTGACGCTGTCGGCGTCGATGTGGGATTCCAGAACCTCCACCTCAGGCAGTTGCACGTTGACTTCCCCGTCGGCCAGGTGGACGTCGATAAGCGAGGCGTCCTTGATGCCCGCGGTGACGCGCCCGTCGTACGTAACCAGGAAATTCCGTCCGGTAAACGGCACGCGCACCCCGAGCACCTCGAGGCCTTCCTGGTCGAATTTGCCCACGTCGGAGAAGACGTATTCCTCCACAGAAAGCTCGGCAATATCGCCTAACGACGCCCCAATGGTCGTCGACGTCACCTCCCCCTCTTTCCAATTGAGCAGCGCCGGGCGGGTCAGCGCCAAGACGAGCGCCACGATGGCGACCACGGCTATGACCGAGGCCAGCGCACCGAAGCAGCCGGTTGGCCGGGTATCGCGCGGGGAAATCTGCAATTTCGTGCTCACTTCGTTTACCTTACTTCGTCGAGAAAATGTAAGGTGGCTCTCACCTTTTCACGACGAATTATCGCCGACCAGGAAGACCCACCATGACTGGATCAACCAAAGTAGAAAAAGGCCTGGAAGATCGCCCGGCCCCGGAGCACAACGCGGACCGCAAGGACAACAACCAGCAACAGGAGGGCATGTCCGGCTTCCTGGGCTGGATTGAAAAAGTCGGCAACAAGCTGCCGGACCCATTCTGGCTGTTTGTGATCCTCGCCGGCGTGGTGGCGGTGTCCTCCTGGCTGGCCAGCAAGGCGGGCCTGTCCGCGATCGACCCGGCCTCGGGCGAGGAAATCCACGTCGAATCGCTGCTCACCGGCGAGAACATCTCGCGCATGGTCACGGACGCGGTGGAGAACTTCATCGCCTTCCCGCCGCTGGGCGTGATCCTGGCGGTGATGCTGGGTGTGGCCGTGGCGGAGCAGACGGGCCTGCTCGCGGCGATGGTCCGCGCGATGGTGGACAAGGTCAGCCCGAAGATGCTCACGTTCATGGTCGCGCTCGCTGGCGTGACGGGTTCGGTGGCCTCGGACGCCATCTACGTGATCATCATCCCGCTGGGCGCGATGGCCTTCCACGCGGTGGGCCGCTCGCCGGTGGTGGGTGCGATGGTGGCGTTCGCGGCGTCGTCGGCAGGCTTTAATTCCTCGCTGATTTTGAACATCACCGACCTGCTGCTGGCCGGCATCTCCACCTCCGCCGCGCAGCTTGTCGACGAAGCCTACGAAGTTTCCCCGCTCGCCAACATCTACTTTGTCATCCCCTCCGCGGTGGTGCTGTCGCTGATCATCACGGCCGTGACGGAGCTGTTCGTGGACAAGAAGGCCGAGAACCTTGTCGACCACGACCACATCGACGAGGAGGAACTCCAACTCGACGAGTCCAACCAGCCCGACGACTCCCACCTCACCGACGACGATGACCTGTCGCTGACCCCACTCGAGCGCAAGGGCCTGTCCTGGGCCGGCATCACCCTCGTACTCAGCCTGGTGGCCTACTTCGCTCTACTGTTCATCCCGGGCTCGCCGTTCGCGCGGCCCGAGGAGGGCTTTATGGAGTCCCCGCTCATCCGCGCGATCGCAGTGCCGATCACCCTGATCTTCTTCGTCACCGGCCTGGTCTACGGCCTGATCGTGGGCACCATCAACAATGCCGCCGACATCCCGAAGTTCATGGCCAAGGGCCTGGAAACCCTCCTGCCGATTCTGGTGCTGTTCTTCGCCGTCTCCCAGTTCCTGGCGTGGTTCCAGTGGTCCAACCTGGGCCCCTGGACCGCGATTAAGGGCTCTGAGCTGCTGCAGTCCTGGGACCTGCCCAACGTGATCCTCTTCGCCGCATTCGTGCTGATGGTGACGCTGATCAACCTGTTCATCACCTCCGGCTCCGCACAGTGGGCGCTGATGGCGCCGGTGGTGGTGCCGATGATGATGTACGTCGACGTCTCCCCCGAAGTCACCCAGATGCTCTACCGCATCGGCGACTCGCCATCGAACATCATCACCCCGATGTCGCCCTACTTCGCCCTCGCACTGACCTTCCTGCAGAAGTACTACAAGAAAGCCGGCGTGGGCACCCTGATGTCGCTGGCGCTGCCGTACGCGGTGTCCATGCTGGTGGGCTGGTTCGTCTTCTTCATGATCTGGTACGCCCTGGGCATCCCGCTCGGCCCCGGCTCCCCGATGGGGTACCAGGTGTAGCTCGGGGGCGGTGAAGGCCCGGTTGCGTCCGTGCAGCCGGGCCTTTTGCTTATCGACGAGCCTCCGGCAAGACCCGTCACCCAATTCCCTGCAAAGCAGCTTGGCACGTGCTTAGATTCTATTGTCAGAATCTTCAACGAATCCTGCAAAGGAGAGCTCCGTGCCTAACGCGAAAGATCTCGAGCGTCAGCTCCGTGACTTCCAGAACTTGCTGCCCCAAATCGTCGGCTCTGTGCTGGCGATCATCACCGCCCTTGGCGTGATCCTTGGCGCCGTCGCCCCGGAACTGGGTGATAGCTCCAGCAACAACGGTGGCGGCAACTCCTCCCCGTCCGCCCCGTCGAAGCCGGGTAACTCGGGCAAGTACTCCAAGCCGGAGTTCGCCGACGGGAAGTACCTGCACACCCACCGAAACCGTATCCATGGAATCCAGTCCGGTGTCGACGTGACTCTCAACGGGAAGGACTACCCGATGTCACTGATCTCCACGAACGCAGACTGGTATGACCACTCGACGTTTGATGTGAACAAGAAGTACTCGACGCTAAATTACACCGCTGCGTGGGCTTCCAACATCCCGAACTCTGGCGGTGTCGGCGTGATCGAGGTTTATCTGAACGACGGCCTTCGTGATCGCGTAACGGTGAAGCCGGGCGAGGCCAAGAAACGTAGCGCCGACATCCGCGGCGGCGGCCGCGTCAAAATCATCATGTACGCCGTGGACAAAGTGGACGATAAGAAGAAGGTCAACTCGAACGGCCTCGCAATGCTCACTCCGACGCTGAAGTAAGCAAATAGCGCAATGCCCCACCTCAATCCGAGGTGGGGCACTTTCGTATCTGCAGAAGTGCTACTTCCCAATCTCCGCCGGCGTGCGAATCGGCACCTGGCGCGTGAGCCTCTCCAGCGCACCCTGCTCGCACAGAGTCCAGCCGTTGTAGCACCGCAATACATCCCGCGTTGCTTCGTACCGGCGGTCGGGATCGCACACCAACTTCCGTCGCATTTAGCCTGAATCGGACGGACAGATGCGCGCCACATCAGCCACAAGCACCACCCTGAGCGGCCTCCGCCGACCCTGAATTCAGGTTTTAGCCAAAACCCTAATTGGGGCAACACGCCTTGCGCAGCCTCAAAAATCGGACCAGCGAGTTAAGGGAGCGAAGACAGCCTCCCCCGCCGACGAATTCAGGCTTTCGCCTATACGCCAAAATCGCGCAACACTGACCCACTGCGATCCCAAAAGAAAAGCCGGCAGCGACACAATCCGCTCCCAGCTCAACTCCCCCTCACCCCCCAGCGCCCCAAGCGCCCGCGAACCCCCGAGGACGAGGAACTACTTCCCAATCTCCGCCGGCGTGCAAATCGGCGCCTGGCGGATGAACTCCTCCGGCGCGCCCTGCTCGCGTAGCGTGATGCCGTTGTAGCACCCGCGCGCCATGCCGTTCTGCTTCGTGCCGGCAGTCGGGATCACGGCCCACTTGCCGTTCGAGTTCTTGAAGTACAGGATCCAGTCCGTCTGGTTCGCACCCGCGATGGCCCACTTACCGTCGCAGAACATCACGTTGGTACCAGTAAAGTGCGGCCACTCCGGCACCACCGCGTCGAAAGCCTGCGGCGCGCAAGATCCACCAGCAGCCGCACCATTGTCCTTCTTCGTCAGCCCCGGGATCGCGAGCGCCGGCACCAGCGAGGACAGCCCCGCGGCCGCAGCCGGGTCCACAAACTCGGGTAGCTCCAGCCAGCCCTGCTGCACCGCGAAGTACCCGCCGGCGCCCACCGCGGCCAGCACGCCGAGGGTGATGCCGATAATCGCGCCCGTGCTTAACGACGAACCTTCGGCCTCCCCCGAATCCGCAGACGAACCCGTATCGGTAGTGTTTGCGCCCTCCTCAGCAAAGGTGGCAGGCGCAATGACGGCGGAGGTGGTGACGGCGGCGGCGACACCGAGTGCAAGCATCGGTTTCTTCATGCCCGCCACCTTATCGCGTTATCCCCGTCACTTCGAGGGGAACAGCGCAATTCCCCACACCCCCAACGCGACGGCGGCCGCCACGAGCACCCACCACAGCACCCCGCGCGGCCGCGAGAACCACTTGTCTGCAGCCAACCAAACGACGCTCGGAACGACCAGCGCCAGCCCCAGAAACGTCAGCGCCCGCCAGTCGTCGAGACGGTTCGCCGACAACAGGCACACCACACCGAAGCCCGCCAGCCCCCATGCGACGGCGTTTGTTCGGAATCCTCCTACCGGAATCAACATGCCCGCAACCCTACCCAAAAAATCCAACCGCATAGCCACCCCAGAAAACCCCGTTCAACCTGCCGATTTGGGCAAGTCAAACATCCCGCGCTATTGTTACATCTCGTTGCACAGCGCAAGCAACGGCAACATATTCCTCCATAGCTCAGTTGGCAGAGCATTCGACTGTTAATCGAAGGGTCACTGGTTCGAGCCCAGTTGGAGGAGCAAATACTTAACATCCCCTCACCAGACGGATTGCCTGGTTAGGGGATGTTTTTCTTGCTGTGTCGCTATTTCTGTTTCCGGGGGCTTCCGGGGTCTTTTGTAGTCAAAATGTAGCCACGGACAACGCGTGCCACCCCACACACCTGACAACACCTCACAAACCGGAAGTGTGAAGATCCTTCGCCCCATCAAGCAGGGGATCCTCCTCCGACGCCAGGTACCCGTCCACCTGTTTCACCAGGTTCATCGGCGGCAGCTCAAGGCCGAGATCAATTCCCATCACTTCAGACAGCCACTCGTTGACGGTGTAGAGGCTCCAGATCTTCTGCCGCGCTTGGCCGCCCCCAACAAAATCTGTCTCCACCGGGAAGCCCAAATCAGGGTGCGTGACCCATTTGTTCACCGCCTGACGGGTCACGCCCGTTAGTCGCGCTATGTCGCTCGTATTCGACAAGTGGGGGACGACTTCCACAAACTCAAGTTCGTCGTAAGCTCCCATTTGGCGCATGAGATCGGCCACCTCATAAAAGGCCTTCTCAGGAGAGCATTCCAGGTGCAGTTCCGCGATCGTCCAGCCATTTAGCCGGACGAAAGAAACCGCCGGGAAGGCGCTCTCGATCCGCTCGATGCGTTCTTCATCGTCAAAGTCAATGCCCAATACTCGCAGGCCTAAGACAATAGCCATCCTCTACCCCTCCAACACGCCCGCAGTTGTCAATTGACAACTAGTTAATCAGCATAGGGAAGATTTGCCAAGCCTGCAGCAGCCCGCCAGCGGCTACCGTCACCCCTCGGCTTCACTCCCCTATCCCTGTTGCAGCGTGTTTAGCCGCGCTCGAACTGACCTGTAGCGCTGCCAAGCAGCCTCCACGTCTCGACGTACCGGTTTGCTTTGACGCAACGGAGCAATTTTCTCGCGAGCACGGTTCAGATAGCCACGAGCACGATCCGCGATTCCTGAGACATCGCCCAAATCACCACCGTCGGCGCCCTCCCGTTCAATCACCGAGAGAATCCGCAGCGCCTCATTCTCCAACTTTGCTGCACGATCAAGCAGCGCTCTCCGCTCCTCATTCAGCGCAGCATTCAACAGTGCATTCGATGCCGCCTGTTTTTCTACCGCGCCAATCAGCATCTCCGCGCGGTCGAGAGCTTCGTGCGCCGCCGCGACCGAATCGGTGTGCTCCGCACCGTGTTCGCACAGCTGAATTATTCGGCGAGCTTCTTTCGCCTTGGCGGTGGGGTTCCTTGGAGTCGAGTCGAACCGCACCTCGCATTCCCCAGCTGGGCAACGGATCACAAAGCCCCCGTGGCTCTCCTTGGATCTTGCGGTCCATCCTAAAGACCTCGCCCGCTGCGCCTGCTCATTGCAGTCCTTGTCCTCTAGCTCTGGCCATCTATCCCCGGCCCTATATGTTTTCCTGGCCACCGCACCCCCCAGTGTCGCTTCCTCACGGATTCTAGCACCCGCTTAATCAGCCTCAAGCCCGATCGCTACCCCTCCCCAATCACTCTCGCCACCGCCAGGTCCTCCCACGGCATCCCGACGGTCTTGAACACCACCCGCTGCGCCGAAATCCCCAGCACCTTCACCCCGCAATCAGCGCTAAAGCTGCTCGCGGGGTGTTTTCGTTGTCGCGGCCAAGCGGAGGGCCAAGCGGAGGGAATAGCGACCTCCCCGTCCAACGTTCTTACCGTTGTTCCAGGAACAGCGATTAAAGGAGTAATGCGTTGACTACAGCCAAGCAATGGGTTCTCGCTTCTCGCCCGGAGGGCGCGCCGACCGCCGAGAACTTCCGCATGGAAGAGGTGGAGCTGCCAGAGCTTTCCGACGGCCAGATCCTCGTCCAGAACACCTTCTCCAGCGTCGACCCCTACATGCGCGGGCGGATGAACGACGTGGAGTCCTACATCGAGCCGTTCCAGATCGATGAGCCGCTCAACGGCACCGCGATCGGTACAGTCACCGAGTCCCGCTCCAGCAAGTTCAACGCGGGCGACACGGTCCGGCACTTCGCCGGGTGGCGCACGCACGCCGTCCTGAACGAGGACGAGGCGGAGCAGATCGACACAACCATCGCCCCTGCCGAGGCGTACCTGGGCATCCTCGGCCTGACAGGGCTTACCGCCTACGTCGGCCTGATCGCCGTCGGCGAAATGAAGGAGGGCGACGTCGTGTTCATCTCGGGCGCGGCAGGTGCTGTGGGATCGGCCGCAGGACAGATTGCGAAGCACCTCGGCGCGGCGAAGGTGATCGGGTCCGCAGGCTCCGCGGAGAAAATCGAATACCTCAAAAACATCGGATTCGACGAGGCGTTCAACTACAAGGACGGCGACGTCAACGGCCAGCTCGCCAAGGCGGCGCCGGAGGGCATCGACGTCTACTTCGACAACGTCGGCGGGGACCACCTCGAGGCCGCGGTCCAGAACGCGAACACGTTCGGCCGCATCGCCATGTGCGGTGCCATTGCGCAGTACAACGACACGGAGCCGGCACCGGGGCCGCGGAATCTGGGCCTTTCCATCGGCAAGTGCCTCACGCTGCGCGGGTTCGTGGTGGGCCAATACTCCCACCTGACCAAGGAGTTCCAGGAGAAGATCGCCCCGCTCGTCGTCGACGGCTCAATCGCGTTCGAGACCACGACGCGCGAGGGCATCGACAACATGCCGGCCGCGTTCCTCGAGCTGTTCGAGGGCGGTAACACCGGCAAGATGATCGTTAAGTTTTAGGAGGACACAATGACCAACGTTCTTATGGTCGTTTCAGCAGCAGACCACTGGACGCTTAACGACGGCACACCCCACCCCACCGGCTTCTGGGCCGAAGAGCTGGTAACCCCGTACTCGATCTTCACGGACGCTGGCTGGGACGTCGATGTGGCGACACCCGGCGGCAGAGCGCCAGTCGTCGATAAGGCGAGCCTCGATGACAGCGCCGGCGACGCTGGCACCCTGGCAGAGGTGAAAACGCAGCTGGAGAAGCTTGAACCCGTGTTGGCGAAGCCGCTCAACCTGACCGACGTCAACGCCGCGGACTACGACCTTGTCTTCTACCCCGGCGGGCACGGCCCGATGGAAGACCTCGCGGTGGACGAGACGTCCGGACGCATCCTCACCGAGCGCATGGAGAACAACGCGCCTGTGGCGCTGCTCTGCCACGCGCCGGCCGCGGTCCTCGCAACGGAGAACGCCCCCGGCGGCTCCCCGTTCGCCGGGCGAAAGATGACCGGCTTCTCCAACGACGAGGAACGCGCCGGTGGGCTCGCAGACAAGGCGCCGTGGCTGCTCGAGGACCGGCTCGTCGCCCTCGGCGCTGAGTACGAGAAGGCGCCGGAGCCGTGGGCGTCCTACGTCACTGTCGACGGCAACCTGTACACCGGGCAGAACCCGTCCTCGTCCAAGGAGCTCGCGGAGCGCCTGGTAAAGGACCTCGGCTAAGCCTCACCCCGCATGGACCTGGCCGGCGATAACCCGCGCCACCGCCAGGTCCTCCCACGGCATCCCGACGGTCTTAAACACGACCCGCCCCGCCGGATCCAGCGCCACATCCCCGCGCACAACCTCAGCCATCGTCGCCACATCCTCCCACGCAAGCGCCCCCTTCTCCACCGCGATCGCCACATCACCGGCCTCCCGCCGCGCAGCACCCACATCCTCCACAATCACCTGCGCACCCCGCAGCACATCCTCATGCAACTCCCGCGTATCCACCGTGTGCGCCCCCACAGCAAGCACGGTCGCATCAGCTCGCAACTGCCTATCGACGACCACAGGTTCCCCCGCAGAAGTCGCCACCACAACCAACCCGGCACGCCCCAACACCTCATCAGCCGCAGCACTCCCCGACTCCACCCACGGGTACGGCAAATCCGCCGGCTCGCTCCGCGAGATAAACGTCACCGACACCTCCCGCACCCCTGCAAGCACATCCTCAACCGTGCGCGCATGCGCCCGCCCCTGCACACCCGCGCCGACAATCACACACTCCAACGGCTCGCTCGACGCCCGCAACCGATCCAACACCCCCGCCACAGCCACCGCCGGTGTCCGCACCTCCGTCAGCGCCGCGGCATCCATCACGACCTCCGGCGTGAGCGTCTCCCCGCCCATGAGCAGGTACGACCCCTGGACCAGCGGCACATCGACGGTCGAGCCCGCCGGCTGAATCCCCAGCACCTTCACCCCGACCGCGCCATCCAGCGCCGACGGCAGCAGGTGCATCTCCCCGTGCGGCAGCGCCACCTTCTGCCGGTGCGGATCGGTGGCGGGGTCGAACCCGCCCTTCAGCACCTCCCGCAACGCATCAACCGCCGCACGTGGCGCGACCGCGGACATGACTTCGCTGTACTCCAAGTTGCGCATGCGGCCGAGCATATAAAAAGTGGACGCGGCGCAACGCAGCCGCATCCACTCGCCTGGGAGCTTGGTTTACGGGAGCATGTCGAGGAACTGCTCGTAGTACTCCTGCAGGTCAATGCCCATGTAGTTGAGCAGCGCGGCAATCAGGCCGACCGCCCCCAGCGCACCAAGCAGGGAGAGCAGGATGCCCAGCGGGGTGATGGTGACGCTCGAGCCAACGGTCACGGAGCTGCCCTCGTTCGGGAACTGTTCGTCGGTGACACGGTCGTCAGGCTTCTCGACGGTCGTTGCGACCGTCGTCGGCACCTCCACAGTCGTCGGAACAGTGACGGTCGTCGGGGTGACCACGGTGGTGGGCACGGACTTGGTCACCGTCGTGTTCGGCGCGGTGGAAACCTCCTCCACGGTAGAGGTCACCGTCGTCGGCGTGACCACAGTTGCGGAAGTCGTCACCGTTTCGCGGTGCGTGACCGCCGGTTCGGTGACACGGTCGCCAGGCTTCTCGACGGTCGTTGCCACCGTCGTCGGCACCGTAACGGTCGTCGGGGTGACCACCGTGGTGGGCACGGACTTGGTCACCGTCGTGTTCGGCGCGGTGGAGACCTCCTTTGCGGTGGAGGTCACCGTGGTTGGGGTAACCACGGTCGTCGAGGTCGTCACCGTTTCGCGGTGCGTGACCGCCGGCTCGGTCTCGGTGACCTTCTCGGTCTCCGTGGCCGTCTCCTTAATGGTCTCCCTAGCGGTTTCCGTGTGGGTCACCGGGTCTGCGGACACAGACGTCGTGGTGGTCGCGGTGACGGTTGCGGTGGGCTGCTCTGCCGAGGTCTCGGGCGCCGAGGTTTCAGGCACAGACGTCTCCGGGGTCTCCTCCGCCTCCGCGGGCGCGGTGAACACGCGGAAGTCGGAGTAGCGCGGGTCGGGGCCGCCGGTGGCGGATGCGTCGCGTTGCGCGCGTGCGTACCAGAGGTACTCCGCGCCCGGTTCCAGGTCGTCCCATGCGAACTCGGCGGCGGTGCCGTCGGAAAGCTGGGCAGATCCCAGCTCCACCGGTGCGCCAAAGGCGGCGATGCCGGCGGTAGTCACCTGCTTGTCGTACTGCAGGTCGGCGTCGTAGACGAACTCGTCGGATTCCGGGGTGTAGCCCAGATCGCGCGGGTCGTTTTTCCACGGTTCGAAAGACTGCAGGCGCGGTGAGTATGCGTTGGCGGCGACCTTCCCGGAGTCCAGGTCGAACTGGTACAGGCGTGTGTACAGGGCGTCGCGGGCGCCGTCCTCCTCGTAGGACTGGTAGTCGGCGACGGTCTCGATGACGTGGGTGCCGTCCTCACGCTCGGTGATGCGCTGGCGCACACCGTGCAGGTGCCCGGAGAAGACCAGCACGACGTTGGAGTGGGGTTTGACTAGGCGGTCGAACAGCAGGTCGCCCTGGGCGGTCCAACGGCCGTTGTCCGGGTTCGAGCGGGCGTCCTCCTCGGGGCGCAGGTACTCGTGGGTGGAGAAGATCACGTTGTGCTCCGGGTGGTCCGCGATGACCTTGTCAGCCCAGTCGATCTCCTCCTCGGAGGAGTCGAAGCCCATCTGCAGGAAGAGGAACTTCGCGCCGTCGCGCTCCACGGTGAAGAAGTTCGACGCGTTGCCGTCCGGTCCGTGGCCACCCCACCAGGGGTTGGACTCGTAGCGCGAAGCCGGGAAGTACTCGTTGAACATCTCGTTGGATGCGCCCCACACGTTGTCGTGGTTGCCCGGCAGAATGCCGTAGGGCATGCCGGCATCCTCGAAGATCTTCATGATCTCGGAGGCGCGTTCAAATTCCAGCACCGCACGGTCCGGCTCCTGATTACCGCGCAGCCAGTTCTGGATCACGTCGCCAGTGTGCACGGAGGCGATGATGTCGCGCGCGTCCTTGTTCGCGGCCAACCACGCGATCATCTGGGTATACGACGTCGGGTTCTGCTCGGTGAGGTACTGCGAATCCGTCACGTGCGCGATGGCGAGGTCGTACTCGCCCGGAGTCTTGAACATTTGGTTCGTCTCGCCGTTGGAATCGCTGAACGGATCCGCCACGCGCTTGCCGTCCTGCACCAGCACGTCCACGGTGCCGTCGCGGTAGAAATCGGCAACAGCACCGGTGCCCACAAGGGTGACGTCGGCACCTTCTTCACCTGCCGCGGTGTCCACGCGCTGCCACTGGCCAGTCGTGTGGTTGAAGAAGTACATCTGCAGCTCGTGGCGGTCGCGGGAGTGGCCGCGCCACGCAATCGACACCACACTGTCCTCCGGACGCTCCACCGCCAGCTCGAAGCGCTGGTACGGGAACTCGCGGCCGGTGTCCTGCGCCTGGTCCATCTTGCGCACGTCCGCGGCGCGGGTCTCGCCCTCGCCGACGCGCGTATCCAGCGCCGCCTGCGGGGAGGCGCCGATGAAGCCGGCGGACTTCGACCAGTCGATCGCAGCCGTCTTCGCGCCGAACGCGGTCACGTCGGCGTCGGAGGTGCCGGTGGCGGTCAGGGGCGTGCCGTCGGAAAGCGAAGGCACCCCGGTGCGGGCCGCGCGCTCGACCTCGACCGGGTCGAGGGAACCGTCGACGGGTTCGGTCACGTCGCGGTACTCCGGGCCGTCCGCGGACCCCGGGGTGGCTGGGGCGGTGACAAAGTCCGCCCAGTTGTTGCCGGTGGACTGCACGCGGTGCCAGGCGTAGTCATGCTTCTGCGCCTCCTCGATGGAGGTGAACCGCATGCGGCGGTCCAGCGGCACACCTGCCGACGAGCACGGCCCCTCCGGCGCATTAGTCACCTTGCCCACGTCGTCGTAGTAGACGCCGACGGCGTCCAGGAGCGTGCCGGCGGCGTCCGTGATCGTGGCGCCGTAGCCCTCCTGCTCGAAGGTGGCGTCGGTTTCAAGCGCGTCCTTCACACCCGCCTCCGGCCTAGCGACGGTGAGCACGCCGCCCGGCGCGAGCGAGAACCCGTCGGGCACCACCGCGGCCGGGTCCATCATGCGGCGCCCGTCGGCGGCGCAGTAGTCCACGCGCAGCCCGGACAGGTCCGCGGGCGCGGTGCCGTTGTTGATGATCTCGATGTACTGCGCCTTCTGCCCGCCCTTGTCGCCGGGGCGGCCGGCGGCGATCTCGTTGATCACCACATCGCCCGTCTTGGGCTTCTGCACCTCAATCGCCGAAACCTCCGGGTCGTATTTACCCGGGGTGCGGATCGCGCGGACATAGTCCTTGGCGTTGTCGCCGGTGAACGCGACGCGCTGGTAGGACTCGCCGGTGGCGAAGTCGAGCGTGTCGCTCAGCGGCTCGCCCACCGTGCACGGGGAATCGACGCGGTCGAACACGCCGACGGAGTCCACCACGTTGCGGTCCTTGTCCACCACCATCAGGCCGAAGCCGTCCACGGCGTTAAACGAGGTGCCGTACGTCGCGTCCGGGTCCTCCACGGTGGAGTCCGCGCCCTTGCGCGCGGCGGTGAAGACTTCGCCCGGCGCCATCTCGCCGTCGGGCAGGCTCAGCTGCAGCATGTCCTCGTACACGCGGCCGGTGCCGGTGCAGCGGTAGACCTGCCACCCGGTGACGTCGACAGGCTTGTCACCCGTGTTGGTCAGCTCGAAGAAGTTGTCGCCGGTACCGCCCGGGCCGCCGTTAGTGACCTCGGTGATCTTCACCGGCGAATCCACGCGCTGGTGCTGCGGGGCCTCTGCGTTGCGACGACCAGGGGTCCTCTCCGCCACCACAAAATCCTTGCGGTCATCGCCCGTGATGTCCACGCGCTGCCACGACTCGCCGTGCAGGCCGTTGAGCACGCCGGGAAGCGGCTGGCCCGGCGCGCAGAAGCTCTCCACGTCCGCGCGGGCGGAGCCGACGCGGTCCACGATCTTGCCGTCCTGGTCGAAAACCAGCAGCCCGTACTGGGTAGCAAAGGAGATGCCGAAGGTGGTGTCCTGCGCCGCGCGGATGTCCGCGCCCGCCTGGCCGGAGCGGCCCGCGGTGAAGCGCTGCCCCGGCTCGAGCACCACGCCGTTCAGCTGCTCGGCGGAGACCTGCGGGACGGACGCGCGCACGCCGGTGCCGATGCAGCGGTACACGCTCCAGCCGGTCATATCCTGCGGCGCGTCGCCGTAGTTCTGCAGCTCGAAGAAGATGTCGCCGTTGCCTCCGGGGCCAGTATTGGTCATCTCGGAGACCAGCACGTTCGCCCCGCCGGTGGTGTGCGGCTCCTCGTGGGTGTATTCGGGCGTCTTCTCTTCGGCGGGCTTGCCCACCTCGATCGTGCCCGGGGTGCGCTTCGCCGCCACGAAGTCGGACGCGTTGTCGCCGGTGTTGGAGGTGCGCTGGTAGGACACGCCGTCGGCGGCGTCCAGGCTGGTGTACGGCAGCGGCGTGCCGTCCGCAGCGGCGGAGTCCTGGTTGTCCGCCCAGGCGACGCGGTCCCAGACGGCACCGGAGGCGTCGTAAAGCACCACGCCCGCTGCCCCCTCGGTGAAGTCGCGGCCGCCCTCATCGCGCGGCACAACGACAGCCTCTCCGGGCCCAAGCTTCTCGACGGGCATCCGCCCCGCCCACACATACCCCGCGAAACGGCGCCCGAACTGGTTGACCACGTCTACCTGCAGATCCGTGACGTCGACCTCCGTATCGCCGAAGTTGGCGATCTCAATCAGGCCCTCCCCGTCCGCGCCAGTGTGCGCGACCTCGGAGATGAGCACGTCGCCGCGCTTCGGCGCCGCCGACGGCTCGGTGGCGTTCTCCTTGCCCGGGGTGCGCGGCGCGCGGATGAAGTCCGCGGCGTTGTCGTCGGTGTCCTGGGTGCGCTGGAAGCTCTCGCCGGCGGCGGAATCCGTGGTGTTGGCCAGCACGGTGCCCTCGCCGCACGCCTGGTTGGCGGTGCCCGGGAATTGGACCGCGACAGCGTCGACGTCCTCGCCCGAGCTATCGCGCAGCAGCGCGCCGTAGGACTCGTTAGCCAGCGAGGTTTTGTAGCGCTGCTTCACGTCCGCGTCCGCGATTGTGGATTGATCGCTCTCCCTGGCGAAGACCCAACGCTCCCCCGCACCGATCGTGCCCTCAAGCGTATTCTGCGGCGCCGACGCCACCGAACCGGTGCCGGTGCAGCGGAACAGCTCCCAGCCCGTGACGTCCACCGGCTGGTCGCCCCAGTTGGCGACCTCGATGAAGTTGTCGTGGTAGCCGCCCGGACCACCGTTTGCGATCTCGCTGATGACCACCTGGCCGCCCGACTGCGCAGCCGCGTCCGCGGCCTTCGCCGGCGCCACCGCAGCAACCATCGGCAGCGCGATGACGACGCTGGACACAAGGGCGGTGCACCCGCGCACCGCCCGTTTCCGAATTCCCATTTTCAGTTCCTTAGCAATACGTTGCGCCCCTTTCTGGGGCGCATACAAAGGAATTTAAAGGTGAATTGGGAACCTGCGCTTACCTTAAGGTGAAATGTGAATTAACTTAATTCTCTTAGGCAGGTGACCAACTGCGGAAGCGAGTCCAGCACCTATTTGCGGCCCGGCTCGTTGCGGAAATCTTCAGCGGTAATCTTCTCCTGTTGCGACCGGCTAGTTGGTAGCGGTGTGGTGACTTTCGGGTAGCGGTTCAGTGGGTTTCCGGTAGCGGGGTTGGCGGTGGCGGGTGATGCTTTCGGGTGGTTGCGCCACAGGGGTGTAGCCGGTTACCGGAAGGAGTCCGCTGATGACGGATTACCGGGCGGTGATGAAGCTGCTTGTGCAGCAGCGTTCGTACCGCCAGATTGAACAACAGCTCGGGTGCTCGCACCGCACGATTTCCCGGTCGAATCAGGTGCTTCGATCCCTTGGGATTCGCACCGTCGACCAGGTTTTGGCGTTGACGGATGATGAGCTCGACGAGTTATTCGTAGATGGGCGCAGTACCGGCCAGGGCGAGTTCGTCCCTATCGATTTTGATGCGGTGGTCAAAGCCCGCACGGGGCGTAACAAGCAGACACTGCAAGTGCTGTGGGCGCGCTACACCACCACACCTGCTTTACCCGGCCAGCTCCATTACAGCTACGACCGGTTTCGCCAGTTGGTGGCGTCTCATGTCGATGCGGCCGGTTTGACCGCACGCATCACCCACACACCGGGGCACACCATGCAGGTGGATTGGGCAGGCACCAAGATGCGCCTGTTAGACCCTTATGGCGCACCGGGGGTGAAGGTCAGCGTGTTTGTCGCCTCAATGCCGTATTCAGGGATGATTTTTGCCCTCGCATGTCCGGATGAGCGCCAGCATTCCTGGCTTGATGCCCACCACCACGCGTTCGCCTACTTCGGGGGCGTGCCTGAGGTTGTGGTGCCGGATAATGCCTCGACTGCGTCGAACGCGATCAGCGCGGCGGATCGAAACCGCAAAGTCAACGACACCTACGAGCAGTTTTTGGAGCATTACAACACCGCAGCACTGCCCACGAGGGCGAAACGGCCGAAAGACAAAGCCAATGTCGAAGCCGCAGTCAAGATCGTCACCCACAAGGTCATCCACGCACTCGATGGCCACCAGTGCGTCGACCTTGACGAACTCAACACGCGCATGAGGCAGTTGGTTGACCAGATCAACCAGGCGGTACCGTTTCGTCACCAGCAGTCAAGCCGCAAAGACATTTTCGATGCGCATGAAAGGCACCTGTTGACAGCACTTCCCGATACCCCGTGGCAGCGCACCGAGTGGAAACGCGCCAAGATCGCCCCAGATTTCCACATCACCGTAGCCAGCGTGAGGTACTCCGTGCCGCACCAGCTCGTTGGCCGCACTGTCGATGTGCGCATCACCGGGCAAGTGCTCACGGTCTTCGATGGTGGCCGTGCCGTTACAACCCACACGCTTGCCCACACCCGCGGGGCGTATGTCACCGATGCCGACCACATACCGGCGAACATGGATCACACCCAGGGACTGTGGACGAGCGATTACTTCCTGCGCGAAGCCCAAAAGATCGGCCCGGCGACACGCACCGTCATCGAGGAAATGATCGCGGCGAAAGCAATCCCGGCCCAGGCGTACCAATCGTGCAGGAACGTGCTGTCAATGGGCAAACACGCCAACAAGCTCGTGTTGGAAGAAGCATGTAAGCGCTTGGTCTCCTCCGACGGGACCCGCCGGGCGGTGTCCTACACCGCGGTCAAAAACATGATGGCCGCCGTACGCAAAGAAGCCGCAACCCGACCACACGGCTTCGACCAACCGGCACCGGCCACACCTGGGCATCGGGCCCACGCACCCGCCGCTGCCACACGCGACACCAGCGGCGCCTACCTCGGTGGCGCAGCACAGTTCAGTCTGGACAACCTCATCAAGAAAGGAACCACAACGCCATGACCCCACCGACCCCGCCTCAAGAGCGTTTCCTCGACGAATCCGTCCTCGCGGACTTCACAGCGATGCGCATGACAGCCTTCGGCAAAAGCGTCATCGACATCGCCAACGACCCAGCCTTCGACACGTGGACCTTCTCCCAAAAGGTGCTCTACGCACTCGACAAAGAAGTCGCGGCCAGACGCGAACGCCGCATCAACAAACTGCTCAAGGCATCACGATCGCCAAACCCCGATGCCTGCCTCGAAGACGTCGTCTACGCACCTGACCGCAACATCAACCCAGAACAAGTCAGCCGACTCGCTCACGGACAATGGTGCCACCTGGGCCAAAACATTGTCATCTTGGGCAAATCCTCAGTCGGCAAGACCTACCTCGCCCAAGCTCTGATCACCGCAGCATGCCGCAACGACTACTCCGCCAGGTTCTACCGCACCGACATGCTTGCCGCGCACTTCGCAGTGATGCCGCTCGACGACCCAGCCCGGCTCAAACGCACCCGCGAGTTGATCAGCGTCGACGTGTTAGTCCTCGACGACTTCCTCACCACCCCAGTCGACGCCGCCACCGCGCACCTGCTCTTCAACATTCTCTCCGAACGAGAAGGCAACCGATCAACAATCGTGACCTCACAGTTCACCCCGCAAGACTGGTACAGATCCATCCCGGACGCCGTCATCGCCGAGTCCATCCTCAACCGACTCATCGCCGGCGCCGAAATCATCACCCTCGAAGGACCAAACATGAGACTGGAAGCTAACCAGTAACACACAAAGCGCCTGAGCAGGGACCCGCTACCGGATCCCCACTCAAGCGCTACCACAAACTCACCACACCGCTTCCATTTCGATCTTCTAAACACTTCTCCCAATAGAGCTAGGCACCCGAAGCGCTTTCGATACGACCTCGGAGACTTCTAGTGAAGGCACAGCCTTGCGACCTTAAACGGAATAGATTCCGCTTTCCGCTTTGCAAACTACGTTCCAGCTTGTCTAACCCAGGTCCCGTGTTTATGCCGGGAGCCCTTCCACTAGACCAAGCTGAGCGTGGCCCCAAAAAGGTCCTAGCGTATTTCGACTACTCGAATGGATGGGACTGCCCCAGCCTCCTATCCACGTTGCAACGTCGCCCGAATCAGCGTGTCCAGCAGCTCCGGGTAATCCACGCCGGTGGCGGCCCACACCTGCGGGTACATGGAGATAGTGGTGAAGCCGGGCATGGTGTTGACCTCATTGAGCACCGGCCCGTTGTCGGTGACGAAGAAGTCCACGCGCGCCAGCGACTTGCAGTCCAACGCCCGAAAACAGGTCACCGCCATCTCCTGCAGCTGGGCGATCAGCTCGTCGGAGTACGGCGCCGGGATGGTGGCGGTCACGCCTTCTTCGAGGTACTTGGTCTCAAAGCCGTAGAAGCCCTCCGCGGAGTCCTCGGTGCCGTTGAGCTTGGCGGGAACGGACGCGGCGATGGTGCCGTCGGGGCGCTCGAGCACGCCGACTTCCACCTCGTCGCCGACTAGCTCGGCCTCGACGATGACTTTGCCGTCGGACTCGAGCGCCAGCGACACCGCGGCCGGCAGCGCCTCCCAGCTGGTCACCTTGGACACGCCGATAGAAGACCCGCCGTTGGCCGGCTTCACAAACACCGGCAGACCAAGATGCGTGCGCTCCGCCTCGGTGAGCTCGCGCGCGCCGTTCAGGATCACCTCGCGCGTGACCGGAATGCCGGCCGCCGCCACCAGCTTCTTCGTGTATTCCTTGTCCATCCCGCACGCGGACGCCAGCACGCCCGGGCCGACGTACGGCACCCCGGCCATCTCCAGCAGGCCTTGGACCGTGCCGTCCTCGCCGTACTTGCCGTGCAGCACCGGGAAGACGGCGTCGATGGTGGTGATGGTCTCGCCGGAGGTGACGTCGTAAAGCACCCCTTTGCGCTGCGGATTCAACGAGAGCGCAACCTCGCGCCCAAGCTTCACGACGGGAAGCTCCGCCCCTTCCGCCGGATTCGCCACACCCTCAACCCACACGCCTTCCTGCGTGATGCCGATGGGAAACACCTCGTAGTCTGCGGGCATGTGGGCCATGACCGAGTCGGCGGAGATGCAGGAAATCGAGTGCTCGGTGGACATGCCACCGTACAAAACAGCTATACGAATCACGGAGAGTAACTTACTCGACCTTGCCTGTATCAATCCGAGGGACACAAGCGAATCAGCAACTGTCGAAAATGTATCTGCCTGGAAATCGAGCTTTCTAAGGCCAACTCTGTGGATTAACAGGATAATCAAGGAGCTGGGGAGCTCCGATGGAGATCATCCGGTAGAAGACTGACCCATCTAGCTGGTCTTCCACTGAAACTGAAAGGAATTGTTCAATCATAGCCGTGTTGTTGAACGGGTTAAGTGGCTCACCGTAGAAGTGCTTTTCCACGCTGGATGGCCCGTGCCACATACCCATCCTGTGGGCCCAATAGTATTCGTCAAATGGATCGAGATAGCCACTGAATCCACCCATCGCGTCCAAAAAATGGCCAAACATGGACTCAACCTGCTCAAGATATCGATTGCGCCCATAGGACTCGACTTCTTTTTTGGCAGTACGGGACAATGTCCGCATATATGCTGCTGACAATCCCGAAACACTGTCAGGCGCCACGATCTCATTCGCCCATTTACGCCGACTATAGAATCGCTGTCCAATTTCGAGAATGTTCGTAGTAAAAACTGCAGTGTCCCCGGCCCCTAACCACTTTCGTAGGGTCGGCACAGCTGACCAGTGATGATCCCAATAGTGCGCTTTCTCAAGAGCTTCTTTCAGCCTTGGCCCCGGAAGCTGCTGAGGAAGGACCGAATGTTTCAACCCTAGTCCTGCGCAAATGCTAGCAGCTAAGTTCCGATCAACCTCGGTCCCTACGCCTGAGCCGTAGGTGAACATTTCCGGCTCATATCCTGCTCCCATCGCCACCGAAAGTGCGACCCGTGAATCGAGGCCCGCTGTGAGTGCCATCTTGAACGGCCGCGAAGCAACCAAGTTTTCAAACGCCAGTTTCGACATTTCGAAAACCTCGCGCGCCACGCTCTCAGTCGAAAGCTTTGGTAGAGGTGCGTTGGGCCAATACCGTGTCAATTTTCCAGTTCGGAAGTTGAGCGTAAAATTAGGGGGGAGGATTTTCACCCCTTTGTACGGGGTAAAGTTCCCCGGGAATGCGCTTGAAAATGGTAAATCATATCTCTCATTTTCCGTTTCAGATAGCTCAGCCAAGAGGCGTGCGTGAGAGCCGACTAGTCCTCCGCCTTCTCGATAGAAGACCGGCATCATCCCGGTAGCATCCCCCACTAACGAGAAATCTTCCCGGCTTCCGAAAACGATTGCGTATCTACCTGCAAGATGCGGAAGCTCTCGGTAGAAGGATGATTCACCAGCCTTCAAGGCCTCAAGTAAACGTGACGCTACCGATCCCTCGCGACTAAAAGTGTCCACACAAGATCCCAAGACCGAAACGAACTTTCCGGCCGACGGATCTTCAGATGTTTCGAGTTTCGTAGAAGCCTCTACTTGCAAACCCGGAATTTCCGAGATTACGTTGAAGCTTTCCCGGGGGCTCCTTTGATCTTCCGCAATAAAGAAGCCCTTCAAATAAGGTTGCATATCTACTCCACCCATACGACGTAAAAATAACAAACGGAGACAGTTTAATCTACCCATCGATAGTGGTCACAGACACTATCAGTTGGCTTTGTAGGAGCTCCCATGGAGGGGAACGTATGCATTGTTAGGGCAGGCCTAGTATTTATTTCCAGAACCCTAGCTCCCTGTGCGCTGTCCAAGGATTCAACTAGCAGGTCGACGGCAGCCACCTCCAGCTTCGGAAAGGACCGCACCGCATCGACTGCAAGGTCGGTGAGTGCGGAACAAACCAATGGCGAAACCTCAACGGTCACAGCACCTTTACCAACCACGGGGAGGGTGTTGAGAAATACAACTTCCCCCAATGCTGGCACAGACTTATTCGCATAGCCTTGCATACCCAGAAAAGCGTCATCGATATAGACTTCAGCTGCTGAAAGTTGTGCGTTAACTTTCCGCTTCTCCCGGTCAGCCTTCAGAAGCTCTGCGATATCCGATCTCCCGTCCCCCACCACGAAGGGTTGCATCCTGGTGGCGGCTGCAACGCAGCGACCACCGACAACGTACGTCCTCAAGTCGAACCCAATTAGCTGCTCTTCGAGCATAACCCTGGGCTCTCCAACATTATTCTCACTTGCCTGCTTCCAAGCCGACCGAAAGGTCCCCAAATCGGTCACGTTAACAGTGACGCCACGAGACACTGCCCCGTCCAAAGGTTTAACAACAACAGGTGCTGGCAATTTTTCAAAAAGGTACTCCCCAATCTTAGGCTGAGTCGATGGCACCGTGAAACCAAGAGGCACGGGCACGCCAGCCAGCTGCAGTACCATTTTGGTCTGCTGTTTATCGTTAATCAGATGATCTATGACCGCTGGATGCTGTCCGAGTTTCGTTCCGGAAACCTCCCCCCTGGCCACTCCTTCTTTGTCGGTCACCGTGTAACGTCTCTTATTCGTTGAATGCCTTTTCAACTGCCAGCCTTTAGGGAGTGAACGGGATAGTTCCTCCGCTGATGACGTAATCGGCCCTAGCGCGTTGTATTGAAGTCCCGCCTGGACAATATGACGTGAAACAAATTCCTTGTGCGGTTCGAATACCATTCGAGGATCCTCCAATTCGATATGGTTTCTTTTCCATTTAGCTCTTGACCGATTATAGCTACAAATTGGCTACGTAATTCTTGCCATTGCCACAATCCCGAGGTTGCAAACTCTCTCCCCCTCGAGATCTATCACTACTACCTATTCCCGAGATATAGCTGTCCAAAGATATGTCAGACAGCCTTCAAAGTAGACTTCGAAAGAAAGTTATAATTGATTTATGCTGGCGAATTTTCTAGGTCACACTCGCTTTAGTCTCTATGATCCCACCTCTCCGTCCTGGCGACTCGCTAGATTTGAAGGCAGGAGAAAAGAGAGTGAATACCTCAAACAGCTCTACTCGCCAGAGCGCATGGGAAGTAGGGTTGAAATCTTTTTTGACCATTCGTTACCTACACTCGCCAAAGCTGCTGCCGCCCACAACTTAGTCCATGTCGTGAGCTACTCCGAGGAGTTGCCGCACAAGTATCGAGCGTATTTGGAATCTGCTGACGAAACATATGCTTGGCTTCGTCTTGATAGGCGATCGGAAGGCAACCGTAAAGGACGCCCCCTAGAGAAGTGGGCGCAGCAAGAATTTCGCGCGGGAGATATCTTCGGAGAATTCCGTTTAGACGACGACGATATTTTGGGTGTCAATTTTCTCGACACGCTAGCGGACTATTTAACCCCGGAGAACGTTGGACGCTACGTATCTTTTGGATATGGAGTTCAAGCCTTCTACGACGCGGGCAAGTTCCGGGAACCACGCGTGGAGCATCGCCCAAAAATCGCAATTGGACTAACTCGGGTTTGCCAGATGAACGCCAACGGGACGATCAACGGCCCCAAAAGAGTTGCACACACCAAAACCGACATGGTCGCACCTGTAATTTTGGATAGCCGAGCAATACAATTCCTGCACTCAATTCATCTCAATCAAGATTCAGGCGTGAATAAGCCTGATGGAGATCTTGGCAATCGCTTCCGCAACTACCTCAACCAGCCGAAACTCGAAGCAGTAGAAATGTTCACAGAATCCTTTCCAACAGTGGATGTTGGAGAAGACATGTCCGAGTTTCTTAAATTCAACGCCTTAGCGAAGTCACACTCGAACCTCAAGTCAGTCTCGGGCACTCTCTCCGCCGTTCGCAAGAGGTTAATTGCCGTATTTCTCCAAGCAACTTTAGGAAAGTGAATCAGCTTTTATGCTGTTAATCGCAAAGACCACCTTTTTCGAGTTCCTAGTTGGCCCTCGATGCTGAGTATTGGCGGACAGCACCTTACCGCTAGCGAGAGGGTGACTAATTTTCTTGACGTCGGGGAGGTCGGTCACAGTAGTTGGCTACCGTGTGCGGATTCTCAACCGTAAGCGCCCTCTACACGCAGTTAGAGCAACGCCAGCAATCTACGACAGCTCAGCATCGAACCGATTAAGTGTCCTATTAATTCGAATACTAGTGTCTCTCCTGCCCAGAGCCCGGTGCCCACCCTCGGGATCCCAGTATCCCTCGAAGGTCACGGAATTTTTGCTCGGCTCAAGTCCGTTCATAGCACGTATAAATGGAATGAACTGGCGGTCGAAGTCTCTACTTGAATTGATATTCGTAACAATTTCAAGAGGAGGTACGTAGCCCTGCTTGCGGAACTGCTCCACGCATTTGAGACGCCAAGGCATTTCTTTCAGAGTTTGCGTACCTACAGAGTCATCGCGGAAGATATTCTCGTAGAGCCTTGCCTGGTGACCCGGCCAATACTTAGTGATATCTGTTTGTGGGTTGTTGGCAAGGCAACGACTGCCCCTATCTAAGACCGCAGCCATAATCGCTTGATGCCCACCTGCAGAGCTTCCGTAGTGGAGCGTGCGACCTGCAGATGGAAGCAACAAAGCCTTTCTTAGTTCGTTTAGTATTTCAACATATACTTCGATCCCCCAGCGTTCCTTAGAGAGTTGCCCCCAGCCGATCGACATCTCGGGGAAGTCAAGAATCGTGGGGTCGGCGAAATGCACACGGGTCGCATTAAAATCCTCAACCCAGGAGGATCGCTGAAATACAAGGCCCGATTTCGAACGCTTACGATCAACTGCTCCGTTATACATAACGAGTAAACGGGAGTTGAACCTCTTGCTGATGTGAACAAGCACCGGAAACCAAACGCCTTCAGACTCGATTAAAAGCTTTCGGTCGACACCAAATCCTACTTCCGCACCCAGGGGGGTAGTAGCAATATCGGCTAGATTAATATGCAAAAAGTCATCGAACACCATCGAAGTCCTTATCCGCTTGGGCTTTAGATCTTTGAAATTTCAACTAGGCACAGTCTACATTCGCAGCCGATTTAAGAGACAGACAAAGCAGTTCCTAGCTCGCTCAGAAGCATCTGAATTTTTCTGGTGTGCGCATCATGGGTGAAGTTCTTTGCCAAGACATCTCTCGATTTTTCTACTTGAGCAAAGTACTCATCAGCGTTTTGGCTGTAGTAATTAATGACCTGTTTCACCTCGTGGGGTGAGCAGTAGACAGCAGCTTCGCCGAAAACTTCTTCGTAATGAGGAGGCAAGATCACTACCAGGTCTGATGCGATTGCCTCAAGAATGGCTCTACCGAAGGCCTCGATCGCATTCGAGTGTTGGTAAAAAACATAGAAGTCCAACGAATGCAGGAAGGATCGAACACTTTCTTCATCACGACGCAGCAATTCCCAATTATCAGGAGTCTTTTTCCCTAGGATTTTGCGTACCGTATCGTACCCTCCCATCGCACGCACTTTGACTGTGCCATCGTCTGGATACGCCGCCAATAGAGCTTCCCGAGACTCCGGCCACTTCATACGGTCGTCACGAGAATGGCGGCCGATGACAGGAATCTTTTGGCCGTTGAAATTGATGGAGTCCTTTTTCCACTCCGCTGGGTCAACGAGTCCGGGTAGATCGAAGCTACATAGCTCTGAATTCTCTAGGTAGGGCTCAATCGCTTTTCGAACTTGCGGACCTTGCGGCGCCCACAAGACCTCAGAGCCAAACATAAACCGCGCGTTTTTCAGACATTCCGGCACCAGGTACCTGATGTCCGACCCGTCCTTCTCGGAAGGAGCCTGATTAGCAAGAACCACAGTCCGACCAATCTCCAGTTTAGATGGCTCGTCTGGAGGAAACTGTAAAATAGGCGGGTAACGTAATATGAGCAGTTTTACCGAAACCTCGTCATCGTAAAAGACCTGTTCAACAACACCACTGTTCAACAAGGTCTGGATCGGTTCGTTCAGATTCTCCGATCTCGTGCTCATGAAACGAGCAGCTTCTAGATGTAGAATACCGACTTTGAATCCCGCACCTGTAAGAGCTTTGATTTCTTCAAGCATAGACTTCTGAGGTCCACCGAACTTCTTCCAATCCCCCGCTAGCACAACGTCGTACGCAGCCGATTCACCACCCACTAGACCACGGATGCGACGCGGAGCAAAGACCGGAAGTGACGTTTGACCGCTAGTACTAAGCCGCAGCTGCTGCTTCTCGGAAGTCGCATGCCACAGGTTGTAGGCAGACTTGTAGCTGTCGCGGCTCGGGTGACTCCACCCCGCCGCGAAATCGCTTCTCGAGAGGCTGTCGCTGAGAATACGGACGATCGTTAGAGGCTTATCAATTGTGACTATTTCCCGGCCGGTCTCGATCTTAATTCGCTGAGCAAGTTCAGTATCAGCCGCCTTGCGCACAGGCATAAATCCCCCAAGACGACGCATTAACGATACCCGGGCCATAAGTGATGATGCATTACCGGATCGGTGATTATAGCCAAGAAACACACGCTCGAGGTTCTCACCGCAACGTACGGCGCTAACCTTACAGGCAGGCACACTGGGTTCATCCATCATCAGACGAAGCTGATGCTCGAAACGTTGAGGATGCGACCAATCATCATCATCCTGGCCGGTGTAGAACTCTCCCCTGGCGAGTGACAATCCGTGGTTGCGACATACGTAAGTTCCAGCATTCTTGGACATTCTTTCCACACGGATCCGATCATCCCATGTAGCTACTTCGTCAAAAAGTTGCTCATAGTCGGGTCCTGAGGCGTCATCTATAATAATTAGCTCAAAATCGCCAACCGTCTGATCCAAGATCGAACGAACCGAGGTTTCGAGCTCGTCGCGGCTTGGCTGATACGAAGTCATTACAACGGAAATCAACGGTTTAGAGTCTTCTATGGAGACTTGGGCCCTATCCGCTTTAGAAGTCAACCGATCAAACGGTTTTCTATCCGATAGCTTAAGTTCCACAGGTGACACGCCATCGTCCACAAAGCGCCGGTTGAAGTTTTCCAGCCATGCGTCGAAGTCTGCACGCGGGTTCGACTTTGCAGCCCCAAACCTGTAAGGATTCTTCAACTCGGCTCGAAGGTAGCCTCTCTCAAAATTGTCAGTTTCTTTCCATCTATCCAGTAGGGTCAGGGCTTCACTATCTCGCTCGCGCAAAATTAACGCCTGCACACAATTGCGCCGCCACTTTTGGATAGAACGATCAAACGGCAGCACTCCCAGTGCTGCCCGAAGAAGAGCAAGCCCAACCCTCTGTTCGCTTTCGTTCTTTCCTGAAAGCAGGAGATAGTTCCCCACTTCTCCGATCACGACCGGTTTATACTTTCGCCGAATGAGGGACGTCATCCGACCGATCCCGCCTTCGGTGTAGGCTCGCAGAAGATCACCCCGCAACTCCCGCCAGCTGGTAGGCCGGCCGCTGGCTTCGGTAGCCAAGATATCGAGGTAGCTGCCCGCCTGCGCTCTCCTCGCAGTTGCGATTGCCGCACCTCGGCGGCGTGAAGATATTATCGCGTAATCGCGCAGCAAATTGTCCTTATTCAACCTGTCGGCTGCGCTGGGACGCTCGTCAAGCCAAGATATCTCGTTTACCACGACTACTTCTCCCTCAGTTTTTCAATATAAGTCTCGAAGGTGGCCGGACTCCAAAGCCCAGGCAGGCATTGCGCACCGCGTTCCTGCTGCAATTCATACAGCTCAGGGAAGTCGACCATCCGTTTGACCACGGTCTGAACACCTTCGGGATTGACGTACAACACAGAGTCACCATATAGATCTTCCGCACCTGGGCGGATCAGGACAACGAGCCCTGCAGCAACCGCTGAAAGTAGTTCGACGGATCGCTTAGAATGCGTCTCACCCATATCAACCCAAAAATCAATCTTGCTCGTGAAATCCTGGAAGTCGTAGCTATCGACAGGAACAAACTCAGCGCCTTGCTTTAGAACCGTTTCAATTCGCTCGCTTGACTTATCGAAATCGTCGACAAGTAGCACCTCGTAGAGCTCGTTTTTTCCGTAGACAGCCTTAATCTCAGATGCTTTGCTCGGCCACTTCTTGGAAGACGACGCGCGTCCTCGACCAACTACAGGCTTTGATTCCGCCTTCAAGAAGTGGGTTTGCCGGGGACCAAACGGAGTCAGCCCCATCCAGTCGTCCAACACGCATATGTCTGACTCCCTTTGACCGAAAACCTGGCCAAGGGCAAATAGCGCTTTGCCAGTCAGCGCTGGTTGAGATTGATTGCTCTCACCTGCCCCAACAGTGACTAAGGCAAGTTCTTCCGCTGTGACGCTTGTAGCAGTGTCTTCCGCAAATTCAAAAGCTCGGGGATCACGCACAATGAGGAATCTAAAGTGTGCCACATTTTGGAAGGAAAGAAACTGGACTCCGGTTTCTTCCAGCAGCTTCAATACGCCATGACTTACTAGGGGAATAGCCGAGCCCTCGAAGCTATGGTGATGCACAATGGCGACTCGGTAGCCTAGATCATCCAGATGTCGCAATTCCGCAAGCGCAGAGGCCTGATTTAGATTGTCGAGCTTCGTATCAAAGACATAGCCGAAATCAAAGGTTCCGAAGTCAGTGCCACGCTTCCCTCGCCCCATATCGGCAGGTAGAGCCAAGATTTCGGGCTTCACATTTTCCGCATCAATCCCAAGGTGAGCAGATGTAAATGCGGAGTGATACAGCATTCGCGACGGGTTCTGAAATCCTCGCAGAATTTCCCCGGAAGTCAATGAATGCGAATGGGTGCGGGTAAAGGACAACGGAGTCTCTGAACAGCACCCAATCTTCTTTCCTGTGACTTTTTGCAATCGCAACGTGAATTCCTCATCAGCCCCGCGATTAACCTCATTCCAGCCGCCTAGTGCTCGAGCATCCTGCGTTCGCAAAAGCAAAGAAGACATGTTGTTCTGCGAGAATTCCGGTCGGCGGTTAATACGAGTAAATTTTAGGTCTTCAGTGACCCTGGCGTGCTTAGAGATAGTACCTACAAGATCGGGGTTCTTCTGAAGGTGCTCAACCTGTCTGGCAATCTTTTGTGGATGAGACCAATCATCGTCGTCGTGGACTGTGATGAACTCGCCTTTAGCAAGACGGAGACCTTCATTTCTGGCTATATAGGCGCCACTGTTCTCCTCAAGTAGTACTAACTGCACAGCCGGATAGTCAGCGACTATGGACTCCAATGCAGAAACGTTCGCACGACTAGATCCGTCGTCAACAACGAGGATCTCAAGATTCTCCCAGGATTGAGCGACGAGCGATCTCAGTGCTGTTCTGATGCGCGACGCACCTTCGAATGTTGGAACGATGATGCTCACCAACGGTTGAGAATCCGGCGAGGTATCTGCAGGTAGTGTATCCGCTTGAAGCTGATCAATATCGGTCACATCGCCTTGCTTGAAACTAAGCTGGCTAAAGCCGTTGGCTCGGTACACCCAGTTCACCGCATTAAGCCAACCACTAGTTTGCCCGCTCCTGCCAGCGAACTGGTTCGCTACTGTGAAGTGATATTGCGCGGGGTTACTCTTTTTTAGCCCTAGCGCTTCAAGGATATATGCCGCAGTCTCCCAGTCCCCACACTCGCCAACGATCTCCGAAAGGAACAAACGATCCTCTTTATCCAGGCTATTCTGCCCGAATACCGCAGCGACAACGACAAGAATAGTTCGCGCGTCTTCAAGGTCGGTTTCTATTAGTCTCTGGTTGCCTAGGACGTTCGCCAAGGCAATAAGTGCTGTCGCGTCCCAGCCCTTGACGGTCTCAAAGTCCGAGGTGTCACCCTCTCTCAGCTGACGAAGAATTGAGATAACCTCTTCGTAGGTATAGAAGTTTCCCGAAGCTGCCCGCGCAAAGTTGTTACGAATATTCCGGCTCTTTACTTTAAGCGCAAATCTAGAGGCAGCTTTAGGGTCTTTAGCTATCGAGCGCGCAACTTCAGCTTCCCGATCATTGACGGAAATCATCGGCGATTGAAGCGGTGGAATAGAGGTTGGCTTGACCTCTGCAGTTTTCCGTTTTTTCGGTACAGCGGCTCTGGCCTGCCCAGCCTCCTTCGACTTGTTCCCAGTCGGCGTTGTCTTACCCGCATCTGCCGCTGCTGTGACCGTTTCAGACAGTGCAATCGTCTTTAGTTCACCTTGTTCGTCAATAATCTTGCGAACCTTTTCGAACTGGCGGTTGGTTGCAGCTCTCGTACTCACCAGATATCGGTGGATAACCGCTGTAATAGACATTAAAACCAGCAGCGTGGCCGCCAAAAAGAACAGCGTTGCCGTGGTCTTCCCAAGAGCCGCAAGAACGGCAGCGACAATCGCCAACACAATTCCCACAAGCGTAATAAGCTGCGTTTTGCTAAACTTCATAATCAATTTTCGCACCCTTTAAAGTTAATATTGCTTCAAAATGGCTGCAATTTCTCCGGCACCATTGCTCAAACCAGCGTCAAACAGTCGGCTGGCAATCATCGCCCGATTGACAGAATCTCCAAGCTTATTAACGGCGCTTTCGATTTCATCGACTGAGGTAGCAATCAACCCTAGGCCTTCCTCAACCATTCCCCTCGCTCTCCGCACTTGGTCATCGGTCTTGGTTTGAAGGTTTGGCACAAAGATCGCCGGCAGTTCCGCAACTACACTCTCTTGAACTGAGTTATAGCCCGCAGCAAATATCGCAGCATCGAAAGCTTTGAGGTATTTGAGGACCGGGTAGGCACTGAAGGTAAGTACATCCTGATGTTCCAACTCGAAGTCTTTCTTCAGAGGGTTAGCAACCAAAACCGGCTCCCACCGCTCACCTAACCCTCGGATTGCGGAGATCGCTACAGATTTCAACTCACTAGTGTCATTTAAAACGCCAGCTCCGACCTGTACTAAGAAGAGCTGCTTATCTTGTGGCAGTCCTAGCTGTCGGCGAGCCTCGACGCGGTCCAGCAATTCGTTGCGCCCAAGTAGAGCCACGGGATTTACATATCGGGTTGCCAAATTCCCCTGCTTATCCTCTTCGGGCTCACGGCAACCATAATCGCGAGGCACTATTATGTGATCAACGTATCCTTCAGGGTTCTGCCGTTGAGCACTTTTCTTCAGCACCTCAGGACGCCAACATCCTCTCTGCAGCCAAACTAGCGGGACGCCTGCTTGGCGTGCCGCTGCTGTGACGCCTCGGTAGACATAAGTACCGTCGAAAACGATCACATCTGGGCGGAACCCCTTGACCACTGCCCCCAAATGAGCTTTTAACAGCGGATTCCATACCGCCCCATCTAGACCGATGTCGCCATAGGAGGGAAAATAGACTATCTCTTTTGAGCTCTTTCCCAAGACGTGATATGCACTCGAGAGTGTATAAATGAGGCTCTGTCCATCCACAAAACGTGAGATCGCTGCTAGGCGTGTTAGGTGGCCTAGCCCCGCTCCATTACTACTGACCAACAGGACCCGGCGACTAGAGGTGGAGACGACGTTCTTAGAATTCTGTTCAATCCGCCGTGTCATCTCCCCAAAAGCAGATTCACTAACTCTACCTCTCCCAGCCGATAGGCGGGATCGCAACTTTGACCATCTCAATGGCTCTTCTCACTTTCCTAAACTAGCTACGGTCGCTCGTTTCACGTGCATCTAGTGGCTACCACCGGTGATGTGAAGCGTTGGTTGCCCGTAGTCTGCGACGATTTGTTCCAGCAATCCAGCTGCCTCGTCAACCCGCTTATGCGCTCGCAACTTGTTCCACTTTTCATAGATTGGCGCAATGCTCTCTACCGCGCCATCTGCGACTAGCACCCCGCTATTAATCCAAATCACCCGGTCACATTGTTTACGAATCGTGGACGCTGAGTGAGAAACAACAATCACGGTTCCGCTATCACCGAGAAAATTTGTCATTCTCTCCCGTGCCTTAATCGCGAATGTGGAATCGCCGGTCGAGAGAGCTTCATCGACCATCAAGATTTCAGAGGCCGTCTCCGTTGCGATCGCAAATTTGAGTCGTGCTTTCATACCTGATGAGTAGGTCTTGAGCGGTCGGTCGAAAGCCTCGCCCAATTCCGTCCATTCACCAATGCTTTCTGCTCGAGCTCTGCTTTCTTGCCTTGTCATTCCTTGCGCAAGCAAACCGAGACGGGCATTGATTCTGCCTGTCAGGTCTCCCTGAAGAGCAGCAGAAACGCTCAACAATGACGGCGTGGATGAAACAAATACGTCACCGAACGATGGCGCAATTTGTCCGGACATTATGGATAGCAGTGAAGATTTCCCAGACCCATTTCTTCCTAAAATCCCGACGGATTCACCACGCCGGATTACAAAGCTGACCCCCTTTAGCGCCTCGACGCTCCTGCCTCTCCCCAGCAATGGCAGGAGGTAGGCGGAGCCACTATTGCTCAACTTGTATGTCAAACCTACATTATCGGCAACGATCACTGGCTTATCTGAGGGTTGCATAGCGCCCTTCCGCGGCCCAGAAGTAGAGAAGGCCAATAGCCGCCAAGCCGAAACTCCAACTAGCTAAATACAGCCAGGTAAAACTTGATGGAATAACACCATCTAGGACAGAACCTCTAACCGCGGACAAAAACTGGTGCACCGGATTGAGCTTCATTAGCAGTGCAAGAGTTGGGTGATTAACGAATCTTTCAATAGAGAAAAACACACCCGATAGGAAGAATAGGCCACGATTTACAAGATTAACCAGGGATTTTAAGTCCGGCACAAACGCACATGCTCGAGCAACTATAAAGCTGCAGCCAAGGCTAAAGAATTGAATCAGAATAAATATCGGTGCAACCATGATCACAGTCCAGTGAATAGGTTGGTCCAGCTGCCACAAAATTGCGAGCGCGACTGCGACTATCGCGGGCACAATTCCATCAATGGCGTTCTTTAACGTTTCCCCGATAACGACAGCACCGCGCGGAAAGTTGAATGAAGACATCATCGCGCGAGATCTTCGAACCAAGTTTACTCCGCTAGTGATGCCACGAGTAGTGATCCGGAAGAAGACAACGCCTAACGCTAGGAAGCCTGGAAAATTATCCATTCCCCTGGACACCTGTAGAACTAGGCCGAAAATGAACCCATAAAACGCGGTTTGCAATATTGGATCTAGCAGCACCCAGATGCGCCCCAGAAATGTATCTCGACCATTCCTATTCGCGCTGGTTCGGGCGTTTAGCAGCGTGAAGTTTCGGGTTCGCCAAATATCTCGGAGGTACTCTCCGATTGGTGGCCGAGACTGGAGACGCTTCAATCCACTTATGTTGACGTGAATAGTTTCGCTCACAATGCTCCAGCCTTTAGCCTATCGAGATCGCAGAATGCGACCGTTTCTACGATCGCACTCCAAATCGTGTTAGAGACGATGCGCTTTATCGCCGTCAGTAATACCCACAGTGTCGAAGAAGATATCTGCCCTGTTGACAAGGTCTTCGATGTCGTAGTCAGCATGAGGCTGCAACAGAATTACGATGTCCGCTTCTTCGACCGCGTTATTTAGGTCATTAACCCTGCCGAGTTTGATCTCGTCATCATTCGGATCGTCAGAAACGTTCCACGTTTCGACGAATGGGTCATGGTAATGCAGGTCAGCGCCAAGAGACAACAGTCTCTGAGCAACAGGAACGGCCGGAGACTGTCGCTGGTCAGCGATATTCGGCTTATAGGTGATGCCCAAGAGCAGTACCTTAGAACCGTTGAGTGCTTTTTTCTCGCCATTAAGCAGTCGCACTGCGCGATCCACGACATACGTAGGCATCGAGTTATTGATTTCTTGCGCAAGCTCCACGAACCTGAACGGGTATCCGAGCTCTTTCCGAACCTCGTAGGAGAGGTAGTTGGGATCGATCGGGATGCAGTGGCCGCCCACGCCCGGTCCCGGATTAAATCGCATGAACCCGAAAGGCTTCGTCGACGCTCCTCGGATCACTTCCCAAATGTTGATTCCAAGCTCATTGCAGAACTGGGCCATCTCGTTCACTAGAGCGATATTGACGTGACGGAAAGTATTTTCCAATAGCTTTGCTGTCTCGGCCTCTTTAGTGCCTTCGATATCAACGACCGTGTCGATGAAGCTTCCGTAGAACTCCTTAGCCTTCTCGCTCGATTCAGCATCGAAACCACCGACTAGCTTCGGAGTATTTGTGATGCCGAATTTCTTCGAGCCCGGATCAACACGTTCTGGACTGTAAGCGACATGAAAGTCCTTACCCGCGACGAATTTCGAGTGCCCCTCCAGCAACGGGATGCAGACGTTATCGGTAGTACCGGGGTACGTCGTGGATTCGAGGATGTAGGTGCTCCCCTTGCGCAGATGCCGACCTACCGTGGACGTAGCAGCTTCGACAGCCCGCAGGTCGGGAGAACCTGCATCTCCAAGAGGTGTAGGTACGCAGACGACCACCACTTGACTATTGGCAATGCATGTTGGGTCGACCGTTGCCTCGTAGCCGAGCGAGATCATCTCCTCGATCTCACCGTCTGATAGGTCGTCGACGTGGGACTTACCGCTATTTAGCGCTTCAACGGTCTTTGCGTTGGTATCCAGGCCCCAAATCTTCCAACCCGCTTTTGCTGCAGCTTGTGCGAGCGGCAGACCAACGTATCCCTGCCCCACAATCGTCGCTGTTCTTTCCACAATTCCTCCCAATCGGGTTAATCGTTTACCGTCGGTGATCACGAGCGAGCCGCAAAAGCCTATCCGTAGATCAATGCATTAACTATACGTTTTACTCGTTGCTTCGCGCACATCTAGAACATGTTCCGGGTATCCACAACGGTGGCTTCCCCGAAATCTGCAGTATCTAATGCTCTAAAGTCGTCGTGCGCAACAAGCCCAACAACCACATCGAAGTCCCTGAGTTCAGCTGGCATCACCGCACTGAACCGCACATTCTTGGCTCCGCTTAAGCACTTTGGGAGCTCGGATGCCATTGGATCAACCACCAGGATCTCGCTACCAGGTAATTCCCGCGAGAGCATCGATACCACTGCCACGGCCGGCGACTCCCTAACATCGTCGACATTTTCTTTAAATGTGATGCCAAGCACAAGAATTGAAGCGGTTTCATTAGCTTCAAGAGCTCTGATGACTCGACGCACAACTTGCGTGGGTTTCCCGTCATTGACCGCCCTTGCTGCTTCGATCATTGGAGTCGGTGTCTCAGAAGCGGCTGCTAAAAACCACGGGTCAACCGCGATACAGTGCCCGCCCACGCCGGGGCCCGGTTTCAAAATATTCACACGGGGGTGGTGATTTGCCAGTGAAATTACCTCCCAAGCATTGGCCCCTAAATCGCGGGAGATAGTTTCGAGCTCATTCGCAAAAGCGATGTTGACATCGCGGAAAGTGTTTTCTGCGAGCTTTGTAATTTCTGCAGTTGTTGCGTCCGTCAGATGAATCGTTCCGCGACAAAACGTTTCGTACAGCGTCTTCGCCCGATTTGCGGCAGACTCCGAAAGTCCGCCCACAATCCTGTCATTCTCGGAAATTTCAAAGAGTATATTCCCTGGTAAAACCCGCTCGGGACAGTATGCGAACTGGATTGAATCACTCTCGACGTGACTGGTGAGATCAGGACGTGCCTCAAGAACCCAGTCTCGAGCTTGCTGCGTCGTGCCAGGCGGACAGGTCGATTCAATGACGATCAGTTCATCGCCTTGTAGGCGCACGCTAACTTGTCTGATGGCTGATTTCAGATACGCCAAATCTACATTTTTATCAGCGTCAATCGGCGTCGGAACTGCCACGATGTAGCAGTTCGCCTCAGGGAGGGTGTCCGCCACCGTGAGCGATTCGGCTTCAAGTACTTCTCGTAGCGCCCCATCAAGCCCTTTTTCCGCAAACGGCGCACGCCCGCCGAAGATGATTCGCCGTTTTACATCGTCAATCTCGTACCCGGCAACATTTCCGTTAGCTCTCGCCAATACAACGGCTGTTGGCAGACCGATGTACCCAAGCCCAACGACGCAAACGGATGCTCGCATCTTTCGCTCACTCACTTTGACTCGCTTTCTAAGTCGCCCGCGATCTTTTGATAAAACACCACGACATCTGCTGCAATTATTGGCCAGGTGCGATTTTGAGCCCAAGCCTTTCCTTGAAAAGCATCTTCGCTAGTTGTTCGGCAATTTATTATGGCACCTGCCAGTTCTTCAGGGTTATCCGCCGCAAAGTAAGTTGCATGACCGCCGGTCACTTCCCTGAGTGCTGGTAAATCCGAGGCAACCACTGGAATTCCCAAAGCTAGGGCTGCTAGCGGTTTGATTGGCGTCACTGTTCTGCACACCGGTAGATCTTTTCTCGGGACTACGAAGACGTCCAAGGCCCGGTACCACTGCAGCGCTTGATCTTGAGGTTGTTTCCCTGCAAAGCGAACGCGGGATGATACATCCAAGTCCTTCGCGACCTGTTTCAATCGATTGAGATCTTCCCCATCACCGACAATGAGAGCCTGATACGTCGGCGGAAGCAGAGGGAGAGCGCGGATCAAAGTTTCTAACCCCTCATAGTGGACCACTGACGTAACAGAACCGATTGTGGTTTTCTCCGGGTCCACCCCGAGTTGCTGCTTTGCTTCATCCGCTGACAACTCGTAGGAGAAAACCGATTCTTCGGCTGCATTGGGCGCGGCTATTATCTTCTCGGGTTCGACTCCTCGCGTGATGAGATCGTCACGGGCGATTTCGCT
This sequence comes from Corynebacterium sp. CQ3829_602738, assembly GCF_054478435.1. Taxonomy (NCBI): domain Bacteria; kingdom Bacillati; phylum Actinomycetota; class Actinomycetes; order Mycobacteriales; family Corynebacteriaceae; genus Corynebacterium; species Corynebacterium sp. CQ3829_602738. The sequence goes on from NZ_CM137003.1 coordinate 1,801,917, forward strand.
TAGAACTACCACCCCAGCGGCGCGCTTAGCTGCCTCGAGTTCTCTTTCCCGCCAACGCCTGTAATGCTCCGATTCTTCAGAACGAGGCTCCCCGCTCTTAGTTGGAGCTGAAAGCCAGGTCTTTTCGATCTCGCCCCGCATCTCGTAAATCCACGGTAGCCCTGCATCCAGTGCAGCTCGCGATACCACAACTGCATTTGGAAACCCAGTGGTCGTGTGCAAAATCATGGGGCTACATTGGCTTGCTCGTTTCTGAATTCCACGAGCGCTGCGCCGGATATAGCGCTTCACAGTCGCTGGCTGAACAGCATCAACATCCCGAAAGTAGTCGACCCCTTCTATGCGATTCTGCAGGCGAAAAACCGGTTCGCCAATCTCGGCTGGATAATTCAAGCGTGTTTGAGCGGCGACCGGATATCCCGCCTGCGCTATTGCACTCAGCAGCGCATGTGTGCGCTTCGAATAGCCGGAATTGGTGTAGGGGAGTGAGTTGCCGCATATATACAGCACCCCTTGTTTACGCTGCTGGCTCCCGGCTGCGACCTCGTCAATTGCCCCGTCAATCGGTGCATCAAACCATGCCAGTTTCTGGCGGCACCGCATTCGAACTAGCAGGTTTTTCCACGTTTCCAGGGGCCGAAATGCAAAGAAGTCCGCTTTTTCGATTGCCAGTGAGTACTCGCCCAAATCTTCCCAACGTTCAGCCTCGGTTAGGCGAACAGGACGGTGGGCACTCAGCCCCAGCTTTCGACGCGCCTTTGAAGCAAGTTCACGAGGGTCCAGCAGAATCTGCTGGGCAATATATGTAGTGAAGGCACTGAAGGCGCGCGGAGCATTTAGCATCTCTCATCTCCCGGTAGCTTCATCCAAGACCGTTCTTAGGGTTTTCGGTACTACTGTGCTTTCTTCGTGCTGGAGAGCTTTCGCAGGCCCGTCTCCTATCAAGAGGCGTCTACGATCTCGGCTCAGGCTGCACCAGAGTTCTGCAAGTGCTTCGGGGTCGTTCGGCGGTACAACATCTCCTGCTTGCAGATTTCGAATAATGTCTGCTGTTTCGCCTTGGATCGCACCGCTAATATGAATTCCCAGCTGGATCAACTCAAAAGTTTTACTAGGCACAGCAGCTTTCAGCGGTTCCCAATCCGCTAGGTGAACCAGTGCGGTATCTGCCCACTCGTAATGATCTGCAATCTCCTCAGCACCGAGACGCCGATAGATCTTTACGGGTAATCCAGTTCCCTTAATCATCGAGCGCAGCGCAGCGCTGGTTGCTCCCGCTCCTACAAGGTGAAGTTCCACATCACACCCGTTAGCCTTCGCGATGCGGACGGCCTCGACTGCATTTGACAATTGCTGCGCACGGCCAAGAGTCCCCGCATAGAGAACTCGGAGGGAGTCTCCATGGAGTCGTGCTTGTCTTCTTTCCGGTGCGGATCGTGGTGGAAAGACATTACGAATCGTTGCTAAATAGGGGTTGCGCCCCGGCCTGTTTCCACTCATCCGCGCCGATAGCCGTTGTTTAAGGTGATCAGACGTCAAAATCATCGCGGCGCTGCGCTCATAGCAAAACTGCAATGCAACGTGCGTCATTTTGCTTACAAACTGAAGCGGCCCTCTCCGCAACAGTCGCTCACGCAACGATTTCCGTCCTGTTTCTGCATTCCACGAGGAGCTGTAATTAAGTAGATCCGGCCAAGCGTCTCGCAAGTCAATGACGTAGGGCCGGTTAAACATACGTCCCACAAGGTAAGCTGCCACGGCGGTGGGCAACGCAGGCACTGTCCCGATGATTAGGTCAGGCCTAAAGTCGGCTGACTTGCGCTGTCGATAGCTTGTTATAACTGCGCTCACCGCCACGTACCCCTGATTCAACGCGCGGTAGGTTAACGATTTGCTGGAGGGCAAATAGCCACAGCGCCATATCTTTTCGCCGTCGGGACCGACCTCGTAAGCGGTCTTCCTATTGGAAATCGAATTGACGTAATCCTTGAAACTAAGTTCTCGGTTGTAATGAGGAGGTGGCGCCACTACCACAACTTCGTGACCTAGATCCCTCAAATGGTTTGTCAGCCAAGACCAGCGACGCTGAGGCACCCCGTTTTCCGGCCACCAATACTGTGAAAGTACTAAAATACGCAAGTGTATTTTCCTTCCAGCATTGGCGGTCGGGATCCAAGTGGGGCCAGCGGGGCTCGAACCCGCGACCAACGGATTATGAGTCCGTAGCTCTAACCGACTGAGCTATAGCCCCTCGTTTGCGGAAAGTATAGCCATGGGATCCTGCCAGCAATGAAATGCCCCTTGCCCGCCCTCTACGTGAGCCGCCAGTCATTCGTTATGAGTAGGTTGTGGAGTGCATCAGCAACCCGGTAGGAAGCTCTTCCTTCCCCGTACGGGCTTGAAACTACCGACATGGCTGCCCGCTCCTCCTCGTCATCCAATATCCGAGTAGCTGCCTCGACTATTCGGGTCGAGTCGGTACCCACTAACCGGACTGACCCCGACTGAAGAACTTCATGCCGTTCAGTCTTATCTCGCATCAGCAATACCGGTACACCTAAAGCTGGCGCCTCTTCTTGCACGCCACCGGAATCCGTAATCACCATCCAGCTACGTCTCAAGAGCGCGGTGAACTCCGGGTACGGCAAGGCATCGATTAAGAACACATTCTCCTTACCGGCCAGTTTCTGTTTGAATGCTTCTCTAACAAGCGGGTTGGCATGAAGCGGAACCACAAAAGAAACGTTGCTGAACGATTTGGCTAGTTGAGCTATCGCAGAAGCAATCTCCCCAAGTTTGTCCAGATTTTCCCTTCTGTGGGCCGTGATCAAGACGAACCTGGCGTCCCGATCAACCAGATCTTTAACGCGGTGGTCAGAGAACTCCACATCCCATTCCGCAACCTCATAGAGGGCATCGATGACCGTATTCCCCGTTATGACGATTTTTTCCTTGGGGATTCCTTCCGCCAGCAGGTTCTGTGCGGCATCGCCAGACGGCGCGCAGTGAAGTTCAGCTATCTGGCTAATTAACCGGCGGTTGGCTTCTTCAGGGAAGGGCGCACGAATATCTCCGGTCCGCAGCCCTGCTTCAAGGTGCGCCACCTTCACTCCCCTGTTGAACGCCGCCAATGCGGAGGCAAAAGCAGTCGTAGTATCCCCTTGGACGAGAGCCAGCCGCGGTCTAACTTCCGCGAGGATGGAGTCAAGACCATCAATGGTTGCCGCCAGGAGTTCATTGAGTGCCCTTCCCACAGGCATCGCTGGCAGTTGATAATCAGCTTGAATGCCAAACCGCTCGACTATCGACTCAAGCAGCTGCTGGTGCTGCGCCGTCGATACGACGACCACGTCGAGGTCGTCGTACGACTTCAGTCGACGGATAACCGGTGCAAGCTTGATGGCTTCTGGTCGCGTGCCATACACAACCATCACCTTTGGGTTTTCACTTACCATTCCACGTCCAAGCTGTTCTTTCTCCGCCCAAGATGAATCGATTCCGAGCATGCGGCTAGCTCCATGAACTCTACCGACAGTTGTGAAGTCAATGCGAACTTCCACTCCTAGATACACTAGCCACCATGTACCAATACGTTGTCGGGGCCGCCGCCGGGTATGTGCTCGGCACGAAAGCCGGCCGGAAGCGCTACCACCAGATCGTCAACGCCGCGCAGGCTGTCGCCAACTCGCCGGTGACCAAGCAGGTCACCGCCTCGGCACGCCGGGCTATCGCGAACAAGATTGATCCGGAGCCGCGCATGCGCGAGGTGAAGGACCTGCGCAAGGGCAGGAAGCTCCGTGGCGGTTCGGAAAAGCAGATCGAGGATACGATTTACGAGCCGGATCAGGATTAGGCCAGCCCGGCGACAATCCCGTCGAGGATGTCCTTCTCGCTGATGATGAAGCTGGTGGCGCCAGCTTCGCGTTCGAAAGTATCCATGAGCTGCTCCACCACCGTGGAGCCGGAGCCGATCACGTCCGCACGGCCGGGGTGGACGACCGGGTTCTCGCGGCGTTGCGCCGCGGTCTTGGCGCTTAGGTCGGCGGTTACCTCACGGAGACGCTCGAAGGGGATCTCCGACATGTGGATGCGCTCGGGGTCGTAGCTGTCCAGTCCCTGCGCTAGTGCGGAGAGCGTCGTAAAGGTACCGGCGCAGCCGACAAACGCCCGAGCATCTGCAAAAGGAACGGTGGACGCGGCATCGGCGATTTTTTCGTCGATAAGTGCGCGCGCCTCGGCGGTTTCCTCCGCTGTGGGCGGGTCGGTGCGCATGATGCGCTCGGTGATGCGCACACACCCCATTTGGGTGGAGATGGCGTGGCCCTCCATGACGAACTCGGTCGAGCCGCCGCCAAGATCGATCACGCAGAACGGGCCGCGGGCGGGGTCGATGTCTGCAGTGGCGCCGGCAAACGACAGCGCCGCTTCCTCCTCGCCGGTGATCACCTCGGCGACTGCCCCCGGCTGGATCTGGCCGAGCAGCTCGCGGGTCACGGCGAAGAAGTCCTCGCGGTTGGCGGCGTCACGGGTGGCGGAAGTGGCCACCATGCGCACGCGGGTGACGTTCTCGCGCTGCATCTCGTCGACGTAGTCCGCGAGCGCTACGCGGGTGCGCTCGATCGCCTCAGGGGCGAACTGGCCCGTCTCGTCGACGCCTTGGCCGAGGCGGACGATGGTGTTGCGGCGTGAGATCTCGCCGATGTCCGTTTCGTGGATGAGCAGTCGGATGGAGTTGGTGCCGCAGTCCACGGCGGCGACGCGGGTCATGCCAGGCCCTCCCCTGCTTCGGCGAGTGTGATGCCGAGGTCGGCGAGCGTGGGCCAGTCGGCGGGGATGGCGGTGCCGCGCAGGTCGCCGTGTTCGGCGGCCAGGGCCACGGCCTCGGTGCCGAAGCGGACGCGGTCCGGGCCTTCGGCGAGCGCGTAGGCGATCAGCACGTGGAGGCACTTCACGCGTTCCGGCATGCCGCCGCCGGAGAAGTCGGTGCCCAGGTCCTCGATGGCGTTGCGCTCTTTCAGGAAGTGCTCGTGGGCTGCCTGGTAGTCGGCGCGGAGGCGCTCGCCGGCGTCGCTGTATTCGTTGAGGCGGTGTTCCATCCACTTCATCACCTGCGCGACCTCGAGTCGGGAGGCCTCGGCGGTTAGGCGCGGGTCGGTGAGGTAGTAGAGGGTGGGGAACGGGGTGCCGTCGTCGAGCTTGGGCGCGGTTTTCACCACTGCCGGTTGGTTGTCCGGGGTGGTGTACGCAATGGCGAGCACGCCGCGCGGGGTGCGGCCGAGCTGCTCGGCGACGACGGCGAGTTGTTCGTCTGTGGGAGGAGTGTGCATGCGGGCCATTGTCCCACACGCGCAAGTAGCGTCGGCCATCATAACTACCCAAATCGAACATACGTTCCTCTGGCGGATGAAAAATTTCACAACGTCGACTATTGTTCGTCCTATCCACCTATTTAGTTCCAAACTAACTACACTTCAAACTGTGAGGTGATATCAATGCTGGTATGGGAAAAGGCACGATCCAGCGCAAGGTCGGTCCAGCAAGCATTCGCTTTAGAAACTCCTATCGATCTCGATTACCTGTGCGAGGAACTCGGCATTCGGGTACAAGTGGGTCATCTCCCCAATTTTTCCGGATTAATCATTAAGGAAAAAGGAAAGAGAGCGACAATCTACCTAAACGAGAAGGAGCCACCAACAAGACGTCGCTTCACTCTCGCGCATGAGCTGGGGCACTATTTTGAAAGAATCGCGTCCGACGATGACAGCTACTCATTCAGCGATTTCGTGTTCAGAAGCAACGATGAGGATGAAGTCATGCTTCCCCGGGGCGGCGAGTACAATCTCCAGGAATTTTTTGCCGACGAGTTTGCCGGTGAACTGTTGATGCCGGAGGAGAAATTCCTGAGTAAGTGGAATACCTTGGGCCTGAACGGAACGGCAGAATTCTTTGGTGTATCCAGAGCAGCCGCGCGTAAGCGTCATGAACGCATCTTGAAATCCCAGTCGACAGTTACAGCGGACAACCAGGTGCCATGAGAATGACCAGCAACGAAGGTAGTTTCGAAAAGTCACCCCACCATGTCGCCAGATTCGATCATGCCGCATCGGATTCAAACACTAAGCCAGTAGAAGGTACTAACGAAGCCGATCTATTTCGGGCAACGTACGAGCAGAGTCCGGCCGAGGTAAAACGGGAAGACAAGAGACTAGCAAAGTCTTTTGAACAAGCAGAAATTGACCGTTTCAATCAATCAAACAAACTCCGAACCCCTTTTATGGCATCAGCACTCGGTATGGCTGGGCTTCTCGTACTTTCACTTTCTGTTTGCATGGTCGTCCTAGCGTTAAAGGGCAATCTAGACCCGCAGCTAGGGATAGCGATTTCGGTGAGTTTCGCCGGTCAGGTAATTGGCATTGTTGGAATCGTCGCGCACTATCTTTTCAGCACACCACGTACTCATTTCGATAAACAGTCGTCAGACGATGAAGACGTTGACGATACTGACTAAAACGACATTGCACCAGCAGTTGAATAAGCAAAGTTAATTCGAACCCCTGGTTCTCACCTCTCACTAGTCTCTCGTGCTCATTTTAGCCGTCGGTACTGGTGCTTGCAGCACGACGGGAGCATCGGGCGCAGGCGCCTCAGGAGCCGGAGCTTCTGGCGCCACGGGAGCTTCTGGCGCTGGCGCTTCGGGTGCCGGGGCGGGCGGAGCGTCGTCGATAGGCGGAAGCTCCTCCCCCGGGACCTCGCGCAGGGAATCCCACATCACTTCCGGCCAGGTGCGGGTGTCCGGGATGTCATCCTTACCGGTGGTGATGGCCTCGGGGGCGGTCATGCGGGGGTCGATGATGCGCCAGGCGGTCTCGCCCTCCTCCATCACGCCCAGGCGGCGGCGGGCTTCCTGTTTGATAAAGGCATCGTCGTCGTACATGGCGATGTCGTCCTCCAGGGTCTTCTTCTGGGCCTCCAGGCGGGCGATGGACTCGTTGGCGCGGGCGATCTCGGCGCGACCCTCGTAGAAGTTGCGCAGCGGCGCGGCGATGGCCAGCAGCACGAGGATCAGCACGGCGATGAGGATGACCACACTCGCCATGTCCTGCTTCGGAAACGCAATGGCTCTGCCGCGCTGCTTGCGGCGCGCGGCGCGCTCGGCGTTTTCCCGGTCGCGGCTGGCAACGGGGACCGTGCTGGGGCGGCGGGTGCGGGAGCGCTTCGTCATAATCAGCAGATGATACGCCAGCGGCTAGATGCGCTCGAGGATCTCGCGGATTGCGGCGCGGCCGGCGTGGCGGTCGCGCAGGTCCTCCACCAGCTCGTTGAAGCGGGCCTGCGCTTTCGCGTCGTCGGCGACGAACTTGCGGATGTCGCGCAGCTCCGCCTCTAGGCGTTTGTAGCTGGGCAGGTCGCCCGCGGCGGCGAAGTGCTCTGCCAGGCGGAACATCAGCTCGGTGCCGCGGGCGCGGTCCACGTTCACACCGATGGCTGTGCCCATCTCAAAGATCAGCTCCGGGTCCAGCTCGTCGGGGCGCGGGTGTTCGGTGGCCACGCGGTAGCCCAGCTCAAAGTCGTCGAAGTGCTCGGCGTAGAGCAGCTGCAGGTTGCCCTGGATCCAGCTCGGCGCGGCGTCGATGACCTCCTGGGCCATGGCGGGGGTGGCGCCGTCTTCGTTCAGCAGCTCGCGGAAGCCCCGGCCCGGGTGGGCCTTGGCGTAGGCGGTGCGGAACTTCAGCAGCGCCCCGGGGCCGAAGTAGCGGTCCAGGCGGGCTGTCAGAGCCTCCATGGAGACGCCGGTGCCGCCGAGTCCCAGGCGCTTTGTGCTCACGCGCTCTTTCATTGCGGCTTCGAGCAGTTCGCGGGCGTCCTCGTCGCGGGCGCGCTCCTCGTAGAAGGCGAGCAGCTCGTCGCCTGAGAGCATCTGCTCGAGCGCGAGGTCGTCGCCACGCAGGCGTGCGATGCCCTCGCGGAGGTACTCCAGGGCGTCGCCGTAGCGGCCGTGGGTGTCCTGCGTGTCCTGCTTGTCCAGGCGGCGCTCCAGCTCGTCGATGGCCGGGATGTCCAGCCAGTCGGCGTAGTCGGCCAGGTCGGGCTCGCCGAAGCCGGATTCGTCGAAGACCAGGTTGGAGATCCACTCCACCACCTCACCCGGCGTCGGCGGGGCCTGCCGGTAGGCGGCGAGGTGGAGGATGATGGCAGTGCGGTAGGCGTCGGCGAGCGAGCCGTAGGCGTCGTCAGTGCGCAGCAGCATCTGCCCGATGCCCTCGGTGGCGGCCTCCAGCGGGCGCACCAGCTGCGCGCCCCAGCCGCGGTCGATGCAGGTGGAGCAGATGTCCAGCAGCGCGAACCACTCCTGCGCCACCTCCGCGGTCAAGCGCGCGGACCAGCCGGGGTTCTTGCGGCTCAAGCGGTCCACCCGTTTGGCGATTCGCCTACCGACGGCCTCCGGTCCCCCACCGTGCTCCGCCGCCCCAACCTCCAGCACGAGGTCCACATTCGGCTGCGCCACGCGCAGGTTGCGCACCAGCTGCACCAGCTGGTCGTGGCGCAGGTTGGCCACGTATTCGTCGATCTCGTCGTCGAACACGGCCTCCGCCGCGGCCGCCGCCTGGACGTTGGGGGTGAAGACCTTGCCGCGCTCGCTGATCAGCTTCAGCGCGGTGGCAACCGCGTGGCGACACCACTCGTGCTCGATCGCGCAGTCGCACTCGGCCTGCAAGTCCGCGCCGCTGAGTAGGAGCCGCACGTGGTACTCGTGCGGCGCGGTGACCGTGGAGCGCACCACGTTGTCGGTGCGCTCGGTGATCTCCACACGCTGCGGGTCGATCTTCTGCCCGCGGTCAAAACTCGCGTGGTCGGTGCGCTCCGCCAGGTAGTCCACGGTCAGCTGATCAAACATGGTACGAATGGTCACCCGTCCAACTTTACGTGCTCTCGCCCCAACGCTGCCTAATCACTGGACAGCGCCGGATCCAGCCCCTCAGAGACATACGGCATCGCTGCAGGGAAATGATGTTGCGTCGCAAAAGTTGGCATTCCGGCGATTTTCGGTGCGCGTTTGCCGAGGTGGGAAATGTGCATCGTTAATTTTTACGAACACACGCCTTGAGTCCGCTGCCTTGCCATCCGATCGAGCTGCTTCCGGAGTGGTTCTAGTGCTATTTCGATTTGGTTGTTAAGCAATTGCAATACGCTGTCATCGATAGTCTCGACCCTCATCCCTTTCGCAGTGTGAACCAGTCGTTTGCGAAGTTCATCGATGTCCTCCACGGAGGACGCTTCAGCACTCAGCTCGGAGACCAACTGCGTACCGGTTTTTGCCCCGTAGGAACGAGCTGCCGGCTCCAGCTTCTCGGCGAGGTCATCTATGCGTACGTTCTCCTTCCGCAGGGCATCTGCGACAAGGTCAGCCAGGTAGCCCCTTTCGATCTTCAGTTCAGCCAGGTCGCCTACCGTCCTGGCCACGCTCGTCACCGGCAACCCGTCCACGGACACAATGTCCGTCTCAGGAATCTCCCGGCGCGTGTAGATACGGATCCCCTGCTGCCGCGTCTGCTTCGTGCCGCCAGTTGAAAACGTGAGTTTCGGCGGGATCAATCGCCCAATGCCGTGGATGCGTGCTGCAGACTCGTGAGAGACCACGACCGGCTGCTCATCCTCCCAGCGTTCGTCGATGAGCTTCTTCGCCTCGAGCGACAGCCACGCGGCACGAATCTCATCCTGGGGCCCAGCCTGATGGGAGGGCAGCAGGTACACACCGTGCCTCGCTCGATCGAGGTCACCCTTCTCAGCCAACCGCGACAGTTGCAGCCTTTCCACGCCCTCCCGACCAGCCTGTGCCGTAGTCACGATCCCCCACTGATCGGAGGCGATTATTTCCAAGGTCGCAAGCACCTCCGCTTGCTTCATACACCCCTCCGTCATTTTGTATCGATTTTGACTGACGATTGTATCACCCAGAAGGATACAATCGTCAGTTTAAACTGATACAAACGTTAATCCAACCGACACGACGGAGGCCCCGCGCCGGAAACGGGCGGGGCCGAAGGTGCGTCGATAGGCAGGTGCTTACTTGAAGCGCGGGAAGGCGGAGCGGCCCGCGTACTCGGCGGCCGGGCCGAGCTCCTCCTCGATGCGCAGGAGGCGGTTGTACTTGGCCACACGCTCGGAGCGGGCCGGCGCACCGGTCTTGATCTGGCCGCAGGACAGCGCCACGGCCAGATCCGCGATGGTGGTGTCCTCGGTCTCGCCGGAGCGGTGCGACATCATGGTGCGGTAGCCGTTGCGGTGGGCCAGCTCCACGGCGTCGAAGGTCTCGGTCAGGGTGCCAATCTGGTTGACCTTAACCAACAGCGCGTTGGCGGCGTTTTTCTCAATGCCCTCGGCCAGGCGCTTCGGGTTGGTGACGAAGAAGTCGTCGCCGACGATCTGCACCTTCTCGCCCAGCTGCTCGGTCAGTGTCACGTAGCCGTCCCAGTCGTTTTCATCCAGCGGGTCCTCGATGGAGACGATCGGGTACTGCTCCACCAGGTCCGCGTAGACCTTGATCATCTCCTCGGCGGAGTGCTTGCCGCCCTCGAAGTTGTAGGCGCCGTCCTCGAAGAACTCGGAAGAAGCGACGTCGAGGGCGAGCGCGACGTCGTCGCCCGGGGTGTAGCCGGCCTTCTCAATAGCCTCAACGATGAGGTCCAGGGCTTCCTTGGTGGAGCCGACGGACGGGGCGAAGCCGCCCTCGTCACCCAGGCCGGTGGACAGGTCCTTGGACTTCAGCACGCTCTTGAGCGCGTGGTAGACCTCGGCGCCCATGCGCAGCGCCTCGGTGAAGGTCTCCGCGCCGATCGGGGCGATCATGAACTCCTGCACGTCCACGCCCGAATCCGCGTGGGCGCCGCCGTTGAGGATGTTCATCATCGGCACCGGCAGCACGTGCGCGTTCGGGCCGCCGATGTAGCGGTACAGCGGCAGCGCGGCCGAATCAGCGGCGGCCTTCGCCACAGCCATGGACACGCCCAGAAGGGCGTTCGCGCCCAGCTTCTTCTTGTTGTCGGTGCCGTCGAGCTCGAGCATCAGCCTATCGACGATCCGCTGGTCGTCCGCCTCAATCCCCGCCAACTCGTCCGCGATGGTCTCGTTGACGTTCTCGACAGCCTTCAGCACACCCTTGCCGGCGTAGCGCTCGTCGCCGTCGCGAAGCTCGTGCGCCTCGTGCTCGCCCGTGGACGCGCCGGACGGCACGCCGGCGCGGCCGTGGGAGCCGTCCGCGAGCAGCGCCTCCACCTCCACAGTCGGGTTGCCTCGGGAATCCAGGATCTCGCGGGCGAAGATGTGCATGATGTCGGCCATGGTGACTCCTTGCATGGGTCGAGTGCTGTCTTACCGCGTACCAGCTTAGCCCGGGTTTGGCTAGCGGTGTGCCGGCTGGTTCAGCGCGTAGTTCGCCGCGGCGTCGCGGACTTTGGCCACGTAGTCATTGGACTGGTTGTAGGCGAAAATCGCCTGGCGCCAGCCCTCCTCCGTGGCCAAGTCGCGGGTGGCGCCGCCGGAGTTGCACAACAGGTTGGCCGCGCCGAGGGCGGCGTCGTCGATCTGCTGCGGGTCCGGATGGCCGTCGCCGTTGGCGTCGCGCCCGTAGCGCGCCCAGGACTCGGGGATGAACTGCATCGGGCCCACAGCGCGGTCGAACTCGGGGTCGTTGTCGAAGGCGCCTTGGTCGGTGTCGGTGACGTGGGCGAAGCCGTCGCCGTCGAGCTTCGGGCCGATGATCGGCGGCTCCGGGTAGCCGTCCTGGTTTAACTGGGAGTTGTTGAAGTGGCCCGTGTAGGTGCCGTGGCGCGTTTCCACCCAGCCGATGCCGGCGAGCGTGTTCCACTGCAGGTTGCAGGCAGGCCAGGACTCGGCGGCGATCAGGGCGGCGTTGGCGTAGGCGCGGATGGCCTGGCCGGGGACGTTGGTGGCGTTGCCGATGTCCTGCGACCAGTCGAAGAGCAGGTCGGAGGTGCGGCCGGGGCCGTGGACGTCGATAGGCGGGGGTGCTACGGCGGCCGGCGGCGGCATCGTGGTGGGCACCGGCTGAAGCGGCTCGTGGCGCTCTGGGGTGGAAAACGCGGCGATCAGCCACGCCACCAGCGCAACCACCATCACCACCGCGGCGGCCGCGACGAGGACACCCGCGCAGCCGCACCCGCGCGCTACTCGCCTGGCTGCTGACATGACCGGAGAGTGTACCGCGCGGATGCCCGCGAATGACTAACGCGCCGGTGAAATAGCACATCTGTCACACCTGCCACTTGTTTAACATGTATGATTCTCCGCGACCTTGTTTCTTCCCCGAAAGGACCCCTCACAATGCGCCGTATCGCAACCCTTGCCGCCGCTGGCCTGATGGCCGCGGCCGCCATCGCCTCCCCCGCCACCGCCCAGGCTCAGACGCAGTCGCTCGAGCTGATCAAGCTGCTCAACGGCAACATCGCCACCGCCAACTGCGACGCCCTGCGCGTCGGCCTGACCTCCACCAAGATGGTCGGCCCCGACACCACCCGCTCCCAGCTGGTTTCCAACGTGAACAACGTCGTGGGCACCGACGCCACGCTGCGCCTGGTGTCCGCATCCACGGTCGGCGCGCTTGCAGACCGCGCTTTGGAGTGCGGCATCGTCAAACCCGACCCGGCCACCCCGATGGACAAGTTCTTCGAGATGAGCTCCCAGATGTCCTCCCAGGCCAACCTGCCGGAGATCCGCAACTACATCGGCGCGCTGCGCTAGCGCTTCTCGGCGGCCTTGCCTTCCTCCCACAACCGGTCCTGGGTGGCTTTGTCCACGGGGCCGGTTGAGCCGTCGAAGAGGTAGGGCGCGCGGCGGCGCATCTTCTGTACGAACGCGTCGGCCACGTCGCCGAAGTCGAACGCTCCGGTCTCCTGCGCGATTTCGGCATGGAACAGGATTTGGAGCAGCAGGTCGGACAGTTCGGACTTTAGATCGTCGATAGGCAGCTTGCGCTCGATTGCCTGCGCGACCTCCTCAGCCTCCTCCCGAAGAAACGGCAGGAGGCTTTCGTGCGTCATGGCCTGCTCCCACTCGCCGCGGCGGCGCGCGGCGTGCATGGTGCGGGTGGCCTGGAATACCGGGTCGTCGAGGCTGTCGACCTTTTCCGTCGTCGCGCCCTCCCCTTGCCAGCGCAGGACCTCCGGGTCGTCCGGATCGGTGGAAATCAGCCAGCTGCCCGTGCCGCCTTTGACGTTGAGGGCCCAGCGGACGTCGACAGGCACCTCAGGCGTGAAAGCGACATCGCCGCTGATGCGGCAGGCGAGGTGCAGGGGGATGAGGGAGGGCCAGCGGGGGTCGAGAAGCAGGACGGTTGCGGTCATGTTGGGCAAGTCTAAGGGCTCTAAGATGGTGCGCATGACTCAGATTGCTCAAGCCCTCGAGACCGTCAAGCCCACCGCGCAGGACGCGCTCGGCGACTCCGTGACCTTCTCCCCCATCCGCTGGAAAACCGGGTGGCCGCACCACCTGCGCCGCGTGCCGCCGTTCCGCGACGACGCCACCGCCTCCATTACCCGCTCCGAAGTGTTCGCGTTCGGCGAGGACGTGCGCGAGTCCGGTTTTGCGCGCGAGCAGATCATCGACTTTCTGGGCGCCTGCTTCGCCTACGTTGCCGGCCAGTCCAACCAGGTGATGCAGATGCAGGCGTTCCTGCGGAACAAGGGGAATGCGTCTCAGCTCCTGGCGGCGGTGCGGAAGCTTGACGGTGTGGGGGCCGTCGACGCTTACGGTTCTTTGGTTGCGACTGGCCTGCCGCCGAAGTTCGCGTCGGCCGTGGCGTACTTCCTGGCCGGGGAGCAGGAGTCGGGTGAGGCTTCGAAGCCGGTGATCATTTGCTCCAACCGCGCTCGTTTGGCCGGGCTGTCTTCTGACGCTGACTGGACCGCCGAGGAGTACGGCGAGTACCTGGCCGCGCTGGCTTTGGCGCGCGACGCTTACGATTCGTCGCTGCAGTTGGACGCCGTCGAGTGGGCACTGCGCGAGTTCGCCCGCCGCTCCGAGTAAGGGGAATATGTGCGATCCGGCGAGCTCAGGGAAAACCTGAATTCGCCGGGTTTTGTTTTTGGTGGTCAGTGGCGGGCAGTACATCACCAGCCCCTTCCGTTTATCCCCCTAAACTTGATTAAGTCAATCGCGCTAAACTAGCATCGTGACAAAACGCAAGGACATCCTCAAAGCGATATCCCACTACGCAAAGACAACCGAGCAGGAACTCACCATCAAAGAAGGCGGAAACCACACACGCATATGGGTCGGTGACCGCTACACGACTGTTCCCCGGCATCGAGAAATTCCCGATCTCGCCGCCCAAAAGATTTACAAGCAGATTGGACTGAAATGACGATGAACTGTTTTACCGCGACTGTCGAACGTGACTCCGGCTGGTGGGTCGGCCAACTCGATCAAGACCCTGGTGTCATTGTCCAAGCGCGTCGCCTTGATCAGATTGAAGACGAGCTCAAAGACGCCCTTGGACTTTTTCCCGAGCTGACCCACGATGCAGAGTCTGCCCAGATCGAACTCGCCATCGGTGGCGAAGCGGAAAAGGCGGCGCTTTCGGCACGAGACGAGCTCGAAGAGCTGCGTCGGCGAGAACACGATCAACTGGGGAAGATCGCCCAGCACGCGAAAGACCTCTCTGAACGCGGTTACAACTACCGTGACATCGCCTACCTCCTGGGCATCAGCTACGGCCGAGTCGGGCAGATTCTCAAACAGCACTCCGCAGCGTAAAGCCAATGTTTGCCCCGGTTTCGAGGGTTTCACCATTTGGGCCCAGTGTCAGCTGGCAGCGCATCAGAGCGTACTCACGCCCTGGAAGGCAGTCGCTGGGTAGGGCTGTTTGGGGAATGTGGCAAATATTTGCCACATTCCAATTTCGGTATATCCCTGCCCTTTACCGGTTGCCGCGGAAGGCGCGGTCGTTGAGGTTCCGGCGGGCCTTCTCGAGCGCGACGAGGTCGGAGAAGAGGGCGTTGTAAGCCTCCTCTTACCTAGTAGATCGCCATAGGGTTAAAGAGGATGCTTACTCCAAGCTGCTCGTCGTTCGTCACCCGGTGCCTCATCATGTTCAGTCGCACTCGAAACGTAAACGTCCAGAAGTAAGCATCCTGGACCTACATCATCGAAACATCCCAACGAACGCATAAGAAAGCCCAACTCCAGTCTCCCGGAGCTGGGCTAACACGTTGACTCGCGAGGCTTACTTAATCGGGTATACCTGCTTGCCCGCAGCATTCTTCAGAAGCACACCTGTCTGCGCAGTAAGCGTCACGGGGAGATCTGCTTCCTTCAGTTCGTAAGCGAACTTGGCGGTCACTTTACCGTTCGGCTTAACGACCTTCCTATCTGCTAGATCATCGGTGTAAAAGGCGGCCATCCGCAGATCCTGACGGACATTTTCGTCCTCCTGCTTAGCGGAGAAGGTTCCGAGCCATGCTTCGATGGTGTCGACCTCGCGTGCACGCTTGTTGGTGAAATCGTAGGTGAACACAATTACTGGTTTCGAGCCCCACACATTCTCGCGCCCGCCCGCGCGGACAACTTCGACCTTGGTGATCTCAAAGCGGTAGTCGAGAGAATCGAGAAGGTTATTCTCAAACTTCCCGGACTGCGCTTCGGTGGTCGGATTTGGAGTCGGTGTCGGCGCCGGCTGCTCCAAGGCTGGTTTGGCGGTGGTGGAAGGAGCCGGGTTGGTGCCACCCTCGCTCGAACCTGCACCGATGCCAACCAGAGCGAGCAACAGGACAATCACGCCGATAATGGGTCCGGCGAGCTTGACCAGATCCTCAGGCTTAGTGGGGAGCTTAAAGTCCATCTGACTTCCTTTCAGGAACCGTTGAGGCGCCCGGGCGGAACCTCATCAAAGTGTTACTTTAACCTGTGAACGCACGTTGCGACAGTTGTCCTCAAAAGTGCCGAAGACGCTTTAATAGTTCCGCGCCGATTCGCGCGGATTCACCATCGGGTTTTCACCATTTGAGGTCCGACGCCAGCTGCCAGCGCACCAGAGCGCGCTCGCACCGTGAAAGGCAGCCGCCGGATGAGGCCGTTTTTGGAATGTGGCAAATATTTGCCACCTTCCGATTTCGGATTTCGGCACAGCCCGTCCCTTACCGGTTGCCACGGAAGGCGCGGTCGTTGAGGTCGCGGCGGGCCTGCTCAAGTGCGACGAGGTCGGAGAAGAGGGGGTTGTAGGCCTCTTCGTCGTCGGAAGGCCGCATGCGCTGGGCCTTGACCCCACACCCACCTAATCATTACCATTCGAGATAGACCGAGAGGGGCGCTACGTACCCCGTTGCAGCAATGCACTCGGTCTCTTTCCTTTTATCGACTGTCTGTGTCAAACGGGAAAATGAGGTTTGGAGATCCATCGCTTTTCCACACCAACTTTTGGTTCTGTGTGAACTGCATTTCCCAGCCGTGAACTTCCCGGTCCTGGGTAGTCCATGGTGGAGTGCGTGCTGCAGGCATTTGGACATTGTCCAGGTTGCTGAGAACTTTGAGGCCTCTTCCGATAACCGAGTGCGGGTAACCGTCCGCAGACCTTGCAAATGTTCTTAGATACCCTGGGTCGCCGTGGTTTAAATGCCTCGAAAATCCACCGGCCACGAGGTCCGCTATCTGGATGCCAATACTTTCCTCAGACGGCATAAATGCGATGGTGTCGGCGATTCGGTCATACTGAAAAAATGGTGAGCCCTGACGCAAACTTTCGCGAAGGGCTTTGTCTTCCTTACGCTCTTCGTCCATCAATACGAGCCCGGAAGTTCCATGCTTCTGGCAGTTCATCTGAACTCTCTCCAGCAGGAGCGTCAGCGCTTCCGAAATTGCGCTTTGATCGCCACTTAAACGCTCTTTGTTAACCCCAACGCAGAGAGCTTCCGCGGACGGAATAGATAAGGCTGCTCGGAGACAGGAATAGACCAAAGCCCTCCGTTGATTCATCTCCGTCAATCCCGAGCGAAGCATCCACTGAGGTTTTGTTGGCTTGTTATCCCTGAGAGTTGCAACGTGATGAAACTTCAACTCAGTCGGGTAGCCAAGCTCCATCCCGTAGAAGCGAGCTTGCTGGGTTACTGCCTTTTTCAGCAATGGCAGATCGTCGCTGTCGATCCCGAATCCTGCGAGAACAAAAAACGGTTTCCCCTTCCCTGGAACCCGCGAACCGGAATCGTCAAAGTAAAACAAACGCAAGATCAAGCTCCTCGGGTGCTACCGGTTACCGCGGAAGGCGCGGTCGTTGAGGTCGCGGCGGGCCTGCTCGAGCGCGACGAGGTCGGAGAAGAGGGCGTTGTAGGCCTCCTCGTCGTCGGAAGGCCGCATGCGCTGGAGCTGCGACTTCAGCTGAGCGATCTGCTGGCCCACGTGGGCTTCCTGCAGGCGTGAGAGCACGGAGTCGGCGTATTCGTAGAGGTCGTCGGCGTGGATGGGCTCGACGGCCAGCTCGGAGACGAAGTTGCGGCCGGCGTAGTCGCGCATCTCGCCGGCGACCGCGGCGAGGAAGTTCGAGGCGTCCGGGGTGCCAGCGGCGGGGCTCTCAGGGGTGGCGCCAGGTGCGGAGCCGTCCGAGCCCGGAGCACCCGCGGCAGCTGCGGCAGCCCCGGCGCGGGCGCAGCCGCCGGCGGCGGTGATCGCCTCGCGGACCTGGTGGTAGGCGTCGTGGGTGAAGGCGTCCGGGTTGATGCCGTCGAAGTAGTTGCCGGCAGCGGCCGGGTGCTGCAGGGCCAGCTTCAGGGCCTCGCGCTGGGGCCACAGCACCGGGTCGTCGGGACGCGGCGGGATGAGGATCTCGGACTGCGCGCCGGAGCTGTCGGGGCCGACGGCAGCACCCGCGCCACCGGCGGGACCACCAGCGCCGGCCGCGCGCGCCGGATCCTTAGGCGCGCGCTTTTGCTTCTTCGGCTTCTTGGCCTCGGCGCGGACCTGCTCCAGCACCTCATCCGGGTTCGGCCAGCCGACCCAGCCGGCTAGGCGCCGGGCGTACTCCTGCTGGAGCACTTTGTCGGAGATGGTGGCGACGACGGGGACGGTGCGTCGTAAGGCTTGCACGCGCCCCTCGGCGGAATCCAACGAGTAGTCCTTCAACAACGACTCGATGACGAACTCGTACACGGGCACGCGCGAGGCGACGAGGTCGCGCAGGGCCCCGTCGCCGCGCGCAAGGCGCAGGTCGCACGGGTCCATGCCGTCGGGGGCGACCGCGACGAAGGACTGCGCGCCGAACTCCGCGTCAGTCTCGAAGGCGCGCATGGCGGCCTTGCGGCCGGCCTCGTCGCCGTCGAAGGTGTAGATCAGCTCGCCACGGAAGAAACTGTCGTCGAGCATGAGGCGGCGGATCAGGCTCATGTGGTCGCCGCCGAACGCGGTGCCGCAGGTGGCCACCGCCGTATCCACGCCCGCGGCGTGCATCGCCATCACGTCCGTGTAGCCCTCCACCACCACCGTCTGGTGCTTCTCCGCGATGTTCTTCTTCGCCTTATCAATGCCGAAGAGCACCTTGGACTTGTGGTACAGCAGCGTGTCCTGGGTGTTGATGTACTTGCCCAGGCGGTCGTCCTCGAACAGCTTGCGGGCGCCGAAGCCGATGACGTTGCCGGCGGTGTCCTTGATCGGCCAGATCAGCCGGCCGCGGAATTTGTCGATCGGCCCGCGTTTGCCCATCGAGGACAGGCCGGCGTCGATAAGCTCCTGCACCTCAAAGCCCTTGCGCAACAGGTGCTTGGTCATCGGGTCCCACGCGTAGGGCGCGTAGCCGCATTCGAAGTCGTAGATGAGCTCGCGGGAAAAGCCGCGCTTGAGCAGCATCTCGCGCGCAGGGGCGGCGTCCTCGGTCTCCAGCTGCTCGCGGAAGAACTCGTGCGCCGCCTTGTTCGCCGCCAACAGGCGCTGACGCGTGCCGCGGTCCACCTTGCGCGCGCCCGTGGATCCACCTTGGTAATTGATGTGGTAGCCGATGTGGTCCGCCACCGCCTCCACGGCCTCGGGGAAGCTCAGCTGCTCCATCTCCATGAGGAAGCTGAAAACGTCGCCGCCCTTGCCCGTGGAGAAGCAGTGGTAGTAGCCGTGCGCGGGGCGGACGTGGAAACTCGGGGTGCGCTCGTCCTTGAACGGGCTCAAGCCCTTCAACGAGTCGTGACCGGCAGGTTTGAGCTGCACGTACTCCCCGACAATCTCGTCGAGCGGCGCGCGCTGACGGATAGCCTCAATGTCGCTATCCGGAATTCTGCCCCTAGCCATGGCGCTCACTCTAGCGCGTGGCACGATATTGCCCATGAAGCGCCTATCCGTCCTGCTCGCGTGCCTGTTTTTGAGCAGTTGCCTATCGACGCCACCTCCGGCCCCTCCTGAGTCGTCGGCTGAGTCAGCTTCCGGGCTGCCCGCGTGCGGCTCGCTTCCCGACGAAGCCTGGGACACCGTCGACCTCATCGAAGCCGGCGGCCCCTTCCCCCACCCGGACAACGACGACCGCCGCTTCGGCAACTACGAACGCATACTCCCCGAGCAGCCACGCAACTACTACCGCGAGTACACCGTGGACACCCCGGGCGTGAACCACCGCGGCGCGCGCCGCATCGTCACCGGCGGCGGAGCGGACGGCCACGTCGACGAGTGGTTCTACACCGCCGACCACTACGAATCCTTCTGCGAAATGGAGGTCAACTAATGCCCGCTGTTTTTGTGATGCGCCCGGTGCGCTCGATCGAGGACCTCGGCGCCGCCATCATCGCCGCCGTCTACGGCGCGGGCGCGGCTGCTTCCCCCGACGCTGCGTCCCCTGACGGTGCGTCCCCTGACGCTGTGTCCGCAGACGGTGCGTCCCCAGACGCCCGCCCGGTGCCGCGCAACCTCGACGCCCTGGCCGACCTGTTGCGCGAGACCCGCGTGAAACGTGTGGTGGTGGCGGATTGGGGGATGCCGGAGGCGTCGATAGGCGGGCTGCTCGAAGTCCTCACCGACGAAGGCGTCGAGCTTTCCCGCTAGACCCCTAGTAACAAACCCCTATTAAGGCCCAAAATGGCGCATACTCGGGCTTTGTTACTAGGGGTTTGCGGGGCGGGAGGGGCTACTTCGTCTCGTTCGGGTGGCTGGTGTGCACGGCCTCGAGGAAGACCGTGCGGTCATCGACATAGAACCAGATCCGCGCCGAGCCCTTCAGCGTCGGTTTGTGCTGCCACCGCTCGTACGAGCGCCCGCCACGCCGCACGGCCCCAAGCTCTCCCTTCAGCCGATAGTTGGTGGAAGTGGTGGACGTCGGGGTCCTGGTGAGGAAATCCCATGCATCGGCCATCGGGTTCCGCATGGTCGCCACCAGGTCACGCCACCCCTTCTTCGCCCCGGACGAGGCGAAGCGGATGTCGTACTCGACCTTCTTTGCGGGGCGTGGGACCAGCTCCCCCGTCCTCCCGGCCGCCATCGTCAGGGCCGCTCCACTGGCTCACTGTCGTCGAGCCAGTCGGTTTCGACGTCCCCGAGCCCTGCCGCGATGGCGGTCGCAGTTTCCTTCCAGGCGGTGAACTCTGCGAGGGCGAGGTGTGGTTGTTCGGTGGCGAAGGAGGCGCGTGCTGCGTCGATAAGCTCTTGCGAACATAATTCCCTGTCCGCCTGCGACAGCGCCAACATCCAGGGGAACGCTCGGGCCATTCGCTCACTGAGGCTGCTGACGCCTTCCGTGGCGACGGTGACGAGTTGCGCCGCGAGCTCCAGCAGCTGCGCCCGCCCCTGCGCCTCCCGCGCGGACATGAGCACCAACGACTCCCCATCGCGGCGCGTGACCGTGACCGGGTGCTTCTCCGCTTCGGCGAACACCTCGGCGGACCGCTTGCTCAGGTCGGATGAGCGGCGGGTGTGCGGTGTGGTTCCTGCTGCAAGTGTCATGGCTCAAAGGGTATTCGGAATGTGTTCGGAAGTCGAGGGGCTAGGGTCTGCTTAGCATGTCGACGGCCTCCTGCAGGTCCGGCGGCAGCGCCACGGCGCGCCCCGGGCTGGTCGGCGTGTAGCCCTTTGGCTTCACCTGCACGGGGAGCAGGCCCCGGGCAATCGGCCAGGCGTTGCGGATGCGTTGGATCAACTCATCTTCGTCGCCCCAGAAGTCGCTGGTGTAGAAGTGCAAGACTTTGTATCCGCGCTCCGCGAGCCAGTCGTCACGCACACGCTGCTTGCGCAGGACGTCATGGGGGACCTCCTCGTATTTTTCCCACCCGTCGACTTCCACGACAAGGTTGTCGCCGATGAGGAAGTCAACCCGGTACCGGCCGATCACCGCCTGGGTGCGGTACGGGACCCCGTGGGCATCGAGGATCAGGCGCAGGAGGGATTCGTAGGGCGAATCCGAAAGTCTGCTGGCCAGCGGCAACGCTTTCCGGGCATTGGCGATCCCTTTCGTGCCGGCCAGACGAGCGATGGTGGCGCGGAACTGGTGCAGCAGTTCCGCGTAGAGGTGGTCGCCGTGGCCGGAGAGCACGCTGTCTATCGCTATGACGCCTTCGCGCACGCCGCGTTCGCGGGCAATGTCGACGGCGGTGCGGATCGCGTTGGTGTAGCGCACGGGCCCGTCATAGATGATGTCGGCTTCCGGGATCTGTCGGTGGCGGTACTCGTAACCGGTCCAGCTGCTATTGGTGGAGGCTGGGCGCCCGTTGGGCACCGCGAGTGTGACGGGCTCGCCGCGTGCGATTGTCCACACGCCGTTGAGCCGCGCGGCTGAGCAGTCGACGAGCACGGCTTTCCTGCTCTGGCACCCTGCTGCGTAGCACCTCAGGAAGGCTTTCTGGTACTCCTTGAGGTGCTTCCACGTCTCGGCGCAAAAGTACATGGACTTGGTTAGCTGCACCAGCTGGCCTTCACTGATGCGCCGGTGCGTCTCAGTGTCTGCGGACGACACCCTCCGCAGATCGACCAGCTTTTCCCGCAGCTCTTTCTTGCGCGTGTCTTTCATTAGTCCCCCTTGACTAGTTACCCCGCTGCAGAGATTACAGGAGGCGCGTTGTTCTTGCCGGGTTTCGGGGCCGGCCGCCGGGGCCGCTCGGTGCCCGGCCCCCTGGCCCGCTGCCCGCAGACCCCTAGGAACAAACCCCTAGTAAGGCCGAAAATCGGGCATTCTCGGGAGGGCTTACTAGGGGTTTGCGGGTTTGGCCGAGATGCAGGGACCGCTGGCGACGCCACAAGCGCAAGCCAAGCGCGCCGAAGAATAGAAACCCCCTGAGAAACCCCTAGGAAAGTGTCGTGTGCCATAATCCCAACCAATGTGACACAGACCATGTGAAGCACGACACGATCGGAGAAGACCCATGAGCTCACTCATCCTGGTGCTCGTCGGCCTGGCAATGATGGCTGCCGGCTACCTGCTGTACTCCACATTCCTGGGCAAACGCGTCTACAAGCTCTCGGACGCGTACACCACCCCGGCGCACACGATGGAGGACGGCGTGGATTTCGTCCCCACGAACAAGTACGTCCTGTGGGGCCACCACTTCACGTCCGTGGCGGGCGCGGCACCGATCATCGGCCCGGCTGTCGCGGTGATCTGGGGCTGGGTGCCGGCGTTTCTGTGGGTCACGCTCGGCACCGTGTTCTTCGCGGGGATGCATGACTTGGGGGCGCTGTGGGCGTCGCAAAGGCATCGCGGGCAGTCGATCGGCACGCTGTCGGGCCGCTACATCGGCGCGCGCGGGCGCAACCTGTTCCTCGTGGTGATCTTCCTGCTGCTGCTCATGGTCAACACGGCGTTCGCGGTGGTCATCTCCAACCTGCTCATCTCCACGCCGACGGCGGTGATCCCGACCTGGGGCGCGATCGTCGTCGCGCTGTTGATCGGCCAGGCCATCTACCGCTTCAACTGGAACCTGCCGCTGGTGTCCGTCGTGGGCGTCGCGGCGCTGTACGGACTGATGATCCTGGGCGACCAGTTCCCGCTCGCCCTGCCGGAGACGATGCTGGGCATCCCGGACCGCGGCTGGTGGATCATCTTCCTGTTCACTTACGCGTTCATCGCTTCGCTGCTGCCGGTGTGGGTGCTGCTGCAGCCTCGCGATTACATCAACGGCCTGCAGCTTTTCGTGGGCCTGACCATCCTCTACGGCTCGTTCTTCATCGTGCGGCCGGAGGTTGTGGCACCCTCGCTTCGCGACGCCGTCCCCGACGGCACCCCCGGCATCTTCCCGCTGCTGTTTGTCACCATCGCCTGCGGCGCGATCTCGGGTTTCCACGGCATCGTCTCCTCGGGCACGTCCTCGAAGCAGCTGGATAAGGAGACGGACGCGCGGTTCGTCGGCTACTTCGGCGCGGTCGGCGAGGGCCTGCTCGCGCTTGGCACGATCGTCGCCACCACCTCCGGCTTCAAAACCCTCGCGGATTGGGAGGAGATCTACAACGAGTGGAACGCCGGCGGCGTCGACGCGTTCATCAAAGGCGGCGGCGACCTCATGAACGAAGGCCTGGGCATCCCGACCTCCCTGTCGGCGACCATCCTGGCCACCATGGCCGTGCTGTTCGCCGCCACCACGATGGACTCCGGCATCCGCCTGCAGCGGCTCGTGGTCTCGGAGATGGCGGAGCTGGCCGGCGTGAAGCTTTCCGGCGCGGTCGCCACCATCATCGCGGTGGGCTGCGCGCTGGGCCTGACGTTCTCCATGGGCCTGGACGGCTCCGGCGGCATGCTGATCTGGCCGCTGTTCGGCACCACCAACCAGCTCATGGCGGGCCTGACCTTGTCCATCGTGGTGATCATCCTGACGCAGCTGCGCCGCCCGACCTGGCCGGTGCTGGTCCCGCTGGTGTTCGTCACCGCGATGTCGCTGTGGGCGGCGGTCCTGCAGCTGCGCACGTTCCTCGAGGCGGGCAACTGGCTGCTGCTGGTGCTGGACGTGATCATCATCTGCTGCGCCATCTGGGTCATTGTCGAGGCGTTCACGGCTATCACGAAGTCGCGCAAGGAACCGGCTGTGACCTGGCGCGACGATGAGACGATTCCGGGTGAATTGGCGGATGCGCGAACGTCTTAAAGCAATTGCCCGCGGCCTCGACGAGTTCTACAAAGCCCCGTACCGGCGCGAATTCGCCCGCGCCGCGCGCGAGGAGGACGACCTGTTCACGCTGCTAGTCGCCTCGGAGACGCTGGGCATCCCCAACCCCACAAGCTTCTACACACTCGAACTGATGCCATTGCTTTACGACGAATTCCACGCCTGGCACACCCGCATGGGCATGGAGCGATCCCCGCTGGACGGCGTGCGATGCTGCTAGAGGCCGCGCCCGTGATGTTCTTCGGCGGCAAGGGCGGGGTGGGCAAAACCACCGTGTCGGCGGCCACCGCGGTGCGCCTTGCCGAGGCCGGCCGGCGCGTGCTGCTGGTGTCCACGGACCCGGCGCACAACTTGGGCCACATCTGGGACGCGCAGCTTTCCGACGCCCCCACGCCGATCGAGCCCAACCTCGACGTAGTGGAGCTCGACCCCGCCGCAACCACCGAGCGGCACCTTGCAGACGTGGAGCGCTCCATGCGCGCGATGATGCCGGAGCGCATGCACCCCGAGATCCGCCGCCACCTGGACCTGGCACGGCACTCGCCCGGCATGCATGAGGCGGCGATGTTGGAGGCGGTGGCGGAGCTCGTCGATAGGCCTGGCTACGACCACATCATCTTCGACACCGCGCCCTCCGGCCACACCTCCCGCCTGCTCGCGCTGCCGGAGCTCATGGCCGCGTACACCGGCGGGCTGATGCAGCGGCGCGAGCAATCCGACAAGTTCTCCCGCGCCGTCCGCGGCCTCGGCGGCACGGTCGACGACCCCGTGGAGCGCCGCAACCAGGAAATCCGCGCCACGCTGCTGCGCCGCCGCCGCAAGTTCGAGCGCCTGCGCGACATCCTCACCGACCCCGCAGCCTGCGCGTTTCACATCGTGCTCACCGCGGAACGCCTCCCGGTCCTTGAGAGCATCGAGCTTTACGACGACCTCACGTCCAACGGCATTTCCGTTGGCACCCTGGTGATCAACCGCCGCAGCCCCGCCGATGCCGGCGAGTTCATGGCCTCGCGCCGCGCCGTGGAGGACTCCGCGCTCGCACTGCTCGACTCGCAGCTTCCCGACGTCCCCCGCGTCGAACTGCCCTGGCTCCCCGGCGAGATCGGCACCCGCGCCGCGCTCGCCGCCATCGCCGAGCGGTTGTAATAAAGAAACCCCTCCACAGCCATGCCGTTAAAACGGGGGACCACTACGGGAGGGGATTACAGCGCCTACCTTACTAGAAGTACCCCTCGAAGGCGGCGGCCTTCTTGGCGGTGCGCTCCAGGCGCGACTCGGTCATGGACGCGATCTGGTCCACGATCACGCGCTCTCGCTCAAGGTCCGTCTCGGCGGCGTTGAACCACGCCTGGAACATCGTGTCCAGGGTGCCTGGCGCGCCCGCGCGGAGGTACTCGTGGACGCGGTAGATGCGGTCGCGCTGCCGGTCCTGGCGCGCCTGGTGCGACGGCTGGTCCATCACGTACAGCACGGCGACGGTCTTGAGCAGGCGGACCTCGGCCTCAACGTCCGGCGGGACGACGAGGCGGCCATGCTGGCGGCCCAGGGTGACGCCCTCGTTTTCCTCGCGGGTGGCGCGGGTGACGGCGCCGACGTAACGTCCCACCAGCTGCGACGTCAACGCCTTCAGGCCGGCCCACGCGCTAAGCGTGTAGTCGAACTCGGCGGCCGCGGCGATGGCGGGCAGGGAGCGCAACCTATCGGCGGCGTCCACAAGCGAATCGGCGTCGCCGCCGAATGCGGCCGCGCCCTTCTCGGCCAAGGCGGCGAGCTCGACGAAGTCCCACAGCACGCGCAGGGAGACGCGCCCGGAGACGATGCCGTCTTCGACGTCGTGGACGGAGTAAGCGATGTCGTCGGAAAAGTCCATCACCTGCGCCTCCATCGGCGGCGCCCCGTCGGCGTGCCCGAGACGCAGCCACTCCAGCACGCCAGCGTCCTCGTCGTAGGCCGAGTACTTCCGGTTCACAGAACCGTCCGCGTTCGTGCGCGTCAGCGGGTACTTCACGGCCGCGTCCAATGATGCGCGGGTGAGGTTGAGGCCGAAGGACGTGCCGTCGATAAGCACTTTGGGCTCCAGGCGCGCAAGGATCCGCAACGTCTGCGCGTTGCCCTCGAAGCCGCACGGCGCGACCTCGTTGAGCGCGACTTCGCCGTTGTGGCCGTACGGCGGGTGCCCGATGTCGTGGGTGAGCCCGGCCATTTCGCACAGGTCGGGGCTCAAACCCAGGCCCTCGCCGATGCCGCGCGAG
The DNA here is from genome assembly GCF_054478435.1 of Corynebacterium sp. CQ3829_602738. Lineage (NCBI taxonomy): Bacteria > Bacillati > Actinomycetota > Actinomycetes > Mycobacteriales > Corynebacteriaceae > Corynebacterium > Corynebacterium sp. CQ3829_602738. The sequence goes on from NZ_CM137003.1 coordinate 1,828,231, forward strand.
ATCTGCGCGACCTCCAGCGAGTGCGTCAGGCGCGTGCGCGGGGTGTCGCCGTCGCGGGGACCGACCACCTGCGTCTTGTCGGCGAGGCGGCGCAGCGCCGCGGAGTGCAGCACGCGGGCGCGGTCGCGGGCGAAATCCCCGCGCGAATCCGGGGCGAGTTGCGCGCCCTTCGGCGCCTCGTCGGCGCGGCGCTGCGTATCGGCGGCGTTGTAAACGTACACGTCGCGCTACCCTAGTCGGCATGACTAGCCGTTACTTGCGCATCCTCGCCGTGTCCGGCGGCCTTTTTGTCGCCGCCGCACCCAGCTTTGCGACGGAAGCTCCGCCCACCCTCATCCAGGCCCAAGCAACCGCCACCAAGGCATCCCTCGAGCCGGGGCGGCTGACGCAGCCGGTGACCGACGACGCCGCAGTGCTCTCCGCCGACGAACTGGCCGAGATCGAAGGCGCGATCCAGGAGGTCAGCAAGACCCAGGGCAAGTCCGTGCGCGTGGTGTTCCTGCGCTCGTTCGGGCAGTACACCCCGCCCGAATGGGTGGACAAGGCCGTGGCGGCGAACGGCTCCAACACCGCCGTGCTGGCGATCTCGCCGGACGAGCGGCTGTATAACGTCGGCGGCGGCGAGGAGTGGACCCAGTCCGAGATCGACCGGATGAACTCCGCCGCGCACGCCCAGCTGTCCGAGATGAACTGGTCTTCGGCCGCGTTGAATGCGGTGAATGCGGTGGCGGGCGGGAGCTCGTCGTCAGGCGATGGCGCAGGCTGGCTCGCGGGCGGCCTAGGTGTCGCGGCGCTGGCGGGCGGCGGCGTGTACGCGGCGACGCGCAAGGGCTCGAAGAAGCAGCAAGCCAAGCAGATCGAGTCCGCGAAGGCCCTGGACCCGGCGGACACCGACTCGCTGGGGCGCCTGCCCACGCCGACGCTGGAGGAGGTCGCGCGCGACGCGCTGGTCTCCGCCGACGACTCGATTACCCAGGGCAAACAGGAGCTCGAGCTGGCCACCGCCGAGTTCGGCGCGGACCGCGTGCGCCCGTTCACCTCCGCGATGAACGAGGCCACCACCACCCTGCAGCGCGCGTTTGCCACGCACCAGAAGCTGTACGACGCCATCCCCGAAACCGAGCCCGAAAAACGCGCGATGCTGGTGGACATCATCTCCTCCTCGGGACGCGCCGAGCAGGCGCTGCGCGACAAAACCACCGAGTTCAACGAGATGCGCGGCGTGCTCATGCGCGCGCCCGAGGAGGTGGAGAAGGTGCTTGCGCGCACCGTGGACATCCGGGCGCGCCTGGAACCCGCGCGAGCGACGCTGGCGCAGCTTAAGGGCGAGTACCCGGCGCAGATCCTCGAGTCCATCGTGGACAACGTGGACCTCGCCGAAGCGTCGCTGGACGAGGCGGAAAAGGCCCTCGGCGAGGCGCGCACGTTGGCGGACCAGCCCGCCGGCCGCCAGGGCGCGCTGTTGGACACGCTGGCCGCCGCCACCCGCGCCGTCAACGTCTCCGACACCAACCTCGCCGCCATCGAGCACGCCGAGGACAACATCCGCGCCGCGAAGGCCAACCTGCCCGCGCTGATCGACGAGATCCGCGGCGAGCTGCGCGAAATCGAGCAAGTCAAGGGGGCTCGTGCGCAGGGCGCGCCTATCGACGTCACTTCGCTCGACACCGTTTCCGCCAAGGCCCAACGCATGCTGGGCGAGATCGGCGACCGCGACCAGTCCGACCCGCTGGCGCTCTACCAGGAGCTGACCAGCATGGACGCCGAAATCGACGCCGCGCTGGACCGCGCGAAGGGCATCGCCGGCGACCAGTCCCGCGCGCTGCAGCTTTTCGACCAGCAAATGCAAGTCGCCGGCGCCCAAATCCAGCGCGCCGAGGACCTGATCCTGTCCCGCGGCCGCATCATCGGCTCACACGCACGCACCCTGCTGGCGGAGGCGAAACGCCAGTACGCGCAGGCCCACCAGCTGCGCGTGCGCGACACCCGCACGGGCATCGACGCCGCACGCGCCGCCACCGACACCGCGCGCCGCGCCGAGGCCGCCGCGAACGACGACCTGCGCCGCTACCAGGCCCAGCGCAACCGCCAGACCGCTGACTCGCTGGCCAGCGCCGTGCTGTGGGGCTCGATGCTCTCCGGCGGATTCGGCGGAGGCGGCGGCTTTGGCGGCGGTGGTTTCGGAGGCGGCGGCGGGTTCTCCGGCGGGCGCCCCTCCAACCGCGGCGGCACCTTCTAGGCGGCTCCAACGCCGCCTGCTCCCGGCGCCGCTCCCCCGCCCCACCCGACAAACCCAGAGCAACAAACCCAGAGTATGGCCCAAAAACGGGCATACTCTGGAGGGCTTACTCAGGGTTTGCGGGAATGGACAGCGGGTCCGCAGCGGCGCGCCGTCCGAGGCTCAGTAGCGCGTGCGGCGCGCCGGCGCGTCGACGAAGGTCAGCGCCCACGTCATGAAGGCGAGGTCCACCAGCTGGATCTCGTCGAACCCGTCGGCGCGAAGCGTCGGCTCCGCCACGTCGACGCCCAGCTCGCCGGACGGGAAGCCCCGGGTCACGGCGATGAGCTCGCCGGCGCCGTCGCGGATCTCGCGCTTCGGGGTGATCGCACCCGACAACAGGTCGAAGCCCGAGCGGTTTAGGGTGTAGCGGCGGCCAGCGCAATTCGCGGCGTAGCGCGACACCGTGAACCCGGCTTTGCGCAGCAGGTACTCCTCGTTCGTCGCAACGTCGAAGGCGCGGAACTTCGCCGGGTTGTCGGACGTAATTCTCAAAACGATCTCGCCCACCGTAACGGTGTCGGGGGTGGATTCGGCGATGGACCTTTGGTCGTCGATAAGCGAAGCTCCCTGCCAGATCACAGCACTGCCACCACCACGACAAACAGCGACAGGAACACCAGCGTGGCAATCAACGCGTTGGAATTGGCCATCTTGCGGGCCTCCAGCACGCAGCGCGACAGCCACGCCAGGCCGGCGACCTGCACGGGCGGCAGCTGCGTCTCCCCCTCGAACTCGAGGATGGCCTTGCGCACCCCGTTGTGGTCCTGCGTGAACTGGGCGACTTTCTCGCCGTCCGGGCCTTCGACCACCCAGTTCTTGGACGTCTCCGGGATCAGGGCGAAGGAGGTGCCGTCCACGACAGCGTCGATGCGCTTGGCGCGCTTCAGGCTGTCGGAGGTGCGCACGACGTCCTCGCCGCCGCACGTGGCCACAGCGCCCGATTCGGCGTGCGCGGTCAGATCCCAGCTCTGGCCGCACACGATCGCGCGGTCGTGCTCGAACACGCCGAGGACGTCCGGGCCGTCCTCAGCCAGCAGCTTCGGCGCGTCCCGGTTCGTGCGGTCCCAGCTCACGTAATGCATGAGCGAAAATTTAGCAGCCGATCAGGCGGGCGGCCAGGTAGGACTCCAGCTCCGCCAGCGGCACGCGCTCCTGCTCCATCGTGTCGCGCTCGCGCACGGTGACGGCCTGGTCCTCCAGGGTGTCGAAGTCGTAGGTGACGCAGAACGGGGTGCCGGTCTCGTCCTGGCGGCGGTAGCGGCGGCCGATCGCGCCGGAGGTGTCGAAGTCGACGTTCCAGTGCTGGCGCAGCTTCGCCGCGAGCTCCTCAGCCGGGCCGGACAGCTCCGGCTTCTTCGACAGCGGCAACACGGCCACCTTCACCGGGGCGAGGCGGCGGTCCAGGCGCAGCACGACGCGGGTGTCGGTGCCGCCCTTGGCGTTGGGGGCTTCTTCCTCGTCGTAGGCGTCGATGAGGAACGCCATCATCGCACGACCCAGGCCCGCGGCGGGCTCGATGCAGTACGGGATCCAGCGCTCGTTGTTTTCCTGGTCGAAGTAGCTCAGGTCCTCGCCGGAGGCCTCGGCGTGGGTCTTCAGGTCGTAGTCGGTGCGGTTGGCCACGCCCTCGAGCTCGCCCCACTTGGAGCCGGTGGAGCCGAAGGCGTACTCGATGTCGACGGTGCGCTTGGAGTAGTGCGACAGCTTCTCCTGCGGGTGCTCGTAGAGGCGCAGATTGTCGGGGTTGATGCCCAGGTCGACGTACCAGTTGTAGCGGTTGTCAATCCAGTACTCGTGCCACTTCTCGTCCTCGCCGGGCTTGACAAAGAATTCCATCTCCATCTGCTCGAACTCGCGGGTGCGGAAGATGAAGTTGCCCGGGGTGATCTCGTTGCGGAAGCTCTTGCCGGTGTTGGCGATGCCGAACGGGGGCTTCATGCGTGACGACGTCATCACGTTCTTGAAGTTCACGAAGATGCCCTGCGCGGTCTCCGGGCGCAGGTAGTGCAGGCCTTCCTTGTCGTCCACGGGGCCCAGGTAGGTCTTCATCAGGCCGGAGAACGCCTTCGGCTCGGTCCAGTTGCCGGGCTGGCCGGTTTCCGGGTCGTTGATGTCCGCCAGGCCGTTTGCCGGCGGGTGGCCGTGCTTTTCCTCGTAGGCTTCGAGGAGGTGGTCGGCGCGGTAGCGCTTGTGGGTGTACAGCGATTCCACGAGCGGGTCGGTGAACACCTCGACGTGGCCGGAGGCTTCCCACACACGGGTGGGCAGGATGACGGAGGTGTCCACGCCGACGGTGTCGCGGCGGGATTGCACCATGTGCTTCCACCACTGGCGCTTGAGGTTTTCTTTCAGCTCCACGCCGAGCGGGCCGTAGTCCCACGCGGAGCGGGTACCGCCGTAAATCTCGCCGGCCGGGTACACCAGTCCGCGGCGCTTGCACAGGTTAACGACGGTCTCAATCTTTGATGCGGGCATCAACATCTCCTGGTGGGAAAGTGCGTGCAAATTACGGTCAACAGCATAGCCCGCCTTACGACGCCTCCGGTCACCCGCCCAGTTTGGACATAAGTCCCACTCTGTTTAGGCATTCTTGTATTCTGAACGAATCATCTGTTTCCCATTGGCGCTGAGGAAAGGGGACGCCGTGAGCGAACGCTACAATTTGGCGGACCTTCCAAAGCTGGCGGACGAGGATCTAGACCGCACCGCTGCGCTTGTAAAAGTGTTGGACTCGAAGACTCGGCTGGAGATTTTGCTGCTCCTGGCCGAGGAAGAACAGGTGGTCCATCAGCTTGTCACCGAGTTGGAGAAGTCGCAGCCGCTGATTTCCCAGCACTTGCGGGTGCTGCGTTCGGCGGGTTTGGTGTCGTCGTCGCGAAAGGGCCGCGAGGTGCTCTACGCGCTGGACCAGCCGGACATCATCGGCATCATCCACGAGCTGGCGTCGCTGGAGAAACTCACCGAGGCCAAGGACGAGCTGGCCGAGCTGCGCAAGCGCAGGCGGGAAAACAGCGGGAGCTCCGGCGGCTCCATCGGCGCGGCGATCGTCGACCCGCCGGCGAACGTGCGTCCCGAAGTGGATCCCGGCCTCGCCCCGCAGACTCCAAAGCCTGTGCGCGACTAGGTACACTGCAATGGTATGACGCAAACGAACCGCCGGGCGCACACCCGCCCCGTGCCCAAGCTGGGCCCGCGCATGACGCGCCAGCGCGCCGCCGTCGTGGAGACGTTGCGGGGGCTGGACAAGTTCGCGTCCGCGAAAACCATCCATGAGCAATTGCTTGACGACGGCGCGTCCGTCGGCCTCACCACCGTCTACCGCACACTGCAGTCGCTTGCCGAGGTCAACGCCGTGGACGTGCTGCAGTCCCCCGACGGCGAAACCCTCTACCGCGACTGCTTATCCGGCCACCACCATCACCACCTGGTGTGCACCGAGTGCGGCCGCAGCGAGGAAATCGAGGGCGGACCCGTGGAGAAGTGGGCCGAGGTCATTTCCTCGCACTACGGCTACGAGCTGGTCGGCCACGACGCCGAAATCTACGGCGTGTGCCGCGCCTGCCAGGCCAAGCGCTAGCTGTCGAACTTGTCCACCGCGCCGCCGAAGCGCCGGTCGCGCTTGGCGTACTCCAGCACCGCGTCCCACAGGTCCTCCTTGGTGAAGTCCGGGAACAGCACGTCCTGGTACACCATCTCCGCGTACGCCGACTGCCAGATGAGGAAGTTCGACGTGCGCTGCTCCCCCGACGGGCGCAGAAACAGGTCCACGTCCGGCATGTCCGCGCGGTACAGGTAGCGGGCGATGGTTTTTTCGTCGACGGTGGACACGTGAGCGTCGATAAGCTTTTGCACCGCATCCGCGATCTCCGCGCGCCCGCCGTAGTTGACGCACATGGCCAACGTCAGCCCCGTGTTGTGTTTGGTCAGCTCCTCGGCGACCTCGAGTTCTTCGATGACGCTGCCCCACAGCTTTGGGCGGCGCCCGCACCACACCACGCGCACGTTTTTGGCGTGCAGCTCGTCGCGCTGGCGGCGCAGCACCTCGCGCGTGAAGTTCATCAGGAAGTGCACCTCGGAAGGGCTGCGCTTCCAATTTTCGGTGGAAAACGCGTACGCCGAGAGCCACTCCACGCCGCCGAGCTCGATGCACGCGTCGACGGCGTCCATGAGTTTCTCCTCGCCCACCTTGTGCCCCTCGGTGCGCTTGAGGCCGCGCTGCTGCGCCCAACGGCCGTTGCCGTCCATCACCAGCGCGATGTGCTTCGGGATGAACTTTTTGTCAATTCTTGGTGCGCCCATGGGCGTCAATTATGCCTGCTCCATAATCTTGAAGCTTCTCAGCCCGGTTTCCAGGTTGTATTGCAGGTGCGCCACGGTTGCGCGGTGAATTTGCGCCACGCGTATCGACGGCACTTCGCTGCCCCTCTCCATCAGCCACATCTCGTGCAGCGTTTCGGGGTGGACGTCCATGGAGCCCGGCGGGCGGCAGTTGTTGCACACCGCCCCGCCGACGGTGGCGTTGAACGCCTTGTGCGGGCCGGGCGCGCCGCAGTTCGCGCAGTTGAACAGGCTTAGGCCCCAGCCGGCGTGCTCGGTGGCCTGCAGGATGAACGCGTCGAGGACCATCGTGGGGTGTTGGTTGGTCTGCAGGTTTTTGAGCGCGTCCTGGACCAGGGCGAACAGCGCGGGGTCGGCTTCGTCGAAGCTGAGCTTTTCCGCCGTTTCCATCACGGCGCAGGCGGCGGCGTAGCGGTCGAAGTCGTCGATGATGCGGGCGCCGTAGTAGGTAACGGTGTCGGCGGAAGCGATCGCCGAGAGGCCTCGGCCCGGGTAGATCAGCGCGTCGACCTCCACGAACGGCTGCAACCGTGACCCGAAGCGGCTCTTCGCCTTGCGCACCCCCTTGGCCACGCCGCGGATAAGCCCGTGGTTCTTGGTGAGCAGGACGACGACCCGGTCCGCCTCCCCGAAGTCGTAGGTGCGCACGACAAACGCGCGGTCGCGCCAGTTCGGGCGCGGGGCCTTAGAAGCCAAGCCGGCCCAGCGCCTTCGGGTCCTGCTGCCAATTCTTCAGCACCTTCACGCGCACGTCCAGGTACACGTTTTGCCCGGTCAGCTCGATGATCTGCTTGCGGGCGCGGTGCACGATGCCGCTCAAGCGCCGCCCGTCCGGGCCCTCGATGATACGTTTCTGGCCCGGGCGCTCCAGGTAGAGCACGGCGTAAATTTTGACGCGGCGGTCCTCCTGGATCATCTCGTCGATTTGGACGGCGACGGAGTGCGGCAGCTCGTCGCGAAGCCCCCGCAGCGCCTCCTCGCGGATGAGCTCCGCGATGCGCGTCTCCATGTCCTCGTCCGTGGTGTGGCCCGCGGGGTAGAAACGCGGGCCTTGCGGAAGCTTATCGACGAGCACGTCAAGCAGCGTATCCACCTGAATCTGCTGCGTTGCCGACACCGGCACCAGCTCCGCGTCCTGGCCGAGCAACTCGTGCAGCTCCAGCAGGCGCTCGCCGACGGTGTCCTTGCCGGCCTTGTCCAGCTTGGTCACGATGCCCACGATCGGCGTATTCGGCTTGGTTTCGCGGATTTGCTCCAGGATGTAGCGGTCGCCGGGGCCGATCTTCTCGTCCGCAGGCACCGTGAAACCGATGACGTCCACGTCGGCGAAGGTGTCCTTGACCACGTCGTTGAGGCGCTCGCCCAGCAGCGTGCGCGGGCGGTGGATGCCCGGGGTGTCCACGACGATGACCTGCGCGTCGGGGCGGTTGATCACGCCGCGGATCGGGTGACGGGTCGTCTCCGGCTGATCCGCCATAATCGCGATCTTCTCCCCCACCAGCGCGTTCGTCAGCGTGGATTTGCCGGTGTTCGGGCGTCCCACGAAGCTGACGAACCCCGACCTGAAGCCCTCCGGGGTGTCAGTGAAGCCGCCAGCGTCGGCGCGCTCGACGTCGTTCGCGCTGGCCTCTCGGGGCAGATCGTCCGGGAAATCGGGGAAGTCGTTCATGGCCTGGGATTCTACCTGTCAACCCCTGAGTGGTTTCGCTGTGGACAACCGTGTTGTGGCGGGGTCTTTTGGCGGGGGTTATCCACAGATTTCGTTTTGGGTCTGGTGTTGGGGGTTGCGGTGCCGCCATAGCTTTCAGGCCATGAACTTCACTGACTTTGTTTCCGCAGGCGTCTCCATACTCGCCGACTTCGACCGCGACGTGGCCATGGCCGCCGGCCTGTCCACCGGCCGGGTGCGCGATTTGGCCCGGGTGCACCACGCGTATTACGGGCCGACCCAGTTCACCCGCAAACAACGCGACGCCCTCGCCGCCGCCGAGGGTTTACCTATCGACCAGCTCGTGCACATCGAGAAGAAACTGCTCGCCGTCGAAGGCGCAGCCGAACGCTGGCGCATCCGCCTCGACCTGGTGCGCCACCGCGGCTCGTACAGGGCACTGACCAAGCGGATCAAACGGCTGATCAAACAACCCGTCAAACCCGCCCCACCGTCGTGCAGGTTTTCCCGCTCGAAGGCGGGCATGCGCACCATGATCCTGACCTACAACGAGCGCGACCTCGCAGATTTGGAGCACCTGCTGCGCAAACTCATCGACGCAGACGACCCCGCCGCCGCCCAAATGGCCCACACCCTCATCGGGATCCTGCGCGACGGCAAAGGCGTGCCGAAGGCGAATTTCCGGCCGATCATCCTGGTGCCGATCGCCGACTGGGCCCGCATCCAATCAGGCCACGCCGATGAAGTCACCCTGATCTGCACCGACGGCACCACCATGACCGGTGCCGAATACATGGAGCACGAATTCGGCGACATACTCGAAGTCGCCGCGTTCCACCCCCAGGAAGGACCCGTCAACCTGTACTGCGGTCAGCGCTGCGCCAACGCGAAACAGAAGGTCATGTCGAAGCTACTCTGCCCGCGATGTGCGTTTCCCGACTGCAAACACTCCGCAGAGACCACCCAAACCCACCACATCAATGCCTGGCGCTACGGGGGAATGACCAACATGGACAACCTCGCCGAACTGTGCCCCTTCCACAACGGGGTCAACGCCGACAACAGGCAAGGCCCGTTCGGCTACATCGATAACCCGAACGCCCGCATCTACTGGGTCGCACCCAACGGCACCCGCGTCCCAATGACCACCCCGGGCGCGATGGAACTGCTCTTCGACTAACCACACACCGAAAACCCGCCCCAAAAGGGCGGGCACATCGGCATGCCTGAAAACGGTTAGAGGGCCTCGACCTCGAACTGGAGCTGCGGGTTGGCGTAGTAGTCCTGCGCCTCGACGAGCTTGAGCTCCTGCGAGTCTGCCTCGAGGGTCACGCGCAGCAGGTCGAACACAGACGACGCCGTCTTGGCCAGCGCGTCCTTCGCGTCGCGGCCGCGGAGGTAGTGCCCGGTGAACAGCGCCGCGGTGACGTCGCCGGAGCCGTTGCGTTTAAACGGCAGGCGCGGGGTGCGCACGATCCACTTGCCGTTATCGTCGACGGCGATCATCTCGATGGCGTCCTCAGGCGTCTCCGGGCGCTTTACCGAGGTGACCAGCACGGTGGACGGGCCCATCTCGCGGGCGGCGTCGACGGCGGCGAGGGTGGAATCGAGGTCGGTCACGTCACGCTCGGTCAGGTACCCCAGCTCGAACTGGTTCGGGGTGATGATGTCGGCGGCCGGCACGATCGTCGAGCGGAACAGCGGCGGGATGGTGTCGGCGACGAAGCAGCCGGACGTCGCCGAGCCCATCACCGGGTCGCAGGTGTAGAGCGCGTCCGGGTTCTCCGCCTTGATGTCGCGCACGGTGCCAACGATCACGTCGGCGATTTCGGGGGAAGCCTGGTAGCCGGTGAGGATGCCGTCGATAAGCGGGAATGCGCCGCGGTCGCGGATGCCGCTCAGCACCGCGGAGACGTCGTCGGCGGGGATGATCGGCCCGCCCCACGCGCCGTAGCCGGTGTGGTTGGAGTAGTTCACGGTGTACACCGGCCAGACTTCGTGGCCGATGCGCTGCAAAGGAAAGACCGCTGCCGAGTTGCCAACATGGCCATACGCGACAGCGGACTGGATGGAGAGAATATTGCTCATACGAGCATTTTAGAGCTCCGGCGACACCAGGATCTTCACGGCGGTCTCGTTGCGGTTGATCAGGGTGTCGAAGCCCTCGTCGACGACACCGTCGAAGCCGATCTTGCCGGTGATGAACGGCTTCAGGTCGACCTTGCCCTCCTCGACGAGCTTGATGGTCTGCTCGTGGTCGTGGGCGTAGCCGATGATGCCGCGGATGGTCAGCTCCTTCATCACCACGGCGTGGATGTCCAGCTCGGCCTTCTTGGACCAGATGGACTCCACAACCAGGGTGCCCTTGAGCTTCAGGCAATCGACGAGCTGGTCGAGCACGACGTTGACGGAGGTTGCCTCGAAGGCTGCGTCGACGCCCTTGCCGTCGGTGATCTTCAGGATTTCTTCCTTCAGGTCCTGCTTGGACGGGTCGATGGCGTGGTCGGCGACACCAGCGTCGAGGGCCTTCTGGCGGCGCAGCTCGGACAGCTCGGAGACGACCACGGTGCAGCCGTATGCCTTAGCGACGGCAGCCGTGAGCACGCCGATCGGGCCAGCACCGCCGACCAGAACCACGTCGCCCTCGCCGGCCTCGGAGGCGGAGAATGCGTGGTGGGCGACGGACAGCGGCTCGATGAGCGCGGCCTCGTCCAGCGGCACGTCGTTCTTGATCGGGTGGACCCAGCGGCGCTGCACCGCGATCTTCTCGGACAGGCCGCCGCCACCGCCGGCAAGGCCGATGAAGTTGACGTCCGGGTGGAGGTTGTACGGGCCCGGCTCCTTCGGGTCGACATCGTCGGGAAGCACGTACGGCTCGACGACGACATGCTGGCCGACCTCAAGGTCGTCCACGCCCTCGCCCAGTGCCGCGACGACGCCGGAGAACTCGTGGCCGAGCGTGACCGGCGGCTCCTCGCCGGTGATCGGGTGCGGGTGGCCCGGCTTCGGGCAGAAGATCGGGCCTTCCAGGTACTCGTGGAGGTCGGTACCGCAGATGCCGCACCAGGCGATGTCGATGAGCACCTCGCCCTTGCCTGCCTCTGGGGCGTCGATGTCCTCGACGCGGATGTCCTTCTGGCCGTAGTAACGTACAGCGCGCATGTGAAGCTCCTCTCGGTGGAAACCTGCTTACGTGCACAATTCTACCGAAAAGTAGGACTAATCGCCGTGGAGCGGCTCTGTGGCCTCCGCCACCGAGACGAGCACGGTGCGGGTCTTCACCCGGCCGCGGCGGTCGCGGCCGCCCTCGGCGGTGTAGCGCACCCCGTCGCGCAGAATCGACGCGCCCGGCAGCGGCACGCGCCCCAGCTCATACGACAACAGCCCGGCCACCGTATCGACGTTGTCGGTGACGTCCTCGGCGTACTCCAGCTCGTAGTCCAGGTTGTCGGCGAGGTAGTCCACCAGGTCGTCCAGCGGTAGGCGCGCCTGGACGCGGAACACGCGCGGCTCCACCTCGGTCACCGGGGCTTCCTCGTCCTCGTCGTACTCGTCGGTGATTTCGCCGACGATCTCTTCCAGCAGGTCCTCCATGGTGAGAAGGCCGGCGACGGTGCCGTATTCGTCGATAAGCATGGCGATGTGCGTGTTCGACTGCTGCATCTCTTTGAGCAGCACGTCCAGCGGCTTCGAGTCCGGGATGAACAGCGGCTCGCGCATGAACTCCGTGATCGGCGTGGCGGGGTCGATGGGGGTGCCGCGGTCGGTGAACATGTCCTTCAGGTACGCGATGCCGACGATTTCGTCGACGCTCTCCCCGATCACCGGCACGCGCGAATGCCCGGAGCGCACCATGAGCGCGGTGGCTTGGCGCGCGGTTTTCTCGCCCTCGATCCACACCATTTCCGGGCGCGGCACCATGACTTGGCGCGCGTAGTTGGACGCGAGGTCGAAGATGTTCTGGATCATGCGGCCCTCGGTGGTTTCCACCACGCCCTTTTCCTGCGCCACCTCGACCATCTCGCGCAGTTCGATCTCGGTGGCGTACGGGCCGTCGCGGAAGTCCTCGCCGGGGTGGAACAGGTTGCCCACCCAAATCAACAGCTTTGCGACGGGCCCGAGCACCACCTGGAACGCCCCCAGCCCCTGCGCCGCCTTGAGCGAAATGGTGTAGGGGTTGCGCTTGCCCGCGGTGCGCGCGAACACCCCGACGATGGAAAATTGCAGCAGCGTGACGACGACCACCGCCACCGCGATCGCCCACCCGTCGGAGTCGAGCAGGTCCATTGCGAGCATCGCCGCGGTGACGGACGCGATGACATCCAGGACGGTTTTGACCAGCACCAGCGTGTTGACGTGGTTCGCGCGGTGGTCCACCACCCGCAACAGCGCTTCCGCGCCCGGGGTGTCGTCTTTGACCATGCCCTCGACGCGGGCGCGCGAGATCGGGGCCAGCGCGGACTCGATGGAGCCGAGCAGGCCGGACAACAGCAGCGCGGCGACGGTGACGGCCGCGTAGACGAAGGTCAGCGTCACTCGATGCCCTTCATCAGCTTGTCCAGCTCGTCGCGGTCGGCTGCCGACGGAAACGCGTGCGCGCCGGTCGGCTTCGGCTGGTACTCGATACCGCGGCGGGCGAGGTCGTCGTACCAGTCCGCCAGGATCTCGTTTTGCAGGGCGAACATCTCGCGCTCGTCTTTCGGCTCGATGTGGTCGTAGCCCAAAAGGTGCAGCACGCCGTGGACGGTGAGCAGCGCCATCTCGTGGGCGAGGTCGTGGCCGGCCATTTCGGCCTGCTTGCGGTCGTAGGCGGGGCACAGGATGATGTCGCCGAGCATCGCCGGCCCCGGCATGTCCGCGTCGGGGCGGCCGCCGCCGGGGGTGAGCTCGTCCATGGGAAAGCTCATCACGTCCGTCGGGCCCTCCAGGTCCATCCAGCGCACGTGCAGATCTGCCATCGTGGCCTCGTCCACGAGCGTGATGGTGGCTTCGGTTTCAGGGTGGACGTCCATGGAGCGCATGGCGAACGACGCGACGTCGATAAGCATTTGCTCATTGACCTCCGCCTCGCCGGACTCATTCAAGACTTCAATGCTCACTGGTTCGCCTCCGCTTCCCGCTCGGCCTCGATCGCTTGCTGGCGCTTCTCGTAGCGCAGGGCGTTCTGCGCGTCGTGACGGTCGTACGCTGCGACGATGCGCGAAATCAGGTGGTGGCGCACCACGTCGCCGGCGCCGAGCTCCTGGAAGGAAATGTCGTCGATGTCCGCGAGGATGCGCCGCGCCACGCGCAGGCCCGAGACGGTGCCGCGCGGCAGATCCACCTGGGACGTATCGCCCGTGACCACCATCTTCGAGCCGAAACCGAGGCGGGTGAGGAACATCTTCATCTGCGCGCCGGTGGTGTTTTGCGCCTCATCCAGGATGACAAACGCGTCCGACAGGGTGCGCCCGCGCATGTAGGCCAGGGGCGCGACCTCGATGATGCCGGCCTCGATGAGCTTCGGGATCGCCTCCGGGTCCATCATGTCGCGCAACGAGTCGTACAACGGGCGCAGGTACGGGTCGATCTTGTCCGAGAGCGTGCCGGGCAGGAAACCGAGCTTTTCGCCCGCCTCCACCGCCGGGCGGGTCAAAATGATGCGTTTGACCTCTTTGTTCTGCAGCGCCTGCACCGCTTTGGCCACGGCGAGGTACGTCTTGCCGGAACCGGCCGGGCCGATGCCGAAGGTGATGGTGTTGTCGTCGATCGCGTCGACGTACGCGCGCTGCCCGGCCGTCTTCGGGCGGATGACCTTGCCGCGGCGCGAGATGATCTCCTCGCCGAGGATGTCCGCGACCGAACCCGGCGCTTCGGCCTCCATGATGCGCACCGCCTGGACCACCGTGTCCACCCCCAGCGGAACACCGCGGCGCGCCATGGACTCAAGCTCCTCGACGACGCGCAGCGCGTGCGCCGCCTGCTCCGCGTGCCCCTTGACGGTCAGCTCGGTGCCGCGGGCGTGGAAGCCCACCCCGAGCTGGTCCTCCAAAACCCGCAGGTTGTCGTCGTTGATCCCCAGGACGGACTGTGCGTACGCCGAGTCGAGTTCGACCTTGCGCGTCACCATTTCTTCCATGGGGGCCAACCCTACCAGCGGGAGGTCAACGCCCCGATGGCGCAAAGCCCCGCGAACGCCGCCGAGGCGGTGCGCAGCACCTCGGGACCGAGCTTCACCGGGCGGGCGCCGAGAATCTCCAGTTCGTCCTCGCCGATGCCGCCTTCGGGCCCGACGATCAGCCACACGTCATCGCCGAATTCGACGTCGCGGATCGAGTCGGTGGCGTCCTCGTGCAGAACCAGAGCGTGGCACTCACGCAGCAGCGCGGACAGCTGGTTCGTCGTCACCGGGTCGCGCACCTCGGGCACCCACGCCCGCCGCGCTTGCTTCGCGCTGGAAAGCGCCTGCGCGCGCCACTTCTCCACCTGCTTGGCCTGCTTGTTCGCCGGCCACCGCGCGATCGTACGGTGCGAAATCCACGGCACAATCGCGTCGGCCCCGGCCTGCACCGCCAGGTCCACCGCGAGCTCCGCGCGCTCGCCCTTCGGCACCGCCTGCACCACCGTCACGCGCGGCGTGGGTTGTGGCACGAACTCTTGCCTTTCGACGACTCCATCAACCCGACCAGCCCCCACCGACGTGACGCGGGTGAGCGCGGTGGACCCTTGGCCGTCGATAAGCATGATGCGCTCGCCGGGCTCGATGCGCTTGACGTGCGCGTGCTTGGCTTCGGCACCGGTGAGCGTGCCGGCGGCGGGGTCGTCGGTGAAAAAGTACGGCAGGCTCATCGGCGGAAGCGGTCGCGCATGCGGGAGAAGAAGCCCTCGCCGTGCTCGTCGGACTCGACGTGGACCTCCGGGTTGTCCGGGTGGCCGTCGCGGAGGTCCTGCAGGGCGGCGCGCTCGTCGTTGGTCAAGGCGGTGGGCACGGTGACCTGGACGTGGGCGATCATGTCGCCGGCGCCCTCGGCGCGCAGCCGCGGCATGCCCTCGCCCTGCAGGTGGATGGTGTCGCCGGGCTGGGTGCCGCCGGGCACCTCGATGGTGGTCTGCCCGCCGGCGAGGTTGTCCACGCTCAGCTCAGTGCCGAGCGCGGCGTCGTACATCGGCACGGTCAGGCGGACGTGCAGGTCGTTGTTCTCGCGCACGAACACCGGGTGCGGCTGCACCTGCACCTCCACGTACAGGTCGCCGGCGGGGCCGCCGCCGTGGCCGACCTCGCCCTGGTCCGCCATGCGGATGCGCATGCCGGAATTGATGCCGGCCGGGATGTTCACGGTCAGGTCGCGGGTGGCGCGCACGCGACCGTCGCCGGCGCACTGGGTGCACGGATCCTTGATCACTTCGCCGTAGCCGTGGCAGGTGGGGCACTCGCGGGTGGTCATGACGTTGCCCAAAAACGACTGCTGCATCTCCTGGACCTGGCCCGCGCCGCCGCAGGTGCCGCAGGGCACCGGCTTCGCCTCGGTTTTGGAGCCGGTGCCGTGGCACTTGTCGCACAGCACGGCGGTGTCCACGGTGACGTCCTTTTTCGTGCCCGCGAAGGCCTCGTCGAGCGTGATGGCGGTGCGCAGCAGCGCGTCGTTGCCCGGCTGCACGCGCGAGCGCGGCTGGCGGGCGCCGCCGCCGCCGAAGAACGCCTCGAAGATGTCGCCGAGTCCCCCGCCGCCGAAGCCGCCCGCGCCGCCCATGCCGCCGCCGGCCTCCATCGGGTCGCCGCCGCGGTCGACGATTGCGCGCTTCTGCGGGTCCAGCAGCACCTCCTGCGCCGCCGCGATCTCCGCGAACTTCTCGGCGGCCTCCTCGGACGGGTTCACGTCCGGGTGGTACTTGCGCGCCAGCTTGCGGTACGCCTTCTTAATCTCCTGCTCGGTCGCTTCCTGGTCCACGCCGAGGATGCCGTAGTAATCGCGAGCCATAACTTCCCTTCTATTCGCCCCGCAGGATGCGGCTGATGTAGCGGGCCACGGTGGCAACCTTTTGCATGGTACCGGGGTAGTCCATGTGGGTTGGACCCACTACCCCGAGGCCGCCGAGTGCTTCGTCGCCCGAGCCGTACGCTGTTGTAACAATCGAGGCGCGCGAAAATTCCTCGTCCTCGTTTTCGCGCCCGATGCGCACGCTCACCCGCTCGAGCTCCTGCGCGCCGGCGAGCAGCTTGAGCACCACCACCTGCTGCTCAAGCGCGTCGATGACGCCCTGCAAGCCTCCCGACGGCACGACCAGGTTCGACGAGCCCGCAATGATCAGCCGGTCCGGCGCTGCGTCCACAAGCGTGGTGATCAGCACTTCTGCCGCGCGTGAGGTGGGATCGGCGAGGTGGGGCGGAGCTTTCGTCGATAGGCGAGAAAGCGCCTCCGAGGCGTCGCGCATGGTTTGGCCCACCAGGGCCTCGTTCAAAAGGTCGCGCAAAAGCCGCACCCCGTCCGGCCCGATCGGCGCCGAAAGCTCCACGTTGCGCTGGTCCACGCGCCCGGCGTCCGTGATCAGCACCAGCAAAAGGCGCGTCGGGGTCAGCTCCACCACCTCGCAGTGCTTCACCCGCGACACCGTCAGCGTTGGCAGCTGCACCACCGCCGCCTGGTTGGTCAGCTGGGCGAGCAGCTGCACGGAGCGACGCAGCACGTCCTCCATATCCACGCCGTTTTCCAAAAAATCCAAAATGGCGTGGCGCTCGGCGGCGCTCAACGGCTTGACGTCGTGCAGCGCGTCCACGAACGCGCGGTAGCCCGCCTCAGTCGGGATACGGCCGGACGAGGCGTGCGTCTGCGAGATGTAGCCCTGCTGCTCCAGCACCGCCATGTCGTTGCGGATCGTCGCCGAGGACACCCCCATCTTGTGCCGCTCCACCAGCGACTTCGACCCCACCGGCTCTTGGCTTGCAATGTAGTCCGCCACGATCGCGCGCAGCACCGCCTGGCGCCGCTGGTCCGCAGTACCCATTACGCCTCCTTACTCGGCTGCCAGGATATCGGTGATGATGCCGTCTGCAAGCAGCCGCCCTTTGTCGGTCAGCCGCAGCCTGTCGGTTTGCTCGAGCAACCCCGCGCGCACATGCCTATCGACGACCTCCCGTGCCCCCGCCCCGACCCAAGCTGCCGGGATACCTTCTTTCAGCCGCAGGCCGAGCATGACCGCCTCGGTGTGGGCCTCTGTTTCCGTGATGGGTTCAGTGTCCTGGATGGGCAGCGCGCCGTCGGCAAGCAACTGTGCATACTTTTCGGGGCGCTTGACGTTGAAGAAACGCTCGGAAGCGATGAAGCTGTGCGCGCCCGGGCCTGCGCCCCACCACTTACGGTTGCGCCAGTAAATGAGGTTGTGGCGGCACTCGCCGCCCGGTTTGGCCCAGTTGGAGACCTCGTACCAGTTATAGCCGTGGTCGGCGAGGGTGTCTGCGATGATCTCGTAGCGGTCGGCGTAGACGTCCTCCTGTGGCGCCGGCAGCTCGCCGCGGCGGATCTTGCGGGCCATGGCGGTGCCGTCCTCGACGATGAGCGAGTAGGCGCTGACGTGGTCGACGTCCGTGGCCAGGATGGCGTCGAGGGTGCGGCGGACGTCGTCGTCGGTTTCGGTGGGGGTGCCGTAGATCATGTCCAGGTTCACATGCTGGAACCCGGCGGCACGGGCCTCGCGGGCGGCGGCGACGGCGCGGCCCGGGGTGTGCTGGCGGTCCAGCACCTTGAGCACCGGCGTGGAGGCGGACTGCATGCCGAGTGAGACGCGGGTGAAGCCGGCGTCGAGCAGGCCCGCGAAGTAGCCGGGGCTGGTGGATTCCGGGTTGGACTCGGTGGTCACCTCCGCGCCGGGGTTCAGGCCGAAGGTGTTGCGGACGGCGTCGAGGATGCGGGTCAGGCCGTCTGCGCCGAGGAGCGACGGGGTGCCGCCGCCGATGAACACCGTGTCAGCTTTGGGCAGGCCGCGGGCGGCGGCGAGCTCGAGTTCTTTCTCGAGCGCGTCCAAGTACTGGGCGTGGGAGGAATCCACCTCGGTGGGTGTGTAGGTGTTGAAGTCGCAGTACCCGCAGCGCGTGGCGCAAAACGGGACGTGGACGTAAACGCCGAAAGAATCCATGGCCCTCAGGCTAGGCGCCGCGGCGAGAACGCTTCGCGGCGACCTTGGCCACGATCCTGTCGATGCGGGCGCGCTCCTCCAAAAACTCCGGCGGGTTGGACCCGCGCATGGTGCGCACGAACGCCGGGTGGTCCACACAGACGGTCTCCACCCAGCCGACAACGGCCTCCTCGACGATCTCGCCGACGCGGGCGTACATCTGCGGCAGCGACACCACGCCGAGCTCGCGGGCGACCATGTCGGTCTGCTCCAGGCAGTAGGACACAATCTCGCCCAAGTGCTGCACCACCAAGTCGGTGCGTCCGGTCAGCGCGTCCTGCATCGTCTGCACCGAGAACGGGGCTTGTAGGGGGAAGAGGTCGTTCAGGCCGGAGGCGTCGAGAAGCTCGGGCTCCGGAATGCGCTCCTCCGGCTTCGCGCCCGCGGACAGGTGGCCGGCGGCGCGGCCGGAGGTCAGCGCCTGGCGCAAGCCGATCAGCTCAGCGACGACGCGGCGGGCATCCTGGCGGGCGTCGTCGACGATCTCGACGAACTCGGCGAGGCAGTCCTCGGTGAGCTCGCCGTCGTAATCCGCAATCGCCTCGGCAAGGTGCTCGGTGTACTCCGCCACCTCGTCGCCGATGTTGTAAATCTCCTGCGTGAGCTCGCGGTGGCGCAGCACGGCGGCAGTCTTGTGCATCGCGAGCCCTCCTTGGAAACGCCTGTGGGAAGTGACAAATTGGCATGCTATGCCACAGCCGCCAAGGAGGAAGGAAGGCGCGCCGGACTTAGCGCTGATACAGCTTGTCGATGTCCTCCTGGAACCGCTGGAACACCACGTTACGCTTGACCTTCATCGTCGGGGTCATCTCGTCGTGCTGCTCGGACAGGTCGCGGTCCAGGATGCGGAACTTCTTGATCGCCTCGGCGCGCGAGACGGTGGCGTTGGCCAGGTTCACCGCGTCCTGGACCTCCGCGCGCAGCGCCGGGTCCTGGGCGAGCTCGGCAACCTTTTTGTTCGCCGGGATGTTGTGGTTGGCCTTCCAGCGCTTCAGTTCTTCTTCGTCCAACGTGACCAGCACGCCGACGAAGGGTTTGCCGTCGCCGACCACCAGCGCGTTGGAGATCAGCGGGTCCTGGCGGATGATCTCCTCCATCGGGCCCGGGGAGATGTTCTTGCCGCCGGCGGTGACGATCAGGTCCTTCTTGCGGCCGGTGATGGAGACGTAGCCGTCCTCGTCTACCTCGCCGAGATCGCCGGTGTTGAACCAGCCGTCCGTGAGCGCCTCCTCGGTGGCGGCCGGGTTGCGCCAGTACTTCTCAAACACGCCGGGGCCTTTGAACTCGATCTCGCCGTCGTCGTTGATGCGCACCGAGTAGCCGTTGACCGGCCGGCCCACGGTGCCGATCGTGTTGGCATGCGCGTTGTTCACGCATGCCGCCGCGCACGTCTCGGTCAGGCCGTAGCCCTCGTAGATGGGCACGCCCATGCCGCGGAAGAAGTGCGACAAATCCGCGCTCATTGCGGACCCACCGGTGATGCCGTACCAGACGGAGCCGCCCATGGCCTCCTTGATCTTGCCGTAGACGACCTTGTCGTAGACCGCGCGCTTCGCCTTCTGCACCCGCGACGGGCCCTCCGGGGTGTCCAGCGCCTTCGAGTACTCAATCGCGGCCTTCTCGGCCTCCAAGAACATGCGCTTGCCAATCGCGGAGCCGTCCGCTGCCTTGTTGTAGGCGCCCTCGCGCACCTTCTCAAACACGCGCGGCACGCCGACGACCAGGTTCGGGCGCACGCGCTGCAGCTCCACCATCATCGTCGACGTGTCGGACCAGTGCGACTGGGTTGCGCCCGAGATCGTCCACGCCAGCGACACCGCGCGCGCCAGCACGTGCGCCAGCGGCAAAAACGTGACCATGCGCTGGCCGGGGAAGGACACCGAGCCGATCTCGTTTTCCAAAAGCGCCCAGCACTGATACGCCCAGTTGCCGTGCGAAATCTCCACGCCCTTCGGCCGGCCGGTGGTGCCGGAGGTGTACACGATGGAGCCCAGCGTTTCGTGGCGGGTGGCGGCCACGCGTTCGTCGATAAGCGATTGCTCGACGTCTCGCCCCTCAAACTTCAGCGTCTCCACGCCCGAGGCGTTGAACTCGTAGATGCGCTCGAGCTTTGATGGGGAGTCCGCGAACTTCGGCTTGCCCGTCTCGTCCAGCAGGAACGGGCTCATCAGCTGGGTGTGGTCGCGAGTTTCGGTGAACGCGATCTTCGCGCCGGAATCCTCCAGGATCCACTGGATCTGGTGCATCGAACTCGACGGATAAATCGGCACCGAGGCGGCGCCGGCGGCCCAGATGGCGAAGTCCACCAGCGACCACTCGTAGCGCGTCGACGACAAAATGGCCACGCGGTCGCCCGGCTCCACGCCCGCGGCGATCAGGCCTTTCGCGACCTCGTAGACCTCCTCCAAGAACTCCGCCGCCGTGACGGAGACCCACTCGTAGTTGCGCGGCCGGTAGTACAGCACCAGGTGGGGGCTCTGCTCGCAGGTGCGAATCAGCCGGCTGAGGCAGGTGTCCGTGTCGTTGAGCGTGAATCCAAGTTCCGTGGTGTGCGCGTTTGAAGGCATGGTGTCCAAGACTACCCCAGCGTGCTGGCCTTAGCTTTGGCACAATGCGTGGCGTGACCAACGTTGCCCTGCTCCACGCCCTCGCCGAATCGTATGGCTTCGGCACGTCCTACCGCGCCTCGAACGGGCTGGTCACCGAGCCGCCCGCCGAGTCGTTTATCAAGCTGCTGCGGGCCTTGGGGCTTTCGCTTAACGACGACCCGTCGGACGAAGAACTCCAATTCCACCTCGATGCCCGCAAAGAATTCTGGGCGACCAGGCCCATGCCGCCGTGCGTGGTGGCCACCGAGGGCGCCGAGAAACACTTCAACGTCCACGTCCACGACGGGCACTTCGCGCACTGCTGGATCCGGCTGGAGGACGGCTCCTCGCGCGACGCCTACCAGGACGAGAACTGGGCCCCGCCGTTCACCGCTGCCGACGGCGTGGTCTGGGGCGAGGCCACGTTCCACGTGCCGGGCGATCTGCCGGCCGGCTACCACGAGCTGCACTTGGAGTCCGACAACTTGGATGAGGTCTGCCCGCTGATCGTGGTGCCGGCGTCCTTGTCCACCAACGCCGAGGTTGTGCAGGACCCGGTGTGGGGCGTGATGGCGCAGCTGTACTCGGTGCGCTCGCTGGACTCCTGGGGCATCGGCGACTTCAACGACCTCGGCGCGATCGCCGAAGCGGTGGCGGCCGAGGGCGCGGACTACCTTTTGATCAACCCGGTACACGCCGCCGAACCCGTCCCGCCGATCGAGGACTCGCCGTACCTTCCCACCTCCCGCCGGTTTGTCAACCCGATCTACATCGCGGTGGAGCAGGTGCCGGAGTATGGGCTGTTGGACGAGGGGGACCGGGAGGACGTCGAGAAGCTTGCTGCGGAGTTGAAGGCGATGAACAACACCGCAGACCCCTTGGAGCGCGACCGGATTTTCGCCGCGAAGCTGGCGGCGCTGCGCACGCTGTTTTACCTTTCGGCGGCGGACGAGGCGCGCACGCGGGACTTCGAGCTGTTCTGCGAGGTTGAGGGCGAGGGGCTGCGCCAGTTCGCCGAGTGGTGCGCGGCGCAGGCAAGCGAGTCGGAACACCACGGCGCGCCGAAGCACGCGGGCGAGGACCCGCAGGAGCTGGTGCAGTTCTACATGTGGCTGCAGTTCATCGCCGACGAGCAGCGCCGCGTGGCGCAGGAGCGGGCGCTCGCGGCCGGGATGCGGCTGGGCATCATGACCGACCTGGCGGTGGGCATCCACCCCGGCGGGGCAGACGCGGCGACGTTGCACGAGGTGCTGGTGCCCGACGCCTCGGTGGGCGCACCGCCGGACCAGTACTCGCAGCAGGGCCAGGACTGGTCGCAGCCGCCGTGGAACCCGCAGCAGCTGGCGGAGGCTGGCTACGGGCCGTGGCGCGATTTGCTTCGCACGGTGCTGCGGCACTCGGGTGGAATCAGGGTGGACCACGTTTTGGGCCTGTTCCGCCTGTTCTGGCTGCCGCGCATGGACCCCCCGGCGCACGGCGCGTACATGAACTACGACTTCGAAGCCATGGTCGGCGTGCTAGTGCTGGAGGCGCAGCGCGCCGGCGCCGTGGTGGTCGGCGAAGACCTGGGCACGTTCGAGCCGTGGGTCCAGGACGTGCTTCGCGACAAGGGCATCCTCGGCACCTCCGTTTTGTGGTTCGAGTCCGTGCCGCCGGAGGCACCGCGCCCGTCGCAGCAGTACCGCAACCTCGCGCTGACCGCGGTGGGCACCCACGACCTGCCGCCCACCGCCGGGTATTTGGAGGGCGCGCACAACGCGCTGCGCCACAAGCTCGGGCTGGTCAAGGAGTCGCTGGAGGAGCTCAACGCCACGGACGCGGTGTGGATCTCGCAGGTGCTCGCCGCCGCGCAGGCGGAGGGGGCGTTCGACAACTCGCCGCTCGCTGACGTGGACTTTCTCGACCGGGACTTGGGCGAGTACGACGACGTGGACGCCCTCGTCGAGGGGCTGACGCGGTTTATCGCCTCCACCCCGTCCGCGATGACGTGCACGAACCTGGTGGACATGGTGGGCGACACCCGCATTCAAAACCAGCCGGGCACCAACCGCGAGATGTATTCCAACTGGTGCATTCCGCTTTGCGACGCCTCCGGTACCCCCGTCCTCATCGAAGACCTCCCCGACGTCGCACTGTTCACGCGCATCGCCAAAGCCAGCGCGCGGAGCGAACGCTAGAGGGCGCTGACGATCGCCGCGAAGACGACGAGCGCGATGAGCACCCACATCACCTGGGTCACCCGCGACTGCGGGTACTTGCGCTGCGGCTTGGGCAGCTTCTGGTCCTGCTTGCGCAGCTCTTCCGGGTTGGCCATGGTGTGTAAGCCTAGCGCCGCGGGCTAGCGGCGGGAAACCAGGCGCGCGGTGGCCCGGGCAACACCGTCGACGAGGCGCAGCAGCGCGTAGCCGGCCGCGGCGCACACCGGCGCGGCCGCGGCGAGGATCGCGGGGACCTGCAGCCAGGGGCTTAGGCCCATCACCCAGCCGAGCAGCACGCTGCTCATCAGATCAGGCCCATCGCGTAGCCGATCGCTGGCACCAGCACCGCCACGGTGGCCACGATGCCGAGGGTGATCAGCAGCGCCTTGGCGACGTTGTTGTCGCGCGGCTCCTCCGCGGCGTCCTCGCTGCTCTGCTCCTGAGCCTCAGGCGTGACGACGGGCGCCTCACTCGGCACACTCGACGGCGTCGCCGCGCCGACCGGGATGGCCGGCTGCAACGTCGCGGCCGGGATCACCACGGTTTTCTTCGTCGGCCCGGAGATGTGGATGGTGTTGCCGGACACCGACGTCACCGCGGGCGCCGGCTCGCGGGTGGGCTGCGGCGACGCCCCCGGTGCCTCCGCGGCAGGCTTCGGGTCCCGCGTGACCTCCGCAACGGGGTTCACCACGGTGCTGCGCACCGACGTCGGCACCGCCGGCGTCGACGTTTTCCTGCTCGGCGAGGCCGGCTTTGCCGACGCACCGTAGTGGGAGCGGAGGAACGTGTCGATGGCGGAGTCGTCGTAAAGCGCGCCGCTTTGAAGCGAACTGGCGCGCTCGAAGCCCACGACCTCCTCGCCGCGCTCGTCCACAAGCGCGTTCGCCCCGGACATCACGCCGACGAGCCCGCGGCCCGGCGCGTAGACCGGCCCGCCGGAGTCGCCGTAGTCCGGCATGCCGGGGGCGTCGAAGTAGATGGTTTTCTCGATCATGCCCACGAACGGCCCACAGGTGGCGCGGTTTGTGCCGCCGTGCGAGGCGTAGCCGTGGTAGCACAGCGTCTCGCCGGGCTCGATGTCCTCGATGGGCACGTACTCGCCGCCGAAGGGGTTGGCCTCCACCTCGACGCCGTTGAACCAGTAGATCACCGCCCAGTCGTTGGCGTTGGAGGCGCCGTAGTAGGCGGCGGCCGGGTAGATCATGCCGGCAGGGGTGGTCATTTCGCGGCCCTTGCTGTCGGCGAGGTAGACCAGCGAGCCGGTTTGCCACCCGTAGTTGCCGTTGTCGGCGCAGTGTCCGGCGGTGTAGCTGCGGCGCTGCTTCGGGTCGTTGTAGCCGATGGTGCAGGCGGTGAGGTTGTCGTTGCCGAGGTTGTCCACGAACATGCGGGCACCTTGCTTGACGACGAGCCGCTCCGCCGCCGGCGCCTCCACCCCACCGACGAGACCAGAAGCTGCCAGCGCGGACGCCGCGGCGAGCGCAGCGACGCGTGCGCCCACGCGGGGGCGTCGCACTGTACCGTTCGCCATGCAGCTTTCCTTGTCTTGTCTTTTAACGGTTTCCCCGGAACTGTACAGCACGAACCCGCGGAAACGTAAGACGCTACACGTCCGTGCCGGCGAGTCCGCGGCGCTCGAGCAGCGGGCGGGTGTCCTTGTCGCGGCCGCGGAAGGCGCGGTAGGCCTCCGCGTAGTCGCGCGAGGAGCCCTTGGACAGGATCGCCTCGCGGAACTTCGCGCCGGTCTGCCGGTTGATGCCTTCTTCGGCGACGAGCTGGTAGCCGTCGGCGTCGAGCGCTTCGGCCCACAGGTAGGAGTAGTAGCCCGCGGAGTAGCCGCCGGCGAAGATGTGGTTGAACCAGGTGGAGCGGTAGCGCGGCTCCAACCCCTCGACGTCCAGGCCGAGCTCGCGCAGGACGTTGTCTTCGAAGGCGTTGATGTCCGACGGGACGTCGTCCGCAAGCGAGTGCCACGCAAGGTCGATCGCGCTGGCCGCGAGGTATTCGGCGGTGGTGAAGCCCTGGCCGAATTGGCGCGAGGCCTCCATCGCCTGCAGAAGCGGCGCCGGGATGACCTCGCCGGTGTCCACGTGGCGGGCGTAGTTGCGGGCGATCTCGGGGGCAAACGCGTAGTTCTCGTTGATCTGGGAGGGGAACTCCACCCAGTCGCGCGGGACGTTGGTGCCGGAGTGCGACGGGTAGCGCACGTCGGAGAGCAGGCCGTGCAGGGCGTGGCCGAACTCGTGGAACAGGGTGGTCACCTCGTCGATGGTGAGCAGGTTGGAGCTGACCGACATGACGTTGACCACCACCGGCTTCGTGCCGGCAAGGTGAGACTGGTCCACGAACGAGCTCATCCACGCGCCGCCGCGTTTCGACGGGCGCGCGTTGTAGTCCGTCAGCAGCAGCCCGATGCCAGTGCCGTCCTCCTCCTTCACCTCCCAGACGTCGACGTCCTCGCGGTAGCCGGCCAAATCCTCGCGCTTCTCCACCGTGATGCCGTAGAGCAGGTTCGCGGCGTAGAAGACGCCGTCGGTGAGCACCTGCTCGAGCGGGAAGTACTTGCGCAGCTCCGCCTCGTCGATGCCGAGTTCTTCCTCGCGGCGCTTGGCCTGCCAGTACGGCCAGTCCGCGCCGCCGAGCTCCTCGCCTGCCAGTTCGCCGGCGAGCTTGCGCTCCGCCTCGGCGTTCGCGGCCGCCGCCGGTGCCAGGTCCGCGATGAGCTGGCGCGCTGCCGCGGCGGTGCCGGCGGTCTCTTCCGCGATGACGTAGTCGGCGTGGGTGTCAAAGCCGAGCAGCTTCGCGCGTTCCTGGCGCAGCTTCACCGACTCCAGGACGATGTCCGGGTTGGAGTCGCGGCCGCGGGCGCGGGAGGCGTCGAAAAGCTTGTGGCGCGCAGAAGACTCCTCGAGCTCCGACTGCAGCGCCTGGGTGGTGGGCAGCTCAATCGGCACGACGTAGTGGCCGCCGTCTTCGTACGCGGCGAGCTGGTCGTCCGAAAGCCCGGCGAGCTCCTCGCGCGAAAACTCCACCGCGAGCTTCTTCGTGTCAGCGAGCAGGTTGCGGCCGAAGCGCTCCGACAGCTCAGACAAACGCTGGTTGATCTCCTGCAGGCGCGACTTCCCGGCGGCGTCCAGGTCCGCGCCGCGGCGGGTGAAGCGGCGCAGCAGCTCGTCGTAGAGCCTCTGCGACTCCGCATCGCCCGGCACCTCGACGCCCTTGATGCGCTGGTAGAGCGCGTCGTTCTGGTAGATCGAGTCCACGTGCGCGGACAGCTTCGGCACAATGCGGTCGGCCACCGCGTCGAACTCGTCGGTGGCGTCGGTGCCCTGCAGGTTGAAAAACCAGGACATCACCCGGTCCAGGTCCTGCCCGGCCAGCTCGAAGGCTTCGACGGTGTTGGCCCACGTCGGCGCGTCCGCGGTGGTGATCTCGGCGATCTCCGCGGCGTGGCGCTTCAGCGCCTCTTCGAACGCGGGCTCCACGTGCTCCAGCCGGATCGCGGCGAAGTCCGGCAGGTTGTACGGCAGGGTCGAGGGGGTCAGAAGCGGGTTTGTCATGGCGGTCAGTGTATGCGGATACGATCTGCCGCATGGGTGAAACGGAAATCACATGCGCGGCCGGCACCATCGTGGGCACTGCCCGCGGCGGCAAACGCGTCTTCGACGCCATCCCCTACCTCGCCGAAGCGCGCCCCTTCGACGACCCGGCGCCCATGGAGCAGGGATTGCTTATCGACGCCACCGCGCCGAACCCCAACGCACTTGCCATCAGCACCCCGGTTAGCGCGCGGCCCGGCACGGACTGCCCCGTGGTGGTGTGGCTGTCACAACCGGTCGAGCTGGGCGATGGATTCGTCGAGGTGCACGTGCCCCACCGCCGCGGTTTCGAAGGCTTCCTCCCCTTTGCCGCGGACGCCATCGGGCACTTCCGCGGCGTCGCGGACGTCAAGCTCGCCCTGCGCTGGGTCCAGCAAAACATCGAGGCGTTCGGCGGCGACCCCACCAACATCACCGTCGTCGGCGCCGGCGAGGAGGCCGCGGTGGCGCTGTGGCTGTGCCGGCGCGACCACTACGCCGGCGAGTTCCGCCGGGTGTGGGCCGCGGATCCGGTGTTCCCGCGCGCGCCGTACGAGAAACGCAAGTGGATCGTGCGCTACCTGCTGTCCGCGCCGCTGACGCGTGCGAAGCTCAACGAGTTGGCGGAAAACCGGCCGGCGAGGATTGGGCGGAGCTATCGTCGATACGCAAAGTTCTTCGGGCCCATGGGCCCGCAGCCTTACGACGCTACCGAGCTCGCCGACCTCGCAACCGTGCGCGTCGCAGAAGCCCTGGACCCGCACGCGATCGCCCAGTTCGCCCGCTAGTTGTTCAGGTTGCCCTTGAAGGTGACGTTGCCGATGGTGAACTCCGCGTCCCACAGGTTGCCCGTGGACACGTCGAAGGGGTACTTCGCGTTCACGGTCGCGCCCGGGCCCAGCGGGCGGTCCAGGCCCACAATGTCCACCCCAGCATCCTCCGCGATGGGCATGAACTTCGCGTCCTTCATGTCCGGGTTCGAGGTGGAGTTGACGTTGTAGCGCAGCTTCGGCTCGAGGGCGTCTTCCGGCAGCGGCGCGTCCGACTCGTTGGTGATTGCCACCACCACGACCGAGCCGCCGTTCGGCGCGTACGAGGAGCCCTGCCACTTGTACGACAGTTCCATCGCCGGGTCCTTCACGCGTTCGCCGGTGGTTTCGTCGCTGACCAGCGGCTCCGCCTCGTTGACCTCGAAGGGCTTGCGCTGCACACCGATGCGGTCGTCGGCCTGGCCCTGCGGGGCGTCCTCGGCGGCGGTGACCTGGGTGGAGCTGATGGTGTCCTCCCCCATCTCGGCGTCCGCGCAGGCAGAAAGCGCCAAGGCGGCTGCCAGGGCGGTGGCGGCCAGGGCGGCCTTGGGGCGGCGGGTGCAGTGGGACATGTGCGCCTCTTCTTTTGTCGCGGTGGGAAGCTTTGCTGCACCACTTTACAGCCCTAGTAGGGTGTCGAAATTATGCAGTCTTTGATGCGCGTTGTCCGCAGCGCTTCCGCCCTCTGGCCTTTCTATATCGCGGTTGTGGCGGTGTCGACGCTGGTGGCTGGTTTAGGGTTGGTCACCCCGTTTCTGCTGCGGGAGGCGACTGACACGATCGTGGCCAAACTTGGCGACGCCTCCCTGCCCGACCCCACCCAAACCGTCATCTGGCTCGCCGTGGCGCTGTTCGCCGCCGAGGCCATGGCTTCGGTGCTGCGCAACGTCTCCGGCTACTTGGGCGACGTGATGGTCGCGCGGATCCGCCAGATCCTGTCCACGCGGTATTTTGCCAAGCTGCTGGCATTGCCGCAGCGCTACTACGACAACCAGGTCACCGGCACCATCATCGCCCGGCTGGACCGCTCAATCGCCAACGTCACGCAGTTCATCCAGTCGTTCACCAACAACTTCTTGCCCATGCTGATGCAGGTGGTGGCGATTCTGGGCATCACCGCCTTTTACTACTGGCCGCTGACAGTGCTGCTGGCGCTGCTGTTCCCGCTCTACACCTGGCTCACCGCGCTGACGTCGAAGCGCTGGCAGGTCTTTGAGAAGGAGAAAAACGCCAACATCGATGAAGGCAACGGCCGCTTCGCCGAGGTCGTGGGCCAGGTGAAGGTGACCAAGTCCTACGGCGCCGAGGTGCGCGAGCTGGAGAAGTTCGGCCGCCACTACACCAACACTGTGGACATCACCCGCCCCCAGTCGCGCTGGTGGCACTCCATGGACACCCTGCGCGGCGTGGCCATGAACCTGATCTTCTTGGGCATCTACCTGATCCTGTTCACCCGCACCCTGCACGGGCACTTCACGGTCGGCGAGATGGTCATGCTCATCCAGATGGTCACCATGGCCCGCCAGCCGGTGACGATGATGAGCTGGATCGTGGATTCCGCGCAGCGCGCCATCGCCGGCTCGCGCGACTACTTCAATGTGATGGACGAGCCGGTCGAGCCGACGGCGAACCGGCAGCTCGTCGAGGCGACGAAGGCGTCGGGCATGCCGGAGGTCGTCGCAAAGCAGCAGGCTCCTTTGCAGGTGCGCGAGCCGGTGATCGCGTTTGAGGACGTCACCTTCGAGTACACCGAGGGTGAGCCCGTGCTTCACAGCGTCAACTTCGCCGCCCACGAAGGCGAAACCATCGCCCTTGTCGGCGAATCCGGCGGCGGCAAATCCACCATTGTGAACCTGCTTTTGGGCCTCTACCCCATCACCCGCGGCCGGCTGCGCGTGTGCGGCGAGGAGATCTCGGAGCTGGATGTGGAGAAGTTGCGCGCCACCACCGGTGTGGTGTTCCAGGAGGCGGCGCTGTTTTCCGGGTCGGTGTTTGAGAACATCGCCTACGGCAAGCCCGACGCGACGCTGGAGGAAGTCGTGGAGGTGGCGAAGCGGGCCAACGCGCACGAGTTCATCATGAAGTTCGCCGACGGCTACGACACCGTCATCGGCGAGCGTGGCCTGCGCCTGTCCGGCGGGCAGCGCCAGCGCGTGGCCGTGGCGCGCGCCATGCTCAAGGACGCGCCGATCCTGATCCTCGACGAGGCCACCTCCGCCCTGGACACCAAGGCCGAGCGCGCCGTGCAGGCCGGCCTGGACCAGCTGATGGAGGGACGCACCACCATCATGATCGCGCACCGGTTGTCCACCATCGCGGGTGTGGACACAATCATCACACTTCGCGACGGCCACGTCGACGAGATCGGCTCGCCTTCCGAACTGGCCGTCTCCGGCGGCATCTACTCCGAGCTGTTGCGCCTGACGGCGTCTTCGTCCGCTGCGGACAGGGAGCGCCTGAAGGCGTTCGGGTTCCACGTCGACGGCGGGGACGAAGAAGATGCGGAAGCCGAACAGTAGGCGCTAGCCCGCGGGCGGCGCGCTCACCCCCTAGTATGCCCATTTGTGCGAAAAGTAATCCTCTCTGTGCCGATGATGGCGGTGGCGCTTGTACTGTGCCTGCTCAGTTTGCTGATTGGCTGGTACCAGCACAGCTACGTGCCCTTCTACAGCACGGACCGGCGCGAGGTGGAGGACTTTTTGGTCTATTACCGCGGCGCGAAGGCGTTCTGGGCGAGCCCGAACGTCTACGAGTCCCTGATCAACACGGGTACGGCGGGCGATTTGCCGTACTCGTACCCGCCGTCGTCGCTGCTGTTTTTCTCGCCGCTGACGCTGTTCGGGGAGACGGTGGGCCTGGTGGTGTTTTCGCTGGTGTCGCTGGCAGCCCTGTGGTGGGTGATCACGCTGACGCTGCGCAAGTGCCGCATCGACGACGCCGGCAAGTGGGCGCTGGTGGCGCTGCCGCTGGCGTTTTGGGTCGACCCGGTCCACAACACCTTCCACCACGGCCAGGTCAACATCGTGCTCATGGCGCTGGTGCTCACGGACCTGTGGTGGGATTCGCCGAAGCGCAAGTACCTACCCACGGGTGTGCTC
This sequence comes from Corynebacterium sp. CQ3829_602738, assembly GCF_054478435.1. Classification (NCBI taxonomy): domain Bacteria; kingdom Bacillati; phylum Actinomycetota; class Actinomycetes; order Mycobacteriales; family Corynebacteriaceae; genus Corynebacterium; species Corynebacterium sp. CQ3829_602738. The sequence continues at coordinate 1,858,939 of NZ_CM137003.1, forward strand.
ACCGGCGTCGCGGCCGCGGTGAAGATGACGCCGGCGCTGTTCGGTCTGTACTTCATCTTCACGCGCAACTGGAAGGCGCTGGCCGCGGCGTTTCTCACCGGCGTGATGTCGCTGGGTGTTGCAGGCGCGCTGAAACCGGAGGCGCTGGCGTACTACTTCACCACCCAGATCGGGCAGATGTCCGGCGTGCTGGGGCTGAACCGCTCGCACAACCAGTCCGCCCGCGGCCTGGTGGCCCGGTACGTGCCGGAAGCGGCGCAGACCTACTTCACCGCGATCATGTTCGCCGGCATCATCGCGCTCGCGCTGCTGGCCTTGCGACGCCTGCTGGCCGCCCGCGCCAACGAGGCGGCGGTGCTGTGCGTCGCGCTGCTGTCGCTGCTCGTCGCCCCGATCACCTGGCAGCACCACTACGTGTGGGTGGTTCCGCTGTGCATCATCATGGTCGTCGGCGGCATCCGCAACGCCAACCCGTGGCCGCCGTTTCTGGTAGCGGTGTATCTGACCATCTCCACGATCTTCATCCCGCACAAGCAGATCATGAACCCGATGTCCACCACCCCGGATTCGTACACCGTGCGCGACTTGGCGCAGTCCAGCCTGGTCGTGTGGGCGATTTTGGTGGTGTTTGTGATGTGGGTGCAGGCGCGGGGATTCGTGCTCGTCGATAGGCAAAAGCCCCTGCGGTTCACCCAGTTCGTGGCCTTCCCGCCGCTGGTGGCCTACGCGGTGCTGTGCACGTTTGCAACAGCCTGGTGGCGCAAGATGGAATCGCCGATGCTGTCAGCGTATGAGGGCGTGTTCCACCCGCTGGAGCACCTGCAGATGCTGCGCGGGGCGGGCGACGGTTTCTTCGCCGAACCGGACATCTACTCGGTGGCGTTCAGCTACCCCGACGGGCGGCAGGACTACTTCCTGCACCCGCCGGTGACCATGCTGTTTGGCCGGCTGCTCGGCGCGGGCGAGATGGGCACGTGGGAGGCGCTGCACACCATCGCGGGCACGCTGGCGGTGTGGTGGATCATCTACCTGCTGTTCAGGCGGTTCCGTTGGCCGTCGCCGGTCGCCTGCGCGACGGTGCTGCTGCCGGCGGTGCTGTGGCTGGACCCGGTGCGGTTCAACTTCTACTACGGCGAGCTGGCCATTTTCGCCGTAGCGTTCGTGGCCACGGACCTGTGGTGGACCCGCCCCGCGCAATTCCAGCGCTGGGTACCCAAGGGAATGCTCACCGGCATCGCCGCGGCATTCACGCTGCGGCCGGTGATCTTCGCGCTGTATTTCCTGTTCCGCAAGGACTACCGGGCGCTCGGCTGGATGGGCGGCGCGTTCGCCTCCCTCACCGCGCTGGGTGCGGTGGCGCAACCGGGCATGACCGCCGCGTATTTCACCGACTACCTGTGGCACATCGGCGAGCGCTACGACCTCTCCCAGGCCCAGAACCTCACGCTGTTCGGCGCCGCCCAACGGTTTACCGGCGCAGACGGCGCGAGCGCGCTGTGGGTGCTCGCGGTGCTCGTCGTCGGCGGCGCGCTGATCTACGCCGCCCGCGTTTTTATTCAGCGCGACGAGGCCCCGATGGCGGCGGTCAGCCTTGCGCTCGCGGCACTCACCGTGTCCTCCTGGGCGCCGCCGTTCGCGTGGGCGTGGATGCTGCCGGGCGTGTTCATCATTGGCGAGTTCGCCTGGCGCCGCCGCGACGTCGCCGCGCTGCTGACCATGCTCACCTACCTGGGCCTTTCCACCGTGTTCGTGCCGCACTCGCAGTTTAAAAACATGGACACCATCGCCGGACGCGACCGGGTGCTCGGCGACTGGGTCATGTCGTCCGTGGTGTGGTGGACGCTGCTCGCCGCCGCGGTGTTCGCCGCGTGGGCGCTGACCCAACGCAGAGAAGATGATGGCTACCGTAGGCCCCATGCAATTCCCCGACCTAAGCACCCTGCAAGCCCGCGGCACGAGGAAGTGGACGCAGTTCAACCCTGACGTGCTGCCGCTGTTTATCGCGGAGAGCGATTTTCCCACCGCGCCCGCTGTGAAGCAGGCGATCGTGGACGCCGCCGAGCGCGAGATGTTCGGCTACACCCCCGCCCCGCACGCGCACCGCCTCGGCGAGGCCGTCTCCGACTTCTACGCGGAGCGCTACGGCTGGCGCCCGGACGCGGAGCGGATCTTCCCGGTCGCGGACGTGGTGCGCGGCGTGATGCTGGCCATCCAGTACTTCACCGAGGGCGATGTGGTGGTCCCGGTCCCCGCCTACTTCCCCTTCCTGGATGTGGCGGAGGTTGCGGGGCGCAAGCGTATCGACGTCAGCTCCGCTGGGGGCCTGGATCTGGCGGAAGTGGAAACCGCGTTCCAAAACGGCGCGGGCAGCATCATCGTGACCAACCCGTTCAACCCGGGCGGCTACGTGTTCACCGAATCGCAGCTCGACGAGGTCTGCGCGCTGGCGCGCAAGTACAACGCCCGGGTGATCGTGGACGAGATCCACGCCCCGCTGGTCTACGACGGCACCCACGTCTGCGCCGCGGCGAACAACCCGGACGTGTGCATCACGGTCACCGCGACGTCCAAGGCGTGGAACGTCGCGGGGCTGAAGTGCGCGCAGATGATCTTCTCCAACGACGAGGACGTTAAGACTTGGAACGCGATGTCGGGCGTGGCCAAGGACGGCGTGGGCACCCTGGGCATCGTCGCGGCGGAGGCCTGCTACGACCACGGCCGCGAGTTCTTGGACGAGGAGATCGCGCAGCTCAAGGCCAACCGCGACTGGCTGGTGGAAAACCTGCCCAAGGCGGTGCCGGGCATCGAGATTGAGGTGCCGGCGGCGACCTACCTGATGTTTTTGAACTTCAAGAACACCAAGCTTGTCGACGAAAAACCCGCCGCGTGGCTGCGCCGCCACGCGAAGGTGGCCATGAACGAGGGCGTGGACTTCGGACCCGGCGGCGAGCACCGCGCAAGGCTGAACTTCGCCACCTCGCCGGAGATCCTGGAGGAAGCGGTGCGGCGGATGGGCGGAGCCGTCGCAAAGCTTTAGCATCCCACTTCATGGAACCCTGTTCCCATCTAGCGGTCGGGTGGTTTAAACTCTAGGGAACTTCAACCCAACTAGAGAGGAACGACCATGGGTTCCACAGTGGCATCACAGCCCGAAGGCGGCTCGAAGCGCTCCACCAGCGCGATCGTCGTCACCGGGCTGGCGCTGTTTTCGATGTTCTTCGGCGCGGGCAACCTCATCTTCCCGCCCATGCTGGCCGTGGAGGCGGGCGACAACTTCTGGCCGGCGCTGTTCGGCTTCCTCACCACCGCCTCCCTGCTGCCGGTGCTGGCCGTGATCGCCATCGCGCTGTCAGGCTCGAACCTGCGCGACCTAGCGCAGCGCGCCGGCTCGATTTTCGGCGTGGTCTTCCCGGTGCTGGCGTACCTGTCCATCGGCGCGTTTTACGCGCTGCCGCGCACCGGAGCCGTCTCTTTTGAAACGGCGATCACCCCGCTGTTCGGCTTCGAGTCCTTCGCCTCCTCCGGCGTGTTCAACGTGCTGTTCTTCGGCATCGCGCTGGCGCTGTCCTGGAACCCCACCACCATCATGGAGAAGCTGGGCAAGTTCCTCACCCCGGCGCTTCTGGTGCTGTTGGTCGTGATGATCTCGGTGGCCGCGTTCCGCTGGAGCGCCGAACCGGCCGCGCCGAACGAGCCGTACGACGATGGCCCGCTGACCGCCGGCTTGCTCGAGGGCTACCTCACCATGGATTCCATCGCCGCGCTGGCGTTTTCCATCGTGGTCATCTCCACCCTGCGCCACCGGGGCTTCAACGAGGGCAAGGAGCTGGTCGGCGGCACCATCGCAGCGGGTGTCGGCGCAGGCATCATGCTGGGCCTGGTCTACATCGGCTTGGGCCTGATCGGCCGCGTCATGCCGAACGCCGGCGAGTTCGACAACGGTGCCGGGCTGCTCGCCGAGGCCGCCAACCTGACGATGGGCGGCGCCGGCCAGGCCGTGTTCTCCGCCATCGTGCTGCTGGCCTGCCTGACCACCGCGGTGGGCCTGATCACCGCGACCGGCGAGTACTTCTCCGAGCAGTTCCCCGGCTCCTACCACGTCTGGGCCGTCATCTTCGCCGTGACCTCCATGATCATCGCCACCCAGGGCCTCGAGTTCGTCATGACGATCGCCGCCCCGGTCATCGGCTTCCTCTACCCGCCGGCGATCACCCTGATCGCCCTGACCCTGATCGAGCCGGCCTTCCGCGCCCGCACCCGCTTCAGCTGGGCGTTCTTCCTGCCGCTGTGGACGGCCGTGGTGTGGTCCGCGATCGAGACGTTGATCTCGCTGGAGTGGGGCGCGGATGCCTTGACCCCGATTGTGCAGTGGGCGCCGATGTTCGACGCCGGGCTCGGCTGGGTCGTGCCGGTGGTCATCGCCTTCGTCATCGGCCTGGTCGTGGACTTTGTCCGCCCCAAGCCCGCCATGATCCCGGGCACGATGGAATCCGTCGAGGGCGAAGACCTCTCGGCGGAGGGCGACGCTGTCCCCGTCCTGCAAACCAGGGACTAGTACGGTGGGGCGCATGAACGCCCCACTTTCGCTCATCGATTTCTGCACCCGCTACCCCGGCGAATCCGTCGGCGAGGCGACGCAGCGCTCCGTGGCCTTCGCCCAACAGGCGGAGGCCTTAGGTTATTCGCGCATCTGGTACGCGGAGCACCACAACATGTCCAGCATCGTCTCCTCGTCGCCGGCGGTGCTGATCAGCCACATCGGCGCGAAGACCAGCCGCATCCGCCTCGGTGCGGGCGGCGTGATGCTGCCGAACCACTCCCCGTACGTCATCGCCGAGCAGTTCGGCATGCTGGAGGAGCTCTACCCCGGCCGCATCGACCTGGGCCTGGGCCGCGCGCCCGGCACCGACCAGCAGACCCTGGGCCGGGCGCTGCGCCGCGACCCGCGCGCCGCCGAGAACTTCCCGCAGGACGTCCAGGAGCTGCAGGCGTGGCTGTCCAACACCTCGCCGCTGCCGGGCGTGACCGCCATGCCGGGCTTTAACACCAACGTGCCGCTGATCATCCTGGGCTCGTCCATGTTCGGCGCCTCGTTGGCCGCGCAGCTGGGCCTGCCGTACGCGTTCGCCTCCCACTTCGCCCCGCAGCACCTGGAGCAGGCCACCGCCTACTACCGCGACAACTACCAGCCGTCCGAGCGCCACCCGGAGCCGTACTGTATCGCCGCGGTCAACGTCACCGCCGCCGACACCGAGGAGGACGCGAAGCGCCAGACGAAGGTGGTGCACCGCAACCGCGTGCGCGCGTTTATGGGGCGCCAGGGCAAGCAGCTTTCCGACGACCAGCTGGACACCGTGGTCAACTCGTACCAGGGCCGCCAGATCATCGACATGCTGCGCTACACCGCCGAGGGCACCGGCGAGCAGGTCGCCGAGTACTTGGAGGCGTTCCGCAAGACTGCCCAGGCCGACGAGCTGATGATCTCGCTGCAGGCCGGCAGCCACGACGAGGTGAGCCGGTCCATGGAAATCCTCGCCGAAGCCTGGGGTTAATCGGGACAGGCCTCCAACTAATAGGAGTTATTCGTCGGCTGGTTTAGTATCGGGTGTCGTTACATACCCGGTTGTCGAAAAAGGACGTGATCCTGCACATGGCGCAACTGCCTACCGGCCCACTCCGCCGCCCGCAGCAGCACGAGGAGATCGCGGACTACCTGCGCGACGAGATCTTCGCCGGCCACATCCCGGCCGGCGAGTCGCTGCCCAGCGAGGTGGAGCTGTGCGAGCAGTTCAACACCTCCCGCGGGCCGGTGCGCCAGGCCGTGGCCACCCTGCGCGCCGAGGGCCTGCTGTCCTCCGGCCGCGGCCGCCGCTCCCTGGTGCTGTCGAACACGCGCACCGAGACGTTCGAGGAGATCCTGTCCAACACCTCCTGGATCTTCCGCATGGGCAAGGACCCGAGCGAGGACATGGAGCAGTTCGGCCTGGACACCGCCAGCGAGGAGCTGGCGGAGTGCATGCGCATCACCCCCGGCGACGAGGTCTTCGTTGTGCGCCGCGTGCGCAGCGCCGACGGCGAGCCCATGGTGATTGAGCAGATGGCGTTTCTGCCGGTGCTCTCGGAGGTCATCGAATCCGTGGACACCTCCGAGCAGTCCATCCACCGCGAGCTCATCCGCGCCGGCGCGGACTTCAACAACATCTCCCGCGCCTTCACTATCGAGCAGGCGGATGCCGACGTCGCCGGCAAGCTGGGCATCGCCGAAGGCGCCCCGGTGCTGCGCGTGAAGATCAAGGCGCTGACGCACAACGGCGACGTGCTCGAGGCCGCGGTGCACACCTTCCGCGTGGACAAGCTGTCCTTCGGTCTGAACAACGTGCGCGGGCACTCATCCCCGCTGTGGTTCCAGGCGGAATCAGAGATCCGCTAACCTCTCCTCCATGCATGTAAGGACTCTGGCGGCCGCTGTCGCCTTGGCCCTCCCCTTAGTGTCGTGCGGCGATTCGGTGCCGCGCGACAACGTGGTCGTGGCCGCCTCCGGCGCACCGGCCGGGCTGGATTTCACCACCACCGGCGGCGCGGCCGCGCCCCAGGCGCTCGTGGGCAATGTCTACGAAACGCTCGTGCGTATCGACGCCTCCGGTGCCCCCGTGCCCCACCTCGCCGAACGTGTGGAGCGCGATGGCGGCACGTTCACCTTCCACCTGCGCGACGGCGTCACCTTCGCCAACGGCAAACCGTTTACTGCGGACGATGCCGCGTTTTCCATCCACTACGTGCAAAATGAGTGGACCAACGGGCTGAAAGCCCAGATGGATCCGGTCACAGACGTCGAGGTGGTGGACGAGCGGACGCTGCGCGTGACCGTCGAGGGCGGGACCGCTGCCGAGGACGCGTGGCTGTGGTCCATGGGCACCCTGACGGGGGCGATGATGACACCGGCAGGCGTCGACAAGCTTGCGACCGCTCCCCTGGGCACCGGGCCGTACACCGTGGCCCGCTTCGATGTGGGCGAGGCCATCGAGTTCGACGCGCGGGAGGACTATTGGGGCGGCGACGTCGCGCGCGACGGGATGATCCGCTACTTCGACGACCCGGTCTCCGCCGTCAACGCCTTGCGCGTGGGCGACGCGGACGTGGTGTGGGGCATGCAGGCGCCGCAGCTGATCGACACGCTGCCGGAGGACATCCGCGTCGAGGTGGGCACCACCAACGGCGAGGTGCTGCTTTCCATGAACAACACCCGCGCGCCTTTCGACGACCCGAACGTGCGCCGCGCTGTGGCGTACGCGGTGGACCGGGCGGCGGTCAACGAGGTGGTCTACAACGGCCTGGCCACCGACACCGGCGGCGCCCCCGTGCCGCCGACGGACCCCTGGTACCCGGGCCGCGACTTCTACCCCTTCGATCCGGACAAGGCCCGCGAGCTGCTCGCCGGGCGAACCCCGGAGATCACCATCACCGTGCCCAACCGGCCCTACGCCCAGGAAGCGAGCGAGCTGTTGTACTCGCAGCTTCGAGACGTCGGCTTCCGCGTGCGCCTCGAAACCGTCGAATTCCCCGCGGTCTGGCTGAACCAAGTGCTCAAGGGCCACGACTACCAGGCCTCGCTGGTGGCCCACGTGGAGCCGCGCGACGTGCCCATGCTCTTTGGCAACCCGGACTACTACCTGGGCTACGACAACGCGGTGGTGCGCGAGCGCATCGCCGCCGGCGACATGGCGGGTGCAGTGGAGCAGATCATGGACGACGCCGCGGCGCTGACCCTGGCCAACGCGCCGAACATCGTGCTCTACGCCCCCGGGGTGTCCGGCCTGGACCCGAACGTAGTCACCGACTCGTTGCCGTTGAACGAGGTGGAGAAATGATCCGCACGCTGGCAAAACACATCCTGCGCTTCGTGCTGCTGCTCGCCGCGGCCAGCGTGGTCATCTTCACCCTGCTGCGCGCCGTTCCCGGCGACCCGGCGCGCGTGGCGCTGGGCGTCTCGGCCACCGAGGAGGCCGTCGCGGAGCTCACCGCCCGCTTGGGCCTGGATAAGCCGCTGCCGGTGCAGTACATCGACTGGGTTTCGGGCCTTCTCACCGGCGACTTCGGCATCTCCATGTCCTCCGGCAAAGACATCACCGACACGGTGATCGAGCGCGCCGGGGTCTCGCTCACGCTCACCCTTGTGGCGATGGCGGTCTCGCTCGCCGTCGCGGTGCCGGTGGGCGTGTACCTGGCGCGGCGCACCCACTCCCCCGACGGCGCGTTCGTCGGGGCGCTGTCGCAGGTGGGCATCATCGTGCCGTCGTTTCTGGTCGGCATCGCGCTGGTCGCGCTGTTTTCGGTGCGCCTGGGCTGGCTGCCGGCCAACGGCTGGGGCACGCCGGCGCACGCGGTGCTGCCGGTGGCCTCGCTCGCGCTCGTGCAGGCCTCGATCCTCACGCGCTACGTCGCAGCCTCGGTGCGCGAGGAGATGGGCAAAGATTATGTGAGGACGGGCAGGGCCCTTGGTGCGTCGATAGGCAATGTGCTGTTCACCTCGGCGCTTCGAAACGCCGCGCTGCCGGTGATCACGGTCGTCGGCGTGCAGCTGGCGTCGCTGGTGGTGGGCGCCGTGGTGATCGAGCGGGTGTTCACCATCCCCGGTTTGGGCACCATGCTTCTCGACGCAGTAGGCAACCGCGACCTGGCCACCGTCCAAACCGTGATGATGGTCATCGTGGCGTTCACCCTGGTGGTGAACCTGATCGTGGACCTGACCTACACGGTGGTGGACCCGCGGATTCGGAGGCAGGCATGAGCTGGCAGCGCAAAGTTGGCGCGGCGATCGTCGCGCTGGTGGCCTTCGCGGCGCTGCTGTCGCTCGTGTGGACGCCCTACGACCCGCTACAGACCGAGGTCGCCGCGCGCTTGCAAGGTAGTTCCGCGACGCACTGGATGGGCACCGACCAGTTCGGCCGCGACATTCTCTCGCGCGTCATGGACGGCGCGCGGCTAACGCTGACCGTGGCCGTGGGTGCGGTCGCGCTGTCGGGCCTGGTCGGGGTGCCGCTAGGGATCTGGGCCGGGATGCGGCGCGGCGCGTCGAGGTTTGTCATGGCCGGTGCCGACCTGCTGCTCGCCTTCCCCGCGCTGCTGCTCGCGATTGTGTTCACCGCCGTGTTCGGCGCCTCCATCTGGATTGTGGTGCTGGCCATCGGCATCGCCGGCATCCCCGCCTTCGTGCGCGTGGCCCGCGCAGGCACCATGCAGGTCATGCAGCGCGACTACATCCTGGCCGCGCGCATCGCTAAGGTCTCCGGGCCTTTGATCGCGTGGCGGCACGTGCTGCCGAACATCTGGCCGCTCGTGCTCACCCAGGTCTCCGTCGCGGTCGCCCTGGCCATCCTGGCAGAAGCCGGCCTGTCGTTTCTGGGGCTCGGCGCGCCCGCGCCCTACGCCTCCTGGGGCCGCATGCTGCAGGCCTCCCAGCCGTACCTGGCCACCTCCCCGCACCTGGCGCTGTGGCCGGGTGCCGCAATCGCGCTGACCGTGCTGGGCTTCAACCTTCTGGGACACGCTGATGATCGACGTTAAACACCTTTCCATCCCCGGCATCCTCGACGACATCACCTTTTCCGTCGCGCCGGGCGAACGCGTGGGCATCATCGGCGAATCCGGCTCCGGCAAGTCCGTCACCGCCCTGTCCATCATGGGTTTGACCGACCTGCCGGCGGAGGGCTCCATCACCGTCGACGGCACCGAGATGGTGGGCACCCCGGACCGCGTGCGCCGGCGCGTGCGAGGCAAAAAGGTCGCGATGGTGTTCCAGGAGCCGATGACGGCGCTGGACCCGCTGAAGAAAATCGGCAAACTCGTCTCCCGCGAGCTTTTGCGCGAGGTCGGCGTGGACCGGCCGGGCGCCTACCCGCACGAGCTGTCCGGCGGGCAGCGCCAGCGCGTGCTCGTCGCGCTGGCCCTGTCGCAAAACCCGGACGCGCTGATTTGCGACGAGCCCACCACCGCCCTCGACGCCATCGTGCAGGCGGAGATCCTGGAGCTTCTGGACCGCCTCGTGCGCGAGCGTGGCATGGCGCTGCTGTTCATCTCCCACGACCTCGCCGTGGTGCGCCGCATGACCGACCGGGTGCTCGTGTTCAAGGGCGGGCGCATGATGGCGCCGGACTCCGACTACGCCAAGGCGCTCGCCGCGGCCACGGTGCCCGGCCCGCCCGCCGCACCGACAGCGCTCGGCGAGCCGGTGGTCACCCTCGGCGGGGTCTCGCTGCGGCGCGGGCACACCCTGGCCGTCGACGACGTCACCCTCACCGTGCGCGCCGGCGAGCGCCTCGCCATCGTCGGCGGGTCCGGCTCCGGCAAAACGTCGCTGTTGCACATCATCGCCGGCCTGCGCGAGCCGACCGCCGGCACCGTCAACGTTGCGGGCGACGTGCAGATGGTCTTCCAGGACCCGTACTCGTCGCTGGATCCGCGGATGGCCGTGAGGACGTCGATACGCGAGGCAGGCGTCGATGCCGCCCGCGCCGACGAGGTGCTCGCGCGCGTCGGGCTGGAAGGCACCGGCGACCGCACACCTAGGCAATTCTCGGGCGGGCAGCGCCAGCGCATCTCGATTGCGCGCGCCGCGGCACCGCGCCCGAGCATTTTGCTTGCCGACGAGCCCGTCTCCGCCCTCGACGCCACCATCCAAGACCAGGTGCTGGACCTGCTGCGCGATACCGTCGGCAAGCACACGCTCATCTTTGTCACCCACGACCTGAAGGTCGCCCGCGAGCTGTGCCCCACCGTGGCGGTGATGCGGCACGGGCGCATCGTGGAGCAGGGCGCGACCGAGGAGATCTGGGCGGCGCCGCAGCACCCGTACACGCGCGAGCTGCTCGCCGCTGTGCTGTAGATTGACGGCCATGAGTATGTGCGTCGTCGGATCCATCAACGCCGACCTGACCGTCAACGTGGAGCGCCACCCCACCCCGGGTGAGACCCTGCTGGGCTCCGGCGGCGGGATCACCGCCGGCGGCAAAGGCGCGAACCAGGCCGTCGCCGCGGCGAAGCTGGGCACCCCGGTCGTGCTCGTCGGCGCGACAGGCACCGACGCCAACGCCGACCCCGCCACCGCAATCCTGCGCGAGGCCGGGGTGGACATGCGCCACGTCGAAGAGGTCGAGGACGTCACCGGCCTGGCCGTGATCACCGTCGCCGCCAACGGCGAGAACACCGTGCTGGTGGTGCCGGGGGCGAACGCGCGGGTGGGCGCGGAGTTCGTGGACAGGCACGCCGACGCCGTGGAAACCGCCGAGCTGGTGCTGCTGCAGGGCGAGATCCCCGCCGACGGCTTCGCGCGCGCCGTGGAGCTGGCGCGCGGGCGCGTGGTGATCAATCTGGCGCCGGTCGTCGACGTGCCGCGCGAGGCGCTGCTTGCCGCCGATCCGCTCATGGCCAACGAGCACGAAGCCGGCCTGATCTTGCAGCAGCTCGGCCTCGACAGCGCCGGCACCCCGGAAGAGTTGGCCCGCCGCCTGCTCGACGCCGGGTTCGCCTCCGTGGTGCTCACCCTCGGCTCCGCCGGCGCGCTCGTCGCCACCGCCGAGGGGCTCACCCACATCGACTCGCCCAAGGTGGAGGCGGTGGACACCGTCGGCGCCGGCGACTCGTTCGCGGGCGCGTTCTGCCACCGCATCCTCGAAGGCGACAGCATGGCCGACGCCGCCGCCTTCGCGTGCCGCGTCGGCGCGTTCTCCGTCACCCGGCCCGGCGCGCAGCCGTCCTACCCCTCCGTGGGCGACGAGCTGCCGGAGCTCTAGGCCCCTTTACACTCCCGCCATGTCCAGCAGGCGGCCCAGCACCGCCTCGCCGTGGCGGCGCAGCCCGTCGTGCTGGAACTGGTCGGTTTCGAACACCTGCGCGCCGATCGCCGACGCGGTCTCGAGCGACAGCTCGCGCGGGACGAAGATGTCGTCGGTGTACACCGCCGCGTACGCGTCGTAGTCGCTGCCCAATCCCGCGTACAGGTTGGGCCAGTCGTCCTTTTCCGCCAGGTCGTGGGCGACTTGTGCGAACGGGCGCAGCGCCGGATCCTCATCGAATTGGAACGGGAAGATGTGCTCGCCGGTGAGGTAGAACTCCGCATCGTCCGGGTGTGCGTGCGGGCTGAACCCGTCCAACTCGGCCGATACCCGCTCGGCCGCCCAGTTGGTCGCACCCGGCACCGTCCCGCCGTAGATGCTCTCGTGCACCGCGGCGTACAGCGGGCCTTTGGCAAAGCTGACGCGCTCGCCCACCTCCGCCAGGAAATCGGTGCGCAGGCGCCCGTTTTGGTGGAACGGTGCCTCGAACAGCCGCGCCAGGGATTCGAAGCCACCCTCGCGGCCCAGCTCGATGCCCACAGTGCGTAGCCGGCGCGCACTGAGGCGCTCCCCCGTCGGCAGCAGCTCCTCCTGTGCCTCCAGGTGGCGGCACACCTCGCGCACCATCCGCTCGGCGGCCGGGTATTGCTCGTTGAACTGCAGGTTGCGGTGCTTCAGCTTGGCAAACGTCGCACGGTACACCTCGTCCGCGCCCTTGCTTATCGACGGCACACCTCCGGTAAACAACGCCCTGCCCACACCCTCCGGGTGCGCGGCCAGGTAGTGCATCAGGCAGAACCCGCCGAAGGACTGCCCCAGCACGTCCCACCGTTTCAGCCCCATCTCCTCGCGAAGCGCTTCGGCGTCGGCGACAATCTCGTCGGCGCGCAGCTGCGTGAGCACTTTAGCGTCGATAAGCGAAGGTGTAGCGGCGTCGATGCGGGTGGAGCGGCCGGTGCCGCGCTGGTCCAAGAGCACCACTTGGTAGCCACGCTCAAGCGCGTGGGTGATCCACGCGAAGCGCTGGCGCGGCGCCGGAAACCCCGGCCCGCCCTGCAGGTACAGCAGCGCCGGGGCCTTGGGGTCGCCGACAACGCGGGCGAAGACGGTGAACCCGCCGCGGGTGATTTCGATTTCGCGCATACGGCGATTGTAGGAACCGAGGCGCAGCTCGGAGCGTCATATACCTATGCACGACGGCATGGAAATTGAATTCGACCCGGTGATCCTGCGCGCCGACCAGATGCAACCCAAGCAGTACTACCTGCGCGTGAGCAAGCGACTATTCGTTCACGAACGATTTGGGCACGACGAGTGGACAACGCAACTGGCCGCGCGACACCACCCGCGCCGGGAACGCTACGACGTCGCCGCAGCCGTGCGCGCGGTGGTGCACGCCTCCGAACGGCCCGGCAGCGTGGTCTGCGGCTTCTCGGCGCTGGCGCTGTACCGACTGCCGTACCTGGTGGAAGGGGCGGACACGACGCTACGGGCGGCCGTCCGGGCGACACTGCCTGCCTCCACCTTCCGACCCGCGGTTGCTCGGCTGCGAGCGCCCCACACCGAAACCTGGACACTCACCCACCGCGGCATGCCTATCCGCACCGCCACGCCGGCCCGGGCAACCATCCAGGCCTTGCAGCAGATTCGAGCCGGCGAACATTCGTGGCAGACGGAGCCGGTCCCGGGCGTTGCAGCGGAGGTGGTCCGGGCGGTGCAGCTCGTGGACTGCGTCCGGCGCCACCTGGGGCTGCAGGTCCCGGAGCTGCAGCAGGCCGCCGCGGGCCAACTGAGCAAGCGGTGGCTCTCGAAGGTACTCAATCTCTCCCGCGACACCGCCGATTCGCCGAAAGAAACGGAGCTGCGCCTGCTCCTGCAGCCAGTGGTGGAAAAATACAACCTGATGCTGGTGGAGCAATACCCGCTGGTAGTCGGCGGCAGGGTGGTCACCACCTTCGACTTCGCCATCCCCGAGCTGAAATTGGGGATCATGTACGACGGCAGCCACCACTGGACCTACGAACAGCGGCAATTGGACTCGTCGATCAATCTGACATCGATAATGCACGGCTGGACGGTGCCACGCACTGCCTCCAGGAGCATGCGTCAGTGCGTCGAGGTGGTGGAGGCGGTGCTGAAGCAGAAGCTCGGGGTCCGGTGACGGATGTGCCATCGGCTTCTTGCGCGACCCGGGAAGAGTGCCAAATGTGACATTCGTTCTGTCACATGTGGCACCGGCGGCGGGTGGGGTGGGCGCTGGCCGCTACTCCTCGCCGTCGGTGGACAGCGCAGCCACGAACGCTTCCTGCGGCACGGTGACAGAGCCGATGTTCTTCATGCGCTTCTTACCGGCCTTCTGCTTCTCCAAAAGCTTGCGCTTGCGGGAGATGTCGCCGCCGTAGCACTTGGACAGCACGTCCTTGCGCAGCGCGCGGATGTTTTCGCGGGCGATGATCTTCGAGCCGATGGCGGCCTGGACCGGCACCTCGAACTGCTGGCGCGGGATGAGCTCTTTGAGCTTCTTGGTCATCTTGTTGCCGTACCACTGCGCCGAATCCCTGTGCACGATGGCGGAGAAGGCATCCACAGGCTCGCCCTGGAGCAGGATGTCCACCTTGACCAGGTCCGCCAGCTGCTCGCCGGCCTCCTCGTAGTTCAGCGACGCGTAGCCCTTGGTGCGGGACTTCAGCATGTCGAAGAAGTCGAAGATGATCTCGCCGAGCGGCATGATGTAGCGCAGCTCCACGCGGTCCTCGGAAAGGTACTCCATGTTCTTCATCTGGCCGCGCTTGGACTGGCACAGCTCCATCGTGGAGCCCACGAACTCCTGGGGCACGATGATGGTCATGTTCACGATCGGCTCGTAGACCTCGGGGATCTTGCCGCTGGGCCAGTCCGAGGGGTTGTGCACGATCTGCTCGGTGCCGTCCTCCGCCACCACGCGGTAGGTCACACTCGGCGCGGTGGAGATGAGGTCCAGGTCGAACTCGCGCTCCAGGCGGGTGCGCGTGATCTCCATGTGCAGCAGGCCCAAGAACCCGCAGCGGAATCCGAAGCCCAGCGCAACGGAGGTTTCCGGCTCCCAGGTCAAGGAAGCGTCGTTAAGCTGCAGCTTCTCCAAGCTCTCGCGCAGCGTGGGGAAGTCTTCCTGCGAAACCGGGAACAGGCCCGAATAGACCATCGGCTTGACGTCTTCGAAGCCCTCCAGCGGCTCCTCGGCGCCCTTGGAGGCCCAGGTGACGGTGTCGCCGACGCGGGTGTCGCGCACGTCCTTGACGCCGGTGATGAGGTAGCCCACCTCGCCGGGGCCTAAGCCCTTGGTCTTTTTCATGGTGGGCGAGACGACGCCGATTTCGAGGATCTCAAGCGTCTTGCCGGTGTTCATCATCTGCACCCTCTGGTTCGGCTCGAGCTTGCCGTCCATCATGCGGATGTAGGTGACCACGCCGCGGTAGGTGTCGTACACCGAGTCGAAGATCAGCGCGCGGGCCGGTGCGTCGGCGTCGGTCGCTGCCGCGCCCGAAGGGGAGGAAGGAGAAGGAATCAGGTCCACCACGCGGTCCAACAGCTCCGGCACGCCCTCGCCCGTCTTGCCGGAAACGCGCAGCACGTCCTCCGGCTCGCAGCCGATGATGTTGGCGATCTCCAGGGCGTACTTCTCCGGGTCCGCCGCCGGCAGGTCGATCTTGTTCAGCACCGGGATGATCTCGAGGTCGTTGTCAATGGCCATGTAGAGGTTGGCCAGGGTTTGCGCCTCGATGCCCTGGGCAGCGTCGACAAGCAAAATTGCCCCCTCGCAGGCGTCCAAACTGCGGGCGACCTCGTAGGAGAAGTCGACGTGGCCCGGGGTGTCGATCATCTGCAGCACCATCTGCTCGCCGACGTGATCGCCCGTCTTGGGCACCCACGGCAGGCGCACGTTCTGCGCCTTGATGGTGATGCCGCGTTCGCGCTCGATGTCCATGTTGTCGAGGTACTGGTCGCGCATCTCGCGCTCGTCGACGACGTTGGACAGCTGCAAAATGCGGTCTGCCAGCGTGGACTTGCCGTGGTCGATGTGCGCGATGATGCAGAAGTTACGGATCCGGGCGGGGTCCGTGAACGTTTCCTCTGCAAAGTTTTTCGATTTGGCGGCCATAGTTGCCACATCCTACTTTGCGAGCCCCGCGCTACGGTATGCACCATGCCTTACCACCGTTTAGGACTTGTTGCCCGCCACCGGCCCGCTGCGTGGTGGCGGGCGCTGATTGAGCTCGTGGTGCTGGTCGCGTTCGTGGCCCTGTTTGCGGTTGCGTCGGTGATCGCCCTCGGGCTGGCCGCCGGGTCCTCCGGCCGCGACTTCGAAATGCTCGTCGAGGGCGGGGCGGACCCCCTCAGTCCGCTTGTCCAGGTGCTGATCATCGCCGCGATCCTGCCGGCGCCGTTTCTCGCCGCGCGCATCGCGGGCCGCCGCCCGTCCGCGCTGTTCAGCACCGCGCTGCGCATGCGGTGGGGTGTGTTCGGGCGCGCGCTTGTAGTCGTCGGCGCGGTCTACGGGGCGCAAGTGCTTATCGACGCCTTCCGGGGCGCCCCCGCCGAAGCCACCATCAACCCGTTCCGGCTTACCCTCGTCGCGGCCCTGGTCATCGCCGTGCCGCTGCAGTCCGCCGCCGAGGAGTTCCTCTTCCGCGGCGCGCTGCCGCAGATCCTCGGGCAGTGGCGGGCGCCCGCGTGGCTGGCCTACCTGCTGCCGGGCATCGCCTTTGTGGCGGGCCACGCCTACAACTGGGTCGGGCTCATCGACATCGCCATATTCGCCGTGTGCACCGCGGTGCTGACCTGGCGCACGGGCGGGCTCGAGGCGTCGATTGCGCTGCACGCCGTGAGCAACACGATCTTCTTCGGCTACGGGGCACTGGACATGGTGGACCCGAACGCGACGGAGATCGGTTGGCAGCAGATGCTGGGCGCCTCGCTGATGACCGTCGTGTGCACCGCCCTCCTTCTGTGGGCGCTGCGGGGGATTTCAGCAGAACAGCAGAAACCCCTTGTCCCGGCAGACACGAAAGCTTAAGGTTGCAGATAACTGCAATGTGGAGGTGCCAACGTGGCGTTCGAGCGATTTAAGCGCAAAGGCGCGCGACCCCGCACGGCATCGCTCGACCAAGGCCTGGCCCTGCTGCACGACCGGGTGACCAACCAGATTGAGATGCGCCGCAAGCGCGCCTCGCGCGTGGACGTGCGCCCCACCGGCTCGGTGCCCCGCAACGTCTACTACGCCCCCGACATGGACGGCGGCGCCGAACCCGGCGAGGTGGTGTGGGTGACCGTGCCGTCGCACCCGCCGAAAGAGCGCTCCATGCTGGTGGTGGGCCGCGAGCACAGCGACATCTTGGGCCTGCTCATCTCCCCGGAAGAGGAGCACGCGGAGGATGACCGCTGGTTTGAAATCGGCCCCGGCGACTGGGACGCCTCAGGCCATCCGTGCTGGGTGCGCCTGGACAAAACGCTCGTGGTACCGGAGGCCGACGTGCACCGGCGCGGCACCACCGTGCCGCAGCGCCGCTTCGAGCGGGTGGCGAACACGCTGCGCGAGCGCTTCCAGTGGCTGTAAGGACGGTTTGGCCCGGTAATGCCGGGCTGTTATCCTGCTCAAGTTGACCGTTACCGGCCACCTTCGGGTGCACACTGCTACGCGGGCAGGACCTTGGGTTCGCGTTCATAGCCAAAGCGGTGCGCAAGATACCCCGGCTGGGACGACGACATCCATGTTCGATTGAGAAACCAAGAGGTATTTCATAATGGCTAACATCAAGCAGCAGAAGAAGCGCGTCCTCACCAACGAGAAGCGCCGCATGCGCAACAAGTCCGTCCGCTCCGCCACCCGCACGGAGATCCGCAAGTTCCGCGAGGCTGTAGAGTCCGGCGACAAGGCTGCCGCTGAGGCGCAGCTGCGCGTGGCTTCCCGCAAGCTGGACAAGGCTGTGACCAAGGGCGTGTTCCACCGCAACTCCGCAGCGAACAAGAAGTCCAACATGGCCCGCGCCCTGAACAAGATGGACTAATTCCGTCATGTTCCGCCCCGTGCATCGTTGAATCGGTGCGCGGGGCGTTTCGTGTATCAAGACCCCATTTGAAGAGAAAAGAATACTGCCGTGAAACACTCCCGCCGCGCGCTGGCTGCCGCGCTTGCCACTTCCCTGTCTCTGTCGTTGCCGGTACCGGCCGAGGCGCAGCAGCTGAGCTCCTCGCCCGAATTTGAGGAGCTTCTGGCCCGCTACGCCCCGGGCGTGGACCCGGAGCAGGTGCGTGCGCTCGGGGTGCTGGCCGCACTTGTGGCCAGCATCGCGATTGCGATTCCGATGGTGAAAAACGGCAAGGTCACATCGCCGTCGCGCGAGCACACCCACTCGCTGCAGGTGGACGGGCGCAGCCGCACCTACGACGTGGTGCTGCCGCGCGGCTATGACTCAGAGAAGTCCTACCCGGTGGTGCTGGGCTTCGGCGGCTGGCACCACACCTCTGCCAACATGCACGACTACTCCAACTTGGAGAGCCAGTTCACGGACGCGATCGTGGTCTACGGCCAGGGCGTGGACAACGCGTGGGGCGGCGCGCCGTACGCGGCCACCAGCATCGATGAGGATGTCGCGTACACCAAGGCCGTGCTTCGCGACGTCGCTTCGCGCTACAACGCCGACACCTCCCGCACCGTCGCCGTAGGCCTGTCCAACGGCGGCGGCATGGTCGCCGCGCTCGCCTGCCACGCCCCGGAGACAGTGCGCGGTATCGCGTCGGTGGCGGGCGCGTTCTACTCCCCCACCGTCACCGGCTGCACTTCCGGCGAAGTGCCGACGATGATCATGCACGGCACCAACGACGGCGTTGTGGGCTACAACGGCGGCTTCCGCCACGGCGCGCCTTTCGAGTCCGTGGAATCGGTAGCGCGCACCTTCGCCCGCAAGAACGACTGCTCCATGGTGGCGTCGCAGTCGCGCTCCGGTGCCATCACCACCTTCGACTTCGAGAATTGCTCCGCGCCCGTGCGCATCGAGCGCGTCGAAGGCGGCGGCCACACCTGGTTCGACTCGCCCGACGCGACGCGCCAAACGGCCCAGTTCTTGCGCCGCTACCTCTAGAGCACGCTGACAAGCCCGCGGGCGATGAGCACCGCGCCGACCACCATGAAAAACGCGCCCGCGGCGATGTCGATGTAGGGCCCGGCGCGCAGGAACTTCCGGCGCACACGCTCGGCGGAAGTGACCTGCGCGATCGCCCCAAACAGGGCGAACGAGCTGAGCCAGAGCGAGGCGATGACAATCAGCGCGGTGGAAAGCGAGGGGTTCGCGGGCAAGAGCGGCGCGATCATGGCGGTCAGCGCGACCACGATTTTGGGGTTGGCCAGGTTGGTGGCAAGGCCCCGTCGATAGGCAGCACGCACCGAGCCCAAGCGCTGCACCGCTTCATCCAGGTCCGCGGGCGGGTCGTGCCTGTCGCGCAGCCCGCCGCGCAGGTTGTGCTGGCCCATCCAAATCAGCGCCGCGCCGCCGAGTATCTGGATGGCGGCGACGGCCTGCGGCACCGCGTGCAAAAGCGCCGCCGCGCCCACGACGGTGAGCGTGAACCACAAAGCGGCGCCGGTGTGGATGCCCAGGTTGGTCGCCCAGGCGTGCCTGCGCGAGCGGGTGGCCGTGCGCATAAGCAGCACCATGTCGGGGCCCGGGGCGGCGGCGCCGACCAGGTTGAACCCGACGATGACCGCGAGATCGCCCGGCGCGATCATGCAAGCTCCGCGATGCGGCGCACCGCGTTTTCGAGGGCGAACTCCGGGTCGCCGCCCTGGCCCTTCACCTCGGCGTCGAGGTCGGAGACGATGATCACCGCGTGCGAGACCGCGTCCCCGCTCCACTGGCGCGCGACCTGCATGGTCTTTTTCGCCACGTACGGGTGCATGCCGACGGTGCGCGCCAGCTGGTCCGGGTTGCCGCGCACGCCGTGGAGTTTGGCGATGTCGCCGACCTTGCGCGCGAGCGCCGCCGCGATGGACACCGGGCTAGTGCCCAGCTGCAGCGCGCGGCGCGTCGACGCGAGCGCCCGGTCCGCGCGGCCTGCCACCGCCTGGTCCGCGATGTCGAAGCCGGCGACCTCAGCCACGCCCACGTAGTAGGCGCGCACGGATTCGACGGTGAGCTCGCCCTCAGTGTCGCTAACCAGTTGGCTGACGGCGGAGGCGAGCTCGCGAAGGTCCGAGCCGACCGATTCCAGCACCGCGGCGGCCACGTCCGGGGTGGGGCGCACGCCGTGGCTGCGGAACTCCTCCATGAGCCAGGAGCGGCGCTCATTGTCTTTCAGCGGATCGGCCTTGTGCACCTCGGCGACCTTGGCAAACTTCTTCACCATCGCCTTTTGACGCCCGCCGCCGGTGTGCTCGATGATCAGCGTGATGCCCGGCGCGGGGTTCACGCAGGCCTGCAGGAGGATCTCGGTGGGTTCCTTGCCGGCGAGCTCGGCGTGCTTGACCACCACCACGCGGTCCTCCGCGAACAGTGACGGGCTGGTCGCCATCGCGATCTCTCCTTCAGAGACGTCGCCGGCGCGCAGAGTGGTCACCTCCACGCCCTCGCCGGCCTGGGCGACGATGGCTTTGGTTGCGCGCTCGGCAAGGAAATCGTCCTCGCCGAGCACCAGGTGCACGGGGTTAAGCATGCGCGCCATCTTACGTCCTGTCGTTGGGGAAGATGACGGGGATCCCCTCGCGCGTGGCCACAGGTCGGCCTCGCGGTGGGCCGCCCTCCAGCACGACGACGATCTGCGCCCACTCCGGCACCGGCTCCGCATTTTCGATGGTCTCCACGACGTGGGCGCGAAGCCCCGTCGGGTCGACGGGCGCGGGCTCGCCCGGCGCGACAAACAGCACCAGACCAACGACGGCAGCGCAGACCGTGGCGCGCGGGCGGCCTGCGAGTAACCCGGCGAGCACCCACCCGTAGACCACAAGAGCGGTCAGTGGGGTCGCCGACACCGTCGCACTAGGCAGCCCCGCGCCGATCTTCGCCACCGTGTGCACCCACCACGCCAACGGCTCGACGCACCACAGCACCGGCACCTCCAGCCCGCCGGGCAAAAGCGACGCCACCGCCGCGACGAGCCCGAGCACCGTCACCGGCCCCACCACCGGTGCGACCAGCACGTTGGCACCGACCGAGACCAGCGAGACTTTGCCCGCCATCATCGCCACGATGGGCATGGTGGCCAGGTCCGCCGCCACCGCCACAGCAAGGGCGCGGACGAGGATGTCCGGCCAGCCAGTCACCGCCAGCGCGCGGTACAACAGCGGATAGAGCGCCACGATGCCGGCCGTCGCCGCCACTGACAGGGCGAAGCCGTAGTGCACCGAAAGGTCGGAATCCACCAGCACCAGCCCGATGACGGACAGGCACAACGCGTGGATGGGCTCTGCCTGACGGGAGGCGAGCACCGCCACCAGCCCCACCAGGCCGGACACCGAGGCGCGCAGCACGCTCGGCTCCGGGCCCACCAGCGCGGCGTAGATCAAAAGCGCGACCGCCGAGGCGGCGATCCTGCCGCGCAGCCCCGCCCCGATTGCGGCCGCCGCCACGGTGGCGAAGGTGGCCACGATCGCGATGTTCGCCCCGGACACGGCGGTCAAATGGGACAGTCCGGTGTCGATGTACATCTGTTGTTCGGCTGGCGGTTGCAGGGAGACGTCGCCAAGCACCATGCCCGGAATGAGCCCGCGTGCACCCTCGCCCACCTGCGCCTGGACCGCCGCGGCGAAGGTGGAACGCACGTGGTGCGCGAACGCCGCCAGCCCCTCCGGCGGGCCGAGGACCTCGACGTCGCCGTTGAGCACGAACGGGTTCACGCCCGGCACGCCGGACTCCTTTGACACCCCGCGGCCCACCACCTGCGCGCCGGCGACCGCGCCGTCGGGCAGGTCGTCTGCGAACACCGGCGTCGTCGACGGCTGGCCGGGCACCTTCACCCGCACCAGATAGGCGCCGGACTCGGTCTGCTTCGGGGTGCCGCTGACGGTGCCCACGATCTCGGAGGCGGAGACGCTTGCGTGTTTGCGCACCGCCGCCGTGAGCGTCGCCGCCGCGCCGAGGCCCGCGGTCAGCACCCCCTGGCCATACTCGCGCGCGAGCAGGCAGCCGGCGGCGAGGACCCCGACAACAAAAAGCGCCGCCCACACCCCGAACAGAATGCAGCACGCCGCCGCGGCCCACACCGCCAGCGCCGCCGGCACCAGCCGCAGCTCCGACACCGCTACAGCCCCACCATGTCACGCATGGCCTCGAACTTCGCGGGTCCGATGCCGCGGACGTCCATGAGCTGCTCCACCGCGGTAAACGGCCCGTTGGCCTCGCGGTGGGCCACGATCGCCGCCGCGGTCGCCTCCCCCACCCCGGGCAGCGCGGTCAGCTCGGAGGCGGACGCGTTATTCAGCGACACCGTTCCAGCGTCAGACGCGGCCGCTCCTCCGCCGCCTGCCGGGGGCGCGGCGCCGACGGCCTGGACGTGGATCTGCTGGCCGTCCACAAGCAGCTGCGCCTGGTTGTGCGCCAGTAAATCGGCGTGCGGCAGCGGCTGTGCGATCTGGAGGGCGTCGGCGATGCGGGAGCCCTCGTTCAGCGTCATCAGTCCCGGGTTGGCCACCTCCCCCACCACGGCCACGACCACCACCCCGCTGACCTCGGTCGGCGAGGCCACCTGCTCCCAGTCGACGTCCCCCTCCGACCCGCCGCCACGCAGCAGCGCCCACGCACCCACCACAACCAGCAGCGCGACCACCGCCGCGGCGGCCGGCTTCACCGGCACGGACACACGCGGCGCGGGATAGCGCACGGCGAGCAGGTCCTCTTCCCCGGTGGGCCGGGTGAGCTCCTGGAGGCGGTCGATGGCGTTCATGCCCGGCACGCTAGGTCCACAAACCCCGCACCGGAAGACCCCCACCGCAAACCTGTGGATAACGTTGTTGCAGCGTCACCTATCAGGGCGGGTTATCCACACCTACTGGGCTGATTCCCGAGAAGAAAAGACAACCGACAGCCCAATGGCGCCGGGGCCGGTGTGGACCGCGAGGACGTCGACAAGCGGCTCGCACATCACCCGCGAGCCCTCCGGCAACTCCGCCTCAAGCGACGCCGCCAGCTGCTCGGCCGCCTCCTCGGCGTCCGCGTGTTGGATCGCCGCGAACACCGCCTGCCCCTCGGCGCGCTCCACCACCAGCTCCGTGAGCTTGGCAAACGCCTTCGACTGGGTGCGGGTCTTGCCGGCGAGCTCCAGCTTGCCGTCGTGGATGCGCAAAATCGGCTTGTTTGCCAAAAGCGCCGCGGAGAGCACCGCGGTGCCGGTGGGCAGGCGCCCGGACTTGCGCAGGTCGTCGAGCTGGTGAAGGTACACCCACGTCTCGGAGCGGGCGAGCGTCGATTTCGCCATCGCCTCGCACGCCGCCAAGTCCCCGCCCTCTTGGGCCACGGTGGCGGCGGCCATGGCGGCCGCGCCGATGGTCATGCCGGCCGCGTCCGTTTCCACCACTTTCACCGTGCCGGGAAACACCGCGGATGCCGCCACGGCCGCGGACCACGTCGACGACAGCGCCTTGGACAGGTGCAGCGCGATCACCCCGTCGTCGCCGCCGCGCTCCAGCTGGCGCGCGTAGCAGGCCGCAAGCTCCAGCGAGGACAACCCGGAGGTGCCCCTGTCCTCGCCGCTGCCCATGACGTGCATGTCGGCGACGGTGATGTCCAGCTCGCGGACGACCTCGGGCGGCAGCCCCGCCGAGGAATCCACCACCACGCGCACTGCCATTTAGTTCAGCCCCCGGTTCCAGGCTTCGAGGAACCAGCGGGTCTTCGCCGGTTCGTCCAGGCGCGGCATCGCCACCAGCCGCGCCGTGTTCGCGTTGCCCAGCCCCTTGATCGCGGGGTACTGCGCCACCACGAAGCCCAGCAGCGACGCGGTCAGCGCCGCGATGGTGCCGCCGTGGGAGACCAAAAGCACGGCGGAGTTGTCCCACTCGTCGTAGTCGCGCATCAGCTCGTCCACCACGGCCTGCGCGCGCGCCGCCACCTCGAGGCGGCTTTCCCCGCGCGGCGGTGCCCACGTCGCGTCCGTGCGCCACACCGCCCGCGCACCTTCGTGCTCCGTGTCCACCTCGGTGTGGGTTTTGCCTTGCCAGTCGCCGAGGTGCGTTTCGCGCAGCCGCTTATCGACGTCTACAGTCAACCCCAAATCCGCCGCCACCACGTCAGCAGTGTTTTTCGCGCGCACGAGGTCGGAGGAGATGATCTTGGAAATACCCAGGTCACGCAGCTCTTTGGCGGCGGCGTGGGCCTGGTTCACACCGCGTTCGGAGAGCACGGTGTCCAGCTGCCCCTGCATGCGGGAGGTGGCGTTGTACTCCGTTTCGCCGTGGCGCAGCAGGATCAAACGTCGTTGCATGCGCGACGCCTAGAACTCGTCGTCTGCGGCCGCCGGGCCGTCGCCGGCCAGCGGCAGGTCCTCGATGTTCTGCGCCTCGCGCAGCTCGGCCTCGTTGCCGAAGGTGGCGGGGCGCTCGTAGGGCTCCAGGCCCTCGACCTCAATGGCCGGGCAGTCCGCGTACAGGCGGTCCAGGCCGTAGAACTCGCGCTCTGCCTCGCGCTGGATATGCACGACGAAGTTGCCGTAATCCAGCAGCACCCAGCGGTTTTCGCGGTTGCCCTCGCGGCGCTTCGGCTCCACTCCCTCATCCGTCAGGTCGTCTTCGACCTCCTGGACGATGGCGGCGACCTGGCGCTCGTTGTCGGCGGAGACGATCACGAACACGTCCGTGATGGCCATGACGTTGGAGACGTCGATAACAGCGATGTTCTTGCCAAGCTTTTCATCTGCCGCCTTCGCGGCAATCTTGGCGCGGTCGATGGAGATCTGCGGAGCGGTCAAGTGGCAAACCCTTCGTTGGTTGGACAGACCCCGCCATTGTCCCACGACACGGCCTAAGAGTGCTACTTAGGCATAGAGGGCGTTTTTGGTGATGTACTGCACCACCCCGTCCGGCACGAGGTACCACACGGGCCGGCCCTCGGCGGCACGCTCGCGGCAATCGGTGGAGGAGATGGCCATCGCCGGGATTTCCACCAGGTGCACGCGCTCCTGGATGTCGGCCGGCAGCATGTCCTCGCGCAGGTCGTAACCGGGGCGGGTCACGCCGACGAACTCGGCGAGCTGGAACATCTCTTCCCAGTCGTGCCAGGACATGATGGAGGCCAGCGCGTCGGCGCCGGTGATGAAGTACAGCTCCTCGTCCGGGAACTGCTCGCGCAGGTCCCGCAGCGTATCGATGGTGTAGGTCGGCCCGTCGCGGTCGATGTCGACGCGGGAGACGGAAAAGCGCGGGTTGGAGGCGGTGGCGATCACCGTCATCAGGTAGCGGTCTTCCGCCGGGCTGATGGTCTTGCCCGCCTTCTGCCACGGCTGGCCGGTGGGCACGAAGATGACCTCGTCCAGGTTGAACCGGTCCGCCACCTCGCTGGCGGCGACCAGGTGGCCGTGGTGGATCGGGTCGAACGTGCCGCCCATGACCCCGATGCGCCGCGCCTGCTCCAAGGAGGCGGCGTAGTGCTCCGTCATGCGCCGTTACCTCGCCGGGGGCAGCATGCGGATGTCCACGGACTCGATGAACAGCAGTCCGGCGCCGAGCACCAGCGCGAGCAGTGCGCCGACCACGCCGACGACAGCACCGATGCTGAGCTCGTCGCGCGTGTCGTCCGCCCACTTGTTGGCGCTGCTCGAGGAGCCGGCGGCGACCTCGCGCTCCTTGCACACCTGCTTGCCGTCCACCTCCACCGGGATCGGGTTGCCCTTGGCGTCCAGGATCGGGTTGCCCTTGGCGTCCACTTCCCACTCACAGGTCTTTTCCACCGTCACGCGCTGCGTGGTGTCACGCGTGATGGTCTCCGCGCCCGCAGGCGCAACTGAAAGCGCGACGGCGCAAGCGGTCGCGGCGGCGGTGGTCCGAATCAGCTGGTTCATTAGCCGTACCGTACCTGATCCACGAAGCGCCCGAACGCGTCGGAGACTTGGTTGTCCCAGCGGGAGCTCCAGCGGAAGTAGCGGGCGTGGTTGCCGCCGGTGGCGCGGGAGGCCTCCAGCGTCTGCACGGACAAGTCGCACACGGCGTCCAGCGGCAGGCAGTAGTTGACGCGGTTGCGGGTCGCCGCGGCGGTCTTGGTGTTGAACGGCAGCGCGCCGAGGATGCCACCCGCGCCGCCGCCGCGCACGCCCACGGTGGACCAGTCACCCGGGGCGGTGTTCGGGTTGCCAAAGTAGACCACACCGGCGAGCTGGCCGCGCCGCGCCAGTTCACGCTCGTGCTCCAGCAGAATCATCGCGCCCTGGGAGTAGCCGGACAGGATGTACTTCGGGCGGCAGCCGGTGGCGCCCTGGTAGTCGTTGATCATCTGCATCACGCCGCCCCGGCCGATTTTCACCGAGTCCAGGAACTGGTTCGAGGCCCTGCGCGCCATCATGAACATCGGGTTGGCCCACTGGATGGCAAGGCCGAGCGCCTGCAGCAGCGTCGACGGCACGGCGACCTCGGGCACGTCGTACTCCGGGAACGTCGCCGGGTAGTAGCGCGGCTCCAAGCCGATGACCTCGACGTCCTTCATCAGCGAGTTGCCGCCGTGGGTGGCGGTGTAGCGGCGCTCCGCGTGCTGGAGGAAGGCGCGGATGGTCTCCGCCTCCCAGCCGTTGGAGGTCCAGGCCGCCCCGCCCGAGTAGCGCGTGGGGTAGATCTGGGTGTTTTGGCCGGAGCCGCGGGCGGCGATGACCGCGACGGCCGGGCAGCGGGTTTGCGCGTCGGCTTCCTGCACGGGCGCGACGGGGGAAACGGTGGCTGTCACGGCGGTGGCGACAGCGGTGGCGAACAGGCCGAAGCGGGCGCGCCAGGAGGAACGGGATTTTTTCACGCGGATAGACTAGCGCACCTGGCCGGTACCTTCCAGGATCCATTTAGTGGTGGTCAGCTCCGGCAGCGCCATCGGTCCGCGGGCGTGCAGTTTCTGGGTGGAGATGCCGATTTCGGCGCCCATGCCGTATTGCTCCCCGTCCGTGAAGGCGGTCGATGCGTTGAGTACGACGGCGGCGGCGTCCACGGCGTCAGCGAATCGTCGTAAAGCATGTGCGTCCTGGGCCGCAATCGCCTCGGTGTGGCCGCTGGAGTAGCGCGCGATGTGGGCGATCGCCCCCTCGACGCCATCTACGACGGCGCTCGCGATGTCCATGCTGAGGTACTCCTCGGCGAAATCGGCCTCGGTTGCAGGCGAAACGTCCGCACCGAACGCATGATGCTTCTCGACGTCTCCGTGCACCTCCACCCCCGCATCCTGCAACGCAGCAACGACCGCGCGCTTGTCCTCGTCCGCGAGAGCGGCGTCAATGAGCACCGTCTCGGTGGCGTTGCACACGCTGACCCGGCGCGTCTTGCCGTTGATGAGCATCGCGATCGCCTTGTCCAGGTTTGCGGAGGCGTCGATGTAGAAGTGGCAGTTGCCGGTGCCCGTCTCAATGGTGGGCACGGTTGCGCCGGTGACCACCGCCTCGATGAGGCGGGCGCTGCCGCGGGGGATGACCACGTCGACAAGTCCGCGCGCGGTGATGAGGTCCTGGACCGAATCGTGGGATTCGCACGGCAGCAGCTGCACCGCCTCGCGAGGCAGGTCGTGTGCTGCGAGGGTGTCCTGCAGCACCTCGACCAGTTTTTCGTTGGAGCACCGCGCCGTCTTCGAGCCGCGCAGCAGCGCCACGTTGCCGGATTTCAGCGCCAGGCCGAACGCGTCGACGGTGACGTTCGGGCGGGCCTCGTAGACCATGCCCATCACGCCGAGTGGGACGCGCACCTTCTTCATCTGGATGCCGTTGGGCAGCGTGCGGCCGGTGAGCACCTCCCCCACCGGATCCTGCAGGCCCGCCACCTGGCGCAGGCCGCCGGCGATGCTCTCGATGCGGTCTTGATCAAGCGCAAGCCGGTCCAGCACCGACTCCGCCAGACCGTTTTGGCGGCCTTGCTCCAGGTCGCGGGCGTTGGCGTCGAGGATCTCCCCGGCGCGCTCCGTCAGCGCGGCCGCCGCGGCCAGCAGCACCGCGTCCTTCGCCGGGGTCGGCAGCGCGGCGATGACCGGCGCGACCTCCTTCGCGCGGCGCGCCTTCGCGAGCACCTCCTGGCGCTCGGCCTGTCTTTGCTGGTCAGTTTGCTGCGCACTCATGCGGCAATCCTAGCGCTAGTACCCGGCGTCGACGTCGACCTCTGTGGCCATCTTCTCGCCCGCGGCGTAAAGCTCCCAGTTCTTCGCGGCCAGCCCGCCGATGCGGCGCTCCATAAAGCGCGGGATGTTGGCCACGTGCGGGGTGATCACGCAGTTGTCCAGGCCCCACAGCTCGTGGTCGGCGGGCAGCGGCTCGGGCTCGGTGACATCCAGGCCGGCGCCGCGCAGGTGGCCGTCGGCAAGTGCCTGCGTGAGCGCCTGCGTATCGACGAGCGGCCCGCGCCCCACATTCACAATCACGGCGCTGTCCCGCATCTTCCCGATGGTTTCCGCGTTGACCATGTGGCGGGTTTCCTCGGTGAGCGGGGCAAGCAGGACGAAGTAGTCGTGGTTTGCCCAGACGTCGTCGGAAAGTGTCACGGTGTGATCCGCGCCCTCGACGGGGTTGCCGGAGCGGTTCACGGCGGTGATCTCCATGCCGAACGGCTCCAGGAAGCGGATCAGCGTCTTGCCGATGCCGCCGGCGCCAATGATCGCGAGCTTCTTGTTGTCGAAGAGGTACTGCTTCTCCTTGAACAGCTGCGTGTTATTCCACTCGCGGTCCACGGCCTTCATGCGGTGCTCCACCGCGAGAAGCAGGGCGAGGGTGGACTCGGCGACGGTGTCGTCATAAAGCCCGCCGGCGTTGGCGAAACGCACGCTGTTCGCCGCGTGCTTGGCAAAGATGTCCTGCAGATTCTCCACCCCGGCGTACTGGATCTGCACGACCTTGACCGACTCGGGCAGCTCGTCCGGGAAATCCTTCGGGCCGCCGCCGAAGAGGACCATGTCCGGGTTGTCCTCCAGCGCCACATGCTGGTGGCCCTGCGCCTCCAAGGCTGCGATCGGCTCGTCCTTGGGCTTGGGCAAAAACGTGAACTTCATGCCCGCCCAGACTAGCTACTACAGGCGCGAGGCGTAGTTGCTCAGGTAGTCGGCGTGGACGACTGGGCGGCGTTGGTGTTCAGGCAACTCGTCGGAATGGCGTCCCAGCATCTCTGCGAGTTCGGAGGCGTCGTACGCCACTTCCCCGCGACCAATAGCTTCGGAGTCCGGCCCAAGGATCTCCACGATGTCGCCGGCGTGGAACTCCCCCTCGATGCCGGTGATGCCCACCGCGAGCAGGCTGGTGCCTCCGCGAGTGACCGCCTCGACCGCACCTTCGTCCAGGCGCAGCACGCCCTCCGCGTCCGCTGCGTAGAGGGCCCAGAACTTCCAGGCATTGAGCTTGCTCTCCGGGCGGGTGTGGAAGACGGTTCCCACCGACGCTGCGCCAAGCGCCTCCTTGATCTTCTCCGTGGCAGTGAGCAGCACCGGCACGCCGCCGCGGGTGGCTAGGCGCGCGGCCGAGACCTTCGCCGCCATGCCGCCGGTGCCGAACACGCCCCCGTCGCCGGCTTCGACGTCGGTGAGGTCGTTGCCGGAGCGGACTTCGTCGAGAAGCTTCGCCCCTGGATCGGACGGGTTTTTGTCGTAGAGGCCGTCCACATCCGACAGCAGCACCAGCGCATCCGCCGACACAAGGGTGGCCACGATGGCGGAGAGGCGGTCGTTGTCGCCGAAGCGCATCTCGGAGGTGGCCACGGTGTCGTTCTCGTTGACAATCGGCACCGCCCCCATCTGCCGCAGCCGGTCGATGGTGCGCTGCGCGTTGCGGGCGCGCTCGCGGGACCCGGCGTCGCTTTGTGTGAGCAGCACCTGGCCGATGGTGCGGCCGTAGCGCGCGAACGAGGCGCCCCACACCTGCGCGAGGTGGATCTGCCCCACCGACGCGGCCGCCTGCTTTGTGGCCAGGTCGCGCGGGCGGGCCTTCAGCCCCAGCGGCCCCATGCCCGCCGCGATCGCGCCCGAGGACACCACAACCACTTCGGAACCGCGCGCGATGCGGTGTTCGATCGCGTCCACGATGCGGTCGATCTTCGCCGGATCCAGCTCGCCTGAAGCGTTGACCAGGGAACTTGTACCCAGCTTGACCACAATGCGGCGGGCGGCGGCGATCTGGTTGCGAAGCGTAGTCATGCGTGTGAAGTCTACGCCTGTGGCTAACCCGCTCAGGGCCCTAGCCCTGCCAGCGCTCGCGGTCGGCCTCTTCGCCCGTGCCGTAGTCGTACTCGTCGATAAGCCCACGGCGGGCCTGCGACGCACGCTTGCGCTCCGCCGCGGAAGTGCGGTCCGTGCCGCCCAGGCGCGCGTCCTGGCCGCGGCCGGCAAGCGTCGGGTCGCCGCCGATGGACGGTTCCCAGTCGAACGAGATCTCGCCGATGGTCACCGTGTCGCCCTCGTGGGCGCCGGCCTTGCGAAGCATGTCTTCCACGCCTGCCTTGTTCAGGCGGTCCGACAGGTAGCCGACGGCCTCGTCGTTTTCGAAGTCCGTCTGGCGCACCCAACGCTCCACCTTCTCGCCGGTGACCAGCCACCCTTCCGGGTACATGGGGTCGCGCACGACCTCCACGCCCCCATCGTCGTGGCGGCGGCCGATGAGTTTGGGGCGGATGACCTGTGGTTCGTCGATAGGCATCGTGCGCCGCTTTGTGCGAGTGCGTTTGACGATGTCCCACAGCGCCCACTTCAGCTCGTCCAAACCTTCGCGGGTGGCGGTGGAGATGAGGTACACCGGCCAGCCGAACTTCTCCTCAATGTCCGCGCGCAGGAACTCAGCGAGCTCCTTCGCCTCCGGGATGTCCATCTTGTTCAGCACCACCAGTCGGGGGCGCTCGCGCAGGTCGCCCAGGCCGGAGTCCATGTCCAGGGCGTCGGCGTAGGTGTCCAGCTCGTGCTCGAGCGCCTCGATGTCGGAGATCGGGTCGCGGCCCGGCTCCATCGTCGCCACATCAACGATGTGCGCGAGCACCGCGGTGCGCTCAATGTGGCGCAGGAAATCCAGGCCGAGGCCCTTGCCTTCGCTCGCGCCCGGGATCAGGCCAGGCACATCCGCGATGGTGAACGTGTCGTGGCCGACGTTGACCACGCCCAGGTTCGGCGCAAGCGTGGTGAACGGGTAGTCCGCGATCTTCGGCTTCGCGGCAGAAACCACGGAAATGAGGGACGACTTGCCTGCCGACGGGAACCCGACCAGGCCCACATCCGCCATCGACTTCAGCTCCAGGATCAGGTCGTGCGCCTCCCCCGGCTCGCCTTTCAGCGCGAAACCGGGGGCTTTGCGCTTCGCCGTCGCCAAGGCGGCGTTGCCCAAGCCGCCGAAGCCGCCCTCGGCCGCGATGAAGCGGGTGCCCGGGACGGTGAGATCCGCGAGCACCTCGCCGTCCTCGCTGCGCACCACCGTGCCCACCGGCACCTCCAGCACGAGGTCTTCGCCGCGGGCGCCGTTGCGCCAGTCGCCGGCGCCGTTCGCGCCGCGCTGCGACTTGATGTGCGGGCGGTACTGGAAGTCCAGCAGGGTGTGGACCTGGGTGGACACCTCAAGCACGATATCGCCACCGTGCCCGCCATTGCCGCCGTCCGGGCCGCCGAGCGGTTTGAACTTCTCGCGGTGGACGGACGCGCAGCCGTGGCCGCCGTCGCCTGCTTGCAGGTGCAGGGTTGCGCGATCAACGAATTGGGCCATGGTGGGTTTTCCCGCCTTTCTTTAGGACACGGACGATGATATGCAAAAAGCGCCGTCGGCCCGAATGGACCGGCGGCGCCTACGCTTCGCGGTTACGCGGTGGCGGTTGCCTCTTCGGCGGTGCCTTCGTCGACAACGCCTGCTGCCTCGGCCTGCTCGAGGACCTCGGAAGCGACGCCCTGGCCGTCGGCCGGGACGATGTTGACGATGCGGCGCTTACGCTTGATGCCGAACTGGACGGAGCCTGCGGTCAGTGCGAACAGCGTGTCGTCGCCACCGCGGCCGACGTTGTCGCCCGGGTGGAACTTGGTGCCGCGCTGACGGACGAGGATCTCGCCGGCCTTGACCTGCTGGCCACCGAAGCGCTTCACACCGAGGCGCTTGGACTCAGAGTCACGACCGTTCGAGGAGCTGGATGCACCCTTCTTGTGTGCCATTGTTCAAATTCTCCTATGTGTTTACTTGATGCCGGTGATCTTGACGGTGGTCTGCTGCTGGCGGTGGCCCTGGCGGACCTTGTAGCCGGTCTTGTTCTTGTACTTCAGAATGTCGACCTTCTTGCCCTTGCCGTGCTCGACGATCTCTGCGGTCACGTTGACCTTGGACAGTGCGTCTGCGCCGGAGGTGACGTCTGCGCCATCTACGAGAAGGATCGGGGTGAGTTCGACCTTGTCGCCTGCTTCACCCTCAAGCTTCTCGACCTTGACGAGGTCGCCCTCGGCAACCTTGTACTGCTTGCCGCCGGTCTTGACGATCGCGTACATAGAGGGTTACCCCTTATCTCTACTCGCCCGCCCCCTGCATGCTCGGAGGCGGAAATGGAACAGTTTGAGCGTTTCGGGGCCGATGGTGAGCCTGCCGTGCCCGCATGCGTAGGCAACGAGGCGGCACGCCCCGAAACAGCGACTCGGCAAGACTACACCGGCACCTTGCGCTTTACCAAACCGCGTTAGCTGCTGCGGCGTGTGGCGCGCCTGCGTCCGCGCCGCGGGGATGCCTTTGCTTCTCGAGGGGGCTCCGCCTGCCCCTCTTCCTTCTTCGGCCTTTCCTTCTCGGCCGCGCGGGCGTTGGCGGCTGCGGCGGACGTGGCGTTGGACTTGCGCACTGCGCGTCGGCGGCCCCGGCGGCCCGCCGTCGGCTTCTTCTTTTCTGCCGGCTCAACCTTCTTGGCATCCGAGTCGGCTGCTGCTGCGGTGGTCTCCTCGGCGGCATCCGGGTAGTCCTCGCGGCGCGGGCGGTGATCCGAGCGGGAGTTGCCGCGGGTGCGGCGCTTGCGGCGCGGCGAGTTGTCGAACTCGTCCACCGCCTCCTCGAAGCTCTGCTGCGGGGCGTCCTCCTCGCGTGCCGGGCGCTCGTCGCGCTGCTCCTGCGCGTCCGTCTGGTCCGTCCGGTCCGTCTGCGGGCCGCGCCCACGGTTGCCCCCGCGGCGGCCACGGCGGCGCGAGGAACGGCGGCGCGGCTCGGAGCTGTCGTCGTCGGCGCCGGAGTCCGCAGCGTCAGCGGTGTCGCTGTCGTCGCTGAAGATCGAGTTGAGCAGGTTGTCCATCTCGTCTTCGTTGAGGTGCTTGCGCTTGGAGCGGCGCGAACCGCGCGACGGCTGCTCGTCGCGGCCCGAGTCTCGCCCGGTGTCGTGCTCGGTGTCGTGCTCCGCCTCGGCGGGCTTGTTGCGGCCGCGGGAGGAGCGGTGCTCGTCGTCACGCGAACGGCGCTTGGAGCGTTCTTCGCGCCCGCGCTCGGAGTAGGGGTCGTGCTCGACGGGGTCGTCGGAGACGATGATGCCGCGGCCGCCGCAGCACTCGCACTCGGTGGAGAAGGTCTCCAGCAGGCCGTTGCCCAGGCGCTTGCGTGTCATCTGCACCAGGCCCAGGGAGGTGACCTCGGAGACCTGGTGGCGGGTGCGGTCGCGGCCGAGCGCCTCGTTCAGGCGGCGCAGCACGAGCTCCTGGTTTTCGGGCAGGATCATGTCGATGAAGTCGATGATGATCATGCCGCCGATGTCGCGCAGGCGGATCTGGCGCACGATCTCCTCGGCGGCCTCCAGGTTGTTGGAGGTGACCGTCTCCTCCAGCGAGCCGCCGGAGCCGGTGAATTTGCCGGTGTTGACGTCGATGACGGTCATGGCTTCGGTGCGGTCGATAACCAGGGTGCCGCCGGACGGCAGCCACACGGTGCGCGACAGCGCCTTCTGCAGCTGCTCGTCGATGCGGTGGACCTCGAAGGCGTCCTTGCCGTCGTGCTTCGAGCGGTCGAACTTCTCCAGGCGGTCCAGCAGGTCCGGGGCGACGGACTGCACGTAGGCGTGGACGGTGTTCCACGGCTTGCGCCCGTCGACGATGAGCGACGTAAAGTCCTCGTTGAACAGGTCGCGCACGACCTTGACCAGGATGTTCGGCTCCTCGTAGAGGGTGACCGGCTTCGCGCCCTTGGAGCTTTTCTCCTTTTCCGCCTGGTTCTGGATGGCGGTCCACTGGTTGTGCAGGCGATTCACGTCAGCCGCGATGGCCTCTTCCGGCACGTTCTCGGCTGCAGTGCGGATGATCGCCCCGCCCTTGCCGGGCACGACGTTGTTCAGGATCTCCTTCAGGCGCTTGCGCTCCGGCGCCGGCAGTTTGCGGGAGATGCCCGCGCTGCGGCCGCCCGGCACGTACACCAGGTAGCGGCCGGCCAGCGAGATCTGGGTGGTCAGGCGCGCGCCCTTGTGGCCGACTGGGTCCTTGGTCACCTGCACCAGCACCTGGTCGCCGGATTTCAGCGCCTGCTCGATGCGGCGCGAACGCCCGCCCAGCCCGGCGGATTTCCAGTCCACCTCGGAGGCGTAGAGCACGCCGTTGCGGCCCTGCCCAATGTCGATGAACGCGGCCTCCATGCTGGACAGCACGTTCTGCACGCGACCGAGGTAGATGTTGCCGATCATGGAGGACTGGCTTTCGGCGGTGACAAAGTGCTCCACCAGCAGCCCGTCCTCGAGCACGCCGACCTGGGTGATCTTGCCGTGGCCGTCGTGGCGGTCGCGCTCGCGCACCACCATGTGACGCTCCACGGACTCGCGGCGCGCCAAAAACTCCGCCTGGCTGACAATGCGGGAGCGTTTGCGCTGCTCCTCACGCTTCTCGGTGCGGCGGCGGCGCTGCGCCTCTAGGCGCGAGGAGCCCTTGATCGCCTTCGGCTCTTCGATGACTTCGGGCTCTTGCTTATCGACGTCCTCCGGCGAAGCCTCGTCGTCAGGCTTGGGCTCCTTCTCCTCGCTCGGGGCAGCCTGGCGGGTGGCGCGGCGGCGCTTGCGCTCCGGGGCCTTGAAGACGGGTGCGCGGTTGGTGGTCTCCTCCGGCACGGGGGTGATCTCCGGCTCAACGTCGGTCAGCGGGCCCTCGCGCAGGTCCGCCTCGACCTTTTCCTCGATCTGGTGGATCTCGTTTTCCACGTCCTTGCGCACGCGCTGGCGGATCTTCTCATCCGCGGCATCGTCGGTGGTCTCGTCGTCGGTGGTGTCGGTGGCGGCGGCGTTCGCGAGGGCGTCGAGAAGCTGCTCGCTCTCAGCGCGCGTCAGCGTGGACTGCGCAACCTTGACCACGCCGAGCTCCGACAGCGCGACGACGAGCTCTTTCGACGGCACGCCGAGGGCCTTCGCCAGGGCGAACACGCGGGTTTTCTCCGCCAGCTGGGAGCGGTCGAACTCGGCGTAAATGTTTTTGTGACCAGCCAATGTGCGTCACTCTCCAATTTTGCTCAGCCGCAACCCGCCGGGGTGGGCCGGGCGCTGGCAAAACGGTGCCGAAGCGGCCGCGCGGCGAACCCCACGGTGCGGTACATGTGAAAGTTTCTTAGCGTCGCGTCGCGGCGCTTGCGCTCCCCATTGTGGCACAGCGGGGCAGTGTTTACTTCTCGGCCAGTCGCAGAAGGTCGGCCACCGCGGCCACGGGGGCGTTCTCGTGGGATTCAGTCAGTGCGGTGCCCACCACGATCTGCAGCACACGCGCGGCGTTGAAATCCACGCCGGCGCGCTGCAGCAGCTGGGAGATGAGCTCCTTCAGTTCGCTGAGGGTGCGGCCGACAAAGTCGCCGACCTCGCCGGTTTCGCGCTGCGCCTCCACAAACGCTGAGATCACGGCGCGCGCCCGCTCCGGCTGGCCGCACGTCACCACCGCGACGGCCGCCTCCGCCAGGTTCACAGGGTCTGTCAACGCCTCACCCTCGGCGGTTGCGCGTTCGAACGCGTCACGGCGGCCCTGCTCCAGCCGTTCGAAGCAGGTAGCCACAAGTTTGTCGCGCGTGGAGTAGTAGTAGCCGATGGATCCCACCGGCACCGACGCCGCCGCAGCGACCTGGCGGTGCGTCACCCCTTTGAGTCCCTCCGAAAGCAGCAGACCGATCGCCGCATCCAGGATCGCAGAGCGCTTCTCCACCGCTCGTGCCTGTTCGCTGCGAGATGCCACCACCATCTCCCTTTCTCACTATGCGGATTACATGCGACTCTATTTATACAACAATTGATCCCGCGTGATTTTAATTCCCCCCGCCCAAGGCGTGAAAAACACCGCAGCCGGGTGGCTGCGGTGTTGGCTACGTGCACTTAGAGGTTCGGGAACCAAATGCCGATCTCGCGCTCGGCGGACTCCGGCGAGTCCGAACCGTGAACGACGTTCTCCGCCACGGACAGGGCGAAGTCGCCGCGGATGGTGCCCGGGGTGGCCTTGGCAACCGGGTCGGTGCCGCCAGCCAGCTGGCGCCACGCCTCGATGGCGCGCTCGCCCTCGACGATGCCGGCGACCAGCGGAGCGGAGGTGATGAAGTCCACCAACTCGCCGAAGAACGGCTTGTCCTTGTGCTCTGCGTAGTGCTTCTCAGCGGTCTCGCGGTCTGCGGTGCGCAGGTCCAGCTCCACCAGCTTCAGGCCCTTGCGCTCGATGCGGGAGATGATGTCGCCGACGTGGCCGTTTGCAACACCGTCGGGCTTGATCAGGATCAGAGTACGTTCAGTCATAGCCCAAAATCTTACCCCAAAGTCGTGGTTAAGCCTCGCGCACGATGCGCGCCGCGTCTTCCGGCGTGGTGTTGCGGAACCACAGCTGCACCTGCTGCACCGCCAGCTGGAAGTTCCCCTCCGCCTTCATGCGGTTGACGGTGGCTCGCTGCTCGTCGTCAAGCTCGGGCGCAATCTCCTCGCGGCGCGTGTATTGCTCGTAGAACCCGAGCACCAAAAACAGCCCGGCGGCGACGATCGCCGCGGTGCCCACCCACCCGGGCAGGGTGGTGTAGACAGTAACCACCGCGACGATGGAGAACACGGCGGCCAGGGCAAAACTCACGATGCGCATGGGCCATACCGTAGCCTTGTTGCCCATGGTGCACAGCTCTCCCCTGCCGGATGTCGCGCTGCCTGATGTTTCGCTCGATCGCCTGGTCCCGCGCAGCGGCCTGCCCGCCGTCACGGAGTACGACACCGGCCGCACCGTCACCTACGACGAGCTGGGCGCACTCGCGGACGCCGCCGCCACCCGCCTGCGTCGCCGCGGCGTGGGGCCGGGAAGCGTCGTTGAGCTGCGCCTGCCCAACTCCATCGACTTCGCGGTCGCCCTGCTCGCCGTTTCGCGCACGGGGGCGGCGGCCTGCCTTGTCGGGCATTCGCTTATCGACGCCGAAGCGTCCCGCCTTGCCACCCTCGCCGGCACCACCCACCGAATCGAGCCGGACGATCTCGCCCCCGGGCCCGCCGACGCGTTCGCGCCGGCGGACCCGGACTCGGTGGCCGCCATCCCGTTTTCCTCCGGCACCACCGGCCTGCCCAAGGGAGTGGAGCTGACGCATCACTCGATTACCGCCAACGCGGTGCAATTCAACGCGGCGCTGGCCGCCAGCGGCATCGGCGCGGGCACCCGCGTGGCCGCTCCCCTGCCGTTTTCCCACATCTACGGGCTGAACACGCTGCTGCTGTCGTCGCTGGCCGCGGGCCGGCACGTGTTCACCGCCGCGCGCTTCGACCTCGCCGAGTTCGCGCGCGCCCACCGCGAGTACGCCATCGAGCTGAGCTTCATCGCTCCGCCGATCGCGCTGGCGCTGGCGAACTCGCCTGCCATCGACCCGGCCGATTTCGCCGCCTGCGCCCACATGGTCTGCGGCGCCGCCCCCTTGGACGAGGCGCTGGCGCGCCGCGTGGAGGACCGCCTCGGCACGGTCATGCTGCAGGGCTACGGCACCACCGAGTCCTCGCCGGTGACCCATGTCGGCATCGCCGGCAGATCCAACCCGGGCACCATCGGCTTCGCCATCCCCAACACCGAATTCCGCGTGGTGGACTTAGGCACCGGCGCTGAACTTCCCGACGGCCACGACGGCGAGCTGCACGTCCGCGGCCCCCAGGTCATGCGCGGCTACCTGCACAACCCAGAGGCCACCCGCAACGCCATCGTCGGCGGCTGGCTGCGCACCGGCGACATCGCGCGGGTGAACCCGGACGCCACGGTCACGGTCGTGGACCGCGCCAAAGACGTGTTCAAGTACCACGGGTTCCAGATCGCCCCGGCCGAGCTCGAGGCGCTCATGCTCACGCACCCGCAGATCGATGATGTGGCTGTGGCCGAGCGCGGCGGCGTGCCGAAGGCTTTCGTCGTAAAGCAAGGGCTTTTAGATGAGGCGCAATTGATGGAGTGGGTTGCGGCGCGCGTGACCGCCTACAAAAAGGTGCGCGCCGTGGCGTTCGTGGAGGCGATCCCCCGCAACGCCGCCGGCAAAATTTTGCGCAAGGACCTTTAAGTGCCCAAGTGCTGGGTGGTGAGGTAGCCGCCGCGCATGCGCTGGACAATCTCGGAGCGCATGCGGATGACGAAGTACCAGACGATGCCGAAGATGATGCCCACGGCCGTAACGGACCAGTGGATGAAGAAGCCGAAGATCAGCGGGATCTGCAGCGCCAGGTCGATCCACAGCGCGGCCGGCTTCTTCTGGAAGAACGCCATCACCACATGCGCCAGTCCGATGACGGTGACGTAGACCCAGTTGAAGGTGGTCCAGTGCTCGCCGCCGTCGACTTTCAGGATGACGGTGAGGATGAGCAGGACCGTGATGGCCTCCATGATCAGCGTGCCGGCGAGCACGCCGGTCAGCCCCGACATCGGGTCCTTGACGGGCGCCTTGCCGGGGCCGAGCGGGCCCATCTGCTGCTTTTTGGGTGTCATTGCGGGTCCTTTCCAAACATGGCGCGGGCCTCGCCGGCGGTGACCACCGAGCCGGTGATAATCACGCCGGAGCCGGACTGCACGCCCACCTCAGCGAGCGCTTCTTCGGCCAGCTCCACGGCGAGCTCGTAGGCGGACGGCAGGTGCTCCTCGACGTGCACGCGCTCGTCGCCGAAAACCTCGCGGGCGGTTTCGGCCAGTTCGTAGGCGTCCGTGGCGCGCGGGGAGCTGTTCTGCGTGATCACGACCTCGGTGAGCACGGGCTCGAGCGCCTCCATGATGCCCCGGGCGTCCTTGTCGCCCAAGATGCCCAGCACGCCGATCAGGCGCGTGAAGTCGAAGTCGCGCTCCAGCGCCGCCGCGAGCGCCTGGGCGCCGTGCGGGTTGTGGGTGGCGTCGATGAAGGTGGTCGGGGTGGCGCGCACGCGCTCCAGCCGGCCCGGCGAGGTGGTGGCGGCGAAGCCCTCGCGCACGGTGTCCGCGTCGAGCGTGCGTTCCGACGACGCGCCGAGGAACGCCTCCACCGCCGCCAGCGCCACCGAAGCGTTGTGGGCCTGGTGCGGGCCGGACAGC
The DNA here is from genome assembly GCF_054478435.1 of Corynebacterium sp. CQ3829_602738. Classification (NCBI taxonomy): domain Bacteria; kingdom Bacillati; phylum Actinomycetota; class Actinomycetes; order Mycobacteriales; family Corynebacteriaceae; genus Corynebacterium; species Corynebacterium sp. CQ3829_602738. Next base: position 1,898,372 of record NZ_CM137003.1, read on the forward strand.
GGGAGGAACACCTCCGGGTACTCGCCGGACAGGCCCTTCAGCGTGAGCGTCTGCCCGCCCACGGCCACCTCGGAGGCGGCCACGCCGAACTCCTGGCCGAAGCGGGCCACCGGCGCGCCGATTTCCACGGTGCGCTCCAGGATCACGCGCATCGCGTCCGGGTCCTGCTGGCCGATCACGGCCACGGCATCCGCGCTGCGGATAATCCCGGCCTTCTCGCCGGCGATCTCCCCGATCGTGTCGCCCAGGTAGGCGGTGTGGTCCAGGCCGACGGGCATGATCACGTCCACGTCCGCGTCGACCACGTTTGTGGCGTCCCAGGTGCCGCCCATGCCGACTTCGACCACGGCGACGTCGACAGGCGCATCCGCAAACGCGGCGAACGCGAGGCCCACCATGACCTCGAAGTAGCTCATGGGCACACCGGTGCGCTCGTCCACCATCTGGATGTACGGCTCGATCTCGCGGTAGATGCGCACGAAATCCGCCGGGTGGATCGGCTCGCCGTCGATGCCGATGCGCTCGGTGACGGACTGCAGGTGCGGGCTGGTCGTGCGGCCCACGCGGTTGCCAAACGAGCGCAGCAGCGACTCCACCATCCGCACCGTGGACGTTTTGCCGTTGGTGCCGGCGATGTGGATGACCTTGAAGGACTTCTGCGGCTCGCCGAGAAAGTCCATGAGCAGCTCGATGCGCTCCAGCGACGGATCGATGTCCGTCTCCGGCCAGCGGGCGGTGAGCTCCGCTTCCACCTGCGCGAGCGCGACGAGGTCTTCCTCGCTCACGCCGCGCGGGGCGAGCGCGTCGGTGTCGTTGCCCTCCCCCGGCGCGCCGAGGTTGAGCGTCAGGCCAGTGTCGGTCTGCTGGATGTCGTACTGCTCCGGAAGTTCGGGCAGCTCGAAATCGTTGTCTGCCACTTAGGCCTCCGGCAGCTGTTCCAGGCGTGCGGTGACGCGCTCGAACTCTTCCTGCGCGACCTGCTGGCGGACCTTGATCTTCTCCACAACCTGCTCCGGCGCGTTGGCCAGGAACTGCTCGTTGGCGAGCTTGCCGCCTGTGGTGTCCAGCTCCTTCTGCGCCGCGGCGAGCTCCTTTTCCAGGCGCTTGCGCTCCGCGGCGACATCCACGGTGCCGGAGGTGTCCAGCGCGACGTCGAGGTTGGCTTGGCTCAGGCGCATTTCAATGCTTGCCGACGCACTAAAGTCCTCCCCCGGCTCCTCCACCCTGGCAATCTGGCGGACCACGTCTTCGAGCTCCGCCAGGTCCGCGGACGCGAAGTCCACGCGCGCCGGCACCTTCTGCGAGGGCTTGACGCCCTGGTCGGAGCGGAAGCGGCGCAGCTCGGTGATGAGCTTGATCGCGTCCTCGACGCGGGTGCGGGCCTTCGTGTCGGTCTCGGCGCCGCTGTTGGTGTCGTCCGCGGTCGGCCACGGCGCGATGGTGACGGTCTCCTCGCCGGTGAGCGCCTTCCACAGCACCTCGGTGACAAACGGCATGGTGGGGTGCAAAAGGCGCAGCACGACGTCGAGGACGCGGCCGAGCACGACCTTGGTGGTTTCCCCCTGCTCGCTCTCGCCGTCCCGTGGAATCTGGGTCTTGGCGATCTCCAGGTACCAGTCGCACAACTCGTCCCACGCGAAGTGGTAGAGCAGCTCGTTGGCCTTGGCAAACTGGTAGTCATCCAGGTAGGCGTCCACCTTGGCGCGGACTTCCTCAGCGCGGTCCAGGATCCAGCGGTCCGCGTCCGTGAGCGTCTCGCGGGCCGGCAACTCGCCGACGTGCGCGCCGTTCATCAGCGCGAACTTGGTGGCGTTGAACAGCTTGGTAGCGAAGTTGCGGGCGGCGGTGGCGTGGTCGTCGCCGATCGGCAGGTCCACGCCAGGGTTCGCACCGCGGGCCAGGGCGAAGCGCAGCGCGTCCGCGCCGTACTGCTCCACCCAGTCCATCGGGTCGATGCCGTTGCCCAGGGACTTGGACATCTTGCGGCCCTTTTCGTCGCGCACCAGGCCGTGCAGGTACAGGTGCTCGAATGGGATCTGCGGGCGGCCGTCTACGCCCTCCCCCAGGATCTCCGGGGTTTCCTGGCCAGCGAAGGTGCCGAACATCATCATGCGCGCCACCCAGAAGAACAGGATGTCGTACGCGGTGACCAGCACCGTGGTGGGGAAGAACTTCTCCAGCTCCGGGGTCTTCTCCGGCCAGCCCATGGTGGAAAACGGCCACAGGGCGGACGAGAACCAGGTGTCCAGCACGTCCGGGTCCTGCTCGTAGCCTGCCGGCGGCTCCTCGTCTGGGCCGACGCAGACGACGTCGCGGTTGCCATTTTCGTCCTCCGGGCCGTACCAGATCGGGATGCGGTGGCCCCACCACAGCTGGCGCGAGATCGTCCAGTCGTGCATGTTGTCCACCCAGTCGAAGTAGCGCTTCTCCATGGATTCCGGGTGGATCTTGGTGTCGCCTTCGCGCACCGCGTCGCCGGACATCTTCGCCAACTCGTCGACCTTGACAAACCACTGCAGGGACAACCGCGGCTCAATCGGCTCGCCGGAGCGCTCCGAGTGGCCCACGGAGTGCACGTACGGGCGCACCTCCTTGACAATGCGGCCCTGCTCCGCCAGCGCCTCGCGCACGGCCACGCGGGCGTCCTCGCGCGTCATGCCGTCGAAGCGGGTGCCGGTATCGGCGATGCGGCCCTTCTCGTCCATGATGATCGGCATGTCCAGGTTGTGGCGCAGGCCCATCTCGTAGTCGTTCGGGTCGTGCGCCGGGGTGATCTTCACGGCACCCGTGCCCAGTTCCATGTCCACGTAGTCGTCGGCGATGACCTCAATTTGCAGGTCGTCGCGCAGCGGGTGCGGGAAAACCTGGCCGATCAGGTCGGCGTAGCGCTCGTCGTCGGGGTGGACGGCGATCGCGACGTCGCCAAGCATTGTTTCCACACGGGTGGTGGCCACGACCAGGTGCGGCTCGTCGTCGTTCAGCGAGCCGTAGCGGATGGAGACGAACTCGCCCTCGACGTCCTTGTACACCACCTCGATGTCGGAGACGGCCGTTTCCAGCACCGGCGACCAGTTGACCAGGCGGTAGTCGCGGTAGACCAGGCCGCGGTCGTAGAGCTGCTTGAAGATGGTCTGCACGGCGCGCGACAGGCCGTCGTCAAGCGTGAAGCGCTCCCGCGACCAATCCACCGAGTCGCCGATGGCGCGCATCTGCGTGGTGATCGTGCCGCCGTACTGCTCCTTCCACTCCCACACGCGCTCGATGAACTCCTCGCGCCCGTAGTCGTAGCGGTCCTTGCCCTCTTCCGCCTTGAGCTTGGCTTCCACCTTGGTCTGGGTGGCGATGCCCGCGTGGTCCATGCCCGGCAGCCACAGCACCTCGTAGCCCTGCATGCGCTTGCGGCGCACCAGGGAATCCATCAGGGTGTGGTCGAGGGCGTGGCCCATGTGCAGCTGGCCGGTCACGTTCGGCGGCGGCAGCACGATCGAGTACGCGGGCTTGTCCGAGGCCGGGTCCGCCGTGAAGTAACCGGCGTCTACCCAACCTTCGTACAGGTCGCGTTCGTGGGCGCTGGGTTCCCACGACTTGGGCAGGTCGTTCGCAAGATCGTTCTGAGTCACGCGCCCTATCTTAACCAGCGCCCTAAAACAGCTTGTCGGCGATGGCGGCTTCCTCACGCAGGGCCTCGATGTTGGCGTCGATGCGGGTCCTTTGGTCGTCGGAAAGCTCGAGCCCCTCGACGAGACGCCAGCTGCCGTCACTTACGGCCGGGAAGCCGAAGACCAGGCCTTCGTCCACGCCGTATTCGCCTGTCGACGGCAACGCCACCGTCGCCCACCGCTCCCCGGTGCCCTGCACCCAATCGCGCATGTGGTCCACGGACGCCGACGCCGCGGAGGCGGCCGAGGACTTGCCGCGCACGTCGATGATCTCGGCGCCGCGCTTGGCCACGCGCGGGATGAACTCGCCGGTGTACCACTCGCGGTCCACCTCCACCGGCTTACCGTCCGCGGTGGCGTAGGTGATGTCCGGGAACTGGGTGTCGGAGTGGTTGCCCCACACCACGAGGCGCTCAATGCTTCTCGACGGGCACCCCACGCGGTCCGCCAACATCGATTGCGCCCGGTTGTGGTCCAGGCGCATCAGCGCGTTGAAGCGGTCCTTGGGCACGTCGGGCGCTGCCTTGGAGGCGATGTAGGCGTTGGTGTTGGCCGGGTTGCCCACCACCAGCACGCGGACGTTGTCCGCCGCACCGTTATTGATGGCCTCGCCCTGGCCGATGAAGATCTTCCCGTTAGCGGCGAGCATGTCCGCCCGCGACTCGCCCTTGCCGCGCGGCTTCGCGCCCACCAAAAACGCGGCCTCGGCGCCGTCGAAAGCCTTCGTCGCGTCGTCGGTGACCTCGATGGAGTTGACCAGCGGCAGCGCAGAATCGGCGAGCTCCATCGCCGTGCCCTCGGCGGCGCGCACGGCGTCCGGGATCTCCAGCAGGGTCAGGTCCACCGGCTCGTCGCCGAACACGTCGCCGGCGGCGATGCGCCACAACAGGGAGTAGGCGATGTTTCCCGCAGCGCCCGTGACCACAATCTTTGTCATGTGTCTTACTCCTTCGATCGAAACGTTTGTGTGTTGCCTCACAGTAACCTACCCCCAGCCGGGGCAGAAATTCAGCGCTATGCGTCCGGGAGCGGACATCTAGTGCACGATTGAGGGGTATTTCGAGCAGAAAGGGGACGGACGTGACCGACGTTGTCGACGACGCAACTTCCGGCGCGCCCTCCCCCGACGCGGTGGTCCGCGCAGCGCTGGGGGCATTCGCCCGCAAAGGATACTCCGGCGTGAAGGTGGAAACGCTGGCCAAGAAAACCGGCATGACCAAACGCATGATCCACTACCACTTCGGCGACAAGCGCGGCCTCTACCACGCCACCTTGCGCCTCGCGCTGGAGCAGCTGACCCCGCCGGAGAACATCCTCAACCGCTCCCACGCCGTGCCGGTGGAAGGCATGCGGCGTTTCGTCGACGCGCTCTACCACGCGTTTTTGCACAACCCGGACGCCACCCGCCTGGTGCTGCGCGAAAACCTGGACCCAGAAGTTAAGGCGGAGGACGCGTCAATGCTCGCCGGCGTGCGCGAGGTGAGCCTGCACGCCGAACGGCTCCTCCTCGCCGGCCAGGACGCCGGCGCCTTCCGCCCCGGCATCACCGCAGTTGACCTGCTCGCCCTGATTTCCTCGCTGTGCTTCTACCGTGTCGGCAACGCCGCCACCGCCAAGCACGTCTTCGGCGTGGACGCGGAAAGCCGCCGCAACGTCGACGGCATGCGCCGCATGGTCATCGACGCCGTGCTGGCGTTTTTGACCTCCAACATCTCGTACTCCGGCTACGAGTCCTACCTGGAGGCCGCCCCGGCACCCGCCGAGGACGCGGAGCCGGACGAGCTATTCGATATCTACGGCGACGAAGGCTGGATCGTCTAATGGCCCGTCGTTAAGCAGACTGCTTTTCTTCGGCCTCGATGTACTTCGGCTCCTCCGTGCCGAGCGCCACAGCCTCGTCGACGACAACCTCGGCGACGTTCTCGCGGTCCGGCAGCTCGTACATGATGGGCACGAGCAGCTCCTCCATGATCGCGCGCAGGCCGCGGGCGCCGGTCTTGCGCTCCGCCGCCTTATCGGCGATCACGCCGAGCGCCCCGTCGGTGACGGTCAGCTCCGCGCCGTCCATGGCGAACAGGCGCTGGTACTGCTTGACCAGCGAGTTCTTCGGCTCCGTAAGCACGCGCTTCATCGAATCACGGTCTAGGTCGTTCACGTGCGCGAGGATGGGCAGGCGGCCGATGAACTCGGGGATCAGGCCGAACTTGACCAAATCGCCCGGCTGCACCTGGGCCAGCAGGTCCGCCTCGTCGCGCTGCTCCTTCGAGTCGATCTCCGCGCCGAAGCCGATGCCCTTCTTGCCCACGCGCTCCGCGACCACCTTGTCCAGGCCAGCGAAAGCACCTGCCACGATGAACAGGATGTTCGTGGTGTCCACCTGGATGAACTCCTGGTTCGGGTGCTTGCGCCCGCCCTGCGGCGGCACGGACGCGGTGGTGCCCTCCAGAATCTTCAGCAGGGCCTGCTGCACACCCTCGCCGGAGACGTCGCGGGTAATGGACGGGTTCTCGGACTTTCGCGAGATCTTGTCCACCTCATCGACGTAGATGATGCCGTGCTGGGCGCGGTTGACGTCGAAATCCGCCGCCTGCAAAAGCTTCAGCAGGATGTTCTCCACGTCTTCGCCGACGTAGCCGGCTTCGGTGAGGCTGGTGGCGTCCGCGATGGCGAACGGGACGTTGAGCATGCGCGCCAGCGTTTGCGCCAGGTAGGTCTTGCCGGAGCCGGTGGGGCCGAGCAGGAGGATGTTGGACTTGGCGATCTCCACGTCCTCGTCGCGCTTGCGGCTGGACACGTTGGACGTCTCGGCCTTGATGCGCTTGTAGTGGTTGTACACCGCCACAGCCAGGGTCTTCTTCGCGGTGTCCTGTCCGATGACGTACTCGTCCAAAAACGCCGTGATCTCGCTCGGGCGCGGCAGGCGGTCCGGGTCGTCCGCGTCCTGGGATTTCTGCGCGCCGGCGAGCTCTTCCTCAATGATCTCGTTGCACAGCTCGATGCACTCGTCGCAGATGTAGACGCCGCCGCCGGCGATGAGCTTGCGCACCTGCTGCTGGCTCTTCCCACAGAAAGAGCACTTGAGCAGGTTCGCGCTGTCGTGCGTAGTTGCCATATGCGCCTATCTACTCCCGTCTTCGGTCAATCCCCACCGAGTGTAATGCTTGCGTCAAACCGTACCCGCCGCGCCGACACAACTGTCGCGCGCGTGCGAAAATGGGGCCCATGACGTTTCTTCACACGCAAGAATTCGGCACCCCCAACGGCGAAGCGGTGGTGCTGCTCAGCTCCATCGCCACCACCTCTGACGCGTGGTCCGAGGTCATCCCCGCGCTTTCCGGCTACCGCGTGATCACCGTCGACCACCGCGGCCACGGCGGCTCCGGCGTGCCCTCCGAGCGCCCCACGGAGGTGGGCACGCTCGGCCGCGACGTCCTCGCCGCACTCGACGAGCTCGGCGTGGAGCGCTTCAGCGTCGTCGGCGTCTCCCTCGGCGGCGCGATCGCGCAGTGGCTCGCCGCGAACAGCGGCTGCGTGGACAAGGCCGTCTTCGCCGCCACCGCCACCTTCCTCGGCGGTGAGGAGGCATGGGAGCAAAAGATAAACACCGCGCTTCACGACGGCACCTCCGGCCTGACCCCCACACTGATGGGCAACTGGTTCACAGAATCTTTCCGCGCGGAGCACCCGGAGGTGGTGCAGCGCGTGGCAGACATGATCGACTCCGTCGACGACGAGGGCTACGCCCACAACGGAACCGCGCTCGCCACCTGGGATTTCGCCGGCGAGCTGGGGAAGATCACCTGTCCGGTGCTCACCATCGCGGGCGCGTCCGACCCGACCTGCCCGCCCGAGAAGCTTGCCGAGATCGCCGACGGCGTGGCCGGCCCGTCCCAATCCGTGGTGGTGGACCCGGCCGCCCACCAAGTGGCCATAGAGAACCCGGAAGAATTCAACACCGCACTGACGCGGTTCCTTGGAAGCTAATCCGCTAGCCTGTACACGTTAAACAATCGTGCCCACCGGTGCCCCAACGCTGAGCACCCTGAAAGGAACCGATCCGTGAATCGCAGCCGCACACTTTCTGCCTTCGCCGCAGCCGCCCTCGTCGCGTCGCTGCTGACCGGTTGCTCGGACTCCGGCGCGGACGCAGAGCCCCTGGCGGAGCCCACGCTGGACTTCCCGCAGACCAGCACCACCGCCACCCCGACGCCGACGCCCACCGAGGACGACGAGGATGAGGAAACCACCACCTCCACGTCCACCACGGCGAAGAAGTCCTCGTCGAGCTCGTCTTCGTCGACCAAGTCGTCCACGCGCACCTCAACGAAGTCCAGCTCCAAGCGCTCGGAGTCGCGCAGCTCCAACGACTCCAACAACGCGGCGCGTGAGCCGGAGCCGGTGCGCGAAACCATCGTCGACGACCGCCCCGGCGCCACCTGCGCCTGGCCCACCCAGGGTGCGGCGTCCGGCAACCAGGAGTACAGCACCTTCTGCGACCGCGAATGGGCCCGCACCGTCACCTCCGACGGCCAGGACTACTACTGGGCCGCCAAGGGCCAGGGCTGGGTCTCCGTCGACCCCGTCACCACCGACGATGGCGGCATCTGCTGGGCGCGCGAAGACTTCGAAACTGCGCCGGAGGCCATCCGCAACGCCGTGGCATTCTGCGACCCGGCATCCGGGGAGGAAGCGGAGTAACCGGAGGTCGTCGCAAAGCAAAACGCGCCCGGAAGTGAACCGGGCGCGTTTTCTCTGTGCACTTAGCCGTTGAGCTTGCGGTAATCAAAGACCTGGTCGATGATCCCGTACTCCACGGCCTCAGAGGCGGTGAGGATCTTGTCGCGGTCCGTATCAATGCGGACCTGCTCCGACGTGCGGCCAGTGTGGTGCGCGAGCGTGTCCTCCATGAGGCGGCGCATACGCTCGATCTCCGCGGCCTGAATCTCCAGGTCAGACACCTGACCTTGGGTGCCCTGGGTCGCCGGCTGGTGGATCAGCACGCGCGAGTTCGGCAGCGCGGCGCGCTTGCCCGGCGCACCCGCGGCGAGGATCACCGCGGCCGCAGAAGCGGCCTGACCGAGGCAGACAGTCTGCACGTCCGGGCGGACGTACTGCATCGTGTCGTAGATAGCCATAAGCGCGGTAAAGGAACCGCCCGGGGAGTTGATGTACATGGTGATGTCGCGGTCCGGGTCCTGGGACTCCAGCACCAGAAGCTGCGCCATGATGTCGTTCGCCGACGTGTCATCCACCTGGGTGCCCAGGAAGACGATGCGCTCCTCGAACAGCTTGCCGTACGGGTCGATCTGCTTCGTGCCGAAGCTCGTTTCCTCCAAAAACTGCGGCAGCACGTAGCGGGAGTTGGGCATCTGGAAAGTCATAGTGGGTGTCTCCTTAATTCCTCGTGTGCCTTAGTTCTCGCCGATGGAGTGCTCGCCGGCTTGGGCTGCGTTCTCGATGACGTGGTCCACGATGCCGTACTCCTTCGCCTGCATAGCGTTGAACCAGCGATCACGGTCCGAATCCTTCGTGATCTGCTCAAAGGTCTGGCCCGTGTGCTCCGCGATGAGCTGCGCCATCTCGCGCTTCGTCTCCGCGAACTGCTCCGCCTGAATAGCGATGTCGGCTGCCGTGCCGCCGACGCCTGCGGACGGCTGGTGCATCATAATGCGCGCGTGCGGCAGGGCGTAACGCTTGCCCTTCGTGCCGCCCGAGAGCAGGAACTGGCCCATCGACGCCGCCAGGCCCATGCCGTAGGTGGCGATGTCGCACGGGGAGTACTTCATCGTGTCGTAAATCGCCATACCGGCGGTGACGGAGCCGCCCGGCGAGTTGATGTAGAGGTTGATGTCGCGCGTCGGATCCTCCGCCGACAGCAGCAGAATCTGGGCGCAGAGCTTATTGGCGATCTCGTCGTCCACCTGCTGGCCCAGGAAAATAATGCGCTCCCGGAGGAGACGCTCATAAACGGAGTCTCCCAGGTTCATGCCTTGGGTCGGGGAAGTCATAACAGACGCTCCTTTGCTAGTTCATCCGGTAACGCCACTACCCTACTCGCGAGGTCCTGTATCTCCGAGCCTGTTCGCTACCGGCGTACGGGGCGGAAGTTTGGGGCCGGTTCGGACCGGTTTTGGGGTGGCCGGCGGCCGGTTCCTGACAGATTACGGCGGGCGTTTGCGGCGACCTGGGGCTATCGTGGCCGCCTGACAGATTCCGCCGCGAAGTGTCGGGGCCGGGGTCCCCCAGGGAGATTTGTTCACTGCGGCGTGAATCAACCGGGTTCCGGGATTTATGCCACCTGGGGAAAGTGAACAAACCATCCGACCAAAACGGAATTCATTCACCGGCACGGTCCGTGGGAGTGAACAAATCTGGCGAAGGAGCCCAGAAAACGCGAAAGCGGCCGGGGCAACACCATGCCCCGGCCGCTAAGAGAACGGCTTAGTTCTCGTCGGACTCTTCAGCCTCGTCCTCTTCGATCTCGCCGAAGTACTCGTTCGGGTCGACCTTGTTGCCGGCCTCGTCCTCGACCTGGGTGCGGGAGATGGCGATGGCCAGCGCCTTGCCACGGCGCACGTCGGAGAACAGGTTGGCAATCTGGCCGGACTGCTGCAGCTGAGCCACAAACTGGTTCGGGTCCATGCCGTAGGACTGCGCGGTGAACAGGATGTGGTCGGTCAGCTCCTGCTGGGAGACCTCCGGCTGCTCCTGCTCTGCCACAGCGTCGAGGAACAGCTGGGTGCGCACGGACTCTTCGGCCTGCTCGCGGGACTGCTTGTCAAACTCCTCGCGGGTCGTGCCCTGCGCCTCGAGCAGCTGGGCGAACGCGTTCTCGTCGTGCGCCATCTGGCCCAGCAGCTGGTGGAGCTGGTTGTGCACCTGCTCGTCCACCACGGACTCCGGCAGGGCAAACGTGGACTCTGCCAGGGCGACCTTGAGCACCTCGTCGCGGATGTCCGCGGCCTGCTTGGCCTTGGCGTTCTCCTCAACCTGCTCGCGGGTGGAGTTGCGCAGCTCCTCGACGGTGTCGAACTCGGACGCCATCTGCGCGAAGTCGTCGTCGAGCTCCGGCAGCTTGCGCTCCTTGGTCTGCTGGACGGTGACCTTCACGGTGGCCTTCTCGCCCTTGTGCTCGCCGTACTGGATCTCGGACTCGAACTCTGCGTCCTCGCCGGTTTTCAGACCGCGCAGCGCGGTGTCCAGGCCCTTCATCAGGTCGTCGGCGCCGACGCGGTAGGTCAGGCCCTCGGCGGAAGCATCGTCGAGCTTCTCGCCGTCGACGGTGGCCTCGAGGTCGATGATGGCGTAGTCGTCGGTCTTCAGCTTGCGCTTGGTGTCCTTGAGCTCACCAAAGCGTTCACGGAGGGTGTCCAGCTCGGCGTCGACTGCTTCGTCGTCAAGCTTGAGCTCCGGAACCTTCACGGAGATCTTGGAGAAGTCCGGCACCTCGATCTCCGGGCGCACGTCGACCTCGGCGGTGAACTCGACGACGTCGTTGTCCTCGATCTTGGTGATCTCGATCTCCGGCTGGCCGAGCGGGTTGATCTCGTTTTCCGCCAGGGCCTGCTCGTAGCGGGTCGGCAGCATGTCGTTGACGACCTGCTCCAGGATCGGGCCGCGGCCGAAGCGAGCGTCGATGAGCTGGCGCGGAGCCTTGCCACGACGGAAGCCCGGGATGTTGACCTGCTGGGCGATGGCCTTGTAGGCCTGGTCAATCTCCTTGCCCAGCTCGTCGAACGGCACGCTGACGTTGAGCTTCACGCGGGTGTCGCTGAGCTTGTCGACGGAAGTCTTCACGGATTTCTCCTGTACTAGATCGAAACAACGTTTGTCAGATGTTTATATGTGGCGGGCCCGCGAAACCACGGGCCCGCCTTGGTCGGGGCGACAGGATTTGAACCTGCGACCCCCTGCTCCCAAAGCAGGTGCGCTACCAAGCTGCGCCACGCCCCGTTGCGGTGAAACCGCACGGTATGAACCACATTCGTTGAACGTGTGTAGTTCAGGACAGTCATTGTAGCGGTGCTTCAATCACCGTCCGCATTGAGGGCACAAAAACACCGGCCCCGCAACCGGAACCGGTGTCATGTGTGGAGGGAATGACGGGAATCGAACCCGCGTCTTCAGCTTGGAAGGCTGAGGTATTAGCCACTATACGACATTCCCAGGCGCCGAAATCTGCAGCGCTGTGCGGAACTTTAGCGCAGGCGTATGCGTTGAACCAAACACGAACGAAATTTTAGGAGGAGTCATGTTCACCCTGTTGCTCATTTTCTTGATGATCGGCGCGTTGGTGGTGTTGTCGAGTATGAGCGGGCAGCGGCAGATGCCCCAGTCGCGGCGCCAGGTGGCAAGGCAGCAGCAGCTGACTTTCGACGACGCGTACGCCGACGCCAAGCGGTGGACCGACCGCTTGGGCTCGCAGGTGCTGAACCTCTCCGGCAACGACACCGCCTCGCAGCAGGCGATGGCCGATGCCTCCGAGCGCTTCAACGCGGCATCCGCCGGGCTGAGCGAGGCGCGTTCTGTCAAGCAAGCGATGCTCGCGCGCGAGTCCGCGCTGGAGGGCCTGCACTACGTCAACGCGGCCCGCGAGATCATGGGGCTTCCCGCCGGCCCGCAGCTGCCGGAGCTGGAGGGCCAGCGCCAGGCAGGTCGCGTGACCGAGCAGCGCACCGTCACGCAGGAGGACGGCACGCAGGTCATGGCGTCGCCGCACGCCACCACGCAGACGCCGCACTACTACCCCGGCGGCGCCGTCGCGGGCCGCCCGGTGCCGGCCGGCTGGTACTCCACCGCGTGGTGGGGCCCGGCGATGATGACCGGTGTATGGGCCGCAAGCTCCATGATGTTCTACTCCACCATGTTCGCCGGGATGGCCGGTGTGGCCTCGGCGGAGGCGTTTGAGGCCGGCGGGCTTGGCGACGGCATGGACGGCGCCGGTATGGAAGGCATGGACGGCGCCGGCGACATGGGTGACATGGGCGATGCCGGCGGCGACTTCGGGGGCTTCGGCGGGTTCGGCGACGGCGGCGGCTTCGACTTCGGGGGATTCGACTTTTAGCCGTGCGTTACACTGCACAGCGATCGCGAACCCCAGAAAGCTCAAGAGCAAGGAGTGGCCGTGCGCATTGCTGTGCTGCTGAAAGAAGTGCCGGACACGTACAGTGACCGCGAAATGAACCTGGAGACGGGTTTGACGGACCGCTCCGGCGACGTCGTCGCCGACGAGGTCAGCGAGCGCGCCGTCGAGGCCGCGCTGCGCATCGCCGAGGCCGGCGAGAACGTCGAGGTTGAGATCTTGAGCGTCGGCCCGGAGTCCTCCGCCGACTCGGTGCGCCGCGGCATCGCCATGGGCGCTTCTGAGGCCTACATCGTCTCGGACGACGCGCTCGCGGGCGCGGATGCGACGTTGACTGGTGAGGTGTTGGCGGAGCTCGTCGAGAAGCAGGGCTACGACCTCGTCATCGCGGGCGCCGAGTCTTCCGACGGCGGCACCGGCGTGATCGCCCCCTTCATGGCCGAGCTTTTGGACTGGCCGGTGCTGACCAACCTCACCGAGCTCACGCTCGAGGGCGAGACCGTGCGCGCCACCCAGGCCTCCGACGCCGCCACCGTCGAATTGCAAGCGCAGCTGCCGGCCGTGGTGTCCGTCGCCGACGAGTTCGCGGACCCGCGCTACCCCAACTTCAAGGGGCTGATGGCCGCGAAGAAGAAGGAGCTGCGCACCGTCACCCTCGCCGAGCTCGGCGTGGACCCGGAGGATTTCACGCACCCGCGCGCCATCATGACCAGCATCGAGCGCCGCCCGGAGCGCGAGCGCGGCGAAATCATCGACGGCAATTCCACCGCCGCCGCCCGCCTGGTGGACTTCCTCGAATCCAAGAACCTCATTTAAGGAGCAGCCATGACCCAGATTCTTGTTGTCCCGGACCGCTCCTTCGACGGCTCGGTCAGCCCCGTTGCGGCCGAGCTCATCGGCGCCGCGTCCGCCGTCGGCACCCCGGTGGTGCTGGCGTCAGACCGCGCGCACGCAGAGGAGTTGGGTGCGCTCGGCGCCGCGGTGGTGCTGGTGTCCAACGCCCCGCTTATCGACGCAGCTACCGCCGCCTTCGACGAACTCTTCCCAGCAGCCGTCCTGTTCGCCCACACCGTGCGCGGGCGCGAAGCCGCCGGCCGGTTCGCCGCACGCACAGGCAGGGCGCTGCTCACCGACGCGGTGTCTGTGAGCCGCGACGACCAGGGCATTGTCACCGAGCACCAGAACTTCGGCGGCGTCTACACCGCTTCTGCCGCGGCGACGCACTCCGCGCCGGTGATCACCCTGCGCAAGGGTGCGGTGGAAACGCGTGCGGAGGCGGCCACGCCTGAGGTGCGCGAGTTGGAGGTGGCGCCGACGGGACGTCGAGAGGCAGAAGTGCTCTCCGTGACCCCCGTCGAGCGCACCTCCGACCGCCCCGACCTGCTCACCGCCGACAAGGTCGTAGCAGGCGGCGTGTCCTTGGGCGACGAGGACATGTTCGAAGACCTCGTCGGCGGGCTCGCCGACGCCCTCGGGGCCGCCATCGGCGCCACCCGCTCCGCCGTCGACGAAGGCCAGGTGCCGTACGAGGCGCAGATCGGCCAGACCGGCGTGATGGTCAGTCCGAAGCTCTACATCGGCGTCGGCATCTCCGGCGCGGTGCAGCACCTGGTGGGTATGCAGACCGCCGACACCATCGTGGCGATCAACTCCGACGAGGACGCCCCGATCTTCGACATCGCCGACTTCGGCATCATCGGCGACCTGTTCGACCTGGTGCCGGACATCATCTCCGAGATTGAGGCGCGCAAGTAATGCAGGTAGAACTCCGCCGAGGACTGCCGCGCGTTCCAGGCGGCGAGCCGTGGCCGCCGGCCGGCACCGTCGACGTTGCCGACGCGCCGGTCGAGGACGCTGCTGCTGACGTTGCACCCGTTGCCGACGCGGCCGAGGCCGCCGATGTGGCGCTGCGCCGCGGCCTTCCGCGCGTGCCGGGCGGCGAGCCGTGGCCGCCCGCTGGAACGGTGCGCGTCGCGGCGCCCGCTGCCGCCGCTGGTGCCGCTGCCGCCGCAGAAGCTGCCGACGTTGCCGAGCCGGCGCACACCGTCGAGGTGCCGCTGCGCCAGGGCCTGCCGCGCGTCGAGGGCGGCGAACCGTGGCCGCCGGCCGGCACCGTGCGCGTCGCCGCGCCGGAGCCGGTTGCGGAGCCCGAGCCACAGCCCGAGACCGCGGCAGCGCCTGCGGCGACGGTGGTCGACGACGCGGTGGCCAAAACAGCACCCGCGCCGGCCCCGAAACCGACCCCGCAGCCGGCACCCGCGCAGGCGACGGCGGGGAAACCGGAGAGCGTCGTAAGGCAATGGCTCCCATGGGCGATCGGTGCGCTGCTGCTGCTCGCCGCGGCCGTGTTCGGCGCGCGCTGGTACGTGGGCACCGAGGCCGGCGCCGACTTCATCGCCCGCTACAACGGCATCCAGCCGCTGCCGGACAACGCCCCCACCGGGCTGCCCGGCTGGCTGAACTGGGCGCACTTCTTCAACATGTTCCTGATGGCGCTGATCATCAAAACAGGCATTGACGTGCGCCGCGAGAAACGCCCCGCCGCCTACTGGCAGCCGAAGAAGGGCGGCAAAAAGATCTCGGTGACGCTCTGGCTGCACCAGCTTCTCGACGTCGCGTGGGTCGTCCTCGGCGTGGTGTTCTTCGTGCTTCTGTTCACCACCGGCCAATGGATGCGCATCGTGCCCACCAGCTGGGACGCGATCCCGCACGCGGTGTCGGCGGGCCTGCAGTACCTGTCGCTGGACTGGCCGACGGAAAACCCCTGGCTGTACTACAACGCGCTGCAGGAGCTGTCGTACTTCGTCACCGTTTTTATCGCCTCGCCGCTGGCCATCGTGTCTGGTTTCCGCATGAGCAGCATGTGGCCGGCGTCGTGGAAGGCGGTGCCGGTGTCGTGGGCGCGCGCGGTGCACTTCCCCACCATGATTTACTTCGTGGCGTTTGTGGTGGTGCACGTGTTCCTCGTGCTCACCACCGGCCTGCGCGGCAACATGAACGCGATGTTCGCCGCGCGCGAGGACGCCACCAGCTGGATCGGTGTGGTGTTGTTCCTGGTCGCGGCGGGTGTGACGGCGTTGGGCTGGTTCTTCGCGCGCGCCTCGGTGGTCGCGCCTGTGGCGGGCAAGACCGGCAAGGTGTCCAAGCGCTAAAACTTTGCAACGTATACCGCGGTGGCGTGCTTGCGCCACCGCGTTTTGCGTTTCTGTGGACAACTGTGTTGCGGCGTCAACAACCGGCGGGGGTTATCCACAGATTTTGATTTGGGTCTTGTTTGGTGTTGTGTGGCCGCCATAGCTTTCAGGCCATGAACTTCACCGACTTTGTTTCCGCAGGCGTTTCCGTCCTCGCCGACTTCGACCGCGATGTAGCCATGGCCGCCGGCCTGTCGTCTGGCCGGGTCCGCGACTTGGCGCGGGTGCACCACACCTACTTTGGTCCGACCCAATTCACCCGCAAACAACGTGACGCCCTCGCCGCCGCCGAGGGTTTACCTATCGACCAGCTCGTGCACATCGAGAAGAAACTCCTCGCCGTCGAAGGGGCAGCCGAACGCTGGCGCATTAGGTTGGATTTGGTGCGCCACCGCGGCTCCTACCGGGCGTTGACCAAGCGCATCAAACGGTTGATCAAACAACCCGTCAAACCCGCCCCACCCTCGTGTAAGTTTTCCCGCTCGAAAGCGGGCATGCGCACCATGATCCTGACCTACAACGAGCGCGACCTCGCAGATTTGGAGCACCTGCTGCGCAAACTCATCGACGCAGACGACCCCGCCGCCGCCCAAATGGCCCACACCCTTATCGGGATCCTGCGCGACGGCAAAGGCATACCGAAGGCGAACTTCCGGCCGATCATCCTGGTGCCGATCGCCGACTGGGCCCGCATCCAATCAGGCCACGCAGACGAGGTCACGCTGATCTGCACCGACGGCACCACCATGACCGGTGCCGAATACATGGAGCACGAATTTGGCGACATACTCGAAGTCGCCGCGTTCCACCCCCAGGAAGGACCCGTCAACCTGTACTACGGTAAGCGCTGCGCCAACGTCAAGCAGAAGGTCATGTCGAAGCTGCTTTGCCCGTCGTGCGCGTTTCCCGACTGCAAACACTCCGCAGAGACCACCCAAACCCACCACATCAACGCGTGGCGCTACGGGGGAATGAGCAACATGGACAACCTCGCCGAACTCTGCCCCTTCCACAACGGGGTCAACGCCGACAACCGCAACGGCCCGTTCGGCTACATCGACAACCCGAACGCCCGCATCCACTGGGTCGCGCCCAACGGCACGAAAGTCCCGATGACTACCCCGGGCGCGATGGAACTGCTCTTCGGCTAACCCGCCACACACCGAAAACCCGCCCCACCCGGGCGGGGATACAGGCATGCCCAAAAACGGCTACATCGGGCGGCCCATGTCGGTGCGGGAAATCTCCACGGCCTTGCGGATCACCTCGGCCAGGGCGGCCTCGACGCGCACGCGCGACTCGTCGTTTTCCAGCAGGTCTTTGCGCACCTCGAACATCACGGCCAACACGGAGGTGTTCTTGTCGTAGTCGACCGGCACGTACGCCCCGGCGAAGGGGGTGTTGCGCTCCACGTCGAAGCCGGCGGTGGTGAAGGTGCGGTCGGCTTCGTCGGCAAGCACGGCGGGCGTGTGCACAGAGTGAGTACCGATGCACACATCCGGCAGGAGTTTGCCGGGGTGGATGCGGTACTCGTCGGGCTGGTTGTTGTAGGAGTGCACGTCGACGATCACAGCGCAGCCGCAGTCCTGGATGCGGCCGGAGACCAGCTTGGACACCGCGTCGGCGTACGGGAAGTAGTACTCGGCCTTCAGGTCTGCGACGTCCATGTCCAAAGGCCGCAGCGGGTTGCCGTCGCCAAGCTTGAGGAAGATGGCGCCGCGCCCGGTCGAGTCCATGGATTCGCGCTCGTTGGAGAACCGCCCCGGGTCCGCCACCAGGCGCGAAAGGTTGTTCACGATCATCCACGGCGCGCACCCGGATTGCTCGGCGGCGGCCGCGGCGAGGGTGTCGGTGTGGTCATCGGTGACGTGGTCGAGCTCGCGCGCAATCTGGTCGTCGGTGGCGATGAAATCAGCAGCAACCTCGGCCGGGATCTCGCGCGACGCGTGCGGCACGTGCACGATCACCGGGCAGTCAGTGCTTCCCTCGTGGACGGTGAAGTTCATGGTTCCGCAGGATATAGCGCTTCGGGGCATCTTGCTTCTCGACGGCGCCTTCGGCCTCGAACGCCTCCAACCAACCTTCCATGGGGAAGGTGCCCCATTTGTCGTGGAATCGGTTGGCGTTGGCGACGATGTCCTCGATGTGCTCCCACGGTGGCGAGGAAACGGGGTGCCACTGGTGGTAGGCGTGCGCCCCGCCGACCCAGATCAGCGGGATGCGGTGGCGCTCGAGCTCGCGGGCGAAGTCGGTGTCTTCCCCGCCGTAACCCTGGTAGCCGGCGTCGAAGCCGCCGAAGTCGCGCTCGATGCGCGCCCACGTCTTCGCGGTCAGGGCGAAGGAGAGGGACCAGAACAGGTTGTAGTTGTCGGCGTCGACGAGCTCGCCGTCGGCCGGGTTGGGGCGGGCGGGGTGCGGGTCGGGGTCGGTGACGCGCAGCTCGCCCGGCTTCATGTAGGTCACCGGACCTGCGGCGACGGCCTCGGGGCGCTGCGTGAGCGCCGCGACGTAGCGCGGCACGAGCGCGTCGGAGGCAAGGCAGTCCGCGTCCAGGAACACGAGCACCTCGGCGCCGCGTTCGATGGCCACCTTCGCGCCCAGGTTGCGGGCGGCGGCGAGGTTGCGCGGTCCTGGAACCACGCAGCTTTTCGGCACCGCTTTGGCCAACTCGTCCACATCATTCAGTGCGACGGTGACGTGGTCGACGCCCATCGGCATGAGGTTGACCTGGTGAGTCAGGTGGTCGCGCCGGTTGACGTCGGCGAGCGTGATCACGCAGGTCGCGGGCTGGCCGGGGTTCTCCGCCACACCAGCGATGACTTCGGCGGCCCGGCGCGCCGCGCCGTCTGTCTGCCAGCGGGCCCAGTCGGTGTCGCGGCGGCGCAGCAGTTCGGGCCATTCTTCGGGGGCGGGGAAGGCGTTTCGTACCGTCGCCAAGCTTTCGAGCGCTTTCGCGCCCGCCTTTTGCTCGGTGAAGGGGCGCGGCTGCGGCAGGATCACCGCCGGGGTGTTAGTGGCGGCGAGGTCCGCCACGGAGTTCTGCCCGCCGGCGGTCACGGCGATGCCCGCGGATTGCAGCAGCTCCGTCGGGTCGTCGACGTGGTTGTCGCCGCCCAAAAACGTGAAACGGTACTCGGGGCAGGCGGCCTGCACCGCTTCCCAGTCGGCAGGCGACCACGTCGAGCCGCCCAGGCCCGCCATCACCACCACGTGGTTCGGGTCGCGCTCGACACCCTCGCGCGGGGTCAGGCGCGAGATCCCGCCGACGGCGTGCAACCGGTCCGCGTGCGGGCGCAGGTGATCGGGCACCTCGACCCAGTCCGGCCACGCCGCGACGATCGCATCCGCCTGCGCGTACGCCAGCTGGTGCGGGGCGTCGCCGCGGTAGCCGGGCATCGCGTGCACCACCACCGGCACACCCATGATCCGCACGAACGCGGCGACCTCGTTGGACACGTCCACGTAGAACGCCTCCGGCTGGTTCTCGGCCACCCAGTCGGCGATCTGCGCGAACCTTGATGCGATCTGCGGCGCCCCGTACGGCGCGTAGTGCAACGTGCCCCCGGCGGTCATCGCGCGCCCGCTGCGCAGTTCGCGTGGGCCGGCGCTGGCATCGTCGAGAAGCGCAACGTCCCCGCCAGCCGTGGACAAAATCTGCGCCTCATGCCCCATCGCGCGCAGTTCGCGCTGGATGGCGCGGCAGCGGTGCAGGTGCCCGGAGCCGTGGTGGTGGGCGTAGATCCCGATCATTGTCCTACCTTTCCAAACGCCGCCACCTGGCGGAAGATGTCGGTGTAGTGCTTCGCGGTTTGGGCGAGCGAATGCCTCTCGACGACCCAACGGCGCACCACGTCCCTCTCAATTCCACGCGCCTGTCCGATCGCGGCGGCGAGCGCGTCGACGTCGTCGGCTGGGGCGAGGGCGGCGGGGGCGTCGCGGAGCAGCTCGCCCATGCCGCCGCGGCGAAACGCCGCAACCGGGGTGCCGCACGCCATCGCCTCGAACGCGACCAGCCCGAACGGTTCCTCCCACCGCGGGCTGACCACCGCGACGCCGCACCCGGCGACCAGGCGCCGCAGCTCGGCGTGGGAGAGCTCGCCGATCCACTGCGCGTCGTGCCCGAGCCGCGGCTCGATTTCGTCGCGGAAGTAGTGGTGGTCGCCGTTGCGACCTGCCAGGACGAGGGGGATGCCGGCGGTGCGGCAGGCGTCGATAGCCAAATGCGCGCCCTTTTCCGGCACGAGGCGGCCAAACCACACCGCGGTCCCGCCGCCGCTGCCCGGGCGCCAGAGGTCCACGTTGACGCCGTTGGGGATGATCACCGGCTCACTGGGCAGGCGCCAGTCGCGCGCGGTGGTGCGGCTGACGGCGGCGAAACGCCCGGCGCGCAGGCCGGCGGCCGTGATGGCGGCCTGGATCTCCTCGACCATCGGCGTGTGCAGCGTGGTCAGCATCGGCAGCGGCTCCGGCGACGCGGCCGAGGGAAAGATGTACGGGTTGAGGCTGTTGTTGTGCACCACGTCGTAGCCGCGGGCGACTAACAGTCGGCGCAGCTGCACAAACGCGGCGTTTTCGCGCTCGCGGCCGCCTTCGGGGTAGGTGGTGTCGGTGGCGTCTGCGGCGTCCGCGCCCCAGTCCACCCCGGGCAGTTCGAGTGTCTTGTCGTTGCCGTCGGAGCCTTCGGCGGCGAAGAAGTCCACGTCGTGGCCCAGGTCGCGCAGGGCTGCGACCATGGTGTGGCAGAACGCTTCCAGCCCGCCGGCGTAGGGTTCGCGCACCGGGTAGCGCGCGGGCCCCACCAGTGCGATGCGCAGCTTGCCGGTGCGCGAGGCGCGCGGCGCGGGTTTCGCGGCAACGGTCACTCGCTCACCACTTTCCTGTAAATCTCCTCGTGCGCGCGGCGCACCTCGTCCAGCTGTTTCGCCCGGTCGCCGGCGTACGGCACCGGCCCGCGCGCGAGCAGCCGCGCCGCAGCCTCACCGGCCGCGCGCCCGTCGCCGGTCCGGTAGACCTCCACCGCGTCGCGCGTGTCGGCTTGCCCGGCGTAGCAGCCGCAGTCCGGCACCGCCACGGGAACGCCGAGGTCGCGGCACATCTCCAGCCACCCTGAGTGTGTGCCGCGGGTGTAGGGCAGCACGCACACCCCGGCGCGGCCGACAGCGGCGTGCAGCTCGTCGTCGCTCATCGGTTCGTGCACCACAGTGCCTATCGACGAAAGCTCCGCTCCCCCATGCACATACACATCCAACGGCACCTGCGCCGCAATTTCGCGGTAGAACTGCGCGTCCGACACCACGTTAGAGCGCACCGACTTCAAAAACACCGCCGCGCGATCCCCCGCCTCGACGTGCACCGGGTCCTCCACGATCCGCGGGTGCGGCACCACCCGCACGTCGCC
Organism: Corynebacterium sp. CQ3829_602738; assembly: GCF_054478435.1. NCBI lineage: Bacteria > Bacillati > Actinomycetota > Actinomycetes > Mycobacteriales > Corynebacteriaceae > Corynebacterium > Corynebacterium sp. CQ3829_602738. The sequence continues at coordinate 1,919,705 of NZ_CM137003.1, forward strand.
CGCGCCGAAGTCGCGGGTAAGAATGTCGGCGGCTTGGTCGGTGAGGGTGATGAGGGCGGAAGCTTCGTCGATAAGCAATTGCAACCGCTCGTGGTGCTCGGTCTGATCCGAAAGATGCGGGTTGTCCAGGTCGTGGACCGTGAGCACCAGCGGCACCGGCAGCGCGCGGCACAGCTCGGCGATCTGCGCGGGCGTGCGGTGCTCGAAGCCGAAGTGGATGTGCACCAGGTCCACGGCGGGCGGGTCGCGCCAAAACTCCGCCTCGAAGGCGGGGTGCGGCCACCAGTTGCCGCCGATGTCCGGGTCCGGCAAAAACTCCACGCCGGCAGGGCGGATAGCCTGCGTGTACGGGTGGCCGGAGGGGATAGACAGAACGCGCACCCCACTAATATAAACGTTTTCGCATACTGTGTTGGCATGCTGCTTGTTGTCGTCGGTAACTGCCAAGCGGAGTCCACCCGAAAGCTTTTGATGTCCACCGGGCACTTCACCGGCGAGCGCATCGCCCCTGTCCACGAGCTTGAAGCGGCGGACATGGGGTGGTTTTTGGACCTCGTGGCCCGCGCCGACGTGCTGGTGACCCAGCCGATCCGCGACAACTACCGCGGCCTGCCCGTGGGCACCCGGCAACTTCGTACGTCGGCGCGGCGCGTGGTCGTGCCGGTGCTGCGTTTCGACGGGCTCATGCCCCACCAGGCCATCATCCGCGACCCGGATGACCCGTCGTTGAACCCGCCGGTGGTGCCGTACCACGACCTGCGCACCCTGGCCGCCGCCGCGGGGTACGCGGGGGCCGCTGCGCCGTCGCCGGATGCGTTGCGCCGCGCAGCCGCGATGTCCGTCGAGCAGATGCGGGTGCGCGAGCGCGCCCACGGCGCGGTTGTCGTCTCGGACTACCTGGAGACAAACCCGGTGTGGCACACCGTCAACCACCCCGACAACGCCACCCTTGCGTTCATGGCATCGCGGGTGCTGGAGGAGCTGGGGCTTTCCGACGAGCCCGTCGCCCCCGACTACGAAATGCTCGGCGGGCTGGACGCGCCTATCGACGCCGCGGCCGCCGACGCCCTCGGCGTTCCGGTTGCAGGCCGCGATGAGTGGCGCGAGCGCGGCGGCGGGGTCATCGACGTCGACGAGATCCGCGCCGCGCAGCTGGAGTTCTACCGTGAGCGCCCGGCGCTGGTCGCCCATGGCCTGCAGCGCCACGCCGAGCGCATTGCGAATCTAGGGTTGCTTGCATGAAACATCTCATCGTCGGCCCCGTGGGCCACGGGGTGACCGAGTACGCCCTCGGGCTCGCCCGCGCCACCGGGGCTGAGGTGATCCGGGAAGAGACGTTCGGCGACTCCCCGCTCACCGGCCCCGTCCACGTCACGTTCACCGACCACCTCTTCGGCGACACGGCTGAGCTTCTTTTGGCGCGCATCGACGGCCCGCTGTCCGTGAGCCTGCACGACATCCCCCAGCCCGAAGAGGGCGCCGAGCGCTACGCCCGCCGCGCACGCGTCTACCGCGAGCTGGTCGAAAGGGCGGACGCCGCGGTGGTCAACTCCGACCACGAGGCGTCCTTCTTCGACGCCGCAACAACCGTGATCCGCCTGCCCATCCCGGTCATCGACTCCCCTTTCAACCCCGAGCCGGGCAGCGTCGGCGTGCTGGGGTTCCTCTACCCCGGCAAGGGCCACGAGGACCTCATCGCAGCACTGCCGGACCGCCGCCTGCGCTTCCTCGGCGCGGTCTCACACGGCCACGAAACATGGGCCGAAAACCTCGACGCCGAGATCACGGGCTGGCTTTCCGACGCCCAACTCGCCGCCGAGATGGGCCGCATCGCCGTACCGGTGTGCCCGCACCGCCACTTTTCCGCCTCCGGCTCGCTGATGGCCTGGCTGGGCGCGGGCCGCACCGTGCTGGTGCGCGACTCCGCCTACGCCCGCGAGATCGACGCGTGGCTGCCCGGGCGCGTGACGTTGGTGGCTGACGGCGGGTGGCGGGAGGCCGTCGATAAGCATGTGCCCAAGCAGATGGACCCGCCGCGCTACGGCTGGGCCGAAGTCGCCGAATTGTGGGAGGAAACATGGCGTTTAGCTGGCCTTTTGTGAGCGTGGTCATCCCGCACTACAACGACGCGGAAGCGCTCGAGCGGGTCGTCGCGGCGGTGCGCGCGCAGGACTACGCGGGCGAAGTGGAGATCGTCGTGGCCGACGACGGCTCCGCCGAACCGCCCGAAATCGAGGGGGTGCGCGTGGTGCGCCAGGAGGACAAGGGCTTCCGGGCGGCCGCGGCGCGCAACCTCGGCGCGGACGCGGCGCGCGGCGAGGTGCTCGCGTTTCTCGACGCCGACACCGTGCCCGAGCCCGGCTACCTCTCCGCGGTCGTGCCGCACGTCGTGGGCGATGCGCGGGCGGTGGTCGTCGGCGCGCGCCGCACCGGCGCCGAGGACAAAGAGCCGCAATGGCTTATCGACGCCTGGTCCGCCACCGCCAACCTCCGCAACGCCGACCACAGCTCCTGGCGCTACATCATCTCGGCGGTGCTGACGTGCTCGCGCGAGTTCTTCGACGAGGTCGGCGGCTTCGACGGCACGCTCGTCGGCTACGGCGGCGAGGACTGGGAGTTCGGCTTCCGCGCCTGGAACGCCGGTGCGAGCTTCGTGCACGAGCCGGCGGCCGTCGCGCACCACGCGGAGGAGGACTTCGGGCAGCGTTACGACGACCCCGCCGCCGCCACCGCCGTCAAAAACGCCGAGTCGCTGGCCCTGGCCCGGCGCGTGACGCACCCGCTGGCGCGGCCGGACGGGGTCATCTTCGACACCTTCGACATGCAGGTGGAGGTCCCGGAGCTCGACGGCGAGGGGGTGCGCGACTTCGTCATTGCGGAGTGGCTGAAAGTCGGCGCGTACGTGCGCGTCGCGGAGGTGCCGGCGCTGTTCGCGCACGACCCGCGGGTGGGCACGGCGGAAGTCGACGCACGGGTGAGCATCGCCGTCGGCGCGGGCTGGGCGCCGCAGGACTTAGGCGCGCTTTTGGCGGTGGACTACGTGCTCTCCCCCGACGGCACGGTGGTGCGCACGAAGCGCGCCGCCGCGCTGGAGCTGGAGCCGGCCACCGCGCACCCCGAAGACTTCGGGCTCACGCCGGTGGCAGGCCCGCTGCAGCTGGAGCGCTACTTCGCGGGCTGGTGACGCAGCTTACGGAAGCTCGGGCGCGACGCCGGTGCGCTCGTACTCGGCGAGGATGTCGATGCGGCGCTGGTGGCGTTCCTCTTCACTCCACGGCTGGGACACGAAGGCGTCGACAATTGCGAGTGCCTCTTCCTCGGTGTGCATGCGGCCGCCGATGCCGATGAGCTGTGCGTTGTTGTGCTCGCGGGCGAGCTTCGCGGTCTCTTCCGACCACGCCAGGGCGCAGCGCGCGCCCTTGACCTTGTTCGCGGCGATCTGCTCGCCGTTGCCGGAGCCGCCGAGCACGATGCCCAGCGCACCCGGGTCCGCCACCACGGCCTCAGCGGCGGCGATGCAGAACGCCGGGTAGTCGTCCAAGGCGTCGTACTCGTGGGCGCCGCAGTCGGTCACCTCGTGGCCCTGGGCCTCAAGGTGGGCCTTGATCTGGTTCTTGCGCTCGAATCCGGCGTGGTCTGCTCCAAGGTAAATACGCATGGCGTTTAGCGTACCTGGGGCATCTCCGTGCGGGTGCGCTTGAGTTCGAAGAAGTACGGGAACTCCGCCAACCCAACCGCGTGATCGAACAATGCGCCGGCCTCTTCGCCTTCCGGCACGCGGGTGATCACGGGCCCGAAGAACGCGTTGTCGCCGAGCTTGACCACCGGGGTGCCCACGTCGTCGCCGACGGCGTCCATGGCGGTGGCGTGGAAGCCGCGCAGCAAATCGTCGCAGTCGGACGTGTTGGCCACCTCAGCGAAATTTTCCGGCAGGCCCACCTCCGCCAGCGCCTTCGCGATGATCTCGTCGTAGGCGCCGTCGCCCTTCTTGCCGCCTTCGCCGCCGGCGTGGATCATCGTGCCCATCGTGGTGTACAGCTCGTCGACCTTCTCGGGCTGCTCCTCCTTGACCTTCGCGAACACGCGGGCCGGGCCCCAGTTCGCTTCCATCATGGCTGCGTAGTCTTCGGGGATGTCGCGGCCGTCGTTAAGCACTGCGAGCGACATGGGCACCCACTCGACCTCGATGTCGCGGACCTTCTCCACCTCTTTGATCCAGCGGGAGGTCTGCCATGCGAACGGGCAGGATACGTCAAACCAAAATTTCACTTGTTCCGTCATGGCGCCCACGATAGCGCGTGTAGGCTGCGGCAGATGAAGACGAATTTGACTCGCAAGGACGCGCGGGAGCGCGCTGAACTGATTTCCAACGTCCGCTACGACATCGCCGTGGACATCACGGACGCGGACGAGTTCACCACGGTGAGCACCGTCCATTTCGATTCGAAGGCGGGCGCCACCCACTTCGACCTGGTGGCGGCAGGCTTCGAGGCCACCCTCGACGGCGATGAGACGGGCCGGGAGCTTTCGCTTAGCGACGGCGCCCACACGCTGACCGTCACCTCCCACGACGCCTACAACCGCACCGGCGAGGGCCTGCACAAGTTCACCGACCCTGTGGACGGCAAGGACTACCTGTACACCCAGTTCGAGCCGGCGATGGCGATGAAGGTGTTCGCCGGCTTCGATCAGCCGGACCTGAAGGCCACCTACAAGGTCAGCGTCACAGCCCCGGAGCGCTACACCGTGATCCTCAACGAGGCGGTCACCCGCACGGACAACGGCGACGGCACCGCGACGTGGACCACCACGATCGACTACCCGCTGTCGACCTACCTCATCGCGATCTGCGCCGGCGAGTTTGAGCGCATCTCCGACACCTACGACGCCGGCGACGGCCGCACCATCGAGCTCGGCCTGTACGCCCGCGCATCGCTGATCCCCCACATGGATTCGGAGCGCATCTTCCGCCAGACCAAGGAGGGCTTCGACTTCTACCACGCCAACTTCGGCCGCACTTACCCGTTCGGCGACAAGTACGACCAGGTGTTTTGCCCGGAGTACAACATGGGCGCGATGGAGCACGTCGGCTGCGTGACGTACCGCGACGAGTACATCTTCACCTCCGAGCCCACCCCGTACCGCCTGGAGCGCCGCAACGACACCATCCTGCACGAGATGGCGCACATGTGGTTCGGCGATTTGGTCACGATGCAGTGGTGGGACGATTTGTGGCTCAACGAGTCCTTCGCCACCTGGTCCGCGGCCACCGCGCAGACGGCGATCGGCGAGTACGCGGATGCGTGGACCACGTTCGCGTCCGTGGAGAAGGCGTGGGCGTACCAGCAGGACCAGCTGCCGTCCACGCACCCGATCGCCGCGGACGCCCCGGACATTGAGACCGCGGAGCAGAACTTCGACGGCATCACCTACGCCAAGGGCGCGTCGGTGCTGAAGCAGCTGCAGGCGTACGTGGGCTACGAGGAGTTCTTCGCCGGCGTGCGCAAGCACTTCGACAACCACGCCTACTCCAACGCCACCTTCGCGGACCTGCTCGGCGCGCTCGAGGAGGCGTCGGGCCGCGACCTTTCGGGCTGGGCCGAAAAGTGGCTGCGCACCACGGGCCCGTCGACGCTGCGCCCGGAGATCGGCGAGCACTTCGCGGTGCTGCAGGAGGATCCGCGCCCGCACCGTGTGCGCGTGGGGCTCTACAAGCTTGTCGACGGCTCCGTTTCCCGCGTCAAGCAGATCGAGACCGACATCGACGGCGAACGCACCGAGATCCCGGAGCTCGCCGGCGTCGAACACGACCTGGCGATTGTCAACGACGACGATCTGACCTACGCGAAGATGCGCCTGACCCCGGAGCACCAGAAATTCGCGCTCGAGCACATCGGCGAGATCGAGGATTCGCTGGCGCGCACCCTGATCTGGTCGTCGCTGTGGGAGTCGGTGCGCGACGGCGAGCTGGCCGCCCGCGAGTTTGTGAAGCTGGTCGCCGCCCACGCCGCCGCCGAGACGCACCCGAGCGTGCAGGAGCGCCTGCTCGCCCAGGCGACCCAGGCAGTGCGCCAGTACGTCGACCCCGCCTGGGAGGGCGAGGGCATGGACCTGCTCAACGCCGCGTTCCGCGGCGCGGAGCCGGCCGCCATCTTCGACCGCGCACTGGCCCGCCTGACGCCGACCGAGGAGACCGTCGCCTACTTCAAGGCGCTGCTGGAACGCTCCGACAACCAGGAGGTGCGCTGGCTGGCCATCACCAACCTCATCGCCGCAGGCGCCCTGCCGCTGGAGGCGGCGGAGCAGGAGCAGGACAACACGTCGGAGGGCGCGATTTCGCGTCTGCGGGCGAGAGCTGTCGTCGATAAGCGATGGGCTTGGAACAAGCTCGTGGAAGACGACTTGACCAACCTCGAAGCCCGCTACCTCATGGACGGCCTGACGTTCACCTACGACGGGCTCGAGGGGCTGACCGACGAGTACTTCCGCGCCGCGCCCGCGCTGTGGGATCGCCTCACCAACGAGATGGCGCAGCGCACCCTCGAGGGCATGTACCCGCGCTGGGACGTCACCGCGGCGGCCGTGGACAAGGCAAATGGGCTGCTGAACGGCGACGCCCCCGCCGGGCTGAAGCGCGTCATCGCCGAGGGACAGGACCGCATCGCGCGTGCGGTGCGCAACCGCGAGGTCGACGCTACAAGCGCGTAAGCGCCTGCTCGAGGTCGGCGATGAGGTCGGCCTCCTCCTCGATGCCCACCGAGATGCGCACCAGCTCGCCCGGCACCTCGAGCGCGGACCCGGCGACGGAAACGTGCGTCATGGTGGCGGGGTGCTCGAGCAGGCTCTCCACGCCGCCCAAAGACTCCGCCAGGCAGAACAGCTTGGTGGACTTGCAGAAGGTTTTGGCCTGCTCGGTGGTCTGGAACAGCACGGAGACCATGCCGCCGAAGCGGGTCATCTGCTTCTTCGCGGTTTCGTGGCCCGGGTGGGTTTCCAGGCCCGGGTAGCACACGCGCGCGACCTGGGGCTGGGCATCCAAGAACTTTGCGACGGCTTCCGCATTGTCGCAGTGCTTGTCCATGCGCACGGAAAGCGTCTTCAGGCCGCGGCCGGTGAGGTAGGTGTCGAACGGCGACGGGTTCGCGCCGACCCAGCCGAAGAAGAAGCGCAGCTGCTCGTGGAAACCGGGCACGCGCGAGTCGTCGCCGCAGACGATGCCACCGACGACGTCCGAGTGGCCGCCGATGTACTTCGTGGTGGAGTGCACCACAACGTCCGCCCCGAGCTCGAAGGGTTTTTGCAGGTACGGGGAAGCGAAGGTGTTGTCCACCACCAGGGTCGCCTGCTTTTTCACGGCGGCGATCGCCTCGATGTCCACGATGTCCAGCATCGGGTTCGTCGGCGTTTCCACCCAGATGGCCTTGGTGTTGTCCTTGACGGCCGCGGCGACCTCTTCCGGGTTGGTCATGTCCACCACGGTGTTTTCCACGCCCCACTGCGTGAAAACCTGCTGGATCAGGCGGTAGGTGCCGCCGTAGGCGTCGTTGGACACGACGATGTGGTCGCCGGGTTTGAGCAGGATGCGCAGGATGACGTCGATAGCCGCCATGCCCGAGGAGTACGCCACGGCGTACTCGGCGCCCTCCAGCGCGGCGACCGCCTTTTCCAGCGCTGTGACGGTGGGATTGCCCACGCGGGTGTACTCGTAGCCGCCGCGCAGCTCCGCCAGCCCGTCCTGGGCGAACGTGGTGGAGGCGTAGATCGGCGTGTTGATCGGCCCGTACAGGCTGTCGGGTTCGTATCCGGCGTGAATGGCGTCGGTAGCAAATCCAGTCATGCCCACAGACAGTAGACCAAGCGGTTCATTCCGCGGGCATTTTTATGCACTAGACTCGCTCCCGATGAAAGCGCAAACAGATACTGCAGAAAAGGTCGACGAGGCCGTCGACGGCGTCACCAACTGGTGGAACGACCCAGCCACCCACGAACTCGTGGTGGAACGCCCCGTGAAGATCCTGCTGATCATCGTGGTCGCGCTGGTGCTGAGCTGGCTGGCGCGCAAGGTGATCAACCGCGCCACCCGTCACGGCATCGAGCGCACCCCGTTCATCGCCCCCACCGTGGAGGACACCCCGCAGTACCGGGCGCAGGAGGCCCGCCGCCAGCAGCGCATGAAGACGCTGGGCAACGTGGGCCGGTCCGTCGCCGCGATTGTGATTTGGACGTGGGCGGCGCTCGCCGTGCTGGACCAGCTTGGCGTGAACGTCGCGCCGTTGATCGCGTCCGCCGGTGTGGTCGGCGTGGCCATCGGTTTCGGCGCGCAGTCGCTGGTGAAGGATTTCTTCTCCGGCATGTTCATCCTCATTGAGAACCAGTTCGGCGTGGGCGACACCATCCAGGTCGGCGACATTGTCGGCGAGGTGGAGGAGATGTCGCTGCGCATCACCACGGTGCGGGACATGGACGGCGCTCTGTGGCACATCCGCAACGGCGATATCGAGCAGGTGGGCAACCACTCTGCGCGTTTCTCCACGGCGCGTCTGCAGATCCCGGTGTCGGTCATGGCCAACCCGGACAAGGTCTCGCGCGTCATCGAGGAAACCGCAGTCGCCGCGTGCCAGGATCCGGAGATCCGCGATGTGGTCATGGGCACGCCGACGATGCTGGGTCCCAGCGAGTTCAACCCGACCTACGTGTCGTTCCGCCTGAGCGTGACCACGATGCCGGGCGAGCAGTGGGGCGTGGCGCGCCACCTGAACCACCGCATCCTCGCGGCGCTGCACGAGCAGGACGTGGTGCTCACGGCGATGGATTCTGTGCTTGTAGAGATGAAGGAGCAAAATGGAGATCGGTCCTAAGCAGGAGCAGACGCTTTACGACGCCGTCGGTGGCGACGCGTTCTTCCACCGCCTCGTCGAGGGCTTTTACACGCAGGTCAAGAAGGACGACCTCATCGGCCCGATGTACCCGGACCAGGATTGGGACGGCGCGCAGGACCGCCTGCGCTGGTTTTTGGTGCAGTACTGGGGTGGCCCGCGCACCTTCCAGGAAAAGCGCGGCAACCCGATGCTGCGCAAGCGCCACTTGCCCTTCGCCATCGGTGAGGCGGAGGCGGACCGCTGGTTGGAGCTCATGGGCAATTCCATGGAGCAATTTACTGACGACGAGCTGCCGCCCGCCTACCGCGCCCAAATGTGGAACCACATGCAGCGCGTGGCCTACATGATGATCAACCAGGGCCCGCGCGCATACTAAAACAGCAGGTTCGGCCGGGTGCTGCGGTAGACGGAGCCGAACGGCGCGTCCAAGCGCACCCAGCTGCCGGAGGTGGCAACGCGCAGGTGGCGCGGGATTTCGGCGGGGGCCTCGAAGCCGGGGATCAGCCCGAGCGAGGTGCAGGCGAAGATCATCCGCATGGGGATCTCCACGGGGGTGTCGCTGTCGGCGTCGGCGGTGAGCACTACCCCGTCGAGAAGCGAGCGCGGTGGGCCGGCCGGGCCGGAGAATTGCCGGGCCAGGTTGCGGCCCTCGTCCGCCAGGCGGCGGGCGACGCCGATGGGCACTTCCTCGCGGGCGATGAAGCCGCTCGCCGGCGGCAGGGCCCCGGGCCAGGCGGCGTCGCGGGCGGGGCCTACCTCGGTCGCGCCGGACTGCAGCGCGTCGAGCAAATCGCGAGCGCTGACGGTGGCGCCGGGGTCGGTGGTGGTGCCGGAGGTGCGTCGAGAAGCAATGGCATCAAACGGCGTGGTCACAAACACGTCGAGCTGGCCCTCCCCCACCTCCTGGATGCGCGCGGAGGCCTGGGCGTCCAGCGCGAGCGCGCGCGAAAGCAGCGCGGTGAGCCCGCGCGCGCCGCGCTCGATGTGAAGCTCGACCACTTAGGCCCCGGCCGTCTTTGACAGGATGCCGATCTCTTTCTGCGTGATCTCGCGCGGCGAGGTCGTGGTGGTATCCACCGTGACCTGCACGCAGTCGATCACGCAGCAGACCTTGCCCTGCGCATCCTTGATTTCCTGGCGGGTGGTGAAGGACGTGTTGCCCACGTTGGACACCTGCGTCTCCACCGTCACCTCGGTGGTGTTGGGCAGGATCGGACGGACGTAATCCACCTCGAGGCGGCGCACGAACACCACGAACTCGTGGCCCTGGGAGTAGAAGAACTCCTGCGCGAACGCCAGGCGCGCCTCCTGGGCGAGCTCGATGTAGGCGGAGTTGGTCACGTGCCCGTAGCGGTCGAAGTCGCTCCAGCGCACCGGGATTGTGTGGACGTGGATCTCAGCCATGGTGTGCTCCTAGCGGGTGAGCTTGCGGTGGGTGACGCGCGACGGCTTCGCGGCCTCTTCGCCGAGGCGCTCGACCTTGTTGGCCTCGTAGTCGCCGAAGTTGCCCTCGAACCAGAACCACTTGCCCTCTTCCACGTTGCCCTCCCAGGCCAGGATGTGGGTGCAGGTGCGGTCCAGGAACCAGCGGTCGTGCGAGATCACCACGGCGCAGCCCGGGAAGGCCTGCAGCGCGTTTTCCAGCGAGCCGAGCGTTTCGACGTCGAGGTCGTTGGTCGGCTCGTCCAGCAGGATCAGGTTGCCGCCCTGCTTCAGCGTCAGTGCCAGGTTCAGGCGGTTGCGCTCGCCGCCGGAGAGCACCTTGGATGGCTTTTGCTGGTCCGGGCCCTTGAAGCCGAAGGCGGACAGGTAGGCGCGCGACGGCATCTCGTTCTGGCCGACGTGGATGTAGTCCAGGCCGTCGGAGACGACCTCCCAGACGGTCTGCTCGGGGTCGATGTTCTCGCGGTTCTGGTCGACGTAGGAGATCTTGACGGTCTCGCCGACCTCCACAGAGCCGGAATCCGCTTCCTCGAGGCCGACGATGGTCTTGAACAGCGTGGACTTGCCCACGCCGTTGGGGCCGATCACGCCGACGATGCCGTTGCGCGGCAGGGTGAACGACAGGTCCTTGATCAGCACGCGGCCGTCGAAGCCCTTGTTCAGGTTCTCCACCTCGACGACCTTGTTGCCCAGGCGCGGCGGGGTGGGGATCTGGATCTCTTCGAAGTCGAGCTTGCGGTACTGCTCGGCCTCTGCCGCCATCTCCTCGTAGCGCTCCAGACGGGCCTTGTTCTTGGCCTGGCGGGCCTTCGGAGAGGAGCGGACCCAGTCCAGTTCCTTCTTCAAGCGCTTCTGCAGCTTCTGGTCCTTCTTGCCGGCGACCTCAAGGCGCTCGGCCTTCTTCTCCAGGTAGGTGGAGTAGTTGCCCTCGTAGGGGTAGAGCTTGCCGCGGTCGACCTCGCAGATCCACTCGGCGACGTTGTCCAGGAAGTAGCGGTCGTGGGTAATGGCCAGCACGGCGCCCGGGTAGGTCTGCAGGTGCTTCTCCAGCCACAGCACGCTTTCGGCGTCGAGGTGGTTGGTCGGCTCGTCGAGGAGCAAAAGGTCCGGTTCGCTCAGCAGCAGTTTCGCAAGTGCTACTCGACGGCGCTCGCCACCGGACAGGTTGGTCACCGGTGCGTCGGAAGGCGGGCAGCGAAGGGCCTCCATGGCCTGCTCGATCTTGGAGTCGATCTCCCACGCGTCGGCCGCGTCGAGCTCTTCCTGCAGCTTGCCCATCTCTTCCATGAGCTCGTCGGAGTAGTTCGTCGCCATCTCCTCGGCGATTTCCTCGAAGCGCTGCTTCTTCTCAAACAGTTCGCCGAGGCCCTCCTCGACGTTGCCGCGCACGGTCTTTTCCTCGTTCAGCGGCGGCTCCTGCAGCAGGATGCCCACGGACGCGCCCGGCTGGAGGAACGCCTCGCCGTTGTTCGGCTGGTCGATGCCGGCCATGATCTTCAGCAGCGACGACTTACCGGCGCCGTTCGGGCCCACGACGCCGATCTTGGCGCCCGGGTAAAACGCCATGGTGACGTTGTCCAGGATGACCTTCTCGCCGATGGCTCGGCGGACGTTTTTCATCGTGTAGATGAACTCAGCCACTACGAATCCCCTTTGTTAGTGCGGAGGTAAATACCGCACTTAGGGTACATGACGCACACGCGTGCCCCACCGCTTCCAAGGCGCACCTGAAGCGGCGGGGCGAAGGCGGCGAAAAACTAGAACGGGGCGCCGCCGGTGGCGGCGAGCTCCTCCCCTGCTCTGTCTGTGTCGGTGTCGGTGTCGGCGTCGGTGCGGGTGACCCCGTCGACGTCCTCGGCGCTGACGCGGCGCTCCTCCACCTCCGGCCTGTCCGCGAAGCTGCCCCAGCCGCCCTTGGGTTCGGAGTCGTCTGCCTCCTCGCCGTTGAGCTTCCGGTTCAGCGCCTTGGCGTCCATCGGCTTGGGCATGTCGTGGCCTTCGAGCGTGTTACCGGAAGCGGACGTGCGCACCGAGTTGACCTGGTAGCGCGCGAGGTCGAACGCGACGTGGCGCGCCTTGAGCGTGGTCTTGGAGCGCAGGGCCACCTCGCCCTTGTCGTCCTTGCCCTCCCAGTACTCGTGGACCAGCTTGCCGATGACAATCACCGGGAAGCCCTTGCGCAGCGACGCGCCAGCGTTGACCGCGAGCTGGCCCCAGCACTCGACGTCGACGTAGAACTGGTTGTAGTCCTGCCAGACGTCGTCGCCGTTGTCGTTCTTTTCTTTCCTCACGTCCGAGGTGGCCACGCGGAAGCGCAGCACGGCGTTGCCCGAGTTGAAGGTTTTGAAGTACGGCTCGGCGATCAGGTTGCCGAGCAGCGTGTAGTCAATGTTGGCCATTTCAAGGCCCCTTTCTGCATGTGCGGATGGTGTGCGGTTGCGGGGGCGGGGAGCTCGTCGATAAGCAATTGCCCCCTGCGCGAGCAGAGTCGCACGAAACGCAAGGCAGAAAAAGGGGTCGGCCAAATTGTGGATAACTTAACCTGAGAAATTCACAATCCGCAGCTAGCGGTCATGAATTTGCGAAAGCATCTCGTTGTAGCGGCGCCATTCCTCGTCGTCGGTCTCCTCCGCGCGGCGGTCCGACTCGGCCGTTTCGGCCTTATCCTCGCGCCACCAACGCATGAACAGCTCGCCGAAGACGATCACCAGCGGGAAAGAGCCGGACGCCCACGCGATGCCGCCGCCGTCCTTCTGCACGGCGAGCAGGTCCGGGTTCCACGGCAGCTCCAGCGAGCGGTAGAACTCCTCGCCCATCACGGAACCGAGCTGCATGAGGTACACGCCCATGAACAGGTGGAACGGCATGGACACCCACAGCCACAACAGGCGCACCTTCGCGGTGGGGCGGCCCTCGATCTCGTCGGGGCCGATGAGCTCCCAGAAGTAGAGGTAGCCGGAGATAAGGAACGCGGCGTTCATGATGACGTGGCCGGCGTGCTCGGAGATCATGAGTTCGTAGAACGGCTGGATGACGTACATGGCGTAGAAGACCACCAAAAACTGGATGGTGGACACCGGTGAGAACGTCACCGCGCGCAGGAACTTGGAGCGCTGGAAGCTTTCCGCCCACAGGCGCGGGTTGAACTCGCCGGCCGGGTACGCCTCGCGCACGAGCGTCAGCGGCGCACCGAGCACCAGGAACACCGGCACGCCCATGGACAGGATCATGTGCACCGTCATGTGCGCGGAGTAGGAGGCGGGCATGTGCATGCCCATGCCGGAGCTCAGCGTGACGACGACCATCGCGCAGCCGGCCAGCCACCACAGCGTGCGCGCAACCGGCCAGCCGTCCACCCGGCGGAGAAGGTGCAGGTAGTACGCCGCAAGCAGGATCGCAATGACGCTGAACAGCAGCTCCGGGCGCCAGGTGGTGATCCAGTTGGTCCAGGTCAGCGGCTCGGTGAGGTTGTAGCCCATCTGAATCTGCATGCGGGTCAGATTCGGGTCCAGCGGCGGCGGGGGCGGGGTGCGGCCGAGCGTGACGGCCAGGCCGGAGATCGCCGCCATGACGAGCACCTCGCCCGCGGCAAGGCGGGTGAACGCCCTGGACTGGGTTTCAAGCTGTGGGATGGTGCGCTCGCGGTGCACGTAGCCGATCATGCCGAGGACGACAATGCCGAGAGTCTTGATGATCAGCACCCAGCCGTAGCTGTACTGCGTCAGGTCCTCCAGGCGCACCCGCACCAGCGCGTTGACCACACCGGAGATAGCCATGGCCAGGATGGAAAACAGCGCGATGCGGGAGTAACGCTGGGTGGCGGCGGTGAGGCCGGGGCCTCGTCGTAAAGCATGTGCGACAAGCGCCATCAGCCCGCCGACCCAGAGCAGCATGGCTACCAGGTGCCAGATCAGCGAGTTGGTGCCGAAGTCGTGCGCGCCGCCGGTGGCCGAGTGGCCCGTCAGCGCGATCGGCATGACCACCACGATCGCGCCGACGAACAGCCAGACCTGGGACCACCAGCTGGTCGCGGTGTATGCACCCACCGCGACGATGGCGGCGAAGACTGCGACGATGAGCCACACGCGCGCGTCCGCCACCTGGTCCAGCGCCTGCGACCACGCGGCTGCCTCGAAGAGGACGGTTTTCAGCGGCTGGCCGGAGACGTCCGAAAGCACCAGCGGGATCATGGCGAGCCCGATCAGCGCGATGCCCGCGCTGGCGTGGGCGCCGGTCCGCGAGGCGAGGTGGCCGTCGACGGTCAGGCGGGCGCCGTTGAGGTCTTCTTGGGTCTGCTTCGGCGGGATGAGGAAGGCAGAGAGCAAAAACGAGCCCGTGGCCAGCGCCATGAGCAGCCACGCGACGCCACGCAGCGCCGGCAGCCCGACCGTGGTGGCCGCGCCCGGATCCGGGATGCCCAGTTCCGCGAGCGAGCCGCCCGAGAACGCCTCCCCCACCGCGCCGGCGACAACAGCCGCGATGGCGAACGCGGCCAAATACAGCGGCCAAGCGGGGGCGACAGTGCGAGTGCGGGCGGGTGCAGTCATGCCGCATACCCTACTTTCGCGCTGCGCAGAGCCATAACTACAATCAGCCGGTGTTGCCCCCATAGCTCAGTGGATTAGAGCATCCGGTTTCTACCCGGCTGGTCGCGGGTTCGAATCCTGCTGGGGGCGCAAATTTCCGCCCTGAGCAGGCACTTTACTGAGCGGGTTACCACTGGGCAGAATGACCAACGAACCGCGCAGATTCACCTAGCGTGCGACCGACGGGGCGCTCAATATCGTGGGTAGATAGCCCACTGCAATAAGTAGACGAAAACCATGGGTAGCCCGCAGAGACAGGCAATCACGTAAATGGTCCTGACCGTGTCGGCGGAGGTTCCGTATGTTTCGGCTACTCCAGCACAGACCCCTGCTATGAGCTTGCCCTCCTCGACTTTGTGCCACTTTTCTCGCTGGGACATTATGAACATCCTTACTCAAACGTTTGCGTTCACAACGATTCCGTGACGGTGTGCTCGAGTTGCATCGTAGCCCAGCTTTCCCCGCTGAGGTCGCACAACAGCCATGACGCACGCTACTGTGAGCTTCGGACGCACTGCGGTGCTCCACTTCCGAGGCTCGTGCGAAAGCGCGAGCTTTCGTGCATTTTAAGGGAAGAATGCACATCGGCTACTTCGACGGGTTCGGCACAATGGCGCCATTTCCAAGTGGCCCGTTTGGACGCTTTTTGCCTGGCCAGAGGGGTTTTCGGCGTGGTGTCCGGGTTTGCGCATACAGTCGGCGGGGCAGATTTCCCCTACCCCAAGGAGACCCTAAACCATGACTGACCCGAAGAACTCCCCAGTCAACGAAGACAGCATTGAGAACCTGTCCGACCCGGACGCCGACACGTCCGTGCAGGAGACCGGCGAGGACAACGACTTTGAAGCGGACGGCCGCGACTAGGCACGTCCAGCGAAAACCGGCCCCGCGTTTGTAGCGGCGGCCGGTTTTTGTACGAATCGTCCGCGCCAAATCCTGACCTGGGGGTTTGCAAACCGAAAATTGGCGGAATTGTCGATTCGTGCACAACCCGCCCAGAGCGCCGCACCGTTTTGGAATAGCCGTCCCACCATGTGGTACATTCGTCCGCACACTGATATTCAGTTCCCACACAGTGGAATGAAAGGACGGGCGATGACAACCAGCGTCGAACACCACCCCACTCCCCAACCGGCGGCACCCGCCGCGCAGATTAGGGAGACCACCCCGGAGGAGCGCCGCCGCGTCCGACTCGCCTCCACCATCGGCACGACGATCGAGTTCTACGACTTCTACGCGTACGCCACCGCCGCCGTGGCGGTGTTTCCGTTCCTGTTCTTCCCCAAGTCGGAGTCCAGCACGGTTGCGCTGCTGTCCTCGTTCGCCACCTTCGGCCTGGCGTTTATCGCCCGCCCGCTCGGCTCGGTGCTGTTCGGCCACTTCGGCGACAAAATCGGCCGCAAGGCCACCCTGGTGGGCGCGCTGCTGACCATGGGCATCGCCACCTTCGTCATCGGCCTGTTGCCCACCTACGCACAGGCCGGCATCTGGGCGCCGGCGCTGCTTGCCCTGATGCGCTTCTGTCAAGGCCTGGGCCTCGGCGGCGAGTGGTCCGGCGCGGCCCTGCTGTCCACAGAGACAGCAGCTAAGGGACGCCGCGCATGGGCCGGCATGTGGCCCCAACTCGGCGCGCCATTCGGGTTCCTGCTGGCCAACGGCCTGTTCCTGATCTTGGTGACGGTGCTGGGCCACACGTCCGGCGACTTCGAGGGCGCGTTCATGGCCTGGGGCTGGCGCGTGCCGTTCCTGCTGTCCATCGTGATGGTCATCATCGGCCTGTGGGTGCGCCTGCAGGTTGAGGAGACCCCGGTGTTCCAGCAGGTGGAGCAAAACGACCAGAAGGCCGCCTCCCCGCTGGCCGAGGTGTTCAAGACCGCGTGGAAGCCGCTGATCCAGGGCACGTTCATCATGGTCGGCTGCTACACGCTGTTCTACATCGTGACCACCTGGTTCCTCTCCTACGGCATCGGCTCCGCCGAGGAGGGCGTGGGCCTAGGCATCGCCTACCCGACGTTTTTGAAGCTGCAGCTGGTGTGCATCTTCGGCTTCATGCTGGGCATCCCGGTCGCGGCGCACCTGGCCGACACGTACGGACGACGCCCGACGCTGGGTCTGACGTCCGTGGCCATCATCGTCTACGGCCTGTGCTTCAAGTGGCTGCTCAACCCGGAGACGTTCACGATGGTCTCCCTGGGCATCTTCCTGTTCATCGGCATGATCCTGATGGGCTTCATCTTCGGCCCGATGTCCGCAATCCTGCCGGAGCTGTTCCCCTCCAACGTGCGCTACACCGGCTCGGGCATCGCCTACAACGTATCCTCCATCCTCGGTGCGGCCATCGCCCCGTTCATCGCCACAGCGCTGAGCTCCAACTACGGCCCGAAGGCGGTGGGCTACTACCTGGTGGTCGTCACCGCGATCTCGTTGGTGGCCATCCTCACCGCACCTGAGACCAAGGACCAGGAGATGCACGAAATCTAACGCGTCGTACAAAACCTGAACTCGGGCGGCTTCGGCCGCCCGTTTTTCACGCCACCACCCCGTCAAACGCCCCCTGAGTTCAGGTTTTCACCGAGGCCACCAAACGCGCATATATCCCCTCCGAAAACCCTTGCTTTCCACCCCGGAAAGTGACACACTTGCAGACATGGAAAGCAACAAGCCGCCGCAAGACCAGATCTCCCGCGAAGAAGCCCGCGCCGCCCTCGAGCAGATCGACGGGATCGAGCGCGGAACACAACGCAAACACACACCGCCGTGGGCTTACGCCATCCTCGGCACGAGTTTCGGCATCACGATCGCCGGCACGATCATCGGCTGGAAGTACTGGTGGGTGCTGTTCCTGCTCATCGTCATCGCCTGCATCGCGCTCGCGATCTGGGACAACAACCGCAACGTGCGCCCGAGCATGAAGCAGCCGATCCAGGAAGACCCGAAGACAAACTGGGCCGCCGCACTTGCTCCAATGCTCGTCTTTCCGCTGACCTGGTTGGTCCCCGAGGGCAGCGTGGTCGGCGGGGTCATCGCCGGCGTAATCACGGCGGTCATATTCACGGCCGTCATGATCCACGAAAGCAGGAACCGATGAACGCCCCGGCCATCGACCCCGTCATTCACCCCCTGGCGCGGCTGAAGATTTGTGCGGCGCTGTACAGCGCGGGAGCCGTCGAGAAGCAAACGTCCCGGCACGAGATGCGCTTCAGCTCGCTGCGAGACAAAACCGACCTGTCGGATTCCGCGCTGTCGAAGCAGCTGGCCACGCTGGAGGAGCATGGCTACGTCACGCGCTTCCGCGAGTACGGCTCCACTCGCGCGAAGGACACGGTGTGGGTGACGCTCACCGCAACGGGCGCGGAGGCCTTTGAAAACCACACGGCCGCGTTGCGCGAGATCGCTGGCGGGTAGATTCGTCCCCATGAGTTTTCCCGCACCAGCACCCGGCGCGTTCGCGCTGATCACCGGCGCGAGCCAAGGCATCGGCGAGGCCATCGCGCGCCAGCTCGCCGCTGAAGGCCACAACCTCATCCTTGTCGCAAGGCGCGAAGATGTTTTGCAAAAGCTTGGCGACGAGCTCTCGCTCGCCCACGGCATCAACGTCGAAATCTTCGCGGCAGACCTGTCCAAGGCCCGCGACGTGGACGCCCTGATCAAACACATCAACGACCGCACGGTTTCGATCTGCGTGAACTCGGCGGGCATCGCCAGCTTCGGGCCGTTCATGGCCCAGGACTGGGAGTACGAGACGAACCAGTTCAACCTGAACGCCACGGCGGTGTTCCGCATTACCAAGGCGGTGCTGGACCAGATGGTGCCGCGCGGCGAGGGCGCGCTGTGCAACGTCGGCTCCGCGGCCGGCAACCTACCCATCCCGAACAACGCCACCTACGTGTTCACCAAGGCAGGCGTGAATCAGTTCACCGAGGCGCTGCACTACGAGCTCAAGGACTCTGGTGTGCACGTGACACTGCTCGCGCCGGGCCCGGTGCGCGAAGCGTACATCCCGGAGGAAGAGCAGTCGATCGTGGACAAGGTCGTGCCGGATTTCCTGTGGACCACCTACGAGTCCTGCGCCGCCGACACCATCAACGCGATGCGCAAGAACCGCCGCCGCATCGTGCCCGGCCCGCTTTCGAAGGCCATGGACGTGGTGTCCAACTACGCCCCGCGCGGGTGGCTGCCGCCGATCATGGGCAAGTTCTACGCACAGATGGGAGAGGAATAGATGGACATCGCTGCCAAGGACAACCGCATCGTCTGGGTGGACCTGGAGATGACGGGCCTGGACCCTTCCCGCCACGTCATCGTGGAGGTCGCCGCCCTGGTCACGGACGCGGAGCTGAACATTATCGACGAGGGCGTGGACCTGGTCGTGCACGCCACCGACGCCGAGCTCGCCGAAATGGACGACTTTGTCACCCAGATGCACTCCGACAACGGGCTGCTCGATGACATCAAGGCGTCCACGGTATCGCTCGCGGAGGCGGAGGATGCGGTGCTCGGGCTCGTCGAGAAGCATTGCGATCCTGCGCATCCCGCTCCCCTTGCGGGCAACTCGATCGCCACGGACCGCACGTTTATCAGAGCGCAGATGCCGCGCCTCGATGCGGCACTGCACTACCGCATGATCGACGTCTCCACGGTCAAGGAGCTCTCCCGCCGCTGGTTCCCCAAGGCGTACTTCAACCAGCCGCAAAAGGGCATGGCGCACCGCGCGCTGGCGGACATTGTGGAGTCCATCCGCGAGCTTGATTACTATCGACGCTCCGTGTTCGTGCCCTCCCCCGGGCCCGACACGGAGGCCGCCGTGGAGGCTTCCGCAGGCGCAACCGACGCCTACCAGCCGTTTTTGTGAAAACACGGTGAGGGGCTAAGGTAGATCCCGCTGCAAAAACAGCGATGGTGGCTGTAGTTCAGCTGGTAGAGCACCAGGTTGTGATCCTGGGTGTCGCGGGTTCGAGTCCCGTCAGCCACCCCAAAGTTCAAGGCCTGGCCCGCAGAAACTCGCGGGCCAGGCCTTAGTTGTTGGCGCCTGGTTTGTCCCCGGCTGGCCCCTCCCGTTCGGCCACGGGTATGCCGTTTTAGCAATGTGGCAAATATTTGCCACATTCCAAAACCAGCACACCCCTACTCGTACAGCGGCTCACCTGAACCGCCGGAACGCTGCTCCCAATCAAGGTTCCAGTACCCCAGGCCGTCGTAAGGCGTGAGCGTGCCGCCAGCGGTGTTCTTCACCACCACCGGGTCGCCGCGCTTGACAAAGTTCTGGAACCACTGCGCGTTGTCGTAGGAGGCGTTGATGCAGCCGTGGGACTGGTTGTAGCTACCCAGCGCGCCAAGCGCCCACGGGGCGGAGTGCACGTAGATGCCGGAGTAGGACAGCTGCGTGGCGTAGTCCACCGGCGTGACGTAGCCGCCGGCGTCCAGCGCGAGACCGTAGGTGCGCGAGTCCATGGTCAGCTTCTCGTGCTCGTCGCCGACCACATAAACACCGTTCGGGGTGTCGTGGACGTTGTCGGTGCCCAGGGAGATCGGGAACTCCTTGACCAGCTCGCCGCCCGAGTAGACGCGCATCATCTTGTCGGCGTTGTCCACCACGGCCTCCACGTTGTCGCCGATGGTGAAGTTGGTCTCGCTGTCCTCGCCGCCGTAGACGCCCTTGCTCAGCTTCTGGCCGTAGATGTCCACCTTCACGCTGACTTCGGTGCCGGGCTCCCAGTAGTCTTTCGGGCGCCAGCGCACCTCGTACGGGTCCAGCCAGAAGAACGCGCCTTCGGTGTCGTTGGAGGTCTCCACATCGATGTGCTCCTCCATCGCCTTGGTGTCCTGGACGGGGCTGTCGAAGCGGATGGTCACGGCCTGCGCCACGCCGACGGTCGCGCCGTCCAAGGGGCCGACGTAGGCGTTGACCGTCGCGTCCGGGGTCAGCGTGGTAAACGAGGACACCACCTTCTGGCCTTCTTTGTCGCGCGCCTCCACGGTGTAGGTGCGGCCGTAGCCGAGCGGCTCGGCGACGGACCACTCAGACTTGTCGCCGTCGAACTCGCCCTCGATCTCCTTGCCGGCCTCGTTGGTCATGGTCACCGAGGACAGCCCCGCGGCGGCGGTCACCGTGATCGGGTCCAACGGCGCGACACCGGTCTCCCCGTTTGCCACGCTGACCTTCGGCGGGCGCGGCGAGGCCTTCTCGGTGGTCTTTTCCACCAGCGAGGCGTCGGAGGTGTGCGCGGCCGGCTCCAGCTTGCCTGCGTCCCCGATGGTGCACGACGCCAGCGTCGCCGCTGCAGCCACCAGCGCACAGGCGCGTACCACTCGACGGACCACGGCAAACCCCTCACACAACTACTGTTTATCAATCCCCCATACTCTATCCCCTCACCAGCCAAAGTCCACTATTGTCGCGCGTGTGTTTACGCACATTGCCTATCGACGATTTCTCGCCCCTGACCAGCCGATTTCACGCTAGGCAGAGTGGGTGCTACAGTTTCTTTTCGTTGCCGAGAGCGACAGAGAAAAACAAAATACGCGCCATTAGCTCAATTGGCAGAGCAACTGACTCTTAATCAGTGGGTTCGGGGTTCGATTCCCTGATGGCGCACAATGTGAGGCGAGGCCAGCAGGAATTCTACCTGCTGGCCTCGTTTTGTTCTGCATTTGGCCATTGCGCCCGCTGCCCGCCCCCTGAGAGTAGGCTTAAACCCATGAAGACAGCATTAGTGATCGTGGACGTGCAGAACGACTTCTGCCCCGGCGGCGCGCTGGCCACCGCCCGCGGCGACGAGGTGGCGTCCAAAATCGCCGAACTGATCTCCACCGCGGACAGCCGCACCCATGACTACGACTGCATTGTTGCCACCCAGGACTGGCACATCGACCCGGGCGCGCACTTCTCGGACGCGCCCGACTTCGTGGATTCGTGGCCGCCGCACTGCCGGGCCGACTCCTACGGCGCGCAGATCCGCGGCCCGGTGAACACCGAACTGATCGACCAGTTCTTCAAGAAGGGCCACTACACCGCCGCTTACTCCGGCTTCGAGGGCGTCAACGACAACGACGAGTTGCTGGCGGACTGGCTGCGCACGCAGAGCGTTTCCCACCTGGATGTCTGCGGCATCGCCACCGACCACTGCGTGCGCGCAACGGTCCTCGACGCGTTGAAGGAAGGCTTCAAGGTCCGGGTGCTGCGGGCAATGTGCTCGCCTGTCGACGACAAGCGCGGCGCCGACGCCCTCCAGGAGATGATCGACGCCGGCGCGGAACTGGTCTAACGCTAGTTCGGCGTGTAGCCGAGCAGGTCTTCCATCTCCCCCATCTCGGCGGTTTGGACGTCGACCATCTGCTGCGCCATCTCGCGCAGCGGGCCGTAGCCGCCCCGGTCGATCTCGTCCTGCGTCATGTCGATGACGTGGGCGTGGTGGAAGTGCATCATCTCCAGAAACGCAGTGCGAAGCTCGTCGCCGGTTTTTGATTCGAACTCTGCGAGCTGCTCCGGGTGGAACATGCCGTTGGCGATGTGTTTGGAGTGGTGCTCCATATCCTCTTGGATGCCCCACTCGTCAGCCCAGGCTCGCATCTGCTCGTTCTCGCGCTCCTGGCCGTCCTTGATGCGCTGCGCGAGGTCGCGAACTTGAGCGTCGTCCACATCCGAGGCCAGCAGGACGTCCGACATGTCAATGGCCTGCTCGTGGTGCGGCACCATCATCCCGAGGAAGTGGACGTCCACATCGTTGTAGCCCGCCTCCCCGTCGGCGGAGGTTGTGGTCTCAGGCGAAAACGCGGCGCGTATCGACGGCCCCGCGAACGTCAGCACCAGCGCCAGCGCCGCAATCAGCGCCACTGCGATCCACAGCGGCTTCTTGCTGGGCCGCATTTCTTCGAGTTCCGGATCGTGCGCGGTCTGCGCGTGCTCATTCGTCATTGGTATGCCCTTTCTGGTCTTGTTTGAGGGTAACCCAAAAACCGCGCCGACACACTGCGTTTCGTGCAGCGCATCGGCGCGGTAGGAATGAGAACTCGGGCTAGACCGCAGGCGGTGCCGGCGGCGCGACCGGCTCCGCGATGGTGATGATGTTGTCGGCGTACCCCAGGGCCCCGCCGACGAACTGGCCGCCGCAGGTGATCAGCACCAGGCGGTTCGGGCCGGTGGCGTCGTTGACCTCCGGCGGGAAGTCCGAGCCCTTCGGCAGCCGGTACGGCGCCTGGGTGACGCGGAAGGTGCGCGGCGTGCCGTCGATGAGCACGTCGAACTCCTGGCCCACCGCCATGTTGGCGAAGCGGGCGGCGTACCCGGTGCCCTGGCCCTGGTAGTTGATGTGCCCGGTGATCACCGACGAACCCACGGCACCCTCTGCCCCCGGCACGGCCGAGGCGGAGTACCAGCCCAGGCGCGAGACGTCCGCCGGCGGGATCAGCGCGCCAGCTTCCGTCAGCTGCACCGGGTCCACCGCGGCGATGTCGCCGCCGACGTTCAACGCCATCCCCTCGATGCCGTCGAACTGGCCCGGCGCAGCCTCGTACTGCACCTCCTGCTCGCCCTCAGGGTCGACGTAGCCGCCCTCCGTCGGCACAGGGGACTCCTCGCCCGGCTCCTGCTCCGTCGCGCCCTCAGGGGCCTCGCCTGCCGACGGCGCCACACTCTCCCCCACCGGCACCTCACTGGCGGCGTCGGTGTCAGCGGGCTCGTCGTCGTTGTTGCGGAACGCGAAGATCGCGAGCTGCAGCAGCACCAGCGCGATCGCGATGACGGCCACGATCGGCCACCACTTGCGACGCTGTTGTGTTTCCTCGCCGTCGCTCAGGCCGTCAAGCCTGTCGTCCTGGTCTTCGAGCCGGTGCTTTCCGCGGCCCGGTTCGGGGGTGCTGCCAGAGATGGAGGTGGACATGTGCGGGGGTTACCTTTGGTGCGTCGATTAGCGGTTGGCCAGGAGCTTCTGCAGTTCCTTGAGCTCGCTCTTGCGCTTGCGGCCGTTGTAGGCCTTGATGCTGATCAGGACTGCGATACCGGCAACAACGCCGCCGATGACCTTCTGCACCGTCTCGTCCTGCAGCCAGTTGGCGGCCTCGGACTTGGCGTTGCCGGCCAGGGTCTTCGGGTTGGTTCGGTCCGCGAGCTCGTCCAGGGTGCTGGCGAGCTGGTTGCGGGTGCGCTCGAGGTCGCGTTCGATGTCGTGGATGTCACGTGCCATGGGAAATTGCTCCTCAGATTGTTAAAAGTTTTGTCGTTCGGCGTTTCCGCCGCCGAGGTATCAGCTTAGTGTAAAACGGGGTGGTATGACTGACTCCATCCGCCTAGATACCGGCGACACCGCCCCCGAGTTTGCACTGTCCAACGACCGCGGCGAGACCGTCTCCCTGAAGGACTTCGCCGGCTCCCGCGTGATCGTGTACTTCTACCCGCGCGCCAACACCCCGGGCTGCACCACCGAGGCGTGCGATTTCACCGAGAACTTCAGCCAGTTCGATGACGCCGGCGTGAAGGTCCTCGGCATCAGCCCCGACACACCGGAGGCGTTGGCGAAGTTCCGCGCGGACCACGACCTTTCCGTCGAGCTGCTGTCCGACCCGTCGAAGGAGACCCTGGAGGCCTACGGCGCGTTCGGCGAGAAAAAGAACTACGGCAAGGTGGTCCAGGGCGTCATCCGCTCCACCTTCCTGGTATCTGTGGACGACGCCGGCAAGGGCACCATCGAGACGGCCCAGTACAACGTCAAGGCCACCGGCCACGTGGGCCGCATCCTGCGCGACTGGAACATCTAAGCTTTTCGACGACCAAAGGCCCCGCACGCCCATTCGGGTGTGCGGGGCCTTTTCGGTTATGCCCTGCGGGCTATGCCTGGCACCGCCCTGGTGTGGGCGGCGCCGTCAGCGCCTAGATGTAGGCCGGCATGTCCTTCTCGAGGACGGTGCCGCCGGACGGGATCTGCTTGATCTCGCCACGCGGGCTGTCAGCCGGGACCGGCTTGCCCACCGGCGCAGGCGCCGGCTGGCTGGACGGTGCCGGAGCAGGCTTGCTCTCCTGCGGTGCCGGGGTCGGCTTCGGCGCCGGCTTGGACGAGCCGTTGCCGCCACCGAGCACTGCCGGGATCATGCCCAGGCCCGGGATGAGCAGCAGCCACCACAGCTTCTTCTTGTCGAAGTCAGCCGAGCTGCCCTCCTCACCCGGAGTCGTGGACGGCGCCGGGGTGGAGGAAGCCGGGGTGGTCTCCTCAGCCGGTGCGCCCGGGGTGGTCGTCGACGGCGTGGTCGTTGCCGGGGTGGTCTTCTCGGCCGGCGGGGTGTCGCCCTCGCTGGTCTCGACCGTCTGGTAGCCGTCGTTGATGTCCTTGTGCTCAGCGATCGGGTTGTCGTCGGTGACGTCGTCCGGGGTGTTGCCACCCTTCGGGTTCTCGTCGCCGTTGCGGTCAACCTCGGTGGAGGTCAGGGTCTCGAACGCCACGGCTGCCGGGACGGCACCCTCAGCGTTGGTCACCGGGATCTCCACCACAATCTCGCCGTAGGCAGCCTCCGGGGTGAAGGTCACGGACTGGGTACCCAGTACGCGGCCCTCGGTGTACGGAGCGGACTCGCCGAGGCGTTCCATCAGCTGTGCGGTTGCGGTGTAGGTCGCGCCCGGGACCAGGCCCCAGTACTTGACCACATCGCGCACCACGGCACCGTTGACAACTTCAGCGCCCTTGGAGAAGTCAGCGTTGGTGGACACACCCGGCTCACCCGGGATGTCACGGCCTTCGCTGGTACCCGGGGTGATCACCGTCTGCGCGGCATCGTTGATGTCGCGGTGCTCGGCGATCTGCTGCGGCACGCGGTTGCCTGCCGGCTGCTCGTTGCCCTGCGCGTCAACCTCGACGGAGGTGAGGCGCTCGAAGGCGACTGCAGCGTGAACCGGGTTGTTCACCCAGGAAGCGACGGTGATGTCGACGTTGACCGCACCGTAGCCGCTCTCGGAGGCGACGAACTGCTTCTCGCCCTGGCCGATGATGGCACCGCTGCCCTTGGCAACGAGGTCCGCGGTCAGGGTGTAGGTCTTGCCCGGAACCAGGCCGGTGTAGCGGACGGTGTCCACCACGGTGGCGCCAGCCACAACCTCGGTAGAACCTTCAGCGAAGTTCGCGTTGGTGCCGATGAACGGCTCAGAGTTCTCCTGAGCGTTCGGGCTGCGAACCGTCTGGTTCTGATCGTTGATGTTCTTGTGCTCAGCGATCGGGTTGTCGTCCGAGACGTCGTTCGGCGTCTCGCCGCCCTTCGGGTTGTCCTTGCCCTCGCGGTCGACCTCGGTGGAGGTCAGCGTCTCGAAGGCGACAGCCGCACGGACCGGGGTGTCGATGCCGTCTACAACCGGGATCTCCACAACCACGGAGCCGTTGCCGGTCTCCGACGCGGTGAAGGTCTTGGTGCCGGTGCCGATGATGGCGTCGCCGTAGGCGTCGCGGTTCACCAGCTCGTTGTAAACGTCCTTGCTCACTAGCTCAGCGGTCAGCGTGTAGGTCTTGCCCGGGACCAGGCCCTGGTACTTGACCGTGTCGTTGACCACGGTGCCGGAGACAACTTCCTTCGCACCGTTGGCGAAGTCAGCGGTCGTACCGATCTGCGGGTTCGGGAACCACACAACCGGCGGCACAACCGGGGTGGTCGTGTTCGACGGAGCCACCGGAGCGGTCGGCTTCGTCGGCTGCTCGGAGGTGGTCACCTTCGTCGTCGGCTCGGTCGTCTGCTCAGACGTCGTCGGCTCGGTCGTCGTGGTGGTCTCCTTAGACGTCGTCGGCTCAGCCGGGACAGTTGGGGTGGACTCCTCCGGGGTCGGCTCTTCCTCAGGCGTGGAAGCACAGGTCTCCGGAGCCGTGGTCACCTCAGTCGTGGACTCCTCAACCGTGGTACCCGGAACAGTGCTGCCCGGGACGGTGGTTTCCGGACCAGTGGTGCCCGAAACGGTGGTCTCCGGAACCGTCGTACCCGGCACCGTGCTCACCGTGGTCACCGGCACGCAATTGTCCGGCGTGGAGGTCGGTGCAGCCGGGCTGGTCGGCGTGGAGGTCGGCGCAGCCGGGCTGGTCGGCGTGGAGGTCGAGGTCTTCACAACCTCGAACGTCTGCGCCTTATCCTTCGGATCCTTGTGCTCGACTACCTCGCGGTTGTCCTTCGACGAATCCTTCGGCGTGCCGTCGGAGTTCGTCGTCGGCTGATTGTTGCCATCAAGCGGGATCGCCCGCTCGTACACAACGTACGTCTCACCCGCGGTTAGTTCGGTCAGCGTACCGAAGTCGACGGTAGCCGTACCCGCGCCGTTCTCAGCGGCCAGAACGTCGGTGAGCTTCACCTCGGTCACCGGGGTGACCTTCACAACCTCGCCAGCCTCGTTGAACTCAACGTGCTGCAGCTGCCCCTCGAAGCGGTACTTCGCGCCCGCGACCAGGCCGGAGTAGGTGATCTCGTCCGTCACCTTCAGGCCATTGGTCACGTCCTGCTCGGTCACGGTCACCGGCTTGCCATCGACGATGGTCTTGCCGTTCACCGTCACCTTGGTGTCGATCTTGCCCTCAGGGTTCGACGGCACCAACGGCACCACCGGGGTGCTGCTCGGAGCAGTTTCACTTGTCGACGGCTCCGCCACCGACGTCGTCACCTCAGTCGTCGCCTCGGTGCTCGTCAGCATCTGGATCGTCGTGGTCGGCGTCGGGTCCTCGGAAGTGGTCTCCTCCGTGGACGGCTCCTGCGGAGAGGTCACCTTGGTTGTCGTGCTCGTCGTCGTGGCGGTCGACGGCGACGGTACCGACGGTTCAGTGCTCGTCAGCATCTGGATCGTCGTCGTCGGGATCGTCTCCTCAGAGGTCGTCTCCTTCGGAGTGGTTTCCTCCGCAGTCGTCGGCTCAGTGCTCGTCAGCATCTGGATCGTCGTCGTCGGCGCCGGCTCCTTAGAAGTAGTCGGCTCGGTCGACGGGATCATCTGAATCGTCGTGGTCGGCGCCGACTCCTCGGTAGTGGTCTCCTCCGGGGTGGTCGACGGCTCTGTCGTGGGAGTGTTCACCGGGCCCTCGACGGTCTGGTTGCCGTCGTTGATGTCCTTGTGCTCAGCGATCTCGTTCGCACCCGGAGCATCCGGGGTGTCGTTGCCGTTGCGATCGACCTCAGTGGAGGTCAGCTCCTCGAAGGCAACGGCGGCAGCAACCTGCTCGCCATCTTCAAGACCATCAACGGTGATTCGCACATCGACCTTGCCGTTCTCAGCTTCAGCCTTGAACGTCTCAGTGCCAGTGCCGATCGTGCGGCCCACACCGTACGGAGCTGCCTCGCCGAGGCGCTCCTTCAACTCAGCGGTCAGGGTGTAGGTCTTGCCTTCAATCAGACCGGAGTAGTCAACGGTATCCACAACAACCGTGCCGTTTTCAACCTGCTTCGCACCATCCGCGAAGTTCGCGTTGGTCGCGATGCGCGGGCTGCGCACGGTCTGATCGTTGTCGTTGATGTCCTTGTGCTCAGCGATCTTGTTGTCGTCGTCCGTCGTGCGGGTCTCCCCGCCCTTCGGGTTCTCCTTGCCAGCGCGGTCGACCTGCGTGGAAGTCAACGTCTCGAAGGCAACAGCAGCAGTGACAGTCTCGCCCTCCGGTGCGTTGCTGACCACGATGGTCACATCCTCAGAACCGTTCGGCTCAGTAGGAACGAACGTCTTGTTGCCGGAACCGAGCACCGTCTCACCGTCTGCCTTATTAATAAGGTCCGCGGTCAGGGTGTACACCTTGCCCGGCACGAGGCCTTCGTAGGTAACGGTGTCAACCACGGCAGAGCCGTTCTTGACCTCCTGCGCACCGTTGGCGAAGTTCGCGTTCGTGGAGATCTTCGGATTACGGACCGTCTGGTCCTCATCGTCGATTTCCTTGTGCTCAGCAATCTCGTTGCCGTCCTCGTTCGGGTTGTCGTTGCCGAAGCGATCAACAACCTTGGAGGTCAGTTCCTCGAAAGCAACAGCCGCGGTCACCGTGCGGCCGTCCGGAGCATTGTCGACAGTGATCTCCACATCCTCAGAGCCGTTCGCCTCCTTCGGGGTGAAGGTCTTGGTGCCGGTGCCCAGAACGGTCTTGCCGTCAGCCTTATCGATCAGCTGTGCGGTGAGGGTGTACTCCTTGCCCGGCACAAGACCGGCGTAGGAGACGGTATCCACAACCACAGCACCGTTGGTTACCTCAGTGGAACCCTCCGCGAAGTTTGCGTTCGTGGAGATGTGCGGAACACCAACAGTCTGGTTGGCGTCGTTGATGTCCTTGTGCTCAGCGATCTTGTTGTCGTCGGACGTCTCCGGGGTGTCGCCACCCTGCGGGGTGTCCTGACCAGCCTTGTCAACTTCAGTAGAGGTCAACTCCTCAAAGGCAACAGCGGCGTCAACCGACTCGTTCACATCATCGTTGACCTTGATTTCGACCTCGACGGAACCGTCAGTGGTCTCCGGGCTGAAGGTCTTCGTGCCAGCGCCCACAACGGTCTTGCCGTCAGCCTTATTGATCAGCTGCGCGGACAGGGTGTACTCCTTGCCCGGAACCAGACCCTTGTAATCAACGGTGTCGATCACGGTGTTGCCGGCAGCAATCTCAGTCGAGCCATCTGCGAACTTCGCGTTGGTCGCGATGCTCGGCTCAAGCACGGTGCGGACCGTCTGGTCCTCATCGGTGATGTCCTCGTGCTCAGCGATGTCATTGACCGTCTTACCGTTGGTCTCCTCGCCATCCTTATTGACTTCCTTGGAAGTCAGACGCTCAAACGCAACCGCAGCCTGAACCGGGTTCGGAGCGTTAGTCACAGCGATCTCAACCTTGACATTGCCGTTGACCAGCTTGCCCTCGTCGCCCGGGACCTTGAAGGTCACCGCGCCAGTACCCAGGACGTTGTTCTCATCCTGCTTATCGACGAGCTTCGCATCCAACGCGTAGCTCTTACCCGCAACCAGGCCGTAGTAGTACACAGTGTCCACAACGGTGTTGCCGTTCTGAACAACGTTTACCCCGTCCTTGAACTCCGCAACGGTGCGAATTTCCGGGTTCGGGTTGAACCCCTGCTTGACAGTGGTAGTCACAGTCTCCGCGGACGGAGACGACGGCTCAACCGGAGGAACCGGTGACTCCTTGGAAGTTGGTTCATCCTCACTTACGACAGTTTGATCGTCGTCGTTGATGTCCTTGTGCTCAGCGATCTTGTTGTCGTCGGACGTCTCCGAGGTGTCGCCACCCTTCGGGTTGTCCTTGCCTTCGCTGTCAACCTCAGTGGAGGTCAGAGTCTCGAATGCAACCGCGACCTTCACCGGCTCGGTCACACCGTCGTTGACCTTGATTTCGACCTCGACGGAACCGTTTGCAGTCTCCGGGGTGAAGGTCTTGGTGCCGACGCCAACAACGGCATCACCGTAAGCACTCTTGTCTTCCAGAGCGTTGTAGGCATCCTTGCCGACCAGCTCAGCGGTCAGCGTATAGGTCTTGTCCGGGACCAGGTCGGAGTAAGATACGGTGTCCACAACAGACGTGCCAGCCTTGATCTCAGTAGCGCCATCCTTGAACGCGGCCTGAGTCTTAATCGAAGGCTCCAGGGAAGGTGTCGGATCCTCGGTCAAGCCCGGCTGATCGATCGGCAGCATTCGCTGACTAGCAAACCGGCCTCCGTTAGTGATCTCTGGCGAATACGGGGGTAAAACGACGACGATGTAGTCAGTCGAGGCCGCCTCCGGAATGGACACACCCTCAACTCGCCGCAGGGTGAAGTTATCCCCAGAGTCGATCTCGTACCCAGTGGTCTTTCTGAAATCCTCCTTTGTCGCACCCTTATCCGAAAAGTCGCCCGAGAGTTCGTTCCAAAGATCGACGTAGGGCAGTGTGCTAATCGAGTACCTAACGGTTCGCGTCCTATCAAGCGCGTTCTTGTCGGTATTCTCAATCAATGCTGAGAGGTAGAACGAGTAGCGTGCTGCCAGGTTGTAATCACCTTTTGCAAATGCGTCCTGTTGCAACTTTGCTACGTGCATCACCGCATTCCGGAGCTCCGGGTTGTCCCGGAATTCAAACTTGACAGCATCATTTGGACTGTAACGAAGATCCTCTTTTGAAGTTACATAAGGCGTACTCATCCCAGGATCGAGGCACCATGCCCAACCGATTTGAGAATCGGCGAGTTCTTCTGCGTCAATGACGACGTAAGCGTCCTTTGAGTATCCGTCTAGCCCACTACCGGTCTGAATCGGCAAGTATTTTTCGGATTTAAATGGGGTGAATAGACTCTGCGCCTGCGCAGAAGGTGCTACTATCGCCCCAAATATGAGACCAGTTACAGCAAGCAGGGAGACGAACACCCCCCACCACGATCTAGTTCTTGCTGGACTATCTAACACAAGCTCCACCTTTCACTCGTCGAGCAGCGCATTGCCGCCACATTTCCAACACCCCGCCAAGTGGACATGCCAATGGCAGGGGTTTTCCAGGAAAACATAACCCATAGACAGGCGAGGGGCAACGGCTTATACGCAGGTCGAAAACTTCTGTACATTAGTGAATCGTCCGCTTAACCCCCTCTAAGCGTTGAAATTTGGGTACCCCTGCAACACGCTGGGGAAACTTTTTGCAAACAAGTCGAGCTGTTCAAAACACGAGAATCTCTAAGTTTTTCGGTATCGCCCCCGCCACCCCGCAAAACTTGGTGCGCCCGGGGAGACTTGAACTCCCACGCCATAAGGCACTGGAACCTAAATCCAGCGCGTCTGCCAATTCCGCCACGGGCGCTTCGTTGGTGAATAGTACACAGTGGTGCGCTGCAATCGTTAACCGGAACCTGAACCTTTACGGCGACATATAAATACAGTGCGATTGAACTGGGCAGTCAAACTTTCGTTTGGTCTTTTAAGGTTGCCGGGTAGACTGACCAGCTGTGAGCGAAGAGAACAAGGCAGTTGAGAGCACTGAGGCGGTGCCCCAACGCGAGCGCGTTCGTGTGCGCTGGTGGCATATCGTGCTGCTAATCGCAGCAGCCGTGACCTGTCTCCTGCTCGCGAACTGGCAGTGGGAGCGCTACCAGTCCGGCTCGGGAACGTTCCAGAACCTGGGCTACGCCCTGCAATGGCCGTGCTTCGCAGCGTTTTTCATCTACGCCTACCGCGTAGGCATGCGCATGGAAAACGACAAGATCGACGCCGAAAACGCCGGCCTGACCATGGACGACCTCTACGAGGCCGACCTTGCCAAGTACGGCGAAGTGAAGGAACCCACGGCGATCGATGAGGACTTCCTCCCCTCTCGCCCTGAGCTGGACGTGGAGGAATACAACGAGCTTGTGGCACCACGCCGTCAAACGAACACAGAAGGTAAAAGGTGAATCAGCATGACGCAGCCGACCCCGCAGACCCCGCCCACTCAGCCCGCGCGTATCCACCCAGAGCGCCAGCGCCGCGTGAAGCAGGCACTGCAGTTTTTCACCGTCACCGCGTGGATCACTGGTGTGCTGTTCCTCCTGCTTATTACCCGCATGATCATGCAGTACGGCTTTGAGATGAACGTCGATTACTTGTCCTGGGTCGCCCGCGTGCACGGCTTCGCGTTTGTGGCTTTTCTGATGGCGTCGTTGAATCTAGGTTCCAAGGCCCGCTGGTCCGCGGGCACCTGGATTACCACCGCTCTGTCCGGAGTTGTGCCGTTCATGTCGTTTATCGTGGAAGCCAAGCGCCGCAAGGAAGTAACGGAGAAGTTCCAGCTCTCCTAAGCACAAGACAAAACCCGGCAGGGAAAACCTGCCGGGTTTTGTGATGTCGGAGCCGGTTTACTTTTCGGTGGTCTTGGACAGCACCATCACGCCGACCTTTTCCGCCTGGTCGTTCTGCGGGCTCAGGGTGAGGGTGTCGCCGCTGCGCTCGGCGTCGTACTTCAGGTCCTGGTGGGTCAGCGGATCCTCGAGCTTGAACTCCTTGTCGTCGCGCAGGCAGTTCGCCTCGTTGGTTTCACCGTCGGTCTCGGTCATCTGCCAGTCGCAGTCCTTGCCATCGATAGTGATGGTGGCGTGGCCGCCGCCTTTGCCTTCCTGGGTCGCGGTGATGTCGCCGGTCCATTCGCCGTCGAAATCACCCTTCTGACCGCAACCGGTCAGCAGCGCGCCGGAAGCGAGAACAGTTCCTACAAGTGCAATCGTTTTCTTCATAAGCACACTGTAACGAATTGCGTCACTTCAGCGCCGCTATGTGCGGGGCAAGCGCACGAAGCGCCTTGCCGCGGTGGGAGCGGGCATTCTTCTCATCGGCGGAAAGTTCGGCGGACGAGCGGCCGTCGGCGTCGGCGGGTTGAAAGAGTGGATCGTAGCCGAAGCCGTTCTCGCCGCGCGGTTCGCGCAGCAGTTCGCCCTCCCAGCGGCCCTCGGCGGTGAACTCCTGCCCATCCGGGGCGGCCAGGGCGCAGCAGGACACGAACGCGGCGGCTCGCTCGTTGATGTCCGCCATCTGGGCGAGCAACAGTTCGTTGTTGGCCTGGTCGTCGCCGTGGTTGCCGGACCAGCGGGCG
Organism: Corynebacterium sp. CQ3829_602738; assembly: GCF_054478435.1. Lineage (NCBI taxonomy): Bacteria > Bacillati > Actinomycetota > Actinomycetes > Mycobacteriales > Corynebacteriaceae > Corynebacterium > Corynebacterium sp. CQ3829_602738. The sequence continues at coordinate 1,953,119 of NZ_CM137003.1, forward strand.
GACAGGATGCCGGGCATGCCGTTGAGCGCTTCCACGGTCAGGCCGGAATCGTCGGCAACGCAGGGCAGGCCGGTGGCTTTTGCTCCGGCGCGGGCCTTCGATAGGGCGTTGTCCACGAAGGTGAGGCCGTCTTCGACGGGGTCGGGGTACGGCGGAGCGTCGTGAAGCGAGACAAGCTCCACCCCTTCAATGTTGAGCTCGCGGAGCACCTGCTCGAGCTCGCGGACCTTGCCTTGGTTCCTGGATGCGACGAGAACTCTTACCATCCCAGCGCCGCCTTCTGCACTGCGATGAGTTCCTCGCAGCCCTTCGCCGCGACATCCAGCATCTCGCCGAGCTGCTCGCGGCCGAACAGGCCGTGCTCGCCGGTGCCCTGGATCTCCACGAAGTTGCCGCCCTCCTGCATCACCACGTTGAGGTCCACCTCGGCGCGGGAGTCCTCCTCGTAGGGCAGGTCCAGGCACACGTGGCCGTCGATGATGCCGGCGGAAACGGCGGCAATCGGCTTGAGCAGCGGCTCGCCCGGGACAACGCCGCGCTCCTTGAGCACCGCGATGGCATCCGCGAGCGCGACGTACGCGCCGGTGATGGAGGCAGTGCGCGTGCCGCCGTCGGCCTGGAGCACGTCGCAGTCGAGCTGGATGGTGTTCTCGCCGAGCTGGCTCAGATCCACCGCGGCACGCAGCGAGCGGCCCACCAGACGCGAGATCTCGTGGGTGCGGCCCTTGACCTTGCCCTTCATGGACTCGCGCGGCATGCGCTCGTGGGTTGCGGACGGGAGCATGGCGTACTCGGCGGTGAGCCAGCCCTCGCCGGAATCCTTCTTAAAGCGCGGCACGCCCTCCTCCACGGAGGCCGTGCACATGACGCGGGTGTTGCCGAACTCCACGAGCACACTGCCCGCCGGGTTGGAAGTGAAGCCGCGGGTGATGCGCACAGGGCGCAGTTGGTCGAAGGCGCGGCCGTCCAGGCGCGAAAAATCAGTCATGCGTCCAAGGGTAACGCAGTTCGGCAATGTCGATTCGTCGGACTTCTACACCCAAGGCGTTTGATTGATCACGTTCGAAAGGCGCCCTGTGTGGACCCCTAAAATTTGAAAACCGGCCCTGGACTGACTACCTGAAGTAGACGAGCGGAACCGGTCATTGTGCTGGTTAAGTTAACACATTAAGTTGCCCTCACTGCCATTGCGCGTAACGCAGGCGCTTAAGGCTCGAAGGTGGCGCCGGCTTTGCCCAGGATGATTTCCCCATCGAACTCGGTGCGGGCAGCTGCGAGGACGTCCTCTGGGTCCGTCCACGGCTGGATGTGCACCAGCACCAGGGTCTTCACCCCTGCTTCGCGGGCGATGCGGCCGGCCTCGACGCCGGACAGGTGCATGCCCTCCGCCTTGCCTTCGGAGGTTGCGCCCCAGGCGGCTTCGCAGAGGAAGTAGTCGGCGTTGCGTGCGGCGTCGATGAGCGTTGGCGTGTACCCGGAGTCGCCGGAGAACGTGATGACCTTGCCGGCGGCGTCCTCGATGCGCAGCGCATGCGACTCTTGTGCCGGGTGGATCACGTCGAACGGCGTGATGGTCAGACCGCTGAGTTGCTCCGGCTGCCCGGCGCGCCAGGTGGTGAACTCGAAGGTGTCCGTAAAGTCGTCCTGCTCCCCCGGCGCGTCCGCGCTCATCCGCCCCAAGTGCTCCGGCGCGTACGAGGGGCCGATCAGCCGGTGGCGCTGCTGCGCCGGGGCCGAGGGGTGGTAACGGCGCCACACAAGCAGCGACGGGAAGTCCGAGCAGTGGTCGGCGTGAAGATGGCTGAAGATGACGTGCGCCGCAGACGGGTCGAACCGCTCCTGCATGGCGGCGAGCGCTCCCGGACCGAAGTCCATCACCACATCCGTTTCACCAGGCACGGAGATGACGTAGGAGGAAGCTGGGTTACCGGGCGCGGCCAGGCTCCCAGAGCACCCGAGGATGGTCAACTGCATGGACACACTCTGCCATGAATGGGGCACATTTTCCTAGTGAATCCTTAAATCACGGCCGACAGCGTGCACCGGAGGCGCCAGGAAGCGGCGGGCGAGCGCGTCGAAGGTGTCGGGGTCGCCGGTGGATTCGAAGATGTGGGTGGGGGCGGACGTGCCGTCGTTAAGCATATTGCGCTCGGTGAGGACACGAAGCACATCCTTTGAGGTCTCCTCGGCGGAGGAGACGAGCGCGACCTCATCGCCGATGGCCAGCTGGATCACGCCGGAGAGCAGCGGGTAGTGCGTGCAGCCGAGCACGAGGGTGTCCACGTCGGCCTCGCGCAGCGGTGCGACGTAGCCGCGTGCGACGTCGAGGACTTCCCTGCCGGAGGTTTTTCCTTGCTCCACAAACGGCACGAACTCCGGGCAGGCTTGGGCGGTGACCTGAAGGTTCGGGTTGACCGCGAAGAAGTCCTGGTACGCGCCGGATTTCACCGTGCCCTCGGTGCCGATGACGCCGATTTTGTTGTTGCGGGTGGTGGCCATCGCGCGACGCACGGCTGGCTGGATGACCTCGATGACGGGGATGTCGTAGCGCTCGCGGGCATCGTGGAGGAAAGCAGCAGTGGCGGTGTTGCAGGCGATCACCAGCATTTTGCAGCCGCGTTCCACGAGCTCGTCGGCAATGCGCTGCGAATGCGCGCGCACGTCCGCGATCGGCTGCGGGCCGTAGGGGCCGTGGGCGGTGTCGCCGATGTAGATCAGGGATTCGCCCGGCAGCTGGTCCATCACCGCGCGCGCTACCGTGAGGCCGCCGACGCCGGAATCAAACAGCCCGATGGGGGCGGAGTTGTTGTTGGAGTTGGGGTTTTGGCTGCCGGCGAAAGTTTCCACGCCGGTCATCCTATCCCTGCCTGCGCGCCTGCTTCTCAAGCGCTTTGGCCTGCTTCTTCGCGGCCAACTTCGGCGGGTCGTCGGAGGTGATCACCATGCTGGCGACAATCCCGCCGATTGCGCCGAACAGGTGCGCCTGCCAGCTCACCCCCTCAGTGCCGGGTAGCAAGCCGAAGATGAGGCCGGAGTAGAAAAAGCCCAGGACAACGCCGGTGATGATCTGGCCGATGGAGCGGTTGAAAAAGCCGCGGACGATCAGATACGCCAGCCAGCCGTACACCAGACCGGAGGCGCCGATGTGGTTCGTGCCCACGCCGCCGAACAGCCAGGTGCCAAGGCCGCCGATAATCACCACAAACGTGGTGACCTCCCAGAACACCCGCTTGCCGGAGTAGCCCACCAAGAACGCAAAGATTGCGCCGGGGATCGAGTTGGAGATGATGTGCTCGAAGTTCGCGTGCAGCAGCGGCGAGGTGAAGATGAACGGCAGGGAGGACACGTCCAGCGGGTGGATGCCAAACGCCTGCAGCCACGGGAACACCAGCTCCAGGATGAACACAATCCAGATCGTGGCGAGGAATCCGCCGGCGAGCTTCAGGCCCGTTTGGCGCTGCGCCTTTCGTTTCGACACCCGTCTGGTTCCGCGGGGTTGGCTGTATTGGGGCTGGCCGTACTGGCCCTGCTGCTGCGGGGTCGCGTACGGGTTGTACGGCTGGGCGGGCTCGCTAAACGCCGGCTGCTGCCGCTCCGGGTGCGAGAACGGTCGCTGGAACGGCTTGCCGTAGCCCGGCTGCCCGGTCTGGCCGTAGCCCCAGCCCTCGGGGGTGTGGTGGTTGTATTCGCTCATCGTGGTTGGAGTCTAGCGGGTTCGCCGGATCCGGGCCCGGTGGTGGCTGGGCGGTGGTTGGGCGGCGGCACCCGACTCTATTTCCGCCAGACCCCTAGTAAGGGACCCAGAGTATGCCCTGTTTTGGGCCATCCTCTGGGTCCCTTGATAGGGGTTTGTGGTGGGCAGGCCGAATCCCCGGAGTTTGTGGAGGGGTCTGCCGCGGTGGTCTACCGGAGGGCGTCGTAAAGCTGCGCGCGAAACCCCTAGCCCATGAGGGCTTCGAGGAGAGAGTCCTGGCAGAACGCGAGCCAGTCGATGAGGCGCTGGCGGTCCTCGCGCGCGGCCTCGCTGCCGGAGTCGTCCGCGGAGGCGTAGAGGCGCATGTCGTTGAGCGCGGCGATGAACTGGTGGGCCTCGTCCTCCTCGATGGTCACCTCGACGCCGCCGGTGGGGCCGAGCGCGGCGTTGACCACCTGCAAGTTGATCAGCTTGGCCTTGATGATGTCGTTTTCATGCAGGCTGCGAAGCAGGCCGTTGTCGCCGTCGAACTCCTCGTCGCCCTCGCGCTCGAAATCGGGCAGAAGGCGCGCCAGGCGCGGGTCCTCGGGCGCCTCGGTGTGGCCGGTGGCGACGCCGAGCATCTCCGCGAACTCATCCTTCGGCGCGGACTGGGCCCGCGCGATCAGCGCCTCGGACACGGTGGCGGTGAGGTCGCCGATGACCTCGCGCTCCATCGGGTCGAAGACGGTGGTGTACTTCGACGTCGAGCGCATCAGGCCCTTCTTCTTACGCCACGGCTGCATCGATTCTCCCCTACCCTGCCTGCTGCATTGTGGCCCAAAGCCCCGCGGTATGCAGCTTCTTCACGTCGGTTTCCACCTTGTCCTTCTCGCCCGAGGAGACCACGGCCTTGCCCTCGGTGTGGACCTGCATCATCAGCTCTTGGGCGCGCTTGCGGTCGTAGCCCAGCACGGTCTGGAACACGTAGGTGACATAGCTCATCAGGTTGACCGGGTCGTCCCACACGATGCACAGCCAGGGCAGGTTCTCGCTCGTGGCCACGTCCACGTCGATGGCCTCGTCCAACTCCGGGGTTGCCAGCGGCGAACCCATGCGCTCCGCGCGGCTGGCCGCAGGAAAATCGGCTGAGGAAAACATGTGCACCACCTTACCTTCTCGTACCAGCAGGGTACGCTGTCTCACCATGAACGACACTCCCACCCACTCCACCGGCACGCGCGGCTCCACCGCGTTTTTCACGGACATGTACGAGCTGACCATGCTCGACGCCGCCATCAAGGACGGCACCGCGCAGCGCGACTGCATCTTCGAGGTCTTCGGCCGCCGCATGCCCAACGAGCGCCGCTACGGCGTAGTCGCCGGCACCGAGCGGGTGCTCGACGCGATCACCAAGTTCCGCTTCACCCAAGACCAGCTGGACTCCGCCGACTTCCTCTCCCCCGAGGCGCGCGAGTACCTGGAAAACTACAAGTTCTCCGGGCACATCGACGGCTACCGCGAAGGCGAGCTGTACTTCCCGTACTCGCCGATCATGACGGTGCGCGGCACGTTCGCGGAGTGCGTGATCCTGGAGACGGTCCTTTTGTCCATCCTCAACGCCGATTCCGCTGTCGCATCGGCGGCGTCGCGCATGGTCTCTGCCGCGGACGGGCGCCCGATTATCGAGATGGGTTCGCGCCGCACCAACGAGCAGGCCGCCGTCTCCGCCGCGCGCGCGACCTACATCGCCGGCTTCAACGCCACCTCCAACATGGAGGCCTCCCTGCGCTACGGCATCCCCGCCTCCGGCACCTCCGCCCACTCCTGGACGCTGCTGCACGTGGACGAGGACGGCAACCCGGACGAGAAGGCCGCGTTCAAGGGCCAGATCGACTCCCTCGGCGTGGACACCACGCTGTTGGTGGACACCTACGACATCACCAAGGGCGTGGAAAACGCGCTCGAGGTTGCCGGCACCGAGCTGGGTGCGGTGCGCATCGACTCCGGCGACCTGGGCATCGTCTCTAGGCGTGTGCGCAAGCAGCTGGACGAGGCCGGGGCGTTTAACACCCGCATCATCGTCTCGTCTGACCTGGACGAGTTCGCCATCGCCGGCCTGCGCGGCGACCCAGTGGACGGCTTCGGTGTGGGCACCTCCGTGGTCACCGGCTCCGGCGCCCCCACCGCGGGCCTGGTGTACAAGCTGGTGGAGGTGGACGGCCACCCGGTGGCCAAGCGCTCCTCCGGCAAGGTCACCTACGGCGGCGGCAAGTCCGCGCTTCGCGCCTACCGCTCCTCCGGCGTGGCGGTCGGCGAGGTGATCCACCCGCTCGGTGTGGACGTGCCGCGCAAAACGAACCTGGAGTACCGCGAGATGACGGTGCCGCTGATCCGCGACGGCGAAATCGTGGAAGGCCAGCCGGGCATTGAGGAGATCCGCGAGCTGCACGCGGCCGCCCGCAAGACGCTGCCGTGGGAGGGCCTGGCGCTGTCGCGCGGCGAGGTGGCCATCCCGACGAAGTTCGTCGGCTTCCCGGAGCCCACCGAGTAGGCCGTGGCTGCAGACGAACCACTCACCCAGTCCACCACCGACCTGCTCGCCGCCGCGGTCGAGTCCCTCGGCGGGTCGCGCCGCCCCGGCCAGGTCAAGTTGGCCGAGGCGGTGACTAAGGCTCTCGACACCGAGCGCCACCTGGCGGTGCAGGCGGGCACGGGCACCGGCAAGTCCCTGGCCTACCTCGTCCCCGCCATCCGGCACGCCCAGGCGCACGGGACCACGGTGGTGGTGTCGACGGCGACGATCGCGTTGCAGCGGCAGCTCGTCGATAGGGATCTGCCCCGTCTGGCGGACGCGCTCGAGCCGCTGCTGCCCGAGCGCCCCACCTTTGCCATCCAAAAGGGCCGCAACAACTACCTGTGCAAGCACAAATTAATGCTTGATAGCGCACCCGCGGAATCCCTCATCGAGGAAGAGGACCTGTCCTGGCTGGGCAAGCACGTCAAGCGCGTGGCCGAGTGGGCGCAGGACACCGAAACCGGCGACCGCGACGACCTGGTCCCCGGCGTGCCGGACATGGCCTGGCGGCAGGTGTCCGTGACCTCCAACGAGTGCCTCGGCGCGACCCGCTGCCCGCACGGCGAGGAGTGCTTCGCGGAGCTCGCGCGCGAGCGCACCAAGGACGTGGACATCGTGGTGACCAACCACGCACTTTTGGCTATCGACGCACTCGCGGACGTGGCCGTGCTGCCCGAGCACGACGCCGTGATCATCGACGAGGCTCACGAGCTCGACGGCCGCATCACCTCCGTGGCCACCAACGAGATCTCCGCGCGCGCCCTGGCGATGGCGGCCCGCCGCGCCGGCAAGCTGGGCGCGGAGCGCGACACGCTCGAAGGCGTCATCGACGACTTCACCGCCGCCATCGACCTGGAGGCCCCGGGGCGCTGGGAGGTCATCTCCGAGCCGGCCCGCGGCGCCTTCGCCGCGCTTCGCGACGCCCTGTGGAAGACCCGCACCGCCATCTCTGATGCCCCACCCGGCGAGTCCGAAAACGACCCGGAGAAGTTCGCCGAACGCGCGAACCTGCGCAACCACTTAGAGGACCTGCACGACGCGGTGGTGCGCATCCTCGAGGTCTTCGACGAGCCGGACCCCGCGAAGCACTCGGACGTGGTGTGGCTGACCCGCTCTGAGCGCTACGGCGACTCCGTTTCGGTCGCTCCCCTGTCGGTGGCGGGCCTGTTGCACGAGCGGCTCTTCGGTGAGAAGACGGTCGTGCTCACTTCTGCCACGTTGACCGTGGGCGGCAACTTCAACGCCATGGCGGCCGCCTGGGGCCTGCCGCAGGGCACCTGGGACTCGCTGGACGCCGGCACGCCGTTCGACCCGCGCAAATCCGGCATCCTCTACACCGCCCGCCACCTGCCCACCCCGGGCCGCGACGGGCTGTCCGCGGAGACATTAGACGAGATCGCGGAACTGATCACCGCCGCCGGCGGGCGCACCCTCGGTTTATTCTCCTCCCGCCGCGCCGCGGAGCAGGCCGCAGAGGCCATGCGGGCGCGCCTGCCCTTCGACATCCTGCTCCAAGGCGAGGACTCCACCGGTACGCTGGTGGACACCTTCGCCAAAAACGAGAACTCCTGCCTGTTCGGCACGCTCACCCTCTGGCAGGGCGTGGACGTGCCGGGCAGCGCCTGCTCGCTGGTGATCATCGACCGCATCCCCTTCCCCCGCCCCGACGATCCCCTCCTGCAGGCCCGCTCCAACGCAGCCGACGCGGCGGGCCGCTCCGGGTTCATGGAGGTCTCCGCCACGCACGCCTCCCTGCTCATGGCGCAGGGGGCGGGCAGACTTTTGCGGTCTGTCGACGACCGCGGGGTCGTCGCCGTGCTAGACAACCGGTTGGTGACCAAACGCTACGGCTCGTTCATCCGCCGCAGCCTCCCGGCGTTCTGGGACACCACAGACGCGGAAGTCGTGCGCGGGGCGTTGCGGAGGCTCGTCGCTAAGCAATAGCGAGCGCTGTGGTGGAGCCGGGCGCGACCTCCGTGAACCCGGCGTCGCGCACCGCCACCGCCTCGGGGCGCGCGGCGAGCTCCGCGAACTCCTCGCGGGGCAGCTCGCGCACGTCCAGCGGGAAGCCCGCCTCGGCCCACTGCTGCGCCCAGGCGGTGTCGCGCGCGGCCGCGAGCAGCATCGAGGCGTGGCCGGCCTGGGCCGCTGCCTTGCCCGCGGACATGTGCAGCGACGCGTCGAGCGCGATCAGCGGCACGTGCGGGTCGCGCGGGAGCACCTCCCCCGGCTCGATGTCCGTGCCCTTGATCTGCAGCTTCGCAATCGCGTGCGGTACGTCTGCAACCGCCGAGGGGACGAAGGCGCGCACGTTGCCGACGGTGACGCCGGGCAGCGCCTGCACGTCGTCCCAGGCCTTGTTGCGGGCGCGGCGGGCCACTTTGCGGATGCGGTGGGAGTACCAGGCGTCTAAGGCCTCGCGCCAAAACCCGTCCTCTCCGGCACGCGGGTCGAGGCACACGGCCACGGCGGCACGGGCGGCGTCTGCAAGCACCTGGTTTCGGCTGGGCGGGTCCTGTTTGGGCAGGTTGATGGCCATCTGCATCGCCTGCACCGTCTGCGGGTCGTCCGGGTCCTCGCTGCGGGCTTTGTAGTCGCCCGAGACGCGCTCCGTAAGGAGTTGGTGGGCGGCGGCGATCATCTGCTCAGTCACCGGGGTCAGGGTACTCCTCATTGCGTTGGGCCTGAAACGACGAAAACCCCCGCCGAAGCGGGGGTTCGTTCAGGAGGCCGGTGTCCGGCGACTACTTGGAGTCGCGGTGGCCGGTGTGCGCCTCGCGGCGCAGGGTCTCCACCATGTGCGGGTAGTGCAGCTCGAACGCCGGGCGCTCGGAGCGGATACGCGGCAGGGCGGTGAAGTTGTGGCGCGGCGGCGGGCAGGAGGTTGCCCACTCCAGGGAGTTGCCGTAGCCCCACGGATCGTCGACGGTGACGATCTCGCCGTAGCGCCAGGACTTGAACACGTTCCAGATGAACGGCAGGAAGCCGATGCCCAGGATGAACGCGCCAACCGTGGAGACCTGGTTCAGCAGCGTGAAGCCGTCGGTGTCCAGGTAGTCAGCGTAGCGGCGCGGCATGCCCATGTTGCCCAGCCAGTGCTGGACCAGGAAGGTCATGTTGAAGCCGACAACGGTGAACCAGAAGTGGATCTTGCCCAGCTTCTCGTCCAGCATGCGGCCGGTCATCTTCGGGAACCAGAAGTACACGCCAGCGGTGGAGGCGAACACCACGGTGCCGAACAGGGTGTAGTGGAAGTGCGCAACCACGAAGTAGGAGTCGTGCAGGTGGAAGTCCAGCGGCGGGGACGCCAGCATGATGCCGGTCAGGCCGCCGAAGAGGAAGGTGAACAGGAAGCCCACGGCCCACAGCATCGGGGTCTCGAACGTGAGGTGGCCGTTCCACATCGTGCCCAGCCAGTTGAAGAACTTCACACCGGTCGGGACCGAGATGAGGAAGGTCATGAAGGAGAAGAACGGCAGCAGGATCGCGCCGGTGGCGAACATGTGGTGCGCCCACACAGCCATGGACAGGCCGGCAATTGCCAGCGTTGCGAAGATCAGGCCGATGTAGCCGAAGACCGGCTTGCGGGAGAACACCGGGACGATCTCAGAGATCACGCCGAAGAACGGCAGCGCCAGGACGTACACCTCGGGGTGGCCGAAGAACCAGAACAGGTGCTGCCACAGGATCGTGCCGCCGTTGGCGGTGTCGTAGATGTGGCCGCCCAGCAGACGGTCGTAGAGCACACCCATCGCCGCAGCGGTCAGCAGCGGGAAGATCATCAGGGCGATGATGGAGGTGACGAAGATGGTCCAGGTGAACGCCGGCAGACGGAACATGGTCATGCCCGGCGCACGCATCGTCAGCACGGTGGTGAGCATGTTCACCGCGGAGGCGATGGTGCCCACACCGGTGGCGCCCACGCCGACAACCCAGAGGTTGGCGGAGACGGACGGGGTGTGCACAGCGTCAGCCAGCGGCATATACATGGTCCAACCGAAGTCGGCCGCGCCACCCGGGGTGACGAAACCGAGGAGCATGGCGACAACGCCGACGGTGGTCACCCAGAAGCCGAACGCGTTCAGACGCGGGAAGGCCACGTCCGGCGCGCCGATCTGCAGCGGCAGCACGTAGTTGGCGAAGCCCCAGACGATCGGGGTACCGAACGCCAGCAGCATCACGGTGCCGTGCATGGTGAACAGCTGGTTGAACTGCTCGTTGGACAGGAACTGCAGGCCCGGGCTGAACAGCTCGGTGCGGATAAGCAGTGCCATCAGGCCGGCCACGAAGAACCAGACGAAGGACATGATGATGTACATGATGCCCAGTTCTTTGTGGTCAGTCGTGGTGAGTTGCTTGTAAATCTTCGAGCCCTTACGAGCGTTGCCCGTCGGCTCGGGGCGTGTCGGCGGGACGTAATTATCCAGCCGCGGTGCCACAGCGGTCATCTGATCCTCCTGACTACGGCACCTACACCCCGTCCAGCTCACGCCAGAATGGGCACAGATGCCACGAGTGATACCGGATCAGCATAACGTTCTGCACATTGATTTTCCAGCCTCCCGCAATGCTGCCCCCGTGCGGGGTCAGCGCCGGCGACGGCCAGTCCGGGCTGTTACTGGTGAGGCGCAAGGGACCTAGACGGGAGGCAAGAAAAATCCCCGGCTCGCAAGCGCGAACCGGGGACCACCGAAGGTGCGTCGTAAAGCTTGTGCTTAGAAGTCCCAGTCGTCGTCCTGGGTGTCCTCCGCGCGGCCGATGACGTAGGAGGAGCCGGAGCCGGAGAAGAAGTCGTGGTTCTCGTCCGCGTTCGGCGACAGCGACGCCAGGATCGCCGGCGACACCTTCGTCTCATCCACCGGGAACAGGCCCTCGTAGCCGAGGTTGTTCAGCGCCTTGTTGGCGTTGTAGCGCAGGAAGCGTTTCACGTCCTCGGTCCAGCCGAGCGCGTCGTAGATGTCCTCGGTGTACTGGTTCTCGTTCTCGTAGAGGTCGTAGAGCAGCTCGAAGGCGTAGTCCTTCAGCTCCTCCTTGCGCTCCTCGGACTCGTTTCGCAGCGCCACCTGGTACTTGTAGCCGATGTAGTAGCCGTGCACCGCCTCGTCGCGGATGATCAGGCGGATGATGTCCGCGGTGTTGGTCAGCTTGGAGTGCACCGACCAGTTCAGCGGCAGATAAAAGCCCGAGTAGAACAGGAAGGACTCCAGCATCACGGAGGCGATCTTGCGCTTGAGCGGATCGTCGCCCTCGTAGTAGCTCAGGATGATCTTCGCCTTGCGCTGCAGGTACTCGTTCTCCTCGGACCAGCGGAACGCGTCGTTAATCGCGGGCGTGTCCGCAAGAGTCATGAAGATGTTGGAGTAGGACTTCGCGTGCACCGACTCCATGAACGCGATGTTGGTCAGCACCGCCTCCTCGTGCAGCGAGTTCGCATCCGGCAGCAGCGACACCGCGCCGACGGTGCCCTGGATGGTGTCCAGCAGCGTCAGGCCGGTGAACACGCGCATGGTCGCCTGCTTTTCCTCGTCGTTGAGGGTGTTCCAGCTCGGGATGTCGTTGGACACCGGGATCTTCTCCGGAAGCCAGAAGTTGCCGGTCAGGCGATCCCACACTTCAAGGTCCTTGTCGTCCGGGACGCTATTCCAGTTAATAGCCTTCACGGGCTTTTCGTGGGACTCGAGGTAACGCGCGTAATCGTCAGTCATGGCGACCATCCTACTTCGGTGTCAAACACTGCGGGAGTCGTCCTGCGCCCCGTGCGTGAACCGCCCGCACGCAATGCATTAATGCTCTGTCCGCATGACATAAACTACTCGCAGATTGCTGCAATACATCATCTTTTAAAGGAGGTCGCGCCGTGACTACAAGCGGTCATCGGTCCTCTCAACCCCTGCTTTCCTCGATTCTGGACACGCTCGGCGAAGACATCGTCTCGGGCCGGCAGCCGGAGGGGCACACGTTCACGCTCCACGACTTGTCGGAGCGCTTCGGCATCTCCCGCACCGTGGCACGTGAGGCGATGCGCGCACTGGAGCAACTGGGGTTGGTCTCCTCCTCGCGCCGCGTGGGTTTGAAAGTGCTGCCGCAAAGCGAGTGGAACGTCTTCGACCACTCCATCATTTCCTGGCGGCTGCGCAGCGAGGAGCAACGTCCGGCGCAGTTGGCGTCGCTGCGGGAGCTTCGCGACGCCATCGAGCCAGCCGCCGCCCGCCTAGCCGCCACCAACACGTCCCGCGAGCAGGCGCGCCGGCTGTGCCAGCTGGCGGACCAGATTGTGGAGCTGGCAGGACAAGACGCCGGCAACTCCGAGGCGTTCCAGGAAGCGGACCTGGAGTTCCACGGCCTGATGCTCGAGGCGTCCGGCAACGAGATGTTCGTGGCGCTGACCCCGCCGATCATGGACATCATGTCCGGCCGCGCGCTCTACGGCATCATGCCGGACGACCCGCACGTGGACACCATGCAGATCCACGTGGATCTCGCCCAGGCCATTTCCTCCGGCGACGCGGATGCAGCAGAAGATGCTTCTCGACGTCTCCTCCGCGGCGTCAACGATTTCATGGAGATGTAACTCTCCCCGCGCCTTGCAAACGAAAACCGCTGACGTGCTAGTTGCCCAAAAACGGAACTAGCACGTCAGCGGTTTTCGTCGAGAAGCACGCTCACCTACAGCATGCAGGAGACGCAGCCCTCGATCTCGGTGCCTTCCAGCGCCATCTGCCGCAGGCGGATGTAGTACAGGGTCTTGACACCCTTCTTCCACGCGTAGATCTGCGCGCGGTTGATGTCGCGGGTGGTCACCGTGTCCTTGAAGAACAGGGTCAACGACAGGCCCTGGTCGACGTACTTCGTGGCCACCGCGTAGGTGTCGATGATCTTCTCGTAGCCGATCTCGTAGGCGTCCTTGAAGTAGTCGATGTTCTCGTTGTCCATGTGCGGCGCCGGGTAGTAGACGCGGCCGATCTTGCCTTCCTTACGGATCTCAATCTTGGAGGCGATCGGGTGGATCGAGGACGTGGAGTTGTTGATGTAGGAGATCGAGCCGGTCGGCGGCACCGCCTGCAGGTAGCGGTTGTAGATGCCGTCGCGGGCGACGTCCTCCTTCAGCTGCGCCCACTCCTCCGCCGTCGGTACGGCAATGTCGGAGTTGGCGAACAGCTCCTTGACCTTATCGGTCTTCGGCTGGAAGTCCGCCGGGTCGTAGCGGTCGAAGAATTCGCCGGTGGCGTACTCGGACTTGGCAAAGTCCGCGAACGCGGTGCCCTTCTCCACTGCGATCTTGTGGGAGGCGCGCAGGCACTGGTACATCACGGCGGCGAAGTAGGCGTTGGTGAAGTCCAGGCCTTCCTCGGAGCCGTACTCGATGTGCTCGCGGCCGAGGTAGCCGTGCAGGTTCATCTGCCCCAGGCCGATGGCGTGGGAGGCGTCGTTGCCGTCGCGCACCGGCGGCACGGAGTCGATGGAGGTCTTGTCCGCCACGGCGGTCAGCGCGCGGATGGCGGACTCGACGGTGCGGGCGAAGTTGTCGGAGTCCATGGCCATCGCGATGTTCAGCGAGCCGAGGTTGCAGGAAATGTCGTGGCCGGTCTCGGCGTAGGTCAGGTCGTCGTTGAGCACGGACGGCGAGTTGACCTGGAGGATCTCCGAGCACAGGTTGGACATGTTGATGCGGCCGGTTTTCACCGGGTTCGCGCGGTTGGCCGTGTCCTCGAACATGATGTACGGGTAGCCGGACTCGAACTGGATCTCGGCGATGGTCTGGAAGAACGCGCGCGCGGAGATCTTGGACTTGCGGATGCGCGGGTCCTCCACCATCTCCTCGTACTTCTCGGTCACGGAGATGTCCGCGAACGGCACGCCGTAGACGCGCTCGACGTCGTACGGGGAGAACAGGTACATGTCGTCGTTGCGCTTGGCCAGCTCGAAGGTGATGTCCGGGATGACGATGCCGAGCGAGAGGGTCTTGATGCGGATCTTCTCGTCCGCGTTCTCGCGCTTGGTGTCCAAGAAGCGCATGATGTCCGGGTGGTGTGCGTTGAGGTACACCGCGCCGGCGCCCTGGCGCGCGCCGAGCTGGTTGGCGTAGGAGAAGGAGTCTTCCAAAAGCTTCATCACGGGGATGACGCCGGAGGACTGATTCTCGATGTGCTTGATCGGCGCGCCGGACTCGCGGATGTTGCTCAGCAGCAGCGCGACGCCGCCGCCGCGCTTGGACAGCTGCAGCGAGGAGTTGATGGCGCGGCCGATGGACTCCATGTTGTCCTCGATGCGCAGCAGGAAGCAGGACACCAGCTCGCCGCGCTGCGCCTTTCCGGCGTTCAAGAACGTCGGGGTGGCTGGCTGGAAGCGGCCGGTCATGATTTCGTCCACGAGCGCGAATGCGAGCTCCTCGTTGCCGTCGGCGAGGAAGAGCGCCGTCATGGCCACGCGGTCTTCGAAGCGCTCGAGGTAGCGGCGTCCGTCGAAGGTTTTCAGCGTGTAGGAGGTGTAGTACTTGTACGCGCCGAGGAAGGACTTGAAGCGGAACTTGTAGGAGTACGCGCGCTTGAACGTGTCCTTAATAAAGGTCCAGTCGTACTTCTCAATGGTGTCAGGCTCGTAGTACTTGTTGGTGACCAGGTAGTCGATCTTTTCTTCCAGGTCGTGGAAGTAGACGGTGTTCTGGTTGACGTGCTGGAGGAAGAACTGGTTGGCGGCCTCGCGGTCCTTGTCAAACTGGATCTGGCCGTTTTCGTCGTAGAGGTTCAAAAGCGCGTTGAGCGCGTGGTAATCCAGCTGGTCGCTTGTATTGACCGGCTCCGGGACATTCTTACCGACAGTCTGGGTAGTCACATCGCGTCCTTCATCGTGTTCTTGAGTATTTACCGGCGTATTTTTCACGCAGTTTTGCCAAGCGCTCGGATTCGTCCGGAGCATCTTGCCTATCGACGACCTCCGGTCCCCCACGCAGCCCCAACCTTCCAGCGTTCTGGATCAGTTGGCGGCGCACGTGCGCAACGTCCTCGGCCAAGCCCATGAGCTCGAACCGGTACAAGTACGGGACCTTACACTTGTCGGCGATAACCTTCCCGGCAAGGCAGTAATCTGCCCCGAAGTTGGAATTGCCTGCGGCGATGACACCCCGGATCAGGCTCCGGTTGCCTTCGTTGTTGAGGAAGCGGATCACTTGCCCCGGCACCGGCCGCGAGTTGCCGCCGCTCACGCTCGCCCCGCCGCCGTATGTGGGGCAGATGAGCACGTACGGCTCGTCGACGGTGAGTTCCGGGTCGCTCCTGCGCAACGGGATGCGCTGGGACGGGAGGCCAAGCTTCTCCACAAACCGCTTCGTGTTTTCCGTCGCGGAAGAGAAGTAGACCACCAGCATGGACGCCGCCTTTCTTCGTGTTGAGTTTTAGTTGTTCGGCGCCGCCCGCCCTATCCCCGCGCTGCGGCGGGGTGGACCGCCGAGTTAGGCAGCCGCTGCGAGGCCCTTGATGCGGTCCGGGCGGAAGCCGGACCAGTGCTCGCCGTTCGCCTCCACGACCGGCGCCTGCACGTAGCCGAGGGCCATGACGTAGTCGCGGGCCTCCTCGTCCATGGAGATGTCGACCGTGGTGAACTCAAGGCCGGCCTTGGTCAGGGCCTTCTCGGTTGCCTTGCACTGCATGCAGGCCGGCTTGCTGTAAACGGTGATCGACATAGTTCTTCAGGCTCTTTCTGTGCGGGTCTTCGACTGGGATTCGACAGGGAATCGACGGGGTTTTCTCGCTTCCCCGGATCCCCCGGGGCAACACCAAGAGACACTATACCTTGGGGGAAACTTCGGCAACTGCTACTACATGTAGTAGTTACACGGGTGGTATTCCCAGGATAGGGCCAGCAAATCACCTACATGTAGTTAAAACATGGACGGCCATCTGCTCCCACGGGTGTAATTTGGCGGAAAATTACAGCAAAAAGCCCCGCCACCAAACGGTGACGGGGCAGGATTCGCGCTTAGCCCTGGCGAGCCTTGAAACGGGGATCCTTCTTGTTGATCACGTAAACCTTGCCGTGGCGACGCACAACCTGGGCGCCCGGCTTGTTCTTCAGCGACCGAAGCGACTTGCGGACCTTCATCGGGCGCTCCTTTCTGCTCGGATTACCTGCAATTAGCGACCAACGGCGGGCTGCCGGGTCGCAACACGGGGGTAAATGTTACACATCGGACGCGCTGAATCAAAACCTCCTACCATGAGCGCCATGCAGTCAGACATCATCGCCGCCCTCGGCGTGGCACCGACCATCGACCCGGACACCGAAATCACCCGGCGCGTGCAGTTCCTGGTGGACTACCTGGACGCCACCGGCGCGAAGGGATACGTGCTGGGCATCTCCGGCGGGCAGGACTCCACGCTCGCCGGGCGCCTGGCGCAGCTGGCGGTGGAGCAGCGCCGCGCGGACGGCAACGACGCGAAGTTCGTGGCGGTGCGGCTGCCCCACGGCGTGCAGGCCGACGAGGACGACGCGCAGCTGGCCCTGCAGTTCATCCAGCCCGACGAGACGGTCACGGTGGACATTGAGCCAGCCACCACCGCCATGGCGGGTGCTGTGGCGGAGGCGCTAGAAACGGGCAGTCTCGGCGACTTCAATAAGGGCAACGTCAAGGCGCGCATGCGCATGATCGCCCAGTACGCCATCGCCGGCGAGCGCGGCCTGCTGGTGGTGGGCACGGACCACGCGGCGGAGAACGTCACCGGGTTCTTCACCAAACACGGCGACGGCGCCGCGGACCTCGTTCCGCTGGCCGGGCTGAACAAGCGCCAGGGCGCGGCGCTGCTGGGCCACCTGGACGCGGATCCCCGCCTGTGGGAGAAGGTCCCCACCGCGGACCTGGAGGAAGACCGCCCCGCGCTTCCCGACGAAGACGCGCTCGGCATCACCTACGCCCACATCGACGACTACCTGGAGGGCAAGCAGATCCCGCAAGAGGCCGCCGAGCACCTCGAGCACCTGTGGCGCATCGGCCAGCACAAGCGCCACCTGCCGCCGGGCCCGAACGACACCTGGTGGCGCTAGAGCAGGTCGCGGAGCTCCGCCATCACTCGTACCAGGCAGTCCTCACCGCGCTCCTCCTCGAGCCAATCCTCCAGAGTGAAGTCGAGTTGGATGGGTTCCCAGGTCACTTCGAAGGGTTTGCCCCTCTGCTCCAGGAGCCCGAGTTCCTCGAGCCTGTCTAGCGAATTTTCTGCATTCCCCATCTGAATCTCCTCCTTTATTGCCTACTGTCTACCACGCGCAGGGTCTCCTCCGCCGCGCGCACGAGCGCGGAGCCGTAGGACGGTCCGTGCGTCCACGCGTGCACGGCCAGCGGGTGCAGCTGGTGCACCGCGATGCGCCGCTGCCAGTCGCGGCCCAGCTCGCCGCCGGCATCCACATACCCGTCCACGATCGCGTTGAAGTACGGGGCGCCGAACAGCTCGAGCATCGCGATGTCGGTCAGCGGGTGCCCGCCGTGCGCCGCCGGGTCAATGAACCGCGGGCCCTCCGACCCGAACAGCAGGTTGCCCGCCCACAGGTCGCCGTGGATGCGCGCCAGTGGGGCGTCCTCGTCCGCTTCGAGTAGCGCATCGCATGCTTGCTTAACGACGTCCATGCCGCCGCCCCCGAGATTCCCCGCTTTAAGCGCCTTCTCGGCGAATGGCAGCACGCGCTGCTGCACGTAGAACTCGGCCCAGCGTTCGGTGGGCTCGCACGCCTGCTGGCGGGTGCCGATGAAGTTGGGGCCGTCCCACCCGTCCGCGGGCGCGCCGAACGCGGCGGCGCCCATGGCGTGGATGGCGGCCAGCTCCCGCCCGGCCTCGCGGGCGGCGTCCACGGTCGGGCGGGCCGAATCCACCTTCTCGATGGTCAGCGTGTTCGCGTCCTCGTCGAGTGCGAGCACCTCCACCACCGCGGCGGAGCCCTCCCGCAGCCAGCGCAGGTACGCGGCCTCCGCGGCTGCCGCTCCCGGCGCGCTGCCGTACTTCACAAACGAGTCAGACATCGATGCCCTCCATTCGCAGTAGGAAACGTTTTGCCTCTACCCCGCCACGGTAACCGCCAAGTTGGCCGTCGGAGCGCAGCACCCGGTGGCACGGGATGAACAGCGGCAGCGGGTTGGTCGCGCACGCGCTGCCCACCGCCCGCACCGCTTTGGGGTTGCCCACCGCGCGGGCGAGCTGCGCATACGTGGTGGTCTCCCCGAACGGGACCTTCGCCAGCTCCCGTAGCACCGCCGCCCGGAACTCAGTCACGCCTGACAAGTCCAGCGGGACAGTGAATTCCCGGCGCGTGCCAGCGAAGTACTCGGTCAGTTCTTGGGTGACCAGGGGGCTCACCGAAAGGGCGTCGTCAAGCAGCGGCTCCCCCTCGAAGCACACGCGGGTGACGCCGCGCCCGCTCGCGGCGAAGCGCAACGGCCCGATCGGTGAGGTAAACATGCAGCTCAGAGTAGCTCCCCGCGCCGGCAATTGCGCTAAAATTCTGGCCATGCACAGGAGACTCACAACCGCCCTCGCCTGCGCCGCGGCCCTGACCTTGGCCGCCTGCGGCAGCTCATCCGACACCATCGCCGGCACCAGCCCCGCCATCGCCTCTGCGGTGTGCGACGGCGACGACGGCTGCGAATCCGACATGCGCGAGCTCAGCCACAAGCTCGACGCGTCGGACGACGCGGACGGCGACGGCGTCATCGACCGCGAGGAGCTCGACGCCGCCCTCAAGCGGCTGGACAAGGAAGCCGAGGAGAAAGAGGCCGCCGCGTCTTCGTCCGCGGCGGCAGCGTCCTCTTCCGCAGCTGCAGCGTCGAAGTCCGCAGAAGCCGAACGCGAAGCCGCCAAACGCGAGGCGGCGGAACGTGAGGCAGCGCAGCGCGAAGCCGCCGAACGCGAGGCAGCGCAGCGCGAGGCGGCGAACCAACAACAGCAGCAACAGCAACAAGCCCCCGAACCCGCACCCCAGCAGCAAGCGCCCCAGCAACCCTCCGGCCCGCCGGCCATGGAGTGGGCCACCTTGGGCCCCTACGGGAGCCTGTTCACGTGCGAGCAGGCGCGCGACGTGTGGCCCGTCGATTCGCACGCCTGCTACACCGGCGCTGACGGCAACGCCTACTTCGAGGGCATGCGCCAAGCCGCCCAGTAGCTGCAGAAACGAGAAACTGCCCGGCCGAACAGCCGGGCAGTTTTGCTTTTGGTGGAGCTAACGGGATTCGAACCCGTGACCCCCACACTGCCAGTGTGGTGCGCTACCAACTGCGCCATAGCCCCGTATGGCAGCTGTGCCGCCACAGGAATATGTAGTTGTGGAGTGGAGCTAACGGGATTCGAACCCGTGACCCCCACACTGCCAGTGTGGTGCGCTACCAACTGCGCCATAGCCCCTTGGATAACTCACGTAAATATACAGTCGGGCGCGCGGGCCTCCAAATCCCCAGCGGGAACGTGAAACCGCCCCACCCCGGGACCGGAGTGAGGCGGTGAAAACGCTTGCGGAACGCGTTTACATCTGAGACAGGGTCTGCGGCCAGTCGTCGCGCTTGCCCTCGATGTCCTCGATGTCCTTGCCGTCGACCAGGACGCGCGGGGTCCAGGCCTCGCCGGTCTTGTCCTCCTGGTACTTCATGTTGTTTGCGCCCATGCGCTTCGCGGTCTCCAGGTACTTGCCGTCGCGGATGTCCTGCACGGCTTCCTTAGATGCCTCGTAGTCGCTTGCCATGTCCGCGAAACCGTCGTTGTCGTACTTGTTGTACACGGTCTGCTGGTTCTGGAACAGGTAGTCGCGGATGGTGAACGCCTGGGCCAGATCGCCGTTGGCGAACAGCGCAAGCTCTGCGGCGAGCGCCTTGGTGGAGTGACCCTCCTCGCCCTTGTCCAGGGCGGTCATCGGGCGCAGGTCCACGTTGATTTCGCCAGCCTTGAGCTTCTCAATCATCGCTTCGTCGCTGGCGATGTGCAGGTCCGCACAGTGGGTGCAGGAGAAGTCCTCGAACAGCTCGGCGGTCTTGGCGTCGGCGTTGTCGCCGGTGAGGTGGATGATGTCTTCATCCTCGTTCCAGGCGACGTTGATGCCTTCGACGTCGATCATCCCCTCCTTGATGGCGGCGCTGCGGTTTTCGCGGCCGTTGAAGACGATCAAGCCGATCACCACAAGGGCGATAGCGAGTACGGCGAGGACTGCCCAGATGAAGGCGGTGTTGCCCTTCTTGTTCGGGTTTTCCACTTTGCGTGTGGTCACAGTTATCTCCTGTTGTGCGTGCCTGGCGGCATGGCGGGTACAGATTTACCCGCACAAGTTTAGGGGTAGATAGCGAACTTCTTAAACGGACGCCACATCATGAAGCCGGTGATCGCGATGTAGGCCACGTCGCGCGCGACGGTAACAAGCAGGTTGGTCTCGCCCTCCCCCGCCGCGGACGGATCGAAGCAGCCGCAGTCGATGACCAGGCCGCGCTGCCAGGCGGACAGCATGCCGATGATGAACAGCGTCAGCACGATGATGGACACCTTGCCGGACCAGCGCAGCTTGATGCCCAGAAGCAGCAGCAGGCCGCCGGCCACCTCAAGTGGGCCGATGATGTGGGCCAGCAGGTAAGACCAGTCGGGGGTAAAGATTTCGTAGGCCTCGATGGTCTTGGTCACGTCGAGGGGGACGCCGAGTTTCGCGATGCCGGCGTCCAGCCACACGTACGCCATGTAAAACCGCGCGAGTGCGGACAGTACGTCCAGCACCAGCGTCTTCGTGTTGCGCTCGGGCGCGGGGGTTGTCGTTGTGCTCACAGGTCGTACGTTACTCCATTAGTCGCCCAAAACTTCAGAAACGAGCGCCTGGGCTTCCTCCTGCACCTGCTGCAGGTGCGCGTCGCCCTTGAAGGATTCGGCGTAGATCTTGTACTTGTCCTCAGTCCCGGATGGGCGCGCTGCGAACCACGCGTTTTCGGTGGTCACCTTCAGCCCGCCGATGGCGGCGCCGTTGCCGGGAGCATCAGTCAGCTTTGCGACGATTGCTTCGCCCGCCAACGTATCCGCCGACACCTGGTCAGCCGAAAGCGCCTTGAGCTTGGCTTTCTCCTCGCGGCCGGCCGGGGCGTCGATACGCGCGTAGGCCGGGGATCCGTACTCGGCCTCGAGCTCCGCGTAGCGCGCGGAGGGGGTCTTGCCGGTCACGGCGGTGATCTCGGCGGCGAGCAGGTCCATAATCAGCCCGTCCTTGTCGGTGGACCAGACGGTGCCGTCTTTGCGCAAGAACGACGCGCCGGCGGATTCTTCGCCGCCGAAGCCGATCGTGCCGTCGATGAGCCCCGGCACGAACCACTTAAAGCCGACGGGCACCTCCACCAGCTCGCGGCCGAGCGACGCGACGACGCGGTCGATCATGGAGGACGACACCAGCGTCTTGCCCACCGCGGTGCCGTCGGACCAGCCGTCGCGGTGGCTGAACAGGTACTCGATGGCCACGGCCAGGTAGTGGTTCGGGTTCATCAGGCCAGCGTCGGGGGTGACGATGCCGTGGCGGTCCGCGTCCGCGTCGTTGCCGGTGGCCAGGTCGAACTTGTCGCGGTTGTGCACCAGCGACGCCATGGAGTTCGGGCTGGAGCAGTCCATGCGGATCTTGCCGTCGGTGTCCAGGGTCATAAACCGCCAGGTGGCGTCCACGTGCGGGTTGACCACCTCGAGGTTCAGCCCGTAGCGCTCGCCGATGGCACCCCAGTAGTCCACGCTCGCCCCGCCCATCGGGTCGGCGCCGATGTGCAGGCCGGACGCCTTGATCGCGTCCATGTCCACCACGTTGCCCAGGTCGGCAACGTAATGGTCGAGGTAGTCGAACTTCCCGGCGCGCTCGTCCAGCACGCCGCTGACGGGGGTGCGCTTCACGCCGTCAAGGCCTGCG
Source organism: Corynebacterium sp. CQ3829_602738 (assembly GCF_054478435.1). Classification (NCBI taxonomy): domain Bacteria; kingdom Bacillati; phylum Actinomycetota; class Actinomycetes; order Mycobacteriales; family Corynebacteriaceae; genus Corynebacterium; species Corynebacterium sp. CQ3829_602738. The sequence continues at coordinate 1,975,255 of NZ_CM137003.1, forward strand.
GCGATGTACTCGTTGGCGCGCTTGGCAATCCAGTCCGTGGCCTCCGCCGGGGCGGGGCCGCCGGTGGGCGGGTTGTACTTGAAGCCGCCGTCGCGCGGCGGGTTGTGCGACGGGGTAACCACGATGCCGTCGGCCTTGCCGCCTTTGTGGGTCAGGATTGCGTGGGAGACGGCTGGGGTGGGCGTGTAGCGGCCGGAGGCGTCGACAAGCACTTGCACCCCGCCTGCGATGAGCACCTCGAGCGCGGAGACCATAGCCGGCTCGGACAGGGCGTGGGTGTCGCGGCCGATGTAGACCGGCCCGTCGATGCCCTCGCCGCGGCGGTAGTCCACGATCGCCTGCGTGGTGGCCAGGATGTGCGCCTCGTTGAACGCGTTGTCCAGGGAGGAGCCGCGGTGGCCGGAGGTGCCGAACGCGACCTGCTGGTCCGGGTTGTCCGGGTCGATGTCGCGGGTGTAGTAGGCGGTGACTACCTCGGCGATGTCGATGAGGTCGTCCTCGCGGGCGGGCTGGCCGGCGCGTTCGTATGCCATGGGAATACTCCTTGTGTCTCAGGCAGAGTCCTTTCCACCATCATCGTCCGTGAATGTATTTCCCGCCACCTATATATTATTCACCGCGCCGTATGTTTTACTACTCGGCATGGCTGACACCTTGAACGACATCCTCAGTGCTATCTCCACCTTCGTCTGGGGACCGTTCCTGCTCATCCCCCTGCTGCTGGGCACCGGCCTGTTCCTGACCATCCGCCTGCGCGGCATCCAGTTCCGCACCCTCGGCCGCGCCACACGCCACGCGTTCGTGGACAAGCCCGAGGAAGGCGCCGGCGACATCTCCAACTACCAAGCGCTGACCACCGCCCTGGCCGCAACGGTGGGCACCGGCAACATCGTCGGCGTGGCCACCGCGATCTCCATCGGCGGGCCCGGCGCGCTGTTCTGGGTCTGGCTGACCGGCATCGTCGGCATGGCGTCGAAGTACTCCGAGGCGTACCTGGGCGTGCGCTTCCGCACCACCGACAAGAAAGGAAAGCAGCAAGGCGGGCCGCACGAGTACCTGAAAACCGGTGTCGGCGGCCGCTTCGGCAAGACGCTGGCCGCGGCGTTCACCCTGTTCACCATCTTCGCCTCCTTCGGCATCGGCAACCTCGCCCAGGGCAACTCCATCGCCGCGGGCATGAACGACGCTTTCGGCATCAGCGCCAACGTCGCCGGCGTAATCATCTTCTTCGCGGTCGGCGCGGCCGTGCTCGGCGGCATCGAGGGCATCGGCAAGATCACCGCGGCGTTCGTGCCGCTGATGATCGTCATCTACGTCGGCGGCGGCATCACCGCGCTGGCGCTGATGGCGGACCGGGTGCCGGAAGCCATTGCCACCATCTTCACCGACGCGTTCACCGGCACCGCCGCCACCGGCGGCTTCGTCGGCTCCGGCATCATGCTGGCCATCCAGTTCGGTGTGGCCCGCGGCATCTTCTCCAACGAGTCCGGCATGGGCTCCGCCGCCATCGCCGCCGCGGCCGCGAAGACGCAGCACCCGGCGCGCCAGGCGCTGGTGTCCATGACCCAGACGTTCATCGACACCATCATCGTGGTCACCATCACCGGCCTGGTCATCGTCACCGCCGGCACCTGGGACATGGGCCGCGACCAGGCCGCCATCATGACTGCCACCGCCTTCGAGACGGCCCTGCCCGGCGAGTGGGGCAGCCTGATCGTCTCCGTCGCCCTGATCTTCTTCGCCTTTTCCACCATCCTGGGCTGGTCCTACTACGGTGAGCGCGCCATCGTGGCGCTGTTCGGCGACTGGGCGTCCATCCCCTACCGCATGTTCTTCACCGCCCTGTCCTTTGTCGGCGCGGTGGCGTCGCTGGAGCTGGCGTGGACGTTCTCCGACCTGTCCAACGGGCTGATGGCCATCCCGAACCTGATCGGCCTGCTGCTGTTGTCCGGCATCGTGGTGCGCGAGACCCGCGAGTACCTCGCCTGGGACCCGTACCTGAAGAAGACCCCGGAGGAGGTCGCAGAGTTCGTGGAACGCCAGCAGATGGACTGGCGATAGACTCGCAGCCGTGGACACATTCCGGACAGCACTCACGGTCGGGCTCGGGGCGGGCCTTGGGGCCGTCGTCAGGCATTTTGTGCTCCTATATGCCGCACCCGGGTCCACGGCGGCGCTCGCACTGGCCTTCGCCGTCAACATCGCCGGCTGCTTCGCCATGGGCCTGTACAAGCCGGGTCCGCTGTGGGGCGCGGGCTTCCTCGGCGGCTTCACCACCTTCTCCGCCATTTCGGTGGCGGCGATGCAGTCGGAGGCGATCATCGCGCTGGTCATCGTCGCACTCAGCTTTGCGACGTCTATAGCCTCCTACCTTCTCGGCCACACCCTCCGGGAGCGCCGCCATGGTTAGCTGGCTCGGATTGGCACTTACCCTCGTCGTCGTGTTCGCCGGCGGTGTGCTCGGCGGCATGGCGCGCTTCGCGTTGTCCCAGCTGATCGACAACGCCCACGCCGCCACCTTCGCCGCCAACACCGTGGCCTGCACCATCGCCGGTTTCGCCGCCACCGCCCCAATCGCGTGGCAGATCGCGCTCGGCGCAGGCTTCGCCGGCGCGCTGTCCACCTGGTCCACCTTCGCCCGCGAGCTCGGCGACCTGATCACCGCCGGGCAGCACCGTCAGGCCCTGCGCTACGCCCTGCGCACCGCGGTGCTGGGCATCGCCGCCGCCTGGTTCGGCATGCACTGGGGCCTGCGGGCCTTCGGCGGCTAGGGCGTTAGAGTGGGAAATGTGCAGTTCAACGACCTCACAACCGGCCTTTCCGTGGCGCTGGGCGCGGGACTTGGAGCTGTCGCACGCTACCTCGTGCTGATCTGGGTCAACCCCACCACGCCCGAAGCGCTCGCGCTAACCGTGACCACCGCGGTGAACCTCGTCGCCTGCTTCGCCATGGGCCTATTCCAACCCGGCCCGTTCTGGGGCGTGGGCTTCCTCGGCGGGTTTTCCACCCTCTCCGCGATCTCCCTGACCGCGGTGTCGGATTCTCCGGTGTGGGCCGGATTCATCATCGTGCTCAGCCTCACCACCGCCACCCTGGCCTGGATGGCCGGCGACGCCACCCGGGGGCGTCGGCATGGCTGACCTGCTGCCCCTGCTCATCGGGGTTGCGGCCGTGTTCATCGGCGGCATGCTAGGTGGGTTTGCCCGCTGGCTGCTCATGCGCCAGATCCGCAGCCCGCTTGCATCCACGTTCGCGGCGAACGTCTCGGCCGCCGCAGTCATCGGTTTTGCGGCGGCTGCGCCGGGCGTGTGGCGCATCGGCATCGGCGTCGGCTTTGCCGGGGCGTTGTCCACCCTGTCCATGCTCGCGCGCCAGCTCGGCGAGATGGTCGAAAGCGGCGAGTTCGTCCTCGCCGTGAAATACGGGGTGGGCACCGCCCTTGCCGCCATCGCCGCCTCGGCGGTCGGCGTGTACGGCTTCGGGTAAGCCCCCTACTCCGCGATCGCGTCCAGCGGCGGGGTCTTGGCGGCCCTTCCCGCCGGCCACACCGCGGCCAGCAGGCCAACCAGGAACGACCCTGCGAGGACGGTGAGGATGAGCTGCCACGGGACGGTGATCGTCGTCAAGCCTTTTGCCTCAAGGACGGTGAGGAACGCCCACCCCAGCCCGAGCCCCAACAGCACACCGAGGATGGCGCCGTAGACGGTCATCTGCACCGACTCCAGCGTGATCATCGTGCGGACCTGGCGGCGCTGCGTGCCCACCGCGCGCAGCATGCCGATCTCCTGGCGGCGCTCAATCACCGACAGCGTCAGCGTGTTCACGATGCCAAGCACCGCGATCACCACCGCCAGCGACAACAGCGCGTACAGGATGAACAGCATCTGGTCGATCATGGCGGAGACCTCGCCCGCCATGTCGTTGGTGGAGCGGACCTGCACGACGATGTCGTGGCGCACCTCTTCCTCGAGGTTCGCGCGCAACTGGGCCTCGTCCACCGTGCCGTCGTTGTTCACGCCGACCATGAGGACGCGCCCGGTCCCCCGCGCGCCCGTGGCCGCGGCTGCCTCGTCGGAGACCACGAAGGACTGCAGGATATTCGACGGCTCGAAGGTCCCGCCCAGGGTCGCCTCCACCGACTCGCCGGTGGGCCCCGCGACGGGGAGGGTGTCGCCGACGCGCCAGCCGTGCTCCTGCGCCAGCGGCGCCGGCGCGATGATGGTGTTGCCGTCCAGGCTGGAGCTGCCCTCCACCATGTCCAGCGCGATCAGGTCGGCCGGGTCGCCCTGCAGCACGTCGGTCATACCGAAGCCGCCGAGCTGGTAGCCGAACTGCCCGTCCACCGTGATCGGGGCCTGGGTGTAGGCGGCCGTCTCGCCGACGCCGTCCACCGCTTCGAGACGCTCCGGCAGGTCCTCCGGCAGCGGGAACACCCCGTTCTGTGGGCCGGACAGCACGAAGTCCGCGGACACCTCGCTAGAGGCGACGTCGTCCACCGAGCGCTTCATCGACGCGCCCAGCATGCCGATCACCGTCACCAGTGCAATGCCCAGCATCAGCGCAAACGCCGTGGTGGCGGTGCGGCGCGGGTTACGGCGCGTGTTCGTGGACGCAAGCCTGCCCACCGCACCGAACGGCAGCCCAATCACCCGGCCCAGCGGCGGCACCACCGGCAGGCTCAGCGCAGGGCCGGCCAGGAACAGGCCAGTGATCGCGGCCAGTGCCGCCACGCCCACCAGGCCCGCGCGGCGGCCGGTCGCGCCGTCGTCCCAGCCCATCGCGTACACCGCCGCCGCGACGCCCGCGGCCACCAGGATCAGGCCCGCGGCTGTGCGCCAGCGCAGCGGCTGCGGGGTGGCGGCCTCGCTGGAGCGCATCGCCTCCACAGGCTTGACCTGCCCCGCCTTGCGAGCCGGCGCCAGCGCCGACAACACCGTCACCAGCGTGCCCACCACCAGCGGCACCACCACCGCGCGGGTGGACAAGCCCGTGCCCGCGTCCGGCAGCGGCATGCCGTAGCGCGCCATCGCCACCCGGATCAGCGCCACCAGCCCCATGCCGCCGGCCACGCCGAGCGCAGAGCCGATGAGTCCCACCAGCGCGGACTCGAACGCCACCGAGCGGGTGATCTGCCCGCGCGACGCCCCCAACGAGCGCAGCAGCGCAAACTCGCGGGTGCGCTGCGCCACGATCATGGAGAACGTGTTCGCAATGAGGAACGTCCCCACCAACAGCCCAACCAGGCCGAACGCGACGAGGAAGTAGCTGACAAAGCTCAAGCCCTCGCGGATCTGCTGCGACATCTCCTCGGCCACATCCGCGCCTGCGCGCACCTCCAGCTCAGGGAACTGCGCCTTCAGCCTATCGACGACCCCCTGTCCCCCGTCCACCGTCACCGCCGGCACCGACGCGCCGTCCCGGTACACGTCGAGGTAGGCCTGCTCGCCCACCCGCATCACCAGCGACGTCTCCTGCGCCAGCGGGTCCTCGTACAGCCCCGTGACGGTGAACTCGTTGCGCCCGTCCTTGTCCACCACGATGAGCTTCTCGCCCATCTCAATGCCGTAGTTCTGCGCGCCATTCGCATTGACGGCGATGTCGCCGGCGGCGGTGGGAGCGGAGCCGTCGACAAGCACAGATGCCCTCCCCACCGCCTCACCTTCGCCGTAGAACGGCATGAGGCGCGAGGTGCCGAGCTGCGTCTGAATCGCAACTTCATCCTGCCTAGCGACGACCACAGGCACATCCACGAACACATTCACCCCATCGACGCCCTCGGTGTCCTCGATGGCGTGGAACGTGTCCATGTCGATGCTGCCCTCGGTCGGGCGCACCACCGCGTCCACGTCTTCCAGCGCCGTATCGACGGCCGAATCGAATGTGGCAGACAGCATGTTCGTGAACATCAGCGCGCCCGACAGGAACGCCGTGCCCAGCACCACCGCAAGCACCGTCAGCGCGAGCCGCAGCTTGTGCGCCGCGACGTTGCGCAGCGACACCTTCGTCAACGTGTTGGCCATCTAGTCCTCCATGCCAGCCATGACGCGGAGGATGGATTCCATGTCCGGATCGCGCATCTCGTCGACGATATTGCCGTCGCGCAGAAACACCACGCGGTCAGCGTAGGAGGCGGCGCGGGCGTCATGCGTGACGATGACCACCGTCTGCCCGTCCTTGTCCACCGCCGTACGGAGAATGTCCAGGACCTCTTTCGAGGCGTTGGAGTCCAGGTTGCCCGTGGGCTCGTCGCCGAAGATCAGCTCCGGGCGGCTCACCAGCGCGCGGGCGCAGGCGACGCGCTGCTGCTGGCCTCCCGACAGCTCCGCCGGACGGTGATCCAGGCGCTTGGCCAGGCCGAGCCTTTGGGTGACCTCTTCGAACCATTGAGGGTCCACCTTGCCGCCCGCGATGTTCGTGGGCAGCGTGATGTTTTCCGCGGCTGTGAGAGTGGGCACCAGGTTGAAGGACTGGAAGATGAACCCGAGGCGATCGCGCCTCAGCGCCGTGAGCTGCTTATCGTTGAGCTGGGATAAGTCCGTCTCGCCGATATACGCCTCGCCGCGCGTGGCGGAGTCCAGCCCCGCCATGACGTGCATGAGCGTGGACTTACCCGACCCGGACGGGCCCATAATCGCCGTGAATTCATTGCGGGCGAACTCCACGTTGACCCCATCGAGCGCCTTGACCTCGGTGTCGCCCCTCCCATAGGTCTTGACCAGGCCTACCGCCCGGGCGGCCGCGGCCCTGGTTGCCGGGTCTGGTGTTGCCGGGTCTGGTGCTGCCCCGAGGATCTCGTCCTTCTCAGCCATTGAGGTCCGCCTCCCTATCCGTTCACTCTTTCGGGACTATACGCACCCGGAGGTGAACCGCTGAGAGTCAGGCGAAGGGGCCTGCTGCCCTGACAAGGTTCGCGTGAGCATGTTTTGCAAAAGTCGTCACGTTCGGTCGTGTTCGTGCTGGTCGCGGCAAAAGGCAGGTGGTAGTGTCGCCGAGTTTTACACACCCTGGGTGCGCACCCATTGTTTGTGGGACCGTTGTTGTCCGCAATGCGGAGTCCGCAAGGTGGGCTTCGCCCCCAAATGATGCGCCCCGGTCTTGTCATCCGGGTACCGGTTGTGCACGAATCGGCATCGGCAGCGCATTTCCCCAGGTCGATACTCGGGCGAAGAGACTGTTTCGTCGATTCGTACAATTCGTGGGTGGACACCAATGATGGGTGACGCGGTTGTTGTCCGCAATGCGGAGTCCGCTAGCGTCCGGCTGGGTTGGTATCGCAGAAGTTGACGAGGGAGCGGTTTTCGCTCTGCGTTTCCCCAGGTCGCAAAACGGTGTTGTCAGGTTTTACGAGACACTTACTTCCCGGCCGGCAGGTTCGTTGGTGTGCACCCATCCTTGGTGGTGGGGTGGTTGTCCGCAGTGCGGCGTCCGCAAGGTGGGCTTCGGGTGGGGTGTTCTCGTAAAAGTTGACGACCGGACGGTTCTCGCTCGCTGTTTCCCCAGGTCGCAAAACGCTGTTGTCAGCTTTTACGAAACCCCACCTACCGGACGGCAGGTCCGTTGGTGTACACCCATTGTTGGCGGTGTCGCTGGTGTCCGCAATGCGAAGTTTGGTCGGGTACGGATATTCGTGGGTTCCCGCCAATCATGGGTGCGGGCGGGGTTGTCCGCAATGCGGGAGCACACGCAAGCAGCGTGTCGACACCGGCCGAGTAGTGAGCATGCGAAAGCACCCGCCGCAAGAAGGTGCTTGTGGCGGGTGCTTGTTGTGTGAAGTTGTTGGGTCGGCGGTAACCTACTCTCCCACTCCCTCCCGGGGGCAGTACCATCGGCGCGGGCGGGCTTAGCTTCCGGGTTCGGAATGGGACCGGGCGTTTCCCCGCCGCCATCAACCACCGACACACCTATAGGGGCGTGCACGGCGCTGAGTGTTCAGCGTGTGTATGCAATTGAGTGTCGGCCAACCACTTCTTCGGGTTGGTGTGTTGTGTCAGTGACTGCACAGTGGACGCAAGCGTTTTGCTTTGTTGTGTTCGTTTCGCGGTGTTCACACCCTGGTTGGTGTGCGGCGATTCGTGTGTTTATTGGTGTATTAGTACCGGTCGCCTCCACACATTACTGTGCTTCCAGGTCCGGCCTATCAACCCAGTCGTCTTCTGGGAACCTCAAATGAAACCTCATCTTAAAACAGGCTTCCCGCTTAGATGCTTTCAGCGGTTATCCCTCCCGTACGTAGCCAACCAGCCGTGCTCCTGGCGGAACAACTGGCACACTAGAGGTACGTCCGTCCCGGTCCTCTCGTACTAGGGACAGCCTTCTTCAAGTTTCAACGCGCGCGGCGGATAGAGACCGAACTGTCTCACGACGTTCTGAACCCAGCTCGCGTGCCGCTTTAATGGGCGAACAGCCCAACCCTTGGGACCTACTCCAGCCCCAGGATGCGACGAGCCGACATCGAGGTGCCAAACCATCCCGTCGATATGGACTCTTGGGGAAGATCAGCCTGTTATCCCCGGGGTACCTTTTATCCGTTGAGCGACACCACATCCACAAGTAGGTGCCGGATCACTAGTCCCGACTTTCGTCCCTGCTCGACTAGTCAGTCTCGCAGTCAAGCTCCCTTGTGCACTTACACTCTGAACACCTGATTGCCAACCAGGCTGAGGGAACCTTTGGGCGCCTCCGTTACATTTTGGGAGGCAACCGCCCCAGTTAAACTACCCACCAGGCACTGTCCCCAACCCAGATCATGGGCCAAGGTTAGATATCCACTACGGTCAGAGTGGTATTTCAACAACGACTCCACACACACTGGCGTGCATGCTTCACAGTCTCCCACCTATCCTACACAAACCGCACCGAATGCCAATACCAAGCTATAGTGAAGGTCCCGGGGTCTTTTCGTCCTGCCGCGCGAAACGAGCATCTTTACTCGTACTGCAATTTCACCGGGCCTGTGGTTGAGACAGCAGGGGAGTCGTTACGCCATTCGTGCAGGTCGGAACTTACCCGACAAGGAATTTCGCTACCTTAGGATGGTTATAGTTACCACCGCCGTTTACTGGGGCTTAAATTCTCCGCTTCGGACATGACGTCCTAACAGGTCCTCTTAACCTTCCAGCACCGGGCAGGCGTCAGTCCGTATACATCAACTTAACCGTCTTCGCACGGACCTGTGTTTTTGATAAACAGTCGCTCCCCTCTCTTCTCTGCGACCCACACCAGCTGCCGCACGTGAAGTGCTTGACTAGTGCAGGTCCCCCTTCTCCCGAAGTTACGGGGGCATTTTGCCGAGTTCCTTAACCACAGTTCACCCGCTCGCCTGAGTATTTTCTACCTGACCACCTGTGTCGGTTATGGGTACGGGCCGTATACGCACATCGCTAGAGGCTTTTCTCGGCAGTCCAGGATCACCAACATCACCCAACTATGGGCTACGCATCACGCCTCACACAAAAAACACCAGGATTTACCATGGTGTCGTGCCACACGCTTGCACCGCAATCCAATCAGCGGCTCGGCTACCTCACTGCGTCACCCCATCACTGACCTACAACGGATCAGGCCCCACGCATCACCACCAACCAACCATCCGAAAAGGATGGCAACGGTCGGCGGGTCAGGGTGGTTAGTATCACCGCTTCGATACTGGGCGCGCATATACGGGTACGGGAATATCAACCCGTTAACCATCGACTACGCCTGTCGGCCTCGCCTTAGGACCCGACTCACCCTGGGAAGACGAACTTGACCCAGGAACCCTTAGTCATCCGGCGGGCAAGATTCTCACTTGCCATTCGTTACTCATGCCTGCATTCTCACTCGCATGCAGTCCACCGCTCCTTCCGGTACGGCTTCACCCCACACACGACGCTCCCCTACCCAACAGAAAACTGTTGCCGCGGCTTCGGCGGTGTGCTTGAGCCCCACTACATTGTCGGCGCGGAACCACTCGACCAGTGAGCTATTACGCACTCTTTCAAGGATGGCTGCTTCTAAGCCAACCTCCTGGCTGTCTTCGCGATCCCACATCCTTTTCCACTTAGCACACCCTTAGGGGCCTTAACCGGCGATCTGGGCTGTTTCCCTCTCGACTATGAAGCTTATCCCCCACAGTCTCACTGCAATGCACCACTTCACCGGTATTCGGAGTTTGGCTGACGTCGCTAAGATGATAGTCCCGCTCAACCAACCAGTAGCTCTACCTCCGGCAAGCTCACATCACGCTGCACCTAAATGCATTTCGGGGAGAACCAGCTATCACGGAGTTTGATTGGCCTTTCACCCCTACCCACAGCTCATCCCCTCAGTTTTCAACCTAAGTGGGTTCGCGCCTCCACAACCTCTTACAGCTGCTTCACACTGGCCATGGGTAGATCACCCCGCTTCGGGTCCAGGACATGCCACTTGCCACCCTATTCGGATTCGCTTTCGCTACGACTACCCCACAATCGGGTTAACCTCGCGACATGCCGCTGACTCGCAGGCTCATTCTTCAAAAGGCACGCCATCACACACAAACGGTGCTCTGACGGATTGTAAGCGCATGGTTTCAGGAACTCTTTCACTCCCCTCCCGGGGTACTTTTCACCATTCCCTCACGGTACTTAATTCACTATCGGTCACACTGAGTATTTAGGCTTACCGGGTGGTCCCGGCAGATTCACAGCAGATTCCACGAGCCCGCTGCTACTCGGGGAAAAACACAAACAACACAACCACACACACCTTCACGTACAGGACTTTTCACCTACTCCGGCGCACCATCCCAGATGCTTCCGCTGATGTATATGCATTGCGCGTGCAGTTGACAGCCTGCACCATTTGCGCCCCACAACACCGCACACGCAACCCCTGCCAGGTATCACACGCACACGGTTTAGCCTCATCCGCTATCGCTCGCCACTACACACGGAATCACAATTGTTTTCTTCTCCTACGGGTACTGAGATGTTTCACTTCCCCGCGTCAACCCCCACACAGACTATGTATTCACCTGCGGGTAACACCACACAACTGGTGCTGGGTTTCCCCATTCGGACATCCTCGGATCAACGCTTTGTTGGCAACTCCCCGAGGCATAACGCAGCCTCACACGTCCTTCATCGGCTCAGCATGCCAAGGCATCCACCATACGCCCGTAACAAAACACACGGACACACAAACAATCAAGGTACAAACACCAAAACACAAAAAAGAAAGATACTCGCGTCCACTATACAGTTCTCACACAACACAACCCCCACACACAACCAACCACAACACAGTGGCCGATCCACGCAAGGGCCCAACAGGAACAACCTTGTGCTGCCCCAGACACCCAACAGTGCACCAACGCATACTCTTTTGTCACGCAAACCGGATGCATCCACCCACCAGGCACCACGTGAGCGCACAACCCCTTCACAGGCCAGCCGCACCACCATCCAGACGATGCCACCATGACCTTGAAGGTGTGTCTCCACCCGGCAAAAATACTTCCGTGGCAGTCGCACACTCGGCGACTCAACCACACAAACAATGACCCACAACTGCGGGCACAAAATAAAAGCTCCTTAGAAAGGAGGTGATCCAGCCGCACCTTCCGGTACGGCTACCTTGTTACGACTTCGTCCCAATCGCCGATCCCACCTTCGACAGCTCCTTGTGACAGGCCACTGGCTTCGGGTGTTACCAACTTTCATGACGTGACGGGCGGTGTGTACAAGGCCCGGGAACGTATTCACCGCAGCGTTGCTGATCTGCGATTACTAGCGACTCCGACTTCATGGGGTCGAGTTGCAGACCCCAATCCGAACTACGACCGGCTTTACAGCGATTAGCTCACCCTCACAGGCTCGCAGACGCGTTGTACCGACCATTGTAGCATGTGTGAAGCCCTGGACATAAGGGGCATGATGATTTGACGTCATCCCCACCTTCCTCCGAGTTAACCCCGGCAGTCTCTCACGAGTCCCCACCATAACGTGCTGGCAACATAAGACAAGGGTTGCGCTCGTTGCGGGACTTAACCCAACATCTCACGACACGAGCTGACGACAACCATGCACCACCTGTACACCAACCACAAAGGGAAAGACCATCTCTGGCCCGGTCTGGTGTATGTCAAGCCCAGGTAAGGTTCTTCGCGTTGCATCGAATTAATCCACATGCTCCGCCGCTTGTGCGGGCCCCCGTCAATTCCTTTGAGTTTTAGCCTTGCGGCCGTACTCCCCAGGCGGGGCGCTTAATGCGTTAGCTACGGCACGAACCCCGTGGAAGGGACTCACACCTAGCGCCCACCGTTTACGGCATGGACTACCAGGGTATCTAATCCTGTTCGCTACCCATGCTTTCGCTCCTCAGCGTCAGTTACTGCCCAGAGACCTGCCTTCGCCATCGGTGTTCCTCCTGATATCTGCGCATTCCACCGCTACACCAGGAATTCCAGTCTCCCCTACAGCACTCAAGTTATGCCCGTATCGCCTGCAGTCCCGCAGTTAAGCTGCGGGCTTACACAAACGACGCGACAAACCACCTACGAGCTCTTTACGCCCAGTAATTCCGGACAACGCTCGCACCCTACGTATTACCGCGGCTGCTGGCACGTAGTTAGCCGGTGCTTCTTCTCCAGGTACCGTCACTTGCGCTTCGTCCCTAGCGAAAGGAGTTTACAACCCGAAGGCCGTCATCCCCCACGCGGCGTCGCTGCATCAGGCTTGCGCCCATTGTGCAATATTCCCCACTGCTGCCTCCCGTAGGAGTCTGGGCCGTATCTCAGTCCCAATGTGGCCGTACACCCTCTCAGGCCGGCTACCCGTCGACGCCTTGGTAGGCCATTACCCCACCAACAAGCTGATAGGCCGCGAGCTCATCCCACACCGAAAAAACTTTCCACAATGGCATCCAAACCATCGTCCTATCCGGTATTAGACCCAGTTTCCCAGGCTTATCCCGAAGTGCAGGGCAGATCACCCACGTGTTACTCACCCGTTCGCCACTCGAGTACCCCTGCAAGCAGGAGCCTTTCCGTTCGACTTGCATGTGTTAAGCACGCCGCCAGCGTTCATCCTGAGCCAGGATCAAACTCTCCACAAAAAGTTTCAGAAAGAAACAGGCCGTGAAAAGCCCAAACCCAACCAAAAACAAACCAACCAACACAAAGTGCTGGACTGGCAAAATCCAAAAATTACAAAGGTTCAACAACCAACCCCCAACCCGACGGGGCAAAAAGGAGGCTGGCCAAAAAATATACGTGAAACATGTTCAACCACACCCCACGCACACCGAACCAAACAGATGACGCGATCCATCATTGGAATTCAACCACGCCACCACCGGCACACACCCAAACAGGGCACACACCACACAGTGCACAAAACGAGGCAGGCGAACACACCCACGCAACAAAAGTACATTGGCACACTATCGAGTTCTCAAACAACACCAGCACACCCAAACCAACCCACACAACAGTGGACCAGCCTCAAGTGACTTTGGAATCCGCCAGCGATTGTTTTCCTGCCCGCCACACAAACCGGAAAGAATCTCACTCTCCAGCGGGGCGTTGTCGGTCTCGCTGACTCGATATAAGTTACACACACCCCACGCACAACACAAACCCGCAGCACAACGCGGGTTTTATGCGCGTTCTACATGTGCACCAAGCGCGTTTAACTGCTCGACAAAGGCCGGGTAGCCGCGGTCGATGTGGTGCACCTCGTGCACGGTGGTCACACCGTCCGCGACCAGGCCGGCGAGCACGAGGCCGGCGCCGGCGCGGATGTCGGAGGACCACACGTCGGTGGACGACAGGTTGTCCACTCCACGCAGCATGACATGGTGGCCGTCCACGTTGGCGTCGGCGCCCAGGCGCAGCATCTCGTCCACAAACCGGAAGCGGGCCTCAAAGACGTTCTCGGTGATCACGGATACGCCGTCGGCAATCGTCGCCAGCGCGATTGCCATGGGCTGCAGGTCCGTCGGAAAGCCGGGGTACGGCAAGGTCTGGTAGTCCACGGCGCGGGGACGCTGGTCCATGCGCACGCGGAACCCGTTGTCGTAGGTCTCCACGTTGGCGCCGGCGAGCTTCAGCTTCGACAGCGCCAGGTGCAGATGCCCGGGGGCGGCGCCGGTGACGGTGATGTCGCCCTGGGTCATGGCCGCGGCGTACGCCCAGGTACCGGCGACGATGCGGTCGCCGACCACCGTGTGCTCCGTCGGCGAGAGCGAATCCACACCATCGACGGTGATGGTGGACGTGCCCGCGCCTTCGATGCGCGCGCCCATGGAATTGAGCATGGAACACAGGTCCACGATCTCCGGCTCGCGCGCGGCGTTGTCAAGCACGGTGCGGCCGTCCGCAAGCACCGCCGCGGTGACGATGTTCTCCGTCGCACCCACGGACGGAAAGTCCAGCTTGATGGAGGCACCGGTGAGCTTGTCTGCCCGCGCCACCACCGCGCCGTGCTCGATGTGGGTGGTCGCGCCCAGCTTCTCCAGGCCGGACTGGTGCATGTCCAGCGGGCGCGACCCGATGGCGTCGCCGCCCGGGAGCGCCACGTACGCCTCGGTGCAGCGGGCGACCAACGGCCCGAGCACTGCAACGGATGCGCGGAACTGGCGCACCGCGTCAAAGTCCGCGTGCGGGGACACCTCGGCCGGGGTGTGGATGCGCACCACATCGCCTTCGATGTCCACCTCGCAGCCCAGCCCGACCAGGACGTCGCGCATCAGCGGAACGTCCAGGATCCGGGGGCAGTTGCGCAGCGTGGTGGTGCCTTCGGCCAGAAGGGCCGCGGCCATCAGTTTGAGCACGCTGTTCTTGGCGCCGTCGACGCGAACTTCGCCCGCAAGCCGGGCGCCGCCTGAAACCAAAAACCGTTCTTTCACGTCCGCCACAGTACAGAACCGGAGGGACGTCGATAAGCAATTGCCTACGGCAGAGCGCCGATGCGACGCGCGGCGTTGACCGCTTCATACCTGGTGTGAGCACCGAGTTTGCGCATCACGCTGCGCAGGTAGGACTTCACGGTCTCCGCGCCGATGCCCATCTCGGCGGCGGCCTCCACGTTGGTGTGGCCGAGCGCCACGCATGCGAGCACGTCGAGCTCGCGAGCGGACAGCTTGGTGGTCTGCTTCACGGCCACCGGGGAGACCAGCTGCTCACAGAGCTGCTCGAGCTCTTTGCGCAGCTTCTCGTCCTCCACACGGTTGGTCAGCATGCGCAGCTTGGAGTGGGTGGCGCGCACCTGCTCCCACTCGGCGCCGTTCATCGCGCGACCGGTCTTGGCGCCGGCGCGGTCCCCGCCGTCGGAAGAGCGCAGCGCCGCGTTGACGGCGAGCTCCTGCTCGAGGGTGCGCGCGGTCATGGCGACTTCCTCGATGACCTTGTCGCCCAGACGCACAGGCGAGTGCACGCCGACGTACAACACGCCCCGAATCTCACGCTGCACGATCACCGGCACGGCCACGACGGAGTGCAGGCCCTCGTCCTGGATCTGCTGGTCGTACTCGTGGGAGATCACGGACGCTCGCGTGTAGTCGGCGATGCCCACTGCGCGGCGGGTGGACACGACCCTGCCGCCCACGCCAGCCCCCTCGGCGACGCTGAGGTTCTGCAGCGCCGGGGTACGCAGGCCGATCCACTGGGTGATTTGGATCCGGTTGTCCGACAGGAGAGTGCCGTACATGGCAACTGGAATTCCGGTTGCGGTCTTCAACGCGGTCAGTGCAGCACGGATCGCGTCATCGTCGTCCTTGATGCGCTGCGCATCCATCGTCATACGTGTCGCCTTCCACCGTTCCGGGGGCACCCGTTTGGGGAACACCCGAATCCGAACAGGACTCAAAAACAATCGTGATCATATCGCGCGAACGGGGGTAGCCAAACTTAGCCCCGCTCGAACGGCGCTTGATTCAACGCTTCCACGGCACCCAAAACGCCGGTCCGAACCATCCGGTACACACAAGACAAACCACCCGGTCTAGTTCGGGGTGTATGCTGAGCCTTAAACAAACTCAATCAACCCAGGAGGCAATCTCTCATGGCGAAGATCGCAAGCAACGTTCTCGACCTCATCGGCGGCACCCCGCTCGTCGAGCTGACCGACATCACCGAGGCCAACGGCTCCAAGGCCCGCGTGCTGGCCAAGCTGGAGTTCTACAACCCGGCCAACTCCGTCAAGGACCGCATCGGCAAGGCCATCATCGAGGCTGCAGAGGCTTCCGGCGACCTGAAGCCGGGCGGCACCATCATTGAGGCCACCTCCGGCAACACCGGCATTGCGCTCGCACTCGCGGGTGCGGCGAAGGGCTACAAGGTCATCCTGACTATGCCGGAGACCATGTCCAACGAGCGCCGCGTGCTGCTGCGCGCCTACGGCGCAGAGATCGTGCTCACTCCGGGCGCTGCCGGCATGAAGGGTGCCGTGGAGAAGGCCAACGAGCTGGTCGAGCAGAACGAGGGCGCAATTCTGGCCCGCCAGTTCGAGAACGAGGCCAACCCGAAGATCCACTACGCCACCACCGGCCCGGAGATCTGGGAGGACACCGACGGTGACGTGGACATCCTCGTCGCGGGCGTGGGCACCGGCGGCACCATCTCGGGCGCCGGCAAGTACCTCAAGGAGCAGAAGTCCGAGGTCAAGAACGTGGCCGTCGAGCCGGCTGCGTCCCCGCTGCTGTCCAAGGGCGAGGCTGGCCCGCACAAGATCCAGGGCCTGGGCGCGAACTTCATCCCGGGCACCCTGGACCGCAACGTCGTGGACGAGATCATCGCGGTGACCAACGAGGACGCCGTGTCCACCTCCCGCGAGCTCGCGGTCAAGGACGCCATCCTCGGCGGCATCTCCGCTGGTGCGAACGTCAAGGCGGCGCTGGAGCTGGCTGCACGCGAGGAGAACGCGGGCAAGACCATCGTGGTCATCATCCCGGACTTCGGCGAGCGCTACGTCTCCACCGTCCTGTACGAGGACATCCGCGACTAAGCACTTTTTGCTTAGCGACGAGCTACCGCCCCTCCCCCGGCCCCGACCCGATCGGCGCCGGGGCTGGCGGGGCCCGAAACCCGCAAACCGGCTACCTACAACCGGCTACCCGTCGAAAACTCGGCTGGTAGCCGGTTGTAGGTAGCCGGTTTCTTCGCGCGAACGGCAGATGGTGAACGGCAGATGGTGAAAATCCGGATTTCAGGCACGGATTCACCACTTGAAATTCACCATCTGCGCCGGACCGGTTCTGACGGGCTGGGCAGGGCTGGTCGGACCACCCATGACCCCGGGGGAATCTTTATCCCCACAAAAAATGAACCGCTTGGTACACTGCGCCCCATGCTTTCCCTGGCCGCAAAGGTAATTTCCACCGTCCGCGAGGACCTGGCAAACGCGCGCGAGCACGACCCGGCCGCGCGCGGCGACGTCGAAAACGCTGTCGTGTACTCAGGCCTGCACGCCATCTGGGTGCACCGCATCTGCCACGCCATGTGGGAGCGGGACTGGAAGGGGCCGGCGCGCATCCTGGCGCAGTTGAACCGGTTCTTCACCGGCATTGAGATCCACCCCGGCGCGACGATCGGCCGCAGGTTCTTCATCGACCACGGCATGGGCATCGTCATCGGCGAGACCGCGGAGATCGGCGACGGTGTCATGCTCTACCACGGTGTGACCCTGGGCGGTCAGGTGCTCACGCAGACGAAGCGCCACCCCACCATCGGCGACAACGTCACCATCGGCGCCGGCGCCAAGGTGCTGGGCCCAGTGACCATCGGCGCCGGCTCCGCCGTCGGCGCGAACGCCGTGGTGACCAAGGACGTGCCGGAAAACTCCATCGCTGTCGGCATCCCGGCGAAGACCCGCCCGCGCAAGACGGACGAGTGCATCAAGCTCGTAGACCCCGACAGCTACGTCGATCCGGGCAGCTACATCATCTAGTTAGGCGAGCAGGTCCCGGTACTGCGGGTTCTGCTCGATGTAGCGCTCCACCGCGGGGCAGGACGGGGTGACCTGCATGCCGTCGGCGCGGGCGTCGTCAAGCGCTGCCTGGATCAGCGGCTTGGACAGGCCCTGGCCGCGGAACTTGGGGTCCACCACGGTGTGCGGCAGGTCGCGCACGCCGTTCGCGTCGGCGTAGGTGGCAAAGCCGGCGACTTCTTCGCCGACGAGGATTTCGTACTGGCCGTCCGTTTCATTCTTGCGCACGGATACTTCCGGGTTTTCAGACATGCGGCCGACTATATATGTGAAACCCCTTCCGCGTCGCTGCGGAAGGGGTTTTCGGGAGTGTGGCCAGAGCCAGGATCGAACTGGCGACCCCACACTTTTCAGGCGTGTGCTCTACCAACTGAGCTATCTGGCCGGAACTACTCGTTTGCCAAGCAATTCAGCGACCCTGACGGGACTTGAACCCGCGACCTCCGCCGTGACAGGGCGGCGCGCTAACCAACTGCGCCACAGGGCCATATTCTGTTATTTTCGTGCCGCTCGAGTGCGTTTCACACTGTCGCTTGCACGAGTTGATACATTACACAGCACCCTCATACGGCTACAAATCGCCAGCGTGTGAGAGGTATCTCCCGGTTTCGGACCCGGTGCTTTCATGCCTATCGACGAGCTGCCGCACCGTGCCCGCATCCACCACCTGCCCACCCGCGGAGCCGGCCCCGGGGCCCAGGTCGATGACGTAGTCGGCGCGAGACACCAGCGCTAGGTTGTGCTCCACCACGATCACGGTCGCGCCGGCGTCCACTAGCCGGTCGAACAGGTCCACCAGGCGCGCGGTGTCGGTGAGGTGCAGGCCGGTAGTGGGCTCGTCGAGCACGTAGGCGGACGCGGTCTTTTTCAGGCTCGCCGCGAGCTTGAGGCGTTGGCGCTCGCCGCCGGACAGGGTTGTCAGCGGCTGGCCGAGGGTGACGTAGCCCAGCCCGACGTCGATAAGGTGCCCGCACATCTTGGCGGCCGCGTTGACCTTGTTCTCCTTCAGGTAGGGCTGCGCCTCCTCCGCCGGCATGGACAGCACCTCGGCGATGTTCTTGCCGCCGAGGGTGTGCACCAGCACGGCGTCGCTGAAACGCTTACCCTCGCAGACCTCGCAGGGCACGTCCACGCCCTGCATCACGCCGAGGTCCACGTAAACCACGCCCGCGCCCTTGCAGTGCGGGCAGGCCCCGGCCGAGTTCGGGGAGAACAGCGAGGACGGCTCCCCCGACGCCTTCGCAAACGCCTTGCGGATCGAGTCCAGCGCGCCGGTGTACGTGGCGGGGTTGGAGCGCCGCGAGCCGGAGATGGGGGCCTGGTCCACCCACACCGCGTCTTCCAGCAGCGCGGAATCCTGCAACGCGCGAAGCAGGGAGGACTTGCCGGAACCCGCCACACCCGTCACTGCGGTGAGCACGCCAGTGGGGATGTCCACGTCGATGCTGGCGAGGTTGTTCTCGCTCGCCCCGCGCACCTTGAGCCAATCGACGGGCTCGCGCGGGTCCTCCTTGAGCTCGACGCCGAGCTTCAGGCTCTCGCCTGTGCGCGTGCCAGCCTCGCGCAGCTCCGCAACGGTGCCCTCGAAGACGATCTCGCCGCCTTCGGTGCCCGCGCCGGGGCCGAGCTCGATGACGTGGTCCGCGGCCTCGATGGTCTGCGGGCGGTGCTCCACCACGAGCACGGTGTTGCCCTTGTCCCGCAGCGCGGTGAGCAGGCCGTTGAGGCGATCGATGTCGGCGGCATGCAGGCCCGCGGTGGGCTCGTCGAAGACGTAGGTGACGTCCGAAAGCGCTGAGCCCAAGTGCCGGATCATCTTCACACGCTGCGACTCGCCGCCGGACAGCGTCGAGCTCGGCCTATCCAGCGCGATGTAGCCCAGCCCGATGGCGACAAAGTTCGCCAGCGCCTCGCGTATGGACGCCACCAGCGGCGCCACGCCCGGCGCGTCCACGCCCTCGAACCACTCCGCCAGGTCCTCGACCTCCATGGCGCACAGCTCAGCGATGTTCTTGCCGTTGATCTTCGACTCCAGCGCGTGCTGCGCCAGCCGGGTGCCGTGGCAGGCGGGGCAATCCACCTGGGTCACGGCGCGGTCCACAAACTCGCGGGCGGCTTTTTGCAGGCCCTCTTTTTCCTTGCTCAGCAGCGAGGCCTCCAGGCGCGGGATGAGACCCTGGTAGGTGGTGTTGAAGCCCAAGTACTGCACCTTTTCCGGCTCGCCGTAGAGCAGAGCGTGGCGCTGCTCGGCCGTGAACTTGCCGACGGGCACGTCGGTGGGGAACTTCCCGGCTTCGGCGTAGGCGCGGAACTGCCAGGAGCCGGGCTTGTAGCCGGGCGCGAGGATGGCGCCGTCATCGATGGACAGCGAGTTGTCGACCACCTGCGCCTCGTCGAACCTACTCGCGCGGCCGGTGCCGGCGCACTCCGGGCACATGCCGCCGGTGCGGGTGAAGTTCTTCACCACCTTCTTCTTGCCGGTCGCGTCCTTGATCGCGCCGCCGCCGGTCACGCTGGGGACGTTGAAGGAGTACGCGCCCGGCCCGCCGGCGCGCGGCTCCGCGATGCGCGAAAACAGCACGCGCAGCATCGGCGTGACGTCCGTGGCGGTGCCGACCGTGGAGCGCACGTTCGCGCCAAGTGCGGACTGGTCCACCACGATCGCCGCGGTCACGCCTTCGAGCCCGACCACGTCCGGCCGGGCCATCGACGGCATGAAGCCCTGGACGAAGGACGAGTACGTCTCGTTAATCAGGCGCTGCGACTCGGCAGCAACGGTGTCGAAGACCAGCGAGGACTTGCCGGACCCGGACACGCCGGCGAACACGGTGAGGCGGCGTTTCGGGATCGTGACAGAGACGTCCCGCAGGTTGTTCTCGTTCGCGCCGGTAACAACGATTACGTCGTGGGCGTCAGCCTTGTTCTTCACGGGTGCCAAGCGTAGCCGTCGCAAAGCAAAAGGCTCGTGGCGTACCTCGAGCTAATGGCGACCCTGACGGGACTTGAACCCGCGACCTCCGCCGTGACAGGGCGGCGCGCTAACCAACTGCGCCACAGGGCCGTACCCCCAACGGGATTCGAACCCGTGTTGCCGCCGTGAAAGGGCGGAGTCCTAGGCCTCTAGACGATGGGGGCCTGTCATCAAAGACAGCCGTTGAATCATACGACACAGCCTTCGCAGCAACCAAACGAGCACTACAGTGGCCTACATGGCTGAAGCAATCATCTACGACGCGACCCTGTCCCCGACAAAAGATGAACTCCTTTCCGCGCACTCCCCCATCGTTGAATCCCTCGGTTCCTACCGTGAGGTGGACCGCGACGGCGAGGTGGGCATCGAAGTCCTTATCGGCCGCGATGTCAACGGCGCGCTGCGGCAGTTCGGTGTCTCCTACCGCGACGCGGGAGCCAAGCTTGACGACGAGCTCACGCCCATGAACCATTCCGTCCTCGGCGCCCGCTCCGTGGCGCCGCTGACCACGGATCCGGTGGCTGTGCGCGAGCTGATCCAGACGATACTTTCCGGCGGCGAGGGCGCGTCTTTCAGCAACGGCGCACCGATCTTCGCGGTACGCGGCACGGGCCAGACCCCCGACGTGGCGGTCAGTGCGGCGGAGATTGAGGACCACAACGAGTACACCAGCATCGGCTCAGTGGACATCGACGGCGAAAAGCAGCGCTACCAGCTGCGCATCACCCGCGAAGTGCTGGACGCGCAGGTGGCGGAGCCGGAAGACCTCGCGCTCGTGCGCGCGGACGACGGCGTGATCCTCATACGCCTCGAGGTCTGGAAGTAGGCCTTAGCCCGGCAGAATGAGCAGGCTGGCCGCCATGACGGCCATACCCGCGATGAGTCCGTAGATCGCGGTGTGGTGGCGGCCGGTATGAATTGCCGTGGGCAAAAGCTTGTCCAGGCTGACAAACACCATGATCCCGGCGATGGCGGCGTAGGCCACGCCGAGCGTCTCCGGGCCCAGGAAGGGGCGAAGCAGCACAAACCCGATCAGTGCGCCCAACGGCTCGGCCAAACCAGACAGCGTGGCCCAGCCGGCGGCCTTCCACTTCTTCCCTGTGGCCTGGCGCAGCGGCACGGCCACCGCCACGCCTTCCGGGATGTTGTGGATGGCGATCGCGATGGCAATCGGAAGCCCCAGCGCCGGGTTTTCCAGCGCCGCGATGAACGAGGCGAAGCCCTCCGGGAAGTTGTGCACCGCGATGGCTAAGCCGGTGACCACGCCGACGTTGCGCATGGTCTTTCCGCCCGAAGGGTCTTCGTGCGGGTTGATGTCGTCGGGCACAAACCTGTCGATCAACGCGATCACAGCGATGCCCGCGAAGAACGCGACGGTGCCCCACAGCTGCGCCCTGTCGTCGCCCCCGAGCGAGGCGACCCCCTCCGGCAGCAGCTCCACCAGCGAGATGTAGACCATCACGCCGGCGGAAAATCCCAGCGAAGCAGCGAGAAACTTGTCACTGGGGTTGCGCTTGAGCGCCACAAGCAGGCCGCCGAGGCCGGTAGACAAACCGGCGAACAGCGACAGACCGAACGCAAGGCCGAAGTTCATGCGGCAACTCTAGCCCGCCCAGCCGCCCCTGGATGCAACAAACCCCCGCCGCAATATAGCGACGGGGGTTGAAGGTGGGCCCTGCGGGGATCGAACCCGCGACCTGCGGATTAAAAGTCCGTAGCTCTACCAGCTGAGCTAAAGGCCCGCGGGGGCTAATGGTAGCCCCTGGGACCATTAGCCCGGAAATCGGGGCAGGGTTAGTCCTGCTTCATCATCGTGCCGGTCTCTTCCATGCGCAGGTGGAAGTCGAAGGCGTGGCGCAGATCGTGCGGGGTTGCCTGGTACTTGCACTTGGAAGCGAGCTCGACGTACTCCTCCAGCAGCGGGCGGTACGACGGGTGGGCGATGGAGATCATCTTGGCCACGCGGTCGCGCGGGGCCAGGCCGCGCAGGTCGGCCACGCCGTACTCGGTGATGAAGACCATTGCGTCGTGCTCGTTGTGGTCGATGTGGGACGCGAACGGGACGATTGCGGAAATCGCGCCGTCTTTCGCCACCGACGGGGAGATGAAGGAGGAGATGTAGGCGTTGCGGGTGAAGTCGCCGGAGCCGCCCAGGGCGTTCATCAGACGGGAGCCGTTGATGTGGGTGGAGTTGGCGTTGCCGTAGATGTCCGCCTCGATCATGCCGTTGGACGCGATCAGGCCGGTGCGGCGGATGACCTCCGGGTGGTTGGAGATGGACTGCGGGCGCAGGATGATGGACTCGCGGTAGCGCGAGGCCTCGTTGTTCATCTTCTCCGCGTACTCCGGCGACAGGGAGAACGACGTTGCGGACGCCACGGTCATCTTGCCGGCGTCGATCAGGTCGACCATGCCGTCCTGGATCACCTCGGTGTAGGCCTGGATGTTCTCGAACTTGGAGTCCATCAGGCCCGCCATCACGGCGTTGGGGACGTTGCCCACGCCGGACTGCATAACGTAGCCGTCGTACGCCAGGCGGCCGGCCTTGACCTCGTTCTCCAGGAAGTCGAGGAAGTTGCCGGCGATCTGCTCGGAGATCTCGTCCGGCGCCTTGAACGGGGCGTTGCGGTCCGGGTCGTTCGTCTCAATGACGGCGACGACCTTCTCCGGGTCGATCTCGATGTAAGTGGTGCCGATGCGGTCGCCGCACTTGGTGATCGGGATCGGGATGCGGTTCGGCAGCGGCGGCACGGTCCAGATGTCGTGCATACCCTCGAGCTCCTCGGACTGCCAGGAGTTGACCTCGATGATGATCTTCTTGGCGGCGTTGAGGAACTCCACGGAGTTGCCCACCGAGGAGGACGGGACGATGTTGCCGTCCTCGGTGATGCGCACCGCTTCCACGATGGCCAGGTTGACCTCGCCGAAGAAGCCCTGCTCAACCATCATGCCGGAGTGCGACAGGTGGATGTCCTGGAACTTCATCTCGCCGGCGTTGATCTTGTTACGCATGGTCGGGTCGGACTGGTACGGCATGCGGTAGCGCAGCGCACCGGCCTCGGCGAGCACACCGTCGCACTCCGGTGCGGTGGAGGCGCCGGTGTACATGTCGATGGAGAAGTCCTGGCCCTTCTCATGGGCGGCCTTCGCCTTCTCCGCGATGGCGGCAGGCATAGCCTTGGGGTAGCCGGCGCCGGTGAAGCCGGAGGTGCCGACCTTGTCGCCGTGGTTGACAAACTGGACAGCCTCTTCGGCGGACATGACCTTGTCGCGCAGCTTGGCGCTTGCAATGCGGTCGCTCATGATGCTCCCTCAAATCGTTTCGTGCGGGTATATAACATTTCCCACCATATTGTGACGTACGCCCCACTGCCAGGATTCGGGCGGAGCTCGTCGAAAAGCAAGTGCTTAGCGACGGCTCCGTACCCCCGAACGGGCGTAAACCCGACGATTGGACGGGACACGTAGTGCACGGGAAGAATGGGCGGCACTATGACTGCAGTTGCCCCCGCCCTGACAATCGGCGGCATTGACTTGAGCTCCCCCGTCATCCTCGCGCCGATGGCCGGGGTGACAAACATGCCGTTTCGCGTGCTGTGCCGCGAGATTGAAGAAGAGCTCACCGGCACCTCCTCGGGCTTGTACGTCTGCGAGATGATCACGGCGCGCGCCATGGTGGCCCGCAACCAGAAAACCCTGCACATGACCACCTTCGCCGACGTGGAAACCCCGCGGTCGATGCAGCTGTACACCGTGGACCCCAAGTTCACCTACGAGGCAGTGCGCATGATCGTGGACGAAGACATCGCCGACCACGTGGACATGAACTTCGGCTGCCCGGTGCCCAAGGTCACCCGCAAGGGCGGCGGCTGCGCCATCCCGTACAAGCGCCGCCTGTACGGCAACATCGTCGACGCCGCCGTGCGCGCCGCCGAAGGCTCCGGCATCCCGATCACGGTGAAGTTCCGCATCGGCATCGATGACGAGCACCACACCCACCTCGACGCGGGCCGCATCGCCGCCGAGGCAGGAGCCGCCGCAGTGGCCCTGCACGCCCGCACCGGCGCGGAGCGCTACTCGGGCGAGGCCCACTGGGACGAGATCGGCCGCCTGGTCGAGCACATGGACGGCACCGGCGTACCCGTCATCGGCAACGGCGACATCTTCGCCGCCGACGACGCCGCGAAAATGATGGAACGAACCGGCTGCCACGGCGTGGAAGTCGGCCGCGGGTGCCTGGGCAGGCCCTGGCTGTTCGCCCAACTCGGCGCCCAACTGCGCGGCGAGGAGATCCCGCCGGAGCCGACGCTCGGCCAAGTTGCCGGCATCATCTACCGCCACGCGGAGCTGCTGGCCGCCCACGACGGCGAAGAGCACGCCTGCCGCGACATCCGCAAACACACCGGCTGGTACCTGCGCGGCTTCCCCGTCGGCGGCGAGTTCCGCAAATCGTTGGCCCAGGTCAGCTCCCTGGCAGAGCTGAAGGAGCGTCTGGCGCCCATCGCCGACTCGGACGAGATGGCCCAGCACGCCGACGACGCCCGCGGGCGCCAGGGCTCCGCCGGCAAGATCGCACTGCCCGAGGGGTGGCTGGACGACCCCGAAGACGACACCGTTCCCGAAGGCGCCGAAATTGAAAATAACGGCGGGTAAACCCGCCAGCATGCGTAGCATGAAGCCCATGCTTCGCACCGTGTACAGAGAACATCTCCAGGCCTTTAACGAGGACGTCCTCGAGATGTGCGACTCCGTGCGCGAAGTCATGGAACACGCCACGGCCGCGCTCTTGGAGCAATCCCTGGAGGACGCCGAAGCCGCCCTGACGGCCACGGACGGGCTCAAAGAGATCAGCCAGCGCTGCGAGGAACGCAGCATGAGCCTGCTCGCGCTGCACAGCCCCGTCGCCTACGACCTGCGCCAGGTGATCTCCGCGATCTACATCGTAGAAAGTTTCGAACGCATGGGGTCGCTGGCGAAGAACATCGCGCTGTTGGCCCGGCAGCGCCACCCCTCCCCCGTCTACCCCGAACCGCTGCACGGCTACGTGCAAGAGCTCGCCCGCCTCGTCCACGAAATGGGCGCCGCCACCCGCAAGCTGCTCGGCGAGCCCGACGCCGACGCCGCCGTAGAGCTGCACACTATCGACGAGGGCGTGGACGACATGAAGGCTTACCTCAGCGCCCTTGTCACCGACAAGGATTGGCAATACACCAACCGGGAAGCCGTGGACGTGTCCATGCTGGCGCGCTACTACGAGCGCTACGCCGACCGCTGCGTCAGCGTCGCCCGGCGCATGGTCTTCCTCATCACCGGGCTCAAGCCCGAGGCATACGTGCAGCAGCGCGACGAGGTGGACTACGACCCGGTGAAGAAGTTCGCCACCATCGAGCGCAAGTTCCGCAAACGGAAGTAGGTCCAAAAAGGGCGGCGCCCCTTGCGGTGCGTGGGGCACCGAAGGGGCGCGTCGAAAAGCAGAATGCTTTAGCCGAAGCGGCCGGAGATGTAGTCCTCGGTCTCCTTCTGCTCCGGGTTCTCGAAGATGGTGGTGGTGTCGTTGAACTCCACCAGGTGGCCCGGCTTACCGGTGGCCTCGAGGGAGAAGAAGGCGGTCTTGTCGGACACACGCGCAGCCTGCTGCATGTTGTGGGTCACGATGACGATGGTGTACTCGTTCTTCAGCTCGTGGATGAGGTCCTCCACGGCGAGGGTGGAAATCGGGTCCAGGGCGGAGCAGGGCTCGTCCATGAGCAGGACCTCCGGGCGCACAGCGATCGCGCGCGCGATGCACAGACGCTGCTGCTGACCGCCGGAAAGGCCGCCGCCCGGCTTGTCCAGGCGGTCCTTGACCTCTTCCCACAGGTTCGCGCCGCGCAGGGACTGCTCGGCAACTTCCTTGAGCTTCTTCTTGTCCTTCTCGCCGGACAGGCGCAGGCCCGCGACGACGTTGTCCTCGATGGACATGGTCGGGAACGGGTTGGCCTTCTGGAACACCATGCCGATGGTGTTGCGCACGGCAACCGGGTCGACGTTCTTGCCGTAAATGTCGTTGCCGTCAAGGAGGATCTCGCCCTTCACGGATGCGCCGGGGATGACCTCGTGCATGCGGTTCAGGGTGCGCAGCACGGTGGACTTGCCGCAGCCGGACGGGCCGATGAAGGCGGTCACGGCCTTGGACGGGATCTGCATGTTGACGTTCTGCACGGCGTGGAAGTCGCCGTAGTAGATGTTGACGTCGTTGAGTTCGAGCTTGGTAGACATCTGGGTTTCTCCTGGGATGGGTGGGAACGCGGGTGGGTTACTTCTTGACCGAGTAGCGCTTCGCCACGAATCGAGCGAGCAGGTTCAGGGTGACAACGAGGATCACGAGCGTCAGCGCCGCTCCCCAGAGTCGGTCGTTTGCCGGGCCGGTCGCACCGGACTTCCACATGTCCAGCATGAACAGCGGCAGCGAGGACTGCGGCTTGTCAAACATGTTGAACCAGTTCGTGGTCGGGGTGGAGCCGACGAGGATCAGCACCGGGGCGGACTCGCCCATCACGCGGGCGATGGCGAGCATGACGCCGGTGACGATGCCGGACAGTGCCGTCGGCAGCACGATGCGCATGATGGTCTTCCACTTCGGAACACCCAGTGCGTAGGACGCCTCGCGCAGGTCCATCGGAACCACGCGCAGCATCTCCTCGGTGTTGCGGACCACAACCGGGATCATGAGCAGGATCAGCGACAGGGACACTGCGAAGCCGGAACGCTGCTGGCCCAGGATGGTGATCCACAGGGCGTAGACGAACAGCGCGGCGACGATGGACGGCACACCGGAGAGGATGTCCACCATGAAGGTGGTCAGCTTGCCCAGCCTGTTGCCGTTGGAGTACTCCACCAGGTAGATCGCGGTGAAGATGCCGATCGGGATGGAAAACAGCGACGCGACCAGCGTCTGCATCAGCGTGCCGGCGATGGCGTGGAGTGCGCCGCCGCCCGGCTTGGAGGAGCGCACGCCCACCATGTCCTGGGTCCACCAGGCCGGGTCGATCACGGCGCCCAGGCCGCGGGAGACCACGGTGATGAGCAGCCAGAGCAGCGGGATCAGGGCGAGGATCATGCACAGCCACATCAGGCCGCCCATGATCGAGTTGGTGGTCTTGCGGCTTGCGGCGATGTCGGTGAACGGGCTTTCACCTTTACGACGCGCCGGAGCGGAGTTCTTGGTTGCTACCTGGGAGGAGCCGTTGTTCGGTACTGCAGTAGACATATCTGCTTTCCGCTCCTTACTTGTTAACGATCGCGCGGGCGATCGAGTTGACGATGAAGGTCAGCAGGAACAGCACCAGGCCGGCGGCGATGTACGCGCCTGCGGAGACCGGGTTGTTGAACTCTGCGGCGGCGTTGGCGATCGCAGTGGCGAAGGTGGTGCCGCCGTCGAACAGCGAGCCGCGGAAGGCGTTCGCCGGTGCCACAGCCATGTACAGCGCCATGGTCTCACCCAGCGCGCGGCCGAGGCCGAGCATGGAACCGGCGATGAAGCCGGACATACCGAACGGGATCACGGTCATGCGGATGACTTCCCAGCGGGTGGCGCCGAGAGCCAGTGCCGACTCGATCTGGCCCGGAGGGGTCTGCACGAAGATCTCGCGGGCGGTTGCGGCGATGATCGGCAGGATCATGATGGCCAGGACGATGCCGCCGGTCATCATGTTGCGGGCCGTGGAGAACGGCGGGGAGTTCTGGTAGGTGGCGAACAGGAAGAAGTCGCCGCCCCAGCTGTTGACCCACTTGTAGAAGTCGCCCAGCAGCGGGCCGAGCACCTGCGCGCCCCACAGGCCGTAGACGATGGACGGCACGGCGGCGAGCATGTCCACCAGGGTGCCCAGCGGGCGGACCAGCTTCGGCGGGCAGTAGTTGGACAGGAACAGTGACACGCCGAGGGCGATAGGCATCGCGATGACCAGCGCGATCAGCGAGATGGTCACCGTGGAGAAGAACAGGTTCGGGATACCGAATTTCATTGCGTCCAGGTTCGCCGTCTGCCAGCCGCCACCGTAGGTGAGGAAGCCGATCAAGCCGCGGTCGTTACGCATCAGCGGCGGGAGGGCCTGGATGAGCAGGAAGATACCGATCGCCGCGACCAGCACAGTGATCAGCGTCGCGGAGGCGGTGGAGAGGAACTCGAAAACGCGGTCGCCCGGGCGCTTCACGCCGGAGCCTTTGCTTGCGTTGTCCGCTACCGGGGTGTTTCCGCCGTCGCCTTTTGTCAGGGTGGCGCCCGTTGAGTTCTGGATTACAGGATCAGTGGTGTTCGCGGGTCCTGCTCCGCGGTCGAGGTGATCGTTAGCAGCCATATGCTCGAATCCTTCGAAGATGAATCGTTGTGGGCGGCGGAAACTGGGGCTTGCGCTCCACTTCTCCGCATAGAGAGACCCCCAAAGATCGGAATCTGAGGGGGTCTATCTGCCTACTGCGGCCTCAGACCGCAGTAGCCGGTTGCCAGCAATTACTTGATGGCGTTGATAGCCTCGCGCAGGCGCTCAGCGTGTGCACCCTTGACCGGGATGAAGCCCTCAGCAGCGAGCTCCTCGTCCTGGCTGTCCAGGGCAACGTTGAGGAAGTCCTTGACCATCTTGGAGGTTGCCTCGTCGTAGCCGGCGGAGCAGACGATCTCGTAGGTGGTCAGAACCAGCGGGTATGCGCCAGCAGCGTTGGTCTTGAACAGCTTGTCAGAGTCGACGACCATGTTGTGGCCCTCGGTCTTGAACTCGAGGCCGTCCAGGGTCTTCTCAACAGCCTCGTCGGTCAGCTCAACCGGGCCGCCACCGAAGTCGATGTTGGCCTTCTTGTCAGCGAAGCCAGCCTCAACGTAGGTGATTGCACCCTCGGTTGCGTTGACCTCCTGTGCCACACCGGAGGAGCCGTTGGCGCCGGTGCCCACAGCGTTCGGGAATGCCTTGCCGGTGGACTCCCACTTGCCGTCGGAAGCGGCAGCCAGGAACTTCTGGAAGTTGTCGGAGGTGCCGGACTCGTCGGAGCGGTAGAAGACGTTGATCGGAGCGTCCGGGAGCTCGACGCCCTCGTTGTTCTCGGCGATCTTCGGGTCGTTCCAGGTGGTGATGACGCCCTGGAAGATCTCGACGATGTTGTCGACGGTCAGGTTCAGCTCGTCCACGCCGTCCAGGTTGTAGGCGATTGCGACCGGGCCGATGACGAACGGCAGGTGCCATGCCTCGTTGCCGCCGCAGCGGTCAGCGGCTGCCTGGACCTGATCGTCCTTCAGCGGGGAGTCGGAGCCAGCGAAGACAGCCTGGTTGGCGATGAAGTTCTTCTGGCCAGCGCCGGAGCCGGACGGGGTGTAGGCCAGCTGAGCACCCGGAACCTCGGATGCGTAGACGGACGCGAAGTAGTCCATCGCGTTCTGCTGGGAGGAAGCGCCCTCTGCGACGAGGGTGCCCTCCTGGCCGGAGAGCTCGTAGTCGCCGGACTTCGAGTCGCTGTCCTTGCTGTCCTTGTCGTCGGAGGACACGGCCTCGGTTGCGGACTCAACAGCGTCGGTAGCTGCGTTGTCCTCGGAGTCGCCGCAAGCGACGAGGGAAGCGGAAGAGAGGGCAACGACGCCAGCGATTGCTGCGGTGCGCTTGAAGTTACGGATCACGGGATACCTTTCCGGTGCTAACGGGTCAGTTTCGAGTGTCGGAACAACTGTCCGATTACTCACGAGTGCAAACCTACGGAACCCTGGTTAATGGCCGGTAGCCAGTTAAGTGAATAACTGGTGAACTCCCGCCCATCACAACGTTTCCGCAGGTAAAAGCCAGGCTACCGGTAGACAACGTGACTTTCATCAACTTTGAAGCCGAGCTGCGTATAGCGCTTCACAGCGGGCTCATTGTCTGCCTCAACATAGAGGATGACCTGCGGGGATCCACCCTGGACAAGGTGCGCCAACCCCATCTGCATCAATGGTCCCCCCATTCCCTCCCCCCGATGCTCTGAGGCAAGCCCAACCACATACACCTCACCCGTCCCATCAGGGTGGCGCTTGGTCCAGTGGAACCCAGCCAACTGTTCGCCTTCGTACAGCAGCTGCACACCCGCCGGGTCGAACCACTCAGCCTCCATCGCGCGGTGCAACCGCTCCACGTCCCAGCCTCCCTGTTCCGGGTGCCAGGAAAACGCGTCGTTGTTCACGGCGAGCCATTGCTTCTCGACGGCGTCCCGTCCCCAACGCTCCACCGCCCCCACGTAGTCCAGGGCCTCGAACCCCTCCGGCAGCTCGGGCCCACTTTTAGGGATTTCGTCGGCGGAAATCCCCATCACCAGCAGCTCCCGGACTACCTCGAGCCCCAGTTTCGCCGCGAGCGCCTTCGCCCCCGCAAGGTTGCCGTGCGCCCACAGCCCGGCGTCAGGGTTTTCGGCACGAACTGTGCGCGCCAGCGCTTCGCCGATACCTTCGCGGCGGCGCTGCGGGTGCACGACCAGCTCGGATGAGCCGTCCTCCGCCAGCCCCGCGCAGGCGACGACCTCGCCGTCGCGCTCGGCCAGGAAGTGGGCGTGGCGGAGGCGATCGTCGTCAAGCCCCTGCACAAAGCTTTCGGAGAAGGCGGCGATGCCGTCGTGGGTTTCGGCGGCCTCGAGCAAGGGTCGCACGCGGTCGCCGGGCAGGTGGGCGCTTAGGATATCGGCAGTCATGGCTCCCAAGGCTACGTGCAGGAAGGAGGGCGCGGTGAAGAAAGCGGTCGTGGTCGCGGCGGTACTCGTCGCCGCCCTCGGGCTCGCGGATACCGCGCTGGCCTCGCACGTGGAGCACGACCTCGCGCGCGAAGGCGTGGAGGCGGAGGTCAGCGCCGTGCCCTTTGTGTGGTCGGGCATCTCAGGCCGCGTCCCGCGCGTCACCGTGAAGCGCACCGACGCGGACATCCCCGGCCCCGGGGTGGGCACGGTGAGCGTGGAAATGTTCAACCTCAAGCTGGACACGCCTTCGGATGCGCTGCGCGGCGAAGTCGTCGGCGCGGACGCCCGCCTGGTGCGCCGCCGCATCCGGCTCGACGGCGTGGGCTTCGGCGAGCTGCTGGGCATCACGGACCTGGACATGGCCAACCCCTACGACATCTCCCCCACCGGCGGCGTGGCCAGCGAGGCGCGCCTGACCGGCACCGCGCCCGGCGCGCGCGAGCCCGCCACCGTGGTGGTGACGCTGCGGCTTGTCGACGGCACATTCCGCATGCGGCCGAGTCAGCTCCTCGACGTCGCGGACGGCGACGAACAGGCCGTGCTGGACGGATTCAGTCTCGACCTGGACACCCGGGAGCTGCCGCTCGGCGGGCCCGCGGACCTGGTGCAGCTTCGCGGGGGCTCGCTCGAGCTGTCCCGCGACCGGGTAAACACCGTGGTGGAGCCGGCGGATCTGGAGCCGTTGGCGGGAGCGTCTAGGCTGGGGCAGCATGACTGATGAAAACAAGCTCAACGGCAACGACGCCGTGAACCTCGCGGCGGAGCAGTCCAAGAACACCGCGCACCGCAACATCCCGGAGCTGGGCTTCGAGGACATGCCGCTCGCGGCGGACACCGCAAACCTGCGCTACGGCCCCTCGCTTCACGACGGCCTGCTGGCCCTGCTGCCACTCGTCGGCGTGTGGACCGGCTCCGGCCAGGCCAACGACCCGTCCGACCCGGAGGGCGATGAGTACGCCTTCGGCCAGCAGCTGGTTATCTCCCACGACGGCGAGAACTACCTGCGCTTCGAGTCCCGCATCTGGCGCCTGGATTCCGAGGGCAACGCCACCGGCGCGGACCAGCGCGAGGTGGGTTTCTGGCGCATCTCGCTCAAGGACGAGATTGAGGTGACGCTGACGAACTCCCGCGGTTTGGTGGAAATCATGTACGGCGGCCTGGTCAACGAGCGCGCGTGGCAGCTCACCAGCGCCTCCACCATCGCCACGGAGACCGGCCCGGCGGCCCACGGCCCAGGCAAGCGCCTCTACGGCCTGATGCCCAACAACAACCTGGGCTGGGTGGACGAGCGTGCCGTCGACGGCGAGATGGTGCCCTACATGTCCGCCGAGCTGAAGCGCGTGGCGGGCTAAGCTACCGCGTCTTCAATGAGCTGCCTGATCTCCGCGGCGTTGTCGGGGGCGGGCAGCTTTTCGCCGTCGAGACGCTTCACGCGCGCGGCGATGCGGGTGGAGCTGACCAGCCAGACGGACTCGGCTTTCAGCAGCTCGCCCAAGTAGATGTCCTTGGCCTTGCACTTCCAGCCGAGCTTTTCCGCGTGCTCGAAGACGGCGGCCTGGGTGGTGCCGGCCATCACGCCCGCGCCCGGGGCCGGGGTGCGCAGGCGGCCGCCCTTTTTCACCATGAGCACGCTCGACGTCGCGCCTTCGAGCACGCGCCCGGTCTCCGGGTCGATGTAGATGATGTCGTCCGCGCCCTGCTCCCCCGCCCAGCGCAGGGCCGCCATGGTCAGCGCGTAGTTCAGCGTTTTCGCGCCGTCGCGCATCCACGGCACGTCCAAGTCGATGGCGTAGCCGCGCGGGGTGGTCAGCACGCTCACCCCGCGTTCGCGCTGGCGCAGCACGTTCTCCGGCAGCGGCCGCACCGTGATCCAGGCGGTGGGCACCCCGGTGGTTTCGCGCCCGCGGGTCATGGTCCAAGTAACCTTCGCCTCGATGTCTGCGGCATCCCCGCGCTCCTGGCAGTAGTCGGCCACGGCCTCCTCGGTCGCGCGAATCCAGTGCTCCCGGCCCGGCTCCGGCAGGCCCAAAAGTTTCGCGGAGCGCGCGAAGCGCTTCAGGTGCTTGCCCAGGTTGAGCGGTTCACCCCCGCGCACGAGGATGGACTCGAAGATGCCGTCGCCGCGTGTGACGGCCGCGTCGTCCCAGAACACGTGCGGCATGTTCGGGTTCTGACGCCGCACCGAGCCGCCGAACGGCTCCACCAGGTAGATCACGGGCGCGGGCGTTAGCTGGGGAAAAACCATAGTGGCCCTATGATAGGCGCCCATGGGTTACGCATCGGAGCTTTTGACACGTCCCGGCGCACAGGAGCTGCCCGGGGCCTCGCTTCTCGACGCCAAAGGGGTCCCCTGGCACTACGGCAACCCCCTGGTGGAGCAGCGCATCACCGAGCCGACGCTGGTGGACCGTTCCCACCGCGCCGTCGTGGCCGTCTCCGGGCCGGACGCGCCGACATTCCTCAACAACCTGCTCTCGCAGAAGCTGGATGACGCCGCCGACGGCTTCGCCGCTGCCGCCCTGGACCTGGACGCGCAGGGCCGCATCCTGCACCACGCGGACGTGGCAGTGGCCGACGGCGCCTACTACTTCGACCTGCCCTCCTACCAGCGCGAAACCTTCGTGGACTTCCTGCGCAAGATGGTGTTCTGGTCTGAGGTGACCATCGAGGAGCCGGACCTGGCGGTGCTGACCATCCTGGGCCCGGTGGCGCAGCCGGACTTGGGCCAGGTGTTCACCCGCCGCCTGGACGGCTGGGGCGGGATCGGCCGGACCGACATCGCGGTGCCGAAGGCCCGGATTGCCGAGGTCGCGGACCAGTTTCCCCTCGCGGGGCTGATGGCCTTTACCGCCTTCCGCGTCGCCGCCGGCGAGCCGGAAACGCGCGCCGATTTGGACGAGAAGTCCATCCCGCACGAGGCACCGAACCTGATCAACCGCGGCGACGCTATCCGCGCCGTCCACCTGGATAAGGGCTGCTACCGCGGGCAGGAAACCGTCGCGCGCGTGGAGAACCTGGGCCGCTCCCCCAGGCTGCTGGTCAAGCTGCAGCTGGACGGCTCCGCCCCGTCCGAGCCGGAGAGCGGCGCAGAGATCACCGCCGGCGGGCGCAAGGTGGGCAGGCTCGGCACCGTGGTGCACGACGCGGACGAAGGACCGGTCGCCCTCGCCCTGGTGAAGCGTTCGGCGCTGCAGGCACCGCTGGACATCGGCGGCACGGCGGCGTCGGTGGACCAGTCGTCCCTGCCTGCGGATGAGGGCGACCACGCGGGACGCCGGGCCGTCGATAGGCTGAGGCGCGGACCTGAGAGCCAGCTATAAAAGCTGTTCAGACCCCCAAAGCGCATTTTTTCTGAGTGCAAGCTATAGTGTCCTACAGGAAAATATCGTAAATAAGTATGAGGCCGCCTCTTTTGAAGGCCGCCCAAGAACCACCTCAAGGGGGTCACGCCATGGGCCGCGGACGCGCAAAAGCCAAGCAGACCAAGGTTGCTCGCCAGCTGAAGTACAACACTCCTGAAATGGACCTGGATTCCCTGCAGCGAGAGCTTGCAGGCCAGGCCCCGCGACGCAGCTGGGACGACGACGAGGCAGAGGTGGACGACCAGTACGCGGAGTACGCGGACTGGGACGACGAGGACGACGACCGCTAGTCCACCACCTCAATGAAAAAGCACCCCTTACCGGGGTGCTTTTACGTATTCCTAGTACTGCGGGTGCGAGCCAGTGAGCACGGCGCGGGCAGTTTCGCCCTCGCCCGCAGCGCGGACCTCGCCGAGATCCCACGCGTCGATGTGGCGCGCCGCCAGGATGGCCAGGGCGCGGTCCCGGTCCTCCGGGCTGACCACGGCAACCATGCCGACGCCCATGTTGAACGTCTTCTCCATCTCCTCGTCCGGCACCTGGCCGACGGACTTGATGGTGCGGAAGATCGGTCCCGGCGTCCAGGTGGTGCGGCGCATCTCCGCCACTAGCCCCTCGGGGATGATGCGCTCCATGTTGCCGGCCAGGCCGCCGCCGGTGACGTGGCAGAACGTGTGCACCTCGCACTCTGCGGCCAACGCCAGGCAGTCCAGAGCGTAGATGCGGGTCGGCTCAAGCAGCTCCTCGCCGAGAGTGCGGCCCAGCTCCTCCATCTCCGCGTCCAGGGGCAGCCCGGCGCGGTCCAGCAGCACGTGGCGGGCCAGAGAGTAGCCGTTGGAATGCAGGCCGGAGGACGCCATGGCGATGATGGCGTCGCCCTCGCGGACCTTGTCCGGGCCGAGCAGCTCGGCCGCCTCGACAACGCCGACGGCGGTGGCGGAGACGTCGTACTCGTCCGGGTCCATCACGCCCGGGTGCTCAGCGGTCTCGCCGCCGAGCAGCGCGCAGCCGGCCTGGACGCAGCCCTCGGCGATGCCGGAGACGATCTCTGCGACCTTTTCGGGCACGACCTTGCCGATGGCGATGTAGTCCTGCAGGAACAGTGGCTCGGCGCCGCAGACGACCAGGTCGTCCACGCACATGGCCACCAGGTCGATGCCGATGGTGTCGTGCTTGTCCATGGCCTGCGCCACGGCGAGCTTGGTGCCCACGCCGTCGGAGCCTGCGGCCAGCAGCGGTTCCTTGTACTTGCCCAGGGCAAACAGGCCGGCGAAGCCGCCCAGTCCGCCGCGGACCTCCGGGCGGGTTGCGCGCTTGGCGTGCGGGGCGAAAAGTTCCACGGCCTTGTCGCCGGCCTCGATGGACACGCCGGCGGCTTCGTAGGAAACCGGATTCTGTTCAGTACTCATTTAGGCTTCTGCACCTTTCTGGATGCGTCGGACAAGGTCGGCGTTGGGGTTGCCCTCCGGCAGGCCCAGTGGGTAATCGCCGGTGAAGCAGGCCGCGCAGAGGTTTTCCTTGGGCTGGTTCGAGGCGGCGATCATGTCGTCGATGGGCACGAATGCCAGCGAATCCGCCCCGATCATCGTGCGGATGGACTCGGCGACCGCCTCGTCGTTGTCGGTGCGGCCATGGTTGGCGATCAGCTCGCCCGGGCTGGCGAAGTCGATGCCGTAGAAGCACGGCCACTTCACCGGTGGCGAGGCGATGCGCACGTGCACCTCCGCCGCGCCCGCCTCCCGCAGCATGCGGATGAGCTTGCGCTGCGTGTTGCCGCGCACGATGGAATCGTCCACCACCACGAGCTTCTTGCCCTCGATGACTTCGCGCACCGGGTTGAGCTTTAAGCGCAGGCCCAGCTGTCGCAGCGTGTCGGAGGGCTGGATGAACGTGCGGCCCACGTAGGCGTTTTTCATCATGCCCTGCTTGAACGGGATGCCGGACGCCTCCGCGTAGCCGATCGCGGCTGGCGTGCCGGATTCCGGCACGGGCATGACCAGGTCCGCCTCCACTGGGCTCACCTTGGACAGGCGGCGGCCGATCTCGATGCGAGAGGCGTTGACGGTCTGGCCGTCGATGACGGAATCGGGCCGCGCCACGTAGACGTACTCGAACACGCAGTGCGCCTTCGGGGTCTCGGCAAAGCGCTCAGAGTGCACGCCGGACTCGTCGATGGCGACCATCTCGCCCGGCTCGATATCGCGCACGAACGAGGCGCCGACGATGTCCAAAGCGCAGGTCTCGGAGGCAACCACCCAGCCGCCGTCGAGGCGGCCCAACGACAGCGGGCGCACGCCGTGCGGGTCGCGCGCCGCGTACAACGTGTGGCCGTCGGTGACCATGAAGCAGAAGGCGCCTTTGACGCGGGGCAGGAGTTCACGTGCGGCGTCGAGAAGCGTCTTGCCCTCGGTGACCAGATCGGCCAGCAACGCAGAAACCACCGCGGTGTCCGAGGACGAGCCCTGGCCGTTCACCCCGGCAGGAGAAATGAGCTTCTTCGCAATCGCCTCGTTCTGCAACTCCACGTAGTTGACCAGGTTGCCGTTGTGCGCCAGCGCGATGTCGGTGCCGTTGGGCGAGGTGCGGAACATCGGCTGGACGTTCTCCCACGAGTTGCCCCCGGCCGTGGAGTAGCGGGTGTGGCCGATCGCCACGTCGCCCTGCAGCGCCTCCAGTGCGGGTTCGTCGAAGACCTGGCTGACCAGACCGGTGTCCTTGAACACCACCAGCTTGTCCGCGTCTCCCACCGCGATGCCGGCGCCTTCCTGGCCGCGGTGCTGCAGCGCGAACAGGCCGAAGTAGCTCAGCTTGGCCACGTCCTCGCCCGGCGCCCAGACGCCGAACACGCCGCACTCGTCGCGCGGGGTGTCGCTGTCGATATCGAAGTCCTGACTTGGTTTAGGGCTCTCCGTAAACACGCCCCTCACTGTATCCGAGTCCACTCAGCGCAGCGCAATCACGGGAAGACCGGCGGCAATCTCGGCGGCGCGGGACCCGGAGGCG
Organism: Corynebacterium sp. CQ3829_602738; assembly: GCF_054478435.1. Taxonomy (NCBI): domain Bacteria; kingdom Bacillati; phylum Actinomycetota; class Actinomycetes; order Mycobacteriales; family Corynebacteriaceae; genus Corynebacterium; species Corynebacterium sp. CQ3829_602738. The sequence goes on from NZ_CM137003.1 coordinate 2,013,255, forward strand.
TCGATAGTCCCCCGCTCAAGCTCCTCGTCGAAGCTGGCCAGCCCGGTGGCCAGCCGCAGCCAGGTCTCCGGCTTCATCTCCACCACGTTCGGCGGGGTGCCTCGCGTGTGCCGCGGGCCCTCGACGCACTGCACCGCCACAAACGGCGGCACGCGCAGCTCCACCGAGTGGCCCGGGAGCTCTTCGGCGAGGGTGCGCGCGGTGCGCCTGCAAGCATTTGCAAGCTCGCTTCTCGACGGCTCCGCTGCCCCACCCTCCAGCCACCCAGCCACCTGCTGGATCGCCTCACGTGTCAGCGCCGGGTCTTGTTTCTGCACCATGACACACCATATTAAGGTGGCCCCATGCCGAATACCCCCGTCGCCGCCGAGCGCTCCCCGTCCGTGACCCTGCGATTCATGGCCTCCCCCACCGACGTGCTGCACCACGGCGCACAAGGTGTCTCCGGCGGGCGCGTGCTGGAGTGGATCGATAAGGCAGCGTACGCCTGCGCCGCGCAGTGGTCCGCCACCTACTGCGTCACCGCGTACGTCGGCCACATCCACTTCACCCGCCCCATCCCCTCGGGCCACATCGTGGAGGTGCGCTCCCGCATCGCCATGACCGGGCGGTCCTCCATGCACATCGTCAACGAGGTGCTCTCCGCCGACCCCCGCGAGGGCGTGTTCACCCGCGCCTGCGACTGCCTGGTGGTCTTCGTGGCCAAGGACCCGGACACCGGCAAGTCCATGGCGGTGCCGTCGTTTGTGCCGACTGACGACGAGGAGCGCCGCGTCGCCGAGGCCGCCGAGTCGCGCATTGGTCTGCGCAAGGCGATCGAGAAAGAAATGGAGGCGCAGACCTACACCGACGACTCCACCGCGCCGCGCATCGTGCACCGCTTCATGGCTAAGCCCACCGACGTGAACTGGGGCGGCAACGTCCACGGCGGCACCGCCATGGAATGGATCGACGAGGCCGGCCTGGCCTGCACCATGGAGTGGTCCGGCGAGCGCACCGTGGCGGTCTACGCCGGCGGCATCCGCTTCTACCACCCGGTGCACATCGGCGACCTGATCGAGGTGGACGCGCGCATCACCCGCACCGACTCCCGCTCCATCCACACGTCGGTGCACCTGCGCGCCGGCGACCCGCGCGGCGGGCGGGACAACCTGAAGGACGCCATCCACGCCACGTTCACCTACATCGGCATCGACATCGACGGCAACCCCCTGCCGGCGCGCAAGTTCACCCCGGTCACCGAGGAGGACCAGCGCCTCTGGGAGCACACCCAGACGCTCAAGGATCTGCGCGGGCAGTACGAGCCGGTTCCGCTGGTCAAGCCGCTGCCGCCGGTGCAGCGCACGTCCTAAGTTTTTCGCACCCGTATAAGCGTTTGGGGAATGTGGCAAATAATTGCCACATTCCCCAAACGCTTTATTGGTGGTCGCGCTAGAGCGCTAGGCCGCTAGACCGCCGCGTTCGGCGCCGTTGCGGCCGCGAAGTGCGACGGCATGGTCGCAGCCCACGCACCGGCGAGCTCCAGCATCTGGACCCCCTCGCCAGCGACGCGCAGCACGCCGTCGTTGGTGGTCTCGCCCAGCACGGCGACCGGGATGCTCGCCGCGGTCGCGCGCTCCACGGCGGCCTCTGCACGGTCGCTGGTCACGGCGACCAGGACGCGGGAGGCGGACTCGGAGAACAGCGCGGTGAACGCGTCTGCGTGCACGCCCTCCAGGTTCAACTCCGCGCCCTTGTCGGAGCCGAGCAGCAGCTCGAACACCGCCTGGGACAGGCCACCCTCGGACAGGTCGTGCGCGGCCGCGATGCCTGCGGCGTTGCCGGCGAAGAACTCCGCCAGGCGCGCCTCGTTGGCCAGGTCCACCTGCGGCGGCAGGCCGGCCAGGCCCGCGCCGGAGATGTCCTGCCACACGGAGCCGCCGAACTCGTCCTTGGTCTCGCCCAGCAGAATCAGGGTGTACTGCTCGTCCGCGGACGGCAGCGCGTGCGGGATGGCCTGCTCCACGTCCTCCATCACGCCAAGCACGCCGACCACGGGGGTGGGCAGGATCGGCGTCTCGCCGGTCTGGTTGTAGAAGGACACGTTGCCGCCGGAGACCGGGATGGATAGCTCAGCGGAGCCGTCGGCAAGCCCGTGCACTGCCTCGCGGAACTGCCACATCACATCCGGGTTTTCCGGGGAGCCGAAGTTGAGGCAGTTGGTCACGGCGACCGGGGTGGCGCCGGTGACGGCGACGTTGCGGTACGCCTCCGCCAGCGCGAGGCGCGCGCCCATGTTCGGGTCGAGGTAGGTGTAGCGGCCCGACGCGTCTGCGGAGACGGCCACGCCACGGTTGGTTTCCTCGTTGATGCGCAGCACGCCGGAGTTGGCGTACTTGGCCTGCACGGTGTTGCCGCGCACGTAGCGGTCGTACTGCTCGGTGATGAAGTCGCGGGAGCACAGCGCGGGCGATGCGACCATCTTCAGCCATGCGTCCTTGATGTCGCTTTGCTTCTCGACGTCACCTCCGGCCTGCACACCATCCAGCCAATCCGGACGCGCGTAGGGACGCTCGTAGACCGGGCCCTCGTCGATAGTTGACGGCGGGGCGTCCACCACGAGCTCGCCGTTGTGGAACACCTGAAGGCGGTCCGCGTCCGAGGTGACCTCGCCGATGACGGACGCGAGCACGTCCCACTTGGCGCAGATCTCCATGAACTTATCCACGTCCTCCGGTGCCACAACCGCGCACATGCGCTCCTGGGACTCGGAGGCGAGGATCTCCGCGGCGGACATGTTCTCCGCGCGTAGCGGGACGTTGTCCAGGTTGACGGTCATGCCGCCGTCGCCGGACGCCGCGAGCTCGGAGGTGGCGCAGGACAGGCCGCCGCCGCCGAGGTCCTGGATACCTTCGACCACGCCGGCGGCGTAGAGCTCGAGGCAGCACTCGATGAGGACCTTCTCCGCGAACGGGTCGCCCACCTGCACGGCCGGCAGCTTGCGCTCCTCGCCCTCCTCGAAGGTGGCGGAGCCCAGCACGGACACGCCGCCGATGCCGTCGAGGCCGGTGCGGGAGCCGAACAGAATGACCTTGTTGCCGGTGCCGGAGGCGAACGCCAGGTGGAGGTCTTCCACCTTCAGCGTGCCCACGCACAGCGCGTTGACCAGCGGGTTGCCGGTGTACGCCGGGTCGAAGACAGTCTCGCCGCCGATGTTGGGCAGGCCCAGGCAGTTGCCGTAGCCGCCGATGCCGTGGACCACGCCCGGTAGGACACGTTTGGTGTCTTCAGCGTCGATAGGCCCGAAGCGCAGCTGGTCCATCACGGCGATCGGGCGCGCGCCCATGGCCATGATGTCGCGGACGATGCCGCCGACGCCGGTGGCCGCGCCCTGGTACGGCTCCACGAAGGAGGGGTGGTTGTGGCTTTCCACGCGGAAGGTCACCGCGTCGCCGCCGCCGATGTCCACCACGCCGGCGTTCTCGCCGATGCCAGCGAGGATCTTCGACGCCATCTCCTCGGTCATGGTCTGGCCGAAGTAGCGCAGGTGCGTCTTGGAGGACTTGTAGGAGCAGTGCTCGGACCACATCACGGAGTACAGCGTCAGCTCCGCGTCGGTAGGCCTGCGGCCCAGAATGGCCTTGATCTTGGCGTACTCGTCGTCCTTCAGCCCCAGCTCGGCGTACGGCTGCTCGAGCTCCGGGGTGCCGAAGGCGTTGTCGACGGTGTCGTTGTGCACGGTCATTTCGGGTCTACGCTCCGATCTTCGAAATCGCGTCGATGGCGGAAGTGAACAGGCCGAGACCGTCCGTGGACGGGCCGGTCAGCGTCTCAATGGCGTGCTCAGGGTGCGGCATGAGGCCGACCACGCGGCCGGTCTCATTGGTCACGCCGGCGATGCCGTTGATGGAGCCGTTGAAGTTGTCCGTGTAGCGGAACACCACACGGCCTTCCTTCTCCAGCGCCTCAATGGTCTCCGGGGCGGCCTGAAAACGACCTTCGCCGTGCTTGGCGGGGACATAGATGCGCTCGCCGAGCTGGCTGGTCCACGCGGTGGAGGTGTTTTCCACCTCGAGGTAGGTGTCCACGCAGTGGAAGTTCAGGCCCTGGTTGCGGGTCAGCGCGCCCGGCAGCAGGCCAGTCTCGGTGAGGATCTGGAAGCCGTTGCAAATGCCGAGCACAGGCATCCCCTTCTTCGCAGCCTCCACCACGGCGGCCATCATCGGCGCCTGCGCGGCGATCGCGCCGGAGCGCAGGTAATCGCCGTAGGAGAAGCCACCCGGGACAACAACCGCGTCCACGCCGGTGAGGTCATAGTCGGCGTGCCAGAGCTGGCGCGGCTCAGCACCGGCGAGACGGACGGCGCGCAGCGCGTCAACGTCGTCAAGCGTGCCCGGAAAAGTAATGACTCCGATAGTTGCGCTCATCGCACAACCTCGAAGTCCTCGATAACGGTGTTGGTCAGCAGCGTTTCAGCCATGCGCTGCAGCTCGGCGTCGGAGACCGAATCATCCACCTCAATTTCAAAGCGCTTGCCCTGGCGGACGTCGGTCACCCCCTCGACTCCGATCCGGCCCAGTGCGCGGAGCACCGCCTGACCCTGCGGGTCAAGAATTTCGGCCTTGGGCATGACATTAACGACGACTCGTGCCATGAGAATCCTTCACGTTTCGGGAGGTTGAACGACCTTTGCGGTACGCGCGTCAGTATATCGGACACCCCGACACGGCCCGAAACCCTTGCTGACCGGGAAAAAGTGAACGGATGGTGAATTCTTGGAAAAACCTAACTTCTCGCCAAGCTGAGACTGAGAAAGACGGCTAGTTTGTTCTTGCCATCAACCGTCTCCCCCTGAGTTTCCGAAAGGTAACCATGTCCACTCCCCGCAAGAGCCTCGGCGCCGCGTTCGCAATCGCGCTGGCAGCAGGTACCGTCTCCGTCGTCGCACCGACTGCCAATGCAGCGGTGGACGGCTCCAACGTCGTCATCAACGAGGTGTACGGCGGTGGCGGCAACGCAGGCGGCAAGTTCAACAACGATTTCGTTGAGCTTTACAACCCGACCGACGCTGAGATTGACATCAGCGGTTGGAAGCTTAACCAAAAGGCCGCAAACGGAAATACCGGTAACACCGTTAAGCTCTCGGGAAAGGTCCCCGCGAAGGGCTTCTTCCTCATCCAGGGGGACAGCCAAGGCAACGAAAAGTCGCAGGATCTCCCGAAGGCTGACCTTGTTGGTTCGTTCAACTTCGGTGCAAAGACCGCAATCGCCGAACTGATTGACAACAACGGCCAGATAGCAGACCTAGTCGGCTGGGGCACAACCGCCAAAGAGGCCGAGACGTCCCCTGCCAAGGGGACGTCAAACGCCACGTCCATCCAGCGCAAGACCGTCGGTGTCGACACCGACAACAACGCGGATGACTTCACCGTTGACGCGCCGACACCGCAGAACTCGGGCAACGCTGGCGAGACTCCCGTTGACCCCACCCCGGACGATCCGACAGATCCAACGCCTCAGCCTGAGCAGCCGCAGCCGGGTGAGATCACCCCGATCGCTGAGATTCAGGGCACCGGCCACACGTCTCCGTTTAAAGGGAAGAATGTAACCACACGTGGCGTTGTTACTGCGGTCTACTCTTCTGACGGCAGCAAGCGCGGTTTCTACATCCAGACCCCTGGAACAGGTGGTTCGCCGAAGCAGAAAGGCGACGCCTCTGACGGCATATTCGTTTACATGGGCCGCGTCGCAGAGAGTGCGTACCCGGAAATCGGTGACTTCCTCGAAATTGCGGGTACCGCAGACGAATACACAGCAACTTGGAAAGTCAAAAAGGACACGGTCTCCGACCGCATGTCGACGACCCAGCTTCGCGACGCGAAGTGGCAGGTGATTGAGAAAGACGCAGATTTTAAAGACCCTGCGCCGATCTCGCTTGAGTCTCTTCCCGCTGGGGATGACGCCAGGGAGTCTTACGAGGGCATGCTCGTGAACATCACTGGTCCTTATACGGTGACAAACAACTACACACTGAATAACACTGGCGATATCGGTTTGGCGCCTGGCGATACGGCTCACCGCACTCCCACCGATATTGTTTCTCCTGGTAGCGAAGCCAACGCGCTTCAAGATAAGCAAGACGCTGAGGTCGTTCACGTCGACGATGGTCGAAACGCGAATTACTTCCGCACCGATAAGCAGACACCACTGCCGTACTTGGTCACTTCCGACAATGGTATTAAGTCAATCCGCACCGGCGATCAAGTCCAGTTCCAGACCCCTGTGGTCGTCGACTTCTCATACGAATACTGGCGTCTCCAGCCGCTGACGCCGATCACCGGCAAGAATGTAGCAGCGGAGCTGCCCATCACGTGGGAGGATTCACGCGCAGACGCGTACGACGACATTGACAACGTCGCTGGCGACTACTCCATTGGTTTCTTCAATGTGCTGAACTACTTCTCCACCTTGGGCAAGGACGTCTCCGGCTGCAAGGCGTACAACGACATTTATGGTAAGCCCGTCGGCGCCAAGAACTGCAACATTCGCGGTGCATTCTCGCAGAACGCGTTCAAGGACCAGCAGGCAAAGATCGTCACCGCCATCAACAAGCTGGACACCGACGTGCTCGGCCTGTCCGAAATTGAGAACACCGCTAGCGTGACCGGCGACGTCGCCAAGCGCGACGAGGCTCTGCAGAACCTTGTCGATGCGCTTAACGCAAAGGAGCCGGGCAAGTGGGATCTTGTGAAGTCCCCGCAGAAGCTGGGTACTGACGAAGACTTCATCCGTGTCGCCTTCATCTACCAGCCGGCGAAGGTGAAGCCGGTCGGCGAATCCATCATTTTTGATGATGACGCATTCACAAAGACTGCCCGCCAACCGCTGGCCCAAGAGTTCGACACTGTCGGCAACGACGAAGACAAGAACTTCGTGGCTGTAGTCAACCATTTCAAGTCCAAGGGTTCTGTCGCCAAGGGCGACGAAGACACCGGCGACGGCCAAGGCAACAATGCTCGTATCCGCGCAGAGCAGTCCAAGGCTCTGCTGAAGCACCTCGGCGAACAGAAAGATTGGGCTGACCTGCCGACCTTCCTTGTGGGCGACTTCAATGCGTACACCAAGGAAGACGCAATCACCGCGCTGGTCGATGGCGGTTTCAACATCGTCGAGTCCGAGAAGGACTACGACCAGGCTTCCTACCAGTTTGACGGCCAGCTGGGCACCCTCGACCATGTCCTCGCAAACGCAGCCGCAATGGAGCTTGTGAAGGACTCCACTGTCTGGAACATCAACGGCGACGAGTCGGCAGCGTTTGAGTACTCGCGCCGCAACTACAACGCCCAGGATTTCTTCGGCGACGGCGACAACCCGATCTACGGCTACGGCAACCCGTTCCGTTCCTCCGACCACGATCCGGTCAAGGTTGGTTTCGGCACCAAGCTCGATGAGAAGGATGCCGACAAGTTTGCTCCGGAGGCAAGCGAGGCCGTCACTGTCACCCAAGGCGACGCTCTACCAGATGCGAAGAACACGGTGAAGGACGCTGATCAGCTGCCGGAAGGCACGAAGTTCGAGTGGACCAAGCCTGCGAACACCGACACTGTCGGCGACGACCAGGAGGGTGAGATCACCGTCACCTACCCGGACGAGTCCGTGGATCATGTGAAGGTCATTGTGAACGTGAAGCCGAAGGCTGAGGAGGAGAAGCCGCGCTACATCGTCAAGGCAGAAATCAACAACGACGGTGAACTCGTCGTCACCTACGACAACGGTGACACTGAGAACCTCGGCGGGGTCAAGGGTGCCGACGGCGAGGACGGCGAGCAGGGCCCGAAGGGCGACAAGGGCGACAAGGGTGACACCGGCGCCGCAGGCAAGAACGGCGAACAGGGCCCGAAGGGCGACAAGGGCGACAAGGGCGACACCGGCGCCGCAGGCAAGAACGGCGAACAGGGCCCGAAGGGCGACAAGGGCGACAAGGGCGACACCGGCGAACAGGGCGCAGGCAAGAACAAGGGCGACAAGGGCGACACCGGCAAGGACGGCGGACACCGGCGCCGCAGGCAAGAACGGCGAACAGGGCCCGAAGGGCGACAAGGGCGACAAGGGCGACACCGGCGCCGCAGGCAAGAACGGCGAACAGGGCCCGAAGGGCGACAAGGGCGACAAGGGCGACACCGGCGCCGCAGGCAAGAACGGCACTGACGGCAAGGACGGCGTCGATGGCCAGGATGGCAAGGACGGCCGTGGCGTGAAGTCCTTCGAGGTCAACGACGAAGGCCACCTGATGGTCACCTACTCCGACGGCGAGACTGTGGACCTGGGCAAGGTCACCGCTGACGCAACCGACGGCAAGGACGGCCAAGACGGCAAGCCGGGCAAGGACGGCGAGAACGGCCGCGGCATCACGAACCTGGAGGTCAACGAGGACGGCGAGCTGATCGCCACCTACACCGACGGCGAGACCCAGAACCTGGGCCGCGTCGTAGGCGCTGACGGTACTGACGGCAAGGATGGCAAGGACGGCAAGCCGGGCAAGGACGGCGAAAAGGGCGAGAAGGGCGCCGACGGCGCCAACGCCCCGGCTGGCGAGGGTTCCAGTGCGAGCGACCGCTGCCTGCCGTCCGTGGGCATCATGGCGCTGCCGCTGCTGGCGCTGATCCCGCTGGGTCTGGCCGCCACCGCGGATGTTCCGGCGCTGGCTCCGGTGAAGGAGCAGCTCAACAAGATTGGCGAGCAGCTGCCGGTCCCGATGGACAAGGCTGCCCCGATCGCTGGCGCGGCGCTCGCAATCGCGGCGATTGCCACGCTGGCCACGCTGTGCTCCACCGAGGGCGGTTCCTCTAAATAGCCCCCAGGCAAGGCCGCACAGCCTTCAGCGATAGCCCCGTCCCGGAAACTTTTCCGGGGCGGGGCTTACTGCATTGAAAACAGTTTCCAATAATGGTTGGATATCCCCTATGCGAAATCGTTTTCTCCCCTCTCCCCTGGCCGCGATTGCGGCAACTGCTCTTGCGGGTTCGGTGCTGGCCGGATGCTCGTCGGAAAGCAATGATGCAAGCGGCAGCGACATGATCGCCACCACCAACGTCTGGGCGGACGTGGCCTCGGCGGTCACGGGCGAGGACGTGGACGCGATCATCACCGGTGATGCGGTGGATCCGCACCACTACGAGCCGTCCGCGAAGGACCTCTCGCGCATCAAGGAAGCGGACACCGTCGTGGCAAACGGCGGCGCGTACGACTCCGCGCTCTACACTGCCGCTGAGCAGGACCGCATCATCTACGCAATCCCGCTTCTCAACGAGCACGAGGCCCACGACCACGACCACGCGCACGCGCACATGCCCGAATCCCTGGACGAGCTCGAGCACGCCTGGTTCGCGCCGGAGAAGGTACTGCAGGTCGCAGAGGACATTGCGGATCGCACCGGCGGGGACGCGTCAGACGTCAAGCAGCGCATCGGCGACATCCAATCCAAGCTCAACGCGGTGCCGCACGTGCACATCGGCATGACTGAGACGATCGCGGCCGGCCTGGTGTGGGGCACGGAGCTGCACGACATCACGCCCGAGGAATACATCAAGGCCAGCCTGAACCACCAGGAGCCTTCCGCGGCGGCGGTTGCGGCGTTCCTGGAGCAGATCGAGCGCGGCGAGCTGGACATGCTGTTTGTGAACCCGCAGAGCACCAACAGCGCCACCCAGCGGTTGGCGGATGCGGCGAAGGCGCATAATGTTCCCGTTGTTGAAATTCGGGAGACGCCCCCGGCCGGCCAGAATTTCCTGGACTACTTCGAGGAGATCGTGGGTCAGATCACCGACATCGCAGCCCACGCTGAGCCGACCGGCCACCACCACTAGGAATTGCCAATTTGATCGCTGAGCTTCGCAGCGCCGCCGTCGAACCACTCTGGCGCGACCTCACCCTCACCGTCGAGCCCGGCGAATTCATCGCGGTGCTCGGCCCAAACGGCGTGGGCAAATCCACCCTGCTGGGCACGCTGATGGGCACGCGCAAGCTCACTTCTGGGCAAGCAAAAGTCCACGGGCAGATCGGCTTCATCCCGCAGCAGCACATGTTTCCGAAGGACTTGCCGGTGCGCGGGCGCGACCTTGTTGCGTTGGCGATGGGAAGGCGGGCGAGACCGGAGGACGTCGATAGGCAATTGGCTTCTGTGGAGGCGCAAGGTTTTTCCGAGCGCCGCGTCGGGGTGCTTTCCGGCGGCCAGCAGCAGCTCATCCGTCAGGCGCAGGCGTTTTCACAAAACCCGGAGCTTTTGCTTTGCGACGAGCCCCTGCTCTCCCTCGACCCCGCCCGCGCACGCGACACCGTGCAGCGCCTCGCCGAGCACCCCGCGGCCGTGGTGTGCGTAACGCACTCGATCAACCCGGTGATGGGCGTTGTGGACCGAGTGCTCTACCTCGGCCCGGAAGGCCACGTGGTGGGCAGCGTTTCCGAAGTCATGCGCTCCGAGGTGCTCAGCGAGCTCTACGGCACCCGCGTGGACGTCGTGGAAGTTGACGGACGGATGGTGGTCCTGTGAGTGCGTTTTTAGCAGACACTTCGTACCTGCTCAGCCAGGACTTTGTGCAGACGACGCTTGTGGCGTGCGCGCTTCTGGGAGTGCTGTCCGGGGTGATGGCACCGCTGATCGTGCTGCGCCAGATGTCATTTTCGGTGCACGCGACCTCGGAGCTCGCGCTCATGGGCGCCTCCGCGGCGCTGCTTTTCGGGCTGAACGTCGGCTTCGGTGCCGTGGCGGGCGCGGTGGTCGCTGCCCTGGTGCTGGCGGCGCTGGGGCTGAAGGGCCAGCAGGATTCCGCGGTAGGTGTGGCCATGAGCTTCGGCATGGCCTTGTCCGTGCTGTTCATCCACCTGTATCCAGGGAATTCGAACCGGGCGCTGGCGCTGCTGACCGGCCAGATTGTTGGTGTGTCGGCGCAGAACGTGATGCTGCTGGCAGGCACAACGGTGCTGGTTGCAGGCGCCGTGCTGGTCCTGTGGCGGCCGCTGCTGTTCTCCTCCGCAGACCCCGTGATGGCCGCCGCGTGCGGCGTTCCCGTGCGCACGATGGCGCTGGTGTTCGCGGTACTCGTGGGCATCGCGTCGGCCCAGTCAGTGCAGATCGTCGGGGCGTTGCTGGTGATGTCGCTGCTGATCACCCCGGGGGCGTCCGCCGCTCAGGTGACGGCGAACCCGAAGCTTGCGGTGGTGCTGTCCATCGTGTTCGCGGAAGTCGCGGCCGTAGGCGGGATGGTGCTTTCGCTCGCCCCAGGTATGCCGGTGAGCGTGTTCGTGGCCTTTATCTCGTTCGGGATTTACCTGGTTTGCCGGGTGGTCGGCAGGGTGCGGGGCAACTAGCGGTACTCCCGGTAGTCCGCCGGTGTCGCGCCCTTGCCTACCGCCGCTGCGGCGGCTGCGAGGAAGTCGCGGCGCACCTTCTTCTGCCCCAACTCGCGCCCGGAGACCGACAAACGGATCGTGTTGCCCTTCTCCGCGCCGCGCTCGGCGGCCTTGATCACGTTGCGGCGCCACCACTTCGCGGCGCCGTACCCCTCGCCCACCGACAGGTTGCGGGCCTGCGAGAACTCGCCTCGTTCAAGCCGGTAGATGCCCTTCGTGGAGGCAGCGACGGTAAAACCGAACTCGTCGAGCACCTTTAACGTGCCGTCCGACATGCGCCAGCGCGGCGGCGCGAACATATCCAAGTCGAAACCGAGCGCCGACATCTGACGCGTAGCGCCTTTGAGACGAAGCCTCGCCTCGTGCTCGCCCAAACTGGCAAACTCGCTGCGCCTTCCCTGCACCGGCTGATCGAAGCCGTTGAGCATGAGGGCGCGGCTTTCGAGCTGCTCGGTGAGCCAGGCGCGGGTGCCGTCGTCCTTGGCCAGATGCCACTTTTTGTCAATGTGGGGCGCAACCAGCAGTGAAACCGGCATCCCCTCGCGGTCCAGGTCGCGCACCATACTGGTGACGTCCTCCAACGTCGCGTCGAAGATGGAGGAAATGGAGACAAGCACGCGCCCAGGCATAGGGGAAATTATCGCACACGCAGACAGTCTGCGCCGGGTGAAATTTTCTCGCGCTGTTCGCACACGTGTTCTACGTTGTCGGGGCCGTGTCGGACGGGGTTCTACTATGCGTAGCCAAGTGCAAAGAAAGGAGGTGCTCCAGATGAGTGCAGTGCTAGACCAAGCGGTCAACCAAATCGTCGCCGGGCTAAGGTCGCTTGCCGACGTCATGCGGGAACCGGACTCCCTCCACCTCGCCTCCACCCACGTGGCCATGGAGCGCCTCCACGCCTGCCTGCCGTTGCTGTCCAACGCGGACGTCGCGTTCGCCTTCCTCTGCGACCGGGACGGCGCCGGCGCCCTCGTCGGCGCGAACCACGCCGTGGAGTATCTGACACGGAGCTTGGGCTTGTCCCGTCGAGAAGCATTCGCGCTCCTGGAGCAGGGCAAGAAGCTCTACGGCGAACCCGAGGTGCCTGAGCCGGAGCCGAGCGAAAACAAAGAAGACCGCGAACGCAAGGAGCAGGAGGCGGAAGCGCGCCGCAAGAAGGCGCGCGAGGCGCAGGAGCGGGCGCGACGAGCTGCCGAGAAGGCCAACGCGGAGAAGAAGCGCATCATCACCGACGCGCTGAAAGACCTCAACGAGCACGCCAACCCCGGCTACCAGGAGATCCTGGCCGAAGCGATGGAGGCGGCCGAGTCCCTCACCGCCGAAGAACTCCGGAAGTTCGTCCGCGACCAGGTCAAGCGCGCCAACAAGCGCGGACGCGACTACGACGGCGAGAAGGACCCCCTCGCCGCGTGGAAGAAGCGCGGCATCTGGCTCGGGGAACCGGACGCGGACGGCGGCTCCCCTTTCAGTGGCTACCTCGACGCCGCGTCACGGGCGAAGCTGGAGGCCTGCCTCGCCGCCGGCGACCACATGGGGTCCAACATGGAGGGCGAGGACGCCGCAAAGCGGGACAGCCGGCGCAAACACCAGCGCCGACTCGACCAGCTCATGAACGTGCTCGACCGCTACGGCGACGCTGCCACGAAGTCCCGGGGCGGCGTGGGCACGGTGGTGATCTCGCTGACCCTCGACGACCTTTTGGAGGCGGACGCCTTCACCGAGTTCCCCACCAACACCTCGGTGTCGCTGACCCCGCTCGACATTGTGCGTTTGGGGCTTGCCGGGGACAGCTTCATCCTCCAGCTCGACTCGGCCACCGGCGTCCCGCTATCCCTCGGCCGCACCCGCCTGGCCTCCGTGGAGCAAAAGCTCGTGTTGCTGGCCATGCAGGGCGTGTGCGCCTGGAACGGCTGCACCAAGCCGGGCGTCGAGCTCGAGGCCCACCACCTGGATTCCTACCTCAGCGGCGGGCTCACCAGCATCGAAAACCTGGTGCTGCTGTGCCGCGAGCACCACATGTGCAACAACGACAACAAAGACGGTGCCGGGAACAAGGGCCACTTCGGCCGGGACCCCGACACCGGCGATGTGCACTACCACCCCGCCAACGGGGACCCACCCAGGCACACAACCACCTACCAGTACCGCAATTCGCCTGGTCAGAGGCTTGCTAAGAAGGCGAGGTCACGGCACGGCGGCAACCACAACCGCCCGCCGGACCCTGCCCTATTCGAACCGGACGGTTAAACCGCCCCGGCCTTCACCAGCGTCCACGCGTACTCGAACGCGGTCTGCTTCCACTTGGCGTAGCGGCCGGACACGCCGCCGTGCCCTGCGGACATTTCCGTCTTCAGCAGGATCTCGCCCGCGGTGCTCACCTCGCGCAGTTTGGCCACCCACTTCGCGGGCTCGACGTAGAGCACGCGGGTGTCGTTCAAGCTCGTAACCGCGAGAATGTCCGGGTAATCCTGCGCGGAGATGTTCTCGTACGGGGCGTATGTCGCCATGTAGTCGTACACCTCGGGGTCGTGGTACGGGTCGCCCCACTCTTCCCACTCCCCCACCGTCAGCGGCAGCTCGGGTTTGAGGATGGAGGTCAGCGGGTCCACGAACGGCACGATCGCGAGGATGCCGGCGAACTTCTCCGGCGCCATGTTCGCCACAGCGCCCATGAGCAGCCCACCGGCGGAGCCGCCCTCGGCCACCAACTGCTTGGGGGTGGTCAGGCCCAGCTCCACGACGCGGTCGGCGCACGCGATGAAGTCCGTGAAGGTGTTGGTTTTGTGCAGCATTTTGCCGTTGTCGTACCACGCGCGGCCCATCTCGCCGCCGCCGCGAACGTGGGCGCACACCCACACCATGCCGCGGTCGAGCAGACTCAGCCGCGCCACCGAAAACCCGGGGTCCGTGGATGCCTCATACGAGCCGTATCCGTACAGCAGCGCGGGCGCGGGGCCTTCGACGCCCTTGCGGCGCACCACCGAGATCGGCACCCGTTCCCCGTCCGGGGCGGTTGCCCACTCGCGGAAGGCCTCGTACTCGTCCGGGTTGTAGCCGCCCTCGATCTCTTTTTCCTTCAGCAGGGTCAGCTCGCCAGTCGCGACTGTGTAGTCCAGCACCTGCGAGGGCTGGGTGTAGGAGGAGTAGCCAATGCGCACCACCGGGGCGTCCCACTCCGGGTTGCCGCCGAGGCCGACGGTGTAGAGCTCCTCGGAGAATTCCAGCTCCTTGAACTCGCCGAAACCGCTGTCGAGCGACGCCACGGCCAGCCGCGGGATCCCGCCGCGCCTGTAGGCCATGAGCATGAAGTCGCGGTAGGTGTCGATCGCCTCGACGCGCACGGTTTCGGAGTGCTCCACCAGCACGGGCAGTTCCCGCAGGGGAGGCACAGCGCCGACGGGTGTTGTCGCGACGCAAAAGTTCGCTCCGTGGGCGTTGTGCGTGACCACCCACTGCTCTTCGCCGTCGACGACGCAGAAGTCCGGGTGGTACTCGATGCCGGCCTCGCGCTCCCACAGCACCTGGAACTCGCCGGTGGGATCCGCCATGTCGAGCACGCGGTACTCGGAGGTCAGCGAGGACGACGCGATGATCATGAGGAACCGCTCGGCACGGTCCGCGCCCACGCCGACACCGAACTTCTCGTCCGTCTCCTCGTACACCAGCACGTCTTCGGCAGCGGGCGTGCCCAGCTTGTGGCGCCAGATTTGGTGGGGCCGCCAGGCGTCGTCGCAGCGGACGTAGAACAGGTAGTTCTCGCCCGCCCAGGTCGCGCCGTAGAAGATGCCTTCGAGCTCGTCGTCGAGCAGTTCGCCGGTATCCAAATTCTTGATCCGCAGGGTGAAGCGCTCGTTGCCCTCGGTGTCGAAGGAGTACGCGAGCAGGCGGCCCGAGGTGGACACGGACGATGCCCCGAGCGAGAAGAACTCGTGCCCGTCGGCGAGCTCGTTGACGTCGAGAAGCACCTGCTCGCCCGGCATGTCCTCGGTGACTTCGGGCGGGGTCCACGGGTCTTCCGCGGTGGGGATGCGGCAGGAGATGCCGTAGTCCTTGCCTTCGATGGTGCGGCCGTAGTACCACCAGTTGCCCTGGCGCTGCGGCACGGACATGTCGGTCTCTTTGACGCGGGACTTGATCTCGCCGTAGACGTCGTCCACCAGCCCGGACCAGGCGGAAGTACGCTCAGACGTGTACGCGTTCTCCGCCTCCAGGTGCGCCAGGACTTCCGGATTGTCCTTGTCGCGCAGCCACTCGTAGTTGTCCACGAACTCGCGGCCGTGGAACGTGCGGACAATCGGGCGTTTGTCAGCTACGGGTGGGATCATGCATGCTCCCCCGGCCACTCGGAGAAGCGGCGGCCGGAAAGCCGCTCGTACGCCTCGATGTAGCGGTCGCGGGTGGCTTCCACGACGGAGCCGGGCAGCTCCGGCGGCGTGGTGCCTTCCTCCTGGTCCCAGCCGGACTTCGGGCCGGTGAGCCAGTTGCGCACGTACTGCTTGTCAAAGCTGGGCTGGCTGCGACCTTCTTCGTAGCTGTCGGCTGGCCAGTAGCGGGAAGAATCCGGCGTGAGCACTTCGTCGGCGAGCACGAGCTCGCCGTTTTCGTCCAGGCCGAACTCGAGCTTGGTGTCGGCGAGGATGATGCCCGTGGTCTCCGCGTAGTCGGCGGCGCGGCGGTACACCTCGAGCGTGGCGTCCCGCAGGCGCTCGGCGAGGTCCGCGCCGAGTTTTCCTGCCATGTGCTCGAAGGTGACGTTGATGTCGTGGTCGCCCTGCTCGGCTTTGGTGGCGGGGGTGAAGATCGGCTCGTCCAGCTTGGACGCCTCGGTCAGCCCCTCGGGCAGCTTCACACCGCAGATGCGGCCGGTGGCGTCGTACTCCTTCTTGCCGGAGCCGGTGAGGTAGCCGCGGGCCACGCACTCGAACGGCACCATATCCAGCTTCTTCACCACCATGGCGCGGCCGAGGACGTCTTCGGGGATGCGCTCGTCGTCGATCGGGCCGGCGAGGTGATTCGGCACGTCGGAAAGCAGGTCGAAGAAGAACATGGAGGTGGCGGTGAGGATCCGCCCCTTGTCCGGGATCGCCGGTTCGAGGGAGAAGTCGAAGGCGGAGATGCGGTCTGTCGCGACCATGAGCAGGGTCTGCTCATCCACCTCGTAGATCTCGCGAACCTTGCCGCCGGAGATGTGTGAGTAATCTGAAAGCTCTGGACGCATGCGCGCTAGTATATGCGCCGTGAAAAACCGCGCTACCGTTGTCCTCCTCCCGCTTATTCTCGCAGCGTGCACCGCACCTTCGGAGTTCAGCGGAGAGATGCCGGATTTCTATCCTTCGCGCGACGGCGCCACGTTCCGTTTCGGGCAGACCGGCAAGATCGTCACCGAGGACGTGCGCTACCACGTGCCGGTGCAGTGGGAAGTCACGGTGGACAAGCCCACCACCACCCGCGCGCCCCGCAGCGCCGAACACGCCCGCTCCATCGTGTGCTTCCCGGTCAGCTTCACCCCGGTTGCCATCGGCGAGTTCCCCATGGATGTCACGGTCGCCTTGCCGGAGCTTTTGCCTATCGACGGCCCCCTGGCCGCCAACGTGGCCGACCCGAATTACTGCGGCGACTGGGACATCACCGGCTACACCGGCGAGCTGGAGGAAAACCGCACCTACACCGGCTATGTGGCCTCCTGGGCGGGCAGCGCCGACCCAGGGATCATCGGCCGCGGCGTCGAGCTGAAGAGCCGCGACACCACCTTGACCTGGAAGTAGCTACAGGATGTCGCCCGGGGTGTAGGCGGCGGCCTGCGGATGCGCGTCGACAAGCTTTTGCACCCTCGCGAGCACCCGGTCCACCTGGGACTCGGCCGCGCCGATGAAGGCGTGGCGATCCGAAAGCGACTCCTCCAACTGGGCCTGATCCAGCGGCAGGCGATCGTCGTCCGCGAGGCGCTCCACCAGGTTTTGCTCCGCGCCGCGCTCGCGCATGTCCAGCGCCATGGCGACGGCGTTTTCCTTGATCACCTCGTGCGCCGTCTCGCGGCCCACGCCGGCGCGCACGGACGCCATGAGGATGCGGGTGGTGGCCAGGAAAGGCAGGTAGCGGTCCAGTTCGCGGTTGATCATGGCCGGGAAGGCGCCGAACTCGTCGAGCACGGTGAGCATGGTCTCCAGCTGGCCGTCGATGGCGAAGAACGCGTCCGGCAGCGCCACGCGGCGCACCACGGAGCAGAACACGTCGCCCTCGTTCCACTGCTGGCCGGACAAATCCGCCACCATCGTGAGGTAGCCGCGCAGGATCACCTGGAAGCCGCCGACACGTTCGCAGGAGCGCGCGTTCATCTTGTGCGGCATGGCGGACGAGCCCACCTGGCCTTCCTTGAAGCCCTCGGTGACGGTCTCGTTGCCGGCCATGAGCCTAATGGTCGTGGCCAGCGAGGACGGGCCCGCGCCCAGCTGCACCAGCGAGGACACGACGTCGAAGTCGAGGGAGCGCGGGTAGACCTGCCCCACCGAATCAAACACGCGGTCAAAGCCGAGCCCGTCCGCGATGCCCTGCTCGAGGCGGGAAAGCTTCTCCTCGTCGCCGCCCATCAGGTCGAGCATGTCCTGCGCGGTGCCCATCGGGCCCTTGATGCCGCGCAGCGGGTACCGTTCCAGCAGCTCCTCGATGCGCTCCACCGCGACCAGGATCTCGTCGGCGGCGGAGGCGAAGCGCTTGCCCAGGGTGGTCGCCTGCGCCGCCACGTTGTGGGAGCGGCCCGCCATGACCAGGGACTTGTACTCGCCGGCGCGGTTGCCCACGGCCTTCAGCAGCGCGATCGCCTTGTCGCGGGTGAGCTCGAGGGCGCGGCGCACCTGGAGCTGCTCCACGTTCTCGGTCAGGTCGCGCGAGGTCATGCCCTTGTGGATTTCCTCGTGACCGGCAAGCGCGTTGAACTCCTCGATGCGCGCCTTCACGTCGTGGCGGGTGATCTTCTCCCGGGAGGCGATGGACTCCAGGTCCACCTGGTCGATGACCTTCTCGTAGTCCTCGATCGCTCCCGGTTCCACGGCAACGCCGAGCTCCTGCTGCGCCTTCAGCACCGCGATCCAGAGCTGGCGCTCCAGGATGATCTTGTGCTCCGGGGCCCACAGGGTGGCCATCTCCGGGGAGGCGTAACGGTTACTCAGAACATTCGCGTTATTCGGCTTCACGGCTTTCATCATAGGGAGATCGCCCCTTCGATCGCGGGGCGGGCGATGTCCTTGCGGTAGAACGCCCCGGGAAGCTCAATCCCAGCAATGACCTCGTACGCCTCAGCCACGGCTTCCTCGAGCGTCGCGCCCAGCCCGACGACGCCGAGCACGCGGCCGCCGGAGGCAACATACTCGCCGTCCTCCAACGCGGTGCCGGCGTGCAGCACCCGCGCAGGATCGTCCAGCGCCTCGCCGGTGACAACCCCACCGGTCTTGGCGGCCTGCGGGTAGCCCTCGGCGGCCAGCACCACCATGGCGGCGAACCCGTCGCGCCACTGCAGTTCCCCGACCTCGTCCAGGCGGCCCTCCGCGACGGCGAGCAGCACGTCCGCCAGCGGGGTCTCCAGTAGCGACAGCACGGCCTGAGTTTCGGGGTCGCCGAAGCGGGCGTTGAACTCCACCACCGCCGGGCCTTCCGGGCCCCATGCGGCGCCGACGTACAGCAGGCCCTGGTACGGGGTCCCGCGGCGCACCATCTCTTCCGCCACCGGGCGCGCAATCGCATCCACGATGGTCTGCACCCCGTCCTCCGGCAGCCACGGCAGCGGCGCGTAGGCGCCCATACCGCCGGTGTTGGGGCCCTCGTCATTGTCGTAAGCGCGCTTGTGGTCCTGGGCGGCCAGCAGCGGCACCACCGTCTCGCCGTCCACCAGGCAGAACAGTGAAACCTCGGGGCCTTCCAGGAAGGACTCGAACAGCACCGGGTTGCCAGCCCCGATCACCGCCTCCGCGTGCGCTTTCGCCTCGGCGCGGTCCTCGGTGACCACCACGCCCTTGCCGCCCGCCAGGCCGTCGTCCTTCACCACGTAGCGCGGGCCGTACTCGTCCAGCGCGGCCTCAACACCCTCAGGCTTCTCGACGCGCTTTGCCGACGCGGTGGGCACCGCCGCCGCCGCCATCACGTCCTTGGCGAACGCCTTGGATCCCTCGAGCTGCGCCGCGGCCTTCGTCGGACCGAACACCGGCACACCCGCCTCGATGAGCGCGTCCGCCGCGCCCGCCACCAGGGGCACCTCCGGGCCGATCACCACAAGCTCCGCGTCGATCTCGCGGGCTAGCTCCACGATGGCCTGGGGGGAGGAAACGTCGACGGGCCGTACCGTCGCTAGGCGGGACATGCCCGCGTTACCCGGTGCGACCGTGAGATCGTGGCCTTGCATTGCGTTGAGTAGGGCGTGTTCGCGGCCGCCCGAGCCGATGACAAGGATGCGCATGCGCCCCAATTTACCGGTAGCGTCGAGAAGCATGAGCACCGTATTCAGCAAGATCATCGCAGGCGACATCCCGGGCAGGATCGTGTACCAGGACGACACCGTCGCCGCCTTCCTCACCATCGAGCCGGTCGCCTACGGCCACACGCTGGTTGTGCCGGTGGAGGAGATCGACAAGTGGACCGACATCCCGGCGGACCTGTGGGCGCACATGAACGAGGTCGCCCAGAAAATCGGCAAGGTGATCGTGGAGAAGTTCAACGCGGAGCGCGCCGGCTACCTCATCGCCGGCTTCGAGGTGCCGCACGCACACATCCACGTCTTCCCCGCCAACGACATGTCGGGCTACACGCTGTCGACCGCGATGCGTCACGACGAGACCGACGCAGAGAAGATGGACGCCGCCGCGGAAACCATCCGAGAAGCCCTTAAAGCGCAGGAAGCGAAATAGTAAACGTCGAGCCCTCGCCCGGCGCAGTGACCACCTTCACCGTGCCGTCGTGCGCCTCGATGAGGGACTTGGTGATGGCCAGGCCCAGCCCGGAGCCGCCGGTGGCGCGGTTGCGGGAACTGTCGGCGCGGTAGAAGCGCTCGAAGATGTGCTCCGCGTCCTTGGCCTCCATGCCGCAGCCGTTGTCGGCGACGTCGATGACGACGCGGTCGAGGTTCTTGCGGATGGTCACGGTGACCTCCGCGTCCGGGCCCGCGTGCTTGTAGGCGTTGGTGATCAGGTTCACCAGCACCTGGTGCAGCCGGTCCGGGTCGCCGTTGACCTGCGCGATGTCCGGGGTGTCCGTGATGACCTCCACGGAGCGGTCCGGGAACGCGGCGTCGACGGTGCTCTTTGCGGACAGCACCCACTCCAGCACGTCCATCGGTTTCTTCTCTAGGCGCGCGCCTTCGGCGCGGGTGAGCGCCAGCAGGTCCTCCACCAGCAGCTGCATGCGGGCGGACTCTTCGTCGATCTTTCCCAGAACCATGTCCGGGTCGTTCGCCATGCCTTTGCGGTACAGCTCGGTGTACCCTCGCACGCTGGTCAGAGGTGTGCGCAGCTCGTGCGAGGCATCCCCGACAAAGCGGCGCATCTGTTCCTCTTGGGTGCGGGCGTTATCCAGGGAGTCCTGCAGCTTGGACACCATCGTGTTCATGGCGTAGGACAGACTGCCCACTTCCGTTTCGCGCGGCCAGGCGGGCACACGGCTGTCCGTCTCGCCGTTCGCAATCGCCAACGCCGTGTTCTCCACGATCTTCAGCGGCGCCAGCGCACGGGCCACCATGTAGTTCGCGGCCACGCCGATGCCGAACAGCGCCAAAACACCAACCCCGGCTTCCACCCAGGCGAGCGCACGTAGCATCTTCGCCTCGGTTTCCAGCGACTTGGCCACGTACTGCACAGTGCCGTCGGACTGCTGGTGCGCCATCGCCCGCCACTTCACGCCTTGGGCCTTGTCACTCACGGACGGGATGGTGGTTGGGTGGTCCAGACGCTCTACCTGCGAGTAGTCCGGCGGGTTCAACGATCCTCTGCGCGGCACGAGTTGGTCGTGGCCGGGGTACAACGTTGCCTGGTTGAACTCGCTGGGCAGGCTCAGGATATTGAACTGCCAGGCGGGGGTTTGCTGCGCCCACGTTGCCATGCCTTCGCGCAGCTGGTCGTCTGCGCGGTCGAACAGGAAGTGGCGCATGACAAAGTAGATCAGCACCGAGCTCAGCGCGATGCCGATCGTGGCTGCCGCCATCACCACCGACACAAGCTGTCGCTTGAGCGGCTTTTTCGACGGCGCCGTCAACACCGAATACGGCATGGCACTACTGGCGCGGGGTGCGCAGCACGTAGCCGACGCCGCGGACGGTGTGGATCAGCTGCACGTCGCCGGTGTCGACCTTGCGGCGCAGATACGAGATGTAGGACTCGACCACGTTGCCGTCGCCGCCGAAGTCGTAGTGCCACACGTTGTCCAGGATCTTCGCCTTGGACACCACGACCTCAGCGTTGAGCATGAGGTAGCGCAGCAGGTTGAACTCGGTGGGCGACAGTTCCACGATCTCGCCGGCCTTGGTCACCTCGTGGGTGTCGTCGTTGAGCGTCAGGTCCGCGTAACGCAGGGTGGTGTCTTCGTTGGCGTCCTCGCTGACGTTGCCGCGGCGCAGGATCACGCGCAGGCGGGTGATCACCTCTTCGAGGGAGAACGGCTTGGTCACGTAGTCGTCCGCGCCGATGGTCAGGCCGTGGATGCGGTCTTCCACCGCGTCCTTGGCGGTGAGGAAGAGCACCGGCGCGTCCAAGCCTTCGGCGCGCAGCTTGCTCAGCAGCTCGAAGCCGTCCATCTCCGGCATCATCACGTCGAGGATGTAGGCGTCCGGTTTCCAGGAATGCGCGAGTTCGATGGCTGCGGCACCGGAGTTTGCGGTCTCCACCTCGAACCCTTGGAACTTCAGGGAAACAGTTAACAGCTCCACGATGTTCGGTTCGTCGTCGACGACGAGCACCTTCAGGTTCTGCGAGTTGTCTGCCATGTCAATCACTTTCCGTTTCGTTGCCATTTCAGCGGCAATTTCTGCGTTGCCAACAAGATAGAGCGATTAAACCGCACAAGTCTGCACGTTTCCTGTACGTCCACTGAATGGCTCTCGCGGACTTCCCCCGAAATGGCTCCCCGACAACAAGCCCCACAAAAAGAATTGGAGCTGGAGACGGGACTTGAACCCGCAACCTACGGTTTACAAGACCGTTGCGCTACCAATTGCGCCACTCCAGCAGTGCAGCAAAATCTTACACACGCCCCGCACCTGCGACACAACCGGCCAACCGATAGTGTGAGCGTGTGGCAGAAGGTAACTCATTGTGGGACAGGATCTCCGGCTCGCGGCAGCGCGTGGCAACGATTGACGAGGCCCGCACGTCCCCGCCGCCGTCCGTCCTCGCGCCCATTAACCTGGCAGATCCCGCCGAGGTCGCGGCGGTGATGAACATTGCGGCGCGCATCGGGGAGATCCTCATTGCGAACGCGACGACGTCTGCGGATGCGGCGAAGCAGATCCATACGGTGTGTTCCTCGTACGGCTTGCAC
Organism: Corynebacterium sp. CQ3829_602738; assembly: GCF_054478435.1. NCBI lineage: Bacteria > Bacillati > Actinomycetota > Actinomycetes > Mycobacteriales > Corynebacteriaceae > Corynebacterium > Corynebacterium sp. CQ3829_602738. The sequence continues at coordinate 2,036,157 of NZ_CM137003.1, forward strand.
TACGTGCATGTGTCGATCACGGTGAACACGATCACGCTCAACACGATCATCGGCGTGGATCAGCGCACCCCGGTGAACGTCTTCCGCGTGGTCACGATGATCAGCGAGAACTACCACAAGCTGCAGGAAGTGGACCGCCTGATCCGCTCGATCCGTTCCGGCGCGACCCCGCCGGAGATGGCCGAACGCATCCTCAACGACATCGACACCTCCCCGATCCCCCACCGCAACACCCGCAACCTCGCTGGCTGGACGGTGATGGGGTTCTTCGTGGCCATGCTGTTGGGCGGCGACCTACTAATGATGGCCGTCGGCGGCCTGACGGCGTTCCTCATCATGGGCTTCAACAAGCTGCTCTCGCGCGGCGGCCTGCCCGCGTTTTTCCACAACGTCATCGGCGGCTTCCTCGCCACCGTCCCCGCGGCGATCACGTACGACTTCTCCGCGTCGATCGGACACACAATTGTGCCCAGCCAGCTCATCGCGACGGGCATCATCGTGCTACTCGCGGGTCTGACGCTTGTGCAATCGCTTCTCGACGGCGTCACCGGCTCGCCCTTAAACGCCTCCGCCCGCTTCTTCTCGGCCATGCTGAACACCGGCGGCATCGTGGCTGGCGTGGCCAGCGGCGTGGCGGTCTCGGAGATGGTAGGCATGCCGCTGCCGCCGATCGAGCTTCTACCCGGCAGCGCCGCGTACTCGAACGCCCTGCTCACCGTGGTTGGCGGCGGGATGGCCGCGGCGGCGTTTGCGGTGTGCTGTTTCGCGGAGCGCGCGGCGATCATTTTGTCGTTTGTCACCGCCGCGCTCGGCTCCGCCTGCTACTACATCCTGCTCACTCCGTTGGGCCTGGGCAGGCTGTCGGCCACCGCGGCATGTGCGATCGTGGTGGGTCTCGTCGGCGGCCTGATTTCCCGCCGGTTCTTGATCAACCCGGTGATCACGGCCGTGGCGGGTGTGACACCGTTCCTGCCCGGCTCGTGGATCTACCGCGGCATGTACGCGTTGATGAACGAACAGATGCTGCTGGGCATGATGAACTTGTTCACCGCCATCGGCACCTGCATGGCTTTGGCCGCGGGTGTGGTGTTCGGTGAGTGGGTCGCCCGCCGCATCCGCCGGCCGCAGCTGTATGTGCCGTACCAAGCGTTCAAACGCGCTGGCCGCTTCACGTTCGAGCAGCTGCTCAGGGTGCGGCGACGCAGATAAGTTCATCGCGTAGGATGAAAACCCTTGACGCCTGATGCTAGGAGGAGACCGTAGTGCCACCCAAGATCACTGATTCGCGCCCTACCGCCGAGGCGATGCACGCTGTTGAGGAGCAGACGGCTTCGGGTGCCCGTCGGATCGTGGCAACCTACGCCGAAGATTTCCTGGACGGCGTAACGCTGATGTCCATGCTGGGGGTTGCCCCGAAGGGCTTCGTGTACAAGCGGTACGTCGAGGAGCTGGAACAGGAGGCTGAGGAGGAGGCACCGAAGAAGGCCACCAAGAAGAAGGCGACTAAAAAGAAGGCCACCAAGAAAAAGTCGACCAAGAAGAAGGCTACGAAGAAGAAGACCACCAAGAAGGCCACCAAGAAGTCGACGAAGAAGACTGCCAAGAAGGCCTAAATGGGGGACAACGAGTTCGTCGTCGTGGCGAACCGCCTGCCGGTGGACAAAGTGGGAGACCACTACGAAGTCTCCCCGGGTGGCCTTGTCGCTGCCCTCGCCCCGGTCTTGCGCGCCCGCGAGGGCTGCTGGGTGGGGTGGCCCGGCAACATCGGCGAAACGCTCGAGCCGTTCGAGTTCGGCGGCATTTCCCTTCTGCCTGTCACCCTGGACCAGGATGATTTCGAGGGCTTCTACGAGGGCTTTTCCAACTCTGCGCTGTGGCCGCTTTACCACGACCTGATTGTCCAGCCGGAGTACAACCAGGCCTGGTGGGACAGCTACGTCGAGGTCAACCGCAAGTTCGCGGAGGCGACCGCGAAGGCCGCCGCCAAAGATGCCACGGTGTGGGTGCAGGACTACCAGCTCCAGCTCGTGCCGGGGATGCTCAAGGCGCTCCGCCCGGACGTGACCATCGGTTTCTTCCTGCACATCCCCTTCCCCGCCCCGGCGTTGTTCCAGCAGCTGCCGTGGCGCGACGAGATCCTCGAGGGGCTGAAGGGCTGCGACCTGATCGGTTTCCAGCGCCATACCGACGAGGACAACTTCCGCCTGCTCACCGACGACATCCGCACCGGCACATTCCCTATCTCCATCGATTCGGGGGAGATCGCAACCGCGACACAGCACCAGGTCAAAGCGTTACGCGACGCCGTCGGCAGCCCGAAGCACGTGCTGCTCGGCGTGGACCGCCTGGACTACACGAAGGGGATCCTGCAGCGCCTGCTGGCCATCGAGTCACTGTTGGAGGAGGGCAAGCTCGACGACATCGCGTTTATCCAGATCGCGACCCCGTCGCGCGAGCGCATCGAGCATTACCGCACCACCCGCAAGCAGGTCGAGGAGGCCATCGGGCGCATCAACGGCCGCTTCGGCGAGGTGGGCCGTCCGGTCGTGCATTATGTGCACCGCAGCGTCCCGAAGGAGCAGCTGGGCACCTTTTACGCGGCCGCGGACATCATGCTGGTCACCCCGTTCAAGGACGGCATGAATCTGGTGGCGAAGGAGTATGTGGCGGCCCACCCGGACGCGGACGGCGCGTTGGTGCTCTCCGAGTTCGCGGGCGCCGCCGTGGAACTCAACCAGGCGTATTTGTGCAACCCGTTTGACCTGGAATCCATCAAGGAGGCGATCCTCGCGGCCACCGACCCGGATCCGGCGCGCATGCGCCACATGCATGACTGGGTGATGGAGCACGATGTGGCCGCGTGGGCGAAATCTTTCCTGGAGGAGCTGTGAAGCGCGCTCTAACAATCCTGCCGCTATTCGCCCTGGCAGCCTGCGCGCCGGCACCGACGTGGCAAGTTGTCTCGCTGCGCACCAGCGAGGACCAGCCCGCCACTGAGGCCTCGGTGGCGCGCGTGCGTATCGACGACCAAAGGTTCACCGGCACCACCGGCTGCTCTGACGTGTCCGGCTCGTTCGAGGGCGAAGACACCATCACGCTGACCGACCTCAAACTCAGCGACCCGGGCGATTGCTCCGGCTGGGCCCGCCACACTCACGACCAGCTCACACAACTGCTCACCGAAGGCACATCCTTCCAGGTCTCCCACCCCGCCGACTTCGAGATGATCCTCGTCGCAGAATCCGGCGAAACGATAAGGCTGATGCGATGAGGCTCCTCGTCTGCCTGGATTTCGACGGCACCCTCGCCGAGCTCAACCCGGACCCGTACGCGGTCCGCATCCACCCACAATCAGAGGCCGCCATCCGCCGCCTCGCAGCCATCCGCGACACCGAGGTGGCCATCCTCACCGGCCGGCACATTGAGGGCATCAAGCAGGTCCTTCCGGCGGACCTCCCAGTAACAATCATCGGCTCCCACGGCGCGGAGCCGGGGCCACAACTCGAAGACCAAGACCGCGCCTACCTCGACCACATCGAGCAACGGCTCAACGCCCTCGCCACCGACGGCGCCTACGTGGAGGTCAAGCCGTACCAGCGCGTCCTCCACGTGGCGAAGGTACAAAACCCAACCGCAGCCAAAGCCATCCTCGCCGCGGCGAACGCCATCGACACGCAAGGCCGGCCGAAAACCCAGGGCCACAACGTGGTGGAGTTTTCCGCGGTGGAGATCACGAAGGGCACCTGGCTCAACGCCTACAAGCAGGCATTTGACCGCACCATTTTCGCCGGCGACGACGACACGGACGAGCACGCGATGGCGGTGCTCGAGGAACACGACCTCGGCATCAAAGTTGGAACAAAGCCATCGCGGGCCACCCGCCGAGTCCCAAATGTCGACGCCATGGCACAATTGCTCACCCAACTCGCCGACGAAAGGGAAGCATGGAGCGCCACGCGCTAGTCCACCAGGGCCACGAGCGCCGCTGGATTGAAATCCCGGGGAACGCCGACGCCCTCCTTCTGGTTCTCCACGGCTCGCTGCAGTCCGGCAACGTGCTGCGCAACTTCACGGACCGCACCTTCGAGGGCCTCGGCCCCACTGTGGTCTACCCGGACGGCATCAAGCACCACTTCAACGACCTGCGCGCGGGCTTCAGCGAGGATGCGCGCCGCATGCGCATCGACGACGTCGGCTTCCTCACGAAACTCGTCGATCACTACAGCGCCGACACGGTGATCGGCTGCGGTTTTTCCAACGGTGGGCAAATGATTATGCGTCTGCTTTACGACGCCCCAGGGCTGCTCACCGGCGCCGCCACCTTCGGTGCGTCGATGCCAACCGAGGACAACACCCTGACCACCGCCGACAACTACCAGCCGACGAAGCTTCTGGCCGTCCAGGGCACAGAAGACAAGCTCGTGCCTTACGACGGCGGCGTGGCCGGCATCGGCGGCAACAACCGAGGACCCACAAGATCCGCCCTCGATTCCGCCGAGTTCTTTGCGGACTTAAACGCCTGCACCGGCCACGTAACGTCGACAAGCGAAAAGCTCCGCGTCGACGATTGGACCGGCGAGCACCCGGTGCGCCTCGTCTCCCTCGAAGGCGCTGGGCACATGGTGCCAGTAGACAAGGACCTCGACCCGCGCCTGGGCCACAACCCGAAGTCCCCTACCGGCGGGGAGCTTATCCGCGAGTTCTTCTTTGCCTAGCGAACTCGCTTAGCACCACGCCCGCCGCGACGGAGGCGTTGAGGGATTCCACCCAGTCCTCCATGGGCACGGACATGATCACGTCGCAGTTCTCGCGCACCAGGCGCGAAATCCCCTTGCCTTCGGAGCCGACGACGATGACCACGTTGTCGGTGGCCTGGTCGAAGGTGTCCAGGGTGTGCTCGCCGCCCGCGTCGAGGCCGACGACGGTGTAGCCGTTGTCCTGGAACTGCTTGACGGTGCGGGTCACGTTGGTCACGCGCGCCACGGGCAGGCGCGCCGCGGTGCCTGCGGAGGTCCTCCACGCCACGCCGGTGACCTGCGCCGAGCGGCGCTCCGGGATGATCACGCCATTGCCCCCAAAGGCCGCGGTCGAGCGAATCACGGCGCCAAGGTTGCGCGGATCCGTGATGTTGTCCAGCACCACGAACATGCCGGGTCCGTCCACGGACTCGAGCAGATCGTCAAAGTCCGCGTACTTGTACGGCTGGATCTTCAGGCCGATGCCCTGGTGCATGCCGTTGCCGGTCATCGCGTCGAGCTGCTGGCGCGGCACCTCGTGCACCGGGATGCCCTTGGAGTTGGCCATCCCGACGGCCTCGCTCAGCCGCTCGTCGTGGCCGGTGCCTGCCACCACGTACAGCGCCTCCGCCGGCACCTTCGCCTTCAGGCATTCCACCACCGGGTTGCGGCCGACCACCATGTCGGCGACCTCGCGGTCGTGGCGTCCCTGCGCGCGGCGCTGGCGGTCCAGCTTGCGCTTGTGCGCGGCGTGGTAGACGCGGTCCTCCGCCTTCGGGGTCGCACCCTTGCCGCGCAGCCCGCGGCGGCGCTGTCCGCCGGAGCCCTTCGTGGGGCCCTTCTTGTTCTTCTTTTGCTTGTCGGGCCGCTCGTACGGTTTCGCCATGATCTACTCCTTCACCTGCCACTGCGGCCCGTCGGCCGTGTCGGTCACCTCGATGCCGGCCGCGGCCAGCCGGTCGCGCACCTCGTCGGCAGTCGCCCAGTCCTTCTCCGCGCGGGCGACCGCGCGCCGCTCCAGCTCGGCGCGCACCAGCACATCGAGCGCGTTGCTATTGCTTGTCGACGAAGGCCACGCCCCCGGATCCACACCCAACACCACCGCCATCGCACGCACCTGGGCTGCGATAGGCGCTGGATCTTTCGCCTTGTTCCCCTCGCGCACCATGTTGTGGATCTCGGCGAGCGCCTTGGGCACCGAGAAGTCGTCGTTGAGTGCCTCGGCGAACCCGTCGGTCCAGGTTGTGGGCTCGGGCATGCCGGCGCGTTTGACGAATTCCTCGATGCGCCGGTAGCCGGCCGCCGCCTCCTGCAGCGCCTCCGGCGAGTACTCGAGCACGCTGCGGTAGTGCGCGGAGCCCAGGTAGTAGCGCAGCTCCACCGGGCGAACCTGCTCGAGCATCGCGTCGATGGACAGCACGTTGCCCAAGCTCTTCGACATCTTCTCGCCCGCCATGGTCACCCAGTGGTTGTGCATCCAGAAGCGGGCAAACCCATCGCCGGCCGCATGCGACTGCGCCTGCTCGTTTTCGTGGTGCGGGAACTGCAGGTCCAGCCCGCCGCCGTGGATGTCGAACTCGGAGCCGAGGTACCAGGTGGACATCGCGGAGCACTCGAGGTGCCAGCCGGGGCGGCCCGGCCCCCACGGGGTGGGCCAGCTCGGCTCGCCCGGTTTGGCGGCCTTCCACAGGGCGAAGTCCGGGTCGTCGCCTGTCATGTCCTCCAGCTTGTTGCCGGAGATCGAGCCGTAGTCTCCGCCGGCTTTCACCCAGGCGTTCACGTCGAAGTAGACGGAGCCTTCGCGGGTGTAGGCGAAGCCTGCGTCGATAAGCCGCTGCATGTAGTCGACCATCTGGGTGACGTGCCCGGTCGCGCGCGGCTCCACGGACGGCGGTAGCACCCCGAGGGTGTCGTACGCGCGGGTGAACTCGCGCTCATACGTGGAGACCCACTCCCACCAGGGGCGGTCGTGTTCGCGCGCCTTGGTCAGGATTTTGTCGTCGATGTCCGTGACGTTGCGCGCAAACGCGACATCGTAGTCGTTGGCCAAAAACCAGCGGCGGACGATGTCGAACGCGACACCCGAGCGCAGGTGCCCGATGTGCGGTTTGGCCTGCGGGGTGGCGCCGCACAGGTAAATCGAGACGTGGCCGGGCCTAATCGGCTCGAAGTCGCGCAGTGTGCGGGTCTTGGTGTCGAAAATGCGTTGCTTCACAACACCGCAGTCTACAGAGACGACTCGTCCACCTTGAGCTCCGAGTAGCGCGCCTCCGGAACGCTGAACTCGTACGGCTTACCCACCGGCTCCCAGACCTGGTCCGCGCTGCACTTCACGTCCTGCGCGTCGCCGTCGAGCATGGTGAAGCCCCACACCAGCCGTCCCTGCTTTCCGGCATCGAGGGTGTACGGGCCGACCACCTGGTTCAGCGACCAGGTGGCCTGGTGCACGTAGTTCCAGCCGTACGCGCGGGAGACGTTCTTCACCAGGTCACCCTTCGGTGTGAAGGTGCCGGAAACCTCCAGGGTCTGCACACGCTTCTGCTTCACGGTCTGCTCCACCGGCACCGGGCCTTCGGTGTCGTTGCCCACGCTCGCGGCGTCGGTCTGCTTGAACCAGCGGCGGGTGGCGTCGACGTAGGTGTCGGTCATGCCCGGGGTGGCGCAGTAGCTACCCGGGGCGAGGTCCTCGTTCCAGCGCTGCGGGAGCTCGAAGTCGTAAGGCTGCGCGTTGGCGGGAGCAGCAAACAGCAACGCTGCCACCAGCGCAGGGATCACCCGCTTCATTTACGCACCCCAGTCAGTGTTCTCGCGGGTGCTCACGCGGACGTGGCGCTCCTTCGGCATCGTCGCGGTGAACGTGTTGCCGGCCGCTTCCCAGGTGCCGTTTGCACCGCACACGGTCTCCTGGCCCTTGAAGTCGGAGACGATCCAGCCGGCCTGCAGCACGGCGGTCTTGCCTGGGGCGATGTTGTACGGGCCGACCTTTTCGCCGACCTCGTAGGACTGCTCGTCGGTGTAGCTGGTGGAGAAGGTGAACTGGATCAGCTTGGCCACGTCGAAGCTCAACCCCGCGGTGACGTTCCAGGTCTTGGTCTTGGTCTCGGTGATCGAGCGGGTCACGGGCAGCGGCTCGTCGTTGTAGTTGGCCACGGTCCAGGTGCCGGCAGAGCCGTCGAAGTAGCTGCGGACGACCTCCACGGTCTGGCCGCGGTCGCCCGGGTTGGCGCACTTGTCGCCGATGGTGGTCGGGTTCGTCTCGTCGTAGGTGCGCTGCGGCAGGGCGTTCGCGGCCGGGGCGAGAGCGATAACAGCGGCGGTGGTGAGCAGAGCGATGGTGCGTTTCATGTTTGTTCCTTAGAGGTAGGTTTGGGTGGGTACGGGGAGGTTGCGGTACTCGTCCGGGGTGACGTCGATGACCTGCTTGGTTCCGTCCTTGCTGGTCACGGTGGCTTCCGCCCAGAAACCGGACGGCGCCGCCGACTGCGGGTGCGTCACCACGCGGGAGTACTTGCCGTCGCGGCCGGCGGAGATTTCGCTGTAGTTGATGCGCGTCATCGTGGTGCCGTACTCGACGCGGACGCGGTCGCCCGGCTTCAGGTCGATGGGTTTCAGCGGGGTGTTCACCGGCATGTAGGCGCGCTTGACCGCCCCGACGGAGCTGAGCCAGCCTTCCGGCAGCCTGCCATCCTCGCCCATCCAGTTGAGGTACTGGTTGTTCTCCGCGCCGACGACGTAATCCGTCACGGGGCGGAAGGTGTAGTCACCCTTGGACCAGTTGAGGAAGTCCTGCGAGTACCCCGGCTTGCGGAAGGTCGGCGCGACCGCCTCGATGTCGTGCGGGTACCAGGACTTGTCGCCCTCGCGTGCGGGCTCGTTCAGCTGCGGCCACTCTTCGTCGCGGCGGAAGCTCGCATCAGGCTTCACGACGGCGTCCCGTTCCCCCGCCACCTTCTCCAAGCTCGGCCCAGAGGTGGCGGTGTACGTGTCGCCGGCAGGCTTCGAATTCGCGCCTTCAGCACGGGCCGGGATCTCCATGGCCAGGTTGGACACGGAGCCGTCCGCCTTGATGATGTACGCGAAGGCGTAGCGCTCCGCCGGGCCGGTGCCGCGGATGACGTTGGCACCAGGGGCGTTGCGCAGCACGCCGTTGTCGCAGGTGACGAACATGGAGATGAAGTCCTTCTCCAGCACGCCGTAATCCACGCGGAACGACTCACCCGGGCCGAGCTCGATCGGGCCGAAGGTCTCGCCCTCGATCCAGCCGTTGGACTCCTTCAGACCGATATCGGTCTTCGCGGTGGTGTCCCAGCCACTGGGCAGAGCCGCCTTCGAGTTGGCCTCGATCTTGCGGTTTGTGCCCGTCTCCACCGTTGCCGTGTAGGGCACGGTTTGGTCGGTGCGGTTGGTGAACTGGAGGGTGCCGTCCGCGAGGTAGCGGCGGGCAGTCTCGCCGTAGCGCCACTCGGGCGTGACACCGGCGCTGCACTCCGTGTCCAGGTTCTCAATGGGGTACCCCTGCGGCATCGCCGGGACCGCCGCCGCGATGGGGGCGTGGGCCACCGCGACCGTTCCGAGCACCGCAGCGAGCGCTGTACGTATTTTTCGCATGCGGTCACGATAACCCTCCAACTTCCTGGACGGAAGCTAAAACCGCAGGTAGGGAACTTTAGTTACGGAATAGGGAACTTTCGTTCCACCAAAGCCGTCGCAATGGCCGCGCGGCCCTCGCCGCTGCCTGTGAACCCCATGTGGTCCGTGGTCGTCGCCGAGACAGACACCGGTGCGCCAAGGGCCTCCGAGAGCACCCGTTCCGCTTCCTCCCGCACCGGCGACATCTTCGGGCTCTGGCCGATGAGTTGGGCGGAGACGTTGACGACGCTGTGGCCGTGGGCGTCGAGAAGCTCTTTGAGCTCCTGCAGCAGCTGTATTCCGCGAACCCCGTCGTACTCCGGGCGGCCGACGCCGACGAAGGAGCCGAGGTCGCCGAGGCCGGAGGCGGACAATACGGCGTCGACGATGACGTGGCTGATCACGTCGCCGTCCGAGTGGCCCTCGCAGCCGTCCTGGCCTTCGTGGAGGATGCCGGCGATCCAGCATTCTTTCCCGGGTTGGATCTGGTGGGCGTCGAACGCCGTGCCTACTCGAAGATTTGTCATAGGTACGACGCTACTTCAGGCTCGCCGAAGTCGTGGACGGCGTAGTACCCCTGCATCTCCTCGAGCTCAATCTCCTTCCATTGCTTTTCCAGCGCGGCGAGGGTATCTAGGGTGTCCTCCGGCTCCTTACTCGGCGGATACTCGAATGTCATGCCGAACCTGTCCTCCATCGCGCGGATCGTGGCCATGCATGCGTCGTAGTCGAAGTCGTTTTCGTACTTCTCCACCGCAGAGTGGCAGCGGTTGTAAAACTCGGCACGGTCCTTGCGTTTCTGGCGGCGTTGCTCCAGCGTCGTCTTCCATCTCGGGTTCACCGGCTGCAGGTAGTCGGTGATGAACCCTTCCGGGGCGGAGACCTGGAAGGTACCGTCCGCGTGCAGCCACACGATTTCGCCGGTGACCGGGTCAGGCGCGTAGTAGACGCGGCGATCGGTCTTGACGTTGTGGTGGTGGGCACACAGGCTGAACAGGTTGGACGCGGTGGTCTTGCCGCCCTCGTCGTACGGGATGCGGTGGTCCAGCTGGCAGTTTTCGGCTTTCACGTTGCAGCCGGGCCAGAGGCACACCCCGTCGCGGGCCTGCACCAGCGCACGGATGGCGGCGGTGGGCACGTATGCCTCAGTCTCGGCATGTTCCGCTTCGTCAAGGTCCACGATGTGAGGCGGGTTGTCCTCCAGCATCTGCTCTACCGCGGCGGTGCCGTCGGCGTCGGTCCACCCGAAGTTCGGGATGTAGTACGAGCTGCCCGGCGTCTTCGAGGTGAACATGTAGAGCACGACCTTCGGCGTCGCACGAATCTCGCCGGTGAGGATTGCCTTGATCGCGTCGTCCCTTGAGAGCTTGTGCTCGCGCGCCACCTGTTCGGCGAAACGCTCCATCAGGCCGACCGTGACGGGGTCGCCCTCCACATTCAGCCCGGCATCGCCGTCGTCCTGGCCGTAGAAGATGCTCCGGCAGGTGCCGAACGGCAGGTCTTTCTCTTTCTTCCGCTCCTTGATCTTCTTTTGGTTCGGCGCGAGGTCGGAATCGATGCGCTGGATCCGCTCGCGCAGACGGCGACGCAGCGAGCTTGGCGACGGCAACTCCGCCCCCACCCGCCTCGGCGTGAATACCTTGACCAGATACTCATCCATGTCCGCGAGAATGTCTGGCGTAGCCAGATCGTTGAGGCGGTTCAGCGTGGACTCGATGGCCGACAACCGCCGAACATCTAGCCTTCGGGTCGCTTCTTGCAACGCACGCAGCTTCGGCAGATCCGCCAGCACCGAATACCCAAGAATCCCGCTTTCAGCCCAACTCTGGCTCTCCCCTACCGCCATCGCGATCGAATGGGCCTCTAGTTCGAAGTCCTCCACTTCCACCAACGGCTTGGCGTAACTGTGGAAGACTGCAAACTCCGCTTCCCGCATCGCCTGGCCAGCAGCAGCGACTGGGCAACCTTCCTTCTCAGTGATAAAAGTTCCGCTCATGTCTCACCCTCCTTCCCGAAACTACTATCGAACATAATGCCGACACATATTTCATGTCAAGAGTTTTCTAGAACTTTTTTCGGACTCTTTTTCGAACACACAAGAAGGTAAGAGTCCCCCACGCATACTTATAGCAAACGACCCCGACACGGGGCTTAGGCTGCGCCAACCACGCTTTCCGCGAGCTTCAGGTCCAGCGGGGTGGTGATTTTGAACGCCATGGGATCCCCCTCCACGGTCGCGACCGGAACGCCGAACCACTCCATCAACGAGGCGTCGTCGGTGGCGACAAACGCAGGCTTTTCGGCGAGGTACTTTTCGTTCGCCTCGCGCAGCATCCCCAGGTCAAAGCCCTGCGGCGTCTGCGCGGCACGCAACGCGCACCGGTCCAGGGTTGCGTCGACGATCTCCCCCGACACCCGTTTCACCGTATCCGCCACCGGCACCACGGGCACAACGGCGGGAGCGCCACCCAGCACCGCGTCGACCACGCGCGAGACCATCGCGGCGGGGGTTAACGCGCGGGCGGCGTCGTGGACGACCACGCAGGCGTCGTCAAGCGTAATTGCTTTGAGCGCAGCGAAGATGGAGTCCGCGCGCTCCGCGCCCCCGTGCACGAATTGGACCGTATAGTCCGCGAGAAGTTCGCGGGCGCGCGCTTCCATCGACGGGCTGACTACCACGACGACATGGTCGACTACCTCGGACATCGTGGCCACGGAGCGCTCGAGCAGCGTGCGGCCGCCGAGCTCCACGTACGCCTTGGGCACCTCGGCGCCCAACCGGGTTCCCTGGCCGGCGGCGGCGACGACCGCCACTGTTTCGCGGCGCAATTTACTTGTCGTCGTCCTCGTCGTCGAAGGAGAGGTCGTCCAGATCCACCTCGTCATCGTCGTCGACCTGGCCCGGATCCTCGGAAATACCGGCCTTGACCTGCGCGTCGATGATGGCCTGGATCTGCTTTTCCATCTCCTCGACCTTCTTCTCGTCCACCGGCTCCGCAAGCGCGAGCTCGCCGACGAGAATCTGGCGCGCCTTGCCTAGCATGCGCTTCTCACCTGCGGAAAGACCCTTGCCCTGGTCGCGGCGCCAGAGGTCGCGGACCACCTCGGCCACCTTATTGATGTCACCGGACGCGAGGCGCTCCTGGTTGGCCTTGTAGCGGCGGGACCAGTTGCCCGCCTCCTCCACGTCGGTCTCGCGCAGCACGGAGAACACCTTCTGCAGGCCTTCCTCGTTGACCACGTCGCGCACACCGACGAGCTCGGAGTTCTTCACCGGAACGCGCACTTCAAGGTCCGAGTGGAGAATCTGCAGCACCAGGTAATCGAGCGTCTCCCCGCGCATCTCGCGCTGCTCGATGTCGGCGATGCGGGCCGCTCCGTGGTGCGGGTACACGACCACTTCTCCGACCTTGAATTCCATTGCGGCTCCTTGCGTCGTTAGGCGAAGTTCAGACCCCAACACCCTACCACCGAGCATTTTGCTTATCGACGACCAAAGGTCGGCTCGCCCAATAGGGGGAGCAAGTGGGAAAACTTACTGTGCAGACGCTAGAGTAAGGCGGAGAAAACCCTCGAATGAGTTTGATGATGGAGGACACCCCCGTGAAGTCCCTGAAGCGCGTCGCTGCCGCCGCCGTCGCTGGCTGCGCAACCCTGGCCCTCGTCGGCTGCTCCGCCGGCCAGATCACCCAGACCTCGAACCAGGTGGCGGCCGTTGACGGCGCTAGCGCCTCCACCGAGGACGGCTCCGTCGCCGTTCACGACGTGACCGTGGTGCTGGCAGAGGACGGCCAGGCCGCCCTGAAGTTCACCGCCACCAACCAGGACACCTCCATGAAGGACCACACCCTGAAGTCCGTCGAGGTGGACGGCAAGCCGGCGACCGTGTCCAGCACCTCCGCTATCTCCTACAACTGCGCGCTCGTCGCTGATTCCAAGGACGGCCTGGAGCGCATGCCGCAGGACAAGAACGACAACTGCATCGAGTACACCGCCACCTCCCTGGTGAACGACGGCTTCGCCTACGGCGGCAACGTCCCGGTCACCTTCAAGTTCGATACCGGCTCCGTGGACGTGGACGCGACCGTGTCCGCCCCGACGCTGGCTTCCGGCCAGGTGGACCGCGAGGTTTAGTTCCTCTTTCAGAATTTGCCGCTGGTTTGACCAGCGGTTTTTTCGTGTTCGAACGCCGTGTCGGGGCCGTGTTATACGGTGTGGCGCATGGCAAAGAAACCCCGCGTGATCCACACCTGCACCGAGTGCGGCTACTCCTCCCCCAAGTGGCTCGGCCGCTGCCCCGAGTGCGGGTCTTGGGGCACGCTCCAAGAGGAGGCGCCGGTTGCTTCGGGCCCGGTGAAGACGTCCTCGCTGACGCCGTCCGCCCCCGCAAGCCCGATCACGAAGGTCGAGGCCGCGGCGACGAAGACGGTGAAGTCCGGCATCCGGGAGCTGGACCGCGTGCTCGGCTCCGGCGTGGTGCCCGGCTCTGTGGTGCTGATGGCTGGCGAGCCCGGCGTGGGCAAGTCCACCCTGCTGCTGGAGGTGGCGTCGCGGTGGGCGAAGCAGGGGCGCAAGGCGCTCTACGTCACGGCGGAGGAGTCTGCGGGCCAGGTCCGCGCCCGCGCCGAGCGCACGGAGGCGCTTGTGGACACGTTGTATCTTGCCGCCGAGTCCAACCTGGACGTGGTGTTCGGCCACGTTGAGCAGCTGAAGCCCTCGCTGCTGATCGTGGATTCTGTGCAGACCATGCACGCCGCCGGCGTCGAAGGTGTGGCGGGCGGCGTGGCCCAGTCCCGCGCGGTCACGGCGGCGCTGACCACGCTGGCCAAGACCACGAATATCCCGGTGCTGCTGGTGGGGCACGTGACCAAGGACGGCAACGTCGCCGGCCCGCGCGTGCTGGAGCACCTGGTGGACGTGGTGTTGAACTTTGAGGGGGACAGGCAGTCGTCGCTAAGAATGCTCCGGGGCATCAAGAACCGCTTCGGCGCGACTGATGAGGTCGGCTGCTTCGAGCAGACCTCCGGCGGTATCCGGGAGGTGCCGGACCCGTCGGGGCTGTTCCTGTCGCACCGTGGACAAACGCCGGACGGTTCCGCTGTGACGGTGGCGATGGACGGCGTGCGCCCCATCCTCGCCGAGGTGCAGGCGCTGACCGTGGACCCGGTGAACAAGAGCCCGCGACGCGTGGTCACTGGCCTGGATTTCAACCGGGTGCCCATGGTGCTGGCGGTGCTGCAGGCGCGCTGCGGGGAGCGCACCAACGACAAGGACGCGTACGTGGCCACCGTCGGCGGGGTGAAGATCACCGAAACGGCCACGGACCTCGCGGTCGCGCTTGCCACGTGGTCGAGCCTGCACGAGAAGCCGCTGCCTGCGAAAACGGTGGTTGTGGGCGAGGTGGGGCTGGCCGGGGAGATCAGGCGCGTGCCCAACCTCGGCCGCCGCCTCCAGGAAGCGGCGCGCATGGGCTACACCGGCGCCATCGTGCCTGCGGGAGAGAAGCTGTCTATCGACGGCCTGACGGTCCGCCCCGTCTCCACCCTCGCGGAGGCGCTGTCCTTGCTACAGTAGGCGCCATGAAATCGGGGGAAATTCAGCGGGCTATTCACGTGCTCCGCGAACACACGGCAGATTCAGACCATGTTGTTGCAGTGATTGAGACGGCGACGTTTCTTCTGCGGGGAGGGCTGCACCACCAGGCGTTGGGCCTGGTCTCCGGCACCGAGCCGTTCATCGAGCATCCTGCGGAGGCGATGGGCGCCCTCGGGGAGTTCTTCGCGGCCGCGTTGGACGCTGGCCTGGGGGAACATCCGCTCGTGCGGTTCACCTCCCCGCGGTGGCCGGGCACGGACCCGCGGGTGGCGGCGCTGGCGAAGGCGTTCGGGGGAACGAGCAGGCGCGTGGATGGGTATTGCCTCGACCTGGCGGATTTCGCGGACACGGTGGTGTTTTCGTTGACGGCTCCAGTCGGGGCGCACCTGCCGGAGCCGGACCAGCTGGTGGAGCAGGTGATGGTGCTGCAGGACCTGGATCTGAGCACGGAGCAGGCCCGCAAGATCTTCGACGCGGCCGGCGCGGTGGCGTTCCACCCGTCGCTGGACTACGTGGTGGTGTTCCAGCTCGCCCTGCTTGCGGACGAAGCGCGGCGGCCCCTGGACGCCCTCGCGTTCCTGGACGCGCTGTCACGATTGCCGGAGCGGATGTGCCCCGGCATGGAAGAGATAGATCTCGCACTGGTGAAGGCCGCGAACTACATGGACCTGGGTGCTACGCGCGACGCCGCGGCGTGCCTGCTGCTGGACACGGCCGGCAAAGAGCCTGACACCGCCCTGCGCCGGTATTCGCTGGTGATGCGCAGGCTGCTGAGCACCGACGAGTTCGACGCAGCGCTGTACCTGGTCTCCCCTACCCAGGACATCGTGGACGCTGGCGAGGGTTCGCCGTGGTGGCGTCTGCAAGGGGCGTCGGCGGTGGCGCAGTGGGTCGCATCCGCGGCGGACCCCGGGTTCGGTCAGCTCTGGCCGTCGGCACGGAAGCGCCTTGAGCTCGCGTTTTCTGAGTACGTGGGAAGCGGCGCGTCGGATGGTCTGGGTTCTCAGTACGTCGGCAACGTGGTCACCGCGCTGCAGAAGACGCAGCGGGCGGAGGAAGCGGTGGACCTGTCGTCGTGGGCGCTGCCGGTCGCGGCGAAAACAAATAACCCGAAAGAGACCCTGTTTACGCTCTGCGACAATGCAGTGTCCCTGTTTTGCTGCGGGCGCTTCGAGGAATCCGCGATGGTGTTTGAGTCCGTGCACCAGCGGGCGCGCGAAGCCTGCGATGCCGAGGCGATGGGGTGGGCCGTTAACTACCTGCGCGACTTTGGGGTGTTCTCGGGATCGCCCGCGTATTCGCAGGCGCTCGAGCGGCTTAGGTGATGTTGAAGGGGCTGGCGTCGGAGGCATTGTCCCCGATCACGCCGTGCAGGAAGTAGGAGCCGGCCTTCACTTCCGGGCGATTGTCGCACTGTCCCGGCTGCGATGCAGTGGCGGACCAGCGGGCCTCCCAACGGCGCTTCTCGCCCGGCGCGAACTCGACGTTGCCTGCCGCCACCGGCGGGTAGCAGTCGGTGTCGGACCAGATGCGGTCGTTGGTGGCCATGTCGTAGACCTCGAAGCGCAGCAGGTCGTCGTCCAGGTTGATTACGCAGTCGGTGTCGGTGGGGTTTTCCACCTCCATGTAGAACACCGGCTGGACCCCAACCGCATACGAGGGCTGGTTGCTGGACGCGTGGATTTGCAGGTCAGCCAGCTCGCAGCTGCCCTTCTTCACCGGGGCGGCGGCGGTTTCCTCGGTCGGTTGGGTGGGTGCCTCCGAGGATGTCGGTGTCGTGCTCTCCTCGGAAAGCTGCACCGTCGGCTCGGTGGCCAGGGTGGTGGACGGGGCTTCCGCCACGGTTTCGGGGGTGGTTTCCGTCTCGTCCGTCTTTCCGCTGCGGGCGAACGCGGACAGGCCCCACACCAAAAGCGCCACAACCACCAGCAGGATGACGAGTGCCGCCACGCGGCGGCGCATGTAAATCTCTGGAGGCAGTGGGCGCTGGTTCGACATGCCTATAACTTAATCGCCGAAGTTTTCGTAGGTGGTCTCGACACGGCCGTCGGACAGGCGGTAACGCGCACCGACCACACCGACCGTCTTGTGCTCCAGCCCAGAAATGACGGCTGGGATGCGCGCCACCAGGTGCTCTGCGCCGTTGCGGGCGTGCGCCTGCTCCACCTGTTCGCCGCGGGTTTTCGCCTCCGCCACGGCCGGCGAAATCTTCTCCACGAACACGCGCGTCAGCCCCGGAGGGATGTCACCGGACTCGAGCGCGGACACCGCGGCGCCCACAGCGCCGCACTTCTCGTGGGCGAGGAAGAGCACGAGGTCCACCCCGAGGCCGTCCACGGCGTACTCCACGGACGCGGATACGGCGGAGTCCACGCAGCCGCCGGCGGTGCGGATGACGAAGATGTCGCCGAAGCCGGCGTCGAAAAGCAGCTCAATGGGCACGCGGGAGTCCGAGCAGCCCACCACGCACACCGCCGGGTTCTGGCCGGAGGTGAGCTGCTGGCGGGTGGCTGGGTCGCGGCGCGGGTCCGCGGTGTTGCCGGTGGCGAAACGCTCGTTGCCGGCTTTCAGCAGCTCCCACACCTCGCGGGGTGTGGCGGCGGCCTGGAGATCGGTTACGTCAGTCATGCCCACTATTGTTGCACGCATTGTGACGAAACTGCGCCCAAACAAGATCATCGACTGGTACCGAGCCAACGCCCGCGAGCTGCCGTGGCGTGTGGCGGGTACTTCTCCCTGGGGCGTGCTGCTCAGTGAGGTGATGAGCCACCAAACTCAGGTCGAGCGGGTCGCCCCCATCTGGCAGGAATGGATGGAACGATGGCCCACCCCGGCGGCGTTCGCGCAGGCTGGCACGGACGAGATCCTGCGGGCCTGGGGCAGCCTGGGCTACCCGCGCCGGGCGCTGCGCCTGAAGCAATGTGCGCAGGTCATCGTGGATGAGCATGGCGGCGAGGTGCCGGAGGACGTCGATAAGCTGCTGGCTCTTCCCGGCATCGGCGACTACACCGCGCGGGCGGTGGCGTGCTTCGCGTACGGGAAAAACGTGCCGGTTGTGGACACGAACGTGCGGCGCGTGGTGGCGCGCGTGGAGCGCGGCGAGGCGCTCGGGTCGCCCGGCAAGAAGGAGATCGAGCAGGTGGCGGCGCTGCTACCTGCGGAAAACGGACCCGAGTTCTCGGTGGGTCTAATGGAGCTCGGCGCGCTCGTGTGCACGGCGCGGGCGCCGAAATGCGGGGAGTGCCCGGTGAGTGACGAATGCGCCTGGCTCGCGGCCGGAAAGCCTGAGGCCGAGGTGAAGAAGCGCTCGCAGAAGTTTGTTGGCACCGACCGCCACGTGCGAGGCAAGATCATGCGTCTGCTGCGCGAGTCCGAAAGCCCCGTTGAGCAAAAGCTTATCGACGCCCTCTGGCACGACCCCGCACAGCTCTCCCGCGCGCTATTTTCCCTGCTCGAAGACGGTCTGGCCGAGCAGGACGAGAAGGGCTACTTCCACCTGCCGCGGTAAGTGGCTTATGCCCGTTTGGTATATGTGGGTGGCATGACTCACACCGGAAAGTCAAATCCCCAAGACATCGAGGCTCAGTGGGAGGGCCTCCTAGACCAAGCGCGGCGAGGCATGCCCGACGTTGATTTCCTCGTAAGGGCGGACGAACTCCTTAGCCAGCTCGACGCCGATGACCCGCTGGCCTACCGGATCCGGATGTATGCCGTTCAGAATCGCACCGAGTTGGACTCAGTCGCTGCCCTGGACGAATTTGAAGCACTGCTCAACATCCATGAATCCGACCCGGAGCGTTACCCGAGCAACCCGTTCAGCGACTCCAACTGGTTCCAACTGCTGGCGGACTACATGATGTACTGGCTTGCAACCAATGTTGGGCGCGCCCCAGTAGAGCGTTTGTTGGATCTTGCGCCCAGGGTCTTTAAGGACCCCGAAGCTCTACGCCACGTTCGCATTCACGCCTACAACAACCTCGGCGACAGCAAGCAGGCACTCGAGCTGCTCCCCGGCTACCTCCCCTCGGAGGATGCGGTGCACAACGAGGAGATGGATCCATCCAGCTGGCTGCACCGCCACGATTTGGCGGCGCTGGTCTATTTGCAGGAGCACATGTTGGACGAGCTCGATGGTGTCGTGGATGCCGCGCTCACATC
The DNA here is from genome assembly GCF_054478435.1 of Corynebacterium sp. CQ3829_602738. Lineage (NCBI taxonomy): Bacteria > Bacillati > Actinomycetota > Actinomycetes > Mycobacteriales > Corynebacteriaceae > Corynebacterium > Corynebacterium sp. CQ3829_602738. The sequence goes on from NZ_CM137003.1 coordinate 2,055,275, forward strand.
TGGATTTTCCGACGCCAGGCAGCCGGAGGTGATGGTCGCCGAGTCTCTCCTTCCGCTAGCAGAACACGTACCCGTTGAAACCACGGAACAGCGCACCCGTTTTGTTTTGGAGCGCGGCTTCGCGGACCCGAACCTCACCGAAACCACGCTGCAGACGGCGACCACGCTTCTGTTGGGCGGTCTGACAGAAGAGGCGTTCAATCTGGTGCACTTCACCGAACCGTTCATCTCGCGGACAGATGACGCTGTTGAGGGTTTGTACCGTTTCTTCCGCTTCGCCACCGAACTCGGCTATGGCGACGTCTCTTTGGAACGCTACTCATCGCCCCGCTGGCAGATGGAGCAGGGAATCTCGGCCTCACCCCGGTGCGCCGACCTTGCCGACGGATTCGCCCGCGCACAGCACGCCCAGGCGCAACGCGTCCTAGAAACCACCGGCTCCACCGACAGTCTCGAACGTTTTGAACAGCGCTTTAGCGTTCCTAACCTCGATCCGGCGTTGTACGCCAACTCCGTAGCTGGCCTCATTGAGACGCTCGGCTCCGGCGAACTGCGCTACGAGCCCTTAGACGCCAGCTACGACCCAGAGCTGCTCGCTTTTGTCAACGCCGCACTGAACCAGCAAACGAGCTTCAGCCTCGAGGCGTTGCCCAAACGCGCGGTCGAGGACCCAGTTGTGAGCAAGCTCTGGCTGCAGCTCGCCGAAGACGGCATAGAAATGAGGCCGGACATCCTGCGTTCCATCGTTGAAGCCGCGGATAGCCCCGCCATCGATGAGGTCACCCGGCAGGTGATTGAGGTCTTCGCGATGGCAAACGCAGGTTTCCCCGACGTGTTTCCCGGCCGGATCGGCATGCGGGCGCTGCCGTTGGCGTTTAGCGTCCAGCCGGAACAGGCAGGCGTTTTAGCGCTGCGGATCTTGGATGATTTCCAGCAGCGCGACGGACATCTGGATTCCCCCGAGGCACACAGCGTATTCGACTTTGTGGGCGGAATGCTGCGTACCGGCGCATTCGACGCATCCTTGCTTGGCGCGCTCGCCGCGCGGGCGATGGATGCCGAGCGCAACATGGACGTGATCGCGATGGTCACGCTCATCGAGGAGGCAATAGCTATCCAGCCCGATTTGGTGGAAGACGTTGCTGAATACCTCGGCAAGCTTGGCTCGATCAAAGGCACCCGGCTGGGCGCCCTGGGCAGCCCGATACGCGGCGCGACCGAACTCCTTGCGGCCGGAGCCGCAGCCGAGAAGCGTGGCGATAAGACAACCGACCTGGCCAATTTGGGGGCGGCCATGAACATCCTCATGGACTATGACCGTTTCCAACAGGCGGCCACCCTGTTCGACGAGCTCAACGCCAAATTGGACGACCCCGAAGCAGACACTGGGCTGCTAGCACGAGTGGAAGGTGCTCAGGCGGCGTGCCGTTTCGTGACCCGTTTAACGGACGACCTCTTCTCGGATCTGTGGCCGACTACCTCAGAACGCTTCAAGGGCCTGCTGGTAGAGCTCGCCGATGAAAGCAATGACGGTCCCGTAATGGCTGAGCTAGTCCACGTCGTCCGGCCTGTGATCCGTAACTTGACGTGGAACCAGCGTTCCGACGAATCGATCGAGCTCTCCGCGTGGTGCCAAAACCTGTTCAGCCGAAAGGGCGAGACGCATGAAAGCCTCGACGTGATGTTTGAGCAAGCGATGGCGCTGGGAAATGCGGGACGCAGCGACGATGCAGCGCTAGTGTTCGAGTCGCTGCTCCAGCGCTCACACAAATTGGGAGCGCCTGATCTAGTTGAAAAGACCGTAGGCCACCTCTCCATGTTTGCGGAGAGGGAGGACTTGGGTTCCACCGAGCCTTACGCCGAAGTCCTGTCCCGCCTCTGAGGCTACTTCCACCTGCCGCGGTAGTGCAGCCCACCGGGTAGCTTCACGTACACGCCACCGCGGGAGTTGAAGGTGACCGGCCCGATCTTCCGTGATGCGGACACGCCGGACTTGGAGTAGTTGAGCCAGCTGCCGTCGCTGATCTTTTGGCGCTTGCGGTACTGAATTCCCATGGAGGGGAGCTTACACTGCTTCCCATGCGTAAACGGTGGTGTCTTTTTGCTGTCCCGCTCCTGATTTGCCCCTCTGCTCACGCTGAGGATTTGAGCGCGGAATCGTTGTCGTCCCTGTCGTCGGTTGGCTCGTCGACTTTCGAGGTGATCGGCGACGCGTCGTCGCTGTCGTCCATCCCGGAGCTGTCCTCGCATGCGCTGGGCGGCGCGGCGGGCGACGCTGCAGGCGAGCTCGACGCGAAGAAGCGGGTGCCGGGCACCAACGGCAAGCGCATCCGCTACACCTCCGTCAACGAGCGCGGCGAGAAAGTGCCGGTCACCGGCGCGTTGTACGACCGTCCGTTTGCGAAGGGCCTGGTTGTTCTCGCTCCGGGCACGCGCGGCCTGGGCGACCAGTGCGCGCCGTCGGCGGCGTCGTCGATGCTGTCCTCGCTCGGCCCGGGCGGCACGGTGAACATCAACTACGAGGCACCGATGGTGCAAATGCTTCTCGACGACGGCTACCGCGTGGTCGTCACCGACTACATGGGGCTGGGCACAGACGGTCTGCACACCTACCTCAACCGCGTCGACCAGGGCCGGGCAGTGATTGATGCCGCCCGCGCCGTGTCCAAAGACGGTGAGAAGGTGGCGTTCTGGGGCTACTCACAGGGCGGCGGCGCGGCTGCGGCGGCCGCGGAGCTCGTCGGCGACTACGCCCCGGAGCTCAACGTGGTGGGGACGTTTGCCGGCGCTCCCCCGGCCGACCCGTTGGCCGTGCTGCAGCAGGCAGCCGCGCCGATGCTCACCGCCGTGGCGGGTTTCGCCGCCGCCAGCTACTCGGAGACCTACCCCGAATTCCGCGACGCCATCCAGGAGTACCTCACCGACGACGGCAAGAAACTGTTGGAGGATCTGAAAACGTCGTGCGTGGTGGACGCGTCGATGCGCGCCCCGAAGATCACGGGCGACATCTTCGTCGACGGCAAGACCTTCGCGAAGATTGCGGAGGAAGACGAGCGGATTGGCAAGTACCTCGAGCGCAACAAGTTGGGCAAGGTGAAGCCGAACGCGCCGATCATGGTGCTGACCAACCCGGACGACGACCTCGTGCCGGAGCCGCAGGCCACCCAGTTGGCCGAGGACTACTGCGCGATCGGCGCCGATGTGGAGTACCGGCGCGTGGTGGTGCCGGGCTCGCCGACGCAACCGCTTTCCGCGGGCCGCCGCGAGCTCACCCCGCGCGCGCCGGGCTCCGGCCACGCGCTGCCGCTGGTGCTGCAGACGGGCAACGTCTCGGACTGGCTGTCCGACCGCTTCAAGGGCAAGCCCATGAAACAGGTGTGCCCCTCCGACCACCCCGAGTATGAGGTGGTCGAGGGGCTCAACGCCGTGGAGATCACTGCGATCGTTGTCGCAATCCTCGGCGCCCTGGGCTTGTGGGCTTACGCTTACACCGGCTCGGGGCCGTTGCCCTCGTTGCCGTCGTCGCCTTCCTTGCCCTCGCTGCCCTTCTGATCTTCGCGCTCATCCGGGAACTCTGAGGCCTCGGACTCCGGCTGGGTGCGCTCCGGCTCGATGTCGCGGACTTCGTCCTCCGGCTCCACGTCGAAGGCCTCTGCCGGCAGCGGGCGCGGACGCGGGGTGAAGGTGAACGTCGCGTCCGGCGCGGCCTTGCCGCGCTCCTTGCGTGCAGCCTCGACGTCGCCGTCCCAGCCCTCGACGTCCACGGTAATGATCTCGCCGGCACCAATCTCGCCGAACAGGATCTTCTCCGACAGGATGTCCTCGATCTCGCGCTGAATCGTGCGGCGCAGCGGGCGCGCACCCAGCACCGGGTCGAAGCCGCGGACCGCGAGCAGGTTCTTCGCGTTCTCGGTCAGCTCGATGCCCATGTCCTGCGCGGCCAGGTTCTTGTCCACGCGGCCGATAAGCAGGTCCACCATCTTGACAATCTCGTCCTGGCTGAGCTGCTTGAACACCACGATTTCGTCGATGCGGTTCAGGAACTCGGGGCGGAAGTGCTTCTTCAGCTCGTCGTGGACCTTGCCCTTCATCCGCTCGTACTGCGCCTCGGAATCCGCGGCGGTGTCGCCGGTGAAGCCCAGGCCGACCGGCTTGGAGATGTCGGACGTGCCCAGGTTCGAGGTGAAGATCAGCACCGTGTTCTTGAAGTCCACGTTGCGGCCCTGGCCGTCGGTGACGTGGCCTTCTTCGAGTACCTGGAGCAGCGTGTTGTAAATCTCCTTGTGCGCCTTCTCGATCTCGTCGAAAAGCACCACGCTAAACGGCTTGCGGCGCACCTTCTCGGTGAGCTGGCCGCCCTCTTCGTAGCCGACGTATCCCGGAGGGGCGCCGAAGAGGCGCGAGGCGGTGAAGCGGTCGTGGAACTCGCCCATGTCCACCTGGATCAGGGAGTCGTCGTCGCCGAAGAGGAACTCGGCGAGCGCCTTGGACAGCTCCGTCTTACCCACACCGGACGGGCCGGCGAAGATGAAGGAGCCGGACGGACGGTTCGGGTCCTTCAGGCCGGCGCGGGTGCGGCGGATGGAGCGGGAGACGGCCTTGACTGCCTCGTCCTGGCCGATGATGCGCTTGTGCAGCTCGTCTTCCATGTGGAGGAGACGGCTGGACTCGCTTTCGGTGAGCTTGAACACCGGGATGCCGGTCCAATTGGCCAGCACGTCCGCGATCTGGTCCTCGCCGACCTCGGCGATTTCCTCCAGGTCGTCGGAGCGCCACTTCTTCTCCTTGGCGGAGCGCTCCTCCCCCAGCTTGCGCTCGGTGTCGCGCAGGCCGGCGGCCTTCTCGAAGTCCTGGGCGTCGATCGCCGCTTCCTTTTCCTTGCGCACCTCGGAGATGCGGTCGTCCACCTCGCGCAGGTCCTCCGGGGCGGTCATGCGCTTGATGCGCATGCGGGCGCCGGCCTCGTCGAGAAGGTCGACGGCCTTGTCCGGCAGGAAACGGTCGTTGATGTAGCGGTCCGACAGCGTCGCGGCCGCCTTGAGCGCGTCGTCGGTGTAGGACACGCGGTGGTGCGCCTCGTAGCGGTCGCGCAGGCCCTTGAGGATCTGCACGGTGTCTTCCACGGACGGCTCGTCCACCTGCACCGGCTGGAAGCGGCGCTCAAGAGCGGCGTCCTTCTCGATGTGCTTGCGGTACTCGTCCAGCGTGGTCGCACCGATGGTCTGGAGTTCGCCGCGCGCCAGCTTCGGCTTCAAAAGCGAAGCCGCGTCGATGGCGCCCTCGGCGGCACCCGCGCCGACGAGGGTGTGGATCTCGTCGATGAACAGGATGATGTCGCCGCGCTGGTTAATCTCCTTGAGCACCTTCTTCAGGCGCTCCTCGAAGTCGCCGCGGTAGCGGGAACCGGCGACCAGGGAGCCCAGATCCAGGGAGTAGACCTGCTTGTCCTTCAGCGTCTCCGGGACCTTGCCGTTGGCGATGTCCAGGGCGAGACCCTCCACAACGGCGGTCTTACCCACACCAGGCTCGCCGATGAGCACCGGGTTGTTCTTGGTGCGGCGCGACAGCACCTGCATGACGCGCTCGATCTCCTTTTCGCGGCCGACAACCGGGTCGAGCTTGCCTTCCTTCGCCGCTGCGGTGAGGTTGCGGCCGAACTGGTCCAGCACCAGCGAGTTGGAGCGCTCGCCGCCCTGCGGGCCGCCGCCAGCGCGCGGACCCGCGCCCGCACCCGCGAAGCCCGGCTGGTTCTGCTGCGGGGACTCCGGGTTCTGGCCCTCGCCGCCCTCGTAGCCGGACAGCAGCTGGATAACCTGCTGGCGCACGCGCGGAAGATCCGCGCCAAGCTTGATCAGCACCTGTGCTGCCACGCCGTCGCCCTCACGGATGAGGCCGAGCAGCAGGAACTCGGTGCCGATGTACTTGTGGCCCATCTGCAGGCCCTCGCGCAGGGAAAGCTCCAGCACCTTCTTCGCGCGCGGGGTGAACGGGATGTGGCCGGTCACCGGCTGGGTGCCGTGGCCGATAATGTCGATGACCTCGCGGCGCACGTCGTCAAGGTTGATGCCCATGGACTCGAGCGCCTTCGCTGCGACGCCCTCGCCCTCCTTGATCAGGCCGAGCAGGATGTGCTCGGTGCCCATGTAGTTGTGGTTGAGCTCGCGCGCCTCCTCCTGTGCAAGGACGATGACACGACGGGCCCGGTCGGTAAACCGCTCGAACATGTGGCTGACCCCTTCTTTCCTAAATCAGTTGTCCACCACCATAACGCTGGGGTCCGACATCACTTCCCTGGTTTGTTCGCGCATACCCGCATGGTCGTCGATAAGCGCAGGTGAGAGGCGATGTTCACCCTTAGCGAACAGGCCGAAAATACACGTCCTCGTGGGCCTTGCAGCCAGGGTTGAAAGGGTGCCCGCAGGAGGGGCAGGACGCGCCGTATTCGGCATACGTCATCATGCGCCCGCACGCGCCGCACATCACGGAGGGCAGTTGCCTATCGACGGGCACGAACCCGTGATCGGCCAACTCATCGTGGCACAGCGAACAGGCCCACAATTTTTCGCATTCGCCGCACGTGTTCGCAACGACGTCGCGCTCGGAGTGCCAGTGGGCGCAACGCCCTTGCCCGTCGACGTCGACTCCGTGGATCAGAGCAGATCCTTCAGCACCGGATCGGCGAGGTTCAGCACGGCCTCGCGGGCACCCGCGGCGGTGCGGGCGTCGACGGCGAAGTTGGCCATCTGACGGCAGGTGTCGAAGTCGTGCAGGCGCAGTGCCGCGCGCACGGCGTTGACTTTGCCTGGCGCCATGGACAGCGACTTCACGCCGAGGCCCACCAGCACGAGCGCCATGAGCGGGTCGCCGCCTGCCTCGCCGCACACGCCGACCGGCTTGCCGGTGGCCTCGCCGCCGCGGCAGGTCTCGCGGATCATGGACAGCACCGCGGGCTGCCACGGCGAGAGCAGCTCAGCGAGTTCGCCCTGCATGCGGTCCGCGGCCATCGTGTACTGCGACAGGTCGTTGGTGCCGATGGAGGCGAAGTCCACCTCTTCCAGCACCTGCCCGGCGCGGATGGCGGCCGCCGGGGTTTCCACCATCACGCCGACCTTTTTCAGCCCGGCGCCGCGGGCGCGCTCGGCGAACCACTTGGCTTCTTCCACGGTGGCGACCATCGGGGCCATGACCCACAGCTCGGAGTTGGGGACGTTGTGAGCTGCGCTTGCAAGCGCCTCCAGCTGGGTGTCCAGCAGGTCTTCGCGCGCCTGCGACAGGCGCAGGCCGCGGCGGCCCAGCGCGGGGTTTTCTTCTTCGCCGAGGTCCGCGAACGACAGCGGCTTGTCCGCGCCGGCGTCCAGGGTGCGCACCACAACGCGCCGGTTGCCGAAGGCCTCGAGCACCTTCGTGTAGGTCTCGGTCTGCTCCTCCAGGCTGGGCGCTGCGTCGCGGTCGAGGAAGAGGAACTCGGAGCGGAACAGGCCGGAGCCCTCGAGGTCGTAGCCGGCTGCCTTCTGCGCGTCCTCGGCGGTGCCGGTATTGGCCAGCAGCTTCACCTTATAGCCGTCGCGGGTCGCGCCCTCGCCGGAGGAACCGGCCAGGGCAGCCGCGCGGCGGCGGGAGCGTTCCTCGAGCTCGTCCACGTCGGATGCGTTCGGCGCGACGATCACTTCGCCGACGCCGCCGTCGAGGGCGACCAGCGGTGCGTCCACAGTCGCCTCCGCGATGCCCTTGACCTGCACGGCGCACGGGATGCCCAGCTGCGCCGCCAGGATGGCGGTGTGGGACGTCGCACCGCCCGCCTCAGTGACGATGCCGAGGACGAGGTTCTTGTCCAGCGTCGCTGTCTCCGCGGGCGCGAGGTCGTGCGCGATCAGGATGGACGGCTCGGTCAGATCCGGGATCCCCGGCTCCGGCAGGCCTCGCAGGCGCGCGGTGGCGCGGTCGCGGATGTCGTAGAGGTCGGTGACGCGCTCGGCCATGTAGCCACCGATTTTGCGCAGCTTGTTGGCGTAGAGCTCCACCGCGTCGTGGATCGCCTTCGTCGGGCCGGTGCCCTTCTTCAGCTCCTTGTCGATGCCGCGGATTAAGCCCTTGTCGGTTGCCAAGGCAGCCGTCGCATCCAACACGGCCTTTGCCGAGTCCGAGTTGGCGTGCTCGGCGCGTGCGGAAAGCGACGCCGCGACGTCGTGAAGCACTGCGCGAATGCGCTCGCTGTCGGCCTCCGGATCGGTGGAGGCGGGCTCGTGCTCGTCGATGCCCACTGCGGGCGTGACCACGGCGATAGGTCCGGACGCGGTGCCGGCCGAAACGCCGATGCCGTGCAGGACGGTGCGGTTAGACATTCGTGTTCACCTCAGTTGTGACCTCGAGAATAGGATCGCCGGCGGCGACCGTGCCGTCCGCAACGTCATTGACGCCACCGAGCTTCTTCGAGTTCACCACTGTAGTGATAACCGTCGTGTCCACGCCGTGGCCGGCGATTGCGGCGAAGTCAACCTCCGCCAGCGGGTCGCCCGCATTGACCATCTGCTTCTTCTCTGCCAGCGGGGTGAAACCCTCGCCGCCGAGCTTGACGGTGTCCACGCCGATGTGGACCAGCAGCTCCACACCGTTATCGGTCTTGATGCCGTAGGCGTGACCCGTCTTGGCCACGGAAATCACCTTGCCGGCCGCCGGAGCGACCACGGTGAGCTTGGCATTTTCGGGTGTGATGCCGACGGCCTGGCCGAGGGCGCCGGAGGCAAACGCGGCGTCCGAAAGCGCTTCCATCGCAACAACCTCGCCCGCAACGGGCGCGAGCACAGTGGCATCCGCATCGCTTGCCGACGTCAGCTTCGCCGGGTCATCCGTGGCCGTGACCTCGTCCTCGACCAGCTCAGCCTCCTCGGCCTCGTCGGCATTGCGAGCGGCAGCGGCGCGGGCGAGCGCCTCCGCCTTCTCCTCCGGGGTGCGGTAGTCCGTGATCAGGATGATGAAGAACGCGGTGAAGAAGGCCACCGCGATGGCGAGCATGTAGACCCACTTCGGGTCGAACACAAACATGGTCGGCAGCGAAGTGAACACGAACGCGTTCGTCTTCACGCCACCGAACGGGGTACCCAGGATCGCGATGGTCAGGCCGCCGGCGAAGCAGCCCACGAGCATGCGCGGGTAGATCTTCTTGTAACGCAGGTGGATGCCGTAGAGCGACGGCTCGGAGATTCCGCCGAGCAGGCCGGCCGCGAGCGCGGAACCGGACGTCTGGCGCATGAGCGGGTCGTGGTCGCGGATGGACAGCGCGAGCACCGCGGCGGTGGCGCCGAAGCAGGCGAAGTTCCACGCACCCATCGGACCCTGGATGAAGTCGTAGCCGAGCGTGTCAATGTTGACCAGCATCAGCGCGTTGAGCGGCCAGTGCAGCCCCAGCGGCACGAGGAACGGGTACAGCATCGGAATCAGCAGGGCGAATACGAACGGCGCGTTGCCGTTCATCCAGGCCAGACCGGTGCCGATCCAGGCGCCGAGCAGGTAGCCGAACGGACCGATGAGGAACGCGGTGACCGGGATCATCACCAGCAGCGTCAAAAACGGCACGAAGACCATGTGCACCGCGGAGGGGATGATTTTCTGCAGCCCCTTATAAAGCAACGCAGCGACCGCGGCCATGATCAGCGGCACGAAGACGTTGCCGTCGTAGCCGTTTTGGATCATGGGCATGCCGAAAACGTCGACAACATCGGTCGGCTCGCCGAAGAGCTCCACCACGCGCGCTTCGGGGTGGTCGGCCAGTTCCATGAAGTTCGGGGTGAACAGCGCCAGCATGATCGCGGCCGGCACCCACGGGTCGATGTCCAGCTTCTTGCCCGCGTTGTAGGCCACCGCCACCGGCAGGAAGAAGAACACGGAGTTCCACATGGCATCCACGAACTGCCAGCCCGGGCTCTTCACTTCCGCGTGGAAGTTCACCAGTTCGAACGCGTCCAGCACCGCGGCGAACGCGATGATCAGCGACGCACCGAGCAGCACACCCAAAATGGGGCGGAAGGAGTCGGAGAGGTACTCGAAGAACGCGTCGAGCCACGGCACCTTGCCCTTGGCACGGTCGCGCTGCTGGGCTTTGAGGTCCTCGTTGGACACGTCGCGCCCGGCCAGCTCCGGCAGCTTGTTCATCGCGTTGTAAACGCTGGCCACGTCGCCGCCGACGATGACCTGGTAGTGGCTGCCGCCCTGCGGGACGGCACCCATGACCTTGGGGTTTGCTTCTAGTCGGTCCTTGTCGGCCAGGGAAGCGTCGAAAAGCTCGAAGCGCAGACGCGTCGCGCAGTGCGTCATGGACGCGATGTTGTCCGCCCCGCCGACGCCGGCGAGGATGTCGGCAGCCTGATCCTGCAGGCTTGCCTTGGTGGTTGCCATGCTGGTGCTCCTTTCAACCACAAACGATTGATCGCATCAAACGTTAGTTGGTTATAACCACCACGCACAACTGCGGATAATTGTTACTTCAGCGGGATACCCCGGCTGTCTCTGTCATAGCCTTCCGCGCCGACAAGCACGAAGATAAATTCCACGAGCACCCACATGCTCAAACCAAAGAACACGAGTTGCCCGAGAAACATCCACAGGAGCGGCACCGAAAGCAGGAGCAAGAACACCTTGCACGCGCCGCGGGCGTACTGCTTGAGGTAGAAATTGCCCGCCCCAAAGATTCCGAGGAAGAAAAACAGCAGCGCCGCGGTGGTCTTGCTCTTGTGCGGCTCGATGAGCGGTTTCCCACCCTGGTCTCCCGGGTAGTTGGGGTACGGGCTCACACTCACGGGGCGCCCCTTTACGCTTCCGGCTTCACCATCGGGAAGAGGACCGTCTCGCGGATACCCAGGCCGGTCAGGGCCATCAGCAGGCGGTCCACGCCCATGCCGCAGCCGGCTGTCGGCGGCATGCCCTGCTCCATCGCGGCGAGGAAGTCCTCGTCAAGCTGCATCGCTTCGTCGTCGCCGGCGCTGGCCAGACGGGCCTGGTCCTCGAAGCGCTCGCGCTGGATCACCGGGTCAACCAGCTCGGAGTAGCCGGTGGCCAGCTCGAAGCCGCGGACGTACAGGTCGAACTTCTCGGTCACGCCCTTTTTGCTTCGGTGGTCGCGGGTCAACGGGGAGGTCTCCACCGGGAAGTTGACCACGAAGGTCGGCTCGTAGAGTTGGTCGGAGCACAGCTCCTCCCAGATCTCCTCCACCAGCTTGCCGTGCAGCCAGCCGGCGTTCTCCGGCACCTTCAGGCCGATGGTTTCCGCGATGCCCTTAAGGGTGTCCACGTCGGTGTCGATGGTCACTTCCGGCTGGCCCGGGAACTTACGCTGCAGCGCCTCGTTCAGGCTCGGGTACATCTCCAGAACCTTCCACTCGCCGCCGAAGTCGTACTCCGTGCCGTCCGCGAGCGTGACCTTCTGAGAGCCGAAAACTTCCTCGGCGCAGAACTGCACAAGCCCCTTCATGGTGGCCGCGCCGTCCTTGTAGGTGCCCCACGCCTGGTAGGTCTCCAGCATGGTGAACTCCGGGGAGTGGGAGGAATCCACGCCCTCGTTGCGGAAGTTCCTGTTGATCTCGAAGACGCGCTCGATGCCGCCGACCACGGCCCTCTTCAGGTAGAGCTCGGGCGCGATACGCAGGTACAGGTCAATGTCCAGCGCGTTGGAGCGGGTGACAAACGGACGTGCCGCGGCGCCGCCGTGCAGCGTCTGCAGCATCGGCGTCTCAATCTCCACGAAGTCCAGGCCCGTGAGGTACTTGCGCACCGCCGCGATGACCTTGATGCGGGTCATGGCGTTAGTGCGCGCGTCCTCGCGCATGATCAGGTCGGTGTAGCGGCGGCGCACCCGCTGCTCCTCGTTCATGTCCGCGAACGCCACCGGCAGCGGGTTGAGCGCCTTCGAGGCCATGTGCCAGGACTTCGCCATCACGGACAGCTCGCCGCGCTTGGAGGCGATGACGCGGCCGCGCACGGAAACGATGTCGCCCAGGTCGGTGTCGGCCTTCCACTGCGCCAGCGCTTCTTCGCCGACCTCAGCCAGGGAGAGCATGACCTGCAGCTGGGTGCCGTCGCCTTCCTGCAGGGTGGCAAAGCACAGCTTGCCGGTGTTGCGCTGGAACATGATGCGGCCAGCGACGGCGACCTCGTCCTGGGTTTCCTCGCCGGGCTCCAGCGTGCCGTCGTACTTAGCGCGCAAGTCTTTCAGAGACGTCGTGCGATCGACTTCGACGGGGTAGGCGTCCCGCCCTTCGTCGATAAGCCTCTGCCTCTTCTCCCTGCGGATTTGCTGCTGCTCTGAAAAGTCCTGCGTAGTCACGGCGAATAATCGTAGCTTATTCGCACACCGGGAGGTCCAGTCGCTGGTTCTCAGCGTCGAAACCGTTGACGATGAACAGGTACTCCGGCTTGTCCTGCGGCGTCATCACGTACGCCGGCGGGTTCGCGTCCGGCAGCTCGTAGGAGTAGATCGTGCACTCGCCGGAGCCGAGGACCACGGCTTCGCTCGGGTCCGGCACCGCATCGTCGCGGTCGGACTCGGAGGCGTACTGGGCGACGGAAACGCCGAGCTCATCGTTGGCGCAGCGGATCTTGCCCACCTGGTCGATGTCCAGCGAGCCCGGCTCGCAGGCAAGGTCCTTCCAGCCCTTCTGGCCCGAACGCTCGGAGACGACCTTCGGGTAGTCCTCAGCGATCTGCGCCTCGGCGCCGGCCCAGTCCTCGCCGCGGTGGGTGCTCCAGTACCACAGCGCCGCCAGCGCGATGAGCAGCAGCGCGAGGATGGCGATGATCCACGGCCACGGCGCAGTCTTCTTCTGCTTCGTCGGGACCGTGCGCACGTAGTTGCCGTCGGTGCCGTAGGCGTAGGGCTCCGGCGGCTTGCGGTAGCCGTCCTGCGGGCGCGGCGCCACGGACTGGTCGGGGGATTCAATAGCCACATGCTCGGCAGGGGCGGTCTCCAGCACGCCAGCGCAGGTCCGCGCGCCGGAGCGCGGTTCGTCGCCAGTCATCAGCGCGACCACGTTGGCGAACTTTTCCACGTTGCCCTTCGCCGCCGCCTCGTCGCTTTGCGCCGGGTCGGTGCTCGGCCCTACCAGGGTGAGCTTGACCGGGGTGGTGGACCACTGCGGCTGCACCAAGAGGCGCTCCGGAGTGATGGAGCGCGAGACGAAGCCGGCCAGGCCCTTCAGGTCGTAGTCGTCGATCGCCTCCGCCACCGGCGCGAGCAGGTCGCGCACCTCCTGCGGGGTGAACGTCGCGCCCTTCTCCGCGATCAGGTCCGACAGCGGGGTGCCGGTGGGTGCCTCGCGCAGGACGAACAGCTTGCCGTCCTCGGTGGTGCCCACGCTGCGCGGCTGGAACGCGCCCGGGTGCGCCGCCAGCGCAAGGCGCGAGTTGAGGGTGTTGACTTCATCGCCGATCGCGGAATCCACGGCGGTGTCGAAGACTTCTACTTCCACACCGTGGCCTGTGTCGTCGGTGGCGGTGTAGAGCGTGGACGTCTCGGTGCTCCCGGTCTGTTCAACCTGCTCCGGGGTGAAGGTGAACCCGAAGCGTTCTGCGAGCATTCCGGCGATGGTGGCGTTGGACATGCGCGTGAGTCTACCGGGTGTCATGCTTCGACGTGTTTGAAGCCGACCCCCAGCGGCAGACCCACATTGTCCGTCAGGTGCACCCCGCCCAAATCCACAGCGCCCAAAAGCCGCGCGTCACCCTCCTCGGGCGCCTCGCGCATGGCCAGGTCGCGCAGCTCAAGGTACGTCGGGGCCACACCGGCGGCCTCGAGGACACCGCGCGCGGTCTCCAGGACTTTGGCCTTTCCATGCTCCGCGGCGTGCGCCCCGGCTGTGAGCGCGGCCGAGAGCGCGAGAGCAGCATCCCGCTTATCGACGGCGACAAGCGCGTTCCTGTTCGACAGCGCCAAACCGTCCGGTGTTCGCACCGTGGGCACGCTGTGGAGCTTGCACTCCATGCGCAGGCCGGACACCGCGTACTGGGTGGCCACCAGCACCTCGAAGTCCTTCTCTCCAAGCACCACGTCCGTGGCGTGGGTGGCGTTGATCGCGGCGAGGATCCGCGCGACTGTTTCCTGCGTGTGTTGTGGATCCTCCAGCGGCTCCACGCCGGAGTCCACGCGCACCGACGTTGCCAGCGCCCCGTGGAAGACCACGTCCACCTTCTCCCGGGCGAAGACCTCAGGGACTTCCTCGCCCGAGAACGTGACCACCACGTAGGAGCCGAGCAGCGACTTCGCCGCGCGGATGAGCTCCACGTGCCCGCCGTGGATGTCCGTGCCCAGCGGCACCACAACCACAGACTTGCCGATCTTGCGGAACGCGCGGCCGTAGGTGGCCAGCATCCGCTCCTCGGTGACCACCACTGCCTGGCCTGGTTCGAAAGCCATTTATCCTCCCTCGTATTTCTGAATCACCCACAACTCGGTGTCGGTGTCCTGGTCCACCTCGCCGCGCCTGCGCACCAGATCCACAAACAGGCGGCGAACGCCCGGATCCGGCAATGCGTCGACGAGCTTCTCCAGCTGCTGCGTGTCGTGGGCGTGCCGTGGCGCCGGCGGAGCGAGAAGGAACTGCTGCGCCACCGCGTCGAACCCCGGCACGGCCTCGGCGAGAATCGCCTGTGCGTCGTCGCGGATGACGGCCTCCATCGCCCGCAGCTCCTGGGCGGCGGCGATCGCGGGGCGTGCGTCGTCGTTAATGCGCAAGCTCACCCCGCCGATCTCCGCAATGAGCAGCCCCACCACCGTCTCGCCGAGTTCGTCGGCGGCCGAGGTCACCCACACGTTGTCGAAGATGTTGTGGGCGCACATGGTGATCGCCTGGGCGACCTCCACGTCGTCGAGCAGCTGCTGGCCTTCGTCCAGCGCGGTGTGCAGGAACATCTGCCGCGGGCGGGCGTGGTCGGCCAGGATTTCGCAGGCGGTGCGGATGTCGGCCGACGGGCCGTCGAGAAGCACAAGATCCACGTGCGCGACCGCACCGGGGTCATTGTCGATGTCCAGCGCGCGCACCGTGTGGCCGGCGCGCTCGAAGCGCTCCGCAAGCGGCGAGACGCCGAACACCGCCCCCACCAACAGGCGAGGCGGCATCTACTTCCCCTGGCGAGCGAGCAGCTCGGCGACGGAAACCGCGCCCTCTCCCCGCTCATCGGCGCGGCGGCGGCCAGAACGGCGCTCAGGCTGCGGCTCTGGGGTCGGATCCGGGGTTGGTTCCGGGGTTGGTTCCGGCTTCGGCTCTGGGGTTTGCTCCGCCTTCGCCTTTTCCGCCTCCCGCTCGCTGATCAGGTCGGACAGCGGGTTGCGCGCCGGGCGGGCCGACGGCTGGGTGCCGATGCGGCCCGCGATCGCGTCCGAGCTCGGCGCACCCGTCGGGCGGGAGGGGCGCACGCGGCTGATCACGACGGTGTCGTCCGTGGACGGGCTCTGCGCCGGCTGCGGCTTCGGCTCCGGGGCGGGTTCCGGAGTTGGTTCTGGTTCTGGCTCCTTCTTCGACTCCAACTCGCTGATGCGGCGGGCGCGAGCCTGCACGGCGGCGGGCTCGTACTCGAAGACTCGGCCGTTGAGCTCCTCCAGCTGAGCACGCAGCGCCTGGATCTGCTCCTGCAGCTCGCGCAGCGTCTTCACGTCCACGGACGGCGCGGTCTTGGCCTCCAGCTCTTCCTGGTGGCGCCGCTCCTGTTCCTGGATGCGCTGCTCGGCGGCCGCAGCCTCGGAGGTGGCCGCGTCGCGGTCCCGGCGCACCTTGGAGTTGATCAGGATCCCGGCGGCGCCAGCCCACAGCGCGAAGATCAGCGCGATCTTCAGCGCGTTAGCGGAGTTGGTGAACAGCATGACCACGGTGCCGATGACAGCGACCACAAAAGGCACGATGACCCACAGGCTCGCGCGGTCTGGGGACGCATTCTGGGCACTCATGCCCAACACTCTAGCTAACGCCTTGGCCCTCGTTGGGCGGCGACACCTCGCAGTTTTTCTCCAGCCAGATTCCGGCCGCGCACAGGGCTAGTCCGCCCAGGGTGCCGGCGACCAGCGGCGGGACGTCGCCAGGCGCTGCCTCGAGCACGCCGAGTTTGGTCACCACGTAGCTCAGCGTGCCGCCGTACATGCCGCCGAACACCGCGCCGGCCCAGGCGCTCGCCTTGCCAAAGACCATGAAGTTCGCCGCCTGCATGGGGTTGAGCTGGCTGCGATCCAGCCCGACCTTGCCTTCCTTGCGCCGCTTTCGCACCACGAGCGCGAGCCACGCGGCGATCACGGCCATCACCCACAGCGACAGCGGCACCACCATGCTCAAGGATTCCAGCAGGTTGTAGAACCTTCGCACCAAAATCACCGCTGCGGCGGCGAAGAACCCGGCGACCGCGATCAACCCCTCGTACGGCGTGCGCTTCATAGCTTCCGCACCCCCTGGTCCTCGAGGTTTTCGAGCAGCTCGCTTATCGACGCTCCGTTGAGCACCGCACCCGGATCCACCTCGAACCAGGGCTCGAGCACGAACTGGCGCAGGTGCGCCCGCGGGTGCGGCACGGTCAGCTCCGGGTTGTCAGAGGTGTAGCCCTCGACCCAGATGATGTCCACGTCCAACGTGCGCGGACCCCAGCGTTCTTCGCGGACGCGGTGCGCGCGCTGCTCCAGCTCTTGGCAGCGAGCCAAAAGTTCGTGCGGGGTGTCGTCCACGTCCACCAGCAGGGACTGGTTGAGAAAGTCCGGCTGGTCGGTGTTTCCCCACGGCGCGGTGGCGTAGATAGAGCTCGCGGCGAGGGTTTCACCAGCGAACTCGTCGGCCACCGTCTGCAGGTGGGCGCGCGCGTCGCCCATGTTGGACCCGGAAGACAGCACGGCACGCATTGGCTACATCCGCTTCCGGGAGCGGCGGGCCACCACCGCGACGTCGTCGAACACCGCCGGGATCGGTGCGTGCGGCTTGTGCAGGGTGACCTCCACGGCGTGCAGCGCGTCGTAGCTGCGCATCGCGGTCTCTGCGATCTCCACCGCCGCCGTCTCAATCAGCTGGCGCGGGGTGCCGGTGGCGATCTTTAAAGCCGCGTCCGCCAGCTCGGCGTAGTTGACGGTTTGCGTGAGGTCGTCGTCGCGCGCCGCGCCGGCGAAATCCAGCCAGCAAGTGATGTCCAGCGAAAACGCCTGCCCGAACTCGGTTTCGTGCTCGAGGACGCCGTGGTTGGCGTGGAACTTGAGGCCTTTGAGCTCAATCCGGTCAGCCATTTTTCCACCTTTCCGCCACGTCAACGGCGTCGCGCGAGACCGCCACCTCGTGCACCCGCACGCACCAGGCTCCGGCCTGGGCTGCGAGGGCGGTGACTGCTGCGGTGGCGGGGTCGGCGTCGATAGGCGAATGCTCCAGGCCGCGCTGTTGGCGGATTTCCATGAGGAAGCGCTTGCGCGACGCGCCGACGAGGATGGGGAACCCGCTGGCGATGAACTCCGGCAGCGAGTTGAGCAGCGCCCAGTTGTCCGCGGCCGTCTTGGCAAAGCCGAGGCCCGGGTCCAGGGTGATCTGGCTTTCGTCCACGCCAGCAGTGGTCGCCTTATCGACGAGCTCCGCCAGCACCTCGTGTACATCCCCCACCACGTCACCGCCGTGGTCCGCCGCGCCGGAGGCGTTGACGAATGCGTCCGCGCGCCAATGCATCAGGCACACCGGGAGCTTCGTCTCAGCTATCACGCGGTACATATCAGCGTCCGCCAGGCCGCCGGAGACGTCGTTGATCAAATCCACGCCCTCCTCGGCCGCGGCCAGCGCGGTCGCGGCGCGCATGGTGTCGACGGAGGTGCGGATCCCGTCCGCGTGCAGCGCGCGGATCACGGGCCGGATGCGCTGCACCTCCACCTCGGCGGGGACGCGGGTGGCGCCAGGGCGGGTGGATTCCGCGCCGACGTCGATAATGTCAGCGCCCAGGCGCACCAGCTCGTGGGCGTGCGCGATGGCGTCGTCAGTAGCCAGCCACTTGCCGCCGTCGGAAAACGAATCCTCCGTGACGTTGACAATGCCCATCACGCTCGTGCGCCCCGGCACGGTCAGATCGGCAACGGTAGTCATCTTCTATCCCCTAATCAGGCTCAGCACTTCCGCGCGCGAGGCCGCATTGTTCTGGAAGCCGCCGCGCACCGCCGAGGTGGTGGTGGTCGCGCCCGGCTTGCGGATCCCGCGCATGGCCATGCACAGGTGCTCGCACTCGATGACCACGATAACCGCAGAAGCATTGAGCTTATCGACGATCGCGTCCGCAATCTGCGCCGTCAACCGCTCCTGCACCTGCGGGCGCTTCGCGTACATGTCCGCCACGCGCGCGAGCTTGGACAGGCCGGTGACCTTGCCCTCCGGGCCCGGGATGTAACCGATGTGCGCCACGCCGTAGAACGGCACCAGGTGGTGCTCACAGGTGGAGTAGATCGGGATGTCGCGCACCAGCACCAGCTCGCGGTGGTTCTCGGAGAACGACTTCTCCAGGTGCACCTTCGGGTCCTCGCGCAGGCCCGCGAAGACCTCCTCGTAGGCGCGCGCGACGCGGGCCGGGGTTTCCACCAGGCCCTCACGGTCCGGGTCCTCCCCGACCGCGATGAGCAGCTCGCGCACCGCGGCCTCAGCGCGCTCGCGGTCGAACTTCGGGTTAGTCATCGTCCCTCCTGTGCTTCGGCGCGCGCTCCTCGCGCGGCAGCTGCGTGGTCTCCGCATCCGGCGTCGTCTCCGGCTCCGGGCCGCGTGCGGGGTGGTCCGGGCGCTCGTTCTCCGGCAGGCGGAAGCCGATCTGCTCTGTGTTTTCCGCCGGGTAGTTGCGGGTGCCCGGGTGCTGCTGCGTCTGCTCTTGTTTCGGCGCTCCCTTGTACGTCCAGCCTTCCGGCGGCTTCGGGCCGCCGTACTGCGGCTCTTTGTGTTTCGGCTGCTGCCAGCGGGTGGAGCCCTTCTTCGGCGCCGGGTTCTGCTCCGCCTCGCGTTCCTTGCGGCGGCGCTCGCGGGTGGCCTTGGACGCCTCCAGGATGGAGAAGCGCTTCGGCGGCTCCTCGCCGCGCTCCTTGGCAAGCTCCACCGGGGTCTTCACCGGCTCGCGGTCCGCCTGGCGCCCGAAGCGGGCGTCGTGGGCGGGCAGGGCCGGGCGGGTCGGCTCGACGGTGTCGAAGATGGCCTCCAAATCGCCGCGGCGCAGCGTCTCCTTCTCCAGGAGCTTCGAGGCCAGGGTGTCCAGCTCGTCGCGGTAGCGCTCGAGGGTGGCGTAGGCGACCTTGTGCGCTTCGTCGAGAAGCAACTGCATCTCCTCGTCGATCTTCGCGGCAACCGCCGGCGAGTACTCGAGCGAGCCTCCGGAGCCGCGGCCGGAGAAGGGATCGCCCTGCTCCTGGCCGTACTTCACCGCGCCGAGCGCGGAGGTCATGCCGTACTCGGTGACCATCGCACGCGCGATCTTGGTCGCCTGCTCGATGTCGTTCGACGCGCCAGTGGTCGGCGCGCCGAAGACCAGCTCCTCGGCGGAGCGGCCGCCCATGGCAAAGACCATGCGGGCGAACAGCTCGTCGCGGGTGTACATGCCCTTGTCGTCCTCGTCGGCAGTCATGGCAAAGCCGCCGGTGCGGCCGCGGGCGAGGATAGTCACCTTGTACACGCGCTCAATGTCTTTCAGCGCCCAGGCGGCCAGGGTGTGTCCGCCCTCGTGGTAGGCGGTGACCTTCTTCTCGTGCTCGGAAATGACCTTGCTGGAGCGGCGCGGGCCGCCGATGACGCGGTCCGTCGCCTCCTCCAGCGCGTCCGCGGTAATGACGTTGCCGCCGATGCGGGCGGTCAGCAGCGCGGCTTCGTTGAGCACGTTGGCCAGATCGGCGCCGGACATGCCGGCGGTGCGCTTGGCCAGGGCATCGAGCGAGACGTCGTCTGCAAGCGGCTTGTTCTTGGCGTGCACCTTGAGAATCTGCGCGCGGCCGGCCAGGTCCGGGTTGGTCACCGGGATCTGGCGGTCGAAGCGGCCGGGGCGCAGCAGCGCCGGGTCCAGGATGTCCGGGCGGTTCGTCGCCGCGATGAGGATGACGCCCTCGCGGCCGGAGAAGCCGTCCATCTCCACCAGCAGCTGGTTCAGGGTCTGCTCGCGCTCGTCGTGGCCGCCGCCCATGCCGGAGCCACGTTGGCGGCCCACCGCGTCGATCTCGTCGACGAAGATGATGCACGGGCTGTTCTCGCGCGCCTGCTTGAACAGGTCGCGCACGCGGGAGGCGCCCACGCCGACGAACATTTCCACGAAGTCGGAGCCGGAGATGGTGTAAAACGGCACGCCAGCCTCGCCGGCGACGGCACGGGCGAGCAGCGTTTTACCGGTGCCGGGCGGGCCGTAGAGCAGCACGCCGCGCGGGATCTTCGCGCCGAGTTCCTCGTACACGGTCGGGTCGGTGAGGAAGTCCACCACCTCGTGCAGCTCGTCCACCGCCTCGTCGGCGCCGGCGACGTCCGCGAACGTGTTGGTCGGGTTGTCCTTGGTCAGCTGCTTCGCCTTCGAGCCGCCGATGCCGAACGGCCCGCCGCCGCCCGCCTGCATGCGGTACATGAAGTAGAAGATCAGGCCGAACACCAGGACCATCGGCAGCATGAAGCCGAGCATGGACATCAGGAAGGATTCCTGCGTCACGTTCGTCTCGTACTTGTCCGCGCCGGATTCGCGCACCGCGCCGAAGATCTCCGGGGTGGTGCGAGCCGGGTACTGCGCGGAGATTGCCTCGACGCCCTCGCGTTCGTCCACGGTGATCGGCTCGCGCAGGTCGATGCGCACGCGCTGCTCGCGGTCGTCGATCTGCACTTCTTCAGCGTTGTGGTTCTGCAGCTGCTCAATGGCAACAGACGTGTCCACGCGCTGGTAGGCGCGGGAATCGTCCCCGATCAGCGTGAGCAGGTAGAGGACGATCAACGCGATGGCGCCGATGATGCCCCACCGCAAAACCTTGTTATTTTTGCTCATAAACCTTTGTTCTAGTCAGCGTCTGAGTACACGCGCGGGTGCAGCGTGCCCACATACGGCAGGTCCCTGTAACGCTCGGCGTAATCCAGGCCGTAGCCGATGACAAACTCGTTGGGAATGTCGAAACCGATGTCCAGCAGATCAATCTTCGCCGTCTGCACATCGGGCTTGCGCAGAAGAGTAACGACTTCGAGGCTCTTCGGGTTCCGGTTACGCAGATTTCGCAGCAGCCAGGACAGGGTCAGCCCGGAGTCAATGATGTCTTCCACCACGAGCACGTCGCGGCCGGCGATCTCCTTGTCCAGGTCTTTCAGGATGCGCACCACGCCGGAGCTGGTGGTGGAGTTGCCATACGAGGACACGGCCATGAACTCCATCTCCGCCGGGATGGACAGCTTGCGCGCGAAGTCGGTGAGGAAGAACACCGCCCCTTTGAGCACGCAGACCAAGATCAGGTCTTCTTCCGAGTCGCGGTACTTTTCCGAGACCATGTCCGCCAGCTCCTGGATGCGCTCCTGGAGCACGTCTTCCGGGATCAGGATCGCCTCGACATCATCGCCGTAGCGGTTCGCTGGGACATTGAAGTCCTTCTTGTCGTGCAACTCGGTCATGGGCTGGCCCTTCCCTCTCGCGGTTCTAGCGCTTCAGTTTGCGTTTACGTGCGCGTAACTTCCACATCTTGCCACCTGCCAGGCGGTAGGTACAACCATCTGCGGGGTTCGGGCCAGCCGCGACGTTTCAATCAGTTCAGCTCGGCCTCGTCGCGGCTTAGCACCGCGTCATCGAAGAGCCCGTCGCAGTCTTCAAGGATGCCACCCTCAATGCCATGCGCAGCTTGAAATTCCCGCAGGCGACGCACCACATGTGCACTCTGAAAATCCCGTGTTGTTTCCTTGTCCATCAGCACCTCCCGTTTGTATGCAGACCATATACACAGCGGGTTTAATCCACAATGGTCAACTTTCCCTGCCGACGCACCACCGCGCGCCCGCCCGCGACAGCCACGGGCCCTTGCCCGTGCCAATCGACGACCAAGGCTTCCACCGCGTCGAGCTGGTCCCCTTGCACCGGCACGCCTTCCCCCAAGAGCCATGCTGCTAATCGACGCCTCCGGACCGGCTCCGCATCCGCCTTCAACTCCGCACAGCAGGTAGTCGGCGCGAGGTCGGTCAGCGACGCGATCAGGGCCTGGTCCGCCGCGATCCGGTCCGCGGTGGCCGCGAGCGCGGGGACGGCGTCGCCGCCGAGAAGCTCGCTGAGCAGGGGCAACACCTGGTTGCGCATCGCCACGCGGCGGAAGGCCGGGTCCGCGTTCATCGGGTCGTGCCACGGATCGAGGCCGAGCTCCCCGCAGGCGCCGACGGTGTCCGCGCGGCGGATGCCCAGAAACGGCCGGACGATGCGCCCATTGCGCGGAGCCATGCCGGACGGGTTGCCGCGCAGCGCGCCAAGCAGGAGCGTTTCCGCCTGGTCGTCGGCGGTGTGGCCGACCCAGACATCACTCCCGTACGCCAGCAGGGCCTCGTACCTGGCGCTGCGCGCGGCCGCCTCCAGGTTGCCCTCGCCCACCTCGACGCGGACGACTTCGGCTGCGAGGCCGAAAGCTTTGACTGTCTGTACCGCCCGTTCCGCCACCGCGTTGGAACCGTCCTGGAGGCCGTGGTCCACCACCACGCAGCGGACGTCCTTCTTCTCTGCCGCTGCCGCGGCGGCCAAGGCGAGCGAGTCGGGCCCGCCGGACAGGCCGATGATGGCGGGGGCGTCGAAGGGGCGGAGTGCTCGTCGGCAGGCAAGGAAGTGCGGCGAGCGGCGCGGCCAGAATGGGTCCATCAGAACTCGCGCAGTGCGGAGGTGAACTCGTCCATGGCGCGGCGCGCGGCGAGGACGTCGGCGTCGTTGCAGATCAGGGCGAACGTGTAGACGTTGCCGTTCACACTGGTCACGGTGCCGGCCAGCGACGCGGTGCCGTCGAGTGTGCCCGTTTTCGCGCGCACCCAGCCGCGGCCCGCGAGGTCGCTGTAGCGGTCCAGGAGCGTGCCCTCGCCGGCGGCCACGGGCAGCGCGGACAGCAGAGGACGCAGCGCGGGCTGGGCGGTGGCGTCGTACAGCAGCGCGTCCAAAAGCTTCGGCGCGATGCGGTTGTCCGCGGACAGCCCGGAGTTGTCGTGCAGGACGAGCCCGGCGGTGTTGAAGCCGCGCTCCTCCAGCACGCTCTGGGTCGCGCCCGGCGCGTCCGTGGTGCCGCGCGCCAGCGCCACTTCGCGCCCGATGGCTTCGGCGTAGACGTTGTCGGAGTTTTTCATCATCAGCTCGAGCCGCTCCACCAGCGTCGGCGACTCCACCGCGGCGACAACCTCGCCGTCGCCCTGGCCTTCACCGACGTTCTGCGCGCCGACGCGCTCCGCCAGCGCCTGCGCCACCTCGAGCGCCGGGGTGTGGGAGCGGGGCACGTCGCCGGAGGTCTCGCCGTTTAACCGCCCGCCGGACAGCATCGCGGGCTGCAGGGGCGCGACGAACCCGCCGTCGATGTCCAACGGGTCCCAGCCCGGCATGAGCTCCGGCATGCCGTCCCAGGCGGAGGTGTCGATGAGCACCGTGCCGGCCTCCCCCACCTGCGCCGCGAGCTCATCCAGAGCTTCACTGTTCAGCCACACGTCGCCTGCCGCCTTGATCACTACTTCCCCCGGGTTCGCACCGCGCACCACCTCCGTGGTGATGCGGTCCTGCGCGCCCAGGCTCAGCAGCGCCGCCGACGCGGTGAGCACCTTCGTCACGCTCGCCGGCTTCAACGCCTCGTCGGAGGCGCGGTCGAACACCGCCTCGCCGGTGCCCGCCTGCGTGACGTGGCCGTGGAACACGCCCAGGTCAGGGTTGTCGGCAAGCGATGCCAGGGTCGTTCGCAGCGAAGTGTCGTCGATAGGCGAAGGCACCGCAGGCTCCAACACAGACGGGGCGGACTGCAGCTGGTACGGCGGCGCGTGCGTGATCTCGGAGAGCTGCTCGTGCGCCGCGATGCCGAAGCCTGCGACACCGCCGACCGCAGCGAGCGCGACGGCGCCTGCGACCCAAGTCCATACCTTCATCGGCCAAAATGGTAGCCGAAGTATGATGGCGTGCGGACATTCACCAAACTCAGGCACCGAACAAAGGAGAAGTAATGGCTATCGAGGTCATCATCGAGATCCCCAAGGGCTCCCGCAACAAGTACGAGGTCGACCACGAGACCGGTCGCGTCTTCCTCGACCGCTACCTGTTCACCCCGATGGCGTACCCGGCGGACTACGGCTTCATCGACAACACCCTTGCCGACGACGGCGACCCGCTCGACGCACTCGTGATCACCCCGGAGCCCGTCTTCCCGGGTGTCACCGTGATCGCGCGCCCGATCGGCGTGTTCAAGATGACCGACGAGGCCGGCGGCGACGACAAGCTGCTCTGCGTCATCGACGACGTGCGCTACGAGTCCTACCAGGACATCTCCGACGTCTCCGACTTTGTCAAGGACGAGATCGAGCACTTCTTCGTGCACTACAAGGACCTCGAGCCGAACAAGGAAGTCACCGGCTCTGGCTGGGGCGACAAGGCCGAGGCGGAGAAGATCCTGCAGGCCGCGCTCGACGAGTTCAAGCGCGTCGGCGACAACTCCCGCGAGAGCCTCGAGGAAGACAAGGAAGCCAAGACCGTCAACTAACTTGCTTATCGACGGCTAAAGCCGGGCCCGCATTCTCGCGTCGGCCCGGCTTTTGTTTTGCGCTGCTAGAACCAGCTGCGCATGAACGCGAGACCGAGGCCGATCGCGGAGATCGCGGCCGCGGCCACCGGCAGAATGATCGCCAGCGGCGAGACGCGCTTCGGCTGCTCGGGGGTGGGCTCCGGCGCGACTGTGGTTTCGATGACGGTCGTGCGTCGCTCGGTGGGCGTTTCGCTAGTCGTGGGCTGCGTCTTCGGCTCCCACGTCACCGTCGTCCGGATCGGTGTCGGGGCGACCTCGACGACGGTGGAGTTGTGCTCGCCGACCCATTCGTAGACGTTGCCGTTGTTCGCCGGGGTGGGCTTAGGGGTGGGGGTAGCGGTAGTCGTCGATAGGCGAGCTGCCCGCAAGTTGTTCGCCTGGATGAGCACCTGCGTATCCAGCGGCTGCGGGGTTTTGGCCACCTTGCCGCGGTTGGTGCCGTCCTTCATCAGCGCGCCGTCGCAGGAGTGCGCCAGGCCCATGGCGTGGCCGAGCTCGTGCGCGATGGTCATGACCAGGCTCTCGTAGTAGCCGCTGCGCAGAATGTCCGGGTTGAGCAAAAGCTCCATGTTGTTCACGTTGCCCTGCACGCGGCCGACGACGTAGCCGCCCAGGTTGGCCTCCCGCACGGTGACCACCTTGTAGCCGGGCTGGTCCACGTACTCGAAGCGCATCAGGCCGCCGGTGGCGCTGACCCACTGGTCCGTGGCCTGGGTGATGTACGGCTTGTACTTCGTCGGCGCGAAGATGCGCAGGACGCCGTTGTCGATGGCGTTCTCGTTGCCGCTGAGTAGGTAGTTGCCGATGTTCGGGATCGGCTGGCCCATGTTCGCCGCTGCGGTGGCGGCGCGGCACTCCCGACCAATCGGGTCGACGGCGGCCTGGGCCGGGGTGGCGATCGTGCCTGCCGCGACGGCGGCGGCACAGCAGGATGCGAGCAGATGTCTATAATTCACCAACTCAGAGAACACCATTCTCCAAGCTGGCGCAAATCTGCGCGGCTAGATCAGGCGGCGGCGGGCGAACGCGAAGAAGCCTGCGCCCAGTGCGCTTGCCAGCGCAAGCGCGAACAGCGCGCGGGCGACGGTGTTGGAACCAGTCTCCGCTTCCAGGCCACGGGCGGGTGCGGCGTACGGGGATGCGATCTCGTCGTTGACGGCAGCCTCTACAGCCTCGCCTGCAGCACGCGCGGCCTCAAGCCCCTGACGACCGATCTCGCCAGCGTTGGCCTGGATCATCGCCTCGGATTCCGCAGTCTCCTCCGGGGTGACGTCCGCGTTGACGCGGGTGACATCGGCGACGAAGGTGTGGCCGTCCTTGTTCAGGAAGTACGTCTTGCCGTCCAGCGTGAGCACCGGCGGGAACTTCACCAGGCCGTGGGCGACGGGGTTGTCGTCGGCGGGATCCACGTCCTCGGCGCCGAGCGGCTCCTCCGGCGCGTTTTCCGGGGACGGGGCCGGCGTTTCGGCGGGCGTTTCGGTGGCTTCCATAACTTCCGGGTCGGTCGGCACCGGCCCGCCCGTTGGCTGGTCGGAGGGCTGGTCCCTGATCACACCGGAGCCGATCAGCCCGGCAACAGCGGCATCCGCCACAGCGACCGCGCGCTCCTGCTGGCTGCTGTCCAGCTGCGCGTACGGCTGCGCCGCCTCCTGGAGCGTGCGCACGTAGTGGGAGCCCTCCTCGTTGAGGAAGTACTGCTCGCCGCGTGCGTCGGCGGTCTCGGCCGGCAGATCCTGCGCGGTTGCGGCGACCGGCACTGCGAGCAGAGCTGCGGCGGCAGCAGTTGCGACAGCGGCGGCGCGGGTGGTGCGGTTCATGACGGACTCCTAGGAAGTTCGGGGAAGCTCGAGGGGTCAAACCTCAAGCGTTGGTTGAGAGTTTACACACTTTGCCCCCATTTTTCACTCCAGTAACAACTGTTTGCTTCCCGCTTGGGACAAACCAGACCTCAGCAAGAAACCAGACCTCAGCGGCGGGCGCGACCAGGGGTTTTAGGTACGCAAAACGCTTGAGGTCTGGTTACGCGAAAGTAACCAGACCTCAAGCGAAGAGGGTGTCGGCCTAGACCAGGAAGCGGCGGCCAGCCACGAACGCGGCTGCACCAAGCACGGAAGCGATCACCAGCGCGAAGAGGGTGCGCACGAGCGTGTTGGAGCCGGTCTCAGCCTCGACGCCACGGTTCGCGGCGGCAGCGACCTGCTGCGCAGCGATCTCGTCGGCATGCTCAGCGCGGAGCTGGTCGGACTTCTCTTTCTCCTCCGGAGTCGGCTGCTGGTTCACGCGCTCGGAGGAGCCCACCAGGGTCTCGCCGTCCTGGTTGAGGAAGTAGGTCACGCCAGCGATGACGACCGGGATGCCGATCGCAGCGGCAGCGATGCCCGCGATCGCGCCCGGGGACAGCTCGGCGTTGGCCTCGCCAGCTGCACCGTTGGAGCTGCCCGCGCCAGCGCCGGCGCCGCCCAGGTTTGCATCCACAGTTGCGGAGACGGTGGTGTCCGTACCCGCCGGCACCGTAAGCGTGGTCGCGGTGGAGGTGGAGGTTGCAGTAGCGGTAGCCGCGCCGGTCGCCTTCGGCGCCGGGGCCTGGGGAGTGGTGGTGGTGGTGGTGGACTCAGCGGCCGGCTCGGCCTTCCCCAGCACGATCGTCTCACCGGAGCCGTCCGCAAGGGTGGCGACAATGTCACCGTTGTCTGCCAGGGAAACCTCCGCGGCGTTCTCTGCGCCGGCCGGGGTGGTTGCGGCCTCCTTGTATTCGCCGTTGACCAGCTCGTAGTACGTGCCGTTCGGGGCAACGATGACGGCCGGGAAACGAGCCTCGATAGCCTTCGTGGCGATCTCGGTCGGGTTGATGTTGGCCTGGGCGTCGGCGGCGGGGGTCACGGAAATTGCGATCGCGCCGGCCATTGCGGCTGCGGCCAGCGTGCGGATGGTGCGCTTCATTGGGGCTCCTATCGGGAAAGTCTAAACCTCAGGTCGAAGGTTACGCCACAACAGTAAACACGTTTCACACAAGTCTCAACTAAAACTTCAGACTTTTTGGACAACACCTGTAAAACCGCAGGTTAAACCCCGCAAAAAAGACGCAAAAATCTTGACTACCGCGGCTCGAAGGCCGTCTCGACCTCGTCGTCGGTCGCCGTTCCAGCCAGCTGCCACCCCACCACGGCATTGCGCACGCTGTCCGCCAGCAGGTTCGCCGGCTGGATGCAGGAAATGGTCAGCAGCCGCCCCGGCATCGGCCCCGTCCCCCAGATCTCCGCGTTGCCCGCCAGCGCGCCCTTGTCCGGATCGTGCAGGTCGGTCGCGGTGTACTTCAGCCAGTCGTCGCCCGAGGTTTCCGTGCGCAGGAACAGCGTGTCGCCTTTGGCTACGGTGTGGCGTTCGGCTTTGCCGTCGTAAAGCTTGTTAAACACCGCGTCCACGCCCGCGCCGGTATGCCCCGCCACGACCACAATGTCGCCGGCGTCCGTGCCCGGCAGCTCGTACGGGTACCCCTCGCCCGTCAGCGCGCACGCCTTATCCATGCTTTTCGGGTCGATCTTGCCGTCCACCACGCGGCAATCCGCCTGCTCGAACCCGGCGCGCAGCCCCAGCACCGGCACCACCATCTCCACCGGGCGCCCCTGCGCGATCGAGGCAGCAGCTTGCCGACGGGGCTCCGCCGACACCGACGTCTCTGGTGCTGCCGCTGGGGGGTCCGAAGGTTCGTCGTGAAGCAGTGCCTTGAAACCTGCGCGCACCAGAAGGAACAGAATCAGCAGTGCGACGATGCGGCGGACGTGGTACTTCACGGCAGCTATCATACGAGCCATGAAGGAAGTTTCCGTAGATAAAGTCCCCGCAGGCGCGCAGCTTATCGACGTCCGCGAGCCCGACGAGTACGCCGCCGTCCGCGCCGAGGGCGCCGTGAACATCCCACTGTCCGAGTTCGTCGCACGCACCGACGAGATCGACCCGGAGCGCGACATTTACCTGATCTGCAAGTCCGGCGGCCGCAGCGCGCAAGCCGGCGAATACCTGGAGCAGGCCCGCGGCTGGGACAACGTCATCAACGTCGCCGGCGGCACCACTGCCTGGGTGGAGCAGGGCCTGCCACACCAGAATTAGGCAGTCTTAGGCGTTCCCAATTGTTGGGCGCCTAAACATAGTTATGATGAAGGCCATGCCCGCCCTCCCCGAACTGCCGTCCACACTGGCCAAGTCCCCCCACTTCCAGGTTGAACGCGTGCGCAGGCACACCAAAGACGAGGTCGAGCGCACCCTGGCCAAGCACGACTCCACCATGCGCGAGTACTGGATCCTCACGTGCGTGGACGGGGAGCCGATGAGCCAGCGCCAGCTGTCGGAGCTGCTCACCATCGACGCGTCCGACATGGTCCGCCTCATCGACAACCTGGAGAACAACAACTGGGTCACCCGCGAGCGCGACCCGAAGGACCGCCGCCGCCAGATCGTCGCCGCCACCAAGAAAGGCACCAAGGTGCTGGCGAAACTCGCCGCGGACGTGGCGGAAGCGGAGGACCGCGCGCTGGAGGCGTCTTCCAACAAGCAGCTGAAGAGCCTGCGCAAGCTCTCCCAGGCACTGGACGGCGACGATTAGAACGTGGGCGAGCGCAAATAGTTGGCGTTTCCCATAATTTGCGGATTTTCGTTGCGCTATTAGCCTTATCCGCATGTCTCAGCCCGACAACCCCCTCCTCCGCAGCCACCTGGCCCCGCCGGAGCGGACGCTCATCGACGTCCTCACGGCCACCGCCGCCGAGCACCCCGATGCCGCCGCGATCGATGACGGCGGCGCGAACTCCGCCGACGACGGCGTGCTCACCTACGCCGAACTGGTGGAAGAAATCGAGCGCCGCGCCGCCGACATGCGCAAGATGGGCGTGCGTGATGGGGGCCGCGTGGGGGTCCGGATGACGTCGGGAAGCAGGGAGCTCTACCTTGCGATCCTGTCCACGATGCGCGCGGGCTGCGCGTACGTGCCGGTGGACGCGGACGACCCGGACGAGCGCGCGGAAACCGTCTTCGGCGAGGCGGACGTGGACGCGATCTGGACCGACGACGGGCTGCGCGTGCTCAAGCCTGTGCAACCGGGCGAGTTGGGCGAGGTCACCCCGGACCACGACTGCTGGATCATCTTCACGTCCGGCTCCACAGGAAAACCAAAGGGCGTGGCGGTGACGCACCGCTCGGCGGCCGCGTTCGTGGATGCGGAGGCACGCCTGTTTTGCCAGGACAACCCGCTCGGCCCGGACGACCGCGTGCTGGCCGGCCTGTCCGTGGCGTTCGACGCGTCGTGCGAGGAGATGTGGCTCGCGTGGGGCCACGGCGCCTGCCTGGTGCCGGCCCCGCGCGCGCTGGTGCGCTCCGGCCAGGACTTAGGCCCGTGGCTGATCCGCCGCGACATCACGGTCGTGTCCACGGTGCCGACGCTGGCCGGCCTGTGGCCGAAGGAGGCGCTGGACAACATCCGCCTGCTCATCGTGGGCGGCGAGGCCTGCTCGCAGGAGCTGACCGACCGCCTGGCGGACGGCCGCGAGATGTGGAACACCTACGGCCCCACCGAGGCGACCGTGGTGGCCAGCGCGAAGCAGCTGTTCCCAGGTGAGGCGGTGACCATCGGTTGGCCGCTCGACGGCTGGGATTTGGCAGTAGCCGACGACGGAGAACTCATCATCGGCGGCGTGGGCCTAGCCCGCTACCTGGACCCGGAAAAGGACGCGGAGAAGTACGCGCCCATGGGCGACTGGCAGCGCGCGTACCGCACCGGTGACCACGTCAAGCTCACGGACAACGGCCTTGCCTTTATCGGCCGCGCGGACGACCAGGTGAAGATCGGCGGGCGCCGCATCGAGCTGGGCGAGGTGGAGGCCAACGTCGCCGCGCTCGAGGGCGTGTACAACTCGGCCGTGGCGGTGCAGGAGTTGCCGTCGGGCGACAAGGTGCTGGTGGGCTACGTCTCCCCCAACGACGGCACCGAGCTGGACGTGCAGCAGATGCGCGAGCGCCTCGCCGACACCATGCCCGCGGCGCTGGTGCCGCGCCTGCACGTGATGGACGAGCTGCCGATCCGCACCTCTGGCAAGGTGGACAAGAAGGCCCTGCCGTGGCCGCTGCCCGCCAGCGTCGACGCGGTTGGGCTGACCGAAACCGAAACGTGGGTGGCCGAGCAGTGGGTCGAGGTCCTCGGCCTGGACGTGCCGGGACGCGACGCGGACTTCTTCGAGCTCGGCGGCTCGTCGCTCGCGGCCGCCGCGCTAATCACGCGCCTGCGCGAGCGCGTGCCCACCATCGCGGTGCGCGACCTCTACGACCACCCCAGGCTAGAAACGCTTGCTTCGCTTATCGACGAGCTCACGCTTTCCAACCGCACCGCCAAGCGCGAACGCGAAGTAGAGCCCGTCGGCGCCGGCACCCGCGTGGCGCAGAGTTTGGCCCTGGTGCCGGTGATGACGTTGAAGGCAGCCACGGCGGTGACCTGGGTGGCCATCGCGGCGAACCTGCTGGGCCTGACGGATCTGAGCTGGTCCTGGCTGGCCGCGGCGTTTTTGGTGCTGTGCACCCCGTTCGGGCGCATCCCGATCGGCGCGCTGGGCGCCCGGGTGATCCGCGGGCGCGTGAAGCCCGGCGTGTACAACCGCGGCGGCGCGCAGCACGTGCGGCTGTGGGCGGCCGAGCGCTGGCTGGTCGCCTCCGGCGCGCTGAACATCTCCAGCGCCAACGCCGCGAAAATCACCGCCCGCATGTTGGGCGCAAAAATCGGCAAGGGTGTGGACATGCACGCGTTCGCACCGGTGACGGGCCTGCTCACGGTCGGCGAGGGCTCCGCCATCGAGCCGGAAGTGGACCTGTCGGGTGTGTGGCTCGACGGCGACGAATTCCACATCGGCGAGGTGTCCATTGGCGCGGAGGCGCGCGTCGGTGCGCGTTCCACGCTCATGCCCGGCACCGAGATCCGCAACGGCGCACACGTGGAGCCGGGCTCCACCGTCACCGGCCGCAAACCCGTGAAGAAGCGCTCGCGCTGGGCGGGCTCGCCCGCGCGCAAGGTGGGCCGCTCCAAGCACCGCTTCCCCGACGAGCGCCCGCCGCGCCGCCCACTGTGGGCGCTGGGCTACGGCCTGACGTCGCTGTTCCTCGCGCTGCTGCCGGCTACTGCCGGTGTCGCCGGCGCCGCCGCGACGGTGGGGCTGGCACACATTGCGCACACCTCGTCGGTGTGGGGCCTGCTCGTGTTCGCCCCAGTCGGCGGACTCGTCTACATCGGTTGCGGTTTGCTGTTGACGTGGCTGGCCGTGAGGGTGGCGTCGATAGGCGTAAAGCCCGGCGTGTTCCCGGTGCGCAGCGTGCACGGCTGGGCGCTGTGGACCGTGACCAGGCTTATG
The DNA here is from genome assembly GCF_054478435.1 of Corynebacterium sp. CQ3829_602738. Classification (NCBI taxonomy): domain Bacteria; kingdom Bacillati; phylum Actinomycetota; class Actinomycetes; order Mycobacteriales; family Corynebacteriaceae; genus Corynebacterium; species Corynebacterium sp. CQ3829_602738. Next base: position 2,087,360 of record NZ_CM137003.1, read on the forward strand.
GACGACGCCCGCACCCGCTACTTCCCCATCTACGCAGGCCTGGCCACCCCGGTGTGGCTGCGGTCGCTGGGCGCGCAGATCGGCGAGCGCGCCGAGGTGTCCACCGCCGTGATGGTGCCGAAGCTGACCGAGGTGCGCGACGGGGCATTCCTTGCCGACGACACGATGGTCGGCACCTACGAACTCGGCGACGGCTGGATCCGCACCGACCACACCGTGGTGGGCAAACGCTCCTTCGTGGGCAACTCCGGCATGGTCGCGCCCGGCCGCAAGCTGGCGAAACAGTCGCTGGTGGCGGTGCTGTCAGCGTCGCCGAAGAAATCCAAGGCGGGCTCGAACTGGTGGGGCTCGCCGCCGGAGCGCATGCGCCGCGTCGAGGTGGAGGCCGCCGGCGAGGCGACCTACAAGCCGTCCGCGTCGCTGTTGCGCAAGCGCGGGTTTGTGGAGACGCTGCGCCTGCTCGCGCCCATGACGCAAGCCGTGCTGGCGGCGGTGTTCGCCGCTTTTGTGGTGACGCTTCTGGAGCGCTTCGGCTTCTGGACGTACCTCCTCGGCGGCCTGGTGTGGATGGCCGTGGGCGTGCTGGCCGTGCTGTCCGCCGTGGTGGCGAAGTGGGTGTTGGTTGGGCGGCATAAGGCTGCCGAGCACCCGCTGTACTCCTGGTTTGTCTGGCTCAACGAGCTGCAGGACCAGTTCGTCGAGGTCGTGGCCGCGCCGTGGTTCTTCAACTGGGCCTCCGGTTCCGGCGAGATGAACCTGGCGCTGCGCGCGCTGGGCGTGCGCGTGGGCCGTGGCGCGTGGATCGAATCCTACTGGTTCCCGGAGACGGACCTGTGCGTGGTGGGCCGCGGCGCGTCGGTCGGCCCGGGCACGGTGGTGCAGACGCACCTGTTCCAGGACCGCGTGATGTCCCTGGACACGGTCTCGATCCTGGAATCCGCGACGCTGGCCGCGCACTCGGTGTCCCTGCCGGGGTCCGCGATCGGCACCGGCGCGACGGTCGGCCCGGGCTCGCTGGTCATGCGTGGCGACGAGGTGCCGGCCATGACCGTGTGGCAGGGCAACCCCGTGGAGCCGCAGTAGGGGTTTACGGCGCGGTTTCGTCCGCGCTCAGCTCCCGAAACTCATCGGTTTGCCGAACGGGCTTTCTGCATCGAACAACTTCTGAAGTTTCGTTGTCTCAGCTGACCCCTCCAGAATCCGCTGCACTTGGCGAAAGTCCTCCTCGGAGAGGAGAAACTGCTTCTCTTCCATCGCTGCCTCCTGTGTATGACAGTTTGTACACGTTCCATGGCCGGTCATGGTCCTTGGCTGTGCGGAGGTTGCCTTCCCCCAGACATACTTTCCTATCCCGGAACGGCGCAGGCGTCCTTTCAAGGTTAAAAGCAAACCTCGAACGCCTGCTTGTTGGGTAAAACCACTGCAGCGGAGGTTCCTCCTGCTCCTCAAACCATTCCAGTTTCGATCCCGCGAATCGGTCGGAGTACGTCATCTCAGCTGCAGCTCTAATTAATCGATCCCAATCGGTGTCTCCAGTCGATTGTGGAGCAGAGTGCGCGAGCAAAAACTCTTCGTCTTCAGGTATATCTCGGATGTCAGAGACCACCCGTTTGAGCACACGAACCGCGAAAGACGGGTCGTTCTCGGTCTGAATTTCGTTGCGCAACCAGTCCGCGAATTTGGGATACGAATAGTGCCGTTCCACAACCACACCTCCTTCCACCGAGGTCAATCAACCTAATGAGCAACAGATTACTTGGTTGGGCAAGCGACGGCCCCGCCTTGCGACGAATCGCAAAGCGGGGCCGACGATCTCAGAGCGCTTCGGCGCTATAGAGCCTTAGACCGTCTCGCGGCGGCTGAAGGCGTAGCCCGCAGCGCCCACGATGGACAGGATCAGCAGCGCCACCAGGCCGGCGGGCAGTTCTGCCACACCGGTGGAGGCGTTCATGCCGCGCTCGCCGTTCGCTGCGGCGGCGTTGCCGGTTCCGTTCGCCGCGGTGCCAGCGTTGCCAGCGCCTGCGTTGCCGGTGCCCGGGACGCCGCCGTTGGCCTCGACCTGCTGGGCGATCTCATCGCCGTGGTCCTTCTTCACCTGCTCGGACTCGGCCTTCTCCTCCGGGGAGGCCGGCTGGTCGACGCGGTTCGGGTCCTTGACCAGGTCGCCGTCCTTGTTCACGAAGTACTGCACACCGGCGATGATCAGGCCCAGGCCGGCGAGTGCACCCAGGGAGCCGAGCACGATCGCGGCAGTGTTGTCCTTGGTAGTCGGCGTGGCGGTGGCAGTGGCGGTACCGGTCGCGGTCTCCGTCGCAGTTGCCGTCGCGGTGCCGGTGGCGGTGCCCTCAGTGCCCGCGGCAGCGCCCGAGTCGCCCGCCGTTGCCGTTGCCGTTTCCGTGGCCGTCGCGGTAGCAGTGGCGGTTTCGGTCTCGGTCGCAGCCTGCTCATTGGAACCCAGGGAGTTCGACGAGGCCGGCTCCGAGCCCTCCGGGGCGCCCGGAAGCAGCTGGTCGTTCGGGTTTTCCGGGGCGTTGCCGGTCACCTGCGCGGCACCGTCGCCGGTGCCGTCGCCGAAGAGGCTCGCGTCCGCATCGTTCGGGCTGTCGGTGGCCTGCTGCACGCCGTTGTCGAGCTTCGGCGCGTTGCTCTCCTGAGCACCCGCAGTCGGGATTACGCCAGCACCAAGTGCGGCGGCGGTCGTCAGTGCGATTGCAGTCTTGTTCAAACGCATTGTCTGCTCCTTCACTTTCGGTTGTTTATCCCACCCACCTAATGCATCGGCCAGGTGGCGCGGTTACGTTACAACCGGACCCTCCACGCACCCTGTCAGTTCGATACGAAATACACGCACAATGGGTGCCGCGAGCTATCCCCGGGGGATGGCTGGGGCGGGTTCGGCGGAGCCGTCGATAGGCCCGGCGACACCTGCAAACTGCCAGCCCACAACCGCATTTCGCACCGACTGCTGGTAGAACGGCGGCTGGATGCAACTGATTGTCAGCAACCTTCCAGGGGTGGGGCCGTCACCCCAGATGGAGGTGTCGCTGCTGAGTGACGCTTTCACCGGGTCGTGGAAGTCCGTCGCCGTGTACTTCAGCCACGCCTCGCCGGAGGCCTCGGTGCGCAGGTACAGCACGTCGCCGGCGCGGACGGTGTGGTGGTCGGCGGAGCCGTCGTAAAGCTTGTCGAAGACTGCCTCCACCCCGGAGCCCGTATGCCCCGCGATGACCACAATGTCCTCGGCCTGCGAGCCCGGCAGAGCGTACGGGCGGTCCGGGGAGGTGTACGCGCACGCGAGGTCCAGCGTCGCCGGGTCGATGGTGCCGTCGTGCGCGCGGCAATCGTTCGGCTCGAAGTCCGCGACCAGGCCAATCGCGGGAATGTACATCTCCAGCGGGCGACTGTCCGCGATGTACGGCGCCTCTTGCTGCGGCGCCGGCGCGGGGGCCTCGGCGGCGGGCGGCTCGGGCGCGGGTTCGTCGGTGGGCTGGTCGTTGCCGGTCCACCACAGGTAGACGAGGGCCAGCAGCGTAACGACGACCAAAGGTCCTATCACGGACCGCCCAGAATGTGATGCCACGGCGCTCTCCTTCCCAGTTCAATGACGCGATAGTAGTCCTGCGGGGCGCCAGGACAATCTTCGGCGTTCTAGCGGTTCGGCCGCGGGAGCATCGGCTTGAGGGGCTCAGGGACTCCGATTTCCCCTTGGGGTCGTAGTCTCCGGATCTCTTCCAGCGCCTCGCCCCAATGCGTCTGATCAAGGGGCATCCAATTCTCAACCTCAGACAGGTGCGAGCTCGAGAGGATCTTGTTTACCCCCGAGTGTTCAGATTTTGTCAGCCCTCGTTTCACCTCAGTTCGATGCGCGCGCGCGAGTAAGGCGAGCGCATCTTAGACGTGGCGCTCCCGGTTCGCATCAGGGAGCTGAAGGGCATGGCCCTTCATCGCAAGGGCTGACCAGGCGTTAGGCAATCTGACCGTGTGCGCCTCGCTGACCGGGACCTCAAGCACGTCCTTCGGCGTGCCGCTTGCAAGTCTCCCGAGCGCTGACTTGGAACCAGGGCATTTCACAACGTTGTACCCGCGCCATCGGTCAGGCGTGCGGTCGCTGTCGATTCCCATCACGTCCACTTGGGATCCCTCTTCGTGACGGAACTGGTGAAGAAACCCTTCTCTCCTCAGCGGCGTGATTTGCTCGTACCCTGCCCTCTCCAGTGCTTCCGCTACGCCAACCAGCGTCGAATTGTTAATTGGATCAACGACGATGTCCACGTCTTCCGTGGTTCTTCCGTAGCCAACATGGCTTAAGGCGCAATGCAGCTGGGTCATTGCCCCACCTACGAGCAACCAGTCCTCCCCATCCAACGCAGATGCGACCTGATGTAGCCAGGGGTACACGCCGCCCATCATGCTTACGCAGCGCTCGCCGCGTTCTTCCTGACGTATGTCCGGACCGCTGCCTGCACACGTGTACCCCCAAGCATGTAGGCGTCTGCGAGTGCTTGTTTCTCTGAGCAATCTGGTTCTCTGACGAGGACACCTACGCGCGACGTCCGATCGCTCAGCCCTAAGATTCCTGCGTTAGCGAGGTCTTCTAAACCAGCTGCTTGAACGTAGCGCCGCCCCCCTGGGGCAAGCCCCATCGCACGGGCATCTAGCAGACCGATTTCAGCCGGGAGCAGCCGATCCGCGCTGTTGAAGTGCGCCGCTTCAACAAAGCCAATATCCCGAGCAACGAAAGCCTGATCCGTCCCGAAAATTTCCACAAACTCGTCGGACACGTATCGCGCTAATGCTTGGGCGAGCATGAGATTGACAGTCCCCTGCTCATCCAGTGCTACGCAAGCGCTTTCAGCAACACGCGCGATCTCATCCAAATCAGCGCGAAAGTAGTCGGCAGCTTGCTCCAACGTAACCCTCATCGCCATTACCCTCCTTCCCGGCCTCGAGGACGAATCACTCGGCTCAACTGGAGCTCAGCTTAAACGCTTGATCTGCGTCTTACTAGTCCCTGCTGCTGCGCTCACAGCGGAATCGGGGGTCCGGCGCAAGGTTTCGGCGGCAGGCGGTTCGGACGAGGGCTAGACAGTGCCGGTCCACAGCATCACAAGCCGTTGCCGCAGGCCTTCAACTTCTGTATCATAAATGATACAAACTGTGACAAGGAAGGGGGTGCCCTGTGAGCGATGCATTCAACACACTGCTGCAGGCACAAGCAGAGAAGGACCCAGCGTTCGCTGAAGCCTACGAACGTGAGCTGAAACGAATCCAGACCTATGACCGGATCGTCAACGCGATTGAAGAGCACCGCAAAAATCTCGGGCTCACCAAGAAGCGCATGGCTCAGATTTCCGACATCCCCTACTCTTCCGTTCGTCGGTTGCTTACCTCGTCTGGACATGAAGTGAATCCGACTATTGGCACGCTCGCGGACTTGGCAGCGTCTGTCAATCTACGTCTCACGCTCGAGCCAGATACTGAACGCTTGGAAACAAATCCGTAGATTTAAGTCCGCGAGATATATCGCGCAACCAGTCTTGCCGGGGCAAGAGACCGAACTGGCCGACCGTTTTGGTCGGGCCTGAAGTATTCGTCTCGAAGTGCACTTAATTGCACATAACGGCTCTCCGCGAATACCTCGCCATTCGGCTTCGAATCTGCGTCGATAACAGTTAGCAGTGGCCGGTCCCCGTTCTCAGCAAAAACATCGAGCACGCAGAACAGGCGGTAGTGCACACCGTCGATCCTCGCCCTCACCTCGTACATCCCAGTGCAGGTGCCATGCATTGCTTCCCACTTGCCACCACCAGCGAACTTTGTCGGGGGAGCCTCTGCTACAGCAGCGAGGACAGGTAGGAGCTTCCCCGCAGCTTTGTTTGGCCACGAGGCAAAGGTTTCAAGAGAGGGAACTGCACCATCGTCAGGACGCATGAAGAACTCGACCGAGTGCGATGCATCTGACGACAGCCGCGGAGTAGACACTTCGCGCGATTTCAACCGTTTACGTTTCCCCACCATTCCCCCTTGATGTTGGGTCAAACACTAACAAACGCGGCGCTAACGCGCAGCCTGGTTTCTCGCTCAGCGCTGCGCAAGCTCCAAAAACGGGGCCGGCAGCAACCCGCGCAGCTGATCGCCAAACTGCGAGGCGATAAGCCCGAAGGCCCCGCCCAGCCCGGCAAGAATGCCGATGACCAGGGCAGCCTTCGCGCGAGCAGACGAACCCTCTGCCGAAGCAGAATCAGCCTCCGGTGTGGGGTCTGTTTCCGATGACACCGGAGGCGTCGATAGGCGGTGCTGCTTTGCAAAGTCCTGGTACTTGATCATTTTCGCCTCGCCCTGGGGATTGGCCGGTCCGTGCCCGTCCTTGAAGTCCCAGGCCTCGACGCGGATGCGGTCGTCGTAGACCTTCACGCGCAGGCCGGTGGCGGCCTTGTCGTCCACGATTTCCTCGTCGTGGTCGCCGTCCGGCAGGTACTCGTTGAGGATCGCGCCCGTGTTCACTACGGGGAAGCCGATGGCGCCTTGCGGGGTGCCGTCGTAACGCCTGGTGCCCCACCAGTTGTTCTGCTTCAGCGAGGAGTGCGAGTGGCTGGTAAACGCGACGATGTCGTTGTACTTGGACAGCACGTCCGAGATGGCCTGCTCATCCTCGAAATCGTTCTGGTACCAGGCGGAATGGCTCATGGACACGGTCCCCGGCAGCAGCGGGTGGGTGAACACCAGCGCGGTCACGCCCTGTGCGTCCCAGTGCGCGAGGCGCTCGTCCAGCCACTTGAGCTGTTCAGCAGAGATGCGCTGGAACGGCTCTTTACCTTCGCGGTCGATGTCGGAGTAGTACTCCGTGTTGATGGAGATCAGCGGGGTGCCGTTCACTGTTGCGTGGTCGCATCTATCAACACCGTGGTGGGTATCGGGTAACGGTTTGGTGAGCATCCAGTAACAGTCCGGAACAGGATTCCGGTGACGCGCCCCGTCAGTGCGCCGACATTGTCAGAGACGCCCGTCGTGATCGACTGTTGGGCGGCCTCAACTCCAGCGCCAAGAGGGGAGGCTGGACTGTCCGCCAAATCTGATCGAGCCAGCGGTGTTCGCACTTCACTGTTCAAAATGCCCGTGAAGCTCTCGCAGCGCAAAACACCACACTCTGCACGTAGGGTCGCGGTGCGGTTGATCACGAGGCCAGTTGAAAACCCACCACACCGTTACCAAATACCTGGTCTAAACACTTGTTCTAGGTCGTCAAGGAAATGTCGTCCAATAATAGGGCGACCCCGGAACCATTGGGCGAGCGGCGTTACTCAGGAAAGTTCAACGTTGGCACTTCACCATCACTGCACCGTGAACTGGTTATCCGAGCAGCAACCGAGGGTATCTCGTTGAACGCCCTAGTCAACCAGCGTCTATCGTCGAGCTATCGCGAACGAGCGGCCCCTTTTCATTTCCCGCATCACCATTACCGAGCCGAGGCCGATGGACCAGGCTGCGGAGTGGGCGAATGCTTCGGAGAGTTTGGAGATGACGGTGTCACGGGCGCTACCAAGCTGCGCGCCCACCTCGCTGTTCGCGCCGCGAAGCTGCCCGATGAGCGCACCCGCTGACGCCTCGGTTGCCCGCGCCAGACTGTCGCGGGCATCTGCCGGTACTGCCTCGACGGAAATCAGCGCGCCGGGGATGGTGCGCGACATTGCCGCGCCCCGGGGCAATAGGGGTTTCGCCGACGACAGTGCGGCCGGTAGTACCAATGCGCCTCCAACACCTTGAACCGCGCAGGCACCGATGAGGCTGCCGGCGCTGGTCGCAATCGCTGCGAGCAGTGAGCCGCCGACGAAGAGGATCATACCGGCTGAGAAGGTGGTGCGGCGCCTGATGCGATCACCGCGTCGGCCCATACCAAAAACCAGGCCGCGACGATGACGTTGCAACTCGCGTTGACCCAATGCGCGTCGGTAAGACTGAGGACGAGTGCGGCAGTGGTTGTTGGCAAGGCGACGCCGACAAACGTGCCGCCCATAACGATGAGGGTGAGGCCCGCCGCGATAACGGCGGGAGCTTTCCAGCGACCGGGGTATCGGGTTTCTGTATTTACCGTTTCCGCGCCGTGAGCACTACGACCGCCTCGGGCGCCCCGCCATCGACCGATGGGTGAAAAAGGGGCTGTTTGTTACCGGCGCTCAATTGCCCAAGCACACCGCCCGCCGCGCCGCCGGTGTGGCGGAGCAGCGGGCGCAGGCCGCTACCAGAGCGGGCTCACCCGCGTGTCCGCTTAGGCGGTCTTTCTGCGAGTTCCCATCGCAACACCGAGAGCGACGATCGCAAACCCAACCAGCGTGGACACTAGGAGCCCGGCACCTCCGGTTCTCGGAAGATTACCCTGCCGGATGTTCGCAACCGTGATAGTCGGCTGCCCGTCCGTAACACCTGTTGATGTAACCGACACCCCTTCGGCGAGCAGTTTAAATATCGGCCCGTCACCCGAGTTCGTGATCTCGAACGGGATCGCCGTCGGCAGCAACGAGAATCCGGGCGCTGCCTTGGTCTCAGCGAGGTAGTAGGTTTTGCCCAGTCCCAACGAAGCTTCCGAAAGGAGGTAACCGTCCGCGGGCTTGAACCCGGTCACCGTCTGGGTTAGCGCTTGGTCCTCAAAGACGGTGAATTCGACACCCAAGTTGGACAGGTTCTGCGGCGAATCGCCATTTTGTCCCATCTTGATGATTCGCACACGTGTACCTTCCGCCTTTGTCACCGGAGTGCAATCCGTATCGTCCCTGCCATTAACCGCAACCTTGTTGACGATGAACCCGTTACTAGCCTCACATTTATCGGAGCTTGGTGCTGTATACCCGTTGCTCACTGAGTATTTGAAGGTGACGTTGTAGACGTGGCGACCGTTGCTCACCTCCCCTGCGGTGCTATAGGACTTTGGATCGAATAGGCCTCCGCGCGTACCTCGCGGGGAGATGGCTCGGTCCTTTTCAGCGTCCTCTCGGCCGGGATTATTAAGGAGCTGTCCAGCGTACCCTCTCCAGTCCGACCCGGGGCTCCGACAATCATCGAGGCGGAATTCGACCGCCCCTGCGGGCAGGCCCGGATAACGGTCATCCCCCCCGCCGCTCCAAGAACACCGAGTAGTGCTGTTTTGGATACCGAATTCGTCCGTCCGTGTCACGGAGTACCCGGTCACCGTAAGTCCTGCCGGAACTTGCGGCTTTTCAACAATCGGGTCAAATTCCAACGGAGCGGTGCCGTTGTTTTCCACCACGATGTCATAGGAGACAGTGAAACTGCCGTTGGTGTCTTCGGTAGGTGCCGTATAGGAGGAGGAGACCGCCTGCTTGCGAACGTCGAAACGCGGCGTGCACTCATCAACCTCCCCGCGGGGTTCGTCTCCCTGCGGAGTCGGATCGTCATCTCGCGGGGTGAGTGAAGCTTCGTTCGCTTCACAAACGCCGGGCGTGTTCGTACGCGCCGATACCACCAGCATCAATTCCTGTCCCACGGGCACCGGTCCAGTGACGTCCCAGGTAACTACGTTGCCGCGGACTGACGGGTTCACCGTAATGCCGGACATAGTGGATTGGTTATCCGCAATCCACTGGTGGGTACGGACGTCGCTGTAGCTCGCCGGAACCTGGTCGGTCACGACGAAGCCGCGGCTCGCGGCCGGACCATTGTTCTTGACCGTGATAGCCCAGTAGATACGGCCCGACTCGTATTCTCGTCCAAGCCGTTCAGACAGGTAATTCTGAAACTCTGCCTCGTTCGAACGGGTGATTTGGTTCTTCTGGAAGACCAAGTCGACGCTCGGACGCGGCACATCCTGACAATCCGACGCACTGGCTGATCCGCCCGCCCAGTTCAACGCTGCCTCGTTATACAGGCCGTTGGGTTGGGTGGTTTGCCCACCAATGCACTTCTCCTGAGAGTACGTATCCGAGCTCGCACTCATGGCGAGGTCAAACGCCACCCTTACAGTGTAAGTGTGGGTCTGACCGCCTTCGATGCGGGAGCGAGAAGCGAGGGGGTACTCCCCGTTCCGCGCGCTGACGGTTGTGAACGCTGTGCTACTTGGCGTCTTCACTTCCACGCCAGTGATATTGACGAGCTGCGCGAATCGAGGGATGTCGTTCAAGTCGTAGAAGGTCGCCAACCCGCTCGGGTTCGCAACGTCGATGGCGTACTCGATGGTCCCGCGCCCATTTTGGTCAAGTTGGGCAGCGCGAGTCACCTTTTTCGACACCACGAGGTCAGCCTGCGGTACGTCCTTGCAATCCCAGGCGGACGCGGTTCGATCGCCGAGCCACGTAACCGTGGTCTCGTTGTACAGTCCGTTCGGTTGGTCCGTCCTGCTTCCTGCGCATCTTGCCTGGTCGATTTGGTCAGCCTCAACTTCCCGATTCTGGGCATACTCAATATGCACCCGGTAGGTATGCTCCTGGCCGGAGGCAATAGTCTGCCCCCTCGAAATGACAAACTGTCCAGGAGCTGTTACATCCCTCAATCTCGTGCTGTTTGGCCCGTCGGCAACTTGGACTTTGGTGACCTGAACCGAAGATGCGAAACGGGGAGTATCAACGAGCTCGTATGCCTGTGCTGGAACACCATCCTCAGAACGATTGGTGACTACAACGTTGTAGTCAATTGACATTACGCCGCCGTTCGCGCGCGGGTCGCGTTGTTCAGCCACGACCTGCTTGGAAACGTCAAGCTTGGGAGGACAAGCGGCGGTCGACGAGTTATTCCCTGGCGTAGATTCGATATCGTGGTTTTCCACCGTTGCGGTATTGGGTGAGCACACGGCGTTAGGACCAACAGCCGCATACATGTAAAGCGTTACAGATTCGCCGGGGTTGAGCACGCCGACGCTCCATACAACTGTATGCCCATTGACAGCCATGTTGACCGGCACGTAACGGCCAGAGCTGGTCTCTGAGTCAAACTGGCGAAATGTCGCCATATCGTATCCATCGGGCAAAGTATCAGTAATACTCGAACCTGAGCTCACGGCTGGGCCGTTATTGGTCAGTTTGATGGACCACACGCTGTAATTCGCGGGGTTCGCATTCGGCCCCGAGGTGAACTCTCTACGGATCTCTTCCGCAGCGACCTCCGCCACTTCAGTACCGGTGAGTTCTTGCTTCACTAACTGGAGATCAGTCGCGATCTGCGGTGTGCGCCTGCCATTACTGGCAGCGTCGGTGTTAAAAGAGAAGGGCACATCTTTCAGCGTTTCTACAACCTGAATATTTGGGCCGGAGCGACCCTGCGTGATCCGAATCCGCGCGCCCCCCGCTCCACTGCTCGATTGCCCGCCTACCGCGACGCCGAGATCGCCATTGGGGTACGCCCAGGCCTTACCCCATGTGGTTTGGGCTGAAATCGCATCGCCGGACGGGGACGTCAGCTGACTACGGCTTAGGGGGTAGAACGTTACGGTGCCGTCCTTCAAGTTTCGGCGTTCCACAACAAAGTTGCTGTTTGCGCCGGTGCGACCAACAAGCGCTGAACTCACCACACCCCATGCATAACCCGGATCGTTAGCCAGGACCGCGACGTCCTCCGAAAAGAACTTCCAATTGTCGCTAGAGGTATTGCCACCATCCATACGCGTGCCGCGCGGTACGTATCCGTTCACTCCTGTACGTGAAGGGAGCGGGATGCGGTAGATGGATTTCGTTCCAGATGTCGAGGAGTTTGAAACGTATAGGTACCCATCGTCAATCGTGCCCGTATTGATCAGTCTAAAATCGTTTGCGCCCGGACTGCCTTTGGCAAAAAGCAGCGTGTCATTCTGCGCCATCACAGGGCCAAGATTGCGCACCTGACCGGTTTGTGGGTTGATCTGCAGCAAATTACCGGAAACGTAGCAACTTGTGTCTTGACCTCGATATTGACTGATTGCATAGAGCCAGTTATCTGCAGGGTCGTAGGCGAGGCCGTTGTAAATCCACCTGCTGTAGCCGACGTTTTCGAACCGCGCCTCACCTTGACGTTGGATATCGAGGGAGGTGTAGACCATATCGTCCCGATTACCACTTTGATTCTGTGCGTTACGCGACGTTGACACGTACACCTTGAAGCCCTCTTCGATTTCACGCTGAGAGAGCTCCCGCTTCCCCAAGGGGGCTGACATATCCAACTCATTGCTACCGTCGGACAGCCTGCCCCGCTTAATTCTCCTGTTCGTGTCGTAGCTCATATCTGGGACGGACCCACCAAAGCCGTAGGGCGCGCATTGCCCGGTTTCACCTGGAACAACGATGTCGTTACCAGTTGGCGAGGACCAAGCTCGGAGAGTGTAGCTATCTTTTGAGCCGTTCGGTGCAGTTGGTCCCGAGGAGAAATTGACAGAGAGTGTGTCCTGACGACGCACTTGGACTCTTGCGTCGGTCGGGATGGTCACATCAAGACCAACGACTTTCCTTGCACCAGAGGGGCTGTTCGCATACCTAGGGGTAACATTCCTACCGTCTACAGTTACTGATTGCTGGCCGACTTGGACAGTGACCGGCCCTGCGAGATCCTGCATTCCGTTACCGGGGGCACGACCGTAGTTATAGTCGATGGTCAACCGAGTCAAGTAAGCGGGGTTCGACGCGACGCTTTGTACTTTCGCGTCAAGTCGACGGCCGGTCGATTGGCCCGCCAGAGCTCGGTAGGTGGTGCTCTCAATTCCCACCTCCGACTCCTTATTCTCACCGGCAGCTCGTGCCAATCCCACGCCATCCGGGTTCACGGTTGCAGCCGCGTCCGCGTTCTTACCGTATCCAGACGCGGACAGTTCGCGGGCAGAAGGTACCTCTTCGCTTTCGGCGATCGCGTAATCCGCCTCACCGGAGGTTCGAACTTCAAACTCCACCTCTCGTGGAGGTACCTCGCTTAAGGCGTCGAGATCGAACGCGAGGTAACCTCCCTCTTCCGTATTCGCATAACCGTAAAATTCTGGCTCTAGATCCTGCCCGTCGATAGTGAGCCGCAGGATTTCTTCAATTTCACCTTCACCTACACGCTTGATGGCGAAGATGTCCTCTGGCGACGCCTTTGCCCCGTAACCCCACACCTCTCCATCAGGATCGTTAACGGTAACGAGGTCGACCCCTTCTGTCCGCAAAACCTGCACTGGAGATTGCTCAGCTGCACTCTCTTCGGGGGCAGCAAGGGAGCTGGTTTCAGTCGGCTCGACATCCACGGACGTCGATTCGGCAACTTCTGGGGCCGTAGCGGTCTGAATCGGCGAGTCGACGTCGACCGTCTCTTCCGAAACCATGTCAGCGTTGACCCCGGACTCCTGCGCCTCAACCTCGGCCGGGTATGAACCCAACCCCGCCGTCAGCGCCAGAGATGCCAGGACGGCGGACAGGCCACGGACGGAGCGGCGCACCTTCGCGTTGCGCGCGCCAGAGTGCTTCATTATGTTTCGCATTCTTTCTCTCCTTGTCCGCCTCTATTGCTGTCCGTCGTTGTTTCGCCTGGCGAGGAAGAACCCGCCGAGAATGAGTATCACTGCGATGCCAGCCAGCCACAGCACGTTGGCACCGGTCGAGGCCAGTCCCCCGTCGCGGCTTTTATCTCCGGGGGTGGAGACCGTGGTCGTCGCCGGCGGCCTGACCGGGGTGGTTGGCACTGTGGACACCGTCGCCGGCGGCGTCGATGTCACCGTTGTAGGTGGCTCTGCAACACTGGAAGTCGGCGTGGTGACCCGGGTGGTTTCGGTCTCGGTGCCGGGAGTCGTGGTCACCGTCTCGGGTGGGCGGGTCCGAGTGGTGGTGCTCGGCGGACGGTCCGGTTCCGGTTTCGTCACCACCACATTTTCGTACTCGAACCCCTCACCCGATGCGCTACCGAGAGGCAGAATAATCAGCTTCGGGCTGGACAGATGGTAGTTGTAATCCGCGTCCGGCGCGGACTCCTCCAGCAGGTACAACCCTGGGACCAGATTGGTGAAGTTGGCTACGCCTCCGCCGTCGGTTGTGCGTGTAGTGGTGCTAATGAGGGCATGCGACGCGACGTCATCGAGCGAAAAGCCCTTTGCTGCCTCACGGCCTGCGGATGTGGTGACATCGATATCCTCTACGCGAGATAGCGTGAACTGCGCGCCTGCTATCGCGGACGGCTTGGCACCCTCCGGCACGTCATCGTACGGGTTGGTGGCAACCTTGCGCACGGTAAGCGAAAGTCGCGCTTCTTTGTTCACGTTTTCAGCCACCAAGTTGGTGTCGTTGCCGCTCACTACACGGCTGTCGGCGAGCGCAACCGAGGCGCCCGCGGCCGACACGCCTAGTACCGCAGCAGTGCAACCCACTGCAAGCTTCTGCCGGATCTTCATTATCGCTTCCGTTCTCCATCCAACGAGCGAGCCAGTTCGCGGCTGCGCTGAGCAGGTACGTTGGCGTCGCCGGTACCAGTGGTCTGTTTCTTCCTCTCCCGCATCAGCCACCAGGTCAGGCCGACCAGAATCACAAGCGACACCGCCCCCAGCACCCACATCCACCACTGCACGGTGGAGGTGGATTCGTCGAGCACCTGCGCCTCGTCCGGATCCATGGGCACCCGCTCCGCGTGCACCAGCAGGCGGTGGGTGTTGATGCCGTACGGGGTGCAGGTGACTAGCGTGAGCAGGTCACGGTTCGCCTCGGCTCGCAGGCTGTCGGTCTCGTCCGGCAGCACGACCTCGGTCTTGTACACCTGGTATTTCAGGCGCTTGCCGAAGGTGGAGATGTAGATCGCGTCGCCTTCCTTGACGTCCACGAGGTCGTCAAAAAGCGTCGCGGTGGTCAGGCCTGTGTGGCCGGTGATCACTGAGTGGAACCCCTCGCCACCGGTTGGCAGCGCGGAGCCATACAGGTGGCCGAGGCCCTTTTGCAGCGTGTTGTCGCTGGTGCCGTGGAAGACCGGCAGGCGCACGTCGATGGACGGAATCGCCAGCTGCGACATCGCGGACACACCCGCGAGGTGACGCTCGTACTCCTTGTACTCCGCGTTGTCTTCACTGATGCGCGCCAGCCACGGATCCAGGATCGGGCCGTCAGTGTGCGTGCGGTTGTACTCCACCGCTGCCTCGTACGCGCGATTCACCTGCTCCGGCGGAGCGACCGACAGCTGATCCTCGTACTGCTTGGCCACCTGTTCCTGCACGTGGTTGTTCCACTGCGTGGAAATCACCGGGTACATCAGCACGAGCAGCCCAACGAGAATGATGAGGACCGGCAGGCCGACGCGCTGGAAAAAAGACTTCTGCGCCGGCTGTTGCCGGTGCTTCGCCTTCACTGCGGTAGTCACCTGTCGTGTCCTCTCTTTGGGGCCGTCGCCTATCGACGACCTCCGGTTTCAAACTGGGGCAGGTATTTTTCGCCCTCCTGCCGGCGGGCGTGCGCGCCCCGGTTGGTGTGCCGGGGCGCCTCCCTGGTCAGCGCTTGTTAGCAGCCACTAGACCAAGGTCCGCGCTTTCGCTTATGCGGACTGGGAGTTACGACGTGCCGCGTAGACACCGCCGCCGATGATCGCAAGACCAGCCAGCGCGATGATCAGCACACCCATGCCACCGGTGGCCGGAAGGAACACCTTCGTGGACGGCTTGTTATTGACCTCTGCGTGGATGAGCGGGGTAGCAACCTGCTGGTCGTTCACTACACGATCTGCCAGCTCGAACTCGATCGGGAATGCCTGCGGGATACGCTCATAGCCTTCAGGAGCCTTGGTCTCAAGCAAGCAGTAGCCATTCTGAACCGCGGTGTGAGCCTCGCCAGTCAGAATGCTGCCGCCGTCTGCAGGCTGGCCGTTCACGATCTGCTGGTCGACCTTATCGGTGATGTGGAGACCGTCGATGGTGAGCTGACCCTTCTCGTTGGTCGTCCACTTGGCAGCATCACCAATCTTGATCTTGTTCTCGTCGTTGACCGGGTTGCACTTACCGGTCTTAAGGTCACGGGTGTACAGCTCGAACTCGGCGCCCTCCAGCGGCTGGTCCTTCTTGCCATCGCCGTACTTCAGAAGCTGCAGCTTCGCCAGGAAGGTGACAACCTCAGGGGTGTCCTCTGGTGGTGGTGGAACGTCCTTCGGCTTGCGCTCCGAACCCGTCTCGCCAGTGATAGACGGCACGTCGGCGGTGTTTCGGATCTCACCGTCACCGTTATCACCGATTGGACTGAACTCCGCCTCCCAGTTGGTGACAACCTTGGCACCACGGTGGTTATCGTCGAGCCACTTCAGACCCGCTTCGTTGAACTCGACCGTCCGGCGTGCGTTGTACTGCTTGTCGCGGTCATCACCAAAGGTGAAGTCTTCCTCAGCGGTAAGCGTGTAGTACTGAGCGTCGACACCTACGAGGGAGCCGTCGGCCTTCTCAATCTGGACCGGGTTGGTCTCGCTCAGACGCAGGTTGGACAGCTCATTCTTGTTGTAGTAGTCCACGACGTGGAAGCTGTTGAGCTGAACATCCTTGTCGGACGTAGCACCAGGGATGTTGCCCTTGATCTGGTACTGGACGGTGTCGCCGACGTTAACGTTCTCGTCCTCGAGCTTCTTCGTCACCACGGTGTTGGTGTTCTTCGGGTAAGCGTGAACGTTGTAGTTCCACTTCGAAGTGTCCTTCGGGTTCGTCATCGGGACAAACACCACGAACGAGTCAGACTTGTTCAGGTTACGACGAGCCTCACCGTTGACGTTTGCCTCCGGGGAATCCAGCTCAGTTACGCGGTATGCGGCGATCTTCACGTTCGGCACCTCGACGGAGCCATTTGCGCCAGTCGTGACCGTGGTCTTGAGTCCGTCCTGCTTCGGCTTCGCCGTCGCCGGGTTCTTCGCAGCCTCAACAGCCTCAAAGAAGCCCTTGTTCGTGGTGATGTCATAGTCGAGCTCTTCAACCTGGAACTTCACTGCGGCCACGTTCTCGCCACCGGTGTACTTCTCGTCGGCCGGAGTGTCACCCGTGATCTCATTACCGGTGGGTGCGCCGGTCTTCGAAACATTAAGAATCTTGTGGATCGTAAGTGAACGTTCAGCGGTCGGGTCGATGGTCGAGGGGTCTGCACCTTCGCCCTGCTCATTCGCCAAGGCTGCGTTCTGTTCAGCACCGTCCTGCGCCAGCGCGTCCTGCGCGGCGATACCAGCGGAGCCGGCGAAAGTCAGGCCCGCGGCGATGGCGATCGCGGCGGTCTTCTTGATGGCAATTGCCATGGGAAATCCTTTCGGAGAATCGAAGTTCGCTGGGCCCGAGTAGCGGTCAGCGATGGGAGGTTGAGCTGGGAGACGACAAACTCGTCCACGCCACCTCTGGGCCCAGCTTGGGCGCCAACGCTGACCATAACGGAACCGTAAATCGGTGTCCATACTCGCTTCACGCGAGCTGTCAAAACCGTAAAGCGCTGAGAAAACATCAGGTCAGGTATACCTACGCTCGAAAGGGTGTTAGCCCAATGTTACTTCGCGTCTACCTCTAGGTTTTTCCCACACTTGCCAGCTGTACTGCCGTAATCAGGAAGCGTGAATGCGTCAAAAAGTGAGGTTCTCTCAGTAATCAGAGTCCGAAGGGGGTACAGCACGGGGGTGCACCGCTATCAGCGGGTTAACCGCCCATCCGATCAATGTCCCTGGGCATACTCGACGGGGGTAAGCATGCGGCCGCTGCCCCGTCCGGAATGTTACTAGCAAGATGCCGTTTATCGCCGTCGGGCCAGTGGATCAGCGGATCAGCTCCAAAGGCACTGCCGGCAGGCCGAGGCCACCCAATACTTCCTGTACACGCGGCGCAAGCACCGCGAACGCCCCGCCAATCGCGGCGAGAATGCCGATAGCTACCGCGATCTTCTCGCCGGTGGAGGAACCGCCAGCGGTATCCGTGGGCGTATCCGGGTTGGGCTCGGCTGGGGCGTTGGCCGCGGGCGCCGCCACGCGCTTCTGCTTGGCGAAGTCCTGGTATTTGATCATCTTCGCCTCGCCGTCGGGGTTGGCTAGGCCGCGGCCGTCCTTGAAGTCCCAGGCCTCGACGCGGATGCGGTCGTCGTAGACCTTCACGCGCAGGCCGGTGGCGGCCTTGTCGTCCACGATCTCCTCGTCGTGGTCGCCGTCCGGCAGGTACTCGTTGAGGATCGCGCCGGTGTTCACCACGGGGAAGCCGATGGCGCCTTGCGGGGTGCCGTCGTAACGCCTGGTGCCCCACCAGTTGTTCTGCTTCAGCGAGGAGTGCGAGTGGCTGGTGAACGCGACGATGTCGTTGTACTTGGACAGCACATCCGAGATTGCCTGCTCGTCCTCGAAATCGTTCTGGTACCAGGCGGAATGGCTCATCGACACCGTCTCTGGCAGCAGCGGGTGCGTAAACACCAGCGCGGTCACGCCCTGCTTATCCCAGTGCGCGAGGCGCTCATCCAGCCACTTCAGCTGCTCGGCGGAGATGCGCTGGAACGGCTCCTTGCCGTCGCGGTCGACGTCCGAGTAGTACTCCGTGTTAATGCTGATCAGCGGGGTGCCGTCCACCACCACCTCGTTCCACGGCTTGTCCTGCCCGGAATATTTGAGGAAGCGCTGCATGTGCACCTCCGAGGTTTCCTTGCCGTACATCTCGTGGTTGCCGATGGTCCACAGCTCCACCCCCGAATCGTGCGGGACCTCCTTGCGCGCGGCTAGGAACTTGTCCCACTGCTCCTGGCTGCCGTTATCCACCAGGTCGCCGTTGATCACCAGCGCGCCCGCCTTCTCCGGCATGGCGTTGAGGCGCCGCACGGCCAGCTTGAAGTCCTCCGGGTCGTCCTGCGTATCGGAGATGACATCAATGACGGTGTTCGGCCTCTCCGCGGCCTGGGTAAACGGCGCGCGCACCGCGACGTTGTCCACTGCCCACCAGTAGTCGTCGTTGCCGCCGAGGTAGCTAAACGTCACCTGCATCGTCTTCGCACCTTCCGGCACGTCGAGCTCGAAGTATTCGTGGGAGGAGTAGCGGTTGCTAGTTAGCCTATCGACGACCTCCGGTTCCCCACCATCGAAACCCACCGCAACCAATGCAGTTTGCCCCTTCTTGCCCTGCCGGTAGTGCTGGTCGAACTCGAGGGCGACCTTGCTCTGGCCGGCGATGTCGATCGGCTCGGTGGTCATGCGCGCGTCCATGGAGTCGCGCTCGGTAAGGCGCTGTTGCTTCGAATCGATGATGGCGAACTGGTCGTGCCCCTGGGTGAAAAAGTGGCGTTCGTCGGTGCCAGCGGCCCAGGTCCAGTGGCGCACGTCCGAGATGGTCCAGCCGTTCCAGCGGGCCTCGCCCGAAGTCACGCCATCGACATCCTGCGACCAGCCGTCCGGCAGGTCGTGGGTGAAATGTGCGGGGTTAGCTACCCCGTCGAAGCTTTCGAAGTACAGGTATGGGCGGGTGGATTCGGGGAAGGATTCCGGCTGGGCGGCGCCAGCGGGAACGGCGGTGGTGGCGGCTGAGGCGGTAAGAACGGCAGCGGTGGTGGCGGCGAGTGCGCGGTGGGACATCATGCGTCAAAGATTAGCGCCACCTGAGATGTCCCGCAGGGCGAACCGCGCTGCTGCCTAGTTACCGATCGTGCCGTGTTCGCGTTGGTTCTTCCGCCGATCCCGCCAGCGCTTCCAAAGAATCAGCAGGAGCACCAGCAGGATGAGCACTAGCACCGCGATCATCCACCAGGACCACACAAAGGCATCCACGGTTGGCTCCGGCGTGTCCGGGTCCAGGGGTGCGCGTTCGGCGTGGACCAGCAGACGGTCGGTGTTCAGCCCGTAGGGCGTGCAGGTGATCAGCGTGACCTTGTCTTTGCCGGGCTCGTAAGTCACGGCGTCGTAGTCGTCGGGTTTGACCACCTCGCGCGAGGTCATGCGGTAGCGCAGGCGCTGCCCCATTACGTCGATGAAGATGTCATCGCCGGGCTTGAGCATGGGCAGCTGGTCGAACATCGCCGCGTTGACCATGCCGGTGTGCGCGGAAATGACCGCGTTGGTGCCGTCGCCACCGACAGGCAGGGTGGAGCCGTACATGTGCCCGGCGCCGTCGTAAAGCACGTCCGCCCTAGTGGTGTGGTACACGGGCAGGTCCACGTTGATGCGCGGGATGCGCACGCGCGCCATCACGTGGTAGCTCTCCGGCAGGGTCAGCTGGGACATGTAGTCGTCGAAGCCGGGGTCCTCATCACGCGGGGCGCGCGCGTGGGGGCCAGCAGCCAGCAGCCGGTCGTTGTACTCGTGGGCGCGGGCGAGCTCGCGGGCCTTGGTGTCGTCGCTGAGCTCCTGCACCGCGCCCGCGTACTCTTCGTTCTGCTTGATCTGCCGGTACTGCGCGGACAGCGTGGACGCGATCGGGTACAGCAGCAGCAGTGCCCCGAGGATCAGCACGATCCAGGAGACGACGTTGCTGCCGCGTCTACTCTTCTTCGTCATTGCGTCTGCGCAAGATGAGTCCGAGGATGATCAGAAGCACCGCCACGCCGGTAATGCCCAGCACCCCGGCACCCGTTGAGGCGAGGTCGCCGACGCGCTTACTTATCGACGGCGTCCCGTCCCCCTCACCTTCCCTCACCACGGTTTCAGTCACAGTGGCTGTGGAACCGTCCGCCCGCGTGGTCTCCCGGGTGACCACCTCGGTGACGGAGGCGTCGGACGGCATGGCACTGGTTGGGGTTTGGGTTTCGGTCTCGGTTTCAGTGCTGTGCTGGTCGCCGTCGGTGACGGTCGTGGTTGCAGCGGCAGCGTCGAAACACTTGCCGCGCTCCACCACGTTGATGTGGTTGACGTGCTCGACGGTGACAGGCGCGCGGGTGGCGTCCATGCCGTCCGCCGTCAGCGTCGCGGTGGCCGCGAGGTCCCCGAGCGTGGCGTTGCGCACCGGGCCGCTGCCCCACGGCTGCTTCTCGTTCGTCTTTGCCGGCACCCAAGTTTCCATCGTGGTGGCAGGATCCAGCGACTTTGCGCGGGCAAGCTTGGCCAGGCCCGCGCTGGTGAGCGTGAAGGTTGCCTGATCGTTGCCCTGCTGTTGCTCGTCGTAGTCCTCGCCGCGCTTCAGTTCGGTACTCTCGCCCGCGCCGCGAATGGTCAGACGCGGGGCTTGCAGCTTAGTCACCGGCTGGTGCTTACGCGCCGTGCCCGGCACCTGCTTCGAGGTGGTCGCCGCCGCTGCGTCGAAGCGAAGCACCTGCTCGCCTCGCGCCACCACGCTGCGGGGCCCGTCATTGACCCACTTCACAGTGTGGCCACGCGAGAAATCCAAGGTCAGCGCGTACTGGTTCAACGTGCCGTCGGTGGAGAGGTTCGGCACGGTGGAGACAAAGTCGTACTCCACATACGTCCCAGGCGCTGCGGCTTCCTTCCATTCCGGGGTGTTGCACGCCGTCAGCGGGTCCACGCTGATCCCCAGCTCCTGCGCCTTCGGCGCCACCACCTGCGCCGGCTTGTCCGGCGTCACCGCCACCACGAACGGGGCGTAGGACACGCGCGCGTCCTGCGTATCCGGGTTGTCCGCCACCCGCACCAGGTACACGCCGGTATCGAGGCCCGTGAAGGTGGCGGTGCCATCTTCCGACGCTTTGGTGTCCACCTTGCGCAGGCGGTCGGGGTGGTCGCGTGCGATCGCCGGGATGTCCAGGGATTGGAGGGTTTCGGGGGTGGGCCGGAGGTCGTCGATAAGCAACAGCTCCACATCGCGGTCCCCGATGCGCGCGAACCAGTCCGCGCCGACGCTTTCCCGGAGATCGACCCGGAGGTCGGCGGCGGACGCGGCGGGCGCGCAGGCAAGGAAGGCAGCGGCGAGCGCGGCGGCCAGCCTGGGTGCCGTGCGTAAGTGCATGGTGTCCTTCCTTGTCATGGTGGGGGCTTGCGTGGGCCACAGATGGTGAATGGCAGATGGTGAAAATGCGCCAATTCCGGGCATATTCACCATCGGTGTTTCACCATCTGCGCGGTTTAAGCGTTGCGGCGGCTCAGCTGGTACGCAGCGCCACCGCCGAACAGCACGAGGCCGAGCGCGAGGATGTAGAGCATGGTGCGCTCACCGGTCGCGGGCAGGCGGCCCCAGATGTTGTCCTTCACGTCGTTGGTGGTCACGGTGTACACCGGACGACCGTTCACATCCTCGCCCTTAACGAGCTTTTGCGGCTCCGGGTTGAGCAGGAAGCCCTCAGGCGCCTTGGTCTCCACGGCGCAGTACTCGGTCTCCGGGTCGAACTGGAGCGCAAACGCGGTCACGGACGCCGGGGTGGAGTCGTCGCCGCCGACGGTGGTGAAGGTGTTGCCGGTCTTGGCGTCACCGGCCTCGTTCGCAGCGTTGAGCGCCACGGCGTCATTGGAGACCTTGCCGTCTTGGCACGGCACAACCTGGAACTCGGCACCGGCGCCGGTCTTCTCGTTGTCCTTGTTCTTGTCGTTGACCGTCTTGGAGAACACCACGTTCACGTACTGGGTCTTCGTGTCGTTCTTCTCTTTGTTTTCGTCGGAGTTCGACTTGTTGCCGTCGATGATGTCCCGCTCCGGCACGGACTTGATCGACCCATCGCGGTTGGGCACATACACCTCGGCGGTGTTGACCACGGTGCCGTTCGCAGGGATCGTCTTCACGGTGGCGCCGAAGACAACCTGGACCTGCAGCTCCGGGTTGTCCTTGCGCAGGTTCGCCAACTTCGTGCGGCCAGCGTCAGTGAACTTCACCACGAGGCGGTTGTTTTCGTAGGTGACGGTGTAGTCACCCTCGGCCAGGGTTTCAGTGCTGTTCAGGAGGGTGACCTCGGCGGAGCCGTCGTTAAGTGTGAATGCCGCGGGCACCTGGTCTTCGATGCGGTAATCGGAGATGGTGCGAGATCCGTCCTGCAGCACGTCACCGGCCGGGACCGGGGCCTTGACGGTGTAGGTGACGGTGTCGCCGACGTTCTTGTTGGTGTCGGAGACGGCCTTGGTCGGGTTGATCAGCTGGTTCTTCGGCTCGATCGTCGGGTTGTAGTTGATCGTGCCGTCTTCCTCCGTCAGCGGGAGGGTGACCAGGAAGGGTGCGGCGACGGTGTAGTCGCCGTTGGTCATTTCGGTGACGCGGTACAGGCCGACCTTGAGGTTGTCGAATTTGACGGTGCCGTCGGAACCGGTGGCCTTGGTGCCGATGGTCTCAGCGGCGGTCGCGGCGGTGGCACCGCGTTCGACGATGTCGTTCGCCTCGTCCCAGCCCTTTGCGGTGTCCAGGCCGTTGGTCATCTGGATGCGCTCGACCTTGAACTCGGTGCCGGAGATGGCTTTCTGGTCCTGGCCCGGGGTGTTGTCCTGCTTGGAAATGGTCAGGCTCACCGGCTTCGACGCGTCGATGGCGTTGTTGGCCTGTTGCGCGACAGCAAGCGGCGCGAGGTCCGGGGCGACGGCGAGCGGGGTGGCGGTTGCGAACGCGGCCGCGGCGGCCAGCGCGAAGGTCTTCTTGGTCAGGTTCGACATGGTTGCAAGTCCTTTTCTGGAGGGGTGGGTGTGTGGAGTTGGTTTTCGGAATTACATGTGCCGGTTTAGGAAAGCCCGTACACCGTCCGCTTGTAGCGGGCGAATTTTCTACATCTCAACGAGCTCACCGCCTTCCGCGCGCTCGTCGCGGCGGCTCACCCGCCATGCGCCCCAGCCGAACAGCACCAGGCCGAGCAGCAGGAACAGCACCAGGGTCTGCTCACCGGTTTCGGGGAGCAGCATGCTTAGCGACGCCGAAGGTTTCAACGCACCCTGCGCATCCTTCGCCGCCACCGTCTGGGCCGCCCCGCCGGCGTTCGCGGCGGCGGTGACGGTCACGGCGGCGTCGCCCTCGGCCGGGTAGCGCCAGGTTTCGTCGGCGCTTGCCGGGATGGAGACGTTGAAGGTGCAGGAAAACTCCTCGCCGGCGGCCAGCTCGGTGGTCGGGCAGATGCTGTCCGGCACGGCGCCGTCGTCGCCGATGCGCACGACCGACCCGCCGCGGGTGACGACCAGGCCGGCGAGCGACGGGTCCGTCACCGTGAAGTCCTTCAGCGGGAACTCGCCGGTGTTGGTCACGGTGTAGGTCATCTGCATGGACGTGGCGTCGTGGCGCAGCAGCGTGGTGCCGAAGGCGTCGCCGGTGAGCTGGCCCAGCGGAGTGCCGTCGATAAGCTTCTGCACCTTCACGCCTGGGAAGGTGTTCTTCGCGGTGAGCGACCAGCGGTCCCCGGAGCGGGCGAGGTCTGTCGGGTCGGAGACCGGCTGCGCGGTGAACACCACCGAATCGGTGTCGCCCTCGAGCGGGGTGACCAATTCGCCGTTAGACACCACCTGGAACACGGACGCCGCGTCGGGGTTGCCGTCGTCGACCTCGTCAACGGCGCAGTCGCTGTCCACCGGCACGTCCGCGATGGTGTGCGTCTCGCCGGCGCGCACCTGGAACTCCTCGCTCTGCGACGAACACGACTGGTGGAATGTGAACGTGCCGGAGCTCGGGCCGGCGGCGGTCTTGGTGAACGCCACATCGTAGTGGGCGCGCGGGTGGTAGATGTCCGCGCCGACGGTCAGCGCGGTCTCCGCCGACGGCAGGTTCGCCGCGGTGGCGAAGGTGTACGAGTACGCCTTGTCGGAGCCGTTCACCTCGTCCGGGGCGAGGTTGGACAGCGAGCCGGTGGGCAGCGCGGGCGAACCGCTCCCCCACGTGGCGTACTGCGCCAGCGGGGTGCGTGCGCCGTCGGTCACCTCGAGCTGGCCGCGAGCGGCGAGCGCCGCGCTGCCGGCGAAGTCGAGAGTGCAGTTCGCCCCCACCGGCAGGTCCACGACTTGCCCGCCCGCCGGGGCTTCGAAACTGCGGGGCATCTCCGATCCGGACAGGGCGGTCAGCGGGAACTGCCTGGTCACGGCGGTCTGCGCGGGGTCGTCGCAACGCAGCTGCGCGGTGTAGCCCGCCTCATCCGCTTCGGCGAGGTAGCCGGAATTGAACACCGCCAGACGCACCGGGGTGGTGCGCCGCTCCACCTTGTTCACGAAGTGGAGGTCCGCAGGCGCGGTTTCACCCGGGTTGGGGGCGTAGCCGCGCACGATCTTCTGCTCTGGGGCGATGGTCAGCGCCTCCGGCACGTTCGTCGCATCCTGCTCGTTGAATGTGCACAGCGATCCGGCTGGAACCTTCGCCTCGCCGGAGATAAACGTGCCGTCGGTGAAGTCGCCCTTGCGGATACTTGCAGGAATGACGTAGCCGTCTGCCGGGCGCAGCTTCTCCGGGATGAAGGACGTCTCGCCCACGGAGCTGGTTTGGTAGCCGATCGCCTTGCACTGCAGCGTGAAGTTGAACGTGTAGTCGTCCGGGATCTCGCTGAGGTTGCCCGCCGCGCCAGCGAGGTCCTTGCTCAGGCGCACCGTGGAGGTCTCGTACTCGTAGTGGTTGTCCAGGCGGACGTGGTTCTTCGCCGGGTCGTCCACGGTGAGGAACACCGGCGACGTGGTCGTGTCGTTGTCCAGCTTCTGGTCCGGGTAGGCGTTGCCGCCTTCGCGGTCCACAACCCAATCCACAAAGGCCGGGCGCAGGAACGCCTTCAGGTCGTCTTGCCCGTCGTTCATTGCCAAGGCGAGGGAGCCGAACTTGTCGCCGGTGAGTTGGCAGTCCGCGCCGACCGGCACGCCGTCAAACGTCGTGGAGCCCTCGCCCTTGATCGCGCCCGACTGCTGCTGGAGCACCGCGGTATCGCCCGTCTCCGGATCGCGGCAGACAAGACTAAACGCGTGGTTGTACAGCGATTCCTGCAGGTCCTTTCCCGCGTTGGCGTACTGCGCGCGGATCGCGTCGGTGGGCAAGATGGCGCGCTTGGTCAGTTCGATCGACGTCGTGCGGCGCTCATAGGTGTTGACGAACAGCAGCGTCACGCCCTTGGCGTCGTCCACGGTGAACTTCGCGGTGCCGCCGTCGGTGCGCGCGCCGTTGACGTCGATAGCTTTCCTCAGCGTGATGCCCACCGCCGTGGTGGTGTCGCCCTCCGTAATGGTGCAGGTCGAGCCGGCCGCGGCGCGGGTGCCGCCGGGAGCTTGGCCCTGCTGCACCGTCGTGGAAATGTTCGGTCCCGCGGTGCCGTCCGGGTTGGTGCACACCAGGTTGACCGGAAAGATGCGATTCGACTTGATCGCGCGGCGCGGCTCGGAGATGAGGTTGTTCGGGTCGTTGAAGACCACCTGCTTCGTACCGGCCACTGGTGCTTCGATGAAGTCGTACTCGTGGTGGACGTCCATCGTCGACTGCATGCCGATGACGAACTCGCCACCGTTGTCCACGGCGGTGATGTCCTCGGCGTCCGACGCGTAGAGGTACTCGGATGTCGCCTGGATCGGGTAGTCGCGCCCGTCCGCGGTGGTGCGGGTGGCGCTATCGCCGGTTTCCGTCAGCGTGCACGCCGTGCCCTGCGGCACCTGCGCGGCGGTAAACGCCCGTCTTTCTCCAGGCGCGAGGTCGAACGATTCGGTGAACCCGTTGTCGCAGTTCAGGGCATAGCTTAGCGACGACAACGCCAACGATTCGCGCCCACCCGTACGCAGACTCACGGTCAGGCCGTTGCCCGCGGGGCGGTACGTGTTGGTCACCGTGGCGGTGTTCTGCGCCGCGTCGACGCCGAGCTTCACGTCTTGCACGTCGGTGGAAAACAGGATGCCGCCGGCTACCTTCGGGGTCTCCTCGGCGAACGTGCAGGTGTTGCCGTACGGCACACCCATGGCGCCGTTCTGGTCGTTCGCGGCGGCGTCGTTGGCTGTCAGTGTGACCGTGCCGTCGGCGGCGACGGTGGCGCGGCCGGTCAGTTCCACCGCGCGCGACTGGCCCGCCACCGAGGTGGCGACGTTGCGCGAGCCACAGCGGAACGTAAAGGCGTACGACTGTGGCAGCGCGCCCTGCACCTGCGCGTCGACCACCTTGCGCAGCGAGACCGTCCCCAGCTTCGGGTCGAAGGTGTTCACCAGTGTCACTTGGTTGCGGTCCGTGCCGGAGACCACGCGGATCGTGGTCACAGGCTGCGTTTTCGCTTCCTCGTTGGTCAGTGTTGTCGCCTGGTCGCTCGCATCCGAGGCGCGCACCTTCGCCCCCTTGAACAGGGTGGTCGCGGTATCGCCCGGCAGGTCTTCCCAGACGGTGCAGGAGGCGGAGGCCGGGATGTCGTCGATACGCGCCTCGCCCTGGGAGCCGTTCAAGGTGGCGGTGCCCTCGGCGACGGTGCGTCCCTCCACCTGGCAGCGGTAGTGCACGGTGTAGCGCAACCGCTCCACGTCGGCGGCGCCGGCGGCTAGGCCGTTGACCTCGTTGCGGACGAACAACGGGAACGTCAGGTAGTCGTAGCTGGTGGTGAAGTGCAGTTCCGGGGTGGTGCCTTCACGCAGCGTGAAGTGGTAGGCGCCGGCTGCGTCCGGGGTTGCCGGTTGGCCCGCAAGCGTCGCGTCGCGGCTGATGAATTGGATGGTCTCGCGCTGCTTCTGCGTCAGGTCGGTCAGGGGCGCGATCGAGCAGTCGCGCTCGACCGGGATGCCGTCGAGCTTCGTGGCCGCCGAGGGTTTCGCGCTCGTGAGGTTCAGTTCAAACTCGCGCTTGACGTCCGTGCCCGCGCACACCAAGCGGAAGCGGTACGTGCCGCCGACTTTGCCGTCGGTAACCGGGTCGCCCACGATGGTCTTGCTGAAGTTGAGCGAACCGGCCCGGTACGAGTAGTTGTTGTTCGCACTCGCCGCGCCCACTGCCGTCGGGGCTGCGCCGGTGGTCGGCAGCACGACCGTCACAGGCGCCTTCGCGTCGCCTGCCACGCCTTTGTTCCACGACAGTTTCAGATCGGTGCCGGCTGGCGGCTGCGCCACACGCTCGGTGACGGTGCACGTGGTCCCCTGCGGCAGGTTGCCCACCGTGGAGATGGTGCCCGGCTCCACCACCGCGTCGCCTTCCAACTTGACGTCCGGGTACGCCTGCGCGAAGCCCTCCGGCGCACGGCACGCGTAGTGCAGGGTGTATTTCTGCAGCTTGATCTCGTCGAAACCCGCGGCGTTGCCGTCGACCGTCTTGCTCAAATCCAGCTTCGCCGGCTTGAACTTGGGTTCCCAACTCACGGTGCAGTTGAGTTTGTCGTTGTCCGGGCTATCCACTAGAAGCGTCGACGTCTCGCCCTGGTTAGTCAGCTTGTAGCTGGCCGGTACGGCGCCCGCGCGGATGGTCTCGGACGTCGCGCTGCCCCCGGAGGTGGTCAGCACGCACTTCCACACCGGGTTGTAGCGGTTCGGGGCATTGCTTAACGACGACCGAAACCCCAACGTATCCTCCGGCACACCGTTAACATCCAGCGACCGCATGAGTGTTGCCGTGCCGCCTTCGGTGACCTTGATCGGCGATTCTTTGCCGGTCGCATTGTTGCGGGAGAAGGCCTCGTAGTTCGCCGTGGCCTTCGACTCGGCGCCGAGGAAGTAGTTCTCGGCATCCTTATTCACCGTGGCCAGGGCATCCTTGTTGGCAAACTCGACACGGCTTAAGCCGATGCCGAGTGCGAACGCCTGCTGGCCAGATCCGCCGACGGAGCCGATAGCGATTTCCATCGACGACGGGCTGTTCACACCGACGATGAACCCGC
Source organism: Corynebacterium sp. CQ3829_602738 (assembly GCF_054478435.1). Lineage (NCBI taxonomy): Bacteria > Bacillati > Actinomycetota > Actinomycetes > Mycobacteriales > Corynebacteriaceae > Corynebacterium > Corynebacterium sp. CQ3829_602738. The sequence goes on from NZ_CM137003.1 coordinate 2,115,898, forward strand.
CGTACGCTCTCGTCGACGCACGGTAGTCCGCGTCTTCCTGAACCCAGCAAATGAAATCGCGCTGCATCGACCCGGTTGTGCCCCACAGGCTGGCCTGCGGCTCAGCGCCGGGGCCGTAAATCGCCTTGCCGTTTTGCTTCGCGGTGCACGCGTCCTTGTAGCCGTCGGGGGTCAAACGCGTCGCAGGTGTCACTCCCTTGCTGTTCGGGCTGGTGTTGGATACGTCCAGGATCTCGCCCGGGGACGCGCCGGCGCCGGTGGATTCGGCGTCCGCCATGGCGAAGCGGTAGTTGCTCACGCGGTTGCCGGCGGCGTCGGTGATCGCGATGTTGCTGAAGGTGTAGCGGGCAAGGCCGCCACCGCGGATGGCGACGACATCGTTCGCCGTGGCCGAGCTCTGGCGCTCGAAGAAGCCGGTGCCGGTCTTACCAAATGCGGATTGATCCCACGGGGATTTCGTCGCCGCCTCTTTGACGGTCGTGCCCCTGGACTCGAGCTTCACGTCGAACTTCAGCGTGTAGTCGCCGACCTTTTTGGTTAGCGTCGCTGTGCCGCCATTCGTGGTCGGCAGGCCGGTCAGGTCGAGCCAGCAAATCTGGTTCGCCCAGTTCTCCGCCACCCCGGTGCCCGCGCGGAACGAGCAGTTGCCAAAATTCACGCCGTCGGCGGTGGCCGCGGTCGACTGTGCCTGCGCCTCCTGCGAGCCCGGGTACACCGTCGCGGCGACGGTAAGCACCGCCGCGAGTGCGAGCGCAGCCCACACCACCACCGCACGGCGTGCGCGGGTGGCAAAGGTGGGGCGGGCGCATTGAGTCATAGATCCTCGGCTCGACAGAATATAGATGACACACCACCTATCTGGTTGTGACGGCCAAATGTTACGCCCGGGAGCCCGAGAAATAAACAGATCTTTTCCCGGCCTAAAAGTTGGACATCCTTCTTACCTGCGGTTTTCACACAGGAATTACCCAGGCTTCCCCATATCCGCACGTCGCCCGCGGCCATGATGCCCGAACATGTTTCACTGCGAACCATCGGGGCGGTCGGTGATTTTCATCACGCCAAACGGCCACGACCCCCGGCACCGTGGGGTGCAGGGGGTCGTCGTCAAGCGAAGTGCCCCTAGTCGCCGATCTGGTCGCGGCCGCGCTTCACAATGAGCGGATCCGGCTCGCCGACAACCTCGTGGTCCTTGTTCGTGTACTCGAACTTGCTCAAGATGTAGCGCATCGCGTTGAGGCGGGCGCGCTTCTTGTCGTTGGACTTGATGGTGATCCACGGCGACTCGTCAGTGTCCGTGTAGCGGAACTGCTCTTCCTTGGCGCGGGTGTAGTCCTCCCACTTGTCCAGGGACGCCAGGTCCATCGGCGAGAGCTTCCACTGGCGCACCGGGTCCACCTGGCGGATGGCGAAGCGGGTGCGCTGCTCCTTCTGGGTCACGGAGAACCAGAACTTGGTCAGGGAGATGCCGGAGCCGAGGATCATATTCTCCAGCATCGGCACCTCGCGCAGGAACTCGGCGTGCTGGGACTCGGTGCAGAAGCCCATGACGCGCTCCACGCCGGAGCGGTTGTACCAGGAGCGGTCGAAGAAGACGATCTCGCCGGCGGCCGGGAAGTGCTCGATGTAACGCTGGAAGTACCAGGAGGTGGACTCCCGCGGCGACGGCTTCTCCAGCGCCACGGTGCGCGCACCACGCGGGTTGAGGTGCTCGTTGAAGCGCTTGATCGTGCCGCCCTTGCCGGCGGCGTCACGGCCCTCGAAGAGGATGATGTGGCGCTGGCCGGTGTCCTTGGTCCAGTTCTGCCACTTCAGCAGCTCGATCTGCAGGGCGCGCTTTTCCTTCTCGTAGTCGTCGCGGGAAAGACGCTCGTCGTAGGGGTAGTTCTCGCGCCACGTCTGGATGGCGGTGCCGTCCGGCATGAGCAGGACCGGGTCGTCCTCGTCGGTGTCGTCCACAACCCAGCCCTCGGTCTGGGCGAGGTCGATCATCGGCAGTTCGTCGTCTTTGTTGTCAGCCATGTTCTTCAGTCTATTCGGCGCGGGCGCGGTGTGCCGGAGAAGTATGCGGGAATGCAAAAAGGCCCCGCCGCTTTGCGACGGGACCTTCGGCTAGTGCGCGTTACAGTTACGCGACCAAGCCGATCAGCTCAGCGATATTGCCAGCCAGCTTGCCCAGCTCGCGAAGCAGGTCGAGCAGAGCGCCCGGAACCTGGGTGACGCCGTTGGCGCCGTTACCGGAGGAAAGTGCAACCCAGTTGGTCAATGCGTTGTCCATGATGATTCTCCTTTAAAGAAAGTTTGTGTTGAGTGAGGTGAAGGCTTACGCGGAGACCTTGTCAGCGAAGTTCTTGATGGTCTTCGGGGTGTTCTGGAACAGATCAGCCAGGTTGGTGGCGAAGGTCTTGAAGGTCTTCAGCTGCTTCTGGATGAACTTGAGATCGAAAGGCATTGATTTCCCCTTTTCGATAGGTGCCAGTGTGTGTCTGGCAAATCTTGACAGGTACTGACACCCGGTGGGCGTCACAGGAGGAATTTTGCCACATCGACCAGCTACGTCAAGCGCATTCTCAAAATAGGATTTGCACCACACAGGCAGCTTTAAGCTGGTATGCGTTCACCGAAACGTAACCTTTTCGCGACCGGGCCGATAACCTGCCCTGACCGAAACCGGAAAGTGAACACCAATTGAATTGGTGGCAGAACGTGTAACTCATTCGGCCGCAAGGACGATCTGTACACGCCCAAAACTGCCGTCCGCCTGTGACGTTTTACACCAATACGGGGGTGGGGCGGAGCTGACGTCGATAAGCATGAAAAAGCGCGCCCCGAAGGACGCGCTTTCATCGGCTAAGACTGATTTACATCATGCCCATAGCTTCCGGGTCCATGCCCGGGTTTGCGCCAGCCGGCTCCGGCTTATCAGCCACGACAGCCTCGGTGGTGAGGAACAGCGCGGCGATGGACGCGGCGTTCTGGAGCGCAGAACGGGTCACCTTCGCCGGGTCGGCGATGCCGCTGGCCAGCATGTCCACGTACTCGCCGGTGGCGGCGTTGAGACCTTCGCCGTCCGGAAGGTTGGCAACCTTGTCGGCCACCACGCCCGGCTCCAGGCCAGCGTTCAGCGCGATCTGCTTCAGCGGCGCGGACAGGGCCTCGCGGACGATCTTCACGCCGGTGGCCTCGTCGCCCTCCAGGCCGAGGTCGTCGGCGAGCTCGTTGGCGGCCTGCAGCAGAGCCACGCCGCCGCCGGCGACGATGCCCTCCTCAACGGCAGCCTTCGCGTTGCGCACAGCATCCTCGATGCGCAGCTTCTGCTCCTTCAGCTCCACCTCGGTGGCGGCGCCGACCTTGATCACCGCAACGCCGCCAGCCAGCTTGGCCAGGCGCTCCTGCAGCTTCTCGCGGTCGTACTCGGAGTCGGAGTTGTCGATCTCGGCGCGGATCTGCTTCACGCGGCCATCGATCTGCGCCTGGTCGCCGGCGCCCTGGACGATGGTGGTTTCGTCCTTGGTCACCACAACCTTGCGGGCCTGGCCGAGCAGCTCGATGCCGGCGGTCTCCAGGGACAGGCCGACCTCCTCGGAGATGACCTGGCCACCGGTGAGGATGGCCAGATCCTGCAGCATTGCCTTGCGACGGTCACCGAAGCCCGGCGCCTTCACCGCCACAGACTTGAAGGTGCCGCGGATCTTGTTCACCACGAGGGTGGACAAGGCCTCGCCCTCGACGTCCTCGGCGACGATCAGCAGCGGCTTGCCGGACTGCATGACCTGCTCCAGCACCGGCACAAGCTCCTTGACGTTGGAGATCTTGCCGGAGACCAGCAGGATGTACGGGTCCTCAAGCACTGCCTCGCCGCGCTCCATGTCGGTGGCGAAGTATGCCGAGATGAAGCCCTTGTCAAAGCGCATGCCCTCGGTGACCTCGAGGTCCACGCCGAAGGTGTTGGACTCCTCAACCGTGATCACGGATTCCTTGTTCACGGCGCCGTTGCCCACGGCGTACATCGCCTCGGCGATCTTCTTGCCGATCTCCGGGTCAGACGCGGAAATACCGGCGGTGGAGGCGATCTCCTCCTGGGTCTCAACTTCCTTGGCCTGGTCCAGCAGGTACTTGGACACCTTGTCGGTGGCGGCCTGGATGCCGCGCTTGATGCCCATCGGGTTGGAACCAGCCGCGACGTTGCGCAGGCCCTCGCGCACGAGCGCCTGTGCGAGCACGGTAGCGGTGGTGGTGCCGTCGCCGGCGACGTCGTCGGTCTTCTTGGCGACTTCCTTGACCAGCTCGGCGCCGATCTTCTCGTACGGGTCCTCGAGGTCGATCTCCTTGGCGATGGTCACGCCGTCATTGGTGATCGTCGGGGCGCCCCAAGACTTCTCCAGCACCACGTTGCGGCCCTTCGGGCCCAGCGTGACCTTCACAGCGTCAGCCAGGGTGTTCAGGCCGTTTTCGAGGCTGCGGCGCGCTTCCTCGTCGAATGCAATCATCTTTGCCATGCGAGTGTGTCACTCCTTGTAAATAGGCGTACGTGGACGGTCACTCAGTTCGTCAGTGCAAGCAGGCGCCCGCGACGGCACGGCTGACGAGTGGTCTCAGCCTCACCCGCTTTTGTTCGTTTATTGGCACTCGGCTTGCGTGAGTGCCAGCCACATTTTTAGCACTCGACGGGGTTGAGTGCAAGGAACGCAAGGGGCGTGGTTGTGCCGGGGCGGGGATGCTTACTCCAGGATGCTTACCGGTTCGAGGATGCTTACTGCAGGATGCTTACTTCTCGAGTAGCGCGGGCAGGCACGCCGAGGGTTACTCGAACAGTAAGCATCCTGGGGTAAGCATTTAGCCGACCACAGCCCCAACACCGCCCCGAAACCGCCAAACCGGCCCGGCCAACGCTGCTAGCGTGGTGCCATGACTGACAACGCAGCAAACGCCACGTACACCCCGCAACGCGACCGCATCTTCAGCGACCTGTCCAAGCTGGTCTCTTTCAACTCGGTGCACTCCACGCCCGAGCTGGCGGACCAGCACGAGGATGCCTGCGCCTGGACGGTCAACGCCCTGGAGGATCTGGGTCTGGACGTGACTCGCTACCCGACGGTGGATGACGCTGACACGATCGTCGCTAAGCGGGAGCCCAAAAACGGCGCACCCACGGTGCTGCTGTACTCCCACTACGACGTGGTCCCCGCGAACAACCCGGACGCCTGGACGAACAGCCCGTTCGAGCTGACGGAGCGGAACGGCCGCTGGTACGGCCGCGGCGCCGCGGATTGCAAGGGCAACCTGGCCATGCACTTGGAGGCGCTGCGCCTGCTGGAGGAAAACGGTGGCACCGACCTGGGCCTGAAAGTTGTTGTCGAGGGCTCCGAGGAGCTCGGCGGCAAGGACGGCCTGGGCAAGCTCATCGTGGAAAAGCCCGAGGTGTTCGAGGCGGACGCGATCCTCATCGCGGACTCCGGCAACGTGGCCGTGGGCGTGCCTACGCTGACCACCTCGCTGCGCGGCGGCGCGCAGGTGAAGGTGACGGTGGAGACGCTGGCGAACCAGGTCCACTCCGGCAGCTTCGGCGGCGGAGCTCCGGACGCCGCGCACGCGCTGGTGGTCATCGCGAACTCGCTTTTCGACGAGCACGGCCGCACCACCATCGACGGCGTCGACACCACCACGAAATGGGACGGCGACGCTTACGACCGCGAGTCCTTCCGCGCCGACGCCACCGTGCTCGAGGGCGTGCAGCTGCTCGGCACCGCGGACGACGAGCCGGCCGACCTGGTGTGGGCGCGCCCGGCGGTGACCATGATCGGGTTCACCTCCACCCCGGTGGCCGAGGCCATGAACGCGGTGAATGCACGTGCGGAGGCCCAGTTCAACCTGCGCGTGCCGGCCGGCCAGAGCGCCGCCGAGATCGCGCAGAAGATGGAGGAGCACATCAAGTCCCACACCCCGTGGGGCGCCAAGGTCGAGGTTGAGGTCAGCGGCGTCAACGAGCCCTTTGCGACGGATCCGTCGGCAGGCGCAGTGGCCGCGCTCGGCGAGTGCCTCAAGGAGGCCTACGGCGCCGACAAGCTGTCCGTGGTCGGCTCCGGCGGCTCCATCCCGCTGACCATTACGCTGCAGAACACCTTCCCGGACGCGGAGATCGCGCTCTACGGCGTGGAGGAGCCGATGTGCGGCATCCACGGCGTCGACGAATCGGTCGATCCGACAGAGATCGAGCGCATCGCGGTGGCGGAGGCGACTTTCCTTCAGCGCTACGGCAAGTAGCATCAAAAATCGCTACAGTGAATTTCTAACGGCCGCGCCACCCGTGTTGACGCGTAGATACCCAGTTGTCGCTGGAGTGAGTATTTTCCGTGTGAACTCAATGAGCTGCCCCGCTTGAGGCGCGGTGTGCCCTGCACGCACACGACCAGAGGAGGGCTGCGCACCCCGTGCTGAAACTGCTCATCGCGCTCACCGCCGCCACGCTGGCCGCCCCTGTGCTCCTCCGCACGGTGGGCCGCGCCGCGTTCGGCTTTCTGGCGCTGGTGCCGCTGGGCGGGTTTATTTGGGTGGCTCGCCTGTTCGCCACCGGGGTATTCCGCGACGGCGGCGAGGTCAAGGCGGCGTTCACGTGGATGCCGTCCACAAACCTCAACTTGGAATTCCGCCTGGATGCGCTCGCGGGGCTGTTCAGTCTGATCATCCTGGGTATCGGCGCGCTAGTGCTTCTGTACTGCTGGGGGTATTTCGACTCCAACCCGCGGCGCCTGGCCAAGTTCGGCTTCGAGCTGACGCTTTTCGCCACGGTCATGTACGGCCTGGTCATCGCCGACAACTTCCTGCTCATGTACGTGTTCTGGGAGTTGACGTCGGTGCTGTCCTACATGCTCGTGTCCTATTACGGCGAGCGCGCATCTTCTCGACGCGCCGCCATGCAGGCGTTGATGGTGACCACCCTCGGCGGGCTGGCCATGCTCGTGGGCATCAACCTGCTCGGCTTTAAGGCGCAGATTTGGAAGCTGTCGGACATCCCGCAGATCACCGACATTGAAAACACCCCGGCGATCTCCACCGCCATCGTGCTGATCATGCTGGGTGCGCTTACCAAGTCCGCCCAGTCGCCCTGGCACTTCTGGCTGCCCGGCGCGATGGCCGCGCCCACCCCGGTGTCCGCCTACCTGCACTCCGCAGCCATGGTGAAGGCCGGCATTTACCTGGTGGCACGTTTGGCGCCGGACCTGTCCGCGGTGAACACCTGGCACCTGGTGGTGCTGTCCACCGGCGGGTTCACCATGCTGCTAGGCGGCTGGATGGCGCTGAAGCAGCGTGATTTGAAGCTGATTTTGGCCTACGGCACCGTCAGCCAGCTGGGCTTTATCACCACCGTCATTGGCGTGGGCTCGCGCGAGGCCACCATGGCCGGGTTGGCCATCACGTTCGCGCACTCGCTGTTCAAGGCGACGCTGTTCATGATCGTCGGCGCGATCGACCACACCACCGGCACCCGCGACATCCACGAGCTGTCCGGACTGGGCCGAAAGCAGCCGCTTTTGGCCACGCTGGCGATTATCTCCGCCGCCTCCATGGCGGGCATCCCGCCGCTGTTCGGATTCGTGGCCAAGGAGACGGCGCTGGACGCCATCCTGCACGAGGAGCTGCTCACCGGCATGCCTGGCAAGATCACCCTGGTGGCGCTCGTGGTCGGCTCGATCCTGACCATGGCGTACTCGCTGTACTTCGTCTACGGCGCGTTTGCCACCAAGGGCCAGCCGTGGGTGGACGGGCAGTCCCCGGCGGTGCGCGACATGCACTCCCCCAGCCCGAAGCTGTGGCTCTCCCCCGCGGTGCTCACAGCCTGCACGGTGGGCTTCGGCGTGGTGCCGGCGGGGCTGTCCGCGCCGATCAACGAGTACCTCAACGTGCGCTTCCCGGACGTCGAGGGCTCGGAGCTTGCGCTGTGGCACGGGTTCACGGTGCCGCTGGCGCTGTCCGGCGTGATCATCTTCGCCGGCGCCATCATGTTCTGGCAGCGCGACGTGGTGGCGAAGGCGCAGTTCGAACGCCCCGCACTCGGCGACGCCAACGCGGTGTGGGACAACATCATGAACACGCTGCGGCGCTGGTCGCTGAAGCTGACGGCGTCAACGCAGCGCGGCTCGCTGACCATCAACCTGGCCGTCATCTTCACCTTCCTGGCCGTGGTGCCGCTGGCCGCGCTGATCCTGGGAGATTCCAACAACATCCGCATGCAGGTGTGGGACAACGTCTGGCAGGGCCTGGCCGTCACCATCATGGCCGGCCTCGCGTTTTTCGCCGCCGTGCAGCGCAACCGCCTCTCCGGCGTGATCATGGTGGGCCTGACCGGCTACTTCATGGCACTGATCTTCGTCCTCCACGGCGCACCGGACCTGGCGCTGACGCAGGCGTTGGTGGAGACCATCGTGATGGTGGTGTTCATGCTGGTCCTGCGCAAGATGCCCACGGAAACGGAGCAGCGCAACGAGGACAACCGCCTGCGCGCCTGGCTGTCCATCGGCACCGGCGTTTCCGTGGTCACGGTGGCGATGACGGCCATGTCCGCGCGCGTCGCCGAGCCGATTTCCAAGTACATGCCGGAGCTGGCCTACGAGATTGGCCACGGCCGCAACACCGTCAACGTGCTGCTGGTGGACCTGCGCGCGGCGGACACGTTCGGCGAGACGCTGGTGCTGGTGGTCGCCGCCACCGGCATCGCCAGCCTGATCTTCGGCACCTTCCACTTCGACCCGGAGTCGCGCCGGCCCACCCTGTCCACCACTAAGGCGCGCTGGCTCGCCTCCGGCGTGGAGACGGAGACCGCTCAGAACCGCTCCATCCTGGTGGATGTGGTCACGCACCTGCTCTTCCCTTCGATGATGCTGCTGTCGGCCTACTTCTTCTTCTCCGGCCACAACGCCCCGGGCGGCGGGTTCGCCGGCGGGCTCGTCGCCGCGCTTGCGCTGACGCTGCGGTACCTAGCGGGAGGACGCAGAGAAGCAGAAGAAACGCTCCCGGTGCACCCGGGCAAGGTCATGGGCATCGGCATCATGTTCACCACCGCGGCCGCGGTCGCCCCGATGTTCTTCGGAATGCCGCCGCTGACCTCCTCGTACGCGGAATTCGACGTGCCGCTCATCGGCGATGTGACGGTGCCGTCGGCGCTGATTTTCGACGCGGGCATCTACATCATCGTCGTCGGGCTGATCATGCACGTGCTGGCCTCCATGGGCGCCTACCTGGACCGCGAGGAGGACACTCGAAAGCAGCGCGCCCGCGACCGCGCGCGCAAGCTGCAGGCCAAAAACGAGCAACGCCGCAGGCTCATGTCCAGGAACCGCAGAGCCCGTTACAACGAGCGCAGGGCGGCGGCGGCCAGCGGATCGTCCATAAGCAAACGCGAAAGGAGAGGCGAGTAAATGGAAGCGAACCTGTTCCTGCTCATCGGCTCCGGCGTGCTGATCGCGTGCGGCGTGTACCTGATGCTGGACAAGTCCATGACCCGCATGATCATGGGCGTGACCCTGATCGGCAACGGCGCCAACCTGCTGCTTCTGCAGTCCGGCGGGCCCGCCGGCTCCCCGCCGATCATCGGGCGCGACTCCAAAGCGGCCGCCGACAGCGCGGACCCGCTGGCGCAGGCGATGATCCTGACCGCGATTGTGATCTCCATGGCCATGGTCGGGTTCATGCTCGCCCTGGCCTACCGCCAGTACCGCTACCGCACCGACGACATCGTGGAGCGGGACGAGGAGGATCGCGCAATCGCCGCGCGGCCGAAGTCCGCCTCCCCGGACCGCGACAAGTCCGACGACGCGCAGACCGGCAAGGCCAGCCCCTCCGGCGACGAGTTCGGCCCCAAGCCGTTCGAGGACCCGGTGAAGGAAGTCAAGGGAGGCCACGATGCGAAATAGTTTCATGGCCTTCGCCGACTGGGTGCTGCCCGCGATGCCGTACATGATCGTTATGCCGATCATCCTGCCCGCGTTCGCCGCCGGGCTGATCGTGCTGTTCCGCGGCGTGAACCTGCAGCGCTTCATCGCCCTGGGGACCCTGGCGGCGCTGACCGTGATCGCCGCGGTGATGATCATCGTCGCCGACACCCACGGCATCCAGACCGTGCAGATGGGCGGCTGGGACGCGCCGGTGGGCATCACGATGGTGGCGGACCGGCTGAGCTCGATCATGCTGTTCGTCTCCTCCATCGTGCTGTTCGCGGTGATGTGGTACGGCATCTCGCAGGGGCTTCGCGACGGCGACGACGACGACCCAGTCGCCGTCTTCCTGCCCACCTACATGCTGCTCAGCATGGGCGTGAACCTGTCCTTCCTCGCCGGCGACCTGTTCAACCTCTACGTCGGCTTCGAGGTGTTCCTGGTGGCCTCCTACGTGCTGCTCACCCTGGGCGCGTCCCCGCAGCGCGTGCGCGCCGGCATCGGCTACGTCATGGTCTCCATGGCGTCGTCCATGGTCTTCTTGTTCGCGCTCGCGCTGGTGTACGCGTCGGTGGGCACCGTGAACATGGCGCAGGCCGGCATCCGCATGGAGGAGCTTCCCACCGGCACCCGCGCCGCCATCTTCGCCACTTTCATCGTGGCCTTCGGCATCAAAGCGGCGATCTTCCCGCTGGACGCGTGGCTGCCGGACTCCTACCCCACCGCTGCCTCCATCGTCACCGCCGTGTTCGCCGGGCTGTTGACCAAGGTGGGCGTCTACGCGTTTATCCGCGTGCGCTCCACCGTGTTCACCGACGGCGCCCTGGATTCCACGCTGATGGTCATTGCGCTTTTGACCATGATCGTGGGTGTGATGGGCGCGATCGCCCAAAACGACATCAAACGTCTGATGTCCTTTACCCTGGTCAGCCACATCGGCTACATGATCTTCGGCGTCGCCCTCGGTTCCGTTGCCGGCCTGTCCGGCGCCATCTTCTACGCGGTGCACCACATTCTGGTGCAGACCTCCCTGTTCCTGGTGGTGGGCCTGGTGGAGCGCCAGGCCGGCTCCGCGCAGCTGCGCCGTTTGGGCTCGCTGCTCTACACCGCGCCCGTGATTGCGCTGCTCTACCTCATCCCCGCGCTCAACCTGGGCGGCATCCCGCCGTTTTCCGGCTTCCTGGGCAAGGTCATGCTCATCCAGGCCGGCGCAGAGGACGGCTCCTGGCTGGCGTGGGTGCTTATCGGCGGCGCGGTGGTCACCTCGCTGTTGACCCTGTACGCCATGATGACCGTCTGGTCCAAGGGCTTCCTGCGCGACCGCGTGGACGCACCCGAAGGCGACGTCGTCCTGGCGCGCCCGGCCAACCTTGCCGCGCGCGAAGAAACCGTCGCATCGGGCGACCGCGACGACGTCGGCCGCGTGCCCGCTGGCATGTTTTTGTCCACCGCGTTGTTGGTGCTTGCGTCGACAGGCATCACGTTTTTGGCCGGCCCGATCTCCAACATCACGGACCGCGCTGCCCAATCCGCCCAGGACCTGTCCATCTACAGAAGCGCCGTGCTTATCGACGACCCTTCGGCCCCCACACGCAACCTCGACGCCTTCCGCGAACAGACCGGTGCCGGCGGCGGCCGGGACTCCCTCGAGCACCGGGACTCCTCCCGCCCCGCCGGGCCCACCAGCACCGGCGTGACCACCGAGATGGTGCCCGAACCCGCGGACGCCGAATCGAATGAGGTGACCCGCTAATGCTCCAAGGAGTCGCCCACCGCTTCCGCCCGCTGACCGTGGCGTGGCTGACGTTCATGTGGATCCTGCTGATGGGCCAGCTCAGCTGGGGCAACCTCGTCGCCGGGCTGGGCCTGGGGTTGCTCATCGTGCTGGCGCTGCCGCTGCCGCCGGTGCCGCGCAGCGGCAACCGGGTGAACTGGCTGAAGCTCGCCGCGTTCATGTTCGAGTGGTTCTTCGACCTGCTCGTGGCGTCCGCGAAGGTGGCGTGGCTGTCGCTGCGCCGCGCGCCGCAGCCGCGCAACGCCGTGCTGCGCGTGCCCATGCGCCTGAGCAACGAGCTGGTGTTGTACCTGGCCACCTGCGCCTACAACCTGCAGCCCGGCGGCACCGTCACCGACATCGACCTGGCCAACCGCGAATGGACCATCCACGTCCTCGACGCCGAAGGCGACGCCGCCATCGCCCGCGAAATCGCCAACGTGCAGAAACTGGAGCGCCAAATGATCGCCATCTTCGAAGGAGGCCGCTGACATGCACAGCACCGCCTACACCGTCTGCCTCACCGTGGCCGCCGTGTTCCTGGTCGCCGGGTTCTTCATCTTCGCCTGGCGCGCCATCGTCGGCCCCGACTCCATGGACCGCATGCTGGCCAACGACGGCATCACCGCCTCCCTCCAGTGCGCCCTGGCCCTGTACATCTGCTGGACGCTGGACACCACGGTGGTCAACGTCATGATCGTCATCGCCCTGCTCGGCTTCATCGCCACCCTGTCCGTGGCCCGCTTCCGCAAGAGGGACGGTTCCCTATGATTTCCGACATCATCTCGCTGGTGTTCATCCTCCCCGGCGCGTTCATGGTCTTCTCCGCCGCCGTGGGCACCGCCCGGTTCAACTCCACCCTGGCGCGCGTGCACGCCATCACCAAACCCCAAACCACCGGCCTGGTGCTGATGATCACCGGCACCATCATCCGCGTGGTCACCGCCGAGGAATTCAGCGTGCACGAACGCGGCGACATCGGCATGATGGTGCTGCTCGTGATTTTCGCCCTGATGACCAGCCCCGTTACCGCGCAGCGTCTCAGCCGCATCGCGCGACGCGAAGGCCTCTACGGCGACGACGAGCAGCTCACCCGCAACGACCGCCCCGCCAGCTACCACCCGCGGCGCGTCAACCCTAAAGGCTGAGCTCCCACATCTCCGCGCAGGTTGCGTCCACGACGTCCTTCCAATCCCCGGTGCGCTGGTAGATCGCGCGCTGGCGCTCATAGCCGGCGCCGCGCTCGATGATCTCGCGGACCAAGTTCAGCTCGTCGACGCAATCGAGGTCGGCGGCGACGGGCGTGAGCTCGTCGATAAGCAACTGCAACTCGTTTTTGATCCAGTCCTCGTCGGTGTCGCGACTCGTGATCACCAGGGCGTCCATGCCGTAGCGGGCGCCGCGCCACTTGTTCTCCGCGACGTGCCACTGCTGCAGCGTGGGCAACTTCTCGCCGCGCTCGAGCATGCGGTCGTAGTGGACGACCAGGCAATGCGTCAGCGCCACGACGGCCGCGAGCTCGCGTAGGTTACTCGTGGCGTCCGAGATGCGCACCTCGACGGTGCCCCACTTCGCGGCCGGGCGGACGTCGAAATGCATGGAGCCCGTGTGGTTGATCACGCCCGACGTCTGCTGGTCGCGCATGAAACCGACCCACTCGTCCCAGCTCTGGAACTGGTACGGCATGCCCGCGGTGGGCAGCTGCTGGTACAGCATCGTGCGGTTCGACGCGTAAGACGTGTCGATGCCGTCCCACCCCGGGCTGGACGCGCTGATGGCGAGGAGGTGCGGGTACTTGGTCATCACAGCGTTGATGATCGGCCACACCTTGTCCTCGTGGCTGATGCCGACGTGGCAGTGGATGCCCCACAGCAGCATGTGCTGGCCCCAGTACTGCGTGCGGTTAACGATCTCCTCGTACGTGTGCTTCGGGCTCAGCGGATTCGTGCGGAAATCCGAGAACGGGTGGCCGCCACTCGCCCAGAGCTTGAGGCCCATCTCGTCGGCGACCTCCTTGACGGCGTTGAGGTCTTTTTGCAGGGCCTGGATGGCCTCTTTGGTGTTCGCGCAGATCGGGGTGACCAGCTCGATGGTGTTCTGCAGGAACTCCGGCTCGAGGTGGACGTCCGGGTGGCGGACCTGCACCTCTTCGATCACCTCGGCAGCGCGGGGCACCAAATCGCGCGTGACCGGGTCGACGAGGCAAATCTCCCACTCGACGCCGAGGGTGGGGCCGTCGGACCTGGCAAAATCGCGGAATGGATCCATAATGGACGAGCCTATCCTCTGCGGCGGCTGGGGCGGGTGCCAGAGGCGGGTTTATATGCGCGGGGTGGGTTGGGCTTTCGGTGCGCTGGCTTGCGGGGGCGCGCCGCCCCAACCCGCCAATGCGCCGAAACCGGCTACCTAGAACCGGTTACCAGCTTGATTGGGAGCGCGGACAAAAAGTTGGAGTGTTGGGGGCTGGAAGGTATTCCGATGCCCGCAGGTTTTCCATCTGATATCCGCGTTGGTGCGGTTGAGAGGTTTTTGGCTGGGTCGTCTGCCCGTGAGGTCTGCGACTGGGCTGAACACGCGTGTGGTCGCCGACCGTCGGTGGCCACGGTCGGCAACTGGGTTGCGGCCAAGCGTCGTGGCCAGAGCTTGGACGGTACGCGACGCGCCTACGACGCTGAGACCATCGCAAAAGTTGTCGCACGCAGATTGACCTCGCAGGCGACAGTGCGTGACATTGCCGTGGAGTTCGATGTCCACGACACCGCGGCACTGACCTGGACGAAGCGGTTTTGGCCCGACGATGACGAACGCGATTCGGCAGCGTCGATGACTTTCGACGAGGCCTATGCGGCGACAATGGAACGCGTGAGCAAACACCGCAAAGTCCAACGCAACCATCAGCAGCAGCGAGTCGATGAGGCAGCCAATGCGAAGAAACCACCCCGGCCAGTCAACGAGTGGCTGCCAGGGCCTGGGCCGATAGACGATATCGCTGATTTACCCAGTGACATGGACGAGCTGAAAAAACTCGTTGTTGAGATGCGCGACCGGGAAACGGTCAAAGACGCCATTATCCACGTGCTCATGAGCGATGGTGAGCCACGGGGAAAAGACAACGTCCGCGACGGTGAGTCGCGGGGAAAAGACGACGTCCGTGACGGTGAGCTGTCCACCGCGGCGAAAGCCGCAGTGGTGGTTGCCCTCACGGACGCCCACGAGTTTTCCATCGCTCGAGCATGCGCGGTCGTTGGGATTGCGCAGTCGACGTTTTACTACCACCGACACAAACACACGCAGGTAGTGCAACAGCGCGAACAGCGCCACGCTGCACTCAAACCGCTGATCTTGCAGGCAGCCGCCGAATCCGGGCAAAGCTACGGCTACCGGCGCATCCACGCCTGGTTAAAGATCATGGGGCATACAGTGTCGGAAAAGATCGTGCGCACCCTCATGAAAGAGCTTGGGTGCCGCCCGCCGGCGAAGGCGTCGGGCAAGTACTCCTCCTACACCGGTGAAACCGACCACAAACCGGCAAACCTGCTGCTGATCACCCCACCCGACAGCAGCGACGGGGATGCGGATTCGGATGCGGCCCGGCCGGTTGTTGCACCGTCGCAGTATTTCATCGACCACGCCGACACTCAGGGGCTGACCCACGATTTCCACGCGGATGCCCCGTGGGAGAAAATCGGCACCGACGTCACCGAAATCCACTGCCCAGACGGGAAGTTGTTCCTGTCGGCAGCGATCGATTTCTACGACGGGATGCCGATTGCGGTCACCATGTCGACGTCGCCGAATCACGACTTGGTCGCCGAGATGATCGCGCGAATCGACGAGGTAAAACCCGACGGTGCGCAACCGATTATCCATTCCGACCGTGGCGGGCTCTACCGCAGTGAACGCTGGGTCAGCCTGATCACCGACCACACCCACAACATCCTGGATTGCCCCGACTGCCAGGCCGATGCGTGGTGCGACACCCGGTGGCGATACATCCCGTCACTGTCACGCAAAGCCACCAGCGGCGACAACGCGCGCACCGAAGGGTTCTTCGGCACGATGAAACAAGAACTGCTCAAAGGCAGGCCTGTGGTGTCAACGATGACGGTGGAGCAAATGCGCGACTATATTGACACCTACATCGACTTCTACATTCACAGACGATTGAAGTCGACACTCGGCGACGGCTACACCACCATCGCCGAACACCGACAAGCACTGAGTGCATAACAACGAGACAAAGTCCCCCAAATGCACTCCAAGAATTTGTCCGCATCCCCATTTTCGCTTGGTAGCCGGTTCTAGGTAGCCGGTTTTTGGGAGGGAGCGCTCTGGGCGCGCGTAGCTAGCCCGCCAGGACCACCGCCACGGCGGCGCTGTTGTTCGCGGCCTGCTCCGGGATGCTCGTCGCACCCTCGGGGAGGTCGCCCTTCGCGCGGGCGGCGCCACCGACGCGGCGGGCGATGTCTGCCGCCACCTGCTCAGCGCCCGGGACGGCCGGGTCGAAGAAGACGTAGGTCTCCGGGAAGACGCCGTAGACCTGCTCCGGCATGTTCATCACTGCGGCGTCGGCGGAGTTGTTGGCCACGTTGTACTGGCCCTTCAGCTGGTCCGCGGTGCGGCTGGCCAGGTCCGGGGTGCCGGAGTTGTTGTAGACGTACACCTGGGCCGACGCGTTGTCGAGGCCCGCGCCCGCCGGTGCCGGGGCCGGCGCCGGTGCGGGCTGGCCGTTCTCGCCCTGGCCCTCGGCGCCCTCCGGACGCTGGGCGTTCGGGTCCTGGGCGTTGGGGTCCTGGGCCGGCTGGCCTTCAGTCTTCTGGCTGTTCTGGTCCGCGCCCGTTGCTGCGCCGCCCTGGCCCTCGGCACCCTGACCAGCGCCGTCAGCACTCTGGCCGTTCTGGCCAGCGCCGTCGCCGGCCGGCGCCGCCGCGGAGGAGCCCACCACGGTCGACGAGGTCGGCGCGACGCCCTCGCCGTCGCCGCCCTTGTCGTCCTGCGTCATCTTCCAAATCCCCCACAGCGCCAGCAGCGCCGCCACGGCGATCAGGATCATCGCCAGGCCGCGCTTCGGCAGGCCGCCTTCCGCGGCGCCGCCAGCAGCAGCTGCCTTACGACGTCCCTTCGGCTCGCCGTCGTAATCCTCCTCGTAGGCGCCGTCGTAGGGCTCGTCGTAAATCGCGTCGTCGGCGTTGCGGGAGCGGCGGCGCGCCCCAGCAGCACCAGCAGCACCGGCAGCGCCCGCCGCGGCGGCACCTGCGCCGGGGAGGTGGCGGGTGTCGTCGGCGTATCCGGCCTGGCCGGCCCCGTAACCGGCACCGTAATCGACGTCCTCGATGTACTCGGAGTCGTCGTCGCGGCGGTGGGCGCCGCGGTACTCGGTGTCGTCGACGATTTCGGCGTCGATCGGCTCGGCATCGTACGAGCCGTCGTACGCCTCGTCGTACGCGCCGCCAAACGAGTCGGAGTTGCCGGTGTAGCGCGTGGAGCCGGAGCCCGGCTCGAACTCGGAGCCGGGACGGTTGTTGCCATAGTTGTCGTTAGTCACATCGGCAACTCTAACCACACCGCCCCGGAATCCAGGCGCAACACACCGTAAAGCTGAACTAGAGGTTGGGGGACCTTTGGTCGTCGCGAAGCCTTTGCAAACGCCGCACCAGTTGGGGCTCGGCCGCAAGCGCATCGGGCGAGTCGAGCAACCTATTCAAACGCTGGTAGTAGCGGATGGGCTGCATGCCCAGCTCAGCGCGCACCGCATCCTCGCGCGCGCCGATCGACCTGGGGGCGCGCGCGGCGAAGCGGAGCACGGAAAGGTCGGTCTCTGAAAGCATGCCTAATATATTGGCATGACCATCCGACCCATCGTTATCCACGGCGACCCGGTGCTGCACGAGCCGACCAAGGAAGTCACGCAGCCCGTCGAGGAGCTGCAGGAGCTCATCGCCGACATGCACGAAACCATGGACGCCGCCCACGGCGTGGGCCTGGCCGCCAACCAGATCGGCGTGCCGCTGCGCATCTTCGTCTATCACTGCCCGGACGGCGATCAGATGCGCCGCGGCACCGTGATCAACCCGGTGCTGGAGACCTCCGAGATCCCCAAGACCATGCCCGCCGACACCGGCGAGGACGACGAAGGCTGCCTGTCCGTGCCGGGCTACGGCTGGCCCACCGGCCGCGCGGACTGGGCGAAAGTGACCGGCCTGGACGAAGACGGCAACGCAATCGAGGTCGAGGGCACCGGCTTTTTCGCCCGCTGCCTGCAGCACGAAACGGGCCACCTGGACGGCTTTTTGTACACCGACGTGCTCACGGGCCGCTACAAGAAGGAGGCCAAGCGCGTGATCCGCGACAACGGCTGGAAGGAAGCCGGCCACACCTGGCTTCCGGGCACGGACGAAGATCCGTTCGGCCACGACGATTAACGCGCTAAGATATCCGCCATGCGTATCCCCGCCGCCATCACCGCCGCGTCGCTCACCCTCGCTCCGGCGACGCCCGCGGAGCCAGTCGAGCAATTGCTTGACGACGTCTCCGCCACCCACGAGACCTCCATCACCGCCATCAACAGCGCAGAGACCGACGACGAGGTGCGAGACGTGCTCATCGCCTGGCGCAAGGAGCTCATCGCGGCCTCCGACGAGCTGGCCGAGCTGCGCGAGGAAGCCGCCGAAGACGGCCTGACCAAGGACGAGAAGGCCACCTTCGACGAGGCGGCTGCGGCGCTGAAGCGCGAGCGCGCGGGTGTGCGCCAGTTACGCTCGGAGCTTTTGCCTGACGACGAACCCGTGGTCGTGCCCGCCCCCATCGAGGGCCTCGGCGGGATCTTGGGCACCACCGCCATTGACGCGTTCGAGCGCTCCGAAACCGGCGACGCCCCGATCGTGTTCGGCATCCCCGGCGCGGAGCGCACGCACGATGCGGAGGAGGCGACCACACCGACGGTGGTCGAGGAGCCGACCACCCCGTCGACGTCGCCGGCTGTCGTCACTACGCCGGCCACCAGCGCGCCGGCCAGCACCGAAAGCAGCACCTCCCCCGCGTTCGGCCCCGAGGTGACGCACAGCGTGGAGCGTCTCCAGGACACCGAAACCTCCACCGACGAAACCACCACCACGGACACCACGACGACGGAGACCTCGTCCACCACCACGGACTCGTCGACCAGCTCTTCCTCGTCCACCACCACGGACACCTCCGCAACCACCACCGCGTCCTCGACCACCACGTCGAGCAGCCGCACGGTGCTGGAAAACCGCACCACGTCGGCGACGTCCAGCTCGACCACACCCACCTCATCCTCGTCCACCACGTCGAAGACGTCGTCGGCCACCACGACCGAGGACGATGACGAGCGCGACGACGACCTCGCCGACACCGGCACCCCGATGCGCGCCCTGATCGCCATCGGCATGCTCTCGCTGATGATCGGCGCTGCCCTGGTGCTGACCGGCGCGATCCGCCCGCGCGGGGCCCGCAAGTAGGCGTGTCCCGGATTTTCCGCTCAGACGACGTCGCGGTGGGCGATCGCGTCGTGGTGCGCCAGCGCCGCGGCGAGCACGCCAGCGACATCATCGGGCACGTCCTCAGCCTCGACCCGCTGGTGATACGCCCGCAGGAGGTCGGCGGCTTCCCCTCCTCCAAGGAGGCGATCGAGGTCACGGACCTGCACATCATCAAGAAGCTCTCCCCACGTACCGTGCGCAACTCGGAGATCCGCGGGCTGGAAAAATGCCTCGCAGACCGCCTCGACGTGCGCGAATCCGCGTGGGCCGGCGGCTGGCTCATGCGCGTCGGCGACACCGAGGAGGCCAACTCCGCGGTCCCGCTCGGCCCCTCGGCGGGCTTCGAGCCCTTGCCTATCGACGCCATCCGGTCCTTCTACGACCAGCGCGACCTTCCGGTGCGGCTGGTCATCCCGGAGCGGATCGGCAAACCGGCGCTGAAGGTGCTCGATCACGCATGGGAGCTCCAGGACGAGCAGATTGTCTGGGTTGCGGGGGAGGCCTTTGGTGTGGCGTCGATAGGCAATGTGCCCGAAGGGGCGCTGGAACACCACCGTAGGCGGCTGGCGCTAGGCTAGGCCGCATGCGAATCGCCACATGGAACGTCAACTCGGTGCGCACCCGCGCCGAGCGGATCGCCGCCTTCCTCGAACGCGAGGACGTGGACGTGCTGGCGATGCAGGAAACCAAAACCGCGGACGACAAGTTCCCCTACGCCACCTTCGAAGCCGCAGGCTACGAGGTCGCGCACGTCGGGGTCAGCCAGTGGAACGGCGTGGCGATCGCCTCGCGCGTGGGGCTGGACAACGTCCGCGACAGCTTCACCCGCCAGCCCGCGTTTGCCAAAAAGGGCGACCCGTCGGTGGAGGCGCGCGCGGTGGGTGCGGTGTGCGGCGGGGTGGACGTGTGGAGCCTGTACGTGCCCAACGGCCGCGACATCGGCGACCCGCACTACGACTACAAACTGCAGTTCCTCTGGTCCCTTGCCGACCAGGTCCAGCCCGGCGAGCTGCAGGTATACATGGGCGACTTCAACGTCGCACCCCGCGACGAGGACGTGTGGGACGTCGCCTGGTTCGAAGGCAAAACCCACGTGACGGAGCCGGAGCGAGCCGCGTTCCAGATGCTGATCGAGGCCGGGCTGCACGAGGTCACGCACGAGCAGCAGTACACGTTCTGGGACTACAAAGCCATGCGCTTTCAGAAGAACGAGGGCATGCTCATCGACTTCCAGCTGGCCACCAAGCCCATGTTCGACCGGGTCCAACGCGCGTTCGTTGACGTGGAGGAGCGCAAGGGCAAGGGCGCGTCCGACCACGCGCCCGTGATCGTGGACTACGACACCCGCGGCCTGGCCTACGACGAGGTGCGATGAGCCTGGATTTGTCCTGGTGGCAGTTCGCCGCCATGGTGGTGGATTACGCCATCAAGTTCGTGATGATCGGCGTGGTCCCCGGCGGGCGCAAACCCTCCTCCGCCAACGCCTGGCTGCTTTTGATCCTGCTGCTGCCGGTAGTGGGCCTGCCGCTGTACCTGCTGTTCGGCTCCACATTCGTCTCGCGCCGCCGCCACCGCATCCAAGTCCAGGCGCGCCGCGCGCTCGACGGCGCGTGGGCGGGCCCCGACGACACCATCGCCCACCTGCCGCCCGAAACCGCCTCGCTGGTGCGCCTCAACCGCGAACTCACCGGCTACCCCGCCGTCCGCGGCGAGGTGCGCGCGCTGTGGGCGGACTACCGCAAAACGATGCTGCGGATAGCCAAGCTTATCGACGAAGCATCCGCCACCATCTCCATCGAAATCTATGCCGTCGCCTGGGACGACACAACGGACGTGGTGTTCCGGGCGCTGCAGCGCGCCGTCGCGCGGGGAGTGCACGTGCGGCTGCTTTTCGACCACATCGGCTCCGCCAAATACCCCGGCTTCCGGGCTTTGAAGAAGCGGCTTACCGACATCGGCGTGGACTGGCACATGATGCTGCCCCTAGCTCCCTTGCGCGGCCGCTGGCGCCGCCCCGACCTGCGCAACCACCGCAAAGTGGTGGTCATCGACTCTGAGGTGGCGTTCGTCGGCTCGTTCAACCTCATCGACCGCGGCTACCTCATGCCCGGCCATGTGAAGGCCGGGCGCCAGTGGGTCGACGCTTTCGTGGAGCTGGAGGGGCCGATCGTGGAGTCCGTCGAGTCCATGTTCGCCGTGGACTGGTACACCGAATCCGGCGAGACGCTCGACGTGGTGGCTGGTTCCGGTGCTGGGGCTGGTGAGGGGGTGGCGGAGCCGTCGACAGGCGATGTGCTCCAGCTTGTCCCCTCCGGGCCCGGATACCTCACCGAGCCGAACCTGCGCATGTTCAACTCCATCGTCCACAACGCGAAAGAGCAGCTCACGCTGTGCTCGCCGTACTTCGTGCCCGAGGAATCGCTGCTGGAGGCCATCACCTCCGCGTGCTACCGCGGCGTGCGCGTGGACCTCTTCGTCGGCGAAAAGGCCGACCAGTTCATGGTGCAGCATGCGCAATCCGCCTACTACGAGGCGCTGCTGAAAGCCGGTGTGCGCATCTGGGAATTCCCCGCGCCGTACGTGCTGCACACCAAGTTCGTGCTTGCCGATCCGGGGCGCGAGGGCGCAGTCGGCGTGCTCGGGTCCTCCAACATGGACATCCGCTCGTTCTCGCTGAACTACGAATCCTCCCTGCTCGTCGCCTCCGGCGCGCTGCTTGGGGCGCTGGAGCAGCTGGGCGCGAACTACCAGGCCGTCTCGCGCGAGCTGACGCTGGAGCGGTGGGCGCGCAGGCCCTGGTACCGGCGGTACGTGGACAACGTGATGAAGCTGACGTCCGCGCTGCAGTAGGGGTTCTCACCTCCCCACCGCCCAGTTTCGCCGCCAAACGCTCTTCCCCCTCTTCCCCGCAAATGGTGAAAGGCCGATGGTGAATCCGTCCCAGATCGGCAGATTTTCACCACTTGGTTTTCACCATCTGCGGCTAGACCCTCAGCCTTGCCGCCAAAGCTGCGGGGAAGAACTCCTGCCGGGATGGTCCCTTCGGTTGGTAGAGGCGCGGAACCTGGCGCGGGGTCTGTGACTCCACTTCGAGCATGTCCAGGACGCGGCGCACTACAAGCACCTCGTTACGGTCGATCTCTTTAGGGGTCACGCGAATGACCTTGAACCCCTGCTCCTTCAGCCAGTTCTCGCGGTTGATCTGTTTCGCGTACGCTTCTGCCGGCTTCTTCTTCGTCTTCTCCCAACCGTCGACTTCAATGATCAGATCACCAAAGAGGAGGTCCACCCGGTACGGGCCGATGATCACCTGGGCGTGGCACTTGATGCCGTAATTTTCCAAGATGAGACGCAGCAGCGTTTCGTAGGTCGACTCTGAGCGGTTAGTCGCTTTGGCAAGCGCATGTCGCGCCTTTCCAATGCCCTTCGTCCCCCTCATGCGCTGCATCATTGCGGCGCATTCCTCACGGATGAGTTCGGCCTCGGAGTCTGAGCATCGCGTCAGCAGGCTTTCAAAGGCGATTATTCCGGACCGTTCCCCGGAGCTTCGCGCGATGTCGATGGCGGTGCGGATTGCGTTGGTGAACCTTACGCCCGCGCGATCGAACACGTCCTCATCCGGGACGGCCATGCGTTTGTATTCGATGCCCGGGCTCTGCGCCTTCGCCGACGGTGGCTTTCCGCTCGGAAGCGCGACCTGCACGCCTGGTTTGGTGTCGTAGTGCACCCACACTCCGCAGACCCGCGCAGCCGAAAAGCCCACGAGGACCGCCTTGGTGCTTTGCCTGGATGCGGCGCAGCACCGGAGAAACTCCTGCTCATACGGCTCCAGCTTTTTCCACTCTGACGCTTCGACGTAGAGCGATTTGGTCAGTTGGCGCAGCTTTCCGTTTCTGATGCGGGAGTGCGTGGTGTGGTCGTTGGCGGTGACCCTGCGGACGTCGACAAGCATCTCCAGCAGCTCATTTTTGCGAGCGCCATCCATTTCGAACCCCCCGTTCGTTGTTCCCAGGGTGATCGTAGCTGAGGATCACGCACCCTGCACAGATGGTGAAAGGCCGATGGTGAATCCGCGCGGATCGGCAGATCTTCACCATCGGCCTTTCACCATTTACGGGAGGAGGGGCGGCGGAAGTGCGTGGAGGGGCGGGAGCCCAAGCCCGAGGCGCAGAACCCCCTACGCGTCGCGGGTCTCCAGCAGCACCACGCCGATGATCCACGCCGCCACGGCCCACACCGCGAAGATCAGAAGCGACACGGGCAGCGTCCAGTTCTGGGTGGGGCTGTTGGTCATGAACGCCATGAGGTTGCCAAACGGCAGGAATTTGGCCACGTCGGCGCCGTAGCGCGGGATGAAGCCGACGATGGATTCGATCAGCAGCATCATGCCCATGCCGGTGACCACGGCACCGGCGGTGTTGCGCGTGATCCAGCCGATGCCCTGCTGGAACAGGGTGATCAGGGCCATGCCGAGGGGAATGGCCCACAGGGCGCGTCGAGAGGCGGTGTTGGTCAGCCAGTGCGCGGACACGGGCGCGGTGAGGTCGCCGATGGTGAAGGCGACGGCAAGCCCCAGGAAGGTCGCCAGCGCAGCCAAAACAGCCCCGAGCACAAGCTTTGCGACGGCCACCTGCCACCGCTTCGGCGCAACCCTGAAGTTCGTCGGCGGGATGCCGAACCGGTACTCGGTGGTCACGGTCATGGAGGCCTGCACGATCACGACGATCGCGGTGATCAGCGCCATCGTGGCGGCCACGGTCAGGGGGGCGTACGGCATGCCGCCGAGTTTGGAGGCGAAACCGAACAGGGCACCGAAGAAGGCGCCGAAGACGAGGATCAGCGCGGAGTTCCACCAGAAGGAGGCGGTGGAGCGCAGTTTGGTCCACTCGGCGGGAAACAGGTTAAGCATTGGTACCTCCGGAGACGTACTGGGCGTGGCCCTCGGTGGATTGCATGTAGGCATCTTCGAGGGAGGCGCGGCGCTCGGCAAGCTCGGACAGCGGCACCCCGGCGGCGAAGGCGACGCGGCCGACGTCGTCGGAGGTGCGGTCCGGGATCTCGAACACGTCGCGGCCGTCGGCGTCGGCCGCGCGCTTGAACGGCATGGCCACATCGGCGTGCTGCAGCGCCGCGGCCAGCGCCGCGGCGGCGTCCTCGGTGGGGGTGCGCACGATGGTGGTCACGCCGGAGTTTTCGCGGATGAACTCGGCCACGGACGTGTTGGCCACCAGGCGGCCGCGGCCGATGATGATCAGGTCTTCGGCGGTCTGCGCCATCTCGGCGAGCAGGTGGGAGGACACCAGCACGGTGCGCCCCTCGGCGGCGAGGGACTGCAGCAGCTCGCGCACCCAGCGGATGCCGGCGGGGTCGAGGCCGTTGACGGGCTCGTCCAGGATCAGGTATTCCGGGTCGCCGAGCAGCGCCGCCGCGATGCCGAGGCGCTGCCCCATGCCCAGGGAGAATCCGCCGACGTTCTTGCCGGCCACATCCGTCAACCCCACCAGCTCGAGCACCTCGTCGACGCGGGTGCGCGGCAGCCCGGCGGCTTGCGCTTGCCAGAGCAGGCTGGCGCGGGCGGAGCGGTTGGGGTGGACACCTTTGGCGTCGAGAAGCGCGCCCACTGTGCGCGACGGATTTTGCAGCGAGCGGTAGGGCACGCCGTTGATGTGCGCGGTGCCGGATGTTGGGCGGTCCAGCCCCAGAATCATGCGCATGGTGGTGGATTTCCCTGCGCCGTTGGGGCCGAGGAAGCCGGTGACGACGCCGGGTTTGACGGTGAACGTGAGGTCGTCAACCGCTTGGACGGCGCCGTACCGTTTGGTCAGGCCTTGCACTTCAATCATGCGGTTCAGTATGCACCATGGCTTTAGCGAGCACATTGCTTAGCGACGCCGCAAAGCCCGGGTGCAGCTCAAACCCCGAAACCTCCGCCAGGGGGACCCAGCGCAGTTCCTCCGACTCTTCGTTGGCGGTCACGGCAAGCGGTGCGTCGCACAGCGCGATGACGGTGGTGTAGCTCCACTCCGGCAGGTCCGTGGTGACCAGCTCTTCGACCACGTCGATGAGCTGCGGGTCGATGGCGCACTCCTCCACGGACTCGCGCACCGCCGCCTGCGCTGGGGTTTCGTGGCTGTCGCGGGCGCCGCCGGGGATGCCCCAGGTGCCGCCCTGCGCGGTCCAGTCGGCGCGGTGCTGCAGCAGCACTTTCGCGTCCGCTCCGCTACCGGCGACGAGGAAGAGGCCGGCGGCGCCGAAGCGCCCCCAAAGTTTTGTGCCGTCGGGTGTGGTGACCCAGCCGTTTCCGTCGCCAAGCATGGCCCCCACTGTAGGCGCGAACAGTTATTATTGCGGAATGGTGACGCAAAGCAGGCCGAGCGACGACGCGTGGCTCGACGAGCTTGAAGCGCGCCCTGCGCATCCGCGCCTGCACGGCGTCCTCCACGGCCCGCTGGCCGGTCCCGTTCGCATGGGCCGGCGCGGCCACGCGTTCGCGCGGACCACCCCCGGCAAGCTCATCGTGGTGATGGTGCTGCTGACCGCCATGCTGCTGGCGGCGGGGCTGTCCATGAGCCAGTCCATGGCCGGCCGCAACCAGGCGCTGGACACCGTGCGCGAGGCGACGGAGCCGATGAGCGCGGCGGCGCACCTGCTGTCCACCTCGCTGCTGCGCGCGGACACCATCGCGGCGGGCGGATTTGTCCAGCCCGGGCCGCTGTCGCACGAGGACGTGCAGGCCTACTCCGCAGCGCTCGACACGGCGGTCAGCTCCGCCGGCGAGATTTACAAGGGCGCGGTGGAGGCCAACACCGCCACCAGCGAGCGCATCGAGCAGCTGGTCAGCGACATCCAGCGGGACCTGCCGGTCTACGCCGGCCTGAACGAGCGAGCACGCGTGAACCAGCGCATGGGCAACCCGGTGGGCGTGGCGTACATGTCCGAGGCATCCAGCATCATGCGCACCCGTTTGCTGGTGTCCGCCTCCGAGATCAACGCGCTGACCCGTGAAGACGTGGCCAAGGAAATGCGACGCTTATCCGAGCCGCAGTGGGTGCCGCTGTCCGGTCTGGCGGCGGCACTCGGGTTCCTCGTGCTCGCCCAGTGGTGGCTGTGGCGGGTGTTCCGCCGCCGCCTGAACAAGGGTTTCCTCGCTGGCACCCTCGCGGTGGTGGTGGCGCTGAGCTGGGCGGGCGTGTCCAACTACCAGTCCTGGCGCAACGGTTCGGTGGAGTACGAGCGGGCTGCGAAGCCCTGGGAGGAGCTCACCGCCGCCCGCTTCGACGCGCTGGAGACGCGCACGGACGAGACGTTCGCGCTGCTGCGCCGCCAGTCCGTGGTGCATTCGTCGCGGGCGTTCGACGGCACGTATGCGTCGGTAAGCGCGGCGCTCGAGACCGCAGAGGAGTACGGCGGGGAGCAGCAGCTTATCGACGACGCACGCGACGCCCTGCGCACCTGGGCCTACGAGCACAACGAACTCGTCGGCGCGCTGAACACGGGCAGCTACGAGCAGGCGGCGGCGCTGCTGGCCTCAGGCGGCGGGGCGGGCGAGGCGCCGTTCAGGGAACTGGACGCGACGCTGTCCAAGCTCATCGCGTCGTCGAGGGAGGGCACGCAGGCGTACATCGACGCCTCGCTGGACGCGACGCGGCAGGTCTCCGCGGTGGTGGCGCTGCTGTCCGTTTTGGCCGTGGTCTGCACGTGGCTGGGCATCCGCAGAAGGCTGGGTGAGTACCTGTGAGAAGGACATGGACCGCGTGCGCGGCGGTGCTGGCGCTGGGGCTTTCGGGGTGCTCGGACGAGCCGACCCCGGTGCGCGCCACCATCGTCCCGGAGCAGGAAACCTCCACTACCCGCGAGCTGTTGCCGCTGCCGCCCGGCGCGGCCCTCGAGGACGCGCAAGGGGTGCCGGCGGAGCCGTACGTGCCGGCGAAGCTGGACTGGGAGGGCTCGCTCAATCCGCGCAACGCCGAGGACGCCACCCCGAACCTGGACCGGATCAAGCGCCGCGGCCGGCTAGTGGTGGGCATCGACCAGTCCCTGTACCTGCTGGCGTTCCGGGACACCGCAAGCGGTGAGCTGCGCGGGCTGGAGGTGGACCTCGCCCGGGCGATCGCGGAAGACATTTTCGACGAGGAGCACACCGGGATCAACCGCCTGGACCTGCGGTTTGTGGACTCGGCTTCGCGCGCCGAGGCGCTGAACAACGGCGAGGTGGACATCGTCATCCGCACCATGTCCATCACGCCGGAGCGCGCGAAGTCGATCGATTTTTCCACCCCGTATCTGACCTCTGGCGTGCAGGTTCTGGTGCCGCGGGACCGGGGAGTGGACGACATCAACCAGCTGGGCGGCAAAACGGTGTGCATCGTCGACGGCACGAACCTGACCCAGATCGCGCGCACGTTCACCCCGCACTCGAATATTTTGCGCACCCGCTCCTGGTCCGACTGCTTGATGGCCACTCAGCAGTTCCAGGCGGACGCGATCGTGGCGGACGATTCCATCCTGGCGGGCCTGTCCGCGCAGGACCCGTACGCGACGATCCTGCCGGGCACGCTGGCGACGCAGTACTACGGCGTGGGCATCCCGAAGGGCCAGACGGACCTGGTGCGGCAGGTCAATTCGACGCTGGAGCGGATGCGTAACGACGGCACGTGGTACGAGCTCTACTCCACCTGGCTCGGGGGCTCCATCGCGGAGTCCTCCCCGCCGCCGCTGATGTACCGGAAGGAGGAGCAGTGAGCACTGAGCAGGATTCGCAGGACCCGCTGGAGCAGCGCACCGAGGCGGTCCCATTCGACCCGTTCGCGGATGAGGACGACGCCGAGCCGGGCACCGAGGCCGTCGCGTTCGACCCCTTCGCCGACGACGATGACGAGGACGGCTGGGACTCCGACGGCGAGACGGACTACTCCGCCATGGGCGAGATGGCCGGCCTGCTCAAAGACTTGGACAAGCTGCGCAAGGGCGGCAACCGCGAGGACCCCTCGCAGCGCTCGCGCCGGCTCGCCCTGGACACGTTCCGCGAGCGCCGCGGCACCCGGCGCGCCACCCGCGTGGTCGCCGACGGCATGGTGGAGCTGCCCTGGGTGGAGCCCACCGAGCCGAAGGAAGCGCTGATCGACCCGGAGCCGGCCGTGGTGAAAAAGGGCATCGCCCCGCCGGTGCTCAACCCGGGCGACGTGGTGGCCAGCCAGTACGAGATCATGGGCGTGATCGCCCACGGCGGCATGGGCTGGATCTACCTGGCCCAGGACCACCACGTGGCGGGCCGCGTGGTGGTGCTCAAGGGCCTGCACTCCACGGACAACCCGGACGAGGCGGCCGCCGCCGCTGCCGAGCGCGAGTTCCTGGCGGAGATGACCCATCCCGGCATCGTGCAGATCTACAACTTCATCGACGACCCGCGCGTGCCCGGCGGGTTCACCGTCATGGAGTACGTGGGCGGGCCGAGTTTACGGGCATGGCGGAATGCGTCGACAAGCAAAGTGCTCCAACCCGACATCGCCATCGCCTACATGCTCGAAGTCCTGCCGGCGCTGGACTACCTGCACTCGCGCGGGGTGGTGTACAACGACCTGAAGCCCGACAACATCATCGTCACCGAAGACCAAGTCAAGCTGATTGACATGGGCGCGGTCTCCGGCATCGGCGCCTTCGGGTTCATCTACGGCACGAAGGGGTTCCAGGCGCCGGAGGTGGCCACCGAAGGGCCGTCCGTCGCCTCCGACGTGTACACCGTGGGCCGCACCTTGGCGTCGCTGGTGGTGGACCTGCCGCAAACCGACGGCGTGTACGACCTAGGCATCCCCTCCCCCGCCGACGAGCCGCTGTTCCGCCAGTACACCTCCCTGTACCGGCTGATCACGCGCTGCTGCAACGAGGACCCCGCGCAGCGCTTCACCAGCCTCACCGAGCTGGAGGCGCAGATGCTCGGCGTGCTGCGCGAGATCGTCGCCGTGCGCGACGGGCGCACCTACCCCGCGCAGCACTCCCTGTTCTCCCCTCAGCGTACGACGTTCGGCACCAAACACCTGGTGTTCCGCACCGACCAGCTCATCGACGGCATCGCCCGCAGCGTGGACATCACCCCGCAAGAGGTCGTCGCCGCGCTACCGTCGCCGCTGGTCAACCGCGACGATGTCGGCGCCGCCATGCTCCAGGGCTCCTCGTATGCCGAACCACGCGAAACGCTGGAGACGCTGCGCCAGGCCATGACCACCCCGCAGTACGAGCACTCCATCGAAATCCCCTTCGGCGTCGTGCGCACCATGATCGACCTCGGCCTGACCACCCAGGCGCGCGCCTGGCTGCGCTCGCTTTCGGAGCGCTTCGGCGACAACTGGCGCTACTCCTGGTACGCGGGCGTCGTGGAGACGCTCCTGGGCGACTTCGCCTCCGCGAAGGGTTCGTTTTCCCAGGTGCTCAACCAGCTGCCCGGCGAGGCCGCACCCAAACTCGCGCTCGCCGCAGTCAGCGAGCTCATCCTGCAGGAGGGCGGGTATCAATCGAGCGCACTGCTTCACGACGAGCTCTCGCCCGCCGCCGCCGGCCTCACCCACCACCTCCGCGACGTGCCGGACGCCGTGTTCGAGCGCATGGCCGCCGACGGAGCCACAGACAACACGTGGTCGCTGACCGTGACCGCCCCCGAAGGCCTGCGCTTCCACGCCACCCGCCTCTACGCCCTGGTGTGGATGACCAACCCCACCACCGTCTCCTCCGCGTTCGGCCTGGCTCGGATGCTCATGTGCGAAGGCGAAGTGGAGTTGGCGATCAAGGCCCTGGACAAGGTGCCCAACGCGTCGCGCCACTACCGGATGGCGCAGCTGACCGCCATTTTGTGCCTGGTTGCCGAGGGCGCCACCGAAGACCACATCCGGCTCGCCGCCCGCCGCCTCGAGCAGATCCCCTCCACCGAGCCGCGCTTCTTGCAGATCAAGGTCGCCGTCATCGAGGCCGGCCTGACGTACCTGCGCGCCCACCAGGCCTCCACCAACGTGGCGCTGTTCGAGTACCCCTTCACCATCCGGGGCCTGCGCCGCGGCCTGGCCCAGACGTTGCGGGACCAGGCCCGGGTGGCGCCGTACCCGAAGCACCGGTACGCGCTGGTGGACCTGGCCAACAAGGTCCGCCCCGCCACCTGGTTCTAGGGGTTTGGGTTCGGGGGTTTGGGCGGCGGAGACCGAGCGGGGCGGCGGCCCGCCGACGCATCGCGGCGGAATCTGTCAGGCGGGCCTTATCGTCCCTGGTCATCGCAAACGGCCGCCGTAATCTGTCAGGATTACGGCGGCCGTTTCGGCGGGGGTGCTTAGATGAAGCCGCCCATCGCGGCTGCGGCGCCGCCGAGGCCGACAACCGCCAGGATCGCGATGATGATGCCCACTATCGCGCCGGTGCTGCCGCCGGACTCCTTGCCGCCCTTACCGGTCTCTCCGGTCTGGTTGTTCGGGGCCGGCTCGTTCCGGCTCGGGTTCTGCGTCGGGTTCGTGCCCGGCTTCGGCGCCGGAGCAGGCTGGGTCGCGCCGTTGAGCTCGGTCACGGCCGGGCGTCGATTGCCAGTCCGCACAGGCTGGTTGTTCTTGGTGGGCACCGGTGCCGGTTTGGCCAGGGTCGGCTTCGCCGGGTCCTTTTTGCCCACGGTGTCGCGCGCGGCCTGGAGGTGCTTGGAGTTCTTCTTCTCCAGGTCCTTGACCAGCTGGTCCATCTGCTCGGTGGTGTAGTTGAGCACGGAGAACTCGTTGGTCTCCTCGGCTACCAGGCGGCCGTCGGCGTTGAAGACGCGGAACTTCACCGGCATGGAGGAATCCTTGTAGCCGGCGGTGTTGGCAATCGGCACCTCGACGTTGTACTTGCCGTGCTCCTTGAGCACGCCTTCCACCGGGTAGGTCTTGCGGAACTTGCCGCCCGGGTAGTCCACCTGGAGGGTGAACTCGTGCAGGTCAAGGCCCAGGTTGGACAGCTCCAGGTGCACCTTGGAGTCGGAACGGTTGGCGATAATGACGTTCTTCACGCCGTCGCGCTCGCCCAGCACGCGGATGCCGGCCTTGCCGTTGTTCTCCTCCGCAGCCATGAGCACGAGCTCATCCACTTGCGGGTGGCTGTGTCCGGACTCGGACGGGTCCTCGGACACGCCGGTGGAGCCGGTGGCCTTGGCGATCTCGCCGTTGACGATGTCCAGGTTCTGCCAGTCCGGTGCGATGTCGTAGCTGCCGGTGAAGCACTTGGCGGTGCCGTCGTAACAGGCCTGCGGAATGCTGGTGTTGTCGTTGTCTGTGGAGTTCTTGTCCGAGTAGTCGAAGTGGCTGAACTGGTACAGGTAGTTCATCACGGACTTGTACTTGGGCACGTAGGAGCTGTTCGGCTTGTCCACGTTGGACGCGCCAGAGTGGGTCAGGCCCAGGTTGTGGCCGAATTCGTGGAGGATGGTGTTGCGCATCTGCTCCTGGGACGTCATCAGGTAGTTCTTGGCCACGTAGAACGCGCCGTCGGAGATCAGGCCGTTGCCGGAGGACAGGTTGCCCGCCTCCTGCTGGTCGCCGATGATGCCCACGCGGAAGACGGACTGGCGTGCCCCGAGCAGGTTCTTGCGGTCCTTGACCAGGCGCACACCGGGCACCTCTGCGCGGCCGTTGCCGTCCTTGAAGTAGATCGGCGCGTACGGGATCGTGTCGCCGCCCTGCGGCGTGATGCCCGGGATGTTGCTGTAGTAGTCGCCGGCGTCGATGTGCAAGTTGTAGCCGCGGCGGTCGAACAGGTCCACCAGGTCGTTGAGGATCTTGCGCGACGGGCGGTAGACGTTCACGTTCGCGTCGGCGCACTCCAGGAACTCGCCGAAGTCCTTCTCCGTTGCCGCGTATTCGCGCTTCTCGGAGCAGCCCTTGGTCTCCCACTCGGACTGCATCCAGTTCAGCTGCAGGAACAGGTCCGGCTTGTTGGGGTCTGCACCCCAGCGGTGCAGCGGGAACTCGTTGCCGTCGGCGTCGGTGTAGCCGTTGATCTCCCAGTCGTCGGGGAGGCCGTCGCCGTCGGAGTCCTTCAGCGCTTCGTTGGCGTCGCCGGCGATGGTCATGCGTGCGCTGAGCCTATTGTCGTGGCGCTGCCACACGCCCGCGTAGTAGCGGTCGCCGTCGTTCCTGCCGGCTTCTGCGGCCTGCTGGCTTTCACCGGTGCCGGTGGTGTCGGCGCCCTCGAACTTGGTGTTCAGCTTGTAGCGGCTGCCCACGTCGATGGTGTACTCGTTCGGGCCCGCTTCCTCGGAGCTGAACGGGTAGTCGTAGGACATCAGCCCGTCCGTGAGCACCAGCTTCAGGTCCCGCTTGCTGTCGCTTTTCAGTTCCACCCGCACGTCCACGTTTGCGGGGGTGACGGTGAAGGTGCGCACGAGCTCCACGCCGAGGTTCGGGTCGGTGTGGGTGAGGGTGACCACGTCGCCCTCACTGTTGGAGGCGGGCTCCACCTTGGTCTTCTCGCCCGCGAACTCGACCTTCTGGCCGTCCGCGTAGGCGTCCAAGTAGAAAGCGGTGGGCATCAGGCCGTAGGTGAGGCTGTTGTACATCAGCCAGGACACTCGGCCCTTGTTCACGTCCACGTTCTGGAAGCCCTCGGCGGCGCCGGTGGTGACGCCGACCTGGTAGCTCTTGGACAGATCCACGGCCGCATCGGCCTGGACCGGCAGCGTGACGCCGGCGGTGAGGCCTAGCGCGACAACAGCCGCGATTGCTCTTTTACCTGTGTGCATCATGTGTCCCTACACCCACTGCTCTAAAAAGTGTTGAAATTCATCGCAATTATCGTACAGAACCTTGCCAGCTGTACCCAACAAACCGAGCACCGCCAGCGCCCACACCCACGGCGAGGGCTTCGAGGAGCCATTGCTTTGCGACGACCCTCCGGCCGCAACGCCATCCACTTCCACCGTCACATTGAACTGGCCCGTGGAGCCGTCGGCGAAGCGCACGTTCACCGGGATCTGCTTGACCTGGCCGGCGGCGTCGGCCGGGACGCGGAACTCGAGCACGCCGCGGGCACGGTCCAACGAGACCTCCCAGCCCTCCGCGTCGAACTCGCCCAAGCTGAACGGATAGTCCGCGGCCTTCTTGGGCACCGGCAGCGTGACTCGTGTGGTGAAGTCGGGGCGGCCGACAGCGGAGACGTCGTCAAGCAATGTGCTCTCGGCGAGCGTGCTCATGCCGGACTTGGTGCGGACCTCAACCCGCGCCGAGGTGATCGTGCTCGAGGAATCCTCGAACGTGACCTGGACCGGAATGTCGCGCGGGCCCGGGACGGTGCCGTCGTAGCTGACGACGGTGAGCTCGCCCGTCACCGGATCGATCTGCGTGCGCAGCCCCGGGATCGGCTTGACCAGGGAGAACGACGCCCCCGCGACGCTCGGCCGCAAAATTGCGGTCTGGCCAGCGTTGATGACCACACGCGGGTACTCCACATTCGCCACCGCCGCGGTGCCGCGCACGGTCGTTGCCGGCACCTCGACGACGCGCTGCGAACCGTCCGCGAACGTCACCACAACCGGAATCAGCGCCGCCTGCGGGTCGTCCTCGTCGCCGTTGCGGGCGACCGTGATCTCGCCCGTCTTCGGATCAACAGACACCTGCCAGCCCTGCGCGTCGAAGGACGCGGCCAGCGCGTAGGTCGTGCCCGCCGGGGCCTGGCTCGGCGCCACCGTGACTGGGGTGCCGGCCTCGGTGACCTTGACCGGACGCCAGGACACCACCTGGTTTGCGGCCTCCGACTTAGTGGACACCGGCACCGTGATCTCCTGCGCGGAGCCGTCCGGAAGCGTCAGCTTCAACGGGATGTCAAAGTTCGCGCCAACCGGAGCATCCTCCGACACCTTCACGGTGATCGCGCCCGTTTCCGGATCAACCTCCACCGGCAGCGCCGTCAGGCCGGTCTGCTCGAAGGTCGCACCCGGGGGCATCGAGCCCGTGGGGAACATGCGGATGTTGCCGTCCGCGTCGAAGAACGGCTTGCCGTAGCCCGCGGCCTCGGTGGAGTCCGCCAACGACTGCCCCTTAAGCGCCGCGATGCGGGCGAAAACGGTGGGCTCGTTGTCCTTGTCCGAGACCGTGCCGTCGGAGTACAGCACCGTCACCGGGACAGTAATCTGCTCCGGGTGCTCCTCCGGGGCGGTGGCGTAGATGTTGCCGGTGTCCGGGTCGATGCTGATATCCCAGCCGTTGTAGGCCTTGTCCGCGCCGAGCTCGTTGCCCTTGTCGTCGAACACCGGGGCCAGCGCGTACTGGCCGATGTTCTGGCCGTCCTTGTTGACGGGGAACGTGCCGTCGAGAAGCGGCACCACAACAGTCTTGCCCGGCTGCGCGCCCAGGCCCTCCTGGTAGGCGGGGGCGTACGCCTCGTTCTGCGCGCCGGCGTCGACGTGGAAGACCGCGGTGGCCTTGCCCGTCGTGCCGTCCGGGTAGGTGAAGTCGACCGGGACCTCGATGGTCTCGCCCGCCGGGGTGCGCAGCGGCGCCTTCACAGTGACGACGCCGGTGTCCGGGTCGACGGTTCCCTCGGCACTCTTGGTGGAGAACTTCGTGCCGGCCGGAAGCGGCTGACCCTTGTACTCGATGCCGTCGCGGTCAATGGTGGCGATCGGCTGGCGGCTGGAGTTCGTCTTTCCCGCCTGGACGTAGGAGTCCTTGTACTTCACGCCGCTGATGCGGTCGGCGTCGCTCACCGGAGCGGTGACGTTGACCGTGATGATGTCGCGCTCCCCCGCTCCGGAAACCACGTCGACCGTGTACTCGCCCGGCTTGACGTCGCGGCCCGGCTCAGCCAACACCTGACCATCCGACGCCACGGACAGCCACTCCGGCGCATCGCCGTCGACGCGCACGTTGACGGTCGTGGACGGCTTCCGCGACGGCAGCGCCACCACCGTGGTGCCCGCCTGCACTTTCAGCTTCCCCCAGGCGAAGTCGTCGACCGACGGGGCGGGCTTCGCGGTGGTGGGCTTCGGGGTGGTTTGTTGTGCCGAAGTGGTCGGCTTCGGAGTGGTTTGTTGTGCCGAGGTGGGCTTGCCCGAAGTCGGCTGGCCAGCAGTCTGCTGTGCGGACGTGCCCTGGCCCGAAGTCGGCTTGGAGGTCGACGGCTTCGTAGTCGTCGACGTCGGTACCGGCTTCGTGGTCAGTCGGCCAGAGGTCGGCTTCGGAGCCGACGTTGTGGGCTGCGCGGACGTTCCCTGGCCAGACGTCGGCTGGCCAGCAGTCGGCTTGTTGTCCGACGTCGGCTTCGCAGTGGAAGTCGGCTTGCCCGAAGTCGGGGTTGCCGAAGTCGGCTGCGAGGTGCTCGGCTCAGAAGAACCCGGCGTCGACGGCTTCGTGGTCGTCGGCGCCGGCGTGCCCTGCCCCGACGTCGGCTGGCCAGTAGCCGGCTTGCCCGAAGGCGGAGTCGTCGGCTTCGGAGCCGACGTTGTGGGCTGCGCGGACGTTCCCTGGCCAGACGTCGGCTGGCCAGCAGTCGGCTTGTTGTCCGACGTCGGCTTCGCAGTGGAAGTCGGCTTGCCGAAAGTCGGGGTTGCCGAAGTCGGCTGCGAGGTGCTCGGCTCAGAAGAACCTGGCGTAGACGGTTTCGTGGTGGTAGCCGGGGTCGTTGCACCGTTGGTCGGCTCCGCCGGGGTGGGTTCCTCGGACGTGGTCTCCCCGGGGGCGGGGGCTTCGGTGTTGGTGGGAGAGGCTTCGCTCGCCGATAGGCTGCCTTCCTCTGCGACCTTGATGGCAATCTTGTCGCGCTTCACCTTGGCATCGTTGGTGATGATCTCGACATCGGCCTCGTAGTCACCCGGGGTCGTCGGCTTCCCGGTGATCTTGCTGTTCTCAGAATCGTAGGTGACACCGTCCGGGAGGTTGGTCACCTCAACAGAGGAAACATTCTCCGTCGGGATGGTGATGTCAACGAGCTGGCCAGCCTCAACCGGTTTCGGATCCGCAACAAAGTCTTCTTCGACCGGAGCGGGCAGGCCAGCGGAATCGTTGACAGTGATGGTGAAGGTCTGCTCAAGTGGGCCGTTGGCGCCTTGTATGACGTTGCCATCCTGTACCAACTGGGTTTTCACGTCAAAGGTGCCGGTTTTTGTCGGGGCCCCCTTCAGGAAAATGTGCTTGATGTTGCCGAAGTTGCGCTGCGTGGCGGTGATGCCTGCCGGCAGGGTCGACTCATCGATAGTCAGCCCCGACTTTCCAGGCGCCTTATTCACACGAATGTCGATAGTGTTGATTTGCTTTCCAGTCCAGAACACCTTGTCGCTCTGGTCGACGTACACCGGGTCGGGCTGCAAGCTAATCGAGGCCTCAACAAACTTGGTGGATTTGTCCTGGAAAGTGAACTCCACATTGATCGTGTCGGTCTCTGGGAGCTCAGCATTCGAATCTGGCGTGATTGAAATTTCACCCGTTGTCGAGTCGATCTTTGCACCCCAGCCTGGGTTCACACCATCAGCGAGGGCGTACTTGGTCGGCGGGTAGACGGTTAAACGATTCGTGTTTGGGCTGACCTTGGTCTCTTCACCGTATTTCACCGTGGTGGAGTCCGGGTACTTCACAAACGACTTTTGTGCGTCGGTCCGCTTTAAAAGCTGCGCCGACGCCTGCGACGCGGTCTGCGGGGCTGCAACCGGCTGGACGCCCGTCACCACAAGCGACAGGCCGAGCGCGCACGCGGCTACCGACGTCCCACGTCGTCGCGCAAATGCGCGGTCATGCTTTGTAGTCATTGCAAGACCCCTTTTCTGAAGCTTTCATCTATTGCCGACTCAATCAACAGCCAACAATACGGTTTTCTGCACCCGTAAATCTATAGCCCGCAAACCCATGAAGACAACACAATTATGGATTGTAGGCCCGCAAGGCACTCCGACAGAGGTCAGCGCAACCCTCTGCCCTGCCACGCCCGAGACCCCGAAAGTTTTGTGCAATCCATCACAACGCCCGGAATCATCATATGTTTGAGCGGGACACGGTCAATGCAGGCACTAGTAGATCAACCCACTACCGAACCCGCTTTTCAATATCACCTGGAGCAACACAAACTTGGACGCTTGATCTGCTAGTTGCAATTTCTGGGCAACCGGCACCACCAACACCCAGATCGCTGATCGTCTAGCAGCACCGCACGACCTGCTAGACGATCCGCAAAGCGGCTCTGCGTTTTCCAAGGTGATGATGGCATTAAGTTTCAGTAACAGGCTGACCGTCTAGCACCCGCCGCGCGCTGCTAGACGATCACGCAACAAGCAGCAGAAAGCCCCGGAACCAGGTCTCGCGACCTGGCACCGGGGCTGAAACCACCCAGGAAACACCCTCGAAAGAACTAAGCCGGACTACCCCACGCGGGCGGCCACGGCGGCGGCCTTCTGCGCGATGGCGAGCTCCTCGTTGGTGGGCACGACGAGGACCTTCACCTTGGAGTCGTCGGTGGAGATGATGCGCGGGCCGTCGTTGGGCAGGGCGTTCTTCTCCGGGTCGACTTCGATGCCGTACATCTTCAGGTTATCCAGGGCGTCCATGCGCACGTGCTGGTCGTTCTCGCCGACGCCGGCGGTGAACGTGATGGCGTCCACGCGCCCCAGGGCGATCATGTAGGAACCGATGAAGCGGCGCAGCTGGTTCAGGTAGACCATGTAGGCCAGCCAGGCGTTTTCGTTTTCTTCCTCGATCATGGCGCGCAGCTCGCGGAAGTCGTTGACGCCGGACAGGCCCTTCACGCCGGACTGGCGGTTGAGCAGGTTGTCAATCTCGTCGATGGACATGCCGCCCTGGCGCACCAGGTGGAAGATGATGCCGGGGTCGATGTCGCCGGAGCGGGTGCCCATGGCCAGGCCGGCCAGCGGGGTCAGGCCCATCGAGGTGTCAATCGGGTGCCCGTTGGCCACGGCCGACGCGGAGGCGCCGTTGCCCAGGTGCAGCACGATCTGGCGGGTGTGGTTCGGGTCGCGGCCGATCAGCTCCGGCACCTGGGAGGAGACGAACTCGTGGGAAGTGCCGTGGAAGCCGTAGCGGCGGATCAGGTTCTGCTCCGCCACCTCGGCGTTAATCGCGTACAGGGCGGCGGCCGGCGGCAGGTCGCGGAAGAAGCCGGTGTCGAACACCGCGACGTGCGGGATGTCCGGCAGCAGGGCGCGGGCGACCTCGATGCCGTCGATGTTGGCCGGGTTGTGCAGCGGCGCCAGCGGGATCAGGTCGCGGATCATGTCCACCACCGGATCCAGGATCAGCTCCGGCTCGGAGAAGACCATGCCGCCGTGCACGACGCGGTGGCCCGCGGCGACGATGTCGAGTTGCGTCGGGCCGATGCCTTTGGCGTCGAGAAGCTTGAAGGTTTCCTGCAGGCCGTCGGCATGGGTGGGCACGGCCTTTTGCACGACGAACTTCTGGCCGTCGTACTTGATGGTGATGCGGCCCTGCGGCTCGCCGATCTGCTCAACCAGGCCGGAGACGAACGGGTCCGCGGACGCGTCCGAGGTCGGGTCGACGATCTGGAACTTGATGGAGGAAGAACCGGAGTTAATAACGAGTACGTAGGACATTTACTTCGCCCCCGCCTGAATCGCCGTGATAGCCACGGTGTTGACGATGTCCGGCACGGTCGCGCCGCGGGACAGGTCGTTGACCGGCTTGTTCAGGCCCTGCAGCACCGGGCCGACAGCGAGCGCGCCGCCGGTGCGCTGGGCGATCTTGTAGCCCGCGTTGCCCGCCTCCAGGTCGGGGAAGATGAACACGTTGGCCTGGCCGGCGACCGGGGAATCCGGGGCCTTCTTCTTACCGACGCCCGGGTCGCAGGCGGCGTCGAACTGCAGCGGGCCGTCGATGGCCACATCCGGCGCGAGCTCCTTGGCCTTCGCGGTTGCCTCCACGGCGCGGTCCACGTCCGGGCCGGAGCCGGAGGTGCCGGTGGAGTAGGACAGGATGGCCACCTTCGGGTCGATGCCGAACTGCGCGGCGGTCTGCGCCGACACGGCGGCGATCTCGCCGATCTGCTCCGCGGTCGGGTTCGGGTTCACCGCGCAGTCGCCGAACGCCCACAGGCGGTCCTGCATGACCATGAGGAAGATCGAGGACACCACGGACGCGCCCGGGGCGGTCTTGATGATCTGGAAGGACGGCTTAATCGTGTGCGCGGTGGTGTGCGCGGCGCCGGAGACCATGCCGTCGGCAAGCCCCTTGTGCACCATCATGGTGCCGAAGTAGGAGACGTCCTTCATGGTCTCGCGCGCCTCTTCGATGGTCACGCCCTTCTTCTTGCGCAGCTCCGCGAAGTCGGCGGCGAACTCCTCGGCCAGATCAGATTCGAGGTGGTTGACCAGGTGCGCGCCGGACAGGTCCAGGCCCAAGTCGGCGGCGCGGCGGTTCATGTCGTCCACGTCGCCGAGGATGGTCAGCTCGGCCACGCCCTGCTTGAGCAGCTGGTCGGCGGCCTGCAGGATGCGGTCGTCCTCGCCCTCCGGCAGCACCACGTGCTTGCGGTTAGCCTTGGCCTGCTCGACCAGCTGGCGCTCGAACACCACGGGGCTCATCACCTGGCGGGCGCCGACGACCTCGACGTTGTCAAAATCGCCATTGCTTGTCGACGCCACGGTCGCCCCCAACTCCCCAATGCGCGCCTGCGCGAGCTTAGCCGCCGTTTCGTCGCCTGCGGCGAGCAGCACCGGGGCGCCGAGGGCTGCGGCGAGCTGAGCGTCGAAGTTGTAGTCGCCGGTGCCCGCGTACAGGGCCGGCTCCTCGCTGATCTGCTCGGAGTTGAAGATTTCTGCCACGCTGTCACCCGAAAGTCGCACCAGGGGCAGCTCCAAACGGCTGGCAAGCTGCTGCAGATCCAGTCCGTCGAAGGTGCGGTTTGCGAGGGTTACCAGCAATGATTGGCGTTGAGACATGGCTTCACCTTTCGTCGTGGGCAAACATGCAACAGTTTACCGGTGCGACCCCCGCCAAGACGAACTGAATGGTGTGATCTAATTCTCGCCGGGTTTGCCGTCGACGTTGTAGATCTCCCGGACGGCCTCATCGGTGCGCTGGCGGGCCTCCGCGGCGGAATCGGCCGTGGCGAGGACCAGGGTGCCGTCGCCAAGCATTCGCACCGTGACCTCCTCGACCGCCATGGCCGCAGCGAGCGCGGCCTGCGACGGGTGGCCCTCCAAGAAGCGCACCGCGCCCGGGCTGATCAGCGTCGAATCAATGGGCAGCCGCTGCGTGGCGTGTGCCTGCAGGTCGAACTGGTTGATGCGCTGGGTAACAAATGTGACCAGGCCGTCGCGGCTCGGGCGCGGTGTGACCTGGGAGAAGTACACGTCGTCGCCCGAGACGAACATCTCCACCGAGAAGATGCCGCAGCTGGCCAGCGCGCCGGTGATGCGCGCCGCGATCGAGCGGGCGTTATCCATCGCCGCCTCAGGCAGCGGCGCGGGCTGCCAACTTTCGACGAGCCGGCCTTCCCTGTGGCGGGTGCCAATCGGCTCGCAGAACCACGTGGCCAACTCGCCCGTGCTCGGGTCAATCGAGCGGGCCGCAAGAATGGTGACCTCGAAATCGAAGTCGATGAAGCGCTCCACCACCGCGCCCTGCCCCAGGCCTCGGTCGGCGGCGCGCCACGCGTCCGCGAGGTCCGCGTCGCTGTGCACGAAGCTGAAACCCTCGCCGTCCTTGCTGGTCGGCGCCTTGACCACGCACGGGTAGCCAATGCGCTCCACCGCGTCGTGCATCTCCTGCGGAGTCGCGGAGAACTCGTAGTCCAGGGTGGGAAGACCCAGCTCCTCGTTGGCCTGCTTGCGCACCGCCATGCGGTCCGCGGTGTGGCGGCACGCCTCCACCGACGGCGCCACCACCGCCCCGACACGTTGCGAGACCTCCTCGACCGTCTCGATCGTGTCCTCCGCATCGCCCGAGGTGACGATGATGCCCGGGTAGAACGCCTCCGCAATACTCGCGGCGCCGATGCGGGTGTCAAAGCCCATGCGCTTGTAGGCCTGCTCCAGGTCCAGCGCCATCGCGGACTCGCCCAGGATCAGTGCCCGGCGCGGCATCTCCGCCGGTTCCTCGCTGGTAGCGGGCGCGGCGGGGACGGTGGGGATAGCACCCGTGTCGTCGGCGGAGTGGTCGGTGGGGTGCTCTGCAGAGTGCGGAACAGTCATGGGAACGAATTATCCCACAGTTATGGATGCAGGCTGGTACGCAAACGCGTGAGCTGGGTAAATACCCCTCTAGTCCTGAGCCGGCGTCAACGCTCCCACAAGGTCAGACACCTGCTGTCGACGCCGGCGGAACGGGAGGGGGCGCTCGCCCTGCACCGTCAAGTTTTCTGCGAATCTATCCAGCTCGCTATTCGTCTCTTCCTCAAACCGATCTGCCAAAAACGCCGCAGCGGATGGACCGAGCAGCTGTCGGACCTTGCGCCCCAGTACAGCTGCCGCCATTCGGTCCGTTTCGCCGATTAGATCTTCATCTTCTACCTCGTCGAAATTGTCCCAGAGAAATTCATCCTCAGCTTCATACCAAGCAAGCACTAAAGCTAAGTCAGTCGCATCTTTGAAGACCCCACCTGAATGCCTGTCCAACCAGGCGTGAAGCTTCAACGCGGCAAACCCAGGCACGGTCGGAATACCAATCTTCATACCGTTGGAAAGAGAAAAGAACTCCCGAGCGTCAAAAACCTCTTGGAATCCGGCAACGTTCATCTCCCATCCTTTCCCCGACGCAACCGTCCCTGGCGGGCGTTCTACAGTCCCAAAGGGAACAACATCAACTGGAAGAGAACCAATGGTGAGCTTCTGCCAGGCATTCGACTTAGACGGAAAGAGTTCCCGCAATGTTTCAAACGGCTTCCATCCATCTACGGCGAGAGCGAGATCCACATCCTCGGTAGTTCTCGCCGGCAAAGTGTCGCGGTACCTCAGCTGGTGTATGTCACGACATTTAGCACCAATGAGCATCACGGCTTCTAAATCGACATGTTCGTTCAGTTCTTCAAACAAGACGCACAACTCTGCGTCTTCAAACTTCGTCACCAGTTCCCCCGATCGTTCATGCGCTGCCGAATCTCCTGAGCAATTTCAGCCAAACGCGGATCCCCCGCTGTCCACAGATCCGCATACAGCAGCGCAAGCGGGACCTGAGGCCGCCCACCTAAACTAGCGGATTCTTGCGCCACTACTAACGCTTGCTGCTGGACTACATCAAGATCCCAGAATGCCTGTCGTAGCGTAATAGTGCCTTCCGGGGAAGAACGGATCCTGCATGCACGTATGATTCGTGCAGCGTCATCCGGGTCTTCGAGGTACAGCTGCACTGATTCTCCGCCGCGAACCAGTTCCGGCACCGCCGCCTCGCCGCTTACCCAGACACCACCAAACTCTTCCTTCAAACGATGAATATCGCCGAACCCGCGGTAGATCTCGATATTCTTTCCTAACCCGGCCGGGAATGCGTCAGCCCACGACTCTGCAAAAGCGTCGAACCGATGACCGGCGAGGGCAAGCTCGGAACCGCGTGCGACCAAGTACCCAGTTTCCGCAAAGAGATTCAAAGCGTTGACAGTGGTTCCGAAAGAGACTCCGGATGCCTTTGCAATATCCCGCACCGACATCGACAACACTTCCGGATAGGACAATATGAGCGCGGCCACCTGCGCACGCTTGGGTGCAAACAGATTTACCGCACGTGTGGACCGGTTTGCTGTCTTCTTTCGGTCCGGCATTTCAGTGCGCCCACGAACATCGATCACCACCTGCCCTTCCCGAAAAAAACAATTCCCTCGGACATCGGCGAAAGCAGTTCCCGAACGCCTTAGGCGTTCTGCAACGGACGGCTGGATCTTCTCCGCAAGCACCATAAACCCGTCTCGCTCCAGGCGAGGCTGCTGCCGTGGACTAAATCCGCCCGTCGTCACAAATACGGGCAATTCAAAGGTCGACGAACCACCTTCCGTATCAACCGCGACGAGCGCATGTCCACACTGGCCACCTTCACAGGGGAAGGTTCTCAGCTTGGAAATACTCAACGGCAGTCTCTGACGCTCTAAAGCTTCGTTAATACGATGCCTCATATCCATATTGAGCAGCATACTTCACAAATAATGATCGATCATTAAAAGTGATCACACGGATCGGGGCGAGGAACTGCGGCGGCCCAACGACGAAGCGCCCCCGCCTCCCAGTGCGGGAAGCGGGGGCGCTCGGCTCGGCTAGGGACCGGGCCCTACTCGGTTACTTCTTCTCGGAAGAACCGGCGTAGGTCTTGCCGGTGGAGCCCTTCAGCTCGAGGTCCTGCACGGAGCTGCCAATGCCGCCGGGGGTGCAGTTGTCGTAGATGACCGTGCCGGTGAGGATGCCGGCGGCGATCAGTGCGAGGCCTGCGCCCACGGTTGCCACGTCCAGGCCGAACTGGCGCAGCTGCTTATTAATCACCTCGACCTGCAGCGCAATC
Organism: Corynebacterium sp. CQ3829_602738; assembly: GCF_054478435.1. Classification (NCBI taxonomy): domain Bacteria; kingdom Bacillati; phylum Actinomycetota; class Actinomycetes; order Mycobacteriales; family Corynebacteriaceae; genus Corynebacterium; species Corynebacterium sp. CQ3829_602738. The sequence continues at coordinate 2,159,543 of NZ_CM137003.1, forward strand.
TCCGGATTGAACACGCCCAGCTCCTGCTGGATCCGGGCGTTAGCCAGGCGGATCTGCTCGGAGTACTGCTCCACCACAGGGCTCAGGCCCGGGATGGCGGTCTGGGTGGCCAGGCCGATCGGGATCAGCGCCAGCAGCGGCAGACCGAAGCCGACGGAGGTGGCGATGCAGCGCTTGCGCTCGTCGTCGGTCAGGCCCGGCTTCTCCGGCTCCGGAGCCGGCTTCTCCGGCGCATCCTGGCCCTCGGACGGCGTGGAGTCCGCGTCGAACGGGTCGGACTTGCCCTCGATCTCGTCGCGGTTGGACACGCCGTCGCCGTCGAAGTCGCCGTTCGGGTCCAGGATGGAGCGGCCGTCCTGGCCCACCAGCTCGAACTTCGCCTCGCCGGTCAGCGGATCCTTCACGCCGTCGAGCGTGATGGTGCCGGTCGCGGACGGGTTGGCGATGCCGTCGAACTGCTTCACAAAGCCGTCCCAGGTGGTCTTGCCGTTCGGGAACTTCTCGGTGAAGGAATCCTGGAGCTGCTCGTTCGTCGGGGCCTGGCCGGTGATCACGCCGGAGGTGCCGTCGATAGTAAAGCTCCAGTTGTCCGCGCCCTTGGAGCCTTCGACCTCGGCGCCCACCACTGCGGCGGTGAGGTCCTGGCCCGCGAACGGATCCTTGGACGTGCCCTTCTCGCCCGGCTTCACCGCGGTGGCGTCGCCGTAGTTCGGGGCGACGATGTTGACGCGCAGGTCGTAGCCGTCCTTGTCGGTGACGCGTTTGCCGTCCTTGTCGCGCACGGCCACGAAGGCCTCGCGCGGGTCGGTGCCGGCCGGCACGGTCACCTTGATCTCGCCGGTCTCCGGGTCAATCTCGACGACGCCGCCCTCGATCTCCTTGCCAGAGCGGTCCACGAGCTTGCCGGTGTAGCCGCCGTCCTTGTCCGGGTTGTCCACGCGGCCGACAACGTGCGCGTTGCCGTCCGCCGGGACGTCCGGGGTGGTCACGGACGCGGTGTCGGAATCGTTGTCGTCACGGTTCTTCTCGTGGCCGTCCACCGGCACCTCGGCCTCGACTGCGCCGTTGGGCAGGTTCGGGTCGGTGACCGTGATCGGGCCGTCGACATCGGTACCAGGCGTCACATAAAGCAGTAGCCCCTGCCCTCCCATAAAGGGAGAACAGGGGCTACTTAGCCGGGCTACGCGAAACTACTACTTCTTGTCAGCAGCCTTCTCGCCAGCCTTGTCCTCCTTCTTCGAAGAACCAGCGTAGGTCTTACCGGAAGAACCCTTCAGCTCCAGATCCTTCACAGAGCTGCCGCCACCATTCGGGGAGCAGTTGTCATAGATCAGGGTGCCAGCCAGGATGCCGGCCGCGATCAGCGCCAGACCACCGGCAACGGTGCCGATGTCAGTGCCGAACTGCGCCAGCTGACGGTTCGCCGCATCAACCTGCGCGGCAATCTCCGGGTTGAACAGACCCAGCTGCTGCTGGATGCGGGTGTTCGCAGCCTGCAGCTGAGCGTTCGCGTCAGCCACAACGTTGGACAGACCCGGAATCTCCATCTGCGACGCCAGACCCAGCGGGATCAACGCCAGCAGCGGCAGACCAAACCCGAGGGACGTAGCAACACACTTACCGGTGTCAATACCAACCTGAGCCGGGGTCTTGTTACCAGCACCGTCGGAAACGATCACCTTGTCGCCCGGCTTGAGCTCAACACCAGCCGGAACATCAATGGTCCACTTGCCGTCCTTGTCGGTCTTGGTCTCGACCTTCTTGCCACCCGGCAGCTCAACGATGATGTCCTCATTCGGACGATCACCCGTACCGGAGATGGTCTTATCACCCGGCTTGATCGGGTTCACGGTCGGCGGAGTGGTGTCCTTGACATCGTCGCCCTCAGAAGGCTTGGAGTCCTTGTCAGCCGGGTTGGTGCCCTTCTCGATCTCGTCCTTGTTGGTGTGGCCGTCGCCGTCGAAGTCGCCATTCGGATCCAGCAGGGACTTATCGTCCTTGCCAAGCAGGTCGAAGTTCGCGTCGACGCCTTCGTCCTTCGAGTCATCCTCGTAGGTGAAGTCCACCGTCACGGTCGGGCGAGCGTACGGGGTGAAGGTCTCAACGAACTTCTCCCAGCTCTTGTCAATGGTGGGCAGCTGCTCGCCGACAGCCTCGCCAACCTCAGCCATCGTCGGTGCGGTGGCCACGATGACACCGTTTTCCTGCATCTGGAACTCCCAATCCTGGGAGCCGTCCGATGCCTTGGAATCGATGTTCTTCAGCGGCGCATCTTCCCCGCCGAACGGGTTGTTGGTTGCCTTGTCACCGTCGACCGTTACCTGGGTGAGCTCCTCGTAGTTCGGGTCGAAGGTCTCGGCCTGGGTGGCATCCGGATCGGTGACCGTCACCGTGACGGTGTCGATGACCTTGCCCTCCGGATCCTTCACATCAACGACAATCTTGTCGCCCGGCTTCGCCTCATCAGACGGAGTCACCGTGATCTTACCGTTGTCATCAATCTCAGCGGTGCCCGGGCCATCAGTGACCTCAACCGTCGAACCCGGCGTGAAATCACCGGAGTTCGGATCCTTCTCGATCTCGACCGGCTCACCCGGAGTAGTGGTTTCGTCGTTCCAATCCGGGGTCTTTGCCGGCTCGTCGACGGTGACGGTGACATCAACAGTGTCCTTCGTGCCATCCGGGTAGGTCACATCCACCGGAACCGTGATCTTGTCACCCGGCTTCGCGTCCTGCGGCACCTTCACGGTGATCTCACCAGTGTTCTCATCAACGGTCACACCATCCGGAGCACCCTCCCCCGGAGTGAACTTCGTGCCATCCGGAGCAGTGGTCTCCTTGCCGTCCTTATCCGTAAACGTCGGAGCCGGAACCGTCACATCCTCGCCCGGCTTACCAGAACCATCCTCGTACCCAGGCTGGTACTTTTCATTGTCCTTCTCGGCCGGAGCCGGAACATCCGGCTCATCGACGGTGACAGTGACATCAACAGTGTCCTTCGTGCCATCCGGGTAGGTCACATCCACCGGAACCGTGATCTTGTCACCCGGCTTCGCGTCCTCCGGCACCGGAACAGTGATCTCACCAGTGTTCTCATCAACCGTCACACCATCCGGAGCACCCTCCCCCGGAGTGAACTTCGTGCCATCCGGAGCAGTGGTCTCCTTGCCGTCCTTATCCGTAAACGTCGGAGCCGGAACCGTCACATCCTCGCCCGGCTTACCAGAACCATCCTCGTACCCAGGCTGGTACTTTTCATTGTCCTTCTCGGCCGGAGCCGGAACATCCGGCTCATCGACGGTGACAGTGACATCAACAGTGTCCTTCGTGCCATCCGGGTAGGTCACATCCACCGGAACCGTGATCTTGTCACCCGGCTTCGCGTCCTGCGGCACCTTCACGGTGATCTCACCAGTGTTCTCATCAACGGTCACACCATCCGGAGCACCCTCCCCCGGAGTGAACTTCGTGCCATCCGGAGCAGTGGTCTCCTTGCCGTCCTTATCCGTAAACGTCGGAGCCGGAACCGTCACATCCTCGCCCGGCTTACCAGAACCATCCTCGTACCCAGGCTGGTACTTTTCATTGTCCTTCTCGGCCGGAGCCGGAACATCCGGCTCATCGACGGTGACAGTGACATCAACAGTGTCCTTCGTGCCATCCGGGTAGGTCACATCCACCGGAACCGTGATCTTGTCACCCGGCTTCGCGTCCTCCGGCACCGGAACAGTGATCTCACCAGTGTTCTCATCAACCGTCACACCATCCGGAGCACCCTCCCCCGGAGTGAACTTCGTGCCATCCGGAGCAGTGGTCTCCTTGCCGTCCTTATCCGTAAACGTCGGAGCCGGAACCGTCACATCCTCGCCCGGCTTACCAGAACCATCCTCGTACCCAGGCTGGTACTTTTCATTGTCCTTCTCGGCCGGAGCCGGAACATCCGGCTCATCGACGGTGACAGTGACATCAACAGTGTCCTTCGTGCCATCCGGGTAGGTCACATCCACCGGAACCGTGATCTTGTCACCCGGCTTCGCGTCCTCCGGCACCGGAACAGTGATCTCACCAGTGTTCTCATCAACCGTCACACCATCCGGAGCACCCTCCCCCGGAGTGAACTTCGTGCCATCCGGAGCAGTGGTCTCCTTGCCGTCCTTATCCGTAAACGTCGGAGCCGGAACCGTCACATCCTCGCCCGGCTTACCAGAACCATCCTCATACTCAGGCTCGAAGTCCAGGTTCTGGTTCGGAGCCTTCGGGTTGGTGCCGTCTTCCTTCTCCTGGTCATCCGGAATGCCGTCACCGTCATCGTCGGTGTCTTCATTATCCGGTTTGCCGTCACCATCGGTGTCCAGCTTGAACTTCGCTTTAACCTCTTTGTCCGTGGAACCATCCGGGTACGTCACCGTCACCGGGACATCGAACTCCTCAACGGTATCCGCGTTCAGCTTGGACTTATCCGGGAACGTCACCGTGATCTCGCCGGTGTTCTCATCAATCGCGACCTCGTAGCCCTCCGGAGCCTTAAAGTCCCCCGGAATCGCGAACTTCGAACCCTCAGGAGCCTCGACCTTTTCTTCAGTCGGGTTACCTTCCTCGTCCACCTTGGTGAAAATCGGCGTGGACTTCGTCTCCTCACCCGGGACAACAAACTTGTCCTCGTACGCAGGCGTGTATTCGTCCGAGTCCTTGGTGACCAGGACGGTCCACGCGGAAACGTCGTTGCCACCAGAAACCAGGACTACGTTGAAGTAATCGCCCTTTTCTGCATCCTCCGGGATGTCAAAGGTACAAGCTGCAACTTGAGCCTTAATGCCCTTGGACTGGTCAAGCTCGCAGGTCTTGAGAACCTTGCCCTGCTGGTCACGCCACTCAACCTGCGAGGGCAGAGTAGAGAGGTCACCACTGAACTCTGGGGTCACCGTAGTGCCCGGTGCCGCCGGCTTATCAGTGGCGTTGTAGTCAGCAACGATCGAAACCGGGGTGTACGGCATGAGTGCGTAGTTGACGTTGTAGATCGAATTGACCTGCTTGCCGTAGCGTGGCTTCCCCTGGTCTTCAACCCGGGAAGTAACAGTTCTGTTCCTGGCCGGGATTGCCGATGCACGGAAGTTTCCACCATCGTTGTACTTCTGGAAGACAGGAGTGTGGAAACCGGTGTAGCCGTTCTGAACCACACCATCCTCGTTCTCCACCCACACGAACACGTTGTCCTTGTTGAGAGAATCTTCGTTGGTCTGATTTGCATCCGTCAGCTCACCGAACCGCAGCGAGTAGTAACCGTCAGGATCGGTCTTGCCGTAGACGGTCTTGAGGATGTACTCAGGGTTATCCTCGAGCATCTTCTTGGTCGCATCCGCCAGCTTGTTCGGGTCGTCCTTGAACTGCTCGTGCAGTTTCTGGTTTGCTGCGGCGCCGTCCTTGGTCAGCGTCGATGCGTACACCGTGTAACCGTCAGCGGGTTCGTCGATGGAGTTCATCGCAGGGCCAGTTGCCACAATGCCCTTATCCGGGCCACCAGTTTCAAGCCAAACACGGCCGGAAAGCACGTTGGATTCATTCAGCTGCGTAGCCGGTGCGTCGATCGGACCCTCCGGATCCTCAACGAGCTTGTCACCCTTGGCTGCCATCCAGCTGGTTTCGTGGTTCGGCGGAACCTCTTGGTAGAACGCGGCCGTCAACTGGATGTTGCCATCCGCAGCGGCGAACGAACCAAGGGGACCTTCAACGAGACCATTGAAGGAACCCGGGACGAAGCCGTTTGCCTGACGGAACATTACGACCTTGTTTCCACGGTCGTTGGTGTACGGCTCAACCCAGATGCGGTGCTTTTGATCCGTACGAGCAGCCCATGTGTGCTCAACGCCCAGCTTGTCGGTCCAGGTAATGCCCTTATCCTCGGTTCCGAAAGCGAACGTGCCTTTACCGCCGTTACCACCGACCACATTTGGCAGGGTGTGGGTCTTAGCGGAGAAAATCGGCGAGTAGGAGCCATCCTTGTCCTGGAACTGCGCGTAGACCGTGACACCATCGAGCGGAATGTTGCCGTTGTCAATGGTCGATCCCGGATTACCCTTCGGCCCCGTCAGATACACGTGGCCCGAGATAAGCCCCTTACCGACGCCCTGCGCATCAGTAAGGTTTGCTGCCTTAGTAACACGCCCGCTTGCGATGGCGTCAGCATCAATAGTTTCGCTCTGATCGGCTGCTGAGGAAGCGCCGGCAGTCTGGTCAGCAACAGCAGCAGGAGTTTCCTGAGCAACAGCCACCGACTGCGCAAACGGCGCAACCAACGCAAACGACAGTGCCGCCGCAGCCACGGAGGTTCCACGGCGACGAGCGATGTAGTTCTTCTTCATAAAAGTCCCTTTCGAGGAATCTCTGAAACAACAGAACGCTGAGCCCGAGACATGTGTGCAGCTAGACAACTGTCCATAAGGGGCCAACATGGGCAAGCGTACGGACGCTCCAAGGACACTGCAATGACGTTTTTATGCATGTTTACGCATGTCAACCCACGTCCGCGGTTGACTAAATTGACATATGTCGAGCACAGCCCAACCAAATGTCGACGGTCACCCCGACGAAAAACCAGAGCATCACAAGTTGGTCAACGTCCGGAAAACGCCGTTCTTAACAGACTGCTGAGGGGCGGCAATGGCGCATATATCCCGTCCGACCAAGCCGGGCAAGCCCTCCACACATACAGAACCGCAGCTAGAAAGTTCGGGACACAAAACTTCCTGGAAGGCAACTGTGCGCGCGCAGATCCTGGAGGCACTTGCAGGTGATGCGGAACGAGACGATTCTTAATTTCGAGTAAGAATGTGACGCAGCGCTGCGTTTTTCACCCTTATGGGTGCTGTGTTCTACCAAGATTGACATTGTGACCCACCCCACACCAAAAAGATGGTAGAACACACGTTCTAAACGGGAATAAACCACGTCGGGGCGGGTTGTAGAGTTACAGACATGAAGCAAACAGACCTAATTACGCAGGTGAAAGAGACAATTGGCAGTGTCTCCCCTGATGAACGCGCACGCCTTATCTCCGAACTTGAACAACTATTGCAAGAACCGGAATACGAGGACGTACCCAAACAATGTCCCCGTTGCGAACATGAGGGCATTGTGAAAAAGGGGCGTACCAAAACGGGACAGCGATACCTATGCAAGGGGTGCGAGCGCACTTTCGGACACACCACGAACAAGGTGATTAAGTCCTCTAAGCTTCCGCTGGAGACGTGGAAAAAGTTCCTTGAGTGCTTTATCGACGGTGTAACCGTGCGACGTTCTGCACAACGTTGCGGGGTAAGTATCCAAACCGCGTTTTTCATGCGCCACCGCGTACTTGAACTAGTGGAAAAGCACGTTAAAAAAGTGACGGTGCATAAGGGTACGACCGCCTATATTGATGAAACGTTTTTCCCGGTGAATATCAAGGGAACGACCCCGCCTAAAGGAACACGCGCGAAGAAACGTGGCGGGGATAAGCGACGTAAGGATAAATCACAATCTAAGTCACAAATTTGCGTGGTTATGGGCGTGACTTCCACGGGCGCTATCTTCCACCAAATAGCGGGTTATTCTTCCCTATCAAAAGATGACGCGCGTTTAGTCTTAGGTGACATTGTGCAACCGGGCGCAACTATCGTGACCGACAAGGGCGCGGGTTATGTCACCGCGTTAAAAGAATTGGGCGCTACCCACCACGCCTACGATTCTCGCAAGGGGCGTAAAGAACTTGCACCTATCAACTCTTTGCACTCTAAGACCAAGCGTTTCATGCGTAAATTCTCCAACGTTGCTTCCAAGAACCTAGACCGCTACCTGTGTTGGCAAGAGTGGTTGGAAAACAACACGGAGCGCGAAACGATGGGGATTGTGCATGATTCGCACTACACCGTTCATCGTTCATCTATGCGCGGGGGCGATATTCCACCTATGGACGGATTGACCCGACGAACAATTTCGGGGATTGACTAGAATGAGTGTTCAATAATTGCGCGCTGTCCCTCTGTTCTAAATCAATATGAAACGTGGCGTAAAGCAGTGTTAAGTTGGCAAAACATACAATGTGCGTGCTAAGGTTTTCGCAGGTAGCGTTCACATTGCATATTAGGTAACGAAAGTTTGTTCGATAGGTTTTGGCGCGGGCGCTCCCCATCTGTAGACGTGTCACCGTTTTGGGTTGTCGCTGGTGGCGGGGGTGCGCCGGGTATCTATGTCAATCTTGGTTGAACACAGCACCTTATGGGGGTGGCCGGAGGGGCGTCGATAGGCAAAGGCCCCCACCCTCCCTCGCGGGAGCGCGGGGGCCAACCTGGGCTTAGCCGAGGCTACTTCTTCTCAGAAGAACCCTACTTCGCCGCCTTCTCCTCCTTCTTGGATGTTACGCGGTCGTATCTAGTAACACCGTGGTGAGTATCGAGTAACGCATTGGTGAGCATCCAGTAACAGTCCGGGGGAGGATTCTGGTGACCGCGTGACTTCAGGGCACGCGGCGTTACCAGAGGAGTCTGATTGTGACTGACTACCGGGCGGTAATGGATCAAGTGCTCAAAGGCTGGTCTGTCCGCCAAATCTGTTCGAGTCTGCGGTGCTCGCACACCACGGTGCAAAAAGCACGCGATGCGCTGGTGGAACACAACATCACAACCCGTGAGCAACTTCGTGGGGTTGCGGATCATGAGCTGGTGGACTGGTTCGTCGACGGGCGCAGCCATGCTCAGGGCGATTTCGTCCCGATCGATTTCGACGCTGTCGCCAAGGCACGCACCGGGCGCAACAAGGTGACCCTGCAGGTACTGTGGGGCCGCTACACCGCACAGCCTGCGGACCCAGGCCAGCGGTATTACAGCTACGAGCGGTTTCGCCAGCTTGTGGCCCAACACGTTGATGCAGCTGGGCTGACCGCCAGGATCACCCATGCCCCAGGCCATACGATGCAGGTGGACTGGGCAGGCACAAAGATGCGGCTGTGTGACCCCACCGGCGGGCAAGGATCGAAGGTCAGTATCTTTGTCGCCTCGCTGCCGTATTCAGGCATGGTGTTCGCCTGCGCGTGCGCGGATGAGCGCCAGGACGCATGGCTTGCAGCTCATATCCGCGCGTTTGAGTACTTCGGCGGGGTTGCCGAGGTCATCGTGCCAGATAACGCCTCGACAGCCTCGAACGCGATTAGTGCCGCGGACAAAAATCGTCGGGTCAACTCCACCTACGAGGAGTTTTTGGAGCACTACAACACCGCCGCATTGCCGGCTCGGGCGAAACGACCCAAAGACAAGGCCAGCGTCGAAGCCGCAGTCAAGATCGTCACCCAAAACGTCATCCACGCACTCGATGGCCACCAGTGCGTCGGGATAGACGAGCTCAACGCGAAAATCACCGCCCTGGTCGATGGGATCAACGCTGCCACGCCGTTTCGCGGCAATGCGACGAGCAGACGCGCATTGTTTGATCAGTTCGAACGCGACGTGCTCACCGCGCTGCCTGCAACACCGTGGCAGCGCACCGAATGGAAACGCGCCAAAGTCGCACCCAATTTCCACATCAGAGTGCACAACGCGCATTACTCGGTACCGCACCAGCTGGTGGGCCGCACCGTGGATGTGCGCATCACCGGTGACAGTCTCGCCGTCTTCGACGCCGGGCAGCGTGTGGCCAGACACCAACTCGCGCGTGCCCGCGGGGTGTATGTCACCGACACCGACCACATACCGGCGAACCTGGGTGATACCCGTGGGTTGTGGACAAGTGAGTACTTCCTGCGCGAAGCCTCCAAGATCGGGCCGGCCACCCGCCAGGTAATTGCCGAGCTCATCGAAGCTAAAGCGATCCCTGCCCAGGCGTACCAAGCGTGCCGCAACGTGCTCAACATGGGCAAACACGCCAACAAGCCAATCCTCGAAGAAGCCTGCAGACGTTTGGTGTCCACCGACGGCAGAAGGCGTGCTGTGTCGTATACCGCGGTGAAAAACATGATGGCCGCCGTGCGCAAAGACACCTCCACACGACCTACAGGTGCTGACCTGCCAATCGATCAATTAACCGGCAGACCCGCTGACGGTGCGCCTGCCCCGACAGCGCGTGACACCCGCGGCGCCTACCTCGGTGGTGCTGCCCAGTTCAGCCTCGAAAACCTCACCAAGAAAGGATCTGCATAACCCATGCCCCACCCGCAACCAGCATCATCATCCGCCCGCTTCCTCGACGAATCAGTCCTGCCGATCTTTACCGATCTACGCATGACCGCCTTCGGACAAAGCGTCATCGACATCGCCGCCGATCCCGCATTCGACGACTGGAGCTTCTCCGACAAAGTGCTCTACGCACTCGATAAAGAGGTAGCGGCCAAGCGTGAGAGGCGAGTCAACAAACTGCTCAAAGCATCCCGATCGCCAAATCCCGATGCTTGTATCGAAGACATCACCTACACGCCCGGCCGCACCATTAACAAAGAGCAAATCACCCGACTCGCTCACTGCCAATGGTGCCAAAGCGCACAAAACATTGTCATCCTGGGCAAATCCTCCGTCGGCAAAACCTACCTCGCCCAAGCACTACTCACCGCGGCGTGCAGAAATGACTACTCCGCACGCTTCTTCCGCACCGACACACTCGCCAACCACCTCGCCGTGCTCAAACACGACGACCCAGCCCGCATCACGTTCCTCGAAGACCTACACAACACAGACGTGTTAGTCCTCGACGACTTCCTCACCACCCCAATCGATGCCGCCACCGCACACCAACTGCTCAATATCCTCGCAGAACGCGAACCCCGCGGATCGACCATCGTGACATCCCAGTTCACACCCGACGAGTGGTACAAATCCATCCCCGACGCCGTCATCGCCGAGTCAATACTCAACCGACTCGTCGCCGGCGCCGAAATCATCACACTCGAAGGCACCAACATGCGACTGACCCAATAACCCCCGCTACCAACCTAAACGCCCGGGTGTTACTCGATACTCACCCGGGCGTTACCCGAAACTCACCACACCGTTACTAAACACGTGGTCTAAACATCTTGGAGGAACCGGCGTAGGTCTTGCCGGAGGAACCCTCGAGGCGCAGCTCGTTCACGGAGCTCTGGGAGCCCTCCGGAGCACACGCGTCGTAGATGATCGTGCCAGCGAGGATGCCAGCCGCGATCAGAGCCAGTGCGCCAGCGACGGTACCGAGATCGGTGCCGTACTGAGCCAGCTGCTGGTTAATCACATCCACCTGGACTGCAACCTCCGGGTTGAACAGGCCGATCTGCTGCTGCAGCTGGGCGTTGACGTCGCCAACCATGCTGGACAGACCCGGAAGCTCGACTCCAAGGAGTTGCTGAGACTTTTGCAACTACCGCCAACGGCGCTGAACCCCGCTACCGCTCCATCACGTCGTGTCGCACGATGGTCTGGTCGCGGCCCGGTCCGACGCCGATGTAGGAGATCGGCGCACCGGAGAGCTCCTCCAGGCGCAGCACGTAGTCCTGCGCCTTCTGGGGAAGATCCGAGAACTCCCGACACACGGTGATGTCCTCGTCCCAGGCCGGCATGGTCTCGTAGATCGGCTCGGCGTGGTGGAAGTCGGTCTGCGTCAGCGGCATCTCATCGAAACGCTCGCCGTCCACGTCGTAGGCCACGCAAATCGGGATCTCGCCGATGCCGGTGAGCACGTCCAGCTTGGTCAAAAACAGGTCCGTGAAGCCGTTGACGCGAGAGGCGTAGCGGGCGATCACGCTGTCGTACCAGCCGGTGCGGCGCACGCGACCGGTGTTCACACCCACCTCGCCGCCGGTGACCTGGAGGAACTCGCCCCACTTATCAAACAGCTCCGTGGGGAAGGGGCCTGCGCCGACGCGGGTGGTGTACGCCTTAATAATGCCAAGCACACCGGTGATGCGGGTCGGGCCGATGCCGGAACCCACACAGGCGCCGCCGGCGGTGGGGTTGGAGGAGGTCACAAACGGGTAGGTGCCGTGGTCCACATCCAGCATCGTGGCTTGGCCGCCTTCCATGAGGACGTGCTCGCCGCGTGAGAGGGCGTCGTTAAGCACACGCTCCGCATCCACCACCATGGGCGCGAGACGCTCGGCGTAGCGGCCGAAGTAGTCCATGGTCTCCTCCACGGAGATCGCGCGGCGGTTGTACATCTTCACCAGCATCTGGTTCTTCACATCCAGCGCGGACTCGATCTTCTGGCGCAGGATGGACTCGTCGAAGACGTCCTGCACGCGCAGGCCCACGCGCGCGACCTTGTCGGCGTAGGTGGGGCCGATGCCGCGGCCGGTGGTGCCGATGGCGCGCTTGCCCAGGAAGCGCTCCTGCACGCGGTCCAGCTGCTGGTGGTACGGGGCCACCAGGTGCGCGTTGGCGGAGACCTTCAGGCGGGACGCGTTGGCACCGCGGGCCTCCAGGCCGTCGATCTCCTCGAACAGCGCCTCCAGGTTCACCACCACGCCGTTACCGAGGATCGGGGTGGCGTTCTCGCTGAGCACGCCGGCGGGCAACAGCTTCAGCTCGTACTTCTCCCCACCCACCACAACGGTGTGGCCCGCGTTGTTGCCGCCGTTGGGTTTAACCACGTAATCGACCTTGCCGCCGAGGATGTCGGTCGCTTTGCCTTTGCCTTCGTCGCCCCATTGGGCGCCCACAATGATGATGGCGGACATCGCACACTCCTTATGTATGGCGCAATAACGGCCATATTGTAGCGTGAGCGCCATGCGGCTCATCCACTGCGCGTGCGGCGACGCGCCAGTCATCCCCGGCGCCCAGCGCTTCGATCTTCCGCAGCACCCCGGCCAGCGGGACCTGAAGTTTCTGGCGGATATCGCGCGCGAGGTGTTGCCGGAGGACCCCACGCCGTCGCTGGATGAGATCCAGGCCAGCCCCAGCGTCTCACACCTGGGCGAACCATCGTTTGCGCCGCAGCGGCCCGCCGAGCCGGTGCGCGTGGTGGTCTCCGGCGACGACCGCGCCTTGGGGCTCGTGCTCACCCGCCTGATGCGGGCGGATGTGATGTGGGTGGAGGTCGGGTACGTGCCCGTCGATAGGCAATCGCCCGCGGCCGTGATGTGGGGCGCCGGCGATGCGGCGCTCGCGGTCGAGGGGGCGGTGCGGCCGATGCCCTGCATACGCACGGACTTCGGCGAGGTGGTCGCGGGTTCCGCCGAGCTGTTTACTGGCGACGGCTCCGCGCCGTACGTGGGCGAAATTGTCGTGGACTCCGAGGTGCTCGTCGGCGGCAGCGAGTTCGGGGCGCGGCTCGTACCCACCGTAGACGCGCCCGGGCTGGTCGCGGTGCCGTTTGTCAGCCCGCTCGTGCCCACGCGCCGCTTCCTGCGGCGACAGCCCGTGCGCCGCACCGACGCCTCCCGGGTGCTCGCGGGCCGCGCGCTGCAATCAGGGGGCGAGGAAATCGCCGTGCTTATCGACGGCATCCGTCGCCCACGCACAGTCTCCCGCGTCACGTTCTACCGCCATCTGCGCGACATTCAGAGCGTCCGCGAGGGCTAGATTCCCAAATGTGAGTTATCTCACAGTGGGAATTTTGTGGCGTTTGGTTAGCGTTTCGTTACCTCGTCGGTATTGAGCCTTGTTGTGGGTTTTGGCGGTTTGCGTGACGTCGATAGGCAAAGGCCCACGTCAGGGGGTTGCGACGGGGGCTACATGAAGCGGGCGGGTTTGTCGCTCGAACTTTTGTTCTAGGGGGCGTTTTTGAACGGTCGTCCAAACGTGCCGGTGGGGTCTTCCCTACATTCGTTTTTGTTCCCGCAAGGACCGCTTCAGACGGAAACCGCGGTAGCAAAATAAATTTACTAGCCAAAACTTTTAAGGAGAAATCATGGCTGACTTCAACCGCATCGAGGACCTCGCAAACGCAACCGCATACGACGTCGACGGCGACAAGGTTGGCGGCGTCAAGGACGTTTACGTCAACGACACCACCGGCCAGCCGGACTTCGTTTCCGTCAACCACGGTCTCTTCGGTGGCGGCGACTCCATCGTCCCGCTGCGCGGCCACAGCCTGCGCGACGGCGAGCTGCACCTCGCATTCCCGAAGGAGCGCATCGAGGACGCACCGGACCTGGACGAGAACGGCCACCTCACCACCGAGGACCAGGACGCGTTCTACCGCCACTACGGCCTGGAGAACACCCAGGACGTCACCACCTACGAGACCGACAACCGCTTCGCACAGGCTGGTGCCGCAGGCGCTGCCGGTGCAGGTGCTGGTTACGCAGCTGGCGAGCGCCGCGACGTTGAGACCGACGTCGACGCTGAGCGCCGCGAGTTCGCCGACACCGACCGTCGCGACGTCGCAGACAACGGCGAGATCATCCGCTCCGAGGAGCAGCTGAACGTCTCCAAGGACCGCGTCGAGTCCGGCCAGGTCCGCCTGCGCAAGTACGTGGTCAACGAGACCGAGACCGTCGAGGTCCCGGTTGAGCGCGAAGAGGTCCGCGTTGTCCGCGAGCCGATCACCGACGCTGACCGCGCCAACTACGACGGCAACATCGGCGAGCAGGAAGCTTCCGTCACCCTCTCCGAGGACCGCGTGAACGTTTCCAAGGAGTCCGTCCCGGTGGAGAAGGTCTCCCTGGAGAAGGACACCGTCCGCGACACCGAGCGCGTCTCCGAGGAGGTCCGCAAGGAGCGCTTCGAGACCGACGGCGTCGTCGAGGGCGACGTCGAGGGCGACGTCAACAAGCGCTAAACACTACGCGCTAAGCGCCACAAACCCCGGCTGGGATTTCCTCCCAGTCGGGGTTTTCGCTGTGCGGGTTGGTTTGGGCTGCCAAACCCAACGCCCGCTAGTCGAAGTCGAACGATTCCGGCTCGACCTTCGGCGTCTGCGAGGTGGGTGCCAACGCCGCGAGCGCCGACTCGTGGGACATGCCGCACACCATCAGCAGGTCCACTATCAGCGAGCGGGTCTGCGCCAAGATCGCGTACGCGGACAGCACGCCGTTTTCCGGGATGACGTCCATGCCGGCCTCCTGCGCGGCCTGGCGCAGCTCGTTCACGCACTGCGGGATCACGGTGGCCTGGGCGACGCGGGAGTTGACGTCGTAGACCTCGGAAAGCTCCAGGCAGACCTGGGAAAGGGTGTCCAGAAGCTGGATCTGGGCGGGGGTGGCGGAATCGTTGTCGTCTGCAAGCACGCCCGCCCTGCGCGCCAGGACTCGAGTCGTGCGCACCGCATTATCGACGGGCGGGATCACGCGCGCGAGCGAATTAATGTAGCGGCGCGTGCCCCACAAAAACGGCGAGACCCGCGACGTTTCCTGGCCGGCCTTGATGGCGGCGGCGAGGTCGTCGATGCCGGTCTGGGTGCCGCGGATCAGGTCGAGAGCCTCGTCGATGCTCGCGGGGTCGTTGTCGCGCAGTCCGTCCGAGACGTCGTCGAGCACCGACGACATGATGCCCAGCACCTTGGACACCTCCGCGCGGGCCGACTGCATCGGCGCCTGCGGGATCAGCGCGATAGTAGCCAAGGCGACCAGGCAGCCGATGATCGCGTCCACGGTGCGGTCGATACCCGTAACCTCCGCGCCCGGCGGCATGATCGTGGCGATTAGGATCGCGCCGATCGCGGCCTGGTTGTTCACCAGGATCGAACTGGAGAAAAACGACGCAATAAGCAGCGAACCAGCGACGATCACGGCGATCTGCCAGCCGCCGTCGCCGAGCCGGTAAAAGATGAGGTCGCCAACCAGCACACCAAGGATGCAGCCGAGCGCCATATCCACAGATTTGGACACTCGGTCCCCGCCCGTCATGCCGATGATGATGACCACGCTGATCGGTGCGAAGAACGGGCGCGGGTGTCCGGCGACGTCGCGTGCCAGGAAGTACGCCAGTCCGGCCGCGAGGCCGATCTGCAGGATCGGGAGCAGACGCTTGCGCACGCGTTTCAGGCGCGCCTGCACCGATTTGTCCACCAGCTGAAGACGCTCCCGCGTACCCATCCTCTGCTTCGCCATGGTTAGACAGTCTAGGCGGGAGGGGAACCGGTCGGGCATGAGAACGGTTGAGGCCTAAACGAAACGTGCAAAAGTCGACATCCTGGACGAGTGTGCAGATTTATTGTTGCAGGTCAGGAGGCTATAAGACGTCGCGCATGTAATCTTTTACAAACACTGACCCGAGGCCTGGGGCGGGTGTGGCGCAGGAAGCTGTTGGGGCTGGTGTGGTTCGCGCCCGGGAAAGTTCGCACCAGACCGAAACAGGGCAAAAGGAAAACCTCCGGGGATGGCCGGAGGTTCGTCGAGAAGCAAATGCTTACTTGGACACGGACTTGCCCACGGAGTGGAGGTCCTGGCACGCCTCGATGACGCGCTCGGACATGGCCTGCTCGGCCTTCTTCAGGTAGGAACGCGGGTCGTAGGTCTTCTTGTTGCCCACCTCGCCGTCGATCTTGAGCACGCCGTCGTAGTTGGAGAACATGTGCGCCGCGACCGGGCGGGTGAACGCGTACTGGGTGTCGGTGTCCACGTTCATCTTGATCACGCCGTAGCGCAGGGCCTCCTCGATCTTCTCCTTCTCGGAGCCGGAGCCGCCGTGGAAGACGAAGTCGAACGGCTGCGCACCCTCGTCCAGGCCGAGCTTGCGGGCGGCGACCTTCTGGCCCATGTCCAAGACCTCCGGACGCAGCTTCACGTTGCCCGGCTTGTACACGCCGTGGACGTTGCCGAAGGTGGCGGCCAGCAGGTAGCGGCCGTTCTCGCCGGTGCCGAGGGCATCGACGGTCTTCTCAAAATCGGCTTCGTTGGTGTACAGGTTCGAGCCGGCCTTCGCCTCGACGCCGTCCTCCTCGCCGCCGACGACGCCGATCTCCACCTCGAGGATGATGTTCGCCGCGTGCGCCTTAGCCAGGAGCTCCTGCGCGATCTCGAGGTTCTCGTCGATCGGCACAGCGGAGCCGTCCCACATGTGGGACTGGAACAGCGGCAGCTCGCCGCGGTCCACACGCTCCTGGGAGATGGCGATGAGCGGACGGACGTAGTCGTCCAGCACCTCCTTCTGGCAGTGGTCGGTGTGCAGGGCGATGTTGACGTCGTAGTGCTGCGCCACCTCGTGCGCGAACGCCGCCAGCGCCTTCGCGCCCGCAACCTTGTTCTTCACGCCCAAGCCGGAGCCGAACTCGGCGCCGCCGGTGGAGAACTGGATGATGCCGTCAGACTCCGCCTCGGCGAAACCCTTGATTGCCGCGTTGATGGTCTCCGAGGAGGTGCAGTTGATCGCCGGGAACGCGAAGCCGCCCTTCTTGGCGGTGTCCAGCATCTGGTTGTAGACCTCGGGGGTTGCGATAGGCATGGAAATCCTCCTGCTAGGGGTTGCAGTTACGCCTCCAGTATGCCCCTTTTACGCCTGCGCTGCAGCCACCCTCGCCGCCGCCTCCAGCAGCATCCAGCCGGAAAGTTGGACGGACAGGTCGCGCTCGTCGATACGCACGAGCCCCACCGCCTCGCTTATCGACGAAGGCCCGAGCCCGTAGTTGTGCGGCAACTTCGCATCCTGGGTCCACTCCGCGGCAAACACCGGCAGGCCGTCGACCTCCAGGCGGTGCGACCAGAGCGACTCCGCCGACTGCATGACCAGCCGCGCCGCGATCTTGCGCGTGGCGACGTTTTCCTTCGAATCCTCCGGCAGCCGAAGGGCGACCTCCGCCAGGTAGCGCGCGAGGATGCCCTTGAACAGGCCGCCGTCGCCCTCCCCGGACTCCTCCGGCGGGCTCAGCAGCACGCCCTGCGGGGTGGCCAGGTGCAGCGCAATCGCCTGCACAATCGCGCGGATGTGGGTGATGTAGAACATCGACGCGTCCGCGCGCTCCGAGTAGACGAAGGAGTCGATCTGCTCGTCGTGCGCCAGGCCGACGTCTTCGCGCAGCGCGAGTGCGATCTCGAGGCTCGCGCCGAGGGCGGTGCCCTGGTTGTAGGTGTACACCTTATCGACGACCTCCGGTCCGCTCATGCGCATCCGGATGCCGTCGTCAAGCAGACCGTCCTCACGCACCAGGTTGTCGAAGATCCAGTCCACAATCTCGCGCGCCTTATCCAGGCGGCCGGTGCGGGCGAAAAGCAGCGCCGCGGTGGCGTTCGACGGCACGTTGTAGAACGTCTCGCCGCTTCGCCACGGCAGCACGCCCGTCACCGGGTCGATGCCCGCGAGCAGGTCAAACTCCAGGTCGTCCAGGTGGCGGTTGCGTTTGATCCCGCCGATGCGGGTCGCGCGGTTCCATGCCAGGGCCAGCCACGCCTTGTCGTCGTAGTGGACGTTGGTCAGCAGCTTGCCCCGGTTGCGGCGCTGCACCCCGCGCAGCGTGTCCGCGATCCGGCGGCGGCGAGCCTTGGTTTCGCGGCGGGCGGCGGCGTCGACCTGGCAGTCCAGGTACTGGGCCTGCCACCAGTAGTGCCAGTGCCAAAACAGGCGGTCCTTGGGGCCCGGCGGCCACGCCACCACCGCAAGGTTTGTCTTGGGCAGACCCCAGAGCTTTTGCGCGTGGCGTTCATTTACGGCAGATTCAGCCAGGTCGGCGCGGTGCGCCCACGTTTCCGGCACAGGGGGACTCCTCAATTTCAAACGGTTCGTACCTATATTGCCAGAGTGGCCGGATTCGTTTCACCGGTTCCGGCTGGTTTTAGGGGTTCGGTTAGGTCTGGCGGCGGGTCTGGTAGCGGGCCTGGCGGCGGGCCAGCTAAACGAAACATGCACAAATCGACAATTGGGACGGTTGTTCAATTTCGAACGTGCAGGTCAGAAGATTATAAGTTTTGGTGCATGTAAATTCGTACAAAACCGGGGCCGGCCGCCCCTCGGCTACCACGCCTGGGAGAGGTCCGCGTGCTGACGGACCCAGGCGTGCATCGCGATGCCGGCCGCCACACCAGCGTTGATGGAGCGGGTGGATCCGAACTGGGCGATCGAGCAGGTCATCACCGACGCCTCCTGGGCAGCCTCGGTCACGCCGGGGCCCTCCTGGCCGAACAGCAGGACGCACTCGCGGGGCAGCTCGGCGGTCTCCAACGGAACGGAGCCGGGGGTGTTGTCGATGGCAACGATCGGGATGCCCTCCGCGGCGGCCCACTCCATGAGGTCGGCAACCGTTTCGTGGTGGCGGATGTGCTGGTAGCGGTCCGTGACCATCGCGCCGCGCCGGTTCCACCGCTTCCGTCCGACAATGTGCACCTCGCGGGCCAGAAAGGCGTTGGCGGTGCGCACGACGGTGCCGATGTTCATGTCGTTTTCGAAGTTCTCGATGGCCACGTGGAACGGGTGCCGGCGCTGGTCCAGGTCGGCCACGACCGCATCCAGCGACCAGTAGCGGTACGCGTCGACGACGTTGCGGCGGTCACCGTCGCGGAGAAACTCCGGGTCCAGGCGGGGGTCGTCGGGCCACTCACCTTCCCAGGGGCCGACGCCGTGGCGGCCTTCGTTCCATTCGGTGGGGCCGCGGAGCTCGTCTTCAGGCGAATTAGGCAAGGCCGAGGTCTTCGAGTCCGAGGAGGAAGCGGTACTCCAGGCCGGCATCGCGGAGCACCTTATCGGCGCCGGTCGCGCGGTCGACGACGGTGGCCACGGCGACCACCTCGGCGCCCTCCTCACGGCAGGCTTCGACGGCGGTGAGCGGCGAGTTGCCCGTGGTGGTGGTGTCCTCGACCACCAGCACGCGCTTGCCCTTGATGGACGGGCCCTCGATGCGGCGTTGCATGCCGTGCTTCTTGGCCTCCTTGCGCACCACAAAGGAATCGATCGGGCGGCCGGGGGCGTGCATGACGGCGGTGGCGACGGGGTCGGCGCCCAGGGTGAGGCCGCCGACGGCGTCGAAGTCCAGGTCGTCGGTGAGCTCGCGCAGCAGCTGGCCGATCAGCGGGCTGGCCTCGTGGTGCAGCGTCGCGCGGCGCAGATCCACGTAGTAGTCCGCCTCCTTGCCCGAGGACAGGGTCACTTTGCCGTGCACCACTGCCAGCTCTTTGACCAGCTCAGCGAGTTTTTCCTTCATCGTTTTACTCCTTGTCGTCGAAAATTGAGCTCGGGCCCTGCATGCGGCGCACCCGGGTCAGGTCCACCACGCGGCGCTCGTCGCCGGCGATGGCTTCCACGTCGTCGCCGCCGATGGTGTGGTCGGCCACCTCGCCGCGCTCGCCGCCGGTGGTGCGGGTGGGCAGCTCCACGGGGTCCTCGGGGCGCTGCATCACCGGCTCATCCTCGGCCTCAGGCTCTGCCGCGGGGGCCTGGCCCGGGATGTCGCGGGTGGGGAATGGGAGGGTGAGCGGAGCATCGTCGAGAGGCGGGAGCGTCCGGGCCGCGTCCGCGAGCAGCGCCAGGGGCGCAAGGGTGGCGTCCCAGTCCTGCGGGGTGGCGTCGCGGCTCAGCTGCGCGATCGCCCACGCGCCCTCGAACCAAACGGCCTGCACTGCGGCGGGCAGTTGTTCGAGCGCGGTGAGCACTCGCCTATCGACGAACCTCCGGCCCGCCCCCGCCTGCGTAGCAAAACACGTGAACCCGTGGTGCGTGTCCAGCTCCACCAGGTCGTCGGAGCCTTCCGCCGCGAAATCGGTGCGGCGGAAGTCCACCACCGCGTTGGTTTCCGCGCCGGTGCCCATGGCGATGACGGTGGCCTCGCCCAGGTCCGCCACGTGCGCGTCGTGGCCGTAGGCGGCCCCTGTGGCTACGTTTCGGGCGGAGGCTCCCCCGGCGGCGGCGCCGCGCGACCACTCGCTGGCCAGCATGTCGTCGCTGGACGCGAACGCGTAGCCGTGCTCGCGGGCCCAGGCGCGGCGGGCGCGCTTGCTGGGCTTGGCCGGCTTGGCCGGCTTGGCCGGTTTAGCCGGTTTTTCGGGTTGTGTGCTGCGCTCGCGGGCGTCGGATGCGAACAGCGCCACGGCGGCAAGCAGCGCCGCGAGTGCGAGAACGAACAGCAGGATGACCATCGCGGACTATGCTACCGCGCGGCCCGACACTAAATGTCCGTCGCCACCGGGTTGTCGCGGTTGCCGCTCCACTGGGACCAGCCGCCCACGTAATGCGTCAGCAGTGGCAGGCCGGCGTGCTCCATCGCGGCCAGCAGCAGAGCGGAGTGGTTGCCTGAGCCGGAGTAGGTGATCACGCTGGCCGGGTCCGTGTTCTGGGTAACGCCCAGCTGGGAGAAGCGGTCGCGGATCTCGTCGGTGTCCTTCACCTTGTGGGTCTCCGGATCGATCAGGTCGTTCACCGGCAGGTTGCGGGCACCCGGGATGTGCCCGGCGCGCAGATCCAGGATCTCGCGGAGGCCCTGGAAACGGCGGGCACCTCTGGCGTCGATAAGCAATCCCTCAAATGCCCTGACGTCCTCCATGGTTGCGGACGGCAAGCTGCCCTCGGTGAGTTTGACGTCGCGCGGGACGACGATGCCGCCCGGGCCCGCGACTGTGGGGAAGCCTCCGCCGTCCCAGGTAGCGAAGCCGCCGTCGAGGATGTGCACGTCCGTGACCCCGGCCCAGCGCAGGATCCACCACGCGCGGGCGGCGAACAGTCCGTTGCCTCCGTCGTAAATGTACACCGGGCGGCCGTCCTCAATGCCCCAGCTCGCGGCGGCTTTACGCACCACGTCGATGCTGGGCAGCGGGTTGCGGCCCACCGCGCGGCCGGGCAAGCCGGCGAGCTGCACCGACGGGTCGCAGTACAGCGCCGTCGGGATGTGCTCAGATTGGAATTTGGACCACGCTTTGCCTGCTTTCGGCTCCCACAGCGCGGCGATGATGGTCTGTTTTTGGCCAGTCTGGATACGCTCGTTGAGTTCAGCGGCGGAGACAAAGACGCTCATGGCCGCAAGTGTAACGGTGTTTTACGCCATGTACCCGGGAGCGAGCTGGATCGTGCCCTGCTCCTCCAAGCCGCTGAGCCACTCGGTGATCCCCTCGCGCGGGCAATCCGCGCCGATGCTCGCCGCGAGCATGCCGCCCGGGCCGAGCTCCACCCGGCACCCGAACGCCAGCAGCGTGCCGGCGATCTCGTCCGGGTCCAGGCCCTCGGGGTCTTCCGGCAGCACGCGCACCGTCGACGCGCCGCCGCGCACCACCACGCGATCCACGTGGAACGCGCCGCCCACCGTCACGCACTCCACGATGTCGCCCATCGCGAGCGTCGTATCCACGAACGGCACGCTCGCCACCACAAAATGATTCTGCCCAATCTGGTGCGCCTGCAGCTGCTCGCTCTCAACGCCCGGGATTGCAACGCGGGTGAGGATCGTGGTGGTTGCCTGCATGCAGGGCAGTCTAGTACTTGATCGACATACGGCCAGCAATCTTGCCGTTGCGCATGTTCTCAAACACCTCGTTGACATCATCCAGCTCACAAGCGGTCACGTGCGGCTTGACCTCGCCGCGCGCGTAGAAGTCCAGCGCTTCCGCCATATCCTGGCGGGTGCCCACCAGGGAGCCGCGGATGGTGATGCCGCGCAGGACAATGTCGAAAATCGGCGCCGGGAACTCCCCCGGCGGCAGGCCGTTGAAGACGATGGCGCCGTTGGAGCGGCACATCGCAATCGCCTGTCCGAACGCGTCCGGGTGCACTGCGGTGACCAGCACGCCGTGGGCGCCACCCTCGGTGTACTCCTGCACCGCCTCGCCTGGGTCCGTGGTCTTTGCGTTCACCGCGAACTCGGCACCCAGCTGCTTGGCCAGCTCAAGCTTGTCGTCCGCAATATCTACCGCGATGACTCGCATGCCCATTGCCACGCCATACTGCACCGCCAGATGACCCAGACCGCCGACACCGGAGATCACCATGAACTGGCCCGGCTTAGTTTCGGCTTCCTTCAGTCCCTTATAGACGGTCACGCCAGCACACAAGATCGGTGCGACCTCAACTGGGTCAGCGCCATCCGGGATTCGAGGAGCATAGCGGGTGTCCACCAGCATGTATTCACCGAACGAACCGTTCTGGGTGTATCCGCCGTACTCCGCCTGCTTGCAGTACGTCTCACGCCCCGTCCGGCAGAACTCGCACTCACCGCACGCGGACCACAGCCACGCGTTGCCGACAATGTCACCCACTTTCACCGAATGCTCTCCTGGCCCGAGCTCCACAACTTCGCCCACGCCCTCGTGCCCTGGCACGAACGGTGGCTGCGGCTTGACCGGCCAGTCCCCCTCGACAGCATGGAGGTCGGTGTGACAGATTCCGGAAGCGCGAAGCTTCACCAGTGCTTGAAACGGGCCCGGCTTGGGCAAATCGATCTCTTTGACATTGACGCTGGGACCGAACTGTTCAGCCACTGCCGCGCGCATTGCGGTTGGGGTGGACATTGGGACTCCTTTCCGACGAAATGCAGTTACATGTCATATGGTACAGATCACATAGAATTGCGAGTAGAGCCGCAGATAACATTTTGGTATTCGACCGGGCTATAGAAGTGTCGGTCTAGACTGCATGCGTGACTGGATACTTAGCCCCCACCAAGAAAATGCGCGTCGCGGACTTCGCGCGCAGAAAGTCTGACGGCGAGAAGTGGGCGATGCTCACCGCGTACGACTACGCCACCGCCCGCGTGTTCGCGCAGGCCGGCATCGAGTGTCTCCTGGTCGGCGACTCCGCGGCCAACGTGGTTTACGGCTACGACACCACCAGCCAGGTCTCCGTGGACGAGATGGCGTTCCTCGGCGCGGCCGTCGTGCGCGGCGCTGGGAATGCGCTGGTGATCATGGACCTGCCGTTCGGGAGCTACGAGGCGAGCGACGAGCAATGCGTCCGCACCGCCACCGACCTGGTGCGCCGCACCGGCGCCCACATGGTGAAGCTGGAGGGCGGCGTGCGGATCGCCCCGCGCATCCGGGCGCTGAAAAACGCAGGTCTTGCGGTATGCGCCCACGTGGGGTTCACCCCGCAGTCCGTGGACAACTTGAGCGGGTTCAAGGTCCAAGGCCGCGACGCTGGAGCGGAGCAATTGCGTGACGACGTCCACGCAGTCGTCCAAGCCGGCGCCGACATGGTGGTCTTCGAAATGGTGCCCGCGGATTTGGCGGCGGAACTTACCGCCTCGTGCCCGGTCCCGACCGTCGGCATCGGCGCGGGTGCAGGCACCGACGCCCAGGTGCTGGTCTGGCACGACATGGCGGACATGCCCGCCGGCGACCACCGCGCGAAATTCGTGCGCCGTTTCGGAACCGTCGGCGCGGACCTGGCCGCCGCGGCCGCGGACTACAAGCGCGCCGTGCACACCGGGGAGTTCCCGGCCGACGAGCACACGTTCTAGGAGGGCGCGGGTCGCTTGCAGCGCTAGAGCTCGATCGGGGCGTTGTCCAGCAGACGGGTCGCGCCGACCTTCGCCGCCACGAGCAGACGCGCCGGACCCGTGTACCCCTCCGGCAGATCTGACATGTCGGGGGCGGTGGCGACGAGGTAGTCGAGGTGGAGGCCTTTGGTGGCGTCGAGAAGCGACTGCGCTTCGGTGAGACTGCCGGTGGCCAGCGCCCGCGGGATGGCAAGGGCAATCTCGCGCTCCTCGGCGGAGAGGTAGCGGTTGCGCGAGGATAGCGCGAGGCCGTCGGTGTCGCGCACGATCGGGCAGCCGTGGATGCGCACGGGAAGGTGCAGGTCATCCACCATTTGCCGGATCAGCGCGAGCTGCTGGTAGTCTTTCTCGCCGAAGAACGCGTCCGCTGCGCCGGTCAGCGCGAACAGCTTCGCCACCACCGTGAGCACGCCCGCGAAATGCGTCGGCCTCGTCGCGCCCTCCAGCACCGCGCCGAGCGGGCCGGGCTGGATCGTCGTGCGCGGTCCGTGCGGGTACATCGTCTCCGGCGCCGGCGCGAAAACGGCGTCGACGCCGAGAGCCTCAAGCTTCTCGACGTCCTCAGCCAACGTCCGCGGATACTTCTCTAAATCCTCGCCCGGCGCGAACTGCAGCGGGTTGACGAAGATGCTCACTACCACGGGGTTGCCCAGTGCCTTGGCTGAGCGGACGAGGGCGAGGTGGCCACTATGCAGCGCGCCCATGGTGGGGACGAGTGAGACGGGGCCGTCCGGAAGCGCTCTGTCCAGCGCTTCCGGGGTGTGCACGAGTTGAGTCATGCACCCATTATCTACCTCGCGGTGACGTCCAAGCCCTCGCCGCCGTCGGCGACGTCCACGTGGACCGTGTCGCCGTCGACGATCTCACCCGCCAGCAGCTTCTTGGCCAGGCGGTCGCCGATGGCCTGCTGGATCAGGCGACGCAGCGGGCGGGCGCCGTAGGCCGGGTCGTAGCCGCGCTCGGCCAACCAGGACTTCGCGGAATCCGACACGTCGAGGGTCAGGCGACGGGCGGCGAGGCGCTCGGCCAGGCCGTCGAGCTGGATGTCCACGATGCCGACGAGCTGGTCCTGGCTCAGCGGGTCGAAGACCACCACGTCGTCGAGGCGGTTGATGAACTCCGGCTTGAAGTGGTGCTTCACCGCGTCCATGATCTGCTCGCGGTTGCCACCGGCGCCCAGGTTGGAGGTGAGGATGACCACGGTGTTGCGGAAATCCACCGTCCTACCCTGGCCGTCGGTGAGGCGACCTTCATCCAGGACCTGCAGAAGCACGTCGAAGACATCCGGGTGCGCCTTCTCGACCTCGTCGAAAAGCACGAGCGAGTACGGACGACGGCGCACGGCCTCGGTGAGCTGACCGCCGGCGTCGAAGCCGACGTATCCCGGAGGGGCGCCGACCAGGCGGGCGACGGAGTGCTTCTCGCCGTACTCGGACATGTCGATGCGGATCATGGCCGATTCGTCGTCGAAGAGGAACTCCGACAGCGCCTTGGCCAGCTCCGTCTTACCCACGCCGGTGGGTCCGAGGAAGAGGAAGGAACCGATCGGGCGGTTCGGATCCGCCACGCCCGCGCGGGAGCGGCGCACCGCATCGGAGACCGCGACCACGGCTTCCTTCTGGCCCACGACGCGCTCGCCGAGCACGGACTCCATGTTCAGCAGCTTCTCCGTCTCGCCCTGCATCATCTTGCCCGCCGGGATACCGGTCCAGGAGGATACGACGTCCGCGATGATGTCCGGGGTGACCTCCTCTTCCAGCATGGTCTTGTTGCTGGCCTCGGATTCCACCTTGGCAACCTCAGCCTCGAGCTCCGGGATGCGGCCGTAGCGCAGCTCAGAAACCTTGGCGTAGTCGCCCTCGCGCTCCGCGATCTCGGACTCGTTGCGCAGACGCTCGAGCTCCTCCTTCGCGGACTGGACCTTGTTCACCTCCGCCTTCTCGTTCTCCCAGCGCGCCTTCATCTCGCCGAGGCGCTCACGCTGGTCCGCGAGCTCTTCGCGCAGGTGCTCCAGGCGCTGCGCGGAGGCGGCGTCGGACTCCTTCTGCAGGGCGATCTCCTCGATCTCCAGGCGGCGCACGATGCGCTCGAGCTCGTCGATCTCCTGCGGGGAGGAGTCGATCTGCATGCGCAGGCGCGAGCCGGCCTCGTCGACCAGGTCGATGGCCTTGTCCGGCAGGAAGCGGTTGGTGATGTAGCGGTTAGACAGCTCCGCCGCCGACACCAGCGCCGAGTCCTGGATGCGCACGCCGTGGTGCACCTCGTAGCGCTCCTTCAGGCCGCGCAGGATGCCGATGGTGTCCTCCACCGTCGGCTCGCCCACGTAGACCTGCTGGAAGCGGCGCTCCAGGGCGGCGTCCTTCTCGATGTACTGGCGGTACTCGTCCAGCGTGGTCGCGCCGACCAGGCGCAGCTCACCGCGGGCGAGCAGCGGCTTGATCATGTTGCCGGCGTCCATCGCGGAATCGCCGGAGGCACCGGCGCCAACGATGGTGTGCAGCTCGTCGATAAAGGTGATGATCTGCCCGTTGGACTCCTTGATCTCGTCCAGCACAGCCTTGAGACGTTCCTCGAACTCGCCCCGGTACTTCGCGCCCGCGACCATGGAGCCCAAATCCAGCGAGATCAGTGTCTTGCCCTTGAGCGACTCCGGCACGTCGCCAGCGACGATGCGGCGGGCCAGGCCCTCCACAATCGCAGTCTTACCGACGCCCGGCTCACCGATGAGCACCGGGTTGTTCTTCGTGCGACGGGAAAGCACCTGCACCACGCGGCGGATCTCCGAATCGCGCCCGATCACCGGGTCGATCTTGCCCTCGCGCGCACGCGCGGTCAGGTCCGTGGAGTACTTCTGCAGCGCCTGGAACTGATCTTCCGGGTTTTCCGTGGTCACCTTCTTGCCGCCACGCACAGACGGGAAGGATTCCTTGAGCGCCTCGAAGGTGGCGCCGCGCTTGGTCAGCAGCTCAGCGGCGTCGTCGTTGCCCTTTGCGATGCTGGCCAAAAGGACGTCGGCGGACACGAACTCGTCGCCAAGCTCGCCCGCGAGATCCTGCGCGTGTTGCAGTGCCGTCTGCAGGTCCCGGTTGATGCCCGGGTTGGCCATGTTCTGCCCCTGCGCGCTGGGGTAGGTGCTAATCAGCTCGCTGGCCTCGCGCGCGACGGTGTCTGGGTCCACGCCCGTGGCCTTGAGCACCGGGGCGGCGATGCCGTCCTCCTGCTTCAAAAGCGCTTCCAGCACGTGCGCCGGGCGCATCTCCGGGTTGCCGGCGGCAGAGGCGCGCATCTGCGCCTGCTGCAGGGCCTCCTGTGTCTTCTGCGTGTATTTATTCGCCATGATTCCATGGTCCTTTCTTGCCTAATGTTTGTTTCGCACTAGGTGTAACGCACAAGAAGTTGAGTCTGTTCCTGTCAACGGCAAAAAAGTTGCGCGGGGTTGGCTCAAAGTAGCATCGCACCAGATCACACGCGGGGGATACCCCCTTCAACAAAGAAACCCGCTAGGCGCGAAACCTAGCGGGGATTCTTATTGATACCGGATTTTAACCCGTCTTGTAGTTGCCAGTGTAAATATGAGTTCGTGCAAACGCAAACCACCTTGGCTATCACAAAAGCCTTGTCGGACGCCCGCTTCGATACATACCGGACCGTCGCTGGGGGCTCCGACGCGAAGGCACTTGAACTCTATTTATGGAATATTGGGGCGGCCGGTGCCGTCGCTGCGACCACCGGAATGGTCGAGGTGCAGCTGCGCAACAGTATCGACGCTCTACTTCAAGGGTGGAACGAGAACGAGCCCGTAAACGAGCCCGGTCGATCAGAACCGTATCCCCGCGGATGGCTTAAAGATCCTGCGCCGCGGCTCCGGCAGATTATCTCGCCCGCCAACCGGCCACCCATGTGGAAGAAGGCTGAACCCGCCCTTCTGGGCGAAGACGGCAACCCAACAAAGCCCAACCCAACGCATGACGATCTTGTGGCAGCCCTGCCGTTCGGATCCTGGTTGTTCCTTCTGCCACGCCCCGAAGTAACTTCCTCCCAGAACCCCAGGATGAGGATTTGGAACGAGGCTCTCAGTTCGGCATTTGCCCCTAAGCAGGGATCTTCGTTCCAACATGCGAGCCACGCCGTGATCTATAAGTGGGCGAGCACCGTGCGATTCGCCCGCAATCGAGCGAGCCACTTGGAACCGCTTTTGGAGCCAACCGAGCTCATGCGGTACCACAAAGTCTGTCTCCGCCTAATGAACTCGATGAATCCTGCGGCAGCGTCTTGGTTAGCCGGCCAGCAGTATATCCCTGCCGCTTTGCGCCGCCGGCCGTTCTAAGCACCAAGCTTTACGACGATCTCGCGACCGGTATCCACTTCATCGCGTAAGCAAGCACGACAACCCCGACCGCGATGGCGAAGGCGATCCAGCCGAAGACGGCGGTAAAGCCCGCGATGACCGCGATCGGCGCAATGATGGTGGTGCCGATTTCGAACGGGGCGAAACCGACGTAGGCCACGCCGTACTCGTTGAGCGTGCCGGACTTGAGCTTCGGGTCCACCATCTTCAAAAGCGCGATGCCGGTGGCCACTGCGGCGGTGGCCCAGCCCCAGCCGAACAGGCCGCGCTCGAGCCACTTGTCGCCGAAGAAGGTCGGGCCGGCCCAGAACATCCACACCACGCAGAACAGGGTGCCCAGCACGAAGATGAGCACGAGCGCCTGCCAGTAGCCGGCCAGTGCCGCGGGCACTATGGAGGCGATGCCGAAGGCGATCATGTAGTCCGTGGCGGCGCCGGAGACGGAGTTGATGGTGGAGCTGTCCAGGTAGTTCGGGCGGCCGGCGAGCTTGAGCAGCAGGCGGCCGATAAGCCCGATGACGAACGCCATGGCGAACAGCGGGATGGACACGTTCGGCCACTGGCCCTTGATCACGCTGTTGACCATGTAGGCGATGAGCACGGTGAACACGATGAAGCCGGCGTGCAGCGCCAACGGCTCGATGGACGACGGGTTGGTGGTGGCTTTGCCGATGGAGGGGCGCTCATCTTCGTTGTGGATGTAGCCGGTGCGCAGGTCGTCGGGAAGCGTGCCGGCGAGCTGGGAGGCCTTGCCCTTGCGGATGCCCCAGTTGGCCATGATCACGCCGCCCACGATGGCCACCAGGGTGCCCACGGTGGCGGAGGTGAAGCCGATGGAGGACGCGCCCTCCACGCCGATCTCCTCGAGCGCGGAGCCCACGGCCGCCGCGGTGCCGAAGCCGCCGACGAAGCCGACCGGCAGCATCATGCCGAACCACGGTTCAGTGCCGAACACCGGCGCAAACAGGTACACGCCGAGCAGCACGAACAGGCCCCATTGGCCCATGAACATGGCGGTGGAGTAGCCCCACATGTTGCGGGCGCCGGAGGCGACGGAGCCGCCGAGCTCCATCGAGTAGGCCATGGAGGCGAACACCACCGCGATCAGGAGCGTGGTGTACGTGCCCACTTGGTCGGACCAGTGGATGACGCCCAGGATCTCGTCGCCTAGCAGCAGGCCGAGCAGGCCCGCGGTGATCGGGGCAGGCAGCAGCAGCGCCTGCAGCACCTTCAACCGGTTGCGCAGGATGTTGCCGACGATGAGCAGGACCGAAATCCAGCCGATATCCGTGAGCAGCGTATACGGGGTGAATTCCACCACAGCACCTCTTTTCTATCCACTTATCACATTCAAACCGGGTGCAACTTTAGCCCACAGCCGCTAGGTAACCTGTTTTTATGCCTTCCGCCCACTTTGCCGAGATATTGCGCACCCGCGGCCCGCAGGTCAGCCGCGCGTGGCGTACCCGCTTTTCCGAGGCGTACCCGCAGGCAGAGATGATGCTGCCGCCTGGCGAGGAGATGCCGCCGATCCTGCTCCGCACCGCCCTCGCGGTGCTCGAGCGCCCCGCCGATAAGGTGCGCGACGAGCTCAAGGCGTTGGCGCTGGATCTGCGCCGCACAGGGTTTCCGGCCGAGGAGTACCCCAACGCTGTGCAGATGCTTATCGACGAAGCCGGGGCCGACGCGCCCGAACTGATCCAGGCGGCGGAGCTCATGCGCAATGCCGCCTCACAGGCGGACGTTGCTGGCGTGCCTGCCGCCACCGCCGCGCAGGTGACCAGCGTGGAGCGCCGCGGCGGGGTGCAGGTCGTGCGCCTGGAGGCCGGCACGCCGGTGCCCTACGCCCCCGGACAGGTCATCCCGGTGATGTCGCCGAATCGCCCCGGCGAGTGGACCGGCCTGGTCCCCGCGCTGCCGTCCAACCAGCTCGGGCAGCTGGAGTTCCACGTTCCCGACGAGATGCAGTTGCAGCCGGGCGACTGGTTGACGTTGGGGGCGGCGCGGGGCGGGGTACGCGGGGACGTCGATAGGCAATTGCTCCTGGTTGCCGCCGAGGGTGGGTTCGCGGCGGCGAAGGCGCTGGTCTTCCACTATTTGGAGCAGACCGATCCGCCGGAGGTGCACCTCGTGGTCGGCGCGAGCGGGCCGGAGGGGTTCTACGACACGGCGGCGCTGGACGCGCTGGCCGCGGCGCAGGACTGGCTGGACGTGGCGTGGATTGCGCAGTCGCGGGTGGGTGCGCCGCTGGAGCAGGTGGTTTCCGGCGCCGGGATGTGGTGGGGCCGCGAGGTGATCGTGTGCGCGAATGAGGAGCGCGCGGTGAGCCTGGCCGCGGCGCTGGAGGTGGCCGGGGCGCGGGACGTGCAGACCGTCGCCCCCGACGCGGCGCCGGAGTGGTTTAGCGCATAGCGCTGTGCTGCCTAATCGCCTCTAGCGGCAGCTGCTTGCGTGCCTCGTCTGCGTCAGTCGGGTCGATCTCCACCACCAGGGTTTCCGGGCCGTAGCCGGCCTCCGCGAGGCGTGTGCCAAACGGGTCCACCACCACCGAATGCCCCGCGCCCGTGGGGCCTGAGGGCTCGCCGGCCTTGGCTTCGAAGTCCGGGCGCGCCTGGTCGGCCGCCGCGATGAACACCCCGGCGTCCAGCGCACGCGCGGCGGTGAGGATGTGCCACTGCCCCACCTTGCCCGGCCCGTCCGCCCAGCTCGTGGGTACCACAACCACCTTTGCGCCGCGTTGGGCAAGCTGTTGGAACTGCTCCGGGAAGCGGATGTCAAAGCAGGTGGCCACCCCCACCGTCACGCCGTCGTGGACGAACGTGACCAGCTCACCACCTGCGCGCACTGTGTCCGACTCCTTGTAGTTGAAGGCGTCGTAAGTGTGGATCTTGTCGTATCCCTTATGCACCCCGCCGCCGGTGATCAGCGCGGTGTTGTAGACGCGGTTGAGTTCCTTGCCGTCCACGGTGTTGGTGTCTGCGGGGCGGAACATGCCGGCGACGATGGTGACGCGGAGCTCGTCACTAAGCTTTTTGAGCCCTGTGGCGAACGGACCGTCCAGCTCTTCTGCCTGCGTATCCAGCCGCCCCTGCCCGAACGCCTGGCTGGCGGCCTCGGGCAGGACGATCAGCGTTGCGCCTTGGGCGGCGGCGTCGCGGACCTGTGGTTCGATGGCGGCCAAATTTTCCATCTTGTCGCTGCCGGTGGCGATTTGCAATAGCGCGATCTTCATGTGGATAACTCTAGGTGCGTTTCGGGGGAGTTATCCACAGATTTGAAAAGGGGTATTGCGTCGCTTGTTGCGTTCGCGGATGGTTCGTTGCATGACATTTCTTCAATTGACCACAGAGACCGCACGTGCCGCCCGCAGCTGCATCCGCAGCTTCGGCACCCTTCCCACCGCCCACTTAAGCCCGTCGCGCTCCGCATCCGCGCTCGCAACGTTGCAGGACACGGAGCATTTGCTTGTCGACGACACCACGTCCCGCCTTGACACCCACCTCCACGATGTCGTCGCGTTTGCGTCCGAAGTGGAGCAGGCAGATGCCCGATTCGGCAAGGAGCTAACGCCATGACATACAAACCAGCACTGATCGCATCCGAATTGTTCGCCGCGGCCGCCGCCACCAGATTGGCCGCTGAGGGTGCGCGGGAGCGCGCGGAACACGCGCCGTTTTCAGCCGCTGTGATTGCGGATTCCGGGTTCCGTGGCCCCGCGTTCGAGGTCTCTGCGGCCAGGTTTGCGGACTACGGCTCGTCGCTAGGCGCAAGCGCCGAGCGGCTGGAGCAAGCCTCGGTGGCTTTGGTCGCCGCCGCCGCACTGCAGCAGCAGTTTGACGAGGCCGCCGAGTTCATCGGCATGTACTCCCACTCACGTGTCGTGCTGTGGCTCAACGGCATGTCCATGATGCTGGACCTGAGGCTGTCTCGGACCCTGTTGGGCGCATCTGGCAAAGAGCAGGACTACGACCCGCTGTTCGACCACCCGGACGAGTCCTTCGAATCCCTGCACGCCCGGCACGCGCAGACGGTGCCGGCCTCCACGCTGCGCGCGGTGGAGGACGCCGGCGGCGTTCTCCTGGAGGCCGGGCCGACCGCGAGCACGGTGCTCGTCGGCGACGCGGTGGACCCGGCGCGCGTGATCACCATGGTCGCAGGCGCGACCACCGGCAAACCGTCGCAGCTGCCGGGCGAGCTGGAAAAGGCCCGGATGCTCTCGGAGAAAACCGGGGCCGCGGTGGTGGTGTGGCAGGGCTACGCCCCTCCCCCGCTACTCACGGACGCAGCCTCGCCCCACCGCGCCCACGCCGGCGCGGACGACCTCGCCATGTTCCAAGCCGCGCTGGAGGAGCGCTTCCCTGACGCGCAAAAGACCGTGGTGTCCCACAGCTACGGCACGCTTTTGGCCACTAAGGCGGCGCACCAGCACGGGTTGCTCGCGGACGACCTGTGGATCCTGGGCAGCGCTGGCGTGTCTGGCGAGCACGTCTCAAAGCTGACGCTCGCAGGGCCGGAGGCGACGGTGCACGTGGTGGATTCCCCCGAAGACCCGATCCTGCTGCTGCGCTCCGGGCCGACGGCGGCGCTCGGCTCGTCGCCGTCGTACATCGGGTGGGGCGGCGAGCGTGTGCTGGGTGTGAGAGGCGACCACACCGACTACTTCACAGACCCCGCGTTCTTGTCTGCTTTGCAACAGCGCGCCGACCCGCCTGCGTAAATGTCGTTACCATGGCGCACGTTGAATGAAACCACCTATAAGGAGAATTAGGTAGACAATGCCCAACTTTGCAGAACAAGTAGTCAAGCGCCTAGAGGATCAAGGCATTAAGCGCATTTACGGCCTGGTGGGCGATTCGCTCAACCCGCTGTCCGACGCCGTGCGTCAAAGCGACATCGAGTGGGTCCACGTGCGCAACGAGGAGGCCGCCGCCTTCGCCGCGGGCGCCGATTCCCTCGCCGCCGATGAGCTCGCCGTGTGCGGCGCCTCTTGCGGCCCGGGTAACACCCACTTCGTGCAGGGCCTGTTTGAGTCCCACCGCAACGGCGCGAAGGTGCTGGCCATCGCGTCCCACATCCCCACCATGGAAATCGGCTCCTCCTTCTTCCAGGAGACCCACCCGGAGCTGCTCTTCCAGGAGTGCTCCTCCTACTGCGAGGTTGTCCACGAGGCGGACCAGGGCATGCGTGTGTTGCACAACGCCCTGCAGAACACCCTCGCTGGCAACGGTGTGTCCGTGATGATCGTGCCTGGCGACGTCTTCGCCGCCGACACCGCCGAGGGCCCGCACACCGCGGACTCCGTGTACGCCACCGGCGCCAACAAGCGCGTCTACCCGGACCCGCACGAGGCTGCCCGCCTGGTGGAGGCGATTAACAAGGCCGACAAGGTCACCCTGTTCTGCGGCTACGGCGCGCGCGACGCACGCGACGAGGTCTTCGCCCTGGCGGAGAAGATCAAGTCCCCCATCGGCCACTCCTTCCGCGGCAAGATGTACTTCGAGTACGACAACCCGTACGACGTCGGCATGTCCGGCCTGCTCGGCTACGGCGCTTGCCTGGACGCGATGGAAGAGTCCGACCTGTTCATCATGGTGGGCACCGACTTCCCGTACACCGACTGGCTGCCGGACGAGAACGTCGCCCAGATCGACATCGACGGCACCCACATCGGCCGCCGCACCAAGGTGGACTACCCGGTCGTCGGCGACGTGAAGAGCGTCATCGAAAACATCCTCCCGCACATCGAGGAGAAGTCCGACCGCAAGTTCCTGGACAAGATGCTCAAGCGCCACTACCAGCTGCTCGAGCACGTGGTGAAGCACTACACCCACAAGGCAGCGGAGTCCAAGAAGCCGATCCACCCGGAGCTCGCCGCATCCGTGCTGGACAAGCTCGCGGACGACGACGCGTACTTCACCGTCGACACCGGCATGTGCAACGTGTGGTCCTCGCGTTACCTCACCCCGAACGGCAAGCGCGACGAGGCTGCATCGTTCCTTCACGGCACCATGGCGAATGCGCTGCCGATGGCGATCGGCGTGCAGGCCGCGTTCCCGGACCGCCAGGTCATCTCCTGGTCCGGCGACGGCGGGCTGGGCATGCTCATGGGCGAGCTGCTCACCATCAAGCTGCACCAGCTGCCGGTGAAGGTGATCTGCTTCAACAACTCCTCGCTGGGCATGGTGAAGCTGGAGATGATGGTGGCCGGCATGCCGTACTTCGGCACCGACCACGAGCAGGCCAACTACGCCGAGATTGCCAAGGGCGTGGGCATTAAGTCCTTCCGCATCGAGGACCCGGACGACCTCGAGCCGGTGCTCAAGGAGGCCCTGGCCTACGACGGCCCGGTGCTCGTGGACATTGTCACCGACCCGGAGGCACTCTCCCTGCCGCCGGGAATCACCTGGGACATGATGAAGGGCTTCACCAAGTCCGGCGCCCGCACCGCCTTCCTCGAGGGCGGCGTCGGCCGCCTGTTCAACCTGGCCAAGTCCAACCTCCGCCACATCGGCGGTGCCGCGGCCATCGAGTTCGGCGGTTAAGTCCGGCCCGGTAGCCTCCTCAATGCGGAAACACATCGGCGTATGTAGTGTTGTGGAGGCTTCAAAAAGCCCCTAGCCCTCCATGGCTAGGAAGCGTTTCGAATTTTTACAGCACAAACGCCCGCGCTCACGTGTTCATTGCGCGGGCGTTTTGTCATTCCGCACTTGATTTCCACTGCCGATACCCCAGCGCCCGCCGGATCAACGCCGACCACCCGACGACCTGCAGCACAATGGACGTCGCTCCAAATGTGGCGTTGAGCCAAAACTGATCCTCGTAGGGAAACCCGGTCAGCCTCAGCACGAGACCGGCAACGTACGCGACACCCAGGTAGCCAGCGTCAACGACGAAGTCGTTCACCCGGCGGTTCTGCAGGGGAAGCCCGATGAGCAGCGCTGCGGCGAGCATCCCCAGCAGGGGGACGACAATGTAGCCGCCGAATGCCGCCACGCCTGGAAACGCGACACACAGAATCGCGAGCAGCAGAAACTCGGGGATGCGAAACCCCACGGTCGCGTGTCTTTAAGCAGCGGCGGTTCGCTGACACCTGCCATCATGTGGCCGAGTATTCGAGCCTCCGCATTACTTCCTCTTCCACGCCAGGAGCGCAATTGCGCGCCGCAGCGCCGCGGAGACCCCGGTCAGGAATATGGCTGCGGCGACGTACGGCATGATGGCCGGCAGCGCGCCGTACGGATTATCGCTCTTGGCCAGAATGACGGCGACGAGAACGCCCACCACGACGTAGGCGGCATCTCCCCAAAACCTGTTCACCGGCTGGCGCTGCAGCGGAATGCCCAGCACCATGCACATCAGCAAGACACCCAGCAACATCGGAGCGACGAAAAACAATGCAAACCCAAAACCGGCGCTGATTTCGGCGTTCGCATCCTCAACCACCATCCACGCCAACGCCGCAACCAACAGGATGACTTCCGGGAAACGGAACCGCCACGGACCGGTCTCTTTGAGCAGCGGCGGAGCGCCAGCCTGAGTCGTCATGCGGCCGAGTTTAAAACCCCGACCGCTACTGCGCGCTGCGCCGGCGACGTCGAGAAGCAGCTGGCTCCCACGTGACCACCGCTGAAGAAGGAAATTCAGTAACCCCGGCGATGTGCTTTCGCAGGGATCGTTCCGGGGCTTTCGGGGGAGAGTATACAGGGGACCTCCTCGACCTCCTCGCGCGACGTCTTAGGCTTGACCATTCTGGTGGCCACCAAGGCATCAACGGCCGCAGCCGACGTCAACGCCGACGGCACCAACTGAAGCAACTGTGAATCGGTCGTGAAACAAACCTCCTTCGGTTCGCCGTTCACGACCACCCTGGCGCCAAGGGACATTGGGGGCTTTGTGCCGATCGCTACGTATCAGATTGGATACAAACGATTTCTCAGTCCTGCATCAGATAGCTGGCCGCCTTACCATTGCGGTGAATTTGTTGTAATTGCTGTACCTGATAGGAGACCGACAATTAATTTCTCGATGCAGGAATTTCTCGTCTATGCGATCCTGGCTTTCATCGTAATTGCGGTGATTTGGTGGGTAGTCAAAATTCTGAAGGGTTTCGCCAACGGGTACCGATCGGTGAATGAAACGGATTTGCGTACTGATACCGACAAGCAAATGGATAGGATGTAGGGGGAGCTTGCTAAGCGAAAAAGGGCGAGGAACTATTGAAGTCCTCGCCCTTTTTGCAGTTTCCTAAGGCTTGATTTCTACGCAGATGTAGTTACTCCACTGCCCTTAAGCCTTTACACCAGACAATCACGCGTTGATGAGCTCCAAGCACAACGCCCGTAAGGAGTATCACCTACCGTGCGCTGCGCCGGCGGCGTCGAGAAGCAGCTGGCTCCCACGTGACTACCGCTGTTGAGCGGGGTACGTGCACGAGCTCGCCGCCCCGGCGCCCACCGGACTGCAGCTTCTGGCGCAGCTCCTCGTTGTGGCCGCGCTGGGTTTCCAGCTCGTCCTGGAGATCCTCGATCTGCTGGGATAGCTCGATGATCGTCTTGATGCCGGCGAGGTTGACGCCCTCCTCCTGGGAGAGGTGCTGGATGCGGCGCAGCATGGAGATGTCACGACGCGAGTAGCGGCGGCCGCCGCCCTTGGTGCGCATCGGCGTGACCAGGCCGAGCCTGTCGTAGGTGCGCAGGGTCTGCGCGTGCATGCCGGTGAGCTCGGCGGCGACGGAGATGACAAAGTACTCCTGTTTTTCATCCATCGTCTACACCTCCTTCCTGGGCTAGAGCCCGGCCCACCCGGCGCGCGGGTCGAAGCCGGAGTCCTTCTCAGCCTGGGCGTAGGCGCGCAGCGCGGAGGTGGCGGACGGATCCAAATCCTTTGGCACCTTCACTTCGACGGTGACCATCAGGTCGCCGGCGCCGGAGCGCTTCGGGATGCCGCGGCCCTTGACGCGCAGGGTGCGCCCGTTCGGTGTGCCAGCCGGGACCTTGACCTTCACCGGGTTGTCCAGGGTGGGCACCGTTATGGTTGCGCCGAGGGCGACCTCGGAGAACGCGACCGGGACGGTGACTTCTAGGTCGTCGCCGGAGCGGGTGAACACCTCGTCGCCTCGCACGTGCACGGTGACAAACAGGTCGCCGGCGGGCGTGCCGTTCGGGCCCGCCTCGCCTTGGCCTGCCAGGCGCACCTTCTGCCCGTCGATCACGCCGGCGGGGATGCGCACGGTGATGGAGCGGGTGCGCCGCACGGTGCCGGTGCCGCCGCAGGTGGTGCAGGGGTCCTCGATGATTTCGCCGGTGCCGCCACAGTTCGTGCAGGGACGTGCCATGCCGAAGGCGCCGGAGTTCTCGCGGATGTAGCCGGAGCCGGAGCACATCTGGCATGTGTGGGTTTTGCCGTCCTTGGAACCGGAGCCGTGGCAGGTGGTGCACGGCGCGTCGCCGGTGAGCTCGACCGGGATGGTCGTGCCCTTGGCTGCCTCGCGGAAGTCGAGGGTTATTTCCGTTTCGACGTCGGCCCCCCGCGACGGCCGAGCGTTCCTGCCAGCACCGCCGCGGCCGCCAAAGAAGCCACCGAAGATATCACCAAGGCCGCTGTCTCCAGCTTGTCCACCAGCGGCTGATCCGAAGATGTCGGAGAGGTCGAATTCCGCTTCCGTGCCGCGAAACCCGCCCGGAAAGCCGGACCCTCCTCCCCGCCCGAACCGGCCGAAGCCGCCCGAGCTGATCATGGATTTCAGCTGGTCGTATTCCTTGCGCTTCTGCTCGTCGCCGACAACGTCGTACGCCTCGGCCACCCTCTTGAACTTCTCCTCCGCCTTCTTGTTGCCGGGGTTCGAGTCGGGGTGGTTTTCGCGTGCGAGCTTGCGGTATGCCTTCTTAATATCGGCAGCACTTGCCGACGAGCTCACGCCCAAGTCGCCGTAATAATCCTTATCTGCCCATTCTTGCTGCATAGCCATCTCGCACCCTCCTTTCCTCTACAAAGAGTATTGAGTCTGTCTCGCTAAAGTTTGTTCACTAATTTATCTAAGTACAAAGGCCGGGGACGAGGCCGCGTGGGTCCGCGCTACCTCATTCCCCGGCCCTGGCATCCGAGCGTTTTCGCTACTCGGCGGTGTCGGCTTCTGGCTCGCCGGCCGGCTCGGCGGGATCGGCGGGATCCGCAATGATCACCATGGCGTTTCGCACCAGGCGGTCCCCGATCATGTAGCCCTTGCGCAGCACCGTGCCCACGGCCTTGGTGTCGCCCTGGGACAGGTCTTGCACTGCCTCGTGGATCTCCGGGTTGAACGCGTCGCCCTCGGCGCCGAACTCCTTGATGCCCTGGCCGGCGACGATCGCGCGGAACTTGTCGGCAAACGCCTTCAGCGGGCCCTGCTCCAAGTCGCCGTGCTGCTCGGCCAGATCCAGGTCGTCCAGAAGCGGCAGCAGCTGGGTGGCAAACTTCGCCTTCGCGGTGTTGGCCAGCTCGCCGCGCTCGCGCTCGGTGCGACGGCGGTAGTTCGCGTACTCCGCGCTGACTCGCTGGAGCGACTCGGTGCGCTCCGCCAGCTGCAGTTCAATGTCGCTGACTGCGCCGTCGCCGTCAGCGTCCGGGTCGATCTCGTTCTCCGCGATCTTCGCGGCGTCCTCGAGCTCGGCGTCCGCGGCTAAGAGGGGGTCCTCGTCCGTGGCAAGCGCCTCGGACTCAGCGGCCTCGTCGGCGAGCGTTTCCGCCTGGTCGGGGGACACGTACTCAGGGTCCGTGGCCTCCGGAGCGCCCGGGTTGTCCGGCATCTGCTCGTTCTGCGGATTCGTCATCAGACGTCGCCTCCTTACTTATTGTCGGAATCGGTTGCGTCGTCGTCCTCGACAACCTCAGCGTCGACCACGTTGTCGTCGCCTGCGGCGGCGTCAGCCTGGGTTGCGCCCTCGTTCGCCTGAGCCTCGTAGAGCGCGGTGCCCATTGCCTGGGACTCGGTGTTGAGCTTCTCCACGGCGGACTTGATGGCATCCAGGTCCTCGCCCTTGAGCGCCTCGTCCACAGCGTCGGCAGCCTCGGTCACGCGGCCCTTGATGTCCTCCGGCAGCTTCTCGCCGTTTTCATCCATGAACTTGCGGGTCTGGTAGGCCATGGTCTCCGCGTTGTTGCGGGTCTCCTGCTCCTCGCGGCGCTTCTTGTCTTCGTCGGCGTGAGCCTCGGCGTCCTTGATCATGCGATCGATCTCTTCGTCGGACAGACCGGAGCCGTCCTGGATCTTGATCGTGTTCTCCTTGCCGGTGGCCTTGTCCTTCGCGGACACGGACACGATGCCGTTGGCGTCGATGTCGAAGGTGACTTCGATCTGCGGCACACCGCGCGGAGCCGGTGCGATGCCTGCCAGCTCGAAGGAGCCGAGCAGCTTGTTCGCGGACGCGATCTCGCGCTCGCCCTGGAAGACCTGGATCTGCACGGACGGCTGGTTGTCCTCAGCCGTGGTGAAGGTCTCCGAACGCTTCGTCGGGATGGTGGTGTTGCGCTCGATGAGCTTGGTCATTACGCCGCCCTTGGTCTCGATGCCGAGGGAAAGCGGAGTGACGTCGAGAAGCAGCACGTCCTTGACGTCGCCGCGCAGCACGCCAGCCTGCAGAGCAGCACCCAGCGCCACAACCTCGTCCGGGTTGACGGACTTGTTCGGCTCCTTGCCGGTCAGTTCCTTGACCAGCTCGGACACGGCCGGCATACGGGTGGAGCCGCCGACCAGGACCACGTGGTCGATGTCGCCGACGGACATGCCAGCGTCCTTGACCACCTGGTTGAACGGGCTCTTGGTGCGGTCCAGCAGGTCGGAGGTGATCTTCTGGAACTCGGTGCGGGTCAGCGTCTCATCCAGGAACAGCGGGTTCTTCTCGGAGTCCACGGTGATGTACGGCAGGTTGATGGAGGCCTGCTGTGCGGACGACAGCTCAATCTTGGCCTTCTCCGCAGCCTCGCGCAGACGCTGCATCGCCATCTTGTCCTTGGACAGGTCAACGCCGTTCTGAGACTTGAACTTGTCCACGAGCCACTCAACGATGCGGTTGTCCCAGTCATCGCCGCCGAGCTCGTTGTCGCCGGCGGTAGCCAGCACCTCGACGACACCGTCGCCGATCTCCAGCAGGGACACGTCGAAGGTGCCGCCGCCAAGGTCGAAGACCAGGATGGTCTCTTCCTTCTCGTTCTTGTCCAGGCCGTACGCCAGGGCAGCCGCGGTCGGCTCGTTGACAATGCGCAGCACATCGAGGCCCGCGATCTGGCCGGCCTCCTTGGTGGCCTGACGCTGAGCGTCCTCGAAGTACGCCGGGACGGTAATAACAGCCTCGGTGACTTCCTCGCCGAGGTACGCCTCCGCGTCACGCTTCAGCTTCTGCAGGGTGCGGGCAGAGATCTCCTGCG
Organism: Corynebacterium sp. CQ3829_602738; assembly: GCF_054478435.1. NCBI lineage: Bacteria > Bacillati > Actinomycetota > Actinomycetes > Mycobacteriales > Corynebacteriaceae > Corynebacterium > Corynebacterium sp. CQ3829_602738. Next base: position 2,200,572 of record NZ_CM137003.1, read on the forward strand.
GGGTGTACTTCTTGTCGTCGATCTCCACGGTCCAGTCCTCGCCCATGTGGCGCTTGACGGAGCGGATCGTTCGGTCGACGTTGGTCACAGCCTGGTTCTTCGCGGACTGGCCAACCAGGACCTCGCCGTTCTTCGCGAAAGCGACGACGGACGGGGTGGTGCGGGAGCCCTCCGCGTTAGCGATGACAACCGGCTCGCCGCCCTCGAGGACGGAGACGACCGAGTTCGTGGTGCCAAGGTCAATACCAACTGCACGTGCCATAAGAGTTATTCCTCCTGTTGAGAAGTGGTTTATCAGTAAGTTGATGTGCTCCGACTCAACTTGACGGCCACCACTATAACACCGGCGGCGACGTTCTTGAGTCTGTCGCACTCATAGGTAACAACGGCACGTGCACCAAAGTTGTTCCCACTCGACGCAACTTTCTTTGTTTCCGCAGCTCAACATAAAGAAAAACCTCCGGTTGCGAGGGCAACCGGAGGCGTATCCGTCGACAAGCAACTGCCTAGAACAGGCCAGTCTCCTGCTCCGAGTAAGAGACCAGGAGGTTCTTGGTCTGCTGGTAGTGGTCCAGCATCATCAGGTGCGTCTCGCGGCCGATGCCGGACTGCTTGTAGCCGCCGAACGCCGCGTGGGCCGGGTAGGTGTGGTACTGGTTCACCCACACGCGACCAGCCTGAATGGCGCGGCCGGCCTTGTAGGCCGTGGTGCCGGAGCGTGCCCACACGCCCGCACCAAGGCCGTAGATGGTGTCGTTGGCGATGGAGATGGCCTCGTCGAAGTCCTTGAAAGTGGTCACGGACATCACCGGGCCGAAGATCTCCTCCTGGAAGATGCGCATGTCGTTGGTGCCCTTGAACACGGTCGGCTCGATGTAGAGGCCGTTTTCCAGGCCGTCGATTGTGTTCACGCCGCCGCCGGTGAGCACCTCCGCGCCCTCCTGGGGCCCAAGCTCCAGGTAGGACTGGATCTTGTTCATCTGCTCGGTGGAGGCCTGCGCGCCCATCATGGTGTCGGTGTCCAGCGGGTTGCCCGTCTTGATCTGCTTGACGCGCTGCACGCCGAGTTCCAGGAACTCGTCTGCGATGGACTCGTGCACCAGCGCGCGCGACGGGCAGGTGCACACCTCGCCCTGGTTCAGCGCGAACATGGCGAAGCCTTCGACGGCCTTCTTCTTGAAGTCGTCGTCCTTTTCAAAGATGTCCTCGAAGAACAGCGCCGGGGACTTGCCGCCGAGCTCGAGCGTGACCGGGATGATCTTGTCCGCCGCGGCCTTGTTGATGATCTTGCCCACCTCGGTCGAGCCGGTGAAGGCGATCTTGGCAATACGGTCGGAGCCGGACAGCGCAGCACCCGCCTCGTCGCCCATGCCGTTGACAATGTTCAGCACTCCCGCCGGGATCAGGTCGCCGACCAAATCCATCAGGTACAGGATCGACGCCGGGGTCTGCTCCGCCGGCTTGAGCACGATTGCGTTGCCCGCAGCCAGCGCCGGGGCAAGCTTCCAGGCCGCCATGAGCAGCGGGAAGTTCCACGGGATGATCTGGCCGACCACGCCGAGCGGCTCGTTGAAGTGGTAGGCGACGGTGTCCTCGTCGATCTGGCTCAGGCGGCCCTCCTGCGCGCGCAGCGCACCCGCGTAGTAGCGGAAGTGGTCGACGGCCAGCGGGATATCGGCGGCGAGCGTCTCACGCACCGCCTTGCCGTTTTCCCAGGTCTCCGCCACCGCGAGCTCCTCGAGGTGCTCCTCCATACGGTCCGCGATCTTCAGCAGCACCATCGCGCGCTCCGCCGGGGAGGTTTTGCCCCAGGCGGGCGTGGCCTTGTGCGCGGCGTCGAGCGCGAGGTTGATGTCAGCTTCCTTGCCGCGCGCCACCTGGCAGAACACCTCGCCGGTGACGGGGGTGATGTTGTCGAAGTACTCGCCGTCTACCGGGGCGACCCAGTCGCCGCCGATGTAGTTGTCGTAACGCTCGCGGTACTTGACGTTCGAGCCTTCAGTTCCGGGGTTCGGGTAGATGGTCATTTCCAGGCCTTTCTTACATCGAGGTCAGGTTGTGGCCCACGCTACACTTATCTCCGCATGTGGTCTAGAGCATTTTGCTTTGCGACGCCCATCCGGCTCCCACGACATATGCATTAACCAGCATCTCTGGCACAATGAGCGCGTGACTACACATGAAAACAACGACTACGTCGGCGCGCTCGACACCGCCGTCGACGATGTCCGGATGCTGCCCACTCCGGCAGACGCGGCCCAGGAGCTCTCCAAGGAGCCCGTGGACCGCGGCGACATCATCGCCTCCGACGGCCGCACCGCCGCCGCCTGGGCGCTGCGCTTCATCATCATCGTCGCCGCCACCGCGATCCTGCTTTACCTGCTCAAATGGGTCTGGATGGGCCTTCTTCCCATCCTGCTCGCCCTGATCCTTGCCACCGTGCTGTGGCCTCCGGTGCGCTGGATGCGAAACCACAAGATCCCCGCCGCCCTCGCCGTGTTCATCACGCTGATCGGCACCTTCGGCATTCTCGGGGGCATCATCGCCGCGATGGCGCCGACCGTGAAGTCGCAGGGCACCGAGCTCGGCCACCAGGCGGAACAGGGCATCAACCAGATCATCGCCTGGCTGAAGGAACAGAACTTCACCTTCCTCGAGCCGGAACGCATCCAGCAGGCCGTGGACCAGGCCACCGCGTTTGTGAAGGGCCAGGCGTCAAACATCGCCTCCGGGGTGTTCTCCGGCATCGGCGCGATTACGTCGGTAGGCACGACGCTCGCGTTGACACTCGTGCTGCTGTTCTTCTTCCTCAAAGACGGCGACCGTTTCCTGCCCTGGGTCCGCAAGTACACCGGCGTGCGCGCCGGCTGGCACCTCACCGAGGTGTGCATGCGCTCCTGGAACACCCTGTCCGGCTTCATCCGCACCCAGGCCATCGTTTCTTTGGTGGATGCCGTCTTCATCGGTTTGGGCCTGCTCTTCCTGGGCGTGCCGCTGTGGCCCGTGCTGGCTGTGGTGACCTTCTTCGCCGGCTTCATCCCCATCGTCGGTGCGATCTCCGCAGGCGCCTTGGCCGTGATCATCGCGCTGGTGTCCAACGGGTTCATGAACGCCGTGTTCGTGCTCATCCTCATCATCGCCGTGCAGCAGCTGGAGGGCAACGTCCTCTCCCCGATCCTGCAGTCCCAGGCCATGGGCCTCCACGCCGCCGTGGTCCTGCTCGCCGTGGCCGTGGGCGGTACCCTGTTCGGCATCGTCGGCGCGTTCCTCGCCGTGCCGGTCGCCGCCGTCGCCGCTGTCTGGCTGCGCTACTGGGCCGAGATGGTCTCGCTGCGCTCCGGTGAAATCACCGCCGATGAGATAGCCATGGCCACGCAACAAACCCAAACCATGGATTCGAAGACGTCCTTCCTCGCCGTGCGCGACCACATGATGCGCATGGCAAAGCGAGAAAAGTCCAACACCAAGGTCCCCGTCAAGGAAGGCCTCGGCTCCACCCGCGTTCCCTTGGGCGAGGCCGAGGGAGAGCCCGACGTCCCGGGCCGCACCCACGCCATCAAAGACGAAGAATAGGTACGGTGGGCGCCGTACTTACTCATCGACGAAAGGACGAAAACCATGGCAGACCTCAACGGCAAGAACATCGCGATTATCGCCACTGACGGCTTCGAGGACTCGGAGCTGACTTCCCCGAAGGAGGCCGTGGAGTCCGCCGGCGCGATCACTAAGGTCATCTCCACCGAGACCGGTGAGATCGAAGGCAAGAAGGGCGCGAAGGTAGCTGTCGACGCCAAGACGGCCGACGCCTCCGCCGACGAGTTCGACGCCCTTATCCTGCCCGGCGGCACCATTAACGCCGACACCATCCGCACCGACGCCGACGCCGTCGCCCTGGTCAAGGCGTTCAAGGATGCCGGCAAGCCGATCGGCGTGATCTGCCACGGCGGCTGGATCCTCGCCGACGCCGACCTGCTCAAGGGCGTCAAGCTCACCTCCGTAGCCAACGTCAAGACCGACCTGGCCAACGCCGGCGCCAACTGGGTCGACGAGGAAGTTGTGGTCGACTCCGGCTTCATTTCTTCCCGCACCCCGGACGACCTGCCGGCATTCAACGCCACGCTCGTGGAGGAGTTCGCGAAGTAGGGCTCTGTTCCCTCCGCCTGCTGGGTTTGCCCCGGCGGGCGTTTTCTTTGCCTGATGTGGGAGTTGGCTTCAGCGCGGACCGATTCTCCGGTTCAGTGCTGTCGAAAGTTCGAATCGTCTAGCAACCTCAGCGAAACGCTAGACGATTAGGCCAATACCGGCAATCGTTTTCAACATCACCTGGGGGAACACCACCCGACTTGGCTGATCGTCTAGCAGCGTTGGGTGGGCTACTAGACGATCCGCATTCTCAACGGAGTCGAGTCTGGAAAAGCCCATCGGAAGCCGGCGCCAGCGATCGAAAAATAGGCGAGTCCGTCGAAGTGATTGGATTACCGCAGGTGGTCGCGCAACGCCTGCTCCAGCTCGACGCGGGCGCGTTCCAGGGCTGCCTCCCACACCTCGGAGGCGGACTCATCGGCGGAGTCGGAGACCTGCTTGAGCAGGGTCAGCGGCACGCCGAAGGTGGAGCACACCGCTGCCAGGGCGTAGCCCTCCATGTCCACGAGCTGGCATTCGCGGGCGAGCTCGTCGCGCAGGTCGGAGCGGTTCACAAAGGCGTCGCCGGTGGCGAGCTTGGCCTTGGGCAGCTCCGTCAGCGGGTCGAAGGAGAACCAGCGCGGGTAGACAAAGTCGGTGATCTCGGAGGTGCCGCCGACTTTGAAGTCGTGCTTGACGGCGTCGGAAACCTCGTAGACGCCGGGCTCCAAGTCCACCAGGGCGCCGGCGGTGCCGACGTTGATCACGCGCGACGGCAGAGGGCCTTCGGATAGGCGGCTGGTCAGCGCGATTGCGGCGGGCAGGGTGCCGATGCCGGTGATGAGCACCTCGTGGTCGCCTCCGGACATGATGTCCGCGGCTTCTTCCTTCATGGCTGCGACGATAAGCAAGTCAGACATGGTTGCTTATCGTAGGCGCGCTGGCTCCGGGTCGACCACTGTCGCGCCCTCGCGCTCCCCCGCCGCCTTGGAATTCTCGCGCGCCTTGAGCACGCCGCGCACGGATAGCGCCGCGCCCACGATCAGGACGGCAACGCGCACGGCCCACAGTCCGGAGTCCACGCCGAGGAACTTCAGCACCACCGGCAGGTTCAAGAACACAATCAGGGTGCCCACCACCCCGCCGAGGGCGATGGGGTTCATGCGGGTGACCACCCACGCGCCGATCGGCGCGGCGATGACTCCGCCTGCCAACAGCGCGAGCACTCCGGCGAGGTTGGCCATCAGGTCGTTCCACATGCCCACCGCAAACCCGAGGGTGGCTGCCAGGGTGACCAGGAACTCCGCGGTGTTGACGGTGCCGACGATGCGGCGCGGCTCGGAGCGCCCCGCGGTCAGCAGCGTCGAGGTGGTCACGGGCCCCCAGCCCCCGCCGCCGGTGGCGTCCACGAAGCCGCCGAACAGGCCCAGCCCGGCCAGGAACCCGCGCGAGTGCGGCTTTTCAGCCAGCTTGCGCTGCGTCAGCCCGCGCGCGAAGCGCAGCATCAGGTTCAGCCCGATCAGCGCGAGGATCAGCGACATCACCGGCCGTGCCGCTTCGGTGGACAGCCGTACCAGCACGGTCGCGCCGAGGAAAGCGCCGATTGCGCCGGGGATGCCGATGGCGATGGCGGTGCGCCAGTCCACGTTGCCGAAGCGGGTGTGCGCGACGCCGGAGGCCAGCGTGGTGCCCAGCTCGGCGGTGTGCACGACGGCGGACGCGGCGGCGGGCGTGAGCCCGGCCAGCGCGATGAGCATGGTGGATGAGGTGGCGCCGAAGCCCATGCCGAGGCCGCCGTCGACAAGTTGGGCGGCCAGGCCGGCCACGGCGATGAGCAGCAGCGTCTCAATCTTGTACATTTCAGGCGTCCTTTTCGGCGGCGCGGTATCGGTTGGCAACGACGTCCGCGAGGTCTGTGGTTAACGGCCCAGAAGCTGACAGGTGCAGCGGGATCCGGTCCAGGAGTGTTCCGTGGGTGACAAACAGCGGCAGCACGTGCGTGTGCCTATCGACGAACCTCCGGTCGCCCCTCGTCGCCTGCACCACCGACACCTCGATCCCGGCCAAACGTGCCAGGTCATCCGCCAGGTTGGCGTAGTTCGCAGCCTGTGCAGTGTCCGATGTGCCGACGGGGAAGAGGGTGGCGTGGGGCGCCGAAGGGGCGTCGATAAGCAAACGCTTGTGCAGGACCTCGGCGATGTCGGGGCCGGTGCCGAGCGGCTCGGCAAGGGTGAGGTCGCAGTGGGCCCGCGCCTCGGCGAGGTGGGCCGGCACGTCCACTTTCGCGTGGAACGCGCGGGTGAACAGCAGCGGCACGACGATGGCGCGCGGGCTGTCCAGCGCGGCGGCCGCCTCGGCGAGGGTGGGGCGGTCGAACTCGAGGTGCGCGTCCGCCCACTCCACGCCGAGCTTGCCGGCCGCCGCTTCCGTGAGCGCGCGGATGCCCTCCTTGGCGCGCGGGTGGCGCGAGCCGTGTGAGAGGGTGATCAGCGCGGTCATGGCGGGTGCTCCTAGCGCAGGCGCTTTCCGACGAGACCCGCGGCCAGCGTGTTGCCGGAAGACTGGTCCACGAGCAGGAAGTTGCCCACCGCGCCGCGGGCGGCGTAGGGCTCGACCGGCAGCTCGTCGGCGGTCTGGATGGTCACGTGCGCGATCTCGTTGAGGGCGACAGCCTCGGGCGAGGTGTTGTCGCCGGCGGCGCCGTCGATGTCGAGGACGCGGTCCACGCTGGCCACGCGGGCGCGCACGAACGCGGTGCCGATGCGCAGCTTCACGGCCTGCCCGGCGCGCAGCTCCTTCTCGGTGAGCCCCACGACGGTGGCGGCGAACTCCCGCACGTCCTCCGGCCGGGTGCCCGAGGCCAAAAGGTCGCCGCGGGTCAGGTCGATCTCGTCCGCCAAGCGCAGGGCGACGGAGTCGCCGGCGTGGGCGGTGTCCACCGGGCCGTCGGAGGTGTCGATGCCGGCCACGGTGGTGGTGCGGCCGTGCGGGGCGAGGATCTCGTCGCCGACGGAGACGGAACCGGCGTTGACGCGGCCGGCGTAGGCGCGGTAGTCGGTGGCGTGCTCGCGAAGCACGTACTGGATGTTGAAGCGGAAGTCCAGGTCGTCGGCGCGGCCGTGGTTGACCGGGATGGTCTCCAGCAGCTCCAGCACGGTCGGGCCGTCGTACCAGGGGGTCGCGTCGCTGCGCTCCGCGACGTTGTCGCCCTTGAGCGCGGAGATCGGCACCACGTGCGGGTCCTCGATGCCCAGCTCGGCGGCCTTGGCGTCGAACGCCGCCTTGATCTCGTTGAAGGTCTCCTCGGAGTAGCCGACCAGGTCGATCTTGTTCACCGCCAGGATCACGGTGCGCACGCCCAGCAGCTTGGCCACGGTAAGGTGGCGGATGGTCTGCTCCACCACGCCGTTGCGGGCGTCCACCAGCAGCACGACCACCTGGGAGGTGGACATGCCGGTCACGGTGTTGCGCGTGTACTGCACGTGGCCCGGGGTGTCGGCGAGGATGAAGGTGCGCTTGTCGGTGGCGAAGTAGCGGTAGGCCACGTCGATGGTGATGCCCTGCTCGCGTTCGGCGCGAAGCCCGTCGACAAGCAAAGAAAGATCGAGCCCCTCAAAGCCCCTATCTGCGCTGGTGCGCTCAACGGAGGCGAGCTGGTCGGCGAGGACGGACTTCGTGTCGTGCAGGAGGCGGCCGACGAAGGTGGACTTGCCGTCGTCGACGGAGCCGGCGGTGCACAGGCGCAGCGTTTCGCGGTCCGCCAAAGCGGCTGCGGCGGAGGCGGCTGGAGCGGTAGTCGTAGTCATCAGAAGTAGCCTTCCTTCTTGCGGTCTTCCATGGCGGATTCGCTCAGACGGTCGTCGGCGCGCGTCGCGCCGCGCTCGGTCAGGGTGGAGTTGGCGATCTCGACGAGCACCTCGTCGATCGTGGACGCGTCCGAATCAACCGCGCCCGTGCAGGACATGTCGCCCACGGTGCGGTAGCGCACGCGGCGGGTCTCAAGCTGCTCGCCGTCGCGCGGGCCACCCCACTCGCCCGGGGTCAGCCACATGCCGTCGCGGCCGAACACCTCGCGGTCGTGCGCGAAGTAAATCGACGGCAGGGCGATCCCGCGCGCGCCGATGTACTCCCACACGTCCGCCTCGGTCCAGTTGGAGATGGGGAACACGCGCACGTTCTCGCCCGGCAGTGTCGCGCCGTTGTACAGGTCCCACAGCTCGGGGCGCTGGCGGCGCGGGTCCCAGCCGCCGAAGGAGTCGCGCACGGAAAACACGCGCTCCTTGGCGCGGGCGCGTTCCTCGTCGCGGCGCGCGCCGCCCAGCACGGCGTTGTAGCCGACCTCCGCGATGGTCTCCACCAGCGGCACGGTCTGCAGCGGGTTGCGGGTGCCGTCGGGACGTTCCTGCAGGTCGCCGCGGTCAATCCAGTCCTGCACCTCGGCCACGCGCAGGCGCAGGCCGTGCTTTTCCACGAGCTCGTCCCGGAACTGGATCACTTCCGGGAAGTTGTGCCCGGTGTCCACGTGCAGCAGCTCAATCGGCATCGCCGCCGGCGCGAAGGCCCGGCGCGCCAGCTCGAGCACCACGCACGAGTCCTTGCCGCCGGAAAACAGCAGGCCGATCTTGTCGAACTGCCCGGCCACCTCGCGGATGATGTGGATGGACTCGTTTTCCAAGTCCTTCAGGTGCGGCGACAGCTCAGTTGTCGTTGCTTGCGTCATCTTCTCTAACACTCCTTTTATTCGTGCAGGCCGCACTCGGTCTTGGATGCGAACGCCCAACGCCCCGCGCGCGGGTCCTCCCCCTCGGCCACCGGCATGGTGCAGGTGGCGCAGCCGATGGAGGGGTAGCCCTGACGGGTCAGCGGGTGGATGATCAGGTCGTTGTCTTCCTCGAAGGCCTCCGTGTCCTCCAGCGACCAGGTCACCAGCGGGGAGATCTTCAACCGGCCGGTTCCATCCAGGCTCAGCGCGGGCGCCTCAGCGCGGGTGGGGCCGTCGGCGCGGCGCAGGCCGGTGATCCAGCCGGCGTACGGGCTCATGTGCACCGCCAGCGGCTCCACCTTGCGCATCCGGCAGCACGCGCCGGGATTGCGCAGGTACAGGTTCGGTCCGTACACCTCGTCCTGCTCCGGGCGGGAAAGCTGCGCCTTCGCGCGCACCAGTTCGTGCGTCGGGTAGCGCGCCTCTACCGCGTCGGCCACCTCCAACGTCTCCGGGAAGTGGTACTCGGTGTCCAGGAACAGGAAGTCGGCGTCGGGCAGGTGGCGCTCGGCCAGCTCCGCCAGCACGGTGTTTTCCATGGACAGGGTCACCACGAGCTTGCCGGGGGCGTGCTCGTGGGCCCAGCTCAAGATGTCGGCGGCGGATGCGTCGTAAAGCTTGGGTGCCCACTCCTCGACTAACTGGGCGTTTTGCTTCGCGACGTCCTCCGGCAACGCCGCCGTCTCCTTCGGCCCCTCCGGGCTGATCTCGGGGTCGCGGAAGTTTCCTCCCGGCTGGTTGAGCAGGTTGGTCATCGCTTCTCTTCCTTCACTACTGCGGTATGCCCGTGCCGCGCCAGGGAGGCCTGCAGCGCCTCCTCCGTCGACGGCGCGGGCGCGTGCGGGGTGTCCGGATCGTCCTGGCCGTGGTATTTCACCTCGAAAATTCGCAGGCATTCCCCGCATTTCCAGGCAAAGTCCGTCTCCTCGTTCGGCCAGAGGTCCTCGCCGCCACAATAGGGGCAAAACGAGGGGAAATTGCGGTTCGGATTCGGGGCCCGGCGAAAGCTCATCGCAGGTCGTCCTCGTCCGCGCGGGCGACCCACTGACGGAATGTTTCGCCGTCCTCGCGCTTGTCCACGTAATGCTGCACCACGCGCGTGACGTAATCCGTCAGCTCGGTCGACAGCACCTTGTGGCCGCGCAGCTTGCGGCCGAAGTTCGCGCCCTCGCCGACGGTGCCGCCCAGGTGCACCTGGAAGCCCTCGACCTTCTCGCCGGCGTCGTTCGCCACCATCTGGCCCTTCAAGCCGATGTCGGAGACTTGGTGGCGCGCGCACGCGTTCGGGCAGCCGTTGAGCGAAATCGTGATCGGGGAATCCAGGTCGCCGAAGCGCTCCTCCAGCTCATCCGCCAGCTCGATCGCGCGGGACTTGGTGGTCACGTGCGCGAGCTTGCAGTACTCCAAGCCGGTGCAGCTGAGCAGGCCGCGACGGAACTCGGAGGGTGTGGAGTACAGGCCCATCTCCTCCAAATCAGCCTGCAGCTTCTCGACGTCCTCCGGTGTGATCCCGAGCAGCAGCACCTCCTTGAACGGAGTGAAGCGCAGGTCGGTCACGCCGTAGCGTTCAGCGAGGTCGGCTAGGGCGATGAGCTGCTCGCCGGACATGTGCCCCAGCGTGGGCTTGACGCCGATGTAGACGTTGCCGTCCTTCTGCTCGTGCACGCCGATGTGGTCGCGGTCAACCAGGTTGTTGGGGGCCTTTGGTCCGTCCGGAAGCTTGTAGCCCAAGTAGTCCTCTTCGAGGATCTGGCGGAACTTCGCCACGCCCCACTCCTTGACCAGGAACTTCAGGCGCGCGCGGTTGCGTAGGCGGCGGTAGCCGTAGTCGCGGAAGATCCGCACCACGTTCGCCCACACGTCCGGAACCTGCTCGAGGGTGACGAATGCGCCGAGGGACTGCGCGAGCATCGGGTTGGTGGACAGGCCGCCGCCGACGTAGCACTCGAAGCCGGGGCCGAGCTCGGGGTGCTCGACGCCGATGAAGGCGAGGTCGTTGATCTCGTGGACGACGTCCTGGCGGGCGTTGCCGGAAATCGCGGTCTTGAATTTGCGCGGCAGGTTCTGGAACTCGTCGTCGGTGACGATCTGCTGGATCTCGCGGATCGCCGGGGTGGCGTCAATGATCTCGTCCTTGGCGATGCCGGCGACCGGGGAGCCTAAGATCACGCGCGGCACGTCGCCGCAGGCGTCCCAGGTGTTCAGTCCGTTTGCCTCGAGCTTCTCCCAGATCACGGGGACGTCCTCGATGCGCACCCAGTGGAACTGGATGTTCTGGCGGTCCGTCAGATCCACGGTGGAGCGCGCGTAGTCGCGGGAAAGCTCGCCGACGGCGCGGGCCTGCTCCGTGGAGCAGATGCCGCCGTCGAAGCGGATGCGCATCATGAAGTACTTGTCTTCGAGCACGCTGTTGTCCTCGCCGGTGAACTCCCCGCCCAGGTTCTGCTTGCGCTGGGTGTATAGGCCGAGCCACTTAAAGCGCGGGTAGAGGTCCTCGCGGTCTATGGAGTCGAAGCCGCCCTTGGAGTAGACGTCGATCACGCGCTGCTTGACGTCCAGGACCGGGGACTCCTGCTTGATCTCCTCGTCGTGGTTCAGCGGCGTGCAGCCGTCGATAAGCCACTGCCCCTCCGGCTTTTTGGCGCGTGTCCTGGGCTTCGTGGGTGCGCTCATCTGCTCTCCCTAACTAGACAACTCTGTACACATCCGGGCAGCCCGGAGCTATTGCTGGCCAATAGTGCCGGACTACTCGGTCTAAAACAACCGGACTATCGAAAGTGCCGGTTAATGCCGTGAATGTAAAGGATTTCCGGGGGTTGGGAATGAAAATATTTGCAGGTTTAAGACCACTCGGTCTATACGCTATAGTGTCCAACATCAACACACCCTTTTGCGAAAGGACTACGAACTTATGAGCCTGCGCGTCGCCGTAGTTGGAGCCGGCCCAGCCGGCATTTACGCCTCCGACCTGCTAATCCGCAACGAAGAGCACGACGTCCACGTCGACCTCTTTGAGCAGATGCCCGCCCCCTTCGGCCTGATCCGATACGGTGTGGCCCCCGACCACCCGCGAATCAAGGGCATTGTGAAGTCCCTGCACAACGTGCTGGACAAGGACAAGCTGCGCCTGATCGCCAACGTCACCGTCGGCCGCGACATCACCATCGACGACCTGCGCGACTACTACGACGCCGTGGTCATCTCCACCGGCGCGGTGCGCGACCGCGAGCTGCTCATCCCGGGCGGCGACAAGTCCATCGGCGCCGGCGAGTTCGTCGGCTTCTACGACGGCAACCCGCGCTTCGAGCGCAACTGGAACCTCGAGGCCAAGGAAGTCGCCGTCGTCGGCGTGGGCAACGTGGCACTCGATATCTCCCGCATCCTGGCCAAGACCGGCGACGAGCTCACGGTCACCGAAATCCCGGACAACGTCTACGAGTCCCTGAAGAACAACAAGGCCGAGACCGTGCACATGTTCGGCCGCCGCGGGCCCGCCCAGGCGAAGTTCACGCCGAAGGAGCTGCGCGAGCTCGACGAGTCCGACACCATTCAGGTGCTCGTGGACCCCGAGGACATCGACTACGACGAGCTGTCCGAGCAGGTCCGCCGCTCCGACAAGTCCATCGACCTGAACTGCCAGGTGCTGGAGCAGTACGCCATGCGCGAGCCGGACGACGCCCCGCACAAGATCCACATCCACTTCTTCGAGGAGCCGGTGGAGGTGCTTACCGACGACTCCGGCGCCGTGACCGGCATCCGCACCGAGCGCCAGGAGCTCGACGGCAACGGCGGCATCCGCGGCACCGGCAAGTTCACCGACTGGCCGGTCCAGCAGGTCTACCACGCCGTGGGCTACCGCTCCGAGCCGGTCGAGGGCGTGCCCTTCGACCTCGAGCGCCACGTCATCCCCAACGACGGCGGCCACGTCCTGGTCACCGCAGAGGAAGGCGCAGCACCGGAGGACAAGCTCTACGTCACCGGCTGGATCAAGCGCGGACCCGTTGGCCTGATCGGCAACACCAAGTCCGACGCCAAGGAAACCACCGACATGCTCGTGGCCGACGCCGCGGCAGGCCGCCTCGCCGCCCCGTCGCACACCGGCGCGGACGATATCTTCGATCTGCTCCGCGAGCGCGGTGTGGACTACGCCACCTGGGAAGGCTGGTACAAGCTGGACGAGGCCGAGCGCGCCCTCGGCGCCGCCGACCCGAACTTCCCGCGCGAGCGTAAGAAGATCGTGGAGTGGGAGGACATGCTCGGCCACTCCCGCGCCGGCCATTAGGGCCTCGTGGCGGAAAACCACATCAACCGAATCGACACGTCCGCGCGACGTGTCGATCTTCTGTTGCGGAACTGACCTCGACGGGAGCGGGTGTCTGACCGCCGCTGGGTCACCCGGGAGGACCTATCCTGGTTCGCATGCAATGGCTGGCCACGATGCAGCGCTTCTTCGCCGAGAACGGGGCGAACGCATGAACATAACCTGGCAGCGGGCGACCGTGCTCGTAGTCATCGCGATCCTGACCTTGTTCTTCGCTTTCGACTGGGTCACAGTCCAGTCCCCCTACGGTGCGGCCGGTACCACCGTCGGCGCCGCCCTCATCGCCGTGTGCGGTGCCTGCTGCGCGGCGTACGGCGTCCGCCCCGCCGCAGCCGTCGCCGGGATCGCCGCGTGCGCCAGCGTTGCGCTGTGCCTCAATGCCCTGAGCATCCCCCTCTACTGGGAGCCAGCGCTCGCCTTCGGCGCGGTCGTCACGACCTCCCGGGTGCCCCGGCGCAACCGCACCTGGCTGACCGTCTGGCTCCTCGCGATACCCACCGTCGCACTTTTCACCCACAGCATGTTCACACCGGACTGGCCGGGCAGTCAGTCGGCGGGGCGTGCCGCCGCCGTCGCGGCCCGCGCGGTGGCACTGTCATGGGTCTTCCTCGGCTTCTTTTTCCTTCTCGGCGCTCAGCTTCGCAACCGGCGGGAAAAGATCTCCGAGTTGGAGCAGCAGATCGAATTCGCTCACGTCCGCGAGCGCACCCAGATCGCACGGGAGATGCACGACATCGTCGCCCACACTCTCGCCGGGATCACCACCCTGGCGGACGGTGCGCGATACGCATCCAAACACAACCCAGAAGTGGCCAGGGATGCCCTTGAAACTATCAGCGCCGAATCCCGCACCGCACTGTCGCAGATGCGCGGACTGCTCAGCGTGTTACGCGACGACGATGCCACGGCACCCACCGGCGCTGCCCCGGGCCGACGCGACTTCACCGCGCTGTTCAACGACGCCCGCGCCCGTGGCCTCGACTTAACCGTCGCGGGCTTCGACGAGCTCCCCGAGGATATGCCGCCGCTCACGCTCTTCACCATCTACCGTGTCTGCCAGGAGGCCATCACTAATATGCTGCGCCACGCGCCCGCACCGGAAGGTGCGCTCACCTTTTCCGCCGACGCGAAGTCGGTGCGTGTGGAGGCGGTCAACGCTGCGCCGAAAAGCAAGCACGGCCCCGACGGTTTCGGGCTCGTGGGCATCCGCGAGCGAGTCGCGGCGCACGGCGGGCGCGTGAGCGTGAGCGTGACCGATGACGGCGGCGAGTTCGTCCTGACCGCGGAGGTACCCCGATGATCAACGTAGCGCTTGTGGATGACCAGCCGCTCGTGCGCGCCGGCTTCTCCCTGCTCGTCACCTCCCAGGACGACATGGACGTGATCTGGCAGGCGGGCGACGGCGCGGGGGTGGCCGGGCAGCCGGCGGCGGACATCGTGCTCATGGACATCCAGATGCCCGGCACGGACGGCATCGAGGCTTGCCGCGCGTTGCTCGCCGAGCACCCGAACACCCGCGTGATCATGCTGACCACCTTTGACGAGCGCGACCTCGTCCTCGGCGCGCTTGATGCCGGGGCCTCCGGGTTCCTGCTCAAAGACGCCGACCCTGACGAGCTGCTCGACGCGCTGCGCACCGTCCACGGCGGCGACGCGGTACTCGCGCCGAAGGTGACACGCCACGTCATCGGCGCCGCGCAAGCCCCGGAGCATCAGGAGGCGGCACGCAACGAGGCAATGCTCGAGCGCCTTACCCCGCGCGAGGTGGAGGTCCTGCGCTTGGTGGCGCTGGGCTACTCAAACGAGGAGATTGCCGAGGCCGAGACGCTCTCCCCCGCGACGGTGAAGACACACGTGCACCGCATTCTGTTCAAGACCGAGTCCCGCGACCGCGTCCACGCCGTCCTCTTCGCGTTCCGCGCGGGCTTGGTGGGCACCGGCGAGTTGCTGGGCCACTAGCCGCCTACACCCCAGGGTGTACGCGCCGATTTACACCCGCGGGCGGACGATTTCGCCTGCGCCACGCGCGATTGTGGGAACCATGATCGAAGTTCACAACCTGACCAAACGGTATTCAAGCTCCACCGCCGTCAACGCGCTGTCGTTCACCGCGCCGGACGGCGACGTCACAGGCTTCTTGGGCCCGAACGGCTCCGGCAAGTCCACGACCATGCGCATGATCGTCGGGCTAGAAACCCCAGACGAGGGCGAGGCGCTTATCGACGGCTCCACTTTCCGATCCCTCGACCAGCCCGCACGCGCCGTCGGGGCACTGCTCAACCCGGAATGGATCGCCCCGCACATGACTGGGCGCGGCCACCTGAAGATGGTCGCCGATTACGCCGGCGTGCCGGAATCCCGCGCCGACGAGGCGCTTGAGGCGTTCGGGCTCGCGGAAGCAGCAAAACGGCAAGTGAAAAACTACTCCCTCGGCATGCGACAGCGCCTCGGCGTGGCCAGCGCGCTGATCGCGGACCCATCCAACGTCATCCTGGACGAGCCGGTCAACGGCCTCGACCCGCAGGGCGTGGCCTGGATGCGGGGGCGCATCCGCGAGATGGCCGCCGAGGGTCGTGCGGTAGTCGTCTCTTCGCACCTGATGAGCGAGATGCAGCTCACTGCGGACCGCCTTGTGGTGATCAACCGCGGCCGCCTCGCCGGTGAGGGCCCGCTCGAGGACTTCCTGGGCTCCAACCGGGTTGAGGCGACCTGCAGCGACCCGGCGCGGCTGGCTGAGGCCGTCGGCGGCCAGGTCATCGGCGACTCCGTTGTCGTCGATGACGCCACCGCCCGAGACGTCGGCGAGGCCGCCCAGCGCGCCGGCGTGACGGTGTACTCCCTCCAGGAATCCCGCCGCAGCCTCGAAGAAGTGTTCCTGGAGTCGACGAAATAGGACGTAGGAGGATTTTCCATGCACACACTGAAAGCAACGCTGCGGGAGATCTTTTCCCGCCCCGCGACGCGCATCCTGCTCGCGTTTGTCGCGGCCGCCCTCATTCTCGGGCCCATGGCCGTCGCGATGCTCGTCGGCTCCAACGGTACAAGCACCGCAGACCCTGCAATGCTGCTCATCCCGGCCGCTTTGATGCTCCCTGTGGCGTTCGCCGCGGGCGCTTTCCCCGCTGGCAGCGCGCACTCGCGCGGCACGATCGGCTACGCCTACCTCGCGTCGAACCACCGCGGTTGGGAGCTCGCATGTCGCGTCGGAATCGCAGCTCTCGCCTGCATACTGACGGCGTTTGCCGCGTCGGCGATCGGGCTCGGCGGCGCGCACGTGTTTGTCGACAGCGTCGCTTTGGGAGGCGCCGACAGCGCAGATATGGTGCGCAGCCAGGCCGAGCTGTGGATCGTGTACCCACTACTCGCGGCCCTGACAGCCGTACTGCTCGGTTCGGGCACCGCGTCCTTCTTCGTCTGGGTCGTAGAGTCGCTCATTGTGGAGACTGCCCTCGGCGCGATCAACCAGCCGTGGGCCGCGGCCCTGGAAAAGCTCCTGCCGGGCGGCGCGGCCGGGAACGGCACGGCCGGCGTGGTCACTCTTGCGGTCTGGGTCGCGGTCCTTGCCGCCGCCGCGTACGCTGCCGTGCAGCGGAGGGCCGTGAAATGACCCTAAAAGAGAGCACAAGACATGCCGGTGAGCGCACCGCCGCCCGTCGGCGGTTCGTGGCCCCCGACCTCGCCCGCGGTTTCGCTTTAGTCGGCATCGCGATGGCCAACATAGTCACCGACTGGGACCCGGCGGAGGGTGTCGACCACGCGGCGGGCCTCGGCGGCTACAACGGCGACGGCACCGCGTGGGAGAAGCTGCTCGTCTTCCTAGAGACGCTCTTCGTGCATGTGCGCGGCCTACCCATGTTTGCCACCCTCCTCGGTGTTGGCATGGGCATGATCTTTGTCAGCCTCGAACGGCGCGGCTACCCGCTGCGCGCCCGGCGCGGGGTGCTCGCGCGCCGCTACGGGTTCCTGTTTCTGTTCGGTCTGGTGCATAAGACGCTGTTTTTCACCAACGACATCATGACGGCCTACGGCATCGCGGCACTCATCCTGTGCTTGTTCATCGGGTGGAGCGACAAGGCCCTCTACGCCCTCGCAGGTGCTGCGTTCGCCCTGAACGCGGTGCTTCGGGCACCTGGCGTATTCGCCGCGTTTTCGTCGACAGCGGAACCAATAGACGGCAGCCCCGCGCGCATCGTCGACCTCAGCGACCGCATAGCCGCGGGCCTGACCAACTTCTGGGTGTACCCGGCAATGGGCGTGATCGAGATGCTCGCCTTCTTCCCGCTTGTCGTGGTCGGGTTCGTCTGGGGCCGCCGCGGTATCTTCGGCGACGTCGACGGCAACTCCCGGATGCTCCGCGGGTGGGCGATTCTTGCAGCCGCAGTTATCGCGGCCGTCGGCATCCCATGGGGCTGTGCGGAAATCGGCGCGCTCGAACCCAGGTGGGCTACAGGGCTCAATGCCACCAACGAGCTCGTCGGCATGCTCACCGGCCCCGGCATTCTCGCCGCAATCTCCCTCGCGTGCCGGCCGTTGCAATCGCGTATCAACGCCTCCGGCTCCCTCCCGCACCTAGCCCAACCGCTAGTGGCGCTGGGGAAACGTTCCATGAGCGGCTACCTTGCGCAAACGATCCTCTTCATCCTGACAACCCAGCCCGCGTTCTGGTGGGTGACTCGCGATGCGACGATCGCCGGCAAGCTCGGTTGGGCGCTGGTTGTCTGGCTGGTTACGGTGGCTGGTGCGTGGGCGCTCGAGTGGGCCGGCAAGCCGGGGCCGTTCGAATGGCTGCACCGTCGTCTGTCGTACGGCAAAGACGGCCTGCCCGAGCACTACCCTGGCTAGGCTGTCCGGAGCAGACGCAGCCGGAGATCGCACTGCGCCTGCGCTCCCTTCGGCCCGTCGTTTCTCCCCCACCGGTCTACGATTGCCCCGGACAAAAAGAGAGGGGCACTCATGGATCTCATCCGCCTCACCGCACGCTTTGGCAGGCGGTACAGCGGCAAGATCGCACTGGTCATCGTGCTGCAGCTGGTCACCACGCTGGCCACGCTGTACTTGCCGGACCTGAACGCGGACATCATCAACAACGGCGTCGCCCAAGCGGACGTGCCGTACATCTGGCACACCGGCCGCACGATGTTGGTGGTGGCACTGGTGCAGATCGCGGCAGCGATCGCGGCGGTGTGGTTCGCCTCCCAGGTGGCCATGAACACCGGCCGGGACATCAGGGCCGCCGTGTACGACCGGGTATCCGATTTCGACAGCGAGGAGATGGCGCATTTCGGCGCCGCCACACTGGTCACGCGCGGCACGAACGATGTCCAGCAGGTGCAGATGACGTTCCTGCTGTTCATGAACTTCATGGTCGCGGCACCCATCATGGCTATCGGCGGCATCATCATGGCGCTGCGCCAGGACGCGGGCATGTCGTGGCTGGTGGTCACCGCGGTGCTCATTCTCGCGGTCGTGGTGGGGATCACCGCCGCGGTTCTGATGCCGCTGTTCAAGCGCATGCAGAAGAAGCTGGACGCGATCAACGGCCTGTTGCGCGAGCAGATCGCGGGTATCCGCGTGGTGCGCGCGTTCGGCCGTGAGGACCACGAGGCCGAGCGTTTCACGGAGGCGAACCACGACATCACCAGGCTGAGCCTGAACATCGGCCGGGTGTTCGTGACCATGTTCCCGGTGATCATGCTGATTTTGAACCTGGCCACGGCCGCAGTGCTGTGGTTCGGCGGCCACCGCGTGGACGAGGGCCTGGTGGAGGTCGGCTCGCTCACCGCGTTTATGCAATACCTGATGCAGATTCTCATGGCGGTGATGATGGGTGTGTTCATGCTGATGATGCTGCCGCGCGCCATCGTCTGCGCCGACCGCATCGAAGAGGTGCTCGGGCATGAGGTGAAGGCGCCGGTGACCGGAGGGGCGTCGATAGGCAAGGGCTCCGTGCGCTTCGAGGATGTCTCCTACACCTACCCGGGCGCGGAGAAGCCGGTGCTGGAGCACATCTCGTTTGAGGCGGCGCCGGGGACCACGACGGCGATCATCGGCTCGACGGGCAGCGGCAAGACCACGCTCGCTGGGCTTTTGCCCAGGCTGTACTCGCCGACTTCGGGGCGCGTGCTTATCGACGGCCATCCGGTCACCCACATCCCGCGCCAAGACCTGGTGGGGGCCGTCGCGATGGTGCCGCAGAAACCGTGGCTGTTTTCCGGCACGGTGGCGTCGAACCTGCGAATCGGCAACCCGGATGCCACGGATGATGAGCTGTGGGCGGCGCTGCGCGTCGCGCAAGCCGGGTTCGTGGAGGATCTGGACATGCCGATTGCCCAGGGCGGCACCAACGTCTCCGGCGGGCAGCGCCAGCGGCTGTGCATCGCGCGGATGTTCGTGGCGGATCCGAAGGTGTACGTCTTCGACGACTCGTTCAGCGCGCTGGACGCGACCACCGAAGCGAACCTGAATGCGGCGATGCGCGAGATCGTGCAGGACCGCACGGTGATTGTGGTGGCGCAGAAAGTGTCCTCGATCAAGCACGCGGACCAAATTTTGGTGATGGAGGCCGGGCGCATCGTCGCGCGTGGCACGCACGACGAGCTGCTGCAAACCAGCGAGACGTACCGGGAGATCGCGGCGAGCCAGGCGGAGGTGGACGCATGAGCAACCAGCACGGGTCCGAGCTGACCGACGACCAGCTCGCCGAATACGAAGAGAAGATGGCAGGCGACGAGTACTCCAACAAGGCGCCGCGTAAGGCCAAGCAGTTCTGGCCGTCCGCAAAACGCCTGCTGGGGCTGCTCGCGCCGTACAAAATGGCGCTGACGGCGGTGTTTGTCATGAACGCCGCGTCCGTGGTGCTGGCCGTGTACGCCCCGCGCGTGATGGGCCGGGCCATGGACGTGATTTTCTCCGGCGTGATGTCCAAGCACATGCCGCCGGGCACCACCAAGGAACAGGCGATCGAGGGCCTGCGCGCCGCGGGCCAGGACCGGTTCGCGGACATGGCCTCCGCGATGGAGCTCACCCCCGGCTCCGGCATCGACTTCGACCGCCTCGGCCAGCTCATCGTGCTGGTGGTGGCGCTGTACGCGGCGGCGTCGTTGCTGATGTGGGCGCAGGGCGCGATTTTAAACAAGCTGACCATGCGCGCGGTGTTCAACCTGCGCGAGCGGGTGGAGGCGAAGATCAACCACCTGCCGCTGCGCTACTTTGACACACGCCAGCGCGGCGATGTCATGTCGCGCACCACCAACGACGTGGACAACGTGCAGCAAGCGTTGCAGCAGTCCCTGTCCTCGCTGTTCAACGCAATCCTGACTGTGGTGAGCATCCTGGTGATGATGTTCGCCATCTCCTGGCAGCTAGCGCTGGTCGCGCTGCTGGCCATCCCGCTGACAGGCTTAGTCATGGGCCTGGTGGGCACGCGCAGCCAAAAGCAGTTCACCACCCAGTGGAAGGCCACCGGCGACGTCAACGGGCATGTTGAGGAATCCTTTTCCGGCCACGACGTGGCGGTCATTTTCGGGCGCACCGACGAGCTGCGCCGCACCTTTGACGAGCGCAACAACGAGCTCGCGGGCGCAGCGCAGAAGGCGCAGTTTTTGGCCAACTCCATGCACCCGACCATGCAGTTCATCTCGTACCTGTCGTACGTGGCCATCGCGGTGCTCGGCGGCGTGAAGGTCGCCTCCGGCAAGCTCACGCTCGGCGACGCCACCGCGTTTATCCAGTACTCCCGCCAGTTCAACCAGCCGCTCGGCGAGATCGCCGGCATGATGCAGATGCTGCAGTCCGGCGTCGCGTCCGCGGAGCGCGTCTTCGAGCTTCTCGACGCTGAAGAGGAACCCGAAGACAGCTCCCAAGCCCGCATCAACGGCCGCGCCGAGGGCCTGGTGGAGTTCCGCGATGTCTCCTTCTCCTACACCGACGAGCCTTTGATCCAGGACCTGAACCTGCGGGTGAAGCCCGGCCAGACCGCCGCGATTATCGGCCCCACCGGCGCCGGCAAGACCACGCTGGTGAACCTGATCATGCGCTTCTACGACGTCGATTCGGGCGCGATCACCCTCGACGGGGTGGACATCCGGGACTATTCCCGCGAGGACCTGCGCAACCAGATCGGCATGGTGCTCCAGGACGCTGTGCTGTTCAAGGGCACGATCATGGACAACATCCGCTACGGCCGGCTCGATGCCACCGACGAGGAGGTCATTGAGGCGGCGAAGGCCACCTACGTGGACCGCTTCGTGCGCTCGCTTCCGGACGGCTACGACACGGAAGTCGACCAGGACGGCGGGTCCGTCTCCGCGGGCGAGCGCCAGCTGATCACCATCGCGCGCGCGTTCCTGTCGCAGCCCGCGCTGCTGATCCTGGACGAGGCGACCTCGTCTGTGGACACCCGCACCGAGGTCATGGTGCAGCAGGCCATGAACGCGCTGCGGTCCAACCGCACCTCCTTTGTCATCGCGCACCGTCTGTCCACCATCCGGGACGCGGACGTGATCGTGGTGATGGAAGACGGCAGGATTGTGGAGCAAGGTTCGCATGCGGAGCTCGTCGCAAAGCAAGGTGCGTACTGGCGCCTGCACCAATCCCAGTTCAGCGGGGACTAAACGCGGGTAGCATCGGACGCATGACTGCAGAAAACGAAGGTCTGTACACCAGCATCGACACTCCGGCAGACGGCGCAGCTAACAAGGCTGCTTCAGCCGGTGCGGACAACCCGAACCAGGACATGGACACCAAGCCCCTCGGCGAGGGCGTGCACACCGTGGAAGAAGCCGAAACCCACGAGGACGACTCCCGCTGGAACGACGGCAAGCAGCCGCGCCCGCAGGACTAACCCCAATCCCCTCCCCGCGCCCCGGACGTGCATGACAGCCGTCCGGGGCGTTAGTATGTCCGGCGTGAGCACCCCATACGGCAACTTCAGAATCGGCGACCAGGAGCGCATGGACGCCATGGACACCCTCGGCCGCGCACTCGGCGAGGGCCGGCTCAACATGGGCGAGTTCGACGACCGCTGCCGGCAAGTCGCCGAGGCACAGGTCCACTCCGACCTCGATCCGATTTTGGGGGATCTGCCGCCGCAGCCGGCCGGAGGTGCCGTCGAGAGGCAAGAAGTGCACTCGGGCGATGTGTTTTACAGCGGCCGCGAGATCATGCAGGCGCGCCGCTCCGGCAAGCGCATGCGCGCAGGTGTCTTCTGGCTGGGCACGGTCGGCGCGCTCGGGCTGACCGCTTTGCACCCGGTTTTCCTGCTGATCATCCCCACCCTGTTCATCCTGCTGTACGTGATGAAGGTCGGCCCCGACTCCTGGTACACCCCCAGCCTGCGGCAGCTGGAGCAGCAGCGCCGCCAGGAGATCAAGCGCCGCCAGCTGGAGATCGAATCCGCCAAGGCGCACCAGCAGGCCATGATGCGGGTGCAGCGCAAGGATCAGTTCAACCAGCTGACCTCGGATGCGCTCGATGTCGCGCAAAACACGATAAACCGCTTCCGCAAGAACTAAAGAGGCCTACAGTGGTGTGGCATGAGTGAGCCACTGCAAAAGCACCGCCATTTCGACCAAGCGGACAAACTGAAGAACGTCTTCTACGACATCCGCGGGCCGGTGACCGCCACCGCGGAGAAGATGGAGCGCGACGGCCACACCATTTTGAAGCTCAACACCGGCAACCCGGCCGTCTTCGGCTTTGAGGCGCCGGACGTGATCATGCGCGACATGATTGCCAACCTGCCCACCTCCCAGGGCTACACCACCTCCAAGGGCATCACTTCGGCGCGGCGCGCGGTGGTCACGCGCTACGAGATGATCGACGGTTTCCCGCCCTTCGACATCGACGACGTCTACCTGGGCAACGGCGTGTCCGAGCTGATCAGCATGACCACTCAGGCGCTGCTCAACGACGGCGACGAGATCCTCATCCCCGCCCCCGACTACCCGCTGTGGACCGCCGCGTCCACGCTCGCCGGCGGCAAGGTCGTGCACTACATGTGCGACGAGGAGGACGACTGGAACCCCTCGCTCGAGGACATCCGCTCCAAGATCACCGACCGCACCAAAGCGATCGTGGTGATCAACCCCAACAACCCCACCGGCGCCGTGTACTCGCGGGAGGTGCTCGAAGGCATCGCCAACATCGCCCGCGAGCACGAGCTCATGGTGCTCGCCGACGAGATTTACGACCGCGTGCTTTACGACGGAGCTTCGCACATCTCCATGGCAGAGATCGCCCCCGACCTGCTGTGCATCACCTTCAACGGCCTGTCCAAGGCCTACCGGGTGTGCGGCTACCGCGCCGGCTGGATGGTGATCACGGGGCCGCGCCGCCGCGCCAAGGGCTTCATCGAAGGCCTTGATTTGCTGTCGGGCACCCGGTTGTGCGCGAACGTGCCCGGACAGCACGCCATCCAGGTGGCACTGGGCGGACGGCAGTCCATCTACGAGCTCACTGCCGAGGGTGGGCGCCTGCACAAGCAGCGCAACGTCGCAGTGCGGAAGCTCCGCGAGATCCCCGGTGTGTCCGTGGTGGAGCCGAAGGGTGCGCTGTACTGCTTCCCCAAGATCGACGCGGAGATGTACAACATCCACGACGACGAGAAGTTCATGCTGGACCTGCTCAAATCCGAAAAGATCCTGATGGTCCAGGGCACCGGCTTCAACTACCCCACCCCGGACCACTTCCGCGTGGTCACCCTGCCGTGGGCGTCGCAGTTGGAAAACGCCATCGAGCGCCTGGGCAACTTCCTGGCGGACTACCACCAGCACTAGGGATTCGTCCTACTGCAAGGTCTCAATGGTGACTTCGCGGGTGAGACCTATTCGCGCACAGAAATCCTCGTCATGGCTGACCAGGACGATCGCACCGGCGTAGCTGTCCAGTGCGGAGACGAGCCAGTCCACTGTGGAAATGTCGATATTGTTGGTGGGCTCGTCGAGAAGCAATAGCTTCGGGGCTGGGTGAGAAAGCAGGATACGGGCGAGCTCAACGCGGAATCGCTCCCCGCCAGACAGCGTGCCAACGGGGGCGTGCACGGTGTCGTTCTGAAACAGCAGCTGCGCAAGTTGGTCGCGGATATACTGCGGCTCTGCCTCGAGGTTGGTTTGCGTCACCAGCTCCAGCACCGTCAGCTCTGGGTTGAGCGTAATGCGCTGGCGAAGGTAACCCACGTCGTCGATGACGTAGCCTGCCTGCCCACTCGCGATGGAGTTGAGCAGCGTAGTCTTGCCACTTCCGTTAGGACCGGTAATGCGCACCCGCTCGGGACCTACGACTGTCAGTCCGGGAATGTCCAAGACCCGGGTACCATTGGGCAGCTCGGTGCCGGGCAAATCGATAAAGACAGCTTGATCATCGCGGACTTTTTCCTGGGCTTTGTTGTAGGCGGCGAGCGCGCCCTCCACCGCTCCTGCGTGGGCCGACCCCCGTCTCGCCGCAGTCTTTTCAGACCTGTCCTTGTCCAATCCCATCGCCATGCCGGGCTTGCGCTTCGAGGCGGCGAACTTCTTTCCACGGCGCGCATCCCGATCGATGCGTGTCTGCATCGCTTCCCGCTCCTTGACCTGCTTGCGGTGGTTCGCTTTTGCGTCCCTCACCCCGCGTATCGCTGATTCCTGCTCCTGCGCGAGCGTCTCCTTGTATGCGGAAAAGTTGCCGGAGAACATTCGCAGCCGGCCGTCGTGCAGCTCAGCAATTTCGGTGGCGCTCTGCAGCAAGTCGCGGTCATGACTTGCGACGAGCACAGGTACCGACGCCGCCTCCAGCACCCGTATGAGCTGCTCTTTCGCGTGGTGGTCGAGGTTGTTTGTTGGCTCATCCAAGACAACGAAGTCGGGGGCGCCGGAAAACAACGCGGCCAACGCTACCCGGACTGTTTCACCGCCGGAAAGCGTATTCAGGGTTCTATCCAAAGGCAGGTCGAGTCCATGCGCGGACAGTGTGGCGGTGATCTCTGCGGCGATATCCCACCGGTCACCGATGGTTTCGAACAGCTGGGGATCGAACTCCCCGGCCTCCACCGATGCAATTGCGTTGAGGATTTCAGTGGCTCCAAAAACATCAGCCACGGTGTCATCCGCCCGCAGCGTGAGGTCCTGCGGCAAGTACGCGATATTCGTGGGGCGTTCCACCGATCCACTCGTCGGTTCGAGCTGACCGAGGATGATCTTGATCAGGGAGGATTTACCGGATCCGTTGTCGCCGATTAACCCGGTAAGCCGACTATCAAATACGGCGTTCAGGCCTTCAAAGCACGTGGTTCCATTGGGCCACTCGAGAGAAATGTTGTTCAGGGAAATAGGCATGCTCATCTGTCTTTCTGGTTCGTGTTATGCGGAAACACGGAACGTGAGCACTGCCTACTCCTTCCCTCGGGGACGCGGTCTGTTCAGAAACTACGGTGAACCAGTGTGCGTGTCAAGCACTTTGCGTCCAATAAGTGACCAGACATGACGCTGATCTGCTAGTTCGTCGGTGGTTGTCTCCTGAGCGAACTAGCAGATCCGCGTTTTGGGGCTGGGTGGGGCCGGTTGAGCTTGGTTGGAGCTGGGGCCTGGGAGCTGGCCAGCCAGCCCACCCCAGGCCCACCACCGGCAGCTACGCCACGGGGCGGAAGGTGTCCGGGGAGGCAGCTTTCCAGTCGGGGGCCCAGACCGACGGGGCGTCGTCAAGCAATTGCCCCGGGCGCAGCCACTCGTAGATGGAGGCGTAGGAGCGCGACTCCGTCGGCGAGACGCTGCGGCGCAGCATGTCGGGGCGAAGCTCCGACGGATCGGAGACGCCCATGGAGGCCATGAGGCGCACGGCGGTGCTGACGGTGGTCTTGTGGAAGTTGTAGACCGCCTTGGACTTGTCCTCCACCACGATGGCGCGGTTGCGACGCGGGTCCTGGGTGGCAACGCCTGTCGGGCATTCACCGGTGTGGCAGCGCTGCGCCTGGATGCAGCCGGTGGCCATCATCATGGCGCGGGCGGAGTTGGTGTAGTCCGCGCCCTGGATCATGCGCATGACGATGTCGGAGCCGCCGGCGACTTTGCCGGAGGCGCCGATCTTGATCTGGTCGCGAAGCCCAGTGCCCACCAGCGCGTTGTGCATGAGCATCAGGCCGTGGGTCAGCGGCATGCCCATGTGGTCCTCGAAGTCGATGGGCGCGGCACCCGTGCCGCCTTCGGAGCCGTCCACCACGATGAAGTCGGGCGCGGTGCCGACCGCGCGGATTGCCTTGCAGATGGCGAGCACTTCTCGACGGCTGCTGACGCACATCTTGAACCCCGCCGGCTTGCCGCCGGAAAGCTCGCGCATCTGCGCGATGAACTCGATGAGCTCGACCGGGGTGCTGAACACGCGGTGGCCGGCCGGGCTGATGCAGTCCACGCCCATGGGCACGCCACGGATCTCCGAGACTTCCTTGTTGATCTTGTCCGCCGGCAGCACGCCGCCGATGCCCGGCTTGGCGCCCTGGCTGAGCTTCAGCTCCACCATCTTGACCTGGTCGTCCTGGGCCTTGTCGCGGAACTTGGCGGGGTCGAAGCCGCCGTCCTCGGTGCGGGCGCCGAAGTAGCCGGTGCCCATCTGCCAGATCAGGTCGCCGCCGTTTTCCTTGTGGTACGGGGAGATGCCGCCCTCACCGGTGTTGTGGGCGAACCCGCCCATGGCCGCACCCTTGTTCAGGGAGCGCACCGCGTTCTTGGACAGGGAGCCGAAGCTCATGGAGGACACGTTCAGCATGGAGATGGAGTACGGCTTGGTGCAGTCCTTGCCGCCCACGAGCGCGCGCGGCGGCTCGGCCGGCTCCTCCACCGGGGCGATGGAGTGCACGAGGTGCTCGTGGTTCGTGTCGTAGACGTCCTGGACGGTGCCGAACGACGTCTCGCTCTGCTTGCCCTTCGCGCGCTCGTAGATGGCGTTGCGCTGGTCGCGGTTGAAGGGGCGGCCGTCCCAGTCGCGTTCAATGAAGTACTGGCGCAGCTCCGGACCGATGTCCGTGAGCAGGTAGCGCATGTGCCCTAAAACGGGGTAGTTGCGCAGGACCGGGTACTTGGTTTGTGTGAGGTCGTGGATGGCGACGCCACCCAGCGCCGCGGCGGCAGCGCCCAGGGCGCCCTTGGCAAACTTTCCTGACTTCTCCTTGGACATGCGGACTATCATGCCCCACTCAGCCAGAAATACTAAGACGGGCACACCCTGCAGGTATGCCCGAATTAGGTACTACGAAACTACAGGCTCCGGCCGAGGGCGCGGAGCTGCCAGCCCGCCTGCTGCCACTGCTGGATGTTGAGGACGTTTCGCCCGTCGATAAGCAATTGCTTGTCGACGAGCTCCGCCGCCCACCGCGGATCCATCTCCTTGAACTCCTGCCACTCGGTGGCGAGGATGACCAGCTCCGCGCCGCGCAGTGCGTCCTCGAGGCTGGTTGCGTAGTCGAGGGTGGGGAAGACCTTGCGGGCGTTGTCCATACCCTGCGGGTCGTAGACGCGCACGCTTGCGCCGGCGAGCGAAAGCTGGCCGGCCACAGCGAGCGCCGGCGAGTCGCGCACGTCGTCGGAGTTCGGCTTGAACGCGGCACCGAGCACGGTGATGTTGCGGCCGATGACGCTGCCGAGCTCCTCGCGGGCCAGGTCAATCACGCGCTGGCGGCGGCGCATGTTGATCGCGTCGACCTCACGCAAGAACGTCAAAGCTTGGTCGGCCCCGACCTCGCCGGCGCGCGCCATGAACGCGCGGATGTCCTTGGGCAGACACCCGCCGCCGAAACCGAGACCCGCGCCGAGGAATTTGCGGCCGATGCGGTCGTCGTAGCCGATGGCGTCCGCCAGCTGGGTGACATCCGCGCCGACGTTCTCACAGACCTCGGACACGGCGTTGATGAAGGAGATCTTCGTGGCCAAAAACGCGTTGGCGGAGACTTTCACCAGCTCCGCGGTCTGCAAATCCGTCACGATGAACGGGGTGTTGTTTTCCAGTGGTGTGGCGTAGACCTCGCGGGCGATCTCCTCTGCTCGGGAGTTCTCGGCGCGGTGGCCTAGCACGATGCGGTCCGGCTCGATAGTGTCTTTGACCGCGTAGCCTTCGCGGAGGAACTCCGGGTTCCACGCGATCTCCACTTGGCCTTTGTTGCCGTTGGCGGCGGCGAGTGCGTCGGCGCGTTCCTGCAGGGCGGCGGCGGTGCCGACCGGGACGGTGGACTTGCCCAGGATCAGGTGCTCGCCTTCGAGCTGGGGTACCAGATCGTCGATGACGGCCTCAACGTAGCGGGTATCGGCCGCGTAGGAGCCGCGCTGCTGCGGGGTGCCCACACCGATGAAGTGGACGTTCGCAAACGCGGCGGCCTCGGCGTAGTCCGTCGTAAAGCCAAGGCGACCTGCTTCGATGTTGCGCTCGAGCACCTCGGGCAAGCCCGGCTCGTAAAAGGGCACCTTGGAGTTCTTCAGCGCCTCGATTTTGGTTTCATCAACGTCTACGCCCAGCACCTCGTGGCCGAGTTCAGCCATGCACGCCGCGTGCGTCGCCCCGAGGTAACCAGTGCCAATCACAGTCATCCGCATAAGTGGCCATTATGCCGTGGAGCGGCGACGTCGGCAGGGTGAAGAACGGATTTACTGGAAGTTCAGGTACGCCTTCGACGGGGTGGGGCCGCGCTGGCCTTGGTACTTCGAGCCGAGCTTGCCGGAGCCGTACGGGGTGTCCGCGGGCGAGGTCATGTTGAACAGCGCGAGCTGGCCGACCTTCATGCCCGGCCACAAGACGATGGGCAGGTTGGCCACGTTGGACAGCTCGAGCGTGATGTGGCCGGAAAAGCCCGGGTCGATGAAGCCCGCGGTGGAGTGCGTGAGCAGGCCCAAGCGGCCAAGGGAGGACTTGCCCTCCAAGCGGCCGGCCAGGTCCGTCGGCAAGGTGAAGCACTCCAGGGTGGAGGCGAGCACGAACTCGCCGGGGTGCAGGACAAAGGCGTCGCCGTCCGGCACCTCGACGAGCGTGGTCAGATCCGGCATCTCCTGCTTCGGGTCGATGTGCGTGTACTTCGAGTTGTTGAAAACACGGAAGAACTTGTCAATGCGCACATCGATCGAACTCGGCTGAATGAGCTCGGCATCGAACGGCTCGATACCGAGGTGGCCGGAGTCAATGGCATCGCGGATGTCGTGATCTGAAAGCAACACGAATCAGAGTGTACTTCCCTGTTTTGGGCCGCGAATCCGTGGTGCTAAAGTTGGCAGAGCTGCCGGCGTAGTTTAGTGGTAGAACATCAGCTTCCCAAGCTGAGAGTGCGAGTTCGATTCTCGTCGCCGGCTCTCTTTTCTTTTTGGGGGCTTCCTCGGATCTAGCTTTCCGTGGTGCACGGCGTCAGCGGCTTCTTGCTCAGCAACACCGCGCGGTACCTCCCATTCTCCGTTTTGAAGCGCAGGATGTTCCAATCCGGGTTGTACTCCTCCGCCAGCGCAAGTTCCTCGGGGTCGTGGTTATAGCCGGTGACGTTCTCCTCCCCCACTGCGCTGCGGAAACGGAAGGTGAGCTTCGTGCCGTCCTGCTCCGCCGCCTCGACGGGGAACCAGGAGTGCTTCAGGTTCATGGCGCGAAGCACCGGGATGTAGTGGTTTTTGTGGCCTTCGGCCTGCCTGTCGCACTCTTTGTAAGTGCATTCACGGCGTCCGGCCGGCTGCTTGGGCAGCGGGACAACGGCATCCCCGACGCGGATCGCGCCCGCTTTCGGCGAGTAGTCGAACTTCGGGCCAGTGTTACCCACGAAACGGGCCGCTTCCATCGGGCTGTCGAACTTTGCGACGACACTTTCGCCCGTCTCATCGAGCGTGAACGCGAACGTAGTTCCGCTCATGTGGGCCAGGGTGGCAGGGGTCCAGTCGGTGGGCATGTTGGGCATGTCGTTCATGTCGGAGGACATGGTTGATCTCCTTTGAGAATCGCACTTCCGGCGCGGCGGTTGCCCGTGCCGGCGGATCTTCTCCCGGGGGCACCGTGCGCGATGTGCGCGGTTGCCAGCCGACGAGCCGGGAGGCTTTCCCCTTATGCAGGGTGCGTCGGACTTCTTGATCCAGGAACAGACAATAACAGACCGCTTGGTCTACCGCAAGTGGGGACCGGAGGACGTCGATAAGCAATATGCTCAAAAGGATGAAACTCAGCAGCGCGATGATGACACTGGCGGCCGGGTACGGGGCGGTGCGCGGGCTGCAAAACCGCCCGCCGATGCCGTTCAACGACCGGAATTTTCAGCCCACACACCCCACGCCGGTGATGTACGTGCACGGGATCAACTCGCGCACCGCGGCGTTTGAAGCGAACGCACAAAGGCTGAAAGAGCAGGGGTTTTGGGTCTGGGGCTACGACTACGGCGACATGATCGCGCCCGGCTTTTTCGGCGCCGGCGACTTGAATTCGATCGTGGGGGATGTGGAAGAGCACGTGGACCGCGTGCTGCGGAAAACCGGCGCGGACCAGGTGGATATTGTGGCGCACTCGCAAGGCGCGCTGATGACCAAGCTGTTCATCTCGCGCGGAGGCGCGGCGAAGGTGCGGCGCGTGGTGGCGATGGGCGGCAACTTCCACGGCACCGACTTCCGCGGGATGGCAGGACAGATGGGCGCGTTCGCCTCGAAGCACCCGCACTTCACCGCGCTGCTCGCCCCGGGGGCGGCGCAGCAGCTCGCGGGTTCCGCCTGGTTGCGCGAGTTTGCGAGCGGCCCGGACACCGCGCCGGGGATCGTGTACACCTCCATCTACTCGCCGGCGGACACAGTGGTTACGCCGACATCCACGTCGATGCTCGAGGCCGGCCCGGATGCGGACGTGGCGAACATCGACTCCGGGCAGTGGTACGACGGCTACGCGCCCTACCACTCGCTCATGCCGCGCGACCCTCTCTATGCGAACCTCACCGCGTGGGGGCTGCTGCGCGAGGTGGGCGACCATGTGCCGCCTGCACATTTTGAGTGAGCACCTATTGCTTATCGACGAGCTAAAGTTGCTGGCTGTCGGGGGTTATTCGAACGTGTGTTTGGTTTTGTGGCGGTCGTGTCGGAGGCGTGTCATAGCTTATGCATTGTTCATTCGTTGACAGTGCGTTTCCGGAGGGAGGGATGCGGCCATGACCACGGTGATTGACCACCACGTGGACCAGCTCGTCGATAGCCTGAAGGCTCTCGAGGCACTGATGATGCAGCCCGAATCCCTCCACCTGTTGTCCACACACCAGGCGATGGAGCGGTTGCACGCGGCGCTGCCGTTGCTGTCCAACGCGAACATCGCGTTTGCGCACCTGTGCGAGCGCGATGGGGCGGGCCGGCTGGTCGGCGCGAACCACCCAGTGGAGTACCTGACCAAGCAGCTCGGTCTCCCGCGGGCCGACGCCTTTAGCCTGCTCAACCAGGCGAAGACGATGTTCGGCGAGGTCGAAGTGCCGACGCCGCCGTCGGATCCGCTGATGGACGAGGAGGAACGCGAGAAGCAGGCCAAGGAAGAAGAGCGCCGCAAGGAGGAAGCGCGCAAGGCCAAAGAGCGCGCCCGGAAGGCCGCGGCGAAGGCCAACGCGGAGAAGAAGCGCATCATCGAGCGGGCGCTGATGCAGCTCAACGAACACTCGGACCCGGGCCGCGACGAGATCTACGCGCAGGCGCTCGAGGCGGCGGAGACGATGTCCGCGGAAGAGCTGCGGAAGCACGTGAACACACTGGTCAAGCGCGCCAACCGCAAGGGTCAGGACTACGAGGGCAACAAAGATCCACTCGCCGCGTTTAAGAAGCGCACCATGATCTTCGGCGAGGAAGACAGCGACGGCGGTTCCTGGGGGCAGATCTACTTCGACAAAGCCAGCCGCGCCGCGTTCGAGGCCGCGCTGGCCGCCGGCGAGGCACCCGGGGCAAACCTGCCGCCCGGCGCCGAGGACAAGCGCACCCGCGGGCAGCGGCGGTTCGACCAACTCATGGACATTGTTGGCGACCACGCGAACTCCTCCGCTGCAGCGCGCAAGGGCATCGGCACCGTGGTAATGACGCTGACGCTGGAAGACCTCATGGGGGCGGACGCCTACACCGAGTTCGCCACCAACACCTCTGTTTCCTTAACCGCGTTGGACATGGTCCGGCTCGGGTTGGCGGGCGATTCGTTTGCCCTGCAGCTGGACTCGTGCACCGGGGTGCCTCTATCTCTCGGGCGGGCGCGGTTGGCCAGCGTGGAGCAGAAACTGGTGCTTTTGGCCATGCAGCAGGTGTGCGCCTGGACCGGATGCACCAAGCCAGGCGTGCAACTGGAAGCCCACCACATCCAGTCGTACCTGCACGGCGGGTTCACAGACCTGGAAAACCTGGTCCTCCTGTGTCGCGAGCACCACATGTGCAACAACGACAACAGGGACGGCGCCGGCGGCAAGGGGCACTTCGAGAAAGACCCCTCCACCTGGGACGTCACCCACCACCCCGCCGATGGCGGGCCACCGACGCCGACCACAACACATCAGTACCAGGAATCGCCTGGTCAGAGGACTATTCGGCGAGTGCGGAAGAAATACCCCGCGTTCGACGACCCTCCGAACCAGACCACTACCGACCCGCCGTTATTTGATCTCGGCGACGAGTCCAGGGCCGGCCCCGACCGGGGTGGTAACACAGCGTGAGAATCGGCGCTGCGCGCACATGGCAGGGCACCAACTGCACCCTGCCATCCGTACTGCACAGTCAGCTCCTAGTCATCTTCTCCACATCGCAAACCGGGGCATCCCACCCCTCTGGGACGGGAAGTCCGAAGTCCTCAATTAGCACACGAACTGCTTCGTCTGGACAGTCGCGCACAACCGCCGCGGTTTGAATTCGACGCCACTTCTCCCGGGCGTTCTGGAGTTGTTGTTGCCAGCGGGCATTGTCGACATCGAGGTCGAATTCGACCCTCAATGCTTCAAGGACGTCCTCAAGACAGGGCCGGAAACGAGGACCCCCGGTAGGAAAATGAAAATCCGAAAGGAGGGTGCCACGCTTGAAATACGTGTTCACCTGCGCCGATTTTTGTGTATCAAGCTTGGCCGCAAATCCCAGTAAGTGCGTGAATTCATCTCGATGCGCATGCACATGGAAATGAGAGGTTGGGTATTTGCGACTGCTCCCCCGCAGGTATTCAACACGAAACAGCGGGTCCAACCCCGGTTGCGCGTATGGGTGAACGGCAAAACTCGAACTCTCAACAGCTAGAAACCGTCTAGTCGTATCCCACGAACAGCGGTACTCAGGTTTAATTCCGATGACTGCCTTCCCCTTGGACAGCAGCGGAAGGATACCCGGCCGCTCATTCTGCTGCTCGAATCGTATCGAGACCGATACGCCGCGCCCAGCATCCAGCCAGCTGTATTCAAACGGCGGACACGAGCCAGCAAAGGCGGAGAGCGACGCAGAAAGTTCGCGGTCGAATTCTTTTACCGCGTTCTCGAGACTTCGACCTCCCAAATCAGCCATTGAGAAGCCACCGAAGTTCCCGGATACGCTCCCAAACCGCCTGCTCTCGTGGCGAGAGATCGAAGAATCGAGCACGCTCTTCAAAATTCTCGATTCCACCGTCCACGCTTCGTTCAAGTCTGTGTAGTTCTCCGCGAGCCTCCTGCGGCGTCAGGTGTCTCATCAAGGGTGCTGACATTTTGGCCTCCTTACCCAACTACCTTTTCGCTAATTGTTCCACGTCCCCCGATGCATTTGCGCGAATTAGCACCCCGTATCGAACATTAGTTCGCACGCGAACCGCTAACCGCAGCGCACGATCGGCTGCGGGTCGTACACCGTGGTCTGGGTCTCCCGGCTGAGCTCGTTTCCGGCAAGGTCGTAGATGATGCGGGTGTCAGAGGTGGTGAAACCAGGCGCGCCCGAAGACGGCGCACAGTTCGAGCCGGAGACGTTCACCGGCTGCGGCTGCGTCTGCGCCCACCGGCCGCCGTTGACGGACTCGACGGTCACGGTCTTGACGCCCATCAGGCTCACCGTGACCTCCCCGCCGCCGACGCTGGTGGCGATGCGCACCGGGTACGGGCTGTCGTTGCGGAACTGCAGATCGATCGCGCCCTCGTACACAGTTGCCTCGCGGCCGGCCGGGTATCGGGAGATGTAGTAGGAGTGCGGCATGTGCGCCACATCCGTCATGCCGGCAAAGTAGGAGGCGTTGTACAAGGTGGTGGCGAACTGGGAGATGCCGCCGCCGACCGCGGTGTCCGCTCGCCCGTTGAGGATGATGCCGGACTCCACGTACCCCTGAGCGGGGCCGCGCGGGCCGGTGTAGCCGTTCAGGGAGAAGGTCTCGCCCGGGTTCACGATCGCCCCGTTGACGGTCTGGGCTACCAGCGCAATGTTGGTGCCGGACGCGCCCGAGTAGCCGCTGGTGGTGAACGAGCCGACCACGTCGTTGAAGGTCGCGTTTTGCGCCTGTTCAGTGGTGAACTGCGCGGGCACGTCCTTGTACACCGCGTCCCAGGCGCGGGGCTCGTCGCCGGTCAGGCGCTTTTCAAAGCCGGCCAGGGTGGCGTCCCAGTCCACCACGGAGCCGTCGACGGACGGCTCAATCCCGCCGCCGGCAAGCACGCGGGCGTTTTTGCCCTCCACCTCGGTCTCCGCGAGCTGGTCACCCAGGATGGTGCGCGTGGCATCCAGGTTCACCTCGGGTGTGATGCGGCCTTCCACTGCGGGGAACTGCACGATCTCGCCGATGCGGTCCTGCGGCACGGCGGCGGCGACGCCGTCCTTGCCGGTGACCGTGACCGGGCCGTCCAGGGCGGCGCGCACGGGGCCGCCGAGCGCGGCCTTCATGGCGTCGTCGTTGATGGCGGGCTGCGTCTGCGACGGCTCCACCTCCACGCCGTCCGGGTTGAGCCAGCCGGTGGTCACCTCGTCGCGCAGCGTGGCGCGGTCCACGTCCTGGCCCAGCTTCGGGTCGGTGGTTTCGGCCTTGCCGCCCTGCACACGGATGGTGCCGTCGACGGGTTCCACGTGCAGCTCGTCGGTCATGCGGTCGAGCTGGCCGCCCAGGGCTTTGTCGTCGACGGTCGGAACGACGTCCACTTCGCGGGTGGTGAACAGCCCGCGGAGGCGCTCGACAGGGTTGGCGGTCTCGATGCCGGCGGCGTCCACTGTGGCGTCGAAGTCGATGCCCAGGCCGGACTTCGCCGGGATGAACTCGGTTGCCTTCTCCCCCGCCTTGACTGGAACAGCCTTGTCGGCGACGCCGCCAAGTTCAGCCTGGAGCTTCTCGCGTGCCTCGTCCGGCGCCATCGCACCGATGTCCACGCCGCCCACCTGGGTGCCGCGGGGGACGTTGCCCCGGTGGGTAGCCAGATCCGCCAGATAGATCGCGAGCGCCACGGCGAGGATGCCTAAGAGCACACCTAGCGTGATTTTGGCTCCGCGGCCCATCACGCCCGGCCCGCTTTTGGCGGTGCCTGCGCGTCCTTTCCTGTGCGAGGTCGCCTTTACCGTAGTCACGCGCCCCACAATAATGCAGATCTTTGATCACTCATAGCCGTGGAAGCGCTACAAGCCCGCCTACAAGCCCACGTCAATGAGCTGCTGCTGCGCCCTGGTTGCGGCCTCGTCCACGCGGGCTTCAGGGATGTAGCCGTTGTGCACGCACCACACGATGTGGTCGATGATGCCGGGCAGGTCCGCGCCGGAGGACCACAGCGCCTGGTCCGCGCCGGAGCCGATCGCCCTGGCCACGGCGTCGCGAGTGGGGGCATAGTCCAGAATGCCGCGCATGCCGGACAGGTCGTCGGTGACCACCACGCCTTCGAAGGGCACCCCGCCCGGGTAGTCGCCGGTGCGCAGCAGCCGGTAGGTGTCCGGGTTCATGGAGCTGGGCACGCCGTCCGGGCCAAGGCCGGGGACGATCATGTGGCCCATCATCACGCTCGCGCGCGGGTACTGTTCCAGCAGCGGGCCGTAGGGGCGCAGGTCCAGCTCGCGCATCTGGTCCAGCGGCGGGGTAACGGCCAAGTGGTGGTGCGTGTCCCCGGAGGCGCGCCCGTGGCCGGGGAAGTGTTTGAACGTCGGGGTCACCCCGGCGTCGATAAGCCCCTGCGAGAACAGCCCGGCGACGCGCACGACCTCGTCGGGGTTGCCGTGGAAGGAGCGGTCGCCCACGATGTCCAGGCCGTTGACGTCCAGGTCCAGCAGCGGTGCGTAGTCCACGTTGATGCCGTGGGCGCGCAGGGATCGGCCGATGTCGTAGCCGGTGCCGCGGATCACCTCGGGCGGCTGCCCGGCGAGCGCGCGCGGCGGCATGAACTCGCCGAGGACCTGCGTGTGCCGCTGCACGCGGCCGCCCTCGAAGTCGATGGCGACGCTGAACGGCCGGTGGTACTGGGCGCGCAGGGCGTTGATGTCGCGGCCCACCTCGGTCAGCAGCGCCGGGTCAGCCCAGCTGGGGATGATCAGCCCGCCGACACCCTGGTCAAGCGCAAACCGCGCCTGATCGTAGTTGGCCACGCCGACCACCATGAGCGAAGCAACCTTTTGCCGCAGGTCGTCCGGCACGCGCTGCTGCGCGGGCGACAAGGGTGCGGGCGCGGCCGGGGGCGAAGTAGGCGGCACCATCTCGGGGGCTTCTTGCTTGTCGACGTCCTCCCGGCCCGCAACCGCAGTCTCCAAAACCGCCGACTCAGCAGCGTTGTCCTCTTGCTGTTGCGTGCATCCGGCGAAGCTGATCGTCGATAGGCAAACAAGTGCGAGCAATGCCGCACCTGTCCGAGCCCGCATAGACCATTCCCCTTGTCGCCTGTTTCAAACCCTGTTTCAAACCACAGCCACTGTACCCGCTGCTGGTAGGCTTCTCCGACATGTCCCACCGAGTATTTGCCCTGCCGGCGTCGCTTGCCCGGCGCGCCACCGCGCCCGTTTTGGCCAGCACGGTCGTTGGCGTGGTGCTCGGTGTGGTGGGGGTGCTCGGCATCGCATCCGTGTCCGGGCAGTCCACGGTGCCGCAGGGTTCGGCGGTGCCGGCGGATGAGGCGGTTCTCGGCGGGCCGGAGTACGGCTCGAGGAAGTAGGCGCTGGTGCGGGGGATGCGCGCGCACCTCGCAGGCTGGCTGGTCCTGCTCGTTGTTGTGCTTGCACAGCCGCCGGGCCAGGTTGCGGCGGACACGAAGTTCGACCTGGTTGCCGCCCCGGCGCGGTTTCTGCGCCGCGCGACGCACGCCTACACGGACGAGTTTCCGCTGGGCCAGGTGCAGAACCAGGCGTACGGGTATTTGTTCCCGCAGGGGCCGTTCTTCTTGGCGGGGGATCTGCTGCACGTGCCCGATTGGCTGATCCAGCGCGCGTGGTGGTGGCTTCTGCTGGGCCTGGCGTACTCCGGCGCGCTCGCGTTGGCGCGGCGCGTGGGCATCCGCGGCACGTTCCCGCAGGTCCTCGCGGCGGCGGTGTACGCGCTGAGCCCGCGCATCCTGACCACCCTCACCGCGATTTCCTCGGAGGCGTGGCCGGTGGCGCTCGTACCGTGGACGCTGATCCCGCTGACGCGCCGCAACCCACAGGTGGCGCCGGCGGTGGTGGCGGTGGCGTGCATGGGCGCGGTCAACGCCACCGCCACCATCGCCGCGTGCCTGCCGGCGTTCGTGCTGCTCATCGCCCGGCGCTCCTACGCAGCCGCCGGCAAGTTCGCCGTCGGGGCGGCGGCGGTGTCGGCGTGGTGGATCGGGCCGCTGTTGGTGCTGGGGCGCTATTCCCCACCGTTCACGGACTTCATCGAATCCGCCGGCGTGACCACCGCGTGGCTCAACCCAGTGGAGATCCTGCGCGGCACCACCAGCTGGACCCCGTTTGTGGACACGGAGCGCGCCGCTGGCCACCTGCTGGTGGCGGAGCCGACGTTCGTTATCGCCACCTGCCTCGTCGCCGCGTTCGGGCTCGCGGGCCTGGCGCGCCGCGACATGCCGTGGCGCGGGCCGTTGCTTGCGGTGTTCGCGGTGGGGTTCTGGGTGCTCGGCTCGGCGCACATGAGCACGTCGCTTTACGACGGTGCTCTCGCCCCCTTCCGCAACCTGCACAAATTCGACCCCCTGGTCCATCTGCCGCTCGCGCTCGGCGCCGGGCACCTGGCCGCGAACGTGAACCGCCCCAAGGCTGTCGGCGTCACCCTTGCCACCGTGGTGGCGGTGGCGCCGGCGTGGTCGCTGCGCCTGCTGCCGGAGGGCACCTGGCACGAGGTGTCCGAGGACTGGGTCGCCGCGGGCCAGTGGTTGGACGAGCACGCTGCCGGCACCCGCACGCTAGTGGTCCCGCCAACGTCATTTGCGCGGCAGACGTGGGGGTGGACGCGTGACGAGCCGATCCAGGCGCTGACCCAGGCGCGTTTCGCGTTCCGCGACGCGGTGCCCCTGGTGGATCCGGAGGCGATTCGGGGGTTGGAGGGGCAGGCGGAGCTCGTCGATAGGCAAGCGCTGCGTTCCATTGGTGTGGGCGCGGTGGTGGTGCGCCGCGACCTTGAACGCCAACCGCCGACGCCGAATTTGGGCGAGCCGGATGCGAGCTTCGGCGAGGTGGACATCTTCTTGCTGGACCCGCACGCGGACGTGATGGAGTCGGACCGCGAGCCGGTTGCGGTGGACGGCGGCGGCGAGGTGCTGCCGCTGTTGTGGCGCGAGCTCGGCTACTTCCCGGCGAGCCTGACCGGCGAGGGCGCAAGCGCCCCCGCCGATATTGTTACGGACACCCCGGCGCTTGCGGTGCGCAACTACGGCACCATCGACGGCCAGTCCGGCTACCTCACCGCCGAGTGGGAGGACGGCACGGTGCGCAACCGTGTGAAGGACTACCCGTCTGCCGGCTCCCGCGCGGCGGTGGCGGCCGACGGCTTCGCCCGCGCGTCGTCCTCGGCCGCGGATGCCGGCGCGTTCGGCGGTCCCGACGCGTCGAAGTCGCTCACCTCCGCCTTCGACGGCGTAAACGAGACCGCCTGGTGGCCCGCGCCCGGCGACCGCGACGCCTGGATCGAGTTCCAAACCCAGCAGGAGCACGTCACCATCGCCGCCACCGCGGACACCACCGTCCAGCTGTGCGACGGGCACAGCAACTGCCGCAGCGTCACCCTGGTCAAAGACCAGCCGCGCAGGCTCACCCGCGGCGACGCCACCATCCTGCAGCTGACCGAACCCGTGGGCATCCGCGAACTCGACGTGGGCATCCACCGCATCGTCGAGGTGGAAGGCACCGCGGACCGCTACTTCTTCCAGCGGCATTTCCCCGAGCACACGGTTATCCAGCGCCGCTTCACCACCGCCGAGGACGCCACGTGGCAGCTCACCGCGCCCGCCACCATCGACGGCGAGCGCCGCGTGGGCAGCGTCTTCCTCGAAGCCGGCGCCCACGAGCTGTTCACCCGCGCCGACACGATCATGCTCTCCCGTGCGCCGCTGCCAGACCGCACCGGCGACCGGCTGATCCTGACCACGCGCGCGTTCAACGACGGTCTCCGCGCCACCCTCGGCGGCACCGAGCTGGAGCCCTGGCGTATCGACGCCGGCGCCCAGGCCTTCCGCGTCCCTCCGGGAGCCGACGGCGAGTTCGAGATGCGCTTCACGGGCGAGGGCGCCTACCGCTACTCGCTGATTTTCGGCGGGGCGTTCAGCCTCCTCGTGCTCGCACTGTGTTTGTGGGTGCCGTGGCGGCGCGAAGACGATGCCCCGTACGTGCCGAAAGCAGGCGCGAACTGGGTGCCGACCGTCGCGGTGATCGCCGCGTTCCCGTTCCAGGGCCTCGCGGCGGTGGTGCTCGCGTGGGTGGTGCGCCGCTTCACCGTGTTACCGATGCACCGCGTCGCGGCCGCAACCATGGCCATCTGCGGGCTGGTG
This sequence comes from Corynebacterium sp. CQ3829_602738, assembly GCF_054478435.1. Classification (NCBI taxonomy): domain Bacteria; kingdom Bacillati; phylum Actinomycetota; class Actinomycetes; order Mycobacteriales; family Corynebacteriaceae; genus Corynebacterium; species Corynebacterium sp. CQ3829_602738. Next base: position 2,240,607 of record NZ_CM137003.1, read on the forward strand.
CTGGCGCGCGCGCCGTGGCCGGCGGCGAACTACGCCGGTTCCTCCACCTTCTTGGTCGTGGCCGGCCTGTTCGCCGTGGCGTGCCTGACCAACCGCGCGCCCGGCACCTCCACCAGCTCGTAGGAGATGTACGCCACGGCGGTGCTCGCCAGCGCGGTGGCCGCGTAGACCAGTACAAACCCGCCCGAGAACATCGGCACCCCCAGCACCGGGAAGACGAAGTACAGCACCGCCATGTGCCACAAAAACACCGAGTAGGACCAGTGGCCCAGGGTGCGCATGACTTTCGACGACAGCACCGTGCCGCGCTGACGCTGCCCCAGCGCAAACGGCGCAACAACAAGCGCCGCGAACACCGCGCCGAGCAGCACCCGCACGTTGAACTCGGCCGGCGAGGGGTGTGCCAGCCCTCGCGGGCCCAGCACCCCGCCGACCCACGCCACCGGCAGCGCCAGCGCCGCAACCGGCCAGCGCGGCCCGGCGTAGCGCACACCGGCGCGCTCCAGCTCCGCCAGCACAAGCCCCACCGCGAACCAGGGGACGTACGACGGCGGCCAGATCTGCATGTTCACCACCGCCGGATCCGTCACACCCGACACCGCCCACGGCCACGCCAGGCCCAGCACCACGGCCCCCGCCAGCGCCGCGTGCCGCCCCCACGACCCGAGGCGCAGGTACAGCGGCAGGACCAAGTAGAAGGCGGCTTCGACGCATAACGACCACATCTGCGTGAGCCCGTCGATAAGCGAATGCGGCACGTAAATCTGCGCAAGCAGCACATTCGCCGCGACCTGGCCCCACGTCACCCCCGCGAGCGGCGGCAGCGCGAGCAGCACCACAACCACGCACACAAGATACGCGGGTGCAAGGCGCGACACCCGCCGCCCGTAGTAGCCCTCACGGAGACCGCCGCGCGCCAGGAGGAACGCCGAAAGCGCAAAGAAGACGGCCACGAAGTAGTCGAAGCGCTCCAGCACCGCGGAGCCGGTGGCGGTCTGGAAGGCGACGTGCGTGGCCACGATGCCGTAGGCGGCCACGGCGCGCAGGCCGTCGAGCTCGGGCAAAATGGCGGGTCTGTTCACGATGGCGCAAGTCTAGCCACCCGGTAGGGTGACACGGGTGAACCTGCGACGCCGACTTGCCGCCTGCCTCGGCATCATCGTCGTGTGCGGCGCGCTCAACCTCGCCTCCCCCATCGTGATTGCGCAGCAGCGCACCCTGGATCCGGGCGAGTACACCATGCTTTTCGACGGCACTTCGCCCCGCACCCGCACCATCGAGCTCACCAAGGCCCCGAAGAGCCTGGATGCGGTAGTCACGCTGGACGGCGAAGAGGTGGACGCGTTTCCCATCGACCCCTCCACCGCCTTTCCCGCGAAGGGGCGCGCCGGGCTGGGGCCGCTTTTGCCCTACCGCCCGGAGCGGCGCACCTACCCGATGTTCGACTCCACGTCCGGCGACGACGTCGGGTTGGACTACCTGGGCCCCGGTTCGGTGCGGGGGTTGGACACGTACAAGTACTCGGCGGCGCTTTCGGACGGCTGCGTGCGCACCGTGGATGCGGAGCGGCGCACCGGCCGCATCGTCGACGAGGTGTGGGACTGCGGCGCCGACCAGTGGGTGCTGGCCGAGGAGACCAAGGCGGCGCAGGTGTCGGCGGCGGGGCGCGACGTGGCGTGGCTGCGGGGGCTGCAGGTGATGTCGGTGGTCACGCGCGTGATCGCCGCCGCGGCGTTTGTGGCGGGCCTGGTGCTGTATGCGCGCCGCCGTTAGCCGCTGGTGGGCGCCCGCGTACGGCGCGCTACTGGTGTTGTCGCTGACCTGGCCGTTTCTTATGCCCGGCGAGGCGTTCGCGCTGCGGGACATGATGGTGTTCGATGCTATGGCGCTCACCCGGGCATCGCTCGGCTGGGGTGACCTGGCCGCGCGCAATGTGCCGCAGGACGCGCTGTTGGGGATCCTGCCGTGGCCGGTGGCGTTCGTGCGCGTGTTCATGGTCGCCGCTGCCGGGTGCGCCGCGTGGGCCGGGCACCGGTTCGGGCGCACCCCGTTCGGGCAGGCGGCGGCGATGACGGTGGCGGTGTGGAACCCGTTCGTGGTGGAGCGGCTGCTGCAAGGGCAGTGGTCGCTGGCCGCGGCGGCGTGGCTGCTGCCGTTGGTGGCGTTGGGGTGTGTGCCGGCGTCGGGCCTGGCGCACTGGTTGGCGTCGCTGACCCCCACCGGCGCGCTAGCGGCGGCGTGTTTTTCCCGCGGGTGGCGCGGAGTTGCGGTCAGCGTGTGCACCTGCCTGCCGTGGGTGGTGGCGGGTGTGTTTGCCAGCACACCCGGCACGTCCTCGGCCGCGTCCGCCGCGGCGTTCGCACCCCGCGCAGAGGCCTACGCCGGCACCCTCGGCTCGCTGCTGGGCCTGGGCGGGATCTGGAACGGGCAGGCGGTGCCGGCCTCCCGCGAGCTCGGGTTCGCGCTGTTCGGGGTGGCGCTGTGCGCCCTGCTCGCTTTGGCTTGGCGGTCGGTGCCCCGCCGTTTTCTGCTGCTGGCGGCGCTGGGGTTCGCGGTGGCGTTTGCCTCCTGGGCCGGCCTGACCGCGCCACTCATCCAGCACCTCCCGGGCGGCGGCCTGCTCCGCGACGGCCAGAAATGGCTCATCCTCGCCATCCCGGCCTTCGTCGCCGCCGCCGGAGCGCTCGAGCCCCGCCGCGCACTCGCCGCCGCCGCGTTCGCCCTGCTCCAGGTCCCGGACGCGCCGATCGCCCTCGCGGCGCTGACCCCCACCTCCATCGAGGTCCCCGCTGTCGACCACCGCGGCCGCGACGTCCTCTTCGAATCCCGCCCCGCGCTTGTGCCTATCGACGGCCATCCGGTCGTCGACCCCACCCCCAAAGCCATGAACGTCGTCGAATCTGGCGCGCTGACGGTGGACGGGGTGGCGGTGGACCCGCCGTCGCTGCGGTGGACGGCGGCGCAGGCTGCCTTGGACGACCAGGAACGCCTGCGCGAGCTGGGCGTCGGTGTGGTGGTGCGCGCCGACGGTTCCGTGGCCGAGACTGGTGAGCCCGCGCGCCCGCTACCGCCTGCCGGGATCGCGTTGTTCGCCCTGTGGTGCATGGTGCCATTGCTACAGTGTGTCCGAAATCACACGGGAGCGCACCGTACCCCCTCACCAGCACATTTCTAAAAATTAGTTGGCTCCGACCAATTAATGACAAATTCCAATCATTGACCCTCTTGCATCGTTCACTTTTCGTCGCTTAAAGTGAACGCCAAGTTAACAACAGGTTACGTACATGCGTAACCCTGAGCCTAGAAAAGGAGCAGATACAGCTTCTGCAAGGAGGAACACAACATGGCTAACACAATTGACTTCAGCATCATCCGCGAGCGCGCACTGCGCAACATCCGCGAGGACCTGCTCGCCGAGTACGCCGGCAAGTTCGACGCACTCGAGATCAACGACGCGTTCGATGCTGTCCTGCGCACCCACCGCAACTCCGCTGTGATCGAGGACTTCATCCCGGTCCTCGTCGAGGCCGAGATGCGCGACCGTCTCCGCGACGGCGAGCTGTTCCCCTCCGCGGCGTAAACCCGCACAACCCCAACGCCCAGCCCTTCCCAGCGGCTGGGCGTTTTGCTATGTTAGATCGAAACTGTCGGTAGCGGAAAGCTCGCCGGCACCCAGCGAACGTCAACCCCACGCGTCCGGGGAAAAGGGCGCACTCATGGCGCCTTGTGGCCGTATCAGGGCTGAAGCGGTTCGATTCCGCTCACACGCACAACGCATGCGGCCTGCACGACGCACACGGGCACGACCCCCACCACAGGGTTGCACCGAGCACTGTTTACTACCGCGACGTTGGGGGTGCCCCGGGCGGATCCGCGAGGGTTGGGAACGGGGACAGAAACGTACAAGGAGGCACTCATGCTGCTCGCAGAGGCACTGGCGCGACGCGCCGAGGCGCAGGACCGCCTGAACAAGCTGCAGGAACGCCTGGTGCAGGGCGCGATGATCCAGGAGGGCGACACACCCGTCGAGGACCCGGCGGCCATGCTCGAGGAGGCGGCCGCACTCCTGCAGGAGATTGAGACGCTGGTGCGCCGCATCAACCACACCAACGCGCAGACCGCCTTCGAGGGCGCCACGCTCACCGACGCCATCGCGCGCCGCGACGCACTGCTGCGCTCCCGCCGCCTCTACGCCGCCGTCGCCGACGCCGGCACCATGACCGGCTCCCGCTATTCCCGCTCCGAGGTCCGCTTCGTCCCCGCCGTGGACGTGAAAGCCCTGCGCGACATGGCCGACAGCGCCGCGAAGGCCTACCGCGAGCTGGATACAAAGATCCAGCAGCTCAACTGGACAACTGAGCTACTTTAGGGCTCCAATAATCATCGCGAACCTCCGGCCGGTCTCCTCCCAGGAGAACCGCGCCGCCCACTTTCGCGCCGCAGGAGCCATTGCCTCTCGACGCCCCAAGGTCTCCCCCACAACCTGCCCAAACTCCTCCCCGGGTTGCACTAGCCGACCAGTCTCGCCGTCGCGGATCGAGTCGGCCACCCCGCCCGCCGACGCGTACGCCACGGTGGGCACCCCGTGCTGCGCCGCCTCGATCACCGCGATCCCCCAGCCCTCCTTGCGCGACGGCAGCAGGTGCACCGCGGCCCGCTCAAGCAGCGCGTGCTTGTAAGCCTCGGAGACGTGCCCGTGGAAGACCACCTTGTCGCCGTGCGGGGCGGCGTACTCGCGCAGCTGGTCCTCCCACCAGCCGGAACCGACCACATCCAGGACGGCGCCATCCATCCCCGCCACCGCGTCGATAGCCTCCTCGATGCGCTTGTGCGGCACCAGGCGGGAGAGGGTGACCAGGTGCAACCTTTGGTCGTCGTGAAGCACAGGCGTGTGCGCCGGCACCGGGTCGACGCCGTTTTCCACGATCTCAATGTCCTCCTCACGCACCCCAAGCGCCACCAGGTCGCGCTTCGAGGCTTGCGACACTGTCACGTACTGCGCGCCCCGGTACACCCTCGGCGCCACTTTCGACTCCAAGAACCACCCCAAGCGGCGGATCAGCGGGCCCGCCACCGGCCACTGCTCCTTGTGGCAGTGATGCGTCAGCAGCACCACCGGCCGTCGCGTGAACAGCCTGGCGAAGAACGGAATGCCGTTTTGCGTGTCCACCACCACGTCCGGACGGTTGCGCCAAATCGACAGCGGCGCCGCCAGATACACGCCGAACTTGCCGCCGGCGCGCTCGTAGCGCACCCCGTTGCGCCGGGATCGCCTCGGTGCGTCCGTGTGCTTCGCCGTCCGGTAGATGACCTCGTGGCCCTGCGACGCCAGGTACTCCCCGACGCGCTCGAGATAGCGCTCGGACCCGCCGCCTTGCGGGTGGGTGGAGTCGCGCCAGCACAGAAGCAGTATCTTCATGGCGCGATAACCTCGAGTCCCACTTCACGCGAGGCGTCAGCGAGACGGTCGTCGTAGGTGAGCATCGCATCGGCCTCCAAATCCAGCGCGGCCTGCAGATGGATCGCATCCAGCGTTCGAAGATACGACATGGGCAGCATGCTCGCGCTGCGCAGCGTCGCCCGGTTCAGTTCCGCAAGCGAAATGCCGCGCAGGATCAGCGTGACCTCTCCCTGGGGCCTGCCCAAGCGCACGGCCAGCCGCCGCAGCTCAATCTCGAGCAAGTCCGACGAAACTACCTCGCCCTCCCCTGCCTCGAGCCACAGCCGCATCGCGTGCGTGTGCGGCTCCGCTTTCAGCAGGCAGGCGATGGCCGACGTATCCGTATACACCCGCCGCATCCTAAAAGCGGTCCTCGCGCATGTCATCGAGCATCTCCGCCAACGGCTCGCCATCCGCCGGCTCCACCGGAAGGTCCAGCCAACCGCCGACACGGGTGGCGGGGCGTGTGATGGCCAGCCGCGGCTTCGGTTCGTCGAGAGGCACAAGTCGCCCCACCGGTTCGCCGTTGTTGGTGACAACGAAGCTGTGCCCCGCCCGCACCGCGCGCAGGATCCGCGCAGAGTCGTTGCGTAGTTCGCGCTGCGATATCCTGCGCTCGACTAGCGATTCGTCGTATCCCGGCGTGGCCATGCACCACACTGTAGCACGGTTGCTACGGTATGCCTATGCACCGTACCCGCCGGATGGCCACCCTTTCCCGCTCGCTCCGGCTGTTGCGCGCGTTTTCCTACGAACAATTCCGCCCGCGCATCTTCTACTCCATGCTCGCCCGCGATACGCGTTCGCTTATCGACGCCCTCTCGCACGACCTCCTGGGCACCCCCGTCACCGGCCAGTCAGTGCTAGATGTCGGCGGCGGACCCGGCTACTTCGCCGACGCGTTCTCGGACTGCTTCTATGTCGGCCTGGAACCAAACGTCTCCGAACTGTCGGCGGCGGGTTTGACCGGCTTCGGGGCGGTGCGCGGCGACGGCACCGCCCTTCCCTTCGCCGACGATTCGTTCGACGTGGTGTACTCCTCCAACGTCGCCGAGCACATCCCGAACTGGCAAGCCATGGGCGAGGAGATGCTGCGCGTGGCCAAGCCAGACGGGCTGGTGGTGCTCAGCTACACGGTGTGGCTCGGGCCGTTCGGCGGGCACGAGACGGGGCTGTGGCAGCACTACGTCGGCGGGCAGTACGCGCGCCGTCGATACGCAAAAGTGCACGGCCGCGACCCGAAGAACATCTTCGGCGAGAGCTTGTTCGCCGTCTCCGCGGGCGAGGGCCTCGCCTGGGCGGAGGGCACCGGCCAGCTCGCGGCCGCATTCCCCCGCTACCACCCGTGGTGGGCGTGGTGGGTCACCCGCGTGCCGCTGCTGCGCGAGTTCGCGGTGTCGAACCTCGTGCTCGTGCTGCGCAAGGGTTAGTACTGGGGCTTAATATGCTTGGATCCGAGCACTGCTAAGGCTTCTTACAAGTTCCCCCGCCATACCGATGAGAATAGCGAAAGGCCTGCCAAACGGCAGGCCTTAAGCTTTATTAACAACAGATCCTGTCTGAAGTTCTCCAGCAGCAACGATACAACATCACTGCCGTGCTACTCAAGCGATTACTTCGTCGCAGCGTGGATGCGCTCGTCCAGCTTCTTCAGCTGGTCGAAGATCTCCTGCGGCACGCGGGATCCGAGGCCCTCAAGGTAGCGGCGGGAGTCCGCGACGTCTTCCTTCCACAGCTCCGGGTCGGCGGTGAGCGCCTCGCGCACGTCCTCGATCGGGGTGTCCAGGCCGGTCAGGTCCAGGTCTTCGGCGCGGGCGGTGTAGCCGACCACGGTCTCGTCGGCGTCGACCTTGCCCTCGATGCGGTCGATGACCCACTTGAGCACACGCGAGTTGTCGCCGAAGCCCGGCCACAGGAAGCGGTCGTCGTCGCCGCGGCGGAACCAGTTGACCAGGAAGATCTCCGGCATGCGGTCGCCGCCCTTTTCGCCCATGTCCAGCCAGTGCTGGAAGTAGTCGCCCACGTTGTAGCCCATGAACGGCAGCATGGCCATCGGGTCGTGGCGCAGGGAGCCGACCTTCGCCTCCGCGGAGGCGGCGGTCTGGCCGGAGGAGAGCATCGCGCCGATCATGGTGCCGTGCTCCCAGTTGTGGGCCTGGGTGACCAGCGGCACGGTGTCCGGGCGGCGGCCGCCGAAGAGGATGGCGTCGATCTTGACACCCTGCCAGTCGTTGAACTCCGGTGCGGCGGCCGGGCACTGCTCGATGGCCACGCAGTAGCGGGAGTTCGGGTGGGCTGCCTTGGAGGAGGATTCCGGTGTCCAGTCCTCGCCGCGCCAGTCGATGAGGTGGGCCGGCTTGTCGCCGTCCATGCCTTCCCACCAGATGTCGCCGTCGTCGGTAAGTGCGACGTTGGTGAACAGGATGTTGCCCGGCTCCATGCTGCGCATGGCGATCGGGTTGGAGGCGTAGTTGGTGCCCGGGGCGACGCCGAAGAAGCCGTTTTCCGGGTTCACGGCGTACAGGCCGTCCTCACGCAGGTGCATCCAGGCGATGTCGTCGCCGACGACCTCGGCCGTCCAGCCGTCGAGCGTCGGGGTGATCATGGCCAGGTTGGTCTTGCCGCAAGCCGACGGGAAGGCGGCGGCGATGTGGTAGGCCTTGCCCTCCGGGGAGGTGAGCTTGAGGATGAGCATGTGCTCGGCCATCCAGCCCTCTTCCTTCGCCATCACGGACGCGATGCGCAGGGCGTAGCACTTCTTGGCCAGGATGGCGTTGCCGCCGTAGCCGGAGCCGTAGGACCAGATCTCCTTGGTCTCCGGGAACTGGGAGATGTACTTGGTGTCGTTGCACGGCCACGCCGCATCTTCCTGGCCCGGCTCGAGCGGGGCGCCGACGGAGTGGAGGCAGTGCACGAAATTCTCGCCTTCGATCTTCTCCAACGCCTGGGTGCCCATGCGGGTCATGATGCGCATGGAGAGCACGACGTAGGCGGAGTCCGTCAGCTGGACGCCAAGCTTCGGGTCCGGGTCGGAGATGGGGCCCATGCAGAACGGCACGACGTACATGGTGCGCCCGCGCATCGCGCCGGTGAAGTGCTCCAGCATCTCTTCCTTGAGCGCGGCCGGCTTCATCCAGTTGTTGGTCGGGCCTGCGTCTTCTTCGTTCTCAGTGGAGATGAAGGTGCGGGATTCGACGCGTGCGACGTCGGACGGGTTGGAGCGGGCGAGGAAGGAGTTGGGGCGCTTTTCCTCGTTGAGCTTGATCAGGGTGCCTGACTCGACAAGTTCGGCGGTGAGGCGGTCCCATTCTTCCTGGGAGCCGTCGGCGAAGACGACCTTGTCGGGCTGGAAGAGCTCGACCGCCTCGTTGATCCAAGCGATTAGCTTTTCGTTGTCGGTGGGGTTGGTCCCCTCCAGGCGCTTGATTTCGGCGGTCATACGTACTCCTTGTTCAACTGGTTATGGCCAGTGCGCGTGCGAAATTCATCGTTGTTGCGTCACAAGATTATCGAAACGGGCGTTCATCTGGCCAAAAGTTCCGACCAATCCGCGTCCACTGGATATAACCAGACCGCACGAGCACGACCTTTGCCGCAAGCGGGGGTGACGCCCTACCCCCGTCGCCCGTTCTTGAGCCTTCGCTTTACGACGCCTTCGGGGGTGCCCCGTGGAGCTTGCGTTTGCCCTGTTCATGTGGACAATAAATCTGATGAATAATACTGAAAATTTGCGTCCGGGAACGGGCGAATTGCCGGCGGGCCGCCCGCTGCAAACCGAGTTCGACACCGGCCTGGACTACCCGCGCCTGGGTTCCGTGACCTTCCGCCGCGGCACGTTGACGGAAAACCAGGAGGCCCTGTTCGACGAGCACTGGCCACGCCTGGGCCGCGTACTGGCGGAGGGCTCGGACGATCCCATCGACGTCGACGAGTGGTTCGGCCGCTCCGGCCACCCCACCATCGTCGAGATCGGCTCGGGCACCGGCACCTCCACCGCCGCGATGGCGCCGCTGGAGGCGGACACGAACATCATCGCCGTGGAGCTGTACAAGCCTGGACTGGCCAAGCTGTTGGGCTCGGTGGTGCGCGGCGGTATCGACAACATCCGCATGGTGCGCGGCGACGGCGTGGAGGTCCTGGCCCGCATGTTCGGCGAGGAGTCCCTCGACGGCGTGCGCATCTTCTTCCCGGACCCGTGGCCGAAGGCGCGCCACCACAAGCGCCGCATCATCCAGTCCGGCACCCTGAACCTGATTGCCACTCGGTTGAAGCCGGGCGGTGTGCTGCACGTTGCCACGGACCACGCGGATTACGCCGAGTGGATCGACGAACTCGTGAACGTTGAACCCACCCTCGAGTACAAGGGCTGGCCGTGGGAGGAGGCGCCGCTGCTCACGGACCGGCAGGTGATCACTAAGTTCGAAGGCAAAGGCCTGGACAAGGATCACGTGATCCGCGAGTACCTGTGGGAGAAGAAGTGAGCATGGATCTGCAAGCGCTGTCGCACCCGTACACCCCAGGCGCACCCGCCGGCCCGGAAAGCTACCTGCTGGTGTGGGATGCGCCGAACTTGGACATGGGCCTCGGCGCGATCCTGGGTGGACGCCCGACTGCGGCGCACCGTCCCCGCTTCGACGCGATCGGGCGCTGGCTTATCGACGAAGCCGAGGCCCGCGCCGACGAGCTTGGCCGCGACATCGAACCGGAGGCGACGGTGTTCACCAACGTCGCCGCCGCAGGCGCGGATTCCATCCGCCCGTGGGTGGAAGCGCTGCGCAACGTCGGTTTCGCGGTGTTTGCCAAGCCGAAGAGCGACGAGGATTCGGACGTGGACCAGGACATGCTGGCCCACATCCAGCGCCGCCGCGACGAGGGCGTACTCCAGGGCGTCGTGGTCGCCTCCGCTGACGGGCAGAACTTCCAGGAGCCGCTGCTCGAGCTGGTCGACGCCGGCATCCCGGTGACCGTCCTCGGTTTCCACGAGCACGCCTCCTGGGCGGTGAACTCCCCCGACGTGGAGTTTGTGGACTTGGAGGACATCCCGGGCGTGTTCCAGAACCCGCTGCCGCGTGTGAACCTGGACCGGCTGCCGGACGGCGGCGCGTGGCTGCAGCCGTTCCGCCCGCTGCGCTCCCTGCTGCACAACACCCGCGACTAGGAGGCCGGAGATGTTTTACAAGTGGGGCCGTTTCGCGTTCCGCCACCGCCGGATCATTCCGCTGGTAGTCATCGTGCTCATCCTGGCCATGCAGGTGCTGTTCGGATCGAAGCTGGGCGAGCGCCTCTCCCAGGAAGGCTGGGAGGACCCAGGCGCGGACTCGACCACCGCCGCGCAGATCGAGTACGACACCTTCGGCCGCGACAACTCGGGCGATGTGATCCTGCTGGTGAGCACACCCGACGACTCGGCAACCCCGGTCAGCATCGACGATCCGCTGCTCGTGGAGTCAATGAACACACAGATCAGCGGCCTGCGGGACCAGTTCCCCAACGAGATCGACCACATCACCAGCTACTTCGAGCGCCCCAACCCGCAGCTCGTCAACGACGACCACACCAAGGCGTTCGCGGTGATCGGCCTGAAGGGCGACGGCGAGCAGACACTGAAGGACTTCCGCACCATCAAGCCCGCACTCGAGGCGATGGAGTCGCCGTACGGGACCGTGCAGGTCGCCGGCGCCACGGCGGTGGCGGACGCGCTGGATACCGGCATGGCGAACGACATCGCCCGCGCCGAGAAGGTCGGCTTGGTCTTCGTCGCCGTCATTTTGTTGTTTGTGTTCGGTGGCGTGGTGGCTGCCGCGATGCCGCTGATCGTGGGCATTTTGTCCATCATCGGTTCGCTGTCGCTGCTGTCGGTGTTGGCGCAGTACCAGCAGGTGAACATCTTCTCGCAGTCCATCATCACGCTGCTTGGTCTGGGCCTGGCCATCGATTACGGCCTGTTCATGGTCTCGCGCTTCCGCGAGGAGCTGGACCGCGGCGCGGACGTCGAGGAGGCGGTGGCGGTGACCACCAACACCGCCGGCAAGACCGTGTTCTTTTCCGCGCTCATGGTGGGCGTGGCCTTGTCCGGGCTGCTGATGTTCCCGCAGGCCTTCCTCAAATCCGTGGCCTACGGTGCAATGAGCGCGGTGCTGCTCGCCGCCGTGATCTCCGTGGCAGTGCTGCCGGCGCTGTTCGGCATGCTCGGCCCCAAGATCGACATGTGGTCGGTGCGTAAAGCTTCTCGACGTGCACGCCGCCTCGAAGACACCGTGTGGTACAAGATTCCGGCGTGGGCGATGCGCCACGCCAAGGCCGTCGTGGTCGGCTGCGCGGCCCTGTTGCTCCTGCTCACCGTGCCGATCGTGGGCATCACGTTCGGCGGCATCAACGAAACGTACCTGCCGCCGAGCCAGGCCACCCGCCAGGCCCAGGACGAGTTCAACGAGGAGTTCCCCGCCTTCCGCACCGACCCGGTCAAGCTCGTGGTCACCGGCGCGGACAACCAGCAGCTGGTGGACATCGTGATGCAGACCCGCCAGGTCGAGGGCCTGGCCGTGCCGCTCAAACCCGCGCACGCCACGCAGGACGGCACCACGGTGCTTTCCGCCCCGTTGGCGGATAGGGCCGGGGGCGCGGACGTCGTGAAGCAATTGCGAAACATCGACACCCCCGAGGGCGTCGAGACCTACGTCGCCGGCACCCCGGCGATGGAAACCGAGTCTATCGAGGCGCTGCTGAAACGCCTGCCGTGGATGGCGCTGTACATGGTCATCGCCACGTTCCTGCTGATGGCGCTAGTGTTCGGCTCCGTGATCCTGCCGGCGAAGGCCGTGATCATGAACGTGCTCGGCATCGGCGCCACGCTCGGCTTCCTCACCGCCGTCTTCGTCGACGGTCTCGGCGCCGGCGCGCTGAACTTCACCCCGGGCCCTCTGATGAGCCCGATCCTGGTGCTGATCATCTCCATCCTCTACGGCCTGTCCACGGACTACGAGGTCTTCCTGGTCTCGCGCATGGTGGAGGCGCGCCAGGACGGCGAAAGCACCGACGAGGCGATCAAGCGCGGCACCGCGCACACCGGCGGCATCATCACCGCCGCGGCGCTCATCATGATCGTGGTCGCCGCCGCCTTCGCGCTCAGCGAGATTGTGATGATGAAGTACATCGCCTACGGCATGATCTTCTCCCTTGCCCTCGACGCCACCCTGATCCGCCTGCTGTTCGTGCCTGCGGTGATGCACCTGCTGCGCGAGGACAGCTGGTGGGCGCCGCGCTGGGTCAAGCGCCTGGCCGGCGCGTTCGGGGAGGGCTCAAGCCTATCGACGCCACCGCGCACCGATACCCCCATCTCCGACATGGTGCCCGACACCCAACCCGGCCGCGCGGGAGTGTCGGTGTCCGAGGACGCCTCGCTGGTTCCGTTTACCCAGCTCATGCGCGACCTTGAGGAGCGCCGCGCACGCCAGGCGCTGGAGCAGCTGAAGAAGAAGGAACTTGAGCGCTAACACGTGGCGCCAGTGGCTGCGCTGGCTCGCGCCCGTGGCCATCTTGGCGGTCGTGCTGGTGGTGTTGCGCGACGAGATGCCGTTTTTCGGGGAGGCGTGGAGGGCCGTCGGCGCGGCGTCGACAGGCCCAGTGCTGCTCGCTGTGGCTACGGCGTTGCTGTCGCTGGCGGCGATGTCCGGGGTGATGCAGATCCTGCTCAACGTGGAAGGCCGCGTCACGGGGGTGGCGCGCACCAACGCAATCGTCTTCGCCTCCAACGCCTGGTCCACCACGGTGCCGGGCGGGCCCGCGCTGTCGGCGTGGCTGACGTTTAGGGTGCACCGGTCCTGGGGCGCGTCGGTGGGGTTGTGCGGCTGGTTTTTCGTGGTCTCCGGCGCGCTGTCCACGGTGTGGATGGTGCTCATCGGCGTGGTCGCCGTGGCGCTTTTGGGCGCGGAGCTGTCCGTGTGGTCGCTGGTGGCGTCGCTGGCAGTGGCGCTGGCGACGATCGGCGCGGTGTTCTGGGCGACCCTCCACCCTGCGGTGCTGAAGCGCTGGGTGCGGTTTCTGCCGGAGAAGGTGCGCGGGCGGGTCGTGGACGTGATCGACCAGGTCTCCGCGATCCGCATTTCCGCGCCGGCGTTTTTCGCAGCGGCGGGGCTCTCTCTTGCGAACCGGCTATTGGACCTGGCCACGATGGTCTTCGCCGTGTGGGCCGTGTCCGGCCAGGGCGCGCCACTTGCCGGGGTGTGCCTGGCATTCATCATGACCAAGCTGGCCGGCTCGGCCCAGGTCACGCCCGGCGGGCTCGGCACGGTGGAGCCCGTGGCGGTGGGCATGCTGGTCGCCGCCGGGTTGCCGCTGGCCCACGCCACGGCGGCGACGGTGGTGTACCGGGCGGTGTCGTTCCTGCTCATCACGGCTATCGGGTGGGTGGTCTACGCCGCGGTATACGCGGGTCGTGGCTTCATGGTCGGGCGACCGTCTGCCGGCGACGCTGTTTGAGCTGGCGTGACGTTTTCACTTGCGCGCCGTGCGCAAAATGGGTCTAAGGTGGCCCTACATGAGCGTTTCCAGCATGCTTTACGGTCGCAGTGTGGATTTCGAACGCGTTTTGCCGGTCGGCTGGCACGCGCACGAGGAGGGGGTCGCCGCGCTCCTCGAGAGCTTCCAGCGGGTACCGGACGCCCAGCGGGTGCGCCTGGCGAAGAAGACGTCGAACCTCTTCCGCTCCCGTAGCGCCGGCGGCGCCGGACTCGATGTAGAGGGCCTGCGCGGCGTCATCGCCGTCGACCCGGTGACGAAAACAGCCGACGTGCAGGGAATGTGCACCTATGAGGACCTCGTCGACGCCACCCTGCCGTACGGCCTCGCGCCATTGGTGGTGCCGCAGCTAAAAACTATTACTCTCGGCGGCGCAGTTTCCGGCATGGGCGTGGAGTCCACCTCCTTCCGCAACGGTCTGCCGCACGAGTCCGTGCTCGAGATGGACGTGCTCGTGGGCACCGGCGACATCGTCACCTGTTCACGCGACGAAAACGTCGCGCTCTTCCGCGCGTTCCCGAACTCGTACGGCTCGCTTGGCTACGCGGTGCGCCTCACCATCGAGCTGGAAGAGGTTGAGCCGTTTGTTGAGCTCCAGCATGTGCGCTACGACGACCTCACGGCCTTCCAGGACGCCCTCGCCGACGCTGCCGCCACCGGTGAATGGGCCGGGCGCGCCCTGCACGGCCTCGACGCCGTCGCGTTCTCCCCCACCGAGCAGTACCTAGTCTGCGCCTTCCAGGTCGACCAGGCACCGGGGACCTCCGACTACACGCGCGATGCCGTGTACTATCGCTCGCTTCAGCACCCGTCCGGAGTGCACCACGACTTCCTCACCGTCCGCGACTACATTTGGCGCTGGGACACCGACTGGTTCTGGTGCTCCCGAGCCTTCGGCGCCCAGCACCCGAGGGTGCGCAAACTCTGGCCGCGCGAGCTGCGCCGCAGCGCGTTCTACTGGAAGCTGGTGGGCTTAGACAAGAAGTACGACCTCGAGTACCGGTTCCTGAAAAAGCCGAAGGGTCTGCCGCGCACTGAGCGAGTTGTGCAAGACATCGAGGTGCGGGACACACAGGTCGCCGAGTTCCTCGACTGGTTCTTTAAGGCCAGCGACATCGAGCCGGTCTGGCTGTGTCCGATCCGGCTGCGCGACGGCGTCGAAACGCTGGCTGGCGTCGGGCTGGACGCCCAGGCGCCGTGGCCGCTCTACCCTCTCGAGCCGGGGACGACCTGGGTGAACGTCGGCTTCTGGTCCGGCGTACCGGAGGTGAAGCCGGGGGCCTTCAACAGGGTCATTGAGCGAAAGGTCTCCGATCTCGGCGGGCATAAGTCCCTGTACTCGGAGGCGTTTTACGACCGCGCCGAGTTCGAGCGTCTCTACGGCGGGGATCTGCCGGAGCGCATGAAGGCCCAGTACGACCCGGACCGGCGCTTCCCGGGCCTCTACGAAAAAACAGTGGAAAACGCGTAGGAGAATGACCATGCACATGACCGTCGCAGATATCGTCAACACCCTCTTCCCCGGTGGCACGCCGTTCAAATGGGAAGCCTTCGACGGCTCCTCGACGGGCCCGGCAGACGCCAGGCACACCGTGAAGGTGAACAGCCCCGAGGGCCTGTCGTACATCGTCACCCACCCCGGCGATGTCGGGCTCGCCCGCGCCTGGGTCACCGACGGTCTGACTGTTGAAGGCGCGCACCTGGCGCACCCTTACGACGTCTTCGACGACATGCGCACCCTCTACAACAATTACAAGCGCCCGAACCCGCGCGAACTTGTGCGCATCGCGCGCTCCCTGCGCTCCATGGGCGCGCTGCAAATCCAGCCCATTCCAGAGGCGGAACAGGCCTCCTGGCTCGAGCGGACCATCCGCCAGGGCCTCGCCCCACACTCGAAGGAGCGCGACGCACAGGTCATTTCGTCCCACTACGACGTGGGCAACGGCTTCTACGAACTGTTCCTCGGCGAGTCCATGGCCTACACCTGCGCCTACTACCCCACCCCGGACGCCACCCTCGACGAGGCGCAGGAAAACAAGTTCCGCCTCGTCTTCGAGAAAATGAACCTCAAGCCCGGCGACAGGCACCTCGACGTCGGCTGCGGCTGGGGCTCAATGGTGCGCTACGCCGCCCGCCAGGGCGTGAAGTCCCTCGGTGTCACCCTGTCAAAGGAACAGGCAGAGTGGGCGCAGGCGAAGATTAAAGAGGAGGGCCTCGAGGAGCTTGCGGAGGTGCGCTTCCTCGATTACCGCGACGTCACCGAGACCGGCTTCGACGGCGTCTCCTCAATCGGCCTGCTCGAGCACATCGGGGTGAACAACTACGCCTCGTACTTCGAGTTCCTCGCCGGCAAGCTGCGCCCGGGCGGCGTGATGGTCAACCACTGCATCACCTACCCGGACAACCACAAGACGCCACAGGGCGACTTCATCAACCGCTACATCTTCCCGGACGGCGAGCTCACCGGCTCCGGCACGATCATCCACGAGATGCAAGACCACGGCTTCGAGGTCTTCCACGAGGAGAACATCCGCTTCGACTACATGCGCACGCTGCGCGACTGGTGCGAGAATCTCAAGGCCAACTGGGACGAGGCGGTGTCGCTCGTCGGCATGAACACCGCAAAGCTGTGGGGCATGTACATGGCGGGCTCGGAGTGGGGCTTTGAACACGACGTCGTCGAGCTGCACCAGGTCGTGGGCATCAAGCTTGATAGCGACGGCTCGCGCGCCGGCACGCCGGAGCGCCGGTGGTGGAACGACTCAGTGTTCTAAAGTGACCATCATGCGCAACACAATTTCCAAGCCTTACGCCATCGCCGCAGACTACGTCGCCATCGCCGCATTCGCCCTCCTGGCGCGTGCGGCGCACCAGTCCGACGATATGCCGTTCAACTTCTCCGGCTGGCTGTCCACCCTGTGGCCGTTCGCCCTTGGCGTCACACTCGGCTGGCTGATTTCCCGCGAAAACAAGGGCGGGGTCATCTGGATTGTCACCGTGGTCACCGGCCTGGTGATCTGGGGCATCCGCAACCAGGCCATTCCGCACTGGTCGTTCATCATCGTGGCCACGGTGATGTCCGCGCTGCTCATGCTCGGCTGGCGCGGCGTAGCCAAGCTGGTGAAGAAGTCCTAGAAGCCGATGCCGAAATTCCAGGCCGGGTTTCCGGTCTGGATGCCATTGATGAACCAGACCAGCATGCTGATCAGGTCGCCGAAGATGTCAAGAGTAGAAGAAAGCATGGGGTGAAACCTTACTAGAGGGGACTAATGGTGTGCTTCTTAGGCAGGTCGAATTCCTGCTTGGAGGCTAGCTGCCGCAGGGCTCGCCGTAAAGCGATGCGGGTCTGCGAAGGCTCAATCATCTGGTCAATGTAGCCGCGCTCCGCAGCGACGTACGGCGAGGTCATTTCCTGGTCGTAGAAGTCCATGAACATCTTCTTCATGGCCTCGCGCTGCGCCGGGTCCTCGATGGCGGCGAGCTGCTTGCCCTGCAGCATCACCACCGCCGCCGCCGAACCCATCACCGCGATCTGGGCGGTGGGCCACGCCAGGTTGATGTCGCCATTGAGGTTCTTCGACCCCATCACCGCGTACGCGCCGCCGTAGGCCTTGCGCACGACCAGGGTGACCTTCGGCACGGTGGCCTCCACGCCCGCGAACGCGAACTTCGCGCCGCGGTGGATCAGGCCCTCGCGCTCCTGCTCCACGCCCGGCAGGTAGCCGGGGGTGTCCACGACGTAAACGATGGGGACGTTGTAGGCGTCGCAGGTGCGGATGAAGCGCGCGCCCTTGTCGGCGGCGTCCGCGTCGATGCAGCCGGCGGCGTACATGGGGTTGTTGGCGACGAAGCCGACGGCGCGGCCGTCGATACGCCCGAATGCGCAGATGAGGTTCTCGGCGTACCCGGACTGGACCTCGACGAGGTCCTCGTCGTCGCCGAGTTGCACGAGCAGGTCCATCATGTCGTAGCCGGCGTTGGTATCGTCGGGCATGAAGGTTTCCAGCGCGGTGTCGTCGAGCTCCTCGTCGGGCTGCGCGGCGACGACGGGCGCGGCGTCGAACGTGGACGTCGGCAGGTGCGCGAGCAGGTCCTTGACGTAGTCGAATGCGTCCTCCTCCGTCGCCACAACCGCCTGGATGTTGCCGGCGGCCTCCTGCACGCGCGCCCCGCCGAGCTCGGCGGAGGTGATGTCCTCCCCGGTGACCTCGCGGATCACGTTCGGGCCGGTGACGTACATCTCGGACTCGCCGTCGACGGCCACGACGAAGTCCGTGGTCACCGGCGCGTAGACGGCGCCGCCGGCGGATTTGCCCAGCATGATGGAGATCTGCGGCACGCGGCCCGACAGGGGCAGCTGGCGCTTCGCGATCTCGGAGTACATGGCCAGCGACGTCACCGCGTCCTGGATGCGGGCGCCGCCGGAGTCCTGGATGCCGATCACGGGGCAGGAGATCTTGATGGCGAACTCCATGACCTCGGTGACCTTGCGCCCGAACGTCACGCCCACGGACCCGCCGTAGACGGTCTTGTCGTGGGCGTACACGGCGACGGGGCGGCCGTCGATGCGCCCGTAGCCTGTTACCACGCCGTCGGAGTAGACGGCGTCCGGGTCGCCGGGGGTGCGGGCGAGCGCGCCGATTTCGACGAAGGAGCCTTCGTCCAGCAGCGCGTCAATGCGCTGGCGCGGGGTGGTGCGCCCGGCGTCGTCGCGGCGCTTCCGGGAGCGCTCGGAGCCCGGGTCCTGCGCCTTGTCCAGGCGCTCGCGCAGGTCGGCGAGTTTGTCTGCGGTACTCATCGCTTCCCCTCAATCCATGCGTTCATATGCTTTCCGACGATCCCCACCGCCGGCTCGTCCACCACCGCGAGGTGGTCGCCGGGCAGGTGGACGATGGTCAGGTCATCCACGATAGCGCCCCAGCCGCCGTCCTCGTCGATGTGCGCGTAGTTCGGCTCGAGCTGGATCGCGCCGTCGTGCATGCGCTCCGAGCGGAACAGCAGCACCGGCACCTTTACATCCGCCCAGCGGGTGAAGTCCAGGTGGTTGAGGATCTGGTTGTCCACGAAGCTCGCCCGCTGGTGCTCCAGCACACCGGCGGCGAGGCCGTGCTCGGAGGCGTCGGTGGTGGCCAGGAACTCGGTGAGCATCTGCAGCAGCGCGTCTTCGCCGGCGGTTTCGAGCAGCTCGTAGGGCACGTCGAACTCGAGGCCGTAGGTTTCCTTGGCGAACGCGGCGTAGCGGCCCCAGCGGGCCTTCGTCTCCTCGAGCGTGTCCGGGATCGGTTCGGACGGCTGGGTGGTGTCCAACAGCGCGATGTAGTCGATCTTGTCGTTGCCCAGCTGGTGCGCGACCTCGTAGGCCAGCGCGCCGCCGAAGGACCAGCCGGCGAGCACGACCTTGCGCCCGTCGGCGATGCGCTCGATGTCCTTGACGTACTCGGCGGCGCGCTCCTCCAGGGAGCCCTCGAGGCGCTCGACGCCGTAGACCGGCACGTTGTCGTCCAGGCGGCGCGCGAGCGGCGCGTACACCGACGACGACCCGCCGGCCGGGTGGAACACGAACACCGGGGAAACCTCGGCGTCGCCGTCGCGGAAGACGCGGATGTTGCCGTCCACAGGTGTTTCCAGCCCCTCGCGCACGAGGTTCGCCAGCGGCTCGAGCGTCTCGGCGCCGAGCACGTCGTCCGCGGTGACCTCGATGCCGGAGCGCTCGGTCAGGTGCGCGGCGATCTCGCCCGCCTGCTCCTTGCTAATCGACGGCAACTCCGACGTCACACCGGCCGCCGCCGCACCCGCGTACTTGGCCCAAGCGCCGAAGACCATGCGCTCGGAGGCGTCACGCGGGGCCACGCCCACACCCTGAGTTTTCTCGGCCGCCGCGGCCGGGTCGCGCGCTTCGTCGTTGTACGCCATCGGCTGCGGCGCGTCCGACTTGCCGGCGACGGCGTCTTCGACGATGCGGATCACGTCGGCGACGGAGGCGTCGCGAAGCGTCTGCACCTGCAGCGGCGGGATCTGGAAGTCGTTTTCCACGCGGTTTTTGATGCGCATGCCCATCAGGGAGTCCAGGCCGAGGTCGATCAACGGCAGCTCGTCGGGCAGGTCCGCGGCGTCGTAGCCCATGGATTCGGAGACGATGTCGCGCAGACGGTCCTCCACCGATTCGCCGGAGTTCGGGTCCCAGCGCACGGCTTCTTCGTCCGTGTCTTCCTCGGAGGCGTCAGACACCGAAGGTTCGTCGTCAAGCGGTTGTTCTATGACGCCCTGCACCGGCGCGCGGTCGATGGTGGAAGCGAAGCCCTCCGCGAGAAGTGTCGCGCCGTCGAAGACCTTGATGGACACCCCGCCGAGCGAGGAGGCGACGATGGTGGTGACCTCGCCGTCCGCGGGTAGGTAGCCGTGTTCCTCGGTGGCCACCACGCGTGCGTCGGGCGAGACCTCGGCGGCAGCGGACTCGATGAGCTGGTGCGGGCTGAAGATCTGGTCGGCGGCGGTGGAAAACGCCACTTCGCCGCCCGGCAGGCGCACGCGCGAGCCAAGAAGCGACGCGCGCGAGGACGACGGCCGCGCCGGCGTCCAGTGGTCCACCTGCTTGAACACGGTCTTCGGCGCCTGCCCCACTTCACCCGCGCCGTAGAACGCGCCGAAGTCCACGTCCATGCCGTTCACGTACAGCTTCGCGGCCAAATCCAGCACCGATTCCAGCTCGTCCACCTTGCGCTTGGTGGTGTACAGCAGCTGCGCGTCAGGCTTGCCGGCGGCGAACGCGGTGTTCATCATCCCCATCAGCGCCACCGGGTTCGGGGTGATTTCCACAAGCGTGGTGTGGCCGGCGGCAAACGCGGCTTCGGTGGCGTCCTGGAAGTACACCGGCTGGCGGGTCATGCGCAGGAAGTACTCGTCGTCATGGACGGTCTGGCCGGGCTGGTACACCTCGCCGCGGTCTACGGAGGAAAACAGCGGTACGCGCAGAGGCCGCGCCTCCAGACCGGCGATTTCGCCGGCGAGGTCGCCCATGATCGGGTCGAGGGCGCTGGTGTGGCCGGCGCCGCGCACGTTGAGTTTGCGCGCGAACTTCTCCTCAGCCTCCAGCGCTGCCACCACGTAGTCGACGGCCTTGCCCGGCCCGCCGACGGTGGTCATGCCGGGCCCCGCGTACACGGCGGGTTCCACGCCGCGAGCCTGCTCATGCTTCTCGACGAACTCCGCCAACTCCTCGCGGGAGAGCTCCACCACCGCCATCGCACCTTCTTGCTCGGTGCCGGCGATCATGGCTTCGCCCTCGCCCATGAGTCGGGCGCGCGTGGTGGCGACGAGGATGCACTCCTCGGCGGAAAGGCCGCCGGCGCCGTAGGCCGCGGCGATCTCGCCCATGGACATGCCCATCGTGGCGGCCGGGGTGATGCCGGCGGCGGCGAGCAGGTCGGTCTGGGCGATCTGGATGGCGGTGATGGTGACCTGGCCGTTTTCAGTGTCGTAGGTCAGCTCGTCGTTCTCGATAATCTCGAGCATGGACCAGCCGGCCTGGAACTTGACCATCTCGTCCAGCTCGCGCATGCGGCGCGCGAACAGCGGGGAGCGTGCAATGAGCTCCTTGGCCATCTTGCGGTGCTGGGAGCCGAAGCCGGAGTAGACGAAGACGGGGCCCATCGGGGTGGGCGCGTCGGCGGCGGCGATGCCGGGGCCGATCTTGCCGTCGGCGACCTGGCGCAGGCGGCGCACGGCCTCCTCGACGCCGGTCGCCTGCACGACGGCAGCGGAGCGCCCGTGGTTGCGCTTGGCCAGCGAGCGCGCAACCGGGATCAGGTCGGCGTCGTCGCGGCCCTCGAGGAAGTCCGCGAGCACACCGGCGGCTTCCTTGCGCCGCGACGGCAACAGCCCAGACACCGGCAGCGCCGCCACGGAAACGCCCTCGAACGCGGGCTCATCCTCAACCACGTCGAAGTCGTAGTCGGCCGGGTCGAAGTCGGCCACGACCACGTGCGCGTTGGTGCCGCCGAAGCCGAAGCCGGAGATACCGGCGACGCGGCGGCCGGAGTAGCGCGGCCACTCGCGCGGGTCCTGGACGACCTCGATGCGCTCGGCGTCGAAGTCCACGTAGTGGTTCGGTGCGGCGAAGTTGATGGACTCCGGAATCGTGTCGTGCTTGAGCGCCTGCAGCACCTTGATCAGCGCCACCACGCCGGCGGCGGATTCGGAATGCCCGATGTTGGACTTCGCCGAGCCCAGCAGCAGCGGCTGGTAAGCCTCGCGTCCGCGGCCGAGCACCTCGCCCAGCGCGGTGGCCTCGATCGGATCGCCGAGGATGGTGCCGGTGCCGTGAGCTTCGACCAGGTCCACCTGGTGCGGGTCCACGCCGGCGTCGGCGTAGGCGCGGCGCAAAACGTCCACCTGCGCCTCCGGGTTCGGGGCGGTTAGCCCGTTGGAGTGGCCGTCGGAGTTGGTCGCCGACCCCTTGATCACGGCCAAGATGTTGTCACCATCGCGCACGGCGTCCTCGACGCGCTTGAGCACCACAAAACCTGCGGCATCGGCGCGGACGATGCCGTCAGCGTCGTCGGAAAAGGCGTGGATGCGCCCGGTCGGCGAGATCACGCCGAGCTCCGAAAACGCAAGCGTCGCGAACGGGTTGGCCAGGATGTTCACGCCGCCGGCCAGGGCGACGTCGGCCTCGCCGTCGCGAAGCGCGCGCACCGCGTGGTGCACCGACACGAGCGAGGAGGAGCACGCGGTGTCCACGTTCATCGACGGGCCGCGGAAGTCGAACGCGTACGAGATGCGGTTCGGGATCACGGCGGAGGACGCGCCGGTCAGCGCGTACGGGTGCGCCTCATTCGGGTCAGCGGCAATCAGCATGCCGTAGTCGTTGTTGGACGAGCCCACGAACACGCCCACAGGCTCCCCGCGGAGCTCGCTGGGCGCCAAGCCGGCGTCCTCGAGCGCCTCCCACGCCACCTCGAGCATGATGCGCTGCTGCGGGTCCATGTTCTGCGCCTCGAGCGGGGAGATGCCGAAGAACTCGTGGTCGAAGGACGCGATGCCGTCCATGTAGCCGCCGTCGGTGTTCTCCTCCGCCATCTTGGTGCGCACCACCGGATCGCCCAGGTACTCGTCCCAGCGGAGCGGGGGAAGCGGGCCGGTGGCGGAGCGGCCGTCGATAAGCATCTGCCAGAACTCGTCGTTGTTTTTCGCGCCCGGGAAGCGCCCCGCGGAGCCCACGATCGCGATGTCGTGGGAGCTCGTTGCTTCTCGACGTTCAACCTTCGGCGCTGCCTGCCTCTGCGCAAGGAGCGCCTGCGCCAGCGCCGCGATGGTCGGGTACTGGTAGGCGACGGTGGGATCAACACGGCGGCCGAGCTTCTTTTCCAGCTCGCCGGAGAGGATCACCGCATCGCGGGATGCGAGGCCGTAGGTTTCGAGCGGCGTGGTCGGGTCCACCGAGTCGACGCCGGTGGCGCCCTCGACCCAACTGGTGAGCCACTGGATCAGTTGATGCTCGTTCATAACAGTTCAGAGTATCGGCCCATCCGGGCTTTTCGTTACTCCGCTGCAGCGTGTTCGCGCTCGGTGAACTGCTTCGCGTTGACGCGGCGGGCGATCTTGCCTGCGGTGGAGCGGGCCACCCCGCCCGGCGCGCGGAACTCCACGACCTCCGGCGAGATGCCGTGGTTGGTGGTGATGGCGGAACGGATGGCGTCCTCGGCGGCGGCGTCGCCTTCCTCGGTTGCGTCGTCGGCGCGCTCGGCGAGGATGATAAGGCGCTCCACGTCGTCGCCCGGCACGGCGAACGCGGCGACGGAGTCCTTGCGCACGTGGTCGGAGGCCTCCATCGCGGTGGCCTCGATGTCCTGCGGGTAGTGGTTGCGGCCCGCCACGACGACGAGGTCTTTCACGCGCCCGGTGAGGTAGAGGTGGTTGTCCAGCACGGTGCCCAAGTCGCCGGTGGCGCACCAGTTGTCCTTCGGCAGACCGTCTTGGAGGGTGGCGCCGATGGTGTTGCGGAACGTCGCCTCGGTTTCCTCCGGGCGGTCCAGGTAGCCGGCGGCGACGTTGTTGCCGTTGACCCAGATCTCGCCGATCTCGCCTTCGGGCAGCTCGTTTTTGGTCTCGGTGTCCACGATGGCGAAGTGCATCCACTTCGCCGGCTGGCCGATGGACGCCATGGGCACGCCGCCTTCGGCGGGCACGGCCTTGCCGTCGGCGAGTGCTTCGCGGTCGAATTCAATGAACTTCGGGCGCTCCTCGGTGCGGTCCGTGGACACCAGCAGTGTGGCCTCCGCCAGGCCGTAGGAGGGGCGCAGCACCGTGCGGTCCAGGCCGGACTCGCCGAACGCGCCGACGAAGGCCTCCACGCCCGGCTTGGTCACGGACTCGGAGCCGATGAGGATGCAGTGCACGCCGGAGAAGTCGTACTGGTCCGGGGTCTCCGGCGCCGCGTAGCGGGCGGCCAGATCCAGCGCGAAGTTGGGGATGCAGGAGTAAATGTGCACGTCGGCCGGGTCGTCGTCGCGCCGCGAAAGCATGTCCACCCAGCGCTTCGGGTTCTGCAGGAAGTCGCGCGGGCTCATGATCTCCAGCACCTGGCCCAGCACGAGGCTGACCACGGCGACGATGGCGCCCATGTCGTGGTGCTGCGGCAGCCAGGTGGGGATGCGCATGGGGGCTTCGAAGCGCAGCGCCTCGTTGATCTGGAGTACGTCGGTGACCAGCGCTTCGTTGGTGATCATCACGCCGGCCGGATTGCGGGTGGAGCCGGAGGTGTACTGCAAGAAGCAGATGGCGCCGGCGGTGTCCTCGCCCTCGACCGGGGCGATGGGCTGCCAGGACTCGGCGAGCGTGTCCGGCAGGGAGTCCGCGGCGATAATGCGGGGGCGCTCGGCAGCCGGGCGGTCGGCGAAGTAGGCGCGCACGGCAGGGGCGCCGGCGGAGTTGGTCACCACGAGCCGCGCGTTGGCATCGTCGAGCACGGCGCGCAGGTGGGCCTCATGGCCGGGCTCGTTCGGGTCGTACAGCGGCACCGGAGCCAGGCCTGCGTACAGCGCGCCCATGAAGGCGAAGAGGTACTCGGCGGAGTTCGGGGCCATAATCGCCACGCGTTCCCCCGGCTCGCCCACCTGTGCCAGACGCGCAGCGACGGCCTTGATGCGGGTGTTGACCTGCGTGCGGGTGAACTCGCGCGCCTCGCCTTCCGAGTTGGAGGTGAAGTCCCAGTCACGGATGTTCACCGCGTCGCCGCCGCCGGTGGCCAGGTGGGCCTGGTAGATCGTCTCGCTCAGGCTCGGGAGGGTGAAGTGCTCCGGGAGCGCGATTTGGCCGTCATCGTCGAAAAATTGCGCGATGAGCTGCTGAAGATCCATACCCGTAACTCCTTTTCAGGACAAAATGATTTTGGACTACAAACTGTCTACCACGTTCTGGACCCAACCTACAGTCCATTCCGGCGTGGTGGTCCCGGGGATGACGGCCGGATTGGTCGCGTACATGGCGTGATTGCCGTTCGCCGCAATGAGCGCGTGAGCCCGGTCGATGGCGTTACCCACACCCTTCGGCGCGTCGCAGACCGTGTCGTCCGGCGCGCAGATCTCAAACGCGCGGTCCTCAACCAGGCCGAAGCCGCCAGGACGCGGGCCGGTCATGGTCGCGCCCGGGGTGACCCGGTCCACAAGCCCCTGCAGCGGCTGCATGACAATTTCCGCGCCCACGCCGCCGACCTCGGCGCCCGGGTTGACGCCCACGCCGTTTTCACGCCGGCCGTCCGCGATCATCACCGCGCCCAGCAGCCGCTCCGGGTCGATAGGCCCCGCAGAGTTGCCGATCTTCGACGCCACGTCGCCCACAATCACCGCACCCTGGGAGAACCCGGCGATGATGAACTTCGTCGACGGGCACGTCTCCGCCACAAACCGCAGCTCGCCGGACAGCTTCGCGGTGCCCTCGGCGCGCGAGTCGTCGTAGGTCATCTCGGCGCGCCCGTGCGCCGTCTGGATGTTCCTAAACTGCGCGGTGTACGGCACCGTGAACACGCGCACGTGGTTGATGTCGTACATCTGCTGCAGCGGCTGGGTGATCGAGAGCATGAAGCTCGCCGGGTTGGCCGCAGGCGCGAACGGGTCGTCGTCCGCCGCGGACTCCCAAGTACCGGGCACGGAGACGAACTCGACCGCAGGGCACCAGTCCGGCTCCACCGCCTGCGACTCCGAGGGTTCCTCAGGCGCCTCGGAGGTCGCCAGTGGCCCGTCCGCGGACGGCAGCCCGGTCTCGCCGGAGCGCCACTGGTAAAACCCCAGCCCAATCAAGGACAGCACCACAATCACTGCGGCGACGACAAAAACGTTGCGCGATGCGCGCATGAGCCCACGCTCCCTTCTGTACTGCTAGGAGCAGAGGTTGGCGCGTGCGGTGTCGCTGATCAGCTCCGCCACGCCCGCCGCATCCATGTCGGTGCGGCGCTGCTCCACAAGCTGGCCTGCCACCGCGTCGCGGGTGATCAGGTCGTCCGCGCATACGGTAGCCCCGGTGGCTGTGAGCTGGTCTTCAATCCCGTCGACGTTGACTCCGCTTTCCCTTAGGGTGGCCAGGTAGGCCTCTTCCTGCGGGGAGAATGCGCTGGCCTGCTCGGGCACGTCGGTCACCTCGCGGGCCGGCTGGTCGTCGGCGCGTTTGCCTTGCGACGGCACAACTGCCGACGACGACGGTGCGACCGACGATGACGCAGTTTCCGTCTCGGATTCAGTTTCCGCTTCAGTGGTCTCGCTGGCCACCGTCGGGGTCTCTGTAACGTCGTCGGAGTCCACGGTGGCGCCTCCGCAGGCGGCCAGGGCGACGGCGGCAGCGGCCGTCGCAAAGCAGAATGCAACCTTGCGCACTACTTCTTCCTCACGTTGACGTTGCCGTTGACCTGCTCAATCGTGCCGTGCTGGAAGTCGATGGTCAGGCCGCCGGCCTGGATCTTCTCCATGTCTTTGACCGGCCAGCCCAGCTCGCCCTGCTCGTAGCCGCGCTTGCCCCACTCGTCGAAGATGTCGCCGGTGAGGATGGTGTGCGCGCCCGTGGCCGCGGACCAGTAGATGTTGCCGTGCTCGAACGGCTGGAAGAAGCCGCCCTTGACCGCAATCTCGTTGCCGGTCGGGTACCCCAGCTCAGAGGTCGCGGTGCCGATCTCGCCGTACTTCTCCGCGATCGCGCCGTGGACGATGAAGTGTTTGCCGTCCGGGTTGCGGGTGAGGAAGCCGCCCTGGAACTTCTGCACGTAACCCTCGCCCACCTGGTTCGCCTCGGCCACCGGGTACTTCAGGTCGCCGCCCTCGTAGCCGTTTTCACCCCACGCGGCGAACATGTCGCCCGGGATGGCGTACGCGCCGGTCTGCGGGGTCCAGTAGACGGAGCCGTGCTCAAAGTGCACGAAGCGGCCCACGCCGTCCGGCGCCGGCGTCTCACCCGTGACCGGGAAGCCCAGCCAACCCGCCGGGCCGCCGAGCGCATTGTACTTGGCCAGGATCGCGCCGAACAGCGCGTGCGCGCCGGTGTCCGGGGACCAGAAGGCGGTGCCGCCGCGGAAGTCCTGAGCCTTGCCCTTGGTGTCCTTGCCCGCGTCGTATTCGTCGTTGACGCAAGACCCGATCGTGCCGGACTTGGTGGCCTCCGCGATCGCGCCGACCGGGGTGCACTTGGAGCCGCGGTCCGCCTCCGGCACCTCCAGCGCGTTGGCCATGTACGGCCAGGCCTGCGCCATCTCGAACTGCCAGTACTCCCAAGAGTGCACGCCTGACGGGCGGAAGCGCACGATCGGCTTGACCGGGGTGCGAGAGGCGTAGTCCACGAACGTCTGGGTGGACAGGCGGGACAGCACCTCCAGGCCGATGCCGGCCGGGTTCGCCTGGCCCTTGGCCACGGACTCCGGGTTGCCGAAGTCGTCGCGGCCCGAGCCTGCGGAGACGTAGACCGTCATGTCCTTCAGGTTCTCGATGCCCAGCTTCGGGTCGTGGTCGATCCAGTCCTGCGAGCCCAGCGGGCCCCACATCGCCTCGGCGTTGTAGCCGCCGGCGTCCAACTGCGCCGCCTTGATCGCGGTGGGCATGCCGGTGGTGGTGGTGTCGAGGTAGCCGGAGAAGGAGCCGACGAACTTGAACAGGTTCGGGTTGCGCTCAGCCAGGTTGACGGCGGCGGTGCCGCCCATGGACAGGCCCACCACGGCGCGGGAGCCGTTGGAGCGGAACTCGTTGTTCAGCACCGGGATGAGCTCCTTGGTCAGGAACGTCTCCCACTTGTAGTGCTTACCGTTGTTCTCGCGCTGCCAGTCGGAGTAGAAGGAGGACTCGCCGCCGACCGGCAGGATCACGTTGACGTTCTTGTCGGCGTAGAACTGCTCGATGTTCGTCTCGATGGTCCAGCCGTTTTCGTCGTCACGCGCGCGCAGACCGTCAAGTGCCCACACCTCGGGGAACTTCGCGGTCGGGTTGGAGTGCCAGTCGCGCGCCAGCAGGATCTGCACCTGGATCGGGTGGTCCGGCATCGACGGGGAGTTGATAAACACCGCCACACGACGGTTGGTGATCCACTCGATGCGGTCCACCTTCACGCCGTCCGGCAGGCCCGGGATTTGCGGGCTGGTCTCCACCTCGATCGGGGTGCGCTTCGGCGGGTCGTGCGGGCGCAGGCCGTCGGAGATGCCGCGGTTGGAGGACAGCTGCGAGGACAGGTCACTCGGCAGTGCCGGCTGCGCGGTGGCAACTGCGGGTGCCAGCGAAAGCGCAAGAGCGGCGGGCAGCAGTGCGGCGGCGATCCGCGTTGGGGTGGTTCGGTTGTCTCGCATGAGTCTCCTACCTCGTCTGGCTACTGGTGTCACAAGAGTATCGACCAAAAGCTTAAGTTTCACTTGAAGGTTTAGTCGTGTGCGACACGCGATGCGTTACGACGAGCCCCGCCCCTCGCCGCCGCGCCTGCCCCCAGCCCGGGCCCGGCCCCGATCCGCGCAGACGACGAAAACCGGCTACCTACATCCGGCTATGTGCTGGAAAATCAGCGGGTAGCCGTTTGTAGGTAGCCGGTTTCGGCAGGATATGCGCGGCGGTCCGGGCCAGATAGCGCCCTACCAGGCGTTCATCACGTTCAGAATGCGCGGCTTGGTGGCCTCGAGCTGCGAGCCGAACTGGTCCCAGTTGTGCAGGCCAGTCGGGGTGAACACGGCGGTGTGCTTCACGCCGGTCACAGTGGCCTTCGCGGACCACGCGCGGGTGGTGGCGTTCGCGACGTTTTCCAGCGCGATACCGGCAGCGCGGTGCTGCGGCAGGTACTTCTGGTCGGCCGGGCCCGGCACGCCGGAACCGGCGGAGACATAGACGTCGCGGCCGCGGAGGTTGCCCATGTTCAAGAACGGGTCGTTTTCAAAACGGCGGGGGTTCAGCGAGGAGCCCCACATGGCGTTGACGTTGTACAGGCCGCCGTCGAGAAGCGCGGCTCGCAGTGCCGTCTGGCCGCCCGGCACCGTGGTGGTCAGGTATCCGGAGTAGGACAGCACCTGGCGGAACTGGTTCGGGTGCAGCGCGGCGAGGTTGATCGCGGCGGTGCCGCCCATGGAAAGGCCGAGGATGGAGTTGTTCGTCGGCGAAACACCGAAGTGCTGCTGCAGGTAGGGCGGCAGCTCCTTGGTCAGGAAGGTGTCCCACTTGTAGGTCACCGGGTGGTTGAAGTCGTAGGTCGCCGGGGCGTTCCAGTCGGTGTAGAAGGAGGACTGGCCGCCGACGGGCATCACCAAGGTGATGTTGTTGTCCTTGAACATCTGGGCCGCGTTGACGTCGTTGACCCAGGCGTTGGTGATCTCGGTGGCGCGCAGGCCGTCGAGCATGTACAGGCCAGCGTTGCCGGCGCGCTGCGCGGGCTGGATCTGGACGGGGATGTGGCGGTTCATCGCGGGGGACCACACCGTGCAGCGCTGCACCCAGAACCCGACGCGGTCCCACTCGCAGTGGCCGGTGGAGTCGGGTCGCAGCCAGTCACGGTGCGCCGCCGACGCCTGCGGAGCGCCGATCACCGCTGCCAGGCCCGTGACCAGGGCCATGAGCAGCGCAGTGAGCTTGCGGCGCACAGAATTTTTGGAGTTCATAGATCCCCTCAAAACGTGTTTTCAGGCAAAAGACACGTTCACGTTACCAATTCGAAACGTGACCCGCTATTCCCCGGTGTGCGCTTGCACCGGCCAGGCGATCTGTGCGCCCTCCATCCCTGGGTTCGCCCCGTGCCGGATCGCGCGGCGGGTGTCGGCGTCGATGTAGAGGCCGGGGTCGCTGGAAAGCTGCAGCGTGCGGCCGTCGGTAAGCGAATAGCGCACGTTTTTCCAGAACCGCTCCCAGCTCATGGGTTCGCGCGAGGTGGCCAGCAGTTCGGCGATTTCGGGGCTGCGCAGCGCCGCGCGCGCCTGTTTCGCGCGCATGGAGCTGATAAACGGCGGGAGCCCGTCCAGGTAGGTGTCGGTGTCGGCGGCTTGCCAGGCGGGGTCGAGGAATTTGTCGTGGCCGACGCGGCCTTCCGGGTCACGCGGCATGCGCGCGGCGATGGGGGTGGCCAGGCCGACGGTGTCCAGGATGCGCACGTCGAGCGGCGCGTTCATACTGGTCATGCCCAGGTTGATCAGGTACGCCGTCAGCGGCAGGTTGCTTAAGTCCGACTCCGCGTCTTCGCGGTCGCGGTAGTACCAGCTGTACATCTCTGGGTCGGCGGAGACGTAGGCGAGGTTGAGCTGCGCGGCGTCTGCGGCGATGCCTTTGTCCAGCGCGTCTTCCCAGTTCTGCATGAGCTTGGAGCCGAGGAAGTCTTCGGCGTAGCGCGGCGGATCGGTCAGCTCGCGGCCGACGGCGAGCGTCCAGAACTCGCGCTCGTCCACGATGCCGAGTTCCTTTTCGCCGGTCTGGTACGCCTCCCAGTCGATGGGGTGGGCGCGCACGATGGTCACGCCCGCCCACACGGCCACGGCGGTCGCCAAAGCAATGCTGACGCGCGTAATCGGCACGGCCATCGCGGGCAGCAGCAGCGCGAACAGCGGCAGCAGCCACATGCGCCCGTGCATGAAGTCGCCGCCGACACGCAGCACGTAGAGGATGTGGGCGAGCGCGCAGCCGGTGACAAGCAAAACAATTGCTAATCGACGTCCTCCGGTCCCCCGCATCATCCACCCCACCAACGCCGCGGTGGCCAGCACGGGCAGCCAGAGCCAGTAGTAGCCCACAAAGTCGGCGAAGTACTCGAACCCGCGCGCCCACTCGGCGCCGGAGGCGGACTTGGCCACGGCGGTGTGCGGGGTGAGCAGGCCGTAGTAGCCCATGCGGAAGAGCTGGTAGGCGGCCGGCACGGGCAGCGCCGCGGCGAGGATGCCGGGGGTTTTGCGTGGGGAGAACCAGATGAGCAGGATGCCGGTTACGCCGCCGTAGAGCGCGAGCTCGGGGCGCACCAGCCAGGACATGCCGCACCAGAAGGCGAGGAAGTACCCGGCCTCCGGCGCGCGGCGGCGCACAGGTTCGGCCCACGCGACCAGCGCGGCCCACCACCCGGCGATCCACAAAAGCGACAGGCCCCACTCCAGCCCGGAGGTGGCGAAGTCGCGCGCCGGCGGCAGCGCCAGGTAGATCACGATGCCCAGGGGCACAACGGGGCCCACCTTGCCCCAGAACCGGCCCGAGGCGAAGGTGGCCAGCGCGGCCGCTGCCACGGTGAAGATCAGCGCGAGCCACATGGCCACGTCCTCAAGTCGCGCACCGGTGAGCCAGCCAAACGCGGTGATCAGGTACTGCCACAGCGTGGAGGTGTTGGCTTCGACGCGCTCGCCGGCGTTGAACACGGGCCCGTTGCCGGCCAGCAGGTTGCGCACGGTGCGCAGGACGATCAGCCCGTCGTCGGACATCCAGCGGCGGGTCCATCCGCCCCAGAACGCGAAGATGCCCGCGACTACGGCTGCGGCGAGCGCGGAGAGGCGGGCGTTCTTTGTCATTGCGACGATGTTAGTGGGTCAAGGCCTACCAGCCTAAGTTCGGCACAACGTAGACTGCCATGGCGATGCAGAACAGCCACGCCAAGGCGAGCAGCTGCAGGACGCGGTCCTCCAGGGCGATCTCGTCCGGCGCGCCGCCCTGGCCGCCGTCGACCACGGAGGCGTAGCGCAGGATCGCGATGACGAACGGCACCATGGACACCTGGTACCAGATGGCGGCGGTGCCCTCGACGGAGTTGGACAGCTGGAAGCCCCACAGCGCGTACGACATGACCACCGCGGTGGCGGACAGCGTCCACACGAACCGCAGGTAGGTCTCGGTGTAGCCCTGCAGCGAGCGGCGGATTTCCGCGCCGGTTTCCTTGACCAGCAACAGCTCGGCGTAGCGCTTGCCGGACGCCATGAACAGCGACCCGAACGCCGCCACCAGCAGGAACCACTGGGACAGGTCGATGCCCGCTGCTACGCCGCCTGCCATGGTGCGCAGCATGAAACCGGAGGACACCAGGGCAATGTCGATCACCGGGATGTGCTTCCAGCCGAAGCAGTAGCCCAGCTGCAGCGCGATGTAGATGCCGATGACCCAGGCCAGCGACGTGCCGTCGGTAGCCAGAAGCGAAAGCCCAAGCGCCAGCGCGATGAGCACCGCCGCCATGACGTACGCCAGGTTGATCGGCAGCATGCCGGAGGCGATCGGGCGGAACCGCTTGGTCGGGTGGCGGCGGTCGGATTCGACGTCGCGCGCGTCGTTGATCAGGTAAATCGAGGACGCGCCGAAGCAGAACACCACGAACGCCAGCAGGATGTCCACGGCGGTGCGAGAGTTGAAGGCATCCGCGCCGGCGGCCAGGGGCGCGGCCAGCACGAGAACGTTTTTCACCCACTGCTTGGGCCGCAGGCCCTTGATCATCGCGTCCGGGAGGTTCTTCGGCGGCGCCTTCTTCATCACCTGGTCAACGCCGGAGGTGTGCGGCTCCGACTTGATCAGGGGCTCGTCCACAGGTTCACGGGTGTTTGCCACTAGATCCTCTTCTCAGCCTCGATTGCCACCTTCGCCGTCGCCGCGCCAAGGGCGGCACCCGCGAGGGTGTCGGTTGGGTAATGCACGCCGAGCACGTTACGCGACAGCATCATCACCGGCACGAGCAGCCACGGCCACTTTTTGCCGGTGATGTCCGCCAGGTGCGCGGCGGCGGCGCCGGTGTTCGCGGCGTGCGAGGACGGAAAGCTCAGCTGCGAGGGCGTTTTCACGCCGATTTTCACGCGCGGGTCGTTCGGCCGCGGGCGTCGCACGATGCGCTTGAGCACCACGGTCGCGGCGTGCGCGGCGAAGGTGCCCACTCCGAGCGCCAGCCACTTGGAGCGATTTTGCTTATCGACGGCTCCGCCAACCCCCGCCACCGCCAGCCAACCGAGGTCGTGCTCGCCGAAGTAGCTCAAGCCCCGGGCGGCCTTCGCGGTTTGCGGGGTGTACAGCTGGTCCTGGATGGCGACGAGCAGGTCTACCTCTTTATTGCGCATCGAAGATCTTCCCCCAGTTCTCGTGGCTGGTTAGCTCGCCGCGCGCGTCGCGGTAGGTGCGCTTGAGCTCCGGCCAGCGTTCCTTGATCTGCTCGCGGAGTTCCTTCTGCTCTGCCACGAGGTCGTCGGCAAGCTTCTTGTCGCGCTTGCGGAACGCCACGCCGGTGCCGCCGGCGGTGGACACGGTCGCCGAGTCCACGCGGGCGAGGGTGTACCAGCGCGCCTCCTCGGCGGTGAGGTTGAGCTGCGGCGCGTCCCAGTGCGCGCGGTCTTCGTCCTTGCGCAGGTGCATCAGCGCCTTGACGGCCCACGGGATCTTCTTGATCTTGGCCAGGCGCCCGCCGACCTTGTTGGTGGGCACGCCCGGCGCGCCGGTGGGCGCGGGCAGGTCGGTCGCGGACGGCAGCACCTGCGCGTCGGAGTACTCCTTGCGGATGCCCTGAATCCGCGGCAGCGAGGATTCGAGGATGTCGAAGAGCTGGTCCGGGCCGGCGAGGAAGTCGCGCATCGCCTCGTTTTGGATGGCGATGGTGGAGTACTCCATGCAGAAGTAGTGCTTCGCGGTGGATTTCTGCATGTTCTTCAGCATCGCCTCCGGGTTGTCGGGGCCGTAGATGCTGGCCACGATGAGGCGGTTGCGCATGTGGAAGTACGCCTGCCAGTCAATCGCGTCGTCCTTGTCCGCCCACGCCATGTGCCAGATGGCCACGCCGGGCCAGGTGACCGTCGGGAAGCCCGCTTCTTTGGCGCGCAGCGCGTATTCGTTGTCGTCCCACTTGATAAACAGCGGCAGCGGCAGCCCCATCTTCTCCGCCACAACGCGCGGGAAGAGGTTCATCCACCAGCCGTTGTAGTCCACGTCGATGCGGCGGTGCAGCGGGCGCGAGGTGGTCTTCTTCGGATCCAGGTCCTCTTCGTCCGTGCCCACGTAGCCGAGCGGGTACTTGGCAAAGTCGTGGTCGTAGACGGCGTGCTTGGCGGCGGAGAACATGAAGATCTCCGGGTCCACCGTTTCACCCGTGGTGCGCAGCTGGCTCCGGTCCTGCAGGTTGAGCATCTGCCCGCCTACCAGGATCGGCTGTGCTGCGTAGCGCGCGGCCTGCACGGCGCGGACGATGGAGTCCGGCTCGATGGCGATATCGTCGTCCATGTACAGGATGAACGGCGCATCGGTGTGGTTCAGCGCCTCGTACATGATGCGGGAGTAGCCGCCGGAGCCGCCCAGGTTGCCCTGCTGGAAAATCTCCAGCTTGCCGTTCAAGTTCTTCTCGGCTTCGGCGAAGTCCGGCTCGTCCGCCGGGTGCTGGTTGCCCTGGTCCGGCATGAGCACGTTGCTGATGCAGGCTTCCACGTACGGGTCCTCCGCCAGCGCGTGCAGCGCGTTGACCGCGTCGCGGGGGCGGTTGAACGTGGGGATGCCCACGGCCACCTGCTTGGGCTGGGGCGGGACCACGGTGCCGTCGTCAAGCACCTGCTCCTTGGGCTCCTGCGGGGAGCACCAGGCGGCGTTTTCGATGCGCGTGTCGTCCTCGGCGGTGACGTCGAACCACAGCCAGCCGCCGTCCTCGAAGTTGCTGAGTTTCAGCGGGACCTCGATGCGGCCGGTTGCCTCGACGTTGGTGACGCTCACGCGCGTGCCGTCGTGCTTGGACCGGTAGACGGAGATGGTCGCGCGGCCTTCGACTTCCATAGCCAGGACCACGGTGTCCAGCTGCGACCAGCGGCGCCAATAGCTCGCCGGGAACGCGTTGAAGTACGTCTCGAAGCTGACCTCGTTGCCCGCGGGGACCTCGAAGCTCGTGCGGTCGGACCAGCGCAGACGCTGCTTGTTGTGCTCCTGCTCGATCAGGTACAGCATGCGCACGTCGTGCGGCTCGCCCTTCTTCGGCATGAGGACGCGCTGCAGCGTGTCCACGGCGAGGGTCTTGCTCGTCTCCACAGCTCTCACTTTCTGTTGTGGGCAGTTGGAGCCAAGCGTAATCGCTCCAAAGGTGATTCCTTGGTGTGGCTCGCGGTTCGGTGCGGGCTAGCTGGAGAAGAGGAGGCGCAGGCCCTCGCGGAGGTCGGCCACGATTCGGTCGGCCTCAGATTCGGGAACCCGCAGGTTGTCCAGCGTGAGGCCGTTGATCAGCGCGGTCACGAGGCGTGCCTTTGGCTTTGCGTCCTCCTCCTCGCCGCCGAGCGCAGCGACAACGCTGCTCTGAAAATCTTCAAGCACCTCGGTATAGAGCTTCGCAATCCAGTCCCGGGTTGCAGAGGCGGAGCCGTACGTGACCCAGATCGCGGCATCTTCGGAACGCACCCCTCCGATCGGGAGAAGCTCGGCGAGCCTCGCCACCCAGGTTTCGAGCTCATTTTCCCTTTCAGGCACCGCCGCTACCCGCTCGCTCTGGCGCTGGATGGAGCGGATGAACGCGTGAGCCAGCAGGGTGTCCCTGTTCGGAGCGTGGTACTGCACCGAGCCAGCGGCGAACCCGGATTTCTTCGCCACCTCCCGCACGCTCACGGCATCGAGGCCGCGCGACGCGATGATGCGGATGGTCGCGTCGGCGATGGTCGCGGCCGATTCTGAGAACTGATGGTCCAGGGAAAAGTCATTCATGGTTGCGCACCAGTCTAGATTCTCGTACGTTCGTAAGGCGTAATACGTTCGTACGAGAGAATCGGAGCGTCCCATGGGTTCAGTCATCGCAGTCGTTGGCTTGGCGCTGCTCGACAGCCTGAGCTTGGGCACCCTTGTCATCCCCCTTGCGCTTATCGTCCACTGGCGCGCCGTCCGCGTTCCCGCACTGACCGCGTATTTGACCACTGTCGCGGCGGTCTACTTCCTCCTCGGGCTCGGGATGCTTCTCGGGTTCGCTGGCCTGGGCTCGGCCGCCGAACGGATCACGCAGACCGATGCCTTTCCATGGATCACGTTGATACTGGGAGCGGCCCTCGCGCTCTTCGGCATCTTCGCCCCCAACCCCAAGAAGCCCGAACCCGGGCAGTTGCCGAAACGCGCAGCCGGAGCCACAAGCAGTGTGCCGAGCATGGTCGCCCTGGGCCTCGGCGCATCTCTCACCGAGGCGGCGACAATGCTGCCGTACATCGCAGCGATGGGCATCATCGGCAGCTGGGGAATCCCCTCCGTGGCCAAGGCCGGGGCCGTGGGTGTCTACTGCCTCGTCATGATCTTGCCGACAGTCATCCTCGCCACCGTGGCACTGCTCTTCGGCCAGAAGTTCTTCCCGCGGCTCGAGCGCCTCATCCCCCGCCTCGAGTACGAGGCAAAAGTGACGCTTCTCTGGATCGCCGCCATCGTCGGTATCTACATGGTGGCGAACAGCGTGGCGACGATCCGCGGCGACCTCCCCGCCTCGTAATGAGGTCTGTTTTCGCGCGGCGGTTGCATTGGCGCTTGATGCGCAGGACCGATACGGTAGCTACGTTTTCACGCCCTCACCTGCCCGAGGGTGCAGTTTCCCGCGCATTCAGAACGGTAAAGTCTATGGCTTTCGCTCACACCGAGATTTCTCACGAACTGCCCGCTCCGACGGGGGTTGTAGAGTCCTTCCGCTACGCATTTTCGTCGCCTACTCGCCTGCGTAAGGAGGTGCTGGCGGGCCTCACCGTCGGGTTGGCGCTCATCCCCGAGGCCATCGCGTTTTCAATCCTCGCCGGCGTTGATCCGGCGCTCGGGCTGTTCGCCTCGGTGATCATGGCCATCACCATCGCCTTTACCGGCGGGCGCCCCGCGATGATCTCGGCCGCCACGGGTGCGGTCGCCCTGGTCATCGCCCCGGTGGCCCGCGAGTACGGGGTGGATTACTTCATCGCAACCGTCTTGCTGGCGGGCGTGCTGCAGATCGTGCTCGCGGCGCTCGGGGTGGCCAAGCTGCAGCGCTTCATCCCGCGGTCGGTGATGACCGGCTTCGTCAACGCGCTGGGTATTTTGATCTTCACCGCGCAGCTGGAGCATCTTATCGACGTACCAAAGGTCGTCTACGTCCTCGTCGCAGCTGGCATCGCGATCATGATCGGGTGGCCGAAGCTTACGGGCGCTATCCCCGCCCCGTTGATCACCATCGTCGTCATCAGTGCTGTCGTGGGGTTTGCCGGATTCCGCGTACCCACCGTGTCGGATATGGGTCAGCTGCCGGATTCCCTGCCGCGCCTGTTCGTCCCGGACGTGCCGCTGACGCTGGAGACGCTTCAGATTATCGCGCCGTATTCCCTTGCCATGGCAATCGTGGGCCTGCTGGAGTCGTTGATGACGGCCAAGCTTGTCGACGACATCACCGACACCCACTCCGACAAAACCCGCGAATCCTGGGGACAAGGCGTGGCGAACATCGCCTCCGGCATCTTCGGCGGCATGGGCGGCTGCGCCATGATCGGACAGACCATGATCAACGTCCGCGAATCTGGGGCGCGCACCCGCCTGTCGACGCTGCTGGCCGGCGTATTCCTCCTCGCATTCATCCTGCTACTCGGCGACGTGGTGGGCCAGATCCCGATGGCGGCACTCGTGGCCATCATGATCATGGTGTCCGTGGGCACCATCGACTGGCACTCGGTACACCCGCGCACTCTGAAATTCATGCCGCTGTCGGAGACCGTGGTGATGTTGGTGACCGTCGTAGCAACGCTTGCCACCAGCAACCTCGCAGTCGGGGTGGTGCTCGGCGTGATCACCGCGATGATCACCTTCGCCCGCCGCGTCGCACACCTCGCCTCCGTCGAGCAGGTTTCCGCCGAGGACACCACCAACGACGGGCAGGTGGACACCCGCACCTACCGCATCCACGGCCAGCTGTTCTGGGCCTCCAGCAACGACCTGGTCTACGCGTTCGACTACACCGACCCGGCAGAGAACATCGTGCTCGATTTGAGCGCGGCCGAGGTGTGGGACGCCTCCACCGTGGCCACGTTGGACTCCGTCACCCGCAAGTTCGAGGAACGAGGCAAGACCGTCACCATCGTCGGCCTCGACGGGCCAAGCAAGGACCGCCTGGACCGCCTGTCCGGAAAACTCAACAGCCAATAGCGGCGCTTCTCCCGTAGGCTGCGAATCATGCAGTTCAAGGGATACAACGACGACGGTCTCCCCCACGACCCCGCAGGTGGACCACGCAACAGCTCCGGTTCGCCAGCGCGCAACTACGCCATCGGCGCAGCCTGCATCGTGGTGGCCGTGCTCTCGTTCGCATTCCTCACCGGCTCCACCGCCGTGTTCATCGGCGTCGCAGGCGCGGTGACCGGGGCGGTGTTTCTGGTGATGGGGATCCAGGGCAGCGGCGCCCGGCAGCCAGAGGCGCTCGAGCGGGAAAACTTCGGCACCCAGGACCCGGGCGCAGACTACGACTGGGACGGCAACTTCCGCCGCGAGTTCGGCGACGGTCAGCACCGCTAAAGCCCGCGACACCTAGGTGTTGCCCGGTGGCGGCGGCGTACCCTAAGCTAATCGCGTTAGCTTAGGCACACCTAACTCAGGGTGCTTTCGTTCCAGACCGAAAGGGCGAACCTTGAAACGCACTTCCCCACTGTCGCTCCAGCGGCTGACAGCTACCTTCGCTGCGGCTGCGCTGCTGCTCACCGGCTGCTCCAGCGAGTCCGCAGACTCCGACCAGCACTCCGACGCGGCGGGGTCGAACGACCGTATTGTCACGCTGGGGCTTGGCGACGTGGACACCGTCCTCGCGCTGGGGGAGCAACCAGTCGGCTACGCCACCTGGGAGGCAGAGGGCTCCGGCGATCCGTCCGGCCTCGGACCGTGGGCGAAAGACAAGCTCACCGCCGAGCCGAACCCGATCCGCAACACCACCACCGAGTTCAGCACCGACACCGCTGAGCAGGTCGCAGCTCTCGATCCGACCAAGATCATCGCGGTCAACAGCGGTTTCGACAGCGACAAGCAGGCCCTGTTGCAGCAGATTGCGCCGGCGACCTTCCATTCCGACCAACATGAAGACTGGCAGGTGCCGTGGGACGAGCAGATCAAGGAGATCGCGGCGGCTTTAGGCCAGGAAGCGGAGGGCGACAAGCTCATCGCAGAATCCGAGCAGGCTTTCGCGGACTTCCGGCAGGCGCATCCGGAGCTGCAGGGCAAGACCGCGGTCATCGGGATGCCTTACGACGGCAAGCTCGGCGTGTACACGGCAGGCGACGGCCGCGGCTCCTTCATTGAAAAGCTCGGGTTTACCATTCCGGACAAGTTTAACGGTGACGGATCCAGCTTCTTCATCGATTGGTCCCCCGAGAACTACTCCGACCTCAATGACGTGGACTACGTGTTCATCCTGGACTACTACGACGCGATCGACGCGCTGAAAAACGATGCCTCGTTTGCGAACCTCGACGTGAACACGCGCGGGGGCGTGCACTGGCTGGACACCGACACCGCCAACGCGATGAGCATGCCCAACCCGCTGACCATCCCGTACGCGATCACACAGATTGACCAGGAGCTCTAGAGCGCGCTAGCGGGGCACGATCAGCGGCCCTCCTGCCACCGGGTCCTCGGCGACCACGGCGGGCAGAGAGAATACGTCGGCAAGCAACTGCTCCGACACAACCTCGGCGGGCGTGCCCGCCGCTTGCACCTCGCCGCCTTTCATCACGACCAACTGGTCGGAAAAACGCGCCGCGAGGTTCAAATCGTGCAGCACCATGACCACGGTGCGCCCCATGTCATCGGCAAGACGGCGAATAAGTGCAAGTAGCTCGACGGAGTGGGAAAGGTCCAGATACGTGGTCGGCTCGTCCAAAAGCACGAGCGGGGTGTCTTGGGCGAGCACCATCGCGATCCACGCGCGCTGCCGCTGCCCGCCCGAGAGCCGCTCGAGCGGGCGCTCCGCAAACTCGGCCACCTGGGTCAGCTCCATCACCTCGTCCACCATCGCGCTGTCTTTCTCCGAGGTCTGGCGCAGCCACGTCTGGTGCGGGTGGCGCCCGCGTCCGACCAGGTCACGCACTGTCAGCCCGTCCGGCGCTACGGGGGTTTGCGGCAGCACCGCGAGCGTGCGGGCGATCTCGCGGCGTTTCATCTCCGCGGTGTTTCGGCCGTTCAGGACCACCTCGCCGCGCTCACGCGGGATCAGGCCAGCAACCGCGCGCAACAACGTTGATTTACCGCAGCCGTTCGGCCCGACGATGGTTGTGACGCCGCCGCGTGGGACGTCGAGGGCGAGCCCGTCGATAATCTTTGCCGCACCGTAGCTGACGGTGAGATCACGCACGTGAAGCATTACAAGGTCACCTTTCTGGTCGCGCGCATCAGCGCGTAGAGCAAAGCCGCCCCGCCGAACGCTGACGTGGCCACGCCTACCGGCAAATCTCCCGGCACAACAGTGCGCACCGCGAGGTCCGCACCGGCGACGATCAGCGCGCCGGCAATCATGGCGGTGCCAAGTGGGGGCGTGGGGGCATTTGCTAATCGACGGCCCACGTGCGGCGCCACAAACGCCACAAAAGCAATCGGACCGGAAGCCGCCACCGCCGTCGATGTCAACGCCACGGCAAGCACCATGAGCACAAGCTGGGTGCGGCGCGGATCGACGCCCAGCCCCGCAGCGGTGTCGTCCCCGAGAGAGAGGGCTTCGAGCTGGAATGACGCCCAGCGCAGCAGCGGTACAACCAGCGCAAGCGCCACCAACACAGCGGCGGCGTCGCCCCAACCCGATGATCCGACCGAGCCTGTCACCCACGCCTGGGCTTTGCCCACATCGCGGTAGTCGGCGCGGACGAGGAGGAACGAGTTGTACGCCACCGCCAGGGCGTTGAGGATGATGCCGGCGAAAATGAGCTGAAACGATCCCAGGCCGCCGGCGCGGCTAAGCCACCACATCGCCAAGGAGACCGCTAGCCCGCCGACAAACGCGCTCAGCGGCACCCCGAGCGCGCTGAGCAGCGCCCCGGTACCGCCACCCGCGAGCAGCGCTGTAAGTGCGAACGCCGACGCACCTGAAACAACGCCCAGGATGTCTGGGCTGGCCAACGGGTTACGAGTGATCGTCTGAAAGATCGCGCCCGCGAATCCGAGCGCGGCCCCCACCGCCAGCGCCGTGGCAACACGCGGCAGGCGCCACTCGACGACCACGGTGCGGGCCATGCCGGTGGACTGTCCGGTCAGGGCGGCGAGGACGTCGTGAAGCCCAAGCCCGAATTCACCCACCATGATGCCTCCGAGCGCGACGGCGAGCCCACACGCCGCGAGCACGACATTGACTGCGAACGTGCGGGTCACAGCTTCGCCCCCTTCCGCAGCAGGTACAGGGCGAACGGGGCGCCGACGAAAGCAAGGGTGATGCCAACTTGCAGCTCACCGGGGCGGGCGATGACTCGGCCGGCGACATCCGCGAAGAGCAGCAGCGTCGCACCGGCAAGCGCCGAGCACGGCAGCACCAGCCGGTAATCCGGCCCGGTCAGGGAGCGGACGATATGCGGCACGACCAAGCCGACAAACCCGATCGGGCCCGCCCCCGCCACAGCTGCACCGGCAAGCAGGGCGACCAGCAGGATCCCCACCGCGCGTGCAGCCGCGACGTTGACGCCGAGGGAGTGCGCGACGTCATCACCCAGGTTCAGCATGTTCACCCGGTTCGCCGTGGCGAACGCGGCGACTAGGCCGACCAGTACGACCGGGGCGACGGCGGCGACGATGTGCATGTCCCGGCCTGCGACGGAGCCCGCCGTCCAAAACCGCATGTCATTGAGACTTTGCGTGCTGGTGAGCACGATGCCGC
Organism: Corynebacterium sp. CQ3829_602738; assembly: GCF_054478435.1. Lineage (NCBI taxonomy): Bacteria > Bacillati > Actinomycetota > Actinomycetes > Mycobacteriales > Corynebacteriaceae > Corynebacterium > Corynebacterium sp. CQ3829_602738. The sequence continues at coordinate 2,282,791 of NZ_CM137003.1, forward strand.
TGGTCAGCGCGGAACACACCGCCCCGAGCGCGGACCCGCCGAGTACCACCGTGATCGGGGTGGATCCGCGGCTTCGCGCGCTCAGTGCGAAGACGAGCGCTACCGCCATTGTCGCGCCGAGGAAACCGACCCCCACCGCGACCAGCACCGGTAGTGAGCCGAACACGGCGGTTGCCGCAGCCACCGCAAGCGCCGCCCCCGGGGCGATGCCCAGCAGGTTTGTGTCGGCCAGCGGGTTGCGCGTGTGCCCCTGGAGCAGAGCTCCCGCTGTGCCAAGCGCCGAGCCAGCGAGCAGGCCGAGCAGCGTGCGTGGAACCCGCAGTTGGGCAACCACTTGCGCCTCCTCGCTGACCTGCCCAGATTCGGTGTGGAACGCGAGGGCAAGCCCGTCACGCACAGCGCTGATGCTTTCTGACACGCCCATCTGCCGCGCGCCGACGGCGAGCGAGAGCAACACCGCGGCGACAGCCGAAATCCCGAGCGCAATGGCGAATCCCGCGTGTCTAGTCGCACTCATGGCCTGTCACCGCCAATACCCCATGAACGAGATGTGCTCGCGCGGCAACCCCGCCTCCTTAACCAACAGGCGGCGCATCGCTTTCACCGAAGTGTTCTTGCCGGCGATCCAGTAGTAGGTGTGTCCGGACGCGCCCGCCCCACTGTTGATGGGTTCCCCGCTTCCCGAATACGTCGGGGTTTCCCAGACATTGTCTCGCTGGAGGCCACCGTCGTTATCGGGCTCATCGGTGGTGGGAGCTGCTGGGCCCCACAACGGCTCAATGTCCTGTTTAAGCTGCGCGTAGAGCTTGTCCCCATGCCCGACTTCGGGCTCGGTGCGGAAGTGCCAGCGGACATCAACGTGGGCAGGCGCATCGATTTGAAGGCTGTTGCCCGCCGGCACCTCAATGTCAGCGGAACCGGCGAGGTCTTCGGGCCAGTCCTCCAGCACTCGGGAAATCGCCGGAAGAGCCGTTTCATCGCCGTACAGTCGAGCAGCCGCGGCAGCGCCGGGAGCGAATTCGATGCCGACGCCGGTCGCGTCATCGCGGGTCGGCCCGATGATCCACAGCGCCTGCCCGGGCAGCGCGCTTTCTGCCCACGCGGAGGCCGGCCCAGCGTTGTGGCCGTGCAGCACGAAATCCACATCGAGTTCGTCCGGGTCACCGTCGTTGCGCCGGAGGGCGCGAATGGAGTAGGTGCGGAGATGCCCGCGCGTGTGTTCCGGCATGGCGCGCCAGAGGTCCCACCACCCCTCGGCCGGCAAATCAACAAGCCCTGCCGCCGACGGGATGATGAGCTTGATCCGCAGATCCATGATGGGCACAGCGGGGCCCATTGCGTCGACACCAGTGAACGTCACACGTTGAAAATTCGGTGCGATGCGCTCGCTGCGAACGACTGTTGCAAGGAAGGGCCGGAAACTCACCGCACGGACTATATAGGATTGCCTAACTTAACAAAAGTGCGGGGCTTGTCGATCAGCAAAGGTTCTTACTGCTGCCACACAAATGGGCCACTCCTCCGAAACTAGCATTTAGCTACGGCCCCAGAGCCCCAATAGGAATTACTGCCACACCGTCGTTGCGGCGTAGCGCGGGGCCTCCCGAGGTGATCACCACCAAGGCTGGGTCGTCACTAAGGTGCCCTGCGAACCGCTTGAGTGTGTCGGCCGCATGCTCAATCACCTCTGGGGTGTAGCCCAGTTTCACTTCGACTAGCACGTCCCGGCCGCCGACGTTCGCGACCGCGTCAACCTCCAGCTTCGTGTTAAGCCGGGCGTGGTACACCGTTCTGCCCGTGAGCGCACGTAGTTCGTGCACAACGAGTGACTCAAAAAGTTGGCCGAAATAAGCCGGATCCCGAAGTAGATGCTCCGGCCCTCGATCCAGCGCTGCCATAGCAAAAGAGGGGTCAGCGAGATGGCGCTTCGGCGCTTTCCTCAGCGTCGCTTTAGAGCGCAGGTGCGTGAACCACGCAGGCTGGTCCACAGAGACGAAGATGCTCGCGAGAGCATCGAGATAGTCCCGGGTTGTTTCCCGCGAGGTATCGGCATCGGTCGCGATGGTTTGCAGCTCGAGCTCGGTACCCACGCCACGAGCTAACGAACGGATCATCCGCCTCACCCGCTCTGAATCACGATTCACTCTGCCAGGGGCGTGGACATCCACGGCCGCAACGGTTTGTACGTAGTCCCGGACGTTTTCAAGCGCATCTTCAAATGGGAGACCAACGTTGTAAGGAAGGCCACCCCGGCACACTCGTTCCGCCAGCTGCGGCAGTGTTAACGCTGGTGCCGAAAACGGCAACGGGTCCCCTGCAACTGCCGCGGCAAGCGAAACCGACCCATCCGATTCTCCGGTTTCAAAAAGGGTCATCGTCGACATCGTCATTCGTGCGAACCGGCCGGCACCCGAGTGGCTCGTCGTGTCCGCCCCTGGGGCCGTGGAACCGGTGAAGATGAACTGCCCCTTCGCCTGACGCTCGTCAATGGCGTGCCGCGCGAAATCCCACAGTCTCGGCTGCAACTGCCATTCGTCGATGAGGCGCGGCGTGGCACCTTCGAGCAGCAGCCGCGGGTCATTATCCATAGCGAGAGTGACGCCAGGGTCCGTTTCTACGTTAAGAAAACTCGCAGCTTGCTGTTTTGCCGTCTCAGTTTTCCCGCAGCCTTTCGGCCCCTGAATAAGGACACCGCCCTGCCTGCGGAGCGATCGCTCTAATTCAGCATCCGCCAGTCGTGGAATATACCCATTTTCCATACCGCTGCATATTACCAGCTAAACGATCTAGGTTGTCGTTTTGAAAACGATTTGGTTGGCATTTTGAAAACGGTTTGCTTGGCGTTTTGAAAGCGATCTGCTTGGCATTTTGAAAACGGGGTGGGTCAGGGCTCGTCGATAGGCAAAAGCCCCTTACTTCGGCTCCCACAAGCTGCTCGGGCCGGTGAGAGCCTTGCGGTCGCGCGCGAGGATGAGGCGGTCCAGGTCGGCGAGCACCGCGTCGACATCGGACGGGTTGTAGCGGCGCTCGCGGCGCGCCTGCTGCAGTTCGCGGCTGGCGGCGCGCAGGGCAACCTCCTGCATCTGCACCGCCCCAGCGCGGGCCCGCAGAAACGCCTCCTTGCGTTCCTCAGAGCCCTCCGGATCCTGCAAGCGCTTCTCCGCAATCGAGTCCAGCCACTCCTGCACCATCTTGTACGCCTCGGGCTGGTACTCCTCGCCGTGCTCGCGCACCGCCTTACGCGCAGCCGCGTACGCCCGCTGGTTCAGCTCCTCGAGCGCCTTGTCGGCGCCAGGCCCGTTTTGCAGGTCAAGCTTGTCCACGAGCCACGGCAGCAACAACCCCGGCACCACCATCGTGCAAGTGAGCACGGTCAGCGCGATGACCGACAGTTCGTGGTGGTAGCTCGTCGCTGATGCCGGGATTGCCAGCACGAGCGCCAACGTGACCAGCCCGCGCATGCCTGCCCACGCCATGAGCAGAACCTCCTGCAGCCGCAGCGGAGAGACGTTCGTTCGGTGCTTTTTCTCGTTGAGCTTGTACAGCACCCACATCCACACGAAGCGCACAGCAAACGCGACGACGGACAGGACAACGCCCACCTGCACCGCCTGCCAGATGTGCGTGCCGGCGGTGTCCAGCGCGTCACGCACGCTCATGCCGATCAGGCCGAACGCCACGCCGGTAAACAGCAGCTCCACCGTCTCCCAGAAGAAGTGTCCGGTCAGGCGGTCCTCGGCGGTCATGGTGGAGCGCGAGGACATCTCCACCGCGGCGATGACAATCGCGATGACGCCGGAGGCTTCGATGGCCTCGCAGCCTGCGTAGATGGCGAACGGGAGTACCCAGGTAAACGCTGTGCGGATCACGGAATCGGGCACGGAGTTGGCGAAGACAGCGGCCAACCTGCCCACAACCAGGCCGATCAGCACCGCGGCGATGGCGGCGTAGAGGAACTGCAACACGCCCTTGCCAAAGTCGACCTCGCCGTTCGCGACCGCGGCCGCCATCGCGACGTTGAAGGTCACGATGGAGGCGGCGTCATTGAACAGCCCCTCCGTCTGCAGCGTGCCGGTGATGCGTTTCGGGATACCGGCCGGGCCAGCCACAGCGTCCACCGCCACCGGGTCCGGCGGAGCAATCGCGGCGGCGAGCACCATCGCGGTGGCCAGGCTAAGCCCGGGCAGCATCCACATCGCCGTGGCGGTCAGCGCGGCGATGGTGAGAAACACCAGGATGATCGACATGGTCAGCACCACGTTGAGCTGCGAGCCGATCTGCCCCCAGCTCGTGCGCCGGGCCAGCGACCACAGCAGCGGCGGCAGGAAGATCGGCAAGATCAAGTGCGGATCGATGGAGACGGTGTCGATGCCGGGGATGAAGATCACCGGTGCGACCACCACGGTCAGAAGCGCCGGCCACGGCAGGCCGGTGCGTTCACCGATCGCGGCGACGAGGACGGTGGCCAGCAGCAGGCCGATAAGTGCTATGAAAGTTCCCACGATGGGTCAGTGTACGGGGCACCACGGGTGTTGCGACCGGCTAGTTGGTAGCGGTGTGGTGACTTTCGGGTAGCGGTTCAGTGGGTTTCCGGTAGCGGGGTTGGCGGTGGCGGGTGATGCTTTCGGGTGGTTGCACCACAGGGGTGTAGCCGGTTACCGGAAGGAGTCCGCTGATGACGGATTACCGGGCGGTGATGAAGCTGCTTGTGCAGCAGCGTTCGTACCGCCAGATTGAACAACAGCTCGGGTGCTCGCACCGCACGATTTCCCGGTCGAATCAGGTGCTTCGATCCCTTGGGATTCGCACCGTCGACCAGGTTTTGGCGTTGACGGATGATGAGCTCGACGAGTTATTCGTAGATGGGCGCAGTACCGGCCAGGGCGAGTTCGTCCCTATCGATTTTGATGCGGTGGTCAAAGCCCGCACGGGGCGTAACAAGCAGACACTGCAAGTGCTGTGGGCGCGCTACACCACCACACCTGCTTTACCCGGCCAGCTCCATTACAGCTACGACCGGTTTCGACAGTTGGTGGCGTCTCATGTCGATGCGGCCGGTTTGACCGCACGCATCACCCACACTCCGGGGCACACCATGCAGGTGGATTGGGCAGGCACCAAGATGCGCCTGTTAGACCCTTATGGCGCGCCGGGGGTGAAGGTCAGCGTACTTGTTGCCTCAATGCCGTATTCCGGGATGATTTTTGCCCTCGCATGTCCGGATGAGCGCCAGCATTCCTGGCTTGATGCCCACCACCACGCGTTCGCCTACTTCGGGGGCGTGCCTGAGGTTGTGGTGCCGGATAATGCCTCGACTGCGTCGAACGCGATCAGCGCGGCGGATCGAAACCGCAAGGTCAACGACACCTACGAGCAGTTTTTGGAGCATTACAACACCGCAGCACTGCCCACGAGGGCGAAACGGCCGAAAGACAAAGCGAATGTCGAAGCCGCAGTCAAGATCGTCACCCACAAGGTCATCCACGCACTCGATGGCCACCAGTGCGTCGACCTTGACGAACTCAACACACGCATTAGGCAGTTGGTTGACCAGATCAACCAGGCGGTACCGTTTCGTCACCAGCAGTCAAGCCGCAAAGACATTTTCGATGCGCATGAAAGGCACCTGTTGACAGCGCTTCCCGATACCCCGTGGCAGCGCACCGAGTGGAAACGCGCCAAGATCGCCCCAGATTTCCACATCACCGTAGCTAGCGTGCGGTACTCCGTGCCGCACCAGCTCGTTGGCCGCACTGTCGATGTGCGCATCACCGGGCAAGTGCTCACGGTCTTCGATGGTGGCCGTGCCGTTACAACCCACACGCTTGCCCACACCCGCGGGGCGTATGTCACCGATGCCGACCACATACCGGCGAACATGGATCACACCCAAGGACTGTGGACGAGCGATTACTTCCTGCGCGAAGCCCAAAAGATCGGCCCGGCGACACGCACCGTCATCGAGGAAATGATCGCGGCGAAAGCAATCCCGGCCCAGGCGTACCAATCGTGCAGAAACGTGCTGTCAATGGGCAAACACGCCAACAAGCTCGTGTTGGAAGAAGCATGTAAGCGCTTGGTCTCCTCCGACGGGACCCGCCGGGCGGTGTCCTACACCGCGGTCAAAAACATGATGGCCGCCGTACGCAAAGAAGCCGCAACCCGACCACACGGCTTCGACCAACCGGCACCGGCCACACCTGGGCATCGGGCCCACGCACCCGCCGCTGCCACACGCGACACCAGCGGCGCCTACCTCGGTGGCGCAGCACAGTTCAGTCTGGACAACCTCATCAAGAAAGGAACCACAACGCCATGACCCCACCGACCCCGCCTCAAGAGCGTTTCCTCGACGAATCCGTCCTCGCGGACTTCACAGCGATGCGCATGACAGCCTTCGGCAAAAGCGTCATCGACATCGCCAACGACCCAGCCTTCGACACGTGGACCTTCTCCCAAAAGGTGCTCTACGCACTCGACAAAGAAGTCGCGGCCAGACGCGAACGCCGCATCAACAAACTGCTCAAGGCATCACGATCGCCAAACCCCGATGCCTGCCTCGAAGACGTCGTCTACGCACCTGACCGCAACATCAACCCAGAACAAGTCAGCCGACTCGCTCACGGACAATGGTGCCACCTGGGCCAAAACATTGTCATCTTGGGCAAATCCTCAGTCGGCAAGACCTACCTCGCCCAAGCTCTGATCACCGCAGCATGCCGCAACGACTACTCCGCCAGGTTCTACCGCACCGACATGCTTGCCGCGCACTTCGCAGTGATGCCGCTCGACGACCCAGCCCGGCTCAAACTCACCCGCGAGTTGATCAGCGTCGACGTGTTAGTCCTCGACGACTTCCTCACCACCCCAGTCGACGCCGCTGACGGGCGTTTCTTTTCGGTACCGGTAGGGCGGTATCGGGTACCGGGGTGTTGGTGGTTGCCGGTACCCGTTTTTTACCCCCGGTTACGGCTTCTGGGGTTGACGCAGCCGTTTGGGTATGGCAGGGCCCATCCTTTCTTGTTTGATGTCGTCGCGGGTTCGCATGTCTTCTCCCGTCAGGGTGAGTTTCGAGCCGTGGTTGGCAAGACGGGACATCACCGCGTCCGCCAGTGCTGCCTCTGAGAACACGTCGTACCAGTAATCGGGTTCGTGCTGGCTGGCGATCACGGTAGAGGCATGCTCACGCCCGACGAGCAGGTTGAACACTTGGTTCAACGCGTGCGCTGAGACATCGGTGGCGAGGAAGTCATCGATGACGACAAGTGCCGGGGCCTGCAAGTCGGCGAGGAGTTGTTTGCGGGCCTGGGGATGCTCAGCCGCAGCGTCGAAATCGTTGGCCAGGTCGTTAAGCCGGAAGTAGCGGGTGGTGAGTTTTTTGCGGCACGCCGCGACGGCCAGGGCTTGAGCGAGGAAGCTTTTACCGGTGCCGGTAGCTCCCACGATGATGAGGTCTTTGCCGTAGTCGACCCATTCACAGGTGGCGAGCCGGTCGATGCGGTCTTGGGTTACACCGCGGCCAGGATAGGCATCGAAGCGCTCGAGTGCGGCGGTTGAGCCAAGGAGTTTCGCTTCACGCAACCTTGTCTGGATGACCTTGTTGTCGCGGGCGGTGAGTTGAGCTTCGAGGGCTTCTTTGATCTTGTCTTCGAAGGAGTCGTTATCGCGCGAGGGGTCGTTGACGATCTCTTGGATCGTCGCGGCGAACACGCGCATCCCGCGCAGCGAGCCGAGCTTGTCGAAATCTTCATCGGTTAACGCCATGATGCTTCTACGCCTCCTCACCGAATTCAAGCTCACTGAACTCGAACGCTGCTTTGCCCCGTACATGCGACACCTGCGCAGCTGGGGCGCGACGCGCCACCGGCCTAGTTGACGCAGCAGATGATGTTGGTGATTGCGCACCACCTGTGGCAGTGGCGGTGCGAGTTTCGAGGTCTTTGATGGTGTCGTGGACTTTGCGCACCGACGGCACCATGCGGGAATCGAGGACGTCTTGGCAGGCTTGTTCAAGCAAGCTGCGGGAGTACTTCTTCGACAGGCCCAACACGCCAAGGGCGCTATTGTAGGCTTGGGCTTCAACTTGGCGGGCGTGAAACATCTGGCGGATGAGTTCGTAGGTTGCGGCCCCAATACTTTGAGCCCATGACTCAATCCGGCCCCGATCCCACTTCGTGGCCAAGTCTTGGTGCTTTGCCGGCACATGCTCTTTATCTGTGGAGTACTGCATATTGCCCGGTTTCTTCAGGTGGGAAGCGATACGCTCACCCGCGCTGAAGATGTCGACGACATCGTCGAAGATCTGCACGTCGACACTTTTACCGGCGAAGCTCCACGGCACAGAGTAGAAATGCTTCTCCACTTGGACGTGGTAGTTCACCCCGGCCTTGGCGGTGCGCCACGTGGAATACGACCAGCGCTGCGTAGGCAGCGGGCGCAACGCTTCTGCTTCGCTTTCAACAAACAGCTGCCTGCGGGTTGTTTTCCGGCCCCGGAATCCTTCCCGGTCGTTGATCCAGTCAACCTGTGCTGCAATAGCGGCGTTGAGTACCTCAAGCGTGGCGAACTCTTGGCCCGACAACGCTTCTACGACCCAGGTCTGGACGATATCGACCGCTTTTTCCACATGAGCCTTATCCCTGGGTTTACCCGGCCTAGCCGGGGTGATCCCGCAACCGTAGAATTCAGCGAACTGCTGGTAGCGCTCGTTGACCTCACGCACCGTCGCACCACGTGCAACCTGGTTGGTTGCTGTCGAGGCGTTATCGGGAACGATGCGCACCGGCACGCCACCGATGTAGTCCAACGCGTCGCGGTGAGCACACAGCCACGACCGCATCCGCATATCCGGCCACGCACTGGCATGGATGAGCCCCGAATGTGGCAGCGACGCCACAAACACATACGCCCGCACAGACACCCCGGTCAACGGGTCAACAACTGCCATGGTTTCCCCGGACCAATCAACGCACAGCTCCTCACCAGGGGCATGGGTCAAAAGCGCAGTCAGGTCGTTGACATCGACGTAGTTTTCAAACAGCGCGCAGAACTGCCGGTAGGAATAATGCTGCTGGCCAGAAGCGGCCTGACGCCGGGTGTATTTATGGTGTTCCACCTTCAACGTCACCCGCTCACCGCGTCGGCGGCGGGCAGCGATACCTGCGAAATCCGGCTCCACAAACGCGTCCGAATCCCGCCGGCGGTTATCCGGAAACAACTCCGAAAGCTCCTGCGCCGACAACGCGGTAATTGCGTCTTCGTCCATTCCAGTCGAGCGCAACACTCGGCTGGCCTTATCGATACTGCTGCGTGAACACCCCAAATCCGACGTGATCTGCGACCACGAGCGGCCTTGCACAAGCGCCAGCATGATCAACCTGTAATTGGTGACCACACCAAACTCCTTCCATGGTTACGCGGCCCGCGCGTACACACTGCGCAGGCCGTCAACCACAGACTGCCAACCCAACTACCCCCGGTACCCAATACACGCACACCCAGTACCCGATACCCGCCCAACCGGTACCAAAAACCGGAGCCGGTCACGCCGCCACCGCGCACCTGCTCTTCAACATTCTCTCCGAACGAGAAGGCAACCGATCAACAATCGTGACCTCACAGTTCACCCCGCAAGACTGGTACAGATCCATCCCGGACGCCGTCATCGCCGAGTCCATCCTCAACCGACTCATCGCCGGCGCCGAAATCATCACCCTCGAAGGACCCAACATGAGACTGGAAGCTAACCAGTAACCCCACAAACGCCTGAGCAGGGACCCGCTACCGGATCCCCACTCAAGCGCTACCACAAACTCACCACACCGCTTCCATTTCGATCTTCTAAACAACGGGCGGCAGCAGGTGTCGCCGAAGCTGATCCTCCATCTCAACGTTCGTCGACATCAACCGGTACCTCGTTTCGACCTTCGTCGCCCCGGCCCTGAGCGCCTAACCAACCCTTTTCGGAGTTGTTTGAAACAACTCCGAAACAACTCGCCGTAAAACTGACCCGAAATCAACCCATCTGAGCAGGTCAGGATAGTTGTTTGGAGTTGTTTAGAGGGAAACCCACCGAACACTCGGACCTCGAGTCGGGCTACCGTCGGCAATCTTCGCTTTACCCAAATCTCGAAGGTGGCGAAGGATTCGGCTCACTGATTCACGCTCTACGCCGAGTTCATTCGCAACCTCACGAGCGTTCAGGGACTGCCCCTCGCGCAACTGAGCAATGATCCAGTCCTCGGTAGTCACGGATGCAATCCCAGTAGATTCGTTCCCCTCAAAGGCCGTCCGAGCTCGAGCGGACAGTATCCACTCAGGAGCATCCCGCAAAGGTTCTAGGAAGCCCTGACTTGCGTACCACCCCAAGGTTTCTTGGGCCTGCGCTTCCGGGACTTGCATGAGTCGAGCTGCCGTGGACGTCATCAAAATCTGGTTGTTCGCTAGATGACGCGCAACCAAAAGCCCATCCACACTCTTGAAGATCGCTTCACCAAACTCAGTACGCAACAGGTACAGCGTCTTAATAAACGCCGAATCGACATTTCCGGCGGGCAACGTGACCTCAACAAACGGCCCATCGGCATTCAGACTGGGGGCTTGCCTACCACTAGCAAGCATGGAGACCCACATGCGATCGAAGCCTCGCGAAGATTCTTCAGCAAGTCCTAACTGTCGCAGTGCACCCATCAGAATCGGGTTGCGCGGAATCGATTGGGTGGTCAGAATCCTCTCCTCGGGCACGCCTACGGGGAGACCACCAGGAGACCATACGGTCAGACTGGTCGGAGACTGATCAACGACGATTGCAGTGGTCGCTCCCCAGTCGCGGTGCGCGAATGCGTTAGAAACAATTTCATCTACAGCAGCCGCAGGAAACGCCGGAATGGGAAACTCTTGCCCGTTCGGGAGCTGCACTCGCGCAATCTCCTGCGACGTGTGAGCCTTAATCAACGCACGTAGCTGTTCTGACGCAGTAATCAACGGTGCGGAGATCTCGGTTACTTTCGGATCGCCACTGGGCACGTCGCGAAGCAAATGTCTCACGACCGTCCGGTTGTGCAGTGGCTGCATGAAGAGAATTTCTGCCGCAAATGTCAGCGCGCCATCGGCCGTAAGCAATCCCAACTCACTGCAGAGTTGAAGACTCGTCTGGGGTACAGGCGAGTCATCACCCAAGGCATGCTTCCGGTTGGCAAGGAGTGCTTTAGCCTGCTCGATTGCCTTAGGGTCGAGATCGTCAGGGCTTCGTCGAGACACAGTAGCGCTCAGGTCAGGGTTCGAACGGGACAGGTGAATACTGCGACGCTCATCCTCCCCCAAAGGAACACAGTTTTTCCCGACGCGTTTACTGGCCTGGCCTTTGGAACGCTGATACAACGCCATCCCCCGCGGGATGCGCAACGCAATCAAACGCTTGCCACAGCGCTCGATTTCAGAAGCTTCGACCTGAATATGAGGCTGCGTCTTGCTGTAAATCTTTTCCACCAACCAATCGCATGAGCGATCAGTACCAGTGAACGCAGCAGGGCCTGCCTTCTTGTCATTGACGCCAAGGACGATGTAGGCGACACCGCCGTCGGCGTTGGAGAAACAAATAACTTCGTCGATGAGAAACTCCACAAGACCCGCATCGGGGTTCTTGTTCATCGGGTGGACGGCAGGATCCTCCTTGAAATCCAGTACCTGGGATTCCCAGATATCGGCGCTATCTCCGGCCTCAATCGCCGACAGCGCCTCCTCCACACCCTCAAAACCCGAATCGAGCATGGGCCCAGAATAACAAAAGTTGTTTCAAAGTTGTTTGAAACAACTCCGAAACAACTTACCGCAAAAATCGCCCAAAATCAGTCCATCGACGCAGTTCAGGATAGTTGTTTGGAGTTGTTTCGAGTTGTCTATAACTCGACTGGGGCAGCGGTGCCGGGCGACCCCGGCACCGCGCCGCCGTGGCCGCTACACCGCGTCGAAGAACTCCACCGTGGTGCCGTCGAGCACCTTCGAGGGCACCCCGATCTTGCCGGCGTCCCGAGCGGCGGCGTAACCGGAAAGCCGGTCACGGTAGTGCAGGAAGCGCTTCAGACTGCCGAGCTCGGTGACGTCGACAAGCTCCGCGTCGCCGAAGCTGTTCGGGTTGTCGTTATACTCGGCGATGACGCCCGCGCAGTCCGGACAGTCGGGGTGAACAAAAATCTCTTGAATTGCCATGCCGCCCCCCCCCTAGTGCCCGCGCGGCTGGCTCAGCGGCTCGCCGGACTCGAAGAACGGGCGCAGCTGGTTGTCGAACAGGGTCAGCGCTGCTGCGATGGCCATGTGCATGTCCAGGTACTGGTAGGTGCCCAGGCGGCCGCCGAACAGGACGTTGTTCTGCTCGGATTCTTCGGCTGCGAGGCGTCGATACGCTTCGAGCTTTTCGCGGTCCTCCGGGGTGTTGATCGGGTAGTAGACCTCGTCGTCGTCAGAGGCGAAGCGGGAGTACTCCTTTACAATCACCGTCTTATCGGACGGGTACTCGGAGCGCTCCGGGTGGAAGTGGCGGAACTCGTGGATGCGGGTGTACGGCACGTCCGCGTCGTTGTAGTTCATCACCGGGGTGCCCTGGAAGTCGCCGATCTCGAGCACTTCCTGCTCGAAGTCGAGGGTGCGCCAGCCTAGGCGGCCCTCGGCGTAGTCGAAGTACTGGTCCAGCGGCCCGGTGTAGACCACGGGTGCGTCCGGGCTCTCGGCGCGGATCTCGGAAGCGACGGCGAACCAGTCGGTGTTCGTGCGGACGTCGATTAGCTCATGCTCCGCCATCTTCTCCAGCCACGCGGCGTAGCCGTCGACGGGCAGGCCCTCGTAGGTGTCGTTGAAGTAGCGGTTGTTGAAGGTGTAGCGCACCGGCAGGCGCGAGATGATCTCCGGCGGCAGGTCTGTGGGGTCGGTCTGCCACTGCTTGGCGGTGTAGTGCTTCACAAACGCGTCGTAGAGCGGCTTGCCAATCAGCGCGATGCCGCGCTCCTCCAGGTTCGTCGCGGCCGCAGGGTCGAGGCCTTCGCGCTGCTCTTCGATGAGCTTTTTCGCCTCTTCCGGCGAGTAGTAGCGGCCGAAGAACTGGTTGATCAGGCCGAGCCCCATGGGGAACTGGTAGGCGGTGCCGTCGTGCATCGCGAAGACGCGGTGCTGGTAATCCGTGAAGTCGGTGAACCGGTTGACGTATTCCCACACCCGCTCGTTGGAGGTGTGGAACAGGTGGGCGCCGTATTTGTGCACCTCGATGCCCGTCTCCGGCTCGTTTTCGCTGTACGCGTTGCCGCCGATGTGGCTGCGTTTTTCCACCACCAGCACGCGTTTGCCCAGCTCGCTCGCCGTCTGCTCGGCCACGGTGAGGCCGAAGAAACCCGATCCAACAACAATGAGGTCGTATGCCATGCGGCCTATTTTCGCACAGTTGCCTATCGACGGAGCTCCGCCACGACACGCCCCAGAAGTCTCAAGTCTTTCTTGAGACTTGAACTTGCACTACACTTCGTTTCTGTCACATTTGCCACTGCTTTCGCAGCGAACCTCAAAAACCCCAGGAGTATTACTGTGCAGCAACGTCGCAGCATTCAGGGCGGCGCGGCCCACCCCGCCCGGGCCGCGATCATGCCCGTGATCGTGTCCGTCCTCCTCGTCACAGCACTCGTTGCCGCCAACGCGTTCAGCGGCAACCGCATTCTGCAGGTGCAGTCCCTCGGCGCAGGCGCCCCGGAGGTCTACACCACCACCTCGTCGTTCGCGGCCGGCGACAACATCACCGTCGACGACGCCGCCATCCGCACCCAAGGCGGCGAAGAAGAGCAGGTGCGCCGCGTGGTCAAGGAGTTCACCAACGACCGCGAGTTCTCCATCGTGGGCCTGACCTGGACCGGCGAGCGCGACATCGCCGCGTACGTGCGCTCCCAGAAGGCCGACGGCGCCTGGTCCGAGTGGTTCGAGATGGACCCGGTAGACCCGCAGGCGGGCTCCGACAAGTTCGGCACCGAGCCGATCTACGTCGGCCGCACCACACGCATCCAGGTCTCCACCGGCAACGTGGACCTGCTTGAAGGCGGCCGGGCCGTCTCCGACGCCCCCACCACCGCCAACGACATCGAAGCCGTGTTCCTGGACGGCGGCACCGGCACCGCGCAAGGCGGCATCCAGCCGGTTGCCGACTCCTACACCCGCGGCATGCCCGAGGTGATCTCCCGCGCGCAGTGGGGCGCCGGCCGCAGCAGCGCCCCCTACTACAGCGAGCCCACCACCGCCGCCACCGTGCACCACACTGCCGGCTCCAACAACTACTCCGAAGCCGAGGCACCGGGAATCGTGCGCGGCATCTGGAACTACCACGCCAACAACCTGGGTTGGGGCGACATCGGCTACCACGCGCTCGTGGACAAGTACGGCAACATCTACGAAGGCCGCGCCGGCGGCATGGACCGCGGCCCACAAGGCGCCCACGTCGGCTCCTTCAACCAGAACACCTGGGGCGTGTCCATGCTGGGCGACTACCAGCAGGCCGAGCCCACCCCGGCCGCGCTGCGCGCCATGGGCGAAATCATAGGCTGGAAGGCTGCCGTCGCGGGCTTCGACCCAACCGGCTCCAGCTACCACGTCGCCGAGGGCAACTTCCGCGGCTCGAAGTACGCAGCCGGCCAGGGCGCGATGTTTAACAACATCAACGCCCACCGCGACTTCCACTACAACACCTGCCCGGGCGACAACCTGTACTCCAAGCTGCCCGTGATCCGCGCTACCGCAGCCACGAAATACCGCTCCCTGGGCGGCGGCCGCTCCGGCATCGGCTCCGTCTTGGACCGCTTGAACGGCGACGACAGCACGTCAACCACGGCGACCAGCCCGGTCGCACCGGCGGACCCGGACGCGCGCGACACCGGGGCCGCACCGGCACCGACACCGACGCGCCAGGGCAGCCCGAGCAACGGCACCCCCGACGGCACCCTGGCCGCGCTGTCCTCCGGCGACCCGAACACCATCGCGACCGTGGCCGGCACTGCCATCGGCCTGGTGCTGCTGTTCCTGGCGGCCCAGGACCAACTGCCCACCGTCTCCAACGCCGGCGACACCCAAGTCTTCGAGGGCCTGACGCTGGCGCAGGCAGCCGACCTATCCAAGCAGATCAGCCCGGCCGTGGCACCTACCCTCAACGCGTTCGGCTCCAGCGAGGCCGCCCAGGTGTGGACCGCGCTCGAACCCACGCTGGGCAAGCTCGTCGCCGGCGTCGGCGGCCCGACCGGCCCGGCCGTGGCGCTGTACTCCAACGGCATCGGCGCCCGCAACAACGAAGGCGAAATCATCGCCCTGGTAGGCAAGATCGCCGAGGCCTGGCTGCAGCAGGGCCTCGACGCCGGCCCGCTGGGCATGCCGGTGACGCAGCAGTTCAACCCCACCGCCGACACCGTCCGCGTGGACTTCGAAGGCGGCTTCATCACCTACAACCCGTCCGCCAACACGGTGGACATCAACACCAACTAGGCCAGATTTAGGCAGCGCGACACCGCGTCCTCCCACGCGGCGACAAGCCGGTCCCTTTCGGGGTCGGCCATTTCGCTTTCCCAGGTGGTTGCGGGGCCGAGCGTGAGCGGTTCGTCGATAAGCGAAATGCCCATGCCCGCCGCCGACGCCGCGCCCATCACCGTGGTCTCCGTGTTCGCGGGGCGCTCAATGGTCAAGCCCAGGATGTCGGCCTGCATCTGCATGAGCAGGTCGTTCGTGGTCATCCCACCGTCGACCTTCAGCGCCTTCGGCTCCCCGCCCATCGCGCACACCACCTCGCGCGCCTGCAAACACGTCGCCTCGAGCGCGGCCCGGGCAATATGCCGCCTATCGACGAACCGGGTCAACCCCACGATCACCCCACGCGCATCAGGGCGCCACCTGGGCGCGAACAGTCCCGAAAATGCCGGCACGATCACCACTCCCCCGCTGTCCTCGACCTGGCTGGCCAGAGTTTCAGACTCCGCGGCGGTACCCAGGATCCCGAGCTGGTCGCGCAGCCACTGAATCAGCGAACCACCCACCGCCACCGAGCCCTCCTGCGCGTACACCGGCGGCTGGCCCTGGATCTGGTACGCCACGGTGGTGAGCAGGCCGCGGTCGCTGAACTTCGGCGTCGCACCAGTGTTGAGCAGCATAAATAGCCCCGTGCCGTAGGTCATCTTCGCGTCGTTTTTCGCGGATGCCGCCCTGGCCGAACAGGGCGGCCTGCTGGTCGCCGAGCACGCCGGTGATCGGCACGCCCGCCAACGGACCGCGGGGGCGGATCTTGCCGAAGTTGCCCACCGACGGGCGGATCTCGGGGAGGATTTGTGGCGGGATGCGGAGCTCGTCGCAAAGCTGCATGTCCCACTGCAGCGTCTCCAGATCCATGAGCAGGGTGCGCGACGCGTTGGTCACATCCGTCAAGTGCAGCGCGCGGTCCAAGTCCTTCGCGCCGCCGGTGAGGTTCCAGATCAGCCAGGTGTCGATCGTGCCCGCAAGCAGCTCGCCGTTCTCCGCGCGCTCGCGAGCGTTTGGCACGTTGTCCAGGATCCACGCCCACTTCGGGGCCGCCGGATACGAGTTGTGGAGCAGGCCCGTCTTGCGCAGATACTTCGCGGCGTCGCCGTCGTGGTTCGTGCGGGTGTCCTGCCATACGATGGCGTTGTAGATCGGCTTGCCGTCTTCTTCTCCCAGATCACGGCGGTTTCGCGCTGGTTGGTCAAGCCGAGCGCGTCGATGTCCTGCTCGCTGATGTCCTCGTCCGCGAGCGCCTCACTCAAGGCCCGGCGCGTGTTGCGCCAGATCTCCATCGGATCGTGCTCCACCCAGCCCTTTTGCGGCATGTGCTGGGCGTGCTCGAACTGCGACTGGGCGACGACCTTGCCGTCGGTGCGTGTGATGCACACGCGCGTCGACGTCGTGCCCTGGTCAATCGCCGCAATCAAAGCCATGCGCGTGATTCTACGGGTGGGGGTGGGGTGCGCTGGCTGTGGTGGGTGCTTGAGGGCAGGTTTCGCACCAAAACGTCTGCTCGGATCGTCTAGCAGCACGGATCGTCTAGCAACAGCCGCAGCTTGCTAGACGATCAGCGTACTACTGGCACTGATGTTCATTACGAACTGGGGAAACGCGTGCGTCAAAAGCGGATCGTCTAGCAGCAGTTCCCACCGTGCTAGACGATCCGTACATCACCACCCCAGACACCCCACTCGACCCACGGCGCTCGCGTGGACGAGCAGCACAGACCGTGCAATACTCCCTGTCATGGGGGGAGTTCAAGAGAAACGTCAGGCTGAGCTGGATCTGATCAAGAAGGTCGCAGCACAGTGCAAAACCGCAGCAATCACAGGCCCGGCCGCTGCACGGTGGCTTGACCTTTCCACAAAGACTTGGGTAACAAAGGTGGATCTCGCCTTGCCCGGCAACTCACGGACCTGGGGTGACAAGGATCCGCGCAAGGTGTATCACGGCGGCCTCCTCCGCGCGGCCGAGTTCGTGGAGCACAACGGCATCCGCACCGCGACAGCGATACGAGCCATGTTTGACTCGTTCCGCTACTACGGCCCGCTCGAGGCGCTGGTGCAGATCGAGTCCGCGCGCTTCAAGCACGAGCACCTCACCACGGATTACCTGCTGGAAAAGACCGAAACCCTCACCCGCGCCCGCGGCATCAAGGCGTTCCGTGAACTGATCTGCTACTCCGCCGACACGTCCGCGAGCGCGTTGGAGACCATCGTGCGCTATGCGATTTTGCGCGCGATCGCGCAGGGCCGCCTCACGGGGGTGGAGACCATCGAGTTCCAGGTGGGGTTCCGCATCACCGAAGCGGATGGATGGCCCACCGTTGCCTGGGCGGACGTGCTCATCAACGGCTTCCTCGTGCTCGAGGCGGACGGGCTGGAGAAGAACAGCGGGGTGTTCGGGGATGCAGCAGAAGCTTTACGACGTGAACGCCACCGCGAAACCCAACTTCAGAATCAAGGCGCCGTGGTGCGCAGGGTGGGGTGGGATAACGCGCGCACCGACGGGTTCATCGCGCAGATCCAGACCGCCATTGACCAGCGCCCGGGGGTGCACCAGCTGCCCAACCGGATTGCCACGCCGTACCGCACCTGGCTCGCGGGCCTGGAGCAGCAGGCGAGCTAGAACCAGCGCTCGAGCACGCGCGCGACACCGTATTCGTTGTTGGTGGCGGTGACGTGGTCGGCGGCGTCGTGAAGCATGGGCACCGCGTTGCCCATCGCCACGCCAACACCGGCCCAGCGCAGAAGCTCCAGGTCGTTGGGCATGTCGCCGAACGCAACGGCGTCGGCGGCGGTGACGCCGTAGCGCTCGGCCAGGTAGCGCGCGCCGGCGGCCTTGTTCACGCCGGGGCAGGACACCTCGATCAGCCCCTCGTCCATGGAGTAGGTCACGTGCGCGAGCTCGGGGTCTACCTCTGGCGCGATGAGTTCGAACATCTGCGCTGAGGTCATGGACGAGCAGCGCACCAGCAGCTTCGCGGCGGGCTGGCTGATCAGGGTTTGGGTGTCGGTGACGCCGAATTGGCTGTCCCAGGCGTCCCGGTTGTACTCGGGGGTGATGATGAAGCACTCCTCTTCCGGGTCGAGCGCGGACGAGCCGACGCGCTCCACGCCGTAGCCGTGCGGCACATCGGCGAGGACGCGCTCCGCCGCCTCGACGACCTCGGCCATCGCGGACGGGGAGAGCTCAAAGGCGTGCAGCACCCGGTCTGTGGCTGGGTCGTAGACCACGGCCCCGTTGGCGCACACGCACACCGGTGCGAGCGGAAGTTGCTCCAGCACGGGGATGAGCCAGCGGTGCGGACGCCCCGTGGCCAGGCCGAAGTGGGCGCCGGACTCGACGGCGCGCACGATCACTGCGCGCAGCCTGCCGGTGACGCGGCCGGCGGAGGTGATGAAGGTGCCGTCGATGTCGGAGATGATCAGGCGCGGGGCATCACCAGTGGCGTTCATGTCGTCACTTCCTGCGCTGCTTCTTCGCCTCACGCTCGGCACGTTCCCGAGCGTAGAGCTCCTCGGCCTCCTCCGGCGTGGGCGCGGTGCCGCCGAGGGCGACCGGCATCCATGCCTCGCCCGCGCCGTCGGAGTAGAGGGAGGCGTATTCGGACCGTGAGGCGTCGAGAAGCAATTGCATCTGTCGCTTCAGCTCGGCGGTGTCCGCCTCGGCATCGCCGGTGAGGTGGACGGGCTCGCCGTAACGCACGATGACGGGCACGTTGCGGAAGTGTTTCGGCAGATCCTTGGTCCAGATGCGCTGCGAGCCCCAAATCACACAGGGCACGAGCGGCACCCCAGCCTGGTGGGCGATGCGCGCGGCGCCAGTTTTGAAGTCGGCCAGCTCAAACGACCGCGAAATGGTGGCCTCGGGGAAGATGCCGACGAGGTTGCCTTCGCGCAGCATCTCAACCGCTGGGGCGATGGAGGCGCCGCCGTGGGCGCGGTCCACCGGCACGTGCTTCATCAGCTTGAGCAGCCGGCCCAGCACGGGCACGTCGAAGACGGACTTTTTAGCCATGAACCGCACGAGCCGCTCGCCGTGCAGGTAGGGCCCGGTGCCCATCAGGATAAAGTCGGCGTAGCCGGTGTGGTTGCCGGCGAGCATCGCGCCGCTTTCCGCCGGGAGGTTTTCGGCGCCGATGACCGTGACCTCGATGTTCGCCGCGCGCATGAGGCGGCGGGCGAAGCCGACGAGGCCCTGGTAGAACTTCTCCACTGCTTCGTCGCGGTTGGCGGCGATGCCTTCGTAGAGCCGCGGGACCGTGAAACCGCGGTATCGGCGCGTATCCATTACGGCGTGAGCACTTCCTTGCCCACCCACGGGCGCAGTGCCTCGGGCACGCGCACGGAGCCGTCGGGCTGCTGGTTGTTCTCCAGGATTGCTACCAGCCAGCGGGTGGTGGCCAGGGTGCCGTTGAGGGTGGCGGCGGTCTGGGTCTTGCCGTCGGCGTCGCGGTAGCGGGTGTGCAGGCGGCGGGCCTGGAAGGTGGTGCAGTTAGAGGTGGAGGTCAGCTCGCGGTACGTGCCTTGCGACGGCACCCACGCCTCCGTGTCGAACTTGCGGGCAGCGGAAGAGCCGAGGTCGCCGGCCGCGACGTCGATGATGCGGTAGGGCACCTCCACGGCGCCGAGCATCTCGCGCTCCAGACCGAGCAGCTTCTGGTGCATCTCCTCGGCATCCTCGGGCTTGCAGTAGGCAAACATCTCCAGCTTGTCGAACTGGTGGACGCGCAGGATGCCCTTAGTGTCCTTGCCGTAGGAGCCGGCCTCGCGGCGGAAGCAGGAGGACCAGCCGGCGTAGAGCAGCGGGCCGTCGGACAGGTCGATGATCTCGTCCTGGTGCAGGCCGGCTAGCGCCACCTCGGAGGTGCCCACCAGGTACATGTCGTCACGCTCGAGGTAGTAGATCTCCTCGTCGTGCTCGTCCAAGAAGCCGGTGCCCTGCATGACGTCCGGGCGCACGAGCACGGGTGGGACCATGAGCTTGAACCCGGCCTCGCGCGCCTTCTGGGCGGCGAGCATGAGCATGCCCAGCTGCAGCCAGGCGCCGTCGCCCGCCAGGTAGTAGAAGCGCGCGCCGCCGACCTTGGTGCCACGCTTCATGTCGATGATGCCGAGCGCCTCGCCGAGATCCAGGTGGTCTTTGACCTCGAAGTCGAACTCGGGCACTTCGCCGACGTGCTCGATTACGACGAAGTCCTCCTCGCCGCCGGCCGGCGCACCCTCGATGATGTTGGCGATGGAGTACTGCAGCTTCTCCAGCTTCTCTTGCGCGGCGGCCTCCTCCGCCTCGGCCTCTTTCACGCGGGCCTTGAGCTCGTTGGAGCCCTCCAGCAGCGCCGGGCGGTCCTCGGGGGCGGCCTGGCCGATCTTCTTGCCAAACGCCTTCTGCTCGGAGCGCAGCTCGTCCGCCTTTTGGATGGCGGAGCGGCGGGCCTCGTCGGCGGCCAGCAGCTCGTCCACAAGCGCAGGGTCTTCGCCGCGGGCCCTTTGGGACTCGCGGACAGCCTCGGGGTTTTCGCGCACACGCTTCAGATCAATCACGCTTGTTCACCTTACATTGTCCCCCAATGCTGCAACGGCACAACGGCGTCCGGTCATAACCAGTGCGCTATGGTGGGCGTATGACACTCCCGATCGCAGACGGCCCTGTGCCCAAGCACGAGCAGCTCCGCTCGCTTCTGGAGTCCCGCATTGCCGCGGAGTTCTCCCCCGGCGATCCGCTGCCGGGTGAACGCGCGCTGGAGGAGGAGTACGGAGTCTCCCGCATCACGGTGCGCCGCGCGATCGGGGATCTGGTGGCGGCGGGCCGGCTGCGCCGCGTGCGCGGCAAGGGCACGTTCGTCGCCCCGGCGCCGTTGGTGTCGCGCCTGCACCTGGCGAGTTTCTCGGATGAGATGCGGGCGCAGCGCGTGGAGGCGTCGTCACGCATCTTGCTGTGCGAGCGCACCACCCCGCCGGAGGAGGTCGCGCAGTTTTTCGGCACCGCCCCCACCGCAACGCACATACGGTTGCGCAGGCTGAGGCTTGGCGACGGCGAACCGTACGCCGTGGACGACGCCTGGTACAACGCCACCCTGGTGCCGGACCTTCTGGAAAACGACGTCTACCACTCCGTCTACACCCTGCTGGACAAGCATTACGGCCTGGGCGTCACGGAGGCGGAGCAGACCGTCACCGCGGTCACCGCCGGTCCGGACAATGCCCCGCTGCTAGACGTCGAACCGGACACAGCCCTGCTGCACATCGTGCGTTTCGCCCGGTCAGGAACGCACAACGTGGAGTTTTGCTCCTCGGTGTACCGCACGGATCGCTACCGGCTGACTACTCGGGTAGCGCGAGAAGTGGAATAATGGGCCGCCATGGCTTCGAAACAGAGCGCGCTGCGTTCCTTCCTCATCGCCGCACTGGCGGGTGCCGTCGGCGCGGGCACGTACACGCTCGCCGCCGACCCCTCGGAGACTGACACTGGGGACCAGGCCTCCTCCACCACCGCCAGCTCCACCGTCTCGCCCGACCAGGCGGCGACGTTCACCACCGCCGACGCCGGGGCCTGCCTGACCTGGCAGGTGGCCGAAGACGGCACGATCACCGGCTTCGAGCAGGCGGACTGCGAGGGCGAGCACCGCTTCGAGGTGTCCCTGCGCCAGAACCTGGCCACCTACCCCACCTCCGAGTTCGGCCCGGAGGCGCCGATGCCGAACCCGACGCGCCAGGCCCAGCTGCGCGAGGAGCTGTGCGGCGCCGGCACGCTGCGTTATCTGGAAGGCAAGTACGACCCGAACGGCCGCTACTCCATCGCACCGATCCTGCCGCCGGCGGACGCGTGGGCCCGCGGGGACCGCACGATGCTGTGCGGGCTGCAGGAGACCGACCGCGCCGGCGCGCCGATCCTGACGTCTGGGCGTGTGGTGGACCAGGACCAGGCCCGCGTGTTCGAGCCCGGCCAGTGCGTGTCCATCGACGCGTCCAACACGCTCACCGCGGTCAAGTGCGCGGACCCGCACCAGCTGGAGATCACCAGCCAGGTCTCGCTGGAGCAGGTTTTCCCGGATCACACCCCGGCCGTTGAGGAGCAGGACAAATACCTCCAGGACGTGTGCACCCAGGCCGCGCAGGACTACATGGGCAGCGAGGAGAACCTCTACCAGATCGCGCTGCGCCCGTTCTGGACCACGCAGACCCCCGCCGCCTGGGAGGGCGGCTCTCACAGCGTCAACTGCGCGTTGATGTTCTCACGCCCGGAGGGTGGCTTTGCCAACCTCACCGGGTCTGCGACGCAGGGCCGTGGGCAGTTGCTTATCGACGACGCTCCGCCCCCCGAACGCCCCCAGCGCCGCCCCTTGAGGGACCAGCAGACCCCGGCTGCCCCAGCGCCCACCGCCGGCGCTGCGCAGGACCCCACCGCCGGCGCGGCGCAGGACCCAGCAGCAGGTGTGCAGGACCCCGCGCAGGCACCCGCACAGGCTCCGGTGCAGTAGCCATGCTCCCGGTCAGCGACGAGGCGTTCGAGGAGATGATCAACGACGCGTTGGACACCATCCCCGACAACTTCGCCCAGCACATGACAAACATGGTGATCCTGGCGCGGGACTACAACCCGGACAATCCGACCCTGCTCGGCCTGTTCGAGGGGGTACCGCTAACGCAGCAGCACTCGAACCACTCCGGGTTCTTGCCAGACGCGGTCTTCGTGTACAAAAACGCCCTCGAGGCGATCTGCGTGGATGAGGAACAGCTGCGCCACGAGGTGAAGGTGACCGTGCTGCACGAGGTGGGCCACTACTTCGGGCTAGAAGAGCACGAGCTCCACGCCCTCGGATGGGGCTAATCCCCCTTAAGAGAGCCCGCCCATCTCCTTGGCCACCCGCTGCACCTCCAGCGCGCGCTCTTCGTCCCCCATGGCGCCCAGGCCGTCAAGGCCCCGGTACTGGATCTCGTCGGCGTCCGGGTCGTAGTGCACCGCAAGGCCCCAGCACGGGTCCTCGGCCGGGCGGCGCTGAAGCAGCACCTCGTACATGAGGCGGTGCAGCTGCTCCTCGAAGTCGAGCTCCACCAGCCCCACCTGGCCGTCGCTTTCCCCGAGAACGAAGAAGAACACTTGCCCTCTCGGGTTGCACCCCATGAACAAGCTCAGCGGGAATTTCTCGTGCACATAATGCATCTGGCTGCGCACTTCGTACTCGAAGCGCTCAACCGCGTTACCCGCCCATGGGTACCTGTCAGTCGGCATAGTAAATGCCATAGCTATCGTCCCTCCCGCGGCCAGGTGCCTAGCGGCCGCATCTCGGTAGTGCGTTCGGCGCCGGCCTCAAGCGCCGCCGCCACCGCCGCGTCGCTTGCATGGCCCGCCAGGTCCACGAAGAAGTCGTAGGTGTTCGGCTCTTCGCGCGTGGGCCGCGACTCGATGCGCGTCATGTCCACCCCGCGCGCCGCGAATTCCTGCAGCACGCGCACCAGCGCGCCGGGCTCGTTTTTCGTGCGGAAGACAATCGCGGTGCGGTCGTTGCCGGTGGGTTGCGGCGGAGCAGCCTGCTTTGCGACGAGCACGAACCTGGTCCGCGCCGTCTCCGCGTCAGCGACACCGCGGGCGTGCACCTCCAACCCGTGCAGCTCCGCCGCCCGCTCCGGAGCAACGGCGACGTCGGCGGCGCCGTCGGCCACCATCTTCGCCGCGGCGGCGTTGGACGGCGCCGGGATGAACTCCGTGTTCGGTGCGTTTTCGGCGATCCAGCGTGTGACTTGTTGGTGGGCGACGGGGTGGGTGGCGAGCCGGAGGGCGTCGTCAAGCTTGTGCCCCTGCCTAGTCATCACGGCGAACGCGATGGCCAGCTCGGTCTCCCCCACGATGCGCGCGCTGTCGGTGGCGGCGAGCGCGTCCATGGTGGTGGTCACCGCGCCGTCGATGGAGTTCTCAATCGCGCACACCGCGTACTCCGCCTCGCCCGCGTCCAGGGCGGCAAGGGCCGCGGCCGGCGACTCGACGGGCACGTACTGCGCGCCCTCGATGCCGAAGCGGCGCGCGGCTTCTTCCGTGAACGTGCCCGCGGGGCCCAAATACGCGACGCGGGTCATGGCTGCCTCTGCATCAGCGGGTGGGTGTCGTTGGCCACGTCCCTCCAGTTCTCCGCGGTCGTGCGGATGCGCTCGGCCCAATCGTCCCAGGACACGCTGCTGGTGAACTCGCCGTTCTGCCTGTTTACGGTGATCTGCACCTGCGCGTGGTGGAACGGTTTTCCGTCCGCCAGCGCGTCAATGTAGGCGGTGGCGAAGGGCTCAAGCGCGGCGCGGGAGAACACGCCGTAGATGTAGGAGAGGTTCTCCATGTAGAAAATCGCGTCCACCTGCTCGAGCTTCGTGCCGTCTGGACCGGAGGAAAGCGCGAAGAAGGCGTTCAGCGCGGCCCAATCTGCGCCGAAGTACTTCGCCTGCTCGTTGACTTCGTAGCCGAGCCGGGTGAACAGCTCCTCGGTGAGGTGGGCGCCCGAGGGGCGGTACGCGGGCTTCATGGCTGAGCGCTCCATGAGGTGGGCGTGCACCATTGTGTTGATGTGCGCCCCGTGAAGTCCCTGGGCGAAGCGCTGCAGCGCAGCTGCGTCCGGCACGCCCTGGGCTGGGTCGTACGGGTGGCTGCCGTGGTAGACAAACGAGTTGGACTTGGGCGCGAAGCTGGCGGCGTAGATCTGCGTCGGCCCGCCCTGGCCGGTCTCCGCGACCTCCTGCCAGAACACCTCGTAGAACAGCTCGCGGTGCTCGTTCTCGTAGTCGATCGTCGCGGTCTGCGGCGGTTGGCCCGCAAGCTGGACCATCGCGGCGACGTAGGTTTTGCCCTCGTGGGCGATCACGACGGAGTAGAACGCCTCCACCGGGACGTGGTTGGAAATCTGCTCGACAATGGTGCGCACCAGCTGCTGGTACGGCTCTTTCGGGCTGCCCGCCCGGGGGTTCTCACCGGCTCCCATAGCCACGTTTGTACACGAATGTCACGCTCCCGGCGCGTCTTCGGCGAGCAGCGCGTAGGTGATCAGCCAGTGCGTGGCCATGAAATTCTGGCCGGTCAGGTGGGGCGAAGCTGCGTCGATAAGCACCTGTGTTCCTTCCGGCCTACCAATTTCGCGCAGCAACCACGCGCGGGTGAGCATGAGCCCGATGAGGTGGGCCTGCTGGCCGTCCTCCGGGTCCGCGACCTGAATCGGCGCGGTGTAGAACTCGAACGCCTCGGATGCGAGGAAGCCGCCCAGCCAGGTGGCGAACTCGCCGGCCGGCAGCACGCGGCGCATCAGGGCGGCCTCTGCCAGGCCGTTGGGGACGAAGTCGTGGCCCGAAACCTCCCAGGTGTGCGGGTAGGCGCGGTCGTCGCCGAACCATCCGCGGGCGGTGCGCTCCACCAGCTCGCGCATCGCCGGTGCGGCGTCGTGAATGAGCAGTAGCGCCAGCGCCGAGTTCGAGTGCACGCCGTGGCGCACCGGCCACTGCTGCGTGCCCAGCCACGCGGCGATGTTGCGCTCCAGCTGGGACTCAAGGGGCGCGAGCGCACCCTCCCACCGGGTGCCTCGGCACTCCTTTACTAGCTGCATCGCCCACGCCCAGCCGTACGGCCGCTCGTAGACGGGATGCGTGCGCAGGTACTCGGCCTCGGCGGCGATGTTCTCTTCCGTCAGGCGCTCGTCGAGGAGGTCGGCGAGCCTGTGGTCGTCGATACGCATATGCAGCTTCACCGCAGTGCAGAGCATGTGCACGCACGAGTGCCAGTCGTACGACCCCCAAAACGCCGGGTGCAGCGCCCGCGGGTCGGGGTGGCCGGGGCCAGCCTGCTCATGGTGCATGGCGGCGGGGTACTCCTGGCCGACAACCTGCGCGATAGTGCGCGCCCACGAATCCTGCATGGCGTTAAAGTTAGCGCATGACTCGGCGCCTGAAGCTCGAAATCGTGCTCGTCCTCGCGGTCACCTTCGGCACCGCGGGGCTGCGGGCGGCGCTGCGGCTTGTGGACTCGCTGTTGAAAGCCCCGCTGAACCAGCAGAGCACCACGATTCACGACGCGGCCTCGTCGGTTCCCTGGCTGGACCTGGCGCTGCAGGCGACCTCCGCGCTGACGCTGTTCGCGTGGGGCGGGCTGGCGTGGTTCCTTTTGGAAGAGCGCTGGCGCTGGCCCCGCTGGGCGGATTTGTGGCGCGGGGCCGGGTTCGCGGCGTTGATCGGGCTGCCCGGCCTGGCGTTTTACGTCGCCGCGGTGCACCTCGGCCTGTCCAAGGTGGTGGTGCCGACCACCGCCGCGGTGCAGATCCCGACGTCGCTTCTGTGGTCCTTCGCCAATGGCTTCGGCGAAGAGATCGTGGTGGTGATGTACCTGGTCACGCGCCTGAAGCAGCTGGGGTGGACACCCTGGCAGTGTATTGCGGCCTCGGCGGTGCTGCGCGGGTCCTACCACCTGTACCAGGGGGTCTCCGCGGGTGTCGGCAACATTGTCATGGGCGTAATCTTTGCCTGGTACTTCCACAAAACTTCCCGGGTGTGGCCGCTGATCCTCGCGCACTTTTTCATCGATGCCGTGGCGTTTATCGCCTACCCGCTACTGGATCTGTCGTGGCTCGGAATCTAAGCACTTCCGTCACACTGGTTACACTAAGCGCATGTCTACTACGCCCCATTCCAACGACCCCCGCGATAACGCGGGCGAGTTCGTGCTGGGCAAAGACGGCAAGCCCCTCGTGGACCGCTACGGCCGGCCCATTCGCCGTCGCACAACTGCTTCTCGACGCGACCCCGCCGCCCGCCACCCCGACGAATTCACGCGCGTAGAGCCCCGCGCGCGCAGGGTTTCGCCGCGGGTCGAGCCGGGCCACACCGTTTACGAACCCCCGGCCGCGTACGAGCCACGGCGCGCGCCGGAGCACCCGCGCAGCCGGCCGGTGCAGCAGCGTCCCGTGCAGCAACGCCCTGCGCGGCCTGCCCCGGAGGACGTCCCGCTGCAGGTCTCGAGGGGGAGACGGCGGGGGCCGAAGGTGCGTCGCAAAGTAAAGCTCCCCGGCTGCGGCGCAGTGCTCGCCCTGATCATCGCCTTGCTGATCGGCTCGGTGCTGGTCGCGGACGCGCGCCTAAACCGCACTGCCGCCATGCCCGACCAGCAAATCTCGAACACCTCGGGGACGAACTGGCTGCTCGTGGGCTCCGACTCGCGCACGGGCCTGAGCGAAAAGGACGTCGAACGCCTCGGCACCGGCGGCGACCTGGGCACCGTGCGCACCGACACGATCATGCTCATGCACCTGCCGCTGCGCGGAAAGCCGACGCTGGTGTCCATCCCGCGCGACTCGTACGTGACCGTGCCCGGGTACGGCTACGACAAGGTCAACGCCGCGTTCTCCATCGGTGGGCCGCAGCTGCTGGTGGAGACCGTGGAGCAGAACACCGGGCTGCATGTGGACCGCTACGCGGAGATCGGCATGGGCGGCCTCGCCGGGGTGGTCGACGCAGCCGGTGGTGTGGAGATTTGCGTCGCCGAGCCTATCGACGACCCGCTGGCCAACATCAACCTCCAACCCGGCTGCCAGGAGATGGACGGCCCCACAGCACTGGGCTACGTGCGTACCCGCGCCACCGCCCAGGGCGACCTGGACCGAGTGGCGCGCCAGCGCGAGTTCATGACCACGCTGGTCACGCGCGTGCTGTCCCCGTCCGTGTATTTGAACCCGTTCCGCATGGCGCGTCTGCTGTGGGTCACGCCCACCCTGCTGACGGTCAACTCCGACGACCACGCGTGGAACCTCGCCCGCATCGTCATCGCGCTGCGCGGCGGCCTAGAGACGGAAACCGTGCCCATCGGCGGCTTCGCCGACACCGAAGTGGGCAACGTGGTGCTCTGGGACGACACCGCGGCCGAAGCGCTGTTCGCTTCCCTGCGGTAGGGCGCCGAGCGGGGCGGTTGGCGCAACAAGCGTCCACAGGCGGAAAACCGGCTACCTAGATCCGGCTACCAACCGATTTGGGAGCGCGGACAAAAAGTTGGAGTGTTGGGGGCAGCACCGGTTGATGTTGCAGGTGGGGATGTGGTCAAGGTTGTTCAGTGGCGCGATCTTTTCGACCAGCAGCAACAGTGGCCATCAACCCGATCATGTCGCCGCCAGCAGCAGGACTCCGAAGCCTCCAGCCGGCAACAGGGGCGGTCAGAGTGGCCTGGCCGCCGTTCTCGACGGGGGTGTGGTGGCCGGGTCCCGGCCTGTCACCGGGCGAAACGGGCGATAGCGTCGGTGACTTCCTGGAACTTGGCGTCGGCCTCCTCTCCTCCTAACTTGGCGGCGTCACGGACGCAGTGTTTCATGTGGTCATCGAGTAGTCCCAGGGCAACGCTGCGTAGGGCAGCATTGACCGCGGAGATCTGGGTAAGGATGTCGATGCAGTACTGTTCCTCGTCGACCATGCTGTGCAGGCCCCGGGCCTGTCCCTCGATGCGCTTGAGGCGGGCGAGATAGCGATCCTTGTCGTTGATGTAGCCATGGGTGGTGTGACAGGTGTCGGCCCCACCCGAGGAAGAAGCGGCCTGATCAGGGGTGCGAGTATCCACAATGGTCTCCTTGCTGAAAAAAGGGGGCAGGTATGTCCTGAGTCAGTTGCGGGTCGATCAGGATGGAAAGCCCGAGGGCATGGAATGAGGCATGAGGACCTCATGGTCCCCACGCCCTGTGGCGTTATTCGGATAAGTAGTCGGCAGATTGTCGGCCCGGAGGGGCCTGCCGGGTGGGGCCGGGGAGAGGTCAGGAGCAGGTACTTGGGGACGGAGGTCTGAGTGTGATTGGAGGGACTCAGCCACAGGAGGGGGACACGGGGTTCCTTATCGCTAGAAAAGGATGTGGATTAGGCGGTGTCCGGCTGCCGCACGGAGGGGCGAGCGGGCTGCGGTGAGGAACTTGTGTTGTCGTGGGAGGACTTGAATCTACGCAGCGTGAGGGAGTTGGAGACCACGAACACCGAGGAGAAGCCCATCGCAATGCCCGCCAACCCCGGGTTGAGGAAACCGATCGCGGCGACCGGGATCAGCACGACGTTATAGGCGAACGCCCAGAACAGGTTGCCCTTGATGGTGCCCAGCGTGCGACGTGACAGACGGATGGCATCGCCCGCGGAGCGCAGGTCGTTGTTCATTAAGGTGATATCGGAGGCCTCGATGGCCACATCCGTGCCCGCCCCCATGGCCAGACCCAGATCGGCCTGGGCCAGGGCGGCCGCGTCATTGACGCCGTCGCCGACCATGGCGACCTTCTTGCCCTCATGTTGTAGCTTCTCGATGACCGCGACCTTGTCCTGCGGCATGACCTCGGCACTCACGTTGGCCGCATCGATGCCCACCTCTTGGGCGACGGCGGCCGCGGCCTTCGCGTTATCGCCGGTGAGCAGGTACGGCCTCAACCCCAGCCTGCGGAACTGGGCGACCGCTTCCGCTGAGGAGTCTTTGATGACATCGCGCACCACGACCACACCGGCGGGCTGGTCATCGACGTAGACGGCCACCGGGGTCGCGCCCTGCGACTGTGCGTGGTCGAAGGCGGTGGTGAGGTCACGGGGCAGCTGGCCGGCGGGACGGCCCACGGTGACGACGTGACCCTTGACGGTGGCCGTGACGCCCCGGCCGGCGGTGCTGTCGAAGTCGGTGGCCTCCTGGATGTTCCCGGAGCGCTCGGCCTCGGTGA
Organism: Corynebacterium sp. CQ3829_602738; assembly: GCF_054478435.1. Taxonomy (NCBI): domain Bacteria; kingdom Bacillati; phylum Actinomycetota; class Actinomycetes; order Mycobacteriales; family Corynebacteriaceae; genus Corynebacterium; species Corynebacterium sp. CQ3829_602738. The sequence continues at coordinate 2,313,005 of NZ_CM137003.1, forward strand.
CAATCGCCTTGGCGATGGGGTGCTCGGAACCTGCTTCGACGGCCGCCGACAAGGCGAGGACCTCGTTGTTGGTGTAGCCGTCGGCGGCGTGGACGCCGGTGACCGACATGACCCCGGAGGTGACGGTGCCGGTCTTGTCCATGACGATGGTGTCGACCTGGCGGGTGGATTCAAGGACCTCCGGGCCCCTGATCAACAAGCCCAGCTGCGCGCCCCGGGAGGTGCCCACCAGCAGGGCGGTCGGGGTGGCCAGTCCCAGGGCGCATGGGCAAGCGATGATCAGCACCGCGACTGCGGCGGAAAAGGCCCAGTTCGCCCCGCTGCCGGCGGCGAGGTGGACGATCAGGGTGATGATGGAGACGACAATGACCGTCGGGACGAAGACCGAGGAGATCTTATCCACCAGGCGCTGGACCGGGGCTTTTTTCGCCTGGGCGTCAGTGACCAGCTTGGCCATCTGGGACAGCGTGGTCTCCGAACCTGTGCGGGTGACTTCGACCAGCAGTCGACCGGAGGTGTTGATCGTCGCGCCCGTGACCGGGGTGCCGGGGGCGGCCTCGACGGGAACGGACTCGCCGGTCAGCATCGACTCGTCGATGGCCGAGGTGCCCTCGATGACACGACCGTCGGTGGCGATCTTCTCACCCGGGCGGACGACGAAGACGTCACCGACTGTCAGCTGGGAGACCGGGACGCGGACTTCCTCACCGTCGCGGATCACCGCGGCGTCTTTCGCACCCATGTCCAGCAGGGACTTCAGCGCCGCGGAGGACTGGCCCTTGGCGCGGACCTCAAACCACCGGCCGAGCAACAGGAAGGTGATGACTACGGCGATGGTCTCGAGGTAGATGTGGTCCATGCCGTCATCGCGGGGCAGCAGGCTCATCTCCATCACCATGCCGGGGTGCCCGGCGTTGCCGAAAAACAAGGCCCACAGCGACCACAGATACGCAGCGGTAGTGCCCAGAGACACGAGTGTGTCCATCGTGGTCGAGCCGTGACGCAGGTTGGTTAAGGTCGCCCGGTGGAACGGGGCGCCACCGTAGAAGTAGATCAGGGTGGACATGACGAGCAGGGCCCACTGCCAATTCATGAACTGCAGGGACGGGATCATCGAGATCGCGACCACCGGAACGGAGAGGATCGTCGACCCGATCAGACGCGTCTTCAGGTCTGTGGCCTCGGCCTCGCGGGCCTGTTCGTGGCGGTCACCGACCACCTCGGTGTCCTCCTCCGGACCGCTGTCCACGGCGGAGGCGTGTTGATCCCCCATGGTGAACGCGTCGTACCCGGCACCCCGCACGGTTTCGATCAGCCGATCGGCGTCGACTTTGGTGGGGTCGTAACTGACGGAGGCGGATTCGGTGGCGAAGTTAACGGTGGCCTCCACGCCATCGAGCTTGTTGAGCTTGCGTTCCACCCGCCCTGAGCACGACGTACAGGTCATGCCGGTGACGCCCAGATCGACCTGGAGTAGGTCAACCGACGGTTGAGTTTGAATCATCAGTGATCAGTCCTTCAGTAAACAGTCGTGAGGTGCATCTCCGAGGTCCCAAAAGGCCCGCCCACAGATGCACCGTCGGGGATATCGAACCGGCATGGCTGGGCCTGATGGGCATATCCAGCAGGGTTGGCCCGGCCGTGTCTACGCGAGGCGGGGACCGGGCCCAGGGATTAGGGCTTGACGGTGTAGCCGGCTGTCGTGACGGCGGCGACAACATCGTCGTCGGTGAAGTTTTCACCCGTGACGGTCACCTGCCCGGTATCCACGGTGGCCTCCACCATGGTCACACCGGCGACCTCGCCGATCTCCTCCTCCACGGAGGACTTGCAGTGTCCGCAGGTCATGCCTTCGATGATGTACTTCTTTGTTACGGCGCTCATCAGATGATCCTTTCCTTGATGTCCTGAAGGGCAGGAGTGGAGATGCCCAACAACCTTCAACCTATACCCATGGGGGGTATCAGTCAAGGAGGTGTCTGCCCCTAAGCGTCCCGTTCGGCGGGCAGGACTTCCGGAACGGCCGCGATCGTTGCTGCACTTCTTGTACAAAATGTACGTTAAAGGGTATGGGCATCACGGTCACCCTCAGTCAGTTCCGCAGCGAACAAAGCCACTATCTTGATGCCGCCCAAGGTGAACCGGTCACCATCTCCAGTCGCGGGCCCCGCCGCCGGGCGGTGGTGGTCTCCCCGGACTTCTACGACCGGGCGGTTCAGGCGCTGGAGGATGGCGAGGATATCCGTGCCGCAGCGGCTACCCGTCAGGAGGCGGGCGGTGTCTCCCACAAGGAGTTCACGTCCGACCCCAAACTGGACTGACCTGCCTGTCCATACCTGTGCCGCGGTATCTGATCATCGATAAGCTTTCAACTGCGACAGCCCTTCGCACGCTGGCCCGGCAATGGCAGCAGTGATTGCCACCGCCATCGACGCCCTGGCCCACGTTCCGCCGTCTCGGCGGAGTGGAAAAGTTGCGGGGCGACGACGGGGAGTGCTGTAGCTGGGTAGTCCACGGCCGTCAATGACGGTGAGCTGATCAGCGTCTCGGTTCCAAGCCCCGGCCGAGGTCGAGGCTCCGGTCTCCCCGGAGGCTGCCACCGTCGAGGTGGATTTGGCCACCAACGACACGGCCCTGTCCTCGAGTGGGACGCAGGCCGCACCGCAGATTCTCGCGATCTCCGAATTCAAGCCGGTCGCCAACATCGACGAGCAGCTGGACAAGGCCATCCAGTACAACGCCGAGCGGGCCGAGAAGGAGCGCGCTGCCCGCGCGCCCTCGGTGGTCAAGCTCGCTGAAGGCACCTTCACCTCCGGTTCCGGCGTGCACTGCGGAACCCTCCACGCGGGTATCGACATCGCCAACGTCGTAGGTACCCCGATCCTCGCGGCGATGGGCGGCACTGTCATTGACTCCGGCCCGGCCTCCGGTTTCGGGCAGTGGATCCGCATCCAGCACGATAATGGCTCGATTGCCGTCTCCGGTCATATGGAGACTTTCGACGTGACCGTTGGAAAACGCGTCACCGCTGGTCAGAGGATCGCTGGCATGGGCAACCGGGGGTTTTCCACCGGCTCTCACCTGCACCTCGAGCGTTACCCGACTGGCAACGGGGCGGTCGACCCGTTGCCCTGGTTCGCCGAGCACGGCGTCACCTTCTAACCTTCCCGCACTCACCAGGACCGGCCCCGACACCGGAACCGGCGACAGTGACTGGGCGTGAGGCACCCGCCTCAGACCGCAGAGACGCTTCTCACTCATCGCCGACACAGCCCGGACTTGATAGCTTCTCCAGGCAGGCCAGACCGGGGCACAGGGGAGGCAGTCCGTGCTCGTCATATATGGGGGCGGCGAGCGTCCCGCCAACGAGGAGCAGGTGCCGTAATCCACGTTTAGTGGGATATTCCCGTAACCTGCCTTCTCCTGCGCCAGCTGACGAGGCCGGTAACCGCAGGCCATGCAAGAGCCAGCATCGCGAGAACCAACAGGGGTGTATCCCCCATGCGCGCATACGGCATCAAACCAGTATGAAGGGGAACGGTTGCCGTCAGCAGTTCGTTCGTGCCCAGGCCACTGAGTTGTGAGACTATGCCGTCGGGCTGGATAACTGCGGAGTATCCGGTGGGGGCAGCCTGGAGAACGGTGCGGCCAAACTCGCGGGCACGCATCCGGGATGCGGCCACTTCAATTGCAGGTACTTCCTCGGTCACAAAAGACGCGGCGTTGGTCGGTGCGAGGAGTAGCTGCCCACCATTGCGAACGGCATCAGCGACCCGGTCGGCGAAGAAGACCTCATAAGAAATGACGATCCCCAATCGTGGTGTCCCGCTGGGATCGAGCACCGCCGGTCCCTCTCCGGCAATGGCGTCGCGGGGGATGAACCGTGCGTCCTCGCTGAGTCGTTCAATCAGATTGCGCATAGGGATGTACTCGCCGAACGGCACACGATGATGCTTCTCATAGCGTCCTAACCGGGTCCCGTCCGGCCCCCACACTATGGATGCGTTCCTGAAATGTTGATCCTCAGATTCGGTAATTCCGACGACGATGTTCGTGTCGAGTTGCCTGGCCAGTTCAGCGAAAGCTGCATCAACGCGCGTCCCGTCGATTGAGCCGTCGATATTGACGACGTTTTCGGGCAGCAGAACCAGATCAGGGTCCCCGGTGATATCGTCGGCAGCCTGTAGGTGCCGGCGGGTCGTATCAAACGGATCGGTATTGACCGCGCGAAGCCCACGGGGCCTCCACCCTGCACGAGCACGACGTCAAGGCTGCCTTCTGCCGTATCATCTACGATCGTTGACGCGAACGCCGGTACCGCGAGTACCACGACCACTGCGACCACGGATGCTGCACGGGCTCGTCTCGGCCCGAAGATGACAGCGGTAACAACGGCCCCCGCAACTGCGGCCAACGCGGTCACCAGGAGAGTCCCTCCCAGGGGCGCTGCCGCCATGAAAGGACCATCGGTCTGGCTGTATCCGAAAGCGGACAACGGGAAACCGCCGAACGGGAACCGGTGCTGCACAGCCTCCAATAACACCAGGGCCGCAGGGGTGAGCAGCCACCAGCCCGACCAGCGGCTGCGAAAAGCCGCCTCGTTAGACGATACCGCGGCAACCAGCATTAACAGTAGCGCCTGAACGGCAACAACAGCAGCATACCCGGCAGTGTTGAAGTCGGTGAGCCAGCGCAGAGCAAGAGCGTAGTGCGCCACAGATACGCAGCCGCTGGGAAATATGTACGAGTACATCTCCATGATCTGCGTGGACAAGCTGCAGGTTATCGACTTCCGCCCGACACGGTGCACACCACTGGCCCCAAGCGTTGAGGACGACGACCTCGCCTTCAAAAACAGACAGGCTGATCTCCTCACCCTCCTCCATCAGCGACGGGCCGGAGAAGTCCGGCAGCGGGGCACGTTCCTCCTCTGCGTAGATAATCTCGGTTTTCCGGGGCGGTGGGGAAGAAGACGGTGTTCTGGTTGTCCCGGAAGACCACAACACCGAGGGAGGTCATCGTGCTGCCCGGTGGGTGGTCTGCAGCGACTCTGCCCACCTCGGCACTCCACCCCTGCTGTGGGGGTTATTCGTAGCGAAGCGAGCTGAGCATCCCGGTTTCCATGTGATAGGCGTTATGGCAGTGAAATGCCCACTCACCGGGGTTGTCAGCGATCAGGTCGGCGATCATGGTTTCACCGTGGCGGAGAAGGACAGTGTCCTTGCGTAGCCCGTCGCTGCCGGGTAGCGCCCACGTGTGGCCGTGGATGTGCATGGGATGGGGCATCATGGTCCTGTTGCGCATGACCATCCGCAGGCGCTGGCCCTCCTGCACGGTCGCGGAGGAGGATTGGCCGTCGGTGAGAATGCTCCATTCATACGGCATCATCTGCCCGCCCAGGTCGATGCTGACTTCTCGGTCTGGTGTGCCCTCGGGCAGGAGTGCACGGTCTGCTGGCTTTAGGGAGGACAGAAGCAGTCCGGTGGACGACAACTCGGGGAAGTCGACATCGGGGCGGGGGGCCTGGCCGCCGGCGGTGCGGATGACGGCGAAGGCGCGGTCGTCCTTACCCACCGCCAAAGCCGTGAGCGGGAAGATGCCGTCGCCGAGGATGACCTCGACGTCGACACGCTCGCCCATCGACAGGTAGATCGATTCGGTCTCCCAGGGCTGGACAGGGAAGCCGTCGGTGTGGGTGACGGTCATGCGGTGACCACCGAGAGCCACCTTGAAGATGGTGTCACCGCCGGAGTTGATAAACCGCAGGCGGGCCTTGTCGCCCGGGCGAGCCTCGAAGGTCCGGTGAGCACGGGGGATACGCCCGTTGATGAGGTAGTGCGGATACATCACATCGCCGGCATCCCCGCCCAGTACCCGGTCCGGGGTGCCGTGCATCATCTGGCCGTGACCTCCCATTCCCATCCTCCCGTCATGGTCGCCCGAACCCATTCCGGTGAGCTTGTCGAGCTCATCGTCGGGAGTGCTGCCGTCGATGCCATCGACCCAGTCGTCGAGCACGATGGTCCACTCGACGTCCTGATCCTCAGCGTCGTCCGGGTCGCGGACGATCAGAGGGGCGTGCAGACCCCGGTCGAGTTGCAGGCCGGTGTGGGAATGGTAGAAGTAGGTGCCACCGTGGGGGACTTCAAAAACATAGGAAAAAGACTCGCCAGGTTCAATGGGGTCCTGGGTCATGCCGGGCACACCGTCGGCTGCGTTGTGGAGTGCGATGCCATGCCAGTGGATGGAGGTGCTCTCAGGCAGTTCATTGGTGATATCGACCTGCAGGACGTCGCCGGCGGTGGCCTCAATGGCCGCATCCCCGGTGTCAGAGACGTATCCCCACGTCTTGGCTTCGATGCCGCCGATATCCAGGGAGAGGGGCCGGGCGGTCAGTGTCCGGCGCACCGTCGGCTCACCGAGCGCAGTGGGGGTGGGAGTGGGGCGAAGGGAGGGACCTGGTGCCGAGGCAGCGGGTCCAGGGTCGCTGGTGCAGGCGGCCACGGCCCCGGTGCCGGCGAGGACGAGCCCGCCGAGCAGAAACTGTCGTCGGGAAAACGCGTTCGTCATGATTTAACCTTCCTTGGTGCAAGATTTCAGTGATACGGGAGACAGTCGCAGGTGAGGATCCTGCTGAGCTATCACGTCAGGCGCAGGTCTGTGACACAGGTGGCACCGTCGTCGGTGGTGGAAAACTCCGTGGAGCCGGTATGCCCCTGGTAGCTGACCTCAATCAGGCCGGTGACATCATCGGGAAGCCAGAAGCCAATAAACCCGTTGTCGAAGGTGGTTGTCGCCTCGTCCACCAGTACCTCACCGGTCGCCTCATCGGTGATCGTGACCTGGATATCCTCATTGTCGAGTTCCCCCTGGCAGGTCGTGAGGCTGTGGTAGAAGCAGTCGTGGGTGGAGGTGAGATAGGGTGCGATCGAGACATACGTCTGATTGTCGGGAAGATCGAGCGCGACTTCCTGGTCATCGCTCGAGAGCAGTAGTTCATCGGCACGCACTGAGGCGATCAGATCCGTGGGACGCTCAGTGACCTTCTGCCGGTCGAGGTGATCAATGATCTCCACCGCGTCCATGTCGGCCAGGCCATGGGTAGTCAGGAATGTGTCCTGGGACTCCGTCCCGTCGGCGGTGGGTTCCGGGTCGGCGGCCGAACACCCCGTGAGGGCGAGGGCAAGGGCCGCGGCTGCGATCGCTGCTCGTTTCACGTCAATCTCCTTGGATCGTGGTAGGACCGTGAGAAGACACCGCCTCAAGGTCGATGCCATACCTTTATCTAGCACGGGTGCCTGACGGACTAGGATTCAAAAACCCTGCTCACAGCCTTATAACAGGGCGAAAAGGGGGTGAATTCGGTGGGCTGGGTCACCACCGGAACACCACCTCTCAGCCGTGGGCGATGTCGTTCTACCCGCCCCGGGTATGCGGTGCAGGCAGTGAAATCCCTGGTGGCGCCTGCTGAACCGACGAGGAGAGGCGATGCCGCCGGCCCGGGGTAGGGCACAGGGGTGACGGCGGTCGAAGGGTGATGTTTGAAGATTTGATGAAGATTTCCCCGCCGGGCACTGAGCGAGGGTGGTATTCCCCCTTGCCGGAGCGATACTGGGGTCTATGGCTGACCACACACCGACCACCGCCACGCCCCCGGGGCGGGTGCTGGTCGTCGATGATGAACAACCCCTGGCTCAGATGGTGGCCTCCTACCTCATCCGGGCCGGCTTCGATACCCGCCAGGCGTACACCGGCACCCAGGCCGTGGACGAGGCCCGTCGCTTTTCCCCCGATGTTGTGGTACTGGATCTGGGGCTGCCCGAACTCGACGGCCTGGAGGTATGCCGACGGATCCGCACCTTCTCGGACTGCTACATCCTCATGCTCACCGCGCGTGGCAGCGAGGACGACAAGATCAGCGGTTTGACCCTGGGGGCGGATGACTACATCACCAAACCTTTTAGCATCCGGGAACTGGTGACCCGGGTGCATGCGGTGCTGCGCCGCCCGCGCACCAGCACCACCCCACCGCAGGTGACCACCCCCTTGATCGTTGGTGACCTCATCCTTGACCCCGTCGCCCATCAGGTGCGGGTGGGGGAGACGACCGTGGAGCTCACCCGCACGGAGTTCGAGCTGCTGGTTGCCCTGGCCCTGCGCCCCGGCCAGGTGCTGACCCGCCACGACCTGGTCGCCGAGGTCTGGGACACCACCTGGGTCGGTGATGAACGCATCGTCGATGTCCACATCGGCAACTTGCGTCGCAAGCTCGGCACCGACACCCGGGGCCGGGGGTTTATTGACACCGTGCGTGGCGTGGGCTACCGGGTGGGGCAGCCATGAATCACGGACCCGGCCTGACCTTCCGCTTCCTGGCCGCCCAGGTGTTGGTCGTGGTGATTAGCCTGCTGGTGGCCGCGGCCGTGGCCACGGTGGTGGGCCCGACCCTGTTTCATGATCATATGTCGATGGCCGGCCGGGAGGACCCCTCGCTGGAGCTGTTCCATGCCGAGCAGGCCTACCGGGACGCCAACCTGATCACCCTGGCCGTCGCCCTGCCCACCGCCTTGATCAGCGCCCTGCTGGCTAGCCTGTGGTTATCGCGTCGCCTGCGCACCCCCCTGCAGGATCTCACCCGCGCCGCTACCAGCCTGGCGGCCGGCAACTATCGTATCCGCGTGCCCGCCGGAGAAGCAGGCCCCGAGGTCACCACCCTGGCGCATGCCTTCAACTCCATGGCCGACCGGCTGGAACACACCGAACAGGTCCGCCGCCAGATGCTCTCTGATCTGGCCCACGAAATGGGCACGCCCTTATCGGTGCTCACGGTCTACCTCGATGGTCTCCAGGACGGGGTCGTGGACTGGGATAATGCCACCCACGCGATCATGGCTGACCAACTCACCCGCCTGACCCGGTTGATGGAAGACATTGACGATGTCTCCCGGGCCCAGGAACACCGGATCGATTTGGACCTAGCGGAGGAGAGGCTCGGGGATCTGCTCCATACCGCCGCTGCTGCCGCGGGGGAAGCTTATGCCGACAAAGGCGTCGATTTACAGGTCGAGACCATTACGGACACCGCCCGGGTGCTCGTGGACCGGCAACGCTTCGGCCAGGTGATGAGCAATCTCCTGTCGAACGCGCTACGGCACACCCCGGCCGGCGGGCAGGTCCGGATCAGCGTCCACCGACAGGGGGCGTCCACCGCGCTCATCCACGTCGCCGATGACGGCGAGGGCATCCCACCTAGCCAGCTCGGACACATCTTCGAACGCTTCTACCGGGGGGATGCCGCCCGCAGCCGGGATAACGGCGGGGCCGGTATCGGTCTGACTATCTCCAGGGCATTGATCGAGGCCCACGGCGGCACTCTCACCGCCACCTCCCCCGGACCCGGTCGCGGAGCGGTGTTTGCCCTCCGCCTCCCGCTGTCCCCTCCCGACAGCGAGGAGGCTGCTCGGTGACCACACCCTGCCCCGCGTCAGGGCCGTGCCCTCCGCCCCTTGAAAATGTACCCCGGGGGGGTATATGCTAGCGAGCGTTACCGCATCCCACCGACCCATAGGAGCTTTCCCATGACCAACCCCCCGCCCCACCTCTTGCCAATGGCCTCCCATGGCTGCAGCTGTTGCGGACCTGCCTCACATGTCGACACCGCCTCCATCCCTGCCGCCAGCGACTCGTCAACAGGAGGATCCTCCCCTAGCTACCAGGTCACCGGCCTGACCTGCGGGCACTGCGCGAAAAGCGTGACCCAGGCCCTTCAGGCCCTCCCCCAGGTCGACGACGTCCAGATTGATCTCGCTGCTGGTGGTGTTTCCACCGTCACGGTCACCGGTGCCGTACCTCCGGAGATGGTTCGCCGGGCCATCGAAGAGGCCGGCTACACCGTCTTATCCTGATCAGTTTTACCCATCATCCCGACCCCGACCGGGTTGAGCGGAAGGAACGTCATGAGCACTCCCCACCATTCCGGTGATCACCATGGTGATCACCCCGCTCCGGAAACAGACCACACCCACCACCCGGATCATGCCAGCCACGACAGCCGGTTTGATTACGGCGGCAGTAGGTAGCCGGTTTGATTACGGCTAGATGTTGCGGGTCGTGGTGACAACCTTGCCCTCAACACCCGGCCAGGTGCCGGCCTCGATCATGCGGTTCTTGCGCTCCACCCAGAAGTCGGCGTTCTTGATGCCCAGCGCCTCGGGGTCGAAGTGCGGGTCAATGCCAGCTTTCTTCTGGCGGCGGTAGTCCCACAGGCACTTCAGCGCCGGGACCTGCAGGAAGATGATCGCCACGATGTTGAGCCACGCGGTCGCGCCGACGCCGATGTCGCCGAGCGCCCAGGCGGTGCCCGGGGTGGTGGTCGCACCGATGAAGACAGCCACGAGGATCAGGGCGCGCAGGATCCAGATGATGGCCTTACGTGCGCCTTCGTTCTTCACCCAGCGGTTCAGGTAGGTGAAGTTGGTCTCTGCCATGTAGTAGTACGCCAGCACGGTGGTGAAGGCGAAGAACATGATTGCCAGGGCGATAAACGACGGGCCGAGGCCGGCGGCAAAGGAGTTCAGGCCTTCTTGGACGTAGCCGGGGCCGACAGGGATGCCGTCGGTAAGCGAGCCCTCGTAGATCACCGCGCCGTCTTCGGACTGGCCCTCGAAGACTTGGTACATGTCGGTGGAGATGATGATGAAGGCGGTGGCGGAGCAGACGAACAGGGTGTCGATGTAGACGGCGAACGCCTGGACGAAGCCCTGCTTCGCCGGGTGAGAGACTTCGGCGGCGGCCGCGGACTGCGGGCCGGTGCCCTGGCCGGCCTCGTTGGAGTAAATGCCGCGCTTGACACCCCACATGATGGCGGCGCCGAGCATGCCGGAGAATGCGGCTTCCTTGTCGAAGGCGGCGCGGACGATGGTGCCGAAGACCTCGGGAATCTGGGAAGCGTTCGCGAACAGCACCACGATGGCAATGATGATGTAGATGCCGGCCATGAACGGCACCACCATGGAGGCGAAGTTCGCGATGCGCTTGATACCGCCGATGATGATGAACGCGAGCAGCACGGTCATGATCGTGGCGGAAACCCAGATATTGATGCCCCATGCATTATCGACGGCCGCAGCCACGCCGTTGGCCTGAATCCCTGGCAGGAAGTAGGACGTTGCCAGCAGCATGCACACCGCAAAGATAATGGCGTAGACCAGCATGAACGGGGCTGCGGCAGTGTGCTTGTACGCCTTCTCAATGTAGTAGGCGGGACCACCGCGGTACTCGCCGGTGTCGCGGTCGGTCTCCTTGTAAATCTGGGCGAGGCAGCACTCGATGAACGAGGTGGCGGAGCCGAGCAGGGCCACCAGCCACATCCAGAACACCGCGCCCGGGCCGCCGAACGCGATGGCGGTGGCCACGCCGGCGATGTTGCCCACACCGACGCGGCCGGCGAGCGAGATCATCAGGGATTGGAACGAGGAAATACCCTGCTCAGAGCTTTCTCCGGACTTGAGCTGGCGGATCATGTCCGGCAGGCAGCGGATCTGTAGGAACAGGGTGGCGAGCGTGAAGTACGCACCCGCGCCGAGACACAGATAGACGAGTGCGTTGGACCAAATCACACCGTTGAGGGAGTCGATAAAACCTTCCACGGGACCCTCCTAAAGGGGTATGCGCTGGGAGTTTTCAGGGAAACCTTGCAGGTAACTAGAGAACATAGGACATCTAGTTGTGCTTTGCGTCACTTTTCGTGTAAAAATTATGCGCCGACACCGAAAAATTCCGTTCTGCGCAATATCCGCAGGGTTTTGCGGTGCTAAACGCACGAGATGGAAGGACACCATGAACGAGACTGCGAAGCCGGTGAACTCTCGGCGCAGGTTTTCCCCCGCCTGGCCGGTGAAGAACTTGCCGGCGGGTGCGGAGGCGCTGATCCCGGAGCTGGACAATCCCCGCTTCGAGGGCATTGAGGACCCCACCGACAACACCGAACACATCACCCGCGCCGAAAACCAGGGCCAACCCGCACCACAGAGCACCGCGGACGAGGCTGACCCGAAACCGAAGGCGGTGTGGCGCTTCTTCGTCTACAGCGCCATCGGCATCTTCGCGTTCTTCGTGCCGTTTACCATCGGCGATTCCAAGTCCACGATTCTGTTGGACCACATTGTCAGCTGGATCACCACCACGCTCGGCGAGGGCACCCGCTACCTGGCGCTGTTCGCCATTATCGCGGGCACGATCTACCAGTTCGTCTCCGGGCGCTGGAAAGAGGATTACCCGCGCATGGTGTTCGCGGGGCTGTCAGTGCTGGCAATCGTGCTGTGCGCGATGCTCACGTTCGGCTTCGGCCCGGCGTGGCTGTTCAACCCTGACATCGGCCCGTTCATCCTGGACAAGCTGGTCATCTCTGTGGGCCTGCTCATCCCGGTGGGCGCGATCTTCCTCGGCCTGCTCGTCGGCTTCGGCCTGATGGAATTTATCGGCGTGATGGTGCAGCCGATCATGCGCCCGGTGTTCCGCACCCCGGGCAAGTCCGCGGTGGACGCGGTGGCGTCGTTTTTGGGCTCATACTCCCTGGGCCTGCTCATCACGGACCGCATGTACAAAAACGGCAGCTACAACGGCCGCGAGGCGTCGATTGTCGCGTCGGGATTTTCCACCGTGTCCGCGACGTTCATGGTCATCGTGGCGAAGACGCTGGACATGATGGAGCACTGGACGGCGTACTTCTTCATCACGTTCATCATCACCTTCATCGTCACCGCGATCGTGGTGCGCATCCCACCGATTACCCGCATCCCGGAGGACTACTACCCGGGCGCGCAGCCGCACCCGGAAAAGGAGATTCAGGGCAACCGTTTCAAGGCCGCGTGGCGCGAGGCGAAGCTGGAGCTCAACCGCGCCGAATCTCTGGGCAAGGTGCTGTGGGCGAACTTCCGCGACGGTTTGATCATGGCCGTGCAGGTCACCCCGGGCATCATGGCCGTGGGCACGATCGGCCTGGTGTTGGCCACCTACACCCCGGTGTTCAAGATCCTGGGCGTCGCGTTCTACCCGCTGGTGTGGGCGCTGCGCCTGCCGGATCCGTGGGCGACGTCGGGCGCGCTCGCGTCGGGTCTGGCGGAGATGTTCCTGCCGGCGACGCTCAGCGCAGGCTCGGATGACATGGTGCTGAAGTTCACCATGGCGGTGGTGTGCGTGAGCCAGATCTTCTTCTTCTCGGCGATGGTGCCGGCGGTGCTGGCCACCGACATCCCGCTGAGCATCTGGAAGATGGTGCAGATCTGGTTCATCCGCGTGGTGCTCACCGTGCTGATCACTGTGCCGGTGGCGCACCTGCTCTTCTAAGAAGCAGCTGCCTATCGACGCAGCTTCGCCCCCACAACCGCATCGTCAATCAGCCGCGCGGCAGCTTTGGCGGTGCGGTTGTCCACGTCGAAGTCGGGGTTAAGCTCTACGACGTCCAGAAGCGCGACGCGCCCCGTCGCAGCCACCGCGGCGACCATCGCGCGCAGCTTGGCGTACTCCACGCCGAACCCGGCGGGCGCGGACACGCCCGGCGCGACCGCCGCCGGCAGCACGTCCAGGTCGATGGAGAGATGAATCGGCTTGTCGCCGGCCACCGCCTCTACGGCGCGCTCGGCGGCTTCGCGCACGGTCATCTCCGCCAGCTCGGTGTCCAGCACGGTGGTCACGCCGAGCTCGTCGGCGGTGTCGAAGAGCACCTTGGTGTTGTTGGGCTTGGAGATGCCGAAGACGCTGTAGTCGAAGTCCTCGCCCACCAGGCCGGCGATCTGCTTGAACGGGGTGCCGGAGGTGGGGCGGGTTTCGGTGCGCAGATCGAAGTGGGCGTCGAAGTTGATCACCTGCATCGGCCCGATCGCCCCGTAGGCGCCGCGGTGGGTGGCAAACGAGGTCTCGTGCCCGCCGCCGAGGACCACGGTCATCCCGTCTGCGCCCTGCGCCGCCACGAGGTCGCGCACCCGGTCGGACAGCTCGCGTTGGGAGCCTTCGAGGTCGGTGTCTTGGGTGGTCACGGTGCCGGCGTCGAGAAGCGATGTGCTCTCGTGAACCGCGAGCGAGCCGAGGGCCGCGCGCAACGCCTCCGGCCCCTTGGCCGCGCCCTGGCGGCCGCCGTTGCGCTCGACGCCCTCGTCGGACGCGTAGCCGATCAGGTGCACGGCGCCCTCCGTGGGCTCGGCGGCGGTGTCGACGACGCTGTGCCAGCGGGCGTGCTCAGGGCCAGGGCCGTCGTTGCGGCCGGACCAGTTGGAAGCGGGGGTGAAAAGCGGTGCAGTTACGGTATTCATGCCCTCCGAGGGTAGCGCCGTGGGCATACTTAATGCGATGAATAAGCCGCAGGTTCCCGCCGCGCACAACGTGTTGCGCATCCTGGCGCTTCTATCCACCACGGACGCGCCGATTTCCGCCACCCGCATCCAGCGCGAGCTGGACCTGCCGCGTTCCACCACCTACCACCTGCTGCGCGAGCTGGAGGATTCCGGGTTTGTGGTGCACCTGCGCAAACCGGGCACGTACGGGTTGGGGCTGGCGTCGTACCGCATGGCGCAGGCGTACACCACGCAGCAGCCGCTGGTGCGGCTGGCCACGAAGCCGCTGGCACGGATCGCGCAGCTCGCGGGCGGTTCAGCGCACCTGACGCGCCTTGCCGGACCGGAGATTGTGTACCTGCACGAGGTGCGCGCCCCCGGCGCGGTGTCGCTGGTCACGGAGGTGGGCGTGCGCCTGCCGTCGCTGAAGACCGCTTCTGGGCGCATCATGCTGGCGCAGCTGCCGGAGGCGGAGCTGCGCGCCGCGTACAACTCCTCGGGCGAGCGCCGCCGCTACAGCGAGGTCAAAGAGGAGCTTTCTGCCTATCGACGCCAAGGGTTCGCCACCGAGCGCGAAGCCATCTCCCGTGGCCAGGAGTCCGTGGCGGTGGCTGTGCTGGACCACCTTTCGCGCCCTGCGGCCGCGCTCGCGGTGACCTTCGCTGTGGACAGAGCGGACACGCAGCAGCTGGTCAGCGCGCTGCAGACCGCCGCCGAAGGGTTGCGCGCACAGTTCTTCGGAAACGTGTGATCGGACGCACTTTTGTGGGCTAGTATCACGCCCATGACACACGCAGTTTCAGTTGGTATTGGGGCCCTGTCCGTCGAGGACGTTGTGGCCGTCGCCCGCCACGGAGCCGAGGTCACCATCGACCAGGCGGCTCTGGATGAGATCGCTGCGACCCGCGAGCGCGTCGAGGAACTCGCCGCAGACCCCACCCCGGTCTACGGCGTCTCCACCGGCTTCGGTGCGCTGGCCACCAAGCACATCCCGGAGGACATGCGCGCCCAGCTGCAGGTCTCCCTGGTCCGCTCCCACGCCGCGGGCACCGGCCCGGAGGTGGAGGAAGAGGTCATCCGCGCGCTGATGCTTCTGCGCCTGTCCACGCTGTGCACGGGCCGCACCGGCGTGCGCCCCGTGGTGGCGCAGACCTACGCCGCCGCGCTCAATGCCGAGATCACCCCGGTGGTGCGCGAGTACGGCTCGCTCGGCTGCTCCGGCGACCTGGCGCCCCTGGCCCACTGCGCACTGGCGCTGCTCGGCGAGGGCGAAGTCCGCGTCCGCGGCGGCGAAATCGTCCCTGCGTCCGAGGCGCTTTCAGCCGCCGGCATCGAGCCGCTGGTCCTGCGCGAAAAGGAGGGCCTGGCGCTGATCAACGGCACCGACGGCATGCTCGGCATGCTCTGCCTGGCCATCGCGGACCTGCGCGAGGCGGCCAAGGTTTCCGACATCGCCACCGCCATGAGCGTCGAGGGCCTGAACGGCACCCTGTCCGTCTTCGACGCAGACCTGCAGGAGCTGCGCCCCCACCCGGGCCAAGCCGATTCCGCCTACAACATCCGCACCGTCGCCGCGGACTCGCCGATCCTCGCCGCCGCCCTGGACAGCTTCAAGGCCAACGACGTGCAGGACGCCTACTCCATCCGCTGCACCCCGCAGGTCGCCGGCGGATTCCGCGACACGCTGGCACACGTGACCACCGTGGCCGACCGGGAGCTCGCCGCCGCCAACGACAACCCCGTGGTGGCCAAGGACGGCCGGGTGGCCTCCAACGGCAACTTCCACGGCGCACCCGTGGCCTACGTGCTGGACTTTTTGGCGATTGTCGTGGCCGACTTGGCGTCGATTAGCGAAAGGCGCACCGACCGCTTCCTGGACCCCGCCCGCAACCGCGGCCTCAACGCCTTCCTCGCCGGCGACCCGGGCGTGGACTCCGGCCACATGATCGCGCAGTACGCGCAGGCCGGCATCGTCGGCGAGCTCAAACGCAACGCCGTGCCCGCTTCCGCCGACTCGATCCCGTCGTCCGCGATGCAGGAAGACCACGTCTCCCTGGGCTGGTCCGCCGGCCGCAAGCTGCGCCGCAGCATCGACGGCCTGCAGCGCGTGCTCGCCGTGGAGATCCTCACCGCCGCCCGTGCCCTGGACATGCGCCACGGCGAGCCCTCCGCAGGCACCGGTGCCGCCGTGTCCACGTTGCGCAAGCTTGTCGACGGCCCCGGCACCGACCGCTACCTCTCCCCCGAAATCGAGCACTCCGTGCAGCTGGTCAAGGGCGGCGACTACGTCGAGGCCGTCGAGGCTGTGGTGGGCCAACTGCGTTAGGCGTTTGGGGGGCTTTGGGCTCCCGGTTGTGTGCCCGCCGCGCCTTGGCGAGTGAACAAATCCTCACATCCCCGACACTTCGCGGCGGAATCTGTCAGGCGGCCCCGATCGCCCCAGGTCGCCACAAACGGCCGCCGCAATGTGTCAGGAACCGCGCCGCGCTCACTCCCCAATTCCCACAGACCCTGGGATCGAAAGCCTGGGATCGCGCCGATTTTGGCGGCGGGATCAAGCGGTTAATGCGCCACGTTTGAATATTTGCTCGAGTATTTCACGTGGTGTTGCTCCGCCGAGGACTTGTCGTGGTGTGTCGTTGAGTTCGTTTTGTACCCAGGCGACGTGCTCGGGGGTGACTTCGGCGAAGTCGGTGCCTTTCTTGTAGAACCGGCGGCGGATCTCACCGTTGGTGTTTTCGTTGGTGGGCCGCTGCCACGGCGAGTGCGGGTCGCAAAAGTACACCTCGCAGCCGTCTTTGATGCGCACACGTGCGGTTTCAGCCATTTCCACGCCTTGGTCCCAGGTGATGGTCTTGAGCTGTTCGGCGTTGAGGTCTTTGACCATCTGCTGGATCGTTGCAATCACCGTCATCGATGTGTGTTCGGTGGGCAGATGTCCAAGCAGGGTGTAGCGGCTGGTGCGCTCAACTAGGGTGATCAGCGCGCTTTTGCCGCCTTTGCCGATGACAAGATCGCCTTCCCAGTGCCCGGGGATTGCCCGGTCGTCGGCTTCTGGGCTGCGCTTGGTGATTTCAGCGCCTTTGATCCACGGCTTGCCGGTGAGCAGACCTGCATTGCGGGGCCGGGTTTTTCGGCGTTTCCCGCCGCGGATGAGCACATCTTGGGTCTTCATCACCGCTTCAAGCTCGGCGCGCAGGCTGCCTTTGCCCTGGATGTATAAGGCGCTGTAGATCGCTTCGTGGGAAATACGCATGCTTTCATCATCGGCGAAAGCATGCTGAAGCCACACACTGATGCGCCCGGGTGACCACCGGCGGGCAAGGCACTCCACCACCACAGCGCGAAGTGCCGGGTTGTCGTCGAGCTTGCGCACCTTCGGCCGGCACGCACGCGCCTGAGCACCCGTGTGGGCACGCCGGGCGTTGTAGAACACCTTCTTTTCGCCGTCATCGTCGATGATTTCCCATCCGTTGCGGGCAATTTCCCGGCTGATCACGCTGTGGTGGCGCCCCAGAAGTGTGGCGATCTGTCTGGCTGACAATCCCTGGCTGCACCCATGTTGGATCGTCAGGCGGTCTTCAAACGACAGTTGGACCCCGCGGCCGACTTTCACACGGTCCTCGGCATGGGCGGCAGGCACGTGGCCTGCCTGTGTTTTCATTGGTGCTGGCACGGAATCAACTTTGCTGTGTGCAGGGGTCTTTACCGCGCAAGCATCCGGCGTGTCCGCGCGCTGTGGCGCATCAACGCGTTTCGCCGCTTTCTCCTGGCGTGCTTGCTGCACCCAGCGATACACCGAATTCGCAGACCTGTCGAACGCTGCCGCGACCTTGTCAACCGGCTCACCAGCTAATACTCGCTCGACCGCGTCTGCTTTTTGCTGCGGGGTGATACGGGGCTTTTGCTGCAGTTCGGTCCGCACACCGACTTTCGCCAACCGCTGGTACAACGCCCCTGGTGACATGCCCAACGTCGCAGCCGCGTCCGGTACCGACATGCCTGACATCACCAGCGCCACCGCGTCGTCGACAAGCTGGTCACGCTCACGCGCCAACGCCTTCATCGGTGGGAGTGCGCCAGCTTGCTTGACCCATTCATAAACCGTGGCCTCTGCCACTCCGGCATCACGAGCAATCTCGCCGACATCATCGCCTGCAACAAGCCGCGCCACAGAAGCAGCCTTCACATCCTTCGGAGTCCAACGACCAGCCACAACAACCTCCAAGTCGAGGTGGCGCATTCACCCACTGACAACTCCGGCCGTTCCCAGGCTTTGCCTCCCAGGGTCTGTGCTTTCCCGCGCGACCAGTGCCAAACGCCCCACCCCGCACCACCCAAAAGTCTCATATCCGAGACAAATCGCCCAAAACCGACCAACCCAACCCGTGTGACGGGCGTTACTGTCTATCCGATACCTCGATTGGGCAACAACAGAAAGGAATTCCCATGGCGAAGAACTGGTCCGAAGGCGCACGCGAGGTCCGCTCCCCGCGCGGCACTGAGATCTCGGCGAAGTCCTGGCAGACCGAGGCGCCGCTGCGCATGCTGCAGAACAACCTCGACCCGGAGGTCGCGGAGCGCCCGGACGACCTGGTCGTCTACGGCGGCACCGGTCGCGCTGCTCGCAGCTGGGAAGCCTTCGACGCGATCGTCGATACGCTCAAGGACCTCGAGTCCGACGAGACCCTGCTGGTGCAGTCCGGCAAGCCGGTCGGTGTGTGGAAGACCAACGAGTGGGCGCCGCGCGTGCTCATCGCCAACTCGAACCTGGTGGGCGACTGGGCGAACTGGGAGCATTTCCGCGAGCTCGAGGACGAGGGCCTGATGATGTACGGCCAGATGACGGCCGGCTCCTGGATCTACATCGCCACCCAGGGCATCCTGCAGGGCACCTACGAGACCTTCGCGGCTGTTGCGAAGAAGCGTTTCGACGGCACGCTGGCCGGCACCCTCACCCTGACCGGCGGCTGCGGCGGCATGGGCGGCGCGCAGCCGCTGTCCGTCACGCTCAACGGCGGCGCCTGCCTGATCGTGGATGTTGACGAGGGCCGCCTGAAGCGCCGCCAGGGCAAGCGCTACCTCGACGAGGTCACCACCGACCTCGAAGAGGCAATTAAGCTGGTCACCGAGGCGAAGGACGAGAAGCGCGCCCTGTCCGTGGGCCTGGTGGGCAACGCCGCTGAGGTGTTCCCGGAGATGCTGCGCCGCCACCGCGCCGGCGAGTTCACCGTGGACATCGTTACCGACCAGACCTCCGCGCACGACCCGCTGTCCTACCTGCCCACCGAGATCCCGTTCGAGAGCTGGCACAACGAGGCCGACGCGGATCCGACCACCTTCACCAAGAAGGCCCGTGAGGCCATGGCCGCGCAGGTCCAGGCGATGGTGGAGTTCCAGGACGAGGGCGCCGAGGTGTTCG
Source organism: Corynebacterium sp. CQ3829_602738 (assembly GCF_054478435.1). Classification (NCBI taxonomy): domain Bacteria; kingdom Bacillati; phylum Actinomycetota; class Actinomycetes; order Mycobacteriales; family Corynebacteriaceae; genus Corynebacterium; species Corynebacterium sp. CQ3829_602738. The sequence goes on from NZ_CM137003.1 coordinate 2,332,757, forward strand.
ACTACGGCAACTCCATCCGCGACGAGGCCCGCAAGGCCGGCTACACCCGCGCCTTCGAGTTCCCGGGCTTCGTCCCGGCCTACATCCGCCCGCTGTTCTGCGAGGGCCTCGGCCCCTTCCGCTGGGTTGCCCTGTCCGGCGACCCGGAGGACATCAAGGTCACCGACCAGGCCATCAAGGAGGCCTTCCCGGACAACGAGCACCTGCACCGCTGGCTGGACGCGGCCGAGGAGTACGTCGAGTTCGAGGGCCTGCCGGCGCGCATCTGCTGGCTTGGCTACGGCGAGCGCGCCAAGGCCGGCGTGATCTTCAACAACCTGGTCAAGGAAGGCAAGGTCAAGGCCCCGATCGTCATCGGCCGCGACCACCTGGACTCCGGCTCCGTGGCGTCGCCGTACCGCGAGACCGAGTCCATGCTCGACGGCACCGACGCTGTCGCGGACTGGCCGCTGCTCAACGCCATGACCGCTGTTTCCGGCGGCGCGACCTGGGTGTCCATCCACCACGGCGGCGGCGTGGGCATGGGCCGTTCCATCCACACCGGCCAGGTCACGGTGGCTGACGGCACCGAGCTCGCCGAGGCGAAGCTCAAGGCCGTGCTCACTAACGACCCGGGCATGGGTGTTATCCGCCACGTGGACGCCGGCTACACCCGCGCCAACGAGGTGGCCAAGGAGCGCGGCGTGCGCATCCCGATGGAGTTCAAGGCGCGCGACTAATCCACACCCCAAGCGCTGACGTTTCCCCCTCGTGGGCGCGTCAGCGCTTTTCATTACCCTGGGCCCTGCAAAATCCCCGAAGAAAGGCACTCATGAGCACCTTCATCACCGGTATTTCCGAGCTGCGCACCGTCTCCGAGCTCGGCACGATCAAAGACGCCGCAATGCTTATCGACGACGGCGTGGTCACCTGGGTCGGCCCCGCCAACGAGGCGCCGGCTGAGGCGGCGAAGGCGGAGGAAACTGTAGACGTCGAGAAGCGAGCTGTGCTTCCCGGCTGGGTGGACTCCCACTCGCACATGGTCTTCGACGGCAACCGCGCCGAGGAATTCGAGGCGCGCATGGCCGGCAAAGGTTACGCCGCCGGCGGCATCGCCGTGACCATGGAAGCCACCCGCTCCGCCGGCGAGGAGCGCCTGGACAAGCTGGTGGCGGAGCGCATCGCCGCGGCGCAGGCGCTCGGCACCACCACGTTTGAGACCAAGACCGGCTACGGCCTGAACGTCGAATCCGAGGCCGAGGCCGCGCGCGTGGCCGCCCGCCACGTCGACGAGGTCACCTTCCTCGGCGCCCACCTCGTGCCGCCGGGGGCGGACGCCGAGGAGTACCTCGACGAGGTGGTCGGCCCGATGCTCGACGCGGTGAAGGACCACGTGCAGTGGATCGACGTGTTCTGCGAGCGCGGCGCGTTCAACGAGGAGCAGTCCCGCCGCGTCCTCGAGGCCGGCAAGGCGGCTGGACTGGGCGTTCGCGTGCACGGCAACCAACTCGGCGAAGGCCCGGGCGTGAAGCTCGCCGTGGAGATGGGCGCGGCCAGCGTCGACCACGTGAACTACCTGTCCGATGAGGACTTCAAGCTGCTGGCGGAATCGGAAACCGTCGCAACGCTGCTGCCCGCCTGCGACCTGTCCACCCGCGAGGAGCTCGCCCCGGGCCGCAAGCTCATCGACGCCGGCGCCACCGTCGCCATCGCCTCCAACCTGAACCCGGGCACCTCGTTTACGTCCTCGATGAACTTCTGCGTCACCACCGCGGTGCTGCAGCAGCGCCTCACCCTCGACGAGGCCATCGAAGCCGCCACCACCGGCGGCGCCAAAGCCTTGCGACGCCACAACGTCGGCGACGGCAAGGACCCCCAGGGCCGTCCGGCGAAGGGCACGCTGGTGCCGGGCGCGGCCGCCGACCTGCACATCCTCGACGCCGAAAACGCCATCAACCTGGCCTACCGCCCAGGCATGCCAATCACCTGGCAGACCTGGGTCGCCGGCAAGAAGGTTTACGGCTAGATGGTCACCTGGCGGGACTTGATGTTGTCCAGCTGCTTGCGCTCGTCGGCGGTCAACGCAGCGTCGTTGGTGTACTCCGCCTCGATCTGCTTGTTCAGCGCGGCCAGCGCCTCGCCGTAGGAGCCTGCCTCCACGGACGGGTCGAGGTCGAATACCGGCACGACCAAGCCGTGGGTGCGGAAGGCGCCGGCGAACTTGGTGCCTTCGCCCAGGTTCAGCTCGCCGCGTGCGGCGATGCGGGCCAGCGCGGAGAGCATCTGCGCCTCGTTGTCCTCGGTGCGCACCCAGCGGATGTGGGCCTTGCCGCCGCCGGGGTTGACCCACCAGATCGCTCCCGGCAGGTCCGCGCCGACCTTCTCGGACGGCAGGACAGCGTCGTTGGCCTGCTGTAGCGCCTGCTGGATCTGCGGCGGAACGGCGGCACCTTCGGGGAACCACCAGGCAAAATCGTCGTAGGTGGTGATGTCGGGCACCACGGAGGTGTCGATAAGCGAAGCGAGCTCCGGCTGCGAACCATCGGCGACGGTGGACTGCAGCGTCTCGCCCGGCGCCGCATCGACGACCCAGTTCAGGGCGTACGCGAGGTCGCGGCCCGGGTTCTGGGAGTGGGAGGTGACCTGCAGGGCAACGAAGCGCTCGCCGCCCTCGGACTCCTCGCGCACCAGCGCGGCGCCGGCTCCCGGCAGCACGGTGACGATGTTCACCGGGGTGCCCTTGATGTCAAACTTAGCCACGGCGGACGGCACGAACTCCTGCAGCGCGACCAGGTCGGCCTCTGCGGCCAGGCCGCCGAACGGGCGGGGGTCCTTCTGCAGCTTCTCGCGCTCGGCTGCGCGGGCGGCCAGCTTGGCCTCGCGGCGGGACATGCCCTCGGGCAGGTCCTCGCGGTTCTTCTTCTTTTTCGGCTTGCGTTGCACCATGCGCGCAATCGTACCGGCCACGCTACGGCCGCGAACGCTACGCCAAGGTCTCTAACGCGATATGCGGCAGGTCGGTGCCGATCAGCGACGCGCCGTGTTGCTGCAGCCAGATCATGTCCTTAGGCAGATTCACGGTCCACACGTAGGTGCGGAATTCTCCGCCGAGCAGCTCGGGGTGGGCCTTCGCCATGCGTACGCTCGGCCCGGCGCCGCAAGCACCCACTGGTTCGAATGCCTCCTCAACAAGCAGAAACGTCTCAAGTTCCGGCAAGAGACGCTGGAAACGTTCGACCGCCTCCGGGTTGAAAGAGATCAGGTGGACGCGCGGATCACGTTCCATGCCTCGGGAGCGCAGCACGTCGGCCACGGCCTCTTCCAGCACCCCGCCGAACGGCGACGGGTGCTTCGTCTCAATGAGAATGTGCTTGCCGGGATACTGATTCAGCAAAGTCAACAGCTCGTCCAACAGCATGATCTGCTGCGGATCGTCCTCGGTGCCGATGTTGAGTTGGCGGAGCTCGTCGAGAGGCATCTGCGCCACCTCGCCAGAGCCGTCAGAGGTGCGGTCTACGGTCAAGTCGTGGATGACCACCACCTGTCCGTCTGCCGTCAGGTTTACGTCGCACTCGATGCCGGCGATGTCCAGCTTGAGCGCCTCCTCGAAGGAGCGAAGGGTGTTTTCCGGGTACAGGCCGTTGAAGCCGCGGTGCGCGATGATTCCAGTCATATTTCCTCCCTACCCCGCCACCGCCGCGGCCGGCACCTGCCCGTACGCGGCCAAAGCGACGTCCGGCAGGTCGGTGGCGATGACGTCGACGCCGTTGTCGGCGCACCAGCGCATTTGGCGCGGGGTATTCACGGTCCAGGTGTAGGTGCGCAACCCCCGGTAGCCCAGCAGCTCTTGGCGCAGTTGCAGGTGCTGCAGCGCAGGCCCGACGCCGTAGGGGCGGGAGAGCATGCGGCTCTTGCGGTTCCACCGCATCTCTTTCAGGCGGAACAGGTAGAAGGTTTCCAGCTCGGGCGCCATTTCGGTGAAGTAGCGCACGGCGCGGTGGGAAAAGGAGATCACGTGCACGTTTTCGGATTCGTGCAGCCCGGCGTAGCGCAACGTTCGCAAGGTCTGCTCGTCCACCTCGGGCCCGTAGATGGTGGGGTGCTTCGTTTCGATGTAGATGTGCTTGTCCGGGTAGTCCTGCATGAGTTCGAGCAGTTCTTCCAGGCACATGATCTGCTGCGGCTCGTCTTTGGTGCCGCAGTTGAGCTCCCGCAACGCCGAGAAGTCCAGGCAGTCCACGCGGCCGCGGCCGTCGGTGGTGCGGTTGACCGACGCGTCGTGGAAGACCACCACGCGCCCGTCGCGGCTGAGGCGCACGTCGCATTCGATGCCGTGGATGGGCAGCTTCAAAGCTTCTTCGAACGCCCGGCGCGTCAGCTCGGGGTGGTGTCCGGAGAATCCGCGGTGCGCAACAATCTTGGGCATCTTCTCGCTCACGGCTGCGAGGCTACCCGCGCGCAGCAGCCCCCGCGACCGGAACATTTTTGGAACAATCGCTTCCGTGCCTTCCAATTTCCTCGTCAAAGCCCGCACCGCTTTAGATCAGCTGCCGGACGCGCTGCAACGCGCGCGTTCGCGCTATTCCGTCAAGCGCGACGGTGTGCTGGCGTTGCCGATGGGCGTGTTGGAGGTGCTGGCTGACATCTCCCCGGGCGTGCGCATGGGTGGTCTGCGGCGCTTGCCTCCGAGTTTCCGCGCGGGGCTTGCGGGGGCTGAGGTGGCGACGTGGGGTGCGGTGTCGCCGTCGCTGCTGCCTCACAGCTGGTGGGCGACTGCCGCGAACGTCGGTGTGTTGCAGGGCCTGGGCCATGGCTTTGCGACGGTAGCTTCGCAGGCCCTCCGCCCCGTCCGCTCCGACGAACCGCAGAGCTTGCTTCCCGGCCCGGTGCGCCTGGCCATGACGGGTGTGACCGCCGGCGTGTTTGTCACGTCGCTGCACCGCCGCGCTCACCAGGAAAAGCTGGTGGAAAGCGACGAGAAGTTCAAGGTCAGCCCGCAGATCCTCGGCATCACGGTGGGCACGCTGGGCTACGGCGTGGTGCTGCTTGTCGGCGATGCGATCCAGACGTTCATCGACGCGATCAACGAGCTGCTGGGCAAGAAGCTGCCGCCGGTGGCGTCGTGGCCGCTGGCGATCGCGGGCGGCGGCGCGCTGCTGATTCTGGTTGGCGACCAGATGGTGGTGCGCCGCTTCGCGGTGCGCGTGAGCCGCCAGGCGCAGGAGCTGGACCGCGAGTTCATGCGCGGGGCGGACCAGCCGAAGCGGCCTGAGCGTTCCGGTTCGCCGGAGTCGCTGGTGGACTGGAACACGATGGGCCGCCAGGGCCGCGCGGTGGTGGCCGGCGGCCCCCGCAAGGAGGACATCGAGCGCCTCGTTGACGGCGAGGCGATGGAGCCGATCCGCATCTTCGTCGGCCTGGACACCGAGCGCGACGATGCCCCGGACTTCGAGGAAATGGCCGCCGTCGCGGTCGAGGAGATGCGCCGCACCGGCGCGTTCGAGCGCAGCCACATCGCGGTGATGTCGGCGGCGGGCACGGGCTGGATCAACGACTTTCACACCTCGGGCTTCGAGTTTGTCACCCGCGGCGACTCCGCGGTGGTGGCCATGCAGTACTCCTACCTGCCCTCGGCGTATTCCTATTTGGCGGACCGCAAGAACCCGGTGAACTCCTCGCGCGTGCTCATCGAGGCAATCCGCAGCGAGCTGCAAAAACTCGACCCCAACGATCGTCCGAAGCTGTACGTCGGTGGCGAGTCGCTGGGCGCGTACGGCGTGTCGGACGCGTTCGAGACCGTCGAGGAGTTCCTTGAGCAAACCTCAGGCGGCGTGTTCACGGGCACGCCCGGCTTCGCCAGCAACCACAGCTACCTCACCCGTCACCGCGAGAAGGGCTCCCCGCAGCGCCTCCCGCTTATCGACGGCGGCCGCCACGTCCGCTTCACCGCCCACCCCGCGCACCTGCGCCACGACTTCCGCGGCCATTCCTACGCCAACACCTGGGTCGAGCCCCGGTTCGTCTTCGCCCAGCATGCCTCTGACCCGGTGGTGTGGTGGGAGCCGTCCCTGGCGTGGAAGGCCCCGGACTGGCTGCGCGAACCCGGATCGCGTGGCGAGCCCGCCCCGGCCGCCCAGCACTTGGACGCGCTGGACACGATGCGCTGGATGCCGCTGGTGACGTACTGGCAGATCGGCATCGACCAGCTGCCGTCGAAGGACTACCCCTCACCCCACGGGCACAACTACCACGACGAAACCGTCGCCTACTGGAACGCGGTCATCCACGGCGCGGGCGACGACGCGGATGAGGCGGCGCTTTCCCGCCCCGAGCTGGTGCGTGTGGCGCGCTGGATCCACAACGACGCCACGAAAACCCGCATGCCCAAAGACGGGTTCCCCTCAAAGCACGGCTACTAGCTAGATCCCGCAGGCCACGCCGGTGGAGTGGTGCGGGCAGTAGCCGTTGGGCACCTTGTGCAGGTACTGCTGGTGCTCCTCCTCAGCGAGGTAGTACTTCACGCCGTCGGCCTCCACGGATTTCACCTCGGTGGTGATGTCGCCGTACCCGGCGCTTTGCAGGTCCTTTTCGTACTGGCGGATCCACCCGCGGACCTGTTCGGCCTCCTCCTCGGTGTCGGTGTAGAAGGCGGAGCGGTACTGGGTGCCCACGTCGTTGCCCTGGCGGTAGCCCTGGGTCGGGTCGTGCGCCTCCAGCGCGGTCTTCACAATTTCTTTCAGCGTGATCACCTCCGGGTCGTAGACCACCTCCACCGTCTCAACGTGGTTGGTCTGCCCGGAGCACACCTCGCGGTACGTCGGGTTCGGCGTGACGCCGCCGGCGTAGCCCACCGAGGTGGAGTTCACGCCGTCGAGCTGCCAAAACATCTTCTCCGCGCCCCAGAAGCAGCCGATGCCCACGAGCACGCGTTTCTGGCCCTCGCGCCACGGCCCCGTGGTGGGCGTGCCCAGCACCGCGTGCTCGCGCGGGTTCGCCAGAACAGGCTCGGGGCGGCCGGGGAGGGCGGAGCTGACGTCGACAAGCTTTGGCGATGGTGCGAAAAGAAATCCCATGCCCTACACAACGACTTCGGCCACAACACTGTTCCCAAATTTTCTCTACCATGGGGCCCGCAACTGATTCGCAGACGAAAGGAATCAATCATGGCTGTTTACGAGCTTCCCGATCTCCCCTACGCATACGACGCGCTGGAGCCGCACATCTCCGCCGAGATTATGACGCTGCACCACGACAAGCACCACGCGACCTACGTCGCTGGCGCGAACGCCGCGCTCGAGGCCCTCGAGGCCGAGCGCAACGGTGAGGCGAACCCGGACCGCCTGCGCGCCCTGTCCAAGAACCTGGCGTTCAACCTTGGCGGCCACACCAACCACTCCATCTTCTGGAAGAACATGGCACCGAACGCCGGCGGCAACCCGACCGGCGAGATCGCTGAGGCCATCGACCGCGACTTCGGCTCCTTCGATGCCTTCAAGAAGCAGTTCGCTGGCGTGGCCACCGGCCTGCAGGGCTCCGGCTGGGCAGTGCTCGGCTACGACCACATCGCTGGCCGCCTGATCATCCAGCAGCTGACCGACCAGCAGGGCAACATCTCCGTGGACTTCACGCCGGTGCTCATGCTGGATATGTGGGAGCACGCGTTCTACCTGCAGTACAAGAACGTCAAGGCTGATTACGTCGAGGCGTGGTGGAACGTTGTCAACTGGGACGACGTCAACGAGCGCTACGCAAAGGCATCTGCCTAACGACGGCTCCGCCTCCCCTCACACCAGCGCCCGCCACCTCCGTTTTGGAGGCGGCGGGCGCTGGCTTTCCCTGTGATACGTCGAGTCCCTGCGAACTCAGAATTGATACTAGGTTAGGCTTACCTTATCGCGCAAGGGGTTTTGAAATTTCCCCACCTCCGCTGAGGTCTGGTTACGGTGGCGTAACCAGACCTCAGCGACAAACCAGACCTCAGCGCAGCTCGCGACCTGGGGATTTACAGGGCACATTTCCTTGAGGTCTGGTTAGCATGGTGGGCATGCAGAAAGGCAGCCTGGAATACCGTCGCGCGACGTGGGCCATGCTCGCGTTCGGGCTGGCCATCTTCAACGCCTTGTACGCAACCCAGGCGCTGCTGCCCACCCTCACCACCGAGCTGGAGGTGAGTCCGTCCACCGCTGCCCTGACCGTCTCCGCTGCCACCGGCGCCCTGGCGCTGTGCGTGGTGCCCGCCTCGATCCTGTCGGAGAAGTACGGGCGCGGGCGCGTGCTGGTGGTCTCGGCGCTCGGCGCGACCGCGCTCGGCCTCGCCCTTCCGCTGGCGCAGACCGCGGGGCAGCTCATCGCCCTTCGCGCAGTGCAGGGCGCGCTCATCGCCGGCACCCCTGCGGTAGCCATGACCTGGCTTTCCGAAGAGCTGGACCCGCGCGACCTGCCCGGCGCGATGGGCCTGTACATCGCCGGTAACTCCATCGGTGGCTTGAGCGGGCGCCTTATCCCGGCCGGGCTTCTGGAGGTCACCTCCTGGCGCTGGGCCATGTTCGGCAGCGCCATGGTTGCCTTCACGCTGGCGGCGCTGGCGGCGTGGGCGTTGCCGGAGCAGCGCAATTTTGTGCCGAAGGCGTCGATACGCCCGAGCGTGGAAGTGCGCGCGATGCTGGGCCACCTGAAAAACCCGCGGCTGGTGGGGCTGTATGCCACCGCGTTCATCGCGATGGGCGTGTTCGTGTCCATGTACAACTTCTTCGGCTTCCGCGCGGTGCTGGACTACGGGCTGCCCGCCGCGCTGTCGGGTCTGGTGTACGTGGTGTACCTGTCCGGCACCTGGTCGAGCGCACGCGCCGGGGCACTTTCACGACGCTACGGGCGCGGCGTGGTGGTGCTGGCCTCTGCGCTGCTGATGCTGGCGGGCGCGCTGGCCGTCGCCGCGCCTTCGCTGTGGATCGCGCTCGCTGGCCTACTGGTGTTCACGGCGAGCTTTTTCGCGCTCCACTCGACGGCCTCCGGTTGGGTCGGCCTCATCGCCGAGCGCGACCGCGCGGAAGCATCCAGCATGTACGTGTTCTGTTACTACATGGGCTCGTCGATCCTGGGGGCCGCGACCGGCTGGGCCTACGAGGGACTGCCGTGGGCCGGGTTCGTTGCGGTGCTGGCGGTGCTGCTCGGTGGTCTGACGCTGGTGGCCGCGGCGCTGTGGAAGGCGGAGCGGTAGGGCCGCTACACCGCGCCGAACTCCGGCACGCCCGGCGCGCCGGCGGCGAGGAAGTCGCGCACGGCGCGGGTGGCTCGGCAGTCGTCCTCGTTGTAGCGCAGCAGCATGTCGCGGGCGGCCTGGTCGCCGAAGCGGGCGGCGCGGCGCAGGGCGACGGAGCGCTCGCCGTCGACGTCGTCGTCCTCCCATGCAAAGCCCACGACCGGGCCGAGCACCTTCAGGCCCAGCCCGTCGGTGCCCACGAGCGAACGGCGCACATGGGCGAACACGTCCACCCACTCGTCGGAGGCGATGAACGCGGCCACCTCGGCCTCGTCCACCGAGCCGAACCGCTTCGCGGAGGAGCGCAGCCAGTGGTTCTCCCCGCCCGCGGCGTAGCAGTAGGCGCGGAAGGTCTTGCCCTCGGCGTGGGCGGCCGCCCGGCGCGCCATCAGCCAGGACCAGAACGCGGCGAAGTTCTCCTCCTCGGCATCGCCGCCGACATCGTCCCAGGTGACAAACGCGCGGTAGTCGGCGCCGTCGAACGTGCCCCACAGGTAGGCCCCCTGGTCCAGGTAGGCCTCCATATCCACGTCGACCTCCACGTCGGCGCGGGGCGCGGGCGCGAATCCGGGGCGCCGCAGCACGGGGATGCCTGCGCGCCAGGCGCGGGCGAGGGCGGCGGGTTCGGGCGGAGCTTCGTCGATAAGCTGCTGCACTGTGTCAATGCCGCGCTCGCGCCACACGTCGCCGCGGCCGCCCGGAAGCAGCAGCGAGATGTCGTCGAGCTCGACCAGGCGCGGCTCGCACAGCGGCCAGAAACGGCAGGTGGCGCACTGTTTCAGGCGCTTCGGTTCGGTCGGCAGCGGCACCAGCAGCGCGCCCACGAGCGGCTCGATGTAGCGCGACGGGTCGCACAGGTACGCGCGCGTGCGGTCCTGGCCGATGACCGCCCCGCGGCCGTCCGCGCGCTCGCCGAGCAGCAGGTGCGCCAGCGTGACGCGGTAGCCGTCGACGGTATGGTGGCGCGCCTTCGCCCCCACCACAAGTGGCTTGCCCAGCCCGAGCCGGCCAGTGGGGATCATCTCCAGCTCGGCGCTCGGGTGCGAGCGGGCGACGCGGTGGTTGGAAATCACCACGGGCAGGTACCCGGCGTCGGTGCGCACGAGGACGTCCACGTCGGCTTCCGCGTCCACGCCCTCCACCGCGCCGGTCAGGGTGGCGTTGGTGATCAGGTGCGCGCGGCGTCGTAAAGCATCCTGCGTCGCCGCGACGCGGTCCGACCCGGGGTCGATGTCCACCCGCACAAACGTCTTGCCGGCGCCGTCGCCCAGAGCGCGCTTGACGGGCAGCAGGTCGAACACGGCGGCGCGGGCGGCGTCGATCTGCGGCTGGCGCAGCAGCGCCTCCGGCAATTCGGGTACGTCCGGGTGCGCGCGGCGCTGCCGCTGGCGGAAGCGGCAGCCCACGAGGTCCGAGGCGCGCACAGGTTCTTTACTCACAATGCCCCAAACGATACCTGGGCAGGGGTAGCGCCCCGGAAGGTACAGTGAATGGGCGTTAGAGCGAACGATTAGAGGAGATACAACCATGGGTGTTTTCGAGGCCATCCGCAAGTCCCGCGCGAAGACGAAGGCCGAGGTCAAGGCGGCGCAGACGCACGCGCGCCAGCTGGCCAAGCAGGAGGCGAAGGCCGACGAGCGCGTGGCCAAGCTCCTGGACAAGGCGGAGAAGCGCCTGCTCAAGGAGGAGAAGAAGGGTCTGAAGCGCAAGCAGAAGCACGAGAAGGACCTGGCCAAGGCGCACCTGAAGCGCATCCAGGAGTCCGGCGTGACGCAGAAGAAGGCGAAGCAGTGGATCTCCGCCGCGCGCATCCTGGTGCCGGTGCTGCTGCCGCTGGTGTACAAGGCGCTGACCTCGTTCCAGCAGGGTCAGGTGAACAACCGCGCCGCCGGTCTGGGGCTGACGTCGCAGGATCTCGCGCGCCACTCCGGCCGCGGCGCCGAGCTCAAGGCGCGTATCGACGCCGTCCGGCAGAACATCAACCAGACCGACAACCTCGGCGAGGGCTTCAAGGGCGACGCGCGCGTGCGTCTCGACGAGCTGGAGCAGGCCGTGCGCAACGCCGAGCACGCCAACCCGGAGCAGCGCCGCCTGGCGCACAACTCCATCGACGAGGACCTGAACAAGCTGGCGGCACAGGTGCACGCCAAGCTGTCGAAGTAGGCCTTACAAAACGCCTTGCTCGCGCGCGGACGCCACGGCGGAGGTGCGCGAGCGCACGCCCAGCTTGTCGTAGATGTGCACGAGGTGGGATTTCACGGTCGCCTCGGAGAGCATGAGCTGGCGGCCGATTTCGCGGTTGGAGGAGCCGGCCGCGACTAGCTGGAGCACTTCCAGCTCACGCGGGGTGAGCGAGGAGCGCGGGGTGCGTTCCCTGGATTCGAGCCGGTTGCGCACGACGGGGGACATGGTGGCGTCACCGCGGGCGGTGGAGCGCACGGCTGCCACGAGTTCCTCCGGCGGGGCGTCTTTGAGCAGGTAGCCCACGGCGCCGGCTTCGATGGCGCCGAGGATGTCCGCGTCCGTGTCGTAGTTGGTCACCACCAGCACCTTGGGCGGGTTGGTCATGTTGGCCCGGATCGCGGCGGTGGCCTGCGCGCCGGTGGTCACGCGCTGGCCTTCCGCGCCGGCGCCGAAGCGCAGGTCCATGAGGATGACGTCGATGCCGCCGGCCTGCGCGGTGGCAATCGCGCCTTCGGCGGTGGCTACCTCGGCCACCACTTTGATGTCCTCGGCGGCTTCCAATACGGAGCGCAGGCCGAGGCGGACAATCTCGTGGTCGTCAGCCAGCAGTACCCGGATCAACGTCGGTCTCCTCCCCAGAGTCAAGGTCAGTCTTTTGGTTGATACTAACCGGCACGGCCACGGTCAGCGCCGTCGGCCCGCCGGGCGCGGACTCAATCTCCAACATTCCGCCCAGCTCCGCAGCGCGCGAGCGCATCGCGTCCAGCCCCAGGTGGCCCAGCCCGCTGGGCTTGAGACCCTGCGCGTTCACGTCGAAGCCGCGGCCGTTGTCCACCACGTCCAGGCGCACTTCCTCCGGCGCATAGGTCAGGGTGATGCGCGCTGCGCTCGCCTCGGCGTGGTTGACCACGTTGGACACCGCGCCCTGGGCGATGCGCAGCAGCCCGGCCTCCACCCGCATGGGCAGCGGGACGGCCTCGCCGTCGACTTCCACCCCGATGTCCAGGCCGCCGGCCTCGCCGAAGTCCCCGGCCACCCGCGCGAGCGCGTCGCGCAGCGAAGACTCGGTCAGCGGCGCCGGCGCGAGCGCGGCGATCATCGCGCGGGTCTCCGCCAGGTTATTCGACGCCGCCCGACGCGCCGTCTCCATCTTCCTCAACGGCACCTGCGCAACCCCCTCCGGCAGCCCGCTGGCCCGCACGTCCTGCTCCGCCGAGTGCAGCAGCATCTGGATCGAGGAGAGGTTTTGGGCCACCGTGTCGTGCAGTTCGTGCGCGAGGCGTTCGCGCTCCTGGGCCACGCCGGCGGCGCGTTCGGTGTCGGCGAGGCGGTCGCGTGTGGCCAGCAGTTCGTCGATAAGCTGCTGCCTCTCACGGCTGACCCGGGTGATGGTGTCGAAGGCGTACGCGATCGCCACCACAACCACCGCGGACAGCGCCGGGCCCATGATCCCGCCGAGTGTCAGCCCCGCCGGGATCTGCATGGCGATCGAAATGGCCAGGCACGCCACCACCCACGCGTAGCCGACCCAGTTGTCGAAGGCGCGCAGCGCCACGAAGAACAGCACGAACACCCAGTACACGGCCACCGGCGAGACGGTCATGTCCGCCACCCACACCGCCGTCGCCCCCAGCATCCAGGCCACGCGCCCCCACGCGCCCCAGCGGTACATCTCCACCATGCCGTAGAACAGCAGAAACGCGAACGCGGCGGTCAGCACAATGTGCAACAGCGCCTCGTTGAGCGGCATGCGCGCGAGCGCGCCGAACGAGACGAGCATGAGGCACACCGCCAGCACCGTGATGCCCAAATCGAGCGCCCGGTAGTCCGCGGTCTTTCCGGGATGCTGCTCCAACAGCACTAATCTGGAGCTCATGCGTCTGAGAGTACCCACCGCCCTGTTCGTGCTCGCCCTCGCCGGGTGTTCGCAGGAGCCTTCGCCTATCGACGACCCTTCGGCCGCCCCCGCACCCGAACCAGCCCCTGAACCAGCCCTGCCAGTAGAGGCACTCCCCGACACCCCGCGCGACAGCTGGACCGAGTGCCCCTACCTGGACACCGACTGGGTCGCGCAAACCAACGGCCAGCGCGTCACCGGCGTGGGCACAGACACCCGCTTCGACCCGCCGGCGTGCCAGTTCTGGTCCTACCCCGAAGAGCCGCAGCTGACCGTGGTTGTGCGCCACATGGACTCCGAGGAGGACGCCCGCGCCGTGGTGGACTTCGTCGCCCCGGTGGACCTGACCCAGCCGGCAACGCTGCCCGGCGGGTGGGACGGCGGCCGCCACGGCGGCGGGGACGTGCCCGGCCGCATCGGTGCAGCGTACGCCGTGGCCAAGGGGCCGACCGCGGTGGCGGTGTTCACCAACCAGCACGAGTCCGTGAAGGCCGAATCGGTGGCCAAGGAAGTAATCGCTAACCTGGCCCTGTGATTATCTCCGTAGCCGCCATCGTGTTCACCGACGACACCGGGAAAGTGCTGTGCGTGCGCAAGCACACCAGCCCGCGCTTCCAGCTGCCGGGCGGCAAACCGGAGCCGGGCGAGACGCTGGTGGACACCGCGCTGCGCGAGACCCGGGAGGAGGTCGGCCTGGACGTCGACCCGGAGGACTTGAGCTACCTGGGCCAGTTCAGCGCGCCCGCCTCCAACGAGCCCGGCTGCACCGTCACTTCGACGGTGTTTTTACACCCCGGCGCCGGCCTGTCCCCCGAGCCGGCCGCGGAGATCGCCGAGGCGCGCTGGATCGACCCCACAGCCCCCGACGCCGAGATCGCGCCGCTGCTGCGCGGCGAGGTCTTCCCGGCGCTGAAGGCCCGCGAGATCGAAGCCATCGCCGTCTACGCCGGGGCGCGCGAGGGCACCAACCCCGCCAATACAGCGCTGGCCAGGGCGTTCGGCGAGGCGTTGGCGGAGGCCGACATCACCTTGGTCTACGGCGGGTCGAAGGTGGGGCTGATGGGTGAGGTGGCCGGAGGTTCGTCGAGAAGCATTGGCGTCCTCACCGAGCACCTAGTCAACTACGAGCTGCAGTACGAAGGCCTCGAGCGCCTCGAGGTGGTGGCGACGATGTCCGAACGCAAGGCGCGCATGAGCGAGCTTGCCGACGCCATCGTGGCCCTGCCCGGCGGCGCCGGCACCCTTGACGAGCTGTTCGAGGAATGGACCAGCCAGCAACTCGGCCTGCACCACAAACCCATCGGGCTGCTCGGCAGCGAGTTCTGGGCGCCGCTGGTGGCGATGGTCGACCACATGGTGGAACAGGGCTTCATGCGGCGCACAGATCGCGCCCACATGATCGTCGCCGACGACCCGCAGGAGCTCCTTGCCAAACTGCGCGCCTGGGCGCCGCCGGTGCCGCGTTGGCTCTAGGTTTTTACACCGCGACGTCGTTGTACGGCATCAACGACGACACCCACGGGTAGACAACTTCCATGAGCAGGAAAAACACGCCCACCAGAATGATCAGGGTGAGCAGCCACTTCACCGGAGCGGGGCCGGGAAGCTTGCGCCACAGTGCCGCGTACATTGCTATCGCACCTCTTTCTGTGCCGTGCTCTGCGCCGGCTTCATGGCGGGCGGCAGCGCGCCCGACGGGTCCTTCGGCTGCACCTCCGTGCGCACCGCGTGGATGATCATGCGCTCCGCGTTGGAGAACTGCGGATGGCACGTGGTCAGCGTGATCAGCCCTTCCATGCCCGGCTCTACCTTCGTCGAGCGGTTGCCCGGGATGGGGTTGACCACCTCAATGTCACCCGGGAGCGTGATCTCGCGGCCTTTGACCTGCACGTAGTCGCCTGCCGCGATGCGTTCGTTGAGCTCGCCGGGCAGGCAATCGATGCCTTCCCTGCGGCGCTCCCCCGGGTCCAGCGACATCGGCAGCACGCGGTAGGTCACCCACTCGGTCTGCGTCTCCACCACGATGGCGTCGCAAGCCTTCAGCGCACCCAAGTCGTTAAACGGCGCGCCCTTGCCCACGCGGTGCCCGGCCACGGCGAAGTTGCCGTCCTCGCCCGGCTGCTGCGTGCCCGGGTAGTGGCCCGGGCCGGTAAGTAGCTGGTGCTCCTGCACGCCTTCGACGATGGCGAACTGGTAGTCCTGGCCAAACGCCGGAATGTACATGCGCGCGAACGCGTCGCCCAGCTCAGTAACCTTGGCCTGGCGGGGGTTGACCCACTGCTCTTCCAGGCGAGTCTGCACCTCGTCCTGCATCCGGCCGGAGGCGATGTTGGTCCAATAAGACTCGTAGAACGCGAACAACAGCAGCAGCACGCCGAAGGTGAGCAGCAGCTCGCCGATCACCTGTGAAACGGTGATGCGGCGCGGCTGCGTATGCATGGGGGCCGTGGTCATGCGGCTCAGCGTAGCGCCGGCGCGCTAGATGGAGTAATCCGGCGGCGGCGCGCCCAGCGTGTTCTCCGCCAGCGCGCGGGCGGTGCGCAGCGGCTCGACGCTGTGCAGGATTCTCGCGCCGGACAGCCCGCCGTCGAGGAAGATCAGCAGCTCGTCCGCAAGCGCGGAGGACTCGTAGCCGTTCTTCTCCGTCAGCAGGGCGGTGATGGTCTCGTGCATCCAGGACCGGTGCGCCATGCACGCCGCGATGATGCGTTCCTCCGACTCCACCTCGGGGCGCGGGTATTCGCCCGCGGCGTTGAGGAAGGGCGAGCCGCGGAAGTCCTTGTCCGGCTCTTCGTCGATAGCCATGTCGAAGAATGCGAGGATCTTCGCGTCCGCGTCTGGAGCTTTCGCGGCCCGCTCGCCCCACCGGGCGCGGAACT
The DNA here is from genome assembly GCF_054478435.1 of Corynebacterium sp. CQ3829_602738. Lineage (NCBI taxonomy): Bacteria > Bacillati > Actinomycetota > Actinomycetes > Mycobacteriales > Corynebacteriaceae > Corynebacterium > Corynebacterium sp. CQ3829_602738. The sequence continues at coordinate 2,348,955 of NZ_CM137003.1, forward strand.
GCTCGTCCAGCTGCTCCAGGTAGGCGATGACAAGGTTGTCCTTCGAGCCCAGCAGCGAGTACAGCGAGGCTTTGGCCACGTCCGCTTCGCGCAAGATCCGGTCGATGCCGATGACGCGGATGCCTTCTTCGGTGAACAGCTTTGTCGCAGCGTCCAGCAGCCGCTGGCGCGGGCTCGGCCGGTCGCGGCGCCGCTGCGCCGGCTTCTTCTTGCTGGTGGTGGCCAAGGAAAACTCCTTCGTGCGTCGGTCGCATATCAATATAGACAAACCGGTACGTATAGTCCACCGGGCACGAAAAAATCCCCCGGGTTCAACCCGAGGGATTTCGCGCTTTTGCCTATCGACGCTTACTGGTCACCATATTGATGATCCACAGCAAAATCACCGCGCCGAGCAGGCAGGTGAGGAAGCTGAAGAACAGCCCGCCGCCGGCAACGTCGACGCCGAACACGGAGAGCAGCCAGCCGCCAAGCAGACCGCCGATAATGCCGACCACGATGTTCAGGCCGATGCCCATCTGCGCGTCACGGTTCTGGATCTTGGAACCGATCCAGCCAGCAAGACCGCCGATAACAATCCAACCGATAAGACCCATTGCAGGTGCCATAGTGTTTCAGACCCTTCTAATTGTTAATCAGTACGGGAGCCATTATGCGCCTCTTATAGATTGGGCGAGCAACGCATCGCATGCAGTTGCGTAACAATTCGCTTACAAATCTTGTGTACGCACGACCATCATGGGGCACGGCGCCTCCTGCAGCAGCGCGCGGGAGGTCGAGCCCAGCAGCATACCCTTGAAGCCGCCGCGGCCATGCGAACCGGTAACCAGCAGCTGAGCACCCTGCGCCGCGCTGGCCAGCGCACGCACCGGACGGTCGCGGGTAATGGTCTTCTTCACCACCACATCCGGGTACTGCTTCGCCAACTCGTTCAGGTACGTGCCCAGCAACTCGTCCTTTTCCGTTTGCACAGCCTGCCAGTGGTCATCAGACACCGCATAGCCAGCACCCGGCCCTTGGATCTGGGTGTCCACCCAGGTGTGCACCGCGTGCAGCTCCGCACCGCGGGCGGCCGCCTCCTCGAAGGCCACCTCGGTGGCACGACGCGACACATCAGAGCCGTCCACGCCGACCACGACGGGGCCGTACTTGTTCGCCTCCGTCACCGCATTGTCCTCACGCACGACCACCACCGGGCAGGACGCGTGCGAGACCACAGCGCCGGACACGGAGCCGAGCACCATGCCGGAAATCCCGCTCAAGCCGCGGGAGCCCATCACCACCATGGTGGATTCCTTGGACATCTCCAGCAGCATGTCAATCGGAGAACCCTCCGCCACAGCGTGGCCGATATGCAGATCCGGTGCCACCTCGAGGGCGATCTCGCGCGCACGGTCCACGGTCTGCAGGGTTTCGCGCTGCAGCTCGTCAAAGACCTCCTGCGGCGGCACCATGCCTTCCGCGTAGAGGAACTGCGGCATCGAGTACGCCGCCGCGAGGCGCAGCGGAATGTTGCGCTTCATCGCCGTATTTGCAGCCCAACGCACTGCATTATCGGAGGCGGGGCTGCCGTCTACGGCAACAACAACGATATCTTCCTGGGTCATATGCAAACCTTTCCTCGGATCGGCTGGTTATACCCCCAGTCTAGTGCCGTCCGAGACGGTTAGCGTGGCAGTTCCTGCGGCGTCGCCGCCGGCGCGTTTGCCGGGAACAACACCTGGTAGATCACACTCAGGGCGTCCATGATGGCCTTGCCGATGCCCTCGGAGAAAAATGCCGTCAGCGGTTCAACCAATGCTCCTAAATCCATGGCGGCTAATCTACTACACAGCATGGCACGGAAAAAGACTCTCACGACGGGGCCGCTGCCGCCCCGCAACGGCCTCGGCGCCACCCGCGCCCGCGTGCCAGAAGGCCAGGGTATGAAGGCCGCCGACTTCATTTGGCACCTCGTGTCCACCCAGTGCCACCGCCATCCAGACGACAACGTGGATGCGGTTCTAGCGAGGTTCGCCGAAGGTGCCGTCGTCAAGCGCGATGGCTCCCCGCTCACCCCAGAGACCTGGCTGGAACCCGGCACCGACGTCTTCTTCTACCGCCGGCCCGCGCCCGAGAAGCCAGTCCCCTTCGAGATCACCACAGTGTTCGAGGACGACGACCTCCTCGTCGTGGACAAACCACCGTTCATGGCCACCATGCCGCGCGCGTCCCACATCACCGAAACCGCGACCGTGCGGCTGCGGCGCGTAACCGGCAACGAAGAGCTCACGCCCGCGCATCGCCTCGACCGCGCGACCTCCGGTCTCCTTCTACTGACCAAACGACGCGAGATCCGTGGCGCGTATCAGGAACTTTTCGCGCGCCGCGAGGTCCGCAAAGAGTACGAAGCAATCGCATTGCTTCACGACGTCCCTCCGGCCACCCCCTGGCACCACCACCTAACCAAACAATCCGGCGAGCCCGCCGCCCGGTTAGTGCCTGGCGCGGAGCCGAACGCGTCAACCGTGGTGGCGAGCGTTTCGCGGCTATCGGCTGCCGAAGAGTTGGCCTTGCAGACTCGCTACGGTGTCTCAGGCGCGCTGGGACGGTACGTGCTGCAGCCCGAAACCGGCCGCACCCACCAACTCCGCGTGCAAATGATGACGGAAGCCGCGCCCATCCTCGGCGACCGGATCTACCCCACCTTGCTGCCCGCCGACAGCGAGGACTTCTCCGTGCCTATGCTGCTGCGATGCACCGGTCTAGAGTTCACCGACCCATTGAGCGGAGATGCTCGGGACTTCCGTCTCACCGACGACTGGCCTGTGTTCTAACTGCGGCCCTTCCGCGTCGAAAGCTTCCACTTGGATTGGTGGGCGGCGGCCCATAGTTGGTGGGGCCGTCGTTGTCCGCATTGCGGAGTTCGCAAGGTGGGCTTCGCCCCCAAATGATGCGCCCCGGTCTTGTCATCCGGGTACCGGTTGTGCACGAATCGGCATCGGAACCGCATTTCCCCAGGTAAATTTTGAGTCGGTGGGGTCGTTTCGTCGATTCGTACAATTCGTGGGTGGACACCAATGATGGGTGACGCGGTTGTTGTCCGCAATGCGGAGTCCGCTAGGGGGCTTCGGGTGGGGTGTTCTCGCAGAAGTTGACGACCGGCCGGTTTTCGCTCGCTGTTTCCCCAGGTCGCGGAACGCTCTTGTCAAGTTTTGCGAGAGCGCCGGCCGCAGCAAGGTTGTTCATAGGTGCGCGCCAATGATGGGCGCGCCTGACTGTCCGCAATGTGGAGTCCGCACATCCCGGGTATTGGTGGGCGCCAACCAATAATGGGTCTAGGTGTGGTTGTCCGCAATGCGGAGTTGGTGCGGGTCACGGCCCCGTCGTCTCTTCCGCAGGCGCAGGTGGGTTTTGTAAAAGGGTCAAGTCCCGTGTAGTGGTGTAGCCGTTGGTGCTTTCGGCTCGGTATGAAGTTCGGTGTTTGGTTAGGCGGTTAGCTGGTGGTGGTCACCATGGTCGTCTCCTGTGCGGTGCATGAGGTGTTTGGTTTGTTCGAGTGCGGATAGTGACATGTAGCGTTTTTGCTGGATCCAATCGTCGTGCTGCTCGGCAAGAACCGCCCCGACAAGCCGGATGATCGATTCCCGATTCGGGAAGATGCCCACAACGTCGGTGCGCCGGCGGATTTCTCTGTTTAACCGCTCGGTGGGGTTGTTCGACCACACCTTTGTCCAGACCGGTTTCGGCGCTGCGGTAAACGCCAGCACTTCATCGAGGGATTCCTCCAGATACGCCGAAACTTGTGGGAATTTCGGTTCTAATAGATCGACCACTTCGCGGGCTTGGGCCCAGGTGGAATCAGCGTCAGGTTGCTGGAAGATGGTCTGGAACATTGCTGAAACCATCGGCCACTGGGTCTTGGGGACTTTCTCGTAGAGGTTCTTCGCGAAATGGGTGCGGCAGCGCTGCCACGACGCATCGGGCAGCACTTCAGATATCGCGTGCTGAATACCTTCGTGGGCGTCACTGGTGATTAGGAAGACGCCGGTCAGTCCCCGGGCTTTCAGGTCCTGGAAGAAGCCCTTCCAGGAGGCATTCGACTCGGCCGTGGCGACGTGCATGCCGAGCATTTCGCGATACCCGTCGGCGTTGACCCCGGTAGCTAGCAGCACGGAGCATTTGACCACACGGCCGCCTTCGCGCACTTTGATCGTCAACGCGTCGCACGACAAGTAGGCGTAGCCGCCGGGATCGAGTGGGCGGTTTTTGAAATCGGCGACCATCTCGTCGAGTTCTTCCGCCATGCGTGAGACTTGCGATTTCGACAGGTTGTTAATCCCCAGCGTGGCAACGAGGTCGTTCATTCTGCGGGTGGAGACCCCCTTGAGGTAGCACGTGGCAATCACCGTTGATAGTGCGCGTTCCGCACGCGAACGGCGTTCTAACAGCCAGTCCGGGAAGAACGCGCCGTGGCGCAGCTTCGGTACTGCCACATCGATCGTGCCGACACGGGTGTCGAGCTCGCGGTGGCGGTACCCGTTGCGGTGGTTGACCCGCTGTTCAGAAGCGACGCCGTATTCGGCGCCGCAGACGGTGTCGGCCTGGGCGGAGAGGATCTGGTTGATAAACCCTTGCAGCATCTGCCGCATCAGATCCGGGGAGGCTTGGGCGAGCAGATCATCCAGGTAGGTTGCAGGGTCGATAGAATGTGGTGCAGCGGTCATCGTCATGTGCCTTTTGGTGAGATGTGGTAGTTGAGTCGAAAGGTTACCGACGGTGGCCGCCCCACTATTTCGCAGGGCCCACCATCAGCAAGCGTTACACCACACTAAGGGACGCAACCTGGTGTCTGGCGCGCCCAGCCGTGAAAATCGGTTCCGTCGTAGGCCACATCGAACCGCAGACGCACCATCTCTTCCCCGTGTGATGCGCGTATGCCTGTGTCAGTCATACCTTCAGAATAAATGGCCCGAAATAGGCAGGTTCACCGGGGGAGACAGGATTTTGAGAAGTCTCGCAACCTTGGCCCGAACGCAAATCGATCTTGCCTAGAACGGGGCTGCGGATGAGAAATTCTTTTACTTTCTCTATAATCGAGGCCGTGGAACTGCCCTGCCGGCTTCGGCACAGCAGTTCGGGCCCCGTTGTTTGCTACTGGCGCGCGGGGCCCATTCATATTTGTGGCTCAAACTCATAGACAAGCGTACTGCCAGCTAAATAGCGGTCAAAGCAAGCGCCAAGTGACGTCGATGGCAAAACCCGCTTATGTCTATATGCCATTCCCACGATGTCTGGCACCCAGAGCGCTATCTCGTCGTACGGCGACACCCATGCCCGCTGAAGATTAGGTATCTCACCGCGTCGCCTCAATGCTTTGAGGAACGCTTTATCACGATCATTTTCTTCATTCGACTTGCGCTTTTCGAAAACTACTCCTCGTAAATCCGGTTCATGGTTCAGGAACCTCAAGAACGCCTGCTTCAAACATTCGCGCCGCGCGAACTCTTCCGGACTGGTCTTCTTCTTCGAGTTTGTTTGGACGGGCGCATTCGGTTCGATAGCCGTCTGGCACGTGACGAATGAGATGTCCTCGTTTTGAGAAAGATATTCCAGCAACTCCGTGTACTTCTTCTTCCCCGACGAAGTCCTCAACGCTTCCGTCGTATGCCAATATGGCCGCGACATCCCAAAGAAATCGTCCACGATTTCAATTAAGTCTTCACGGAGGGTGGAGAGCTCGTCTCTCCGATACAAAGTCGCGGTGAGCGCGTAAAAGGACTTCCCTTCATCTCTTAAAGCGGTGTAGGTCTCGTCGACGAACGCAATCTTTGCTTCGCCCGAACAGTCGTACACGCGGATAAGTGACGGATGTAACTCTCTGCCCACGGAAGCCCCCTTCTCCTCAATTCGGTAGGTCAGAAAGTAGCATTCGAGCTGAACACACTATTGAGCTGCAGGAAGCAACGAGAAGCGCCCGCTCCCTTTCATTAAGGGAGCGGGCGCTTAGCGCTTACAGGCGCGAGAAGGTCTTACTTCTCGTCCTCGGCGGTTTCCTGGACCTCCGGAGCCTCAGCGGTGTCCTCGGCGACGGCCTCGTCGTTGGACTCAGCGTCAGCCGGTGTCTCAGCCTTGGTCTCCTCAGCCTCAGCCGGGGTCTCCTCAGCCTTCTCGTCGGCCTCGGCAGCAGCTGCCTCAGCCTCGGCGGCCTTCTCCTTGGAGGCGGCGGCGCGTGCAGCGCGGTTCGCCTCGGAAGCCACGGTCTCCTCGAGAACGAGGGAGATGTTGACCATCGGAGCGTTGTCGCCCTTGCGGTTCTCCAGCTTGATGGTGCGGGTGTAGCCACCTGCACGGTTCTCGAACTTGGGGGCGAGCTCATCGAACAGGTACGCGGTGACGTCCTTGTTCGGGATGTCCTTGGCCACGGCGCGGCGGTCAGCGACCGAACCGGACTTGGCCTTGGTGATGATCTTCTCTGCGTACGGGCGCAGAACCTTGGCCTTGGCCTCGGTGGTCTTGATGGAGCCGTTCACGAACAGCTGGCTGGCCAGGTTGGACAGAATGTGCTTCTGGTGGCTAGCCGAACCGCCGAGACGCGGGCCCTTCTTCGGGGTAGGCATTGTTGTACTCCTCGTGTTGTTTGTGTCAGTGCGCTTTGTTTACTCGGCGTTTACTCAGCGTCATCCATGGCGCCGTCGACGAAGTCGCCGGTCTCAGCGTCGTAGCCCTCGAGCTGGGTCGGATCGAAGTCTTCCGGGGCGTCCTTGAGGGTCAGGCCCAGGGAAGCAAGCTTGATCTTGACCTCGTTGATGGACTTCTGGCCGAAGTTGCGGATATCCAGCAGGTCCGATTCGGTGCACTCAGCGAGCTCACCGACGGTGTGGATCTCCTGGCGCTTCAGGCAGTTGTACGAACGCACGGAGAAGTTCAGGTCCTCGATCGGCATGTTGTACGCGGCGATGTACTCCGTCTCCTGCGGGGACGGGCCGATCTCGATGCCCTCGGCGGCGGTGTTCAGCTCGCGTGCGAGGCCGAACAGCTCGACGAGGGTGGAGCCTGCGGACGCGAGGGCGTCGCGGGCGGTCATGGAGTTCTTGGTCTCCACGTCGATGATCAGCTTGTCAAAGTCGGTACGCTGCTCAACACGCGTCGCCTCAACCTTGTAGGAGACCTTCAGCACCGGCGAGTAGATCTGGTCGACCGGGATACGGCCGATCTCGCCGCCGGAGTTGGTCATTGCCGGAACGTAGCCGCGGCCACGCTCGACAACGAGTTCCATCTCCAGGCGCGCCTGCTCGTTGAGCGAGGCGATGTGCAGGTCCGGGTTGTGCACGGTGACGTCAGCCGGCAGATCGATGTCTGCGCCGGTGACCTCGCCCGGGCCTTCCTTGGACAGGTACATGACCACCGGCTCGTCGGAGTCGGAGGACAGGACCAGGTTCTTCACGTTGAGGATGATCTCAGAGACGTTCTCTTTGACACCGTTGATCGTGGTGAACTCGTGGAGCACACCGTCGATCTTGATGGAGGTCACGGCTGCGCCCGGGATGGACGACAGCAGCGTGCGGCGCAGAGAGTTGCCGAGGGTGTAGCCGAAACCAGGCTCGAGCGGCTCGATGACGAACTTCGAACGGTTGGTCTCGATGTATTCCTCGGTGAGTTGAGGACGCTGTGAGATGAGCATTGAACTTCTCCTTGGTGGCGACCGCTATATGACGCCGTAGGGGATATGGATGACTGTGAAGTTTTACTTCGAGTAAAGCTCGACGATGAGCTGCTCCTGCAGCGGAACGTCGATCTGAGCGCGCTCGGGCAGCTGGTGCACGAGGATGCGCAGGGTCTCCGGAACGACCTGCAGCCAGGCCGGGACGACAGAGTCGACCAGGTTGTCCTGGGCCTCTTCGAACCAGAGCATGTTACGGGACTTCTCGCGGACATCGATGATGTCGTACTGGGTCACCTGGTAGGACGGCACGTTGGTCTTCTTGCCGTTGACCGTGAAGTGGCCGTGGGAAACCAGCTGACGTGCCTGGCGGCGGGTGCGTGCCAGACCAGCGCGGTACACAACGTTGTCCAGACGGGACTCCAGGAGCACCAGCAGGTTGTCGCCGGTCTTGCCCGGGAGGCGGTTAGCCTCCTCGTAGTAGCGGCGGAACTGCTTCTCCATGACGCCGTAGGTGAAGCGTGCCTTCTGCTTCTCCTGCAGCTGGAGCAGGTACTCGGACTCCTTGACGCGAGCGCGGCCAGCCTGCCCCGGAGGGTAAGGGCGGCGCTCGAAGGACATGTCGCCGCCGACGAGGTCGACGCGGAGGCGACGGGACTTACGGGTAGCAGGGCCGGTGTAACGAGCCATGTGTAGTTACCTCTTTTCCTTTCAGCCTGTTAAACGCGACGACGCTTCGGCGGACGGCAACCGTTGAACGGCTGCGGGGTCACGTCGGAGATTGAGGACACCTCCAGGCCGGCGGCCTGGATGGAACGGATTGCGGTCTCGCGGCCGGAGCCCGGACCCTTGACAAAGACGTCAACCTTCTTCATGCCGTGGTCCATTGCCTTGCGGGCTGCGGACTCGGCGGCCATTTGCGCGGCGAACGGCGTGGACTTACGGGAGCCCTTGAAGCCGACGTGGCCGGAGGAGGCCCAGGAGATGACAGCACCGTTCGGGTCCGTGATGGACACGATGGTGTTGTTGAAGGTGGACTTGATGTACGCGTGGCCTGCGGCCACATTCTTCTTGGCTACGCGGCGACCAGTGCGGCGCGCGCCGGAACGAGTCTTCGGAGGCATGTATTACTTCTTCTTTCCTGCGATGGTCTTCTTCGGTCCCTTGCGGGTACGCGCGTTGGTCTTGGTGCGCTGGCCGCGGACGGGAAGTCCACGACGGTGGCGCAGGCCCTGGTAGGAGCCGATCTCAATCTTGCGGCGGATGTCAGCCTGAACTTCGCGGCGGAGGTCACCCTCGACCTTCCACGAGTTCTCGATGACGTCACGAAGAGCCGCAACCTGATCATCGGTCAGGTTGTCGGTGCGCAGGTCGGGAGAAATGCCGGTCTTTTCGAGCAGTTCCTTGGAACGGGCAGGCCCAATTCCGTAGATGTAGGTAAGTGCGACTTCCATGCGCTTGTTGCGCGGAAGGTCCACACCAGCTAGACGTGCCATGTGGTACGTGCCTTTCAGGTTGTTTCGGTGGTTTTCTCCCTATTCGTCCGCGCCACGCGACACTTGGGTCCGGTCCGTTCCGGACGCTTGGGTCGTGGTTCACGCGGCTCCAGCCACCGCAGCCGGAGGTGAGAAAACATGCCCACCTAGGGGCATGCCGTGAATAAGGAGGCTTTCTTTTGTGGGTGCAGCTGATGCAAGCAGCTCAGTGAGTTACTTGTACCGGGTATCGATGAACCGGACGACTATTTCTGGAGGCGGTCGAGCTCCGCCGCGAAAAAGCCGAGGCCTTCTTGAGGATGTCGTTGGCACGTTTTACTTCCGCGAGTTCGACTCGTAGTCTGCGGTTTTCTGCTTCCAGATCGAGGGATTCAGCGGGGCTGTCGGCGCCGTATTGTGGTTGCGGACCCAGACACGGAGGGATTCTTTGCTGAGGCCGAGCTCATTGGCGATGCGGGTCACCGCGCCGTGGGCGGTTGCCGGGTCGGCCTGGGCGTGGAGCACGAGTTCTACAGCACGCTGCTTGAGCTCCGGGGTGTACCTGACGGGCATGTGAAGGTTTCCTTTTCCAATTTCTTACCCTCCATTAAACCCGGGGCGAACCAGCGCGTTCATCAGCGCGGTTCTGCCCAGGACCGGGCGGCCGGGCGTCGACGAGACGCGCTGTACAAGGCCGGGGCGAAACCCGGGCGGGGATATTCCTACCTGCATCATGCCGTCGATGACCATTCACGGTTGGTGTACTCGGAGATCCTGGGAGACGAGCGGAAAGATACTGCTGCCGGGTTCTGGACGCGGGCGAGGGCCTTTTTCGCTGGAGGCGGGTTCACCGTCAAACAGGTGATGACGGATAACGGGGGTTGCTACCGTTCGCATGTGTTTGCTGACGCGCTTGGTGACGGTATCGGCCATAAGTTCACCAGGCCGTATCGTCCGCAAACCAATGGCAAGGTCGAGAGGTTTAATCGCACGTTGATGCAGGAGTGGGCCTATGTGAGGGCTTATGACAGTGAGAAGGCCCGGCAGGCAGCGTATGCGGGGTTCATCCACGATTACAATTGCAACCGGGCTCACACTGCTATCGGAGGGTTAACTCCCCCTGCAACGCGTTCACAACGTCACGGGGAAGTACAGCTAGCGTGGGAGACGGGAATGTCACCACCACCACTATTCGGAGGTAAAACCATGACCCGCATCGCCATCATCGTCGGCAGCACCCGCCCCAACCGCCTGGCACCCCAGGTCGCCGAATGGGTGCACGAGCACGCGCAGCAGCACGGCGGCGCCGAGTTCGAGCTCGTGGACATCGCCCGACCAGAACCTGCCCCTGCTGGATGAGCCCATGCCCCCGGCCATGGGCCAGTACTCGAAGGATCACACCAAGGCCTGGGCCGAGAAGATCGCCTCCTACGACGGCTTCGTCTTCGTCACCCCGGAGTACAACCACTCCGTGCCCGCCGCACTGAAGAACGCCGTGGACCTCCTGTACGCGGAGTGGAACAACAAGGCCATCGGCTTCGTCAGCTACGGCAGCGCCGGCGGCACCCGCTCCGTGGAGGCGTGGCGGCTGACCGGTAGTTGGTCTGAACCAGGCCGAACGCGGCGAGAAACCTGTGGTTTCCCGCCGCGTTGTCGTTCGTTGCTCGCCTCAATGCCGAGCCGTTCGAGTTCTTCCGGATTGCCCCGCATCTCCCGGACCACCTCGGGCGTGCGGCTCTCAGTCGAGGATCTCCTCCACTGCCCGTAAACCGCTTGTCCGTCAGGTCGGGGTCGTCCTCGAAGGGGACCGGGGTTCCACCCGGTGGATTCTGCCCGGCCACTCCCCGACCGCGGGTCCCGCTCCACGGATGGACGCATCCAGGGTAGCGGTCAGGTAGCTGAAGTTCGCCGATTCCCCCTCGCACAGATCAGTTCTGGTGCCGTGGGAAAAGGGGTCTCTCCCCTGGCCCGGGACGGTGCCGGTTCGGCTGTCATACGCATCTTCGCCTGAATTGGACCCACCACGGCAATCCGCTGCACGACAGGCCCGGTGAGCCCTTGTTCCCCGTACCTCGCTCAGCTCGTCAGAGTCCCCTCCACTAGGCTCGGGGCACATGACAACTCGACCGGATTCCCTCCGGCACTGGGAGTACTTCGTCGCCGTGGCCGAGGAGGGCAGCGTCACCGGTGCCGCGGAGCGGCTGAGGCTGACCCAGTCCCCCGTGTCCCAGGGGCTGAAACGTCTGGAGTCGAATCTCGGCCTCGACCTGATCCGCCGCTCCACCACCGGTGCCACCCTCACCGAGGCCGGCCGGTCCCTGCTCCCGCAGGCCCGGATTCTGGTCCGGGACGCCACGGAACTGCAGAGCATGGCCCACGCCATCACCGACGCCGGGGCCGAGGTACGCGTGGGGCTGGCCCCCTCGGTGCCGCCGGGCATCGCCTTCGACCTCACCTCCGCGTTGCGGGACGTCGGCCGGGTCAGTGTGCACACGGCCGAGGTGTCGCAGCTGGTCACCCGGGTGGGCGAGGGCCGTCTGGACTGTGCCGTCATCGAGGACCCGGCGCCGACGGGTGAGTTGTCTCGCGGGCAGCTGCACGAGGTTCCCCGGCTGCTCGCCGGGCCCGCCGAAAAGCCCGCGACCTGGGCGGCGTTGCGGGGACACACCCTGCTGGACAACACCGCCGCCGTCAGCCCGGCGGCCGCCGGACGCCTGGCCGACGCCTTCTTCACCATCGGCTTGCACCCGGAGACCGAGCTGTGGCCGGACCGGACGGCCCTGGCCGCGCGGCTCGGTGCCGGAGGCGCGATGGTGCTGCTCACCCCCGATCAACTCGGGGGCCTGCCCGCGTTCCCGATGCCGACGGCCTTCCACCTGCGGCTGCGGTGTGTGGTGCCGCCGCAACGGGGCGGGGCCGACGGAAAGCGGGATCTGCGCGACGTCGTGGACCGTGCCCTGCGGCGCTCCCTCGGGCGTCTGGGAGAGACCGGATGACCAGGAGCCTGCGGGCCCGGATCGGCACCGAATTGGTCGCCGCGGGCTGTGACGGTTGGTGCTGGGCGCACCCGGTCGGCGAGGAGGCGGCCGGCGTCGGGGTCGGCGCCGACAGTCAGACCAGCATCTCGTCGATGTACAAGGTCCACCTCCTGGCCGCCTTCTGCCTAGCCGTGGACCGCGGGCTGCTGAATCCGCTCGACGCGGTGACGCTCAGCACGGATGACGGCCCGGTCGGGACCCCGGGAGTGGGGCTGTTCGCCGATCCCGTGACGATGAGCCTGCGGGATCTGGTGCGTCAGATGGTGGTGCTCTCCGACAGCATCGCCGCCCGGGTGCTGCAGCGGCGTCTCCCACCGGGCCTGGTCGGGGAGGTCGTCTCCCTGGCGAATCTCGAGGACACCACGATCGTCGCCCCGGGCACCACCGAGTCCGAACTCCCGGCCCTTCCAGAGGACGGCTCCGCGGCCAGCGAGGCGATCCGGCTGCTGGCCTCCTACCCCCGGGTCCACCAGGATCCGGCCACCTACCGCTCGGTGAGCACCCCACGCCAGCTGTGCCGCCTGCTGGACTGGATCTGGACGGGCCCGGATCTCACCGGGGTCTCCCGTGCCTTCGCCCGGACCGTGCTCGGGCAGCAGGTGTGGGGCCACCGGATCCCCTCCGGCTTCCCCGCCGGGGGCGTGCGCTTCCACGGCAAGACCGGGACGATCGGCCCCGTGCGTGGCGAGGTTTCCGTGGTGGCCGTCGACGAGGAGGCACCCATCGTCGTCGCCGTGATCACCCGTTCAGCCCGCAGCGGCCCGAACCTCGCGGCCGCGGACGCCGCGATCGGCCGCATCGCCCGGTTACTCGTCGATGAACTGCGCATGTCGCGCTGAGATTTCCCACCGGAGAACTCCCCGCCGAACAGGCGATATTCGTCTCCCGACTGGCCGGAAGTCGTGCGGGAACGTGGTAGCGGTGAGCCCGTGGGCCTAATCTCATCCGGCATGACCACCCGCACCACTGTCCGTGTCTCCGCCCTGCTCGCCGCTACGGCGCTCGCGCTCTCCTCCTGCACCGTGCCCTGGTTCCGGGACGCGGTGGACGAGTTCGTCGCCGCCTTCAACGCCGGTGACGACGCCGGTGCCGCCACACTCAGCGACGATCCCGCCCGGGCCGCAGCCGACCTGGAGCAGCTGCGCGCGGGCATCGGCGGGACCAGCGTGGAACTGGACGCCGGCGGCGAGGAGGACGGCGCCACCGAGATCACCGCCACCTGGACCGTCCCGAATGGCGATGAGTCCACTACCACCGGGACGATCACCCTCTCCGAACAGGACAGCGACCTCATCACCTGGGACAAGCGGATCTTCTCCACGGAGCTGAACGGGGACAGCCGCTTCCTCTACTCCGACGACAAGACCTTCACTCTGCCGGTGACCGACCGCAACGGCACCGACATCCTGTCCTGGACACCTGTCACCGTCGTCTCCGCGGGCCCGGAGCTGATCCCGCGGGCCGGGGAGATCGCCGCCGCCGTCCGCCCGGTCGTGCCGACCTCCACCGCCGAATCCGTCACCGCCCAGATCGAGTCCGGGGACGGCTCCCCGGTGGGGCTGTTCACCCTCCGAGAGCGGGACTTCGCCGTGATAGGGGACGCCCTGCGGGCGATCAAGGGACTGGACCTGCGGGAGGAGGGCCGCATGCTCGGCCCCACCCGGGACACTGCCTCCCCGGTGGACGGCGGCCTGCGCGACTACTGGTCGGAGAAGATCACGGCCGACGCCGGCTGGACCCTCCAGGCCACCTCCCCCACCGGCACGACCATCCTGGGGCAGGTGGAACCGGAGGAGAGCGAACCCGTGCGCACCACGATGGACCTCGGGGTGCAGACGGCCGCGAAGCGGGCCCTGGAGCCGATCGAGCAGCCCGCGGCGATCGTCGCCCTCAGCGCCTCCACCGGCGGGGTTATCGCCGTCGCGCAGAACGACGCCGCCGACGCCCTCGGCCCCGTCTCGCTGAGCGGGCTGTACCCGCCCGGCTCCACCTTCAAGACGGTGACCACCGCCGCCGCCCTCGAACGCGGCACCGTGGTACCCGACTCCACCGTCGCCTGCCCCGCCACCGCGGAGATCGATGGCCGCGTCATCCCCAACGACGGCAACTTCGCCCTCGGGGACGTCTCCATGACGCAGGCCTTCGCCCAGTCCTGCAACACCACCCAGGGTTTCATCTCCCAGGATCTGGAGCCGGACGACATGAGGAACACGGCGGCGCGTCTCGGACTGGGCGTGGACTTCACCGCGCCCGGCATGAACTCGGTGACCGGCTCCGTCCCCGTCACCGAGCCCGGCGCGGCCCGGGTGGAGGCCGCCATCGGCCAGGGCGAGGTCCTCTCCTCCCCCTTCGGGCTGGCCGTCATGGAGGCCTCCCTGGGCAACAACGGCCGGATGGTGCTGCCGACCCTGATCCAGGGTGAGGAGACCACCGCCGATCAGGACCCCGAGCCGCTCGACCCGGCGACAGTGCGGGCCCTGCGCGCGATGATGGCGGAGACGGTGGACTCCGGGACCGCCGCCAGCCTGAGCGACATCCACGGTCTCGGCGGCAAGACCGGGACCGCGGAGGTCGGGGGCAACCGGCCCGCCCACGGCTGGTTCGCCGGCATCAAGGGTGACCTGGCGTTCTGCACCTTCGTCGCCGGGGCGGAGTCCTCGGGACCGGCGGTGGCGGCCACGGGCCGTTTCCTGCGCGATGACGCGATGTCGGAGTGGCGCTGAGCGGACCCCATCACCCGGGCCAACGCTCACGTCGATCCCCCAAAAGTAGTATTAGTGCAGGTCAGCCCCATTCAGGGGGCGGAAGAGGACGTTCCGGACAAAAGTCCGCAATACCTCGGGTGGTCACGTCAACTTCTGCGTTAAAAAATGAGGAGTCGTTCACTGTCGGTCAACATATTCGAGAAGGTAACCCGGTGTTTTCACGGGAAGCCGACTGACACGTGGTGAAGATCCAAGGAAAGTGACCATTGACCAGGCAAATTAGTAGTTGTTGATGTCACAATTTGCCTGCTCGAAGGGATCACCTTCAGGGTGAAGACTACCAGCTTCCATGTCGGTACCCCGCTCCTGCTCAACTGTGCTCGAACGCCGGACTCATGTTATTGGCCGCCACCGCCGACGCCGTCAAAGTCGCCGATGCCATCGACGTGGAACTGGCCGAGTGACAGAACCCGAACCTGCTGCACACCATGACCGCACTGGCCCTGGCACTGGCCCTCAGCGGGGACGACGCAGGCGATGTTGATCTCCTGGGCCCGTTGGTGGCCACCGGCCTGGTCGACCAGGTGCCGTCGCACTCCACGGTGCACCGCCGCCGCAAGGAACTCGCCGACCACGACGACGAAGCTGCCGGTGCCGGCACAACCGCGGTGCTGGCCGGCATGAAAACAGCCCGTACCGCGGACTGGACCGCCTGCGGTGCCCGCAACCCCGCCGCCGCGGCCAGCACCGATGCTCCGTTGGTTCTGGACCTGGACGCGACGGAAATCCTCGCCCACTCAGACAAGGAAAAAGCGGCCCCGACCTGGAAGAAGCACTACGGGTTCCACCCGCTGTGCGCGATCATCGACCACGGCGACGGGCTGACCGGTGAACCCGCAGCCGTCCTGCTGCGTCCGGACAACGTCGGCTCGAATACCGCCGACGACCACAAGGACGTCCTCGACCAGGCCTTGGCCGCGATCCCCAACCGCGTCGATGGTCAGGAGTGGGGGAAGCGTTTGCTGATACGCACGGATTCCGCCGGCGGATCCCAGGCCTTTCTGGGACACCTCAACCAACAAGGCCTGGCGTATTCGGTGGGGTTGCCGGTGACCTGGCAGATCGGCGACATCGCCTCCACGCTCGGCGAGGGCATCAAACAAGGCATCATCCGCGCGGGCGGTACGGTCAGCGACACCACGGACGCTTATGTCGCAGACATCACTTCCCGGATGCGATCCTGGGCCGGGGAAGCACTGGGCATTAACCTCGACAAATACCCCACAGATATGCGGATTATCATCCGAAGCCCCGACGATGGCCTGGAAGGTACGAGGAGACCTGAATGGGGCGATTTTCCACTCGGATCACGGCAGTGTTTATACCTCTGAGCAGTACCGGAGGTTGTGTGAGTAGTTCGGCGTCACCCAGTCGATGGGAGCGATCGGGACGAGTGCGGATAACTCGTTGGCGGAGTCGTTCAACGCGTCACTGAAGCGGGAAGTCCTTCAGGATGAGCCTGTTTTTCCAAGTCAGCTGGTGTGCCGCCGGGATGTGTTTCGGTGGTGCACCCGGTACAACACGAAACGTTTGCACTCATGGTCCGGCTACCGCTCGCCGAATGCCTTTGAAGCCGCCTGATTAGCTGCACTGACTATCATGATCACCGCCTCCGCGGAACCGCAGGGAGGGGCCGTCGACCCGCTGCGGGCTGTCTCATTCGTCGAACGCGAGCAGAGAGCCGACACCACACCGCTGCGTGCACGCCCAATTGAGACCATTGATTCCGCTGCCCCACACCGAAGCAGTTTCACGGTGGCAAGCGTCGTGCTCGTCGCCGCCCTTGCTGTCGCAGTGGGCGCTTTTCGACGGATACTCCTCCAGGGCCGGCCCCGGCATCGCTCCATTCACCACGGTTAAAACTCGCCGCGAGGGTGGAGCGCCGAGACCAGATTGGCTGGCGCGGCAGCGCTATCAGTAGGTCGCGGTCAGCGCTGCCTCGCGTGTGAGGTCCGGGCCTTCGGGCAGGAGGCTGAGGATGCTCCACGGAACGGTGTCCACGTGCAGTGCGCCGACGACATCGAGGTTGTCCCTGGTATCCACCAGATGGCGCTGACCTGAAGCGGACACAACGTGGTAGCCGGCACCGGTGTCGACGCCGACAGCACCGGAGGCTAAGCCGACGAAATGGGTCGCGGGGCTATCACCGGACAGCTCGACCGATCCTGCGGTCAAGACATCCGAATCTGGGGCAACGAGTGCAACAGAGCCTGACTCCGTCACGCACACGGCCGATCCTTGTGGATCAACCCACTCCGGCGCTTTCTCCGGAACGGCGATATCTAGCGGGACTTGGGCATCCGGATACGCGGCGATCTGGGAGGGGGAAGAGGTTGAGGTGGGGGCGGCGGCGTCGATAAGCAACTGCTTCTGCAATTCCGAAACGGGCTGAATGCCGCCGTGCTGTGTGACAGCCCATGCTTCATCGGTGCCGTCGGCGAGCAACAGGCGCGGCAATGGGTGCGGCAGGCGGACCGGCGGAAGTTCGCGGATCGCGGACAGCACCGGCGCGCTGATGTCTGCGCGGACGACCCGCGCGTCGATGCCCAGGGCGCGTCGGATCAGCCTGCCCTGTGCATCGCTGTCTGACGGAAGTTTTGCGCGCCCCTCATTGGTGAGCATCCACTCGGTCCCGCCCTGGGTTACCGCGACAGCCTGACCGTCGGCGAGCTGCTGCACCGGTTCCCCGGCGACAACCGTGACACGCTCCTGCCCCTCGCACGCCGACCACGCAGCATCCTCCGCGTCGCCCGGCGCGAACATCGCCGGCGCCGTGGCGATGCCCAACGGCACACCGCGCGGCATCTCGGTGAGCCGCTCCTCCCCCACGCGCTGCGGCTCCTCCGCGCTGCCTGCGATCAGACGTGCCGACGTCAGGTTCGTCACCGGGTGCACCACCTCCCCGACCCGCACGTACATCGCCCCGTCGTTGGCCCGCAGAATCGCCGCCGCGCCCGGATCCGGATTCGGCCGCAACCACGCGAACAGCCCTGAACCCGCCGCGATGAGCGCCACCGCGACAATCCCGAAGATCGCCGAACGCCGCCTCGCCGCCAACGGATCATGAATCATCCGGATATCCCCGTAGATGAGCCCGTGCTCCACGCGCCGGCGCATGAAACGGTGCCCGGACACCTGTGAACGCGTCGTCGGCAACAGCCTGCGCGCCTGCTTTGTCTCCCCCGAAATGGCATGAGTGTGCTGAGCCATGTGGACGCCCCCCGTCGATTAGCAATGGCTTCTTTAAACGACGCTAAGCGCATGCGGGGCGGGCTTCAACCCGAAAATGCGCACTGAAATGCGCAACGCTATTCGACGTCCGCGGCCGCCAGCTCCTCACTCGTCGGAGTCAGCTCAGGCAGTTCGGTGGAGCCGCCGTTGGCGACGGCGTCGCGCTGGAGTTCCTTGATCTCAGCTGGGGTGAGCTGCGCGTTGACGGCGAAGATGGTCACGCGGCCGCGCTGGTAGACGGGCGTGACGCCGGGGGTGGTCCACAGGGCCTTGTCCACCTGCCAGTTCTTGGGCCCGGGCCAAAAGGTGTTGCCGGAGGAGACGATGAAGCGGACGCCCAGGTCGGCAGCGGCGTCGTCGGCGGGCGATTTCTCGTTCGGTCGGCCGCGTTCACCGGCGCCGAGCTGGCCGGCGCGGTCGGCGAGCAGGTTCGAGTCGACGCCCATCCCGCCGTTGGGCCACAGGTAGTGGCGGGCGACGGTGGGGACGCCGTTGATGGCATAGGCCCAGGAGTAGCCGTCGGTGGATTCACCCATAACGAGCCCCTCCTGCGCTTCCGGTCGGGAGCCGAGCCACGCATAGGCGGTCATCTGGTCGTCGTCGACCATGCGGTCGTTGAGGCGGGAGGCGTCGAATGACATTTCGGCGCCGTCGACGGCGACGGTGGTCGCCCAGGCGCCAGCACCCCACCCGGTCAGCGCAGCGAGCACGGCTGATGCGAGCGAGGTGCCCCACACCCACGGGCGGGTGCCGTAGCGGGCGGCGATGGGCGCGAGCGTGAAGACGCGGATGATCACGGCCGCACCGACGGCAGCACCGGCGATGACGGTCAGCGCCACAACGGTGACGATGCGGTGCGCCGAGTTGTAGTGCGGCGCGCCCAGCATGGTCAAAAGCGGTTCCCACATCCCGTCGAACGGGTGCAGCGCGTGCGCGGTGGTGGCCACCATGATCCCGTAGAACACCGGCGCCCAGACCTGCCCTCGCCACACCACCATGGCGATGGCACCGAAACCGGCGAGCCACAGCAAGATGGTGGGGTCGAAATCGGGGAAGAACTCGCCCACGTGGCGGGTCTCCATCATGAACGCCTTGTCCCAGGCCTCCTCAGCGGTGACATTCTCACGCGCGTCCCAGGTGTTCACTTCCCCCGACTGAGCCTGGCCGGCGAGCAGCTGCGGGAGGAACGCCACCGTCGCGCCAAGCGCCGGGATGGCCAACCAGAGGACATCGCCGACGCGCGAGCGGTCCGGGCGCCACACCAGGTACGTCGCCCAGTACAGCAGG
Source organism: Corynebacterium sp. CQ3829_602738 (assembly GCF_054478435.1). NCBI lineage: Bacteria > Bacillati > Actinomycetota > Actinomycetes > Mycobacteriales > Corynebacteriaceae > Corynebacterium > Corynebacterium sp. CQ3829_602738. The sequence continues at coordinate 2,368,393 of NZ_CM137003.1, forward strand.
ACGGCGAGCACCACCACGAGTACGGCCGACGGGTGGACCTGCATCATGCCCAGGAAGGCGAACAGCGTCGGCAGGGCCAGTGCCCGGTAACGCGGCACCTGGTGGAACAGTGCGATGACGAGGCCGGACAGGCCGATCGCGACGATGTAGGGGCGCATGCCCACAAAATCGCCGATCCATACCAAGACCGGAGCCGCGTACACACCGATGGCGGCCAAGCCCGCGGCGATCTGCGCGACCATGCCGTGGCCGCGCGCCATCGCCCATGCCAGTCCCGCGGCGCCGGCGGGCAGGGCGAGACTCGGGAGAACGATCGATGCCAAGTTCACTGCCTCCACAGGGGCGAGGCCGCCAGCTTTGGCGAACAGCGCGGTCGCGGCGTGGAACGCGGACGGGTAGAACAGGTCGATGTGCGTTTCAGGGTTCTGCAGCTCGCCCATCCGGGTGGGTGAGGCGATGCCTTCTTCCATGATGAAACGCACGGCATTGACGTGCCATTGGATGTCCCAGCCCTGGACAATATTGTTCAGCTGGCCAGGCACCTTCGACTGGAGTTCGAGCTGTTTCGCGATCAGCATCCACACGCCGGCCACAACACCGGCGCCGGGGAGCACCCACGACGGGTCGGCGATGCTGCCGCGCCGCCAGTCACCCGGCCACAGGGCGCGCACCCAGTTCTTCGCGGCGCGCTTTTTCGCCCGTCGCGCGAATGCGTAGCGCCACCCGGCCGCCAGGCACAGCATGAGCACTAAGAACACGATGAAGGACGGCCACCCGAAGCGGATTCCCATCGCGCCGTACAGCCAGCTGCCCAGCCCGACGATGCCGAAGGTCGCGGGCAAGGATGCCGCAGCGGCAGCGGGCAGTTTCGCGCCCGCGACCCACGCGAAGATGAGTCCCGGCAGGGTGAACACAGCGATGGCCAGCCACACGGCGCCGACTGCATCCATGCGTTCTACCTCCGGGCAACTCTTTCGGACGATTCCTGCCCAAGCAGTTTATTCCGTTGCACGGGGTGACTCGGAGTGCACCTCCGAAGCGTCGCGCCGGTCGCGCGTCACCGTCGCACGAGCTGCGAGTTCGTCGTCCGCCGGATAGTCAATGCGCATCAAGGTCAACCCGTTTGCGGGTGCCAGGCGCACCGCCGGCGAGCGCTCCTTCGCCCCCAGCAGTGCGGCAGCCCAGTCGTCGTCACGCTTGCCGGAACCGACGTCGAGACAGGTCGCCACGAGCGCGCGGACCATGTGCCAACAGAACGCATCGGCGACAATGACCGCCTCGTAGAGTTCCGGTTCCTCGTCGGTGGAGATGTCACGCCATTCGAAGGAGTGGACTTTCCGGATCGTGGTGGCGTGCGGGCGCGCTTTGCAGAATGCGGCGAAATCATGCAGCCCCACCACCGCATTCGCGAACTGCTGCGCGGCGTCGAGGTCCACTTTCTTCGGCCACACGGCGGTGTCGCGCACGCGCAGAGGCAATGCCCCGCCGTCCGCGGTGGTCACCCGGTAGCGGTACGTGCGCGTCAACGCGGAGAAACGCGCGTCGAAGCCGTCGGGCGCGGCGGACACAGCCGAAACACGCACATCAGGCTCAAGCATTTTCGCTAATCGACGCACCAACCGCCCCGGATCCCCCTCAATCGACCGCTGGTCCAGCGATGCCACTGGGATATCCGCATGCGCCACTTGACCGGAGGCGTGCACCCCCGCATCCGTTCGGCCCGCCACGGTCAGCTCCGCCGGGTAGCGCAGGATCAAGCTCAAGGCGTTCTCAAGCACGCCCTGCACCGTGCGGAGCTCCTCCCCGCGGGATGGTGTCTGGGTCAAGTCCCGTGTAGTGGTGTAGCCGTTGGTGCTTTCGGCTCGGTATGAAGTTCGGTGTTTGGTTAGGCGGTTAGCTGGTGGTGGTCACCATGGTCGTCTCCTGTGCGGTGCATGAGGTGTTTGGTTTGTTCGAGTGCGGATAGTGACATGTAGCGTTTTTGCTGGATCCAATCGTCGTGCTGCTCGGCAAGAACCGCCCCGACAAGCCGGATGATCGATTCCCGATTCGGGAAGATGCCCACAACGTCGGTGCGCCGGCGGATTTCTCTGTTTAACCGCTCGGTGGGGTTGTTCGACCACACCTTTGTCCAGACCGGTTTCGGCGCTGCGGTAAACGCCAGCACTTCATCGAGGGATTCCTCCAGATACGCCGAAACTTGTGGGAATTTCGGTTCTAATAGATCGACCACTTCGCGGGCTTGGGCCCAGGTGGAATCAGCGTCAGGTTGCTGGAAGATGGTCTGGAACATTGCTGAAACCATCGGCCACTGGGTCTTGGGGACTTTCTCGTAGAGGTTCTTCGCGAAATGGGTGCGGCAGCGCTGCCACGACGCATCGGGCAGCACTTCAGATATCGCGTGCTGAATACCTTCGTGGGCGTCACTGGTGATTAGGAAGACGCCGGTCAGTCCCCGGGCTTTCAGGTCCTGGAAGAAGCCCTTCCAGGAGGCATTCGACTCGGCCGTGGCGACGTGCATGCCGAGCATTTCGCGATACCCGTCGGCGTTGACCCCGGTAGCTAGCAGCACGGAGCATTTGACCACACGGCCGCCTTCGCGCACTTTGATCGTCAACGCGTCGCACGACAAGTAGGCGTAGCCGCCGGGATCGAGTGGGCGGTTTTTGAAATCGGCGACCATCTCGTCGAGTTCTTCCGCCATGCGTGAGACTTGCGATTTCGACAGGTTGTTAATCCCCAGCGTGGCAACGAGGTCGTTCATTCTGCGGGTGGAGACCCCCTTGAGGTAGCACGTGGCAATCACCGTTGATAGTGCGCGTTCCGCACGCGAACGGCGTTCTAACAGCCAGTCCGGGAAGAACGCGCCGTGGCGCAGCTTCGGTACTGCCACATCGATCGTGCCGACACGGGTGTCGAGCTCGCGGTGGCGGTACCCGTTGCGGTGGTTGACCCGCTGTTCAGAAGCGACGCCGTATTCGGCGCCGCAGACGGTGTCGGCCTGGGCGGAGAGGATCTGGTTGATAAACCCTTGCAGCATCTGCCGCATCAGATCCGGGGAGGCTTGGGCGAGCAGATCATCCAGGTAGGTTGCAGGGTCGATAGAATGTGGTGCAGCGGTCATCGTCATGTGCCTTTTGGTGAGATGTGGTAGTTGAGTCGAAAGGTTACCGACGGTGGCCGCCCCACTATTTCGCAGGGCCCACCATCAGCAAGCGTTACACCACACTAAGGGACGCAACCTGTAAAAGTCGTCCGATCGAGGTGTGTTTGTGCTGGTCGCGGCAAAGGGCAGGTGGCGATGTCGCCGAGTTTTACACACCCTGGGTGTGCACCCATCGTTGGTGCGGGTGTGGGTGTCCGCAATGCGGACAGCTGTGTAGGCCACCCCACCAGCCGGCACCTGTAAAGGTTCGGGCATGACAAAAGCAAAGGCACCCGCCGCACAAACCATGGGGGTTTGTGTGGCGGGTGCTGTGTGTGAAGTTGTTGGGTCGGCGGTAACCTACTCTCCCACTCCCTCCCGGGGGCAGTACCATCGGCGCGGGCGGGCTTAGCTTCCGGGTTCGGAATGGGACCGGGCGTTTCCCCGCCGCCATCAACCACCGACACACCTTTTGGGGCGTGTACGGCTGATCATGTCAGCAGTATGCAATTGAATTTTCGGCCAACACCGTGTGTGGTGTTGGTGTGTTGTGTCAGTGACTGCACAGTGGACGCAAGTGTTTTGCTTTGTTGTGTTGTTTCGCGGTGTTCACACCCATGTGATTGGTGTGTGGCGAAGTGTGTTTATTGGTGTATTAGTACCGGTCGCCTCCACACATTACTGTGCTTCCAGGTCCGGCCTATCAACCCAGTCGTCTTCTGGGAACCTCAAATGAAACCTCATCTTAAAACAGGCTTCCCGCTTAGATGCTTTCAGCGGTTATCCCTCCCGTACGTAGCCAACCAGCCGTGCTCCTGGCGGAACAACTGGCACACTAGAGGTACGTCCGTCCCGGTCCTCTCGTACTAGGGACAGCCTTCTTCAAGTTTCAACGCGCGCGGCGGATAGAGACCGAACTGTCTCACGACGTTCTGAACCCAGCTCGCGTGCCGCTTTAATGGGCGAACAGCCCAACCCTTGGGACCTACTCCAGCCCCAGGATGCGACGAGCCGACATCGAGGTGCCAAACCATCCCGTCGATATGGACTCTTGGGGAAGATCAGCCTGTTATCCCCGGGGTACCTTTTATCCGTTGAGCGACACCACATCCACAAGTAGGTGCCGGATCACTAGTCCCGACTTTCGTCCCTGCTCGACTAGTCAGTCTCGCAGTCAAGCTCCCTTGTGCACTTACACTCTGAACACCTGATTGCCAACCAGGCTGAGGGAACCTTTGGGCGCCTCCGTTACATTTTGGGAGGCAACCGCCCCAGTTAAACTACCCACCAGGCACTGTCCCCAACCCAGATCATGGGCCAAGGTTAGATATCCACTACGGTCAGAGTGGTATTTCAACAACGACTCCACACACACTGGCGTGCATGCTTCACAGTCTCCCACCTATCCTACACAAACCGCACCGAATGCCAATACCAAGCTATAGTGAAGGTCCCGGGGTCTTTTCGTCCTGCCGCGCGAAACGAGCATCTTTACTCGTACTGCAATTTCACCGGGCCTGTGGTTGAGACAGCAGGGGAGTCGTTACGCCATTCGTGCAGGTCGGAACTTACCCGACAAGGAATTTCGCTACCTTAGGATGGTTATAGTTACCACCGCCGTTTACTGGGGCTTAAATTCTCCGCTTCGGACATGACGTCCTAACAGGTCCTCTTAACCTTCCAGCACCGGGCAGGCGTCAGTCCGTATACATCAACTTAACCGTCTTCGCACGGACCTGTGTTTTTGATAAACAGTCGCTCCCCTCTCTTCTCTGCGACCCACACCAGCTGCCGCACGTGAAGTGCTTGACTAGTGCAGGTCCCCCTTCTCCCGAAGTTACGGGGGCATTTTGCCGAGTTCCTTAACCACAGTTCACCCGCTCGCCTGAGTATTTTCTACCTGACCACCTGTGTCGGTTATGGGTACGGGCCGTATACGCACATCGCTAGAGGCTTTTCTCGGCAGTCCAGGATCACCAACATCACCCAACTATGGGCTACGCATCACGCCTCACACAAAAAACACCAGGATTTACCATGGTGTCGTGCCACACGCTTGCACCGCAATCCAATCAGCGGCTCGGCTACCTCACTGCGTCACCCCATCACTGACCTACAACGGATCAGGCCCCACGCATCACCGCCAACCAACCATCCTAAAAGGATGGCAACGGTCGGCGGGTCAGGGTGGTTAGTATCACCGCTTCGATACTGGGCGCGCATATACGGGTACGGGAATATCAACCCGTTAACCATCGACTACGCCTGTCGGCCTCGCCTTAGGACCCGACTCACCCTGGGAAGACGAACTTGACCCAGGAACCCTTAGTCATCCGGCGGGCAAGATTCTCACTTGCCATTCGTTACTCATGCCTGCATTCTCACTCGCATGCAGTCCACCGCTCCTTCCGGTACGGCTTCACCCCACACACGACGCTCCCCTACCCAACAGAAAACTGTTGCCGCGGCTTCGGCGGTGTGCTTGAGCCCCACTACATTGTCGGCGCGGAACCACTCGACCAGTGAGCTATTACGCACTCTTTCAAGGATGGCTGCTTCTAAGCCAACCTCCTGGCTGTCTTCGCGATCCCACATCCTTTTCCACTTAGCACACCCTTAGGGGCCTTAACCGGCGATCTGGGCTGTTTCCCTCTCGACTATGAAGCTTATCCCCCACAGTCTCACTGCAATGCACCACTTCACCGGTATTCGGAGTTTGGCTGACGTCGCTAAGATGATAGTCCCGCTCAACCAACCAGTAGCTCTACCTCCGGCAAGCTCACATCACGCTGCACCTAAATGCATTTCGGGGAGAACCAGCTATCACGGAGTTTGATTGGCCTTTCACCCCTACCCACAGCTCATCCCCTCAGTTTTCAACCTAAGTGGGTTCGCGCCTCCACAACCTCTTACAGCTGCTTCACACTGGCCATGGGTAGATCACCCCGCTTCGGGTCCAGGACATGCCACTTGCCACCCTATTCGGATTCGCTTTCGCTACGACTACCCCACAATCGGGTTAACCTCGCGACATGCCGCTGACTCGCAGGCTCATTCTTCAAAAGGCACGCCATCACACACAAACGGTGCTCTGACGGATTGTAAGCGCATGGTTTCAGGAACTCTTTCACTCCCCTCCCGGGGTACTTTTCACCATTCCCTCACGGTACTTAATTCACTATCGGTCACACTGAGTATTTAGGCTTACCGGGTGGTCCCGGCAGATTCACAGCAGATTCCACGAGCCCGCTGCTACTCGGGGAAAAACACAAACAACACAACCACACACACCTTCACGTACAGGACTTTTCACCTACTCCGGCGCACCATCCCAGATGCTTCCGCTGATGTATATGCATTGCGCGTGCAGTTGACAGCCTGCACCATTTGCGCCCCACAACACCGCACACGCAACCCCTGCCAGGTATCACACGCACACGGTTTAGCCTCATCCGCTATCGCTCGCCACTACACACGGAATCACAATTGTTTTCTTCTCCTACGGGTACTGAGATGTTTCACTTCCCCGCGTCAACCCCCACACAGACTATGTATTCACCTGCGGGTAACACCACACAACTGGTGCTGGGTTTCCCCATTCGGACATCCTCGGATCAACGCTTTGTTGGCAACTCCCCGAGGCATAACGCAGCCTCACACGTCCTTCATCGGCTCAGCATGCCAAGGCATCCACCATACGCCCGTAACAAAACACACGGACACACAAACAATCAAGGTACAAACACCAAAACACAAAAAAGAAAGATACTCGCGTCCACTATACAGTTCTCACACAACACAACCCCCACACACAACCAACCACAACCAACGTGGCCAGCCCACATGAGAGCCCAACAGGAACAACCTTGTGCTGCCCCAGACACCCAACAGTGCACCAACGCATACTCTTTTGTCACGCAAACCGGTGTGACCACCAACCAGGCACCATGTGAGCACAACCCCTTCTCAGCCCAGCCGCACCACCATCCAGACGGTGCCACCATGACCTTCAGGTGTGTCTCCACCCGGCAAAATACTTTCGTGGCAGTCGCACACTCGGCGACTCAACCACACAAAACAACACCCACAACTGTGGGCACACAAATAAAAGCTCCTTAGAAAGGAGGTGATCCAGCCGCACCTTCCGGTACGGCTACCTTGTTACGACTTCGTCCCAATCGCCGATCCCACCTTCGACAGCTCCCATGACAGGCCACTGGCTTCGGGTGTTACCAACTTTCATGACGTGACGGGCGGTGTGTACAAGGCCCGGGAACGTATTCACCGCAGCGTTGCTGATCTGCGATTACTAGCGACTCCGACTTCATGGGGTCGAGTTGCAGACCCCAATCCGAACTACGACCGGCTTTACAGCGATTAGCTCACCCTCACAGGCTCGCAGACGCGTTGTACCGACCATTGTAGCATGTGTGAAGCCCTGGACATAAGGGGCATGATGATTTGACGTCATCCCCACCTTCCTCCGAGTTAACCCCGGCAGTCTCTCACGAGTCCCCACCATAACGTGCTGGCAACATAAGACAAGGGTTGCGCTCGTTGCGGGACTTAACCCAACATCTCACGACACGAGCTGACGACAACCATGCACCACCTGTACACCAACCACAAAGGGAAAGACCATCTCTGGCCCGGTCTGGTGTATGTCAAGCCCAGGTAAGGTTCTTCGCGTTGCATCGAATTAATCCACATGCTCCGCCGCTTGTGCGGGCCCCCGTCAATTCCTTTGAGTTTTAGCCTTGCGGCCGTACTCCCCAGGCGGGGCGCTTAATGCGTTAGCTACGGCACGAACCCCGTGGAAGGGACTCACACCTAGCGCCCACCGTTTACGGCATGGACTACCAGGGTATCTAATCCTGTTCGCTACCCATGCTTTCGCTCCTCAGCGTCAGTTACTGCCCAGAGACCTGCCTTCGCCATCGGTGTTCCTCCTGATATCTGCGCATTCCACCGCTACACCAGGAATTCCAGTCTCCCCTACAGCACTCAAGTTATGCCCGTATCGCCTGCAGTCCCGCAGTTAAGCTGCGGGCTTACACAAACGACGCGACAAACCACCTACGAGCTCTTTACGCCCAGTAATTCCGGACAACGCTCGCACCCTACGTATTACCGCGGCTGCTGGCACGTAGTTAGCCGGTGCTTCTTCTCCAGGTACCGTCACTTGCGCTTCGTCCCTAGCGAAAGGAGTTTACAACCCGAAGGCCGTCATCCCCCACGCGGCGTCGCTGCATCAGGCTTGCGCCCATTGTGCAATATTCCCCACTGCTGCCTCCCGTAGGAGTCTGGGCCGTATCTCAGTCCCAATGTGGCCGTACACCCTCTCAGGCCGGCTACCCGTCGACGCCTTGGTAGGCCATTACCCCACCAACAAGCTGATAGGCCGCGAGCTCATCCCACACCGAAAAAACTTTCCACAATGGCATCCAAACCATCGTCCTATCCGGTATTAGACCCAGTTTCCCAGGCTTATCCCGAAGTGCAGGGCAGATCACCCACGTGTTACTCACCCGTTCGCCACTCGAGTACCCCTGCAAGCAGGAGCCTTTCCGTTCGACTTGCATGTGTTAAGCACGCCGCCAGCGTTCATCCTGAGCCAGGATCAAACTCTCCACAAAAACAGTTTCAGCAGAAACAGGCCGTGAAAAGCCCAAACCCAACCAAAAACAAACCAACCAACACAAAATGCTGGACTGGCAAAATCCAAAAATTACAAAGGTTCAAACAACCAACCCCCAACCCGACGGGGTCAAAACAAAGGGGGTCGGCCAAAAAATATACGTGAAACATGTTCAACCACACCCCACGCACACTATGAACCAAACAGATGACGCGATTAGTCATTGGAATTCAACCACGCCACCACCGGCACACACCCACAAAAAGGCACACACCACACAGTGCACAAAACAAGGCAGGCAAACACACCCACGCAACAAAAGTACATTGGCACACTATCGAGTTCTCAAACAACACCAGCACACCCAAACCAACCCACACAACAGTGAGCCAGCCTCAAGTGACTTTGGAATCTGCCAGCGATTGTTTTCCTGCCCGCCACACAAACCGGAAAGAATCTCACCTTCCAGCGGGGCGTTGTCGGTCTCGCTGACTCGATATAAGTTACACACACCCCACACACAACACAAACCCGCAGCGCACAGCCTATTTTCTACACATTCTTACGTGCTTGTTTCGGGTTCATATAGCCACCCAAGAACGCGGCGTGCATGCCAACACCGATGAGCAGGAAAACCCCGGAGACCACCAGGCAGTACAAGGCCTCCCCGTCCATGAAGGACGACACGTCCGCAGTCCGCGAGACCGGGATGGCTAGGAACATCGCCGGCAGCAGCCCCATACCGCTGCGTCGCACCTTCATCGCCGACCCCAGCACCGCGCAGGCGAACGCGCCCGCGGCCCCGACCGCAACCGCGGCCCAGCTCAAGTGCGAGACAAAGCCAACAATCAACAGGTAAACCAGCACCGACACCACCGAGGCCGCCAGCGACACCGCAAGCCAGCGCCGCCGCGGCACGCCATAGCTAGCGCCGACGTCCGGGCCGCCGATCCCTGAGCCGTGTATGCAATACATGCCGTACCACACCAGCAGCGGCAACGCCCCGATCCAGATCCTCAAAGGCTCACTACCGATGAAGCTGGCCAGGTACAGCGTCACGCAGTGCGCCGCCGCGATACCCAAAGCCCACAGCAGCTGCGGTTTCCACACCAACTCGACAAGGAAGCCGCCAGACCCCAGGCGCCCGCGAACGCGTTCGCGCCCTTCCGGCACTTCGCCGGTGACAAAGCGCTGCCCCATAAGCAGACCGATCGCCAGCGCACCCAGGGCGCCCAGCACGCCAACCCAATCGGGTCGCAGCAGCAGCGCAACAACCGCACCCAACACAACCGCGGGCACCACGGCCATCGCAGTCAGGCGCAGCCGCCAGGCCCGGGGCATCCCGTACGCCATGTACGCCGTCTCCTCCATCGACAGCGCACCAATCACAAACAGGGTCACCATCGCAGGTGTCATCACCGCAGTAAGCGGATGGTCCGTAATCGCCGCGCCGAGGCCGAACATCACCGCCAGCGGCACCATCCACAGCAGCCTATACAGCGAGGGGGCGACGAACTGGTGACGGAAGAATCCGAGCAGGGTCGTGTTCATCAGTACACCTCCAGGTAGTGCTCGATGAGGTCGTCGAAGTGGGCGGGGCGGGCATGGCGCGAAGCGGCGTCGATAGGCAAAAGCTCCCCTCCAGCCACCGCGAAGCTGTCGGCATCCTCGGGGGCACATTGCTTTGCGACGACCCCCTCACGCCCCAGAATCACCGCCGTATCCAGCACCTTCGCCGCGTCATCGATGTGGTGGGTGGCCATGACAATGGTGCGGCCGGTCTCGGCCTGGGCCAACAGGTGGCGGTAGAACACGTCGGTGTTGTGGGTGTCCAGGCCGACGTAGGGCTCGTCCAGGAGCAGAAGATCGGTGCCGGATGCCAGGCCGATGACGATGGCGACCATGGCGCGCTGGCCGCGGGAAAGCTTCTCGTAGCGGGTTTCCAGTGCCTGGTCCATGGCGAAGTCGGCGGTCAGGTCGCTGGCAAGCTGCTGGTTCCAGGTGCGGTAGCGCAGGCGCGCGCCCTTGATCACGTCCGCGCCGGACCATGCGCCCGGATAGGCGGTGTCAACGCCGGTCAGGCAGGTGTTGTCCATGACAAACGCGTTGTCGAAGGGGCGCACGCCGAAGACCTCGACAGTGCCGGACGTGGGCTTCAGCTGGCCGGCGACGATCCGCAACAGCGTGGATTTTCCCACGCCATTGCGGCCGAGCAGGCCGTGGATGCCGGGGCCCAGATCCAGGTCGACTCCGGTGAGCACCTCCTTGGAGCCGAAGCGGCGGGTGAGGTCGCGGGTGTGGATGGTCATTGGTACATGCCTCTGCTTTCTGCGACGCGGTCGATCAGGTCATGGAGGTTGGAGCGGGTGTAGCCGAGGTGCAGCGCTTCGTCGATGAGCGGGGCGACGTAGTCGCCGGCAAAGTCGTCGCGGCGCTTTTCCAAGATGCGGTCGCGAGCCCCGTCGGTGACGAACATGCCGAGGCCGCGGCGCTTTTCCAGCACGTGATCGTCGACAAGCAATGCAAGCCCCTTGCGCGCCGTCGCGGGATTAATTTCATGGAACTGGGCGAGCTGATTCGTCGACGGTGCTTGCTCGCCGGGCTTCAGGGTGCCGTCGACGATGAGGTCGGCGACGAAACTGGCGATCTGCACGAAGAGCGGCTCTGCGTCAGTGTTCATGCCCTGCCCCCCGGTTGATGGGTTAGTTACTCGAGTAACTAACTAACTACCATGGGGCCCGGGCGAGCGCAACGGGTTCGCAGGAAACCGTGACAACTACGACGTGGAATGACTGAGGTTTTTCAGGCAAGATGGTGCATGTAACGCAACTTAGTAACGAAAAAGAATCGGAATTTAGGAGCCATGCTTGAACGCACACTTGTGTTCGTCGACACGTCATACCTGCTCGCGAGCTTTTACAACTCGTGGGAAATCGGCGCCCGCGCACAGTTAGAAATTGACCTGCCGGAGGTTGTGGCAACCCTCGGCAAAATGATCACCGACCAGCTCAACCAACCAATCCACCGCCAGTTCTGGTACGACGGCATCCCCGACTCAGGCCCGCACCGCTACCAGCGCGCGCTGCGCACCTGCGACGGCGTGCAACTGCGCACCGGCCAACTCATCGAGTGGGGCGAGCGCCGCACCCAAAAAGGCGTGGACACCCGCCTCGTCGCCGACCTCGTGGTCAACGGCGTGAGCGAAAAATTCACCGACTTCGTGCTGGTCTCCGGCGACGCGGACATGATCCCCGGCGTCGAGGAAGTGACCAGCCGCGGCGCGCGCATGCACCTCTACGGCTTCGGCTGGGACTCCATGTCCTCCGCCCTGCGCCACGCCTGTGACAGCACCACCATCCTCGACCCGCGCGAGGACTTCGCCGACGCCATGCGTCTCCAGGTGCTCGAGGGCCCGCTTCCGCCCAGCATCAGGGAGCGCCCGCTTAACGACGCTGCTCCGCTCGAAGAGGCGGACGGCCCCACCGCGGTTCCAGGGCTGGGCCCCGACCCGCTCCGGCCGGACGCCGGCGCTGCGGGGGACAACTCGGATTCGGACGCTACTTCGGATGCCGCCTCTGCGGGTGCTTCGTCCGCCCCGAAGCCGGGACAGGCGCCTGCTGCCGCACCCGCCGCCCCTGCCGCCCCGAAGCCGTCGGACATCGTGGGCACCCCGACCTCGCAACAACGCACCCGCCGCCCGGACGAACCAGAGATGGACGAGCCCTCCGAGGCACAGGTGGAGGCCAACAACGAGTCGAACAAGCCCGGCAACCAGAACGTCTCCAGCGAGCCCGACCGCCCGTCGGCGCCGGCCCCGTCGGCCCCGGCCCCGTCGGCACCCGCCGAGGGGGCGAAACCGTCGCCCGCGTCGCTCGCCGGCACCAGCACGGACGCGCCTGCGAGCGCGCCGAAGCCCGGCCCCAAGCCTGCGCCGAAGCCGTCGATGATGGCCCCGCGCCGCAAGCTGCGTTCCCGCTACGTGCCGCTTCCCGAAGAAGTGTGGACCTCCGCCGGCTTCCAAACCCCCTACGACGTGGGCCAGCAGTACGCCAACTGGTGGTTTGAAAACGCCGCCTCCAGCGAACAGCGCGACAACGCCCACCTCCTGTCCGGCGGCGGGCTGCCCCCGGAAATCGACCGGCCGCTGCTGCAGTTCGCCTGCGAAACCCTGCACGAGTACACCCTGTCCGAGACTCAGCGCGTGAACCTCCGCGACGGGTTCCACTCCGGCATCCGCGGCGTACTCATCAACATCCGCCGGGAGAGCTAGCGCGGTTCTGGAGGTGTTGCGGCGCTCCGGGGCTTCGGCCCTCGGGGCGCCTTTTCCGACCCAATTGCGGGATAGTTCACTCGCTTGTGAACTATCCCGCCGTGAGTTTTTGGCGACCTGGGGATATTGAATTATTCAACCGCCCAAGTGGAACTAATTCACCAAACCGCTCCCGGCGAGTGAACAAACTTGCCAGAGGGCGCCGACACTTCGTGGCGGAATCTGTCAGGCGGCCCCTCGACCCCCAGGTCAGCACAAACGGCCGCCGTAATCTGTCAGGCGGCCGTTTGTGATCTGCTAGTTGGAGGCGGTTAGTCCTCGTCGCGCATGTACTTCTCGGCGTCGGCGAGGATGTCGTCGGTGTTGTTGGCGTTGTCGGTGCTGGAGGTCTCCGGGGCGTCGGCGGCGACGCGGCGGGAGCTGCCGGACGGCTTCTGCTCGGCGGCCGAGTCGGTGGCCGAGTCGGCGCCCTCGCCCTGCGAGCCCTCGCCCTCACCAGAGCCCGCCTCGAGCTGGCGGTCCGCGTCACCGGCGCCCGCGCCGGAGCCGGCCTCGAGCTCGCCGGACATGGACGCGCGGATCTGGTCCAGACGGCTGGCGGCGGCAGCGTCGGTGGAGCCGGACTCGATCTCGGCCATGCGGTCGGTCATGGAGTCCTTCATCAGCTCCTGCTGGCCCAGGGCGTTGGCGTAGCGGCGCTCAATCTTGTCGCGCACACCGTCGAGGGTGGGCACGTTGTCGTCGTTGAACTGGTTCATCGAGTCCATGGTCTTGGCCGTCTGCTCCTGCATGCGGGCCTGGTTGAGCTGGGACTCGAGCTGAGAGACCTGGGAGAGCTGCTCCTTCAGGTGCGCCTCGGACTGCTGCTGCTTCTGCTGCGCTTCCTTGGCGGCGTGGTCGGCGGACGCGTAGGCCTGCTTGGTCTGCTCGAGCTCCTGCTCCACGGACACCAGCTGGGTGGCGATGACCTCGGCGGCGTTGTTGAACTGCTGCGCCTTCTCGGCGTCGCCGGCCGCCTCCGCCTTCTGCGCGGCCTGCAGGGCGGTGCGCGCCTTGTTCTGCAGGTCCTCCTGGGACTTGATCAGGCGTTCCATCTTCATCTGCAGCTGGTTCCGGTTGCCGATGATGTTGGCCGCGTGCTCGGAGATCGCCTTGTGCTGCTCCTTCGCAGCAGCGACGGCTTGCTGGATCTGCACCTTCGGGTCTGCGTTCTGGTCGATCTTGGTGTCGAACGACTGCATGAGGTACTTCCAGCCCTTGCTAAACGGGTTCGCCATTGGAGTGTCCTTCCGGTGGTGGGGTTCGTCGTTAGGCAAGTGTACGCATGAAAAAAGCGCCCGTCTCGCGGGCGCTGAATAAAAAGGCCTACTGCTCGGAGGCGTTCTGCTCGGCAATCTGGCGGCGGACGTCATCCATGTCCAGGTCCTTGACCTGCTGGATAAGGTCGTCCAACGCGGCCGGCGGCAAGGCGCCAGCGTTCTGGTAAATCAGGATGCCGTCGCGGAACGCCATCAGCGTCGGGATCGCCCGGATGTCCAACCCCCTGGCCACCTGCTGGTTGGCCTCGGTGTCGAGCTTGGCAAAGGTGACATCGGTGTGCTTTTCAGAGGCCTTCTCGTAGGTCGGCGCGAACTGCTTGCACGGGCCGCACCAGTCCGCCCATGCGTCCACAAACACGATGCCGTCTTGGGTAACGGTGTCCTGGAAAGTGTCATCGGTTACATCGATCGTGCTCAAAGTACGCTCCCTAAAGCTTTTGGTTATTGTTGTAGAGATTGCAACGGGTACAACCCTAACAATGTCCGAGCTATTCCAAGCCGGGCTGGAACGAGTGGAAACCAGGAGGCGTGCAGCAGCCATGACGAAGACGTACCGGATCTCGGGCCCGAAGGACGAAGTCGCGGTCGATTCGCTCAAAGACGAGCTGTCGCTGGTGGACGGCACCCACGAGGTAGATGTGGACCTCGAGGCCGGGCACCTCACCGTTGTCGGCTTCACCTTCGCTGACGAAGATATTGTGCAGGCGGCGAAAAACGCCGGCTACGTAATCGAGATATAAGGAGGACACACCATGGCTGAACGCGAGTTCAACGTTGAGGGCATGACCTGCGGGCACTGCGAAATGAGCGTGCAGGAGGAGATCTCTGAGGTCGCGGGCGTGACCGCTGTGAAGGCGGACCACACCACCGGGAAAGTCACCGTCGAGGGCGACGGCTTTTCCACCGACGACATCGCGGCCGCGGTGAAAGAGGCCGGTTACACACTGGCCTAACCCGGGCCTAAGCTGGGGGTTATGACTGAAACCCCGATAGCATTGCAGCACGTCGAGCTGGGCGTCACGGGGATGACCTGCTCGTCGTGCTCTTCGCGCGTGCAGCGCAAACTCAACAAACTCGACGGCGTGGACGCCACGGTGAACTTCTCCACCGAGACGACCACCGTCGATTTCGACCCGGCGAAGACGTCGTCGCAGGTGCTTATCGACGAAGTGCGCTCCGCCGGGTACGACGCGTTTGAAATGACTGATGACGCGGTGGGGGGTGAAGCGGCGGCCAAGGGGGCGTCGACAAGCGAGAAGCTCGAGGATGCCCGCCTGGAGGAAGCCGAAAAGCTGAAACGCACCACGATTTGGGCGGCGCTGGTGTCGCTGCCGGTGATGCTGGTGAGCATGGTGCCGGCGCTGCAGTTCACCAACTGGCAGTGGGCGGCGTTCGCGGCGGCGACGCTGGTGTTTTTCGCCGCGGGCAGCGTGTTTCACCGCGCGACCTGGGTGAACCTGAAGCACGGCGCGGCGACGATGGACACGCTGATCACGCTGGGCACGTCCGCGGCGTACCTGTGGTCCGTGTGGGCGCTGTTTTTCGGCAACGCGGGCGAGCCGGGGATGGTCATGGAGATGTCCATCTTCCCGTCGCACGCCGGCATGGACGAGATCTACCTCGAGTCCGTGTGCGTGGTGATTACGTTCCTGCTGCTAGGCAGGTGGTTTGAAACGCGGGCGAAGGGGCAGTCCTCGGAGGCGCTGCGCGAGCTTTTGGACATGGGCGCCAAGGACGCCGCCGTGATCCGGGGCGGCAAGGAAGTGCGCGTGCCGATTGCCCAAGTGGCGGTGGGCGACCAATTCATCGTGCGGCCCGGCGAGAAGATCGCCACCGACGGCCGCGTGGTGTCCGGGCACTCGGCCGTGGACGAATCCATGCTCACCGGCGAGTCCGTGCCGGTGGAGGTCTCCGAGGGCTCCGCGGTCACCGGCGCGACGCTGAACACCTCCGGTCGCCTGGTGGTGGAGGCCACCCGCGTCGGCGCCGAAACCACGCTCGCGCAGATGGGCAAGCTCGTGCGCGACGCGCAGGCCGGCAAGGCGCCGGTGGAGCGGCTGGTGGACAAAATCTCGCAGGTCTTCGTGCCCGTGGTGGTGCTGGTTGCGCTGGTGACGCTGGCCGGACACCTCCTAGTGGGCCACAGTGTCGCCCACGCGTTCACCGCGGCGGTGGCGGTGCTGATCATCGCCTGCCCGTGCGCGCTTGGGCTTGCCACCCCGACCGCGATCCTGGTGGGCACCGGCCGCGGCGCCCAGCTGGGGCTGCTAATCAAGGGCCCCGAGGTGCTCGAATCCACCCGCCAGGTGGACACGGTGGTCATGGACAAAACCGGCACGATCACGTCGGGCGAGATGGGGGTTGCGGACGTCGTCGCAGCTGACGGCTTCGACGCCGACGAAGTGCTGCGGCTCGCCGCCGGCGTGGAGACCGGCTCCGAGCACCCGATCGCCCGCGCGATCGTGGAGGCGGCCAGCGAGGTGCCAGCCTCGGAGAACTTCCAAAATGAGGTGGGCAAGGGAGCGTCCGCGCTTATCGACGGCCACCCGGTCCGCGTCGGCCGCCCCTCCCTGCCGCTTGGCGGGCTGGCCAGCGCCTTCGAGGACGCCGAACGAGCCGGGGCGACCCCGGTGGCCGTCGAAGTGGACGGCGCCCTGTCCGGGTTCGTCGCGGTGCGCGACACCGTGAAGGCAGATTCCGCCGACGCCGTGGCGCAGCTGCGCGGGCTGGGGCTTACACCTCACCTGCTCACCGGCGACAACGCCGGCGCGGCAGAGGCCGTCGCGGCGGAAGTGGGCATCGACCCGGCTAACGTCACCGCGGGCGTCCTGCCGGAGGACAAGGTGGAGGTGGTCAAGCGCCTCCAGGCCGAGGGCAAACACGTGGCCATGGTCGGCGACGGTGTCAACGACGCCGCCGCGCTCGCCCAGGCGGACCTGGGCTTGGCCATGGGCGCGGGCACGGACGTGGCCATCGAGGCCGCGGACATCGCGCTGATGCGCAACTCGCTGACCTCCGCGGCGGACGCGATCAGGCTGTCGCGCAAGACCTTGAAGACGATCAAGGGCAACCTGTTCTGGGCGTTCGCCTACAACGTCATCCTCATCCCGGTGGCGGCGCTGGGCTTTCTCAACCCGATGCTCGCCGGCATCGCGATGGCGTTCAGCTCGGTGTTCGTGGTGTCGAACTCGCTGCGGCTGCGGGCGTTCAACTCCGTGTCGTCGGGCGCAGGTGAATAAAAACTGCCAACGCGCGGGCGAGCGCGCCCTACACTCCCCGCATGAACTCTTCTGCGCAGCTCACCCGCACTGAGCGACTGGACCGCCTGCCGGTCACCCCGAAACACAAGCGCCTGCTGGTCGGCTCCGGGATCGGCTGGGCCCTCGACGCGATGGACATCGGCCTCGTGTCCTTCATCCTCGCCGCGCTGGCCGCGCAGTGGAATTTGAACAACACCACTACGGGGTGGATTGCGTCGGTGGGGTTCGTGGGCATGGCCATCGGCGCGAGCCTGGGCGGGCTGCTCGCCGACAAGATCGGCCGGCGCCAAGTCTTCGCCGCAACGCTCTTGCTCTACGGACTGGCCACCGGCGCGTCGGCGCTGGCGTGGTCGGTGGCGTCGCTGATGGTGTTCCGCTTCCTGGTGGGCCTTGGCCTCGGCGCGGAGCTTCCCGTTGCGTCCACACTGGTCAGCGAGTTTTCGCCGCGGAAGGTCCGGGGGCGCATGGTCGTGCTCTTAGAGGCGTTCTGGGCGGTGGGATGGATCATGGCGGCCGTCATCGGCACCTTCGTGGTGGCGCAGAGCGACAACGGCTGGCGCTGGGGCTTCGCGCTCGGCGCGGTGCCAGCGATGTACGCCATCTACGTGCGCATGGGACTGCCGGAATCCGTTCGCTTCCTCGAGTCAGCGGGGCGGCACGACGAAGCCGAACGGATCGTCCGCGAGTTCGAGGCCGAGGCTGACCCCGCGCAGTACGACACCGCCGCGCCAGCCCAGGAACACCCCGTCGATGGCGGTATCTGGGGCCCGGAGCTGCGCGGGCGCACCGCCGCATTTTGGGCTATCTGGTTCTGCGTGTCGCTGTCCTACTACGGCGCGTTCATCTGGATCCCGTCCCTGCTGGTGGAGCAGGGTTTCTCCCTGGTTCGCTCGTTCACCTTCACGCTGATCATCACCCTGGCGCAGCTGCCCGGCTACGCCGCGGCCGCCTGGCTCATCGAGCGGTGGGGCCGCCGCACCACGCTGGCGAGTTTCCTCGCGGGCTCGGCGATTGCTGCGTTCGCGTACGGCATGGCCAGCACGGAGTGGCAGATCATCGCTGCGGGTTGCCTGCTCAGCTTCTTCAACCTTGGGGCGTGGGGTGCGCTGTACGCGATCGGCCCGGAGCTCTACCCCACCGCTATCCGCGCAACCGGCACGGGCGCGGGCGCGGCGTTCGGCCGCATCGGCTCAATTCTCGCGCCGCTGGTGGTTCCGCCGGTGCTCGCCTTCGGCGGCTCGACGGCGGTGTTCGGCGTGTTCGCCGCCGCCTTCACGCTGGCCTGCGCGGCGGCGTTTACGCTGCCTGAGCAGCGTGGGGTGGCGATTGCGTAGTTCAGGCGGAGCCCGTCGCTAAGCAAAGAAGCGCGTGATGCGCGACAGCAGCGACTTGTCCTCCGTCGCCTTGTCGATCTCCTCGATGTTGCGCGGCAGGTTGAGCAGGAGCGTGTTCTCCCCCGTCTTGGCGACGGTAATGCTCGGGTCGAGCTTGGCCACCGTGCTCGCGCAGGCGGCGGGGCCGTTCATGGAACGCACGGTCATGGCTTTCTCCTTTGCAGCTTTTGCGTTGTGCTGTTGAAGCATAAACGCGTTTCCGCAGCGTGTCACCGTTGGAAAGCCATGCCTAACTGTTCATAGGGCAGGTTAACTAGCCGTGCGCCATGTTGACGAAGCGCGAGTAGTGCAGCTGGTGCGCCACCGGAATGGTGTCGATCGGGCCGCCGCGGTGCTTCGCCACGATGATGTCCGCCTCGCCCGCGCGCTCGTCGTCGCGGTCCTGCGAGTCCGGGCGGTAGAGCAGAAACACCATGTCGGCGTCCTGCTCCAGCGAGCCTGACTCGCGCAGGTCAGCCAGCTGCGGGCGCTTGTCGGTGCGGGCCTCCGGGCCACGGTTGAGCTGAGAGATGGCGATCACCGGCACCTCGAGCTCTTTGGCCAGCAGCTTCAGGTGGCGGGAGAACTCCGAGACCTCCTGCTGGCGCGACTCGACCTTCTTGCCGGAGCTCATCAGCTGCAGGTAGTCCACCACAATCAGGTCCAGGCCGTGCTGCTGCTTCAGGCGGCGCGCCTTGGAGCGGATTTCCATCATGGTGAGGTTCGGCGAGTCGTCGATAAACAGCGGCGCGTCCTGAATCTCGGTGAGGCGGTGGGTGAGCTTCTCCCAATCACGCTCCTCCATCTGGCCCGAGCGCATCGCCGAGAGCTTGATCTCCGTCTCCGCGGACAGCATGCGCATGATGATCTCGGAGGCGCTCATCTCCAGCGAGAAGATCACGGACGTCTTGTTCTGGTGGATCGAGCACGAGCGCATGAAGTCCAGCGCGAGCGTGGATTTACCCACACCGGGACGCGCCGCGATGATGATCATTTGGCCAGCGTGCAGGCCGTTGGTGAGCTTGTCCAGGTCGATGAACCCGGTGGGCACGCCCGCCTCGAGCGCGCCGCCGGAGGCGATCATGGTCAGCTCGTCAATAGTGGGCTTGAGCAGTTCCGACAGCGGGCGGTAGTCCTCGCCCGACTGGTTGCGGGTGATGTTGAAGACCTTCTGCTGGGCGTGGTCGACGATCGCGTCGACCTCCATGCCCTCCTCGCCCTCGTAGCCGAGCTGCACCACCTGCGTGCCGGCGTTGACCAGCTGGCGCAGGATCGACTTTTCCTCCACGATCTCCGCGTAGTAGCGGGCGTTCGCCGCCGTGGGAACCTCGGAGATCAGCGTGTGCAGATACGGCGCGCCGCCGACGCGCTCGAGCTCGTTGATGCGGTCCAGCCGCCCAGCGACAATGAGCACGTCGACGTTGCTGCCCTGCGCGAACAGGTCCAGGATGGCCTGGTAGATCAGCTGGTGCGCCGGAAAGTAAAAGTCGTCCGGGCGCAGGCTTTCCGCCACATCCAGGATGACGTCGGGGTTGAGCAGCATCGCGCCGATGACGGAGCGCTCCGCCAGCTCGTCGTGCGGCGGCGTGCGGTATTCCTGCAGCTCGTTGTTGCCGCGGTTGAAGTTGGAGTAGCGGTTGCTTCTCGACGAGCTACCGCCCCTCCCACCTTTCCCCCTCGAGTTACCGCTGTTGCCTTGGAACGCGTCAAAGTCGGAGTCGCTGAAGTCCCCGTAGTCCGCGGCCGGTTCCGGCGGCGGCACGTAGTCGTCGAAGCTGTCGTCTGCACCCATGGGCTCCCCTTTCGCTGTGTGTATGAGACTACCCCGTAATGCAAACCGCAAACCGAGTTATCCACAGGGGGTGTGGACAATTGGGGAATGTGCGGGTGAGTTTTCCACAGGGGTGGTGTTTGCGGTGTGGAATTCGTGTGAATTCGAGACTCCAAGCCACTGGACAACGGTACATTTCCGCAGTTCACCCTGTATATTTTCAAACTCACGCCGAGTGACGTTTTAGGTGGATAACTCGGTTGACCACGGCGTTTGACAACCACGAAATGTCCACTCGAGTGGACAATCTAACCCCTACCCAGGCTGTATAACCCACCACTTATCCACATTCCGTCACAGGGGCGCACCCGGTGTGTTTTTGTTACCGTCGTCGCATGTCCCCACGAGCAATTCTCTGGAGTTACCTCGTCTTTGCAGTGGCGTTTCCAGCAGTGTGCGTGGCTGGGATGCGAACGGTTGGCGGCAATCTCGACTTCGCGGCCTACCGCCTCGCCTTCGCCGTCCTCGCCGTGCTTGCGGCAGCGGGAGCGGTCGGATGGGCTGCCACCTACACTGCGGCAGCGCGGCGGAGTGGCCCTGCGCACGGTGTGGCCGTCTGGATCGCCACAGCGTGCCTTGCCGTGGGCTTCGGCTCTGTCGCCGACTCGAGCTGGCAGGAATACCAGGCGGGCATGGATCTGCCCACCATCAACCTCTTCCTGTACCTTCTCCCGATCGGCCTGTTCATCCTGCTGGGCACGGCCGTTGCGCAGACCGTGGCGGCGAGGACCTCACGCGCGTGAGGCGAACGCCAGCGGTAGCACCTCCACACCGAAACGCTCGGCGATATCGGCTGCGGCGACGGTGACCGACCAGCCGGAGTCCACCTCGCCGGTAAGCAGCAGCACGGGTCCTTCGGCCATGGCAAGCCCCGAGTAGTCGAAGTACCTATCCAGCGCGTTGACACGGAAGGCGGAGTTGCGCGCCTCCACCTCTGCCCCGCCGGCCTGCACTGCCCCGCCGTAAGCCATTTGCCCCACGCGGGCGAGCGCCTCCGCAGTGGAGGCGACCATCTCCGCCCGTGCCGGGTCCGCCGAGCCGAGTGCCACCACTGTGGCCGGGCGCGTGTCCCAGTCCCAGTCCGCCAGCACGGCGACGAAGCGGGTCAGCCACTGGTCGTCGCGCCAATTCTCGGCGGGGCGGTAAGCGTTGTCGCGCAAGAGTTGGGCCAGGGCGGGGCCGCGGGCGACGTCGTTGAGCCGGCCCAGCGCCTTGCCGCCGAGTACGCCCTTGATTTTGCCGCGGCGCGCGGAGCCTGTCGGCCACATCTTGCGCTGGGAAAGCGGCACACCGGGGGCCTTCAGGCGGGCGTCGATGCGCTCGGCGAGCGCCGGGTCCACGTCGGTGGGCAGGTGGTTGCCGGTGCAGTTGTCGCAGCGCCCGCAGCGCTCCCCCTCCCCGATCGTCGGATCGTCCAGCTCGCTGCGCAAAAACACCATGCGGCAGGCGTCCGTGGACTCGTAGGCCAGCATGAGGTTTTGTTCGCGCTCGCGGGCGTCCGCCAGGCCGTCGTAACGCTTGTGGTCGTAGGCCCAAGACTCACCGGTAGCAACCCAGCCGCCCTTGACGCGTTGCACCGCGCCGTCAACGTCCAGCACTTTCAGCGCCTGGTCAATGCGTGTGCGCGACAAGTCCACGGCGTTTTCGAGTTTCGGGGTGGAGATTGGATCATCGCCGAGCGCGCCCAGCAGCTGCTGCACCACCGGCTCCTCCGGCATGGACACGGACGCGAAGTACTCCCACACGCGTTGATCCTCCGGGCCGGGCAACAGCACCACCTCGGCGTGGTCGGTGGCGCGCCCGGCGCGGCCGATCTGCTGGTAGTAGCTCACCGGGGAGCTCGGCGCGCCCAGGTGCACCACGAAGCCGAGGTCCGGCTTGTCAAAGCCCATGCCGAGCGCCGATGTGGCCACCAGGGCTTTGAGCTCGTTGTGGATCAGCGCCTGCTCGAGGCGCTCGCGCTCCTCCGCCTCCGTGCGGCCGGTGTAGGCGGCCACGTTCCACCCGGCGGTCTCCAGCGCCTCCGCCAGGTCGTGCGCGGCGGCGACGGTCAAGCAGTAGATGATGCCGGAGCCCTCCACCTGCGCTAAGTACTGCGCGATCCAGGCAGCACGCTGGGTGGGGTCTGCCAGGCGCACTACGTTGAGCGACAACGACTCTCGGTCCAGCCCGCCGCGGAGCACGCCGGTCCCTTCGCCCAGCTGGGCGACCACGTCGGCCACCACGCGGTCGTTCGCCGTTGCGGTGGTGGCCAGGACGGGGGTGTTGGCCGGGAGGTCGTCGATAAGCAAAGAAATGCGCCGGTAATCCGGCCTGAAATCGTGCCCCCAGTCGGAGATGCAGTGGGCCTCGTCCACAACCAGCATGCCGACGGACCGCGCGAGCTGTGGCAGCACTTCCTCGCGAAAGCCCGGCGCGTTGAGGCGCTCCGGGCTGATCAGGAGCAGGTCCAGCTTGTCGACGTCTGCCTGGATCTCCTCCCACTGCGTCATGTTCGCGGAGTTGATCGTGGCCGCCCGGATGCCGGCGCGTGCGGCCGCTTCGACCTGGTTGCGCATGAGCGCGAGCAGCGGCGAGACGATAATCGACGGACCTTCGCCCGCCTCGCGCAACAGCTTCGCGGCGATAAAGTACACCGCCGATTTTCCCCAGCCCGTGCGCTGCACCACTAGCATGCGTTTGCGCTGGTTAACGAGGGAATCGACGGCCGTCCACTGGTCGTCGCGCAGGGCGGCGTGGGGCCCCGCGATGCCCTTGAGAAGTTCGTCCGCTTGTTCGCGTGTCGCAGTCATGGCGCACACCATATACCACGGCCCCGACACGGGTGTTCGAACAGTGGTACTGAAACGGTACTATCGTTATCATGGCGCTGAATTTGAGACTGACCGATGATGACGACAAAATGCTTTCCGATCTGGCCAAAAGCTCTGGAACATCCAAGCAGCAGACCTTGCTTCGATTGATCCACCAAGAGTGGGAGAAGGAAGAAGCTCGTAGGCACGCTCATGCTGAGTTGGATCGCATCTTCCAAAGCCGTTCGAGGCTCATGGACCGGTTAAAAGACGCATGACGGATCCGCGCTCTCTCTTTCAAGTCGAGATCATCGCCGAATGGGTGAAGGTCCAAGGATTCCATATCAAGGATATGGGTTTATTGGCATCGGCAATTGAACGTCCGTGGCTCCGATTCGGCAATAGAGACCTCTATCCCGACGTGTGGCACAAGGCGGCAGCCGTCCTCGACAGCATCGAATCGAGCCACCCCCTCCATGACGGCAACAAGCGCATCGGAGTACTGCTTTGCCTGCTCATGCTCGCGTCCCACGGTGTCGACGACGAAGTCCTTGCCGAAGATGATCTTTTCGACCTCGCCTGTGACGTGGCCAAGTACCACCCGGAGGTATCCGTTATCGCTGCCCACTTACGGAGGCTAGCTAGCTAACCCAGCTCGCCCTCCGCCCAGTCCGCCATGTACTCGGCGATGCCGTGCGGGTCCGCCAGAAAGTCGCGCATCGCCCGGAACGCGAGCGTGTCTTCCACCGCCAGGCCGCGGTCCACGCCGTGCTCGCCGACCTCCACGATCTCCGCGCCAGGGATCCCGAGCACGATCGGCGAGTGCGTCACCGCGATCACCTGCGCGCTTTGCTCGCCGATTGCGTGCAGCTGCGCCACCAGCGCCATCTGCGCGACGGCGGACAGCCCCGATTCGGGCTCGTCCAGCAAGTACAGCGCATCTTTGGCAAACCGCGAGGTCAGCTCCAACACGGACTCCCCGTGCGACCGCTCGCCGAACTCTGTCACGCGCGTGTGCGTCTCGCCGCGCAGGAAATACCCGGCCTTCGCGCGCGGCCCGGTCCGAAGCGTCAGCGCGCCAAACATCGGGTCACGGGCGCCAGGCTTATCGACGCCCCACGGCCCGCCCTCGACCTTAAACCCCCACGCGCGGGCAATCCCCTCCAACAGCGTCGACTTACCCACGCCGTTGCCGCCGGTGATCAGCGTGACCGGGTGTGTCAGCGGGAAGCCGAACTCCGCGACGTGCTCAACCGCCGGCGCGTCGAGGGCCCACGGCGGGGCCTTCGACGGGTCGACGGAGATGTGCTGGATGAACATGGGGCTCATCCTACGGCGGGGTCAATACGTTGAGGTCGATAACTCCATGTCGATAGTTGCAGGTCAGCGCCTCTTGGCCTGCCGGGACTCCAAAATCCGAAAACGCTGTAACCAGCGACTATCGACCTCGAGATATCGACATGGGCGCTCAGGGGCAGGCTCCCTAGCCGTCCACCAGGAATCTCGCCGTGCCGGCCGGGTCGTCGATGAACTCTCGGGTGGCGGTGACGGGCTCGCAGTCCTCGAAAGGCATGTGCTCCAGGGCGGGCACGGTGAGGATGCGGGCGTCGGGGACGGCGAGCAGCACCGGCGAGTGCGTGGCCATGAGCACCTGCGCGCCGCGGCGGATCAGCACCGCGAGCAGGCCGAGCAGTTCGAGCTGGGAGAAGACCGAGAGGCCGTCTTCGGGCTCGTCCAGGATGATCAAAGAGTCCGGGCCGAAGCGTTCGTGGGCCATGCGCATGATGCCTTGGCCGTGGCTGCGGCGAGTGAGGTCTTGCAACGGGTCTTCGATTCCGAGGCTTTCATGGTATTCGGCGAGGTCGAGGTATGTTTCGCCGCGCAGGAAGTACACGTCGCTCGGGTTCGCGCGGCGGGTCAACGTGAGCGAGGCGTGGAGCCGGGAATGGTCCGCTGCCTGGAACTGGGCGTGGCGGGAACCGCCCGCGGCGTTGGCGCCGGCGGCCATAGCGATCGCCTCCACCAGCGTGGACTTCCCCGACCCGTTGTCGCCGGTGAGGATCGTGGTTTGCGCGAGCTCGAGGGGCTTTTCAGCCAAGCGACGCACCACCGGCAGGTCGCGGGCGTAGCCCTCCACCGGCGCGTCGATGCGGACCTGGGTGACGAACATGGCTACCGCCAATTCTCCAGCTTCAGGTTGGGCACGCGCGCAAACTCGCGCTCGTTTGCAGTCACAAGCACTAGATCATTTCGGATCGCCTGCGCCGCGATCCAGAGGTCGTTCGAGCCGATGACCTGCCCCCGATTCAGGAGATCAGACCGGAGCTTGCCGTATAGGCATGCGGACTCCCGATCGACCTCGAACACAGGGCAACCGTGCAGCAGGAGGTCGTACACCCGCCGCATAGCTTCTGGCCTGCGGGACCTCTCGATTCCGGCCTGAATTTCGCCAAGAACCACAGTTGATAAGCAAAGCTGCGCACTAGCTAGCTCAGAACTTTTGCGAACAACCTCTGGATGGTCACCACGTTCAATATCGATCCACACATTTGTATCAAGGAGGTACCGCACCGAATCTCCTATCGCTCGTCGCCGCGGTCAAGATCGGGGGGAAGGTCCTCCGGCAGATCATCAACTTCTTCGACCAGCCCAGGTTCAATACCGTTTACGCGCTGGAACTCGCGCAACCTCGCCACCACATGCCCGAACGATTCTTCCTCCGGCCGCAGCAGCAAACCTTCCGGCACACGTTCGATCATCACTCTGTCCGAATCAAAGCGCAGTGCCGCCGGAATCCTGACGGCCTGGCTGTTTCCCGACATGAACACTGTCGTGCGGACTGGCCCGTCCTGAATTGGTTCGGCCATAGCAATCACCCCTAGTTCAAGTGTATATCCGAGAGGATATACACACCCTGACAACTACCGCAATCCGGCGGGCAGCGGCAGCAGTCCGTCCACCGCGAGCAGCACGCCGAACGCCGTGCCGGAGACCACGCCGATGATGTTCGCGCTGCCATCCGGGTTGACGGTGTAGACCGGCCCGCCGGAATCGCCGTGCAACGCCAAGATCAGCACTGCCAGCTCGCCGGTGTCCGGGTTCACCTTCAACACCGGGCCGCAGGTGCGCGAGGTGCGCGCGCCGTCCTTGCACACAATCTGGCCCGGCTTCACCGCCGTCACCGGGTGGTAGCCCGCAACACGGCGGGTGGGGTTGATGCGCTGGACTGCGTCCGACAACGGATTGACCGCGCCGATGACCGGGATGTCGACGGCCCCACCGCGGGCGGCCGCGGCGTTGGTAACGCCGCCGGCCAGCGGGAACCAGGCGACGTCTCGGAGCGGGCTGCCCAGCGTATTGTCGCCGCGCATCTCGTAGCCCGAATCCCGCAGGTCGCCCGAGATCTTCGTGCGGCCATCCGCCGCGTACACCGCCACCGGCACCGCGCCACCAATCGGCGCCAGGCAGTGGCCCGCCGTCACGCCGTAAGCCTGCCCGTCGCGGTGCGCCACCGTATTCAGCGAACAGCCGTAACGGGAACCGTCGCTGTACGCGACGCGGATACTGTCGCCGGCGTACATCGCCACGGCCTGCGCCGGCATGGCGAACCCGGCCGCAGCAGCCGCCGCGAGCAGGAGGGACACAGCCAAAGTGCGCACGCGGCGCGCCACGGAAAACGTCATGGGCGGTATTGTATCGGCACACTAAAAGCGCGGGCCCCACTCCTCACAAGTGGGACCCGCGCTTTTAAATGCTGTTGTCGTTGGACTGCAGTTTTCCGTTCTCAGGCGGAGCAGTCGTCGATAAGCGTTATGCGCTTACGACCTCGAAGTTCACCTTGCCCTCCACGTCGTCGTGGAGGTTGACCTTGACCTGGTAGCCACCGGTCTTGGTAACAAGGCCCTTCGGCACGTTGATGCGGCGCTTATCCAAGTTCGGGCCGCCAGCGGCCTTCACAGCGTCGGCGATGTCGCCGGCCTTCACAGAGCCGAACAGCTTGCCGTTGTTAGCGGTGCGCACAGCAACCTTGACGCCCTTGAGCTGGTCGAGCTGGTCACGCAGTTCCTTCGCGTGATCCAGGTCGCGGACCTGGCGCTCAGCCTGGGCGCGCTTAATGTCTTCAATCTGCTTCTCTGCGCCGCGGGTAGCCGGGATAGCCAGGCCGCGCGGGAGCAGGAAGTTGCGTCCGTAACCGTCCTTGACCTCGACGACCTCTCCAGGCTCGCCAAGCTTCTCGACGGCAGCGGTGAGGATCAGCTTCATAATCCTAACCTTCCTTATGGTGAAAAATGCTTGATGTGTGGTTGTCGTTTAGAACGGTGGCTCATCGCCCGCGCCGCCGGAAAAACCGCCGGCATCCGGAGCGGAACCCCACGGATCATGTTGAGGCTGGGACTGGTTCGGGTTGCCCTGGGTCTGGCCCTGGCTTTGGCCGCCGAAGCCGCCGTTCGCCGGGTTGTAGCCGCCCTGGCCCTGATTCTGGCCCTGGCCGCCCTGGCCACCCTGGTCGAAACCGCCCTGGTTTCCACCAAAACCGCCGCGCTGGCCGCCCTGGTTGCCGCCGCCGTAGCCGCCCGCACCGCCCTCACGCGGATTGCGGGTGACAGACGCGCTGGCGTACTTCAGGGACGGGCCAACCTCGTCGACCTCGACCTCGAACACGGTGCGGTTTTCGCCCTCTTTGGTCTGGTAGGAACGCTGACGCAGCTTGCCGGTGACCACGACGCGCATGCCCTTGGTCAGGGACTCCGCGACGTTCTCCGCCATCTGGCGCCAGCAGTTGCAGGTGAGGAACAGGGCTTCGCCGTCTTCCCACTGGTTCGTTTCCCGGTTGAACGTGCGGGGCGTGGACGCGATGCGGAAATTCGCAACGGCAGCGCCGCTCGGGATGAAGCGCAGCTCCGGGTCCGCAACCAAGTTGCCGACAACGGTAATTGGGGTATCGCCTTGAGCCATGTCCTAAACCTTCCTACCTGCTGATCGTGTGGTTTCTGAGCCTACCGGTTCTTACTTGTCGGTACGCAGAACCTTGGTACGCAGAACGTTCTCGTTCAGGTTCAGCACGCGGTCGAGCTCCTTGACCGTGTCTGCCTCGCAGTCGAGGTTGACAACGGCGTAGATGCCCTCTTCCTTCTTGTTGATCGGGTAAGCAAGACGCTTCTTGCCCCACACATCAACGTTTTCCACCTTGCCGTTTTCCTTGCGGACGATCTCCAGGAACTTGTCCAGGGACGGGGCAACGGTGCGCTCATCCTGCTGCGGATCGAGGATGATCATTACTTCGTAGTGACGCACGGACCTCATCACCTCCTATGGTCTCGGTTGTTTTCGGCCATCACCCTTGTGGTCATGGCAGGAGGGTCGTTGCGTCAAGCAACCCGAACAGACTACCCCACGGTTTGACCAGCTCAAAACCTTGGGTTTCGGGTGCGCTCGTGTGGACTCCGCATTGCGGACAATCCCGCCACCACCAATTATTGGTGCGGACCCACGTTGTGCACGAATCAACGCGGCAAAATGCTGACCTGGGCGTTTGCAACGCCAGAAGCGGCCCAAATGTCGATTCGTACAAAATCCGCCTAGTGCGGGTTGGGCACCGCGGAGAAGAGGGCGAGGGAGACCGGGATCACGGTCATAAAGAGGAAGGCGATCAAGCCGAAGCTTATCGACGCTTGCTTCCGCCCCTTCACCGCAAAATAGAACGAGGCGCAAAACAGGAAAAACGCCACCACGATGGAGGCAATGCCCAGGATTGTGGTGGCGTTCATCGGCTAGACCTTGGCGACCGTGGAGCCGGCCGGCTCGGCGTCGGCGGGTTCGGAAACGGGGTCGGCCGGAGGGGCGTCGATAGGCAAAGGCTCCTTCCACTGGTACGGCAGCGACATGAGGGGGTCGTGGCCGTTGTGGGCGTCGCGGACCTTGTCGCGGCGCTTGCCCAGGATCTGCTGCACCACCAGCACCATGATGGCGATGATGAAGGCGTCGCGGGAGATGATCACGATGTTGAGGAACCAGCCCGGCACGCCCATGTTGTCCGCGCCCATCATGTGCCACATCAGCACCGGCCACACGGCCATGTCCACGACCATCCAGGACAAAAGGAGGCGCCAGTACGGCAGCGCCAGCACCGCGGGGACGACAAACCAGAGGGAGTACTGCGGGCTCCACACCTTGTTGAAGATGAGGAACAGACCGACGATCAGCGCCACCAGCTCCGCGATGCGCGGGGTCTGCGGCGCCTTCAGGCCCAGGATGAGCACGCCCAGGCAGCCCAGCAGGAACAGGATCAGCGTCACGGCGTTGAGGATCACCGGGGCGCCCTCGCCGGAGTCGAAGCCGGTCCAGCCGGTCATGCGGGAGATGACCGCGTAGATGGTGGTCCACTCCCAGCCGCGGTCGGTGTTGAGGCGGTTGAACTCACCCCAGGCATCCGGGTTGCGCAGGTAGACCGGCACGTTGACCACGAGCCAGGACACCACCATGGCGGCGAGCATCTTGCCAAACGGGGCCAGGTCGCGCTTGCGCAGCGCCACGGTGAGGTACGCGCCGAGCAGGAAGATCGGCCAGAGTTTGAACGCGGTGCCCAAGCCGATGAGCACGCCGGCGAGCCAGAACTTCCGGTTGCGGGCGGCCAGCATCGCGGCGACGGCGAAGAAGATGGACGGGATGTCCCAGTTGGTGAACGCGTGGACGATCAGCAGCGGAGAGCCGGCGACCAGGAGGGTGTCCCAGACACGGTTGCCCGCGAGCTCGGCGACCATGCGGATGGTGATCACCCAGATGATGGACATGAGCAGCGCGGTGACGTAGAAGTACCAGCCGGAATCCGGCACGAAGTTGTCCACCAGGAAGTAGGTGCTGCGCGACAGCCAGGCGGACAGCTGCTGGAACAGGCCGGCGAGTACCGGGTATTCCATGTAGCGGGTCAGGCCGTCTTCCACCCACGAGTAGTCGTAGACAAAGCCGCCCTGGTCCAGGCCGCGGGCGCCGTAGAGCGGAATGATGTCGTTGTAGCAGGCGGCGGTGTACTGGCGGTTGCCGTCCCAGTTGAGCTGGATGATGCCGTTGTCGTCGGCTTTGCCGCCGGCGCAGTGCGCCTTCTGCAGCAGGCCGAAGGACAAGAAGACGTATGCGACGGCGAGGATGGAGCGCAGCGGCGTCCAGAACCGGGCGCGGCCGATCTGGGCGAAGCGGCCCATCGGCCCGCCGAGGAACTCCACCCAGCCGCGCGCGAGCGGCTCGGTGCGGCCGGGCTGGACACGGTCCGCCGGGTCCGGCCAGGTGACCTGCGTAGTCTGCGTCGGCTCAGTCATTTATTGGAACGCTCCCTGGAATTGATCGAGGACGTCGTTGATCGTGTCGTTGAGGTTCGGCGCTGGCGCCGGTGCCGGCGCGGGGGCTGGCGCGGGTGCCGGGGCTGGCGCCGGTGCGGGTGCGGGCGCCGGTGCCTCCTCCCCGCCCGGTGCCTCGGGCGCTGCTGGGGCCGACGGGTCCGCCGGTGCCGCGGAGCTCGGGGCGGACGGCGCCTGGCCGGTGCCGCCGGTGTAGCTCGGCGTCGGGTTGGAGTAGTAGCCGCCCAGGCCGACACCGCCGGAGTACGGGTTCACGCCCCAGTAGACGGGGTTGGCGTTGGGGAAGCTCATGAACTCCTGGCCCTCCAACTCGGTGTCCAGGAACTGCTTCCAGATTTGGGACGGGGTGTTGGAGCCGTACATGATGCCGCCCCACTCGTTAAAGATTGGCGAGGTGTTGTCGGCGGTGCCCACCCACACGGCCACGGCGAGCTGCGGGGTGGAGCCGACCATCCAGGCGTCCTTGTTGTTGCCGGTGTCGCCCATTTGGGCGGTGCCGGTCTTGGACGCGGACTGGCGGCCGCCTGCGAGGACGGCGTTGGAGTAGCCAGCCACACCCTGCATGGCCTGCAGTGTGTTGTCGGCGACCTGCTCGGCCACTCGGCGCTCGGTGTAGTCCTTGTCCACCTGGTAGAGGACCTCGCCGGTGGCGTCCTCAATCTTTTCCACGAAGTGGGTCGGGTGCATCAGGCCGCGGTTGGTCAGGGTTGCCATGGCGGTGGCCATGTCCAGCACGCGCGACTGGTACTGGCCCAGCACGATGCCCTCGTACGGCTGGCCGCCGTTTTCGCGCAAGGTCAGCGGGATGCCGGGGATGGACTTGGCCACGCCCAGGGCGTGCGCCATGTCGGCGGTGTCCTGCGTGGTGTTGTCCAGTTCGTCTTGAATGCGCATGTAGGCGGTGTTGGAGGACACGCGGGTGGCCTCAGTCATGGACAGCATTCCGCCTCCGCCGCCGTCCCAGTTGGTCACGACGTGGTTGCCCGGCAGGGTCACCGGGGAAGAATCGAACATGGACGTCAGCGGGATGCCCTGCTGCAGGGCGGCCGCGAGGGCGAAGATCTTGAACGTCGAGCCCGTTTGCAGGCCGGCGTTGGCGTAGTCCCAGCCGGAGGGGTCGTCGCCGCCGTAGTACGCGCGCACTGCGCCTGTCGACGGATCCACGGCCACCGCACCAGTGCGCGCGTCCTCCTGCAGGTTGGTCAGGCGCTCGCGTGCGATGCGCTCCATGTTGGCCTGGGAGGCGGCGTCGATGGTGGTGGTGATTTGCAGGCCGCGGTTGGTCAAGTCGCTTTCGGTGATGCCCAGTGCCTCGAGCTCCTGGATCACCTGGTTCTTGATCAGGCCGTTCGGGCCGGTGGCCTCGGTGTAGGCGGAGTAGGAGGCCGGGTCGCGCGTTTCCGGGTACACCAAGCCGGCGCGCTGCTCCGGGGTGATTTTGCCCATCTCCACCATGCCGTCCATGACGTAGTTCCAGCGCTGCTCCGCCGCCTCGCGGTTCGTCCACGGATCCAGCTCGCTGGGCAGCTGGATGGAGGCGGCCAGCACGCCGCCCTCCTCGAGGGTGAGCTGGGACGCCGGCTTGTCAAAGAAGGCGTGCGCGGCGGCCTCGACGCCGTAGGCGTTGCGGCCGAAGTACACAGTGTTCAAGTAGGCGCGGAGGATGTCCTCCTTGGACCACTGGTTGGTCATCTTCACGGAGTAGACCAGCTCATTGGCCTTGCGCTCGTAGGAGTGCTCGTTGCCCACCAGCGCGTTCTTCACGTACTGCTGGGTGATGGTGGAGCCGCCGCCTGCAGAGGTGTTGCCGGTGATCTGCCCCAGCGCCGCGCGGGCGAAACCGGTCGGCGAGAAGCCCGAGTTGGTCCAGAAGTCGCGGTCCTCCGCGGCCAGCACAGCATTCTGCACCTCCTCGGGCACAGATTCGAGGGGCACCTGCTCACGGTTGCCCTCGGGCGGCACGAGGCGGGCGAGCTCGTTTTCGCCGTCGTTGAAGTAGATCGAGGAGATCTGCGCCGTCTCAATCTCGCCTGGACCCGGGACCTCGGCCTTGGAGTACTTCCACATAAACCAGCCGACCGGCACGCAGGCGAGCAGGAGGAGGAACAGCAAGAAGGCAAGCACCCACTGCCACGCGCGGGACTTCTTCTTTTTCTTCACGGCCGTGGTGCCGCTGGAGCCCTTCGCCTTCGCCGTATTCTTTTCAGCGCTCTGTTCAGTCACACGTTTTCCCTGCACAATTGCACCCGCCGCGCCCGCGGGGAGGGCAAACGGGCGAGCTACCTACTACATTCCTACCGGACACCCTACCTGCCCAGTTCGGATTCACACTACTGGTACGGCTGTGACTTCTTGTAACAGATGGTTCCACTTGCACGACGGGCACACCTCCACCACGTGGACGGTCAGCGCCCCCACCTCGCCCACGAGTCTGTCTATCTCCTCCTCGCTGCGCGCGGTGCCTGTGCGCCTGCCCAACTTTTCGGAGTAGACCCAGCGCACGTCACGCATCACTTCGCCGCACACGGGGCAGGGCCGGGCGGAATCCTCGCCGTGGTGCTGCGCGGCGGCGCGGAGCAGGAAGTCGGCGTCGCACACCTCGTCGATAGGCAAATGCCCCCGCTTGAGCTCGCGCAGCGTCTGGCGGCGCTGCCACTCGTGGGACACCTCGTGCTCGTACGTGAACATCCCGGCCATCATAACCCCAGTCCTTGCTGCTAAATTTTGAAAAGTACTTGGAAGAAAGAGGTGCACAGTGGCGGCGCACGACGAACCCTCCGCGGAAGCCATGCGGATCGCGGCGGACATCCGCCCCGCGATGACCAGCCTGTACGTGGCGTACTTCCGCAACGCGGAGGACTCGGACCTGACCGGCCCGCAACTGTCCGTGCTGCACAGGCTTGGCTTCAGCGGCCCCACGCGAATTAGCAGGCTGGCCGCCGAGGAAGGCGTGCGCCTGCCCACGGCCTCCAACACCGTCAACCAGCTGGAAAAGCGCAATTTGGTGCGGCGCGTGCGTTCGGTGGACGACCGCCGCGGCGTGTCCGTGGAGCTGACAGATTTCGGCCGCGCTGAGCTGGAGCGCGTCGGCGCAGAACGCACCCGCTCCCTCGCCCAGATGCTCAGCGCGCTGGATGCGGAGGCGCTGGAGAAGCTGGACTCGTTGACCGGGGTCCTCAACGACCTCGCCCGCGCGTACGCCACCGGTTCCGCGGACTAACCGCTTTCCGTCTCCAGGACGGCACATGTTTATGATGTCTGTATTATCTGAAAACTCGCGTATGCGGACATGTGTCAAGGAGGAAGGCCCTGAGCAGCTCCCCAAGCGCTGACAGCGCCCATCTTGCGGCCCTTGCCTTTCCCCTGCGCGTGCTTGTGGGCTGGGACGTGGCAAACACCGAGGCAGTGGAATTCGCCGCGTGGCTCGGCCGCTCGCTGCCGGTGACCGTGCAGGTGATGTCCAGCACCCAGTCCAAATGGACAAAATCCCTGGCCAACGCCACCAAGGGCCGCAAGAAGCGCATGAAGGAGGCGCAGGCCACCTTCGACTCCCGCGTGGAGAAGGCGCTGACGGAGCACATCCCGCGCGAGCAGTGGTCGAAGGACGTTTCCCGCCTCGTGGACAGCAAGGACAGGGTGCGCTCCCTGTACGAGACCGCGAAGGACTTCGGCGCGGACCTGATCCTGATGGGCTCTCGCGCGAAGACGCCGAAGGGCCGGTTCCGCCCGTCCAGCGTTGCGGACGAGATGATGCGCTCCTGCCCCGTCCCGCTGGGGCTTGCGCCACGCGGGGTGAAGCTCTCCAAGAAGGGCATCACCCGCGTGACGTACGCGATCGTGGCGGAGGACGACCCAGCTGAGCCGGAGTTTTCCGGCCTGGACTACGCCACCGCTCTGGCCTGCAAGTTGGGGCTGCCGCTGCGCATTATCGCGTTTTCCCCCACCGCCTACGAGAAGCACACGTCCACCTGGAACGAGCAGACGCTGGGCATGCTCGACCACGCCCGCGACTACGCGTGGGCGCTGGCGGCGGAGGTCGCGCCGGACGTGTGCGACACCTTCCACGTCACCAGCTCCGTCTCGGCGGCGAAGAGCTGGAAGCGCTCCATTGATTCGGTGAAGTGGAAAAAGGGCGACATCATGTTCCTGGGGACCCATCCGTCGCCCCAGTTCACCAGCGTGTTTGTGGGCACGCTGGAAGGCGAGTTCATCCGCTACGCCTCGGTGCCTGTGGTGGTGTGCCCGCACTCCCCGAAGGCGCAGTAGGTTGGGCTCCATGGAGCACCCGGAGAACGACCTTCACTCCCCCGCCGACCGTTTCTCGCGTATGCGGCCCGAGCCGCGCTCCTTCGACGAGCTCGCGGACCAGCCGGATCCGCTGGAGGTGGACCGGAAAAACCGCCGCTCCACCCGCCAGGCGATCACGTTCGCGATGAGCACGGTAGCCGTGACCCTACTGCTGGCGTTCATTCTTGCGGTGATCTCGCGCGCGCAGGGCGGTCCGCTTTGCGACGGCAGCTCCGCCTGGCTCTGCACCGAGTCCTGGCGCACGTGGTGGGCCGTGACCACCTCGATCCCGCCGGTGGTGGGGCTACTGACCTGCGCGGTGATCACCGTGCGCAAGCTCAACCGCTACGAACGCTGGATCCCCTGGATCGGCGTGTTCTGGATCCCGCTGGTGCCCTTCACCATGGCGTGGTTGATTATCACGCTGGGGATCTTGGCTACGCAGTAGCGCGCTGGGCGCACTCCCCGCAGTACGGGTTGTTTTCGCGGCAGTCCTCGCAGCTCAAGTACTGGCGGCGGCACTCCGGCTCGTTGGCGCAGTTGTAGAACTGGTTCGTGGCCGCGCCGCAGTGCACGCAGTGGCCGAGCTGCACGTAGTCCGGGTCGCCCGGCGCGCCGAACTCGGTGTGCATGCGGTCGTCGAAGACGTACAGCGAGCCCTCCCACAGCCCCGAGTTGCCGAACTTTTCGCCGTAGCGGACGATGCCGCCGTCGATTTGGTAGACTTCCTTGAACCCGCGGTTGATCATGAGGCTGGAGAGCACCTCGCAGCGGATCCCGCCGGTGCAGTACGAGATGACGGGCTTGTCCTTCATCCAGTCGTACTTGCCGGAGTCGAGCTCCTTGATGAAGTCGTGGGTGGTTTCCACGTCCGGCACCACCGCGCCTTTGAACCTGCCGATCTCTGCTTCGCGGGCGTTGCGGCCGTCGAAGAACACGGCCTCGGGGTTGTCGGCCACCAGCTCGTTGACCTGCTCCGGGGTGAGGTGCACTCCCCCGCCAACCACGCCATTGTCGTCCACCTTGAGCTCGCCCGGCGCGCCGAAGGAGACGATCTCCTCGCGGGCCTTGACGCTGAGCTTGGGAAAGTCTTCTGCCCCGCCTTCGGACCACTTGAACTCGATGCCCTTGAAGTACTCGCGGGTTTTCTTGGCGTAGGTCTTGCAGGCGCGGATGTCGCCGCCGACGGTGCCGTTGATGCCGTCCTTGGACACGATGATGCGCCCAGTCAGCCCCAGTCCTTCGCACAGGTCCCGCTGCCACAGGCGCACCGCGTCCGGGTCGGCGATGGGCTGGAACTTGTAGTAGAGCAGGATCTTGCTGGTCATGCCTGGCAGTCTATGTCCACCCAGGCCAGCGGGGAAAGTTAGAGGTCGAAGGCTTTGAACGCGATAGCCAGCGGCACTCCCAGCGCTTCCCCGCCCTGCGTGGCCGCCCCGCCGACGATCTCCGCGCCGCTGGGGTGGTCCGGTAGCGCCTGGAAGTACGCCTCGTGGGCGTCCAGCGACTGTGCGCCTTTCTCCACGTGCCGCTGCTCCACCGCCACCGCGACGTCCGGCTCGTGGGCTCCGGTGACCAGCAGCGTTTCCGCCTGGTGGCGCGGGCCCAGCTCCGGGAAGAGGAACTCGTTGCCAGCGTCGCGCGCGGCGTCCACCGCCGCTATGCCCGCCACCCGGTGGTCCGCCTGGTTCAGGCCCCACGGGGCGACAACGCTCCAGTCCTGGGTGAGCACCACGGTGGGTTTGAAGGTGCGGATCTTTCCGGCGATGGCCTTGCGCAGCTCAAGGGTGTGTTCCAGCAGGCCGTCGGTGAAGTCGAGCATCTCCAGCTCCCCTGCGCCGACGATGTCGCAGGCGCGGCGCTGCTCCTTCGCGCGGATCTCGCGCACCTGCACAGGATCCCCGCCCGCGATGCCGTGCTCGCCGTGCGTGAGCAGCAGGTACGCCACCTCGATACCGTCTTCGGCCCATTTGGCCACGGCGGCCGAGGCGCCGTACTCCATGTCGTCGGGGTGGGCGACGACGGCGAGGACGCGTGCGCCGTCGCTAAGCGAAAGCTCCCGCACCTTAACCCCGCTTTTCCTTGAACGCGTGGGCGTCGCGCGTGTACACGCGGCGGTGGGTGCCCACCTTGTGGCCGGGCAGCTTGCCGTCGTCAATGAGCTTGACCACGAACGGGCGCGAGACGCCGAGCAGGTTGGCCACCTGCTGGGTGGTCATCTCCTCGTCCGGTTCGGGCGGGCGCACCAGGCGGCCCTCCGCGAGGTCCTCGAGCAGGTCACGGACCCACACGGCGGTCTGTTTCGGCAGCGTGACGTGGTCTTCTGCGCGCGTGCGCGCCACGGCAAGGTTGTTGTTGAGCTCTGCTAGTGCGTCTTCCACCGGCGATTGCTGTTCCCGCATGCGCTCGACAATAAACCACAACCGAAACGAGCGCAATAGTTAGTGTTGGAAAACTTAGCGTTTGTGGTACAACGCCTTGCGCCAGTACTTCGGCTCCGAGGTGGCCAGCACGCCAAGGTTGCGGAAGATACCCTCGTCTACGGACCCCAGAATCGTGGTGATGTGCGCGTCGCACCCGCGCAGCGACTTCAAATGCTCCAGTGCCAGCGCCGCGTCCGGGTTGCCGGACGCCGACACGGACAGCGCGATGAGCACCTCGTCGGTGTGCAGACGCGGGTTCACCGAGCCCAGGTGGCGGGTCTTCAGCGTCTGGATCGGCTCGATGGAATCGGGGGAGAGCAGGTGCACGTCGTCGTCGATGCCGGCCAGCAGCTTTAAGGCGTTGAGCAGCACCGCGGCGGACGGTCCGAGCAGGTCGGAGGTCTTGCCGGTGACGATGCGCCCGTCCGGCAGCTCCAGCGCCGCGCCCGGCTTGCCGGTGCGCTCCGCCACCTCGAGCGCGGGCGCGACCACCACGCGGTCCTCCACGGAAAGGTCCGCCTTGCGCATGACGTTGAGGTTGCGGTCGGAGATAGTGGAGTCGGCGTCGGCGCGGCGTTCGTCCACAAGCGCCGCGTAGTAGCGGCGGATGATCTCCTGCTCGGCGGCGTGGCGACACGCGGCGTCGTCGGAGATGCAGTAGCCCGCCATGTTCACGCCCATGTCGGTCGGCGACTGGTACGGGTCCGCACCGGTGGCCTCCCGCAGCAGCGTCTTCAGCAACGGGAAAACCTCGATATCGCGGTTATAGGAGGAGACCTTCTCCCCGTAGGCGTCCAGGTGGTACTGGTCGATGACGTTGATGTCGTCCAGGTCCGTCGTGGCGGCCTCGTACGCCAGGTTCACCGGGTGCGACAACGGCAGGTTCCAGATCGGGAACGTCTCAAACTTGGCGTAACCAGCGTCGATGCCGCGCTTGTGCTCGTGGTACACCTGGGAAAGGCAGGTTGCCAGCTTGCCGGAACCGGGCCCCGGCGCGGTCATGACCACCAGGTCGCGGGAGGTTTCCACGTAGTCGTTGCGGCCGAAGCCTTCCTCGCTGACCACCTTCGCGGTGTCGTTCGGGTAGCCCGGGATCATGTAGTGGCGCGCCACCTTCAGCCCCAGCCGGCCCAGGCGCTCCACAAAGGCCTCCACGTTCTGGTTGTGGCCCTCCAGCTGCGTGACCACAACGTTTTCCACCAAAAACCCGCGGTCCCGGAACACGTCCACGAGCCGCAGCACGTCGTCTTCGTAGCTGATGCCCAGGTCAGCGCGCATCTTCTGGCGCACCACGTCGCCGGCGTTGAAGCAGATGACAATCTCCACTTCGTCCTTGATCCGGTCCAGCATGGCGATCTTGTTGTCGGGCGTGAATCCGGGCAGGACGCGGGAGGCGTGGTTGTCGTCGAAAAGCTTGCCGCCCATTTCCAGGTACAGCTTGCCGCCCACCTCCGCGCGCCGTTCCTGGATGTGCTCGGACTGCATTTGGATGTATTTTTCGCGGTCGAACCCGATCTCATACGGCATGGGTGCAATAGTACAGTCAGCGACCGTGCCTGAGGGTCATGTCATTCACCGGCTTGCGCGCCGCTTCAACACGGATTTCCGGCCCGCGCCGGTCTCCGCGAGCTCCCCGCAGGGGCGCTTCGAGCCTTCGCTTATCGACGGCACTCCGCTGAGCCACGCTGCAGCCCACGGAAAGCACCTGTTTCTGCATTTCACGGACGCGATGGTGCACGTGCACCTGGGCCTGATCGGAAAGTTGTCCTTCGAGCCCGCCGACACGCTGCGCGGCCAGATCCGGCTGCGGCTCGTGCCGGACGGGGGAGCAGGGGATATAGCCGCCCACCTGCGCGGACCACAGACATGCGCCTACATCACCCCGGCGGAGCAGCAGGCGATTCTGGACGCCGCCGGCGAGGACCCGCTTTCTCCCGCCGCAGACCCGGACGCACTGTTCGAGCGGGTGCGGCGCTCCCGGCGCGCCATCGGCTCGCTGATGATGGACCAGGCGTACTTCGCCGGGGTGGGCAACATCTACCGCGCCGAGCCGCTGTTTCGCCAGGGCATCTCCCCGTTCACCCCGGGGCGCGAGCTGGGCCGCGAGCGTTTCGACGCCATCTGGGCCGACCTGGTCGCGCTCATGGCCGACGGGGTGGCCACCGGGCGCATAGACACAGTGCGGCCTGAACACTTGCCCGAGGCGATGTCGCGCGCGCCACGGGAGGACGACCACGGGGGAGAGGTCTACGTCTACCGCCGCACCGGCGAGCCCTGCTACGTGTGCGGGCGCCCCGTCGAAAAGCAGCAGTTCGAAGGCCGCAACCTGTTCTTTTGCCCGTCCTGCCAGGCACTTTAGGGCGCGGGTAGTGTGGTGCGCATGCACGCCACGACTTTCACCGCAGACCAGATTCGGGCGGCGGAGGCGCCGCTGTTGGAAGCCCAGTCACACCCCGACGAGCTCATGCAGTCGGCGGCGCACGCGGTGTTCGAGGCGGCGAAGGCGATGCTTGCGGACGGCACGGGCGGCCGCACGCTCGTGCTTGCCGGGCCGGGCGGCAACGGCGGCGACGCGCTCTACGCCGGTGCCGAGTTGCAGCTCGCCGGCCACAACGTGGATGCGTTGCTGACTGCCGGACACGCCCAAGAGCGGGCCCTTTCGGCGTTCACCAACGCCGGCGGCACTGTGCTGGAACGGCTGCCCGAAGGTTCCGCGGAATACGCCCTTGCCATCGACGGCATCACCGGCATCGGCGGATCCGGCGGTCTACGCGAGGAGCTCACGGACACGGTCGCATGGCTGCGGGGCGTAAAGGTTTTGGCCGTGGACGTGCCCTCTGGCGTAGATGCGGACACCGGCGAGGCTGGCGAGCTGCACGTCACTGCCAACGCCACCATCACGTTCGGCGGATTTCGTCGTGCGCACGCGCTTGCCCCGGAGTGCGGTGTGCAGCTGCTCGCGGACATCGGCCTGCCGGGGCGTCCGCTGCACGGCACCCTGCTGGACACACTGCCGGAATGGGCACACGAGGGCCCTGAGCTCGTGCTTGCCAACCGGGCCGTGCCAGGCCCCGGCCAGTGGCCTAGCTCCCTGATTCCGCTGCCAGCCGCGCCAGTCCAACCCGTCGAGCCAGGTCCGTACGACGACAAGTACAGCGGGGGAGTAGTGGGCATCCGCGCAGGCAGTACCGGGTATCCGGGGGCTGCGGTGCTCGCCGTGTCCGGCGCGGTGCTTGCCACGCCCGCCATGGTCCGTTACGTCGGGCCGCAGGCCACTGAGGTGGTGCGGGCGCATCCGGAGGTCGTCGTCACGCAAACGCTCGAGGATGCGGGACGGGTGCAGGCCTGGGTGTTCGGCCCTGGCGCCGGCACCGACAAGGTGGCCGCCGCTGAGCTCTCCTGGATCTTGCGCCAGGAGGTGCCAGTGCTCATCGACGCCGACGGCCTCACCCTCCTCGCCGAACACCCTGACCTGCGCCAACAGGTGGCGAAACGGCAGCAGACTACAGTGCTCACGCCCCACGACGGCGAGTTCGCGCGCCTCCAGAAAGCGGCCGGAGTTGCCGCGGGAATCCGCTTCGAAGAGACACTCGCTCTCGCTGCAACGCTGTGCGCGACCATCGTGCGCAAGGGCCGAATCACCCTGGTCGCGCCGGAGGACGAGCCGCACCTGATCCACGCCGTCGACGCCGGCCATTCTTGGGCTGCGACACCCGGCTCCGGCGACGTGCTCGCTGGCATCATGGGTGCGCACCTGGCGCTGGCTGCGGCACGCACCCCATACGCCGACGCCGCCATAGCCGCCACAACCACCGGGGCGGTGACCGTCCACGCGCTCGCAGCGTCACTCGCCGCCGAGACCCCGTTCGGCCCCGCCACCGCGCCGGCTAGCCGCATCGCCGAATTTGTCCGCCCCGCGACCGCGCTATGCACCCGGGACACCCATGCTTGACGCCGTCGTTGTCGGCGCCGGCCAGTCCGGCCTGGCCGTGTCGTACTACCTGCGTAAATATGGCGCTTCGTTTGTTGTTCTCGACGCCTCCGATGAGCCCGGCGGGGCATGGCCGCACTACTGGGACGCACTGACTCTGTTCTCCCGCGCGGAGTTTTCTAACCTGCCCGGCTGGCCCATGCCCCACTTCGACGGCTACCCGCCGCGCGATCACGTCGTTGAGTATTTGTCCGACTACGAGCAGCGCTACGACCTGCCCATCCGACGAGGTGAGCGCGTCAAACACGTGCTTCACGACGGCTCCGCTTTCCACCTCAACGGCCACTCCACCCGCAATGTGGTGATGGCCACCGGCATCTGGTCCGCACCGTTTGTGCCCTTCATCCCCGGGTCGTTCGCGGGGGAGCAGGGGCACTCGGCTCAGTATCGGCGGCCGGAGGATTTCGCCGGGCAGCGCGTCGCTGTCGTCGGGGGCGGAAACTCCGGTGCGCAGATCGTCGCGGACCTCGCACTCGGCGGGGTGGACGTGCAATGGTTCACCCGCCGACCGCCCGCGTTCATGCCGGAGGATGTCGACGGCGAGCAGCTTTTCCGCCGTAACCGCGAGCGCTTCGTCGCCATCTCACGCGGCGAGGACGATCCCGGAGGCGCCGATTTCGGCGGCGACATCGTCCTCGTCCCCGAAGTCCGCCGGGCCCGATCACTCGATCTGCTGGACGCCGAACCCATGGTCGAGTCGTTGGACGAGCTCTCGGATTTCGACGCCCTGATCTGGGCCACCGGCTTCCGCCCCGCACTGTCTCCCGTGCGGGGGTTGGAGCGCGGCCTGGACACGCCCGGCCTGTTCGTCCTGGGCTTCGACTCGCTCAACGGCCCCGGCGCCGGGACCATCGGCGGTGTGAGCCCCTTCGCCCGCGACATCGCCCGGCGCATCGCGAGCAAGGGCTAGCGCGTCCGCCCCATAACCGCGGATCCAGCTATCAGGTCCTCAACAATCGCTGTTGGGAGCGCGGACAAAAAGTTGGAGTGTTGGGGGCTGGAAGGTATTCCGATGCCCGCAGGTTTTCCATCTGATATCCGCGTTGGTGCGGTTGAGAGGTTTTTGGCTGGGTCGTCTGCCCGTGAGGTCTGCGACTGGGCTGAACACGCGTGTGGTCGCCGACCGTCGGTGGCCACGGTCGGCAACTGGGTTGCGGCCAAGCGTCGTGGCCAGAGCTTGGACGGTACGCGACGCGCCTACGACGCTGAGACCATCGCAAAAGTTGTCGCACGCAGATTGACCTCGCAGGCGACAGTGCGTGACATTGCCGTGGAGTTCGATGTCCACGACACCGCGGCACTGACCTGGACGAAGCGGTTTTGGCCCGACGATGACGAACGCGATTCGGCAGCGTCGATGACTTTCGACGAGGCCTATGCGGCGACAATGGAACGCGTGAGCAAACACCGCAAAGTCCAACGCAACCATCAGCAGCAGCGAGTCGATGAGGCAGCCAATGCGAAGAAACCACCCCGGCCAGTCAACGAGTGGCTGCCAGGGCCTGGGCCGATAGACGATATCGCTGATTTACCCAGTGACATGGACGAGCTGAAAAAACTCGTTGTTGAGATGCGCGACCGGGAAACGGTCAAAGACGCCATTATCCACGTGCTCATGAGCGATGGTGAGCCACGGGGAAAAGACAACGTCCGCGACGGTGAGTCGCGGGGAAAAGACGACGTCCGTGACGGTGAGCTGTCCACCGCGGCGAAAGCCGCAGTGGTGGTTGCCCTCACGGACGCCCACGAGTTTTCCATCGCTCGAGCATGCGCGGTCGTTGGGATTGCGCAGTCGACGTTTTACTACCACCGACACAAACACACGCAGGTAGTGCAACAGCGCGAACAGCGCCACGCTGCACTCAAACCGCTGATCTTGCAGGCAGCCGCCGAATCCGGGCAAAGCTACGGCTACCGGCGCATCCACGCCTGGTTAAAGATCATGGGGCATACAGTGTCGGAAAAGATCGTGCGCACCCTCATGAAAGAGCTTGGGTGCCGCCCGCCGGCGAAGGCGTCGGGCAAGTACTCCTCCTACACCGGTGAAACCGACCACAAACCGGCAAACCTGCTGCTGATCACCCCACCCGACAGCAGCGACGGGGATGCGGATTCGGATGCGGCCCGGCCGGTTGTTGCACCGTCGCAGTATTTCAT
The DNA here is from genome assembly GCF_054478435.1 of Corynebacterium sp. CQ3829_602738. NCBI lineage: Bacteria > Bacillati > Actinomycetota > Actinomycetes > Mycobacteriales > Corynebacteriaceae > Corynebacterium > Corynebacterium sp. CQ3829_602738. The sequence goes on from NZ_CM137003.1 coordinate 2,412,231, forward strand.
CGACCACGCCGACACTCAGGGGCTGACCCACGATTTCCACGCGGATGCCCCGTGGGAGAAAATCGGCACCGACGTCACCGAAATCCACTGCCCAGACGGGAAGTTGTTCCTGTCGGCAGCGATCGATTTCTACGACGGGATGCCGATTGCGGTCACCATGTCGACGTCGCCGAATCACGACTTGGTCGCCGAGATGATCGCGCGAATCGACGAGGTAAAACCCGACGGTGCGCAACCGATTATCCATTCCGACCGTGGCGGGCTCTACCGCAGTGAACGCTGGGTCAGCCTGATCACCGACCACACCCACAACATCCTGGATTGCCCCGACTGCCAGGCCGATGCGTGGTGCGACACCCGGTGGCGATACATCCCGTCACTGTCACGCAAAGCCACCAGCGGCGACAACGCGCGCACCGAAGGGTTCTTCGGCACGATGAAACAAGAACTGCTCAAAGGCAGGCCTGTGGTGTCAACGATGACGGTGGAGCAAATGCGCGACTATATTGACACCTACATCGACTTCTACATTCACAGACGATTGAAGTCGACACTCGGCGACGGCTACACCACCATCGCCGAACACCGACAAGCACTGAGTGCATAACAACGAGACAAAGTCCCCCAAATGCACTCCAAGAATTTGTCCGCATCCCCGTTTTACGCCGAATAGCTGGGCCCTTGTAGCTGGAAACAGCCCACCGACCCAGACATCCCGGCTCGAATTTGGTGGGTGCGGACCAATAGTTGGTCCCTGCTTGATTGTCCACAATGCGGAGTTGTGGAGTCCGCAAGCTCAGCACCGATGACACCAACATCGAAACCGCCATCCGCGCCTTGCTCCTCAAATCGTTTGTCCGCAACCAATAGTTGGCCCACCTCCAGTTGTCCGCACTGCGGAGTTGCGGAGTCCGCAAGCTCGAGCAAAAGCACCGCACAGATGCTGTGACCGCCCGCCCCATAGCCGCGGATCCAGCTATCAGGACCTCGACAATCGTCGTTTATGCCGAATAGCTGGAACCTTGTAGCTGGGAACAGCCGACTGGACCTCGGCCCCCACAGTAGCCGGGCCCCCGGCTGCCGCCCCCTTGACCCGACCAGCTACCGCAAACAGCAGAAACCGCAAAAGAGAACGCCCCCCCCCGACAGCCACCCCAGACGCATAAAAAACGTCGATACCTTTGAATTACAAGCGTGTAACTTACCCACTGACAAGCGCAAATGCCCCTTAAAGGGCGTATCAAACCCCAAAACTTACCTTTTATTTTGCTTAGAAAGTTGAGTTAACGTTCCGGTAACCTGCACTTTCCCCGAATTTAAACGGGTCGAGCCGTTTAAGAGAGCCACGTCACCCCTCTCTCGGATACTGAAATGTTGTTCCTCTGCGCTACGCTATCGGTATGTTAAAAAATCGGAGGATAGCAGCGCTCACATGCGCAGTCGCAACTGCAGCGGCCGCGTTTGTCGTGCCTTCCGCCGGTGCAGCTACCGTGGGCGAACCCAGCGATGGCGTGTGCTCGCTGAAGGTGAATGACGCTGAACGTAAGTACATTGATTCGCTCGACCGCAGTGTCGGCGTCGGCGCATCTGATGAGCGGGCCCGCTGGGCGTCCGCGTTTGAGCAGTTGTACCCGGCTGCTCCGGACACCGTCGCACCGTTTTTGGAGTTGTTCACCGGCTCGTACGTGACCTACTTCAACAGCAACCTTGAGGCCAACATCGAGAACTGGGCTCAGCGAGTCGCTGAGGACACTGGGGCGGACATCGATTCTTCCCGCGCGTACTTCACGCAGGTGTGGAATTCGGCGGCGGTCAGCGACCACCAGGCGTTCGACATGACCAAGTACTGGAACATCATTGATACCGCTGTGAGCAACGGCGAGATCACTGTGCCGGCTCGCGACGGCTTCGCGGAGTTCGCGTTGATCCCGGACCGCGAGGGGCTGGTTGAGCAGCAGTCTCGCGATTACCCGGCCATGCCGAAGGACCAGGTCGAGGCGTGGGTTGATGCGTATGAGCAGCTGCCGGACGTGAAGCAGGCTCGTCGTGTGGCAAGGTTGATGGTGGCGTTCGAGGAGGCTCGTCAGACTTGTGCCAAAGGTGGCGGCAACGCACTGCTGCCTACCGACGGCCCGAACCCGGACGCCCCGACCACCACGCCGACGACAAGCACCAACGCGGTTCCGAGTGGGCAGGAAGGCAAGAGCAGGGACACAGTGACTCACACGGTCACCAACGGCAACGTCACCACTTCGGTGACCACCGACACTTTGACCAGCCTGACCGTATCCCAGACCACCCACAGGACTGAGCAGACCATGGAAGCCGCGTCCGGCGGCTCTTCCGCGAGCACGGGTACGATCATCGGTGTGATCGTGGCGATCCTGGTGGCCCTTGGCGCCGCAGGCGCAGCGTTTGCGCTGTCTGACCAGTAGCCGTATCTTGGCTCGGTGCGAAACACGCAGCAATCTCCGCAGCAAGCAGCGAAGTTCCCCGTCGTCCCGCTGACGGCGATGAGCTTCGCTGCTTTCGTGTACGTCACATTCGAGATGTTCGCCATCGGCCTGATTTCTCCGATGGCGCGGGACCTGAACGTCTCTGAGGGCCAGATTGGCCTGCTCATGAGCGTCTACGCTGGCTTGGTCGCGGTGGTGACCATTCCGCTGATGCACGTCACGCGGAAGGTGAACAGGCGCTACCTGCTCATTGCCACGCTGGTGTTTCTGCTCGGCGGCATCGTCCTGCAGGCCACGGCCACGAGCTACGCCACGCTGGTGGCGGGCCGTGTGACGGCGGCGTTCACCCACGGCCTGTTCTGGTCGCTGGTCAACCCTGTTGCCGCGCGTATCGCCCCACCGGGGCAGATGGGCAAGGCGGTCGCTGCGGTGTCGTTTGGTTCAACGCTGTCGATGGTGGTCGGCTCGCCGCTGACCACGGCGATGGGCTCGGCGATCGGCTGGCGCGCTTCCACCTGGGTGCTCGGCGCCGCGGTGGTGGGCGCACTGGTCATGATGGTGATTTCCCTGCCCAGCCTGCCCGCGAAGCCGCCGGCCCAGCAGGCCGACGCGCAGGCGACGAAGTCGGCCATTCCGTCTCTGGTCATCTACCTAGTGCTGGCCGTGATGGCGATCTTTGTCACCTTCACCTACCTGGCCCTGCTCATTGAGGCCACGGCCGGCCACCAGTTCGTGCCCTACGGCGTGGCGCTGTACGGCATCGCGGGCCTGGTCGGCGTGACCCTGTCCGGCCGCCTGGTGGATGCGCGCATGATCCGCCTCAACGGCATCGCCACTGCCACGCTGGTGGCCTCCGGCATCGCGGGCCTGCTCGCGCTGCACTACAACACGGGGATCGGCATGTTCGCGGTGATCGTAGTCTTCGGCATCGCCGCGGGCGCGCTGCCCACGGTGGCCACAACGATCTTCCTGTTCGCCGGCCAGCGCAACCAGGATCTGGCCAGCTCGGTGTACGTGGTCACGTTCCAGGTGGGCATCGCCTCCGGCTCGGCGCTGGGCGCCGCCACCGTGGACTTGGGCTACTTGGGCGGCACGCTGCTGTCGACGGCGGTGCTCGGCGCGTTGGCGTTTACCGTCATGGCCACCCGTTCCCGGTCCCTCCTGCGGTAGCGCGCGGGTTCCACGAACCGCCCGGCGGCCTCCAGCTCCAGGTAGCCGCGCAGAAACTCCGCGGTCTCGCCGGCGACAAACGTGCGCTGGCCCCACTCGGGCACGCGGAAAATGCCGTGCGGCACACGCACGAGGTCGCGGCCGCGCAGCATCGTCGCGCCGATTTCCTGCAGCGAGGTCACGATGAACGCCTCGCCCACCGCGTACGCGACCACGTTGCGGTCGAAAGCGCGCAGCTTATCGACGGCGCTCCGCCCCGCCAGCCAATAGCCATCGCCGGCCACGAGCGCGTCGTCAGGCACCTGCGGAAGAGTGCGCACCTGGGGCCCGCACGACGAAAGCCCCGCCCTGCGCTCGATCTCCCTGGCGAGCAGGGCGGGGTCGAGCGGGGCGGGGCCTGTGGCGCGGTAGAACACGCGCGCCAGTTTAGGCGTAAGCGGGGGCGTTGACGCCGAGTTCGAAGACTTCGTCGCTGCTCTCGATCAAGGAGCGGTCGTGGGTGACAAAACCGCAGGCGATGTTTCGCTCGGTGGTGAGCTGGCGCAGAAGCGCCACGATCTCCTGGGAGCGGTCGGCGTCGAGGGCGGCGGTGGGCTCGTCCGCAAGCAGAAGCGACGGCTCGCCCATGAGCGCACGCGCGATGCCGACGCGCTGGCGCTGGCCGCCGGACATCTCGCCGATGCGGCGGTCGCCCAGACCCTCCAGGCCGACGGTGGCCAGCAGCTCCTCGGCCCGGCCGCGGCGGGGTTTGATGCCCCGGATGTGGTCGGTGACCAGCAGCTGGTCGCGCACGTTCAGCGCGGCGATGAGGTTTGCCTGCTGGAAGATCATGCCGATCTTGTCGCGGCGCACGTCGTTGTCCACGATCTGGCCGTTGAGCTTCGCGGTGCCGGAGTCCGGCTGAATCAGGCCGGCCGCCACGGAGAGCAGGGTGGACTTGCCGGAGCCGGACTCGCCCACGATGAAGGTCATCTCGCCGGGCTTGGCGGTGAACTCCAGGTGGTCCAGCACGGTGCGCATTTCCTGGCCGTCCTTGAATGCGACGGTGACATCGTTGAGTTCGAGCATTATGCGACACCTCCAAGAGCCGCCTGAGGGTTAACTTTCGTGATGGAACGGGTGGCGATCAGGGCGCCGACCATGCCCAGGGCCCAGATGGCCACCGGGGGAGCGACCGCCGTGAGCGCGGTCAGCGAGAACGGCGCGCCGCCCTGCATGAGCAGGCCCAGGCCGAAGGCGGCGACGCCGCCGATGAGCGCGCCGAGCCCCAAAATCACCGCGGCCTGGCCGAGGGCGTCCTTGAGCAGGTACGTGTTGGACGCGCCGATGGCCTTCAGGATGGCCAGGTCGCGGGTGCGCTGCATCGTCCACACGGTGAGGAAGGCGATGATCACCAGCGCGGCGATGGCGTAGAGGAAGCCCTGGATGAGCTTCAGCGAGCCCTGCTCCGAGGAGTACGCCGGCAGGCCGTCAAAGGCCTCCTTCAGGCTCACTCCGCCGTCGACGTCGTGGTCCGCCAGCAGCACCGAGCCGTCAGCATCGGTGTGCATCGCCGCCTGCCAGAACTCCGTGGGCACCCACAGGACGGGGGAGTGGGAGAACGCGAGGTCCTCGCCAATCGCGCCGACGGTGATGTCGTTGCCGGCGACGGTCACGGTCTCGCCCTCGCCGACGTCGAGGGAGGGTGCGGCCACGGCTTCGTCGGAAAGCTTCTGGCCCCCGGGAAGCTCGGTGCCCTTCGGCAGCGACAGGATGGCCACGGCAGCGTCCTCGCCGTTGCCCTTGGTCATGAGCATCTGGCTGGCGCCGAGCGGGGTGAGCCCGTCGCGCGCCTCGACGCGGGAGGTGGTGAACGAGATGTCCTCCGGGTCCTGGAAGACCACAGACTTCGGGTCCAGCGCCTCCAGCGCGGACGTGTTCTGCTTGCCCAAGCCGGCGGTCAGGCCAGTGAGCACGACCACCAGCAGCGTAATCAGCGCCACGGTGCCTGCGATCAGCCCGAAGCGCCCCTTGGCTGACGTGATTTCTCTGATTCCTACGAACATGGTGTAAATCCTGCCGTTGACCTGCACCTTGATACATCGCGCTGGCGGTTGAAATCCCGCTCAACCGATCGGTTGATCTACGCTCAGACGCATGTTGTCCACCACCCGCCTGCTCGATTTTCTGCGCGTGAGCCTGCACGTGCTCGTCGCCGTGCTGCTCGCGGTGGGGCTCGTGGGGCAATTGCGTAGCGACGCCCCCGTGACCGCCCTCGCCCTGCCCCTGGCGTTCGCCTGCGTGTACATGGCCGGCACCGTCTGGCACTTCCACGGCAAGGACTACCCGGCGTGGGCGCCCTACGCGTGGCTCGCGGTCGTGGCGGCGCTGTGGGTGGGGCTGGTGCAGATGTCCGAAGAGTTCGTCTGGCTGGAGTTCCCGCTGGTCATGCTGGCCTGCGTGCTGCTGCCCGCGTGGTGGGAGCTCGCGGCCGCGGCGGCGTTTCTGGCCGTGGCGCTTTCCGCCACCGCCCCCGGCGGCGGGCCCGGCGCGGTCATCGGCCCCACCATCGGCACCGTGCTGGCGGTGATCATCGTGCACGCCTACCAGGCGCTGCGCGCGGAGGCGGACCACTACCGGCAGATGGCCGAGGACCTCAAGGCCGCCCAGCGCGAGGCCGCGAAGGCCGAGCACGCGGCGGGCGTGGCGGAGGAGCGGGCGCGTCTGGCGCGCGAGGTGCACGACACCATGGCGCAGGGCTTGAGCTCCATCGTGCTGCTGGGCCGGGCGATGGACAAGCAGCTCGGCGAGGGCGACCCGGCGCGCGAGACGCTGGGCGTGATCCGCTCCACCGCCTCCGACAACCTGGCGGAGGCGCGTCGTTTCGTCGCGGAGAACTCCGCGCAGCCGCAGGCCCCGAAGCGCGAGACGCTGCCGGTGCGCCTTGAGCGCCTGGCGCGTCACGCCCAGGACCGCCAGCGCGCGCTCGGCGAGCAGCTCGGGGTCCGCGTCCAGGCCGTTGACCTGCCGGAACCGTGCGCGTCGGTGGCGGAGCGCGTTGTGCGGGAGGGCCTGAGCAACATCGTGCGCCACGCGGGTGCCTCGTCGGCGGTGGTGACCGTCGATAGGCTTGGTGCGACCGCAACCATCGACGTCTTCGACAACGGCCGCGGCATCACTGGGCCCGAGGGCTACGGCCTGAAGGGCCTGCGCGCGCGTGTGGAGGAGGTCGGCGGCGAGCTCACGGTGGAGGGCAACGTCCTCGCCGCAACCCTGCCTGTGGAGGAGAACGGATGACACTGAACGTCATGCTTATCGACGACCATCCGGTCGTCCGCGCCGGCCTGCGCGCCGTGCTGAATTCCTTCGACGGCGTGGAAGTCGCCGCCGAGGCTTCCGACGGCAACGCCGAGGTGCCCGACGGGGTGGACGTGGTGGTCTCCGACATCCAGATGCCCGGCGCGGACGGCATCGCGCTGACGCGCCGCCTGGTCGCCGCCGGCGGGCCGCCGGTGTTGATCCTGACCACCTACGACACCCAGGCGGACGTGGTCGCCGCGGTGGAGGCAGGCGCCATGGGCTACCTGCTCAAGGACGCGCCGGAAGATGAGCTGTACGAAGCGGTGCGGAGCGCGTCGCAAGGCAAAAGGGTGCTCTCCCCGCAGGTGGCCAACGTGCTGGCGGACCGGCTGGTCAACCCGGCCGAGGCGCTGTCCGCGCGCGAGATTGAGCTGCTGCGCGCGGTGCAGACCGGCGCCTCCAACAAGGAAATCGCCCAGCAACTGTTCATCTCGCATGCGACCGTGAAGACGCACCTGATCCACATTTATTCCAAACTCGGGGTGGACAACCGCACCGCCGCTGTGGAGGAAGCCCGGCAGCGCCGGATCATATAAGCTTGCCACCATGTCATTCATTGAGCTGAACGCGGGCCCCTGGCGCGGGGTCGCATTCCTCAGGGGCCTCGGCGGCCCCGACGACACCCCCGCAGGCTGCAAATCCTTCGCATGGCGGCACGACGGCACCGCGCGCCTCGGCGGCGTGCTCGAGCGCGCGCAGGTGCAGGTGCTTATCGACGCTGAAGCGGTCCCCGACAAGATCCAGCGCGCCCAACCGGACGCGTTTGGCCTGCGCAGCGTGACCACCGAATCCGCGGGCGAGGCCTTCGTCTTCGCCGGGCGCATGTTCGGCCGCACCGGTGCGGTGGAAACCGACGAGCCCTGCGTGGCAGCGCAGCTGACCATCGCGCCGGAGACCGAACTGGCGGTCACGGTCTACGAGGAGTTCGAGTACGCCGTGGTCGCCCCCGACGGAGACATCACCGTGAACAACACCCCGGTGCCGCCGCACTCCGCCGGCATGCTGGACGCCGGCCACCGCACCCTGGGGCTGAAGAACCGCTCCGAGAACATCGCTCACGTGCTCATCCTGGGCGGGCAGCCGGCTTAGCGTTTGCGGCGGGTTTTCGCCGAGAGATTTGCCACACCTTACGCATTCGCCCAGCGGGGTGTGGTTTCGCACTGCATAATCGCAGCGTGCTTTATATTTTCTTTGCCATTCTCGCCGTCATTGCCGTCGGCTACTTCATTGCCAAGAAGGTCCACGCGGCCTCCTCCATTTTCGCTGTCGGCGTGCTGCTGCTGATGATCGCCGCAGCCACCGGGCGCATTGACCACTCCACCGCGGACATCGAGTCCTCCGGCAACGCGTTCTACGACGAGCTGCTGATCATCGAGTCCCTGTTCAAGTCCCGCTTCGCCGGCACCGGCATGGCGATCATGGTGCTGTTCGGCTTCGTCGGCTACATGCGCCACATCGGCGCCGACGCCAAGACGGTGGTGGCGCTGTCCAGCCCGCTGCGCCGCTTCCACGGCTCCTACTGGCTCGTGCCCATCGGGTTTGCCGTCGCTACGCTGTTGTCCTTCGTCGTGCCTTCTGCCAGTGCGTTGTCGCTGCTGCTCGTGGCCACGCTGATGCCGGCGCTGATCGCCGCGGGGCTGACGCCGCTGACCGTCGGCGCGATCGTGGCCACCGCCTCCACCATCGCGCCGTCGCCGCTGGAGGCCGGCCTGATCCAGGGCGCGGAGCTGACCGGCATGACCGTCACCGAGTTCACCTTCGGCAACGTGGCCAAAGCCACCATCCCCGCGCTGGTGGTCATCGCGTTTGTGCACATGTGGTGGCAGCGCCACTGCGACAAGAAAGACCTGGTCAAGTCCGGTGCCGGCGCGTCGGACGCCGAGCTTGAGGCGGCCAAGGACAGCGAGTCCGAGCGCCGCATCCGCGAAGCCGTCGAGCGCGCCGAGGGCCTGCCCGGCTTCTACGCCATCCTGCCGCTTCTGCCGCTGCTGTTGATCATCGTCTCCGCCGCCCTGAACCGCCTGGGCGTGGTTTCCTTCGAGGCCGGCATCCTGCCGGTGACCGTGGTCTCGCTGATGGTGACCATGATCATCGAGGCCATCCGCCTGCGCGACGTCAACTACGCCACCGACTCCCTGCAGGAGTTCTTCAAGGGCCTGGGCGAGGGTGCCGCCGGCGTGGTCTCCCTGATCGTCGCCGCCGCCATCCTGGTGGAGGGCATCACGCAGATGGGCGTGATCGAGGCCCTGACCAACCTGGCCCAGGCCTCCTCCGGCGCCGCCGTGCTGATGGTGCTGGTGTTCGTGCTCGCCACCGCCGCGATGGCGCTGCTCACCGGCTCCGGCGTGGCGCCCTACTTCGCGTTCTCCGAGATGGTGCCCGGCATCGCCGCCGATTCCGCCGTGTCCGCCCCGCAGATGCTCACCTCCATATGGGCCGCCTCCAACACCATGCGCCAGGCCTCCCCGGTTAACGCGGCGGTGCTCATCGTCGCCGGTGCGCTGCAGGTCAACCCGATCGATGTGGTCCGCCGCACCGCCGTGCCGCTGACCGCGGGCGCGGTGACTGCCGTCGTGTGTGCCTTCCTGTTCGTGGTTTAGGCCGTAAGGTTGCCGGTATGACCGTTTCAGTGCTCATGATCGTGGAAGGCACCTCGCCCGAAATTTCCCGCTGCGTCAACGTCGAGGAAACGATGACGCTCGGCGAACTCTCCCAGATCATCGACGCATCCCTCGGTTTCACCGGCGCCGCCACCCACCTCTACGTCAGCCAGGAGGGCACGCAGCGCTCCGTCTTTACTGCCGTGCCCGGCCCCGGCGAGCACCAGGAAAACGAGCTCACAGTCGCCGAGATGCGGCCCATGACCTACGTCTACGACCCAGCCGCCAACTGGAACATCCACGTCGAGGTCCTCGGCCCCTCCAACATCGAGGGGCCTACGCCCATGCTTATCGACGCCGCCGGGCCCGACGTCGTCGAAGCCTGCTCGGGACCAGAGCTGATGACCACCTTCCGCAACCAAGCCCGCCTGCTGGCCGCCGGCATCGAGCCGGACTTAGAGACCATCACCCTGATGTTCTCCTACCTGCCCGTCATGCCGCCGGAGCGGATGCTCGACCGCATGACGCAGGCCGACCCGGTGTCCGTGGCCACCCGCATCGGCAACGTCGCCGAGGAGATGTTCTTCGACGAGGTCGCCGCCGCCGACGAGCACGGCGACGGCCCCGGCCTGGCCCAGCACTTCGACGACTTCCTCCAGTCCCGCCCCGACCTGCTCCAGATCATCGACATGGACCCGCACCCGGAGCGCAACCCCACCATGATCAACGCCGTGACCGAGTTCTTCGGCGACATGCTTGGCGGGCCGGACGGGGTAGAGGTGCCGGGCTCCTTCGACGATTTGCCCCCGCTCACCCTCACCGGTGTAGTCGAGCAGCTCGTGGAGCTGTTCGCCGACGGCGTCACGCTGAAAAGGGGACTCCTGCCGCTTGAGACTGCGCGCGGGATCGTCGCGATCACCGAGCTACGGGACCCCGACGAGGTCTCGGACGTGCTCGTGGAATCCGGGCTGCTGAAAAAGCGCAAGGGCGTCATCACCCTCACCAAGGCGGGCGAACAGTTCCTGGCTGACGATTCCACCCACAGGTTCTACGTCGAGCACTCGCTCCGCCTGTTCGAAGCACTGGTGGGGTGGGAGCTTTGGGAAGCCACCATCGAATGGTTCATCGGCGACGGCGGCGCCACGCCACCCGAGTCAATGGACTTCCTCATCCCCTGGCTCTACGCCTTCAACGTCGTGGAGGAAACCTCCCCCGGACACTCCCACCTTTCCGACCAGGGCCGCGCGATGATGCGCGTCCACCGCAATAACTACCAGCAGACAAAACGCTTCCGTAACGGCTAGCGGCGCGGGCAGCCCCTCACCCCACCACCAGGTACAGCCCCAGCCCGCCGGTGCCGAGCATCATCGCGGTCAGCAAAAACACGGCTGCGGCGTTGGGGGCGCTGCGCTCGTCGGCAAGCGCGGAGGCCTCGAAGCGGTACGCCCGCCGGTTCAGCGCCACGATCACCAGCGCGCCCGCCGCCAGCACCACCGACGCCACCACGATCAGCGCCGGGTAAGCACCGGCCCACCGCAGCAGCGTGGCCGCGCAGACGAGCATGGCCAGCGCGGTGCGCGTCCAGCTCATGGCGGTGCGCTCCGGCTGCAGGCCGGGGTCGGCGACGGCGATCATGCGAGCAGGCTCACCGCCACAACCATCGCCGCGACGAACACCACCACGCACAAGACGGGGATGATGGCGGGGGCGGGCAGCGGCTCGTCGTGACGCAAGGCCCGCTCGATGCGCACCCACCGCACCGCCGCACCTGCGGAAATGGCCATGGCGATCAGAATGACCGCAGCGGCCGCGACCTTGCGCACGCCGGGTTCGATGCCGGGCAGCTCAAACGCCTCGAGCGCGATCCCGCCCGCGAGAAACGCCAGCGCGGTGCGGGTCCAGGCGAGGAAGGTGCGCTCGTTGGCCAGGGTGAAGCGCGGGTCGGGCTCCCCGCCGTCGGGGAAGACCCGCCTGGTAAACCATCCGCGCTCACTCATGCGCTCAACCCTAGCGCCGCCCACACAACCAGCACGACCGCACCGGCCGCGGCGATGCACCACAGCACCGTTGCGCGATTGCCTCTCGACGTCCCTCCGGCCGCCCCCGCCCCCAGCCACGCACCCACGACGTTGCAGAGCACGTCGTCAGTGTCGCTGTAGCCCCACGAGAACACGTACTGGGCAACCTCGATGCCGAGGCTGCACACCAGGCCGAACAGTACCGCCCGCCCCACCGACCCCCGGTACGCGACGAAGCCGACCGGCAGAAACAGCGCAATGTTGCCGAACAGGTTCAACCACGGGCCCCACCACACGCGCGCGTACTCGAAGGTCTCCAGCGGGTTCAGGCGGATCTGGCTGACCTGGTGCGACTCCGCCGACCACAACCCTGGGATGGACACGAACGCCTTGCCCACCGTGAACGCGAGCACGACCAGCGCGGTCACCACCGCCGCGACGTGGGTAGCGGCGTCGTTGGTTTTGCTCGTTGATTTCACCCGGCCCACCGTAGGCGCAGATTCTGCTTGCGGCTTGGATGGTGCATATGAAGTGGATAACCGTGGGGTTGCACTTCCCGCCGGCCCGCAGTTACAGTTATTACAGATGAACGATGGAAGGAGGACCCCATGTCCAACGCACTGCTTGGTCAGTTGGAGGGGAATTCGCTCGGCGAGGCGGAACTTGAGCGTCTGCGCGAATTCATACGCAAGGAACAAGATTCCCCGCTGGGTGTCCTTCTTCAGCGGGTCGCGGAGGCAAACGAAGACGGCATCACCGTGAACTTGCTTGCCGACGATGCGGAGCTCTCCCCGAACCAGGCTGCAAAGCTCATGAAAATGAGCCGCCCGCACCTGCTAAAGTTTATGAGGGACGGTGACCTTCCCTTCCACCTCGTGGGCAGCCACCAGCGCCTAAAGATGTCCGATCTCCGCGATTTCATGGCGACTCGTGAGGCTGGGGCGGAGTTCGTCGCCAACGCGTTGCACGACACCCATGATTCTGCGCATTCCAAATACTCGGGCGATGCCCTGTCGGAGCTGGAGGACCTCTAGGTGTACTGACCGAAGACGTTGGTCGAAAACTGGCGGCCTTGGGTGCGTTGGGTCTCAGGTCTAGTCTTCTAGCAGTGCCACCGGAGCGGGAACACCGCTGCGCCTGTCAACCAGTCAAGGCAGTCTTCGCGTTTGCAGCAGTTCGAAGACGGTTCGGGCGAAGTGTCAGACGGAGCTGATAAGCATGGCTCGTCCGGGACGCTCTGGCCGCAGGGAAAGGAAGGCGCTCGGGAATCATGGCTAAGTCCGTCTTCTACTCGTTCCACTATCTCCGCGACGTTCACCGCGTCCAGTTGGTGCGCAACATCAACGCCTTGGAGGGGCAGCCACTGCTGAACGCTCAGGGATGGGAATCAGTTCGCCGTCAGGGCGATCAGGCGATCAAGAACTGGATCCAGAAGGAGATGGCATACAAGAAGGCAGTGATCGTGCTCATCGGTCAAGAGACAGCCAGTCGCCCCTGGGTCAAGTACGAGATCAAGAAGGCATGGGCCGACAGGAAACCCCTTCTTGGCGTCCATATCCACGGACTGTCCTCGATGGGAAGCGTGGATTCCCTGGGGCGGAGTCCCTTCAATCCCGCTGCTGGCATCCCGGTCTTCGATCCGACCGTCCTGAGTTGGACCGGTGGCATCGATTCGAAGGCCACGTACGGCAAGTTGGTCGACAACTTGGAACGGTGGTCTGCGCAGGGGGTTGTGCGGCCATGATCGACGTTCAAGAGTGTCCCTTCTGCGAGATCGTGCAGCGGGAGGATCCGGATGCGCGGGAGGTGTATCGAGACGAACACGTAGTTGCCTTCTTCCCGCTGGAGCCTGCCACACTGGGGCACACCTTGGTGGTTCCCCGGCACCATATCTCGGACATCTGGAGTCTCGACGACGAGCTCGCGCGGCACCTAGGCGTTGCGACCACCCGATTGTCTCAAGTGGTCAAGCACGTGCTGCGTCCTGAGGGCCTCAACGTCATCCAGTCGAATGGGAGAGCTGCCACGCAAACTGTGTTCCACCTCCACGTTCACATCGTCCCTCGATGGAGCAACGACTCCGTTGGTCGCATCTGGCCGCCAATAACGAACTACACCGAGGAGCAGAAGGACGCTGCATGGGAGAAGCTGCGAATCGCTTGTCGACAGGTGCCGCCCTCATGACGGCCGCCGAAGGTGGTTCTGCGAAGGCCGAGGACGTGCGCAAGCACCTCGACTTCATCCAGGCGGTGGTCACCAGGATGTCAGCCGCCTCCGCGAATGCCAAGGCGTGGCTTCTCCCTATTGTGACTGCGACATATGGCTACGCGTTGACTCAACATGCAGGAACTGTCGCGCTCTTGGGGGTATTGGCGGCTGGACTATTCGGCTTCCTCGACGCGAACTACCTCCGGCAGGAGCAGGCGTATCGCGCGCTCTACGACGCGGTGGCAAATGGAACTCGCGATGTACCACTCTTCTCCTTGGATGTTGCGCACGCTTCCGATCCGACTCCTGAGCCCGTTACCCGATGGGAACGCACCTTGGCGCGGCTCCACTGCTGGATCCCTCGCGGGCGCGTGTGGGCTTCATGGTCGATTGCACCCTTCTACGGGGTCCTTCTCCTGGTCGGCATGGCGATCTTCATGGCTGCCTAGCAGTTGACTTGGCCTCAATGCCCGTCAATCGTGAGAAGGGTGGCTGGTTGCCGCAGGCGGTGTGGGGGCGGTGGTGGTTGTAGTAGTGGAGCCAGCCGTCGAGCTCTCCGCGGCGCTCGGCCTCGGAGGTGTAGCAGCGTGCGTAGGCCCAGCCATCGGCCAGGGTGCGGTGGAAGCGTTCGATCTTCCCGTTGGTCTGGGGTCTGTAGGGCCGGGTCCGCTTGTGTTTGATGTTCTTCACCAGCCCAACCCGGTCAGCGTGTCGCAACCCGGCTACCACACTTGGTGAGGAAGAGCTGCTAATGTGGTTCGGCGATGGCCCGAGCACGTCCTTGTTCCTAACCGTCGTGCGCTGGGGTCCGCGTGGACCGCTCGGCCAGCGTCCATCCAGTCAGGAGGCAGTCAGCAGATGTTCGACGACAACGGCTCATTCCTACTCGCCATGTTCGAGTTCTTCATCTTCTTCGCATGGTTCATGTCCCTGTGGTGGATCTTCGGAGATCTCTTCCGCAGCAAGGACCTCGGCGGCTTCGCGAAGGCGCTGTGGGTGGTGGTCATCATCGTGCTGCCGTTCATCGGAATGCTCGCGTACCTGCTTGTTCGAGGTCGGGGGATGACCGACCGCGCGGTCGAGGCGCGCCAGGAGCTCCAGCAGCGGCAGGATGAGTACATCAAGTCCGTCGCCGGCGGCTCCGCCGGATCGAGCCCGACCGATGAGATCGCCTCGGCGAAGGCCCTTCTCGACTCGGGAGCGATTACCCAGCAGGAGTTCGACCAGATCAAGGCAAGGGCGCTCTCCTCGGTCTGACCCTGGTCCGCTCCCTCGACAGCCGCAGCGTCGCGGTCCGAGGGCGACCATCCGGCGCGGCCTTGTCGCGGGGCGAATTCGCGGTTCGCCGGACGCTGGCCAGCTTGGCTCCTAGGCTCCGGGTGCCGCGCCGCCATCGAGGGGGCGCCACCTGACCTTGGGGGTCACTCGATGGCTCTGGTTGTGCACCGGTTCACAGCGTAAGGTCGCGCCCGCCACCCGCGGCGCCGCTTGGTCCAAGTGTGCCGGCCCGCCGCATACCTTGCAATGCAGCTTTCACTTCCGAGTGGAAGTGGTCGTGGATTGCCACATAGACAAGCCAGGCATACTCGCCTCCCGCGTGCACTACAGCGCCGCGCCAGCTGGCCGCGCCGTGTCGCGCGACTCGAAGATGGGATCCGCGAAACTGCGGTGCCGTTCGAAGATGCCCTGGTCGAATCTCTTCTGAATGTAGGTGGCTAATGCGAGCTCCTCTTGGGCGTGTGAAACCGCCTCCCGCAGGTAGTTGACCTGCGTATCTGGATCGTCGACTCGCGTTGCACATCGGTACGCCGCGGCAGTTCGCGGGGGAAGTTTGTCAGATCCGTTGAGCGTCTTCAGCACCCTAGTCGTCGGCCGCACGGAAACCATGACACCAGATTAAACTGTCCGCAGACATCAGCCTGTGCGCCTATGCTGGCGGCCATGAATCGCAGCTTGATTGTCACTGAAAATGGACCGGAGATCATAGAGCCGCAAGCGGCGTTCGCGGGTGAGGGCGACACCCTGATCAACGTGAGCCACTCGTCGGTGAACTACAAGGACGCGATGGCGCTGTCCGGCAACCGCGGCATCCTGCGCGAACTGCCGACGGTGCCGGGCATCGACGCGGTGGGCACCCTCGAGGACGGCACGCTGGTCACCGTCAACGGCCGCGGCATCGGTGAGCGCCGCCACGGCGGCTACACCCCGCAGATGCGTATCGACGCTAAAGACATCACCCGCGTGCCCGAGCGCTTCTCCGCGTTCGAGGCGGCCGCGATCGGCACCGCGGGCTACACCGCAGCACTTTCGGTCGCAGGTCTGGAGCGCGTCGCGCTTTCGCCTCTCGACGGCCCCGTGCTCGTCACCGGCGCCACCGGCGGCGTCGGATCTATCGCGGTGCAGCTCCTGGCGGCGCGGGGGTATGAGGTGTGGGCGTTGACGGGGCGCGTCGATAAGCATGGCGCCTGGCTGAAGGAGCTCGGCGCCGCTGAGGTTGTGGACCGCGCCGAGTTCGCCGAGGCCGGCAAGCCGCTGCAGAAGGCTCGCCTGGCCGGCGTGGTGGACACCGTCGGCTCCACCGTTTTGGCCAACGCGCTGTCGCAGCTGCAGTGGGGCGGCGTGGCCACCGCCTGCGGCATGGCCGCCGGCAACGACCTGCCCGCCAGCGTCCTGCCGTTCATCCTGCGCGGGGTGCAGCTGGTGGGCATCAACTCCGTCGACGCGCCGAACAAGCTTCGCGACGAGGCGTGGTCGCTCCTCGACGAATCCGTAGACACCAACGCCATCCGCACCGAAGAAGTCGGATTGGACGGCGTTAAAGAAGTTGGGCGTTCGCTGCTCGATGGTGGGTGGAGCGGACGCGCCGTCGTTACGCTGTAGCTTCCTTGGGCACCGGACCGCCGGAGATCTGGCGGTACGCGTGCGCCGCGGCGAGCATGGTGCCGGGCATCGTGACAATCAGGCCGACGAAGAACAGCGCCGCACCAACGATGTTGATCAACCCGGCGAGCACCACGAAGCCCAGGATCTTCAGGTAATTCGACGCGCCAGCCTTGAAACCGGCGGAAATAGCGTTGCCGAACGAGCCGTTATTATCCGCCGCGTACCACGCCTGGAACGTGAAAAACGGCAGCACCAGCAGGCCAATCACACCCGTGACGGCCAACGCGCCCAGAATCGGGCGGACGATGTTCCACATCTCCTCCGGGGTGAGGTTTTCCAGGTTATCCGGCAGCGTGGACGGGTCGATGGTGGTCAGCGCGCCGAACGCGAGCACCATGAGCAGGATCATGGAGACGATCATCGCTACAACGCCGAGCAACGCCGTCACGCCCAGCGTCTTGCCGTACGCCGGCGCCTTCGCCTCGTTGTACGTGAACTGCTTCACCAACGTCTGCTGCAACGCCACGCCGACCATCCACGGCGCGAGCAGCAGCATGCCGATCGAGCCGATCATCGCACCCGCACCCGGCAAAAACTGGCCCAACACCGCTAGCAACGTGTAGGCCACGCCCAACGGGATCCACAGCTTGGCGTTGGCGAACAGGGCCTTGCCGCCCCAGCTCAGCGCCTCCATGATCTCGAGCTTGCCGTTGCCCTTCACGTGGAACCAGCCGTTCGACGCCGGGTCGTTGATCGGGTGCGGGGACACGCCGTCGCCGGGGGCGTTGTCAGTGAGCTGCTGGCCGTGGAAGCGCAACGCGGAGGCGCCGGCCATCGACGCCGCCGAGTTCACCTCGAACGCGTCGTAGGCGTTTTCGGTGTTTTGGGTGTTGGGGTTGCCGTAGGTGGGGTAGTTGCCGTTTTCCGGGTGGCTGCCTTCCGGGTGTTCCGGGTACGGCTCGTACCCGCCGCCGTTATAAGGGGTGGACATGCACTCATCCTTCGTGATCGTGGGTTCCGTTCACTTGGGACTTTATCAGTCACACCAGTCACAGACCCGGGCGGCAGGCGGGGCCGGGCCGGCCGGGCTCCTGACACATCACGGCAGCCGTTTGCGCCGACCTGGGGGTTTGCGGGCCGCCTGACGGATTCAGCCGCGATGTGTCGGGAGGAGTGGCGCGGGGCAGGCCCCGGCCCGCCCGATTTTCGCCGCCCGAGCAAATTCATTCACCTCGCGATGAATAGATCACCCTCGTGGCCGCAGCGACCTGGGGAAAATGAACAAATCAACCGCCCAAAAAGGGATTTGTTCACCGAGGAGGCCCCGGCGGGTGAATAAATTGGGGTCGGGCGGGCCGGGGCCGGGCGGCCCCCGCCCCAAAGCCCAAGACCCCTACTTGACCACCAGGTTGACCATGCGGCCCGGGATGGCGATCACCTTCACCACGTTCTTGCCGGCGATGAGGCCGGCCACGCGGTCGTCGGCAAGTGCTGCGGCCTCGAGGTCGTCCTTGGAGGCGTCGGTGGCGACGTCGATGCGCGCCTTGACCTTGCCGTTGATTTGGACGGGCACTTCCACGGTGTCGTCGACAAGCCACTGCTCAGAGAACTCCGGGAACGGCTCGAACGTGATGGTCTCAGAGTGGCCCAGCACCGACCAGAGCTCTTCGGCGATGTGGGGCGCGAGCGGCGAGACCATCTGCACCAGCGGCTCGACGGCGGCGCGCGGCGCGCCGTTCGGGTAGGTCTTGGTCAGGTAGTTGACGTATTCGATGAGCTTGGCGGCGACGGTGTTGTCGCGCAGGTGCTCGTAGTCGTCGCGCACGCCGGCGATGGTGCGGTGCAGGGTCTTGGAGTCCTCGTCGGTGAGCGCGGTGTCCACGACCGACGTCTCACCGGTCGCCTCGTCCACAACCAGGCGCCAGAGGCGCTGCAGGAAGCGGTGCGCGCCGACGACGTCCTTGGTCGCCCACGGGCGGGAGGTGTCCAAAGGCCCCATGGACATCTCGTAGACGCGCAGGGTGTCGGCGCCGTACTCTTCCACCACATCATCGGGCGCGACGGAGTTCTTCAGGGACTTGCCCATCTTGCCGTACTCGCGGTTGACCTCGGCGCCGTCGTAGAAGAACTTGCCGTCCTTTTCCTCCACCTCGGCCGCCGGCACGTACACGCCGCGCGAGTCGGTGTAGGCGTAGGCCTGGATGTAGCCCTGGTTGAACAGGCGGCGGTACGGCTCCTGGGAGGTGACAAAGCCCAGGTCAAACAGCACCTTGTGCCAGAAGCGGGCGTAGAGCAGGTGCAGCACCGCGTGCTCCACGCCGCCGACGTAGAGGTCCACGCCGCCCGGGTCGCCTTCGCCGTGCGCGTCGGGGCGCGGACCCGTCCAGTAGCGTTCGTTTTCGATGTCCACGAATGCGTCAGCGTTCGTCGGGTCGATGTAGCGCAGCTGGTACCAGGAGGAACCGGCCCACTGCGGCATCACATTCGTGTCGCGCCAGTACTTCTGCTTGCCGTGGCCCAGGTCCAGCTCCACCTCGACCCAGTCGGTGGCCTTAGCCAGCGGCGGGGCGGGTTCGGAGTCGGCGTCGTCGGGGTCGAAGGCGACGGGGTTGTAATCCTCCACCTCCGGCAGCTCCACCGGCAGCATGTCCTCGGGCAGCCCGTGCGCCTGGCCGTTCTCGTCGTACACAATCGGGAACGGCTCGCCCCAGTAGCGCTGGCGCGCGAACAGCCAGTCGCGCAGCTTGTACTGGATCTTCTCGGAGCCCCTCTGCCTATCGACGAGCCAAAGGATCGCCCGCTCAATAGCCTCACCCTTGCCCAAGCCGTTCAAATCCAGGCCGTTGTCATTGGCGGAGTTGATGTGCTCCGCGTCGCCGGTGAACGCCGCCTCGGTAACGTCGCCGTCCAGCACCGGGGTGATGGGCAGGCCGAAGACGGTGGCGAACTCGAAGTCGCGCTCGTCGTGCGCCGGCACCGCCATGATGGCGCCGGTGCCGTAGCCGGTGAGCACGTAGTCGGCGATGAAGATCGGGACCTCTTCGCCGCTGACCGGGTTCACGGCATACGAGCCGAGGAACACGCCGGTCTTTTCCTTGTTCTCCTGGCGCTCCACGTCAGACTTCGCGGCGATCGAGCGCAGGTAGGCATCGACTGCCTCGCGCGGGGTGTCGGTGCCGCCGGTCCAGCGGCTGTCTACGTCGGAAGGGTAGGAGGCGGTGACCAGCTCGTCGACAAGCGGATGCTCCGGCGCAAGCACCACGTAGGACGCGCCGAAGAGCGTGTCCGGGCGGGTGGTGAAGACCGTGATGTCGCCGGCGGGGGAGGCGAAATGCACGTCCGCGCCGCGGGAACGGCCGATCCAGTTGCGCTGCATGCTCTTGACCTTTTCGGGCCATTCGAGCAGGTCAAGGTCGTCGAGCAGGCGGTCCGAGTAGTCGGTGATGCGCATCATCCACTGGCGCAGGCGCTTGCGGAAGACCGGGTAGTTGCCGCGCTCGGAGCGGCCCTCGGCGGTAACCTCCTCGTTGGCCAGCACCGTGCCCAGGCCCGGGCACCAGTTGACCATGGAGTCGGAGAGGTAGACCAGGCGGAACTCGTCGATAGCCTTGTGCTTCTCCTCCGTGGTCAGGTCGCGGAAGTTGCGGCCGTCCTTGGTGGTGCGGGCGCCGGACATGAGGTCCTTGACCAGGTCCTCGATCGGGCGGGCCTTCTGCAGATCCTCATCGAACCAGGCGTTGTAAATCTGCAGGAAGATCCACTGCGTCCACTTGTAAAACTCCGGGTCCGTGGTGGCCACGGAGCGGCGCGGGTCGTGGCCGAGGCCCAGCATGGCCAGCTGGCGGCGCATGTTGGCGATGTTCGCCTCGGTGGTCACCTGCGGGTGGGTGCCGGTCTGGATGGCGTACTGCTCCGCGGGGAGGCCGAAGGCGTCGTAGCCCAGCGTGTGCAGCACGTTCTTGCCCAGCATGCGGTTGTAGCGCGCATAGACGTCCGTGGCGATGTAGCTCAGCGGGTGGCCCACGTGCAGCCCCGCGCCCGAGGGGTAGGGGAACATGTCCTGGACGTTGAGCTTGTCCTTGGGCAGCTCGTCGCCGGTGGCAAGGTCGCCGACCGGGTTCGGGGCGTAAAACGTCTGGTTGTCGCGCCAGTACGCCTGCCACTTCTGCTCGATGGTGTTGGCCAGCTCGGCCGTATAGCGGTGCGGGGTCGCCTCAGTCATGGTTATGCAGTGTAGTTAAGGGCATTTGGATGCAGGCGCCCGGCGCGGGGTCCGGGGCGGAGCAGGTTCTGGGTGGGCTCTCGGTGGGGGCGGGTTCTAGGTGGTTTTGTACGAATCGACAATTCAGACGAGCGTCCAGATTTAACACTGCAGGTAGAGAGCTTATGCACTGTTTCGCATGTAAACTTTTACAAAATCACAGTTCCTGCCGCTCGAGTTCCGACAGTCTCGACCCACTTTTCGTTGGCGATTACCAATAGTTGGTCCACCCGAAATTGTCCGCAATGCGGAGTCCGCAACCGCGCCAACGTACCGCGAGCCACACCGCTATGGTCGCAAATATGCAGCTCTACACCATCGGCTACAGCAAGAAGACCGCGGAGGAGTTCTTCAACATCCTCCGGGACAACGGCGTAAAGCAGGTCGTGGATATCCGGCGGCACAACACAAACCAGCTCGCCGGCTTTACCAAGAAGTCGGATTTGCCGTGGTTCCTCGACACCATCGCGGGCATCGGTTACTCCCACGAGCTAGCACTCGCGCCCAGCGAGGACCTCATGCGCGCGTACCGCAAGGAGGGCCTACCGTTCGACACGTTTGCGAAGCGGTTGCGCGCCGAGTTCGCGGAGCGCACAATGCCAAAGCTTATCGACGGCTCCGCCCTCCTCTGTTCAGAACCCGACCCCGCCGTGTGCCACCGATCCGTGGCGGCGGATTACCTGGCCGAGCACGGCGACTTCGAGGTCGTGCACCTCTAGGCGTTAACCGGCGAACATCTGCCAGATGGCGACACCCATGATGACCACGCCGAGCACGAACACGAACCAGGTTTCCGGCTTGTTGGCGTAGCGCTGGTAGTCCTTGGCGTAGCGGAATAGCAGCATCGGCACGATGTACACCAGGAAGGTGATGAACACGCCGCCGACCACGGAGATCAGGTCCAGGATCGACGGGTTGAGGATGCCGGCGATCACCGTGGTGACGAAGATGAAGACGTAGATGCCCCATCGCAGCTTCTTCGGGTCCATACGCTCAGCGACGCCAGGCGCCACGGCACGCACCAGGTACGTGGTGCCTTCCTCGGCGCCCATGACGTGGCCGAAGTAGGACGACGCAATCGCGCAGAGGGCAACGATCGGGGAGAGGATCGCTAGGAACGGCGTGTGGGTCTCGTTGGCCAGGTAGGACAGCACGGGGATGTTCTGCTCGCGGGCGGCGTCCATGCCGTCGGCGCCCAGCGCCAGGGTGCAGGACCACACGAAAAACATGGTGAACACCACCAGCAGCGCGGTGGTGATGAGCTCGGTCTTCGCCACGGCCTTCTTGGTGGACTCCAGGTCATCCGGGTACTTCTTCTGCACGTCCAGAGCGAACTGGGACATCGCCGGCATGTGGTTGAAGGAGAACACGAACACCGGCAGGATCAGCAGCATCGCTTTCCAGAACGGCACGTCGGACTCGTAGGAGCGGAAGCTGGCCAGGTCCCACTGGGGGATGAGGTAGAACGACACCGCGGCCAGCGCGATGATCAGGGGGTAGACCAGCAGGTTCGCAAACGCCAGGGTGGCCTTCTTGCCCAAGGCGTAGGCACCGGTGAGCACGCCGACGCACAGGATGGCCATGAGCCAGCGCGGCACCTCGGGGCCGCCGAGCTGATTGACCACGAAGCTGTCCATGGTGTTAGTGATACTCACGCCGTAGATGAGCACGATGGGGTAGATGGACAGCCAGTACATCAGGCCCGTCATCAGGCCGCGGTTGCGGCCGGCGAGCGCGGTGACCACCTGCAGCACGTCCAAGCCTTTGACCGGGGAGGCGGCCACGATGCGGGCGTAAGTGCGGTGGGAGAAGAACACCATCGGGCCGATGAACAGGGTGATCAGCAGTAGTGGGAGAAAGCCGAAGCTGCCGGCGTCGATGGGGAGGAACAGGATGCCGGCGCCGACGGCGGTGCCGAACAGGGTGATAGCCCAGGACAGGGTGCCGCCGTCGGGGACGGCGCCGGACCGGTTTTCCTCCACCTGCCGTTTGTCGGCGACGGTGAGGTGGTCCAAATTGAACTCTTTGCCCGCTGTGGTCAAAGGTACTCCTTAAGACGTGAGTGGTTTAAGCCACACGGAATCATAAGGCACCACAACGCGCAGCAATAACTGGGGAGACCACGGGTGTACACCACGGCCTCTTGCGGACAGCCGTCTCGGCGCAGGATATATTGACTATTGTTGTTTCCCGCCCCTGAACAGGAGTTTCCCATGAAGAAGTTCACCGCCGCCGCGGTTGCCGCCACGATGGCCGTTTCCCTGGCGGCCGGCCCCGCAGACGCCGCGTCCAACACCATGGCCGGCAGCAAGAACACTCCGGTGTGCAAGCTTGAGCTCGACGGCATCGGCTCCAAGAGCGTCACCCAGGAAATCGTGGCGGAGAAGGGGATCGAGGGCGTGGAGCTGAACAAGCTCACCGGCATCCAGCGCACCGCCGCGGCCGTCGGCGAGGCATTCGGTTCCACCGACACCGCGGCGCAGCAGAAGGCGAACAACGCCCAGGCTGTACAGGCGTGCCTGGACGGCGAGGACTACAAGTCCGAGCCGCTGGAGGCGGGCATCAAGGGCGGCATCATCGCCACTGTTGTGCTCGCGGTGCTCGGCCTAATCGCGAACTTCGCGCTGCAGTCCGGCGCAATCCAGCTGCCGAAGCTCGGCCGCTAATACGTGGTGTAGAAGACGCTGGTCATAGCGCTATTTTACGGCAGGAACGGGCGAACAGCAGGCTGTCTTACGTGCTAACAGGCAGTCCCGCGCGCCGCCATGCGGTAAGGAACTGATCAGTCTCTGCCTCGTCGGTAATGCTCACGCGCGCTCCCGAATCTGGGTAGCTGCGGATGATGATGCCCTCGGCACTGATCTTCTGCTCAATCTCAGCGCCGTTCACGCCTGGAATCCAGACGAAGTTTCCGTGAGAACGCTGTACGCCGAGCTCCTCAGAGACCCGGTCGCGCTGGGCTTGAGTCTCTTTAACTCGCACCATGAGTTCATCATGCGCCTCCAGCGACGCGACGGCTGCAAGCTCCGAAAGTTCGGTGACAGTGAGCGGAAGCGCAA
Source organism: Corynebacterium sp. CQ3829_602738 (assembly GCF_054478435.1). NCBI lineage: Bacteria > Bacillati > Actinomycetota > Actinomycetes > Mycobacteriales > Corynebacteriaceae > Corynebacterium > Corynebacterium sp. CQ3829_602738. The sequence goes on from NZ_CM137003.1 coordinate 2,436,225, forward strand.
CTAGACCGAGCGAGCGAATCAGCTCCGGGTTGCCGAAGCCGTAGCCGACACGCAACCCCGCCAAACCGTAGGCCTTAGAGAAGGTACGCGCACCGATAAGGTTTGGATACTTCGCGATTTCCTCGACGCCGTCCGGAGTGTCCTTGGCATCGTTGAACTCGTAATACGCCTCATCCAACACCACCACGATGTCTTCCGGAACCCGCCGCATGAATTCAGTGAACTCGTCTTTGGTGATGGTCAGGCCGGTGGGGTTATTCGGGTTGCAAATGATGATGAGGCGGGTGCGGTCTGTGATTGCGTCTGCAACCGCATCCAAATCAATCGCCTCATCCTCGCCGAGTGGGACCTGGACCGGGGTGGCCCCGCCGACGCGAGCGTAGAGCGGGTATGCCTCGAAGCTGCGCCAGGGAAAGAGGACCTCATCGCCTGCCGCACACGTCATCAGTACGGCCTGCTGGATCACCGCCGACGCCCCGGGCGCGACCGCAACCTGCTCTTCCGATAGACCTAGGCGATCAGCCAACGCCTTTCGCAACACCGGCGAGCCGGAGATGGGGTACCGGTTCGCCCGCAACGCCGATTCACGGATCGCTTCTAGCGCGGTAGGCAGGGGCCCGAAGTTCGCCTCGTTGGCGGACAACTTCAATTTTGTTTCGTCGGACTTTCCGGGCTTGTAGTCCGGGAAGAGGGAAAGATCTGCACGAAGCACAAGCGGTCCTTTCTTAGAACATTTGCCAGATAGTCACGCCCATGATGATCAATCCCATGATGAGGACGAAAATCGTGTCTGGACGGCGAGCGTAATGCTTGAACGCGGTGGCCTTGTTAAACAGCAGGTTGGGCACGATGTAGACGAGGAAGGCGACGAAGATGCCGCCGACCGCGGAAATCAGCGTCAGAATCGACGGGTTGAGCACTGCCACCAGAACCGTAGTCACGAACACGAAGACGTAGATGCACCAGCGCAACGCCTGCGGGTTAATCCTGTCCGCTACGCTCGGAGCCGCCACGCGGATGAGGTAGGACGTTCCTTCCTCGGTGCCCAGCATGTGGCCGAAGTAGGAAGATGCGATCGCGCAGATGGCGATCACCGGGCTGATCACCGCCATGAACGGGGTGTTGGTGACATTGGCGAAGTAGGACAGGATCGGGATGTTCTGCGCGCGGGCCTCATCCATGCCCTCCGCGCCGAGGGTGAGCGAGCAGGACCACACGAAGAACATGGTGAAGAACACGAGCATGATCGCGGTGATCAGCTCAATCTTGGACACTTCGCGCTCGGTGGCCGCGACGTCGCCCTTCTTCTTCTTTTGCACGTCGAGGGCGAACTGGGACAGCGCCGCCATGTGGCTGAAGGAGAACACCATCACCGGCAGAAGCAGCAGCATGGACTTCCACAGCGGAGTGCCAGATTCGTACTCCATGAAGCCGGCGAGGTCCCATTTAGGAATGAGGTAGATGGACACCGCGGCGAGGGCGATGATGAGGGGGTAGACAAGGATGTTGGCCAGCCACAGGGTTGCTTTCTTGCCCAGGGCGAACGCACCCGTCATCAGGCCCACGCAAATCGTGGCGAGCACGACACGGTTCACGTGCGGCCCGTTGAGTTGGTTGACGATCATGCTGTCCACCGTGTTGGTGATGGAGATGCCGTAGATCAGCACCGTCGGGTAGATGGCGAGCCAGTAGAGGATGGCTGTAGCCAGGCCGCGCTTGCGCCCGGTTAAGGCTGTGACGACCTGCAAGACATCCAGCCCTTTTTCCGGGGACGCGGACACAATGCGCGCATACGTGCGGTGGGAGAAAAACACGAGCGGCAGCACGAGGAACGTGGCAATGAGTAGCGGCCAGAATCCGAAACTTCCGGCATCAATGGGCAAGAACAGAATGCCGGCGCCGACAGCGGTGCCGAACAGCGTGATGGCCCAGGACAAGAAGTTGCCGTCGGGAACGTCTCCAGCCCGGTTTTCCTTGATCACCTCAGCATCAGCCGCCGAGAGCTGGTCCATCTGAAACTCGGCTCGGGACTGCGCGATGTGTTCGTCGCTGTGCAGCTCAGGCAGACCGCCATGTATCTTTTCGCCGGAAGAAGACCGGCTAAACGTAGTGGACATAAGTGTGGATCCTTTTCGTAGGGGCTATTGCCATCTGAATTGGTTGGTTTGAATCAGGTGAGCATCAGCGTTCATCGGGTGCGAGCTTGCCAACCGCCAACTCTTCGACCACCCGGGTAAGCAAAGCCAGTCCGGTGAGGCAGTCTTCATCCGTGGTGTACTCGGCCTCGTTGTGGGAAATGCCGTCGACGCTGGGGATGAACAGCATGACGGTGGGGTAGTGCTCCTTCATGTTCGTTGAGTCGTGGCCCGCCACCGTGAAGATCTCTTGGTGGGACAGTCCGAGTTCCTCTGCGCACGTGCGCGCCAGCTCTACGCCGGCCTCGGGGTAGGGGTTGAGCGCCCATTCGTGTGTGAGCTCGAGGTCGACATCGACCTTTGCCTCGTCGGAGGCGGCGGCAACGATCTCGTCCACACGCGCCCGCGCCTTCTCCAGCACCTGCGCGGAAGGGGAGCGCAGGTCGACGTTGAAGCGGACCTCGCGCGCGATGGTCACCGGCGAGTTGGGCTCCAGCGTGAGCTGCGAGACCGACGCCTGCAGCTGCCCTTCCTCAAACTCTTCTGTCAGGCGGCGCACGCCGGCAATCACCAACGAGGCGCCGAACAGGGCATCGCGGCGGTCCCGCATCATGGTGGATCCAGTGTGGCCCTGCTCGCCGCGAACTGTGGCGGCGAACTTGCTTGCGCCCCAGGTGGCGGTGACCAGGCCGATTTGGTTGCCGTTATCTTCCAGCTCCCGGCCTTGCTCGACGTGGATTTCGGCGTAGGTGGCTACCTTTGGGGCGTCGATAAGCGGCGCCCACTTCGCCGCATCAATGGCCTCGCCCGCTGTAACTCCCTGCAGGTCTGTGGCTTCACGCGCCACCCCGAGGTCGAGGAAGCCGGTGAAGACTGAGCTGCCCATCATCGACGGGGCGAAGCGGGAGCCTTCCTCGTTGAACCAATTCACCACCGCGAGGTTGAACCGGGGTGTCAGCTCGCCGCTTTTCGCTTTCGCGGCCACACGCGCGGCGGCGTGGGCACCGGCGAGCACGCCGTACGCGCCATCGAAGCGTCCTGCGAGTGGCTGCGAATCCAGGTGCGAGCCAACAGCGACGTAAGGGGCGCCCGGCACCAGCTCAAACAGGCCGTACTGGTTGCCAATCTCGTCGAAGCCGACTTCCGCGCCGAAACCCTCGAGCACGCCGGTGAACCAGGCGCGGTTTTTCACGTCGCCCTCGCTTGCGGCCTGGCGCTCCACGCCGCCGCCGGGGGTTGCGCCGTTCTTGCTCATCGCCGCGAAATCCGAGAGGAACCGCTCATCTGTTGGCTGAATGGTCTGCATTGTGTTCAAGTCCTTCCTAAAAGCTGCCGTGGACGAGTTGCCCGCCCAGCACAGTGGCCTCAACGGGGATGTCGCCGATCTGGCTGGCCGGCACTTCGGCTGGATCGGCTCCCAGGACCACAAGATCTGCGAGCTGGCCAGGCGCAATCTGCCCCTTCTTCCCAGCCCAGCCTGTCGCCGCGGCGGATCCCGCGGTGTAGGCGTACAGCGCCTCGTCGACGGTGATCCGGTCCTCCGGCCCGTACTCTTTGCCCGCGGCCGTGGTGCGTTCGACAAAGCTCTGCACCACGGCGAGCGGGGTGCCCGTGGCCACTGGCCTGTCGGAGCTGCCCGGCAGCACCACGCCGCGCTGGAGCAGCCGCTTCGCCGGGTAGGAAAGTGCTGCCCGTTCGGCGCCGATCGCCTCTGCCATCGCGTCTCCGAATTCCGCGATGAAGCGCGGCTGTGGCACGAGCACGACTCCGGTCTTGGCCATGCGCTCGATTTGGTCGTTCCGCACCACTCCGCCGTGCTCGATGCGGTGCGGGACCGTGCGGGGCCCATGCTTATCGACGGCTTCGCTGATCACGTCCAGCGCAAAATCCACCGCTTTGTCTCCGATCGCGTGCAATGCCAGCGACCACCCGCCGGCCGCTGCCGCGAGCGCACGCGAACGCATCGTTTCGGTGTCGCCTTGGAAGTACCCGGCGTGGCAGCAGCAGGCGTAGTCCTCGGTCATGGCCGCTGTCTTTCCCAGCAAGGATCCGTCGGTGAAAATCTTCACTGGCCCGATCTGCAGCAGATCGTCTCCAAGTCCAGTGCGGATGCCGGCGTCGAGGCCGTGCACCACCGGGTCGCCCTCGTGGCCGTCGATGCCGTGCAGCGCGTCGAGAGTGATCATCGCCTGCGTACGCACGTGGAGCTTTCCCATCTCGCGCGCCCGCTGGTAGAAGCCGAACTCCTGGGGGCTGTGTCCGATCCAGCCGCCTGCGACGCCTGCGTCCGTCACCGAGGTGATGCCCTCGCCGAGGTAGTGCCGCCCGGCGCGGTCAAGCGCGTCGGTGATGTTGCTTTCGCTTTCCGGCTGCAGCACATCGTTGATCGGGCGCATGGCGTTTTCGTCCAGCAACCCAGTGGCGTTGCCGGTGTCGTCCACGACCACTTCTCCGCCTTCTATCTGCGGCGGGTTCGCCGGATCGATTCCGGCTCGGCGCAGCGCCTCGCTGTTGACCGTGTATGCGTGCCCGGAATTGTGCTTGATCAACAGCGGTTTGCCCGCGGTTGCGTGATCGAAGTCGGCGATCGGCACCGGCCCGTCTGTGAGCAGGTTCGGATTGAATCCGCTGGCTACGACCCAGTCGCCAGTGCTTCCCGTCCGCAGTGCCGCCAGCACGTCGCCACGCGTGCGCGCGCCACCGAGGTTGATTTCCCGCAGTGTCTGGCCGAACCACACGCTGTGCGCGTGGGCGTCGTTGAACCCCGGGATGACGGTGCGGCCGCGTGCATCGATCACCGTGTCGCCGGGCGCTGGCTCGCTGTCCACCTCCAGGATGCGGCCGAAGCCCATGCGTATCGACGTCGCGGTGCCGCCCGCCCCGTCCATAGTTTTTGCGCGCGCGTTGATGATGGTGGTTGCGTTCATAAGCCCGCCTCCTCCGTGCAGCTCTAAATTGTGTCCCCTGACACTATTGGGTAACCGCCGTGATTGGCACCTCTTTGCGGACATCTGGCACATCTCATAACCCGCGCTTGTAACGTTGTGCACATGCACACTGATTCGACGGACGGCTGGAACGACATTGTCCAGCAGGTTCGTGAGGACTTACCCGAGCTCGTCGATGCTTTCCTCGAGCAGTTCCACGACTTGGGCTACTACCGCGAGGACATCGTGGACGACGCCGAGCTCCGCTCGACAGCCTCCAGCATCCTGGGGCTTTTCCTGGTGCAGCTCGAATACGGGATGGATGAAGACTCACTCGCAGCGCACGCCCGCCAGCTGGGCACCAAACGAGCGCACCAGGGCGTGCGCCTGTCCGCGCTGGTAGATGCCATCCAGATCGACTTCACTGTGTTGTGGGACCACTTCCGCGCAACGGTTTCCCCGGAACAGCTGCCTGTGCTGGTGGAGCACGTGGCGGACATTCAGAAGCTGGTGTCGCGCTACACGGTGCATATCCGCGGCGCGTATGCGGCCGAGCAGGCGCGGGCGCGGCACGACGCCCGTTTCGCCCACGCCCGCCACATTGAGCGGCTCTTTTCCGCCGAGCATTTGGGGGAGCAGGCCATGGGGGCCATCTCCAGGGCACTGGGGATTGCGGAGGGCACCGCCATCGACCTCGTGGTGTTCCACCCCAGCGAGTGGGCCCCGGCCCAAACCGTGCTGGAGCCTCTCGCCGCCCGCGGGGAAATCTTCGGCCACGGATACCACGGCCTGTACGCGGCCTTCTTTCCCGCCAGCACACAAGCCCAGGATTTCATCCGGGATCACACAGACCACCTCGGTGCGGTGACGTTCAACCAGCTCCCAAACTTGGCGGCGGTGCGAGCCGCTGTGCGTGCGAGCGTGAGCATGTTCGACGCCGCGGAAAACCCCGGCCGCCTCATCCCTGTGCAGGACGTGGCCTGGGCGTTAGCGGCGCAGCAGATCCGCCCGTTGCTTCCTGTGCAGCTTCACGCTGCGCACGCCGGGGTGGTGGAGCTGCGCAAGAGTGCGCCGGATGTGGTGGATACCGTGGAGGCGTACCTGAAAAGTGGATCCACCAAAGATGTGGCAGCGCTGCTGCACTGCCACCGGAACACGGTGGTCAACCGCCTGCAGTCCTTCAAGGCGCACACCGGCCTGGACGTCACCGTCCCGTCGCAGGCGGCGCTCGCGCTGGCCTCGCTACCGTGGAAGGGCGCTATTCCGGCAGCCCCAGCTCCTGCGCCACAATCACATTGACGATGGCGGGCACGCGCTCCTCGCGCACCTTCCGCAGTGCCCGCTCGATGGCACCGGCGGCCTGGTCGTCTGCAGTGACCAGCTCGCCATGGCCGCCAAACGCTTTCGCCACCTCCGCAAAATCCGGATTGACCATCTGGGTTCCGCTCACCCTGCCCGGGAAGTACTTCTCCTGGTGCCCGCGGATAGTGGAGTACTGGCCGTTGGTCACCGTCACCGCCAGGAACGCGGTGCCCTCCTGCACTGCGGTGGCGAACTCCTGGCCGTTCATCAGGTATTCGCCGTCGCCGGCGATCGTAACAACGGTGCGTTCCGGGAACTCCAGCGCGGCGGCAACCGCCGCAGGCACCGAGTACCCCATGGAGCCGTTGCGCATGCCCAGCTGGGAGGGGAACTGCTCGGTGCGCAGGAAACGCTGGGCCCAGATGCAGTGGTCGCCGGCGCCGAAGGTGTAGATCCCGTCGTTGCCAACCTGCTCCTGAAGCTGCCGGAACACCTCCTCCAGGTGGGCGGTGCCTTCAGGTGCTTTACGCCAGGTATCCGGCTGGCTGATCGCGGCAAAGTCGAGGTGCGCCTGGTGCGCGGCGGCGTAGCGCTGCTCGTCCGCCACCGGCACGTCCAATGTGGCCAGCGCGTCCACGAACTCCGCTGGCGAGGCCACGATGTGTTCGGTCACCGCGCCGGAGTGGCCGCGCAGCGCTGTGTCCATCAGTGCGATGATGTTCACCGCGTCCGGGCTTTGGCGCAGGGTGTAACCGTCCGTCGGGACGTCGGTAAGCGCCGCGCCTACCTGCACCAACACATCGGCGTCGTCCAACAGGCGCGCGACGTTCTCGTCGCGGCCGTAGCCCAGCCAACCGGCGTTGGCGGCAGCGGAAAACGCGATGCGGTCCGTTGCGCGCCAGTCGTGCACCACCGGAATGTTGTGGGCGTCCGCGAACTCGGCGAGTTTGCGCGAGGTCTCCTGGTCCCACCCGGGGCCACCTGCGTAGATCAGCGGCCGTTTCGCGGAAGCAAGCTGCTTTTCGACGGCGTCCCGTTGCCCCTGCGACGCCCCTCCCCGCGACACCGGGCGGGGAGGATACACAGTGCCTTCGAACTCTTCGTAGAGCACATCTTCCGGCAGACCGACCACTACCGGTCCGGGGCGGCCGGTGGAAGCCTGGAAGAACGCGTCGGCCACGACGCGGGATGCGGAAGACGGGTCGTCCAAAACGAACACCTGCTTGGCCTGCGTCCCAAACCACGCCTTCGGGTCGAACTCCTGGAAGGACTCGCGGTCCCGGTCCGAAAACGGGATCAGTCCGACAAACAGCACCATCGGGGTGCAGTCCTGCCATGCCGCATGAATGGCCACGAAAGCGTTGGACGCACCCGGGCCGCGGGTGACCATGGCAACGCCGGGCTTGCCCGTCGCCTTGCCCTGGGCTTCCGCCATGTAGGCGGCGCCGCCTTCCTGCCGGCAAACCACTGTGTCGATGGAAGAATCGTGCAGCCCGTCCAGCACCGGGAGGAAGCTTTCCCCAGGGACGATGAACGTGCGCTCGACGCCCTGCGCCTCCAGCGCGTTCACGATTTCCTTGCCGACATGGACCATGCGGGTGCCACCTTTCTCAATCGGTTATGCCTCCTCGGGAGCGTTTCCCCGAGCGTATTTGAGACGCCGCAGCCAAAAATGTGGTTGCGGAGATCCCGTGCGAAACGTCAACGGCTATGTCAGGAGCGTATGCAAATGCACACTCACCCAGCACCGCCGTCTACTCGGCCACGTAGTAGAGCTGCTTGTTCACAAACTCATCCATGCCCACCGGGCCGAGTTCGCGGCCGTAGCCCGATTGCTTCACGCCGCCGAAGGGCAACTCAACCCCCTCGCCGGCGGGAGTGTTCACGTTGGCCATGCCAACCTCCAGACGGTCCGCGACCGCCTTCGCCCTGTTCTCGTCCGTAGAGAACACCGCGCCGCCGAGCCCGTATAGGGAGTCGTTTGCAAGGGCGACGGCTTCCTCGTCCGAGGAGACCTTGTACACCTCGGCGACGGGGCCGAAGAATTCCGCGTAGAAGGGCTCAGACCCCCGGGGGATGTCCGTGATTACAGCGGGGGAGACGTACGCGCCGGACTCGCTGAGCTCTCCGCCGACCCGCAGGTTGGCGCCGGCGGCAACGGCCTCGTCGAGCTGCTGGCGCAGCCCCTCTGCCGCGCCTCGCGACGACAGCGGGCAATACGTGCCCTCTTCCACCTTGTCCCAGGTCGTCGGCCGCATCGCCTTTGCCAGCTCTACCAGCTCAGCCACGAACTCGTCGTAAATATGCTCCATCACAATCATGCGCTTGTTGGAATTGCACGCTTGGCCGGTGTTGATCATTCGGGTGGTGAAGGCCAGCTTCGCCGCCGCGGCCACATCGTCCGTATCCAGCAAGATGTAGGGGTCTGTGCCGCCAAGTTCCAGCACGACTTTCTTCAGCTTCTCGCCGGCTTGAGCCGCGACGGCCGCGCCGGCACGCCCGGAGCCAGTAAGAGAAATCCCCTGGATACGCCTATCCGCGATAATGTCCGAGACCTGTTCATGCGAGGCAAAGACGTTGACGTACACGCCGTCGGGGATCCCGGCCTCGCGCGTGAGTTCCTCGAATCGCAGTGCGCTGCGCGGGCAGATCTCCGCGTGCTTGAGCACGATGGTGTTGCCCAACATCAGGTTCGGGCCCACAAAGCGTGCGACCTGGTAGTAAGGAAAGTTCCACGGCATGATGCCTAGCAAGGGTCCGAGGGGCAAGCGGCGCATCACCGCTGTGCCGCCTTCGGTTGGTAGCTGCTGTTCCGCCGCGAATTTCTCGCCGTTGTCTGCGTAATAGTCGATGATATCGGCGGAAAACTCGATCTCCGCCACCATCTCCTGCAACGGCTTGCCCATCTCTGTGCACGACACTTCTGCGAGCTCGCGGCTGTTGCCGCGGAGAAGCTCCGCGAGCGTTTTCAAGCGCTCCGCACGGTAGCTGTACGGTTGCGCGGACCAGCCGGCAAAAGCGGCGGCGCTCGCTGCGATCGCGTCCTGGACCTGCTGATCAGTAGCGCCAGTGAAGGTCTCCACGACTTCGCCGGTAGCCGGGTTGGTTACTGCGTATTGGGACATGGTTGTGATTCCTTTCTGGTTACAGCGCCAGGTACTTCACGTCGAGATACTCGTCGATGCCTTCGGCGCCGCCCTCCCGGCCGAAGCCGGATTGCTTGATACCACCGAAGGGGGCCGCGGCGTCCGAGATGGCGCCGCGGTTGATGCCCACCATGCCGGCCTTGAGCTCTTCGGCGAGACGGTGGCAGGTATGCACGTTCTCGCTGAATCCATACGCCGCCAGCCCGAACTCGGTGTCGTTGGCGGCAGCGATGCCCTCGTTGAGGTCGGCGAAGGTGGTCACGGTGGCCACCGGACCGAAGATCTCTTGGCGCAGGATGGGGGCGTCCGCAGGGACGTCGATGAGGACGGTGGCCGGGTAGAAATAGCCCTTGCCTTCGGGGACCTCGCCGCCGGTGGTGACGGTGGCTCCGGCCGCAACCGCCTTATCGACGAGCTCCGCTATCCCGTCGCGCTGCTTCGCGGTGATCATCGGGCCGAGCGTGACGCCGTCGTCAAGGCCGTTGCCCATAGTCACCTCCGACATGCGCTGGGTGAGGCGCTCGGTGAACTCCCCGGCCAGAGACTCGTGGACGATAAAGCGGTTCGCCGCAATGCAGGCCTCGCCGCCGTTGCGCATCTTCGCCTGCATGGCGCACTCCACAACGAGATCCAGGTCCGCGTCCTCGCAGACCACAAACGGCGCGTTGCCGCCGAGCTCCATCGAGGTGCGCAGCAGATTGTCTGCAGACTGCTTGACCAGGATCTTGCCCACTGCGGTGGAGCCGGTGAAGGTGATCTTGCGCAAGCGCTCATCCGCCATCAGGGTCTCCGACAAGCCGGCGGAGTCGGTGGTGGTGAGAATCTGCACCAGGTCCTTCGGGCCGCCTGCCTCCGCAACCGCCTCGCCGATGACGTCTGCGACAAGCAACATTGTCAGCGGGGTCTCTGCGGCGGGCTTGACCACGATTGGGCACCCCGCCGCCATCGCCGGGGCGATCTTGCGGGTGGCCATGGCCAGCGGGAAGTTCCAGGGCGTAATCGCCAGCACGGGGCCAACCGGGACGCGCGTGACCGCAATGTCGCCGTTTCCCGCGGGTGCTCGGCCGAGGCGGCCGGGGATGCGCACCGCCTCTTCCGCAAACCAACGGAAGTACTCGGCACCGTAAGCAACCTCGCCCTTGGCTTCCGCCAGCGGTTTGCCCATCTCCTTGGTCATCGTGCGCGCGAACTCGTCGGTGCGCGCGGTGATCTTCTCGTACACAGCGCGCAGCACCTCAGCGCGTCCTCGCGGCGAGAACTCCGCCCACGCCCGCTGCGCTTCAACCGCACGGCCGAGAGCCGCAAGCCACTCGTCCTTGCCTGTGTCCGGTACTTGGGCGATGACGTCCTCGGTGGCGGGGTTCAATACGTCGAACTGTTTCGCCATTTACGCCACACGCTCCTTAATCGCGCCAGCGAGGATCTCCAGCCCCTCAACAAGTAGGTTCTCGGGGATCACCAGCGACGGCAGCAACCTGATCACGTTGCCGTCCATACCGCAGGTGAGAATCAGCACCCCCTGCTCCTTGCATGCGGAGGCAACGTCTGCGGTGGCCGCGCCGTCCTCAAGCTCCAGCGCGATCATCGCGCCACGGCCGCGCAGCTCCCGCACTCCGTCGAGCTCCGCCAAGGGTTCTAGGTGTGTGCGCACGATTTTCTCGATCTCGCGTGCGCGGCCCGGCAGGTCGTGCGTTTCCATCTCCTCGATGGCGGCCAAGGCGGCGGCACAGGCAACGGGGTTGCCACCGTAGGTGCCGCCAAGCGCGCCGGGAATGGGGGCATCGATGATTTCGGCGCGGCCCGTGACACCGGACAGCGGCAGGCCGCCGGCGATTCCCTTGGCCGTGGTGATCACGTCCGGCACCACGCCCTCGTGGTTGACGGAGAACCACTCGCCGGTGCGGGCGAATCCGGCCTGGATCTCATCGGCGACGAAGACGACGTCGTTGTCGCGGCACCACTGCGCAATCGCCGGCAAGAACCCTTCCGCGGGGACGATGAAGCCTCCCTCGCCCTGAATCGGCTCGATGACCACGCAGGCGAGGTTTTCTGCGCCGACCTCCTGCTCGATGGTTTTGATTGCGCGGTCGGCGGCTTCTTGGCCCGTCAGGCCGTCGCGAAGCGGGTAGGAGCCCGGCACCCGGTGGACGTCAGAAGCGAAGGGGCCGAATTTGGTCTTGTACGGCTTGTTCTTCGCCGTCATGGCCATGGTGAGGTTGGTGCGTCCGTGGTAGCCGCGGTCGAACACCACTACCGCTGGTTTTCCGGTGTAGGAACGCGCCACCTTCACAGCGTTTTCCACCGCCTCTGCTCCGGAGTTGAGCAGGAAGGACTTCTTGGCAAAGTCGCCCGGGGTGAGCTCGTTGAGCTTCTCACACACGGCGACGTAGGACTCGTACGGCGAGACCATGAACGAGGTGTGGGTGAACTTCCCTGCCGCGTCTGCAACCGCCGCAGCAACCTTCTCGTTGGACGCGCCGACCGAGGTCACGGCGATGCCAGAGGCGAAGTCGATGAACGCATTGCCGTCCGCGTCCACGAGCACTCCACCGTCACCCTCGACCACATAGCCAGGCAGCCCGGGGGAGAGGGCGCGCGCCACAGCACTCTGGCGGCGAGCGTCCAAATCCTTGCTCTTTGGCCCCATCCCGTCGGTGCTCACGCGGCGTTCTTGGGGGAGGTGGTACTTCAGATCCTGCATGCTGTGCTCCTTGTCTCCTTGCAACCATCGTTTCAACGTGTTGCAGCACAGTATGGGGACTCGGTGTGACCGGCGCCATGTACAGTGTGGCGATATTGCATCGACGTGATGTACGGAATGGAGCCCAATGGATCTGACCTTCACCTGGCTCACGCACAAACCAGAGCTGGCATTGCGCCAAGTTGTCGCCCCCTCTACCAGCGGCTTCGCGCTTGCGCAGACGAACGAACTCGAGGACGCCACCGAGTTCATCCAACCCGATTCGCTTGTGCTCACCGTGGGCATCGCCTTCAAGGACAACCAATCGGACCTGGGGCGCTACATCGACCACCTGGCGGACGCCGGGGCCGTGGCGATCGGCTTCGGCACCGGCCTGACGTTTACCACCATCCCCGAGCAGGTGGTCACCACGGCCCGGCGGCGCGGCATCGGACTGTTCGAGGTGCCGCGCCACATTCCGTTCATTTCGATCCTGACGGCGATCCACCAGGAGCAGCGCCGCCGCGCCCAACTTGAGCAGCAACGCCTCATCGACGACCAGGAACGCCTCACCCGCGCCGCCATCCCAGGCTCGTTGGACATGCTGGTCAGCACGGCTGCTGAGCTGCTGGATGCCAGCGTGCGCATCAACGGGCCCGGCGCGGCGCCGGTGGCCGCCGCCGAGTCCGCCGGGTACACACGCGCCGTGGACGAGGGCGCGCGCCTGCGCAGCTCAACGCACCGCCTGGTGTCGGGGCCGAAGCGCCCGTACTCGCTGGAGGTTGCCTCGGCGCAGCGTCCCCCTGCCGCGCTGCTGCGCCACTGCGCTGGTCTGGCAGACATGCTGCTGGCACGCCCCGCGGAGCTGCGCGCGGCACGCAACGAGCTCAACGCTTTCGCACTTTCGGCACGCTTCGGACTCGGCGACGGGTCCACGCTGCTGCCCCGGGGCTTCGACACGCCTATCGACGACTCCGGTCTCACCCGCCCAGCCGTCATCACCGCCGATAGAACGCGTGCACTCGAACAGGCGCGCAACGCACTAGATACTGCGGCCGACGCACAAGGGCACTTTCTGTACGCGGCGCCCCTCGACCGGCTGAGCATGGTAGTGCTGGTCCACCCCGACCAAGACGGCGCGGACTTTCTCGCCGCTCTCGGCGCCACCGCTCAGCGCGTGCGCGTCGCCGTCAGCCGCCCGCTGCCTGCGGCAGATCTCGATGCAGCCCACATCCGTGCGTTGAAATCGCGGTGCGGGGTGCTCGCACTCGGCGACAGTTCTCTTCCCGGTTCTTCGCGCGCGAGCTGGCTGACCGAACCCGCGGTGGCAGAGGCTCTGCGAGCACAACGCAAGGAGCTGTTCGGCGTGCTTGAGGCAGAGGACGCCGAGCGCCACACCGACTACGCCCGAACCCTGACGGTCTTCTTGCAGCACGGCGGGCAACTCGTCCAAACCGCAGAGGCGCTAGGCATCCACCGGCATACCGCCCGCTCCCGCATCGCACGAATCCAGGAGCTGTGCGGAATCGACTTGTCTGATCCGGCGACGTTCGCCGAGGCGTTCTTCGCCGCGACAGCCGAGGTCTAGGCCACGAACCTACATCTGAGGCAGGAACGGGCGCAGCTGGTCCACAATCCACTGGAGCGTTCCGCCCGCGCCGGCGAGCACCGCCACGAGCAGGCCGAGCACGCCCACCAGCACGCCGCCGGCGAAGGCGCCGACGCTGCTGCCCACGTTGGAGGAGCCGTCGCTGGAGGAGCTGTCGTCGGTAGGCTGCGGCTCGGCGGTGACAGTGGTCGGCACGGCCACGGTCGTGGTCGCGGTAGTCGGCGTGCCTGACACAGTGCTGGTGACGGTGGTCGGCACGGCCACGGTGGTCGTCACCGGAGCAGGCGCGGACGAAGGCGCAGCGGAAGACGGAGCGGCGGTGGTGGTCGGCGCCGGGGCCTTGCCGCGGGCGGTCAGCCACTGGTCCGGGCCGATCGGGTGGTCCACCATGCGGATCTCGCCGATGTTGCCGAACCAGCCGTCGACCTTGTCGTTGTCCCAGGCGGAGGTGCCCAGCAGCCACTTGTCGCCGTTGCCGCCCATGCCCAGCGGGCCGTAGCCGTCGCGCAGGATCGGGGAGCCGTCGACGTACATGGTCACGGACTTATCGGCCGGGTCGTTGACCACGGCGATGTGCATCCACTTGCCCTTCGGCACCTCGTGGGTCCAGTTGGAGAAGCCCTCGCCGTTTTCGCCGTAGGAGTACCACCGCAGTTCGCGCAGGCTGGACACGCCGAGCATCTGGATCGGGTCGCCGTCCTCGTCCTCGGGGTGGGTGATGGTGCCGGAGGCGTCGCGGATCAGGGCGTTGGACCACTTGTTGTTGTCGGCGTTCCAGTCCTCGTCGAGCTTGAGGAAGGCCTCCACGGTGTAGCCGTTCTTGAACTCCTCCGTGTTGATGTCCGCGCCGGTGGCGGTTTCGAACCAGGCGGTGGAGTGCTTGAACTTCGGGTCCTTCCAGCGCAGGGAGCCGCGGTCCGCGGACAGCGGGTGCTTGTCGTCGGAGAAGGTCACGGCATCGGCGCCTGCCGCGATGCGGTGGCGCACGCGGGTCATGTCGTCGCCGTTTGCCACGTCGGGGATGACGGCGCCGGCGGGGGCAGCTTCGCCGTCGTTAAGCAAAGTGCCCTCGACCTTCGTCTGGCCGGGGCGCCAGTGCACGACGGTGCCGTCCACGTACGCGTAGTCCTGCTCGTCTTTCGGCTTGTCCTTTTCGGTGACCTCGTAGGCCTTGTAGCCGTCGGTGATGGTCTGCTTCAGCGTCTCGTTGTAGTCCGGGTCGTTGGCGTCGCCGGCTTTGAAGCCCGGCGCGAACGCCTTGAAGCGCTCCGCGAAGTCCAGATCGATGGTGTAGGAATCGCCCTCGCCCTCCATGATCAGGTGGTCGAAGGAGTTCAGCTGCTCGTACTTCTTGGACTTCACCCACGGCGAGTACGCGAGCATCTCGAGCTGGTTGTTGGTCAGGTCGAACTGCAGCTGACCCATCAGGCCGTTGCCGCCCAGGTAGGCCATCTGGTAGTCCTGCAGGATGTTGATCACGTCGTGACCAGCGTCGTTTTTCTCCACGTGGTAGCCCGCACCGTGGTGGTGGCCGGCGATGGTGAGGAAGATCTGGTCGTTTTTACGGATCAGCTTGTCCCAGAGGTGCTCGCCGTACTCCTTGGTGAAGTAGGTGGAGCCATCACCGTTGATACCCGAGATCTCGTGCGTGGTGAGGATCACGGGCAGCTCCGGGTGCTTATCGATGACCTGCTGCGCCCACTCCAGCGTTTCATCGTTGGCGCGGAAACCGAGCGCGAGCACCAGGTACTTCTGCCCCTCGGCTTCGAAGATGTGGTACTCCGAGTCGACGCTCTGGCCCGGGAAGGCGTAGCCGTCGCCGCCGTTGTGGATCTCCGTGGAGGCGGTGCGGCCCATGTAGGTGGAGTTCTTCTTCGCGCGCTCCTCCGGGAAGTACTCGGTGAACGCGGATTTCCCGTCGAACATGGTCAGGTCGTGGTTGCCCGGCAGCACGGAGTAGTTCACTCCGGCGTCCTCGAGCTTTTTCATCGCGCGGTCCGCGATGTCCCAGCTGGCGCGGTCTTCCGGCTGGTCCACCACGTCGCCCAGGTGGGTGACAAACTGTGTGCCGAGCTTCTTGTGGTTTTCCGCCAGGAACTCGGTCTGCACATCGAACGGGTTGGTGCCGTAGCGGTCGCCGAAGATGTCGCCGGCGGCCTCGGTGCCGTAGCGGGCGTAGAACTGGGTGTCCGGCATGACGCCGAGGGTGAAGCGGGAGGCGAGATCCTCCGCGTTAGCAACGGGAACTGGGGTGAGCAGGGCAAGGGCAGTAATCGCGGCGATGTGCTTGCGCATGAGGGTCCTTCGTGTCCGAGGGTTGGTAGGCAGTTGGAAACGTAGCGCCCTAAGGTTTCGCTGAGGTGAATTTCAGGTGAAACTTATGCTTCTCGACGTTCAGCTCCGCCCCGCCGCCGTTTCCCGCCATTTCACCAGGGAATTCTTTTTAGACCCGTTTTTCGGATCCGAAAGATATAGAAAAGATATAGCGGGGTGAATACGGCCAGTTTTCCACCGTTTCACCTGGTCAGAGAATTGTTCCGATATCTTTCTATATCTTTCACGCCCGGATCCAGCGGGTGCCGCGCCCACGCGGGGGACCTTCGGGGTCAATCTGTGCGCGACCGAGGCTGCGCAGGTGGCGGAGGATCCGCCCCGCCTCGGCGACACTGACACCGGTTTGATCTGCGATGTCGGCGGACCGGAGCGATTCGCCGTCGAGAAGCTTCGCTTCTATCCACTCTTGGATGCTCACCGTTGCTAGGTCGCCTGCCCGCCCGCGCCCGAGCAGCTTGCGCGCTTCGCCGCTGAGCGTCCACTCGCTGGCGTCCGCTACCGAATCGAGTAGTCCAAGCTCGACGAGCACGCCCATGAGTTCTTCCACCTCGAGGGCAGTGAGCTGCGTTTTGTGGGCTGCAGTTGTGGCGGTGATCAGGGCAGCGGAACTGAGGTGCCAAAGCACGATCAGCGTTGCGACGCTGCCAATAACCGCCTCGCCGTAGAGTTCCGACAGTTTCCTGAGCCCCTTGATAAAGGTCGTGTCGGGCTGCTGCGCGGCCAGGACCACCTGGACATGAGACTCAGTAGCAAAGACCTCCGGGACGTCTCGGCCAGTGCGGATCATCGTGGCCCACATGCGGTCGAATCCGCGGGAGCTTTCCTCCGCCAGACCGAGCGTGCGCATCGCCGCCATGAGCCGGTTGTTCCGCGGAACCGATGTGGTGGTCAACAATTTGTCCACCGTCACCCCCGGCGGCAGGGGACCAGGCGAGGTGATCTTCAGCGTGCGATAGGTCTGCTCAACCACAACCGGGCCAGACAGCCGCCAATCGCGGTGAATGAACGCGTTGGACACCACCTCATCTACAGCCTGTTCGGGGAAGCGGCTGATGGCGATCTCTTCACCGTCGTCGAACTGGACCCGTTCAATTTCCCTGTCCCCGTTTTCCGCAATCAGGCGGCGCAAGCGGGGCAACGCCAACAAAACTGGGTCCGAAATCAGCGTGGCCTTCGGGTCTTCCCCCGGGATACTGCGCCACAGGTGCCGGACTACAACGTCTGTCGGCTCGGGTTCGGCAAAGAGAATTTCTGCCGCGCGTTTGAGCTGGCCGTCATCACGCACCAGGCCAAGTTCGCGCAGCAGCCCCGTCGTTGTTTGCGGGACTGCGGCCTCGGAGCCGCGCGCCCTCCTGTGCTCGCGAAGCATCCTTCGTGCTTCTTCGACCACCGCCAATGGCAGCTCGTCTACGGAAGTGTCCGCGGGGCCGTTCGAATAATCGGGATTGCGCCGGGCTTCGTCGATCGAACGGCGCATTTCCTCAGTCATCGGCTGGCAGGAGAACTGGGCATCTGCGGTACGACGTTTCGCAGCGCCGTCACCACGGGTGTAGAGCGCCCGCGCCTCCGGCACATGGATCACCAGAAGTCTCGCTCCCCACACACGAACGGGCGCGATCTGCACATTCATGTTCGGCTTCGTGCCGTTGAAAATCTGCTGGGCGAGCTTTTCCTCGTCCATCTGCGTGCCGGTGAACGCGGCCTCGCCAGCGACCTTATCCGCGACCCCCACAACAATGTGGCCGGTCGCAGCTTCACTGTTAGCCATGCAGATGGCTTCATTCAACAGCTTCTCGACGAGCTTCGCCTTCGCCCCCTTTTCCCCCTCCCGGGAGGCAGGATCCTCCTTGAACTCCAGGATGAGCGACTCCTGCGAGTCCGCCGTCGCCCCACCATGGATCGCCTCGAGAGCATCGCGGACGTGAGGGGCAAGATCATCCCAGGCAGACTCCGTAACCATGCCGCTGATTATACATTTCCCCAGGGAATTCTTTTTGGGACCATTTTTCGACCACGAAAGATATAGGAAAGATATGGCGCGGTGGATACAGGTCAAAATCTACCGTTTCCGCTGTTCAGCGAATTGTTCCGATATCTTTTCTATATCTTTCCGCACGCGAAAACCCGGGCCCGCCCCACAAGAGGGGATCGGGCCCGGGCTGTCACGACGCTGCTTTAGGAACGCGCGTCGACGTGCGGGAGCACGGCCAGCGGTGAGAGATCCGTCAGAGACGCGATGCCACGCTCCTCGTCGCGGAACCATGCGCGGACGTTGTTGATGAAGCCCTTCATGGCTCACCTCCTTTCGTTACCAGGGGAAGGTTGTTAACCTTCCGTTCACTTCGCGGTAACTCTAGGTTCGCGCAAATAGTTTGTCAACACCAACGATTGGCGCGCGTCCACGAAAAGGGCCCTGGCACGTGCCAGGGCCCTTCGGAAACTAGGGATGAGCTAGAGGAACGGGTACGGATCCCACCCGGTGAAGTACTCGATGCGCTCGCGGGCGATAAGCAGGATCGCGGCGATAACGGCAACGAACACGATGGCCAGGAAGATCCATCCCAGCACGCGGCGGCCGCCTTGCGGAGCGGAGCCGTCGCTAGCGGGAGAGAGGAAGTGGATGCTCAGGGCGTACAGGGCCGGCAGTCCGGCGCCGAGCAGGATGCCGACGGCGACAACGGAAAAAAGCGATTTCAGCAGTTCAAGCATGCGGGTTGTCCTTTCCGGCTAGCCGCGCGGGTGGTGGTCGTGGGTGGCTGCGGTGGACCCCGGCGCGCGCAGGCCGACGGAGGTGTCCACGAAGTCTGCGGGCTCGCCAGAGTCGCGGTGGGGCAGTTCGCTTTCAGACGCCCCTCCGGTGGTCTGCGCCGGCGAGTTGGAGTCGCCGTCCCAGTCGTCGTTGACGTTGTCCTTGTGCACCGGCTTCTGCGATGCCTGCCAGAACATGTAGCCGCCGCCGATGAGGATGATCAGCGCCAGGGCGACGCCGCCCCACACGAGGTCGCCGCCGAGCTCAGCGGCCCAGTGGCCAATCCACCAGGTGATGAAGGACACCAGCGCCGCAATGGGCAGGGTGGTGATCCAAGCCAGAGCCATGCGGCCGGCCACACCCCAGCGGACTTCGCCCTTCGGGCCGGTCAGGCCGGAGCCGAGGATGGAGCCAGTTGCCACGTGGGTGGTGGACAGCGCCATACCCAAGTGCGAGGAAGTAAGGATGATGGCGGCGGAAGACGTCTCAGCGGCCATGCCCTGCGGCGGGTGGATCTCCACCAGGCCCTTGCCCAGGGTGCGGATCACGCGGAAGCCGCCGGAGTAGGTGCCGATAGCAATCGCCAGCGCACATGCCAGCTGGATCCAGAACGGCATGGGGTGGTCGGAGCCGAACTGGCCTGCCGCCACCATGGCCAGGAAGATCACGCCCATGGTCTTCTGCGCGTCGGAGGTGCCGTGCGCCAGCGCCACCAGGGAGGCGGTGCCGATCTGGCCCCAGCGGAAGTAGTTGTCGCGGTGGTCCTTTTCCGCATTGGCGGTCAGTTTGTAGACCAGCCAGGTACCGATCGCGGCGATGAGGCCAGCAACAAACGGGGCGAACAGGGCGGGGACGATGATTTTGTCCAGCACGCCCTGCCATACCACGCCGTCGAAGCCGATGGCGGCGATGGCCGCGCCGATCAGGCCGCCGAACAGCGCGTGCGAGGAAGAGGACGGGATGCCGAACAGCCAGGTAAACAAGTTCCACATGATGCCGCCGGCCAGGCCGGCGAACACCACGAGGAGAAGGCGCTCGGAGTCAACTGTGTCGTTGAGGTCGAACAGATCGAGCTTCACGATGCCGCCCGCGACCGTCTTCGCCACAGCGACGGAGAGGAAGGCACCGATCAGGTTGAGGACGCCGGCGAGCGCCACAGCCACCTTGGGCTTGAGCGCGCCGGTGGCGATGGAGGTGGCCATCGCGTTGGCAGTGTCATGGAAACCGTTAGTGAAGTCGAAGAACAAAGCGACGACAATGATTAATACGAGGAGGATTGTGATGCTCACGCGGGAGATTATGCGCCTGACTGAGAACAACCGAAACGTCCGGAAGCCAATGTTCGCGCAAAGTTCACCTGCGCGTCACCGTCCTAGCCCGCGATGATGTTGCGCACCGCCACGCCCATAATCACCAGGCCCACCACCAGCACAAAGATGGTGTCCGGGCGGCGGGCGTAGTGCTTGAACGCCGTGGCCTTGTGAAACAGCAGCGCCGGCATGATGTACACCAAAAACGCCACGAACACGCCGCCGACCACGGAGATCATGTCCAGGATCGAGGGGTTCAACACGGCGACGATCACTGCGGTGACAAACACGAAGATGTTGACTGTGAGGCGAAGCGTGGACGTCGAAAAGCGAGCTGCGAAGTTCGGCGCCACACTGCGCAACAGGTACGCGGTGCCCTCCTCCGTGCCGAGCAGGTGGCCGAAGTAGGAGGTGATGATCGCGCAGATGGCGATGATGGGGCTGATCCACGCCATAAACGGCGCGTGCGTCTCGTTGGCCAGGTACGACAGCACCGGCACGTTCTGCTCGCGCGCGGCGTCCATGCCGTCGGCGCCCAGGGCGAGCGCGCAGGACCACACGAAGAACATGGTGAAGGTGACCAGCATGATCGCGGTGACCAGCTCCACCTTGGACACCTCGCGCTCCGTGGCGGCGACGTCGCCGTCCGTCTTCTTCTGCACATCCAGCGCGAACTGGCTCAGCGCCGCCATGTGGCTGAAGGAAAACACCAGCACCGGAAGGATCAGCAACAGACCCTGCCACACCGGGTAGGAGGACTCGTAGGAACGGAAGCTGGCGAAATCCCAGCTCGGGATGAGGTAGAACGACACCGCCGCCAGCGCGATGATCAGCGGGTACACCAGCACGTTGGCCAGCCACAGGGTGAGTTTCTTGCCGAAGGCGTACGCGCCCGTCATCAGCCCCGCCGAGGCCGTGGCCAGCACCCACCGGCTCACCTCCGGTCCGCCGAGCTGGTTCACGATGAAGCTGTCCAGCGTGTTGGTGATGGAAATGGCGTAGATCAACACCGTGGGATAGATACCCAGCCAGTACACCAGCGCCGAGGCGAACCCGCGCTTACGGCCGGTCAGCGCCGTGATCACCTGCAGCACGTCCAACCCCTTCACCGGGGACGCGGAGACGATGCGCGCGTAGGTGCGGTGGGAGAAAAACACCATCGGGCCGATCAAAAGCGTGGCAATCACCAGCGGCCAAAACCCGAAACTGCCTGCGTTGATGGGCAGGAACAGAATGCCAGCGCCCACGCCGGTGCCGAACAGCGTGATCACCCAGCGCATGAACGAACCGTCGGGTTCGTCGCCCTCGCGCTGCTCCTTGATCTGCTCGATGTCCGCGTCCGAGAGGTTCTCGCGGTCGAACTCTTGGCGCGAGAGCTCGAGGTGCTCGTCGCTGTGTTGCTCAGGTAGCTGGGCGTTAGTCATGGTGATCTAGATTACTCGCGGTGCCTTTGGGGCCGGTCTTTTGCATTCGCCTATCGACGGGCCTCCGGTTAGTGCCCACCCCCACCGAACATCCAGTTGTTTGCCAGGTTGTGGTGATCTAGATTTTTAAAACGTCACCGTTTGACCTGTGCCCCGAAGGATCGCACCACCATGTCCCGTTCCCGCATCGCAACCGCCACACTGGCCTGCGCGCTCGCCGTCAGCACTGTTCACGTCCCCGTCGCTGAGGCGCAGTCGTCAGGAGGTTCTACCACCACCGTCGACCAGCAAGGCTTCGACGCGGCCACCGCGAAGTGGCAGCAGCGTTACGACGACGCATCCGCCTCCCTCCAACAAGCCAAGGACGACGCCAAATCGGCGCAGGCGCAACGCGACTCCGCGAACGCCGCCGTACGCGACGCCAACGCAGAGGTGGAGGCCGCGGAGGCTGCGCTGAAGAAGGCCGAGAAGGACCTCGCACGGGCAGATGTGGAGAAGCGGAAGGCAGAGCTGGACGCCGCCGCGGAGGTGCTGAAGGAGGCGGAGCGGGAGCTCGTCGCAAAGCAAGAGCAGCTCGCTGCGGCGGAGGAAGACACTGCCGCCTTCGCCGAGGACGTCACCTTTGCGGAGGAAACGGCCGCCGCGGCAAACGAAGCTGCAACCGACGCCGCGGCCGAGAAGGCCGACATGCAGCAGACCGCGGACTCCGCGCAGGCCAAACTCGCCGACGCCCAGGCCCGCGAGGCCGCCGGCGCCGACTACACCCAAGAGGACTGGGAGCGCCTGGTCGCGGACGCGATCGTGGAGATCACCAACGAGTACCGCCAGCGCCACGGCATGCACCCGCTGGTCAGCCACGACGTGTTCAACGACAACGCCCGCGACTGGAGCGGCGTGATGTCCGCCGACATGCAGCGCGGCGGCAACGACTACTTCCGCCACGCCGAGTTCGAGGCTTACGGGCACAGCGGGGAAAACATCGCGTACAACTGGCTCGGCTGGCCAGATGTCTCCCCGGCTACCGCGGACCGCACGCAGTGGGCCGAGCTTCCCGAGGCGCTGTTTACCCAGTGGCGCAACTCCACCTCGGGGCACAACGAAGGCATGTTGGATTCGAGTCAGACCGGCATCGGCGTCGGTGTGCGGGTCGCGCCCAACGGCCAAGCGTTTGCCACAATGCAGTTCTACCGGCTGTCCTACCCGACCACGTCCTACACGTTCGGCCCGGACGGCGGCTCGCAAAAGGCTAACGCGAGTGGGGTGCCGTACTACGTCTCCACCGGAGCACGCGAGACGCTGCGCACCCCCGAGCTCACGGTGGACCTGGGCGATCGCAGGCAAGCCAACCCGAGCTACGACGGCCTGAAGCGCGACGAGATCCGCGCCATCCCGGCCCGCACGACCAGCAGGCTCGGCGTGGCGGTCTCGCACGACTACGCCGCCGAGCTTTCCGCCGATGAGGCCGAACTTTCCGCCGCGCAGACGGATCTCGCCGCCGCCCAGGAGCACGACGCCGCCGCACAGGAGGCGTTGGCGCAGGCCGCGGGCGCGCTGGAGGACGCTGAGAGGCGGTTGCGGAGTGCCGTCGATTGGCAACAGCGCCTGGAAGGCGAGCGGGATGAACTCGCGCGCGCCGAGGCTGAGGCCACGGATGCGAAGGATGCCGCAAAGGCCGAGCTCGCGCGGGCGCAGGCCGCGGACCAGGACGCGCTGGCGGCAGCGGTGGAGTCCGCCCGGGAGCGCCTCGCCGAGGCGGAGCAGGGTGTCGAGGACGCGTACGAGCTTTCCGCCGCCGAGCAGATGACCCTCGACGAGGCCGAGGACGACGTCGCCGAAGCCGAAGCTGAGCTTGCGCAGGTCAACGCGCAGCGCCCGACGCTGGCGCAGTACACCACCACCGAAACGAACACGGCGGCGGTGGTGCTGGGTGTGCTGGCCGCACTGGCGGTCGTGGGCATCGGCGTGGTGGCGCTGGCGCCACGCCTCGGCATCGAGCTGCCCTGGCAGTAGCGGCTCAGCCGCGGCGGCCGGCGGCGTCGGCGAACTCGTCGAGCAACGCGAGCACGTCGGGAGAGCGCCACCCGCGTTGACGCTTGTCCAGCTGCGCGGAGATGACGATGCCGTCAACCTCCAGCCGCTCCAGGGCGTTGCGGGCCGTCTCCGCTGACACGCCGAACTCGGCGGACACCGCCGCCGTGGTCAACACAGGCCGCTGCAGCAGCAGTTCGAGCACGCGCCACGCCAGCGCATCGGCGCGGGCGGTGAGCTGCTCGTTCCACTCTTCACGCAGGGCGACTAGCTCCGCCGCCAGCCAGGATCCACGCTCGGCGGCATCGATGGCGGCGCGGGCGAACAGCTGCACGATCCGATCCACATCGCCGCCGCGGTAGGCGTCGAGCGCGGCGAAGTACCCCGCTGTGTCGGTGAGGAGGCCGGCGGACAGGGGGAGGGCGGAGCTCGTCGTCAGGCTGCGCTCCCGCAACACCACATGCACAAGCGCACGCCCCGTGCGGCCGTTGCCGTCGGCGAACGGGTGAATCGTTTCAAACTGCACGTGCGCGACCGCCGCCTGGGCGAGCGCCGGGAGGTCATCGCGCGCCATGAACTCGCCGAGATCCGCCATCAGCTCCCCAAGATGGCGCTGGTGGGGCGGCACGAACATCGCCCCGGCGGGGGAGTAGTCGCTGCCGCCGATCCACACCTGGGCATTTCGCAGCACGCCCGCGATCTCGGGAGCGGAATCCGTCAGTAGGATCCGGTGCATCTCCACGATGCCGTCCACGCTCGCACGCGCCCGCTCCACGGCGGCCTCCATCTGGCGAGTGTTCGCCGCAATCAGCGCCGCATTTCCCCGCCCGCGGCCAGTGACCTCCGCCTCCAGCACCTTGCGAGCCGACGACGTGAGCTGCTCAATACGGCTAGACGCGGCCGACTCACTGCGAAGCAACAGCGGGGTGAAGGGGACCACGCGGTGCGCGTCCGTCGTATCGAACCGCACGGCCGCGACCGTCGCCCGTTCCACCAGTGCACGAGTTTCGTCGGTGAGCGTGAGCTGCTGGCTCGCAATCTTCGGGACCGCCGCAGCCTCGTACTCGCGCGGCATCCTCTTCGCCGCCCGCCGCGGGTACGAATCGGGCGCAGGCGACCACGGGAGCGTCTCAGTTTCCACCCGCGGCCAGTTCATATGAGGGAGACTACCAAACTTAGGCGGTTATCTTTGGCGGTTGCCCGCGAACACCAAACTTATCGACGGCTAAAGCGGCGCCCGATCAGTCAGCCCTGGCTACTGTGCTTTGCGCAGGTCAGCCAGCTCGCGGTGGCGAGCCCTTTCTCTCACAGCGGCAAGGCTCGCCTGAGTTTTCTCGTCGTGGGATTGTCTCCACGCAAGAAATGTGTCCTGCAGATTGAGCCACAGCTCTGCCGAGGTACCAAGTGCTGCCCCGACCAGCTCGGCGGATTCCCGCGTAAGCTCCCGCTCGCCCGAGATGAGCTCTTCAACAAAGCGCGTCGGCCGTCCCATGATCGCGGCGAAATCTGCTTCGCTCCAACCACGTTCTTCCAGTTCCTCCGCGAGGAAATCTCCTACTGGGAACGCTTCTGCCAAGGGTTGAGTAGCCATTGTTCACCTCCGTCAGTGGTAGTCGACCATTTCAATAACAACTGCGATGCGTCCATCTTCGCTAGTTTCAAATCGAATAACAAGGCGATATTGCTTATTCAGCCGTATTGATGAAGTCCCTAAACGGTCTCCCCGTAGCTGCTCCAAGTGCAATGACTTCATTCTCCGCAAATCTCGTTCATCGTGAGCAGTTTGGAGAATCTGAATTTTACGCCGGTAGGACCGCGTAAGTTCAGGGCTCCACCGCTTTGAACGAAAATCGGGGTCTTCTGCCAGGCGCTGCAGATTCTTGTCCTCGTATCGGACCTTCATGCGCGTACGTGCCCGCCCCTACGCCGGCCGCACGCGCGCCCGCTCTAGCCGGTGCGCCTGCACAACCTTCTCCACGGCGTACACGATCTCCCGCAGCGCGCCGAACCCGGAACGCTTCGTGGACAGATCCACCGTCACTTGCACGCTGCCGACCCACATCTCCAGCACCACGTCCGGCTCCGCCTTGTTGGGTCCGAACAGCGGCAGCGGAAAGTAGATGGTGCTGGGCTCGGGCACGATCTCGACGCCGCGAACTTCTTCGCACTCGAAATCCATGCGCATGCCCGCAAGACCTGCGCGCTTCGGGCCTCCAAGTGTCGGAAGCGTCACTTCACTAATTTCGACCCGCATTGCATGGGCTACTGCGCCCAGACGCACCGGCTGGGGCAGAGCCCACGAGATGCTGGTGCACAGCACCGGCATAAATTCCATGATCCCCTGTTCAGCCTGCTCACGTGCCGTGACAGCAAGCGAGTAGATAGCAGCGAACCTCGGCTCAAGCGACATCGCGTCCCTACATATCTCCGCGAGCATCCCCGCAGCACGCGCCGCCCTGTTCGCCGTCATCGCGTCGCGCAGCATCATCAACGGAACGCCCGCCATCACGGTGTAGCTGACCAGCTCTTCGGCGCGCTCACCAGTGACCGGCTGCCTATCATCCACAGGCCGCCACTGCTTCGCCGTGCGGTTCACCGCATCCACGACTTCCTGCCCGAGCGCCCGCGCAGTCGCGTTCAGCTCGCGCCCCGGATTCTCAACAATTACCCGGCCCCCAACGTGCGTTCCCGCCGCCTTGGCCCCAATTTTCCAAGTTTTCATCCCCATGCCCGGCAGCCTACGGGGTAGCCTGCGCGAGCACAGCCCCTCACGTGCTCATTTCAGTGGACATTTGCCTATCGACGCCCCAAAGGTTTCCAACGCCCAACAGTTGGTGCGCACCCAGTTGTCCGCAATGCGGAGTCCGCAAAGCGCTTAAGACAGATCCTGGGGAGAAAGCGGAAGCCCTCGGGCAGGTGGCGGATTTCTATAAAAGAGTTGTTATACGAGCTACCTAAATCACAGAACTTATCTGTTTCGCTGCAGGTGAGAGCGCCGTTATAGTGTCATGCGCAAATCCAATAGCAGGGAGGTGTTAGGTGGCTATTAGCGCCCTAGTGACCCTTATGGGCGTGTGGTTCGCGGCGATTGCCTCGCCGGGTCCAGACGTAATGCAAATCATTCGGTTAGGTGCGCACTCTACGCGCGCAGCCGTATGGGCGGCGCTGGGTAGTACCACCGGCCTTACCATCTGGACCGTGGCCTCCTTGGCGGGGCTGTCTGCATTGATTACTGCGCACCCTGGCGTCCTCGTGGCACTGCAGGTTGTCGGTGGCTGTTACCTGCTGTGGATGGCCTATACCGCAATTACCGATGGCATCAAGGAGCGCCGCGCGCCCGCAACTGTAGTGGGTACCGAAACCCGCGCCCCGCAGCCGCGCGGGTTTACACCGGACGGCATCATCAAGGCGGCCACCGCTTTTCGCATGGGGTTTATCTGCGATCTTTCGAACCCCAAGGTGGTCATTTTCTTCGGCGCCATCTTTGCCAATTTCATCGATCCCGGCATGGGCATCGGTGCCAATCTCATGGTGGGTGCCGTGTTGATTCTGGAAAGCCTCGTGCTCTTTGTGGGTGTGGCTTTGGCTACCCGCGCGGTTGCGAAGTGGATGGCTAAGAACTCCGCCTGGGTGGATATTTTCAGCGGTGTGGTCTTCCTTCTGCTGGGTGCGATTATCCTTTTTGAGGGCTTACGTTCTCTTTGAGGGCTTTTCCTTTCAACAAGGTTCGCACAGCAACGCGAGAACGTCGGGGGAGCGCTAGAGAGTGTCCGATTTTTTGTGTGCGGGGGTTTGGTTTACAAGTAGTCCGCGAATCGGTCGGGGTAAGCCACGGCTAGTTGGTTGATGGCTTGTTTCCACCCGGTGGCTTTCGCTCCTTCAATATAGCCGTTGCATTCAACGTCGCGCTTTGCTTTCTTCGCTCGCTGCGCAGCGCGCTTGTCTTCGATGTTGCAGATCATCAGCCACAGCGTCTTCAGCGCCGCGGTATCGTTCGGGAACTGGCCCCTGTTGCGGGTAGCTTTACGCAGTTCAGCGTTGAGCGATTCGATTGAATTGGTGGTGTAGAGCACCCGGCGTGCCGCTGGCGGGAACTGTAGAAACGGCACGAACCGCTCCCAGGCGTCGCGCCAGACTTTGACCGACTGCGGGTATTTCCGGCCGAGTTCACTGGCCTCGAACGCATCCAAGCTGGCTCGGGCGGTGTCCTCGTTGGTGGCCGTGTAGACCTCACGCAGCGCCCGGGAGACAGATTTGCGGTCCTGGTAGGACACCCACCGGTTCGCAGCCCGAATCAGGTGCACAATGCAGGTCTGCACCATCGAATTCGGCCAGGTTGCCTCGACAGCTTCCGGCAAGCCTTTGAGTCCGTCGCAGCACACGATGAACACGTCCTGGACACCGCGGTTGGCCAGATCCGCGCACACCGATGCCCAGAATGCAGCGCCTTCGTTTTCCGCGATCCACAATCCCAGGATGTGCTTGATGCCGTCCATGTCGACACCAACCGCCATGTAGCAAGCCTTGTTGACCACGCGGTGGCCGTCACGGATTTTCACGCGCAGCGCGTCGAGGAAGATCACCGGGTAAAACTCGTCGAGCTGACGGTTCTGCCAGATCATGACCTCTTCCAAGACCGCATCGGTAATGGTGCTGATCGTATCCGGGCTCATATCCACCCCGAGCGTGGTTGCCAGATGGTGCTGAATATCACGCACGGTCATCCCGCCGGCGTACAGCGAGACGATCATGTCATCGAGCTCAGTCAGTCGGCGTGCACCCTTGGGCACCATCTTCGGTGCAAACGTGCCGGCACGATCCCTGGGCACGGTCACTTCTACCGCGCCGTAGCCAGAATTGACGGTCTTGGTGTACGACCCGTTGCGGTGATTGCTGCCCTGCGCGGTATCCACCTGGGCTTTGGCCTTGCGGTCGGAATGGCTATAGCCCAAGTGCGCATCCATCTCCGCCTGCAGACCAGCGTTGATCGATGCCTGCAGCAGGCCTTTGACCAGCTCGCTTGCATCATCAGCGGAGGTCGACAGCTCGCTGATCAAGCTGGCGAGCTCAGGATTTTCCATCAGCTTCTCGCTGATCTCGTTGACCCTCGCCGGGTCATGGTTTTTCTTCGGTGACACCGTAGTCATTATCGGTGAAACTCCTTCTAGATCAGAGCCTCACACACAAACTTCCTGACACCCTCGAGCGCTATCCACGCTGGTGTTTATCCAACTGCGCGGAGATGACGAGGCCGTCGTCTTCCGGCCTGCCCAGAGCATTTCAGGCACTGCATACGAGGGCGACTACCAAACTTATGCCGTTATCTTCGGTGGTTGCTCACGAACGCCAACCTTATCGACGGCTAAAGCGGTGCCCGGCTCAGACCCCCTACGCCGGTTGCGACCCCCAGCCCGCCAGCCGGTGCGCCCCCACAACCTCCTCCACGGCGTACACCATGTCCCGAAGGGCACCGTATCCCGCGAGCTTCGCCTCCAAGTCCACGATCACTTGCAGGCCATCGACCCACATCTCCATAACCACGCGCGGTTCCGCCGTGCCCGGCGCAAACAGCGGCAACGGGAAGTACGCCGAGCCGGAGTCTTTACCGATTTCGCTGCCATCGACCTCGCTGCATTTGTAGTTCAGGTCTATCTCCGCCAAGCCGTCACCAGCCAATTCATCATCGGGTTCCGGGAACTCAACCTCCCGGATTTCCACCTGCATCGCGCGATCCGCTTCGCCCGCGTGGGAGAGAGGTTTGGGCAGCACGCTGGAGATGGTGTCGCAAAACGGCCCCATCATGTCCAGACGGCCGGCGTCGGCGCATTCCCGGGCGGAGATCGCTAGCCCGTATACGCCTGCAAACCGCGGTTCCTGCGCGAGTGCCTCCCCGCTGATCTCCACCATCAGCCTGGCCGCCGAACCCGCTGATTCGACGGTTGTCGCTTGCCGCATCAGCAGCAGCGGCAAGCCAGCCATCAAGACGATGCCTGCGAGGTTCTCAGCCACCTCACCTACTTCCGGCTGCTTCATACTGACCCGCCGACACTTTCTGGCTGCCCGATTCAGTCCGGCAACAACCGCTTGCCCAAGCTCCCGCCCAGAAGCGTCAATCTCACCGAAACGGTTCGCAACAATTACCCGGCCCCCAACGTGCGTTCCCGCCGCCTTGGCCCCAATTTTCCAAGTTTTCATCCCCATGCCCGGCAGCCTACGTCGCACCCCGCGCGAGCACAGCCCCTGAGTTGCTCATTTCAGTGGACATCTGCCTATCGACGAACCAAAGGTTGCCCCCAGAAACAGTTGGTGCGCACCCAATTGTCCGCAATGCGGAGTCCGCAAGGGGCGACGCTCAAAATCGCCCCAGCTCGTCAGCTCTATGCACGACGGGTTCAAGGTCGTACCCGAGCACGGCAAGAACGTCGATCACCTTGCCAATCTCGGCCGTCGGCTTACCGTGCTCGAGCTCCCGAAGGAACCGGTCCGACACGTCGGCAAGCTCGGCGACCTCCAGTTGGGTCAGCCTCCGCTCCTTACGCTGGGCGCGCACAAAGCTGCCGAGTGCCTCTATGTCCACGTGTCACGTCTCCTCGCTGACCGTATTCTGTTACGGAACGTTCGCACCGAATCTGTTCCTATAGGCCGTGAGGTTAGCGCAAAACAGCGCATTTCGGTGCGTTCGCTCCGACTTGGAGGCACGCGCCCTCGATTTCAGATCGGCACGCTCGTTCCGCCGAGGGCAAGCTGGCAGGGTGGTCTCGGCCGCATACACGCAGCGATCTGCCTATCTACGCACCGGCTTAGCCCAGCGGCGCGTAGCCAAAGTCACCGCGCTGCACCTGACTGCGGGCATTCGGGTCGAAAGTTGCGCACAGGGCTGCCGCCACGTAGCGCACACCGCCTGCCGGCGAAGAGGAGCCAACGCGCTCGGCGCAGTTCTCCAGGGCTGGCAGGCCGATACTCTCCCCGGGCGAAGTCATGGAGAAGAAGGACGCGGCCATCATGGTGTTGCCATCGGCGCGCACGTATTCCGAAGAGCCCTTAATAGCTTGCCAAGCAATCGCCCCGACGGGATCGGTGCGGAACTGGTCCCGCTCAGTTGGGGTCAGCTCGGCGTTAGCAGCAGGCGCGGACAGTGTTGTGATGAGTAGTGCTGCTGTTGCAGCAAGGAGAGGAAACTTTTTCATAGGAACACTCTATCTCCCGCGCCACAGTTTTCCTCGGCATTGCCGACCCCGGCTTAACTGATGGCGCTGCGCAACTGTCGAATCTCGGCAGGCCCCACACGGCGCAATGCAGAGTCCGCACGGGATGACGCATCGACGACCTCCTCCACCTCAAGCTGAGTCAGGATTACGCTCAACCCAAGCGGAGCTGGACGAGTTTATCGAAAACACCAACCTCGTCATCAGCGCTCTGGGTATTTCCGCGTTCCAGCCGAAAGCAACTTCATCGAAGGCTCGCACCTCGACCAACACGGCTGCAGCCCCGGTGCGCCCAAGCGACGACAAAGAACCGATCTTCGAGCTCACCGTTCTCAGCCAAGGCGTTCAGGGCCTGGGCCAGCGCACCGCTTCCGGTTTCCTCGTCCTGGAGGGATCCACGTTGCGCCCAGAGCTGCGTCCCAGCGCCCCGCGAGGGGTCCACGCCACCCGGGAACGCTACGCGGACCAGATCCAAGACAACACGCTGGCCACAGACTTGGAGTTCACCAGCCCGTCCGCCGCAGCGGCGTTTCTGGTGGGCGGTGCAGCAAATGGCAGAACAATGTGGCACCTGCAGAATGAACCAACTACCACGTTGGCGGCTTGGGAAGACCGCGAGGGCGACGAAGCCGACCAGCAGGCAGCGCCAATCAGCCCGCTCACCCCACCGACCGAAACACCCTAAGCCTTAGGACAAATCCCACTCCCGCGCCAGAGTCCCCACCAGATATCTCTGACGGTCAGCGATAACTTCAGGTGTCCACACGGGCTCCTTCAGCACTTGCGTAGTGAGGGCGAACACTGCCACACCCTGGTCAGAAGTGAAGTACTTATCCTTCTTTACGGCGAAGTCGTAGTTTTGCGCGCGTGAATTGGAACGGCGGTTAAGCAGCAACAGGTTGCCCAGGCGGTGCGTCCACTGCTCCGCCTCTTCCTCAGTGAAGTCCCGCGTCCATTGACTCTCCAGCGGCGGGTGCTGGGGGAGCACATGTTCGACAGTAATAGTGCGGTGGTCGTACGAGGCGCCCGGGTCCTGAGCGAGCACCGAGTCGAGGCGCAGCAAGACGTACTTACGCACGCGGGTTGCCAGGTAGAGCTCACCGTTGATGCGATCGAGCGTCTCCTTCCGCTCGGCGTCCGAAAGCTCGAAAGCGCCGGCCTGTAAGCCATCTCCGTCGGCCAGCTGTTTGAGCAACTCCATGTAGCGCTGCTGGCGTGGGGTTGCATAGACCCGCCGCAGCAGCATGCTTGCCGCCAGCCGTTCAAGCTTGGCCATGAATTGCACCAAGAATTCCACGTCTTCGCCATGCTCTTTGAGTGCCCACAAGGCTGGCGGCCGCCAGTCGTCGTTATCAAGCTGATCCAGCCGTTTCAGCCAATTGTTCAATTCCCTCCACCGTGGATCATCACCGTGGAAGTCCTGCGCGAGCATTCGGATGTCGGCCTTCGCGTACGGCTCAAGCACCTCGCGGATGAAGCCCGTTCCGTTATCGGGCAAGTACGCGTTGAGCACCTGCTCGGGGAATTCTTGCAGCAACCCCTTCACGGCACGAGTGTGGGACTTGATGGCGCGGATGTACAAGAAAAGGTCGCCGAACTCCTTACGCCCGAGCTCCTCCTCGAGGTTCTCCCACACCTCAGCGTGCCGCTGCTTTTCATGTTCTGCAATCGATCCCACCACCTGGGATTTGAAAATGTCCTGGGGAGAAAGCGGAAGCCCTCGGGCATTCATCACAGAAAAAATGCGGTACGCACTGTTGAGGTCCGGCGTTGACACCGTCACAAGGTACGCGCGACCGGCGATGAGCTTGAAAAGTTCTCTCAGCTGATCCTGATCCCATTCCACGAGCTCCTCGTACAACGCTTTTGCGTTGTTGCGGATTCTCTTTTGAGAGTCGGTCTCCGGGACGTTGTCGCTAAGTCCGATCAGGGTCTGGATGGCACCGGGCGTTTGCACATGCGTGTGGAAGAAATGCGTGTCACGAGGGCGGATGCGCAGTCGCGGCTTCGCCGGGACGTTGTCCCATTCCAACGCCTCGGTCTCAAGAAGCTGGTGGATTGAGCGCCGCAAGCTTTCGCTTTCAACGAGATCCCGCAACAACGCCAGGAGGATTGTCAATGTGGTGAGGCGTTGTTGCCCGTCAATCACCTCAGAGCGCGGATCCCCTGGGGCTTTGACCAACACAATCGAGCCGAGAAAATATGGCTCCTCCGTGTCACGCTCCAATGCACCGGCCAAATCGGATAACAGTTGGAGAGACTCCCCAGCTCCCCAGGCGTATGGGCGCTGATACTCCGGAATCTCGAATTCGTAATCGCCGGAATGAAACAGCTTGCCTACGCTAATTTCTTTCGCTTCGATCCGGTTGAGTTCGCCCGCCACGCTACCGCTCCTATGCAATCCATCCAGGCTCTGTACGCCATCCGGCTACCTATCGGTGCATTCTATTAGGGACCGACCTCACCCCTCCGGCAGCAGCTCCGAACGCTTGCCGACCGTCGTGATCACCAACGCGTCGCGGGCAAGCGACGCCGCAACGTAGAGTAGCGAACGTTCCTGCTGCAGGGAGGCGCGGGCGTCTTGCTCGGAGAGGTTCTTCAACCGGAAACGCAGCGGCATGAACTCCTTGCCCACGCCCATGAGGATCACGTGGGTAAATTCCATGCCTTTCGCACCGTGCATCGTCATCACGCTGACCTGCTCGTGGGAGGCCAGTTCCGCGTTTTTGGTCTGGACGGCGTCGATGCCGCCGTCGGCAAGCCCGGCCACCACGCGGGAGAGCTGCCCGCGGGTGCGGTGTTGCGACCGGCTAGTTGGTAGCGGTGTGGTGACTTTCGGGTAGCGGTTCAGTGGGTTTCCGGTAGCGGGGTTGGCGGTGGCGGGTGATGCTTTCGGGTGGTTGCACCACAGGGGTGTAGCCGGTTACCGGAAGGAGTCCGCTGATGACGGATTACCGGGCGGTGATGAAGCTGCTTGTGCAGCAGCGTTCGTACCGCCAGATTGAACAACAGCTCGGATGCTCCCACCGCGCGATTTCCCGGTCGAACCAGGTGCTTCGATCCCTCGGGATTCGCACTATCGACCAGGTGTTGGCGTTGACGGATGATGAGCTCGACGAGTTATTCGTAGATGGGCGCAGCACAGGCCAGGGCGAGTTCGTCCCTATCGATTTCGATGCGGTGGTCAAAGCCCGCACCGGGCGTAACAAGCAGACACTGCAAGTGCTGTGGGCACGCTACACCACCACACCTGCTTTACCCGGCCAGCTCCATTACAGCTACGACCGGTTTCGCCAGTTGGTGGCATCCCATGTCGATGCGGCCGGTTTGACCGCACGCATCACCCACACACCGGGGCACACCATGCAGGTGGATTGGGCAGGCACCAAGATGCGCCTGTTCGACCCTTATGGCGCACCGGGGGTAAAGGTCAGCGTACTTGTTGCCTCAATGCCGTATTCCGGGATGATTTTTGCCCTCGCATGTCCGGATGAGCGCCAGCATTCCTGGCTTGATGCCCACCACCACGCGTTCGCCTACTTCGGGGGCGTGCCTGAGGTTGTGGTGCCGGATAATGCCTCGACTGCGTCGAACGCGATCAGCGCGGCGGATCGAAACCGCAAGGTCAACGACACCTACGAGCAGTTTTTGGAGCATTACAACACCGCAGCACTGCCCACGAGGGCGAAACGGCCGAAAGACAAAGCGAATGTCGAAGCCGCAGTCAAGATCGTCACCCACAAGGTCATCCACGCACTCGATGGCCACCAGTGCGTCGACCTTGACGAACTCAACACACGCATTAGGCAGTTGGTTGACCAGATCAACCAGGCGGTACCGTTTCGTCACCAGCAGTCAAGCCGCAAAGACATTTTCGATGCGCATGAAAGGCACCTGTTGACAGCGCTTCCCGATACCCCGTGGCAGCGCACCGAGTGGAAACGCGCCAAGATCGCCCCAGATTTCCACATCACCGTAGCTAGCGTGCGGTACTCCGTGCCGCACCAGCTCGTTGGCCGCACTGTCGATGTGCGCATCACCGGGCAAGTGCTCACGGTCTTCGATGGTGGCCGTGCCGTTACAACCCACACGCTTGCCCACACCCGCGGGGCGTATGTCACCGATGCCGACCACATACCGGCGAACATGGATCACACCCAAGGACTGTGGACGAGCGATTACTTCCTGCGCGAAGCCCAAAAGATCGGCCCGGCGACACGCACCGTCATCGAGGAAATGATCGCGGCGAAAGCAATCCCGGCCCAGGCGTACCAATCGTGCAGAAACGTGCTGTCAATGGGCAAACACGCCAACAAGCTCGTGTTGGAAGAAGCATGTAAGCGCTTGGTCTCCTCCGACGGGACCCGCCGGGCGGTGTCCTACACCGCGGTCAAAAACATGATGGCCGCCGTACGCAAAGAAGCCGCAACCCGACCACACGGCTTCGACCAACCGGCACCGGCCACACCTGGGCATCGGGCCCACGCACCCGCCGCTGCCACACGCGACACCAGCGGCGCCTACCTCGGTGGCGCAGCACAGTTCAGTCTGGACAACCTCATCAAGAAAGGAACCACAACGCCATGACCCCACCGACCCCGCCTCAAGAGCGTTTCCTCGACGAATCCGTCCTCGCGGACTTCACAGCGATGCGCATGACAGCCTTCGGCAAAAGCGTCATCGACATCGCCAACGACCCAGCCTTCGACACGTGGACCTTCTCCCAAAAGGTGCTCTACGCACTCGACAAAGAAGTCGCGGCCAGACGCGAACGCCGCATCAACAAACTGCTCAAGGCATCACGATCGCCAAACCCCGATGCCTGCCTCGAAGACGTCGTCTACGCACCTGACCGCAACATCAACCCAGAACAAGTCAGCCGACTCGCTCACGGACAATGGTGCCACCTGGGCCAAAACATTGTCATCTTGGGCAAATCCTCAGTCGGCAAGACCTACCTCGCCCAAGCACTGATCACCGCAGCATGCCGCAACGACTACTCCGCCAGGTTCTACCGCACCGACATGCTCGCCGCGCACTTCGCAGTAATGCCACTCGACGACCCAGCCCGGCTCAAACTCACCCGCGAGTTGATCAACGTCGACGTGCTAGTCCTCGACGACTTCCTCACCACCCCAGTCGACGCCGCCACCGCGCACCTGCTCTTCAACATTCTCTCCGAACGAGAAGGCAACCGATCAACAATCGTGACCTCACAGTTCACCCCGCAAGACTGGTACAGATCCATCCCGGACGCCGTCATCGCCGAGTCCATCCTCAACCGACTCATCGCCGGCGCCGAAATCATCACCCTCGAAGGACCAAACATGAGACTGGAAGCTAACCAGTAACTCCACAACACGCCTGAGCAGGGACCGCTACCGGATCCCCACTCAGGCGCTACCACAAACTCACCACACCGCTTCCATTTCGATCTTCTAAACAGGTGCGGCACATGACGCCAACGCGAACCTCCTTGCGCACTCCGCTGTCCAGCACACGCTCGGCGTCTTCAAGCCACTGATGGATTAGCCCGGCGGCGAGCTCGAACTCCTCGTCCTCGGATGCCGCCGGCAGGATCACCGGCGCTGGCCCGGAGCGCGCGGAGCGGTAGTGATCTATCTTGTCAACCTCGCCCTCGGCGTCCAGATACTCCGTATCCCCGCCGACCAGGATGCGCAACGCGTAGTCCAGGTTTTCCTTGGTGGTGCGGTAGTTCAGTGTTAAACGTTGAGAGGCCCGCCCGCGGGTGGAGATGCCAAAGTGCGACAGGGTCAGTGGGTGGCCATAGATGCGCTGATGCGAGTCCTCTGCCAAGAACACATCGTTCGGCTCCTGCGCCACACACGCGCGGAGGAAGCGCCAGTGGTCCGCGTTGAAGTCCTGGGCCTCGTCGACAACAACGTGATCGAACAGCGACCCGCCGCCGCGTTCGTAGCGGACGTTCAAGATCTCCGCGCCGACGGCGGACATGGTGGGCCAGAACAGCTGGCCGTCGATAGCCTGGGTCTGCATGAGCGATTCCAGCACCGTCCACACCTGCTTGCGGTTCAGCGGCGTGCCGCGATCCGCCTGGTCGTTCGCCAGCGCGTTCATTGAGTGCAAAAGCAGCGCCTTCACACCGGCGTGGCCCTCAGCCCGTGCGCGCGCCGGGTGATCCAGCACGGGGTAAAGGAAGGACTCCGTCTTACCCGAACCCGTGCCGGTGATCACCAGCGTGGAATCCGGTCGGCGCTCCCGTGTTCGTCGCGGCTGCGCAGCCTGCGGAACGCCTCCGCCTGGCGGTGGTACGGCGTGAACCACGACAGCATCCAGTCCAGAATCCCGTCCCACCCGATCGCGTACTTAGGCGAGCCGCACCCGCACGTACAGCCCATGGAACATGCCACGTTCCGTGTCCTGTAAAAACGCCTTCAGCGCGTTGGACGTCTCCGGGTTCGCATGCGAGAACGCGGTGGCCAGGTACTCGGGGACACCGCCAAGGACGTGCTCGGATGCGTGGACGGGGATGAGGGAGGACACGGCACTACTGTATAGCGGAGACGACCACAGTAACTCTCAGATGAAGCCGAAACACTAAGTTAGCCTTTAAGATAAGACAAGCCCATAACGGTTTGCTCGATCTCTGAATGCGTCTTCTGCACCTTCCAAGATTCGTAGAAGTTCTCGCTGCATACCGTCATCCGTGATTGACCCTGAACGCAGTGAGAAAACATTTTCCTCAAATTGGCATGAGACCACCTGATCTGGGTCGCCTAGCACGCCAATATTTGCGTTGTGTGTGACCACGATTACTTGCCGCTTTTTTCTAGCTCGATCGAGAGCTGGGATCAACAACCTTTTGATCGCGTCGTTGTCCAAGTTGTCCTCCGGTTGATCGATCAATAAGACATTGGTCGACTGATCGGCTTCAAGAATGAATAACAGCAGTACTAGCCCTCTTTGACCGGGTGACAGCTGGCTTAGAGGGTTTCCGTCTAACGCCAACTCAACTCGGATGTCGTAGGTGGAAAAATCAGTTAGGTGACGTAAGAAATCAAAACTGCCGAGCGCTCCGGACGTATTACGAAGAATGCCGCCTTCTTGTGCTAAGAGTGCGAACTGAATGACGTTCTCCATAAATGTTTCAATATTTGCTTGGGAAAGAACCTCGAGCTCATCGTCAAACGCCGAACGTTCGGCGCATAGAGCCTCAAATTGATCCTGACCCTTGACTTTCAAAGACGGTCGCAGAATTTCGGGATTGAATCTGTCAGCCACCTTGACTCGAATCCTAACGCTGCCATCACCTAACGAGAGCCCGTCCAAACTAGCGTTCAGTAGACTGGTTAATTGGGTGGCAGCCTCTACGTTCTCACAATGCGATCTGACTGCATAAGCTGCGAGTCGTGACGCTATCTCGTTCAGCTGCTCCTGCTTCTTGTCTTTCTCATCTAGGAGGGCTTGTATGCCGGTTAACGACCATTGATCCTGCGCCGGATCGGTCACGCCGTTCTTTAGTTGATTGAACTGCTGTCGATCTCGATTTCCATCGTCCTGGAGCCTCTGACGGTTTTCGATATCGGCTTCTGTTAGTCCCAGCGCCTCTAGTGTTGCTTCGATTTCCTCTTTCCTCTGCCGTAACTCCGACGAGAGTAGTTGTAAATTCAGCTGCAGATCTGAGT
Source organism: Corynebacterium sp. CQ3829_602738 (assembly GCF_054478435.1). Lineage (NCBI taxonomy): Bacteria > Bacillati > Actinomycetota > Actinomycetes > Mycobacteriales > Corynebacteriaceae > Corynebacterium > Corynebacterium sp. CQ3829_602738. The sequence continues at coordinate 2,474,738 of NZ_CM137003.1, forward strand.
ACCACTCTCTTACATAACTCTCGAATCGGTCATAATGGTCGGACAACAGAGAATCCCAGCGGTTTTGTGAATCCCAAAAGTCTTTCGGCCCCCTAATTCCCGAAATCCAGTCCTGGGCGATTCTAGTAATTTCGTCGCGAACGGAATCCGAGTGATCGATTTGCCGTATTTGGTCATCTAAGCGGTCATTGCGCGCCGCCCATGCCTTCGTTGACTCTGCTGCCAGCGCTGCTTGCTCGTTCAACTCGGTTATGGAACACAACGTGTCAGCGTCAATGGAGTACTGAACATTTCCCTTCTCCCTTAGGAGAGACAGCTCCTCCTCCACGGAAGCGCGTCTTTTGCCCAAGTCCAACCCATTGATTTCGCTGATCCGCTTGATGCAGGTTAGAGCGCTGCGAAGCTCGTACTCCACATCTACTCCCGCATTGCCTACATCGATGCTTTTTCTCAACTGGTTCTTCAGCTCGTCGAGTGACGAAGCACCGCGGCGTTCCACTTCGGAAATCCTGCGGAAAAGTAAGTCTCCGATCAAGCTCTCCAGGAATTTTGCGCCTTCCGCGCCCGGATCGGCACTGCAAAGTTCTTCGATTCGGGATTGGGGGTAATAATCCACCCGATTGTTTTTCGAAGCGGCACCGTTTTCCCAGGTGAACTCGACTTCGGAACCATCAGTCCATGAAGAGGTTAATTGATAACTAGGGGCTCCCTTCCTCGCTGGTCGAAACCTGTCTTCATTAAGAAACGCAAAGCTGGTCTTGGCGTTAGATGTGGCGGACACTGCGATCCAATCCGCTAACGCGGATTTACCTTTGCCCCGGTTACCCACGATTACGGTATATCCAGGATTAAGCTCTACCCCATAATCGAATACAACTGGACCGTTCTCCGGACTTTCAACTGTGAGTCTTTCGATGATATTGCTGGCGACCCCCCTTTTCTGTTTCGATTCTTCAGGTTCGCCGAAAGAAAGACGATCTTGAAACTTTTTAACAGCGAAGCGCAGACTTTCGAAGTTTGGAGAGCACCGCACCCACATTCTGGATTTGCCCAGATATCGGGTTTGCTCACTGCCATCGTCGAAACGATGGGCATCTGAGGCATGGATCAGAGGGATACCACTCTTGGCCGTTGCCAACAACTTCTGGTTATGAGCAAAAGCCTCCGGCTCGGGTGACGCCAAGAAAGCCCCATCTGCATTCATCAGAAATCTCTTGTCCATCCCTTCGTAGCCCGAATTGAGGAGATCCTTTGTTTCGCTGTAGCCTACAAATTCCAAGGTTCTTCCCTTGAACCAAGGTTCCTGAAGAAGCGCGCGCACTTGCTCCAGGCCAACGGCAAAATGCTTCCTCCCAATTGAGTGGAAAGTGTCTTCATTAAGGACCCCATCCGGTGCTGCCACAACACGCTCCTCCACCAATCGGCGCCCCAGCTCGATAAAACCATGGCGGCCCAGCAAGTAAGCTGGCTGCGTTCCATCTGAAAACTTAAAAGACGTTTCAAGTTTCCCCAGGAAATATTGGTCAATCACGTCGCTATCTATCTTGTTATCGAAGCAAACATGATAGTTCTGTTTTTTGGTTTTCTTCCTTTTCTCGTTGATGCTGTCCGTTAATCGCATTTCAACGACGGGTAACAGGAGCTTTACGTTGGGTAAATTTCCCCGGTCGTGCTCCTTCTTAACTCTCCTATACCCGTCCACCGACCAGTAGTCGTTGATCCCGAGCACAGACACTCCAGACTCAAGCTCACGAATCGCCTGGAAAAATCGGTCCCATGTCGATTTGCTGTTCTTGTCTCCGTATCGAGTCTCTGCGGAGATTGGTGTGTGCACGTGGAGATCCATTTGTTGCCATAGATCGCCAATCCGGTGGTTTTCGATGCTCATCTTCTCTTAATCAAATCTCAGGCCTTGCGAACTCTCGAATTGAATCTTATCCACCTCTTCTCCTCGCCAACCCTTATTTGACCAGAACTTTCATGACCTCTTGTTGCAGCTGACGAAACGGGAGGAAAGAATGGTCGAGAACGAGGGGAGCAAAGCAGAAGTTCCGTAATCAAATCCGACGATCTCCGAGCACTTCAGATAACTCGGAGAGGGTGTCAGGAATTTTGTGTGTGGGGCTCTGATCTAGAAGGAGCTTCACCGATAATGACTACGGTGTCACCGAAGAAAGGCCATGACCCGGCGAGGGTCAATGAGATCAGCGAGAAGCTGATGGAAATTCCTGAGGTCGCCAGCTTGATCAGTGAACTTTAGACCTGGCCTTCCTTCTTCCCCTAGTGGCGATCCTGCTGGACGAGAGCGCCGGGCCGCCGAAATGCCTCCCGGGGCGCCCCCAGAACGCATATCCGCCCTACGACATCATCATCGGGTTCCTGCTGGTGGCCTTCGTTGTCCATGCGGTGTCGGTGCTGATCTGGGTGCACAAGTACGAGCGGTTCTGCAACCACGACTACGAGAACAAGGAGTACATCATTCGCAGTGTGCTTCTCGACGGCACCCTCCAGCGCGAAGCCATCTCAGTCATGGAAACCGGCGCTTGGGATGTGGAGTACCTGACCGATCGGTACTGCTGGTTTTACGCCGGCAAGTTCGATATCCGCGAATACCTGCGAGATTTGCAGGCAACCGCGTCGGAGGTCGCAGCTAAAGTGCCTAAACCAGATGAGGAACCGGATGCCCGACGGAAGGAAACACCGTGATTGAGCTGCAGGATAACCAAAGAACCTTTCGTGGTCGCGCCATCGTGGGCCTGGACCTCGACGGAGTGTGCGCCGATTACACCGGCGGCATTCGCGCTGTAGTCGCCGAACGGCGCGGTGTCGATCCATCAACGCTGCCGGAGCCCGAGGTGTACTCCCTGCACCGCGCCGGATGGGGCTTCGAAACCGTAGACGGCTTCCTGGAGCACCACAAGGCGGCCGTGGCGCACGGCCTTTACCGCGATCTCGAACCCATCCCCGGGGCGCCTGAAGCGATGCGTACGATCGCGGCCGCTGGCGCGCATATCCGCGTGGTGACACATCGGCTAATCTTCGGCGGTTCTCACGCAAAAGTGGTGTCAGACACCGCAGCCTGGCTGGACCGCATGAACATTCCGTACATGTCCCTCTGCTTCACGGGCCTGAAGGACTCGGTTGGTGCGCACGTGTACATCGACGACGCCCCCGACAACGTTGACAGCTTGCGCGAGATGAACATCCCCACCTTCGTCTACGACCAGCCGTATAACCAAGACGTGGCGGGCCCCCGGATCACGGACTGGGAGACAGGTGCCGAGCAGGTGATCGACTTCTTGCGAGAGGCGGGGCAGCTGGGGTGAGCCGCCCGCCCCGCGTACCGCGCGGAGCCTGGAAGGAAGCGCGTTCGCGATCTGCGGCGGAAGGCCGCCCGCCAGAGCGAATGCGCCTACACCCAGCGCTGCGAGAGGCGCCACCACCATCCCAATGATGCCACCGGCGCTGAGCGAAGAACCGCTGCCGTCAGCCGGGCGATCTGCCGCCTTGGGCACAGTTTGGTCGCTTTCACGACCGCCGTCTCCGTGGTTGTTTCCTTTAACGTTGAGGTCACCGTTGCCATAGAGAAAGATGCGGCGATTGCGGCCCCTCCAGCAGGTGTGGGCAGACGCGCGATGCGTCACTCCGGAAGACACTCTGCTGAGCTCATCCCCGCAGGTGCGGGGCAGACGGCCAGTCACCCTCCGGCGCATTCTTGATCGTGGGCTCATCCCCGCAGGTGCGGGGTAGACGTGGTGGTGCAGCACCATCACCGCTAGGCCGGGGGCTCATCCCCTCAGGTGCGGGGCAGACAGCGACGAACACCCGGAGAACATGCCGCTCATGGGCTCATCCCCGCAGGTGCGGGGCAGACGCAACTGTCCGACAGCAAGAACAGGCCCGATCGGGCTCATCCCCTCAGGTGCGGGGCAGACATCTCGTAGTGCGCCTCGTGGAACTTCAATCCGGGCTCATCCCCGCAGGTGCGGGCAGACGTGATGACGACGTTGTCCTCACCGAACATGGAGGGCTCATCCCCGCAGGTGCGGGGCAGACCTACTGTAGCCAGTCGCGGCTGGTGACTAGCGGGGCTCATCCCCGCAGGTGCGGGGCAGACGGTGGTGTGCAGCACCTCGAAGACCAGATGCTGGGCTCATCCCCGCAGGTGCGGGGCAGACTTCCTCATCCAGGCGGCGGAGGACCCGCAGGTGGGCTCATCCCCGCAGGTGCGGGGCAGACCCGGTCGTTGTTGCGGTTGCTTCAGGCTCCGACGGCTCATCCCCGCAGGTGCGGGGCAGACGACGTCTTGGAGCGTGATCGGATCAGCCATCGGGGCTCATTCCCGCAGGTGCGGGGCAGACGCGAAGCTACGCGCCGGTGCCCACCAGGACATGGGCTCATCCCCGCAGGTGCGGGGCAGACTCGGAGAAGTAGTGCTCGAACAGGCGAGTGACCGGCTCATCCCCGCAGGTGCGGGGAAGACGGATCCCAGATGTTGTCATAGCCGGGGTCCTTGGGCTCATCCCCGCAGGTGCGGGGCAGACGGGACTTCTTCGGAGCCGCGCTCCTCGTCCCGGGGCTCATCCCCGCAGGTGCGGGGCAGACATCCGCCTCGCCAAGGACGCCAACGGCCAGTACGGCTCATCCCCGCAGGTGCGGGGCAGACCGGCCACGGGCATCAGCCAGCGCGTCCGTCTTCGGCTCATCCCCGCAGGTGCGGGGCAGACTTGGCGGCCTGGATGCCCTCGGGCGCCTTTGCAGGCTCATCCCCGCAGGTGCGGGGCAGACTGCGGCCGGTTGCGCGAGGTCGGCACGATGGCGGGCTCATCCCCGCAGGTGCGGGGCAGACAGTTCCGTGATGGTTTTGTCTTGCCTGCTGCTGGGCTCATCCCCGCAGGTGCGGGGCAGACTGCCGCTTCACCGTATCTGTTTGGCCAGGTGGTGGGCTCATCCCCGCAGGTGCGTGGCAGACTGCGCCACGAACCATATAGGGCGGCGGCGTCACGGCTCATCCCCGCAGGTGCGGGGCAGACTCTCGCAGGTGCCATATCAGGTATTGGCGTCACGGCTCATCCCCGCAGGTGCGGGGCAGACAAGGTGATGAGCTCGGCCATGCGAGCGCTGGTGGGCTCATCCTCGCAGGTGCGGGGCAGACCGACCTTGTCTTGGGTCATGGGGGCTTCGTTGGGGCTCATCCCCGCAGGTGCGGGGCAGACGCAATGACCTCCGGGTCGGAGTCCATGTAGCGGGGCTCATCCCCGCAGGTGCGGGGCAGACCACCAAGCTCGCTACCCAAAGCGGCGCCCTCAGGGCTCATCCCCGCAGGTGCGGGGCAGACCACACCATCAGCGAACTGATTTCCGCCCACCCGGGCTCATCCCCGCAGGTGCGGGGCAGACCTGGTGGGCATGCGTCTGGCGGACAAGCATTTGGGCTCATCCCCGCAGGTGCGGGGCAGACCCGGAGTACGAGGGGCCGTGCCCGCGGATCTCGGGCTCATCCCCGCAGGTGCGGGGCAGACGGTCAGCGTGACCGCCCCGGTCGGGGTGAAGAAGGGCTCATCCCCGCAGGTGCGGGGCAAACTTCTTCGCCGTCTCCGGCACGACCTTGACGTAGGGCTCATCCCCGCAGGTGCGGGGCAGACGGGCCAGTCTCGGGCGGGGTGCCAGACGGCGAGGGCTCATCCCCGCAGGTGCGGGGCAGACCTTCTCAGTTGTTTGACGCCGCACGGCTCCCCGACGGCTCATCCCCGCAGGTGCGGGGCAGACGACAACCCGGATCTGAAGCATCACCGTTTTCAGGGCTCATCCCCGCAGGTGCGGGGCAGACTCGAACACGGCACGGTGAGCGTCGGCGCGGTAGGGCTCATCCCCGCAGGTGCGGGGCAGACCGCACCGCGCCGGGTCGAACTCCGGTGCCGCACGGCTCATCCCCGCAGGTGCGGGGCAGACTCCATGTCGAACGCCATGTGGGGGCTCGACGCGGGCTCATCCCCGCAGGTGCGGGGCAGACGCCGGACAACTTCACATCCGGCTACGGGCAACGGGCTCATCCCCGCAGGTGCGGGGCAGACGACTGGGCCTTACCCCACGACACGGTCTTCCCGGGCTCATCCCCGCAGGTGCGGGGCAGACCAGCAGCGGTTCATCCAAGCCAACCCGCGCCGGGGCTCATCCCCGCAGGTGCGGGGCAGACACCTCCCGCGCGTCGAGGACGGCGACGAGCTGGGGCTCATCCCCGCAGGTGCGGGGCAGACTGGCTGACATCTTCCACCGGCACACTCTCGCCGGGCTCATCCCCGCAGGTGCGGGGCAGACTCGAGATGTGGCTTCGCGAATGGCTGCCAGCACGGCTCATCCCCGCAGGTGCGGGGCAGACCCGCCACCCAGAACCGGCGTCCGTGGAGCGCCGGGCTCATCCCCGCAGGTGCGGGGCAGACCCTTGGCGACCAGCAACGTTGCATCGGCCAAAGGATCTCGGAGGACAACTTGGTTGAGCCATTCCGACGATACCCCGCGGGTGCGGGGAAAGTTAAAGCCGCCTTTCTACTACGGCTCATCCCTGCTTCACAGGTGCGGGGAAACCTCACGGTCCAGACTCTTTCTTCAGCTCGATTGCTCTCAATTAGTCAAACGGAGTATGAACTATCGAATTCTCCTACTGTGGTTCTTAACACGACCCGACCGGAGTTCCCATGACTGAACTGACGTGTAAGTCCGATTGCCAAGACCAGACCTCCACCACGATCGACTCTTTTGTTGACAAGCTGAGCCCACAGGCCCAGTCGCTGTGGGCCAAATCAGGGGATGAGACTGGGCACCTCAGTCTGGCTCAGCACTTGATTGACTCCGCCTGCGTCGCTGCCGTTGTTTACGACAAGTGGGTTTCTCACTCCCTCAAAGTCAATGTCGCCCAGAATCTAGAGCTGTCCATTGAGGAAGTCCGGCGCCTTTACATATGGTTGACAGGCCTGCATGATCTGGGTAAGGGTACCCTTACCTTTCAGAGCCAACTCGACGTGAAGCCGGAGTTCAGGCACCTTCTATCAGGCGTGGCTGATGCTGGTCTCCCTATTGCCATGAGCAAGCTTGAAGCCGGTAGAAAGTCAATGCCGCACAGCATTAGTTCAGGATTGATTCTACGCAATTGGCTGGAGCAGAAGGGGTATTCGCACCGTCTTGCCAACTGGCTTTCGTCGACCGTGGATGCTCACCACGGCGTGCCATCGGGCGCAGAACGCGATGCGATTAACAACGTGCTCTCTGAGTATCCGGTCGAATGGCGCGCCGTGCACAATGAAATCATCGACGCGATGACGGCGACCGTGGGTGTTCACGACGTACTGGAGTCGCTGAGATCGCTACCGAGCCCCCTCGCGGCCGAGGCTCAGATTCTCACCGGCCTCATTGTGATGGCTGACTGGATTGCCTCAAATCCCGATGCCTTCCCGATGGTTGTCTCCGGCACCCAAACGCAGCGAGCGGAAGACGGCATGCGCGCCATCGATCTCACTGCGCCTTGGAAACCCCCAAAACCAGATGCCGATGTACACGCCCTGTTCCGGGACTCATTCGGGTGGCCCGCTGCGTTCCAAGCCAGGCCGATCCAAAAGGCGATGGCAGACGTAGCGGAGACGTGCACCGAGCCGAGTTTGATCATCCTGGAGGCGGAGACGGGTGTCGGCAAGACGGAAGCTGCACTGGCGGCCGCGCAAATCATCGCCGCCTCTAACGGGGCTCAAGGGGTCTACTTTGCTGCCCCGACAATGGCTACCGCGAACGGACTTTTAGAACGCACAATGAACTGGGCCCGCAACACGACGAAAACGGGTTCGGTCTCTTCGCTTTACCTCGCCCACTCCAAGAACCAGCTTTCCACACCCTATCGGGAGCTGCGGTTCAGAGACATCAACGAGGATGCCTATAACCCCTCCCCGAACGGCGACGTAGTTGCCAGTTCATGGATGAGTGGGCGGCGCCGCGGACTCCTCTCCAACATTGTGGTTGGCACCGTCGACCAAGTGCTCATGCTTGCCTTGCGGCAGCGGTACTCGATGCTTCGCCACGCTGCGCTCGCCGGCAAGATCATTATTTTCGATGAGATCCACTCATACGGGGCGTATACATCGGACTACCTCGCGACCACACTGGAATGGCTCGCGCACTACGGGGCGACGGTCATCATGATGTCGGCAACCCTGCCCTCCGCGGAACGCGAGAAACTCATTGAGGCCTACACCAGAAAACCCGTCAACAAGCATACAGAGGCTTACCCCCTCATCACCGTCGCCAACGAAAGCTCCTTGCGGTACGTCACACCCGAGCAAAGCCCAACAAACCTCGAGGCACGCATCACGATTATCGACGACGCAATTACCGCGCTGGAAGAACTTCTCGGGCGTCTGCTTATCGACGGTGGCGTCGCCCTCATCATCTGCAACACCATCGCCCGGGCCCAGGAGGCATACAGCACTCTCGTTGCTGACTACCCCGGCGAAGTCGAACTCCACCACGCAGGATTTATGGCGTGGCAGCGCTCAGAAAAAGAAGACCGAATGCGCCAGGAACTCGGGCCGGACAGCCACCGGGGTGAAGGCAGGCCCTGGCGGAGGATCGTTGTGGCAACACAGGTAGCGGAGCAAAGTCTGGATATCGACGCCGACGTCCTTGTCACCGATCTCGCACCGATGGATCTCGTGATCCAGCGTATCGGGCGGCTCCATAGACATGGACGACCAGAATCGGATCGCCCAGAACAATTGCGAAAGCCGCAAGTGTTCATCCGGGCGATCGAGCGTGTAGAGCCCGCCCCAACAGTCGACTCAGGAGCTAGCGCGGTTTACGACCCCCTCATTTTGCTGAAAACCCTGCTAGAGCTGCCGGCCGAATTTAGGCGGCCCGACGACGTCGCGACGCTTGTTCAATCGACTTACAGCGATGACCACACGGTCCCTGCAGGATGGGAAGAAGTGTGGGCCCAGGCATCGACGCTAAGCAAACAGCGCATCGACCGTGCCCATCAGCGCTCGAGATCTTTCCGGATCAAGTCGCCGAAGGACACCGACACAATGCAGAAGCTATTTGGCGACCCCACCGCTGCAACGATCCAGCTCGGTGATGATGAAAAGGGGGCTGCACAAGTCCGCGACACTGAGCCGACAGTGGAAGTAATCCCGATACAACAGTCTGGCGATTTCTACACGCCTTTCGGCCGAGTAGACAGAATCGCCAACGGGGTTCCCCTGCACTACAACCAGGCTTTTCAACTCGCCTCAAGCACAGTTCGGCTGCCACTCAGGATGACCCGGGACGATTCTGACTTTGAAGCCGTTATCGATGTGCTTGAGCGCTCCACCCCGATCGAATGGAACGACCACTACCTGCTTAAAGGACAGCTTGCTCTGGCACTGGATGAAAGTGGTGAAGCGCGATTAGGGAGTTTCCGGGTCAGATACTCATCCGAACTGGGTTTAGAAAGTGCGTTCGATTCCAGCCACCCTGATGTCGAGGGGGGTAGTTAGATGAGCACAGAACCACCGCACACCAACACAAAGAAAGCGAAGGAGGTTGAAGAAATGAGCCAACGTCCACAAACCACACCATCGTTTAACTTGTTGGATGAACCGTGGATCATTTGCACGACCAACGATGGCTCCGCAACGCTGAGCATCCGAGAAATTTTCGACGGCAGCGCAACGCCCACTGCTGTCCTTGGGGATTCACCGACCCAGGATTACGCCGTTCTTCGTCTACTTCTTGCTATTTTTTGGAGAGCCCACCACCAGTCCATAACAGAACTGCTCAGTACCCGTGCTGGTCGCCGGGACTTCCGGTGGGAGGACTGGTTCGTCGATAAGCGACGAGCCCTGCTGAATGACGGACACGACGAAACCGTCCTGGCCTACCTCGCACAGTACGAATCGCGCTTTGACCTGCTACACAAGGGAGCCCCTTTTATGCAGGTAGCGGGCCTTCAAACGAGGAAAGGCACGAAATCCGACATCTCCCGCATCGTGCCCGACGCTGAGCATGACTACTTCACTATGCGCACCCATGACGGACGGTCGAACCTATCGTTTGCGGAAGCCGCTAGGTGGCTTGTTCACGCGCAGGCGTACGACTATGCAGGCATCAAAACTGGTGTTGAAGGAGACCCCCGAGTCAAGAACGGAAAAGGCTATCCAATCGGAACCGGTTGGTCCGGAATGACGGGAGGCACCGTCATTCGGGGCACCACGTTGCTCGAAACTCTGCTGTTGAACTCAACTCCAGAGGCCATCTACTTGGATAACGCTGATGATCATCCCGTGTGGGAACGGGAGCCGGATACCCCAAGCCAACGCAACGACCGCGCTGGAAAACTTGAGAAGCCGGACGCGCTACTGCCTCATGGACCAGCAGACTTTGCCACGTGGCAATCGCGAAGGATTCGCCTGTTCGCAGAAGGCGATGCGATTGTTAATGTACTGGTGAGTATCGGCGATAAGATACCGGATAAGGGCAAGAATGTGTATGGCGATCCGATGACTCCTTATCGGTATAACCCCAAGCAATCGAAGAAGGGGACTGAGGCTTTCTACCCTTGCCGTTACGACACGACACGAACGATGTGGCGGTCCCTAGACGCCCTCATCGCCACACACTCCGATCCCGGCTTCAATGAGAAGAATCTTGCCCCTAAACGACCCTCAAATCTGGTGAATTTTTCTGCTATCGCAGAGGACCAGGGAACTGATGAAGTCGTTGACTTAAATATCGTGTCCATGGAATACGGACCGAAAGGCTCAACCGTCAACACGATCGTGAGCGCAAACATGGGCCTTCCATTGCAACTGTTGCGGGACAACTCGTTATCCGCTGTCCACCGTCAGTACGTGCGCGATGCGGCCGAAGCGACGAAGGACGCCGCGAGTTCACTCGGCAAGTTTGCCGGCCAACTCAAGGTAGCAGCAGGTGGAGAGTACGTTTTCGACGCTGACGCGGCTGACCGTCTGTACACCGTTCTCGAGCCGAAGTTCCTGACCTGGCTGCGCAACCTGGATCTCGCGCATATTGGCAACGAAGCAACTGGTTGGCAGGTCGAAATCGAGAATCAGGTACTCCACATTGCAGATGAAGCCATCCGCGGCGCAGGACAGCGGGCGCTCGTTGGAAGAGTCGTCGATGCGCAGGACGACGACTCTGGCCGGATTGTCAATGCGGGTTCACTTTACCGGCAGTTGCGCTACCGCCTGAGCGAGAACCTACCACTGATCGAACGAAATAGGCCGTCCGATCGGGCCCGAGACACTCGAACCCCCGCCGAGCAAGGAGAAACAGCATGACCGAACCGACACTCCAACTCAGTATTGGGAACACCGTTTCATACCTCCAACGAAACTATCTGGACCGAGCCGAAACGGCCGCTGGCGCAGACGCACGACGTGTTCTCGCGGAACTCCGCCAAAGCGCGGCACGCAGTTTCAGCGCCGACCCATTGGCACTGCAAAAAGTACTGATGCTTCTCGAGCCTCCCCTCAGCGACAACGAGCTCGGGCGTGGCGATGCCCCCTCCCCGTCAGAACTAGCGGCGTACAACGCGCTCACTCTGTTCGCTCAACACATGCAAAGTGCAACGAAGCCAGTGCACACCACTGAATGCTCATTTGCACGCGCATGCGGTCGCCTGCAGACCCTGAGTGATTCCAACTCGATCAAACCACGGTTTGACGCTACGCAGTCCGCGCGCGATGAAGCATCACGTGTACTGCATTTGCGGTCGCTCGTGACACTTCTGCGAAGTAAGGAACTCGCATTCGACTACGGCAGTTTCGCCCGAGACTTGCGGTCGCTTCAGTACCCATCGCGTCGCGACGGTGTCCTGCTCCGCTGGGGTAGGGACTACGCAGTCGGAACACTACGCCCGAAGGCACAGCGCGCCGCTGAAGCCGAATCGGAAATCACATCCCCCTTTGCCACCTCCTAGCCATACTCGAAGAAAGGTTCATCATGTCCATCGTTATTGATATCCACGCACTACAGACCGTCCCGCCATCACTGATCAACCGAGACGACACCGGTGCACCAAAGTCCGCGATCTTCGGCGGCGTCCCACGCCAACGCGTGTCATCCCAATCCTGGAAGCGCGCCATCCGTCGCTACTTTGAAGAGAACTTCGATGCGCAGCAGATTGGAGATCGCTCCAAGCGTCTCCCGGAGAAGATCGCCCTGCGCCTCATCGAAGCGGGTCTCGAGCAAGACGAAGCAATCCAACGCGTCTACGATCTGTTCAAAAACGTCGACCGCAAAATCGCCTTCGATAAGACGAATCAGAACGATGACCCGGATGACAAGCCGAGCCCGTATCCCCGCACTAGCTACCTCTTATTCCTCAGCCAGCAACAGATCGATCGTGCCGTAGAGGAACTGCTCGCACTGGATGGCGAGAAGCCTTCCAAGGCCGCGGCGAAGGCAATTCTTGACACTGATCACTCGGTAGACATGGCGATGTTCGGCCGTATGGTCGCCGACGATGCCGCCTACAATGTGGACGCATCCGTCCAGGTCGCACACGCCATCGGCATTCACGCTTCGACCCCGGACTTCGACTACTTCACGGCGGTGGATGATCTTGCCGAGGACGGCAAGGAGACCGGCGCGGGCATGATCGGCACGGTCCAAATGATGTCGTCGACGATGTACCGCTACGCAACGATCAACTTCAACGGCCTGAAGGACAATCTGAACTCTGTCGATGCAGCTCGCCTCGCTGTCGAGCACTTCATTGAAGCGTTCGTGAGCTCCATGCCGACCGGCAAAATCAACACCTTTGCCAACCAAACCCTCCCGGAGCTCGTTTACGTAGCCATCCGCGATACCCGACCTGTCTCCCTGGTCAACGCGTTCGAAGTTCCGGTCGAGGCAGAAAAGGGTGTGTCTCGCCGCAAGGTGGCAGCGGACCGCCTCGCGCGGGAAGCACGTGATGTTGAGTCCGTTTACGGATTCAAGCCGCTCGCAGCGTACGTCATGGGGATCGGCGAGACGGCCGACTCATTCAATGAAATCGCGGAGAAAACCACTCTGCAGGAGCTAACGCAGAATATCAACGAAGTTCTCGGGCGCGTCGTAGGTGACCAGTAATGACACACTCTTTGCTCCTCCTCCTCAAAGGACCGATGCAGTCCTGGGGCGATGAAAGCAGGTACAAGACGCGAGCCACAGCGACCACCCCAACGAAGTCAGGGATCGTCGGCCTAATCGCGGCTGCCCAAGGGCGGCGACGCACCGATGACATCGAGGACCTTGCCAAGTTGCGCCTTGCGGTCCGCGTCGATCAATCCGGCAGCTTGCTGCGCGACTACCAAACCGCACAACCCTGGCAGACGCGTCCGCAAGACCCGGCGCAGCTGGTCACCCGCTACTTCCTCTCCGACGCAGCATTTTTGGCTGCCGTGGAACACGCGGACCGCACGTTTCTAGAGAGCATGGCAGAAGCGCTCCGCAAACCTGCCTACCCATTGTTCATGGGACGCCGGTCGTGTCCCGTGCACCCTGGGTTGGTGATTGGTGTTGTGGACTCCGACGCTGAAACCGCACTACGGAGCCACAAGACCTGGTACGCAACCGATCACCATAAGAAGCAGGCACCGAAAGAAGTGTCGCTTGCGCTGTATCGCGACGCGAACGTCGCTGAACCAGGTGCCGTTCCGCGGCAGGATGTTCCACTTTCCTTTGATCCCAAGCACCGGCGCTACGGGTGGCGGGATGTCGTTCGCTGCCACGATGTTGTGCTTGGCAACCCCCAGGGTGTCGAAACGTCTATCAGCACGGATGAGTTCTTTGAGGCGGTGGTTCAAGCATGACAACGTTGACTCGAATTTCCTTAAACCCAGCACGCAGGCAGGGTGTGAAACTACTGACAGACCCACAGGCGATGCATGCAGCTGTTCGTAAAGCTTTTCCACCCGACATCTCTCAAACAGAAGCGCGAGTGCTGTGGCGGGTAGACAAACACCCAAATGAGCATGTGCTTTACATAGTCGGCCCGGAGAAACCGACAGGGGCACACATTGTCGAGCAAGCAGGCTGGGAAGCACGACCCGCTCAGTCGGCCGACTATGAGCGTTTCCTTTCATCGCTCATGAGAGGACAGCGATGGCATTTTGAACTCGTCGCCAACCCCACGTACTCCGAGCCCCGCGAAGGAAAGCGTGGAAAGGTAAAGCCTCACGTTTCTGCACACAATCAGCTCACCTGGCTGTACAAACAGTCCGAGCGGGCCGGCTTTCGCTTAGCGCCGCGTATAGACGACAGCGTCACTGACGAAGAACGGGCCCGATGGGACGTCACCGATCAACCTCAGGTGCTTGAACGGTGGACCGACGTGTTCCGGCGCGATAAGAAATCGCGCAATGTTCCGCCCGTCCGTATTTCCAAGGCCCGGTTCGTCGGCAACCTCGAGGTAGCCGATGCCGGGCGTTTACGCACCACGCTTACACAGGGAATCGGTCGCGGGCGAGCCTACGGCTGTGGCTTGCTCACCCTGGCACCGGTGAAATAGTGTCTCCGACTCCGCAAGAAGTGCCCATCACGCGACAGGCCTTGTCGCAGATGGGTAGTCGGATCTCATTCCTGTATGTCGAGCGTGCCGTTGTAAACCGTGACGGCAACGCGCTTACGATCACAGACCAGCGCGGGGTTGCCCATGTCGCCGCAACGCAACTGGCAGTTCTGCTCCTCGGCCCAGGTACCAGGATTACCTATGCGGCGATGGCTCTCCTTGGGGACGCCGGTGTCTCAACCGTGTGGGTAGGGGAGAGGGGAGTTCGCTACTACGCGAGTGGCAGACCACCAGCAAAGTCGTCGCGAATGGCAGAGCTCCAAGCCGAGATAGTCACAAACCAGAGGAAGCGACTTGCATGCGCAAAACGCATGTACAGCCTGCGTTTCCCTGGAGAGGATCTCACCGGTCTTTCCATGGCCAAACTCCGCGGCCGCGAAGGCGCACGGATGAAGAAGGTGTACGCCGACGAAGCGGCACGTGTTGGTCTCATCTGGAACCGGCGTGCATACGATCCGAATGATTACGATTCCTCCGATCCGATCAACCAAGCGTTGACCTCTGCAAACTCCGCGTTGTATGGCATCGCACACGCGGTAATCGCCGGGCTTGGTTTCGTGCCTGCGCTCGGAGTGGTGCATAACGGAACCGACCGCGCGTTTGTGTATGACATCGCGGACCTCTACAAGGCAGAAATAGCAATCCCTGCAGCATTTGACGCTGTCGCCTCCGGTGAAATGAAACCCGGCGTCGCTGTGAGGCGGCTTGTGCGCGATGCCGTTGTCGACAAACGGCTCATGCCGAGGATGGTCAAAGACCTCAAATACGTTATGGACCTAACTGACGACGAGACTTTCTCGGATGCCGAGCTCTACCTCTGGAGTGAACTCGAAGTCATCGCAGCCGGCGTGAACTGGTCTGAACACGAGGGCACACCATGATGGTTCTCGTCGTCACCGCATGCCCTGCTGGTCTGCGCGGCGATCTCACCAAGTGGCTGGTGGAGATCGCGCCCGGCACTTTTGTAGGCAAGCCATCCGCGAGAATCCGTGAATTGCTCTGGCGACGAACGACCGAACTGGTCAAGGATGGGCGTGTCGATTCGGGGTAGTTGGTACCGCGAGTCCGCGTAGTTGGTACCGGTGTTCCACGTACCCGGTACTGCAAGGGGTTTTCTTTCATAGTTGATGTTGGCGACACCACAATCCGGTGGTGTCGCGTCAACATCTACTTGGAAGGAGCCGGTCCTTGTGGCTAACTTCAAACAGATCATCGCGATGTGCCTTGACGGTGCAAGCTACGCGCAGATCACACACGCATTGGGATGTTCACGACGAGAAGTATCCCGCGCAAAGAAAGTCATCGCTGATGAGGCACTAACGCCAGAGCGTTTCCGCCAACTCCCACCGGGATGGTTCGATGATCGATTCAGCGACGGCCGGAGTAAGCGGACGATGTCCTACGACCAGCCTGATTTTCAAGCCCTTGCACGCAAGCTCCAAAGCAAAAAGCACGTGACCAGGCACAAGCTGTGGATGGACTACTTGTCGCAGCCGTGTCCGACGGACAAGACAAAGTACCAGTACTCCCAGTTTTGCAGTGGGCTCAATGAATTTCTCCGTGCTCATGATCTTGTCGAAGTCGTCACCCATGAGCCGGGGCAAGAGCTTTACGTCGACTGGGCTGGCGACAAAGTGCCGGTGGTGGATCAGGCCAGTGGTGATACCGCATTCAAGGCGTCGCTGTTTGTCGCGGTATGCCCGTACTCAGGGCTGATGTACGTCACTGCTGCTGCGAATGAGAAGATGCCGGCTTGGATTGCATGCCACGTCAAAGCGTTGAACTATCTTGGCAAATTACCGGCGGTCATCGTGCCGGATAATGCCTCTACGGCGACCTACCGGCCGAGGAAGCATTCAGGCTACCGGATGGTCACTGACCGCTACGCAGCGTTTGCCGACTACTACGGGGTCACGATTGTGCCGACAAGACCTGGCAGGCCACGCGACAAAGCGGCAGTAGAACGTGCTGTGAAAATCGCCTACACCAAAATACTCGGGTATTTCAGCGACGAGGTCTTCTACAATCTCGATGAACTCAATGAGGCAATCGCTGACCGGCTTGCCGATATCAACAGCGCAATGACACGGGCTGATGGCACAACACGGCGCATGCGCTTTGAGCAAGAAGAAGCACCAGTGATGCGCGATCTGCCGCCGACACCGTTTACGGAAGTGTCATACAAGCGGCTCAAAGTCGACCGTAATTGGCACATCACCTGTGACTACCAGTACTATTCTGTGCCATTTCAGCTGGTAGGAGAGGCAGTGACGGTCAGGCTCACCCCGCAACTGGTGAGCATCTTCAACGGTGATCAACTAGTTGCTGAACACACACGCCTTCACGGATTCAAATACCGGTACTCCACTGATCCCAACCATGGGCCAAGCAGCGATGACGAAGGCCACAAGGCGCTCACCCGCGACGAACTCTTGGCTTGGGCCTCGTCGTTCGGTTCTGCAACGCACACAGTCATAGCGATGATCCTCGATCGTAATAGTGCCGCCGTCCCCCGCGGACTTCTTCAAGCTCGCAACGTGCTGGCCAACCTGGGCAAAAAGCACAGCAAAGCCACCCTCGAGCCGGCGTGCCAGCAGGTCTTAGAAAAGAAGCTGGCTCCAACTATGGCTGTGATCAAGCGCATCCAGACTGACATTGCGCACGCTCAGCAGCCCCCTGCTGCACCAGGGCGAAAGACACAGCCCGCGACGAAGAACCAACAACGCCCAAGCGCCCCGCTTACCAGCGACGCAGCTGACGCCGTCTTCATCCGTCCTGCTGACCACTACGAAAACTAGAAGGAGCGTGAACCATGAGCAACATCAATGACGAAACAGTACGGGCAAAAATGCGAAAGCTTCGCGTATCGACCTTCGCTGATGTCTTCTACGAGATTGTCAACGACGAGGCCTACGCGGATGCGCTACCAGAGGACATCTTCCTCGCAGCAGTCGAAGAGGCCTACACACAGCGGCAACAACGCAACATCGCCAAAGCCATCACCCAGGCACAATTCCGATACCCGGACGCGAGCCTTGCTGAAGTCACCCGAGCAGAACAACGCGGCATCAACATGCGCCAACTGAAACGAATCGCGGCGACCAACTGGCGGGAAAACCCGACCAACATTCACATCCTCGCACCGACCGGAACAGGGAAAACATACATAGTCTGCGCCATCGGCGTCGCCGCATGCCAAGCCGGATACTCCGTGGCCTACTACCGGCTAGACCAACTCGTAGACATGTTGGCGGTCTTCTCACCGACTGACCAAAACTACCTCGATAAGATGCGGAAACTGATCAATGTCGATGTCCTTATCATCGACGATTTTATGACCATGAGCATCAACCAGCGCGGGCAAGAAGACCTGAGCAAGATCATATTCGACCGCGACGGTCGGCTCCCAACACTGATCTCCTCCCAATCGGCCGCCGCCTATTGGGTCGAAGCCCTCCCCGACAGAGTCGGAGCCGATTCACTCGTTAGCCGCCTCAACAACGGCCACCGAATCCGCATCGGAGACTTCGACATGCGCAAGGCCACCGCCCCAATAGAACCGGACGAATAAGACAAACAGCCGGGCCAACTCCGTCGGCCCGGCCCCGGTACCAACTACCCGGAACACAGCAGTACCGGGTCTCCGGAACACCGGTACCAAAAACCCGCATCTGACATGGGCGCGCGTTGCTGGTCTATTCCAGCAACAATGAACAAGGGATGGAGTTCCGCACACACAGATACGACTGGGTTCCCACCGACTTCGATGGACTCACGCTAATGATGCGCCCCGACGCCCCGGGCTCTCACGCGCGCCGAACCGGCTGGAGCACTGCTCGGCGCCAGCGCAAACGATACAGATCCCGGTAATCTTCTGGTTGTCTAATCCGCTGTTGAAGCTCGCTGCGCCTCCAACAGCGCTTCCCGCAGTTGCTCATCCACCGCGTAGATGAACATGCCTTTGGTGCCGCGGGTCATCAGCACATTGAGCTCGTTCTGCAGCATCTCTTCTCCAAACGACTCACGCGAGCCGTCTGCGAATACGCGATTCTGCACAGCCTTCTTGTGGGCAGACTCGGACGGGTCGAACACCACGCGACCATTCCGGTACTTCACTGAGGGTCCGAGAATCACGCCTGCGTAGTTCAGATCGAAACCTTGAATTGTGTAGGTGGATCCAATCTCGCCGATCGTGGATGGCGTCTCCGACCATGCCTTGCGGTAGGCGATGCGGCGCTCTTTGCGTTCTTCTCGTAGCTGCAGGTTCCACGGCCGGCGCAGACTGCCGGTCTCGTGCTCCACGTTGACGTACCACCAACCGTCGGGGTCGTTCTCGTTCTTCTTCGCAGCGCTATACGGCCAGTCGTAGGTGGCGATCAAGCGGGACAGGTTGTTCTCAACTGCCGAGTCCTTCTCCCGGATCGCAGCATCCAAAGCATGAGGGCTATCAAAAATGCGTAGGTCGTAACCCTGCGAGTCCGCGTGCACTGGCAGAATCACGCCCTTGTCCACGAACGTGCGAATCCACTTGATCGTCTCCGGATCCGCATTCAACCTCATCTGGTTGGTCAATCGAATCGCCGGCTGAGCCATGCGGTCGGCGAAGTAGTCCTCGACGGGGACTTCCCAGTGCTGCGGGGTTTCCAGAGTCTGCTTCGGGTCGTACACCGCCACGACGACCTTGGCGCGGTCCAGAATTGCCTCGATTTGCGGCTGGTCGTGGAAGTAGCCGAGAGCTTTCTGCGTAAGCAGGAGGTGCGCCTCGTCGATGAGTACGACATCCGCGGGGTCGTCGGGAGAGAAGCGGTTAATGAACTGGGTGGGGCTGTATACGCGCTCCCGGTCGCCACCTTTACGTGAGTCGGGGATGCCCGCCTTCTTAATGATCTCCTTGTACACCGCCAGCTGCCCACCATCGTTCTTGTGGCCCGAGACGAGGTACCCGTCGATGCCAGTCCCGTCCATGTCGAGTCCTGCGGCTAGAGCACGGAAGCGCTCGTCCTCATCTTCCACGCCCATCATGATGCCGTTGAAAATACTGCTGATCAGTACGGTCTTGCCGGACCCTGCCTCACCGGAGACCAAGATCAGCTTATGGTCCAACACGTCGTCACCCACGCCGCCTTCCAACGCGTTGTTCACGGCTTCGAAGATCTGATTCTGCGCGGTGAGCTGCTCCTCGTTGAGCTTCTGAAATGGCGATGCCTTGAAAATCGCGGAGGAGGTGATCGCTTCCTTGGACTCAAAAAGCTCTGGCTCGACCCGGTGGAGTTCCTCCCAAACTTCATCGAACAACTGGTCCAGATGCTCGTAGGTGAAGTAGTCGCGCTGCTCGTTCGTGCGCCGGTTGTTGCGGCGCTCCACTGACTTGCACGATTCCAGGTAATGCAGGAACCGGTTCTCCACGTCGAGAGTGAGAGACTTGTTGAAGTACGGGTGGCCGATTACATACATCTCCACGTCCTCCGCCTCACTGAACTCCCTCCAATCAGGCCGCGTCTTGATGTCCTGGAAAAGATGCTGGCGGGTGCGCTTCTGAATGTCGTTAGTCTCGCCGACGTACACCTTGTACCGGTACCCGTGCTCATACTCGCGGCGGCTGCGAACCACGTACACGGTGGGAAAGTTCAACTGGTGAGTGATCCAGTCTGCGCGCTCGTCTTCGGCGCGCTCACCGTAGGCCGTCTCTAAGCTGACTGCGAATTGGTCGTCGTACCGGACTCGTTGGATAAGCGGCTTGGGAAAAGCGTCCACGGGGCATGCCTCATCTGCGTTACGCGGGGTGAGGACATGTCCGGCGGGGAAGTCCGTTGGGCCCGAAAGGGAACTAGTTCAACAGGGCGCGCAGGGCCTCGCGGGTCTGCGCGTCCGGAGAATACAAAATGGTACCGATCATCCCGCGCGTTAGCAGCACTTTGTACACGTGACGTACCAACAGATCGAAATCCTCGTCCGGCACCGTCTTCGGGTTGCGAAAGTGCGGGTCCTTGTTAGCGGAGCGGACGGTTTCGAAGCGCCCGTCCCGCCACACCAGATCCGGGCCAATGATTACGCCCGCCCAATCGAATTCGAAACCCTGGGCGGTGTACACGCAGCCAACCTGGTCGAAGCCGCCCTCTTGCGTCGCCCACAGCGCCGACGGGGGAGCGGTGCCGACGCGACGGTCCTCCTTGTTGTTCCACGGCCGAGCCCAGTCGCCGATCACCACGTCGTCGACCAACCCGTCCCGTTTTGCGTCGGACCATTGCCAGCAGTAGCCGGCGGAGATGCGGGCTGTATAGCCATTGTCGTTGCGCTCTCGCAGGCAGCGCTCCAGCTCCCACGGCGAATCGACGACCTCCACCACCAACGGGTCGTCGTCTGGGAGTGCGGCTTCAAACGGAACGCCGTCGTTAAGCCCGAGTATCTGCTCCACCCAGTCCACATACGCCGCGGACCCGCCGCACCGAAACTGCTCGTCCAGTTCAATACGCACGACCTCGAGACCTTGCGCGCGGGCGAACGCTTCGATCTCGCGGACGGAGCCGAGCTCGCCTTTGCGCACGACCTGGTGGTCGTCGAGAAGAAAAACTGGCACGCGGGCGGCGGAGATGAGCTCGTCGATCTGCAGGCGGTCGCTTCGGTCCGCGGCCCTGGTGAAGCGGTTGTTCGAGGTCTGCCGAATGCGGTGCGCCTCGTCCGCGATCAGTACGTCGATCTCATCCGGCAGCGCTTTGGTGAAGGAATTGAAGTACTTGAACAGGCTCTGCGTGTCCCTACTCCGGTGTCCCGCGACTTTGCGCATGGTCTGCGTGAACGACCTAGACCCGGTCGCATGCAGCACCGTTTTGCCTTCCCTGGCCAGCTCGCCCAGCGCGGATAGCGCGATCGCGGACTTGCCGCTGCCCGGGCCGCCGGACACCACGATGACCCGCTTCTTGGTGCCCGCCCGGTGTACTTCGTGCCTGATCATGTCCACCGCGAGCTGCTGGTCGCCCAGCAAGATGAACTGCTCGCGGTCGCGCACCTCGTCCGCGGCGACCTGCATGAGCTTTGTCGACGGCCGCACAGCCGACCCCAGCAGCACCTCCGCACTGCCGCCACCGCTCAGCCGTTCCTTCAAGTAGGAGCGCAATGCTTCTCGACGTCCTCCGGTAAACACCGGCACATCCCCACCCCTGAGAATCCCGACCAGCCCCTGGTCGCTTTCCGCACCGTGCAGGTACGCCACCGCGTCGACCCAGTCCTCGTGGTCGTGAAGGTTGACCAGGTAGTTGGTGAGGTAGCGCCGGTACCCGTCCACCTGACGCGCGGGGTGGAGCACCGGTTCTGGAAGACCCGTCACGGAAACGAGCGCGTCGTCGCCCTCGAAGGGTTCTGCCGCGGTCCACTGCTTCAGCTCTACGACGACGAAGGACGGATTCCCTGTTTCCGGGTGAGTGCCGGCCAGGATGACGTCGGCGCGCTGCGACGTGAGTGGAAGCGCGTACTCCAGCAGGACATCGACCGCGTCTAGACCAGCCGCTGCCAGATCCTCCGCGAGCGCCGGCAAGCTGTTGCGCCACGAGCGTTGTTCTGATTCCCCGACGGCGGTCTGGTAGTCGCTCATGTACTGCTGCAGCATTGTTTCCACCAGCGAATCGGGGTCGTCTGCGACCCGCATGAACTCCCGAGCGTTCAGGCGCAAACCCGCCATGGCAGCCTCCGTACACGACAAATCGTGCGACGTGGAGGCCTATCTGACCAGCGGGAAAGAAGCCTGTCGGGGTCGCGGTTATGTAAGCGAGGGTAGCAGTATCTGCGCCGTCGAAGTTCTCTTCTACAAACGAAGGGACTTCAACGGCGCGTCATTGCATCTACACGCTGACCTTGAGCTCTCGAAGAAACTCGAGCGTGTTGATGCAAGGCACATTGAACGCAGCCGCCGCATCTGGGATCTTTACCTTTCTCGTTCCTTGCGGCGCCGGAACCTCGTTCGTAACTAGCGTTGCGCCATGACGATAAGCGGAGGCCACAAGCCAAGCATCTGCAATGTCAACGAACTCGTCCGTCGCAGCTTGGCTGTAACCAGGCACTCGTTTATTTACCGCCCAGTCAGTGACCTCTGTATATGCGTCAACCTCCTCTTCGTCCGGGTGAAGAATCTGGAATGACTGCAGATGGTTCAGGTACCAATTCAGCGTTGGGTGGGCCCACCTTCTCATTTCTTGGTGGACCTCCACGTGGAAATAGATTTCAGGCGAGAAGAGGCTCGTCTCCAACTCCGTCCACAGCGATGGAAAAACATCCTGCGGATACACTGACGCCATCTGGCCTAGGAAATTTGTATCGACGAGATACACGGATCACACCGCTTTCCCGTGCTGCATCGCTGCGAGCTTAGATAGCGAGGCATAACTACTAGCACCGAGGTACCGTGCCGCGTCTCTTCCCGTAATCTGCCCATGGCTCCAGGCGCGAGTAACCGTGTCGAAGAAACGGCCGCCGACGCGCGAGCGCACCAATACGTGAAACGGAGGAGCGCCACTGCTTTCTCGCTGTTCAGACGAGCTTCCTTTGAGTATTCCAACCACGTTCGCAGCCTCTTCGCGCGAGGTGAAGTCCAGCTCAACTAGCCGCCAGAGCATCGCTTCCCGGCTCAGACCGAAGCGCTGCGAAAGCCGGTTTACTGCATCCAGCAAGTCCGCGTCAGCGTAGAGACGTTCCACCGCCTCCGCCGGAGCGATCACCGCAGCAGCGAACCGGTTGCACCAACGCTCGACGTCCGCATGCTCAGAGTGATCAGAGATACCGGTGCGCCCAAGAACAACGTGGCCCAATTCGTGGGCCAAGCTGAACAACTGGGCAGTTTTGGCATCCGCGGTGTTAACAAACACCAAGACGTAGCCGCCGTCTTCGATCGTGAAACCTCGGAACTCGCCGACGCTGAGCCCCCTCGAAGTTGTGTTCCCGACGATCGAGTTTCTCGCCACCAGGATTCCGTCTTCTTCCATGGCAGCAGCGAGCTCGGCTACTTTGTCGCTTCCCGGGAGTGGTTTGCCTCTCTCGATACCAAGAAGCTCCCTGGTTCGCTCTGCCGTTTCAGCCGGATGCTGCTCGATCGTGGCCGAGGCATACATCGTCGGCGGGGCGATACCCTCCTCAGCAGCAAAATCGGCGTACCAAGCGAGCCTGTTCTGACTCGAGCGGATAGTCTCCCGCAAATCGGCACTCACGGTGCCCATCGCCTTGTTCCCGACGGTCCGAAAGTCCGTCACTCCCACTCGCTCACCCGACGGCTCATCCAACAGCAAGCGGCCGAAAGGAATGCGAGCGAGCTTCGCGAGCTCCCTCGCCTGCTTCAGCGTTGGGCGAGTCTCACCCGAGTGCCACTGTGGAAGCTTGGGGAATCGCTTCTCCAATTCTGCTTCCGGCAGGCCAGTGCTTTCCAGCGCCCACGCAAGCATGTGGGGCTGGATATTGACCCGGACAGCACTCATGGCTGGGAGTTTAACCTAGCCGTCGACACCCCACACCGCCGCGAACTCCGGCATCGCCAACGCCCACTCCAACGACACGCGCTCCTGCTCCAATCGCTTCGCACCGGAGGCGACCAGGAACCGGCGGGCGCGTTCCTCGTCGTCGGTGAGGTGGGGGAGCACCCGGGTCGTGTCGCCGGGGTCGGCCACCGCGAGGTGCAGAAACCGCTCTACCGTCTCCACGTCCATGGCCACGCTGACAACGGGAACGGAAGCGCCGTCGGAAGCCAAGCGGGTGCGCAGCGCGTTCAGGATGGCGTAGCCGTCCGCATCCGCGTCGCCCCAGTACAGCACCCGGCGCGCCCCGCGCACCCACGGCAGCTCTGGCAGCGCGCCTGCGGTGTACCCGGAGCCCCACACCAGCACCGCGCCCGAGCCTTCGGGGGCTTGGGGCAGCGCCAGGAAGGTCTCTTTGTTCTCCACCACGATCACCACCAAACCGTCGGGCAAATCCAACGACCCAAACGGCACCGCCACGTCGACCAACCCCGGCGCGGGCGCAAGCGCGCCATCCAGAAACCGCACCCGCATCAGCCGGTCGCCCTCGGCAAGGCCCAGGTCAGCCACCCCAAGTAGGCGCTGCAGCAGGCCGCGGTGGGCGGCGATCCACTTGGTGTCCAGCCCTTCGATCGGCACGGCGCGGGCGCGCAGACCCGACGAAGGTTTCACGTGAAACCATCGCAGAGCGAGGCACAGGCGGGCGAAGTCGTCCTCGGACAACACCAACCAGGACGACCACGAATGCGCCGCCCGCTCCCGGAACTCAGGCCAATCCGGGAACAACTCCACCAACACCGCGAACCGCTCGCGGGCCAGCGCAACCTCCCCGGCGCGGCCGGCCACCTCGGCCACGCGGTCCCACCCGGTCAGCGTCACCCTCACGGGCACGTCCTGTTTGCCCAGACCCGCCCAGGACCGGGTGACCCACTCCACCTCCTCGGCAGGCTCCCAGGCCTGCCAGGCGCGGACGAATGCGCGGGCGGCGGCTTCGTCGGCAAGCACCTGCGCGCGTGTTGGGGGATGCAGGGGAACGGAGGTGGCCGAAGGTTCGTCGAGAAGCAAAAGCTCCATGTTGAACTTGACGGGCAGCTGGTCAGGCAGGCGCATGGGTATCAATGAGCTCGAAGGTGGAACGCGCGACGGGGTCCTCGGTGTAGTGGACCACGATGGTTCCGTCGACGTACGGGGAGAGGGTCTTGATCAGCTTCATCGGCGTGGCCAGCACCATGTGGAAACCGAAGCTTTCAAACACGTCCATCGCGGTGCGGGTGAACACGGGGTCGGCGCGGTCGAAGGCCTCGTCGAGCACCACGGTGGCGTAGCGGGGCACGTCCGCGTCCACGCCCGCCAGGCGGTAACGCAGCGCCGCGGCGAGGCAGAAGAACACGAGCTTCTGCGCCTGGCCGCCGGACAACGACGCGGAATCCACGTGGGTGTTGTGCACCGTGCCCTCGGCGTCCACCTCATTGCCCACGAACTTCACATGCCTGCGGGTGTCCAGCACAACGGTGCGCCAGCTGCGGTCAGCGCGCTCGGAGGAGCCGAGGCGGTCCATGATCTTGGCCAGGCGGTGGTAGCGCTCGATGGCGGTCTTCTCGTCCGCCTCGCTCAAGCTACCGGCGGTCGCCTCGCGCAGGTCCTGCAGGAAATCGCGCACGACGCGGTCTCGGTTGTCGCGGACCTCAATCTGCAGGTAGCGCCCCTCGGTGTACGGGGAGCGGCGCAGCGACGCGTTGATGGGGCCCAAGTTGGTCTCAATGTCGCCCTTCGCGCGCTGCAGCTCCTTGTAAATCGTGTTCAGGTGCATCACGGATTGGCCGTTGAGCAGGTCCAGGAAGCGGCCGCGGAACTCCGGGAGGCGGTCCGAGCGCAGCATCTCCAGCCGCGCGATGGCCTCGCCGGCGAAATCGGCCGTGGCCTGCAGCTCCGCGGACTCGGCCGACCACTGGGACTTGTAGTTGGCCAGGATGTTCACGACGGCGTTGCTGGACTCCGTGATCGTCTTCGCCGCCTGCTTCGCCTGCGCGTCCAGCTGCGCGGTGACCTTGAAGGCGCTGTCGCTCAAGTTCTCCGGGGTCAGGCGGCGCGTGGTGGCCGCGAGCATGGCCTCGAGCTGCTCCGCAAGCGCCGGATCCACCTCCACGTGCTCCGCCTCGATCCGCTTCAGCCGCGCCTGGTCGTCCTGCAGCACCCGCTTGGCCACGGCGAGCTCGTCGCGCACCTCGCGCAGCTCCTGCTCGGTGGCCTTCAACGTTTCAGAAGCCTCACGCAACGCCCGCTCCAGCTCCTTGGCTTCGGGGGAGGAGGTGAGCCGCTCAAGCTCAGCGCGCAGGCCCGCCAACTGCTCCTCGACGCTCGCGGTGTCCACGCTGGCCCACTCCATGGCGGCAATCCTCTTAGCCACGTCCACGTCGCTGGCCAGCGCCTCCTGCTTGCGCTTGACCTCCGCCAGGCGGTTGCCCGCCGCAGTGGTCGCACGTTTCGCCTCCGCAAGCTCAGCGCGCAGCGCCTCCACCTTCGCGTGGTTGGAGGAGCCGAGGCGGTAGTTGCGCCGCTCGCCCAGACGCAGCCGGTCGTTCTTCACGTACCGGGCGGAGCCGGTCTTATCCGCCGGGTTTCGCTCCAAACCGTCGATGGTGGCCGCGCGCTGGTCTTGCCGCTCCAACTCTTCCACGGTGCGTACCAAGGCGTAGTCGAAGGTCGTCTTCAGCATAAGCATCAGCCACGGGCGCATCGGGTGTTCCACCACGCGCACCTTGTGAAACAGGCTCAGCGGGTTCCTCGGGCCGCGCGGCACCTCCACGCCCTCGGGCACGGTGCGGTACTCCAGCCGCATCCCCAGGTGCCGCCCGTTGACCCAGCTGCTCACCTCCCGCTCGCGCTCCGCCGGCACCAAAAGTGTCGCCGCAAATCCGCCGAGCAGGCGCTGGATCACGGGTTCCCATTCGGCGTGCTCGGGCAGCACGTCGATAAGCTCGCCCACGTACGGCAGCTCGCGCACCGTCAGCCCGGTATCCGCGCACAGCTGCGCGCGCACCTCCACGTAGCGCTGGTCAATGTTGGAGGAGCGGTTGCCTAACGACGCCAACTCCGCCCCCACCGACGCCTCCGCGCCAGCAAGCCTCTCGTGTTCGCTTCGGGCATTGAACCACTCTTCGCGCAGGCGCTCCTCCTGCTCCGGCGCGGCCGCCAGCTCCGCCGACGCCTGGGCCTTCAGCTCCGCGAAGCGCTCGGTGTCCAACGCCCCGTCCAACTGCACCAGAGCCGCCAGTTCGCGCAGCTTCGCGCTCCGTACAGAAAGTTGGTGTTCCTCGCGGGCGATGTTGCGCTCGATCTCGCTCAAGCTCTGCCCGGCCACCTGCTCCCGCTGCACCACGGCGCGCTGCACAGCCGCCTGCTGCGCTTCCTTGCGGGCCTCGAGAGATTGCGCCTGCACTTCTAGGGCGGCGAGTTGGGCGGAGCTGACGTCGATACGCTCGCGCAGCTGCTTCGCCTCAATCGCACGCCGCACGTTGGGCAGGGCGGCAGACAGCGCAGCGGTGTTCTCCTGCGTCGCCTGCGCGTCCTTGAGCTTGGTGTTCAGGCCAGGCAGGGGAGCGAGCGTCTCAATCTGCTGGTGCACGTCCTCGAGCCGCTCGTACGCCTGGCGCAGGTCCTCGTGCGTGGCCACGGCGTCCTCCGCGACCTGGAACGTGCCCGGTACGTCCAGCATGTAGTTGCGGAACAGCTCGTCCATGCTGGACAGGGATTTCGCGGACTGCGTGCGGTGCAGCAGCATCTGCGCTTCCTCGCTGCCGATGCCCAGCTTGGAGCGGAAGCGGTTGGCAAACACGGAGTACTGCTCCGTGAACGTCACGCCGGCGGTCTTGTACTTCGCCTCCAGCTTTCGCTTGTCCAGGGAGTTCTGCAGCAGCGGCACAAACCCGTCCACGTCCACCTCGCTGGGGAAGATGCCGTAGAGCGTTTTCACCTGCGCTTCCTGCTGCTGGCCGGCGTTTAAGCGGTAGATCGCGGCGAGCGTGAGCACCTCGCTGCCGGCGCGGTAGGTCAACGCGACGATGCTGGCGGTCGCCCCGGAGCGCAGGTACTGGCTGCGGATCTCGCCGGTGGCCGGGTCCTCGCTGCGCCGCCACGCGCCGCGGATGTAGGACACGCGGCTGCGCCCCTTGTCGCGGCCCGTTTCCTGCTGGGCTGCGGCGTTGAAGCGCAGTTTGCCGGGAGGGACGAGCACGGCGGCGAAGGCGTCGATAAGCGTTGACTTGCCCGAGCCGGACGCGCCGGTGATCAAAAACCCGCGCTCGCCGACCGGGATGTCGTAGTAGCCGTCGAACGTGCCCCAGTTGACCAGCTGCACGCGCGCCAGACGGAATTGTGCTGTCACTGCTTATCCCCTTCCTGGGCCAGGCGCAGGTACTCCTCGCGCAGCGCGTGGACGGTGTCCGCGTCGAAGATGTGGCGCAGCACGGGGGAGACCTCCCAGCGGCCCTCGGTCTCCGTGTCGGTGAGCAGGCTGTACTTGCGGATGGTGTTCACCGCCGCGGTGAACCGCTTCTTAAACCCGGACTCGTCCCGGTTGTCCACCGCGCGGACGTAACTGATTGCGCCGTACAGCTCGTCTTCGCCCACCACGACGCGCTCGCCCGGGGTGGACATGCCCAGCTCGTGGCGCAGCTGCAGCAAAATCGCGGTTTGCAGGTGCGTCAGCGCCTCCGTGCGCAGCACCGGCGGCACCTTCACGTCCTCGTTGTCCGGGCGGACGTGGCGCGTGAACGCGATGCCGGCGTCCTCGTCCACCACCAGCTCCAAGAACACGTCGTGCAGCCGCGAGCGCAGCGCCTCCGTGTCGGTGGTGATGGCGTGCCACGTCTCCTTCTTCCGGTCAGCGGTGATCAGCGGGCCTTTGAGCAGGTCCACCAGTGCGCGCCGGGTTTCCTCGGACAGGGTGCCTGTGTCGCCCGTCCACAGCGGTTCCGTCATTGCATCTCCTTTACTGCTGCCGGGTCGAAGTGCCACCGCGGGACCGTCGCTAAGCGAATGCTCCCATCCTCTTCCTCAAAGCGCACCTCTTCGCTGCCGTCTTGCCGCACCCCGTGCTTGAGGGCCAGGTACACAAGGCCCACCACCGACCCCAAGCCCTGGGTGGCGGGGTGGCGCTCGAGCACCTTGCCTATCGACGCCCCTCCGGCCCGCCCCACCGTCTCACCCACCGCCGCAATCAGCTCCTCCAAATCGATCTCGCTTTCGCGCACCGCCTGGTAGAGCGCCTCCGCGTCGCCCTCTCCGGGCTCGAAGGCCTCTACCTCGGTTGTGATGACTTCCGCGCCGGGGTCTGCGAGCTTGATCTGCGCCACCGAGGCGATCTGCATGCCGATGCGCTGCAAGGGTGTGTCCATCTTGTGCGTGGCCGAAAGCTCCTCGCGCTCCGCGGCGTCGGCGGCGAGCTTGCGGGTGTCGCGCAACAGCTCGATCATGCGGCGGTCCTCGGCGAACTGCTCGCTGGCCACGTAGTTGCGCAGGTTGCGGGCCAGTCGCGTCATCATGCGGTTGACCTCGTAGCCGGCGTCCTCCATGTCGCGGAACAGGGTACGGAATTGCGCGCGCTCTTCTGCCGTCATCGCAGCGTTGTCGGCGCGCTCGAGCACCTGCCCGATCCACGTGTCCAGCCACGCGCCGCGCTCCGGGTCCACCACCAGCGAATAAAACGCGTTGAAACTTCTGCCCGCGTCGGATTCGCCGATCAGGTCCACGCCGGCAAAGATCTCGTCCAGCACGTCGCCTCGCGAGCCCTCCGGGTCCAACAGCTGGCGGCGCAGCTGCGAATTCAGCGTTTCCAGCTCGTGCCGCACGCGCGCGAAGTCGCCGGGGATCGCACTCGCCTGGCCCAGGATGTCGCCCACCCGTTCGCGCACAGTCGCTGGGGAGGGCAGCTCAAACTCACCGCGCTCCACCTGCGCAATCTCCGCCTCGATGCGCTCGCGTTCGGCCTCGAGGTGCTTCAGGCGCGAGTCGATGTCCGGGTCGGTGTCCCGCGCGAGGGCTTGCAGGGCATTGCTTATCGACGCCACCCGGCTCGCCGTCACCGCCGACCTCGGCGCACTGACCCTGTCCATCATGTGCAGGGCCGTGAGCGCTTGCTCGCTCGGCTCGAGCGTCTCGCCCGTTTCCTTGGTGCCGGACTTGCGCACGAGCCACCCGGCTTTGACCCAGTCGTTGCAGTACGCCTGGGGAGTCTTCGGGAGCTCGAAGGTGCCGCGCAGCACGGCAAAGTCGTCCGCCATGAGCTGGTAGAGCTGCTCCGCCGGCCTCGCCTCAGCGCCGCGTGGGAAGTGCTCCGCCACGACTGCCAGCAGCACCGGGGC
This sequence comes from Corynebacterium sp. CQ3829_602738, assembly GCF_054478435.1. Taxonomy (NCBI): domain Bacteria; kingdom Bacillati; phylum Actinomycetota; class Actinomycetes; order Mycobacteriales; family Corynebacteriaceae; genus Corynebacterium; species Corynebacterium sp. CQ3829_602738. The sequence continues at coordinate 2,505,192 of NZ_CM137003.1, forward strand.
GTTGTCCGCGTGCAGCAGGCGGATCGCGGCCGACTGCTCTTTCTCACGCTTATACGTCAGCGCCCGGGCCTGGATGGTCATGCCGGATATCTTCCCATAACCCCCTCCCACCTGCACCGAGAAACTTTTTCGCGCTACGTGTAGACACACTGGGGGCGATAGTCTATATTCGCTTTTGGGCCCCTCCGCCCACGGTCCATCCCCCCCGAGACCGGTTGAGCACTCACCCACCCCCCCATTTAGAGTGCGAGTAGGCGGAGGGGATTCCGCTATTCTTAGGCGTTTTTAAGCGGACACCCGCACAAAGGGGGTTAAACGACAAAAAGTGTGTCTGGCTCGGCGTGTCGTGGGGGTTAGATTTGGCCTTTTTGGATGCCGATTGAGTGGGTGTAGTCGGTGTCGATAGCGTTGTCGTAGAGGGCTGGTCGTCCGGTTTCGTGGTCGGCTTGGTTCTCGTTTCGGGTCAGGGTGGATACTTTGGCGAGTTGGCCCTGGCCCCAGTTGGACTGCCTGGCGATTCGTACTGGATCGTCAGGCAGTTCCGTTTTTAAGTAGAGCCACCAATCCAGCATGCGGCGTTGTCGTTCGCCTGATCTGCCGCGGTGGGTTCTGGCGAGCAGTTTGAGCTGGGCGTTGATGCCGCCTTCCAGGCTGTTGGTGGTGGATTTGATCCGCTCGGGCGCAAGGACTCCTGCTGGCGGGTTGAGGTAGACAAACAGCATCTCGGACCGCCAAAGATGGTTGAGGCTGTTGTAGGCCTTGCGCACGTTGTGGTGTGTCCACACCCGTGTCCATGCACCGGTTTTGGGGTCCTTGATCAGGGTTTTCTCGTCCATCCATGACCGGTAGATCGTGGAGAACTCGTGCAGCTGCGCACCCCATGCGGCGGCTTCATCCAGCGTGGTGATCCGGGTCAGTTTCAGCGCAAGTCGGTAGATGGTGCGCCCGGCATCCGTACGCGGGTTGCTGGTGGTGTAGCGGCGCACCACCCGTTGGGCGTGGACGAGGCAGCGTTGGATTTTCGTGGTCGGCCAGCACTTTTTGATTGCGCTGTAGGCTCCTTGGCCGCCGTCGATGACGGCGATGAGTGGGGCTTCGATGCGTTCAAGCAGGAGTTGGTAGTCGCGGGTGGTTTCGTGTTTGCACCAGTGCCAGGCGATCACGTGGTCGATTGTCGCCGCGATGATCAGGCAGCCGCCGGCGGTGTAGGTGCCGTCGAGGAAGATCTGGTCGTAGGCCCGCTTGTCGTGGCCTGCGGTGGGGTCTGGCACATCAACGAGCCAGAATGGTTCGAATCGACGTTGCAGCGTGCGCGGCGAGCACCCCACGCGGCGGGCAACAGTATCGAGGCTGGCGCCGGTGGTGAGGTGGTCGATGAAGGCGGTGAACGCCGCCGCGTTGGTGATGTCGCTTCGGCGTTTCACGCTGGAGGCGCCGCATTGTTTGCAGCGCCATCTGGTGGTGCCTTTGCTGGTGGTGCCGTTGCGTTTCATTTCACCGCCGCAGTAGCAGCGTGGTTGGTTCTTTGACATTGCGACACCACACCACGCCGCACATAGCACACCACGGCAGCCACACCGAGGATTGAACGCTCGAGACCCAGATATATGCCCCCGGAGCATATATTTCCCTGAAACCTACAGGTCAAGCCTCAGAAATCGCCGATTCCGGACACACTTTTTGTCGTTTAACCCCACAAAGGAGTGGCCCGCCACCTCGTGTTCTTAGGTGGCGGGCCGCGCTTCGAATTTCTCCGTGACTAAGTATAAACACGGATTGATTAAAGGAAAGTTTAAATTCAAAAAGTGTGTTAAATCACACCTTTAGAAGCTGGAGCTGCCACCCCCGGCGCTGAATCCCGAGGAAGACACGGAGCTGCTGCTCGAGGATGCCGCCTGATCCGCCTTCACGTTGGACTCGTGCCAGGCTTGCATGTGCACGTACGGGACGTACCCGCCGTACCAGAACCCGGATTCGTAGACCGCCGGCGCGGTGAGCTTCTCGCGCTCCTTGACGTCGCTGAACTGCTTCTTCCTCACCTGGTCCAGGATCACGCGGTAATCGCCGAGCACGCGCACGAAGTCGTCCACGTAGGTGGGGGAGGAGGGGTTGGCGTCCAGCGCCTCGATGCGCTGCATGAGCAGGTCTAGCTCCTGGCGCAGCCCGCTATCTTTCACCTCGCTGCGGGCGCGAAGCACGTCCTCGCGGATGGTGCTCAGGTCCGCCCGGCGCGTGGCCGGGTCGCCGTGCTCGACACCAAAGAGGCGGTCGATGTTGTCCTCGGCGTTGGAGACGTGGTCCACGGACTCGGCGGCGTCCGCAAGCTGTTTGCGGTGCTTGTACACGTCCTTGTCGTCGTCCATGTTGATCGAGCTCAGCCCCTGCGCGCCTTGCACCAGCTCGTTCATGCCCAGGAAGCGGTCGCGCACCTCGGCCCACTGGCGGCGCAGCGTCTCGTCCGCAAACGCCGAGGACAGCGAGTTCGCCCGCACGTCCACCTCGTCCAGGCGGCCCGCGAGGCGGGTGTACTCGTGGGTGACAAGCTCGTAGTCCTCGCGGGCTTTCGCAATTGCTTTACGACGATTGCTCCGCACCGCCACCACACCCGCACCAACCGCGGTGGCAGCGCCGAACCCGCCCATGCCGGCGCCGACGATCGCCCCGCCGCGGTCGTTTTTCGCGCGATCGAACTTCCGGTCCGACAGTCCGTCCGCATCCATGGCCAGGTTCGCCGTGCGGAACAGGCCGGAAGGAATGTTGCCTTCCTCCACGCCGGGTTTCATGGCATCCAGCAGGGATTCGCGATACGAGTCGTCGTCAAGCATGAGCTCTTGCGTGACATCGTCGCCGCCGTAAATGAACGCCTGTCGCGGATCCAGGCCGACGCCCACGAGTAGCACGCCGTCGGCGGGGCGGCCGTTTTCGCCCTTGGACTGGTCGATCAGCTCGGGGTACTGCGAGCGCAGGAGCTCCTCAACGTCGTCGAGGATGTTCTCGTGGTTGGTTTCGAACACCATGTAATGGAAATCCGTGACCACATCGGCGGCGTTGATGTTGGCGGTATCGCGCTGGAGACGCTGCTCGTCCTCGGGGGTGAGGACGTCCTGCGGGTCGTCGATAGTCGCACTCGGCGCGCCCGCGGCCTGGACGGTGAAGTGGTCGCGCTCCGGGGCGTCGATGGCGTTGTAGACGGCACCCGCACCACCAAGGCCCACAAGTGCGGCAACGCCGAAGATAGCGGCAATCTCTTTCATCATTCCCATGTGTTCAGGGTAACCCCGTGTAACGCAATGTGACTGGTGGGCGATACGCTCTTTACACGTGTCAGATCACTGGCAGGTACCCGATTTACTTAAGGAGATTGCCATGAAGCGCATCGCCACCGCTGCAGTCGCAGCAACCCTGTCCCTGTCCGCACTGTCCGCTCCGGCATTCGCCGCCGACGCTGACACCGCCCCGGCCAAGGAAAACCAGGGCAGCTCCGCCCAGGCTGAAGGCGACCAGGCTGGCGAGAAGGTCGGCTCCTCCGAGGTGTACAAGAAGTGCAAGGAGGAGAAGAAGGCCGAGTCCGAGAAGGGCAAGGAAGCCACCGCTGGTAAGGCCGCCACCGGCAAGGACGGCGACAAGGCCGAGCCGGGCAAGGAGAAAGGCTCCACCAACGCCACCGGTGAGTGCATCCAGCAGCTCATCGACAACCCGGACACCAAGCCCGGCATCCTGGGCCTGCTCATCGGCGTCCCGGTTGCCCTCATCGCCCTGATCGGCGCAGCAGCAGCGTTCTCCGGCGCTATCCCGGGCTTCTCCCTCCCGGCCCTGCCGGGCCTGCCGATGTAATTCGGCTCGCCTGAGCTTCTTACGGTCCGCTCCCATCGTGGGGCGGGCCGTTTGTCATATCTCGGTTTGGACACATTTTGTTGAGTTGCCCTGCAGCACTTCATGGATACGTGTTCTTCTTGCTCGAGGTAACCCAACCAACACAAGGAGAACCCCATGAAGCGCATCGCCGCAGCTGCGATCGCAGCAACCATGCCCCTGTCTGTCCTGGCCTCGCCGGCACATGCGGCGGAGGACGAGAAGACCTCGTCTGAGGTCTACCAGCACTGCCGTGGTCTGGTGGGCTCCGCGAATGAGAAGGAGAAGGAAGAACTGCGACAGAACGGCGGCTCCTCCAATCCGGACGCCGTGTGCATCAAGAGCATACTCAACAGCCCGAACTATCGCGGCGGTGTCATCGCTGTCTTGGTCGGTGTCCCGCTCGCCCTTGTGGCGCTACTTGGCGCAGCAGCCGCGGCTTCAGCCATGGTCCCGGGCGTTTCCCTCCCGAATATGCCAAAGCTGCCGGTATAGGAGCTCTTGTGTCTGTCCCGTCCCTGCTGGGGTGGTGCCACTTTTTGTCTCATTTTGAAAACGATTCGCTGAATCGGTTGAAAGCGTCTTTTAGACACGTGTTAACTCTTTGACAGGTAACCAAACCTACACAAGGAGAACACTATGAAGCGCATCACTTCCGCTGCCCTCGCAGCAACCATGTCCGTGTCCGTCCTCGCTGCACCGGCATTCGCCGCTGAAGGCGGCGAGAAGATGGGTTCCTCCGAGTGGTACCAGAAGTGCCTTAAGGAGCAGAAAGAGATCCAGCAGGAGATCGACAAAGCCCGAACTCCAGAAGAGAAGGAGCGTCTCGAGAAGGCTGTTAACAGAGTCTACGAAGAAGCGGGCATCGGCAGCTCCACCGATTCCGGTGTCTGCATCAAGGGCCTGACCCACGAGGACAGCGAGTATCGCTCCTCCGCCCTGGGCGTCCTGATCGGCGTGCCGCTCGCCCTCGTTGCTCTGCTCGGCGCGGCAGCGGCGTTCTCCGGCTCCATCCCGGGCGTTTCCCTCCCGGCGATCCCGGGCCTGCCGATGTAAATCGCGCCCCCAAATAACCCGGTTCCTGCAGCGCAGGGACCGGGTTATTGTTCTGCTACGAAGCAGTACGTCAGTTCCCCCTCCGCTCACAAGCGTTTCGCAGACAGGCTCCGTAGAAAGTTTGTGATCCGGGCGAGACACCCCGGGATAAATCCGACACGAGAAGGAGAATTATGTCTGCAAACACTCGTATTGCCGCATCGGCTACCGCACTCGTGCTGGCTGCCGCCGGCCTCACCGCCTGCAACGACAGCGACGGTGACACCGACACCACCAAGGAGGTCAGCTCCTCTAGCGCCGCCACCTCCGGCGGTTCTTCCTCCGGCAGCTCCAAGTCTGGCTCCTCTGCAGGCGGTTCCTCCGCGGGTGGCTCGGTTTCTGACGGTTCCGCGGGCGGCTCCATGTCCGGCGGCTCTTCCGCGGGCGGTTCGTCCGTTGGCGGCTCCGGCGACACCGGCCTAGGCGGCGCCGAGATGACCGATTCGCCGCTCGGCGGCGCCGAGGTCTCCGACTCCCCGTTGGGCGGGGCAGAGGCTCCGGAGCAGGTTGATCCGCTGAGCCCGCAGATGACGCCGTAAGCGCGGCACCCTAAAAGGCACCGGCCCGGAGTTTCCCTTCCTCCGCGCCGGTGCCTTTTCGCTGCTAGAACGGCTCCTGCACCGCGCGGGTGATCACCACGGCGTCGGCGTCAATGCGTTCGTGCAACTGCCTATCGACGTCCTCCGGTCCATCCGACGTCAACAACCACCCCGCCCACGCCTCCTTGCCGGGGGAGAAGTACCCGTCGCCCTTGCCGATGATGTTCAGCGTGGCATCTCGAAGCCACAGGGGACCGACCAGCGCCGCGTGCTCCGTGCCCTCGAGCGGGGCCACGTATGGCTGGTAGGCGACGGCGTTGAGGTCGGCCACGGTGTCGTCGAAAAGCTTCTGCGCAAGCAGCATGTGCTCGGGTGAGCCGAGGTAGACGATGGTGGTCAGCGACAAGGTGCCGTGCGGCTCGTCGCGGAGTGTGAGGTCGGTCAGGCCGCCGAGGCTGGCGGGGAGGTGCGTCGGCGCGTCGTGGTCCTCGAAGAAGAATTTCTCGAAGGCGTTGTCACGGTTGGTGGTGGCAAAGTCCACGAGCGCGTTGAGCTCGTACAGCCGCATCTGCTCCGGGGCGGGGAGGTTGTCGTAGGCCGCCTGGCAGCGCAGGTCCCAGAGGGTGAATTCGTCCTCGATGGGGTGCGGGCGAGGGGAGACCGCCGAGATGACAGCGCCACTCGTTTCGATGCGCTCGCGGTAGAGCTCGTACGCCTCCTCGAGGTCGCGCTCGTGGGCCACGAAGTGGGTGGTGACGATCTCGAAGGGCATGCGCAAGAGGGTAGTCGATTGCGTCGGGCGCGGGGCAGTGCGGGAGCTGGCAATGTTTCACGTGAAACCTATTGGGCCTCACTTTCTACAGTGACGCGCTCACTTTTACAGTGAGAGCCCATTTTTCCCTCTCTTTTTACAGTGACGCCCTCTGTTTTTACAGTGACGCCGTCTCTTTTTACAGTGAGGACCCTCCCAATACAGTGACAGCCCATAGTTTCACGTGAAACACGGGCAGAAGAAAACCGCCCCGGAGGGCGGTTCAGCGCGGCAGCAGGGGACTGCTACACGGCGGTGGAGCCGGATGCGGGGGCGACCGAAGGCTCGTCGATAGGCGACTGCTTGTGCAGCTTGCCCGACGCGAACTTATTCACGATCAGCGCGACCGCGCCGTCGCCCGTGACGTTGGCGGCGGTGCCGAAGGAATCGACGACGATGTAGGACGCGATCATGAGCGAGAGCATCGAATCGTCGAAGCCGAGGTTGGACTGCAGCAGGCCCGCGGCCGCCATGATGGCGCCGCCCGGCACACCCGGGGCCGCGATCATCATGATGCCCAGCAGGAGGATGAAGCCGAAGATCTGACCGCCCGAGATGTCCAGGCTGGCCATGTAGACGATGGACAGGGCGTAGAGCATGATCTTCATCATCGAGCCGGACAGCTGGATCGTCGCGCACAGCGGGACCACGAAGCCGGCGACGTCCTCGTCCACGTTGTTCTTCAGCGTGGACTCGTAGGTGACCGGGATGGTCGCCGCGGACGACGAGGTGCCCAGCGCGGTGAAGTATGCCGGCAGCATGTTCTTCAGTGCCTTGAACGGGTTCACGCCCGCAACCACACCGGCCACGAGGTACTGCAACAGGACGACGACCAAAGTCATGACCACGGACAGCAGCAGCACCACGCCCATGGCGGCCATGGTGTCGCCGAAGTTCTCGTTCATGCCCAGGCCCAGGAAGGTGCCGAAGATGTACAGCGGAAGCAGCGGGATCACGAAGGTGACCACGACCTTGAGCACGACGTCGTTGAGCTCCTCCAGCACGTTGTAGAGGTTGTCGGACTTCACCGCGGTCATGGCCAGGCCCACCACGAACGCGAGCAGCAGCGAGGACATAATCGCCAGCGGCGGCGGCATCTCCACGGTGAAGTAGGGGGTCAGGCCGCCCTCGTCGGGGTCAGCCACGTTGGTGATCAGGTCCTTGCCCGACAACAGCTTCGGGTACAGCGCGCTACCGGTGCCCCAGGCGATCAGGCCGGAGATGACGGTGGAACCGAACGCCACGCCCGCGGTGATGCCCAGCCACTTGCCGGCGCCGCGGCCCAGACCCGCGATGGCGGGCGCGATAAGCGAGAAGATCAGCACCGGCACGAAGAAGCCGAGGAAGTTGGAGAACAGGCCGTTGAAGGTGATAAAGACACGAGCAAGCCAGTCCGGGAAGAACAGGCTGCACAGGAACCCGAGAAAGATGGCGACAACTACCCAGAAGAGTAGCGACCCTAAGAGCTTACTTTTCATGTGTCCAGAGTAGCCGGTAATTATACAGCACACTGCATTTTGTTGCCCTTTTCCTTCGTGTCTGCCCACGCCGTATGCTTGGAAGCCATGAGCCCGTTTGAAAATATGAGCACTCTCAACGTCGTTGTCGGCATCATCTTCATCCTGCTGACCCTGCTTCTGCTCATCCCCGGCGCGCTCGCCGCCGGAGGCAAGCTGCCGGGCAACAAGTGGTTCGGCCTCCACGTCCCGGCGGTGCGCAAAGACCGCGCGATCTGGGATCAGGCGCACAAGGTCGCTGGCCCGTTTTGGGTGCTGGCGGGCGTGGCGCTGGCGTTCGGCGCCGCGTTTTCCTTCATCGCGTCCGGCTGGATGTGGCTGCTGCCGGCGGTGGCGCTGGTGGCGGCCGTCGTCGCGGCGTCGCTCGGCGGCAACTTCGGCGCGCGTGCGGCCGCGGCCGTGGAGCAGGCGCGGGAGCAGCAGGCGGAGGAGCCCAAGCCCGCGGTGAACATTGATGCTTTACGACGAGCCGCCGGCCACGCCGACGACCAGAAGTAGGTGCCCATGACTTGGCAAGAAGCGATCCTGGATGTGTTGCGCGAGGCGGGGGAGCCGATGGCGTACAAAGACATCGCCGCCGAGATCGTCCGCCGCGCCCTGGTGGACGCCCCGCACACGAACCCGGAGGTTGCCACCCACGCCGCGATTACCGGGCTGAAGGTGGACGGCCTCGTCGCCGCCGCCCCGCGCGGACGGTACCAACTCCCTGAATAAAAATCCCTGCGGAATTTCGGTTCCGCTATAGTTGTCCCTTGTGACGTACACGACTTCTTTGAACTGGTGGTGGCTCGCCTAACTGGCGCGCCACCTACGAAGTCACGGCCCGCCAGCTTGCACCCCAAGCGCCGCGGGCCCTTTTTTCACCCTCGGTGCGACGAATACGAAAGAACCGAGGACCAGATGCAATACACCCACCGCGAGGTGCGCTACCACGAGGACGTGGCCAGCCTCTTCGCCCACATCGGCGGACTCGACGCGGACGATTCCGTGCTACTCGAGTCCGCCGACATCACCACCCGCAACGGCCTGCAGTCCGTGGCGGTCTTACGCGCCTCGGTGCGCGTGACCTGCACCGGTAGCCGCGTTGAGGTTCAGCCGCTCACCCCGTCGGGCAAGGTCATCGCCGCGGATCTGGGCCTGGAGGACTACCGGGTGGGGGAGGGCGTCTACGAGTTCCCCGCATCACGCGCCGCCGACGAGCGCGAGCGCCTCACCGCCCCGTCCACCGCCGACGTGCTCCGCGCGCTGACCACCCGCGCCGGCTACGGCAACGAGGACTTCCCCTTCCTCGCCGGCGGCTTCGCCTACGACTACCTCGATTCCTTCGAGCAGCTGCCGGATGTGGCAGAGGGCCCGAACACCTACCCGGACTTCCAGTTCGTGCTCGCCGAGGTGCTCCTGCGCGTCAACCACGAGAACGGCACGGCGTACCTCGCCGGGGTGGATGCCGCGGGTGAAGGCATCGACCTCGAGCCGCTCGCATCGCTTATCGACGGCCCCGTGCCCGCCTATCAGCCTTCCACCGGGGCGGCGGAGCGTGCCGTCGTCAAGGCGACTGTGTCCGACGCCGACTTCCGCGGGCACGTGGAGGGGCTCAAAGAGCACATCGCGGACGGGGACATCTACCAGGTGGTGCCGGCGCGCGCGTTCACCGCGGAGTGCGCGGACGCGTTCGGGGCGTACCGCAGGCTGCGCGAGTCCAACCCTTCGCCGTACATGTTCTACCTGCGCGGCCCCGGCTACGAGCTGTTCGGCGCCTCGCCGGAATCCAACCTGAAGTTCGACCACACAACGCGCCAGGTGGAGCTGTACCCGATCGCCGGCACCCGCCCGCGTGGGCTGAATCCGGACGGGACGGTCAACCACGAGCTGGACACCCGCATGGAGCTTGAGCTGCGCACCGACGCCAAGGAGGTCGCCGAGCACACCATGCTGGTGGACCTGGCCCGCAACGACATGGCCCGCGTTGCCGAGCCGCGCACCCGCCGCGTCCGCGAGCTTCTGCAGGTGGACCGCTACTCCCGCGTGATGCACCTGGTCAGCCGCGTCACCGCGACGCTGGCTTCGGACCTGGACGCGCTGGACGCCTACCGAGCCTGCATGAACATGGGCACGCTCACCGGCGCCCCGAAGCTGCGCGCGACCGAGCTGCTGCGCGGGGTGGAGGGCACGCGCCGCGGCTCCTACGGCGGGGCAGTGGGCTACCTGCACGGTAGCGGCGACTTCGACACCTGCATTGTCATCCGCTCCGCCTTCGTGGCCGACGGTGTGGCCACAGTGCAAGCCGGCGCCGGCGTGGTTCGCGATTCCATCCCGCAGGCCGAGGCCGACGAGACCCTGCACAAGGCCTACGCGGTGCTCCAGGCACTCGCCGCGGGCCGCGAACTGGAGGTGCGCAAATGATCGTTTTGCTGGATAACCAGGACTCTTTCGTTTACAACCTCGTCGACGCGCTCGCCGGCTTCGACACCGTGGTCTACCGCAACACCGTTTCCGCCGACACGGTGCTCGGCGCGGACCCGGAGCTCATCGTGCTCTCGCCCGGCCCGGGCTACCCCGCGGCCGCCGGCTGCATGATGGAGGTCATCGAGCGCGCGCAGGGCCACATCCCCATCCTGGGCATTTGCCTGGGTTACCAGGCGCTCATCGAGCACTTCGGCGGCCGCGTGCGACCGTGCGGCCCCGAGCACGGCACCTCGGTGCCCATGCAGCTGACTCAACCGCACCCGCTTTTCGACGGCCTCACGGTCGGCGGCGCCCCCGGCCACCCCGGCCTGGACGTGCCGGTTGCCCGCTACCACTCCCTAGGCGCTTCCGAAGCGCCCAACGGAATCACTCCGCTGGCCTGGACGGACACCCAGATCGGCGAGGTGATCATGGCCGCCGAGACCGAGGACGGCTACTCCATCGGCTTCCAATTCCACCCCGAATCCATCCTCACCCCCGCAGGGCCCCAGCTTCTGGAGCGCTGCGTGGAACACCTGCTGCAGAAAGGACGCGACAATGGCTGACCACGTTGAGATCTTCCGCCGCTTCATCAACAACCCCGCCCCGACCTTGGAGGACGCGGTTGAGGCGTTCACCCCGCTGACCGTCGGCGACTACGACGACGTCCACATCGCGGCGCTGCTTGCCACCATCCGCACCCGCGGCGAGACCTTCGCCGACATCGCGGGCGCGGCCAAGGCGTTTCTCGCGGCGGGCCGCCCGTTCCCGGTGACAGGGGAGGGGATCATGGACACCGCGGGCACCGGTGGCGACGGCGCGAACACAATCAACATCACCACCGCCGCCTCCCTCGTCGCGGCCGCCGGCGGGGTGAAGATGATCAAGTGCGGCAACCGCTCGGTGTCCTCCAAGTCCGGCTCGGCCGACGTGCTGGAGGCGCTGAACATCCCGCTGGATCTGGACCCGGACCGCGCGGTGCGCCAGTTCGAGTCCTCGAACTTCACCTTCCTGTTCGCCCCGGCGTACAATCCCGCTATCGCCTTCGTGCAGCCAGTGCGCAAGAAACTCGGCGTGAGCACGCTTTTTAACACGATGGGCCCATTATTGAGTCCCGCACGACCGGAATTCCAAATTATGGGTATCGCAAATCCTGGGTTGGGACCAACTATTGCGGAGACCATGAAAACCCTCGGGCGATCCCGCGCGCTTGTGGTCCACGGCGCCGGCACCGACGAGATCGCCGTCCACGGCGACACCCTCGTCTGGGAACTCAAGGACGGCGAGATCTCGCACTATACGGTGGCGCCGGCGGAGCTTGGCGTCGATAAGCATACGCTCGAGGCCCTCCGCGGGGGCGACGGCGAGGAGAACGCCGCCGCCATGCGCGCGACGTTTGCGGGGGAGGGGCCGGCCGCGCACCGCGACGCCGTTGCCGTGAACGCCGGCGCGATGTTCTACCTCTACGGCATGGCGGACTCGCTCGCCGAGGGCACCGCACATGCGAAGCAATTGCTTGCCGACGGCTCCGTGTCCCAGTGGCTGCGCACCCACGAGGAGGCGGACTACAGTGGCTAAGATTTTGACCGAAATTGTGGCGAATCGTAACCGTCACATTGACGGAATACGTGCGCGTGTGGGTCACGTTCGTTTCGACACGTTACGGTATTCCGAGCGATCCCTCTACGACGCATTGGCCGCCCCCGGCGCCTCCTACATCATGGAGTGCAAGTCCGCCTCGCCCTCACTCGGCACGATCCGCCGGGACTACAAGCCGGGGGAGATCGCGAGCGTGTACTCGCGCTACGCGTCGGCGATCTCCGTGCTGTGCGAGCCCGACTACTTCGGCGGGGACTACGACCACCTCGCCACCGTCGCCGCCACCACGCACCTGCCGGTGCTGTGCAAGGACTTCATCGTCGACGAAGTGCAGATCTACGCCGCCCGCTACTTCGGCGCAGACGCGGTGCTGCTGATGCTGTCGGTGCTATCCGACGAGGAGTACGCACACCTCGCCTCGGTGGCGGAGTCTTTGCGCATGGACGTGCTCACCGAGGTCATCGACGAGGACGAGGCGGCCCGGGCGACCCGGTTGGGCGCGAAGATCTTCGGCGTGAACCACCGCAACCTCCACGACCTATCCATCGACCTCGACCGCTCCGCACGCCTGGCCGCACTCGCGTCGGACGGGGCGGTGGTGGTTGCCGAGTCCGGCATCCGCGACGCCGCGACCGTCCGCCGCCTCGGCGGGCACTCCGACGGGTTCCTCGTCGGCTCGCAGCTGTCCTCCCAGCCGGACATCGACCGCGCCTGCCGCGAACTGGTCTACGGCCCGAACAAGGTCTGCGGCCTGCGCTCGGCATCCGCGGCCCAGGCGGCGAAGGCGGCCGGCGCGGTGTACGGCGGGCTCATCTTCGAGGAGGCCTCCCCGCGCAATGTTTCACGTGAAACGGCCGCGGAAATCATCGGCGCTGAGCCGGGGCTGGAGTACGTCGCGGTGTCGCGCCGCACCTCCGGGTACGACGAAATTGTGCAGCACGGCATCACCGCCGTGCAGGTCCACGCCCCGTACCAGGGCTCGCTCGAGGCGGAGCGCGCGTTGATCGAGCGCGTCCGCGCGGAACTGGGCGTCCAGGTATGGCGCGCTGTCGACATGACCGGGCCCAATGATGCGGCGGGCGTGGCGGAGCTCGTCGACAAGCTAGTGCTCGATTCCGGCGCCGGCGGGACGGGGGAGCGGTTCGACTGGTCAAGCATCCCCACCACCGACGCGCTGCTCGCCGGCGGGCTGACACCCGACAACATCGACGCCGCGCTGCGCACCGGCTGCACCGGACTCGACCTCAACTCCGGCTTCGAAGACCCCCGCGGACACAAGGACGCCGCCGCATTGCGATGCGGCTTCGCCACCATCCGCGACTTCCACAATTAAGGACTGACACAATGACCCTGCTCCCTGCGTACTACGGCGAGTTCGGCGGACAGTTCGTCCCCGAATCGCTCATCCCGGCGCTCGACCAGCTCGAGCGAGCCTTCGTCGACGCGTTCAACGACGACGCGTTCATGGACGAGTACCGTAGCCTGCTCCGCGATTACCTCGGCCGGCCCACCCCGCTGACCGAGTGCCGCAACCTGCCGCTCGAGGGCAACGCGCGCATCTTCCTCAAGCGCGAGGACCTCGTCCACGGCGGCGCGCACAAGACCAACCAGGTGATCGGCCAGGCGCTGCTGGCCAAGCAGATGGGCAAGACCCGCATCATCGCGGAGACCGGCGCCGGCCAGCACGGCACCGCCACCGCGCTCGCCTGCGCGCTGCTCGGCCTGGAGTGCGTGATCTACATGGGTAAGACCGACATGGAACGCCAGGCGCCGAACGTGTACCGCATGCGGCTGATGGGCGCCGAGGTCGTCGGCGTGGAATCCGGCGCGGGCACCCTGAAGGACGCGGTGAACGAGGCGCTGCGCGACTGGACCGCCACCTTCCACGAGTCCCACTACCTCCTCGGCACCGCCGCCGGGCCGCACCCGTTCCCGAAGATTGTCAAGGAGTTCCACCGCGTCATCTCCACCGAGGCCCGCGCCCAGATCCTCGAGCGAACCGGGCGCCTACCGGACGTGGTGGTCGCCTGCGTCGGCGGCGGCTCCAACGCGATCGGCACCTTCGCGGACTTCATCGATGACACCAGTGTCGAGCTCGTCGGCGCCGAGCCCGGGGGAGAGGGCTTCGGCCTCGGCGCCCACGGCGCCGCCATCGCCCAGGGCACGACCGGACTGCTGCACGGCACGTACTCGTACCTGATGTGCGACGGCGACGGCCAAGTGGAGGAGTCCTACTCCATCTCAGCCGGCCTGGACTACCCGGGCGTGGGCCCGGAGCACGCCCACCTGGCCAAGTCGGGCCGCGCTTCCTACGTGCCCGTTACCGACGACGAGGCGCTCGACGCCTTCCAGGCCCTGTCCCGCCACGAGGGCATCATCCCCGCGCTCGAGTCCTCCCACGCGCTCGCGTACGCGCTGAAGCGCGCCGCCGAGCACCCGTCCGACATGGAGCCGCTGCAAATCCTGGTCACCCTGTCCGGCCGCGGTGACAAAGACATCGCCCACGTGCGAGCTTCGCTCGCAGATAGAGAGGAGAAGTAAATGAGCCGCTACGAAAAACTCTTCGCTAGGGGAGAAGGCGCGTTCGTGCCCTTCATCATGCTCTCGGACCCGACCCCGGAGGACGCGGTGGAGATCGTCTCCTCCGTCGTCGATGCCGGGGCGGATGCCGTTGAGCTCGGCGTGCCGTTCTCCGACCCCGTCGCGGACGGCCCAGCTATTCAGGGTGCGCATGTGAGGGCGTTGGCGGGCGGAGCGACCGTCGATAAGGCGCTTGCGCAAATCCGCACCATTCGCGAGCGTTACCCGGACCTGCCGATCGGCATGTTGGTGTACGGCAACGTCGCGCACGCGCGCGGCCTCGAACGCTTCTACCGCGAGTTCAAGGAGGCGGGTGCGGACAGCATTTTGCTTCCCGACGTCCCCGTGCGCGAATCCGCCCCCTTCAGCGCAGCCGCCACCGCGGCCGGCATCGACCCGATCTACATCGCCCCGGCGAAGGCGTCGGAGGCCACACTCGAGGCGGTGGCCGCGAGCTCGCGCGGCTACATCTACGCCATCTCCCGCGACGGCGTAACCGGCGCAGACAAGGAGGCGACGGTGGAGGGCCTGCGCGAGGTCGTCGATAATGTGCAGAAGTTCGGTGGGCCACCGGTGCTGCTGGGCTTCGGCATCTCGAAGCCCGAGCACGTGCGCGACGCAATCGCCGCAGGGGCCGCGGGCGCCATCACCGGCTCCGCGATCACCAACATCATCGACAAGTACATCGACGGCAACCGCGTGACCGACATGGACGCGCTGAAAGCGGAGCTAACCGAGTACGTCGCGGCCATGAAGGGCGCTACGATCGCATCATGACCTGTTCACGACGCATGTTCCTGCTCGGCACCGCAACCACGTTTGCCGGTGCGTTCCTCGCCGCCTGCGGAGAGGCGGCCCCCGAAGAAGTTGCTAAGACCGATGTGCCCGTCGGCTCCGCGGTGATCCTGGACAAGTTCATCATCGCCCAGCCCACCGCCGGCACCTACGTGGCGTACTCCAGCGTGTGCCCGCACCAGCAGAAGAAGATCACCAAGGTTGAGGGCGACACCGTCAAGTGCACCGCCCACGGCTCGGTGTTCAGCATCGCCGACGGCGCCCGCGTCTCCGGCCCGGCCGTGACCGGCATGCGCGAGGTCCCCGTGACCGACGCCGGCGACAAAGTCTCCGTTTCCGAGTAGATGAAGAAGCTCGACCCGCTTTTCGTCGGCATCGTTGTCGCGGCGGCACTTGCGTTCGTGCTGCCCGCCCAGGGCGCGTTCGCGGACGGGTTCGCCGTCGCGGTGAAGCTGGGCATCGCGCTGCTGTTCTTCCTCTACGGCGCGCGCTTGTCCACCCAGGAGGCACTGAAAGGCCTGACCAACTGGCGCCTGCACGCGCTGATCCTGGCGTTCACGTTTGTGATCTATCCGGTGATCGGCCTCCTCGCCCGCCCGACGGTGGCGTTCATGTCCGAGGACCTGTACCAGGGCCTGCTGTTCATGTCGCTGGTGCCGTCCACCGTCCAGTCCTCGGTGGCGCTCACCGGCGTCGCGCGCGGCAACGTCTCGGGCGCGGTGGTGGCGGCGTCGGTGTCCTCGCTCGTCGGCGTGGTGATCACGCCGCTGCTTGTGATGTGGCTGATGGGCGCCGGCGACGGGGTGTCCGTGGACGCCTCGGTGTTCGGCGACATCGCCCTGCAGCTGCTCCTCCCGTTCATCCTGGGCCAGCTCGCGCACAACTTCGTCCCACGGGTGGGGGAGCTAGCCAAGTCGAAGGCGACCAAGATCGTGGACCGCGGCTCCATCTGGATGGTGGTCTACTCCGCGTTCTCGCGCGGCGTCGTTTCCGGCGTCTGGTCGAATGTCTCCGCGTGGGAGATCGTGTTCCTCACCGTGTTTTCGTGCGTGCTGGTCGTCGCTATGCTGTGGCTCACCCGCATCCTCCCGGAGGCGCTGCGCTTCCCG
This sequence comes from Corynebacterium sp. CQ3829_602738, assembly GCF_054478435.1. NCBI lineage: Bacteria > Bacillati > Actinomycetota > Actinomycetes > Mycobacteriales > Corynebacteriaceae > Corynebacterium > Corynebacterium sp. CQ3829_602738. Next base: position 2,521,534 of record NZ_CM137003.1, read on the forward strand.
CGCGAGGACCGCGTCGCCATCCAGATGTGCGGCACCCAGAAGTCGCTCGCGACCGGCCTGCCCATGGCCACCGTCATCTTCGGCGGCGCCTCGCTCGGCGTCCTGATCATCCCGCTGATGATCTACCACATGTGCCAACTGGTCATCTGCTCCGCGTACGCCTCCCGAATTTCTTAGGAGTTTCACGTGAAACATTTCGTCCGCATCCACTACAACGTCCCCGAACTCGGCGGCGAGCTGCTCAACATCGCCGAACTCGAGGAGATCTCAGCCCACGAGTGCACCATGGTCCGCATGATCGAACTCGACCCCGCCGAGACCATCACCGGCATCTACGTCGACGGCCGCGTCATCGGCCAGGCAAACCAGCCCATGGGCACCGTCCCACACCCGCGCACCTACGACTCCATGGAGGGCATCACCGCCACCCACCTCAGCGCGGAGGAGTTCGAGGGCCTCTGGTCCGAGGCTCAAGCAAAGTTGCAATAGCCTATCGACGTCCCTCCGGCCCGCCCCGACTCCGGCGCGGGCCTTTTTCGTTGGTGGATCCCTATAGTTGGCGGGGCCGGGGTTGTCCGCAATGCGGAGTTCCACGTCAACGTCCGGGCCAACCAACCCATGGGCACCGTGGCGCACCCGCGCACCCTAGCTCGATCTGTCAGCGGCGCGGGCCCTTTTTCGTTGGTGGACCCCAATAGTTGGTGGGGCCGGAGTTGTCCGCAATGCGGAGTTGCGGAGTGGTCTGAGGGGCGGGCATGGGCGGAGCTGACGTCGATAAGCAATTGCCAATAGTTGGTGAGTTCCCACTTGTCCGCAATGCGGAGTTGCCGACAAGTTATAGCAATCGCTATAAACCGCATTACCGCAGGTCAGAGAAATGTCGAGGGCGAGTTTTATAATGTCTGCAATCGAACTCGCATTCGCCTCAAGGGGGCCCGAAATGACCGCCGCAGTTGCCACAGAATCCAACCCACTCGCCATCGCATTAAGCCAGCAAATTGAAGACTCTCACCGCGCAATGACGCAGAGCAAAGCGGAGCTATTGTCCGCAATTCAAACGTTTGATGAACTCGCACTTGCTATCGAATGTGGCTCATCGACCACCGCGCACTTCCTCATGCGCCGCCTGGGCGTGTCCTCCTCAACCGCCCACGAGTACGTCAGCGTCGCGCACCGCCTGCGGCCCTTCCGTTACCTGCACAAACACTTCACTGCTGCTGCGCTGAGCTACTCAGTGGTGCGGCTGCTGCTGAAGTACATGACTCCGGAAAACGAGCGTGAGCTGGTAGATCTCGCCCTCGGGATGGGTTACCACGAGCTCGAATGCGCACTGGCGGGGAAGAAGCCGCAGGACGGGGAGGGCGAGGACAGTCCGCAGTACTACCTGAGCCTGCACAAGCGCGACAACGGCGACATCGCGTTCCACGGCAATATGAATGCAGCGGACGGCGCCGCGTTCGTCGCAGCGTTGAAGATCGGCGAAATCGCGTACTGCAACCTCGACGAGGTGCTCGAGGACCTGGACCCCGAGGTAGAAGGGGAAATCAACATTGCCCTCGAGCGCGCCGAGGAGGTGGAGGAGAACCGACCCGCGCGGAAGACGGTCTCCGGCTACGGGCTGCCCATCGGGCGCATGCTGCTGCGGGCGCTCATGGGCATCGTCCACATGGCACGCACGACGCCGCGCAACACCCTGACCACGCCGGGTGCGCACGTGAACATTCTGGCAACACCGGACGGGCGCGGGTATATGCCCAACAACGTGGGCGCGCCGTCGAAAGCCATTGCAAGCTTGCTGGCAAATGCGGACATACGCCTATCGACGGTCAACTCCAACGGCCTCGTCATCAACACCGGACGCAAACAGCGCCTGGCCACAAACGGTCAGGTCAACGCGCTACTGGCGATGTGGGGTGGGCAGTGCGCGGCACCGGGGTGCACGCACACACGCTTCATCGAGATCCACCACATCGAGGACTGGGCCACCGGGGGCTTGACCGACCTGGAGAACCTCCTGCCGCTGTGCTCCGCCTGCCACTCCCTGGTTACGGAGGGGTATCTGCAGACGCTGAAGGAACACTCAGACATCCACTTCGTCTACCGCGACGGGACGCGCTTCGTGTCCACGAACTACTCCCTGCCGAAGCGCAACGACACCATGCGGACCATGGAGGAGTGCAACTGGTCCTTCAACGACTAGTGAGGCTTAGAAGAACTGCTCAACGGCCGGCACACCCGGGACACCCGGGATCTTGCCCGCTGCGGCCGCGGCGGCGCCGACCAGTGCGAGGACGCCTGCGGCGATGCCGGTGCCCACGAGGATGTCGTAGGTGGTGCCGAGCTTGTAGCCACGTGCGACGTCGTTCTTCAGGGAGGAGGTGGCGCTCTTCGGCACCAGGTTCTTCTCGGAGGAGCTCTTGTACGGGCCGGAGTAGCCAGTACCAGGGTTCAGACGCTCACGGGCCTCGGCCTTCACCTTGGCGCCAGCGAGGTGCTTATCGGTGACGTCGGAGGGGCGATTCGGGCTCACGATTTCGGAAAGGTCCTTCTGGTTACCTTCCTCAGCCTGTGCCGGGACGGCCGCCAGGGACAATGCGGTGGTTGCGGCGAGGGCAGCTGCGGTGATGCGCTTCATTGGAAACTCCTTTGTGCGAATCTGACGTTAAATCACCCGGGATCGGGGTGGCGCAAGTAAAACACACGTTTCCGCAGGTATTCAAGCTCGTCTGGCGGTGTAACGCAGAGGCGTCCAGTGACGATATACAAGGCCCCGAGACGCAAAAACTCCCCTCCCTAGCAGGGGCTAGAAAACGACGTTGACCAACAGCATGTACAGCGCGGTGCCGGCGAAGATCGACAGGTCGGCGCGGCGCTTCCACCAGTGCAGAAGCAGGGTGGCCGCGAGGGCGATGAGCGCGGAGGCGAGGTTGGTGGGGGAGCCGGCGTAGCCGACGAGGGTGTAGGCGACCAGCACTGTCATCACGCCGACGGGCATGAGCACGGCGAGGAAGTCGATGAACGGGCTGCCTTTGAGCACACGCAGCATGGAGAAGGGGAGTGCGCGCAGCAGCACGGTGACGATGCCGACGGGGATAAGCACCGCGGCCACCATGCCGAGGGTGACGCCGTCGGGAAGTCCGTAGTTACTCATGGCAGCTGCCAGGTAAGCCGGTCGTCGACGCGCGGGGCCCAGAAGCGCAGCACGAGGACGAGGAAGTAGGACACGAGCGCCACGAGGATCACCTGGCCGGGCAGCACGACGGCCGCCGCCAAAGCGAGGCCGCCGGCGATCAGGGGCGCGGACAGGTCGCGGCTGGCCTGGAACGCCTCGAACGCCAGCACGGCGAACAGCGCGGTCAAGGCGAAGTCGAAGCCCTCCACGCCCGCGGGGATCACCGCGCCGGCCAAAGCACCGACGATGCCGGAGGCCACCCACGCGATCTGGCAGACCACGGTGATCGTCATCAAGCGAGTGCCCGAGGGGCGGTCGCGCAGGGTGGAGGTGATGGCGTAGACCTCGTCGGTGAGCGCGTAGGTGGCGTACGCGGATGGCACACCGCGGCGGATCTCCGAACGCGGGTACGTCAGCCCGTAGAACAGGTGGCGGAAGTTCACCATGAAGCCGGGGATCGCGCTGGTCACGGGGCCGACGCCGGTGAGGACCATGTCGATGGCCAGAAACTCCATGGACCCCGCGTAGATCACGGTGGAGAAGATCGGGGTCCACCACCACGCGAAGCCGGATTGAGTCATGAGCAGGCCGAACGCCAGCCCGAGCGGCACCAACCCGAGGGCGACCAGCCAGGTGTCGCGAAGCCCCAGCCGAATCTCCGTCGATGTTTCACGTGAAACGGCCACTAGTTGTCCTCGACGTTCGCGGGGAAGGTAGCGAACAGGGGCAAAGGCATTGCTTGCCGACGCATCACGTCACCCCACAGATCCGCACCCGCGGGAGCGACGACGTCGCTGGGCAGGGCGGGGGTGACAAACCAGTCGCCGCGAAGGATCTCGTCGTCGAGCTGGCCCGGCGCCCACTCGGCGTAGCCGGCGAAGATGCGGATGCCGTCGAGAAGCTCGCTCACCTCGGCGGGAGAGGCGTTCAGGTCCACGAGCACGAGGCGGTTGGCCAGGCGGTTGAGGTAGGGGTTCTCGGGCGCGCCGGCCGCGGTCACGCCCAGGCCCACCGCGGACTCGGGGCTGACCGGCCCGCCGATGTGCACGGCCTGCGGCTTGGCGGCCAGCTCGGCCCAGCCCGCGTCCATCACGTTGGCGACGGCAACTTCGCTGCGGCGGTTGAGCACCACGCCGAGGGTGTGGTCCGCGTCGTGCTCGAGCACCAGCACCACGGTGCGGGCGAACTCGGGGGAGAACATGCCGGGGGCGGAAACGAGCAGCATGCCCGGCTCAGGCTCCACGCGTTCGAGCGCGTTGAACAGGCGGTCTGCGTAGAAATACTCAGGCATTTTCCCTCTCCCACCAGGCTTTCAGCTCGGCGACGGCTTCGTCGTGGTCCAGCTCGCCGCGCTCGAGGCGCAGCTCCTTGAGATACTTCCACGCCTTGCCCACCTCCGGGCCGGGTTTGAGCCCGAGGATCTGCATGATCTCGTTGCCGTCCAGGTCCGGGCGCACGCGCGCGAGGTCCTCCTTGGCGGCGATGTCGGCGATGCGCTCCTCCAGGTGGTCGTAGGTGCGCTGCAGGCGCGCGGCTTTCTTGGCGTTGCGGGTGGTGGAGTCGGCGCGGACGAGTTTGTGCAGCTTGGGCAGCAGTTCGCCGGCGTCGGTGACGTAGCGGCGCACGGCGGAGTCTGTCCACTGGCCCTCGCCGAAGCCGTGGAAGCGCATGTGCAGGAACACCAGCTGGCCCACGTCCGAAATGACGTGCTTCGGGTACTTCAGGGCCTTCAGGCGCTTGCGGGTCATCTTCGCGCCGACCACCTCGTGGTGGTGGAAGGTCACGCCGCCGCCCTCCTTGGGCGCGCGGGTGGCGGGTTTGCCGATGTCGTGCATCAGCGCCGCCCAGCGCAGCTTCAGGTCCGGGCCCTCGTCCTCGAGTTCGGTGGCCTGGCGCAGCACGGTCAGGGAATGGCGGTAGACATCCTTGTGCTGCATGTGCTCGTCGGTCTCCAGCTGCAGCGCGGGAATCTCAGGCAAAATATACGAAGCCACGCCGGTGGACACCAGCAGGTCGATGCCCTCCCAGGGACGGGCGCCGAGCATGAGTTTGTCCAGCTCAGCCTGCACGCGCTCGGCGGTAATCCGCCCGATCTCGCCGGCCATGTCGCACATCGCGTCGAATACCCGGTCCGCCACGGTAAAGCCCAGCTGGGAGACGAAACGGGCGGCGCGAAGCATGCGCAAGGGATCGTCGCGGAACGACACCTCGGGTTCCTGCGGGGTGTCTAAGACCTGCTCCACAAGGTCGCTCAACCCGTCGACGGGGTCGTGGAAGGTGGGGGAGAGGCGGAGCTCGTCGTTAAGCGAAAGCTCAATGGCCATGGCGTTGCAGGCGAAGTCGCGGCGCACGAGGTCGCCCTCGAGTGTGTCGCCGAAGGTGACCTCGGGGTTGCGCGTCACGCCGTCGTAGAGGTCGGAGCGGAACGTGGTGATTTCGACGGTTTCGCCGTGGCGGATGGCGGAGACGGTGCCGAACTCGATGCCGGTGTCCCACACTTTTTCGCCCCACTCGTCCAGGATCTCCTGGATCACCTCGGGGCGCGCGGAGGTGGTGAAGTCGAGGTCGTGCACCCCGCGGCCGAGCATCGCGTCGCGCACCGAGCCGCCGACCATATATAAGGTCTCGCCGCGGCCGGAAAACAGTTGCGCGAGGGGCTCAAGCAGAGCAGCATGCTTGGCGACGACATCCTGCGCCCGCGCCATCAGCGCAGGGGCGGCCAAGGGGTCGGTCGGGTCTGGCATATCGAAGAGCTTCTGCGTCACCCGGGACACGATACCCGCCACCCCCGCGCGGGAAGTACCACAACCGGCCGAAAGACCGATAGCATGACACGAATGAGTGACAACCAGCGCCCGGTTCCGGGGCCCTCCAACGGCAAGGGGGGCTCCGGCGGCGGTAAGCGCCGGCCGCGGCGCCGGCGCGGGGGCAAACCCGCCGAGCAGCAACAGCAGCAGGGAGACAAGCCGAAGCGGAAGCGGAATAACCGCCGCGGGAAGAACTCCCGCGGCGGGCGCAAGCAGCACAATCGTCGCAGGTCGCAGTACCAGCAGCACGACTCGTCGATAGAGACGCGCGACGAGACCTCGGCCGGCGGCCTGGTGGTCTCCGGCATGGCGGAGGCCGTGAGCAAGGACGGCAAGGTGGACATGAGCCGCATCTACGTCGCGCTCATCGGCCGCCTGGACCGCCGCGGGCGGCTGCTGTGGTCCATGCCGAAAGGCCACGTGGAAAACGGCGAGCACCAGTGGGTCACCGCCGAGCGCGAGGTGTGGGAGGAAACCGGGATCACCGGCGAAGCCTTCGACACCCTGGGCACGATCGACTACTGGTTCGTCTCCGACGGCGTGCGCATCCACAAGACGGTGCACCACAACCTGCTGCGCTACGTCGACGGCGTGTTCAACGACGAGGACCCGGAGGTGACCGAGGTGGCGTGGGTGCCCATGAGCGACCTAATGGAGCACCTCGCCTACGCCGATGAGCGCAAGCTCGCCCGCATCGCCTACGACCGGATGCCGGATCTGGCCAGGAAGGAAAAGAAGGCCGGAAGGGCAACTCCGCGATGAACCGGTACGCCGCGCTGGCTGCCGTCGTGCTCGCCGCCCCCGCCGTGCCGCTGGCGCCGGACAACCCGGAGGTGACGGAGCAGTGGGCGAACCTGACCGTGCGCCCGTCCGAGGGCGAGCAGGCGAGCGTGGAGGTCGTTGAGGCCCCGCGCGCCATCTCCGCGCACGATCCGTTTCACGTGAAACTTCGCGTGACCAACCACTCCGACGAGACGCTCGAGGGCCTCAGCGTGGTCCCGCGCCGCGCCTCGGCGGTGGCATCTGTCATGGAGCAGCGCTACGCCACCATCGCTGGCCCGCAGGAGTATCAGGTGGTGGGGGACGCGCGTGACGTCGATAGGCAATTGGCCCCCGGCGACTCGCTGGAGATCGAGATGGACCTGGGCCTCGACCTGCCGGATGTGGGCACGTACCCCATCATGCTGCAGCTTCTCGACGCCTCCGGTGCCCCCCTCGACACCGACCGCTTCCATATGGGTGTCAGAGGCGTGCGCGACAACATCCGGGCCGCGGAGCTGACCGCGCTGTACCCGGTGACCGCACCCGTGGACATCCTGCCCGGCGAGACCGGCGAGGCGCCCGAGACGCAGCCGTTGGTGCTGGCGAACGACTCGCTGGCCGGCCAACTCGCGCCCGAGGGGCGGCTGAGCAAGCTGGTGGACCAGTACATCGAGGCCGCGCAGACGCCCGAGGTCGGCTACGCCACCTGTGTAGCGCTGGACCCCGCGCTGGTGGACACCGTGGACCGCATGCAGCACGGCTACACCGTCGACGACGAACGCCCCGCCGTGGTGGAGGAGCCGAAACGCCTGCGCGACTCCTGGGGAGGCGAGGACGACCCCGACGGCGAACCCGGCGCCGGCGCGGACGACGCGAAGGTGTGGCTGGACAAGGTGCGCCACATCGCCGCCACAGGCTGCGTGGTGTCCCTGCCATGGGCGAACGCGGACTTGAACGCCGTGGCGCGCACCGGCGACAAGTGGCTCATGCGCGAGGCCGTGGAACGCGGACCGTTTGTGCTGCAGCGCGTGCTGGGCACCGCCGGCACGCTAAACACCGTGGTCACAGGCACGGGCTACGTCGAGGACGGCACCGCGCCGGCGTTGGGCTGGGCGGACCACTTGCGCTCCACCGTCATGGACGAAGGCATGCAGGCCGCGTGGGAGCGCGCGGAGGCGGCAGGCGTGCAGGAAGAGCACGACGGGGCTGAAAGTGCCCTGGAGCGCGCGGACATGGCGGACCTCTCCGGGACGGCCGCGCCCGCGCCGGAGCAACCCGTGCGGGTGCTGGCCGCCGCGCCAGGCAGGGACTACGGCTGGATCGCGCCGGGCGTGATGACGGTGGGCTACCAGTCCTCCCTGGCCACCGTGCTGGCCGCCACCGGCGTGGACCCCGAAACCACCGGCTTTTCAGAGGAGAACCTGCGCTACAACTACGCCGTGGACTCCAAGGCCGCCCGCGACACCAACGCCGCCGCCGCGGTGCGCCTGGCCGCCCAATCCGCCTGGGTGGCGGGGGAGTCCGAGGAGCAACCGGAGCCGATCCTGGTCGCCCCGCCCGCGAACTGGGACGCGGACACCGCCGCCGCCGTGCTGGGCACCGTGGCGGAGCTGGTCACCGGCGCCGGCGCGCACCCGATGGCGTTCGGCACCTACCTGGACGCGCCAGCTGATGTTGCGCCCGCTGGCCAGCCAGGGGAGCACACGGACCCCACCGCGTTCACCGACGCGGAGGTGCTGCAGGTGACCCAGCAGGCCGGGTTCATCAACGACCTGACCGGGCTGATGGTGCCGGATCCCGGCATTGCGCTGACGCGGTACGGGTTCACCCTGCCGCTGCGCCGGGACCTGCTGCAGGCGCTCTCGGTGGGCCAGCGCCGCTCCATGTCGCGCTACAGCGACGCGGTGGAGGCCACCAGCGAACGCCTCGGCGCCTCCCGCGCGGCGCTGGGGGACCTGCGCTCGGCGGTGGACCTGATCCCGCCGGGCAACGTCTACACGCGCACCTCCAACTCCAGCCCGCTGCTCATCGTTGCCCGCAACGGGCTGCCGCTGCCGGTGGAGACCTCCATCAACTTCTCCGGGCCCGCGGACGCCCGCCTGCACGTGCCCGGGGTGCTGCGCATCCCGGCGCGCGGATCGGTCACGGTGCAGATGACCGCGGACCTGCCGGAGACGTCCCGCAGCACGGATCTGAACCTGTACCTGGCCAGCTCGAACGGGCAGCCGATCTCGCAGCCGGTGGACATCGCCGTGCGCACCACGCGGTTCACGGTGGGCCGCTGGTTGGCCGTCGCGGCGCTGGTGCTGGCCGGGCTGCTGGTGGTGATCGCGCTGCGCGGCGCGCGGGGCAGCCCGCCGAAAGACAGCGACACAGAACCAGAAGCCAGCAGACGTAAGAATCGGAGAACCAAGTGACGGAACAGGGACTGCGCCGGCGCATTGTCACGCCAGCGCCGCCAGCGCCGGTGCCGGCGCCGCGCGAAACCAAACCGGCGCGCGAGGAGCTCGAGGACGGCGCGCCGGATAAGTCGCTGCTGACCACCAGCCCCAAGGGCGAGACCATCGCGCCGCCGCAGACCGCCGACACGGTAGCCGCAGGCACGGCGGCAGTCGCTGTAGCCGAGCCCCAGGCAGCCGAGGAAGAACCCGCCGCCGAGGGCGGGGAGAAGGTCGTGCGCGCCACCGGCTCCATGGCCGTCGCCACCCTGATCTCGCGCATCACCGGGTTTATCCGCACCGTGCTCATCGGCGCGGCGCTCGGCGAAGTGGTGGCGGCGTCCTTCAACACCGCCAACACCCTGCCTAACCTGATCACGGAGATCGTGCTGGGCTCCGTGCTCACCGCCCTAGTGGTGCCGGTGCTGGTGCGCGCGGAGAAGGAAGACGCCGACAACGGCGCGGCCTTCATCCGCCGCCTGTTCACGCTCACCCTGACGTTGATGACGGTGGTCACCGTCGTCGCCGTGGCGGCCGCGCCGCTGTTGACCAGGATGATGATGGACGAAGACTCGCAGGGCAACCTCGTCCAAACCACCTCGTTCGCGTATTTGGTGCTGCCGCAGATCTTCTTCTACGGCATGTTCTCCCTGTTCATGGCCATCCTGAACACGAAGGAGCACTTCCGGCCCGGCGCCTGGGCCCCGGTGGCGAACAACATCGTCTCCATCGCCGTGCTCGTGGCGTATATGGCGCTGCCGGGGCAGCTGAACCCGGCCGCGCCGACGTCGATAAGCAATCCGCACGTGCTGCTGCTGGGCCTTGGCACCACGGCGGGTGTGGTGGTGCAGTGCCTGATCATGCTGCCCGCGCTGCGCAAGCTGGGCATTGACCTGCGGCCGCTGTGGGGCATCGACGAGCGCCTGAAGCAGTTCGGCGGCATGGCGCTGGCGATCATCACCTACGTGGCGATCAGCCAGTTCGGCTACGTCATTACCTCCCGCATCGCGTTCAACGCGGACGCGGCGGCGCAATTCATCTACCAGCAGCACTGGATGCTGCTGCAGATGCCGTACGGCATCATCGGCGTCACGCTGCTCACCGCGATCATGCCGCGCATGTCCCGCAACGCCGCAGACGGCGACGACGCCGCCGTGGTGGCGGACCTGACCATGGGCACAAAGCTGACGTTCATCGCGCTGATCCCCATCATCATCTTCATGACGGCGCTGGGCCCCGACATCGCCCACGCCCTGTTCGCCTACGGCTCGTTCAGCCCCGAGGCCGCGCACCTGCTCGGCATGACCATCTCCGCGTCCTCGTTCACCCTGATCCCGTACGCGCTGGTGATGCTGCACCTGCGCGTGTTCTACGCCCGCGAGGAAGCGTGGACGCCCACGTTCATCATCGCCGGCATCACCGGCACGAAGATCCTGCTGTCCGCCCTCGCGCCGTACATCGCGCAAGACCCCAGCCACGTGGTGGTGCTGCTCGGCGCGGCCAACGGCTTCGGCTTCGTCGCCGGCGCGCTCATCGGCGCGCTGCTTCTGCGCCGCAAGCTGGGCACCCTGCGCGCCGGCGACGTGCTGCGCACCTCCATCTGGGCGGTGGCAGCGGCGCTTGTCGGCGTTGCGGTGATCTTCGGTGTGCGCTGGCTGCTTCGCGACGTCGCCGGCCTGCACCTGCCCGAGGCCCTCGGACGCCTAATCGGCGCCCCCAGCCTGGGCAACCTCATCGAGGTCGTCATGCTCGGCGTGCTGTTTTTGGTGGTCACCGGCCTGGTGCTGTCGCGCTCCAAGCTGCCCGAGGTGCAGAACCTGGGCCGCGCGCTGCAGCGCATCCCGGGCATGAGCCGCATCATCCGCCCGGACGAGGACCGCGCGCTCGAGGTGGGCGAGGCGGACCCGCGCGACGTGTCCAACCAGTTCCTCGCCTCCGACACCTTCAACGCCTCCCCGGTGCCGCCGCCGATGTCCGCCGGTGTGGTCCGTGGGCCGCGCCTGGTGCCGGGTGCGGGCGTGTCCGACGGGCGCTTCCGCCTGATCCGCGACCACGGCGCCTCCACCGGCGCGCGCTTCTGGCAGGCGCGCGAGGTGGCCACCGGCAGAGATGTGGCGCTGACGTTCGTGGACACCACCGGCGCCGCCCCGATGGCCCCGGCCACCCCGCGCGAGGCGGCGCTGAAGGCCGCCGGCGTGGCGCGGCGCACCCGCAAGATGGCCAAGCTGCACCTGCCCGCGGTGGCCGAGAGCATTGAGATCCTGTCCTACCGCTCCGGCGCCCTGGTGGTGGCGGACTGGGTGGAGGGCTCCTCGGTCAAGGCCGTGGCGGAATCCGGCCAGACGCTGCACACCGAGGCCGTGGCAAACGCGCTGGCGCCTTTGGCCGGCGCGATGGCGGCGGCGCACGAGGCGGACGTGCCGCTGGGCCTGGACAACCGCCAGCAGCTGCGCATCGACCACGAGGGGCACGTCCGCCTGGCGTTCCCGGTGGTGCTTCCGGACGCCAGCCCGGCCACGGACGCGGAGTCCTTCGCCTCCGCGCTGACGCTTCTGACCAGCAACGTCAGCTCCGACGACCTGGACGACGTCACCGCCCGCACCCGCGCGCTCGTGGACGCGGACGCGGTGGACCAGGCCGCCTTCCGCGACATCGAGCGCGCGCTCTACGAGGCGGCGAACCTGCCGGTGCCCAACGAGGACGCGCCGACGGACGAGATCCCGGTGGTGGAGATCTACGAGCCGGTCGAGCCGGTGGCCGAGCACGTGGAGGACCCTGACGAGCTGCGCGGCGGCTTCGGCGGACGCACCATGGGCCCGGCGACGATTGGCCTGCTCACCTTCGCCGCGGTGATCGCGGCGGTGCTGGTGGGCGTGCTGACCACCTACCTGGTGGACTTCGTCTCCGGCGAGGACGTGGTGGACCGCCCGTCCGCCGCGCCGACCACCACGACGCGCGACGCGCGCATGCCGGTGGTCATCGGCCCGCTCGACATGGAGGTCCTGGACGACAGCTCCATGCAGTTCGCCCCCGAGGACGGCTCCGCGTTCACGCTCGAGCAAGTGCTTATCGACGCCTCCGGTTCCGCCAACTACACCCTCTACGGCGTGCCGGCAGAGCAGGAGACCGCGCACCCGCCCGTGATCGCGGAGGGCAAGCTGCGGAACGGCCAGATCAGCGCCGACGTGGAAACCAACGAACCGCTGTTGCGCGTGGTGCTGAAGGTGGACGGCGAGACGGATGTGAAGAACGTCTCGCTGGTGGGTCGCGTGGTTGTCCACTGAAATGCGCACCCGGCCCTAGTCAGGGGGACTAGGGCCGGGGCATAGTGGGGGCAACTGAAATTTGGGGGGACAATGGACTACATCAACGACCGGCAGCTGGTGGCGAACTACCTGGGAGGGGACCGGCAGGCCTTCACGCTCATCGTGCGGCGGCACCGCAAGCGCATGTACTTCGCCGCCCGCAACTTCGCGCGCAACGAGCAGGACGCGCAGGACATCGTCCAGGACGCCCTGTTCAAGGCGGCGCGCAGCCTGCACACCTACCGCGGGGAGGCGAAGCTGTCCACGTGGCTGCACCGCATGACCATCAACGCGGCGATAGACCACCAGCGCAAGGACGGCCGCGCCGGCGCCCAGTACAGCCTGGACGACAACGACCACGTGGACATCGACGCGAACAAGTACCTCGCCTACAACCCCATGGAGAACATGGAGCGCACCATGGCCATGCGCCAGGCCCTGGCGGTGCTGCCGCAGGCGCAGCGCAAAGCACTGTGGCTCATCGATGTCGCGGGCATGAGCGTCGGCGACGCCGCGGCCGAACTCGGGGTGCAGCCGGGCACCGTGAAGTCGCGCCGCTACCGGGCGCGCGAGGCCGTCGCCGCGGCGATAGGGGAGGCGGCGCCGGCGCGCTAAGATCTGCAACCATGACTTCCCCCGGCTTCAACTTTGTTACCCCGCAAACCGATGCGGCACCGGCGCCCAAAGCCGCCACCACCAGCACCGACGAGGTGCACGACCTGATCATCGTCGGCTCCGGCCCCTCCGGCTACACCGCCGCCCTTTACGCCGCACGCGCGGAGCTGAAGCCGCTCGTGTTCGAGGGCTACGAGTACGGCGGCGAGCTGATGAACACCACCGAGGTGGAGAACTTCCCCGGCTTCGAAGACGGCATCATGGGCCCGGACCTCATGGCCAACATGCGCGCCCAGGCGGAGAAGTTCGGCGCGGATCTGCGCCAGGAGCTGGTGGACTCCGTGGACTTCTCCGGCGACATCAAGAAGGTCGTGGTCGACGGCGAGGTCTTCCAAGCCCGCGCCGTCATCCTCGCCACCGGCGCCGCCCCGCGCCACCTGGGCATCCCGGGGGAAACGGAGCTGACCGGCCGCGGCGTGTCCACCTGCGCCACCTGCGACGGCTTCTTCTTCAAGGACCAGCACATCGCCGTCGTCGGCGGCGGCGACTCCGCCATGGAGGAGGCCACCTTCCTGACCAAGTTCGGCTCCAAGGTCACCCTGATCCACCGCTCGGAGAACTTCCGCGCCTCCAAGATCATGCTCGAGCGCGCCCGCGAGAACGACAAGATCGAGTTCCTCACCGACACCGTGGTGGACTCCGTGGTGGAGGCGGACGGCAAGGTCGGCGGGCTGAACATCCGCAACGTTGTCACCGGCGAGGAGAGCGTGCTGGACGCCACCGCGCTGTTCGTCGCCATCGGCCACGACCCGCGCTCCGCGTTCCTGGACGGCCAGGTCGCCGTTGACGAGGGGGGCTACGTTGAGGTGGCGGAGCCGTCGACAAGCACGAGCGTTCAAGGCGTGTTCGCATGCGGCGACCTGGTGGACAAGACCTACCGCCAAGCCATCACCGCCGCTGGCGCCGGCTGCCGCGCCGCGCTGGACGCACAGCACTACCTGGCGGCGCTGTAGACTGTCCGCATGAACGCACCAGTTGATGTGACCCAAGCAACCTTCAAAAACGAGGTCATCGAGGCGGACACCCCGGTGCTCGTGGACTTCTGGGCTGAGTGGTGCGGGCCGTGCCGCAAGCTCTCCCCGCTGCTCGACGAGATCGCCCAGGAAATGGACGGCCAAGTCAAGGTAGCCAAGGTCAACGTGGACAACGAGCGCGCGCTCGGCGCCATGTTCCAGGTCATGTCCATCCCCGCCGTCATGCTGTTCAAAGACGGCAAGAAGGTCGACGAGTTCGTGGGCGTGCGCCCGAAATCCGAGATCGTTTCCAAGATTCAGGCGCAGCTCTAGCGGCGCGTAGACTGACCCTGTCCATCCAACTAGAAAGGCCCGCATGCAAGACATTTTGCGCGTTGGCGACTCCAGCACACGGGTCGCCGAGGTCCGGATGTCCTTAGCCCGCCTGGGCCTGATAGACGGCTACGAGGGCGACATCGACTCCACCCGGCGCTTCTCCGAGAGCGAGATGCTTTACGACGACATCCTGTGCGAAGCCGTCAAAGCCTTCCAACAATCCCGCGGCATCGTGCCCACCGGGACCATCGACGCGGCGACGCTGCGCGAGCTGCGCGAGGCGTCCTACACCCTCGGCGCGCGCGTGCTGAGCTACCAGCCCGGCCAGGAAATGGTCGGCGACGACGTCGGGCAGCTGCAGTCCCAGCTGCACGAGCTGGGCTTTTACCCGCACCGGGTGGACGGCCGCTTCGGGCCGCGCACCTACGAGTCGCTGATGAACTACCAGCTCAACTCCGGGCTGGAGGACGACGGCGTGTGCGGCCCCGACACCCTCCACGCCCTGTCGCTTCTGGGCCGCCGCATCACCGGCGGGTCCGCGCAGGCCATCCGCGAGCGTGAGACCGTGCGCCAGGCCGGCCCGAACCTGACCGGCAAGCGCGTGGTCATCGACCCGGACCTCGGCGGCGCCGACCGCGGCCTGGTCGTCGACGGCCCGTACGGCCCCATCACGGAAGAAGAGATCCTCTGGGATTTGGCCCAGCGCATCGAGGGCCGCATGGTCGCCGCCGGCATGGAAACCATCCTGTCGCGACCCCGCGGCGACAACCCCTCCAACAAGCAGCGCGCCGACTTGGCCAACGGCTTCAAGGCGGACCTGCTCATTTCCCTGCGCCTGGACTCCTACCAGAACGAGAAGGCCAACGGCGTGGCCACCTTCTACTTCGGCTCCGAGAAGGGCAGCTCCTCGCTGACCGGGGAGACGCTATCCGGCTACATCCAGCGCGAGGTCGCCGCCCGCACCCAGCTGCAGAACTGCCGCAACCACGCCCGCACCTGGGAGATGCTGCGCATGACCCGGATGCCGTCGGTGGAGCTGGTGGCCGGCTACCTGACCAACCCGGGGGACCTAGCCGTGCTCACCGACCCCAACGAGCGCGACGCCATCGCCGAAGCGGTCGTGGTGGCCGTCAAGCGCCTCTACCTGCTCGACCACGACAACCGGCCCACCGGCACCTACTCCTTCAAGGAGCTGCTGCGGGAGGAAAAGCACGCCTAGCTAGTCGGTGCCCTGGATGAGCCCCATGATGCGCTCGAAGTCGTCCTTGTCGCCGAACTCGACCACGATCTTGCCCTTGCGCTTGCCCATGGTCACCGACACCTTGGTGTCCCAGATGTCCGCGAGCGAATCGGCGGCGCGGGTGAGGTACTCCGGCTGCGGGGCGGGCTGGCGCTTCGGCTTATCCGGCACCTTGCCGTTCGAATTGATCAAAGACACGGCCTCTTCCGTCGCGCGGACGGAAAGGCCCTCGGCGACAATGCGGTCGGCAAGCTGGGCCTGGGCGTCGGCGGTGCCGTCGCCAAGCTTGATGCCCAACAGCGCACGGGCGTGGCCCGCGGAAAGCACCCCGGCGGCGACGCGGCGCTGCACGCCCACGGGCAGGTTGAGCAGGCGGATCGCGTTGGTGATCACGGGGCGCGAGCGGCCCAGGCGGTCGGCGAGCTGCTCCTGGGTCACGCCGAACTCGTCGAGGAGCTGCTGGTAGGCGGCGGCCTCCTCGAGCGGGTTGAGCTGGACGCGGTGAATGTTCTCCAAAAGCGCGTCGCGCAGCATGTCCTCGTCGGACGTCTCGCGCACGATCGCCGGGATGTGCTTCAGGCCGGCCTTGGAGGACGCGCGCCAGCGGCGCTCGCCCATGATGAGCTCGAAGCCCTCGGGCGTGTCGCGCACGACGATGGGCTGCAGCAGGCCGAACTCGCGGATGGAGTGGACCAGCTCGGCCAGCTCGTCCTCGTCGAAGACCTGGCGCGGCTGCTTCGGGTTGGGGATGATCTGCCCGACCGGGATCTCCTGGTAGCGCGCGCCGACCGGCACGGGCTGGATCACCTTGTCGCGCTTGGCGGACACTGTCGGGGCACCCTGGACTTTCTTGGGGGCACCCTTTGGTGCGTCGTCAGGCTTGGGTGCTTGCTTGCCAAAAATCACGTCGGAGGCGCCGCCGCCGATGCCCGGGGTCTTGCCGTTTTTGTCGATGTCCGACGGCGCCGACGGGATGAGCGCCGCCAGTCCGCGGCCGAGGCCGCCCTTGCGTTCTGCCATTGATTACTCCTCCTCGAGCTGGTTGTAGACCTCGGGGCTCACGCCGATCGGGCCGGTGGTGGGGTGCGGCTGGTAGTCGCCGCGGGTGGCCAGCTCCTTCGCCGCGTCAAAGTAGGCCAGGGCGCCGCGGGATCCGGGGTCGTAGTCGATGACGGTCTGGCCGTAGCCGGGCGCCTCGGAGACCTTCACGGAACGGGGGATGACGTTGTTCAGCACCACTTGGCCGAACTGGCCGCGCACCTCGTCCGCAACGTCGGCGGCCAGGCGGGTGCGGGCGTCGTACATGGTCAGCACGATCGCGGAGATGTGCAGGTTGTTGTTCAGGTGCTCGCGGATCATGCCGATGTTGCCCAGCAGCTGGCCCACGCCCTCGAGCGCGTAGTACTCGCACTGGATGGGGATGAGCACCTCGTCCACCGCGGTCATCGCGTTGATGGTCAAAAGCCCGAGCGACGGCGGGCAGTCGATGAACACGTAGTCGAAGCCGTGCTCGTCCAAAAAGCCGCGGCGGATCTGGTCGTGCAGGCGGTACTCGCGCCGCACCATGGACACCAGCTCGATCTCCGCGCCGGCCAGGTCGATGGTGGCGGGGATGCAGAACAGGTTCGGGTTGTCCGGGTGCGGCTGCACGGCGTCGGAGGCCTCGGCCTCGCCGATGAGCAGCTCGTAGCTCGACGTGGTGCCGGAGGTGTGCTCCGCACCCAGCGCGGTCGACGCGTTGCCCTGCGGGTCCAGGTCGATCACCAACACTTTCAGGCCCTGCTTGCTCAGCCCGGCCGCCAGATTCACGCTGGTGGTGGTCTTGCCCACGCCGCCCTTCTGGTTGGCCACGGTGATCACGCGCGGCTGGTCCGGCTTCGGCAGCGCTTCGCTTCTCGACGTCACCCGCGCCGCGCGCATCGCCGCCTCCATCACAGGAGTCTCGTCGTAGTTTTCCATCTACGCCCCCTTCTTTCTGCGCTGGATACGGATCAACGTGGTGGGCTGGTCCAGCACGGACTCGCCCACGGTGAAGATCTCCGCCTCAACGCCGCCGGCCTTCGCAATGGCCTTGGCGTCGCGCTCGAGTTCCTCGGCCACGGATTCGCCCTTCATCGCAATCATGTGCCCGCCGCCCTGCAGCAGCGGAATGGACCACCCGGCGAGCTTACCCAGCGGGGCGACGGCGCGGGAGGTGACGGCATCGAAAGCCGCCTTGGGCTGCTCCTCGGCACGCCCGCGCACCACGGTCACGTTGTCTAGGCCCAGTTCGGAAACGACCTCGCCCAGGTAGGTGGAGCGCTTCAGCAGCGGCTCAATCAACGTGATGGACAGGTCCGGCCGCGCGATCGCCAGCGGGATGCCGGGAAGGCCCGCGCCGGAGCCGATGTCCGCCACCTTCAGACCGGGCTCGAACGCCTCCGCGATCACGGCGCAGTTGAGGATGTGGCGCTCCCACAGGCGGTCCACCTCTTTGGGCCCGATGAAGCCGCGCTCGGCGGCCGTGGTGGCCAAAGAGCGGTGGTAGGCCTCGGCCAATCCGAGGCGTTCTCCGAAAACTTGGGCTGCGGCTGCAGGGGAGGTATCCGACATGCACAACACTGTAGTCGGCCCGCCGACATGAAAAAGTCCCGGCCGAAAACGGGCCGGGACTTGTTCGTCGATAAGCAGAAAGTTACTTACCTTGCTTCCGCTGCTTCTTGGTGCGGCGGTCCTTGGTGCGCGCGCCCGGGGCGGGGGCGGTGGTGCGCTTGAGCTCCACCTTGCGCGCCTCCTCGGCGGCCTCTTCTTTGTCCATCTTGTTGTTCAGCCACATGGTCTGGAAGAACGTCCACAGGTTGTTGGTGAGCATGTAGAACAGCAGGCCGATGTGCCAGATCACGCCGGTGGCAAGGATCATGACGGGGAAGAACCACATCATCATCTTGTTCATCAGACCCATCTGGGACTGCATCATCTCGGCCATCTCGCCCTGCGGCTTCGGGCCCTTGCCGGCGGCCTTGCGGGCCTCCTGGCGCTTGACCATAATGCGGGCATTGAGGTGCGTGAACGCCGCACACAGCAGAACCAGCGGCAGGCACACGGCGATGATCTGCGCGCGGGTCAGATCCGCGTTACCGAACGCCGCGAAGGCCTCCTGCGGCATGGACATGTATGCGGACAGCGGCACGCCGAAAAAGTCCGCGTCCAGGAAGGACTGCACGTCTTCCGCCGGGAAGGCGTAGTTCGCGGTGGAGCGGTTCTCCTCCACGGACATACCCAGCTCACTGGTGCGGTTGAAGGAGCGCAGCACGTGCAACAGGCCGATGAAGATGGGCAGCTGCACGATCGGCACGATGCAAGACGACAGCGGGTTGGTGCCGTTTTCGCGGTAAAGCTTCTGCGTCTCTTCGGCGATCTTCTGCTGGTCGCCCTTGTACTTCTCGCGGATTTCCTGCATCCGCGGCTGCATCTCCTGCATTTTGCGCGTGGAGCGCATCTGGTTGACCATCGGCTTGAGCAGCAGCAGGCGCACCGTGCAGGTGAGCAGGACGATGGCCAAGATCCAGGAGATGCCCGAATCCTTGGGGATGACAAAGCCGAGAACCTCGTGCCAGAACCTCAGCACCCAGGAAATCGGCCAATAGATGAAATTCAGCACGTTTCGGTGTTACTCCTCACTCATTTCAATGCTGCCCGGCACTGGGTCGTAGCCGCCGGGGTGCCAGGGCCCGCATTTGCACAGCCTGGCCGCGGCCATTGCGCCGCCGCGCACCGCTCCGTGGCGTGACACGGCTTCGAGCGCATACGCACTGCATACTGGCATAAAACGGCACGTCCCGCCCATCTTAAGGGGTGAGATGTACTTTTGGTAACCGCGAATCAGCGCCACCAGCAGTTTCGCCGCGGGCCCCTTCGCGGCGGGGATTTCGCCACCGGCGAAGTTGAAGTAGGCCATTAGCGCTTCTTCTGCGCTTTGTCCAGGGCTTTTTCTAGGTCGCGCGCGAGCTCGTCGCTCGTTGCGGCGGCGGCGGGTGGCAGGGCGCGGATCACCACGTCGAAGGAGCGCTCAAGCTTATCGACGAGCTCCCGCTCCACCACCACATGCCGCAACTTCCTCGACACGGCATGGCGCGTCACGGCGTTGCCCACCTGCTTGGACACCACCAGCCCGAAGCGCGGCCCGCCCTGGATGACGGGGTCTTTCCGCTGGTGCAGATGCACCATTAACGTGCGAGACCCCGCGCGCACACCCTTCCTCATCGCAGCTTTGAAGTCTGCGGAGGAAGAAAGTTTGTGCGGGCGGGGTAACACGCGCGGGTTTTAAGCTATGCCGTCAGCTTTGCGCGGCCCTTCTTGCGGCGCGCGGAAACGATGGCGCGGCCGGCGCGGGTCTGCATGCGGGCACGGAAGCCGTGCTTGCGTGCGCGGCGACGGTTGTTCGGCTGGAAAGTCCGCTTAGACACGGTGGACTCCTTGTGCGGTCATGAACAGCCGACGGCTCGTCAAAGCCTCCCGGGGAAGTGGCCGTTCCAAATGTGAAACGTTGCGTTGAGATTGCGGTTCGGCTCCGAAACTGGAGCGCAGTTCGCGTGCAGCGCCTTCGCCAGCTCGCCTTGGTCAAGCGGCCCGGTGCCCGGCGGGGGCGGTGCTCTCAGATGTACGCCGGTGCACCCGACGTAAAGACGGGCTTAAGACTACGCGAATTTGTGCGCCCCGGCCAAATCAACACGCACACTTTTTCCTGGGGCGATCGGGTACCCCCGTAATTACAACGGTGTGTTTTTTCGCAGGTGGGGCGGGAAATCCTCCCCGCACCCTGCGAGAGAGCTGACAGTATGTGGACAGCCGTTCGACGCGCCGAGTTATCCACAGAAACCGGCCCTGGCGAAGTTTCGACAGCCCAAGGTCGGAGCGGGTAACAATAAAGCAATCACCACAATCGCACAGCCCGGGGATGCACAGGGCTGTGGATAACTGTGAAGTACCGGTTGAGACTTTCGCCCAAAACGCGTTGTCTGCGCAGGTCAAGGCGGTGCAAATCTTCACACTCAGTTATCCACAGGCCGCGCGGACCTTGTGGACAACCCTCGCTGCTAAAGTATCCACACCTGTGGATAACACTGTGGAACAGCAGGTGGCAGCGCGCCGAGCGGGCGAGCGAAGTTGTGGATTGCACATGTAGACAGGAACAGACTGGAGACGACG